>NZ_JAJGAK010000001.1:0-912095 GCF_020866925.1 Noviluteimonas lactosilytica
GCGTAAAAGACGCGCGGGTTCGCTTGTCCGCTTCAGCTCATCGCGAAAGGTCCCGCGGCCGCTCATAAGGCGCGCGCTCAAACGTCCCCTTCTGGCCGATAGCGGACATTCCGCTCGGCCTGCCTAACGTGCATCCGCACGGTCCCAAAAACTCCCGAGGCTTTCCAGTGCAGCGCGATCCCAAATCGCTTCTAGCTAAGTCCAGTCGGCTTCTCGGATGGGCGAGGCAAGAATTTCAGACAATGATCGTAGCGGGGGAGTCCCGCGACACTGAGTCGATGGAACGCGCATTCTTTTGCGAGCTGATGTTTATCAACTCCGCACGTGAGGCGCTACTTGAAGCGTCGACTTTAATCGACGGCGAATTCACCAGGAACCGCATTGAGGATGAGCGCAGTAGGGAAGGAACGCTACTTCACTACTTTTGGCGTGCACGAAACGCCGATATGCATGACGTGATTAAGTGGGACAGCAACACCGCCGCTCTCCATGTCGAGATTGTCGGGCAGCCAGCTCCGGGGATTTATTTGATGGGTGACGCAACGAACGAATTGGATGCGCGAGTCTTGTTCGCCTACAACGCCTGTTCGATAGACGAGGCGATGGCTCGGATTGCCAGAAAAGAAAGACCTGATCCGGCGCGTGAGGAAATTGCAGGGCTCAAAATCGCAATACCCCAGTACTCAATCGATCTCGAAACATTTTCTTATTTGGACGCGCGAAAGAAGCCACCTATGCAGCATGTGCCCGCTCCAACCGAACACTTCGGGATTCAAATGGAGCCGCTTGCACTAGAGGGATGTTTTTACGTCCTCAAGTTCTACAACGAATGCGAGCTTGCCCTCGGGAGCGCGATACACATGCACCTTCCTAGGCTTCGGTTCCCAAAAGAGTACGAAGAAACCACGCTAACTTCAGGCTGGCGACGCTCCGACATTCGCAGAAATTAAGCTGAAGCGGCTGAAGGATTCAGTCGTAAGAAGTGGGCGGAGGAATGCGCGACTGATTCCCTGGGCGATGGCCTACCAGCTCTGCGTGGTTGAGTTTCGCGCCGCACTGCAGGCATTCGACGACGCCTGATGGCGCATCCGTTCCGCGTGCGAGCATGAAGATTGTGCCGCCGCAATGGGGGCAGGCCAGACGCGCTTCGGGCGGCGGGCGATCCACGGGAATATGGTGCGCCGGTCACGTTGGCGTGTCATCCCGTGACTTTCGGTAACCACGCAGGTCGTCGAAGAGGATCGCGTTTCGCGAGAGCACGCGGGTTTGGGGCGGCCCCTAAACTACTCGCCGAATAATGCGCAAGCCCGTTGACAGCCTCCGGCGGCGGGGCGTAGCTTCGATTTTCGAAGGCCACAATATGTAGTGGTGGTGGCTTTCGCCGGAGGAGGTATTTGTGCTTTCCGGCGCCCTAAACGACACAGCCCCCGGTTGTCATCCCGGGGGCTGTGGAAGGCGGGGCCTTCTGTGTCGCTTTGCCCGTGTGGCGAAATTGGTAGACGCGCCGGACTGTCAATCCGGTGACCTCCTCGGGTTTTGCGGGTTCGAATCCCGCCGCGGGCATTCTCACTATCAAATTTGATGTCAACCCTTGTCAACCCCTGTTGACACCTTTTGGCGGGTTCAGGAGGGGTTTGTCTACCAGGTCCAAAAACAGTCGGGCCTGCCGCCACATGGTCAGGAGTACCGCGCAGGTGAACCTAGGCTAATGCGGGGACTGCGGCTCGGGCGGCGGCGCAGTGTCAGCGTCGTTGGCGGCTGGCCCATTGTTGCTAACCGGGGAGCGTCGCTGCCGCGACTTGAGTTGGTCCTCGCGCCAAACGCCGCCGCATAGCAGGCAGACGAAGCGCGGGCCGACGTGGAGGGTGCCACCGAACAGGCGGAAGCTCACGCCACTGCAGGCTGGACATGCCAGGGAGACGCTCGGGGAATCGTGATCGGTAGCCATGCTTGAATGCTGGCGAAGAACCCGTGGGACTGTCCACTGGTCGCCAGGGTACCTCTATGAAGCACTCAGGTCGCCACACCGGTAATCGGCCAACGGCACCACGACGACCTTGATGCGCGGCCCGTACTGCTGGGCGCGCTTGGCTTGTTCGGCGGCGCGGCGGCTGGCGAAACCGTCCAGACGCAGTTGCATGGCGTCGTGCCACAACAGGCCTTCGAGCCGCGTGCGGCTGATGCGCTGGCCATCCGGGGAAACGAGATGGCGGCCTCGCAGCCGCCATCCGTACCAGTCACCGTCGAAGTCGATCGGTTCGGTCATGTTCTTTCCTGCAGGCGAAAAGGCCAGCGTTGGGTGGCGGGGGTGCACAGCGCGAGAACGCCCAACCCCACCCACAACGTAAGATGCATTATGCGAAGTATCGGGTATGGCCGTTGAGGGGTCGACGACGCCTCCTCCAGGCCAGAACCCCGCTTCCCATGGGCGCTGGGAGCCCTGCGCGTCTTGCGTCAAAGATCCTTGCACTTGGCCCGCACCTTGTCGTCCAACGCACGCAGTTGTTCGAACGTGCGCGTCAGTCCGAGCGCTTCGAGTTTGCGATCGCGTTCCGCGCGCGCCGCTTTACAGGTTTCGCGTTGACGTGATCGGCCGTCGCGTTTCGCGCCGCCCGGTCTTCCAGACGAACTCCCGACCGAACTGCCGCTCGCCACGCGGCCTTTCGACTTCGCGTCCTTGGCCTTGGCCGGCGCCCCGGACGGCACGTCCGAGTCGCTGGCCGCCTCAGGCACCTCGAGCGTCTTCGTCAGCCGGCTGCCGGCGCCACACGGCGCGTCCTGCCAGGTCACGCCGCCTGCAGGATCGATGCAGCGGAACAACTCCGCACCCAGTCCCGACGGCGTCGCCGCAAACAACCCGAGAATCCACGCGACGCGTTGCATGAAGGCTTCCTTGCCGCCGCGCCCGGAAAGGAACCGGGCTTCCATTCGAAGTCGGCGGCGACGGCGCCCGGGGTGGAGCCGTCGTTGCTCCCAGGGGCACCTGAGCAGGGTTCCGGACGCGCCGTCGCCACCGGGGTCCAGATTGCCCGGGCCGCGCATCGTTGACTGTCAGGGAATTCCGGAACGCGTCGTAGGACTTCAGGCCGCGATCGTGACTTCGCCCGCCTCCACCCGCACCAGCGTCGCGACGCCGTGCCCCTGCTCGGCCAGGTATTGCACCCACTTGCCGAGGAACGTGTTCATGCGCAGCCGATGGCAGATCACCTCGGCCGGCGGCGGATACATGCCGATGACGTCCTGCCAGCGCCGCCCGACGTAACAATGCGTCGCCTCGACCTGCTTTGCATCGCGATACAGGCGCAGGTGCGCCGACGGATCGGGCTGTCCGGTCACCGGATCGTAGATCGCGTAACTCAGTCGCAGTTCGACGGTATACGCATGACGCTCGACGACATCGAGCACGACATCCAGGCCGTCGCCGACGCTGGAAACGTAGCGACCGACAGCGAGGTCCTGCGGTTCGAACAGGCGCACGAGGCGCACATGGTTCTCGGCGTACAGCCCCATGAGCCAGCCGAAGCGGCTCAATTTCGGGATGCGCGCGGCGCGTGGTGCGAGACTGCTCATGGCCCGATCCTACACGCGAAGAACCGATGCGGGCAGCATTGACGACACGCCCGCGCAGGCCTAACGTGATGCTTCCCCAACGACAGCCAACGCGCCCGAAAAATTGCGGCGCCGCTTCACGCTGTCCGAACATCCGGTTCCGACGATTTCGTCGGACACGCGCTCCGTCAGAACATCTCGCGATGGATGCCGAGGGTGGTCAGCACCTTGCTCGAGATTTCTTCGATCGACGTGTGCGTCGTGCTCAACGTCGTCAAACGCTCGTTGCGGAAGATGTGTTCGGCCTGCGCGACTTCACGCTTGCACGTGTCGAGCTGCGAGTACTTCGAATTCGGCCGGCGTTCCTGGCGGATCTGGTGCAGTCGAATCGGATCGATCGTCAGGCCGAACAACTTGTGTCGATGCGGACGCAATTTCGCGGGCAGTCGATCGGCTTCGAGGTCTTCTTCGGTCAGCGGATAGTTGGCCGCGCAGATGCCGTAATGCAGCGCGAGGTACACGCATGTCGGCGTCTTGCCCGCGCGCGACACGCCGACGAGGATGATCTCCGCGTCGTCGAAGTCCATGATCATGCCGTCGTCGTGCGTCAGCGCGTAGTTCATCGCGTTGATGCGGCGATGGTACGCCTCGAAGTCGACCATGCCGTGCGCCTGCCCCACGCGCAGCTTGCGCGTCTCGCCGAGTTCGCGTTCGAGCGGCTCGATGAAGGGCGCGAAGATGTCGAGCATCAGTCCCCCGCTCTCCGCGATGATCCGGTAGAGCTCGTTGTCGACGCAGGAATTGACCACGATCGGGCGCACGCCGGCCGCCTCCCCTGCTTCGCGGATGCGTTGTGAGGCTTCGCGGGCCTTGTCGGCGGTGTCGACGAAGGGGATGCGGTCGGTGGTGAACCGCGTGTCGGCGAACTGCGTGAGGAGGCTGTGGCCGATGGTTTCGGCCGTGATGCCGGTGCCGTCGGAGACGTAGAAGACGGGGCGTGTCGGGGTCATGTGCAGGCAGTGGCGACGCGGGGACTGTAAAATACCGCGCTTCGCGGCCGGCGCCGTCGCGCTGTTGCCGCGCCCCTTCCCCCTTCGATGTCCGGAGCTTCGCCTTGAGCCCCAATATCCTGTGGCTGCACGACCTGCGCCTGACCGACCTGGCCCAGGTCGGCGGCAAGAATTCCTCGCTCGGCGAGATGATCGGCAACCTCGCGAAGCTTGGCGTCTCGGTCCCCGGCGGCTACGCGACCACGGCCGACGCCTTCAAGGCCTTCATCGCCCACAACGACCTGCACCAGCGGATCTTCGACCGCCTGGCCACGCTCGATGTCGAGGACGTCCCTGCCCTCACCAAGGCCGGCGGCGAGATCCGCGGCTGGGTGATCGACGCCCCGCTGCAGCCGGACCTCGACCAGGACATCCGCGCCGCCTACGCCAAGCTCTGCGCGGAGAACGGTGGCGGTGATGTCGCCGTCGCCGTGCGCTCGTCCGCGACCGCCGAGGACCTGCCCGACGCCAGCTTCGCCGGCCAACAGGAAACCTTCCTCAACGTGGAGGGCGCCGACGACGTCGTGCGCAAGGTGAAGGAAGTCTTCGCCTCGCTCTACAACGACCGCGCGATCGCCTACCGCGTGCACCACGGCTTCAAGCACGAAGACGTGTTCCTCTCCGCCGGCGTGCAGCTGATGGTGCGTTCGGACGTCGGTTCGTCGGGTGTGCTGTTCACCCTCGACACCGAGTCCGGTTTCCGCGATGTCGTCTTCATCACCGCCAGCTACGGGCTCGGCGAGAACGTTGTGCAGGGTGCGGTGAACCCCGACGAGTTCTACGTCTTCAAGCCGACGCTGAAGCAAGGCAAGCCCGCGATCCTGCGCCGCTCGCTCGGCGCCAAGCAGATCCGCATGGTGTATTCGTCGCAGCCCGGCGAACGCGTTCGCAACGAAGACACGCCGGCGCAACTGCGCAACGCGTTCTCGGTCAGCGACGACGACGTGCACGAGCTCGCGCGCCAGGCGCTGATCATCGAACAGCATTACGGTCGTCCGATGGACATCGAGTGGGCGAAGGACGGAGTCAGCGGCAAGCTCTTCATCGTGCAGGCGCGCCCGGAAACGGTGAAGTCGCGCGGCCACGCCACGCAGATCGAGCGCTACACGCTCGGCCAGCGCGGCGATGTCGTCGCCGAAGGCCGCGCGATCGGCCAGAAGATCGGTTCGGGCGTCGCGCGCGTCGTGCGTTCGCTCGACGACATGGCGCGCGTGCAGCCCGGCGACGTGCTCGTCGCCGACATGACCGACCCCGACTGGGAACCGGTGATGAAGCGCGCGGCGGCCATCGTCACCAACCGCGGCGGCCGCACGTGCCACGCGGCGATCATCGCGCGCGAACTCGGCGTGCCCGCGGTCGTCGGCACCGGCAACGCGCTCGACACGATCCAGGACGGCGCGCAGGTCACCGTGAGCTGCGCCGAAGGCGACACCGGTTTCATCTACGCAGGCTCGCTGCCGTTCGAACGCACCACGACGGACCTGGCCAACATGCCGCCGGCGCCGCTGAAGATCATGATGAACGTGGCGAACCCCGACCGCGCGTTCGACTTCGGTATGCTGCCGAACGCGGGCATCGGCCTGGCGCGTCTTGAAATGATCATCGCCTCGCACATCGGCGTGCATCCGAAGGCGCTGCTCGAATACGACAAGCAGGACAACGCGACGAAGCAGAAGATCGACGCGAAGATGGCCGGCTACGCGAGCCCCGTCGACTTCTACGTCGATCGCCTCGCCGAAGGCATCGCGACGATCACCGCATCGGTCGCGCCGCACGCGGTGATCGTGCGCCTGTCCGACTTCAAGTCGAACGAATACGCGAACCTGATCGGCGGCTCGAAGTACGAACCGCACGAAGAGAACCCGATGATCGGCTTCCGCGGCGCGAGCCGTTACGTCGACGCGTCGTTCAAGGATTGCTTCGAACTCGAATGCCGCGCGGTGCGCAAGGTGCGCGACACGATGGGCCTCACCAACTGCTGGGTGATGATCCCGTTCGTGCGCACGCTCGACGAAGGCCGCAAGGTGCTCGAAGTGCTGAAGGAGTTCGGCCTGGAGCAAGGCAAGGACGGCCTGAAGATCATCATGATGTGCGAGGTGCCGTCGAACGCGCTGATGGCCGACGAATTCCTCGAACTCTTCGACGGCTTCTCGATCGGCTCCAACGACCTGACCCAGCTCACGCTCGGCCTGGACCGCGACTCGGCGATCGTCGCCGGCCTGTTCGACGAACGCGACCCGGCGGTGAAGAAGATGCTCTCGATGGCGATCTCCGCCGCGCGCGCCAAGGGCAAGTACGTCGGCATCTGCGGGCAGGGCCCGAGCGATCACCCGGATCTTGCGCTGTGGTTGATGGAGCAAGGGATCGAGAGTGTTTCGCTGAATCCGGATACGGTTGTCGATACGTGGTTGGCGCTCGCCAAGGCGAAGGCGTGAGTTAGGCGGGAAACGGGAAACAAGGAAAGGGAAACGGGAAACGAAGAGCGGGAAACGGGAAACCGGCCTTCACTTCGGCCGATAGTCTCTCGGCCGAAGCAGAGGTCCGTTTCCCGTTTCCCGCTCCTTGTTTCCCGTTTCCCTTTCCCTTCCCTTGCCTCACCCAACGATCCGATTCCGCCCCGCCCGCTTCGCCTCGTACAACAACTGATCCGCGCGCCGCACCAACCGCTCGTGGTGCGCGAATCCGGTGCGCTCGCACACGCCGCCGCTCAGCGTCATCCGCCAGCCGGGCGCGAATGCATCGCAGTCCATCGCTTCGATCGCTGCGCGTGCGGCTTCGCAACGGGCGCGTGCCTGTTCGAGTGTCGCGAACGGGAATAGCACCGCGAACTCCTCGCCGCCCCAGCGCGCCAGCATCGTGTCGTGGTCGAGCAGGCCGCGCAGCACGCGCGCGACTTCGCGCAGCGCTTCGTCGCCGGCCGCGTGCGAGTACTCGTCGTTGATGTGCTTGAAGTGGTCGATGTCGAGCAGCGCGAAACTCAGGGGCTGCTGCGTGCGCACCGCCGAATCGAACGCCTGCGCCAGGCGTTCGTCGAGGCTGCGCCGATTGTGCAGGCCGGTGAGTGCGTCCTCGCGCGCCTGGCGTTCGAACGCTTCCGATTTGTCGCGCAACTGGTGGACCAGGCGCGTCTTCTCTTCGTCGGCGACGAGCAGGCGCGACGTTTGATCACGCAGGTCCTGCGTGCGCGCTTCGACGGTGCGTTCGAGGTCGACCGCGCGTTGCCGCAGGCTGCGCGTGCGCCAACGCGTGTAGGCGACGATGAGCAATGCAAGCGCGAGCGCGGCGGCCGCGAGGAACCACGGGTGCTGCCAGAACTGCGGCTTGATCCTGATTTCGAGCGTCGTGACCTCGTCGTTCCAGCCCTGGCCAAGACCCGGCGCCGACGACGTGACGTGGAAGCGATACGTGCCCGGCCCGAGGTTCGTGTACTGCGCGACGCGCTGGTTGCCGCGTTCGATCCAGCCCGCGTCGATGCCTTCGAGTCGATAGCGATACCGCAGCAGGCGCGGCATCTGGAAACTCAACCCCGCGTAATGGAATTCGAGCTTGCGCGTGCCCGGCGGCAACTCGAGCTTCGCCTGCAGCGGCATCGCGCGATCATCGGCTAGCACCTGTTCGATCACCACTTGCGGCAACGTGCGGCGATAACTGTGCAGCACGGTCGGATCGACCATCGCCGCACCGCGCGCCGTCGCTACCCACAAGCGGCCCTGCGCATCGCGCATCGCGGCGGGGCCGGAACCGCCGTTGCACTGGCTGCTCGCAAGACCATCGGGTTCGCCGAATTGATCGGGGTTGAGCGTGCGTTGCCGGCCATCGAGCACCGCTTCCGCATCGCGACGCGACACGCGCACGACGCCGCGATTCGACGTGAGCCACAGCCCGCCCGCGTTGTCGTCGACGACCTGGAACAGCGTGTCGACCGGCAATCCCTGCTGCAATCCCAACGATGCCATGCGTCCGTTGCGCCAGCGCACGAGCCCGCGGTCGGTCGCGATCCACAACGTACCGTCGCTGTCTTCGTGGAAGCCGAACACGTCCTGCGCATCGTGCATGCCGTGCAGGTCGATCGGTTCGATGCGGTCCTGCACGACACGCGCCGCGCCGTTCGCCGTGCCCACCCAGACCGTGCCGTCCCGCGCGACGTGCAACGCGAGGATGAACTCGCGCGGCAAGCCGTCGTCCGCGCCGTACAACTTGAATGTGTCGCCGGTCTTGTGCACGAGGCCGCGTGAGGTGCCGATCCACAACGATCCATCGGGCCCATGCGCGAGTGCGCGCACCTGGTTGCTGCCGGGCATGTCGCCGTCGGTGTGGTGATGTTCGACGACCTTGCCGTCGCGCAGGCGAAGCAAGCCGCCGACGTACGTGCCGACCCACAGGCTGTCGTCGGATTCGGCGAGCAGGCTGAGGATCGAATCGCCCGGCAGACCCTGCGCACTCGTCAGCACATCGACGACCTTGCCGTCGCGCCAGCGATTGAGGCCGCGGCTCGTGCCGATCCAGATACTGCCGTCGCGGCCTTGCGTGATCGCGCGAACGTAGTCGTCGCTCAATCCCTGTTCGGTGTTGAACGTGGTGAACGGCGCATCGCGCAGGCGCAACAGGCCTGCGTTGGTGCCGGCCCACAGGCTGCCTTCGCGATCGGTGAACAACGCGGCGACGCGATTGTTCGGCAAGCCTTTCTGGCTGCTCAGCGTGTCGAGCCCGTCGGCGCCCAGGCGCAGCAGGCCGTGATTGACGGTGCCGACCCACAGATCGCCTGCAGCATCGCGCGCGATGCTCGGCACACCGTCGACGGGCAACTGCGACGACACGAGTTCGAAGCGCTCGCCGACGCGACGATAGGCGCCGCGTTCGGTGCCGACGTACAACGCGCCGTCGTTCATCTGCACGACGCGGAAGACCGGCGCCGCAGGCAAGCCATCCTTCGCATCGTACGTGCGCGGCGCGCGGCCTTCGACGAAATGCACGAGGCCCGCCGCGGTGGCGACCCAGACCGAATCGTCGCGATCGCGCAGCAGGCCGAAGGTGATGTTGGTCGGCAGGCCGTTGTCGTCTTCGAAGTGCTGGTGCGGGCCGGTCGGATCGATGCGCGTGAGACCCGCGCTCTCGGTGGCGACCCAGAGACGCCCGCGCTTATCCAGCACGGCGTCCATCACTTCATCCTGCTCGAGCCCCTGCTGCTTGCCGTACGTGCGCCACGCGCCGTCGCGCATCACGCTCACGCCGCCGCGCGAGGTGCCGATGACGAGCGCCCCGTCGGGTGCGACGCGGATCGAACGCACGCCGTTGTCGCGCAGTTCCGGCGTGTTGCGCCGGTCGATGACGTGGAATTCGAGGCCGTTGTAACGGACCAGTCCTTCCCACGTGCCGAACCAGAGATAGCCGTCGGGCGTCTGCGCGATCGCGTTGACCTGGTTGTGCGGCAGGCCTTCGCGCGTGGTCCAGGTTTCGCGGAAATAGGCATTGACGGGCTTGCCGGCCGCGAACGCGGCCGGGGCGATCAGCAGCAGCGCTACCAGTGCAAGGAACCGGCCCACCCTACCCCGTCGGCAGGCCCGACAAGGGGCCCATGTGCTTCCGATAGTAGGCCAACTCTGCAATCGAATCGCGCACGTCGGACAGGGCCGTATGTGCGGCCTGCTTGCGCACGCCCGACAGGACCGACGGCGCCCAGCGGCGGGCGAGTTCCTTGACCGTGCTGACGTCGAGGTTGCGGTAATGGAAGTGGCTTTCGAGCGCCGGCATCATCCGGTGCAGGAAGCGGCGGTCCTGGCAGATCGAGTTGCCGCACATCGGCGAAGCGTTGGCCGGCACCCACTGCGACAGGAAGGCCATCGTCCGGGCTTCGGCTTCCTCGATGGTGACGTGGCTTTCGATCACGCGCTGCCACAGGCCGGACTTGCGGTGCTGGGTGCGGTTCCACTCGTCCATCGCCTCGAGTACCGCCAGCGGGTGCGCGATGGCGAGCTCGGGACCTTCGGCGAGGACCTGCAGGTTGGAGTCGGTGACGACGGTGGCGATCTCGAGGATCGAATCGCGGCCGGTGTCGAGCCCGGTCATTTCCAGGTCGATCCAGATCAGGCGGCCTTCTTCCATGCTGTTCGCCATGCGTCGCGGGTTCCGCCATCGAGTGTTGGTGCCGCATCATAGCCCAGCCCCCTCGCCGAGCTTCCGCCGCCGCCGATGCCCCAGTTCCAGTCCGCCCTCGCCCACTACGCCATCCTGACCGCGATGCTCGCGCCCGCGTTGCTCATGGCCGCGACCGCCTCGTTGCTGGTGTCGGCGAACGCGCGGCTGGCGCGCGTGGTCGACCGCCTGCGCGCGCTGATGATCAGCTGGGAATTCGATGCGCCCGACCGGCAGGAACGCGAGGACCAGATCCAGCGGCACCGCCGCCGCGCGCACCTCGTGCTGCGTGCGTGCCAGTTGCTCTACGGCGCGCTGGGTGCGTTCGTCGGCACGAGCCTCGGACTCGCGGTGGATGCGTTCACCGGCTTCAAGCTCGGCGTGGTGCCGACCGCGCTCGCGGTGATCGGCGTGTTGTTCCTGCTCGCGGCGAGCATCGTGATGGGCAGCGAGGTGAGCCTGTCGGTGAGCAGCTTCGACCTGGAGATGGAGCAGGAGATGAAGCGGAAGATGCCGGCGGATCGCCCGACGAACGAATAGCAAAACAGGGGTCAGAGCACTATTTCCCCTCCCCCGGTTGGCGACGACCCAGATCTACCGTTCGTCGTAAACATTGCGCGCGATGTCGATCTGGCGCCCGCTCGTTCGTCGTCGAAGGTAAGGGCCAGGGCGGCCCGACAACGAGGAGACGAAACAATGCGCGTCATGGTGTTCGCGAAAGCAGACGAAAACAGCAACGCAATCGACTTCACCGCGCCGCCGACGCCAGACGCGCTGGAAGCATTCGCTGCGATGGATCGATTCAACGAAGAGTTGGTCGCGGCCGGCGTGCTCGTCGCTGCTGCAGGACTCAAGCCGACGGCCGAAGGCAAGCGCATCGTCGCCGATGGTTCCGAGCGGTTGATCTTCGACGGTCCGTTTACGGAAGCGCGCGAAGTGATCGCGGGCTTCTCGATCTGGGAAGTGAAGGACATGGACGAAGCGCTCGCGTGGGCGAAGCGCGCGCCCAATCCGATGCCGGGCACGAAGGCGACGATCGAGATTCGGCCGTTCTTCGAAACCGCGGACTTGGGTGAGTTCGTGTCGGCGGAAGATCTCGCAGCGCCGCGCGAAGGTGAGCGCGGGAAGCTGGGTGTCGCGTGATGCCTGGCGGGCGC
The DNA here is from genome assembly GCF_020866925.1 of Noviluteimonas lactosilytica. Taxonomy (GTDB): domain Bacteria; phylum Pseudomonadota; class Gammaproteobacteria; order Xanthomonadales; family Xanthomonadaceae; genus Noviluteimonas; species Noviluteimonas lactosilytica. The sequence continues at coordinate 11,888 of NZ_JAJGAK010000001.1, forward strand.
TGTCGATGCAGAGGCAGCGCCCGATCAGGAGCGTCCGCCTCAACGCAGCCGCGTCACGTTGCCGTTGGAGTCGACTTCCACCATGTCGCCGACGCGGAGCTCGCTCGCATCGTCCACGCTGACGTTGATGAAACTGCCGCGCCCCAAGTTGACGCGCACCGTCGACCTGGTGGGTTGATTGGCGCTGGACGCCTGGTTGCCGATCGCGCCGCCGGCGGCCACGCCCGCCACGGTGGCGGCCCTGCGGCCGCGGCCACCGCCGACACGATTGCCGACCAGGCCGCCCACGACCGAGCCGGCGATGGTCGCACCGGCGCTGCCGCCGCTCTGGGCGCCGACGTTCTGCGTGATGCTCTCGATGGTGCCGCACATCGCACAGCGGAGATAAACGCCGTCGTCGCGTTCGAGCAGGCCGTTGTTGGCGGTCTGGGCATTCGCGACGCCAGTGCCGGCGAGCGCCAGCGAACTCATCACGATCACTTTGTACAAGGAGATGCTCTTCATTGTCGGGGCCTCGGTTTGGCCGAAAGTGAAAGGCACTGTCGCCAACAAGGTCGCTTCGCGCGTCCGCAATGTTTCGCGCTTTCGCTACAGTAGATTTACTGGTGCTGCGCTCGATCGACGCAGCGAATGCCAACGGATGAGCTTCGGGAGGCGCCATGTGCAGGAACATCCGCACGCTTTACAACTTCGAGCCACCGGCAACGCAAGACGAGATTCGCGCCTCGGCCGTGCAGTTCGTCCGCAAGCTCAGCGGATTCAACGCGCCTTCTAAGGCCAACGAGGCTGCATTCAACCTGGCGGTGCAGCAGGTCAGTGAGGCTGCGACGACGCTCATCAATTCGCTGACCACGTTCAGTCCTCCGAAGAGCCGCGAAGCCGAGCGCAGCAAGGCGGCGATGCTTTCGGCGAAGCGGTTCGGCAAGGCCGTTACGGAGTGACCGTTCACCGCCCTCTGGCCAGGTTGCTATCGCGTGTCACACCGCCAATCCGGCATCGCCTTCCAGGACCATCTGCCGCATCTGTGGTGATTCGCCCGCCCGCCACAGCGACACCTCGTGGCGAACGCGATAACGCAACGGCCCACCATCGACGCCCGCGCTGCGCTCGATCGGCCGCGGAATGCAGACGAAGTCCGTCACCATCGACGTGGCATCGACGCGCACCGTCGCGTAGCCGTGCCCGCCCATGTCGACGAACGACAAATGCGGCGACATCTCCGCATTACGCACGGCGTGCGCCTTCGCGAGGTCGCCACTGCTTGCGTACTCCAGCGCCGAACGCACGCCGTGATGCATCAGCAAGTTGACGGTCGGCTGCGGCGGACCGCCGCCGGGATTGGCGACGAACAGCGGGCGCAGCGGATCGTCCGGCTTCATGTTGTGCTCGTTCGCTTCGGCCGCGCCGACCGACGAGATCGAACCGACGACGAAGGTGACGCCCACGGGTTCGAACGCCGCGGGCGGCAGCGTCTTCGCGGCCACGCCCGCCCAGAAGCTGTGGCGATCGCCCGCCACGATCGCGAATCCGGTGATGCCCGCGTCGCGCACCGCATCGAAGATCTCGGCGCGCTCGTGATACGTGCCACCCCAGTCGTAGTTTGCGAGGATCGCGTAGCCGTCGGACCACTTCCCCATCGCGGCCGGCATGTTTTGTGGGTCGAGGCGCCAATCGGGCGTGCCGAGCGAACTGCCCCAGATCTTCCATGTGGCGGTTGCATTGCGCAGGCGTTCGAGGAACCACGCCTTCTGCTTCGCGCCGAGCATCGACTGCGGGGGTTCGTTCGCGCGGAAGTTGGCGATGGACTTGTCGCCGAAGGACAGCTTCGCCGGCGGGTGGCCGTTCGCGAAGTCGCGGCCGCTGTCGATGTGCATCGCCAGCGCTTCGGGGAAGAAGCTGAAAGGCGCGTCCTCGAACAACGGTCCGAGCTCATCGCGGTTCGACGGATCGGGCGAACGGAAGCTGCGCTGGTCGGTGATCACCAGGTCGATGTGCCGGCCCCAACGCAACGCGCGATACGCGATCAGGCTGTCGATTGCGGCGAGGTTGTTGGGCTCGAGTCCCAAGCCGTCGTCATCGAACTCGGTCACCTTGGTGTCGACCACGTGCGGCGCGTCGAAACTCGCGAGTGAGCCGCCCTGCGGCGTGACGCGCGCCGGCTGATATTCGAACCACGCCTGGTTCGCCGCGACCTTCAAGGTCTGCGCAGGCACCGGGCCTTCGCCGTATCCCGCGATCGATTGCCAGCCTTGCCACGAGAACTCGTGGTTGTCCCACATCGCCACGAACGGAAAGCGTGCGCGTGCATCCTGGATGTCGGGATCGAGCAGATACGCGTGGTAGAGCGCGCGATAGTCGTTCAACGACCCCGGCGCCGTGAAGCGATTGTTGGCGACGGCCCTGCCGTGTTCGAACTTGATCGGGAACGTGACAGTGCGGTCGTAGCGTTTGCCGTTCTTCACCTGCTCCGGGTATTGCACGACTTCGTAAACGAAGTCGCCCAGGTGCAGCACGAAGCCGAGCCGTTCGTCCGGCGCCGCGCGTTCGTCTTCGAAGATCATCTTGCGCCAGGCGTTCTGCGCGCCCTCGCAGATGGTCTGGCAACTGACGAACGCGAAGCGCGCCGGACGCGGATCGTCGGGCGCAGGCGCCGTCAACGTGCGACCGATCCGGCTGCCGTTGCCCTCCTCGTCGACGAAGCGATACCAGTATTCGCCGGCCGGCGGCAGATCGCCGACGAGCACGCGGCAGGTCCAGTCGGCCTGCGCCAGGATCGGCACCGCGGTGCTCGCGATCACGCGCGTGAACGCCGGATCCTCCGCCACTTCGACGATCAGCGTGGCGCGGTCGCGGCCATCGGCATACGGGCGGCGCGACCACAGCAGCACGCTGTGGTCGTCGGGATCGCCCGACGCGACGCCCTGCGGAAACAGGTCGCGCCGCTCGCGCCAAGCCGTGGAGGAAGGACGCACTGTCGAGCAACCCCATGCGAGGGTCGCGCCCAGCGCGGCGGCGAGCTTCAGGAACTCGCGGCGGTGAAGCGTTGGCATATCGGACCACCGTTTGCGGTTGTCGATGCGCCGCAACGCTAGACCTCGGAGATCGGCCCGTGAGCGTGCCGGAAGTAGTGCAAGAAGCAGGGGCTAAAAACAGGGGTCAGAGCACTATTTCGCGGAAATGGTGCTCTGACCCCTGTTTTTCAGCTCTGTTTTCCGCTTACACGGGCGGCTTGCCGCGCTTCTTCCGGAAGTAGTTCGTCAGCCGCGTACCCGACTCATCGGCGAGCACGCCACCGACGACTTCCACGCGATGGTTGTGCCGCGGGTCGGTCAGCAGGTCGAACACACTGCCTGCCGCGCCCGTCTTCGGATCACTCGCGCCGAACACCACGCGCGCAATGCGTGCATGCACCATCGCCATCGCGCACATCGCGCACGGTTCGAGCGTCACGTACAGCGTACTGCCGAGCAGGCGATGGTTGCCGACGCGCGCACCGGCCTGGCGCAGCGCGACGATTTCGGCGTGCGCCGACGGATCGCGTTCGGTGATGTTGCGGTTCCAGCCCTCGCCGATCACCTCGCCTTCCGCCGACACGAGCAACGCGCCGACGGGGATCTCGTCGTCTTCGTGCTCCGCGCGCTCGGCCAGTGCGAGCGCGCGTTGCATCCACGCGATGTCGGTGTCGGTCGCGTCCGTCATTCCCACTCGATCGTCGCCGGCGGCTTGCCGGAGATGTCGTACACCACGCGCGAGACGCCGCGCAGTTCGTTGATGATGCGGTTACTCACCTTGCCGAGGAACTCGTGCGGCAGGTGCGCCCAGTGCGCGGTCATGAAGTCGATGGTTTCCACCGCGCGCAACGCGATGACCCATTCGTAGGCACGCGCGTCGCCGACAACGCCCACCGACTTCACTGGCAGGAAGACTGCAAATGCCTGGCTCACCTTGTCGTACAGGTCGGCCTGGCGCAGTTCGTCGATGAAGATGTGGTCGGCCTTCGCGAGCAGGTCGGCGTACTCGGGCTTCACTTCGCCAAGGATGCGCACGCCCAGGCCCGGGCCCGGGAACGGGTGGCGATACACCATCGCGTGCGGCAGGCCGAGTTCGACGCCCAGGCGGCGCACTTCGTCCTTGAACAGTTCGCGCAGCGGTTCGACCAGGCCGAGCTTCATGTGCTCCGGCAGGCCGCCGACGTTGTGGTGGCTCTTGATGACATGCGCCTTGCCGGTCTTGCTGCCGGCCGATTCGATCACGTCGGGATAGATGGTGCCCTGCGCGAGCCACTTCGCGTTTTTGAGCTTGGTCGACTCTTCGTCGAAGATGTCGACGAACAGGTTGCCGATGATCTTGCGCTTGGCTTCGGGATCGCCGACGCCTTCGAGCTTGGCGAAGTAACGCGGCGCCGCATCGACGCGGATCACCTTGACGCCCATGTGCTCGGCGAACATCGCCATCACCTGGTCGCCTTCCTCGAAACGCAACAAACCGGTGTCGACGAACACGCACGTCAGCTGGTCGCCGATCGCGCGATGCAGCAACGCCGCAACGACCGACGAATCAACGCCGCCCGACAACCCGAGGATCACTTCATCGCTGCCGACCTGCGCGCGCACGCGCTCGACGAGGTCGTCGATGATGTTGGCCGCCGTCCACAGCGTGTCGCAGCCGCAGATGTCGACGACGAAGCGGCGCAGCAGCGCCTGGCCCTGGCGCGTGTGCGTGACTTCGGGATGGAACTGCACGCCGTACCAGCGCTTCGACTCGTCGGCCATCGCGGCGACGGGAATGCGATCGGTGCGCGCGGTGACGACGAAGCCCGGCGGCGCCTTCGCGACGTGGTCGCCGTGGCTCATCCAGACATCGAGGCGCGGCGGCGAACCGGGGTGGTCCTTCAAACCGTCGAACAACGCATCGTGCGCGACGATCTCGACCTGCGCATGACCGAACTCGCGCTGGTCCGCGGCTTCCGTCGCACCGCCGAGTTGCGCGGCCATCGTCTGCATTCCGTAGCAGATGCCGAGCAGCGGCAGACCCGCATCCCAGACTTGCTGCGGCGCGCTCGGCGCACCCGGCTCCGTCGTCGATTCCGGACCGCCCGAGAGGATGATGCCCTTCGCGCCGAACGTCGCGATCTCCGCCGGGTCGTGGTCCCACGCCCAGACTTCGCAGTAGACGCCGAGTTCGCGGATGCGGCGTGCGATCAGCTGCGTGTACTGCGCGCCGAAATCGAGGATGAGGATCTTGTCGCGATGGATGTCGTGGGTCGTCATGGGGGCTCGATACGAAAGCGCCGGCACGAAGCCGGCGCGTTGTGGATCAGGAAGCGCGGTAGTTCGGCGGTTCCTTCGTGATCTGCACGTCGTGCACGTGCGACTCGCGCGTGCCGGCGGCGGTGACCTTCACGAAGGACGGCTTGGTGCGCATTTCGTCGATCGTCGCGCAGCCGACGTAACCCATCGTCGCGCGCAGACCGCCGGCGAGCTGGTGCACCACGCCGCTGAGCGGGCCGCGATACGGCACGCGGCCTTCGATGCCTTCGGGCACGAGCTTGTCGGCGTCGCTGGCGTCCTGGAAGTAGCGGTCCTTCGACCCCTTCTCCATCGCGCCCAGCGAGCCCATGCCGCGATAGCTCTTGTAGCTGCGGCCCTGGAAGAGTTCGGTTTCGCCCGGCGATTCCTCGGTGCCGGCGAACAGGCCGCCGATCATCACGCTGGATGCGCCGGCGACGATCGCCTTGCCGATGTCGCCCGAGTAGCGGATGCCGCCGTCGGCGATCAGCGGGATGCGGTTCTGCAACGCCTCGGCGACCATGTCGACCGCGGTGATCTGCGGCACGCCGACGCCTGCCACTATCCGCGTGGTGCAGATCGAACCGGGGCCGACGCCGACCTTCACCGCGTCCGCGCCAGCGTCCATCAACGCGAGCGCCGCGTCGCCGGTGACGATGTTGCCGCCGATGACTTCGAGCTTCGGGAACGTCTTCTTCGCCCACGCCACGCGATCGAGCACGCCCTGCGAATGACCATGCGCGGTGTCGACGATGATCACGTCCACGCCCGCGGCGACGAGCGCTTCGATGCGCTGCTCCGTGTCGCCGCCGACGCCGACCGCGGCGCCGACGAGCAGGCGTTCGCTCGGGTCGTACGCGGCGTTCGGGTTGTCCTGCTTCTTCTGGATGTCCTTGACGGTGATCAGGCCGCGCAATTCGAAGCCGTCATTGACCACGAGCACTTTCTCGATGCGGTGCTTGTGCAGCAGCTGCAGCACTTCGTCATCGCTCGCGCCCTCGCGCACCGTCACGAGCCGATCCTTCTTGGTCATGATGTGGCGGACCGGATCGTCGAGCTTCTTCTCGAAGCGCATGTCGCGCCCGGTGACGATGCCCATCAGCTGGCCGTTCTCGACCACCGGCACGCCGGAGATGTTGCGTGCGCGCGTGAGTCGCAGCACTTCGCCGATCGTGGCCTCGGGGCCGACGGTGAAGGGTTCCTTGATCACGCCGGCTTCGAACTTCTTCACCCGCGCGACTTCCGCCGCCTGGCGTTCGACCGACATGTTCTTGTGCAGGATGCCGATGCCGCCGAGTTGCGCCATGGTGACGGCGAGGCGTGCTTCGGTGACGGTGTCCATCGCGGCCGAAACGATCGGCAGGTTCAGGCGCAGGTTGCGCGTGAGTCGCGTGGAGAGGGAGACGTCCTTCGGGAGGACCGTGGAATGCGCGGGGACGAGGGAGACGTCGTCGAAGGTAAGCGCTTCGGCCTGGATGCGGAGCATTGGGCTGCCCGTGTGCGGGAAGCGCGACATTCTAACCCGTTTCAGGCGTCCACTGATGCCTCTGCTGCCTCCAGTGTGTTCTGCATGAGCGTCGCAACGGTCATCGGCCCTACCCCACCCGGCACCGGCGTGATCCAGCTGGCCCGCTGCGCGGCCGCTTCGAAGCCGACGTCGCCGACCAGGCGCCCGTCGTCGAGGCGGTTGATGCCCACGTCGATCACGACCGCGCCGTCCTTCACCCATTCGCCGGGGATGAGGCAGGGGCGGCCGACCGCGACGACGAGGATGTCGGCGTTGCGGACCGAGGCCTCGAGCACCTGCGGGGGCGTGAACTTGTGGCAGGTCGTGACCGTGCAGCCGGCGATGAGCAGCTCCAGCGCCATCGGGCGGCCGACGTGGTTGGAGACGCCCACGATCGTCGCGCTTGCCCCGCGCACGGGGCGGTCGGTGTAGGCCAGCAGGGTCGTGATCCCGCGTGGCGTGCACGGGCGCAGGCCGAACTGGCGCAGGGCCAGGTGGCCGACGTTCTCGGGATGGAAGCCGTCGACGTCCTTGCGCGGGTCGATGCGATGGATCAGCTGGGTGGCGTCGCGGCGGTCCGGCAGGGGCAGCTGGACGAGGATGCCGTGGACCTCGGGGTCGGCGTTGAGCCTGTCGATGAGGTCGAGCAACTGCGCGTCGGTCGTGTCGGCAGGCAGGTCGTAGTCGATCGCGCGGATCCCGACCTTCTCCGCGGCGCGGCGCTTGTTGCGCACGTAGACCGCCGAGGCCGGGTCGTTGCCGACCAGCACCACGGCCAGCCCGGGCCGGGGCTTGCCCGCTTCCACGCGCGCGGCGACCCGCGCGGCCAGCGAATCGAGGAGGTCTTCGGCGATCCGCTTGCCGTCGAGGATGCGGGCGGGGGGCATCGTCATGCGCTGGCGACCGGCCATATGGTGGATTAGGGCCGGACATTATTGCCGACCCGTTGTAGCCTCGCGACATATCGTCCGGGCCCCGACATGACAGACCAGGATTTCGAGTCCACCCAGATCGAGGCTGCGGCCTTCCGCCGTCTCGTCGAACACCTCGTGCACGAACGTGCCGACGTGCAGAACATCGAGTTGATGACCCTCGCCGGCTTCTGCCGCAATTGCCTCGCCGACTGGTATCGCGAAGCCGCCGAACAGCGCGGCATCTCGATGACGAAGGATGAAGCGCGCGAAGCGATCTACGGCGAGCCGTTCGCACAATGGAAAGACAAGCACCAGCGCGAAGCGACCGCGGAACAACTCGCGGCCTTCGAAGCCGCGCAACGCAAGGGAGTGCAGCCATGACTCGCAAGAAGCTACTCACCGTCGCATTGCTCGCCACCCCTGCCCTCGCCTATGCGGGCCTGTGCGGATGGATGTACGCCAAGCAGCGCGAGTTGCTGTACTTGCCGCACATGACGAAGGTCGACGCGGCGCAGACCGATTTCGGCATCGCGCGCAACGGCGTGATGCTCAACGGCTGGCTGGTGAACATCGGGCAGCCTGGCGCGATCCTGTATTTCGGCGGCAACGCCGAACGCGTCGAAGATCGCCGCAAGGAGTTCGCGCGGTTGTTCCCGCACGCGAGCACGTACCTCGTGCCCTATCGCGGTTACGGCGCGAGCGAAGGCACGCCGACGGAAGCCGACATCCTCGAAGACGCACTCGCGGTCTACGACCAGGTGCAGGCGCGCCAACCCGGCGCGAAGATCGTGGTGATCGGACGCAGCCTCGGCAGCGCGGTCGCCAGTTACGTCGCGTCGAAGCGCCCGGTGGCCAAGCTCGTGCTGGTCACGCCGTTCGACAGCATGGCCAACGTCGCGCAATCGCACTATCCGTGGCTGCCGGTGCGCTGGCTGCTGCAGGATCGCTACGAACAGGCGACGTACCTGCACGCCTACAAGGGGCCGCTGATGATCGTGCGTGCGGGCCGCGATGACGTCGTGCCGGCGGAGAGCACCAACCAACTCATCGCGTCGCTCGGTCGCAAGGCGCGCGTGCTCGACCTGCCGCAAGCCGATCACTCGTCCGTCGCCACCGACGCGACGTATGCGCGCGCGCTGACTTCGTTCGTCGGCGCGCCGCGATGATCAACCAGGGCCAGTGTCCGAAGTGCGGGCAACGCGTGCTGCACGTGCGCATCGAATCGGCGGTCGCGACCGTCGACGAAACGGCGAAGGGCCGCGTGATGACCTTCTCGTGCATCCACTGCCACACCGTGCTCGGCGTGCAGATGGATCCGCGCGCGAAGCCGCGGTCTAAGCGCCAGGCGCCGGCGGAGGAGTAAGCGGCGCAGGTTGCGTCGCGGGCGCTTGCGGCGTCAGCGGCGTCGGCTGCGCCGGGCAACGTCTCATGTCGGGCGGCATCGGCAACGGACACAACGTGCAGCAGTTCTGCACGGGCGGCGGCACCGGCGTCTTCGGTTGGAGCTTGATCAGCGCGACCCAATCCTGTCGATTGAACGTGCACGCCGCGGATGAACCCGGCCGGCACAGCGCCGGCGCGCCCGTCTTGTGCGGCAGGTTCCAGAGCGTGCCCTGGCGATTGACGTGCAGCGTGCGCATCGTGACGCCCTGCAGCACGTTGCCGCCGACCGCGTAGAGCTTGCCGTCGTCGATCGACACGACGATGTCGCAATGCATCGCGAGCATGTCGGCGTTGCGTTCGACATACGCGCGCAGACCCGCGGGCCCGATCGGCATCGATTGCCCACGCGTGAAGCACAGCAGGTCGCCCACCGCGGGCACCTCGCGCTCGGGATCGGCCAGGCGCAACGGCGCGCCGGGTCCGCCGCGCATCGCTTGCCGCACGAAATCGAAATGGCTCGCCGAGGGCGCGAAGCCCGGCACGCCCGCGCGCATGTACGCGAAGGAGACGAACACCGCCGACCAAGGCGTGTCGACGACGAACGCACGACACGCCGCCGACCCCGGCCACGCATCGAGTCCGACGCCGCATTCGCTCGCGCCGGGGCGACCGCTCATGCCGTACAGCAGGCCGGTGCCTTTCCAGTAATCGACGACGCGCCGCCAGGCCGGCGTCGTGCGGTCGTTCAATCGGCTGTTCTCCGCTTCGGCGATGCTGATGCTCGCCAGGCGTCCGTTCTCGTCGAGGAACGGCGAGTACCAGAGGCGATGCTCGCCGCAGGCGATCGCGGCCACGCGCTGGCCCCAGGTCGTGGCCGGGGGTGTTGCGATGTCGCAGGGTTCGGCGGCACGCGCCGCGTTGCATGCAACGAATCCGAGCGCCGCCAGCAGCAGCGCCATCCCCCACTTCGATCGACCGCGGACAACGCCTTCCATGCCTTCCCCTGCTCCAGTGGCGGGGACCGACCGTCAGCCCCCGCTGCAAAACCTCGCATAGTCGATGTAACCGGGAAAATCACGCCCGGGAGGACAGACGGGGCAATCGGGGTCCGGCGACAGGCGCGTTTCGCGGAAGCGCAGGCCCAGTGCATCGATGTGCAGCAGGCGGCCCGTCATCGGCGTGCCGAGGCCGAGCAGCAGCTTGATCGTTTCGGTCGCCTGCAGCAGGCCCACGATGCCGGGCACGACGCCGAGCACGCCGGCCTCGGCGCAATTGGGCGCGGCTTCCGGCGGCGGCGGTTCGGGGAACAGGCAGCGATAGCACGGCGCGCTGCCGCGATGACGGCCCGCATCGAACACGCCGACCTGCCCTTCGAAGCGATGCACCGCGCCGTAGACCAGCGGCTTGCCCAGTTTCACGCAGGCGTCGTTGAGCAGATAGCGCGCGGCGAAGTTGTCGGCGCCGTCGAGGACGACATCGACGCCTTCGAGGAGGCGTTCGACATTGTCCGACGTCACGCGTTCGTTGACCGCCTCGATGCGCACGCGCGGATTGAGCGCGGCGAGCGTGTCGCGTGCGCTGTCCACCTTCGCCACGCCGATGCGCGCATCCGCGTGCAGGATCTGGCGTTGCAGGTTGCTGCGATCGACGATGTCGTCGTCGGCGATGCGCAGCGTGCCCACGCCCGCGGCCGCGAGGTAATACGCAGCAGGCGAACCGAGGCCGCCCGCGCCGATCACGAGCACGGTCGCCGCTTCGAGTTTCTTCTGCCCCGCGAGGCCGACTTCGGGCAAGCGCAGGTGGCGCGAATAACGATCGCTGAAATCGTCGTCGAGCTCGGGCGCATCCATCGGCAGGCCCGCGGCAGACCACGCGAGCGTGCCGCCGACGACCGATGCGAGATTCGTGTAACCGCGCGCGGCCAGTGCGTCGGCCGCGAATTGCGAACGTCGACCGCTCTGGCAGATCAGCAGGATTTCGGCGTCGAGCGCGGGGAGATGCGTGGCAGGGTCGGCTTCCAGTTCGCCGCGCGCGACGCCCAATGCACCGCGCGCGGTGCCCAGTGCGCGTTCGTGCGCGTCGCGGACGTCGACCAGGAGGGCGCCGGCTTGCTGTCGCGCAAGCGCGTCGGCGGGAGTCAGTTCGTGCACGGCCATTTGCAGATTATGCGCCTATTGAAGTGGGCGCCTATCGAAGCCGGCGCCTGTTGAAGCCCGGCGCCTCTCAGTAGGGCAGCACGTCGACGACATCGCCGACGGCCAACGATTGCGGGCCATCGGGCACGACGATCAGCACATCCGCCATTGCCGCGGCGCGCAGGCGATGCGAACCGGTGGCGGCGTCGGGCGTGACGCGCAGCGTGCCGTCCTCGCCTGCTTCGAGCGTGCCGCGCATGAACTCGCGGCGCGCATGTGGCTTGTCGATCGCGGCGGCCAGGCGTGCGCGGAATTGGCGGCGCGGTTCGGTGCGCCCCTGCAGGCCATCGAGCAGACGGCGGCCGAGCGTCGCATACGTCGCGAACACCGACACCGGATTGCCCGGCAAACCGAGGAACCGCGCGCGATCGAGTTCGCCGAACAACAACGGCATGCCCGGCTTCATGCGGACTTTCCAGAAATGCACGCGGCCGTGCTCGGCGAGCAGCGCGGGCACGTGGTCCTTCTCGCCCGCCGACACCGCGCCGCAGGTGATCACGACATCGAAGCTCGACGCCGCATCGCGCAGCATCGATTCGATGCGCACGGGATCGTCGGGCAGCGTGGGCCACGCGGTGGGTTCGAGGCCGTCGGCGCGCAGCAGGCCCATCAACAACTCGCGGTTGCTGTCGTGGATCTGGCCGGGGTCGAGCGGCATGCCGGGCGGCACGAGTTCGTCGCCGGTGGTGAAGACCGCGACGGTCGGGCGCGCGGAAACGGTCAGTTGATCGATGCCGAGCGATGCGGTGGTGGCCACGCGCGCGGGCGTGAGCACCTGGCCCGGCGCGAGGATCGCATCGCCGGTGCGGACGTCTTCGCCCGCGCGTCGCACGTTGGCGTGCGCGCGGATGCCGGCGGGGATCGCGATGTTCTCGCCATCGACGCGAACGACTTCGCGGATGACGACGGTGTCCGCGCCCTCCGGCATCGGTGCGCCGGTGGTGATGCGCACGCATTCGCCTTCGCCGACGCGCAGGCCGAGCGCGCGGCCGGCGAATTGTTCGCCGACCAGGCGCAGCGTCGTTTCACCCGCGGCGACATCCGCGTGGCGCACTGCGTAGCCGTCCATCGCGCTGTTGTCGAACGGCGGCAGCGGCATCGGTGCGATCACGTCCTGCGCGAGGATGCGCTGGTGCGTGCGCGCTATCGCGAGTCGTTCGGTCGGAAGGCGGTTCGCCGCGGCGATCGTGTCGACGATCGACCGGGCTTCGTCGAACGTGAGTTGGGTCGGGAAGGTGTTGTCGCGCATGGGGTCGTCGCGCATGTCAGGGCAGCGTGGCGCCGGCGGCCGCGAGGTCGTCGGGCGTGTTGAGGTTGCCGAAGCGCACGCCTTGGAGGCGGATGCGCGGCATCGACATCGTGTGTTGCAGGGATTGGATGGCCAGGTCGTCCGCGTCGCGCGAAGCCAGCGCCTTGCGCAGCGCTTCGACGTTCCAGAGCGCGACCAGCGGTTGCACGCCATCGTCGTCCTCGATGCTCGCGCCCTGCCCGCCGGCGCTTTCGAGCGTCGCGACCAGGCAATCGTTGACGAAGACGAGATCGACGGGAACGGTGAGCATCCACGGCGTCGTGCACGCGGCGGCGAGCGCATCGAGACCACCGATGGGGCCGAGGTCCGGCGTGCGATCCGGCACCGCGATGTAACCGAGGGATTCGAATCGCGCGAGATCGCGGTTCGCGCTGACCAGCACCTGCGACACGTCGCGTTCGAATCGCTGCGCGAGCCGCTGCACCTGCGGCACGCCGCCACGCACGATCCACGCCTTGTCGCATCCGCCGAGCCGCGTGCCGCGACCACCGGCGAGGATCCCGAGCGCGATGTCGCGCGGGGCGATCACCGTGGCGCGCTCGCTTGCACGGCGATCACTTGCCGCGTTTGACGTGCCGCATCAGGCGGCGCTTCTTCGCGACCTGGCGCTGGCTCAGCGGGCCCTTCGGCTTGTCCTTGTACGGGTTCTCGCCTTCCTTGAAGACGAAACGCACCGGCGTGCCCACGAGCTTGAAGCGCTTGCGGAAGAAGTTCTCGAGATACCGGCGATACGAATCCGACAGCGTGCGCAGGCGCGTGCCATGCACGATGAAGGTCGGCGGGTTCTCGCCACCCGGATGCGCGAAGCGCAGCTTGGCGACGTGGCCGCGCACGACCGGCGGCGGATTGGTTTCGTAGGCGACTTCCAGCGCGCGCGTGATCTCGGCGGTGCTGAACTGGCGCGTCGCCGAGGCGTGCGCGCGATGCACCGCCTTGAACAACTCGCGCAGGCCCGAACCGTGCAGCGCGGAGATGCGCACCGCTTCGGCCCAGTCGACGAACGAGAGCTTGCGCGCCAGCAGCGCTTCGGTCTGCTGGCGCTGGTAATCGGTCTGGTGGTCCCACTTGTTGACCGCGACGACGAGCGCGCGGCCGGAGTCGAGCACCGCGCCGAGCACGCTTGCGTCCTGCTCGGTCACGCCTTCGCTGGCGTCGAGCATGATCACCGCGACCTGGCACTGTTCGATCGCCTGCAGCGTCTTGACGATGGAGAACTTCTCCACCGCTTCCTCCACGCGCCCCTTGCGACGCAGGCCGGCGGTGTCGATCAGGCGGTACTTGCGACCGTCGCGCTCGAGGTCGACGGCGATCGAATCGCGCGTCGTGCCCGGCACGTCGGAGGCGATCATCCGTTCTTCGCCGAGGATGCGATTGACCAGCGTCGACTTGCCGACGTTCGGGCGGCCGACGAACGCCAGGCGCATGCGCTCCGGATCGTCGTCGAGGATCTCGGCGTCGCCGTCCTTCGGCAACACGGCGAGCGTGCGCGCGAGCAGCGTGTCGATGCCGGTCTTGTGCGACGACGACACCGCGAGCACGTCCTTGAAGCCGTAGCGCGCGAAGTCGTTGAGCGCGGCCTGGACGTCGAGGCCGTCGATCTTGTTGACGACCAGGAACGTGGGCGTGTCGATCTTGCGCAGCCACGCGAGGATCTCGTCGTCGAGCGCGGACGCGCCTTCGCGACCATCCACGATGAAGAGGACCACATCCGCTTCTTCGGCGGCCGCGCGCGACTGGCGCGCGGTGGCGCCGGCGAGGCCTTCTTCGATGCCGGCGATGCCGCCGGTGTCGACGAGCACGAACGGGCGCTCGGGATCCAGGCGGCACACGCCGTAGTTGCGATCGCGGGTGACGCCGGGTTCGTCGTGCACGAGTGCATCGCGCGTGCGCGTCAGTCCGTTGAACAGCGTCGACTTGCCGACGTTCGGGCGGCCCACCAGGGCAACGAGAGGAAGCATGCTGGGTTCGCCCGTTTGCCTTTATTGGAGGCGGAAGGCGCTGACCTCGCCGTCGATGTTCTGCACGAGCAGCACGCCGTCGGCGACGACCGGCGCGGCCTTGACCGCTTCGCCGCCCACGCGCATGCGCGCGGCGAACTGGCCGTTGTCCAGGCGCAGCCAATGCACGTAGCCGTCGAAGTCGCCGACGACGGCGTAATCGCCCTGCACCGCCACGCCCGTCAGGCTGCGACGCGCCAGGCCCGGCTGCGACCACAGCGAACCGCCGGTGGCCTTGTCGATCGCCCACACGGTGCCGGCCGGATCGGCGACGACGACGCGATCGCCCGCGCTGCCGACGCGGCCCGCGCCGCCGTTCTCGCGCTGCCAGATCGGACGGCCGGTCGGGCCGTCGATCGCCATCGTCTGGTTCTTGAAGCTCGAGGCGAAGATCGTCGTGCCGTCGAGCACGGGCGCGCCGTCGATGTCGGCCATGCGATCGAGTTCGCTGCGGCCTTCGGGCTGCGCGACGGCCTGTTCCCACAGCAGGCGGCCGTCCTGTTCGGACAGCGCGACGAGCGTGCCGTCGTCGTTGCCGACGAACACGAAGCCCGGGCCCACCAGGACCGAATCGTTGCCGCGCACGGTGAGCGACGGCAGGTCGCGCGACCAGAACCAGCGACGCTGGCCCGATGCGGCGTCGAACGCGGTGACGCGGCCGTCGTTGCTGCGCACGAACACGAGACCATCGGCGATGACCGGCGCTGCGATCACTTCGGCGCCGACCCGGCCCTTCCACTTCTCGGCGCCGCTCGCGGCGTCGAGCACGATCACTTCGCCGTCGAGCCCGCCGACCGCGACCAGGCCGCTGCCCGCGCCGGGACCGCCGGACAGGCGCACGCGCGGCTTGTCTTCGATTTCTTCGGGTTCGTAGACCCACTGCTGCGCACCGGTCTGGAGGTCGAAGGCGCGCACGCCGCCATCGATCGCGGCGACGAAGACGCGGCCGTCGGACACGACAGGCCCCTGGCGGACGCCGGTGTTGCCTTCGCCGTCGCCGGCATCGACCGACCACATCTTCGACACGTTGACGGTGGGCGTGAGGTCGACGAGTTCGGCGGGTTCGGCCGCCTTCTTGTCGTCCTTCGCGCCGAACCAGCCCTTGATCGTGGTGCAGCCGCCGAGGACGACGACGCAGGCGAGCACCAGCGCGACGCGCTGGATCGTGTGACGGTTGCGCATCAGCTACGGGCCTCCGGACCGGCCGGAGTGCCACCGACCTGGATAAGCTTGAGTTCGACGAGGCGCCGCGCAGGCGTCGCAACGTCCAGTTTCACCAGCGCCTGCGCGTATGCCGCGCGCGCTTCTTCGATCTTGCCGAGCGCGTAAAGCGCATCGCCGCGCGCTTCGATCGCGGCGGCGCCTTCGGGCTTGTCGCCGAGCAGCGCCAGCGCTTCCTGCGCCTTGCCCGCGTCGAGCAACAGGCGCGCGGTGCGCGAACGCACGACCGACATGATCGCCGCGTCCTTCGACTGCACGCCACGGAGCGTCGCGATGGCGGCGTCGCGGTCGCCCGCGTCGACCTGCGCACGCGCGAGCTGCATGCCCGCAAGCGCTGCGTAGTCGGAATCCTGTTTTGCGAACTTCGCGTATTCCGCGCTCGCCTTCTTGACGTCGTTCGCGCCGAGCGCGGCGACGACCGATGCGTACTGCTGGCCCATCTGGGCGCGCTGGCCTGCCTGGTGCTGCTGCCACCAGTTCCAGCCGCCGATCACGGCCAGGCCCAGTGCGATGCCGGCGATCAGGCCGGCGCCGTTCTGGCGCAGCCAACCGCGGACGCGTTCGCTTTGTTCGTGCTCGTCGAGCAAATGGTCGACCATGCTGCCTCTTGGGCTAAGGGGGACGAAGTGCGATGGACCGCACGCGAGCGCGTGCGTTGCACTACGCCGCAGCCCGGCTCGCGGACTACCCGCGCGTCAGTCGCGGACCGGCGCCAGGGAGCCGTCAGAGGATACCGTAAAGCGCGCGACGTTCGCTCGGCGGAACGGCGCCGTGTCCAGTGCGCGATCGCCGCGCTGGACCATCACCGCCGAGGCATTGCCCAGCGTGATGCGGCCTACTTCGCTGGACTTGAAGGTCCGGACCTGCCCCGCGGAGAGGAGGCCTTTTTCGAGCGTGCGGCCATCGGTCGCGAGGACCTGCACCCAGCTGTCGCCCGTGAGGCGCAGCACCAGTGCGTCGCCTGCGGCGGCCTGGCGCGGCGACAGCGTCGGCGTCATCGAGGCGACGACGGTGGGTTCCTGCGCGACGGGCGCGTCGTTCTGTCCCGGCGCATCGACGGCCACCGCCGCGCTGGGCGCCGGTGCGTCGAGCGACTGCACCGTCGCCTCGTCGTTGCGGCCCATGAGGTGCGGCTTGGTCGCCAGCCACACGGGCACGACGATCGCGGCGGTCAGCACGATGTAGACGAGGCGACGCGTGCCCTGCTCCACCAGGCGCTTCGTGCGCGGCGTGTAGCTGCGCGCCACGATGGGCGTGGGTTCGATGGGCGCGATGCCCGATGCGGCGATCGTGGTCGAGGTCACCAGGCCGAGCAGGCGCGAATAGCTGCGCAACTGGCCGCGCACGAAGACCGGCGCACCGAGGCGACTCCACTCTTCGGCTTCGAGCGCCTGCACGACGCGCACCGGCATCTTCAGGCGTTCGGACACGTCTTCGATCGACAGGCCCGCGGCCTCGCGCGCCTTGCGCAGACGCGCGCCGACACCCGGCTCGCCGCCGTGCGCGTAGGCGTCTTGCGCGTTTTTATCGGGTGCGTGCTCGTGTTCGCTTTTCATGGCGACTTCGATCCCCCTGCGTTCCCCAACGCAGCACCGGGGAACTCCTCCCTCAGGCGGCGACCGTAACGCGACGCCGCGGCGCTGTCGCCGAGTTTGTCTTCGATTTGTGACGCAAGTAGGAGCGCCTCGGCGCTCGCGGGTGCAGCGGACAAACGGCGCTCGGAGAACGCGCGCGCTTCCATGTAACGACCACCCTGGAAATTCAGTCGCGCGAGCGCGTCGAGCGCCACGGCATTCGTCGGATCCGCGTCGATCGCCATGCGCAGGTCGCGCTCGGCGCGCGTGCTGTCGCCGGCGTCGAGCGCGCAGCGGCCCGCGTTCGCCATTGCCGCGGCGGGCGTCGTGTAAGTCGGGTCCTGCAGCGCGCGGTCGAACCAGTCGAGCGATTCCTTCGCACGACCGTTCGCGCACAGCCAGGTGCCGTAGTTGTTGAGCGCGCGACCGTCTTTCGGTGCGATCTCGGTGGCGCGCAGGTAGTAACCGCCGGCTTCCTGCGCACGGCCCTGCGCGTCCACCGCGACGGCGACCATCGTGTTGGCCGCGGCGGAATTCGGATCGACAGCGAGCCCCTTGCGCGCGTACTTTTCGGCGGCGGCGAAGTCGCCGGTGCGCAGGCGTTCCTCGGACAGCGTCAGCGAATTGCGCGCGGTCTGGCGCTGCTTGCCCTCGGCGGTTTCGTGCACGACGACCGGTTCGGACGTGCGCTCGAAATCCCCGCGGGACGGGTCGGTCTTGATGAAAGCGACGCGCGAACAACCGGCCCCGGCAAGGGCCACCAGGACTGCGAGCGCGACGGCGTCACGCCGCCGCATCGCCGATCCCCTGTTCGGCAAGGCGCTTGCGGAAATCCGCCTGGCGCCTGGTGCGATCGAGCACCTGCCCCTTGAGCTGGCCGCACGCAGCGTCGATGTCGTCGCCGCGGGTGCGTCGCACCGTCGCCAGCACGCGCGCTTCCTGCAAGGTTTTCTGGAACGCGCGGATGTCTTCTTCCGGCGAACGCTCGAAGCGCGTGCCCGGGAAGGGATTGAAGGGAATCAGGTTGACCTTGGCCGCGTCCTTCATCTGCACGGCATTGTCGAACTTGTGCATCAACCGCGCCAGCTGCTTCGCATGCTGCGGCTGGTCGTTGACGCCCTTCATCAACGTGTATTCGAAGGTGATCGACGTGCCCTTCTTGCGCGCGGCGTAGCGCACGCACGAGTCCATGAGCTCGGCGATCGGGTACTTCTTGTTCAGCGGGACGAGCTCGCTGCGCAACTCGTCGTTGGGCGCATGCAGCGAGACGGCGAGCGAGACGTCGCAGACTTCACCGAGCTTGTCGATCATCGGCACCATGCCGGCGGTCGACAGCGTCACGCGCTTGTTGGCCAGGCCGAAGCCCAGGTCGTCGCGCATCACGTTCATCGCGCGCACGACGTTGTCGAAGTTGGCCAGCGGCTCGCCCATTCCCATCATCACGACGTTGGTGAGCTTGCGCTGGTGGTGCGGCACGTTGCCGAGGTGGCGCGCGGCCACCCAGACCTGGCCGATGATCTCGGCCGTCGACAGGTTGCGGTTGAAGCCCTGCGTCGCGGTCGAGCAGAACGTGCAGTTGAGCGCGCAGCCCACCTGCGAGGACACGCACAGCGTGCCGCGCCCCTTGTCGGGAATGAACACCGTCTCGATGGCGTTGCCGCCATCCATGCCGAGCAGCCACTTGTGCGTGCCGTCGGCGGAAGGCTTCTCGAACTGCACCTTCGGCACCACGATCTCCGCCGCCTCTTCGAGCTTGGCGCGCAGCGCCTTGCCCAGGTCGGTCATTTCGGCGAAGTCGGTGACGTAGCGGTGATGGATCCACTTCATCACCTGGTGCGCGCGGAAACGCTTCTCGCCGAGAGTCTCGGCGAAGAAGCGCTCCAGGCCCTCGCGATCGAGGTCGAGCAGGTTCTGCTTCTTGGCGATCGCGTCGTTCACTTAGCGGGCGTAGACGTCGGTGGCGGGGAAGAAGTACGAGACTTCGATCGCCGCGTTCTCGAGCGAGTCCGAACCGTGCACGGCGTTGGCGTCGATCGAGTCGGCGAAGTCGGCGCGGATCGTGCCGGCAGCCGCGTCCTTCGGGTTGGTGGCGCCCATCAGGTCGCGGTTCTTCAGCACCGCGCTCTCGCCTTCGAGCACCTGGATCATCACCGGACCGGAGATCATGAAGTTCACCAGCGCGCCGAAGAACGGACGCTCGCGGTGGACCGCATAGAAACCTTCGGCTTCCTGCTTCGACAGTTGCTTCATCTTCGCGGCGACGACCTTCAGGCCGGCCTTCTCGAAGCGGGAATAGATTTCGCCGACGACGTTCTTGGCAACGGCATCGGGCTTGATGATCGACAGGGTGCGCTCCAGCGCCATGTGGAAACTCTCCGGGCAAGGCGGGCCGCGACGGTATTCGCGCGGGCCCGAGGATAACAGAAAAACCCGCGACGGAACGCGGGTTTAGCCGATATGGCTGGCGGCAATTCTAGCCAATGCATGCGCGTCATGCACGCGTGGAACGCAACGTCGCGTGACCGACGGTTTGACGATACTCCTGCGTACGGACTAGGATCGAACACGCGTTTGAACCAACTGTTTGAACTCTTTCGAAAAATGACGACGACCGCGCACTTTTCCACCAAGGACCGCATCCTCGGCGCCGCCGAGGAGCTCTTCGCCCAATACGGTTTCGCCGGTACATCCCTGCGTCAGGTCACGAGCCGCGCGGACGTGAACATCGCGGCGGTCAACTACCACTTCGGCAGCAAGGAGAACCTCGTCAACGAGGTCTTCCGCCGCCGCATGGACGACATGAGCGAACACCGCCTCCGCGCGCTCAAGGCCGCGGTAAAGGAACATCCGGGCGAACTTGAACCGATCCTCGCCGCGTTCGTCGAACCGGCGCTGGCGATGGCGCAGGACCGTCACGGCGGCGGCGCGTTCATCCGCGTGATCGCGCGCGCCTACGCCGAGAAGAACGACGGCCTGCGCAAGTTCCTCTCCGATCAATACGGGCATGTCCTGCGCGATTTCGCCAAGGCGATCGCCGGCTGCATGCCGGGCCTGACCAAGGAAGCGCTGTACTGGCGCCTGGACTTCCTGTCCGGCGCGCTGACTTACGCGATGGCCGACTTCGGCCTGATCAAGCGGCCGTCGGGCGTCTCCGAGGCCGCGCATCGCGAACACGCGGCGAAGGAGCTGATCCGCTTCGCCGCGGCGGGTTTCAAGAGCTGATCCCGCACCGAGTTAACGCAACCCTTTAAGTTCCCCCTCTTTCGTTTTCCCTTTCAAGGGCTTACGCAACATGTCGAAGAAACTGCTTGTACGCCGGGCCGCCGTGCTCGGCGCTGGCGTGATGGGCGCGCAGATCGCCGCGCACCTGACCAATGCCGGCGTGGATACGGTGCTGTTCGATTTGCCGTCGAAGGAAGGTCCGCCCGACGGCATCGCGATGAAAGCCATCGCCAACCTCGCGAAGCTCTCCCCCGCTCCGCTCGCCGACAAGGCGCTCGCCGATCGCATCACCCCGGCGAATTACGACACCGGCCTCGAGTTGCTGCGCGACTGCGACCTGGTGATCGAAGCGATCGCCGAGCGCATGGACTGGAAGCAGGACCTCTACCGCAAGATCGCCGACTTCGTGCCCGACCACGCCGTGCTTGCGAGCAACACCTCGGGCCTGGGCATCAACGCGCTCGCAGGCGTTCTGCCCGAAGCACTGCGCCATCGCTTCTGCGGCGTGCACTTCTTCAATCCGCCGCGTTACATGCACCTGGCCGAGCTCATCCCGGCGACGACCACCGACGCCGACATCCTCGAAGGCCTGGAATCGTTCCTCGTCACCACGCTCGGCAAGGGCGTCGTGTACGCGAAGGACACGCCGAACTTCATCGGCAACCGCATCGGTGTGTTCTCGATGCTCGCGGCGATGCACCACACGCAGCGGCTCGGCCTTGGCTTCGACACGGTCGATGCGCTGACCGGCCCCGCGATCGGCCGACCGAAGTCGGCGACCTATCGCACCGCCGACGTCGTCGGTCTCGACACGATGGCGCACGTCATCAAGACGATGGCGGATACGCTGCCGAACGATCCGTGGCACGCGTACTTCGCCGCGCCCGAGTGGCTGCAGGCGCTCGTGGCCAAGGGCGCGCTCGGCGCGAAGACCGGCGCGGGTTTCTACACCAAGCGCGGCAAGGACATCCTCGTCGTCGACATCGCGCAGCAGGACTATCGCGCGAGCGCGGGCGACCTCGATGCCTCCGTCGCCGAACTGCTGAAGGAACGCGACCCGGCGAAGAAGTTCGCCGCCCTGCGCGCGAGCGAGCATCCGCAGGCGCAGTTCCTGTGGAGCTGCTTCCGCGACACGTTCCATTACAGCGCGTATCACCTGGCCGACATCGCCGACACCGCGCGCGACGTCGACCTCGCGATCCGCTGGGGTTACGGCTGGTCGCTCGGCCCGTTCGAAACCTGGCAGGCCGCGGGCTGGAAGCAGGTCGCCGACTGGATCGCCGAAGACATCGTCGCCGACAAGGCGATGAGCAACGCACCGCTGCCCGACTGGGTGTTCGATGGTCGCGAAGGCGTGCATGGCGCCGCGGGCAGCTTCAGCCCCGCGCGCAATGCAATGGTGCCGCGCTCGTCGAACCCGGTGTATGCGCGCCAGCGCTTCCCCGATCCGGTGCTCGGCGAGAAGTTCTCGCAGGGCCGCACCGTGTTCGAGAACGACGGCGTGCGCATGTGGGTCGACGAAGGCGACGACATCGCGGTGGTCGGCTTCAAGACCAAGCTGCAGACCGTCAACGATCACGTGCTCAACGGGTTGCAGGAAGCGATCGCGATCGCCGAACGCGATTTCCGCGGTCTCGTGATCTGGCAGCCGAAGGAGCCCTTCTCTGCCGGTGCGGATCTCGCCGGCGCGCTCGGCCTGTTGCAGGCCGGCGATGTCGCGGGCTTCGAAGGCATGGTCGCGAACTTCCAGCGCACCAGCCAGCGCATCAAGTACGCGCTCGTGCCGGTCGTCGCCGCGGTGCGCGGGCTGGCGCTCGGTGGTGGCTGCGAGTTCCAGATGCACGCGGCCCGCTCGGTGTTCTCGCTCGAAAGCTATGTCGGCCTCGTCGAAGCCGGCGTCGGCTTGCTGCCCGCGGGCGGCGGCTTGAAGGAATTCGCGGTGCGTGCCTCCGAGGCCGCAGGCCCCGGCGGCGATGTGTTCGCGCAATTGAAGACGGCGTTCGAATCGGTCGCGATGGGCAAGGTGTCGACCTCGGCGCTCGAAGCAAAGCAGTTGCAGCTCGCGCGCGCAGGCGATGGCGTCGTGTTCAACGCGTTCGAACTGCTGCACGTCGCACGCGCGCAGGCGCGCGCCCTGGCCGATGCGGGGTATCGCCCGCCGCTGCCGGCGCGCCGCATCCAGGTCGCGGGCGATGTCGGCATCGCGACGTTCAAGATGATGCTGGTCAACATGCTGGAAGGCCGCTTCATTTCGCCGCACGACTACGAGATCGCCACTCGCATCGCCACCGTGCTGTGCGGCGGCGCGGTCGATCGCGGCACGCTGGTCGACGAGGAATGGTTGTTGCGCCTGGAGCGCGAACATTTCGTGGCGCTTGCGCAGATGCCGAAGTCGCAGGAACGCATCGCGCACATGCTCAAGACCGGCAAGCCGCTGAGGAACTGACAAACATGAGCAAGCAAGTACAAGAGGCCTACATCGTCGCCGCCACCCGCACGCCGGTCGGCAAGGCGCCGCGCGGCATGTTCCGCAACACCCGCCCCGACGACATGCTCGCGCACGTGCTGCGCAGCGTCGTCGCGCAGGCGCCGGGGATCGATGCTTCGCGCATCGGCGACGTCATCGTCGGCTGCGCGATGCCCGAAGGCGAGCAAGGCATGAACGTCGCGCGCATCGGCGCGCTGCTCGCCGGCCTGCCGAACACGATCGCCGCGCAGACCATCAATCGCTTCTGCTCGTCGGGCCTGCAGGCCGTCGCGCTCGCGGCGGACCAGATCCGCCTCGGCCACGCGGACCTGATGCTCGCCGGCGGCACCGAATCGATGTCGATGGTGCCGATGATGGGCAACAAGGTGGCGTTGAGCCCCTCCGTGTTCGCCAACGACAACGAACACATCGCGATCGCCTACGGCATGGGCATCACCGCCGAGAAGGTCGCCGAGGAATGGAAGGTCTCGCGCGAAGACCAGGACGCGTTCGCGCTGGCCTCGCACCAGAAGGCGATCGCCGCGATGCAGGCGGGCGAGTTCGATGCGGAGATCTCGCCGTACGAGATCGTCTCGCACATTCCCGACGGCAACGTCATCAGGGAAGTGCGCCGCATCGTGAAGCTCGACGAAGGCCCGCGCCCCGACACGTCGCTGGAAGGCCTGGGCAAGCTCAAGCCGGTGTTCCGCAACGGCCAGTTCGGCGGAACGGTCACCGCAGGCACCAGTTCGCAGATGAGCGATGGCGCGGCGGCGGTGCTGCTCGCGTCCGAACAGGCGATCAAGGATTACGGGCTGACGCCGCTGGCGAAGTTCCGCAGCTTCTCGGTCGCCGGCGTGCGCCCCGAAGTGATGGGCATCGGCCCGATCGCCGCGATTCCGAAGGCGTTGCAGCAGGCGGGCATCACTATCGACCAGCTGGACTGGATCGAGCTCAACGAAGCGTTCGCCGCGCAGGCGCTGGCGGTGATTCGCGACAGCAAACTCGATCCCGCGAAGGTCAACCCGCTCGGCGGCGCGATCGCGCTCGGCCATCCGCTCGGTGCCACGGGCGCGGTGCGTACGGCGACGATCGTGCACGGCCTGCGTCGTCGCCAGCAGAAGTTCGGCATGGTGACGATGTGCATCGGCACCGGCATGGGCGCCGCGGGCATCTTCGAAGCGGTGTAACCGGGCTGACGGGCGGACTGGACAGGACGCCCGCCCCACGGTGAGATGGCGCGATGGAAATCCATCGCGCCGATCGTTCGTATCGCAACCGCAGCGCACTGCTGCTCGCAGTCGTCGTCGTGCTCTGCGCGGCGCTGCTTTGGCAATTGCAGGTGTGGCTGGGGAGCCTGTCGACGGCGCTGGCGGGCAGCGATGCCGTGACGCTCGCGCGATGGTTGCGCATCTTGTTCGTTGCGCTGGGCATCGGGCTCGCCGTGCCCGCCGCTGCACTCGGCGTGTCGCTGCGCCGGCTCGCGCATTCGAGCCGCATCGAAGGCCGCTTCCCGCCGCGTGCGCTCAAGACCTGGCGCGACGTGCGCGTGTTGCGCGACCGCCCTGCCCTCGAATGGGCGCGTCGCGTCGAAATCGCGGCGAACGTTGCGTTGCTGCTGTCCGCCGTGTTGTTCGCATGGTCGGCGTGGGCGTGGTGGCGGTTCTCGTAGGCGCCGAATCGTAGCGCCCGCCTCTCCCGCGCGTCAGTCGATCCGCGCCATGCGCGCCAGCAACACCAGGAAGATCGCCAGCACCAGCACCGAGGCGAGCAGCAACGCGACGATGCAGCCGGCGTACACCGCCACGAGCGCATCGCCCCATCCGCCCAGCGCGCCGATCGCGGCCGCGACCGCGGACAGCGCCATCAGCGACACGAGCACGAACGGGAAGAACGACACGCGCGGCGGATAGCCGTTGCGCGTGAGGCGACGTCCCGCGCGCGCCAGCACGCCGCCGAGGACGAAGGTGTAGATCGCGAGGATCGCGCTCGCCAGTCGATAAACGCGCGCATCGGACCAGTCGAACAACGACAGCCACATCGGCAGCAACGCGAGCATCAACGCGCCCATGCTCGTGCCGAGCATCCATGCGAGCGACCAGATGTCGCGCGGATGCCAGCCTTCCGGCGATGCGGTGCGAATGGCCGCGATCAATCCCGAGAAGCCGGCCAGCGCGACGCCGACCTGCGCGGTCGTGACGAGGAACTCGGTGACCGCCTGGGACATCGCGCCTCCCCGGCCCGCCTGCGCGTTACTTGAGCTCGACCACTCCGAGTTCGTCGAGCGCGTTCTGCATCGTGCGCGCGGCGGCTTCGCTCAGCTTCTCGTGGTCGAGCGCGTAGCGGATCGTGGCTTCGATCAGGCCGATGTGCGTGCCGCAATCGAAGCGCGTGCCGCGGAAGCGATACGCATCGACGGTCTGCTCCTTCAGCAGCGCGGCGATGGCGTCGGTGAGCTGGATCTCGCCGCCGGCGCCGGGCCGCACTTCCTCGAGCAACGCGAAGATGCGCGGATCGAGCACGTAACGGCCGACGACGGCCAGCGTGCTTGGCGCGTCTTTCGGGTCGGGCTTCTCGACGATCGCATCGATGCGGCCGTTGCGACCGGTGAAGTCCTGCGTCGCGACGATGCCGTAGCTCCCCGTCTTGTCCTTCGGCACGTCCTGCACGGCGAGGACGCTCGCGCCGGTGTCGAAGGCGTGGTCGGTCATCTGCTTCAGCGCGCCGGGGCCGCGATTCCAGATCAGGTCGTCGGGCAGCAACACGGCGAATGGTTCGTCGCCGATCACTTCCTTCGCGCACAACACGGCGTGTCCGAGCCCGAGCGCTTCGGCCTGGGTGACGAACACCGCGCGCACGCCTTCGGGCAGCACGTTGCGAACGAGTTCGAGCTGTTCCTGCTTGCCTGCGCGCTCCAGCTTGTGTTCGAGCTCGTAGGCCTTGTCGAAGTAATCGGCGACCGCGTGCTTGTAGCGATTGGTGATGAACACCAGGGTGTCGCAGCCGGCTTCGATGGCTTCATCGACGGCGTACTGGATCAGCGGCTTGTCGATGATCGGCAGCATTTCCTTCGGCACCGTCTTGGTCGCCGGGAGGAAGCGCGTGCCGAGGCCGGCAACGGGAAACACCGCCTTGCGCACGCGGCGCGGCGCGGCGGAAGACGTGGAGGCATTCGGGGTCATCAGATCCTGCGGGAGTGACGGGCGGGAAAGGCCACCACAGTGGCCGCGCGCGCGTGCACGGCGGGTGCAGGCGCGAATTCCGGCACCGCTTCGCGCAGCTGCTCGGACATCGCATCGAGGTCGTAGCGCGCACAGGCCTCGCGCAGTTGCGCGATCGAAATGCGCACGGCTTCGGCCGGCACCGCGCGCGGTTCGGCCTGGAGGATCTTCGGATGCGACGTCGGGCGATATCGCTCGTCGGCGTGGAAGAGCGTTTCGTGCAGCTTCTCGCCGGGGCGCAGGCCCGAGTACACGATGGCGATGTCGCGGCCCGGCTGCTTGCCCGCAAGGCGGATCATCTGCTCGGCGAGCAGGCGGATCGCGATCGGGTCGCCCATGTCGAGCGTGTACACCGCTTCGTGCGAGCCGATCGCCGAGGCCTGCAGGATCAATTGGCAGGCTTCCGGGATCGTCATGAAGAAGCGCGTGACTTCGGGATCGGTGACCGTCACCGGGCCGCCCTTGCGGATCTGTTCGCGGAACAGCGGCACGACGCTGCCCGCCGAATCCAGCACGTTGCCGAAGCGCACCGTGACGAAGCGCGTCGCACGGCGATCGACCAGCGATTGGCACACCATCTCGGCCAGGCGCTTGGTCGCGCCGAGCACGTTGACCGGATCGACCGCCTTGTCGGTGGAGATCAGCACGAAGGTGCCGACGCCCGCGTTCTGGCACGCCGACGAAACGGTGTCGGTGGCGAGGACGTTGTTGCGCACCGCTTCGCGCAGTTGTTCCTCGAGCAGCGGCACCTGCTTGTACGCGGCGGCGTGGAAGACCGCATCGGGTTCCGACAGGCGCAGCGCATGCGCGATGACCGCCGGATCGCCGCAGTCGCCGAGCAACTGCACGCAGTCCAGATCGGGGAAGTCGCGTTGCAGCGCGGCGACGGTGGTGGTGAGCGCGAGTTCGTCGATCTCGACGATCGCCACGCGGCGTGCGCCGTGCTTCGCGCACTGACGGCACAGTTCGGCGCCGATCGAACCGCCGCCGCCGGTGACCAGCACCGAGCGTCCACCGAGCCAGCCGCGGATCGCTTTCCAGTCGGGCATCACCGGGCTGCGGCCGAGCAGGTCCTCGATCGCGACTTCCTTCAGCTCGCCGGGCTGCGAACGGCCTTCGAGCATGTCGTCCAGGCGCGGCACCATGCGGAACGGCAGGCCGGTGTTCTCGCATGCGGCGACGACGCGCTGCAGCAGCGTGGCGTGCACGGACGGCATCGCGATGACGATCAGGCGCGCCGCGGTTTCGCGCGCGACTTCTTCGACCTTGTCGATTTCGCCGAGCACCGGCACGCCCTGCACCTTGCTGCCGCGCAGTTGCGCGGCATCGTCGAGGAAGCCGACGGGATCGTAGGCGCCGGTGCGACGCAGGTCGCGCACGAGCGCTTCGCCCGCACGACCCGCGCCGAGGATCAGCACGCGCACGCCCGCGGCACGATTGCGCGCGAGCGTGTGTTCCTTCCAGATGCGATACAGCAACCGCGGCGCGCCGAGCAGCGCGATCAACGCGAGCGGATACAGGAACAGCACCGTGCGCGGAACGGTGGCGAGTCGGTTGTAGAGGAACAGGCCGAGCGCGATGGCGATGACGCCGAGCACCGCGGCTTTCGTCAGGTTGTACAGGTCGGGCACGCTCGCGAAGCGCCACAGGCCGCGATACAGCCCCACGCGCCAGAGCACCAGGCCCTGCGCGATGAGCACGAGCAGCATCTCCGGCGACCACAGCGACGGAATCTCGACGGGCGTGCCGGCAAGGCCGTGGCGGACGAGCCGCAGGCCGTTCCAGCTCAGCCAGACCATGGCGAGGTCGTGCACCAACACGGCGGTGCGCGGAACGACCGACGCCCAATTGGGTCGCCAGCTCGTCATTCGGTGCTTTCCTTCACCCGCGGCACTCCTTTCCCCTGCAGTGACAGCCAGATCCCCGCACCGGCGATATACCACGCCGCGATGAATCCAGACACCTGCGCCGTGTCCCGGTCGCGACTGCCGAGCCAGGCCATCAACACGATCGAGGCGATGGTCCACCCCGCATAAGCGCACGTCACCGGCACGTGCGAGCCGAGCCGCCGGGCCCACGCCTGGTAGGCGTGTTGCGAGTGCGGCTCCCAGAAACGTTCACCGCGCACCACGCGGCGGCCGAGCGTCAACCCGGCATCGACGAGGAAGGCCGAAGGCGGCAAGGCCCACAGCCATGCATGCGTCAACGGCGCATCCGCGAGCCCATGGACGAGCAACGCGGCGAGCGCGAAGCCTAGTGTACCGCTGCCGACATCCCCCAGGAAAATCCGCGCCTTGGGGAAGTTGAACGGGAGGAAGCCGAGCGTCGCCGCCGCGAGCGCGGCAGCCCACCACGACCACGCATCGGCCTCGAGCACGACGATCGGCAATGCGACCAGGAGGGCCTGGCTGGTCGCGATCCCGTCGATCCCGTCCATGAAGTTCCAGATGTTGGTCAGCGCCATCGCCAGCACGAATGCCCCGCCGGCGAGGATCGGTTCACGGGTCGCGTGCCACGTGCCGGCGGCCAGCAGGGCCGCGGCGACGACCTGCACGCCCAGGCGCAGGAACGGGGAAAGCGGACGGTGATCGTCGATCAGCCCGACTCCGGCCACCATCACGAGGCCGGCGAGCATCGCGGCGAGTTCGACCCGGTCGACGACGACGCCCAGCAACCACACCCCCGCCAGCACAAGCACGACGACGATCCCGATGCCGCCGCCGCGCGGGGTCGGCACGGTATGGGCGCGACGTTCGCCCGGCGCATCCAGCAACTGGCGGCGCAGCGCGTAACGACGCGCGAGCCACGTGAGGCTTGCACTGACGAGCAGACTGGCGAACAACCACGCGCCGATCATCACACCACCGCGTAGTTCAGCAGCGGCTTGATCGATCCCCACTCCTTGCAGCTCGGGCACTGCCAGTGGTGCGCGCGTGCGCCGAAGCCGCAGCGATTGCAGCGGTAGCTCGGATTGCGCACGAGCAACTGGTCGGTGATGTGCTTGAGGTCTTCGAGCGTCGCGGCGGGATCGCCGCCGTCGGCGAGCGTCAGGTCGATCAGCGCCGCTTCGCCGCGCACCGACGGACGATCCTTGAGTTGCTGCGCGAGATACGCGCGCGCCGCGGACACGCCTTCGTCGGATTCCACCATGCGCGTCAGCGCGAGCACGGGGGCGACGCCGCGATAGTGTTCGATCATCTCGCTCAGGAAGCTGCGCGCACCGGACAGGTCGCCCACGTGTTCGTAGGCCGGCAGCAACTGCGGGAGGATCTCGGGGAGATAGTCGGGATCGATGCGCGCGACGCGTTCGAAGGCGCGGATCGCGGCGGCTTCGTTGCCGCCGTCGAGTTCGATGCGGCCTTCGAGGATGCCCGCGCGGACGGAGTTCGCGTCGGCTTCGTAGGCGCGCGCGACAGCGGCGCGCGCGGCTTCGTTCTCGCCCGCCGCGCGATGGCGGTCGGCGAGTTCGCATTCGAATTGCGCGACCAGCTTGCCCATCGGCTCGCCGGTGATGTCCTCGAAGCGCGTGGCGTTCTCGATCGCCTTCGACCAGTCGCGTTCGGCCTGGTAGATGCCGATCAGGTGCTTGAGCGCCTGCGGTGCGCGCATGTCGAGCCGAACGAGATCGCTGAAGACCGTTTCGGCGCGATCGAGCAGGCCCGACTTCATGTAGTCCTCGCCGAGCGCGAGCAGCGCCTGCACCTTCTGCTGGTCGGACAGGTCGGGACGCTGCACGAGCGCCTGGTGCAATCGGATCGCGCGGTCGACTTCACCGCGGCGACGGAACAGGTGGCCCAGCGCGACCTGCGTTTCGAACGTGTCCTTGTCGAGCTCGGCGATGCGCAGGAAGACTTCGATCGCCTTGTCGGGCTGTTCGTTGAGCAGGTAATTGAGGCCGCGGAAGTACGTCGTCGACAGGCGGCTGACCTGCGTGTCGCTGTGGCGTTCGCCACCGCGTCGGCCGATCAGCCAGCCGCTCGCCGCGGCCAGCGGCAGCAGCAGGAAGAACCAGAACCACTGGTCGACGAACTGGAGCATGCGTCAGGGGCCCTGTCGATCGGAAGGCGGGCGCGGCGCATCGACGCGCTCGGCGCGGCGCAGGCGATTGCGCAACGGAATGACGACGCTCGCCGCCAACGCGAGCCCGCCGGCGACGACGCCGATCAGCAACGACACGATCACGATCACGCCCAGCGAACTCGTCGCCTGCGCGAAGCCGAAGTCGAGTACGGCGGCTTGCGGATTGAGCGCGCCCACGACGACGCCTGCCGCTAGGCATGCGAGTGCGATCAACAATCGGATCAGGCGGATCATTCGGCTCTGCGGCTCCTTCGCGGGGTCGAACTTGCGTCCGGGACGGGCCCCAGCTTAGCCGAGAGTCATGCGTCCGGTTCTACCGGGACCACGCCGCTGACGCGTTCGCGCAGTTCCTTGCCCGGTTTGAAGTGCGGGACGTGCTTGCCCGGAAGCGCGACGGAGTCGCCGGTCTTCGGGTTGCGCCCCAGGCGCGGCGGGCGATAGTGCAGCGAGAAGCTGCCGAAGCCGCGGATTTCGATGCGTTCGCCGCCGGAGAGCGACGCCCCCATCATTTCCAGCAAGGACTTCACCGCGAGATCGACGTCGTCCGCCTTCAGGTGTCCCTGGCGCGCGGAGAGGATCTCGATCAGTTCGGACTTGGTCATGCGGGCTCGCGGGGTTCGCAGGCGGGTTGTGCGAAGGGCGGCCCGGAACCCGGGCCGCCCTCGCGGTACTGCATTACTCGGACTTGCTGTTCAGCTGTTCGCGCAGCAGCGCGCCAAGCTTCGTCGTGCCGCTGGCGGCATCCGAAGTCTTGTTGTACTCGGCCAGGGCTTCGGCGGTGTCCGCCTCGTCCTTCGCCTTGATCGACAGCTGCAGCGTGCGGCCCTTGCGGTCCATGCCGATGAACTTGGCTTCGACCTGGTCGCCGGCCTTCAGGTGCTGGCTGGCGTCGTCGATACGCTCGTGCGCGATGTCGCGGGCCGAGACGTAACCTTCCACGCCGTCGCCGAGGTCGATGGTCGCGCCCTTGGCGTCCACTTCCTTGACGGTGCCCTTGACCTTCGAGCCCTTCGGGTTCGCCGCCATGTACTGGCCGAACGGATCCTGCTCGAGCTGCTTGACGCCCAGCGAGATGCGCTCGCGTTCCGGGTCGACGGCGAGCACGACGGCTTCAAGGGTGTCGCCCTTCTTGAAGTTGCGCGCGACGTCTTCGCCGGTCGAGTTCCAGCTGATGTCCGACAGGTGGATCAGGCCATCGATACCGCCGTCCAGGCCGATGAAGATGCCGAAGTCGGTGATCGACTTGATCTGGCCCGACACCTTGTCGTTCTTCTTGTGGATCGCGGCGAAGGTCTCCCACGGATTGCTGGTGACCTGCTTCATGCCGAGCGAGATGCGGCGACGCTCTTCATCCACGTCGAGCACCATGACCTGCACTTCGTCGCCGACCTGCACGACCTTCGACGGATTGACGTTCTTGTTCGTCCAATCCATTTCCGACACGTGCACGAGGCCTTCGACGCCCGGCTCGATCTCGACGAACGCACCGTAATCGGTGACGTTGGAGACCTTGCCGAACACGCGGGTGTTGGCCGGGTAACGACGGGCGATGTTGTCCCACGGATCCTCGCCCAGCTGCTTCAGGCCGAGGCTGACGCGGTTGCGCTCGCGGTCGTACTTGAGCACGCGGACGTCGAGTTCCTGGCCGACTTCCACCACTTCGGACGGATGGCGCACGCGCTTCCACGCCATGTCGGTGATGTGCAGCAGGCCGTCGATGCCGCCGAGGTCGACGAACGCACCGTAATCGGTGAGGTTCTTGACGACGCCCTTGAGCACGGCGCCTTCGACCAGCTTCTCGAGCAGCTGCTCGCGCTCTTCCGAGTGTTCGCTCTCGACGACGGCGCGGCGCGAAACAACGACGTTGTTGCGCTTGCGATCGAGCTTGATGAGCTTGAACTCGAGTTCCTTGCCCTCGAGGTACACCGGGTCGCGGACCGGGCGCACGTCGACCAGCGAGCCCGGCAGGAACGCGCGGACATCCTTGATGTCGACGGTGAAACCGCCCTTGACCTTGCCGCTGATGCGGCCGGTGATCGTTTCGTTCTTCTCGAGCGCCTGCTCGAGTTCGTCCCACACCATCGCGCGCTTGGCCTTCTCACGCGACAGCACGGTTTCGCCGAAGCCATTCTCGAGCGAGTCGAGGGCGACCTTCACTTCGTCGCCCACGCCAACGTCGATTTCGCCGGCGTCGTTGCGGAACTGTTCGATCGGCACGATGCCTTCGGACTTGAGGCCGGCGTTGATCACGACGACGTCGGTACGCACCTCGACGACGACGCCGGTGACGATGGCGCCCGGCTTGAGCTTGGCGAGGTTGGCCTGGCTCTGTTCGAACAGTTCGGCAAAAGATTCTGTCATTGCAGCGGACATGGAGATTCTCTGGGGGAGCTTCGGGATGAAGCGCCTGGGGTTGGAGGAATGAACCGCGCGGCGCACGATGCGCCGCTCGGGCTGTTCTGTCTGCGAGATCGCCTGCTCAGCGCGCCGGCAACAAGGCCAGCACGCGCTCGACGACGGCTTCGATCGAAAGGCCGGTGGTGTCGATCCGGACGGCGTCTTCGGCCGGCCGCAAGGGCGCCACTGCCCGGGTCGCATCGCGGGCGTCGCGGGCGAGGATCTCGCGCAACAGACCGGGCAATGTAACGGAAATGCCTTTTTCGCTCAACTGTTTATGGCGCCTTTCGGCCCGCTCTTCCGCACTGGCCGTCAGGAAGACCTTGTACGGCGCGTCGGGGAAGATCACCGTCCCCATGTCCCGTCCGTCGGCCACCAGGCCCGGCGGCTGGCGATATGCCCGCTGGCGGTCCTTCAGCGCGGCGCGGACCTCCGGGATCGCGGCGATGGCCGAAGCGGCCGCACCGGCGGTCTCGGTGCGCAGCTCGTCGGTCGCGTCCTTCCCGTTCACGATGATGTGCGGCTCCCCGCCGCCGTTCTCCAGGAACTGGATCTGCGTGTCGAAGGTGCAGCGGACCAGCGCCGAGGCGTCGGATAGGTCGATGTCGCCCCAGGCGGCGGCCAGGCCCACGCCCCGGTACAGTGCGCCGGAATCGAGGAAATGCCAGCCCACGCGCTGGGCGACGAGGCGGCTGATGGTGCCCTTGCCGGAACCGGAAGGGCCGTCGATCGCGAGGACGGGAATGGAGCTCGCTGCGGGGTTGGCGTCGGTCATGGGGCACGAGTGTAGTGCAACCACTTGAGCCGCCGAAGAAAACCCGTCAGAATGCGCGGCTTCGCGTCACACCCATCAATCTTTGCCGAGGTTTTCCATGAAGGTCCTGTCCTCTTTGAAGTCGGCGAAGGCCCGTCACCGCGACTGCAAGGTGGTCCGCCGTCGTGGCAAGGTCTTCGTGATCTGCAAGTCCAACCCGCGTTTCAAGGCGCGCCAGCGCTGAGCCACGGGCACTTGCCTGAGCGATGAAAGCCGCCGCGAGGCGGCTTTCTCGTTTCCGGGGCATGCGTCTTCGAGGCATGCGTCGTGCGAAAGGTGACGCACGCGTCATCCCGGCGCCCGCATCCTTGTGCTTACAATCCGGCCACTGCATTCAGGTGAATGCGCTGGGGAGAGAGCTCGCATGATCGTTCGCATCGTGGTTTCGTCGTTCGCCCTCGCCTTCTCGGGCATGGCGTTCGCGCAGGACAGCGCGCCGCAGGCGCAGGACGCGCAGCCGGCGCAGGAAGCGCGGGTCGTGGAGGGCGACACCCTCCTGATCGAGCGCGTGCAGCAGGAAAACAAGTCGGCGATGCCCGCCCGCGGCATGACCATGCAGCAGGTCGAGGCGCAGTTCGGCGCGCCGGCCAGCAAGCTCGATCCGCGCGGCGGCCAGAAGAAGCAGTGGCCGACCATCAACCGTTGGACCTATCCGACGTTCACCGTCTACTTCGAGAAGAGCCGCGTCGTCGACGCCGTCGCCATCAAGGCCGACGCAAACGAAGTGGGCCCGAAACCCGCCATCCGCTGATGACCGAACGCTTTCCCGCGGAATGGGAACCCCAGTCCGCGGTTCTCATTGCCTGGCCGCACGCCGACACCGACTGGGCCGACCGCCTGGGCGACGTCGAGGACACCTACATCGCCCTCGTCAAGGCACTCGTGCGTTACACGCGCGTGGTGATCTGCGTCGCCGATGAAGACCTGCAGACGTACGCCGAGGCGCGATTGCGCTCCAATCGCGTCGACCTGTCGCGCGTGCGATTCGTCGAAGTCGAATACGACGACACGTGGTGCCGCGACAGCGGCCCGATCACGCTGCGCACGGACGACGGCTTCAACCTGCTCGATTTCCGCTTCACCGGCTGGGGCGGCAAGTTCGAAGCCAGTCGCGACGACCGGTTGATCGAGAACCTCGAAGCGCACGGCGTCTTCGATCGCGCGCATCGCACGCCGATCGACTTCGCACTCGAAGGCGGCGCGATCGAAACCGACGGCGCCGGCACGCTGCTCACGACGTGGAAGTGCCTGCACGAACGCCATCCCGACGCCGACCGTGCGTCGCTCGAAACGCGCCTGAAGGACTGGCTGCGCCAGGACCGCGTGCTGTGGCTCGACCACGGCTACCTCGAAGGCGACGACACCGACGCGCACATCGACACCCTCGCCCGCCTCGCGCCGAACGACGCGATCGTCTTCCAGGCCTGCGACGATCCGTCGGATTCGCACTACGCCGAACTGCGCGCGATGTCCGACGACATCGCCGCGCTGCGCACGCGCGACGGCAAGCCGTACACGCTGTATCCGCTGCCGTGGGCGCAGCCGGTGCTGGACGAAGGCCGGCGCCTGGCCGCGTCGTACGCGAACTTCCTGATCGTCGATGGCGCCGTGCTGATGCCCGCGTACGGCGATCCCGCCGATGCACAGGCCGCCGCGGTGCTTGAAAAGGCCTTCCCCGGTCGCGACATCGTGCAGGTCCCGTGCCGCTCGCTGATCTGGCAGAACGGCAGCCTCCACTGCATCACGATGCAATTGCCGCAAGGACTCGTGCGATGACCCGCAAGACCACGTTGCCCGTCGCGCTCATCCAGGAGCGCAACCATGGTTCGGCCGACGACAACCTGGCGGTGATCGAATCGCGCGTGGCCGAAGCCGCCAGGCGCGGCGCGAAGCTCGTGCTGCTGCAGGAGCTGCACAACGGTCCGTACTTCTGCCAGCACGAAAGCGTCGGCGAGTTCGACCTCGCGGAAACCATTCCCGGCCCGAGCACCGAACGCCTCGGCAAGCTCGCGAAGCAACACAACCTCGTGCTGGTGAGTTCGCTGTTCGAGAAGCGTGCGACCGGCCTGTACCACAACACCGCGGTCGTGTTCGAAAACGACGGCCGTGTCGCGGGCAAGTACCGCAAGATGCACATCCCCGACGACCCGGGCTTCTACGAGAAGTTCTACTTCACGCCGGGCGACATCGGGTTCGAGCCGATCGACACGTCGGTCGGTCGCCTCGGGCTGATGGTCTGCTGGGACCAGTGGTACCCCGAAGGCGCGCGCCTGATGGCGCTCGCCGGCGCGGAACTGCTGCTCTACCCGACCGCGATCGGCTGGGATCCCGATGACGAGCAGGCCGAAAAGGATCGACAGCGCAACGCATGGATCCTCAGCCACCGCGGCCATTCGGTCGCCAACGGTCTGCCGGTGCTGAGCTGCAATCGCGTCGGTCACGAGGCTTCGCCGCTGGGGACCTCGGGCATTCGGTTCTGGGGCTCGAGCCACGTGCTCGGTCCGCAGGGCGAGTTCCTCGCCGAGGCCAACCAGGACGAACCCGAGATCCTGATGGCCGAGGTCGACATGGAGCGCAGCGAGCATGTGCGGCGGATCTGGCCGTTCCTGCGCGATCGCCGCATCGATGCGTATCAGGATTTGCTGAAGCGCTATCGCGATTGATCAGTTCGCCTCACGGGCGTACCGACGAGCGGTCGGATAAAAACGAACGATCGTGCTATCGTCCGCTCCCATGACCACCCAGACCGCCACGACCAAAGGCGCCGCGACCCGCGAGTCCATCGTCGCGCGGGCCTACGACATCGCCCGCGCCTCGGGCGTCGAAGGCTTGTCGATCGGGCCGCTCGCCGCCGCGGTGGGCATGTCGAAGAGCGGCGTGTTCGCGCACTTCGGTTCGCGCGAAGACCTGCAGCTCGCGGTGCTCGAAGAAGCGGCGCTGCGTTTCGGCAACGCCGTGCTGATGCCGGCGCTGTCGCAACCGCGTGGCCTGCCGCGTTTGCGCGCGATCATGGAGCACTGGTTCGAATGGGTGCGCAGCACTGCCGGCGGCGGTTGCGTGTTGATGGCATCGGTCATGGAATACGACGATCGCCCCGGCGCATTGCACGACCAGGTCATGCACAACGAACGTCGCTGGCGCAGCGAACTCGCGCGCGCCGTGCAACTCGCGATCGATGCGGGCCACCTGGTGCCCGCCGACGTCGCGCAATACGTGTTCGAGCTTTACGCCATTCCGCTGACCGTCCACCACGAAGCCGGCTTGTTCGGCTACGACGTGGCGCGACGCCACGGCGACGCCGCCGTCGAGCGGTGGATCGCCGCCAACTCCCCCCAACGCTGATCGCACTTCGGAGGCCCCCCATGGCATCGCCTGTCTCCAGAATTAGCACGACCGTTCGCTCCTCGCTGCAGCTTGGCGCGGTGCGCCTTCGCTTCCAGGTCCTCGGTGCATTGAATCCGCGCACGACGTTGCGCGCCGCGGGCAAGTTGTTCGCGACACCGTTCCGTTCGAGCCGGGCGCGCGCCATCGCCGCGCCGATCGGCGATGCGCGAACGAGCAGCTTCACCGTCAACGGCCAGGACATCGCGACCTACGTGTGGGGCAATCCCGCGCGCCAGCCGTACGTGCTGTTCGCGCACGGCTGGTCGAGCCACGGCACGCGTTTCCTGCCGTGGGTGCCGAAGTTGCGCGAAGCTGGTTACGCGGTGGTCGCATTCGACCAGCCGGCGCACGGCCGCAGCTCGGGCGAACAGGCGACCCTGCCGTGCTTCGCGAACACGCTGCTCGAAGTCGGCCGTCGCTTCGGCCCTGCGGCGCTGCTCGTCGGGCATTCGCTCGGGGGCGCCGCGGCGAGCGTCGCGCTCGCGCATGGCCTGCAGGCCGAACGCGTGCTGCTGATCGCACCCGCGGCGGACCCGGAGGCGGCGACCGAACGCTTCGCGCAGATGGTCGCGCTGCCGCAGCGGCTGTTCCGCGCGCTGATCTGCTCGTTCGAACGCCACGTCGGTGTCGCCTTCGACGACCTGCAGGCGCATCACAACGCGCCGCTGATCGCGCGGCCGGCACTGATCGTGCACGACCTCGAGGATCGCGAAGTGCCGTGGTCGGAAGGCGAGCGATATGCGCGCTACTGGGCCGATTCGCGCCTGGTGACGACCCGCGGCCTCGGCCACAACCGCATCGCCGGCGACGCGGGCACGATCGCGGCGGCCCTGCGCTTCCTGCGCGGGGAAACGGTCGGCGAACGCGTCGTGTCCTCGCCGAACCTGCCGTACGGTTTCGCCTGATCTGCGCGAGCGTCTATGCTGCGCGACCGCAGCGACGTTCTCCCAGATGACCGATTCCCCGACGCAAAGCACCGCCCTCGCCGACCAGCCGCACGTTCGCGTCGATCGCGACGGCGTCGCCTACACGCTGCTGGGCACCGCGCATGTCTCGCGCGCGAGCGTCGATGCCGTGCGCGCGGCGATCGCAAGCGGCGATTACGACACCATCGCGGTCGAACTCGATCCGCAGCGCCTCGCGGCGCTCTCGGATCCCGACGCCCTCGCCCGCCTCGACCTGGTCAAGGTGTTGCGCGAAGGCAAGACTGCGTTGTTCGCGGCGAACCTCGGGCTCGCCGCCTACCAGCGTCGCCTCGCCGAACAGCTCGGCATCGAGCCCGGCGCCGAGCTCAAGGCCGCGGTCGTCGACGGCCGCGAGCGCAACCTCGCCGTGCACCTGATCGATCGCGATGTCGGCCTGACGTTCAAGCGCGCGTCGCAACGCCTGGGCTGGTGGGGACGCGCGAAGCTCGGCGGCGGTCTCGTCGCGTCGTTGTTCGCCGACGAAGACGTCGGCCACGACGAGATCGAAAAACTGAAGCAAGGCGACCTGCTCGAATCCAGCTTCGGCGAATTCGCGGAAGACAGCCCCGCGTTGTTCGACACGGTGATCTCCGAACGCGACCGCTACATGGCCGCGCGCCTGCGCGAGAGCGCGAACGCCGAAAGCGGCGCGCGGCACGTGCTCGCGGTCGTCGGCGCGGGCCACCTGCAGGGCCTGGCGAACCACCTGCGCGAAGAAACGCGCGCGCCCGCCGACATCCGCACCGAGCTCGAAGCGGTGAAGGAGAAGTCGGGCTTCCCGTGGTTCACGATGATCCTCGCGGCCTTCGTGCTCGGCGGTTTCGCGTGGGGCTTCTGGCGCGGCGGCCTGGACGTCGGCGCCGAGCTGATGATGTATTGGGTGTTCATCACCGGCACGCTTGGCGCGATCGGTTGCGCCGCGGCGGGCGGTCATCCGCTCAGCATCATCGCCGCGTTCATCGCATCGCCGGTGACGCCGCTGCATCCGGCACTCGCATCCGGCACCGTCAGTGCGCTGGTCGAAGCGTGGGTGCGCAAGCCGACCTACGCGGACTTCATGGCGTTGCGCGACGACGTGCAGAGCGTGCGCGGCTGGTATCGCAACCGCGTCGCGCGGGTGTTGCTCAACTTCTTCCTCACGAGCCTGGGCACCGCGATCGGTGTTTGGCTGGGGGGCGCGAAGATGCTTGGGAAGTTGCTCGGGTAGGAGCAAAACAGGGGTCAGAGCACAATTTCCGGTGGAAATTGCGATCTGACCCCCGTCGCTTCGATCAGGTCGCGCGTCGTCAGATCCGCGTCGCTTCGAGCAAGTCGCGTTGGCGGATCAGTCGACGTTGAGGGCGGTGACGGTCGCCGCCGCGGGCGACGCCTGCTTGCCGCGCGCACGCGCGATGGTGCGGGCCGTGCCCAGGCGCAGGTCGTCGAGCATCGCGTAGATCGTCGGCAGGAACAGCAGGCTCACCACCGTCGAGAACGCGAGGCCGCCGGCGATCGCGCGCGCCATCGGGTAGTACGCGGGACCGTCGCCGGCCATCTGGGTGTTGCCGACCGCGATCGGCACCATCGCCAGGATCGCCGTGCCCATCGTCATCAGGATCGGGCGCAGGCGCTCCTTGCTGCCTTCCACCAACGCATCCGTGCGGGACAGTCCTCGTCGACGCAGGTTGTTGATGTGTTCGACCATCACGATGCCGTTGTTCACCACCACGCCCATCAGCACCAGGATGCCGATGAAGGCCATGATGTTGAACTCGGTGCCGGTCAGCCAGAACAGCCAGTACACGCCGAAGATCGAGAACAGCACGCCGCTCATGATCGCCGAGGGGAACAGCAGCGATTCGAACACCGCGGCCATCACCACGTAGATCATCACCAGCGCGAGCACGAGGTTCATCATCATCTGCTTGACGGCCTCCTCGTCGCTCATGAACTCCGGCCGTTCGAACGAGTAGCTGTAGCCCGGCGGGAAGCCTTCCCGCGCCTTGCCCAGCGTTTCGTCGATGGCCTTGCGCGAATCCGGCTGCGTGACCTTATCCGCGATGCCTGCCGTGATCGTGAGCGTGGTCTGGCGGTTGGTGCGCTCGATCGACGACGCGGACGGGCGCACCGCCACGTTGACCATCGCGAGCAGCGGCACGCTGCGGCCATCCGCCGCACGCACGGTGAAGCTGGCCAGGTCCTCGGTGCCGTAATCGTCGGCGCCCGCGAAACGCACCCACACGGGCACTTCGATGTCGCCGCGACGGAACTCGCGCAACGGCGCGCCGCGCAACGCCAGGCCGACGAAGGTCGCCACGTCGTTCGCGGTGAAGCCGAAGGCCGCCGCGCGTTCGCGGTCCACCTGCACGGTGAGTTCGCTGTTCTGGTCGCCGCTGTCGATGCGCACGTCGCGCAGTTCCGGGCGGCGCGCGAGCAACGGCACGACATCCTGCGCGATCTCGTTGAGCGTCTGCGTCGAGTCGCCCACCAGCATCACCTGGATTTCCTTGCCGTCGTTGCCGCCTTCCATGCCGCCCTGGTTGCCGATGCCGATGGTGGCGCGCGCCGACTTCGGCATCTCCTTGCGCATCGTCTCGGTGATCTTCGCGATCTCTTCCCCGTCCTTGGTCGACAGCTTGACGTTGGTGCCCGCCCAGCCCTGCTCGCGGTAGCGCGAGAAGACCTGGTCGATGTGGAAGTCCTTGCGGTGCGCGTCGAGGTACTGTTCGACCTTGAGGATCTCGGCCGACATCTGCTCCTTCGTGTAGGCGCCCTTCCACTGGTAGTAGATGTCGATCTCGCCGAGGTCGTCGCCGCCGAACATGTTCGACTTCGTCCACATCATCGGGCCGATGCTCACCACCACGATCATCAGGATGCCGAGCACGCTCAGGCCGCGGTGTTCCAGCGTCCAGCGCAGCAGGCCGGCGTAGCGGCGCTGCAGGCGCGAGATCACGCCGTTCTCGTTGCGCACCGCCGGCGGCGTCTTCATGCGCGCCGACAGCATCGGGATCAGGCTCACGGCCACCAGCCACGAAGCGAGCAGCGATACGCAGATAGTGATGGCGATCTGGCCCATGTAGATGCTGATCATGTTCTTTTCGCCGAACAGGTTCGGCACGAACACGATGCAGTGGCACAGCGTGCCCGCCGACAGCGCGATGGCGACGTGGCGCGTGCCGATGATCGAGGCGAGCACGGGCTGTCCGCCGAGGCGTTCGCGCTCCTGGTAGATGCTCTCCACCACCACGACCGCGTTGTCGACCAGCATGCCGATCGCCAGCAGCAGGCCCATCATCGTCAGCACGTTCAGCGTGATGCCGACGAAGTACATGAAGCCCAGCGTCATGATGAAGCAGATCGGGATCGCGAGCGTCACCATCAGCGTCGACGGCCAGTGGCGCAGGAAGAAGTACAGCACCGCGATCGACAGCAGCAGGCCGATGCCGCCGGCTTCGGCGAGGCCGAGCAGCGAACCGGTGACGCTTTCGCCGGCGTCCCATTGCACGAGCATGTCGAGGTCGGGAACGCCGCCTTCCTGCTCGATCAACGCGAGTTCGGCGCGCACGCGGCGCGAGACGTCGACGAGATTGGCGTCGCGTTCCTTGTACACGTCGATGCCGACCGCCGGGCGTCCGTCGAGGCGACGGCCGTAGGGCATCTTCTCCGGCTTCAGGCGCACCTCGGCGACATCCGACAACCGC
The DNA here is from genome assembly GCF_020866925.1 of Noviluteimonas lactosilytica. GTDB lineage: Bacteria > Pseudomonadota > Gammaproteobacteria > Xanthomonadales > Xanthomonadaceae > Noviluteimonas > Noviluteimonas lactosilytica. The sequence goes on from NZ_JAJGAK010000001.1 coordinate 53,509, forward strand.
ACGCCGGGCCCGAGTACGACATCGCGCAACTGCTGCAGGTCGGCGAGTTCGCCGATCGGCTGCACGCGCAGGCGTTGCACGCCGTCGTCGATCTGGCCCGCGGACACCGAGAAGTTGATCGCGCGCAGCGTCGCGTCGAGTTCGTTGAGCGCCAGGCCGTGTGCGTTGAGGCGGTCCTGGTCGATCGCGATCTCGACTTCGTTCTGCGGCGCGCCTTCGACTTCGACCTTCGCCACGCCCGGGATGCGCTCCAGGCGCCGCTTGTAGATGCGGTCGATGCGGTCGAATTCCTTGGTCAGGTCCAGCGTCCTGCTGGTCAGGCGCAGTTCGAGCGCGGGCTCGTCGCTGGTCGACCACTTCCACACGTAGTAACGCTGCAGATCGTCGGGCAGGTCGTTGCGGATCGCGTCGATGCGTTCGCGCGCTTCGGCCGCGGCGATCTCGATGTCGCGGTCCCAGTCGGAGAACATCAGGAACACGCTGCCCTGCTCCGACGTCGCCTCGCTCTGCATCGACTTGACGTCGGTCATGGTCGAGAGCGTTTCCTCGACCGGGCGCAGGATCGTGCGTTCCACTTCTTCCGGCGTGGAGCCCGCGTACGGCATCTGCACGAAGAGGAACGGCGCCGACACGTCGGGCATCGCCTCCAGCGGCAGGCGCACCGCCGCGATCAGGCCGACGACCACCATCGACACGAACAGCATGATGGTGGTGACGGGCCGCTTGATGCTGAGCTCGGCGATGCTCACGAGTGGGCCTCCGGCGCCGCGTCGCCACCGCTGCCGTTGAGGGGATCCTGGTCGTGCTCGATCAGCGTCTTCGCGGCCTTCGCATCGGCGCGCTGCTTGCGCAGTTTCTGCGCGTAGTACTCGTCCGAGCGGCGATCCAGCAGGTCGTACACGACCGGGATCACGACCAGCGTCAGCATCGTGGAGACCATCAGGCCGCCGATCACGGTGATCGCCATCGGCGAGCGCACTTCCGCGCCTTCGCCGAAGGCGAGCGCCAGCGGCAGGAAGCCGAACAGCGTGCACAACGTGGTCATCGCGATCGGACGCAGGCGCGAGCGCGCACCCTGGATCAGGGCCTCGTGCTTCGGCACGCCTTCCTCGCGCAGCTGGTTCACCTTGTCGATGAGGATGATCGCGTTCTTCACCACCAGGCCGACCAGCAGGATCAGGCCGATGAACACCACCACCGAGATCGCCGAGTTGGTGATCAGCAGCGCGAGCACCGCACCCACCAGCGCGAGCGGGATGGTGAACAGGATGACGAACGGGTGCAGCAGCGATTCGAACTGCGAGGCCATCACCAGGTAGACGAGGAACACCGCGAGGCCGAACGCGAACATCAGCGACTTCACCGAGCGCGTCAGTTCCTCGCCCTGGCCGCCGATGTGCATGCCGACGTCGGCGCCGAGCGGCGACTCGCGCACCATCGTCTCGACTTCCTGCACCGCCGTGCCGAGGTCGATGTCGCGCAGGTTCGCCGACACGATCGCCACGCGCACCTGGTCGGCGCGGTGGATCTCGCTCGGGCCCGTGCCCGCGACGACTTCGGCCACCGACGACAGGCGCACCGGCGTGCTGCTGTTCGGATTGACGATCAGGTTGCGGATGTCGTCGACCGACCTGCGATCGGTTTCCTGCGCGCGCACCAGCACGTCGATCTTGCGATCGCGGAAGGAGTAGCGCGTGGCGACTTCGCCGCGCACCTTCTTCACCACGACGTCGGCGATCTGGCGCGTGGTCAGGCCCAGCGACGCGGCGCGGTCCTGGTCGAAGCGGATCTGGATCTCGGGGAAGCCCTGCTCCACCGTCGAGGTCACGTCGGCGTAGTGCGGGTTCGCGCGCAGCATCGTCGCGAGTTTGCGACCCGCGGCTTCGATCTGCGGCAGGTCCGCGCCCTGCAGTTCGATTTCCAGCGGCGTCGAAAGGCTGAAGAGTTCCGGACGGCTGAAGTCGAGCTGCGCGTCGGTGCGGCCCTGCATGCTGTCGCGGAGTTTCTCGGTGAGTTGCGCTTCGATCTTCTCGCTGCCGCCGTCCTTCATCACCGCGGTGAGCTTGGCGATGTTCTCGCCGCTCTCGGTCGGGCTCGCATCCAGGCGCGTGCCGGTGCCGCTCACGCCGTACAGTGCGTTGAGATGCTCGTCCTTGCCGTGTTCGCGCTGCAACCCCTGCACGACGCGATCGGTGTCGCGCAGCGGCGTACCGGGCGGCAGCTTCACGGTCATCTCGAAACGATCCTGCGCGAGCTGCGGGATCAGGTCCGCGCCGAGCAGCGGCACGCACAGCAGCGTGGCGAGGAACGCACCGGTGGCGATCGCGACGACCTTGCGCGGATGCGCGAGGGCGTTGGGCAGCGTGCGCAGGTACAGCGCTTCGAGGCGCTCGTAGATGCCCATCGCGAAGCGGCTGAAGGCGTGCATCACCGGACCGACGACAGCGGAGACGCCACGCCACGCCTTCACGAACAACCAGAAGATCCCGAAGAACAGGTTGCGCAGCGCCCAGCCGATGCCGCGGCCGGTGGCGGCGACGGGCTTCTGCCACTTCTTGTCCGGCGTCCACTGCGGATGCGGCGCTTCTTCCTTGAACGCGAGCGGCGCGCGGCCGCGGATCGAGGACAGCATCGGGATCAGCGTCATCGACACGACCAGCGAGATCGCGATGGCGAGCGCAACGGTCAGCGCCTGGTCGCGGAACAACTGGCCGGCGATGCCTTCGACGAACACCAGCGGCAGGAACACCGCGATCGTGGTCAGCGTCGACGCAACGACGGCCATGCTCACTTCGCGCGTGCCGGCGATCGCGGCTTCGACGACGCCGAGTCCGCGTTCGCGCGCCTTGGCGATCGATTCGAGCACGACGATCGAGTCGTCGACCACGAGACCTGTTGCGAGCGCGAGGCCGCCGAGCGACATCACGTTGAGGCTCAGGTCGAACTGGTCCATGAAAAAGAACGTGGTGACGATCGACACCGGCAGCGACAGGCCGACGACGAACGTGCTCCAGCCGTCGCGCAGGAACAGGAAGATGATCAGGATCGCGAGCGCGCCGCCGACCACCGCATCCCATTTCACGTCGCTGATCGCGTGGCGGATGAACTGCGACTGGTCGTCGATGACCGTCAGTTCGATGTCCGGCGGCATCTGCTTCTTGATCGTCTCGATCTGCGCCGCGATGGCGTCGGCGGTGGCGACGGTGTTGGCGTCGCCTTCCTTGTAGATCGCGAGTTCGACGGCTTCATGGCCGCCGAGGCGAATGATCGCTTCGCGTTCCTTGTAACCCTGGCGAACGTCGGCGATGTCCTTCAGGCGAATGGGCCTGCCGCCGGCGACGGCGGCTCCGCCCGACGACGCGCCCTGCACCGACGCCGCCGCGGCCATCGCCGCCGCATTGCCGGTCGCTGCGGCCACGCGCGCCATTTCGTCGGCCGCGCTCGACGCACCACCGGCACCTGCGGCCTGCGTGGTGACGAGCATGTCGCGGATTTCGTCGACGGTCGCGAACTGGTTGACCGTGCGCACGAGGAAACGCTGCGAGCCTTCTTCCAGGCGACCGCCGGAGATGTTGATGTTCTCCTGCTGCAGGCGCTGGATGACGGTGTCGATCGGCAGGTTGAGCTGCGCGAGCTTCTGCTGGTCGATGTCGACCTGCACTTCGTCCTCGAGACCGCCGCCGACCTTGACCGCGGCGACGCCTTCGACCGGTTCGAGCTTCTTCTTCAGGTCATCGTCGGCGTAGCGGCGCAGCGCGGTGAGCGCGGCCTGCGAATCGCGCGCCTTGTTGGCGAGCACGAGGCGCATGATCGGCGCCGTCGACGGATTGAAGCGCAACAGGACCGGCGGCTTGGCTTCGAGCGGAAGCGCGAGCGCTTCCATCTTGTCGCGCACTTCCAGGCTCGCCTTGTCCATGTCGGTGCCCCAGGCGAACTCGAGCACGACGTCGCTCTGCCCGGTGCGCGAAACCGACTTGAGTTTGCGCAAGCCCTTCACCACGCCGACGGCTTCTTCCACCGGCTCGGTGATCAGCGTTTCGATTTCCGCGGGCGCGGCGCCCGTGTATTCGGTGCGCACCGTCAGCGTCGGATAGCTGAGATCGGGCAGCAGGTTGACCTTCAGGTTCGACAGCGCGATCAGGCCGAAGAGGAAGAAGGTGAGCGTCGCCATCATCACCGTGACGCGGCGACGGGTGGAGAATTCGACGACGCTGAACGATGCAGAGTCTGTGGTGTGGTTCACGCGCGGGCTCCGGGCCTGGGGCGGTCGTCGATCAACGCGCGGCGGTCGCGGCGGCGACGCCCTTGCCGGCGGCAGCCGGCGCGGCGGGCTTCTGGTCGCCGACGATGGTCACCGGGCTGCCTTCGCGCAGCGCGACCTTGCCCGCGGTGACGACCTGGTCGCCGACCTTCAGGCCATCGCGCACTTCGGCCCACTGGCCATCGAGGTAGCCGAGCTTCACCGGCACGCGCACGGCCTTGCCCTGCTTCACCGCGAACACGGCGGCCTCGCCTTCGTCTTCGAGCAACGCGACGCGCGGCACGACGAGCGCGTCGGTGCGCTGGTCGTAGTCGATGCGGATGCGGCCGAACATGCCGGGCTGCAGCGCACCGCCGCCGTCGAACGTGCAGATCACGCGGAACGTGCCGCTGCCCGCGTCGACGACCGGCGCGATGCGATCGATCGTGCCCTGGAACTTCTTGCCGGGCAGTGCGTCGACCGCGAGGTCGACCGTCAGGCCAGACTGCAACGTGGCAACTTCGCGTTCGGGCACGTTGAGCGTGGCTTCCAGTTGCGAGTTGTCGACGATGCGGAAGATCGGCGTGTTGATCTGCACGAAGTTGCCGTCCTTGATCTTGCGCTCGGCGATCACGCCGGAGATCGGCGCGACGACGTTGGCGTACGACAGTTCGAGGTTGGCGAGGCGGTTGGCCGCGCGTGCGTTCTCGAGGTCGAAGCGGATGGTGTCGATGTCGTTGGCGCTCATCAGCTTCTGCTCGGCGAGCGTGACCGAACGCTTGTAGTTGGCTTCGAGCTTGTTCATCAACGCGGCGGTCTGCGCGGCCTGCAACTGGGCGCGCGAGGCGTCCAGGCGCACGAGCGGCTGGCCGGCCTTCACCTGCTGGCCTTCCTCGACCAGCACGTCGAGCGCGACGCCGGAGGTCTTGGCGACCACCTGCGATTCGCCGCGGGCTTCGAGCGGCGCGGTGCCGGTGTAGCTGGCCGCGATCGGCCGCTTGGCGGCGGCCATGACCTCGACCGGGATGGCGTCGGGGCCCTTGTCCCCTTCCTTGTCCTTGGCCATGGCGTCCCCGTCGCCCTTCTTGCAGGCAGAAAGCGCGAGGGTGCAGGCGATGAGGACGAGACCGGCGCGACGGATGAAGCGGCCGTTGGAGGAGGCAATGGCAGGCATGGAGGCAGACCCTTTGGGTGTTGTAGTCAAGTAAATCACTCCAACCTTCAGCCGCCATGCGCCATAGGTCATGGTGACTTCACGGTGGATTTCTGGTGCGCGCGAACAAAGGCGCGATCGACGATAGGGATGCGTCGGACATCCAACCGGTTGCACGACGGGCTACGCGCGCGACGGCCACGCGTTTGCAGGTTCCATTCACGTGCAAGCTATACTTCGCCGCTTGCAAGACGCGGACATGACGAACGCGTCGCGCAACATTCGAACACATTTCCTTTGCGGACTAACTCAATGATGCGACCGCTGACGATCGCTGCCGGCCTGCTGCTGGCGCCCATGCTCCTCGCCCACGCGCAGCAGCCCGCCGCGCCCGCCACCGCCAAGCCGGCAGTTGCGACCACCGCCGCTGCGCCTGCCGCCGCTTCCACGGCCGCTGCGCCCGCCGCATCGACGACTGCCGCCACTCCCGCCGTTGCCGCGCCCGTCGCGCTGAAGGGGAATCCGGAAAACGGCCACCAGCTCGCCTTCACCTGCCGCGGTTGCCATGGCGTCGAGGGTTACAAGAACGCGTACCCGAGCTATCACGTGCCGCGCATCGGCGGCCAGTCGGAGCAGTACCTGACCAACGCGCTCACCGAATATCGCGAAGGCAAGCGCAAGCACCCGACGATGCAGGCGCAGGCGCAGAGTTTCTCCGCGCAGGACATCGCCGATCTCGCCGCCTATCTCTCGACCGTGACCGCGAAGTGAGCCGACCCATGACGATCAAGAAGCCCGCGCTCGCCATCGCGCTGCTCACCCTCGCCCTTACCGCCTGCTCGGGCGCGGAAGCCCCGACGGCCGAAGCCGAAGGCGGCGCCGAAGCCCACGAAGCGGTGAAGTCTTCGTCGGCCGGCCTGCCCGGTGGCGACATCGAAGCCGGCAAGACACTCGCGGCCAGCAAGAATGCGACCACCGGCCAGGCGTGCGTGGATTGCCACGGCGCCGACGGCAACGCGCCGATCGATCCGAGCTATCCGAAGATCGGCGGTCAGTACGCCGACTACCTCGAACACGCGCTGCTGGCCTACCGCAAGGGCGATCGCCAGCATCCGCTGATGGCGTCGCAGGCGAAGGACCTCACCGACCAGCAGATCGCCGACCTCGGCGCGTACTTCCAGTCGGTGCCGGGCCAGTTGGCCGACCTGCACGAAATGGAATAAGGCTTCACCGCCTCGCTTCAACGACGACGGCCCGCGCAAGCGGGCCGTTTTCGTTTGCGACGTCGCACGCGGCGTTCGCGAATCAGAGCCCGGGCGGCTGCGCGCGCGTCGACGCGTTCGGCGGCGGCGTGCGGATGCTGCCGTTGTCTTCCTGCAACCACGGCTTGAACGGAATGTCCGGCGAGGGCCGCGCACTGGCGGGCTGGTTGTTGATGTCCGGATCGGTCAAGCCACACCCGCCACCGAACTGCAGGATCGACACCACGCACGAAAGTTTCTTGTTGGTGCCGGGGATCGGGATCGCGATCGACTTGATGCCCTTGCGCACCCATTCCTGCAGCAGCGTTTCGTGCGGACGCCAGTACTTGTCGAACGTCGTCGGCTTGTAATCCAGCGGCGGCCGCTTGAGCCACTGGCCCGCGCGATCGAGGTCGGCGATGTGCGCCTCGACCGTGCCCGGCGCGTTCTGTCCCGGCGTCGGCGGCTCGCCGATGTTCGGACGCCCTTGCTCGTCGAAGATGCCGGGCCTGGCGCTCGCGCCCGGCGCTCCGCCGGGGCGATTGCGCGTGCCGACACCGAAGTCGTCGCCGCGCTCCGGCGACGGCCACGCGCCGGGCGGCGCGCCCGGTGCGTGCCCCGCGCCCGGTTGCGCCGCGGGCGACGTGCCCGCGCCCGGCGCTTGCTGCCCGCCCGGCTGTGCACTGGTCGCTGCGGTCGATGTGCCCGGCGCGGTGGACGGTGTGGTCGACGTGGAGTCGCCCGGTGCCGCGGCGGTCGGTGTCGTGCCGCGCGAAGGCATCGGGATCGCGCGTTCTTCGCCGCGCAACGCGGGCACGCTGATTTCCTGCGCGCGCGTGGGCGCGCTGATCGTCGGCAATGCCTGCGTGAGTCGCGCCGATTCCTCGCCGCGAACGACCGGCGCGACGCGAATGCGCTCCACGTCGACGCGCGGTGCATCGAGCGTTTCGCGTTGCAGGCGTTCGACGCGCGTGCGTTCGGTGGGCTGGCGCAACTCGGGCACGACGAGGTTCGGCTGCGGCACGTTCACTTCGCGCGGGCGCGGCGGCGGCAGCACGAACGTGGTGTCGGGCTCCGGCACCTGCGTGACCTGCAACGGTTGCGGGGCAGGCGGAACTTCGATCGGCGTCGGCTCCGGCTCCGGCGGTTGCGGCTCCGCGGGCGGTTGCGCAGCGACCGGTTGTTCCGGTTCCGGTTGCACTTGCTCGGGTTGCGGCGCGGGCGGTTGCGGTTGCGGCTCCACCTGTGTAGGCGTCGGCGATGCAGCGGGTGCAGCCGGCGCCGCGGCCGTTTGCTCGGGCTCCGGTTGCGGACCCTGGGGGGCGCCGCCGCCGGTGTCTTCAGGCGTGCCCGTGCCGATGAACTCGACTTGCACGACCGTGTCGCCCTCGCCCGCCGGCGGCGGCGGAATGCGCACCCACGCGAGCCACGTCAGCAGGATCGCGAAGAACAGGTGCATCGCCGCACTGAAGGACGCGGCGAAAATGCGCACGCCACGTTCTTCCTTCCCGGGCGGATGCCATTGCTGGCGCCACAGCGTCGCGAACGCCTGCCAGCGATTGAGATTGGCGACGCGCGTCGGTGGCGCGCTCAGCGGACGCAGGACGAGTTCGGCGATGACGTCCTGCGGCATCGCACCGCTGACGCCGCGTGGCGTCGCCTGCATCGTGTCGAACCACGCCTGCCAACCCGGCGGGAACGTGCCGGGCGCTTGCGGTCGAATGGATTTCAGCCGGCGCCGCAGCCCGAGGGCTTCGATGATGTCGGCGGCGGAGAACACGCTGGGAGGCCGTGCTCGCCGGGACCGTCAGGCTGCGTCGCGCGGGATGTAGGGCGCCGAGCCGGTCGCATGGTCGGTCGCGTCGCGCACCGCGGTGACGCCGGGGACGCGCGTCATCAGCGTCGACTCGATGCCCTGCTTCAGCGTGACGTCCGCCATGCCGCAACCGTGGCAACCGCCGCCGAACCTCAGCAGCACGACGCCATCGGCCGACACCTCCTGCACCGACACATGCCCGCGATGTTGCGCGAGTTGCGGATTGATCTCCTGTTCGACCACCCAGCGCACGCGCTCGACGAGCGATGCGGTCTCCGCCGGCGCCTCGCCCTTGATCTTCGGCGCGCGGATCTGCAGTTGGCCGCCGGTAGGCGACTGCACGTAATCGATCTCTGCAGCGTCGAGGTAAGGCGCGCTGGCCGGATCGATCCAAAGGGTGAAGCCTTCGCAATCGACCGCCCATTCGTCGCCGGTGAGATCGGCCGGTTCGGCGAACTCCAGGCGCACGTCGGCGCGCGGCGTGCCAGCATGCACGGCGGAAAGGCGGACGCCGAGGCCCGGCAGGGCTTCGCGTTCGATCAGGCGGGCGAAATGCGCCTGCGCGGATTCGGAGAGTTGGATCATGCGGCTATTCTAGCCACCCATTGCGTGGTCGCAGTCAGCGGGTCCACCCTGCGACCACGCCCGATGTGTTCTGGTTCAGCGCGCACGCCGCGGAGTGAAGCCCCCATGTCCGACCTGATCGCCCTCGCCGACGCCCACTGCATCCCGCGCCGCGGCACCGAGCACAAGCTCAACGAAGCCCGCGTGCGCGAACTCCTGCCGGAAGTGCCGGGCTGGGAGCTGGCCGAGGACGGCCACGCGCTGGTGAAGACCTACAAGTTCAAGGATTACTGGCGGACCATCGCATTCGTGAACGCGCTGGCCTGGATCGCCAATCGCGAAGACCACCACCCGGACCTCGGCGTGCATTACGACCGCTGCGTCGTGCGCTTCTCGACCCACGATGTCGGCGGCCTGAGCGAGAACGACTTCATCCTCGCGGCGAAGGCCGAACGCCTCGCGGCCGACGCACCGGCGTAACGCGATCAGGCGATCAGGCGAACCTGCTCGATCAGGCCAGTCGATCCAGCACGTCCACCAGCTCGGGCGCCAGCGGCGCGTTGAGCAGGTACGGCGCACGCCCGCCGTCGAGCGCGAATTCCAGCGTCGATGCATGCAGGAACATGCGCTTGAGTCCCGCCTGTTCGCGCAGCCGCTTGTTCGCGGCCGCATCGCCGTACTTGTCGTCGCCGGCGACCGGATGGCCGATGTGCTGCGCGTGCACGCGGATCTGGTGCGTGCGGCCGGTTTCGATGCGCACTTCGCAATACGACTGGCCGCCGCGGCGTTCGAGCGCCTTGAAGTGGCTGAGCGACGCCTTGCCTTCGGGACTCACTTGCACGTGGCGTTCGCCGCCCTGGCGCAGGCCGATGTGCAGCGGCGCGTCGACCGACATCGTGCCGCTCGGCATGCGGCCGATCAGCAAGGCGAGATAGCGCTTGGCGATGCCGCCGTCCTCGCGCATCAGCGCCTGCAGTTCGGTGAGCGCCGAGCGCTTCTTCGCGAGCACGAGCAGGCCCGAGGTGTCGCGATCGAGGCGATGCACGAGTTCGAGCGAGTCCTTCGGGCGCAACGCGCGCAGGGTTTCGATCACGCCGAAGCTGATGCCGCTGCCGCCGTGGCTGGCGACGCCCGACGGCTTGTTGATCGCGAGCAGGCGCGCATCCTCGAACACGATGCTCGCCTCCATCGCTTCGAGCAGTCCGCGCGCCGGCGTACCCTTCTCGCCCGGCTCGTCCAGGCGAACCGGCGGGATGCGGACCTCGTCGCCGGCCTCGAGCTTGCGCTCGGCCCTCGCGCGGCCGCCGTTCACGCGAACCTGCCCGGAGCGCACGAGCTTGTAGACCAGCGAGCGCGGGGCGCCCTTGAGCTGGCCCAGGAGGAAGTTGTCGAGCCGCTGGCCCTCGCGGTCTTCGGGCACCTTCACGGTGCGCGCGGGGGCCGAGGGACGGCTCGGGGTGGGTTCGGTGGGGTCCATCGTCGGGCTTTGACCTGCTACACTCGCCGCGCGAAGTAAGGGTTTGATTTCGCAGGGAGATTGCGCCACGGACCGCGAACCTCGCGTTCCCGCGCTTATCGGGCCGAAAGCCCGCCTTCCGCGATCCCCGACACAGTGCGCGACCACCGCCCCCGGGGCGGCCATGTTAGCGGCTCGTCGGCAAGCCCGGCCATCGCCCGGTGCGTCAGACATCGGCGCTGAACACGACCCGCGCGACGCGAAGCTCCCCCAGCCCAGCGGCCGCCGGCCCCGAAAATTGGATAAGCAACACAAGCGCTCCCGCGGTTAGCCGTGGTGTCGTAGCGCTGGCATACATCGAAGCGCGACGCGCTGCGCAAGGCGCAAGCGGCGCGCGAAGCGGTATCCAGAGGCGAACGCCCCGGCGTTCCGCGTGCGAGAGCGCGCGAGGAACGCACAATGAAGCGAATGCTGATCAACGCGACGCAGGCGGAAGAACTGCGCGTCGCAATCGTCGACGGCCAGACGCTGTACGACATCGACATCGAACAGCCGTCGAAGGAACAGAAGAAGTCGAATATCTACAAGGGCCGCATCACGCGACTCGAGCCCTCCCTGGAAGCCGCCTTCGTCGAATACGGTGGCGAGCGCCACGGCTTCCTCCCGCTGAAGGAAATCTCCCGCGACTACTTCCAGGCCGGCGTCGACCCGAACAAGGCGTCGCTGCGCGAGCTGTTGAAGGAAGGCCAGGAGATCGTCGTCCAGGTCGACAAGGAAGAACGCGGCAACAAGGGCGCGGCGCTGACGACGTTCATCTCGCTCGCCGGTCGCTACATGGTCCTGATGCCCAACTCGCCGACCGCGGGCGGCGTCTCGCGCCGCATCGAAGGCGACGACCGCGCCGCCCTCAAGGAGGCGATGGACAAGCTGCAGATCCCCGACGACATGGGCGTCATCATCCGCACCGCCGGCGTGGGTCGCGACGCGGAAGAACTGCAGTGGGACCTCGATTACCTGCTGCAGGTGTGGAAGGCGATCGCCGAGGCCGCGCTGAGCAAGCCGAGCCCGTTCCTGATCTACCAGGAATCGCGCCTGATCATCCGCGCGCTGCGCGACTACATGCGCGCCGACATCGGCGAAATCCTCGTCGACACCGACGAGATGTTCACCGAGGCCCGCGAGTTCGTGCAGCAGGTGATGCCGCACAACCTGCGCAAGCTCAAGCACTACACGGACGACACCCCGCTCTTCAACCGCTTCCAGATCGAATCGCAGATCGAGAACGCGTACGAGCGCACGGTGCGCCTGCCCTCCGGCGGCGCGCTGGTGATCGACCAGACCGAGGCGCTGACCGCGGTCGACGTCAACTCCGCGCGCGCCACCAAGGGCGGCGACATCGAAGAGACCGCGTTCCAGACAAACCTGGAAGCGGCCGAGGAAGTCGCGCGCCAGCTGCGCCTGCGCGACCTCGGCGGCCTGGTGGTGATCGACTTCATCGACATGTCGTCGAACAAGCACCAGCGCGAAGTCGAGAACCGCCTGCAGCATTCGCTCAAGTACGACCGCGCGCGCGTGCAGCTCGGCCGCATCTCGCGCTTCGGCCTGCTCGAGATGTCGCGCCAGCGCCTGCGTCCGAGCCTCGGCGAATCCAGCCAGCTCGTGTGCCCGCGCTGCGACGGCCATGGCCGCATGCGCAGCGTCGAGTCGCTGTCGCTGTCGATCCTGCGCGTGGCCGAAGAGCACGCGATGAAGGAAAACACCGGACAGGTGCTGGTGCAGGCGCCGACCGAGATCGCGAACTACCTGCTCAACGAAAAGCGCCGCGCGCTCGGCGAGATCGAGCAGCGCCACGACGCCCCGATCGTCATCGTCGCCGACGACCAGCTCGAGACGCCGCACTACGAAGTCACGCGCATCCGCGAGAACGAACTCAGCGAAGAAACCAGCAAGCCGAGCTACCAGCGCGGCACGCCGCGCAAGCTCGCGACGCACGCGCTGACCAAGGCGCACCTCAACATCCCGAACCTGCCCGCGGTCACCAACGTGCGTCCGGCGCAGCCGGCGCCGATTCGCGAAGAAGTGCGCGAAGAACCGAAGGCCGCGCCTGCTCCGGCACCCGTGGCGGCCGTCGCGCCCGTCGCGGCGAGCGGCGGCTTCTCCGGTTGGCTGAAGCGCCTGTTCGGCGCGCCGGCTCCGGTTGCAGCGCCGACGCCGACTGCGCGTCCCCAGGACGGTCGTCGCGACCAGCGCGATGGTCGTCGTGACCAGCGCGACCAGCGTGGTCGCCAGCAGCAAGGCCAGGGTCGCCGCGACGAACAGCGTCGCGATCGTGGCCAGCAGCAACAGCAGAAAGGCCAGGGCCAGCAGCAGCAACAGCAGAAGCAGGCCCAGCCGCAGCAGCAGAAGGGCCAGCAGCAGAAGGGCCAGCAACAGCAGAAGCAGCCGAAGCCCGAGCTGACCGAAGCGCAGCGCGAACAGCAGCGCCTCGAACAGCAGCAGCGCGCCGAGCAGCAGCGTGCCGAACAGCTGCGCCGCAACGAAGAGAAGCGCCAGCGCCAGCAAGCGGAAGCCGAAGCCAAGGCCGCGGCCGAGGCGAAGTCCGCCGCGACGAATGCCGCATCCGTCAACGCCGACACGGCGAACACGTCGCCGACCGCCGCTGGACCTGTCGCCGCTGCACCTGTCATCGCCGCGACTGTCGTCGCTGCCGCACCTGCGGCCGACGCCGCTATCGCAGTGTCCGACGCTGCGCAGGCGGCGGACGCCACGCAGCAGGCCGTCGCCGGTGACGCCACCGATGCAACGCACGCCGATGCAACGCACGCCGATGCGGGCGAAGGCGGCGGTCGCCGTCGTCGCGGCCGCCGCGGTGGTCGCCGTCGTCGACGTGGCCAGGGCGGCGCCGAGGGCGAAGTCGTCGGCGAAGCGCTCGAGCACGGCGACGAACACGACGAAGCCGAAGCCGGCGACGTCGTCGCGCAGCATCGCTCGCAGCCGGAGTTCGACTTCGACGACGAAGTCGCACCCGCCGCGTCGTCGCAGCCCGTCGCGTCGCAGCCCGTCGCGTCGCAGCCCGTCGCGTCGCAGCCGGTTGTCTCCGAACCCGCCCCGATGCAGCCGGCGGAAGCCGCCGCCGCGCCGCAGCAGGCCGCCGCGCACGACGCCGCCTTCGCCGAAACGCCAGCCGAGCACGATGTCGAGCGCACGCCGCAAGGCATGGACGCGAGCGTCGAATCCACGGCGAGCAGCTACGACCGCGTCGCCGCGACCTCGCCGGGCGCATGGACCGACACGCCGGTCGCGAACGAACCGGTGAGCGCGAGCGCGCCCATCGACGTCGAAGCCGAAGTCGAATCCGAAGCCCCCGACGCGATCGAACTCGCGCCCGTCGCGCGTGAAGTCGCCCGCAACGACACGGCCGCGGAGCCGGAAGCAGAAGCGGATCGCAGGCCTGCGTCGCCCGGCCTGTTCGACGCGATGCCGCCCGCCGACCCCGCGGCCGCCGCCGCCGACGCGGCCGAAGACGCGACGCACCAACGCAACGCGTAAGCGTCGCCCCGCCCTCCGGCGTTCGCCCTACCAGGCGAGCGCCGGATCGGCCACGCCGTAGCGGCTCGCCATCCGCGCGAGCGCGATCGGATCGTGGATCCCGAGTTTGTCGAACAAGCGCGTCTTGTGCGTGTTGATCGTCTTCGCGCTCAGGCTCAGGCGTCGCGCGATGTCTTCCTGACGCAACCCTTGCGTGAGCAGCAGCGCGACTTCGAGTTCGCGTGGCGACAACGTGTCGAACGGCGAAGCGTCGCCCCCGTCGATCCCCGCCAGCGCGATCTGCTGCGCGATGCCTGTCCCGAGATACCGCTTGCCGCGGGCGGCGTCATGCAACGCGCGCACCAACTCCGTCGCATCGTGGCTCTTGCCGACGTACGCCGACGCACCCGCTTCCATCGCGCGGCGCGGCAACGGCCCTTCGTGCGAGGCCGACACCACCACGACGCGCGTGCCGTAATTGCCGCGCACCACGCGCTCCGTCACCTCCAGCCCGCTGATGCCGGGCAGGTGCACGTCGCACACCAGCACGTCGGGCCGCAACTTGCGCAGTTGCGGTAACGCGTCCTCGCCGCACGCGGCGTGCCCGACGACGTCGATGTCCGACTGGCCGTCGAGGATCACGCACAAACCGGTTCGCACCATCACGTGGTCGTCGACCACGAACACCTGGATCGCCATGCCTTGGTCTCCCTTTCGGACCAAGCCTATGGCGATTGCCTCAGGACGACGTGCGACCGAGGTCAGCTTTCACTTGTTGGCGCGGTCGCCGATGACGTAGCGATATTTCCCTTGTTGCGCGTACTGCGCCACACGAGCAACGCGAACACGAGGTTCACCGACGCCAGCGCGAAGCCCGTTTCGCCGGTCGCATACGCGGTGGCCGTGCCCGCGGGCGTGGTGTTCATGTCGAACAACGGATACAGCAGCGCGTTGTGCACCGAATGCACGACCACCGCGGGCCACACGCTGCGCGAACGCCAGCGCAGCCACGCGCACACGAAGCCCACCGGCAAGATGCCGAGCATGAAGACCAGCCACGCGTACCACGTCGGCAGTTCGCCGAAGCCGAACGCGGTGAGCAACGGCAGGTGCCAGAGACCCCACACGAGGCTGCTGGCGATGCCACCGAACAGCAGCCCGCGGCGCTGCGACAACGCCGGCGACAACAGGCCGCGCCAACCGATCTCTTCGCCGAGCGAACGTCCGATCTCGACGAGCACGCCGACGGTGAGCGTCGTGAGCACGCCGGCGGCGATCGCACCGGCGCCGGTGAGCGACCACTTCTTTTCCGAATCCGCGACGAACGCGGACGCATCGAAGGTACCGATCTGCAAGCCCCAGATCAGCGCATACGCGATGACCAGGTACGCGAGCGGATACAGGTAGGCCAAGCCCAGCCACTTCGCGC
Organism: Noviluteimonas lactosilytica; assembly: GCF_020866925.1. GTDB lineage: Bacteria > Pseudomonadota > Gammaproteobacteria > Xanthomonadales > Xanthomonadaceae > Noviluteimonas > Noviluteimonas lactosilytica. The sequence goes on from NZ_JAJGAK010000001.1 coordinate 68,936, forward strand.
GCGGCAGTCGAAACCCGAGTGCGCCGAACGACGTGCGTGTCGTCGCGCACGCGATCAGCGCCGCAAGACCCGGACACCACATGATCGCGGTGACGAACCACTCGCGCGCCTTCGGCACGGGGATCGCCCACGCGCCCGAACCCCAGGCCCACGCGAGCATCCACAACGGCACCGACAACACGAGCAACCAGACGAAGAACGCCGCGAGCGTGCCGCGGCCGAACGAACGATCGACGTGCATCCCCTGCCCCCGGCAAGCCTCGATGGAACGAGTCTATCCGGTCGCAGGCGGGTGGATCAGTCGTCGTCGAGCGTGAATCCTGCCTTGATCGTCACCTGCCAATGCGCGACGCGCCCGTCCTCGACATGGCCCCGCGTCGAGACGACTTCGAACCACTTGATGTTGCGCACGGTCTTGCTCGCGCGCTCGATCGCGTTGCGCACCGCTTCGTCGGTGCCGTTCTTCGAGGAACCGGTCAGCTCGACCGCCTTGTAGACATGGTTGGACATGCGTGTCTCCGGGGAAGTGGCAAACAACGGAACGTGGCGCCGCCAACGCGACGGCCACCGGCGTCAGGCCAGCACGCCGAGCAGGCGCTGGAGCAGCTCGTCGATGGAGATCGCGTGCAGCAGCGCCGGCAGGAACGGCAAGGCCGCGAGGAACGCCGCCGCCAGGAGCGTCATCCGGTTCACCGGCACGACCGACATCGAACGCGCGGTGCCGTACATCGCGGTGAAGTCGGCGATCGCCGAAGGATTGGGGCTTTCGAGCAGCGATTCCCCGCCCTCCTTCGACGTCGGGCGCCAGCGTTCGTCGAACGCGGTCGCCGCGCGCTGGCCGAGCGCGCCGAGATCCAGCAACCCGCGCCGCCGGATCGACGCCATGCGCGGCAACATGCACAGCAGCGGCGCGAAGATGAGCAGTGTGCTGCCGACGATGTAACCGATCAGTTCCCACTGCACCTGCTGCAGCTGTCCGTTCGCATACACCATGCGCACGAGCACGTCGCCGCTGACCAGGCACCCGCCGGTGAAGGACATCACCGCGAAGCGCGCCTGCGTCGGCGACAGGAAGCCCAACCCGCCCGCGCCGTCCGGATGCGCCGCATGCAGCGACAAGTGCAGGCGCGAGAGCCGCCACAACACGTACGCCCACAGCAGGAAGCGCCAGATCCAGATCAGCCCGACGAAGCGGAACACCGGCGCGGCCACCCACGCGAACCACGCCCCTGCCTTCGACAACGTGCCGTCCGCATCCAGCGCCCAGTGCGAGAGGCCTTCGACGTGCGAGAAGTGCGCGTTGGTCCAGAACGCCGAACCGACCGCGATCAGCGCGCACAGCACTTCCGGCACGCTGGAATCGCGCAGCGCCCGCGCGCGATGCACGATCGCTTCGAACCGCGCATGTTCGATCTCCGGCACGAGCCCCGAACGTCCGACGTAACGCATGGCGCCGCGCAGCACATCGTCGCTCGGCGCCGCGGCGAACACGAGGATCGGTATCGCGACCAGCAACCGCGCGAGCACCGCGTAATCGCCGAGCAACGCGATGCCTCCCTGCCCCGGCAACAACATGCGTTCGCCCATCGCGAAGAACGCGAGCGGCACGAAGGCGACGGCGACCAGCAACACCGCGACCAGCGGCGCGGTCGGCACCCCGGGCCGGATCACGCCCAGCCCGTGCATCACCCGATACACCGGTCCGCCGCGCATCAGCGAGAAGCTGTCGGAGATCACGGCGCACCCCCTAGTTGGAATCGGGGTAGATCGTCTCCCAATCGCGCTTCATGTCGATCAGCACCCACTTGCGCTTCGGTGCTTCATCCAGCCCGCGCGCGAGTTGGCCGACGTGCGACTTGCGGTCGTAGGCGAACTCGCGCTCGGCGTCCGTGTGGTGCACCAGCGCGCCGAAGCGCGGACCCGGGCCGGTGGTCGTCCATTCGAGCATCTCGAAGTCGCCATCCGAATTGCCGAACGCCATCACCGGCCGCCGTCCGAGGAAACGCTGGATGCCGACCGGTTTGCCCGCGTGGTCGTCGACCAGTTCGGGTTGTTCGGTCTTGAGGATCGAAGGCCGGTCGCCCGCCTGGTACTTCAACCCCGCGTAGCTGCCGATCACCTGCTGCGGCGGAATGCCGTAGGCGGCCTCGCACCACGCGCGCAGGAATTCCTGGCCGCCGCCCGACACGATCCACGTGCCGTAACCGTTCGCGCGCAGGTACTGCATCAACTCCTGCATCGGCTTGAACACCATCGCGTCGTAACGGCGCTTGGTCACCGGGTGGCGCGCATCGGCCATCCAGTCGCGCACGATCGCCGTGAACTCCTCGGTGGTCATGCCCGCATGCGTGGCGGCCAGGATCGGCAACAGGCCCTTCTCGCCCGAGGCTTCGAGCGACTTGATGTCGTTGTCGAGCACCCACTTGAACGGTTCCGTCGTCTTCCACTCCGGATGCTGCGGCGCGAGCGCACGCACGCGATCGAGCGCGAACAGGAACTGGAAGTACAGCGGCTGCTCGGACCACAGCGTGCCGTCGTTGTCGAACACCGCGATGCGATCCGCCGGCGCGATGAAATCGGGCGACCCCGGCTTCGTCGTGCGTTCGACGAATTCGACGATCGCCTGCTTCGTCGGTCCGTCGCGCCACGAAGGCAAGGCGGCATTCGACGTCTGCGCTTCGGCCGGCGCCGACAACGCCATGGCGAGGAACATGGTGATCATGGCGCGCATCTCGTTACGGAGGACTGACGACGACGTACTGCACCGACGATCCGGCGTACTGCGGCTCGTACCAGGTCGAACCGCATTGCTGGTACGCGATACCGTTGACGACCGTCGTCACGCAACCCGACGGGACCGAATAGACGATCGACCCGATCGCCGCCGCGGTCACCGCGGCAGCCGTCCCGACCGCGGCCGCGGCCGCCCAGGGATGGTCGATGTCGTTGTCCCAGCCGTTGTCGACGTCGATGTTCACGTCGCGATCGACGTTGACGTTGGTGTTGCGATTGACGTCGGTGTTGCGGTCGACGTTGGTGTTCGTGGTGCGCTGGTTGGCGTGGTTCGCGTTGGTCGGACGATTGACCGGCGCGCCGCTCGCGCGGGTACCGGCATGCGCACCCGCGGCCGCGTGTCCGCCACCGGCATGCACGCTCGAACGCGCCGCGGCGCCGCCGCCGCCGCGCCCGCGCGGCAGCGCGCTCGCATCGAAGGCCACCATGCTGAAGCAACCGGCGCACGCCGCCACGATCGCGATGGAAAGCTTGCCGTTCATTGCCCACCCTCCTGCGACGCGGAGATGACGACCGTGGGGAAGAACGCGATTTCGTAATCGTCGTCCCCCGGTTTGAACGCGAACGCATCGGCGCTCACCGTTTCGCCTTTCGACCAGTCGAGTTGCGCGGTGTACTCGGGCCGCTCGGGCGTGCTCGTGTCGGCGATGACGAGCTTGCGCGGCAATGCCTCGCCATCGAGCCACACCTGCCAGTCGGTGTCGCCCTGGCGGTACGCGAAGTGCGCGACGGGGTCGCCGTCGATGCGACCGCGGCCGATGTACGTCGCACGCGTGATCTCCGATGCCGGCGCGGCGTCGGTGCCCCACAGGAACAGATCGGCCAGCGGCATTTCGACGCCGTATTCGTTCTGCGCCTTGTCGACCAGGCCGCGCAGCGTGGCGGGCGCCGGCAACGTCGCGTAGAACCCGGTGGTCGGCGCATAGATCGTCAGCGTCTTGCCGTCGTAATAGAACTCGCGCTCGCGGCGGTCGGACACGAGCGAAGCGTGCAGTTTGTTCGGCGGAATGACCTGGTAGTCGACCTGGCCGCTGAACTCGACCTTCTCGGCGTCCTCCAGCACGAGTTCGGCGGTCGATTCGGCATGCACCGAGAACGGCCCCAGCGCGCGGAGCGCCTTGCCCATGCGATCGAGCGCTTCCATCGCCTTCGGATCGACCGCGGGCGGATCGGTGGCCGCGTCCTGCGCGAACGCGGAACCGGCCATCGCAAGCGCGACGGCAATCAGCAATGGGGAAATGCGAAACATGCGACCTCCTTGCGTCAGGCGCGGAAGAGCCACACGGCGGTGATGCCGCCGATCAGCAGGAACAACAGGGTGAGCGTGGTGATCGCGCGATCCATCGGCCGGAAGGACGCGGCCTTGATGTCGTGGTTCACCCGCTTGTAGCGATACAACGACCACACCGCGAGCGCGATGCCGAGGATGACCATGCCGGTGCCGACGTTGCCGGTGTCGCGCAGCATCGGTCCTGCGGCGCCGACCTTCATCGCGTCGTTCTGCACCAGGAACTCGGAGAAGCGATTCAGCGTGATGCCGAAGCCGATCAGCGACACGCACGTGCGCAGGTAGGCCAGGTGCGTGCGTTCGTTCGCCAGGTGCGAGCGCAGGTCGGCCAGGCCGGTGCGCGACTGCGAGAGTTCGTTGGAAGTCGGCGTGGTGCCCGTGGGCGTGGTGTTCATCGCGTCGCCTCCACTTCCGCGGGCGTCGTCGCTTCGCGCGCGGCGTTCTCGAGGTCGCGCTCGAGGAAGTAGTTGAGGAAGGTCCGGATCAGCGCGATCGCGCCGAGCATGCCGATGTCGTCCCACGTGGGCGCGATCGCGGTGCGCACGATGTCCGCCGCGAGCATGAACTCCAGGCCCAGCAGCAGCCATCGCGCCAGGCCCAGCCACGCGGCGCGACGTGTCCCTTGCGAGGCATCGTGGCGGAACAGCGGAATGAGGATCTTCGCGAGCGCTTCCAGTGCGCCGATCGCGATCATCAGGACGGAGATCGCCTCCAGCGCGAGCGCGATGTGCTGGCTGACTTCGCGGAAGATCGCTTCCATGCCGGTCGCCTCACATGCGCCGCACGCAACGGAAGCCGAGGTGCGAGGTCGACGTGTCGACCGGTTGCGCCATGCGCGCGGCAGGTCGATAGCGACGGCAGTAGTTCGGCGCGCACAGGTGCGAGCCGCCCTTCATCACCCGGCGCGGAATGCGCAACTGCGGTTGCGCGGGGTCGAAGCTCGCGTCCATCGGCCCGCCGCGCGGGTTCTCCGGGATGCAGCAGGCCTTCTGTGCGTCGGCCGGATGCCGTGCGCGATACCAGTCGGCCGTCCACTCCCACACGTTGCCGATCATGTCGGCCAGGCCGAATGCGTTCGCCGGATACGAACCGACCGGCGAGGTGCCGATGTAACCGTCCTGCGCGAGGTTCTGCCAAGGGAACTCGCCCTGCCAGGTGTTCGCGCGATGCAGGCCGTCGGGCGCGAGTTCGTCGCCCCATGCGTATTCGGTGTCGTCGAGGCCGCCACGCGCCGCGAGTTCCCATTCGGCTTCGCTCGGCAACGCCTTGCCGACCCACGCGGCATATGCTTCGGCGTCGCGTGCGGCGACATGCACGACCGGATGATCGTCCTTGCCTTCGATCGAACTGTGCGGCCCCTGCGGGTGCCGCCAGTCCGCGCCGGCGAGGAACTGCCACCACTGGTAATGATCGCGCAGGTCCACGCGCTGCGGCGGCGGCACGAACACCACCGACGCGGGCACGAGCATCTCCGGCAACGCACCCGGATAGTCGTCCGCATTCGGCGCGATCTCGGCGAACGTGACGTGCCCCGTCGCTTCGACGAAGGCCGCGAACTGCGCGTTCGTCACCGGCGTCGCGTCGATCCAGAACCCGTCGACGCTCACGCGATGCGCGGGCGCCTCTTCCGGATAGTGATGGTCCGAACCCATCCGGAACGTGCGGCCTTCGATCCAGGCCATGCCCGCCGGCGCATCGCGCGCGGTGTCGTATTGCGCGCTCATTGCGGCTTCGCCACCGAGCCCGGCGGGAACGCGGACAACATCTTGTCGAGCGCGGCTTCGACCGCCGCCTGGTTCTTCTCCGGCGAATCGGAGACCGTGCCGCTCGCCGTGCCGCGCCAGATCGCGCGCTTCGTGGAGGCATCGAACATGTCGAGCACGAGCGTGCCGACCGTGTAGGTGCGCACGCGCGTCGTCGAACTTCCCATGCCGCCGTAGCCCCAGCCTGGCCCCCAACCCCACCCGCCGTAGGCGCCGCCCGTGTACATCGTGTCGAGCGTCTGCTGCTCGCTCGTGGCGACGTTGGCGACGAGCGCGATGTCGCCGCTGCCTTCCTGTCGCGTCATGCCCCTTGCGGCAAGGCGCCGGTCGACGCCGGCGACGATGCGCTGCTGCGCGAGCGGATTGGTGGTGTTGGGTTCCTGCGCCCAGTAGTAGGTGCGATAACGCGAGAAGTCGGCGGAAGGATCGTGGTCGGTGGTGACGTCCGGCGTCGATGCGCAACCTGCGAGCAATGCAACCGCGAACGCTGAGAACAAGGCTTTCATGGCGTTTCCCTCTTCGGGTGGGCCCCCGATCGTGCGGACATGCTTACGAGAACAACGGGATGTTGAAGACCATGCTGATGATCGCCATCAGGCCGATCAGCAACAGGGCGAGCGCACACAGCAGGACGAGCGAAACCGGGTACGCGCTTTCGCCGTGGATGAGGCCGTCGGCGACCATGCGCTTGCGCTCGTTGCGCAGGCCGACCATGTAGCGGACGTGGTAGATGATCCCGAGCACGAGCAGGAGCACACCTACCGTCACCAGCGCGATGCCGAAGTTGCGCGGAGCCTGCGCGGCCAGGTTGACGTGCGGGATCTTCACCCAGTTGCTGAAGACCTGGTAGATCGTGAAGCCGAAACTGATCAGCGACAGCGCCGTGCGGATGATCGACATCAGCGTGCGGTCGGCGCTCATGCGCGTGCGCTGGAAGCTCATCCCCGTGCGGCGCATGCTCAGTTCGACCGAGATGTCGTCGTCGGTCTTGAAACGCTCGCGGTCGATGGGGCTCATGCAGGCAGCTTCCGGTCGCGGTCAATCGCGCACAACGGGGATAACACGGTCGCCCGGCTCAGTATTTCTACTGGCCGCCCGGCTATTTGCGGACCTTCTCGCGCGTGATCGACGCCGACGCGTACCAGCGTCCGGCCAGCACCGCATCGAGCGCGGCGGGCAAGGCGTCGCCCGCATCGGCCTTGAGCACATACGCGGTGCGCGGCAGGGCGCGCGCGCGCGCGACCAGGCTCGGCTCGTCGTGCACGGTGATGAAGACCACGCGCAAGTCGGGATACGTGCGCAGGGCCTGTTCGGCGGCGGCGAGGCCGTCGATGCCGGGCATCGAGATGTCGGTGACGAGTACATCGGGCGCGAGCGACTCCAGGGCGGAGAGGATCGATTCGCCGTCGGTCACCAGGCCCACCACCACGTAGTCCTGCGCGAGCAACAGGCGCAGCTGCCGGGCCATGACCGGGCTGTCTTCCGCGAGCAGCAGGCGGGGCTTGCGTTCCATCGCGACAGCGTGGCGCTCGCGGGGCGCCGCGCCTATTGTGAAAACGACTGAACCGGGGAGAGTAAAACTACGCAGCGCGGCCCAGTAGACACACTTACGGCGGGCTGTCGATCGCGATCAACCCCGCATGCGCGGCCTTGCGCACGAGTTCCACCGTGCTGTGCACGCCGAACTCCTGCATGATCGCGTACTTGTGCGACTCGACCGTGCGCACCGACAGGCCGAGTTCGAACGCGATCTGCTTCGAACGCAACCCCTGCGCGACACGCGTGAGGATTTCGCGCTGCTTCTGGGTCAGTGCCGTTTCCTGCGCGCCGCGTCCGGAGGATGTCATGCCATGTGCGCGATGCGCACTGGCGCGGATCGTGCGTGCGGCCAGCGTGGGCGTCACGTAGGTGCGCCCTGCGAGCACTTCGAAGATCGCGCGCACCAGTTCCTCACCGGCCGATGCCTTGAGCACATAGCCGCTCGCGCCGGCCTCGATCGCTTCCGCCGCGAGTTCCGGATCGGCATGCATCGTGAGGAACACGAACGGCGTGTCGAAGCCGAGCCCTCGCAACGCACGCATCGCATCGAGTCCGCTCATGCCCGCCATGCTGATGTCGGACACGACGACGTCGGGCGCATCGCGTTGCACCGCGGCCACGAGCGATTCACCGTCGTTGACGAGCTGGATGTTGCAGAAACACTCCAGCAGCAGCATCTCGACGCCCTGCGCAACCAGCACATGATCGTCGGCCAACAGCACGCGTGCACGCGCACTGGAAATTCCGGTGTCCATTGCGGTGTCCCCTCTCGTTGGTTCCACCCGGGCCTGCACGGTGAGGTTCGTGTGAAGGGTGTTCATCCCGCGTGACGGACGAGTGACCGTGTGGGTGACTGCATCGCTCTGCGTGAATGCATTCACATGTTTGAATGCCGCGCGTCGGCACGTGACCTGACGCCGTTGCTCAGCACGTCCTTGCGGGAGTACACGCAATCCTTTCGGCGCAGACGACCCATGGAACAGGAATCCTCGCGCGTGGGCTGGATCGTACCCGTGGCAGTCGCCGCGGCGGCCGCGTTCGGTCAGTGGATGACGATGCAACCGGCCACCTCGGAGTTCCTGGCGCAAGCCGTGTGGATTCCCGGCGCGGTGTTGATGTGCGGTTTGCTGGCGACGAGCACCTCGCGCTGGCCGATCGTGTTCGCGGCCGCGTTCGCCGGCAGCGCACTCGCGTGCGTGGAAATGGGCCGCGAGTTGTTGCCGCATTGCGTCGTGTTGCTCGGCGAGTTCGCGCTGGTCGCCGCGACGACGTGGTTCCTGCAACCCGCGCGCGACGGCCGCTTCGGTGCGACGCAGGGCTGCGATCCCGCGCGTTTCCTGCTGCTCGCGGGCATCGTGTTGCCCGTCGTCGGCGCGTTGTGGTCCCACGCAGCGGCAACGCAGATGGGCATGGCCGTTTCCGAGTTGAGCGATGGCGACGGCGACGACATGCTCTCGCGCAGCGTGGCGTATCTCATCCTCGTGCCCGCCTTCACCGGCGCGATGCGGCTCGCGCACGACGAATCGGACGACGCTCTGCCTTCGCGTCCGCTGCGACCTGCGTTCGTCGCCGCCGGTGCGGTCGCCATCGTGCTGCTGTGGCTTTCGCCGCTCGGTCGCGGCGAAGCCTATCCGATCCTGCTGCTCGCACCGGTCATGCTGCTGCTGTGGGCCGACCATGCGCTCGGCACCGCGTGGACGCGCTTGGCCTGGCTCCCGGTGTGGATGGCGTGCCTGCTGATGACGTCGCTCGGTCTCGGCCCCCTGGTCCACGACGACCCGCAGGGCACGTTGATGCACCTGCAATGGTGGTCGGTCGGCAACAGCGTCGTGCTGCTGCTGCTCACCGCGTTGCGCGACCTGCGCGGAGAGTCTTCCGAAGCGCTGCGCGATTCCGGCGAACGGCTGAGCCAGCTCGCGCGCCGCGCGATGACCATGCAGGAAAACGAACGCAGCCGCATCGCGCGCGACCTGCACGACGACGTCAACCAGTCGCTCGCCTCGATCTCGATCGAACTGAGCAGCCTCAAGCGTGTCTCCGGCGAAGAAGGCCGCGGTCGTATCGAAGGGCTGCAGGATCGTTTGCTCGGCGTGTCCGACGACATCCGCCGCCTGTCGCACGAACTGCATCCGAGCATGCTGCGCTACACCAGCCTGGCCGCGTCGCTGGAAGGCCTGTGCGCGAGCCATTCGCGCGACGACCTGCACGTGCATTGCGAAACGGAAGAAACGTTCGACCTGAGCGAGCCGCAGAAGCTCGACCTGTTCCGCATCGCGCAGGAAGCGCTGCACAACGTCGAGAAGCATGCCCACGCACGCCACGTGTGCATCGAACTGCGCCGGGACGACGACGGCATGGGCCTGCTGCGCATCCAGGACGACGGCCGCGGCCTGCCCGCCGATCGCGCCGCCGCGCCGCGCAAAGGGCTCGGCATGATCAGCATGGCTGAACGCGCCCGTTCGCTGCGCGGCCGGCTGGCGATCGAACCCGGCCCGAAAGGCGGCACGCGGGTCGACGTGCGCTTCCCCGTGCCCGTGCCTTCGGTAGAAGTACTGAGGTCGATTCCGTAGAAGTCGGGCTGCGACACGGCGCGCCAATCCACGACGATGGCACCCGTCCCGACGTCGACCGGAGCCATCATGCAGCCGACCGCGCGTTGCTTCCCCCTCAGCGCCGCGCTCGTGCTCGCAGTCGCCTGTGTTCCCGCACACGCCACGGAGGGAGGCCTGGGCCGGCCGATCACCGGGCTGCAAGGGACGTCGTATGCAGGCGTGGTTCCGCCGACGCCGGGATTCAACCTTGTCGTCGGATACGCGTATTACTCCGGCGACATCGGTGCGCAGCGTGAAACGCCGATCGGCATCGGTACCGCCATCGGCCTTTCCGCGCAGTTCGACCTGCTGAACTTCACCGGGCTCTACGTGTGGCCGACGGGCGAAGGCCGCTGGAACTACGCGAGCGCAGCCTCGTTGCCCTTCGCGAAGGTCGACGTCGAGGCCGACCTGCGCCTCGGCCGCTTCGGCCTGTCCACGAGCGACGAGGAGTCGGGCCTGTACGACATGACGTTCGTGCCCGTCATCGCCAGCCGCCATTTCACCCAGGCGAAGCACATGTCCCTGGCGCTCTACATCTACGCGCCCACCGGCCAGTACGACCCCGCGCGGCTGGCCAACGTCAGCCTCAACAACTGGACGTTTTCGCCGACGGTCGGTTACACGCAGCTCGGCCAGGGCGGCACACTCGAGTTCAGCGCCGTGGCCGCGGTGGACTTCTACACGGAGAACGACGCGACCGATTACCAGAATGGCGCGGTTTTCCGGGTTGATGCGTTGTTGATCAAGAGGACCCCGAAGGGTTGGGGCTTCGGTGCCGCGGGCGGGTGGATCGAGCAACTCGAAGACGACACCGGCCCGACCGCGGATCGCTTGAACGGCTTCAGGGGCCAGGCGTTGTCGATCGGTCCGATCGTCACCTACAAGACGGGCAAGGTCGAGTTCTCCGCGCGCTGGCTGCACGAGTTCGATGTCGAGAATCGGTTGGAAGGCAATCCCGTGATGCTCACTGGCACCGTCACCTTCTGAAAGACGCATCCAAAAGGAACCAGGCCCATGCTCAAGCCATTGCTCGCTGAAACGATCGGTACGTTCTGGCTCGTCCTCGGTGGTTGCGGCAGCGCGGTGCTCGCCGCGAACTTCGGCGGGGAAGGCAATCCGCTCGGCATCGGCCTCGTCGGCGTGTCGCTCGCCTTCGGTCTCACCGTCGTGACCGGTGCGTACGCACTCGGGCATATCTCGGGAGGCCACTTCAATCCCGCGGTCAGCGCCGGCCTCTGGGCCGGAGGCCGATTCCCCGGAAGCCAGCTCATCCCGTACTGGGTGGCGCAGACGCTCGGCGCGGTGCTCGCGGGCTTCGTGCTGTGGCAGATCATGCACGGGCGCGCGGATGTCGTGGTCGATCCGACATCGGCCGGTGCATTCGCGACGAACGGGTTCGGTGCGATGTCGCCGGGCGGCTACTCGATGATGGCGGCGTTGCTTTGCGAACTGGTCATGACCGGCATGTTCCTCGTCGTGATCATGGGCGCGACCGACAAGCGCGCACCGGCGGGTTTCGCACCGCTCGCGATCGGCCTCGCGCTCACGCTGATCCACCTGATCAGCATCCCGGTCACCAACACGTCGGTGAATCCCGCGCGTTCGACCGGCGTTGCGTTGTTCACCGGCGGCGCGCCGCTCGCGCAGCTGTGGTTCTTCTGGGTGGTGCCGATCATCGGCGGCGTCATCGGCGGTGCGCTGTATCGCTGGCTGATGCACCAGGATCGCTGATGCGACGAGCATGATGCGATGAACGCCAACCCCGTCGCCGCCGATCCCGCGCTCGAACACCTGTTCGAGATCGATGCGCGCATCGCGAAACTGGGCGGCAAGATCCGCGTGCTCGACGCGATCGGCTGGCCGGCGGAGATGGAGGAACGCTTTCTCGCCGGCTGGCGCGCGGGCAAGCCCGAGCTCCCGCAACCGACGACGCAACCGCAGTCGCTCGACGCCGAAGTCGCCGAACTCGAAGCGTTGATGGCGTCGATCGACCGCGGCCATCCCATCGGCCACTGGTTGTGGAAGACCGCGTGGAGTTACCGCGTCGCCGCGCAGATGCTGCGCGGGATCGGCACGCCGGAATTCACGAAGTGCTCCGCCCTGCTCTACGGACGGCCCGACACGATCTACAAGTCGCAGGATCTCACCGCGGCCGACGCCGCCGCGGACATGCTCGCGAGCACCGACCAGCTGATCGATGCGCGCCTGCTGCCGGAAATCCCGTGCGACATCCCCGCGGCCGACTTCGCCGAACTGCTGCGCGCGCGCATCGATCCGTTCTTCACCGACGACAAGGTCGACGTCGTGCTCAACGCCGACCTCGCATCGAAGGCCGCCGCCGGCAGCAAGAAGATCACCCTGCGCGCGACGGCGATGTTCTCGCACCTCGACCTCGAGCAACTCGTGCAACACGAGGCCTTCATCCACACGGCGACGCTGCTCAACGGCAAGCACCAACCCTATCTGCGCTCGCTCGGCGTGGGCGCGCCGCGCACGACGCGCACGCAGGAAGGCCTGGCGACGTACTCGGAGATCATCACCGGCGCGATCGACCTCAATCGCCTGCGCCGCGTCGCGCTGCGCGTGGTGCGGGTGAAGGACGCGCTGGAAGGCGCCGATTTCATCGACGTGTTCAAGGCCTTCCTCGCCGCGGGCCAGACCGAAGTCGAAAGCTATCGCAGCGCCGCGCGCGTGTTCCGCGGCGGCGACGTGCGCGGGGGCGTGTGCTTCACCAAGGACGGCGCCTATCTCGAAGGCGTCATCCAGGTGCACCTGTTCATCTGCAAGGCACTGCACGACGGGCGCGCCGACGTATTGCGCATGCTGTTCTGCGGACGCGTGACGACGGCCGACGCCATCACGCTCACCCCGTTCCGCGATAGTGGCCTGATCGCCCCGGCCCGCTATGTTCCGCCGTGGGCCCGCGCGCCCGAGCGCGTGCTGGCGACCGTCGCATTCGCGGCGGCGACGAAGCGCTACAAGCTGGACACGTTCGAGTTCGATCGCTTCGTCGAGTATGAGGACGAGCGGATCGCTGAGTCGGGGATTGCCTGCTGAAAGAAAAAGAAGCGGGAATGGGGAATAGGGAATGGGGAAACGAGGCGACGATGCGCAGATGATTGCGTCGGTCGAAGCCCGCTTTCGCAAAAGACGATCTTCGACACGCGCGCGTTCAGCCGCAGCGCAGCGCCCTCTCCCTATTCCCCATTCCCTATTCCCGCTCCTAGGTCTTCGGCGCCGCCGCCGGCGCTTCGCACCGATGCATGTACATCACGTAAGGCAACCCCATCAGCGCCGACACCAGCACGTACAACAGGATCGTGCCTGCGAAATGCTGGTCCGGGAAGTTCGCGGATGCCATCGTCAATGCGATCGCGGGGTGGCGGCACGAACTCGCGAGGGCCAGGCCGATCGAATGTCCGCGGTCCGGCCGGCCCAGCAGGTGGCCGACGGCCATGCCGATCCCCACGAACACCACGATCGCGAGGATCGTGCCGTCGCCGATCGCATCCCAGATCCCGCGCCATGCAGCGGCGAGCAGCACGATCACGGCGAGCGGCAACAGGATCTTCGCGATCCGGCCCACCATCGGCGCGATGTGGTCCGCGAAGCGCGGCATCCTGCGCCGGATCAGCACGCCGACGACGAGCGGCAGCACGGCCATCACCAACACGATCTTCGCCACGGCGGAGACGGACAAGTTGAACTGGCGTTCGAACACCACGCTCAGGATCGCCGCGGACACCGGCACCGCGACGATCGCGACCAGCGACAACGTCAGCAGCAGCGACACCATGTACGCGTGTTCGCCGCCGGCGCGGTCGGACTTGGTCGGCAGCAACGGCGGGATCGGCGAAAACGCGAGCGCCACCAGGGCGAGTTCGGCCGTCCGGCGGAACTCGAACAGCGATTCCATCGCCAGCGCGACCGCGGGCATGATCAGCATCACCGACACGATCGACCTCACCAGCAGGCCAGGCCGACGCCACAGGTACAGCAGGTCGTTGCGGCTCGCGTGCAGGCCGAAGCCGAGCACCGTGCAGACGATGCTCAGCTGGCAGGCCAGGATGACGATCGATTTCGGATCCACCGCGGCGTCTCGTTCAGCGGCCTTCGCGATACGTGTCGATGTCCACGCCCGCCGCGGTCGACTCGGCGAGTTGCAGCGCGAAGCGACGTTCGCCGCGCTTGGCGGTGATCCACACGTTGCCCTTGGCGATGTTGACGTTGTAGTCGCGGCTGCCGAGGGTCTTGCGGAAGCTGTCTCGCGCGGTCACCGCGATCCTGTTCGGCGTGTCGCCCTTTTTCACGTCGATGGTCAGTTCCGTCGGCGTGTCTTCGTCGTGTTGCCAGAGCAGGAAGCGAATCTGACCGTCGGACTGCGAGGTGCGGTCGAAGGCGATCTGCCACCGCTGGCCGATATCGCCGGGACGTTGCGCGGCGTTCGCCGCCGCGTTGGCTGCAGCGGGAGCGGCTTGCGCGACGGTCGCCTGCGCGAACGCGGGGCTGCAAGCCAGTGCAGCCACAAGCAGGAAAACAACGGGACGCAGGTTCATCGTGGCTCTCCGATCAATGATGTTCCGGGAACAGGAAGGTCACGCCGAGCCGGATACCCCAATCGGGTCCGTTCTCCGGCGCATCGAGATAACCGCGCACGCCGCCCACCAGGCTCAACCGTTGCTGGCCCACGCGGATGACCTTGGAGTACGTGAGGTTGAGTGGCACCGTCCATTGTTCGTGCTCCCAGTCGTAACTCGACTCGAAGTTCACCGTCAGCGTCCTGGCGCCGGGGAACTGCTTGGCGACGAAGGGCTGCAGGAACGTCGCGCTGATGTCGTCCCGGTCGTCGTTACCCGCGAACGACCACAAATGGTTCATGAGCACGCCGTACGTCCAGCCACCCTGCGTCTGTCGCAACGCAATCATCGTCGGACCGGCCGCCCATTGCTCGCCGCCCAGCAGGTCGTCGGTCGCGCTCGGCAGGAGGAACGCGGGACCGATGCCGAGCGTCCACCCGCCCGCGGTCGGCTGCTTCGGCGAGAAGAAGAACGAGGGCGTGATGTCGCCGAGGCCGAACTGGCTCTCGCGGCCGATGACGTCGTCCTGGTAGATCACCGGCACGATGACGCGCGTGATCAGGTTCCAGTTGTCGTTGATCGAGGTCGGGACGACCGGCTGGATGTTGAGCTTGTGCTGGACCCCGTCCTCGGGCTCGAAGCCGAAGTCCGCGTTGTATTGGAACGGCACGCTGATGAGCGAGGAGACGGGGTTCGACAGCTGCTTGGCCAGCGCTTCATCGCCGCCGGGCGCTTCCTGCGCGCATGCGCCGAACGCCGCGCCCAGGCCGATGGCGCAGGCGACAACCGCCCGGTTGCCGATTCGCGAACGCATGCCCACCCCGCGTGATTGCCGAGGCACCTACCATGCGGGCCGCTCCCGCGAGCGGCCACCGCAAATCCACCGGAGCGGCGGTCAGTAGAAATACTGGCGGCGCGCGGCCGCCCGTGGTGCATCAGTGATTCGCGAATACGCTGGTGTTGCCCGCCGCATCGACGAGTTCGACACCGAAAGGCTCCGCCTTCATCCCCGGCACTTCCATGCCCGGCGAACCCACCGGCATGCCGGGCAGCGCCAGGCCCTTCGCCTTGGGCTTCTCCTGCAACAGGCGCTTGATGTCCTCGGCAGGCACATGGCCTTCGACGAAATAACCGCCGACCTCGGCCGTATGGCACGACGCACGATCGAGCGGCACGCCGAGCTTCTCCTTCACCGCGAACAGGTTTTCCTCGTTGCGCACTTCGACTTCGAAGCCCGCCTTCTGCACGTGTTCGACCCACGCGGCGCAGCAACCGCAGCTCGCGCTCTTGTGCACGATCATGCGCGGCCATTGCATGGCGGGTGGCGCGGCGTCGGCGACCGCGACGGTTTCGTTCGCGACGGGTGCGGGCACGTTCGCCGACTGCGCCGTGCAGCCTGCGACGATCAACGACAGCAATGCGAATGCGGCGAGTCTCACGAGGCGTCTCCTGTTTCATCGAACGATACGCGATTCAGCCGCAGCGCGTTGGTCACGACCGATACCGAGCTCAGGCTCATGGCGAGCGCCGCGAGCATCGGGCTGAGCAACACGTGGAAGGCCGGATACAGCACGCCCGCCGCCACCGGCACGCCGATCGCGTTGTACGCGAACGCGAAGCCGAGGTTCTGCTTCATGTTGCGCACCGTCGCCTCCGACAACGCGCGGGCGCGCACGATCCCGCGCAGGTCGCCCTTCACGAGCGTGACCTGCGCGCTCGACATCGCGACGTCCGTGCCCGTGCCCATCGCGATGCCGACATCGGCCGCCGCGAGCGCGGGCGCATCGTTGATCCCGTCGCCCGCCATCGCGACGCGACGTCCCTGTCGCTTCAGGCGCTGCACGAGCGCGGCCTTGTCGGCGGGACTGACTTCGCCATGGAATTCGTCGATGCCGAGCTTGCGCGCGACGGCCTGCGCGGTCGTGGCGCCGTCGCCGGTGGCCATGATCACGTGCATGCCGGCACGACGCAGCGCCTCGAGTGCAGGCGCCGCCGATGCCTTGATCGGATCGGAGACCGCGATCAGGCCCGCGAGTCGGCCGTCTATGGCCAGGAACATCACGCTGGCGCCTTCGCTGCGAAAACGTTCTGCCTGTTCGCGCATCGTATCGATGGACACATTCGCGCCCTCCATCAGGCGCGTGTTGCCGAGCAGCACGTCGCGCCCTTCGATGCGACCACGCACGCCCAGTCCCGTGACCGATTCGAAATCGTCGGCGCGCGCGAGCGTCACGTTCCTGCGTCGCGCTTCATCGACGATCGCGGCGGCCAGCGGATGTTCGCTGCCCTGGTCGAGGCTTGCCGCCACGCGCAACACGTCGTCCGGCGTGCATTCGCCGAACCCGATCGCCTCCTGGTACGCAGGACGCCCTTCCGTCAGCGTGCCCGTCTTGTCGACGATCAGCGTATCGATGCGGCGCAGGTGTTCGATCGCCTCCGCGTCGCGGAACAACACGCCGCTGCCGGCCGCGCGACCGGTTGCCACCATGATCGACATCGGCGTCGCCAGGCCCAGCGCGCACGGACAGGCGATGATCAGCACGGAGATCGCGTTGAGCACCGCGTAGGTCCACGACGGCGACGGCCCGAACACGCCCCACGCGAAGAACGTCGCAACGGCGACGCCCAGCACCGCGAGTACGAACCAGAACGCCACCTTGTCCGCCATCCGCTGCATCGGCGCGCGCGACCGCTGCGCCTGCGCCACGAGCTGCACGATCTGCGCAAGCACCGTGTCCGACCCGACCTTCTCCGCGCGCATGAGCAGGCTGCCGGTGCCGTTGATGGTCGCGCCGATCACGCGATCGCCCGGCGACTTCGTGACGGGCATCGGTTCGCCGGTCAGCATCGACTCGTCGATGCTCGAGCGGCCTTCGATCGCGACGCCGTCGACCGGCACCTTTTCGCCCGGACGTACGCGCAGGGTGTCGCCGACATGGACGTGTTCCAGCGGAATGTCTTCCTCGACGCCGTCGGCGCGGATCCGCCTGGCCGTGCGCGGCGCGAGCCCGAGCAGCGCCTTGATCGCCGCGGAGGTCTTCGAGCGCGCGCGCAGTTCGAGCAATTGGCCGAGCAGCGTCAACGAGACGATCACCGCGGCCGCCTCGAAGTAGACCGCGACGCGGCCGTGCGCCTGGAAGGAAGGCGGAAACACGCCCGGCGCGAGCACCGCGACGGTGCTGTAACCGAAGGCCGCAGCCACGCCGATGCCGATCAGCGTCCACATGTTGGGGCTGAGGTTGCGGATCGATTGCACGCAACGTTCGAAGAACGGCCAGCCCGCCCACAACACCACGGGCGTCGCGAACGCCAGTTCGATCCAGCTGCGCGTGTCCGCGGGGATGGGCATGCGGTCGCCGAACATGCCGAGCACGAACACGACGACGGTCAACGGCAGCGTCCACCAGAAGCGACGGCCGAAGTCGCGCAGCTCGGGGTTCTCTTCATCGTCGAGGCTCGGCATCTCCGGCTCGAGCGCCATGCCGCAGATCGGACACGTGCCCGGGCCCTGCTGGCGGATCTCGGGGTGCATGGGGCACGTGTAAATCGCGTCGGACGAGGTCGACGGCCTCGACGACGCGGGCGTCGCCTGTTTCGCCAGATACGTCGCCGGCGACGCGATGAACTTCGTGCGGCAACCCGCCGAACAGAAGTGGTACTCCGCGCCATCGTGCCGCGCGTGATGCGGCGTGCGCGCCGGATCGACGTCCATTCCGCACACAAGATCCTTGGCCATGTCCTCTCCAGGGTGATGCATATTCAGGCCATGCGTCTTCAGAACCACACCCGCACGCCCGCGACGATGCGGGTGTCGCGCTTCTCTTCGCCGCGCGCATCGCGGAAGTCCGCCGTGTCGCCGAACGCGCGCTCGTGCACGACGCCGATGTACGGCGCGAACTTGCGATGGGCCTCGTAACGCAGGCGCAGTCCCGCTTCCATCGTCGACAAGCCGGAACCGACGCCTCGAAGTGCATCGTCCTTGCCATTGAAGTTCGCTTCGACCAGCGGCTGCAGCACGAGGCGATTGGTCAGCAGCAATTCGTACTCGACTTCCACGCGCGCGGCCGTGCGACCGGAAGCGCCGACATACGCCGTCGCTTCGACTTCGAACTTGTACGGCGCGATGCCGACGACGCCGATCGCCGCCCAGTCCTGCGACGCGCCCGGCTTGAAGTCGTGGCGCACACCCGCGACGACATCCCACCATCGCGCGACCGGTCGGCCGTAAAGCACTTCCAAATCGGCGGACTCGGTGCGGCTGTCGACGCGCTCGCCTTCCGAACGCAGCCACAACTTGTCGGTGTCGGTGCCGATCCACGCCTGGCCTTCCCATTGCTGCCCGGTGCCGTGATCGGTGTCGAACGCTTCGAGGCGATTGAGCAGCACCTTGGAATGCACGGTGTTGTCGTGCACGGGATGCGCTTGCGAAGGCGGGCGCGCGGCTTCGCGATCGGCGTCGGTCAACACGGGGATCGGCGTGCGCGGTTCGTCCTTTCGTTGGTGGTGCCCGTGGTGCTGCGCGTAGGCATTCGCAGACAGGAGCATCGCCGCCGCGAGCGCGGTCATCGTGAGCGTCTTCATTCCTCGACCCTCACTTCGCGCATCATCCCCGCCTCCATGTGGAACAGCAGGTGGCAGTGGTACGCCCATCCGCCGAGCGCATCTGCCCGCACGCGATAGGTGCGGCGCGTGCCCGGTGGAATGTCGAGCGTGTGCTTGCGCACGAGGAAGTTGCCCTGCTCGTCCTCCAGGTCGCTCCACATGCCGTGCAGGTGGATCGGGTGCGTCATCATCGTGTCGTTGACCAGCACGATGCGCAGGCGCTCGCCGTAGTTCATGCGCAACGGTTCGGCCTGCGAGAACTTCTCACCGTTGAAGCCCCACGCGAAGCGCTCCATGTGCCCGGTGAGATGCAGTTCGATCTCGCGACCCGGATCGCGACCATCGGGATCGTCGAACGCGCTCTTCAACATGCCGTAGCTGAGGACCTTGCGCCCGTTGTCGCGCAAGCCGATGCCGGGATCGTCGAGGCGCGGCGTCGGCGACATCGCCTGCATGTCGACGAAGGGGTTGTTCGACTCGCTGGCAGGATGCGACTGCATCGCGGGCGCCTGCGACGTCGCAGGCATGTCGTGCCCCATCGCCGCGTGATCCATGCCCGGCATGTCCATGCCGGCCATGTCGTGTCCCGTCGCGCCATGGTCCATCGCGCCATGCCCCATGTCGGCCATCGCCAGGATCGCGCGCGGATCCAGCGCGGGCACCGGGGCGCGCAGTCCTTCGCGCACGGCGAGCGTGCCGCTCACGTAGCCGGTGTGGCCCATGTCCTGGGCGAAGATCGTGTACGCATCCTGGCCGGCGGGTTCGACGATCACGTCGTAGGTTTCCGCCGGCGAGATGCGGAACTCGTCGATCGTCACCGGGTGCACGTGCTGGCCATCCGCCGCGACGACGGTCATCTTCAGGCCGGGAATGCGCACGTCGAAGTACGTCATCGACGAGCCGTTGATGAAGCGCAGCCGCACCTTCTCGCCGGACCGGAACAAGCCCGTCCAGTTCGCGAGCGACGTCGCGCCGTTCATCAGGTACGTGTAGGTGTGCGCGTTGACGTCCGACAGATCGGTCGGCGTCATGCGCATCTTGCCCCACGCCTTCCGGTCATCGATCGTGGTCGACATGCCGTCGCGCTTCGCATCGCGCATGAAGTCGCCGACGGTGCGCTTGTAGTAGTTGTCGTAGCCCGGCATCTTCTTCAGCCGCGCGAACAGCGCCGACGGATCCAGGTCCGTCCAGTCGGTGAGCATCACCACGTGCTCGCGGTCGTACGCGAACGGCTCCGGCGCGATCGGATCGATGACCAGCGGCCCGTACAGTCCAGCCTGTTCCTGGAAGCCGGAATGGCTGTGGTACCAGTACGTGCCGCCCTGCTGCACGGTGAAGCGGTAGTGGTACGTCTCGCCGCGCCCGATGCCGTCGAAGCTGATGCCCGGCACGCCGTCCATGTTGGCCGGCAGCAGGATGCCGTGCCAATGGATCGACGCTTCGTGCCCGTGGATGGAGCCCGCGGGAAGCGCATTGCGCACGCGCAGGTTGACCGTCGTGCCTTCCTTCCAGCGCAGCAGCGGCGCGGGAATGGTGCCGTTGACGGTGATGGCGGTGCGCACGCGGCCGGTGAAGTTGGCGGGCGACTCGCCGATGACGAGGTCGAACTCGGTGCCGCTCAACGCGGCGCCGCGCATCGCGCCGGGCGATGCACGCAGCGGCCATCCACCGGCGCCGGCCAGCAGGCCGGCGGCCGCGAGGCCTTGCACGAAGCGACGACGCGATGGATCGATGGACGACATGTTGCTGGCCGGCATGCAGGTTCCGTTCGGGGGAGCTCGGATCGGGATGCAGGATGGGCCTTCCCATGATGGTAAGGTCAAGCACATGACGAAACCGAAACCCCGCCCCGAACTCGCCGAGGCCAGGCAAGAAGGCCTGCACAACATCGGCGAGGCCGCCGCGATGACCGGCGTCACCGCGAAGATGATCCGCCACTACGAGAGTATCGCCCTGCTCCCCGAGGCCGGCCGCACGTTCGCGGGCTATCGCATCTACGACGACGCCGACCTGCACCGCATCCGCTTCATCAAGCGCTCGCGTTCGCTGGGCTTCTCGATGAAGCAGATCCGCGCGCTCCTCGACCTGTGGGACGACGACTCGCGCAACAGCGCGGACGTCAAGCGCCTGGCGCGCGAGCACGCCGCCGAACTGGCCGAGCGCATCCGCGAGATGGAATCGATGAAGCGCACCCTCGAGCACCTGGCGCATCGCTGCCATGGCGACGCGCGACCCGACTGCCCGATCCTCGACGATCTCGCGAACTTCTCACCACCAGGCGACTGAACGCTGAATGGCACTTGTCCCGTGCCCTTCACGGCTGGCGTAGTGCATGCAACATGCGTCGCCGCATGTCGTATCCATCCCGCCACCGATAGTCACCTGGAGCCCGTTTCATGAAGCGTGTCGTCCTTGCCGTCGCCGGTTCGTTGCTTGCCTTCGCCGCCTTCGCACAGAGTTCCGTCGGACACATCGTCGGCGACGCGAAGAAAGGCGATGTCGTCGAGATCTATTCGCCCGACGTCGGCGTGAAGCGCACGACCACGATGGAAGAGGACGGCCGTTACACGTTCCGCCGCCTGCCGCTCGGCTCGTACGAAGTCACGGTGAAGCATGCCGACGGCACCGAAGAGCAGACGAAGTTCGTCACCCTGCGCGTCGGCCAGACCGCGAAGGTCCAGTAAGCCGCCGCGCCAGTCGATCGGGTTTCAGGCGAACGCGGCGAGCACCGCGCCGACGTTCGCCCCGATCTCCTCCACCGCGTAACCGCCTTCCTGCACGAGCACCGTCGGAAGGCGCAATGCGGCCATGCGTTCGCCGATCGCGACGAAGTGCGATGCATCCAGCGCGAAGCTGCTGATCGGATCGCCTTCGAAGGTATCCACGCCGAGCGACACCACGAGCGCATCGGCGCCGAAGGTGTCGATCGCGCGCAATGCGACGTCCAGCGCGCCTTCGTACGCCGGCCACTGCGTGCCGCGCGGCAACGGCAGGTTGAGCGTGCGCCCCTCGCCTTCGCCGGCGCCGCGTTCGTCGGCGAAGCCCAGGAAGTACGGGTACTCGGTCTCCGGCGTGCCGTGCAACGAGGCGAAGAACACGTCTTCGCGCCACCAGAAGATGTCCTGCGTGCCGTTGCCGTGGTGATAGTCGATGTCGAGCACCGCCACGCGCGCACAGCCCGCATCGCGCAACGCCTGTGCCGCGAGTGCCGCGTTGTTGAGATAGCAGTAGCCGCCGTACACCGAACGCGCGGCGTGATGGCCGGGCGGACGACACAACGCATACGCGGCGCGCGCGCCTTCGCTGACGAGCGCGGCGGCCGTCAGCGCGCATCGCGCGGCCGCGAACGCCGCGTCCCACGTGCCCGCGACGATGGGCGTGCCCGCATCGAACGCGTAGTACCCCATCATCCCGTTGATGCCTTCGGGCACGCGGTCGCGACGCAGGCTGCGCGCGGGAAACCCGCTGGGCAACATCGAACCACCGCGCCCCTCCGCCTGCCATCGCGGATACGCGGTGCGCAGGAACTCGACGAACGCCGGATCGTGCACCGCGTGCAGGACCTCGAACCCGAACTCGCGCGGTTCGATCACCGGCATGCCGGCCGCCTGCACCGCGCGCAGGATGTGATCGATGCGATCGGGCGACTCGTACATCGGCACGAGTTCGCCGCGGTGGAGTTCGACGCCACCATCGTGGCGCGCGTGCAACGGCGAGTGGACGACCTGCATGGCGCGCAACCCGAGGCGAAGACAGGGCCAGAGTACGAAAACAGGGGTCAGCGAAAACAGGGGTCAGAGCACCATTTCGAACCGAAATGGTGCTCTGACCCCTGTTTTCAGACCCTGACCCCTGTTTTCTGACCCCTGTTTTTCTCACGCGCGTTGAATGCGCGGTTGCCGAGACTTCGAGTCCCTCGTCACCGGGGCATTCCCATGCATCCCTTCTCCGTCGGGTATTTCGTCGGCAGCCTGGCCAAGGCCTCCATCAACCGGCAGCTCGCGCACGCGCTCATCAACCTCGCCCCGGGCGAGCTGAAGTTCACCGAGATCAAGTTCGACGAACTGCCGCTGTACAGCTACGACTACGACGCGGACTTCCCGCCGGTCGCGCGCAAGTTCAAGGAAGCGATCGCCGACTGCGACGCGATCCTGTTCGTCACGCCCGAATACAACCGCTCGATCCCCGGCGGCCTGAAGAATGCGATCGACTGGGCGAGCCGCCCGTACGGGCAGAACTCGTTCTCGCGCAAACCTTCCGCGGTGATCGGCACCTCGCCGGGTGCGATCGGCACTGCGGTGGCCCAGCAGCACCTGCGCAGCCTGCTGAGCTTCTGCAACTCGCCGCAGATGAACGCGCCCGAGGCCTACATCCAGTTCAAGCCCGGCCTGATCACGCCGCAGGGCGAAGTGACGGATGAGACGACCGAAGCATTCCTGCGTGAATACATGAAGGAGTTGCACGCGTTCATCGTGCGCGTGCTCACCGTGTTGCCGCGCGAGAAACGCGCATGACGGCGGGCACGTAACTGCTGCCTCACGCGGCCGCCAGCACACTCGCGGACGGAGGTGCACATGGCGAACGCGACAACGCATCGCGACATCATCGTGATCGGGGCATCGGCCGGCGGCGTGCCGGTGCTGCTCGAACTCGCGAAAGGCCTGCCGCGCGACCTGGCGGCGAGCGTCCTGATCGTCGTGCACATCGGCGCGCATCCGAGCACGTTGCCGGAGCTGATGAGCGCGCGGCCGGGCCGCTGACCGCGGTGCATCCGCGCCATCTCGAACGCCTCGAGCCCGGCCGAATCTACGTCGCCCCGCCCGACCACCACATGCTGGTCGTCGGCCGGCAGATCCGCCTGACGCGCGACGCGAAGGAAAACCACGCGCGGCCCGCGATCGATCCGTTGTTCCGTTCGGCCGCGATCGCGCATGGCACGCGCACGATCGGCGTGATCCTCAGCGGCCGGCTCGACGACGGCACCGCGGGGTTGCAGGCGATCCAGGCGTGCGGCGGGCTGACCGTGGTGCAGGATCCCGACGACGCGGAAGAAGGCCAGATGCCATCGAGTGCGATCGAGAACGTGCGCGTGGACCACGTGGTCACCTGCGAAACACTGCCGGCCACGCTGGCTTCCCTTGTGCACCAACGCGCGCCCGCCGAAGTACCGGTCCCGCAACGCGTGGCCTGCGAACAACAATTGAGCCAGGGCGAGGGCGACACCATGGAAAACCTCGACGCGATCGGCACCCCATCCAAGATCATCTGTCCTGAATGCAACGGCGTGCTGTGGGAAATGCGCGATGCGAAGCCGCGGCGCTTCCGCTGCCATACCGGCCACGCATTCACCGCGGCCTCGCTGATCTACACGCAACGCACGAAGATGGACGAAGCGTTGTGGAACGCGTTGCGCGCGATGGAGGAACGCGTGTCGCTGCTGCGTTCGATGGCCGGCACGCACCGCGAAGCGGGCAACCCGCGCGAAGGCGATCGACTCGAACGCGAGGCCACGCACCTGACGCAACACGCGGCGCAGCTGCAGGCCATGGTCTCCGGCACCTGATGCGCGTTGCCGCTGCCGGGCGGAAAGGCGGATACTGACCCGACTGCGGCCGAGCCTTCCGATGACCAAGCGATCGAAGACCCCAGCTCCGACGACGCCCGGCGACGAAGCCGCCACCGCCGAGCCCGTCCACACCGTGGCCGCAACCTCCTCCGTCGATGCGGCGCCCACGCCGCCCGACAGCGAAGAACCCCTCGTCGTCGGCATCGGTGCTTCGGCCGGCGGGCTCGAGGCGTACAAGGCCTTCTTCGACAAGATGCCGACAGGCACGAACATCGCCTTCGTGCTGGTGCAGCATCTCTCGCCCGACCACAGCAGCATGCTGGTCGACCTGATTTCGCGGCATACCGGGATGCAGGTGCAGGAAGCCACCGATGGCACGTCGGTGCAGGCCGGCCATGTCTACGTGATCCCGCCCGACGCCACGCTGACGATCTCCGACGGCGTGCTGCAACTCACCAAGCCCGCGCCGCCGCGGCAGTATCGCTGGCCCATCGACAGCTTCTTCGCCTCCCTCGCCGAAGACCAGGGCGATCACGCGGTCGCGATCGTGTTGTCGGGCAGCGGCAGCGACGGCGCGCGCGGCCTGCGCGCGGTGAAGGAACGCGGCGGCCTGACCATCGCTCAGGCCGGCACGGACCACGTCGCGATGAGCGGCATGCCCGCGAGCGCCGCGGCCACGGGCGTCGTCGACCACGTGCTGCCCGTCGATGAAATGGCCGAGCGGCTGGTGTCGCACCAGCGCCACCTGCAGACGTCGCGTCGCACCAAGGGTCCCGATGGCGCGCGCCAGGACCTCGCCGCGCACCTGCAGACGATCGCCGCGATGTTGCGCGCCGAAGTCGGCCACGACTTCAGCCAGTACAAGGAAAAGACGCTGATCCGCCGCATCCAGCGGCGCATGCAGGTCGCGCAGTCGGACACGGTGCAGGACTACATCGAGCACCTGAAGCAGAACCCGCTGGAACTGGAGAACCTGTTCCGCGAGTTGCTGATCGGCGTGACCGAGTTCTTCCGCGATGCCGAAGCCTTCGACGTTTTGCAGGAACAGGCGATCCCGCTGCTGCTCGCCGACAAGAGCGCCGCCGACATCCTGCGCGTGTGGGTGCCGGCGTGCGCGACCGGCGAAGAGGCGTATTCGATCGCCATCGCGCTGGCCGAGGCGATCGCGCAGCATCGCGGCGGGCCGAAGGTGCAGATCTTCGCGACCGACATCGACGATCGCGCGATCAACCTCGCGCGCGCCGGCCGCTTCCGCGGCCCGTTGCCGGGCGTCTCGCCGGAACGCCTGGAACGCTGGTTCATCCAGGACGGCGACTACTACGTGGTGATCAAGCCGATCCGCGAGATGGTCGTGTTTTCGCCGCACAGCGCGATCAAGGATCCGCCGTTCTCGCGGCTCGATCTCGTCTCGTGCCGCAACCTGCTCATCTACCTCAACTCGGAACTGCAGGAACACCTGATCCGCACGTTCCACTACGCACTGCGCGCGGGCGGCGTGCTGATGCTCGGGCCGTCGGAAAGCCTGGGGCGCAATACGTCGCTGTTCTCCGTGCTCGACAAGAAGCACCGCCTGTACGTGCGCCGCAGCGATGGCCGCGGTGCGTTGCCGATCGCCGCGCCAAAACGCCTGGTCGGCGTGGATTCGGCGGCGCGCAACATCGCCGCGCGCGTCAACAGTCCCGAAGACGCGATCGAACGCAACGCGCGTCGCGCGCTCGAAAAACACGCACCGGCCTACGTCATCATCGACGCCAACCACGACGTGCTGCGCTTCTTCGGCGATACCGGTCGCTATCTCGGACCGTCGTCGGGCACCGCGAGCCTCAACCTGTTCGCGCTGCTGCACAAGGGATTGCGCGGTCCCGCGCGCACCGCCGTGCAACAGGCGCTCGGCCGGCAGGCCACCGTCGTGCAGGAAGGCCAGCTGATCGGACGCGGCAGCGAACGCATCCCCGTGCGCCTGATCGCCGAACCGATCTTCGAACAGGACGACGGCAACAACCGCGACGAGCGCCGTGCCTCGACGCTGTGCCTGCTCATCTTCAAGGAACTCGCCCAGGCCCCGCAGCACGCTGCGGCCGAAGCCGCCCCCGCGGCGACGAACCGCAAGACCGGCGCACGCGGCGAGTCCGCGCGCATCCAGGAGATGGAACTCGAACTCGCCACCACGCGCGAGCAACTCCACACCGCGATCGACGAACTCGAAACCGCGAACGAGGAGATGAAGTCCGCCAACGAAGAATACCAGTCGGTCAACGAGGAACTGCAATCCTCGAACGAGGAACTGGAAACCTCCAAGGAGGAGATGCAGTCGATCAACGAAGAGCTGCAGACGGTCAACGTCGAGCTCAACAGCAAGAACGAAGCGCTCGGCCGCCTCAACAGCGACCTGCAGAACCTGCTGGAAAGCACGCAGATCGCCACGCTGTTCCTGGATTCGTCGCTGCACGTGAGCGGCTTCACGCCCGCGATCTCCGACTTGTTCCACCTGCGCGAAGGCGACCACGGCCGCCCGATCACCGAGATCACCGCGCGCATCCCCTACCCGCAGCTCAAGGCCGACGTGAAGCAGGTGCTGCGCACGCTCGCGATGGTCGAGCGCGTGCTGCACGGCGGCGTCGACGGCGCGGTGTACCTGCTGCGCATGCGTCCGTATCGCACGACCGACAACGTGATCGATGGCGTCGTGCTCACCTTCATCGACATCACCGAACGTCAGCAACACGAGTACGAACGCGGGCGGTTGGCGGCGATCGTCGAGTCGTCGCAGGACGCGATCATCGGCCACACGCTCGAGGGCGCGATCACCTTCTGGAACGGCGCCGCCGAACGCATGTTCGGTTACACGACCTCGCGCGCGATCGGCAAGTCGCTGGGCATGCTGTTGCCGCCGTTCGAAGCGCAGCCCGACCTCAAGATGCTGCTGGCGGCGGCCGCGGGCGAAGCCTCGCCGGAAGAAATGACGACGACGTGGCTGCGCCAGGACGGCTCCGAAGTCCCGGTCTCCGTGCGCAGTTCGCCGGTGATGGACCAGGCCGGCGCGGTGGTCGGCGGTTCGACGATCGTGCGCGACATCAGCGATCGCAAGCGCGCCGCGCGTCGGCTGCAGGAGAGCGAACGGCGCCTGGCCGACATCGTCGAGCAGGCCACCGTCGGCGTCGCGCAGACCGACCTCGAAGGTCACCTGGAAATGGTGAACCCGCGCTTCTGCGAGATCGTCGGGCGGACGTCCGAGGATCTGCGCGGCATGCGCATGCAGGCGATCACGCACGTCGACGATGTCGTCGAGAACGACCGCACGTTCCGCGCGCTCGTCGCCACCGGCGAGCCGCTGCAGAACGAAAAGCGCTTCCTGCGCCCCGACGGCAAGGTCATCTGGGTCAGCAACCATGTGTCGCTGATCCACGACGACCACGGCCGTCCGACGAGCGCGGTGGCGGTGGTGCTCGACATCACCCAGCGCAAGCTCGTCAGCGAACACCGCGAGTTGCTGCTCGACGAACTCAACCATCGGGTCAAGAACACGCTGGCCACCGTGCAGGCGATCGCGATGCAGACGCTGTCGCACGCCGCCGACATGGGTGGATTCCGCGAAGCGTTCCTCGCGCCTGCAGTCCCTGTCCAACACTCACAACCTGCTCGCGGAACAAAGCTGGCGCGGCGCCAGCATCGGCGATCTCGTGCGCGCGGAAGTCGCGCCCTACGCCACGCCCGCCGGCCCGCACGCGCACATGGACGGCGAGGACATCGAACTCACCACGCGCCAGGCGCTCGCGATCAGCCTCGCGTTGCACGAGCTCGCCACCAACGCCGGCAAGTACGGTGCGTTCTCGAAACCCGAAGGGCGCGTCGACATCCACTGGAACATCGACGTGCGCGACAACGCGCGCTGGTTGCGCCTGCAGTGGGAGGAACGCAACGGCCCGAAGGTGAATGCGCCCGATCGTCGCGGCTTCGGCACGCGACTGATCACCGAAGGCGTGAAGCACGACCTCGATGGGCGCGTGTTCCTTGACTTCCCGACGACAGGCGTCGTCTGCATCATCGAGTTCCCCCTGAAGGACCAGGAACACCGTTGAGCGATCCCTCGATGAATGCGGCGCAGCGCCCGCGGGTGCTGATCGCCGAAGACGAGGCCTGCCTCGCGTTCGCGCTCGCGGACCTGCTGGAAGACGCCGGCTACGACGTCGTCCCGTTCGCGCGCCTGGACGATGTCGCGCGCGCCGCCGCCGACGGCGCGGACTTCGACCTCGCGATCCTCGACATCAACCTCGCAGGCGAGCTCGTGTATCCGGTCGTGCCGCGCCTGCGCGATCGCGGCGTGCCGATCCTGTTCGCATCGGCCTACGGCACGCGCAGCATCCCCGCCGAATACGACGACGTGATCGTGTTGCAGAAGCCCTACGATCCCGTTGCGATGCTGTCGACGGTCGCGTCGATGCTGACCGCGCGCACGGTCTGGCGCGCTGTCTAATTCGGCGCGCTGGCGGTCTCGCGCAACAGCGCGGTGACATGCAGCCGCGCCCACAACGTCAGGTACTGGATCGCCGCCGCGCGCGAGATGCAGACGACCTCGCCGCGGAATATCGCGTCGCGATGCAGGTTCGTGTAGGCCTTCCAGCCGCCGTTCGGCGCGTGCTCCACGTTGGCGACGACGCTCCCGGACGCCCGTTCGCACACGAGCATCGTGTCCTGCCCGAGCCACCAGTCTCCGTCCTTCCAGCGGAAGCCCTCGGGCGGATCGATCGTGCCCGTGGGGCGATACGCGGTGCGCAGGACGAGATCCGGCGAGGAAGTGACGTACAACTCCGTGCCGAGCGCTTCGTCGTAGTGCTTGCTCATCTCGGCGTCGAGTGCATCGGTGTCGATCGTGCCGCAGGCCGTCATCGGCCCGAACAGGGTTTCGACCAGCACCGACGCGCGCATGCAATCGGGCACGAGCACGAGCCTGTCGCGTGTCTGGTAGACGGTGCAGTCCATCGCCGCTCCCAACGTCGAGTTGCGAGTGTGCGCGCTGCGTGCAGTGCAACACCGCCGCCGGTCGGACTGGACAGTCCCCCGGTTGGCCGATACCGCGCCGCGCGCACGTTGAATAGGCCTCGTGGAAGCCTTCCTCCACGCGGAGCCGCGTTCATGACCGTGACCAATTCAGACTCCAACACGAACGTCCACGAGATCGCGGACCGCATCTACCGCATCAATACGCCCGTCTCGCTGCCGGGAGACGACACTGGCTTCTCCTTCAACCAGTACCTGATCCTCGACGACGAACCCTTGCTCTTCCATACCGGCCTGCGCGGGCTGTTCCCGCTCGTGCGCGAAGCGGTGGCGCACGTGATGCCCGTCGAGCGACTGCGGCACGTCGCGTTCTCGCACGTGGAAGCCGACGAATGCGGTGCGCTCAACGAGTGGCTCGCCGTCGCGCCGCATGCAGCGCCCCTGTGCGGCCAGGTGGCGGCGCTCGTGTCGATCGGCGATCTCGCGGACCGTCCGCCGCGTGCGCTCGCCGACGGCGAAACGATCTCGCTCGGCAGCCACGTGATGCGCTGGATCGATGCGCCGCATCTTCCGCATGCGTGGGAGTGCGGTTTCATGATGGAAGAAAGCACGCGCACGCTGTTGTGCGGCGACCTGTTCACCCAGCCGGGTTTCGGGAAAGCGCCGATCACCGAAAACGACATCCTCGGTCCGAGCGAAGCGTTCCGCGGACAGATGGACTACTTCTCGCACACGAAGAACGCCGAAGCGCTCATCGGGAAACTCGCGAACCTCGCACCGCGCACGCTCGCGGTGATGCACGGCAGCGCCTACAGCGGCGACGGTGCGGCGTTGTTGCATGCACTCTCGCGCGAACTGTGCCGGGAGCAAGCCTCACGAACCGCTTGATACCGCGCGCAACCGCGGCGCAGCGAAATCGATGAACGCGCGAATCTTGCGCGGCAGCGGTTTGCGCGCGGCGTACAGCAGGTTGATGGGACTGGGCTCGGGACGGAGGTGATCGAGGACGCCATGCAGCCGTCCCGATGCGAGCGCTTCTTCCACCTGGAACGACAACAGTTGCCCGATGCCCAGCCCGCGCAACGTCGCCTCGAGCGATGCCTCCATCGTGTTCACGGCGATGCGGCTGCGCACCGGCCCGTCGTAACCGATCCACCCGTGCGTGAAATCCCACCGCCCCGCCGCGCCGATGGACTCGGTCACGATGCAATCGTGGTCGGCAAGGTCTTCGACAACGCGCGGCACGCCGCGCCGCGCGAGGTAGTCGGCACTCGCGCACAACATCGGTCGCGCATGCCCCACGGGCACGGCGACGAGATTGCCGATGTTCGGAACGCCGAACCGCACCGCGACGTCGACCTGTTCGTCGATCAGGTGCACGCTACGATCGACCTGCTGGAAGCGCACGCGGATCTCGGGATAGGCGTCGAGGAAGTCGACGACGATCGGCAGCACGTGCATGCGCCCGAACACCTGCGTGGTGCTCACGACGAGTTCGCCGGTCGGCATCGCGTATTCGCCGGAAACCGTGCGTTCGGCTTCGGCCACGTCCTCGAGGATGCGCCGACACGCCGCGACATAGGCCGCGCCCGCTTCGGTCAGGTTGAGCTTGCGTGCGCCGCGCACCAGCAATTGCGTGCCCAGGTGCTTCTCGAGATCGGCGACCTTGCGGCTCACGGTGGCAAGCGGCAGCTGCAAGGCGCGCGCCGCGCCCGAAAGACTGCCGGCATCCACGGCCGCCGCCAGCACCGACATCGCCTCCAGCCGGTCCATCGAACCTCCCGTTTTCCGGGATCTTCGTTCTCGCGAATGCAGTCTACTGGCCTCGATCGGGAGGGTCTACGGTGCGACTCGTGCGGAATCCCGCGCCACGAGACCACTGCCATGCAACGCACCGAAACCCGCCCGTCCATCATCCTGCTGCTCGCGTCGCTGACCGCAATGGCGATGCTCGCGACCAACATCGTGCTGCCGGTTCTGCCGCAGATGCTGGGCGACGTGCATGCATCGGGCGCGAGCGCCTCTGCCGTGTTGTGGTCGTTCCTCGGCGTGTTCGCGATCGGGCAACTGATCGCTGGGCCGCTGTCGGATCGCTTCGGTCGTCGTCCGGTGTTGTTCGCGGGCCTGGCGATCTTCATCGGCGGCAGTTTGCTTGCGGCATCGGCCGACCAGATGAGCGTGTTGCTCGCCGGCCGCGCGTTGCAGGGCCTCGGCGCGGCCGCTGCGTCCGCGTTGTCGCGCGCCGTGTTGCGCGATCTGTTCGAAGGCCCGGCGCTCGGCCGCGCGATCGGCCTGGTCATGTCGATCATGGCGGCCGCGCCTGGCTTCTCGCCGTTGATCGGCGCGGTGATCGGCACGACGTTCGGTTGGCGCGCCACGCTGGTCGCGCTGGTGATCGCGGCGATCGGCGTTGCCATCGCGCACCAGAAGCTCGTCGGTGAATCGCATCCGAAGCCGCTGCGCACGCGCCACGGCGTCGGCAAGCTGTCGCGCGGCTACATGGCGCTGCTGAAGGACCCGCGCTTCATGCGTCCTGCGTTCGCGAACGCGATGTCGATGGGCGCGCTGTTCGCCTACTTCGCCGCGACGCCGGGCATCCTGCGCAACGTCTTCCACCTGGGCACGATCGGCATCGGCGTGTTCTTCGGCGCGGCGGTGCTGGCCGTGTTCGCGGCCGCCAGTCGTGCGTCGCGCTGGAGCGCGCGCATCGGTGCGCCGCGCGTGGTCGGCATCGGCCTGGCGATCATCGGTGGCGCGGCGCTCATCGCCTTCGCCACCGGCCTCGCGGGTGGCCTCGGCTTGCCGGTGTATGTCGCCGCTGCGACCACCTTCCTGTTCGGCATCGGCCTCACGCAGCCGACGACCACCGCGATGACGCTGCAGCCGTTCGCCGCGCAGGCGGGCCAGGCGTCGGCACTGCTGGGCTTCCTGCAGATGGGCGCGGCGACGCTCACGCTCGTGCTGCTGCAGGCGCTCGCGCTGTCGCCCACCGTCGCGCTCGCGCTGCTGATGGCCGCTGCCGCCGCGTCCGCACTGTTCGTCATTCGTCCCGCGTTCGCCCCGGCGCCTGCCGCTGCCTGACGCCTTTCCCCGTTCGATCCATCGTCAGAGAATTTCCATGAACACCCAAGCCCCCATCCTCGTCACCGGCGCCGCAGGCGACCTCGGCGCCATCGGTCGCAACGTCACCACGTTCCTGCTCGAAAAAGGCCACCGCGTGCGCGCCCTCGTGCGTCGCGAAGACGATCGCGCGCAGGCCCTGCGCGATCTCGGCGCCGAAGTCGTGCAAGGCGACCTCACCGACCTCGAGTCGATGCACGCGGCGATGCAGGACGTGAAGCGCCTCTACTTCGGCATGTCGGTGTCGCCCGCGTACCTGGAGGCCACCGTCAACGTCGCCGCGGTCGCCAAGCACCACGGGGTCGAGGCCTTCGTCAACATGTCGCAGATGACCGTCACCCAGATGAGCATCACCGAGACGACGAACAGCCCGCAGCACAAGCAGCACTGGCTCGCCGAACAGGCGCTCGCGTGGTCGGGCCTGCCGGTGGTGACGATGCGGCCGACGGTGTTCATCGAGAGCTTCTTCCTGCGCCTGGCCGCACAGGGCGTGCGCGAACAGGATGCGATCGTGCTGCCGCTGGGTACGAGCAGGACATCGCCGATCTCTTCGATCGACGTGGCGCGCGCCGTCGCGACCGTCCTCGACGATCCCGCGCCGCACATCGGCAGGATCTACAACCTCACGGGTGCGGAGTCCGCGGATGTCGCGCATTACGCGCGCACGTTTTCCGACGTGCTCGGCCGCGAGATTCGCCACCAGGACGTGCCGCCCGCCGCGTGGAGCGAGCGCCTCGCGCAACTGGGAGTGCCGGCGCACTTGCTGGGGCATCTCGCCGCGATGGTCGAGTTGCATCGCGAAGGCCGCTACGACCGCATGACCGACGACTACACGAAGCTCACCGGGCGCGCGCCGACGACCATGCGCGAGTTCGTCGAACGGCATGCCGCCGAGTTCGCGAAGGCGTAAAACTGGTGCATGGCACTGTGGCACCACGAGGCGCGTGTGGCGAGCAACGATTGGCTCGCGTGGGCGAGCGCCTCGTGGAATGAGATGGAGACCACGTGCGATGCGCGCGTCGCCGACACCGCGGCGTCGACCGCAACGCACTGCACGGAACGCCTGTTGCAACGGCTGCTCGCCAGGCACGCGTCCCCGTGGACCGAAGGCGTTGCGTCGATCGACGGTGTTCGCCTGCAGGTCGAGTTTCGCGATCTGTCTCCCTGCCTGAAGTCGTCGCTGCGCATCGCGACCGCACAATCCGTGGCGATGGAGGTCCTCGGCGGCACGCGTCTTGCCATGCCGGGGTTCGGCGTCCCCCTTGTCGTCGACTCGCCACCCTGCGACGACTCGCCGTACTGCGCGTTGCTGCCCTACGAAGGCGTGCATCGCGCCGCCACCGCGTGGATCGAAGCGCCCGCCGCGGGCGCGACGCTGCCGAAGCTCGTCATCGCCGATCCGTTGCGCCATCCGGTACTGAAGACGCGTCGCGCGGCGCGCACGCTCGCGCTCGATACGTCGGCGCCGTTGGCGCGGGCCGCCGCCGCATCGCGACTGCATCGCCTTTCGCGCCTCGGGCTCGTGCGCAGCGTCGAAGTCGCGCGTCACGCGGGCGTCCACGTGCTGCAGGACTACGATCCGCACAAGCGCACGCTGGTGATGATCCATGGCCTCGGCAGCACGCCGCGCGTGTGGCTGCGCGTCACCAACGCGATCTGGGGCGATCCGGAGTTGCGTGCGCGCTTCCAGGTCTGGCACGTGCTGTATCAGACCGACGCACCGACCATCGTGTCGCGCAAGCGCGTGCAGACCTATCTCGAGGACGCGTGGCAGCTCGTCGATCCCGCGGGCCTCGACGCGGCGCGCGAAGGCATCGTGCTGATCGGGCACAGTCTCGGGGGCGTCGTTGCGCGCCTGCTCTGCGTCGACAGCGCATTCGCGCTATGGGACGCCGGCTTCACCGTACCGCCCGAACAGGTCCACAGCGATCCGGAAGGCGTGCGCTCGGTGCAGGAGGTATTCGCGTTCACCGCGTATCCGGGGGTGACGCGCGCGATCTTCCTGGCCGCGCCGCATCGCGGGAGCCCGAAAACAGGCACGCTCACCGGGAACATCGCGCGCGTGCTGATCGGTCGCGGCGTGCCGGAGATCGCACGCCTGCGGCGCCTGGCGATCGATCACCCGGACGCCGTGCAGCCTGCGTTGCAGGCGATCTATCGCCGCGGCGCCGTCAACAGCATCACGTCGCTGCAGGTCATGCAGCCGATCCGCAAGGCCAGCGAACGCCTCCTGCCGCGCGATGGCATCCGCTACCACACGATCGCCGGCGTGATCCGGCATCGCGGCGCCGCACGCACCGACGGCACCGTGCCGCTCGACAGCGCCTTGCTCGAAGGCGCGCAGTCGACGCTGGTCATTCCTTCCGCGCACGGGATCTGCAACGAACCGGCCGCCATCGCCGAAGTGCAACGCATCCTGCGCGAAGACGTCAGGTCGTTGCATTAGTCGTTCGTCGGCAGGCGTACTGTCGCTTCGAGACCGCCGCCTTCGCGATTGCGGAGCACCAGCGTCGCACCGAGCGACGCCGCGAGTTCCTGCGCGATGGCAAGGCCGAGGCCCGTGCCGCCAGTGTCGCGATTGCGCGAGGACTCGAGGCGATAGAACGGGTGCAGCACGTTGGCGAGCTCCGCTTCCGGGATGCCTGGGCCGCGATCGGCGACGCGCAACAGGACCGCGTCCGCTTCGACGTCGGCATGCAGGACCGCGGGGCCCGCGTACTTGAGCGCATTGTCGACAAGGTTCGCCAGCAGGCGACGCAACGCGTGCACGCGCGTTTCGATGTGCAGGCCGGTGTTGCCTGCGAGGGTCAATGACTTGCCGGAATCGCGATAGTCGCAGGTGAAGCTGTCGAGGAATGCATCAAGATCGACCCGCTGCCGCGGCTCCGCGGCACCATGCGCACTGCGCGCGTAGGCGATGCCTTCGCGCACCAGGTGCTGCATCTGCACGAGGTCTTCGGTCATCTTCTCGCGCGTCGTCGCATCGTCGAGCGCTTCCGCGCGCAGGCGCATGCGCGTGATCGGCGTCTGCAGGTCGTGCGAGATCGCCGCGAGGATCTGCACGCGTTCCTTCACGTATTGCGCGATGCGGTCCTGCATGGCGTTGAATGCGGATGCAGCCTTGTCGACTTCCGTCGAGCCGCCGGGCGGCAGGCGCGCGCCCTCACCCGTCGGGCTCAGGCGATCGGCCGCATCGGCCAGTTGCTTCAATGGCCGCGTCGCGATGCGCACCGCGAGCCACGCGCAGACGAGCAGCAGGACCACCTGCACCGCGAGCACCCACGGCAGCCAGTCGGCGATCGGCGCGACCGACGGGGTCAGGTCGATGGTGAGCGGCGTGCCATCGGAGAGGCGCACATGCACCTGCATCTGTTGCGGGCCGACCTTGTGCGCCTCGAACGGATACTTCGCCTCGAGCCCGCGCTCGATGCGCATCACCATCTCGCGCGCCATCGGATCCGTCAGCGCAACGCCCTGCTCTCCCGGGCCCAGCGTGTAGGTCACGGTGCGCCGGTGCAGGATCGGCAGGATGGCGGCGCGATCTTCGGGCCGCAGGCGATCGAGCGTGTTCACCGCGACGATCACGTCGTGCTCGACGTTGGTCATCAGCATCGAGCGCGCGTAGACGTAGCGTTCGTAGAACAGGAAGCCGAAGGACAGCGCATGCGCGAGCAACAGCCCGGCGCACAGGATCAGCGACAGGCGCGCGGCGAGCGTCTTCGGCTGCCACCAATGCGTGGCGCGCGCGATCATTCGCCGTCGCCGGCGAGCGAGACAGCGGCGCTGAACACGTAGCCTTCGCTGCGGACGGTCTTGATGTATTGCTGCTCGCGCGCGTCGTCCTGCAGGCGTTGACGCAGGCGGCTCACCAGCAGGTCGATGGAGCGTTCGAACAGCTCCGCGTCGCGCCCCTGCGTCAGGTTGAGCAACTGATCGCGCGTGAGCACGCGATTGGGATGATCGAGGAACACGCGCAGCAAGCGGAACTCGGCGCCGCTAAGCGCGACGACGGTGTCGTCCTGCGCCAGCAGATGACGCGCCGTCGTATCCAGGCGCCAGCGGCCGAAGGCGATGAACTGGCTCGCTTCGGTGACCTGCAGGTTCGGCGGCAGCATGCGCGTGCGACGGATCACCGCGTTGATGCGCGCGAGCAGTTCGCGCGAGGAGAACGGCTTGGTGACGTAATCGTCGGCGCCCATCTCCAGGCCGATGATGCGATCGGTCGCATCGTCGCGCGCGGTCAGCATGATCACCGGGATCGCCTTGTGCTTGCCGGCGCGCAGGTTGCGCGCGAGCGACAGGCCGTCTTCGCCCGGCATCATCAGGTCGAGCACGATGAGATCGAAGGCATGCGTGTCGAGCAAGGCGCGCATCTCGCGCCCATCGGCCGCGGTGGTCGCGCGCAGTCCGTTCTTCTGCAGGTAGTCGGCGACCATCTGGCGGATCTCGCGATCGTCGTCGACGACCAGCACGTGGTCCAGGGATTCCATGCGCGCCTCGGCTTGCCGCGGTTGCGGCGATTATGCATCGGGGCCCGCGGGCGCGCCGCGCCATCCAGGCGAGGCGCGCCGACGGGGTTGGCGTCGCCGTCGAGGACTTCGCCGGCGTTGGATCCGGCCATGTCTTCGCCGTCGCCGCGCAGGTGGCGCGGGAGCGTGGCTTCGCTGTATTCCGGGCGGCCGCCGTTGGTCGCGTTTTTCTCGGGGCGCAGCACGATGTCGGGCTGGATGCCGAGCGCCTGGATCGATTTGCCGCTCGGCGTGTAGTAGCGCGCGGTGGTGAGTTTCACCGAGTCGCCGTCAGGCGACGAGCAACTGCACATCCGCATTGCCGCGCGTCATGCGCGAATACGGGCACGTCTGGTGCGCGGTTTCGACGAGCGCCTGCTTGGTCTTCTCATCGAGGCCCGGCAGCGACACGTTGAGGCGCACGGCGAGCTGGAAGCTGCCTTCGGCGGTCTTGCCGAGGTCGACTTCCGCGTCGACAGCCGTGTCGGCCGGCAGCTTCACGTTCTGCGCGCGAGCGGCGAATTCGAGCGCACCGATGAAGCACGCCGAATACCCGATGCCGAACAACTGCTCCGGGTTGGTGCCGGGACGGCCCGAGCCGGGCGTGCTCAGCTGCAGGTCGACCGCGCCGTCGCTGGTGGTGCCGCGGCCGACGCGGCCGCCGGTGACGTGGGTGTTCGCGGTGTAGACAACAGTTTCGAGGGACATGGTGTTTCCAGTGGTGGGGGGTTGCTGGGGTGACGCGGGGTTACAGCGGGGTTGCGAGTACGACGCCCTGGGTGCGGAGGGTTTCCAGCAGCGTCGCGCCTTGCGCTTCGAATTCGACGGGATCGGTTTGCAGTTCCGCGGCGAGCGCGGCGAGATGTGCGCGGCCCGTGTCGGCGGTGTCGCCGATCTCGGACAGCAGTCGGTAGA
Organism: Noviluteimonas lactosilytica; assembly: GCF_020866925.1. Lineage (GTDB taxonomy): Bacteria > Pseudomonadota > Gammaproteobacteria > Xanthomonadales > Xanthomonadaceae > Noviluteimonas > Noviluteimonas lactosilytica. Next base: position 107,199 of record NZ_JAJGAK010000001.1, read on the forward strand.
CCAGCGGCGCGATGCGCACGAAGCGCACTTCGTGTTCCGCGTCGCGATGCACGAGCAGCGTCGTCGGTTGTTCGGGCATGGCGTTCGGGACGAAGCCCGGACCGATGTCGGTCACCGGCCACCGATACGCGAGCGGCAACGCGAGCGGCGACAGCACGAGCACGTGGTCGAGCACATCGCCACCCACGTCGTGCGGCGGCATGCGCGCGTCGCTGGTGAACAGCTGCTGCTCGACCCACTCGTAGTGCGCGAGTTCGGGCAGCCACGCCGCGATCGCCGGATCGCCCGCACGCCCCTCGAGGTAGTCGACGAATTCCTTCGCCAACTGCGGGAACAACGGCGTGCGACTGCGGTGCTGCGAGAAGAACGCCTGCACCAGCGCCCTCCACCTCACAGCGCCCAAGGTTTCGCGGATCACCGGGAAGCCCGAGGACAGCAACGTGTCGACGTTGTTGAAGAACAACTCGCGGTACACCTTGAGCCGGCGCGCTTCGATGCGCGGCGGCGGCGCATGGCGTCCCGGGTCGCGGATGTGTCGCGCCAGGGCGAACTGTTGCTCGCGCAGGACATCACGCATGGGACAGCGCCTTCAGTCGCGCACGATCGTGGTAGATCGTCTGGATGGAGCGGATGCGCCCGGTTTCGGTGAGCAGTTCGGCCAGCGGCGGGAAGTTGAAGTCGCGCTCCAGCAGCGTCGGCTTCACGCCGAAGCGGCGATACGCGCTTTCGAGCAGCGTCCACACGTCCGCCTTCACCGGTGCGCCATGCGTGTCGACCTTCAGGTCGATGTCTTCGTCGAAATGGCCGGCGATGTGGTACTGCGCGATGCGATCCGCCGGCAGGCGCGCGAGGAAGCTCTCCGCGTCGTACCCGTGGTTGATCGCATTGACATAGAGGTTGTTGACGTCGAGCAGGAGGTCGGTGTCCGCCTCCGCGAGGACGGCGTTGATGAAGTCGACTTCCGCCAGCGCCTGGAACGGCGCGGCGTAGTAGGACACGTTTTCCACCGCGATGCGGCGGCCGAGCACGTCCTGCACCTGGCGGATGCGCGAGGCGACGTGCTTCACCGCTTCATCGGTGAAGGGAATGGGCATGAGGTCGTACAGCTGACCGTCGTCGGACGTGTAGCTCAGATGCTCGCTGTACAGCACGACGCCGTGGCGCTCGTTGAATTCGCGCGTCCGGCGCAGCAGGTCCATGTCGAGCGGTTCGACGCCGCCGAGCGACAGCGACAGGCCGTGCGCACTGATGGGAAAGCGTGCGGCCAGCTGAGCGAGCTGTTCGCCGAATCTGCCACCGACGCCGATCCAGTTGTCGGGCGCGACTTCGAGGAAGTCGACCGCACCATGCTTCATCGCAAGGAGCTCGGGCAACAAGCCGCGTCGCAGGCCGAGGCCGGCCGTGGTGGTCGAATCGAGGGTGCGCATGGAAAAGGTTTCCTGGAAGAGCGCGCCCCTGCCACGCGGCAGGGGCGCGTATCGAACACGTGGATCGACAGCAGGTCGATCGCAAGCAGGCGTTTACTTGGTCGGGACGTCGTGGAACAGCCCGCTAGGCAACTCGCGACCGTTGTCGTTGTAGGCCGCCTTGACGCTCTCGTACGACTCACGCTCGTCGATGAAGCCGTCGCGGTTGACGTCCTTCTTCGCGAACAGGGCGTTCTGGCCCGGCGCGACAGCGAGGAACTCGGACAGCGAGATCAGCGCGTCGTCGTTGGTGTCGGCGGCGTTGAAACGCTCGTCGCCGCACTGACCTTCGCCGCACTTGCCTTCGGCCGTCTTCTTCGCGGAAGCCTGCTTGGTGGGCTTCTCATCGGAACCGCACTTGCCTTCGCCGCACTTGCCTTCGGAAGCGGCGTGCGCAGCGGCGACCATGTAGCCCTGCGCGAGCGGCTGCATCGCGAAGGCCGAGCCGCTCAGCACGAGGCCGGCGAGCGCGAGGCCGAGCATTCCGGCCGACTTGTTGCGGGTGTTGTCACGGGACATTGGCATAACTCCAGGGGGGAAGGTGCGGCTCAGGCCGCGTGGGTTGCATCGCGGGGGCGATACAGATTCGAAACGAGGTGGTCGACGCTGAAGCGACCGCCGCCGTTGAACATCAGCGGCACGAGCATCAGCAGGAACAACAGCGGCAGCTTGTAGTTGCCGAACCCGTCGTCGGTGATCGCGTAGCCCTGCCACAGTTCGGCGAAGCTCGACCACTGCGCGGGCCAGTGCACCGCGTCGATCGCGACGATGGTCAGCACGAACAGCGAGATCGCGGCGAAGCGCGTGCCGACGCCGAGCAGCAGCGCGGCGGCGCCGATCAGTTCGACCCAGGTCGCGAGCGTCCAGTTGAGGTTCGCGCTGAGCAGCGAGAACGGCAGCGGGAACTTGTCCGCGATGTCGGCGAACCAGTTGTCGCCGTAAAGCTTCTCGCGGCCGGCCTCGAAGAACTCCCACGCAAGGATCGCGCGCAGGCCCAGCGGTGCGACCCAGTGGCCGGCGCCGTCGAGGCGGCGCGTGATCGATGCGTGCGCCTTGTGGAGGGTGGAAAGAGACATGGGTGGGTGTTCCTGGTGGAGTGCGTCGTTGCGTGGTGTGTATTTCGCGCCGCGCCGGTATCCGGGGGATGTCGGCGCGGCGCGCGTTTGGTCGCACCGCGTGTCGCCTGGGCGAGTGGATACAAACCGTTACGAAGTCACTTCGCGGCCAGCAGCGCCTTGATGTGCGCTTCGGTCTGCATGTACGCGCCCTCGCCGAAGTGCGCGTAGGTCACGCGTCCCTGCTTGTCGACCAGGTACAGCGCCGGCCAGTAGCGATTGCCGTACGCGTTCCAGGTCTTGTAGGCGTTGTCCTGCGCGACCGGATAGGTGATGCCGAAGCGCTTCACCGAGGCCTGCACGTTGCCGAGGATTCGCTCGTGCCCGTATTCGGGCGTATGCACGCCGACGACGACGAGACCGTCCTTCTCGTACTTTTCGTGCCATTCCTTGACGTGCGGCATCGTGCGGATGCAGTTGATGCAGTCGTACGTCCAGAACTCCACGAGCACGACCTTCCCGCGCAACTGCTGCATCGTGAGCGGCTCGGTGTTGATCCAGTTCTGGATGCCGGCGAATTCCGGCGCGGTCGGCGCCGAGGCGCCCTTCGCGGCGTCGACGGTGTACGGCGTGGCGGAGGTGTCGGCCGCGCACGCACCGGTCAGGCATGCGGAAGCAAGGGCGGCGGCGGCAAGCATCTTGTTCATGATCAGAGTCCTGTGGAAACGGCGGGGAGCCACTGCGTCGCCCACGCGGTCAGGGCGACGTCGTAGTGGAAGAACTGGAGGACAGCGACCGCGATGGCGACGACACCGAACACCGTGCGAAACAGGTCGGCGCGCCGGGTGAGGACGGCCAGGCGCGCGGAGACCCAGCGACCGCCATAGGCGATCGCGAGCATCGGCACGCCTGCACCGATGGCATAGAGCGCGAGCAGCCCCGTGGCTTCGCCGGGCGCCTGCGAGCTCGCGGCGAGCGCGAGTACCGATGCGAGCACGGGGCCCGCGCACGGCGTCCACGCGGCGCCGAGCGACGCGCCGATGAGCAGCGCACCGAGCTTGCCTTCAGGTATGCGCACGGGAGCGCGGCCGCTGGAGAACTTCGCGCGCAGCATCGCGAAGCGCGCGACCAGCCATTCGAATGGTGCGGGCCACACGCACGCGATGCCCGCCAGCAACAGGATGCCGATCGATGCGTTGCGGATGCCGTTCTGCAGCTCGCCCGAACTGGCGGCGAGCGCGCCGATCAGGATGCCGCCCGCCGCGAACGTCGCGACGAACCCGGCGATGATCAGCAGCGGCTCGATCCTGCTGCGGCCCGCGGTCGTCGCGAGCACGATGGGCAGCACGGGAAGGATGCAGGGCGATGCGATCGTCGCCATGCCGGCGGCGAACGCCAATACGTGATCGAACATGCGGGATCCTGCGCGAGCTTCGGGGTCGCGCAGGATCCGGCTGGAACGTATTGCGGTTGTGTCGCGCGGGCGCGGGCTTGCAAGCCCGTGTATCGCCTACGCGCGCGGATACATTCGGTTACACGTTGGGGCTACGCGATCTCGAACTGGATGTCGATGTTGCCGCGCGTTGCCCGCGAGTACGGGCAGACCTGGTGCGCGGCTTCGACGAGTTCGCGCTTGAGCGCCATCTCGAGACCGGGGATGTCGATGCGCATCTTCACCGCGATCTGGTAGTTGCCGTCGGCGATGTTGCCGAGCGTGACCTCCGCGTCGATCGCGGTCTCCGGCGGCATGCGCATCTTGCGCTGGCCCATCACCGCGCCGAGCGCACCGAGGAAGCACGCCGACCAGCCGACGCCGAACAAGGCTTCGGGGTTGGTGCCGGGCTTGCCGCTGCCCGGCATGGCGAGCTTGACGTCGAGGTGACCGTCCTCGGAACGGCCGGTGCCGTCGTGGCGGCCGCCGACGACGTGGGTGTGCATCGTGAAGAGCGCCTTTTCGATCGGCGCGACGTTGGACGTGGACGAGTTCATCGCATGGCTCCTGTCGTGGGGGATGACGCGTTGGAAGTGCGTGCATCGATCAGTTCGCGTGCGAGCGTATGCACGAGTTCGCCTGCCGGCATCGCGCGTGCGAGCGGCGCGCCCTGCCCGGCCCACTGCGCACCGTAACCGCTGGAACCTGCTGCCTTCGCGGCGGCGTGCAAGGCCTTCCCCGCTGCGTAAGCGATCGGGTAATCGGGAATGTCGGCGTCGTCGAGCGTCGCGCCCAGGCGCGTGAAGTCGTTGGGCAAACCGCGCGCGGGGCGACCGGAGATCGCGCGCGTCATGACCGTGTGGTGCGCATCGGACCCGAGCAGGCGCTCGCGATAGGCAGCATCGGCGAGCGATTCATCGGTGGCGACGAACGCGGTGCCCAGTTGCGCGGCGCTCGCACCCAGCGCCATCGCGGCCGCGATACCTGCGCCAGCCATGATCCCGCCCGCCGCGACGATCGGCAGCGACACGTTGCGCGCGAGCACGCGCGTCAACGCGAAGGTGCCGAGACGCGCGTCTTCAGCTTCCGGATCGAACATGCCCCGATGTCCGCCAGCTTCGTACCCCTGCGCCACGATGGCGTCGAGTCCCGCGGCTTCGATCGCACGTGCTTCGTCGAGGTTGGTCGCGGTCGCGAGCAACACGATGCCGGCATCGCGCAGCGCCGCGACCTGCGCCGCGTGCGGAAGACCGAAGTGGAAGCTCACCACGCGCGGGCGTTCTTCGACGAGCAGCGCAAGCACGTCTGCGTCGTCGAGGAACGACACGTACGGCGAGCGCAACGCCTCCGGCGGTTGCGCGCCGAAGCGCTCGAACCCGGGACGCAGGCGTTGCAGCCACGCCGCTTCCCTGCGCGCATCCGCGACCGCGCTGCGGTGCACGAACACGTTGACGTTGAGGGGTCCCGTGCACAGCCGCTTGAAGGCATGGATCGCTTCGCGCGCCTGCGTGGCATCCATCGCGCCGACCGCGATCGCACCCAGGCCGCCGGCCTGCGAAACGGCCGCTGCCATCGCGGGCGACGACACACCCGCCATCGGCGCCTGCAGGATCGGAAGCGGGATGCCGAGCGATTCGAGCAAGGGGCGCATCGCGCGATTGTGTCATCCGCCGCCGCTCCCGGCATGGTGCGGCCGGGCACGACCAGAATCGAGGGATCTGCGACATTCAGGCCATCGGTCTCCGCGCGTAGATTGCGGCCTCGCCCCCGCCCCATCACGCGGGGCAATCAAGACACGAGGTGCTCCATGTTCGAGAACGAATCCCCCGCCCGCAGCGCGTCATCGCACGAGGCCGACAAGCTCGCCGAACTGGGCGTGGCGAGCGCAGCAGCGGCCATTCGCGATGGCGCGATCTCGTCGGAGCGCTATGCCCTCGCCCTGTTGCAGCGCGCTCGCGATCACGCGAACTTGAATGCCTTCATCACCATCGATGAAGCGGCCGTACTCACCGCGGCGCGCGATGCGGACAAGGCGCGCGCCACTGGCGCCACGGCCCCGTTGCTTGGCGTTCCGTTGGGCGTGAAAGACAGTTACCTGACGCGTGGCATTCGCACCACGCTCGGCGTCGGGAACCTCGCGCACTACGTGCCCGATCGCGATGCCGCGCTCGTCGCGACGCTCAAGCATGCAGGCGGCATCGTGTTCGGCAAGAACAACCTCGTCGAGATGTCCTATGGACTCACCGGCAACAACGCGCCCTACGGCCAGGCGAGGAATCCGCGCAACCCCGACCATGTCACCGGTGGTTCGTCGAGTGGCGCAGGCGCTTCCGTCGGCGCGCACATCGTGCCTGCCGCGTTCGGTGGCGACACGGTCGGGTCGATCCGCGTGCCGGCTTCGCTGACCGGCGTGGTGGGCTTCAAGCCCACGCCGGGGCGCTGGTCGGGCGATGGCGTCGCGCCGATTTCGCACACGCTCGACACGCCGGGCGTGCTCGCGCGGTCCGTCGAGGATTGCCTGCTGATCGACCACGTCGTCACGCGTTCGCCTTTCACGGCGACGCGCGGACCCGCCGATCTGCGTGGCGTTCGCTTGGCCTATGCGCCCAGGCAGCATCTCGAACGGATCGAACCGGAGGTCGAGGTCCGTTTCAACGAAGTGCTGCGTCAGTTGCGCGCGGAAGGCGCGGACATCGTCGAGATCGATCTCGGCGACGACTACGCGTCGATCGTCGAACGGTCGACGTGGCGCATCTTCTTCCACGAAACGATGGACGCCGTTGCGGAGTTCCTGCGCATCAACGACGTGCCCGTCGTGTTCGAGGAGATCCTGCGCGACCTCAAGCCCGGGCTGAAGGAAGCCTGGGGGCACATGGTGCTTCCCGGTGGCGCAGGCTTCTCTCGCGCGGAGTACGACCAGGCAGTCACCGTCGATCGTCCGGAGATCCAGCGCCGATACGACGCCGCATTCACGGCCGGCAACGTCGACGCGCTTCTGTTCCCCACGACGCCCACCACGGCGCCGTCGATCGCGCACCAGTCGAACTTCTTCATCGCGGGCCACGAGGTCACCGACCTGGCCCTGGCGAAGCACACCATCGGCGCAAGTCTGGCCGGCTTGCCGGGCATCAGCCTTCCGATGGGCCGCTCGAGCGTTAGGCTCCCGCTGGGCTTGGAACTGGATGGTCCGCGCGGCCAGGACGGCCGCTTGCTCGATCTCGCGCGCCGCGTGGAAGCCGTCCTGGGAGGATCGAGCCCCGGATGAAACACCCTGAAACCGAAGGAATTTGGCGGAGGGAGTGGGATTCGAACCCACGGTGACATCGCTGCCACGCCGGTTTTCAAGACCGGTGCCTTAAACCGCTCGGCCATCCCTCCGAAGGCGCGCCGCGCCTCGCGGCCGCCATGCTACCGGCTGTCGGGGGTCGGCGACCACGCGGCGATTTTCACATCCCCCCCGCTACCATCGTTCGCTATCCAGCGTCGAAGGATCCGACCGATGCCCCAAGAGACCCCCGTACAGCTGCTCTGGACTGGCGGGTGGGATTCGACCTACCGGCTGTTGATGCTGCTCCTGCAGCTTCGCCTCCCGGTGGCGCCGATCTACATCTACGACGCCAAGCGCGCCTCCGCGCCCGTCGAAATGCGGACGATGGAGCACCTGCGCGAGGCGATCGCGACATCGTATCCGCACGCGCGCGCGTTGCTGCAACCGACGACGGTCGTGTGCATGGAAGACATCGCACCCGACGAGGACATCGAACGCGCGTTCAATCGCGTCCTCCAGAAGGTCCGCATCGGCGACCAGTACGCGTTCATCGCGCGCTACTGCAAGCAACATGGTTTGGACGGCGTCGAGTTGTCCGTCGAGAACGCGCCGCGCGGCGCGCACGCGGCCCTCGAGAGGAACATGGAGTTGGTGGCATCGCCCGCGGGCCCCACCTATCGCATGCGAAACGACGCGGAAGACGACATCCGCAAAGTCTTCGGCCCGTTCTCGTGCCCGATCTTCATGACGCGCAAGGAAGACATGTCCGCAGCGGTTACCCGCAACGGGTGGCAACCCTTGATGGCGATGACGTGGTTCTGCCACAAGCCTTCACGCAAGATGGAGCCGTGCGGCTTCTGCAATCCCTGCCAGTATGTCCTGCAACAGGGCATGGGACATAGGATTCCGCGCAGTCGGCGCACGTTGTCGCGCCTCTACAGTTTCACGTTGATGCCGTTGCGTGCACGCACGCGTCAATGGTTGCGACGCATGCGCGCGCAGACTTGAACCAAAATTCCCCGAACCGGGGGATACACAACCAACCCCACTATTGGCGAGTATGCGGCCACTCCCGCGTGGCTGCTTACGAATGTCCGAGACGCTCAACGTCTACTGGCACGAGGATGGTCATTATCTTTTCGTACCAGGTCCACCCGTCGACAAGATGATCGGCGCCAAGATCGCATGGCTTGGCACCATGCAGCGCGAGTGCATCGGCCCCGTGTTGCGCAAGGGAATCGAGGAACAACTGCAGTTCCGCACGTGCGCCACGATCACTGCGGCGCAGTTCTACGCTCCGTCGCACGCGCACCACCGCGCGAAGACGCATTGAGCGCCTTCTGTTCCTCCGGCGGGCAGTTGCGGCAATGCAGTCGCGACTCCTCGATCAACTGCGGCATGCGTTCGGCGAGGAAGTCGATCATCGCGCGCACCGCGGGCAACAGGCCGCGACGCGATGCGAACACCAGGTGCGCGATGCCCTGCGGCAGGCGCCAGTTCGGCAACACGACTTCGAGTTCGCCGTTGCGGATCGCTTCGGCGCACACCGTTTCGGGCAGCATGGTGATGCCGATGCCCTGTCGCGCGAGCGCCATCAACATCGGGAAATCGAAGCCGGCCAGGCGCGGCTTGAGTTCGACGCGGCGCGTGTCGCCGCCGGCGTCCTGCAGGTCCCAGCGCTGGCGCGCTTCGTCTTCGCTCATGCTGAGCGTGACGTGCTCCTTCAGATCGTCCGGATCCTTGGGGCGTCCCATGCGATCGAGATAACCGGGGCTGGCGACGAGCAATTCCTGGATCTGGCCGAAGGTGCGCATCACCAGGCTGCCGTCGTCGTCGAGCTTGTTGCGCACGCGGATCGCGAGATCGAAGCCTTCGTTGATCACATCGACGCGGCGGTTGCTCACGTGGAGCTGCACGCGCACCTGCGGATACTTGGCGAGGAACTCCGGCATCAGCTTCGGAATCATCTCCTGCGCGATGCTCACCGGCAGACTGAGGCGAATGGTGCCGCGCGGTTCGGAGCTCAGGCGATCGACGACTTCGCGCGCGGCCTTCGCTTCCTCGAGCATCGTCTGCGCATGGCGATGCACCGCGCTGCCGACGTCGGTGACGGCGAAGCGCCGCGTCGAACGTTGCAACAGGCGCACGCCGAGTTCATTCTCCAACGCGCTGATGCGCCGGCTCAGGCGCGACTTGGGGATGCCGAGCGCACGCTCGGCGGCGGCGAACCCACCGTTGTCGACCACGGCGGAGAAGTAATAGAGATCGTTGAGATCCTGCATGACCCGTCTCCCGGCTCATTCATGAGGTCGTTGCATCACAAGCAACGATGCGTGGCATTGGACCACCTTTATCCCATTCCTGCAACGGCCTAAAGTCCTCCCCAACGCAGCAGCCCCGCTGCCGAGCATTGAGGACCGGACCATGAAACTGCTCCACCTGGATACCAGCGCCCTGGGCGCCAACTCCGTCAGCCGCGAACTGAGCGCAGCGATTGTCGCGCGCTGGCAGGCGGCCGTGCCGGGCCTGACCGTCGACTACCGCGATCTCGACGCCAATCCGCTCCCCCACCTCACCGGCGCCGAGCTGACCGGTGCGAACGCCGAGGCCAAGGCCGCCGGCGACGCCACCATGGATCAGTTCCTCGCCAGCGACGTCATCGTGATCGGCGCGCCGATGTACAACTTCGGTATCCCCTCGACGCTCAAGGCGTGGATCGACCGCGTGGCGGTGGCCGGCAAGACGTTCCGTTACACCGAAGCCGGTCCCGAAGGCCTGGCGAAGGGCAAGAAGCTGATCGTGGCGAGCGCGCGTGGCGGCATCCATGGCCACGACGCCGACTTCCAGGAGAACTACCTGCGCTACGTGATGGGCTTCCTGGGTGTCACCGACGTCGAGTTCGTGCGTGCCGAAGGCATTGCGTACTCGCCGCAGCACCGCACCGACGCCATTGCCTCGGCGCATGCGTCGATCGGCGCCTCGAACGTCGAAGCGCGCGAACTCGAAGTCGCGTAAGCGCGTCCGTCGAAGCGATCAGCCGATCGCTTCGGCCCCGCCCATGTAAGGGCGCAACACCGGCGGCACCGTGATGGTGCCGTCGGCGTTCTGGTAGTTCTCCATCACCGCGATCAACGCGCGGCCGACCGCGACGCCGGAACCGTTGAGCGTGTGCACCGGCTCGGTCTTGCCCGACGCCGGATTCTTGAAACGCGCCTGCATGCGACGCGCCTGGAAGGCATCGCAGTTCGAGCACGACGAGATCTCGCGATACGTGTCCTGCGACGGCAGCCACACCTCGAGGTCGTACGTCTTCGCCGCACCGAAGCCCATGTCGCCCGAGCACAGCAACACGCGGCGATACGGCAGGCCCAGCTTTTCCAGCACGACTTCGGCGCAGCGCGTCATGCGTTCGTGTTCTTCGCCGGATTCCGCCGGGCGCGCGATCGACACCAACTCCACCTTCTCGAACTGGTGCTGGCGGATCATGCCGCGCGTGTCGCGGCCATGGCTGCCGGCTTCCGCGCGGAAGCACATCGAGTGCGCGGTCATGCGCATCGGCAGGCGCGCGTCGTCGATCATCACGTCGCGCACGATGTTGGTGAGCGGCACTTCCGAAGTCGGAATGAGATAACGGCGCGCCGCGTCGTCGCCATGGATCATCGTGGCGAACAGGTCTTCCTCGAACTTCGGCAACTGGCCCGTGCCGCGCATCGAGTCGGCGTTGACGAGCAGCGGCACGTTGGTTTCTTCGTAACCGTGCTCGCCGGTGTGCAGGTCGATCATGAACTGCGCGAGCGCGCGATGCAGGCGCGCGAGCTGGCCGCGCAGGATCGTGAAGCGCGCGCCGCTGAGCTTCGCCGCAGTGTCGCCGTCGAGCCAGCCGTTGCGTTCGCCGAGTTGCACGTGATCCTTCACCGCGAAGTCGAACGCGCGCGGCGTGCCCCAGCGATGCTGTTCGACGTTGTGCGCTTCGTCTTCGCCGGGCGGCACGTCGTCGTAGGGAATGTTGGGGATCACGAGCGCGAGCGCTTCGAGCTCGCCGCGAATGCGCTCGAGTTCGATCTCCGAAGCCTTGAGCTCGTCGCCGAAGCCGGCGACTTCCGCCATCAGCGCGGCGACGTCCTCGCCCTTCGCCTTCGCCTGGCCGATCGCCTTGCTGCGCGTGTTGCGCAGGTTCTGCAATTCCTGCGTGCGCACCTGGATCCGCTTGCGCTCGGCTTCCAGCTGTTCGATGTACCCGACCGGCAGGTCGAAACCGCGCGTGGTGCGGAGCTTCTCGGCAAGTTCGGCGGGTTGGTTGCGCAGCAGCTGGGGGTCGAGCATGGGGCCACACGATTCGATACGGGGGCTGAATTATGGCCTCCACGGGCGCTTCGTGCCGACCGGCAGTTGGGATCGCGCGTGACAGAATCGGGTCATGACGAGTTCGACCGCTGCCCTCACCCGCTGGATTCCATCGCACCGCGGGCTCATCGCCATCGGCGCCGCCTTCCTCGCGGGGCTCCTGTTGTTCCTCATCGTGTGGTCCGGCCAGCGCGGCGCCTCGCCCGCACCGGTCCGCGCGACCGCCGACGCACCCGGCTTCACACCGCTGCCCGCCCCCATGCCCCGCGACGCCGATGGCGCGAGCGGCATGGAGGAACCGGACGAACAGGCGCTCGCCGACCAGCCGCGCCTCGAAGAAGCCCCGCGCCCCGCGGCCGCACCTGCGGCACCCACCGCGCCGACCCCGTCGCGCGCACCGAACGCGATCGCCGAAGCTTCATCGCCGACACCGATCTCCTCGCCAGCCCCGCGTTACCCGCAACGCGCATTGCGCCGTCGCGAAACGGGCACGGTGCGCGTGCAGGTGGAAGTCGGCGCCGACGGCGTTCCGACCGACGTCAGCGTCGCCGCGAGCAGCAATTCGCGCGACCTCGACCGCGCCGCGCTCGACGCCGTCCGCAAGTGGCGCTTCGCGCCTGCGATTCGCGACGGGCAGGCGGTTGCGGGCACTGTCGTCGTGCCGATCGAGTTCCGCCTGTAAGCGACGAAGCGTAGGGTTGCGTCGGCCTCGGCAAAACAGGGGTCAGAGCACCATTTCCGTGGAAATGGTGCTCTGACCCCTGTTTTGCGCACGGGCCTTGCCTGGCCATTGATGGCGCTTGGCAGGACCGGCGGGGGTACATGCGCATGCACGCGCCGAGCCGCCGTTCAAACACTCGCGGCCTCCATTCCTCCAACCCGACCCTCAGGCGTCGCGCAACCCAAACCCTGCCGCACGCGCAAGTCGATCGAAGCCAGGGAATGAAGTGGCGACGTTCGCGACGTCGCCGATGCGCACGACGTCCTCGCACACCTGGCCTGCGATCGCGAACGCCATCGCGACGCGATGATCGCCCTGCGAGGCGATGCTGCCGCCACGCAACGGCCCGCCGTGGATAGTTGCGCCGTCGGGGGTTTCGTCGACGACGACGCCGAGTGCGCGCAGCCCCGCGGACATCGTCGCGATGCGGTCGGATTCCTTGACGCGCAACTCCGCCGCGCCGCGCACCGTCGTCGTGCCCGACGCGCAGGCGGCCGCGATGAACAACGCGGGGAACTCGTCGATCATGTCGGGCACCGCATCCACGGGCACGTCGATGCCGCGCAGCGGTGCGTGGCGCACGTGGAGGTCGGCGACGGCTTCGCCGCCTTCCTCGCCGAGCCCTTCGATGTCGATGTGCGCGCCCATCGCCCGCAGCACGCGCAGCAGGCCGGTGCGGCGCGGGTTCATGCCGACGCGGCGCAGCACGATGTCCGATCCCGGCACGAGCGTCGCCGCGACGAGGAAGAAGGCGGCCGCCGAGAAGTCCGCCGGCACCGACACCTGCGTCGCGCGCAGGCGATGCCCGCCCGACAACTTCGCGACCCCCGGCGAGAAATCGATCGGCCAGCCGAACGCGCGCAGCATGCGTTCGGTGTAATCGCGCGTCGGGTGCGGTTCGCGTACTTCGGTTTCGCCCTGGGCCTGCAACCCTGCGAGCAACACCGCCGACTTCACCTGCGCGCTCGCGATCTCCGACGAATACGCGATCCCGCGCAGCGCCTGGCCGCCCGCGATGCGCAGCGGCGGGAACCCGTCGTGCGACGCGATCGACGCGCCCATGCGCACGAGCGGATCGAGCACGCGCCGCATCGGCCTGCGCGTGAGCGACGCATCGCCGACCAGCACGCTGTCGAACGGTTGTCCCGCGAGCAGCCCCGCGAGCAGGCGCATGCCGGTGCCCGCGTTGCCGCAATCGAGTTGGTGCTGCGCGGCCTGCAGGCCGTCGAGCCCGACGCCATGCACGACGCGCGTGCGCGACTCGGGCGTTTCGATGCGCACGCCCAGGCGTTCGAAGATCGCCGCCGTCGCCAGCGTGTCCTCGCCTTCGAGGAAGCCTTCGATGCGCGACGTGCCGTCGGCCACCGCCGCGAGCATGATCGCGCGATGCGACACCGACTTGTCGCCGGGCGCATGGATGTCGCCATGCAGCGGCCCGCCGGGCGATGCGACCCAATCCTCGCGCAGCGCGACGCTCATCCGATCTCGTCCAGCACGGTCAGCAGGCGGCGGTTTTCGTCGCGATCGCCGACGGTGATGCGCAGGCACCCGGGCAGGCCGTAGCCGCCCATCGGGCGCGGGACGACGCCGCGTTCGAGCAGCGCGGCCTCGATGGCCTGCGTGCGATCGCCGAATTCGACCAGCAGGAAGTTCGTCTGCGAGGGATGCACGAACCAGCCGCGCGACGCGAGCGCATCGGCCAGCGCCGCGCGTTCCTCGGCGTTGCGCGCCAGCCCCCATTGAAGATGTTCGACATCGCCGAGCGCCGCTTCCGCGGCGGCCAGGCCCATGCAGTTGACGTTGAAACTCTCGCGCACGCGTTCGACCACTGCGATCAACCCCGGATCGGCGACGGCAAAGCCGACACGCAATCCTGCCAGCGCGTACGCCTTGCTGAAGGTGCGCGCGATCACGAGGTTGGGATGCGACGGCAACAACGACAGCGCCGTCGCGCCGCCTTCGACGAACTCGGCGTACGCCTCGTCGACCACGACGACGACGTCGCGCGGCACGCGCTGCAGGAACGCGTCGAGCGCGTCGCTGCCGAACCACGTGCCGGTCGGATTGTTCGGATTGGCGAGGTACACCAGCTTGGTACGCGGCCCGATCGACGCGGCCAGCGCATCGAGGTCGTGCCCGCGCGGCATCGACGATGCGCGCGACAACGCCGGGGCGGCGCGCAACGTCGCACCCACGGCCTGCGTCGCGATCGCATAGACGGCGAACCCGTATTGCGATGCGACCACCTCGTCGCCCGGCTCCGCGAACACCTGCGCGAACTGCATCAGCAACTCGTGCGACCCGTTGCCTAGGATGATCTGCGCCACGTCGACGCCGTGCTTCGCCGCAAGCGCACGCTTGAGGTCGCCACCGAGCGGATCGGGGTAACGATGCATCGCATGCAACTGGTCGAGCACCGCCGCGCGCGCCGCCGGGGATGCGCCCCACGGATTTTCGTTGGATCCGAGTTCGACCAGCGAAGGCCCGACGCGACGCCGCCACGCCACGAGATCGTGGCCCGGGTCGTACGCACGCAAGGCCTGGATCGCGGGGACCGCCAGGCGCTCGAAGCTCACGGCACCGCCACCGGGTACGAGCCGAGCACGGTCACGTTCTCCGCGAAGTCCTCCAGGTCCGAGACGACGTCGCGCAGCGGCGCGTCGTCGATGTGCCCGCCCACGTCGATGAAGAACGCGTACTGCCACAGGCCCGTATGCGCGGGCCGCGACTCGATGCGATTCATGCTGACGCCGCGGCGCGCGAGCGGTTCGAGCACGCGGAACAACGCGCCGGGCTGGTCGCGCACGAACACCATCAGCGAGGTGCGGTCGTTGCCCGACGGCGGGAACACGTTGCGGCCGATCACGAGGAAGCGCGTCGTGTTGTCGGGGCGATCCTCGATCGGACCGGCGACGATGCGCAGGCCGTAGACGTGCGCGGCGTTCTCGCCCGCGATCGCGGCCGCATCGTCGGCGTTGCGTGCACGGCGCGCGGCTTCGGCGTTGCTCGACACCGCGATCTTTTCCGACTTCGGCAGATGCTGGCGCAACCACGACTTGCACTGCGCGAGCGACAGACCGTGCGAATACACGCGTTCGATGTCTTCGATATGGCCCGTGCGCGACAGCAGGTACTGGTGCACGCGCAGCTCCACTTCGCCGCAGATCTTCAGCGGCGAGGAGAGGAACAGGTCGAGCGTCGACTGGATCGTGCCCTGCCCCGAGTTCTCCACCGGCACCACGCCGAAATCGGCGTGGCCCGCGGCGACTTCGTCGAACACTTCCTCGACGCTCGCCAGCGGCAGGCCTTTCGCCGAATGGCCGAAGTGCTTCTGCACCGCCTGCTGCGAGAACGTGCCTTCCGGCCCGAGGTAGCCGATCTTCAACGGCTCCTGCTGCGCCAGGCACGCTGACATGATTTCGCGGAACAGCCGCACCAGCACGTCGTCGGCGAGCGGCCCTTCGTTGCGATCCACGACGCGGCGCAACACCTGCGCCTCGCGTTCGGGCCGGTAGTAGTCGACCGCGGCGGCGAGCTTGCCCTTCGCCTTGCCGACCTGCCGCGCGAACTCCGCGCGTTCGGCGATCAGCGCCTGGATCTGGTGGTCGATGCCATCGATCTGCGCGCGCACGGCGAGCAGATCGGGCTTGACCTCGGGCGCTGCGACGGGCGCCGGCTTGGCGCGCGTCGCCACCTTCTTCGCCTTCTTCGCGGCCTTCTTGCGCTCAGCCATGTCGCTTCCTGAAGTCGTCCATGAAGGCCACCAGCGCCTGCACGCCTTCTTCCGGCATCGCGTTGTAGATCGACGCACGCATGCCGCCAACCACGCGATGGCCCTTCAGCGCGATCAGACCCGCCGCCTTCGATTCGGACAGGAACGCCTTCTCCAGCGCTTCGTCGTGCAGGAAGAACGGCACGTTCATGCGCGAACGCACGGCGGGGTCGATGTCGTTGCGATAGAAGCCGCCGGAGTCGTCGATCGCGCCGTACAGCAGCGCGGCCTTGCGCGCGTTGCGCTTCGCAAACTCTTCGACGCCGCCTTCGTCCAGCATCCACTGCACGGTCAGGCCGAGCATGTACCAGTTCCAGGTCGGCGGCGTGTTGAGCATCGACTCCGCCTTGAGCTGCGAGCGGTAGTCGAAGATGTCGGCACGCGGCTGGCCGTCGCGTTCGAGCAGGTCGCGGCGCACGATCACCACGCTGATGCCCACGGGGCCGAGGTTCTTCTGCGCGCCGGCGTAGAGGATCCCGAACTTCGACACGTCGAGCGGCTCGCTCGCGATCGAGGAACTGAAGTCGGCGACCAGCGGCACGTCGCCGACATCGGGAATGTCGCGGAACTCGCTGCCGTGGATGGTTTCGTTGGCGGTGATGTGGACGTAGGCCGCATCGCTCGCGAGCTGCCACGTGTCGCGCGCAGGAATCGTGCGATAGCGATCGGCTTCGCTCGACGCCGCCACGTGCGTGGCGACATACGGAGCGGCCTGCTTCATCGCCGTCTTGCCCCAGTGGCCGCTGATCACGTAGTCGGCCGGTTGCCCGGGCGCGGCGAAGTTCAGCGGGATCAGCGCCTGTTGCGTCGTCGCGCCGCCCTGGGTGAACAGCACCGCGTAGTCGTCGGGGATCGACAGCAGCTTGCGCAGCGCGGACTCCGCGGCGGCCGCGACTTCCATGAACTCCGGCCCGCGATGGCTGATCTCGACGATCGACGCACCGGCGTCGCGCCATTCCAGCATTTCCGACTGCGCGCGGCGCAGCACCGGTTCGGGGAGCGTGGCGGGACCGGCACTGAAGTTCCAGGCGCGTGGCATCGTGTATGGATCGCTAACGTGGGGTGGTCCCGCAGTATGCAATACCGAAATTAGTGCCGACACTCGGCCATCGCATCCGCTCGACGCTTTCAGGCGTAACTGTCGGACAGTCGAGGAGAACACCACCACCATGTCCCTGCGCGACGCCCTCCGGATTCCCCTGCGCGAAGTCACCGACGAAGCGGTGTACGCCGATCGCCGCCGCTTGCTCGCCGCCCTCGCCGCCTCGCCGGCGCTCACGCTCGCCGGTTGCACCGAAGCCGCGCCACCGCCGCCGCCCGCGAAGACCGTCATCACCCCCGAACAGGCGAAGGCGGGCTTCCGCACGGACGAGGAACTCACCCGTTACGAAGACGTCACGAGCTACAACAACTTCTACGAGTTCGGCAGCGGCAAGGCCGACCCGTCGCGGGCGCGCAAGACGCTGCGGACGAGTCCGTGGCACGTGCTCGTCGGCGGCGAATGCGCGAAGCCCGGCCGGTTGTCGCTCGACGATCTGCTGAAGGGCATCAAGCCCGAGGAACGCATCTACCGCCTGCGCTGCGTGGAAGGCTGGTCGATGGTGATCCCGTGGCTCGGCGTGCCGCTGTCCTCCGTGCTCAAGCGCTTCGAGCCGACGTCGAAGGCGAAGTACGTCGCCTTCGTCTCGCTCGGCGATCCGGCGCAGATGCCGGGCATCCGCGTGCCGATCCTCGATTGGCCGTATCGCGAAGGCCTGCGCATCGACGAGGCCATGCATCCCCTCGCCTTCCTCGCGACCGGCCTGTACGGCAAGCCGCTGCCGCAGCAGAACGGCGCGCCGCTGCGGCTGCTCGTGCCGTGGAAGTACGGCTTCAAGGGCATCAAGTCGATCGTGCGCATCGAGTTCGTCGAGAAGATGCCGGAGACCGCGTGGCACGCTTCGCAGCCGGAGGAATACGGGTTCTTCTCCAACGTCAATCCGGATGTCGACCATCCGCGCTGGAGCCAGGCGAGCGAACGCCGCATCTCCGGCACCGCGAGCAAGCTGTTCGCCGACCGCATCCCGACGCGGCCGTTCAACGGCTACGGGCCGCAGGTCGCGTCGCTCTACGCGGGCATGGATCTGCGCAAGTGGTTCTGAACCGCGTGGCCATCGCCAAGGGGATCGTGCATGCGCTCGCACTCGTCCCCGCCGCCTGGATCGGCTGGAAGATCCGCGAAGTCGCGCAGACCGGCAGCGGCCTCGGCGCGGATCCGGTCGCGGAGATCGAACACTTCCTCGGCCTGTGGGCGCTGCGCTTTTTGATGATCGCGCTGGCGATCACGCCGCTGCGGCAACTCACCGGGCAATCGGTGCTGGTGCGTTTCCGGCGCATGCTCGGGTTGTATGCGTTCTTTTACGCGTGCCTGCACTTCTCGGCGTTCCTCGTGCTCGACCTGCGCGGCTACTGGACGCAGATCTTCGAGGAGATCGTGAAGCGGCCCTACATCACCGTCGGCTTCGCGGCGTGGCTGCTGCTGGTGCCGCTCGCGATCACGTCGACGAAGGGCTGGATCAAGCGCCTGGGCCGCAACTGGGTGCGCCTTCACAAGCTCGTCTATGCGGTCGGCGTGCTCGCCGTGCTGCATTTCTGGTGGCTGGTGAAGTCCGACATCCGCGAGCCCGCGCTGTATGCGGGGATCCTCGCGGTGTTGCTCGGGTGGCGACTGTGGAAGTACGTCGCCGGGCGGCGGCGCAACGCGGCGCTCGCGGTCAGCCCGGCGAACCGAACAGCAGGATCGCGCTGAGCGCGGCCGCCAGCAGCAACGCGGCGAACAGCAGCCACGGCAGGCGGCGCGTCGCGTTGCGGCGGATGTTCGGCGCGCGGATCGGGGCGTCGGAGTGTTCGAGGTCGATGTCGTCGGGCAAGGCCGGCGCCATCGCATCGTGCAGGACGTTCGGGCGCCCGGGCGATTCGACGACGAAGCGATGGTGCGCGTCGAACACGATCTGGTCGCCCGTGCGCAGCACCGCGTCGCGCGCGGCCTCGCCGTTGACCTGGCTCGGCTCGGCGTCGGCCATGCCGCGCATCACCACGAGGCCTTGCTGCACGTCGATGCGCGCGTGGCGTTCGGGGAAGGCGGGATCGTCGATGCGGATGTCGCATTCCAGCCCGCGACCGACCAGGCGCGGGCGATCGAGCGTGAAGCCGCGTCCGTGGTACTGGCCGCCGACGCCGCGCAGCAACACGCGCGCATCGCCGCCTTCGCCGCCGGGTGCGGGCAACGTGTCGGGTTCGCGCTGCGCGCCGAGCAGCAACAGTTCGCGGCCGTCGATGTAGATCGCATCGCCGATGCGCAACATCGCCATGTGCTTCACCGGGCGCCCGTTGACGTGCACGGTGCGCACGTTCTCGCCGAGTTTCAGCCACGTGCCGCGGCGATCGATGCACAACTGCGCGAGCATGCGCGCGCCGTCGGACACGGGCGCGAGCGCGCCATCGGCGTTGCGGCCGATGCCGTGCAGGCCCGGACCGACCGCAACGTCGGCCTGGTTCGAGTCGGGAAAGCGCAATCTGAGGGTATCCACCGCGAAGAAATCTAGCATGCGGCCGCGTTAGCATTGCGCCTTGTCTTCCATTCGAGCCTCTCGCCCATGTCCCGCATCGACATCCACCACCCGCATTCCCTGACCGCGGCCAAGGCGCGCACGGCGGTGCAGGAGGTCGCAGACAAGCTGGACGCCCGCTTCGGCATGCAGAGCCGATGGGAAGGCGACACGCTGCATTTCACGCGCTCGGGCGTCGACGGCCACATCGCGCTTGCGCCGAACGAACTGCATGTCACCGCGCAGCTCGGGTTCCTGTTGTCGGCGATGAAGGGGTCGATCGAACAGGAAATCCGGCGCGTGCTGTCCGAACGCTTCGGCTGATCGGCTCGCTAGACGCCGAAGGGATCCGGCGCGTCGGCGACCAGGCGCGCGGCCACTTCGCGTTCGACGCGCTGGATCTCCGCGAGGAACGCCTCGACGTCGCCCAACTGCTTGAACGCCGCGACCCCGCGCTCGAGGAACCCCTGCAACTCCGCCAGCCCCGCCGCGTGCGCGGGCCCGCGCGACATGCGCAGCAATGCCGTGATCCCGGGCAGGCGCAACGCGCCGCCGAGGCCGTGGCCGACGTCGTGGATCAGCGCGATCTGGCGTTCGCGCAACAACGGTTTGCCCACGAGGCGATAGGCCTCCCCGTAGCGCGCGGCATCCAGCTTGCGCCCGTTCGGCGACAGTTGGCCGAGCGCTTCGGCCATGCGCAGGTCGAGCGCATGCGTTAGCGCGCCGAGCGCGATCCCGTCGGCGACCGTCGACAGCAACGACGACGGCAGCAGGCGTTGCATCGTCGGCAGCACGCGCGCGATGTCGGCGTCGCGCTGGCTGAAGTCGCGATCACCGTACACGTCGGTGAGGAAGAAGCGCGCCGCCGCCGCACGCCGCGGGTCGTCGAGGAAGCGCTTGAAGCTGCGCTCCAGCCGCGCCGTCTGCCACCGCCGCAGTTCCGGCAACCAGCGCAGCCCGTTGCGGGGTTCGCGCACGGGGTCCTGCAAGGCCTGGTGGCAGGCCAGCCGGCGTTGCAGGCGATGGACGACGTCGGCGTGGCGCGACATGGGGGGAAGCATAAGAGCGGGAAACGGGAAACGAAAAGCGGGAAACGGGAGGCAGGCCAACGCTTCGGCCGATGGACTTTCGGCCGAGGTGGGGCCCTCTCTCCCGCTCTTTGTTTCCCGTTTCCCGCTCCTTGTTTCCCGTTTCCCGCTCTTCATGCCCTCCCGCTAAACTCGCCGCGATGCTCTCCCTCCACACCGCCCGCCAACGCCCGACCCCCTCCACCCCCCGCATCGGCCTGGCGGTCGCCGGCGGCGGCCCCATCGGCGGCATGTACGAACTCGGCGCCCTGCGCGCGCTCGACGAGGCGATCGACGGGCTCGACCTGACCCGCCTGGATTCGTACGTCGGCGTGAGCTCCGGCGCCTTCCTCGCCGCGGGCCTGGCCAACCGCATGGACACGGCGGAGATGTGCCGCATCTTCATCACCGGCGACAGCGACGACGTCCAGTTCCGCCCGGAGACGTTCCTGCGCCCCGCGTTCTTCGAGTACATGCGTCGCGCCGCGGGTGCGCCGCGCCTGGCGATGGAATGGTGGCGCGACCTGATCTTCAGTCGTGGCGATTCGCGCTGGTCCGATGCGATCAACCGCTTCGGCGGGCTCGTGCCGACGGGCCTGTTCGACAGCACCGAGATCGAACGCTTCCTGCGCGACGTGTTCTCGCGCCGCGGCCGCAGCAACGACTTCCGCGAACTCGCCGCGCCGCTGTACGTGGTCGCGGTCGAACTTGACAGCGGCAAGGTCGTGCGCTTCGGCGGCGAAGGTTGGGACGACGTGCCGATCTCGCGCGCCGTGCAGGCCAGCGCCGCGTTGCCGGGCCTGTACGCGCCGGTGGAAGTGCGCGGCAAGCATTTCGTCGACGGCGCGCTGCGTCGCACGATGCACGCGTCGTTGCTGCTCGAACGCGGCGTCGACCTGCTGATCGGCGTCAATCCGCTGGTGCCGTTCGATTCGAGCAACGCGCGCAGCACGCCCGAAGGCATCGACCAGCGCCTGTCGGAAGGCGGCCTGCCCGTCGTGCTGTCGCAGACGTTCCGCACGCTGCTGCAGTCGCGCATGCAGGTCGGCCTGCAGCGTTACGCGAACACCTATCCGAACATCGACCAGCTCGTGTTCGAACCCAACAGCGACGACGGCGAATTGTTCTTCACGAACGTCTTCAGCTTCGCCGCGCGCCGCCGCGTGTGCGAACTCGCGTTCCGCAACACGCTCGACGACCTGCGCAAGCGCGCCGACGACCTGCGCCAGGTGCTCGAAGCGCACGGCCTGTCGCTGCGCGAAGACGTGCTCGCCGATCCCGCGCGCTCGATCCTCGACGGCCTGCCGAAGCAGCCGCGCGCGACCGAAACCACCGCGCGCCTGCGCCGCGCACTCGACGAAGTCGACCACTTCATCGCCGCCCGGCGCTAGGAGCAAAAACAGGGGCAAAAACAGGGGTCAGAGCACAATTTCAGAGAGCTGGAAATTGTGCTCTGACCCCTGTTTTTGCTTTGACCCCTGTTTTTGTTTTTTTGCTCTAGACGGCGGCCCGATTCTCGGAAGCAATCCTCCAAAGGCATCCGCCATGGCCAAGCTGAAGAAGACCGCCGCGAAGAAGTCCTCCGCCCGCAAGTCGGCCGCCGCCAACGCGGCTGCGCAGGAGCAGGCCGATCGTCTGTCGAAGTCCATCAGCGAGTCGGCGCAGCAGATCTGGCTCGCCGGCGTCGGCGCCTTCGGGCGTGCGCAGGCCGAGGGCACGCGCCTGTTCGAAGGCCTGGTGAAGGAAGGCCTCAACTTCGAGCAGACCGCGCGCAAGATCGCCGGCAACCGCGCCGACGTCGTGCGCGACGCCGTCGAAAGCCGCGTGGGCGTTGCGCGTGAACGCGCCGTCGACACGTGGGACAAGCTCGAGAAGGTGTTCGAAGATCGCGTGCAGCGTGCGCTCGTGAAGCTCGGCGTGCCGGGCCGCGACGACCTCGCCGCGCTCGCCGATCGCGTCGATGCGCTCACGGCTGAGCTTCGCCGCGTCGGTCCGGCGCGTCGCACCACGACGTCCGCCGCGCCCGCGAAGAAAGCCCCGGCCAAGCACGCACGCAAGAAGGCGACGAAGAAGCAGCCCGTCGCCTGATCCCGGCTCCACCCGCCGCCCGCGGCGGAACAACTTACGGCCCGCCAGTCCCGAGCTCTCCCGTCGCTCCCCTCCCCTGACGGTTTCGGACTGGCGGGCTTCTTGTTGTTTGCCGTCCGTTGCACAAGCGGGCATGGGGGCTGGCGTATAGTCGCGGTCCCGATTCGGCCGGCAAAGACCCTGCATGTTCGACGTGCGTTCGATTTTGGTGGCCCTGCTCGTCGCTGCCGTGCTCGGAACGCTCGGCACGCTGTATTTCTGGACGATCCGCCGCCGCCAGGACGAAGCGCTCAACGGCGTGCGCGCGCTGTCGGCGATGCGCTGGCGCGAGTTCTCGCACTTCATCCTCGATGCGATGCGCCATCGCGGATACGACGTGCTCACCGCCGACGACGACGCCGACCGCGGCCAGCAAACCGAATTCCTCCTGTCGCGCAACGGCGAACGCGCGTTGCTCGGCGCCAAGCATGGTTCGGCGTATCGCCTGACCAGGCAGACGGTGGGCGAGTTCGTCGCGGCGATGAAGTTCCAGGGCGCACGCAGCGGCGTACTCGTCACGCCGGGCTCGATCGATCCCGACGCACGCAAGCACGCCGAGGAAGCGCGCGTCGAACTCATCGACGGCAACGCGTTGTGGCCCGAGGTCGCGCCGCTGCTCCCGCAGAGCCTGGGCGAGGACGTGCGCCGCGACGCTGCGCAGAAAGCGAAACGCCACGTGGGCATCGCGTGGTTCGGCGCGCTGGTCGTCGGGTTGATCGTCGGCTGGTTCGCGGCGGGCGAAGCGCCGCCGCCGCAAGCCGATTTGAGCGTGCTGAAGCCGAAAGCGACACAGGCCGTTGCGGCGCCTGCGATTGCTGGCCCATCCACCGCTGGTGCATCGCCTGCTGCTGCATCGCCGGCGACCGTCGCGGGCGCGACTGCCGCGAAGCCGCAGGTCGCGAACCCCGCGACCACCCTCGTCATCCCGATCACGCCGGAAGAAGAAGACCTGCAACGCGCCGAAGTCGTGCGCCGCGTCGCCTCGCTGACCGGCATCTATCGCGCGGTGTGGTCGACGAAGTCCACGCTGCTGGTGCAGGTCGACGAAACCTCGACGCAACGCTTCGACGAGATCTGCACGGTACTGATGCGGTACGACACGTTGCGCACGGCGCGCGTGCATTTGCAGCCGCCGGAGAACAGCGAGCAGATGTCGCGCTTCAAGCAGTGCGCAACCTACTAATGAAAAAAAAGGGGGTCAGAGCACTATTTCGCTTGGCGAAATAGTGCTCTGACCCCCTTTTTGCTCCTGCTTACCAGTGCACGCCGCGCATCAATGCGGCGAACGCGATCTGCTCGCCGCTCGGTTCGACTTCGCCCTTGAGCGCTTTCTTGTCGCCCTTCGCGGCGGCCGAATCGGGGAACAGTTCGAACGCGGTGTTCATGACGACTTCGTAGGCCTTCGGGGCCAGTGCGTTGATCACCGAGGCGAAGATGCCCAGGCGCGTGGCGATGCGGCTCGGGCGTTCGATGATCGCCTTCACGCACAGGTCCGCGGCTTCTTCGGGCGTCAGCGTCGGCACACTGTCGTACATCTTGGTCGGCGCAATCATCGGCGTCTTCACCAGCGGCATGTTGATCGTGGTGAACGCGATGCCCTTGCCCGACAACTCGCCCTGCGCGCAGCGTGAGAACGCGTCGAGCGCCGCCTTCGATGCGACGTAGGCGGAGAAGCGCGGCGAGTTCGCCAGCACGCCGATCGACGAGATGTTGATGATGTGGCCGCGGCGGCGATGGGTCATCCCCGGCAGGAAGCCCATGATCAGGCGCAGCGAGCCGAAGTAGTTCAGCTGCATCGTGCGTTCGAAGTCATGGAAGCGGTCGTACGACAACTCGATCGAACGCCGGATCGAACGCCCCGCGTTGTTCATCAGCACGTCGACGTGGCCGTGTTCCTCGAGCACCGTCTTGATCAGGCGATCGCAGTCGCCCATGTCGGCGAGGTCCGCCGTGTAGGCGAACACCTTGCCGCCCTTCGCCTTCATCTCGTCGCGCGCCTTGAACAACTCGGCCTCGCCGCGCGCCACGATGACCGTGATCGCGCCGGCTTCGGCCACGCGCTGCGCGGTCGACAGGCCGATGCCCGACGAACCGCCCGTGATCACCACGACCTTGTTGCGCACCTTGCCCTTCAGCGAGCGGTCGACGAACAGGTCCGGATCCAGATGGCGTTCCCAGTAATCCCACAGGCGCCACGCGTAGGTGTCGAGCTTCGGCACGTGGATGCCGCTGCCCTTGAGCGCGCGCTCGGCTTCGCGATTGTCGAAGCGCGTGGGATAGGTGATGAACTTCAGCGTTTCCTTCGGAATGCGGAAGTCGCGCAGCAGCATGCCGATGAAGCGCCGCACCGGCGGCAGGTTGCCCACCGCCATGCGCACGCCGCCCGGCACGAACGCGAACATGCGTGCGTCGATGCGCATCGTCATTTCGGGTGCGTGGCCGGCGCGCGCGAACGCGTTGAGCACTTCGCCGACACGCATCGGTTCCGGATCCGTCAGGTGGAACGTGTGTCCGTCGAGCTTCGGCTTGTGCGCGATGTGGTCCATGGCGTCGACCACGAAGTCCACCGGCACCAGGTTGATGCGCCCGCCTTCAAGACCCAGCATCGGCATCCACTGCGGCAGCATTTCGCGCAGCTTCTTGATGAAGGTGAAGAAGTAGTACGGGCCGTCGATCTTGTCCATCTCGCCGGTCTTCGAGTGACCGACGACCATGCCCGGGCGGTAGATGCGCCACTTGATGCGCTTTTCCTTGCGCACGAGGCCTTCGGAGTCGTGCTTGGTGCGCAGGTACGGATCGTCGAGGCCTTCGGCTTCGTCGAACATGTCCTCGCGCCACACGCCCGGATACAGGCCGGCGGCGGCGATCGACGAGGTGTGGTGGAAGCAGCCGGCGCCGATCGCGGCGGCGAGGTCGAGCGCGTTCTGCGTGCCGTCGACGTTGGCGACGCGCTGCGCCTCGGCCTTCGCGGTCAGGTCGTAGATCGCGGCGAGGTGGAAGAAGTGCTTCACCTTGCCGTTGAGCGCGCGCAACTGCGCGGCGGACAGCCCGCACTTCGGCGCGGCCATGTCGCCTTCGACGACGACCACGCGCTTCATGTCCCAGCCCATTTTCGCGGCGATCGCGTCGAACTTCTTGCGCGAATCCTTGCGCACCAGCACGTGGATCGGGCCCTTGCGCTTGAGCAGGTTGCCGACCAGGTGGCGACCGAGGAAGCCCGTGGCTCCGGTAACGAAATACGTCATGTGCAGCATGCTCCCCGATGTCCTGCCATCAACGTTGCCAGAGGCGGGCCGCGGCCACAATTCCCCCGCGTATTGAAAACGTCGACAACGCGTGCTGTGATGCCCGCCTGCCGCCAAGGGAGCGCCGCGCATGTCCGACCTGAAAGCCCGTTTCGAGCAGGCCGCCAAGGATGTCCAGGGCCTGTCCGAGCGCCCCGACAACGACACGCTGCTGCGCCTGTACGCCTTCTACAAGCAGGGCGCCGAAGGCGACGTCACCGGCCCGAAGCCGGGGTTCTTCGATTTCGTCGGCACCGCCAAGTACGAAGCGTGGGCCAAGTTGAAGGGCACCTCGCAGGACGAGGCGATGCAGAAGTACATCGACCTCGTGAAGAAGCTCACCGCGTAAGCGCGGCGCCCCGCGCATGGCCAGGCAAACCCGACAACGCATCCTCGATGCGTCGCTCGCGATGTTCAACGCGCAGGGCGAGCCCAACGTCACGACGAACCACATCGCCGACGAGCTGGAGATCAGCCCGGGCAACCTGTACTACCACTTCCGCAACAAGGACGACATCATCGAGCACCTCTTCGGCCGTTACGAAGAGCGCATCGATGCCGCCCTCGGCGCACCCGCCGACCGCCTGCCCGGCCTCGAAGACATCTGGCTGCAGTTGCACCTGGTGTTCGAGTGCATCTGGGACTACCGCTTTCTGTATCGCGACCTCGCGAACATCCTCAGCCGCAACCGCCGCCTGCGCATCCGCTTCGCGCGCATCCTGCGCCGCGCGGACGAACAGGCCCACGACGTGATGCGCGGCCTCTCGCAGGCCGGCGTGATGCGTGCTTCGGCCGACGAACTCGACGCCGCGGCGACGAACGTCCTCGTGATCGCGACATTCTGGCTGAACTACGCGAGCGCGCGCGGCGACAAGGACGAACAGCAGTCGATTCGCGCAGGCATCGTGCAGGTCATGATGTTGCTCGCGCCGTTCCTGCGCGATGCGGAGCGGGTGCATCTCAACACACTCACTCGGGCGTACATCGACTGAGCAAAAGGGAAACGGGAAACGAAAAGCGGGAAACGGGAAACGGGAGAGAGGACTTCGCTTCGGCCGATAGTCCATCGGCCGAAGCAAGGTTTTCTCTCCCGTTTCCCGCTCTTTGTTTCCCGTTTCCCGCCTAATGCGTCAGCGACCTTTGCCGGCAATCCTCCGCTGCGCATCCCGCTCCCCCGCCTTCCTCGACCCCGACGAATGCGCACTGCGCTTCGCCACCTTCTGCGTCGTCACGAACGGCGGCTCCACCGGCGGCTCCTCCGCGATCGGCGTGCGCCCGGCGATGCGATCGACCGAGCGGCGGAAGCGCGCGAACACGCCCAACCCAGCGAGCCAGACGTGGCGGAACGTGGTTTCCCTGGACATGCGTGCCTCCTTCGACTGCTGGCCGCGCAGCGTGCCGGTCTGCGTGTCGAGCAATCACACCACGGCCGATGCAAGTAACTTGCGAAGACCACCCGGCGGCGGGATGCTGCCGCTTCCCTCAACCCCCGAGGCACGCATGGCCAAGTCGAAATGGGCGCCCTTCCCTCTTGATTCGAAAGGATTCGCCTACGCCGGCGATGCGTTGAAGAAGGCCTGGCCGCAGCTGCATGCGGGCGACGCCGAGCCGTTCCCCGATGCGAAGCACGCCGCCGCGCTGCTCAAGGCCGCCGGCAAGACCGCGCCCAAGCTCGACGCCGACGCCCTCGCCGCCGCCCTGCAGGACGCCTGGCGCGCCTTCCATCGCGGCGACTTCCAGGCCGCGTTCGAAGCCGGCGAAAAACTCGGCCCCATCGGCGCTTCCGTCGCGGTGAAGGCCATCGGCATCCACGCGACCTACCTCGTCGACGGCGAAGCCGAAAAACAGAAACGCTTCGAACAAGGCGCGCAACTCGCCGAAGCCGCCATCAAGGCCCTCCCCGACGAAGCGAACAGCCACTACCGCCACGCCTTCGCCCTCGGCCGCTACAGCCAATCGCTGTCGATCGCCAAGGCGCTGAAGCAAGGCATCGCCGGCAAGGTGCGCACCTCGCTCGACAACGCACTGGAACGCGCGCCGAAACACGCCGAAGCCCACACCGCCCTCGCGCTCTACCACGCCGAGATCATCGGCAAGATCGGCGCGATGATCGGCGGCCTCACCTACGGCGCGAAGGCCAGCGAGGCCGAATCGCACATCAAGACCGCGCTGAAGCTGACGCCCGACTCACCGATCGCACACGTCGAACACGGGAACCTCATCCTGCTGCTGCAGGGCGAGAAAGGCGAAGACAAGGCCGCGGGCGCGTACGAGAAAGCCGCGAAGTGCAAACCGAAAGACGCCATGGAAGCGCTCGACGCCGCGTGGGCGCGCGACCAGATCGAGTAACCCATGCTCAACAAACTCGAAACCAAGGTACCGCCCCTCGTCGTGCTGCTCGCCTGCATGGCGATCGCATGGATGCTCGGCCATGGATTGCCGGGCCGCCCGATCGAACCGCCCTTCCAGGGCGCGATCATCGTGCTGCTGATCGCCGCGGGCCTGTACCTGAACCTCGCGCCGAAGTTCGCCTTCGACCGCGCCGAGACGACGGTCAACCCGCTCTCGCCCGAGAACGCGAGCACGCTGGTCACCACCGGCCTGTACCGCTGGACCCGCAACCCGATGTATCTCGGCCAGGCCGTGCTGCTGACCGCGTGGGTCGTGTTCGTCGACCGCCCCGGCGCCTGGCTCGCGGTGCCGCTGTTCGTCGCCTACATCACGCGCCTGCAGATCCTGCCGGAGGAATACATCCTCCACCGCCGCTTCCCGGGGCTGTATGTCTCGTTCTGTGAACGCACGCGGCGGTGGTTGTGAAGACCCGTTGCCCGAATGGCCGCGCTTCCGTAGAATGCCGCGCCTGCACCGCCTCAAGCGGCACAGCACGACCGGGCGGTTAGCTCAGCGGTAGAGCATTGCCTTCACACGGCAAGGGTCGCAGGTTCGAACCCTGCACCGCCCACCATAAAATCAAGTACTTAGGCCACCCGTCGCGGTGGCCTTTGCTTTTGTACGGATCGGTGTACGGATTTTCATCGGGGTTCGAATGCTCTACGGTGTGCTCAACACCAGTGGAGCAGGAGTCCGGCGTGCCGCGAGTCTCGTATGCAATGAAGCCGTTGGTCGAGGTTCGGAAACTCGCCCCCGACGCTCAGCTCTTGAAGTCGCAGTGCGTGCTCATCGTCGCGCAGCGATTGCGCGCGGGGCACTCGCCCCAGCAGCACACCTACGCGGCCGATCGGGTGAGGAAGCGTATCGCCGACCACGTTCGCGCCGGCGCACTGTCGATGTCGCAGCAACATCCGCAGCGCTTCGAGTGGCGACCGTTCGCGTCGTGGGTAGTCGCTCAGGACGACTGGAATCGTCAAGCCCGATTCGACGACATCCGTGCGTCGCTGCACCTGCACACGAGGACAGGGACGGTCTCGGTGACGTTGGGAGACGCAACGGTGAATGCGGTGGCGTCGGCGACGGCAACGAGCCTCGACGCGGAATCGGCGACGTTCATCAAGCGGATGCAACACGAGTTGGCCGAATCGAATCGCGATCGCGCCGACCTCCAACGCGAAATTACTTTGCTGCGCTCGAAACTCGATCGCGCGGAGCGGATCGCGGGCGTCCGCCAACAGAAGGTCGCTGGCGGCCGCAAAGGTGGTAAGGCTGGCAAGGGCGTGTCGAAAACGGGGAATTTTTAAAAAGCTTCCACCCTGAAACTCCCCGCGTATTCTGCGAGGGCATGTCTTCCAAACGCCTAGGAGCGCGGGACATGCCCAGCACCATCCTCAAGCTTCCCGAAGTGCTCGCGCGGACGAAATTGTCCCGCAGCCAGTTGTACGCGCTGATTGCCGAAGGCGCCTTCCCTCGCCAGCTTCGCCTGGCGTGCTCCGCCGTCGGCTGGCTCGAGTCTGAGGTCGACTTGTTCATTGCCGAACGAGTCGCCGAACGCGACGCCGCGTCCCCGAGTTCGGTCGCCTCCGTTGCTTCCTCCGAGGCCGCCTCGCCGAAGGGGGGCCGAATGACCGCCCGGCGCGATCTCGATGACCTCCACGATCTGATGCGACTGATGCTACTCGCCGAAGTCGCCCGCCTTTTCGCACGCGGCTACCTGCGCCGCCGGCGCGCGCCGAATCGCAAGAAGTCCGGACCGGCGCGCCAGCGTTTGCGACCGCCGCAGACTCTTGACTCGACGTGCACGCAGATCAAGTTGCTGGGCAACCAGGATTTGAGCCTCGTTGGGGAAGACGATTCCCCCGGGGGTGTTCAATGACCCGGCTCCGGACCCTGGCGAAGGTGAAATTGGTCGCGGCTCGTTGCGATCACCGGATTCCTGCATGGCCGGTGTCGCTCGCATTCCGGCTCCTGCGGCTGAAGGCGCTCTGATGGCCACCGAGCACTGGTTCCGCTGGCACCACGGCACGGTCAACGACCCCAAGTGGCAGGCCGTCGCCGCGCGTGCCGGCCGCACGTTGTCACGCAAGGTCACGGTTGGTCACGTCGTCGCGGTGTGGGCGGCGATGTTGGAGTGCGCCTCGCAAGCAACACCGCGCGGAAGCATCGCTACGTGGGTCGATGAGGACGTGGCCGCCGGCCTGGATATGGACGAGGCGGAGGTTTGCGCGATCCGCGAAGCGATGGCCGGCAAGACGCACGCCGGGGGCGCCCTGACCGCGTGGAAGACCCGCCAGCCCGTGCGCGAAGATGCGTCGGCGATGGAGCGCAAGCGCGTCCAGCGGGAGCGCGAACGCCGCGACGAGGGGAGCGTCACGCACGGTCACGAATCGTCACGCGCGGTCACGCTAGAGGAGAAAAGAGAAGAGGAGATAAGAAAGAAGCAAGAGCAGGAGCTTTGCGCATCGCCTACCGGCTCGCGCCTGCCGACCGATTGGTCCTTGCCGGACGACTGGCGGGAATGGGCGCAGGCCGAACGTCCCGAGCTGGACATCGGCGTCGAGGGCGAGCGCTTCGCGGACTACTGGCGCGGGATCGCCGGAGCGAAGGGCCGCAAGGCCGACTGGCTGGCGACGTGGCGCAACTGGATTCGCAACGCGAACGCACCGCGCGGCATGCGCGGAGCCGTTAGCGGTGACGTGTTCGCGGGGGCGCAGTAATGCGCGCGGCGGACCTGGCAACCATGCTGGCGCAACGCGCCGAGGATGTGGCGGCGATGCTGCTACCGGAAGGCGCGCGACAGGGCCGAGAGTGGTGCGTCGGCTCGCTCGGTGGCGAAGCGGGGGCGAGCCTCAAGGTGCACCTGGGCGGCAGCAAGGCCGGGGTGTGGGCGGATTTCGCCACCGGCGAATCAGGCGATCTGCTGGACCTCTGGGCCGGTGTGCGCGGACTCACGCTGACTCAGGCCATCGCGCAGGTGCACGCATACCTCGGGCTACGCGAACACCGGATTGAAAACCCGGGTCGAAGTTATCGCCGTCCATCGCGCGAAGGCGTGTCTTCGCTGCCTCCGCAGATTGCCGAGTGGCTTTCGACGGTGCGCAAGATCAGTCCGGAGACGGCAGTCCGATTCAAGCTCGCCAGCCGCAAGGGCGCGCTGATGTTCCCCTACCTGCGCGGTGGCGAACTGGTGGCAGCGAAGTACCGCAAGGTGCCCGCGAAGGAGTTCTTCGTCGACGCCGACTGCGAGCCGTGCCTATTCGGCTGGCAGGCGCTGACGGGACGTGAGCGAAGCGTCGTGCTGTGCGAGGGCGAAATGGATGCACTCGCCTTCGCCGAGTACGGCGTGCCGGCGCTGTCCGTGCCCTTCGGCGGCGGAAACGGAGCAAAGCAGGCGCGCTGGATCGAGAGCGAGTTTGATCGGCTGTCGCAGTTCGACACGCTGTTCCTGGCGCTGGACGACGATCTGGCGGGCCAGCAGGCCACGGCCGAAATCGTCAAACGTCTGGGCCGGGAGCGCTGCCGACTCGTCACCCTGCCCCGCAAAGATGCGAACGCATGCTTGATGGATCAGATTCCTCGCGACGAGATCGTGGCCGCGCTGTCGGCGAGCCGCACGCTTGACCCGGAACAGTTGCGGCAGGCCTCGGAGTTTGCCGACGCGCTCGTTGAGGAGTTCGCCGCCGCAGTCGGACAGGAAGCCGGCATCCGGTTGCCTTGGCAAAAGGCCGGCGATCAGGTGGTGCTGCGTCCCGAGGAAGTGTCGATCTGGCTCGGTGTGAACGGTCACGGCAAGTCGCAGGGCATGGGCCAAGTAACGCTGGGCGCGCTTGTGCAGGACTACCGTTGTTGCGTGGCGAGCATGGAGTTCAAGCCGGTGAAATGGCTCAAGCGCATGGTCCGGCAGGCCACGGCTACCGAGCAGCCGACGGCCGGCTACGTGCGCCACGTTGCTCACTGGTTCCACGACAAGCTGTGGGTGTTCGACACAACCGGCACGGCGAAGGTGGACGTGATTCTGGAAGTATTTGCCTATGCCGCGCGTCGCTACGGCGTGCAGTTCTTCCTGATCGATAACCTGGCCAAGTGCGGCTTCGACGAAGACGACTACAGCGGCCAGAAGCGCTTCGTGGACCGCCTGACCGACTTCGCGAAGGAGTACAGCGTGCATGTGGCGCTCGTGCACCACATGCGCAAGGGCGAAACCGAGGACAAGCCTGGCGGCAAGCTCGACGCCAAAGGCAGCGGCGGCATCACCGACATGGTCGATACCTGCGCGGTGTGGTGGCGCAACAAGCCTAAGGAACGGGCGATCAAGAAGGCGCGGCTCAAGCGTGAGGAGCCGGAGGAGGACGTGCTGGGCAAGCCCGACGCGCTGCTGTTGTTCGACAAGCAGCGCAACGGTGAGTGCGAGCCGACCTTCGCGCTGTGGTTCGACCAAAGAAGCACCCAGTTTCTCGCCCATGTGCGCGAGCGTCCTACCCGTTTTGTGTGCCCTGCTGTTGCCGATGACCTCGGCCCCACCCGTGCTTAGTCAAGGAGATGCAGAATGACCACCGAAATCAAAGCGTCCGAATTGGTCGCACTGGCCAAGGAGCTCAACCGCCAAATCTGCGACCTCAACGCGCAGGTGAACACGTTGCGAGCTCAGTTGCTGGAAGCGGCACACACGTCGCGAGCACGCGATCGATCCCGCATGACGCGGCGCCCCCTCGGCCGCGGCGCTTCGGCATCCCCGACGATCTGGCACTTCGGACCCGAGCCGGGCGAACTGTCACTCGATGGTCGTTGTCACCTGTTGGAGCTCCCGCATGACGCGCGCGATTAACTTTGGTGGTGATGACGTCGAGCCAGAGTCGCACCGCGTCAAGGTCCCCTGCGGAGGCCGTCGGCGGTGCGACGGCCTCCCGTGCGAGGCCCCCAGCATCCCTGGTAAGCGACGATGCAAATGGCACGGCGGCTGCTCAACCGGCCCACGAACGTCGAAGGGCAAGGCAAAGGTCGCGTTCAATCTGCCTCGCATCCGCGCCGCGCGAAATCGATAGGCACCTAGTTCCTTTGCTGCGCAGGCGATCATCGTTGTGGGGCCCCATTCCTGGGGGGGGCTACCTTGAAACCACCGGAAACCGGGGGGGCTTCTAGCGGGGGAGCCCTAACCACGTTCGCGAAATGTGGGACCACATGCACAGCTCAATGACGTGTACGCGCAAGCAACCCTCACCCGCCAGGCGGCCGGCTTTGCGAAGCGTCGTCCGCCAAGCCGCTTCTTCGCCTTCCCCTCCGCTTACCTTGAATCGCGAGATGCGCTATCGCAGACTCGCCGCGCCCTTCCTGCCCAACTTCTCCGCAGGCTCACCGCGTGTTGCGGCGGTTCATTGCAACAAGCAGATTGGTGACGGCTCAAGGCAATGGCTCAACGCCAAGCTCCGCAAGAAACGCGTTGTAATGCTGCTTCGCTTCGACGATTTCCAGTTGGATTGCCTCCAACTTGGCGTGCACTGCGCTGAGCTGAATCTCCTTCTCCGCTTCAGAAGTGCTGACATAGCGCGAGATGTTGAGGTTGTAGTCATTGTCGATGATCTCCTGCATCGGCACGCGCCGAGCATACCTTTCGACAGGACTCTCTGGGCGTTGCCGGTACGTCTCAATGATCTTGGCGATATGCTCCCGCCCTAGCTGATTCTGTCGGGTTCCCTTGATGAAGTGCTCCGCGGCATTGATAAACAGGATGTCGTCCGGCTTCTTGCACTTCTTTAGCACTAGGATGCAGACCGGGATGCCGGTGGAGTAAAACAAGTTAGCTGGCAGGCCAATTACAGTATCGATATGTCCGTCGGTGATCAGCTTGGTGCGGATATCCGCTTCTTTTCCGCCGCGAAACAGCACGCCGTGCGGCAGGATGATTGCCATCACGCCGTCGTCCTTCAGGTAGTGCAGCCCATGCAGCAAGAAGGCGAAGTCGGCGGCGCTCTTCGGTGCCACGCCGTGATTCTTAAATCGCATGTCCTGCGCCATCGCCTCGCCTGGCTCCCAGCGGTAGCTAAAGGGAGGGTTGGCCACTACGGCGTCGAACTGCGGCCTCTTTGCAGGGTTGGTCTCACGCAGCCAATCCCAGTCGTTTGCTAGGGTGTCTCCATGCCAGATTTCAAACTCGGTGTCCTTCACCCCATGCAGCAGCATGTTCATGCGCGCCAGGTTGTAAGTAGTTACGTTGTACTCTTGGCCGTAGATTTTTCCGATCGTTCCGCCGCTTTCTTTCATGCGATGGCGGATGTTGAGCAATAGCGATCCGGAGCCACACGCAAAGTCGAACACGCTTTCCAGCTTGCTGCGTGGCCCGGTGGACGGCTCTTGGCTGTCCAGCGTGACGATTGCGGAGAGGACATTTGAAATCTGCTGCGGGGTATAAAACTCGCCAGCCTTCTTGCCTGATCCAGCGGCGAACTGACCGATTAGATACTCATACGCATCGCCCAGCGTATCGCTGTCTGTAGAGAACAACGCCATGCCACCGGCGATATCGCTGATAACCGCGCACAGCTTCGCGTTGCGGTCTGAATACTTTCGCCCCAGCTTGTCCGACGCCAGGTTGATTTCCGAGAAAAGGCCTTGAAACTTGCTCTCGAACGAGTCTTCCTCGATGTACTTGAACCCTCTTTGAAGGGTATTAAGCAGCTCGTCGCTCTGCGATTTCGCAAGAAATACGATGTGGCCCCACAGGTAGTCGGGCTTAATCACATAATGCACTTTGCGGCGCATCTGCTGCTCGAACTGCGGCACATCACCTTCGTTCTGCGCATACCAAAGTTGCAGCGGAGTGGTGGCCTCGCCGTTGACCAGATTTGGGTAGTCCGACCCCAGCTCCTTCCTCGCCGCCGCTTCGTAATTATCCGAGAGATAACGCAGGAACAAAAACGACAACATATAGTCGCGGAAGTCATCCGCATTCATCGCGCCGCGCAGCTGGTCAGCGATGGACCATAGAGTCTTTCCGAGTTCTTTCTGGTCTTTATCGTTCATTGTGCCGGGTCTGCGTCAGCGATGGGGTCAGCGGGGAATAGCGCCTTGTTGTACGGGTAGCGATCGAGAAAGTCCCGCACGATCTTGCGGAAGAACCTCTTAGTTTCGTCTCCCATTTCGACAGGCTCGTAGAGCGAGTACTTTCCATGACTAAGAAGATCAACGAATCGCTGATGCAAGACGCCATCAGCGTCACCAGGGTCCTTCTTGATGCAGGCGCCGAAGTGCGTGTAGCCGTGAAAGAGCGCCGTCTTCTCAAGAACAGCACGCAGCATATTGAAATGATGGGTTTGAATCGCTTGCCCCCGCGCAACCTTGTCGAGCTCGACGAGCGCTGCTACATGATGAAAGGCGGGGGTGTCTCCGAGCTGTTGGCGCAAGTCATATCGATTAGTCAGCCGCTCCCTGCCAAGCACGTACTGCGACGCCTTCCCTTTGAAGTAGTTCTTTAACTCATAGTGCAGCACGTTGAAAAAGAGATTGTGATGGGTGGAGATGACAGTCCCGACCTCGACCTTTTCCGCCTCCCTATACAACTGGATCAGGTGGTTGGCCACGACGATGGCGTTATGCTCGTCCAGCGACGAGATCGGGTCGTCGATATAGACAAACTTCACCCACCTGTAGGCTTCTGCACCGTCTAGCACCAACTGCACGATTGCCAGAAAGAAACACCAGATAAAGATGTTTTCCTCACCACGCGAAACCTTTATCGGGATCGGGTCGCCGTTCTCCTCACGATCACGAAAGAACGTCACCGCGGGAGGAAGCGGATCGCCAGGCTCATCTGGGGAATCCGAGGGCTCGCGGCGATCGTAGTCAATGTAAAAGTTGAAGTCGGCATAGCGCTCCAACAACTTTCCGATCTTCACTTCCATTTCCAGATCGCGAAGCCCTGCGAAGAACTTCGAGTCAGAATTGAGCTGAAGCACTCGCTTCTTCTCGTAAGTAAGATCGTTATCCCAAGAAAATAGGTCTTCGGTGTACGCATTGAAGTAAAGCGTATCTCGCCGTGTCGTTTCCCCATCGGCGTTCACCGCGCGCCCCAAATCGCGAAAAGCGCCAGACAAACGCGTCTTTCCTACGCCGTTGTAAGCGTGAAGCAAAACAAACTTCTTCTTATCCAGGTCCTCTCGCACACGCTGCGCAAGCGTAGGCAAATCGGAGAAAGACGCAACGTCCATGTCTAGCGAGACTCCAACGAAGGAAACAGTTGTTGAATCAACGCCTGCTTGTGCACTTTCAACGCCGCAAGCTGGTCGGACTCGGCAGCAATCTGGGCGTCGACTGACAAGAGGCAATCCGCGATCCGTTCTTGCTCGTTGCGGCCGGGAAGGAAGAACTCCATCGCCTTCAACTTGTCGGTATCGAGCTTGCCGGTACCATGTCCCGCAATATCTACCAGCCTCAAAAGTCGCGCCTTACTCGCAATCAGCATGAAGGCGATGAACCGCCCATCGCTCGTCGGCTTCACGCGGAGGGCTTTCAAATCCTGATTGAAGCTCATCTCTCGAAGCAAGACGCAGATTGGGACGTCCTTGAGAAGCGTCATCCCGCGAGTGAGGATCAAGATCGCACGCGCTGGCGCGAGCTTGGCGCCGGCTTCGACTGCACTGGTGGAAATGTGATCTTGCGTGTCGTTGAGCAAGAAGGTCTTCATGTCCTTGGCAGAGACCCACGGAATGGTGCCGTTCCAGAAGTCGGGATTCTCCTTCGACGGCGTACCACCCGACCTAAACTCAACAAGCTGCTCCAAACTCTGAGGCGCCCATTCTGGCGCGTCGGAAAATTCTGGAAACCGAAGACGCGGCTGAGTTTCACCTTCGCGGGGAAATAGCTGCTGAATAAGGCCCCGCTTGTGGGCCTTCAATACCTTCACCTTTCGCCCTTGAATGGCGATTACGTTGTCAAGCGACGTCAGGCAATCTGCGATTCTCTTTTGCTCGTCGACCTGAGGAGCGAGAACGTCGCCGCTCAGCACGACGACGTTGTTGACCTTCATGTCGTTCTTTGCGCCCTTTCTGACGATCGGCTGCAAATAACTATTCAGGTTGTAGTCTCGCGAGAAGTAGTGGTCCAAGAACGCAGGATGCCCAGAGGCCGTCGCGCGGTACACGGCGTAAAGCGTGGAAACAATTCCAGGGCGGCCCTTGTTTTCTTTGATAATTCCAAACGGATTCTTCTTGAGCGGGCTCTTCGTATAAACGATATCGCCGGTATCCACGACGCGGTAGTTTTCTACGCTTACGCCCGCGTATGAACGACCGAGAAGCTCGATTTGGTTGACGCATCCATGCTCACCAGAAACCGACAAAACATCTTGCGGTCCGAACTTTAGGCTCTTGTTCCGCTTCTTCTGCTCGACGAGCAAATCGCTAAGCTTTTTTGTTTCCCAGGGTTTGGCCCGCCGAAACTCGGGAAAGCGCAGACCTGGTGTAGCCGTCTTCTTCGGTTCGTTCGCCATCCCTAGTCCTCATACACCTTGAGACCTGCGATCTCCCGCGCGCCCGAGCGCCTCTTCAGCAGTGGCAGCAGCTCGCCCATTAGCGCCAGTTCTTTCTCGGTGCGCGCCTTCCATCCCAGATTGAGCGGCGCCAGCAATTCTGTGAGCTGCTCGCCGTCGAAGATGCGGCGAGTAAGTATGGTCTCCACGAAAGCCTCCAACGCGCCTGCGGGCAAGCCGTGCCTTTCCGACAGGACAGACAGCTCGCGAGCTGCCTTGTCGGCCTTGAAATCCCGATACCCGAGGCGGATGTCACGCTCACTCAAGCCTTCGCCGGCTTTCAGGCTGCGAACGTACTCACTGATGTCCTCTCGCTCGTCCATGAACTTGGCGTCGCCGGCGATTAGACCTATCAGCTGCTCGCGACTCATAGTGGCCTTGCCAGGCGTCTTCGAGGAGTACTCGGCAATCAACTTCATGATGTAGTCATAGTCAATCGTGCTGGACGCGAACAACACAAACTCGAAATCGAGCTGATCAATGTGATCGTTCTTGGACTCGCCCGGCTTGTCCTGCTGCGCGCGGAGTCGCTGAGCAGTTTCTAGGTACGCGCCGCGGAATGAGTTGAGGACATCGCGCGGCAAGATGCGATCGATGGTCTGGGCCTGTTCCGCACTCAGATCGGTGTACTGGTCAAGCTGGGTCTTGAGCTTTTGCACCTGCTTGAAGTGTTCGACGAAGGCGGCACGAGCGGCGTCGCCCTTGAGGTTGGCGATGTCATCGGGCTTGCCAGAGAGGCCCTGCGACTGCATGAAGGTATCGAGGTTGGCTCGGGCTACCTTGAACTTCTCGATGACCACAGGCGCCGTGTCTACGAGCCAGATTTCCCGCGCTTTATCAGCCTTGGCCCCAGAGAAAAGTGCAATTGCAGCGTCTACCTCGTCCTGTTGGCCGCGAAAGTCGAGAATGTTGCCGTAAGGCTTGGTGTCGTTGAGTACGCGATTGGTTCGGCTGAAGGCCTGGATAAGACCGTGGTGCTTGAGGTTCTTATCAACGTACAGGGTATTAAGAAACTTGCTGTCGAAGCCGGTGAGTAGCATGTCCACCACAATCACTACGTCCACCTTCTCGCCACCCTTCATGGGCAGATCAGCATTTGGGAATTGTTGATCCTTGATACGCTGCTGCACGTCCTGGTAGTACGCATCGAATTCCTCGATACGGTGATTCGTGCGAAAGCGAGTGTTGTAGCGGGCGATGATGGCTTTTAAAGCAGCCTTCTTGCCCTCTGGGTCCTTCTTGTTGTCTTCCTGTTCCTGAGGAAGGTCTTCTTGCAACTGCTTGACATCGGCGCCGACGTCGGCCGGAGGGGAAAACACGGCTGCAATTTTGAGCGGCGACCACTCAGGGTCAACTTTCTGCCTGCCTGCCTGTGCCTGCTCGAAGAGCTGATGGTACTCAATGGCGTCATTGATCGAAGCTGTGGCGAGGATCGCGTTGAAGCGGCGCCCACCAGTGGCCGCATCGTGCTTACTGAGAATCGCCTCGACTACGGCCCTCTTGGCTACCAGTTCACCAGGCTTGGCTACGTGCTTTCCGTCCGGCTTGTAGTAATCGACATGGAACCGCAGAACGTTGCGATCCTCGATGGCGTGGGTGATGGTGTATTCGTGCAGAGACTTTTGAAACAAATCTTCGGTGGTCTTGAGAGTCTGCTCGTCTCCCTCGATGCGCTTGTAGCTGGCGTTCTGCTCAAAAATCGGTGTGCCAGTAAACCCAAAGAGTTGGGCCTTGGGAAAGAAGGCCTTGATGGCCTGGTGATTCTCACCGAACTGCGATCGGTGGCACTCATCGAAGATGAACACAATGCGCTTGTCACGCAGCGGCTCCAACTTCTGGCGGTAGTCGGCGCGCGAGGAGTCTAGTGCGCGACCGAGCTTCTGGATGGTGGTGACGATCACTTTGTCGGCGAAGTCGTCCGAGGTGAGACGCCGCACTAGGGAGTCGGTGTTTGTGTTCTCCTCGACGCACCCTTCTTGGAAGCGATTAAACTCTTCTCGGGTCTGTCGATCCAAGTCCTTGCGATCTACCACGAACAGGCACTTCTCGATGGCCGGATTGGCCTTGAGCAAGGTGGATGCTTTGAAGCTGGTGAGGGTCTTGCCACTGCCGGTCGTGTGCCAGATATAGCCGTTGCCAAGGTTAGTATCGATGCACTCGACGATATTCTTGACCGCGTAGATCTGATACGGCCGCATCATCAGCAGCTTCTGCTCACTGGCCACGAGAACCATGTAGCGGCTGATCATTTGCCCTAACGTACATTTCGCCAGGAACGCATCAGCGAATGCGTCGATGCCGTTGATCTTGCTGTTGTCCGGCGAGGCGAACTGGTAGATGGGCAGGAAGCGCTCATCAGCATTGAACGCGAAGTGGCGCGCGTTGTTGTTCGCGAAATAATAGGTAAAGTCACGGTTGCTGACGATAAACAGCTGGATAAAGCACAGCAGCGTGCGGCTGTAGCCATTGCCAGCATCGTTCTTGTACTCGACGACCTGTTCAATTGCGCGGCGCGGGGTTATGCCAAGCGTCTTTAATTCGATCTGGACGGCAGGGACGCCATTGATCAACAGGATTACGTCGTAGCGGTGGTGACTATTGTCGGTGTTGATGCGCAACTGACTGGCGACTTCAAACGTGTTTTTGCACCAATCAGTGATATTGACCAGCGTGTAGTTCAACGGCGTGCCATCGTCGCGCGTGAAAGCATTGCGGTGGCGCAGCGTATGCGCAGCTTTGAACACGTTGGGAGTGACAATCTCCTCCAATAGGCGTTGAAATTCGGCGTCCGTCAGGGTGACCCGGTTAAGAGCTTGAAATTTATCGCGGAAGTTGCGCTCCAACGAGGCTCGGTCGCGAATGTCCGGGCGCAAGGTGTACTTGAGGTCGCCGAGCTTTTCGATCAGCTCCTGCTCGATGGTGCTTTCCCTAACGTGCATGAATCCTCATCCTCATTTGCGCCCATGAACAACGTTCCGGCGACCTGTCGGTCAAGAAACTAAATCGAATGGCTCGGAATCCGACCGGGCGGCAGGCCGCAAGACGCCGAGCATCTCCGACGCTTCGTCGCGGTCTACGGCGCGCTTGTAAGCTCCCCGCCCCATTCCTGCCGCCCTCCTTAGTCCATGGTATCGCGACGACGGGCCGCGCAGGCTGGGAGCACGCGATCAGCGGCTTCGCTCCCCTTTTCAGCAGAAACCGCCTTCGACTGGGGACGAGGGCCCAATGCTGCGGGCGGCCCCAAGTTCATCGGTTGGCTAAACGAAATTAACGAGAGACAGGCGTTCGCGCGCGGCGGTTTGAGCCAGGTGCCCGTAATGCTTGTCGATCATGACCAACGACGTCCCGACCAATCGAGCAACATCCAGGGGTGACAGGCCGCCACCTATGGCTTCGGTGATGAAGCTGTGGCGCAGGGTATAGAGGCAGACCCCGGCTGGCAGCTTCGCCGCGGTTGCCGCATCGCGCACCAGCTTGTCCCAATCGGAGGGCGCCCACGGCTTGCCGTCGTCGCGGACGAAAAGGTTGTCGGCGGCTGACTTGTCGCGCGCAAGTCTCGCGAAGAGCGCAACGGCAGGTGGCGACAGCGGAACAGATCGTTTACCGGTCTTCCCGTCAAACGTCATAGAGGAAGTCCTCGCATCGAACTGCGAACACTTGGCGGCGGTCAGTTCGCCAGCTCGCGCCCCGGTGAGCATTACAGCTTCGATCAAGTCGCGTACGCCGCCGTTGGAGCTGGCGAGAAGCGCCCGGCGCTGCGCCAAATCAAGAAACAGGTCGCGACGGTTGTCGACCTTGAAGGGCTTGACCAGGCCCCACTCGATGCCCCGCTCCGCCGAGACATACCGGCGCGTGACCGCGTAATTCAATGCTGCCTTCAGCGACGTGAGCGTGCGATTGAGGCTCGCCTTCGATAGCCCAGGCTGGCGGCAATCCGGCTTCGCCAGTTCATCGCGCCAGTCCTCGATGCGCTTTTGCGTGATCTTGGTAAGGGCCAAGCGGCCAATCGGTGCGTCGTAAACCGTTCGCTTGAAGCGGAGCTCGGCATCGTGTGCAGCCGCTTTCCCCCTCCGCTTTTCGCAGTCCTGCACATATTCCCGACAAGCGTCTGCGACGCTATCGATACTCGTAAGCGTGACCCCAGCATCGATGTGCCGCTTCCAAGCCAGCGCGCTATTGCGCGCCGCTTCGTAGTCAAGACCGGGGGAGACCGGCCCAACGCTGTGATAGCGGTGGCGCTTCTCGTCGTCGTGAACCCGCGCAATCCAAGTACCGCCGGTCTTGGTACGTCGGAACCCCAGGAATAGCCCGCGAGCGATCGGAGCTCCCCAATACGGTTCGCGCCTCGGTTTCAGCCGACTTCGGACCGTCGCTTTATCGATGCTCAGTCGCGCCATGATGCGATCCGTACGGACGTAGTACGGATACACTCTAGCGGATTACGCTGGACCTGTACAGATGTTTTGTTATATATTTCAACACATTAGAGGACTTGCGTGGAAGGCTGTGGATCAGATTTATTGCCTTCACACGGCAAGGGTCGCAGGTTCGAACCCTGCACCGCCCACCAGATTTGAAGCGAAAGGCCACCTTCGGGTGGCCTTTTTTCGTTTCAGTGCCCCGGCGGCAAACCACTGATTTAGACTCGGCTCCATCAGGGGATGTGCAGGGGCACCGCATGACGGAACGCAATGCGTTCGAGGCTGCAGCATCGAGTTTCGTGCATGACTTGGACGCGATCCGGGAGATGCTGGACCCTGTGATGTTCATGGCCTACTCCGTCCATAAGGATCTGCGCAAAAAGCACCTCAATCTGCTCGAAGAGCATGGGACGCTCCGTGAGGCTCATCCGAAAGGCGACAGACCCAACGTCCGCTTTGGGTCGGAAGCGGTCACTGCCACCCGGCGCAAACCCGCGCCTGCCGAAGGGCGCATCAGCCTGGGCATTCGGAATTGGTCTGCCCCCTTGCTACCAGCCAGACGCAGTCATAGGCACGTCCGTTCGTCGTCGACGCCGTCGCGCCATTTCAGGAAGAACGCGTCGACCGCATTGTGCTCCCTGCGTCGGCTGGCGATGCTGGGCGCGTACTCCTTGCCGAGCATATCGGCCACTTGGCGTGTCAGCGCGGCCACCTCGGGCGCGCGCAATTCGGCGCCTTCGTCCACGGAAAGGTAGGTGACGCCATCCGCCAGGCTGACGAGCCGCATCATCTGGGCGGTGTCGCAATACAACAGGACACCCATACGCGCGTCGTGCGACTTCAGTGCGACGATGCCGCGTGCACGATTCCGCTTCGCGTAGTCGACCAGAAGGTCCCTGGCCTCCACGAACCTCGCGTCGGACAAGCGGCCGCTGTACGAGTCGGCCGCGGTCACCGTGGGATAGAGGATCCATACGGCCGCGGCGATGGCCATCAGGGAGACTGCGACGGCGATGTCCTTCGTCTTCATCTGCAACTCCTCCGTATGGCAACCGGGCGAAGCTTATGCAAGCAGAGCCCGGCGAACAAACGCAAATTCGAAGCCGATGA
Organism: Noviluteimonas lactosilytica; assembly: GCF_020866925.1. Lineage (GTDB taxonomy): Bacteria > Pseudomonadota > Gammaproteobacteria > Xanthomonadales > Xanthomonadaceae > Noviluteimonas > Noviluteimonas lactosilytica. The sequence goes on from NZ_JAJGAK010000001.1 coordinate 150,764, forward strand.
GTTCGTCGTGAGCTAGGCTACCGGTCCTGCTTTTATTCCCGGAAGCCGCCATGAAACGATGGGACCAGGGCCGCGTCGCGCACATCATCCCGACCTCCAGCCACGCCCGGTTCCTCATCAAGGTGTCCGTCACCGAAGCGCTCACCGCGACACCGTACCTCGCCGTGAACGAACGCAAGATCGCAGGTTCCCAGCGCGGGCCGAGCGGGCGCTTCTGGCGATTCGACGTCGAAGGGTTGGAACCAGCGACGCAGTACGAGCTGCGGTTGTTCGATGCTGGCGGCGCGCCGCTGTGCGATCCGTGGCCGCTGCGCACCTTCCCGCGTCCCGACGCTGCCGCGGAAAGGCTACGCATCCTCGCCTACACGTGTCCCGGCGGTTTCGACGGCCCACCGTTCCAGGGCAAGACCTTCTGGCTCGACATGGATGCGCGTCGGGCCCTGCTCGCGCGCGGGTTGTCTTTCGAACCCGACGTGGTGATCTCCAACGGCGACCAGATCTACTGGGACCTCAAGACCGTCCTCAACAAACCGTTCGCGAAATATTTCCAGGAACAGGTGTGGCCGCAGTTCGGCGATCCGCTCGACGTCGGCGTGCCGATGCTCCACCCGCGCAACATCGCCACCTTCACCGCCGTGTGCGACTACCAGATCGCTGGACTCTACGGCGCGAGCCTGCGATCGATCCCGTCGTTCTTCCTGACCGACGACCACGACTTGTTCGAGAACGACGAGTTCACCGCGGGCATCGCCTCGTTGCCGCCGGACACCTATGGCACGCTCGGCGCCGAGCAGACGCAGGATCTCTACTACCCCGAGTTCCTGCCCGACGCCAACCGGCCAGCGTGGCTGCCGGGCGGCGACAAGGCGTGGACTGCGCCAGGGTGCAACTTCACCTTCGGCACCTTGCGCTACGGCACCTTGCTGGAAGTTGTGCTCTACGACTGCCGCCGATACGTCAACTACAAGGGCAACCAGGCGACCATCATTCCGAAATGGGCCGAGGACTGGCTGCTCTCGCGCACCCTGGCCGAAGATACGGCGCAGTTCATCCATGCGCCGTCGCTGCCGTTCGCGTATTCCTCGGGCAAGCTAGGCGACTGGTATCCCGATTTGCTCGACGCCGAATCCGGGCAACTGGTGCTCTACGAGGCGAAACCCGGCTGGCAACGCGGTTGGCTGCACCAACACCAGCGCCTGATCGGCGCGCTTGCCGCGCAGAAGCAACGTGCGCCGCTGCTCGTGCAGGGCGACTTCCACGCCTCGGGCGCGGGCGCGGTACATCGATCCGGTGAACTGAAGTTCGATCGGCACGTGCACGTCGTGACGGGCGGCACCCTCGCCAGCGGCGACATCGCCTTCCCCTCGTGTTTCCGGGGCGTCGACTCCAAGCCGTCGCAGTTGATCGGAATGGATGAAGTGCTCGCGCCTACCGAGAAGAACGGGTTCTCCATCATCGACGTGACGCCGGAAAAAATAAGCATCCGGATGTTCGCCTGGCGGCCGCCGGAATCCGTCGAGGCCATCGCGCACCTGGAGCCGATGCTGGTATATGAAGTCGCGCGTTGACCGCAGACTTGCATCGAACCGGGGGCCCACATGGACATCATCGGACCTGTTTTTGGTCTTGTCGTATCAGCCTGGCTCTTGATGCACCATTACCGTCTGTTCCGCGCGTTTTGGTTTCCTGAGACAGCGGACGACCGCGCGCGGCTCGCGGCCAATGTGTTCGGCAGGCGCTTCGCTCTTTTCCTCCGCTGGAGCAGCCCGTTCATGCTCGTGCTCTACGCGTTGGGGGTATTGCTCAACTTCGTCCTGCTCGTAGTCGGCGCGTGGCAGCGCGTTGGCGCAAGCACGGGCTAAGGGAAGTCGTCTCGCTCACCGAGTCCTTCACGCAGCGTGCGCGAGCATCGCGGCATGAGCGCCTCGCCCCACATGCCAGCGCTGTTCCTCGGCCATGGCAGCCCGATGAACGCACTGGAACGCAACCGCTACTCGGCGGCCTGGCGTGCAGTCGGCGCGCAGGTGCCGCGACCGCGCGCGATCCTGATGGTGTCCGCGCACGGGTACATCAACGCCACTGCGGTGACGGCGATGGCGCGCCCGAAAACGATCCACGACTTCTACGGGTTTCCGAAGGCGTTGTTCGACGTGCAATACCCGGCGCCCGGGCTTCCGGAACTCGCGGAGGAAGTCGCCGATGTCGTGCACCCCGAGTATGTCGGTGCGGATCGCGACAGCTGGGGGCTCGACCACGGAACATGGTCGGTGCTCGTCCATGCGTTTCCCGATGCCGACATCCCCGTCGTGCAACTGTCGATCAACGCGGCAAAACCGCCCGAGTATCACCTGGCGCTGGGAGCACGACTCGCCGCACTACGAGACCGCGGCGTGCTCGTGATGGGAAGCGGCAACGTGGTGCACAACCTTCGCGCCATCGACTGGAATGCAAAGGACGAAGGGTTCGATTGGGCGCGACGGTTCAACAAGGATGCGATTGCGATCGCGACGTCGACGCCTGGGAACACGCCCGCGCTGATGCATCGGCAAGACTTCCTCCAGGTCGCGCCCACGCCCGAACACTTCCTTCCCTTTCTTTACGTCGCAGGGTTTGGCGCCGAGACGAACCAGCCGCTCGACGTCGTGATCGACGGATACGCCTACGGGTCGCTATCGATGACCTGTTTCTCGGTGGGCATGGAACAACCGGCTAGCCAGCAGGTCTCTGCGGGGGCAGCGGACCTGGGCAGCAACGCGCCGCCTGAGAACGCGAACATCTGATCAACCGATCATCCCGCGCAGACTCGAAGTTCCATCGCGCCGCCAGATCAGGCAACGGTTGTTCGCCGGCATCGCCACGTCGTCGACGACGCGCAGACCGACTTGCGCGGCGAGCGCCTGCACCGCTTCGACATCGCGGATGCCGGAACGCGGATCGCGCGCCTTCAGCCACGCATCGAAGTCGCGGTTGCTCTCGCTCGTGTAGCTTCCACCCGCATTGAAGGGGCCATACACGACGAGCATGCCGGCAGCGTCGAGCACCTGCCCGACGCCCGCGAAGAACGCCTCGACCCCGGGCCAGCCGACGATGTGCAGGATGTTGGCGCTGAACACCGCGTCGTAGGGGCCGGTCGGCCACGGCCCGCTCACGTCCAGCGCGAGCGGCGGCGGTGTGTTGGGCAGGCCTGCCTCGTCCAGCCACTGGCGAATGCCGGGCAATTGCGGCGGGAGATCGGCGCACTGCCAGGACAGCCAGGGCATCGCGGCCGCGAAATGCACGGCGTGCTGCCCGGTGCCGCTGCCTACTTCGAGCACGCTGCGGCAGTCGGCGAACTGCGTACGCAGCACCTCGAGGATCGGCTCACGGTTGCGCTCGCATGCGGGCGCGAAGGGCTTGGCGTCCATGCCGTCAGCCTGCGGCGCGACTGCGCTTGGGCCGTTGCGCTAGCCAGCGATCAAGCGCATTGGCGAACGCCTGGCGATCGCGTGCGTGGAAGGCGGATGGGCCGCCTGTCTGAACGCCGGCGCCGCGCAACTCCTCCATGAAATTCCGCATCGACAGGCGCTCTGCCATGTTGTCGGGGGTATACCGCTCACCGCGCGGATTGACCGCCACCCCACCCTTCTCGATCACGCGTGCGGCCAGCGGGATGTCCTGGGTGACGACCAGGTCGCCGGGCTGCAGACGCTCCACGATCTCGCTGTCCGCCACGTCGAACCCACCTTGCACCTGGAGCGCGCGGATGTACTGCGAAGGCGGACATCGCAGCCACTGATTGGCGACGAGGGTGACGCGAATGCGCTCGCGCTCTGCTGCGCGGAACAGGATCTCCTTGATCACGCCCGGGCAGGCGTCGCCGTCGACCCAGATTTGCGGCGGGTCTGCGTCGGAGGCGTTCACTTTTGGGGAGGCGTCTCGCGTACGGCATCGGCGGGCTTCGCAGCTTCGCGCGCGGCCTTCTTCTTGGCCTGCTTTTCGTCCTGTTGCTTCTTCTTCGCGATCTCGCGCTGGCGCTTTTCGAATGAGTAGTTGGGCTTTGCCAAAGGGCTTTCTCGCAAGGATTGGGGAGGAAACAGGCTGACACGATCGATGTCGCGGCGATGCTCAGGCGGCGGCAGAGCTACTCCACGCGGTCAAACGGCCGCTTTCGGGTGCGGAGCGAACCCAATCTAGGGCACGGGCGCGACGTACTGCAACACGATTACGATGAACTCCCCTGCCCTCGACGGCGCCACGCCGAACTCCAGGTTGAGGATCCCCGCTTCGACATCCATCGCGGTCGTCGTGCTCGCGTCGCAACGCACGAAGTAGCTTTCGTTCGGCGATCGGCCCTGGAACGCGCCCTGCTTCCAGAGCCCGTGCAGGAAGGCGCCGACGTCGCGTTGCAGCTTTGCCCACGACGTTTCGTCGTTGGGTTCGAACGTCGCCCATTGCGTGCCACGTCGCACGCTCTGCTCGATGAACAACACGAGTCGGCGCACGGGGACGTACTTGTACTGGTCGGCCAACGCATCCGCGCCGCGGCGTGTGCGGGCGCCCCAGGCGACGAGCCCGGTGTTCGGAAACACGCGCAGCGCATTGATGCCGTTGCGACTGAGTCGCTCGTTCGCCGCATCGTCCAGCGCTTCGGTCAGGTCGGCGACACCCACGAGATGCGCGTCCGTTCCCGCCGGCGCCTTCCACACGCCTCGCGTGGCATCCGTGCGCGCGTACAGCCCCGCGATGGCGCCGGAGATCGGCCTCGTAGCCTGTGGAAAGTAGACGGCGGCGTTGCGCGAGTTCGGCAACTTGAGGGTCAACGCTGCAAACGACTCCTGCGTCGTCTCCGCAGGCAACTCCATGATGTAGAACGCGCGCAGCTTCTCGCACAATCGTGCGGCATCTTCGAAGACGATGCTTGCGTCGATTTCCGACAACACGCAGGTGTCCGGCACGCAAAGCAGGTTGAACAAGTCGATTTCACGGAGCTGCTGGAGCGAGACAAGCAACGCCGCGGCATCGCCGAGCGTCTCCACGCGCACCACCCAGGCATCGGTGCCGCCGTTCTCGAAGAACTGTTGCACCGCCCACGCCATCGGCGCGCCGTCAAACGTTCCGCCGAACGTGCGTTCGAATGCGACATGGCCATCGATGCGCACCGGCGTTCCGATCGGGCCGTTCGGCGCGTAGCCGACAAACGCGGCAATGGCTGTCGGCACGCCTTCGATGAAACGCGGTGGCGGTGTCTCGACGATGTCGATGTACGGCTCCGTCTTGCGATGCTCAGCTGCCGCCCGGGACTACGCGCGGCGCGTCCGGCGTCGGCCACGAATCCGACGGTCGGTCGCTACGACAACCCCGCTCTCTGGGTGAACGAAAACGAACATCTACGCGCAAGGGGAACGTGTCTATCGGACAGACGCGAACTGCGGCTGTCGCAGCCTCAAGCCATGTTGGCGATCTTCGGCAAGTAGAAGTACGCCAGCAACAACCCCACCGCGCAGAACATCGCCAGGAACAGGTTGAGCGCGGCAATCACCGCAGCCGCGAACAGGCGCGTATCGATTGGGCGCCGCGAACGCCACAGGTAGATTCCAAGCATGGCGGACATGGCCGTGCACGTACCCAGCAACATCGGCGCGCGGGAAAGCCACCCCAACCAGGCACGGGAGACAGCGGGCACGACGGGGCCAAACGATTCAATGTGGCTGGCGGGGTATTGGGCGAGAACGCCGGCGAGGAACGCGGCAGTCGTCAACGTGCCTATCAAACCCGCCAGGTAGATCCAAACAGCGACAATCGCTTTAACCATGGTTGATCTCCCCGGATCCCGATGACTGAACTGCCCTCGGCCAGGACGAACGTTAGCAAGCGGCTCCGCCTTGCGCGATCTCGGCCCGCTTGAGCGCGCGCGCCAACCTGCGCGCATGCCGCAATGCCCGCTTCTCGGAATTTGCGGGAACGAATGGACGTCCGCTCAGCCTGCGCCCAGCAGCGCGTCGACCCGTCCCCTGACCCGGGCGACTTCGTCGGGGATCATCTCGGCAACCCGGACGAACAAATCATGGGTTGCCGACCTGTCCGGATTCGACCACACCAATTGCGAGATGCAGCCATCGGTCACGCGAACCGCCGCGGCGCGTTGCGCCAGGTCGCGCGTGACCTCTTCCAGGTCGAACAGCCTTTCCATGCGCAGGAGGTGGTCCCACGCGCGCGTATCGCGTGGTCTCACGGTCATCGGAGCGGGCTCGGGAGAAACGCGGGCGACGCGACCGCGTGCCACGGCCCCCATGCCATTGTGCGTGATCAGTTCCGTCAGTTCGGGCACGAGCGCGGAGGTGCGCCTGACGGTCTCGCGGATCTGTGCCAGTTCCTGGCGCAACGCGGCGCGCAGGAGCGCGCGTTCGTCCCGCGCGGCGGCGAGCCGGGACGACAAGGACTCCAGTGCGGGCTTATCCACCGGCTGAGCCTAAGAGGGGATTCATTAGCGCTGCGTCAGGATCCGACAAGGCTGCGCCAAGGCCTTGCGGCGGCGCCAGGACGCCACGACGAAAGCGCAGCGAAGATCAGCGCACCGGCGCCGAGCGCTACCGCAGGGACGCAGTAGCAACGGCCGACAGGAAGACCCGTCCCCCGGCAAGTGCGCTGGCGGCTGATGCGATCGCAAACAGCCAAATCAGGATGCGCTGTTTCATTTCGATGCCTCGAGAAGGTGGCTCGGAAATCCTTCCCGCATCCCCTTTGCAACTGGACCCATCGGAATTAAGCCCGACAAATCGAATGTCTGCCATGGTCGTGAGCGGTCACTCCGTGACCGCCTGTCACGCGGGTAGCCGGAGGGGCCGCCGAATGTCCGCTTACGACCCAAAGCGGACATTCGCTCGGAGGGCGCCATCGGTCCAGAGCCTGCTACGCTCGTCTCAAAGCGCTCGACTCAGAGTCACTGGATAGCCTCATGGATAACGGCTGGATCCTTACCGCCGCGTTGCTGGCGCTGGCCGGGCCCGCATTCGCAACACCTGTCGACGGCGCCCTGCGAGTCGACTTGAACGGTGACGGCAAAGCGGAAGCAGTGACAGTCAAGCAGTCACCAAAGACCATCACTCTCGACGTTCAGTCGAATGTTTCCGGCGAACCGCAAACGCTTGAATTTGGCGTGGATCGCGCGCGCCAAGATGCTGTCTGCAAGTCTCCGGTGGAGCTAAAGGTCGTTGATCTGTTGTGCGATCCCATGGACGAACCGTTGTCCGGCTGCAAGGTGGGCAACGGCGCAAAAGGGCTAATCCTCGTCGACGGCGAGTGCGACCCGATCCAACTCTACTGGGATCATGAAAACGAAAAGCTGACTTGGTGGCGTCTGTAATCGCGGTCTGCACGGCTCGCGTAGCTTTCACGAGCTTCCGCTTTTGGCCGATAGCGGACATCGTTCATCGGAGGAATGAATTGGACGCGCGATGCAATATCTGTGGGCGTCTACTGAATAACGCTGGCGATCCCCTTTCCGTTGATTGCGGCGGGGATTGCTGGGGTTGCATCGGCCCGATGGAAGCCGGTTGGCCACCGTCAGCCACGAAGGTCGCTGAAGAGATCCTTGAGGGGCTCCGGGAGCCGGATGGGACGGCGAAACCACCGCCCGACTAATGTCCGCTTCTGGCCGATAGCGGACACTCGTCCCGGTGGCAGCTTCCGACCCAAAGCGGACATTCGATAGGATCATGTGGGGCCGATCCGAGCTCGTTGAGTGCCAGCACACATGAAGGAATCAAAGCGCACGATTACCTCCGGTGCGGCCATCGTGGTCGGCACTCTGGTCGTGAACCTGCCGGTGTTCGCGCTGCTTGCCGGCCCTGCGTTCATCGCGTCGAGCATGGGGCGCGACGACCTGACGCTCGGGATCTTGCTCTTGTCGTTCGTTGCAGCCTGGGGCTGGTGGTCGCTTTCCGTGCCCCGCTGGCGCTTGTGGGCGTATGAGCGCGTCGAGAGCACATCCGAAGTCCATCGAAAAGCCTTAGCCGCTGGTTTGCTTTGGCCTCGGGGCAGCTTCCTCGAGCGCACTGAGTTCAAAAGCCTTGCCCAGCGAAAGCGGCAAGAGCAACTGGAGCGCCGCTTTCCGTAGATATCCGCTCCTGGCAGACAGTGGTGCGGCCCGCGGTCTGGCGATGCGCAAGGCTTGGTAAGCTCAGCGGAAATAAAGCCCGGTCACGTAGGCTGCGGCGGCAAAGGGGAAACCAGCCAATGCGCAGGATCGGAATTGGAGTGGCGCTAGCGTGTGCCTTTTCCTCATGCACCACTGACGCAGACCGCCCGTTGCCCGAGTTGCGCGTCGCGGCTACGACTGAAGATGCAGTCGTCGTCACGATGTACAACCTTGTCACGACGCCGGAACGTTACGACGGCAAAGTCGTGCACGTGATCGGCGTTGGCCGCTTCGAGTCGGGGTTTGGTGCCGAGGATGCGTGGGCGCTTTATCCGACGCACGATGACTCGAATCACATGACCTGTTCGATGGTTTACGTCGAGAACCTGGTTCCCGAACTCCAGCCAGAGACACCGAAGCTCGCAGCCTTGATGGACAAGTACGTATGGGTCACCGGGACGTTCAGGGCAGCGCCCCCGTTGGCTCCCGGCGTAATTTCCATGCGCCCTTGCCCAAACGCGGGCGAGCTGCATGCGGTTACTCAGGTCAGCCATTGGGAGTACGGAGACTGACACGGGGAGGATGCATGCGCGACCTGACCGATTCAGGTTGAAGAGGTGCAGCGTCCGGGGATGGGCGCTATGTTCGGCGCGTGAAGCTCACCGTCTACCGCGCAAGCGCCGGATTCGTCGTTTCGCCCGATTGCATGCAGGCGCCGTTGGCTGTTCAACAGGCGCACCCCGCGGTGTGCAATTGCGGGGAGTTCAACGTCCCGAACGACGGCACGGCGCGTCTGCTGCGACGGATCACGCGCGATGGCTTTGTCTTCGTCGGCGAAGGCGACCCGACGGCCTACGAGGTGCTCGTTCGCCTGTGCTCCGAGCGCTACCCCGAAGCCGATCGCTCCGACTGATCAACTTTACGCCGCCCTGAGCGGCGGCAGATTCGAACGAATCAGGTCCGCGGTTTCGGCAAGTTGCTTCGCGGAGACCTGGACGCGCGTTCGACGTTGCGCGTCTCCGCCTGGGTCGTGCGATATCCCCCGCCGACGTCCGGCGCCATCGAATGTCGCGAGTTGCGGCGGGCCGATGCCCCAGTCGCTCCCCGCCTGCCGCGGCACGACATGGAAATGGAAGTGCGGCGTTTCCTGGCCGCTGTACACCCCGTTGTTCTGGAACGTCAGGATTCCGAGGGGGTCGTAAGCCTTCACCAACGCCTCTGCGACTCGCTTGGCCGCGACGAGGATCGACTCGCATTCCTCGCGCGAAAGATCGAGCAGCGTCGCGACATGCCGACGCGTGATGACGCAGCACTGGCCCGTTTCGAATTGCCACGGATTGATGACGGTGAGCGTATGTTCGCTTTCGTCGATGATCGCCCATCGTTCTTCGCGACCCGCCACTTCGCAGAGGTCGCACGGATCTCTCACGGGAAGTTCGATCATTGGCCCCCTCCGAACAGCAAGGCCGCCAATATATCGGGCAACGAGGCGTGTGAGGCCCCTCGCCCGTGCATTGATCCCTCTCCTTTGCGCCCCATCTCTGCAGCAGTCGCACCCGCAATCGGAGACCCCCATGTCCGACTTCCGCAGGACCCCCGAAGCCATCGCCAAGCTCACCCGTGAGCAGTACCTCGTGACGCAGGAAGGCGCGACCGAGCGCCCCGGCACCGGCGAATTGCTGCACAACGAGCGGCCGGGCATTTATGTCGACATCGTGTCCGGCGAGCCGTTGTTCGCCTCGTCGGCGAAGTACGAGTCGGGCTGCGGCTGGCCCAGCTTCACCAAGCCGATCCAGTCCGAACACATCAAGGAACTCATCGATTCCACGCACGGCATGGTGCGCACCGAAGTGCGTTCCGCGCACGGCGACAGCCACCTCGGCCATGTGTTCAACGATGGGCCGCGCGATCAGGGCGGTCTGCGTTACTGCATCAACTCGGCGTCGTTGCGTTTCGTTCCCCTCGAGGAGATGGAAGCGGCCGGCTATGGACCCTGGATCGACCAGGTGGAAACGCTGCGCTGATCTTCGGCGCATGAGCCTGCCCGCGTGAACGCTGCCGCGTTCGCGCTCGGGCTGCTCGCGATCGGCCTGCTCGGGTTCGCCAACCAGCGTGGCGGGCTCTGCACGGTGCAGGCGATCGAAGACATCCTGCGGCGTCGCGACTTCGGTCGGTTGGTCGCACTGATCGAAGCCGCGTTGTGGGTCGCCGCCGGTCTGGTGTTGCTCGGGGCCGTGGGCGTGCGGCGCGTGATGCCAGCGGCTTACGAAGCGACGCTTTACACGGTGATGGGTGGTGTCCTCCTCGGCATCGGCGCAGTGATCAACGGCGCCTGTGCATTCGGCACGATCGGGCGCATCGGTCGCGGGCATTGGGCGTATCTCACGATGCCGCTCGGGTTCTTCCTCGGTTGCCTGGCGATGTCGCAGTGGTTCGCGCCGGCGCAACTCGCGGCGCACACGATGTTGACCCTCGTGCCGGCGTGGGTGGTGATCGCGTGCGTCGTGCTGATCGCGTGGCGCGTCTTCGTGCATGGCCGCCTGCTGCGGCGCGCGGGTCCGCGACCCTGGTCGCGCCATTGGTCGCCGCACGCCGCGACGGTGTGCATCGGGTTGTCATTCCTCCTCGCGTTCGTCGTGCTCGGGAGTTGGGCGTACACGGATTCGATCATCGGCCTGGCGCGCGGCACGATCGGCAATGTCGGAACGCAGTTGGCATTGATCGCTGCGATCTTCGCCGGTTCCCTGGTGGGTGCGTGGACGTCAGGCGACTTCCGCCCGGTGGTGCCGCGCGCTCGCAATATCGCGCGCTGCGTCTTCGGCGGATTTCTCATGGGCGCCGGTGCTTTCGCGATCCCGGGCGGCAGCGATGGGCTCGTGCTCGTCGGCATGCCGATGTTGTGGCCGTACGCATGGCTGGGATTCGCGACGATGTGCGCGACGGTGTACGTCGCGCTGCGGCTGGGGATGCGCGTTGGCAACGCGATGTCGCCGGATGGCGAAACCTGAAACGCTCAACCGGCGAGCATGCCTTCCTTCCGGCACGCGTGCTGGATTTCGTCGGCGACGATCTCCCACGGGGGCGTCCCATCGTCCCGCAGGTCCTCCCACGCCGCGGCGAGCACCGGCTCCAATTCATCCCAGTGATTGTGCGAACACTCCTCGCGCGCGACCTTGAGGATCGCCAGCAGGAGATGGGTGTCGACGCTGCTCTGGCTCATGCTTTCGGCTTACGCCGCATGCCTGTCCTGCGTCGTGAAGGTCGCGTGCGGGAGCGTGAACGATTCAGTCGTCGCTGGCCTGCTGCAGGAGTGACGGTAGACTCCGAGCGCTCGAGCGCATCACTTACGACGGGTGCCATGCCTCTGTTGCTCTTGCCTTTCGCCCTGCTCGCACTGGTCGCAACGTGGCTGGTGCTGTTGCCGGTCTCGCTGTGGGCGCGTTATGCGTCCGGCCGCGCGCGTCGGCGCGCGCAGGGATGGGTCGTTCGCGGGAACGCGTTTCTGCTCGCGATGTCGCTCCCGATCTTCCTGTTGTCGGCCTGGGCCGCTGCGCACTGGATGGACGACGCGTTGCGCGATGCGTGCGTGGGGCTCTTGGTCGGCGTCGTCGTCGGCGTCGTCGGGGTATGGCTGACGCGTTTCGAACGCGACGCGAAGGGGTTGGTGTACACGCCCAATCGCTGGCTCGTGCTGGGACTGACGTCGATCGTCGCATTGCGTGTCATCGCGGGGCTCTGGATGACGTGGCGGCATGTGTCCGGCGACGTGTCCGGCACCTTTGCCCACTGGCTGGACGCAGGCGCATGGACGGGCATCGCCGGCGTGTTGCTCGGCTATGCCCTCGCCTTCACGTGGGGAGTGCGTGCGCGCTTGTCGCGCCGTTGACCAGCGGGGCTGGGTGCACCTGACACCACGCGGCAGGTGCCGACGAAAGGCCACCCAACCACTGGCCCGGGGGTGTACGACTCCCGCATGTCGCCCTTCGAGTACGAGCTCGTCCTCGTCACGATCATCGTCGGCCTAGCGATCACGGACAAACTCGTCTCGCTGCACCGTCTTCTGAGGTCGCGAACGAAGGTGCACTGGCACTGGCTTCCGCTCATCGCGGCGTTGCTGGTGTTGTTGACGCTGCTGCAGTTCTGGTGGGGCTTCTATCGGCTCGGACGCATCGAAGTCTGGAACCAGTACGGCGCGTTCCTCCTGCTCCTGCTGCAGTTGATCCTGATGTTCCTGCTCGCATGCGCGGCGTTGCCGGACGACGAACGCGACGGGTTTGATCTCGCGGAATACTACGCGCGCAATCGTCGCTACTTCTGGACCCTGTTCTCGATGGTGGCGCTGATGGCGACGATCACCAATCTCGTCGTTGCCGCTCCACGCGATGCGCCTGCGACGCTCCTGGCCAAAGCGATCCCCAACGTGCTGTATATCGCGGCGATGCTGACGCTGGCGCTCGTGCGCGCCAGGCCGGTGCACTACGTGCTCGTGCCGCTCTTGCTGGTGGTGATGGTGTTGGGGTGGTTCCCGTTGCGCATTCGATGACGTGCGTCGCGGCCCTCACCGCGTCGTGCGCACCACCGTCTCGACCTTGCCATCCCGCGTGATTTTCCGCACCCGCGGCAGCCACTCGCTGCGATCGTCGGAGGCGGTGTGCAGGTACTCGAGCACGTAAACCTCGCCGTTCGCGACGGCAACCGCGGTCGGCGAGTACGGCGGCGTCGAGCGCAGGACCGTTTTCGCTTCCCCCTTGGGCGTCACCATCAGCACGGCGCCGCAGCCAGCGGCGGCGACGAAGATCGTGCCGTTCGGTGCGAGGGACAGGCCGCGCAGGTACGGGCCGCTCGGCGCTTCGGTGCCCGGGATGCGCGCGCAGTCCGGCACGACGATATTGTCGGCGATCGTCGAGACACGCCCTTTCGCGTCGACCTTGTGGATCGAGCGATCGAACGTGAAATACAGCGCGCCGTCGGCACCGCTCGCGAGCCCGTTGACGTAGCGCAACTCACCATCGGATCGCTTTGAAGCGGGGAATGTTGCGAACACGGTGCGTGCGCCGGAAGGCGCGACGCGGAAGAGGTTCCATTCCTTCTCGCCGTCGGGGCGCGGGTAATACAACGCGCCATCGCGTCCGACGATCACGGGAAAGTCGCTCGACAACACGACCGTCGGCTTCATGCCCACCGCATCGATCTCGGAACCGGGGATCGACGGCCACGGCGTTTTCGACAATCCCGACGCTTCATCCAGTGCGAACCAATGGAACGCAGGCCCGGGGTGCTTGACGAGCTTGCCGTCGCGTTCGATCACGAACACGCCGCCGCCGGTGTCGACGAAGAACACGCGCCCATCCGCCGCGACCTGGATGGCGGCTCCCGGATGCGCGAAGGCAATGCCGGCGAGGCCAATGAGGAAGGTCAGCAGCACGATGCGCATGGCCAGCTCCCTGTGAAGAACCATCGCGGTTCGACAAAGCTACGCGCGTCGGTGACCATCGGATGCAGCGAAGCTCGACAGGTGATCCGATGCGCTCCGAAAAAGAGAAGATGCTCGCCGGCGAACCGTACAACGGGTTCGATCCGCAACTCGTCGCCGAACGCACGCGGGCGCGCGAACTCTGCCAGGCGTTGACCGCGCTGCCACCGTCGAACGACGCCGAGCGCACGGCGCTGCTCGAACAACTATTCGGCGCATCGACCAACGTGTACGTGACGCCGCCCTTCTACTGCGACTACGGCAGGCACATCACGCTCGGCCGCAACGTCTACTTCAACTTCAACTGCGTAATCCTCGACGTGGCGCCGGTCAGCATCGGCGACAACGTGTTGTTCGGGCCCTCGGTGCAGGTCTACACCGCGACGCACCCGCTGGATGCGGACGAACGCCGCAGCGGCATCGAATCGGGCCAGCCGATCGCGATCGGCGACGATGTGTGGATCGGCGGCGGCGCGATCCTCTGTCCCGGCGTCACGATCGGCGCGCGTTCGGTGATCGGCGCGGGGAGCGTGGTGACGCGCGACATCCCGGCCGATGTGTTCGCGGCCGGCAATCCGTGCCGCGTGGTGCGTACGCTGCGCGGTTGAGAATGGCCCCCGAAAGTCGTCGGAATTGGCCGCCTCGGTCCGCGAGGCGCTGCCTAGCATGCGTGTCACCCCTGACCACGCCATGCACCGCCGATCATGTCCGAACACCCTCCCCTCGTGGCACCGCCGCTCGATCCGGATCCCGCCGAAACGCGGGACTGGATGGAGTCCCTCGACGCCGTGTTCCAGCACGCCGGTCCCGACCGCGCGTCGTGGCTCCTCTCGAAGTTGAATGGACATGCGCGGCAATCCGGCGGCGTCATCGACTTCAACACGACGTCCGATTACGTCAACACGATTCCCGCCGACCGGCAGGCCGTCAGTCCCGGTGATGCCACGCTGGAAAAACGCATCAGCGACATCATTCGCTGGAATGCGATGGCGATGGTCGTGCGCGCGAACCGCAAGCCGGGCGATCTCGGCGGCCACCTCGCGAGCTTCGCGTCGTCGGCCACGCTGTACGACGTCGGCTTCAATCACTTCTGGCGTGCGCCGAGCGCCGAGCATCCGGGCGATCTCATCTATACGCAGGGCCATTCGAGCCCCGGCATCTATGCGCGCTCGTTCCTCGAAGGCCGCTTCGACGAAGCGCAACTCGATCTCTACCGCATGGAAGTCGAAGGCAAGGGGCGCGGGCTCTCGTCGTATCCGCATCCGTGGCTGATGCCCGATTACTGGCAGGTCGCGACCGTCTCGATGGGGCTCGGGCCGCTGCAGGCGATCCACCAGGCGCATTTCTGGCGCTACCTCGAACAACGCGGCCTGATGCCCAAGAGCGACCGCAAGGTGTGGGCGCTGCTCGGCGACGGTGAGCTCGACGAACCCGAAACCGTCGGTGCGCTCGCGCTCGCCGGTCGCGAGCGGCTGGACAACCTCGTGTTCGTCGTCAACGCGAACCTGCAACGGCTCGACGGCCCCGTGCGCGGCAACGGCAAGATCATCCAGGAAGCCGAGAGCGTGTTTCGCGGCGCCGGCTGGAACGTCATCAAGGTCGTGTGGGGCAGCCAGTGGGATCCCCTGCTCGCCCGCGACACCGACGGCGAACTGCGCCGCGTGATGATGGAAACCGTCGACGGCGAATACCAGGCATTCAAGACGCTCGGCGGCGCGTACACGCGCGAGCACTTCTTCGGCAAGAGCGAGAGCACCCGCCGCCTGGTCGAAGCGTACTCGGACCACGACATCGAAGCGCTCAACCGTGGCGGCCACGATCCGGCGAAGGTCTTCGCCGCGTATCACCAGGCCGTGCACACGCAGGGCAAGCCGACCGTGATCATCGCGAAGACGATCAAGGGCTACGGCCTCGGCGAGACGCTGCAGTCGCAGAACACGAACCACAACAAGAAGAAGATCGACCTCGACGTCGTGCGCGAACTGCGCGATCGCCTGTCGATCCCGATCCCCGACGATCGCCTCGAAGACGTGCCCTACTTCCACCCGGGCGCCGATTCGGCCGAAGTGCGCTACATGCACGAACGCCGCGAAGCGCTAGGCGGCTTCCTGCCGCAACGCCGGCGCAAGTCGAACGTCGTGCCCACTGCGCCGACGCTCGAGGCGTTCGATCCCTTGTTGCAGGCCAGCGGCGATCGCGAATTCAGCACGACCGCGGCGCTCGTGCGCAGCATCAACCTGTTGTTGCGCGACAAGGAGGTAGGCTCGCGCGTCGTCCCGATCATCGCGGACGAAGCGCGCACGTTCGGCATGGAAGGCCTGTTCCGCCAGGTCGGCATCTATGCACCGTTCGGGCAGCAGTACACGCCCAACGATTCGTCGCAACTCGTGTACTACCGCGAGAAGGAAGACGGCCAGGTGCTGCAGGAAGGCATCAGCGAAGCCGGCGGCATCAGCTCGTGGATCGCGGCCGGCACCAGCTACAGCGTCAGCGACGTGCCGATGCTGCCGTTCTTCCTCTACTACGCGATGTTCGGCTTCCAGCGCGTCGGCGACCTCGCGTGGGCGGCGGCGGACATGCGCGCACGCGGCTTCCTCATCGGCGGCACCGCGGGGCGCACCACCATCAACGGCGAAGGCCTGCAGCATGAAGATGCGCACTCGCACCTGATGTCGGGCGCGATTCCGAATGTCATGTCGTACGACCCCACGTTCGCATTCGAAGTCGCGGTCATCGTGCAGGAAGGCGTGCGTCGCATGATGCAGGAACAGGAGGACGTGTATTACTACCTCACCGTCATGAACGAACCGTACGCGCATCCGGCGATGCCTGAAGGCGCGGAGACCGGCATCCTGCGCGGCATGTACCTGCTGCAGCCCTCGGCGCTCGCCGCCGATGCGCCGCGCGTGCAACTGCTCGGCGCCGGCACGATCCTGCGCGAAGCGATTGCCGCGTCCGAAATGCTGCGTGATGACTTCGGCGTCGCCGCGGACGTGTGGTCGGCGCCGAGCTTCGCCGAGTTGCGTCGCGACGGCTTCCAGGTCGAACGCTGGAACCGCATGCATCCGGGTGAGCCGCAGCGCGTGCCGTATGTCGCGTCCCTGCTCGCCGACCACACGGGTCCGGTGATCGCCGCGACCGACTACGTGCGTGGCGTCGCCGACCAGATTCGCGCCTTCATGCCCGAAGGCCGCCGCTACACGGTGCTCGGCACCGACGGCTTCGGTCGCAGCGACACCCGCGCCAACCTGCGCGCGTACTTCGAAGTCGACCGTCGCTGGATCGCGCACGCCGCCATCGTCTCGCTCGTGCGCGACGGCGTGCTGCCCGCCGACGCGGCCGATCGCGCGAAGGCCCTCTACGAAATCGACGACGACAAGACCGAGCCCGCGCTGGGCTGAGACACACCGCCATGAACACGCAATCCCACTCCCGCATCGTGCAGCCGCACCAGGTCTCCTACACGACGCATGCCTTCGACGAGCCCTGGACGATGGAGAACTACGAATCCATCGGCGGCTGGCAGGCGTGGCGCGACATCATCGCGCGACGCCCCGATCCCGCGGAGCTGGTCGAAACGCTCAAGAAGAGCGCCCTGCGCGGCCGCGGCGGCGCGGGGTTCGCCACCGGCCTGAAGTTGTCGTTCATGCCGCGCGATGCCGAAGGCCAGAAGTACATCGTCTGCAACTCCGACGAAGCCGAACCCGGCACCTGCAAGGATCGCGAGCTGCTGCTCAACAACCCGCACGCGGTGCTCGAAGGCATCGCCATCGCCGCGTACTGCGCGGGCGCGACCGTCGGCTATCACTACATCCGCGGCGAGTTCCATGCCCCGTTCGAACGCGTCGAACAGGCGCTGCGCGAAGCGATGGACGCCGGGCTGCTTGGCGAAGGCGTGCTCGGCAGCGACATCGACATGCACATCCACAACACGCTCGGCGCCGGCGCCTACATCGCAGGCGAGGAAACGGGGCTGCTCGAGTCGCTGGAAGGCAAGAAAGCGATGCCACGCTACAAGCCGCCCTTCCCCGCGGTGTTCGGCCTGTACGGCCGGCCGACGACGGTCTGCAACACCGAAACCTTCGCGTCGATCCCCGCGATCATGCGCAACGGCGCGCAGTGGTTCCTCGACATCGGCATTCCCAACAACGGCGGGCCGAAGATCTTCTCCGTCAGCGGCCACGTCGCGCGGCCCGGCAACTACGAAGTGCCGCTGGGCACGCCGTTCCGCGACCTGCTCGCGCTCGCCGGCGGCATGCGCGAAGGCCGCACGCTGAAGGCCGTGATCCCCGGCGGCACGACCATGAAGGTCATCCCCGCCGATCGCATGATGCAGATCGACATGGACTTCGATTCGCTGCGCGAAGCGGGCTCTGGCCTGGGCTCCGGCGCGGTGATCGTGATGGACGACACCACGTGCATGGTGCGCGCCACGCATCGCATCTCGCGCTTCTACATGAAGGAATCGTGCGGGCAATGCACGCCGTGCCGCGAAGGCACGGGCTGGATGCATCGCGTGCTCGATCGCATCGTCCGCGGCGAAGGTACGCGTGAAGACCTGCACCGCCTCGAAGAAGTCTCGCGCCAGATCGAAGGCCACACCATCTGCGCATTCGGCGAAGCCGCTGCGTGGCCGGTGCAAGGCATGCTCGCGGCGTTCTTCCACGAGTTCGAATACTTCGTCGGACACGGCCACTCGATGGTCGACGGCGTTGCGCTGCCGCTCGCGGCGTAAACGCGCCCACCCCGACCTTTCAATGACACGCATGAACACGACAACCGCAATGCACTGGATCGACGGCGAGTGGATCGACTCGCCCATCACGAATCGTTCGATCGACCCCGCCACCTCCGAAGCGATCGGCGAGTACGCCGATGGCGGCGCCGACGAAGCCACACGCGCCGTCGACGCCGCACGTCGCGCCTTTCGCGAAACCGCTTGGGCCACCGACCGCGCGTTGCGCGCGAAAGTCCTGCATCAGCTGGCCGATGCGTTCGAACGCAACGCCGACGCGCTGGCCGCGACGTTGTCGCTCGAAGTCGGCAAGGTCGCACGCGACGCGCGCTTCGAAGTGTCGATGGTGCCGCCCAAGCTCCGCTACTACGCCGCGCTCGCACTGACCGAATCCGGCCGCGCCTCGGAGCCCCGCCCCGGCGCGCTGTCCGTGATGCTGCGCCAGCCCATCGGCGTCGCCGGCATCGTCGTGCCCTGGAACGCACCGATCATCCTGATGGTGCGATCGCTTGCGCCCGCGCTCGCGGCCGGCACGACCACCGTCATCAAGATGCCAGGACAGACCGCGCAGACCAATGCGTTGGTGGCGCGCGTGATGAGCGAAGCACCGTCGTTGCCGCGTGGGGTGATCAACCTGTTCACCGAATCCGGCGCCGAAGGCGCGAAGCACCTCGTCGCCTCACCCGACGTGCCGGTCATCAGCTTCACCGGCAGCACCGCCACCGGGCGCGCGATTTCCGCCGCCGGCGCGCCGCTGCTGAAGCGCTTCGGCCTGGAACTCGGCGGCAAGACGCCGATGGTCGTCTTCGACGACGCGGACCTCGTCGCCGCAGTTCCGAAGCTCGCGCAAGCGTTGACCGTGTTCGCCGGCCAGTTCTGCATGACGGGCTCGCGCGTGCTCGTGCAGCGCGGCGTCGCCGATGCCCTGCGTGCGCAGCTCGCCGAGCGCATCGCCGCCATTCGCGTCGGCCCTGCGAGCGATCCCGCGAGCGAGATGGGTCCGATGATCGACCAGGCGAACGTCGACCGCGTCGATCGCGCCGTGCAGGCAGCCATCGCGGCCGGCGCACGTGTCCTCGTGCGCGGCGGTCCGGCCGTCGAAGGCGCATTGGCGCGCGGTGCATTCCATCGACCGACGTTGCTCGAAGTCACCGACCCGTCGCTCGCCATCGTGCAACAGGAAACCTTCGGCCCCGTGCTGACGCTGCAGGTGTTCGACACCGAAGACGAAGCCATCGCGCTCGCCAACGACAGCGAGTACGGCCTGGCGGCGAGCGTGTGGACGCGCGACGCGGCGCGCTCGATGCGAGTGGCGCGCGCGATCGACGCGGGCACCGTGTGGATCAACGACTGGGCCGTCGTCTACGACGACTTCGAGGAAGGCGGCTTCAAGCAATCCGGCCGCGGCCGCCTCAACGGCACGGCCGCCATCGACGACTTCGTCGAATACAAGCACATCGCAGTGAAGACACAAGCATGAAGACCCTCAGGACAGACGTCGCGATCATCGGTGCGGGCACCGCGGGCATGACCGCGTACCGCGCCGCCGCCGCGCACACCGACAACCTCGTCGTCATCGAAGGCGGGCCTTACGGCACGACCTGCGCGCGCGTGGGCTGCATGCCCAGCAAGCTGCTGATCGCCGCGGCGGAAGCCGCGCACACGGCGCGGCATGCGCAGGCCTTCGGCGTGCACGCCGGTGAAGTGCGCATCGACGGGCGAGAAGTCATGGACCGCGTGCGCCGCGAACGCGATCGCTTCGTCGGTTTCGTCGTCGACTCGGTGCAAGCCTGGCCGCAGGCGCATCGCCTGCGCGGCTTCGCGCGCTTCGTTTCCCCGCACGAATTGCAGGTCGACGACGGCACGCGCGTGATCGCGGACCGCATCGTCATCGCGACGGGATCGAGTCCCAACGTGCCGCGTGGTTGGCGCGCCGCGCTGGGCGACAAGCTGCTCATCAACGACGACGTCTTCGCATGGCAGACATTGCCGCGCTCCGTCGCGGTGGTCGGCACCGGCATCATCGGCCTGGAACTCGCGCTGGCGCTGCATCGCCTCGGTGTGCGCGTGCGCGTCTACGGGCGCAGCACACGCCTGGGTCCGCTCACCGATCCGGTCTTGCAGGATGTCGCGCGCGCCACGATCGGCGCGGAACTGTCGATGACGCTCGACGTCGAGGCCATCACTCCCAGCCTCGATGCATCGGAACAAGTCCGCATCGTGAGCCGCACGCGCGATGGCCACCAAGACACCGACACGTTCGACTTCCTGCTCGCCGCCATCGGGCGGCATCCGAACCTCGACGGCCTCGACCTGGAGAATGCCGGCATCCCGCTGGATGCATCCGGTCTGCCGAGCGTCGATCGCAACACCGGCCGCATCGGCGACTCGCACATCTTTCTCGCGGGCGACGTGCAGGACGACCTCCAACTCCTGCACGAAGCCGCGGACGACGGCCGCATCGCCGGCGACAACGCCGGCCGCTTCCCGCGCGTGCGCGTGCGGCCGCGCCGTGCGCGCCTGTCGATCGTGTTCAGCGATCCGCAGATCGCGCTAGCCGGACTCACGCACGCGGAGTTGCTGGCGGCGGGCATGCGTTTCGAGACCGGCGAGGTGTCGTTCGACGACCAGGGCCGCAGTCGCGTGATGCTGAAGAACCAGGGCGCGCTTCGCGTGTATGGCGAATCAGGGAGCGGCCGCTTCCTCGGCGCGGAGATGGTCGGGCCTGCGGCCGAACACATCGGTCATCTGCTCGCATGGAGCGCGCAGCGCGGCGATACGGTGCAGGACATGCTCGACAGTCCGTTCTACCACCCCGTCGTCGAAGAAGGCCTGCGCACCGCATTGCGCCAGCTCCAGCGCCAGCTCGCGCTCGCAGCCCCGCCGCCGGAGTTGTGCCTGGACTGCGCGCCCGCGGCCTGACCTCGAAGCGTCTTCGATTGGCTCCCGCAAGCACTCGGAATTGGCCTCTTCCACCGTTCGCGCACTCCCTAGCATGACGTCCACCCCCCACACGCAGGACCGTATTTCCATGCAACCCCGCCTCGATTTCTACAAAGCGTCCCCCGCCGCCGCCAAGGCGATGATCGCGCTCGAAAGCGCCGTCTCCCTGCTCGGCATCGAACACAGCCTGCTCGACCTCGTGAAGTTGCGCGCCTCCCAGATCAACGGCTGCGCGTACTGCGTCGACATGCACAGCAGCGATGCGCGCAAGCGCGGCGAAACCGAGCGCCGGTTGTACTCGCTGCCGGTCTGGCGCGAATCGCCGTTCTACACCGAGCGCGAGCGCGCCGCCCTGGCATGGACCGAATCGCTGACGCTGATCTCGCACACCGGTGCGCCGGATTCGGATTACGAATGGGTCAGCAACGAGTTCGACGAAGACGAGCGCGTGAAGCTGACTGTCGCCATCAACGCGATCAACAGCTGGAATCGCATGGCGATCGGCTTCCGTTCGGTGCCTGCCAAGTGACTGCCATGAACAAGACCATCAAGCAGTTCCTCGTCCTCACGGCATTGGCTGCCGGGGTCGTGCCCGCGGTCTCGGCGCACGGCCCCGGCGATGGCGAAGAGAAGATCACCGTCCACCACGATCAGGCGTTGCGCGACGCGCCGGGCAAGAACGCGTTGTTCTTCACCGTCGAGTACGCGCCGGGCCAGAAGTCCATTCCGCACGTGCATGGCGGCTCGGTCGTCGCCTACGTACTCGAAGGCGCGGTCGTGTCGCAGCTCGGCGGCGAAAGCGAGAAGACCTATCGCGCCGGCGAATCCTGGTACGAAACGCCGGGCATCGACCATCTCGTCTCGCGCAACGCCAGCGCGACCCAGCCCGCCAAGCTGCTCGTCTGGATCCTCAACGACGCGAAGGCGCCGGTGCTCACGCCGCTGCAGACGAAGGGAGACGCGCCGTGAAATCAGACCGCGATCTGCTCCAGCACCTCCCGCACTCGATCGAGGGCTGGATCGATGTCCTCCGCTTCGATGGCGCCGAAGCCCATCAACAGGCCCGGACGCCCCGGCGTCCGATGGAACTCGTCGAGGGAGTAGAGGCCGACTTCGACGCGACGGGCGAGGTGGCAGAGGTGTTGTACGTCGACTGATCGTTTGAACAGCGCGGCGATGTGGAAGCCCGCGTTCGCCGGCAATGGCTCCAGCCACGGCGCGAGGTCGCCTTCCAGCCGCGCCAGCAATCGCGTGCGGCGTTCGCTGTACACCGCATGGCAACGCCGCACGTGCTTCAGCAGGTGGCCCTCCGCGATGAAACGCGCGAGGGCCCATTGCATCAGCAGCGGGTTGTGCCGGTCGCTCAGGTGCTTCGCGTTCAACAGCGCGAGCCGCAACGCGGGCGGCGCCACGACATAGCCGAGGCGAAGATCGGGCGACAGGACTTTCGAAAACGAATTGACGTAGGCCACCAGGCCCGCGCGATCCAGGCTCTTCAAGGACGCGAGTGCGTGGGTGTCGTAACGGAACTCGCTGTCGTAATCGTCTTCCACGATGATCGCGCCCAGTTCCTCCGCACGCACAAGCAGCGCCATGCGGCGCGCCAGGCTCATCGGCATGCCGAGCGGGAATTGATGCGCGGGCGTCGTGTAGATCAAACGCGTGCCCTCCGGGATCAGGTCTACCATCAACCCCTCCGCATCCACCGGGACCGACACGACATTCGCACCCTGCGCTTCGAGCAACATGCTCGCCAGCAGGTAACCGGGCTCTTCCACCACGACCGCGCAGCCGGGTTCGATCAGCACGCGCGCGACGAGATCGAGCGCCTGCTGCGCGCCGTTGGTGACGACGACATCCTCGAGCGTGCAATCCACGCCGCGACTGAACCCCACGTGCCGGCTGATGGCGTCGCGCAACGCCGGCAGGCCTTCGGCCTCCGCGTAGTAGCCGCGCGCGTCCGTGATGCGCCGCAATGCATGCAGGATGCATTGCCGCCACTCGACCTGCGGAAACAGACGCGCGCTCGTCGCACCGCCGACGAACTCGTAACGCGCGCGCGACTCCACCGACGGGTGCAGCATCGGCGTTTCCATGCCCTGCCACTGTTGTGCGATGGCACGACCGCCGAGCGCTTCGATGCCGACGAACTTCGCCTGCCGCGGCACGCGCGAGGCGACGAAGCTCCCCGCCCCCACCTGCGTGACGATCAATCGATCCAGCGCGAGCTTCTCGTACGCCGCCGACACGGTCTTGCGCGACACGCCAAGCTGTTCGGCGAGCAAGCGCGACGGCGGCAATTGCGTTCCACCCGCGAGGCGACCGCTCTGGATCGCCTCGCGCAATTGCCGGTGGATCTGCGCCGCCAGGTCGCGGGTGCCCTCGATGACCAGGTGCAGTTCCATCGCAGCAGAATACGAGCATGGCCGCCCCTGCGCGCACTCGAAACATCAGGGTTCGAGCACATCCCCCCATCGCGAGCGTGCTTTGTCTGGGTCACCCGACTTGCACCCGAGCGCCACCAATCCCTGGCACGTGGTGATGCGCCAGCGATATTGCGCCGGATGACCGTTGACGATCTGCAACTGGTTGACCCTGTCGACGTGCAACGAATTTGGACCGCTCTTGAGGCAATTGGCTTCGACGATGAAGCCGTCCGGGTTGTTCGGGAAGCTCCCCGGCGCATCCTTGAACCAGCACTTCTTCTCGGTGGGATGACAATAGCCATGGCCACCCGCGACGGGCGGCGGGCAGTCCGCGTCCGCTTGGCACGACTTGACGTTGCGTTTGTCCTGGTACACCAGGCACGCGCCGCCAGTGACGACGGGCTGTCCATTTTCGATCGAACTCGGCAGATCGCCGTCGGCCGACTCGATCAACTTGAAGGTGCCGCTGACATCGCCGGGCCGATGACCCGGCGGTCGTTCCCACGCGACATCGACCGGCTCGACCTTGTACTTCTTCTCCGGTGGATTGGCCTGCGACGTGCAACCGGCCTGGAACACACACGCCACGCTTATCGTCACGACGACCAACGCGAAGCTTTTCATGGTGCGCACTCCCATTCAGGGTCCACGAAAGTGGAACGCCCCACGGCTGCTTCCATCGGCCACGCCCCCGACGAATGGCGGGGAGACTTTCGCTCGCGGGTGCCCTTCCGGTATCCCCGTGCAGCGCCTTCTTCCAGTACCTTGGCGTTCCCCCGACACGAAGCGATGCGCATGGACCCCACGCCCTACCCGATCGGCAAGCCGCTCCAGCCCTGGGGCGACGTCGAGAAGCAGTCCTGGCTGTCGCGCCAGGTCCGCCACCGCAGTTACGCCGACGATGTCGTCGCGAAGATCGATCGACTGCGCGCGCGTTTCGACGTCGAGGAATACGGGCGCCTGGATTACGCCGACGGTGCGCTGCCGCTGCTCGCCATCCGCTCGCGCGACTGGAACGACGCGCTGCCGACGATCCTCGTCACCGGCGGCGTGCACGGTTACGAAACCAGCGGCGTGCACGGCGCGCTGCAGTTCGTCGAACAACATGGCGAAGACTACGCGGGCAAGGTCAACCTGCTCGTCGCGCCCTGCGTCAGCCCGTGGGCGTACGAACGCATCCATCGCTGGAACCCGAACGCGATCGACCCCAACCGTTCGTTCCGCGAAAACAGCCCGGCCGAAGAGTCCGCCGCGTTGTTGCGCCTGGTCGCACCGATCCGCGACAAGGCCCTCGTGCACATCGACCTGCACGAAACCACCGACACCGACGAAACCGAATTCCGCCCCGCCCTCGCCGCGCGCGACGGCAAGCCGTTCGAACCCGAAGGCGTCCCCGACGGCTTCTACCTCGTCGGCGATGCAGACGATCCGCAGCCCGGGTTCCAGCAGGCGATCATCGCCGCAGTCGAGAAGGTCACCCACATCGCGCCGCCGGATGCGAACAACGAGATCATCGCCACGCCCGTCGTCGCGCACGGCGTCATCAACTACCCGGTGCGCGGTCTCGGCCTGTGCGCGGGCATCACCAACGCGCGCTATCGCACGACCACCGAGGTGTATCCGGACAGCCCGCGCGCGACGCCGCAGCAATGCAACGACGCGCAGGTGGCGGCGGTGCGTGCGGCGATCGATTACGCGTTGGCACACTGAGGCACCAACAAGAAGGCCACCTCGCGGTGGCCTTCTGCTTTCAAGCGGTCTTGCGTCGCGGCAGCACCCAATCCTCGCGGATGAAGTGGCACGTGTAGCCGGTCGGATAATGCACGAGGTAATCCTGGTGCTCGGGCTCGGCTTCCCAGAACGGACCGACCGGCGTGACCTCGGTGACGACCTTGCCGGGCCACAGGCCCGAGGCGTCGACGTCGGCAATCGTGTCTTCCGCTTCGCGCTTCTGCGCTTCGTCGGCGTAGAAGATCGCGGAGCGATAGCTCGTGCCGCGGTCGTTGCCCTGGCGATTGACCGTGGTCGGGTCGTGGATCTGGAAGAAGAACTCCAGCATCTTGCGATAGCTCGTCACGTTCGGATCGAACACGATCTCGATCGCTTCGGCATGCGTGCCGTGGTTGCGGTACGTCGCGTTGGGCACGTCGCCGCCGCTGTAGCCCACGCGCGTCTTCAGCACGCCGGGCTGGCGGCGGATCAGGTCCTGCATGCCCCAGAAGCAGCCGCCGGCAAGGGTCGCGGTTTCGGTTTTTGTCGTCATCACGTGGCTCCGTTGTTGCTCGTTTCGAGATGGAGGCGCTCGACCGGGAATCAACCTGCCATCGCCACGCGCGCGTTGCGGCGCAGCGCCTGCGGCGGCTGTCCGTAGGCACGCAGGAACGCGCGGCGCATGCGCTCGGGATCGGCGAAGCCCGTCTGCGACGCGACTTCGTCGATCGTGTGGCGGCTCTGTTCGACCATCACGCGCGCCGCTTCCACGCGCAGGTGTTCCAGCGCCTTGGCCGGCGATTGCCCGGTCTCCGCACGGAACGCGCGGCTGAATTGGCGCGGGCTCAGGTGCGCGGCTTCCGCGAGCGATTCCACGGTCAACGGCGCATGCAGGTTCTGGCGCGCGAACGCCAGCGCGCCCTGGATGCGGTCGGTCTTCGCATCCATCTCCAGCAGCTTCGAATGCTGCGATTGCCCACCGGCGCGGCGATGGTGCACGACCAGATGCTGCGCGACGTCGCGCGCGAGGTCGGCGCCGAAGTCCTTTTCGATCATGCCGAGCGCGAGATCGACGCCGGCGCTCATGCCCGCCGACGTCCACACCGGGCCATCGATGATGTAGATGCGATCTTCTTCGACGCGCGCGAGCGGGAACTGCTTCTGCAAGTCGCGCGCGTGATGCCAGTGCGTGGTGACGCGGCGTTCGTCGAGCAGGCCGGCCTCGGCGAGGATGAAGGCGCCGGTGCAGACAGACGCGATGCGCCGCGTCGATGCCGCAGCCTTGCGGATCTGTCGCAGGAACGCCGGGCTCGACGGCACCGGATGCACGAGGCCGCCGACGATCAGCGTGTCCATCTTGTGCCGCGACAGCACGCGCGTGTCGATCGACACGCCGAACGAGTTGCGCAACGGCCCGCCGTGTTCGGACAACAGGCGGATCTCGTACAGCCGCTCCTTCGCCACGACGTTGGCCAACTCGAACGCCGACACGGGCGCCAGCGTCATGATCTGGAAGCCTTCCGGCAGTGCAAAACCAATGGTGGTCACGGGGATCCTCCGATGGCCGAAAAGGTGGGACCTTCGACATTTAGGCCTTCCGGTTGCGAGTCTACATTGCATCCCGCACCCGGCGACCCGCCGGCCATCGGAACCCTCACAGATGAATACCCACGTCCACCGCGGCACGGCGCTGATCACCGGCGCGTCCTCGGGCATCGGCGCCGTGTATGCGGATCGCCTCGCCCGTTCGGGTTTCGACCTGATCCTCGTCGCGCGTCGCGAAGACCGACTGCGCGCCCTCGCTACGCAGCTGACCGACCGCACCGGCCGTTCCGTCGAAATCCTCGCCGCCGACCTCACCGACGCGCAGGGCATCGCGCGCGTCGAACGAGTGCTGAAGACCGACGCGAGCATCACGATGTTCGTCAACAACGCGGGCATCGCGGCGACCGCGCCGCTGCTCGGGTCGGACATCGACCAGATGGACCGCATGATCGCGCTCAACGTCAACGTCCCCACGCGCCTTGCGTACGCGGTGGCGCCGGCGTTCGTCGCGCGCGGCACGGGCACGATCGTCAACATCGCTTCGATCGTCGCGCTCGCGCCGGAGCTGCTCAACGGCGTGTACGGCGGCAGCAAGGCCTACGTGCTCGCCTTCTCGCAGTCGCTGCAGCACGAACTCGCCGACAAGGGCGTGCGCGTGCAGGCGGTGCTGCCGGGCGCGACCGCGACCGACCTGTGGGAAAACGCGGGCACGTCGCTGTCGACGCTGCCGCAGGAAATCGTGATGTCGGCGGACGACATGGTCGACGCCGCGCTCGCCGGCCTCGAACAGGGCGAGCTGGTGACGATCCCGTCGCTGCCCGACATCTCCGACTGGAATGCGTTCGAACGTGCGCGCAAGGCGCTGGGTCCGAGCCTTTCCCGTTCGGTTCCCGCGCTGCGTTACGCGATCGCGCAAGACTGATCCAACACCAAGCCGCTTGCCATGAACATCGTCGGCACGACCGCTGCGCCCTCCACGTCCTCCCTCGCGTGGATGCCACCGGCCGTGCTGACGGCCCTGGCCGGTTCGTTCCTGTCGAATCTCACCGGCCAGTTCGTCGGCACCAATCTCGCGGACATCCAGGGCGGCATCGGTGCTTCCGCGGATGAGGCGTCGTGGATCTCGACGGTGTTCCAGGTCGCGAGCGCGGCCGGCATCGTGGTGTCGCCGCCGCTGATTCGGGCGCTCGGGTTGCGGCGCTATCTCACCTGGGCGACGGTCGTCTTCGCCGCCTGTGCGTGGGTGTGCGCGATTGCCGGTGCGTTGCCGACGATCCTGTTCGCGCGCGCGCTGCAAGGCTTCGCGGGCGGCGGGTTCGGGCCGATCGCGTTCACCGCGATCTTCATGCTCTGCAAGGGACCGCGGCTGCCGTTCGGGCTGGCGATGCTGGCGTTCGTGTTGATCGCATCGGTCAATGCCGGACCGGTGCTGTCGGCGCCGATCGAAGCGGTGTTCGGCTGGCGCGGGTTGTTCGTCGCGCAGTTCATGGCCTCCGTGCTGCTGCTCATGGCCGCGCTGCGCTGGATGCCGCCGTCTGCGCCGATCGATCGCGTGCCGTTGAAGACCGACTGGCTCCAGTTCGCGCTGCTGTCGATCGCGAGCGGGGCCGTGTTCCTCGCACTCGGCCAGGGCACGCGGCGCTTCTGGCTCGACAGCAGCGTGGTCGCGTGGGGTTTCAGCATCGCGATCGGTGCGTCGGTCGGGTTCGCCTTCGCGTGGCGGCACGCAAAGGCGCCGATCCTCAACATCCGCACGTTGACGAGCCGGCGGTTCGGCATTCCGATCGCGCTCAACCTCGTGTTCCGCGCGTCGTTCGCGACGTCTGCCTACCTGGTCCCGCTGCTGCTCGCGATGAACCTCGGGTACCGGCCGCTCGAAATCGCGCACGCATTGTGGTGGCTGCTCGTGCCGCAGGTGATCGGATTGCCGCTCGTGTGGCGCGCGATGCAGGTGCATGACAACCGCGTGCCGGCGATCTTCGGCCTGCTGCTGGTGGCGCTGGGGACGTCGATCGCGGCGTATTCGACCAGCGTGGTCGGCGCCGAACAACTGCGGTGGAGCCTCGCGCTGATCGGCATCGGGCAGGTGTTCTTCCTGGTGCCTGTGTTGCTGATCGGCGCCGGTTCGCTCACGCCGGAAGAAGGACCGACCGCTTCCATCGCGTTCAACCTCACCACCGTCATGGGCACGGTGGTCGGCACGGGCCTGGTGTCGCACTTTGTCACCGAGCGCGAGAAATACCACTCCAGCGTGCTCGTCGAACACATCACGTCGGGCGCCGCGCAGCAGAGCGACCGCCTGGCGTCGCTGATCAACGCATGGTCGATGCGCGTCGGCGACGACGCGCTCGCGACCGCACGCGCCGTCGCGCAGATCGGCGCCACCGTGCGACGCGAAGCCTGGCTGCTCGCGATCAACGAAGGATTCGCGCTCATCGCGCTCGTGCTGATCGTCGCCGCAGTCGGCGTCGCGATGATCGGCCGCTCCCCGCCCCTCCCCCGCGCAAGCGAAGGAACCCCGCCATGATACTCCGCAACGCTTCCCTCGTCGGCATCCTGATCGCCGGCACCGTCACCGCCGCGTTCGCCGCGGGCCTGCTGCCGGGCAGCATCGTGCAAGGCTGGGATCGGCATTACACCGACGATGCGTACGTGCGCGGCGACATCACGCAGATCAGTCCTAAGGTCTCGGGCCACATCGTCGCCGTCGCCGTGCGCGACAACCAGCCGGTGAAGGCCGGCGATGTGCTGTTCCGCATCGACGACCGCGATTATCGCGCGCGCCTGCAGCAAGCCGAGGCCGCGCTCGCGGCGCGTCGCGCGGCGATCGGCAACCTCGACGCGCAGGTGCGCCTGCAGGGCGCTGCGATTCGCCAGGCACGCGCCTCCGTCAACGAGGCACTCGCAGAATCCGGACGAACGCAGCGCGACGCCGCTCGCGGTCGCGAACTCGTCGGCGACCAACTCATCGCCGCTTCGCAGTTCGACCAACTCGAGTCCGCCGCGCAGGCCGCGTCGTCGCGCGCCGCGGAAATGGACGCCGCCCTCGCCTTCGCGCGCCAGCGCACCGGCGTGCTCGAAAGCCAGCGCCCGCAACTCGAAGCCGACATCCAGGCAGCGCAAGCGGCGGTGTCGCTTGCCGCGCTCGACGTCGAAAGCACCGTCGTGCGCGCGCCGGTCGATGGACGCGTGAGCGAGCGCCAGGCGCGCGTCGGCCAGTTCGTGCGCGCGGGGACGCAGCTCATCGCGCTCGTGCCGACGCACCTGTGGGTCGTTGCGAACTTCAAGGAAACGCAGCTCGAAGGGATGCGCGCGGGCGACAAGGTCGACATCGCGATCGACGCCGTGCCCGGCACGACGTTCCGCGGCGAGCTCGAAAGTCTTTCGCCGGCAAGCGGCGCGCAGTTCGCGTTGTTGCCGCCGGACAATGCGACCGGCAACTTCACGCGCATCGTGCAGCGCGTGCCGGTGCGGATTGCGTTGAAGGACGGCGCACCCGCGTTGGGAGCGCTGCGACCCGGCATGTCGGCGACGGTGCGCGTGCGCGATTGATGTGCGCGAAACAAGGAGGCCACCCTTGCGGTGGCCTCCTTGTCGAACGTTGCGTGCTCGCAATCAGCACATGTTGATCAGACCATGCCAATCAAAACCGGAAATCGAGCTTCGCGTAGTAATACCCGCCGTTGATGCCGAACGGCAGCGTTTCCCAGCCGTAGATGAAGCCCAGCGCCGGGAACGGGTTGTTGAGGCCCGGGTTGTTCGGATCGATGATGCCCGCGTCCCACTTGTCCGGGTACACGTCGAACACGTTGTTCGCACCAAGCGTGACGCGCCACTTTTCGTTGATGTTGTAGCCGACCGCGATGTCCGTCAGCCACTTGCCGCCCCAGGTTTCCTTGATGCCCGGGGTGAAGCCTTCGCCCGACACTTCGCCGAAGTAGTTCTCGCGCAGCGTGAACTCCCACTGGTTGAGCGTGTAGAACGCCTGCAGGATGTGCTTCTCGCCCGGCTGGCCTTCTTCCACCAGCGTGACCTGCGTGTCGTCGAACAGCACGCCCGGTGCGAGCACCGACGAATCGGAATGGCGCTTGTTGACCGTCGTCGTGTTCCAGTGCAGCAGCGCGGTCAGGTCGAGGTTGCCGCCCCAGGCTTCGGTGTTGTAGTCGGCGACGATGTCGACGCCTTCGGTCTTCGTGTCGATCGCGTTGGTGAAGAACAGCACCTGGCCGACGCCGATGGGATCGAGGATCGCGCGGATCGGGCAGCCGGCGTTCAACGGACCGCACGTCGCGGGATCTTCGGGCTGGATGTTGCTCGAGAAGATGATGCGGTCGTTGATGTCGATGTGGAAGATGTCGACCGTCAGCGCGAACTTCTCGTTCGGACGCCACGCCACGCCGAGGGTGAAGTTCACCGACTCTTCTTCCTTCAGCGGCTCGATGCCGAATGCGCGGGTGACGTCGCTGTCCTGGCGCGCGGTGAGCGTGTCGGTGAGGATGCCTTCGGCGTTGAGGTTGGTCGAACGCTGGCCGTAGAACAACTGCTGCACGCCCGGCGCGCGGAAGCCGGTGGAGATCGTGCTGCGGATCGCGAAGGTCGGGCTCATGTCCAGGCGCGCCGACAGCTTGCCGGTGACGGTTTCGCCGAAGTCCGAGTAGTCCTCGTAACGCACCGCGGCGCCGAGCAGGAAGTCGCTCGTCAGGTTCGCTTCGGTGTCGATGTAGGCCGCCCAGTTGTGGCGGCTTTCGTCGACCGCTTCGCGCGGCGAGAAACCGGGGAAGCCCTGGATGCCCGGCTGCGCGATGTCGCCGGCCTGGCCGAAGATCGGGATGTTGCGATCGTCGGTGCGGCCGTACATGTACGACACCGGGTCGCCCGCTTCGATCTTGTAGCCGTCTTCGCGCCACTCCAGGCCCGTGCCGAGCGACAGCGGACTGTTGCCGATGCCCCAGTCGATCGTGCCGCGCAAGTCTGCGTTCAACGTGGTCTGCGTGAACTCCAGCGTGCCGGTGTCGGCCGACGTCGGCGATTCGTTGAACTGCGCGCCGGTCGGATCCAGCGGATCGATCGGTTCGTACCACCAGCTGACGTTGACCGAATTCTTTTCCTCGAATCCGAACTGGCTGCGGCCGTGGTTGACCGACAGGTCGATGTCCCAGCTCTCGTTGAGGTTCATGCGCCAGCCGAGCGCGAGCGAGCCGTCTTCCACCGTCGTGATGATGTTGGGCAGGAAGCCGTCGGGATACAGCTCGGGCACGGTGCGGTTGTCGTCGCCGGTGCGGAAGAAGCCCGACGAATCGCCTTCGCGCTTCGACAGGCCGCCGAACCAGTACAACTCGCCGCCGCCGAGCGGCAACTCGCCGTTCATCCACAGGTACGCGTCTTTCGCATCGGCATCGCCGAGGCGCTGCGTCACGCGCGGCGGCGAGACGCGAAGCAGGTCGGGACCCGCGCGGTTGGTTTCGCCGCGATCGCGGTATTCGCCGGTGAGGTTGAGGAAGCCGCCGTCGCCGAGCTTGAAGCCGGTGTTGAGTCCGAGATGCGCGACTTCGCCGTCGCCTTCGTACGTCTGCCCGAGTTCCATGCTGCCGAGCGTTTCGTCGGTCTGCTGGCGCAGGATGATGTTGATGACGCCGGAGATCGCATCGGAGCCGTACTGCGCCGACGCACCGTCGCGCAGCACTTCGACGCGGTCGATCGCGGACACGGGAATCGCATTGATGTCGGTACCGGCCGAGCCGCGACCGATGGTCTGCTGCACGTTGACCAGCGCCTGCTGGTGTCGGCGCTTGCCGTTGACGAGCACGAGCACCTGGTCGGGACCGAGCGAGCGCAGCGTCGCCGGACGCAGGATGTCGGTACCGTCGCTCACGAACGTGCGCGAGAAGTTGAAGCTGGGTTCGAGCATCTGCAGGATCTGGCCGGTTTCGCGCACGCCGGCCTGGCGCAGTTGCTCGGCGGTGATCACATCGACGGGGGCCGCGGTTTCGGCCGCCGTACGGCCGCGTGCACGCGAGCCGACGACTTGCACACGATCGAGTTCGGTCGGCGTTTGCGCTGCCGGGGTCGAGGGTTGCTGTTGGTCGGCGGTTGCATCCTGCGCCTGCGAGGCCAAGGCGAACGACAGCCCGAATGCCAGCGCCGACAGCTTCAAGACGCTCTTGCGTGCTTCCTTCGTCATACGTGATCTCCTTCCCACGTCGTGACGGCGCCCCCCATTCGTGCGCCGGTGGCGCTCGATGCGCCACGCCGCCTATGTAACACTGCTGTAACGCTTTGCTAACAATTAATTCGACTTTGCGACGAGTGGCACGAAAAGAAGCGGAACTTCCGCAGTGCAGCAAGAAGATGTGCGCATTGCGGCGCGTTCGACGCTGATTGCGCATTGCAACAAAAGCCGCATGCGCAGCGTCGCGAGGCGCGCGACCCGAATGCCTACGATGCGCTCGCATGTCGTTCGCCTACGAACCTCCGACGCGCCCACTTCCCCCCGCATGCCGATGGCTCGTGCAGGCCGACACCGCGCACCTGTTGTGGAACGCCGGCTGCATCGCGATCGTCTATCGCGAACGCGACGGCGCGTGGGCGACGCAGATCAACTGGCAGAAGTCGACGCTGCGCGCGCGGTGCGGATCGATGGCGCAGGGGCGGCGGTGGATTGAGCGGTGGATGGAGAAGCAGCGCGGGTTGCCGGGAAGCGGCGCGCGTCACGTCGTGCGAAAGCCCGGATGGATGCAGGCCTTCGAAAACTTCGCAACCCGCTAAGCTTCGACCCGATGTCCCAATTCCATTCCCGCCTGCTCCTGCAAACGCCGACCGTCGCCGTGCGCGACGTCGTGTGCCCGGGCGAGCATCGCCACCTGGGCGACGAGGAACAGTCGACCGTCACCGAACTCGTGTTCCCGTATCGCGGCACGTACGTCGTGCATGTCGGCGAAGAAGAAGCGGTGGCCGACGCGAGCCAGGTGTTGTTCTTCAACCGGGGCGAGCGTTACCGCGTGCGTCATCCCAATGCGGGCGGCGATGCGAGTCTTGTCGTTTCGGTCGACGAACGTTTGCTGCAGGAGATCGCGCCCGCCAACCTGTTGCGCGAAGGCGAGTCCTTCGCCTTCCGCCAGCATCGACTGCGCATCGATGCGCGCGCGCAGGTGCTGGTCGCGCTGCTCCGCCACAGTCTGCGCGAAGGGATCGCGGAGCCGCTGGAAGGCGAGTCGCTCGCGCTGACGCTCGTGCAACGTGCGCTGGGCCCGCGCACGACGCACGCGGCGGGTGCGAGTGTCGCGCGGCAGCGCCTGGTCGATCGCGCGAAGATCGTGTTGGTGCGCGACCTCGCGCGGCGCTGGACGCTGGCCGATGTCGCGACGGAAGTCGGCGTGTCCGCGGTCTACCTGACGCAGAGCTTCCAGCAGGTCGAAGGGCTGCCGCTGTATCAATATCAACTGCGCCTGCGGCTCGCGCGCTCGCTCGACCTGATCGCCGAGTGCGAAGACCTCACGACGCTCGGGCTCGACCTCGGGTTCTCCAGCCACAGCCATTTCAGCGCGGCGTTCCAGCAGGCTTACGGACGCTCGCCCTCCGAATTCCGGCAGTCGGCGTTGCGGCGACGCTGACGGCTGAGCTTGCGTTTGCCGGTGGCGCGGGTCGCTGCCGTTGCTTTCGGAATGGACCTGCAGGACCTCGGCAATCTCGCACAGGCGATCGGCGCTGCGACCGTCGTGGCCGGGTCGATCTTCGCGCTCATCCAGTTCATCGAATACAAGCGGCAGCGCCAGGATGCGGTGGCCGCGGAAGTCATGCGCACCTTCATCGGCGCGGAGTTCTGTCGCGCGATGACACTGTTGCTGGCCCTGCCCGACAGCGTGTCGGGGCAACGGTTGCGCGAAGAAGGGGCCGAAGCGCAATACGCCGCGGTGCTGGTGTGCTGCACGGTCGAGACGCTCGGCATCCTCGTCTACAAACGCATCGCGCCGTTCCCGCTGGTGGTCGAACTCGCGGGCGGCATCATCGTGGTGATGTGGCGCAAGCTCGGCGCGTGGTGCATCCACATCCGCAACGAGCAGCGCCAGCCGTCGTGGGCCGAGTGGTTCGAGTGGCTCGCCAAGCAGTGCGCGAAACACAAGGACGAGACGTACCCGGCATACGTCAAGCACATCGATTGGACGCCAAGCCGGCGGTGACTCGCTAAAGATTTCGACAGCGCCGCCCCACCCCGCCGCGCTCCAATACACACACCCGATCACGGGTCGCTCATTGGAGATGCATCATGGCCCAGAAAACCTGTGCTGCCTGCGATTACCCGCTCGACGAGAACGCCATCCAGGTCACCATCGGCGGCCAGACCGTCGAGGTGTGTTGCGAAGAATGTGCGCAGAAGTTGAACGAAGCGCACCTGTCGGCGCAGCAGGAAGGCTGATCGCGCGCCGGCTGAACCCCTCTCCCGCGTGGGAGAGGGGCGCAACGCCGGTCAGGGCTGCGCTTCGACCGGCTGGATCTTCCAGGAAAGTCCCCACACCGCCATGGCGCGCTGGTTGCTCGCGACGGCGTTCTTCCACAGCGTGTTCGCACCGGTCGCCGAATTGCGCCACACGAGGTCGTCGATGCCGTCGTTGTCGTAGTCGCCCGCGGCCGCGATGAACGATGACGGGTTCGGCACGGTGGTCAGGTACATCTGCGTGTAGGCGTTGGCGGATTTCCAGATCTGGTTGGCGCCGGTGGCCGAGTCGCGCCACACGATGTCCGCAACGCCGTCGCCGTTGAAGTCGCCGACCGCCGCGACTTTCCATGTGAGCTTGGACAGGCTCGGGAGATACGTCGAGGCGCCCGAACTCGCGGCGGACCACATCAGGTTCCCGCCCGTCTGCGTGTGGCGCCACAGCACGTCCGACTTGCCGTCGCCATCGAAATCGCCGATGCCGGCCAGCACCCACTTCAGGTCGGTGATCGACGACGCGGCCTTCTTCGTCGCGCTGTTACCAGTCAGCCAGATTTCGTTGGCGCCGGTGAGCTTGTTGCGCCACAGCAGGTCCGACTTGCCGTCGCCGTTGAAGTCGCCGGCGCCGACGATGGTCCAGTTCTGATCCGCTTGCGTGGCGAGCACCATGATCGTGTTCGCGTTGCCTGCACGCCACACGATGTTGTTGCCGTTGATCGTGTTGCGCCACACCAGGTCGGCCTTGCCGTCGCCGTCGAAGTCGCCTTGCGCGACGAGCTTGTTCTCCGTCGCGATCGTGGCCGCGGCCATGACCGTCGTGGACTCGGCGCTCAGCCAGATCCTGTTGACGCCGGTGTTGCCGCGCCAGAAGAGGTCGGAGCGGTGGTCGCCATTGAAATCCGTCGGCACGACGCGCGGCAACTTCGCGCGGTAGATGCGACCGTTGCTGGTGGCGACGTACAGGACGCTCGTCTTGATCGCGACGCCTTTCGCGTAATACGGCAGGCTCGTGAGCGTTTCGATCTTCCCGTCCGGACGGATGCGGCGCACCTTGCCTTCCGAGGTGAAGTACACGCCGAGCGCGTGTGCGGCGAGGCTGGTGACGTTGCCCAGCTTTGCGCTGAGTGCAGGACCGCCCTCGCCCGAATAGAACGTTGGCGCGTTCGTGTCGGCGTTCGCCACGCCCCCGATCTTCGTGATCACGCCCCCGCGCGAGATCCTGCGGATCGTGCTCGGCAGTTCGTAGACGTAGACGTTGTCGGCGCCGTCGGTGGCAACCAGGCGCGGCGAGAACAGGGCCGCGTTCTTCGCAAGGCCACCGTCGCCGGTCTGTGCGCGCGTGCCGTTGCCGGCGTACGTCGTGATCTTGCCGGCGGTATCGACGCGATAGACCTTGTCGACCCCGGTGCTCGCGGCGGCGAGGTACATGTTGCCGACGCTGTCGAGGGCCATGCCGCGCACGGAGAGACTCGTATTGTTCGCCAGGCCGTTTTCGACCATGGGGCTGCCGCCGAGGCCGCCTGCGAATTGGGTGATCTTTCCATCGAGCGCCGCGCGTTGCACGCCGCTGGCGAGCACGTTGGACACGTACACGAGGCCGCCGCTCGCCGCCGCGGTCGCATACGGAATCATGTCCCAGGCGAAGGCGGACGAGCAGTCGTAATAGAAATCGTCGCAGCCATCCCAGGGCTCGAGGCCACTGCCGGCGACGGCCGAAATCTTGCCGCCCGCGATCCGGCGAATGCGATACGTCGGTGCACGCTCGTGGAAGGCGATCGAACCATCGTCGCCGACCGAGAGGTGTTCGATGTCCGCCAGGTTCGCACCCAGCGCCGTGGCGCCCTGGCCGGCGATCTGCACCGCGCCCGCGTGCGTGTACGCCTTGCCGTCGGCCGCAGCGATCTTCACCACGCGCGCGAAGGTCCAGTCGCCGAAGTAGACGTTGCCGGCGCTGTCGGTGGTGATGCCCTCGATGTAACCGAAGCGCGCGGTTCCGATCCCATTGGCGCCCTCGGCCGAACGCGTCCTGCAGTTGTCGTCGACGCCGCCGTAGACGACCTGCGTCGACCCGGACTGCTTGATCAGCGCGCAGTCGTAGTTGAAGTACACGCTGCCCGCCGCGTCCACGTGGATCTCGTACGTGGTAACGCCCGGCATGAACGTCGAGATGATGCCGTCGGTCGTGACCTTGCGGATCGCGCGGTTGCCCGCGTCGGTGATGTACAGGACGCCGGTTGCGTCGACATCGATGCCGTAGGGCCCCCAGAACTGCGCAGCGGTTGCAGGGCCGCCCTCGCCCGCGTTCGTGCCGCGCACGCCCGAGCCTGCGTACGTACTGATCACACCTTGCGGCGTGATCTTGCGCACGCGTTGCGCGTCGGTGTCGGAGACGAAGAGATTGCCGTTCTTGTCGATCGCCACGTCGTAAGGCGACATGAAACTCGCGCTCGTGGCCTGCCCGCCGTCGCCCGCGTGTGCGGCGATGCCGTTGCCCGCGACGGTGGTGATCGTGCCGTCGACCGCGATGCGCCGCACGCGGCGGTTGCCGCTGTCGACGAAGTACAGGTTGCCCGCGGCGTCGAACTTCAACCCGGCCGGCTTGTTGATGAAGGCCTTCGACACGGGACCGCCGTCGCCGCCGAAACCGCTGCTGCCGCCGACCAACGTGCTGATCACGCCTTGCGGCGTGATCTTGCGGATGCGATTGGCCGAGCTTTGCGATACGTACATGTTGCCGGCCTTGTCGATCGCGACATCGCCGACGCCGACGAGGTTCGCCGATTTCGCCGCGCCGCCGTCGCCGGTCCAGGTGCCGCCGGCGATCTGCGTCCATGTCAGTTGCTGCGCGTGCGTCGTCCCCACGACGCCGGCCGCCACGACCAGGAGCGCAGTCGCGGCCACTCGCCCGAGCACGCCCGGGCGATTCGTTTCGTTCCCCATCGTTCCTTCCCCCGAAGTCCGATCAGTGGTTCGTGTTTTACGTTTTACGGCTGCGCTTCGACCGGCTGGATCTTCCACGAAAGACCCCACACTGCCATGGCGCGCTGGTTGCTCCCGACCGCATTCCGCCACAACGTGTTCGCACCCGTGGCCGAGTTGCGCCACACCAGGTCGTCGATGCCGTCGTTGTCGTAATCGCCCGCGGCTGCGATGAACCACTGCGTGTTCGGCACGGTCGTCAGGTACATCTGCGTGTAGGCGTTGGCGGATTTCCAGATCTGGTTCGCGCCGGTGGCCGTGTCGCGCCACACGATGTCCGACACGCCGTCGCCGTTGAAGTCGCCGATCGCGGCGACCTTCCAAGTGAGCTTCGCAAGGCTCGGGAGATACTTCGAAGCACCCGCGTTGGCGCCGGACCACAGCAGGTTGCCGCCGGTCTGCGTGTGGCGCCAGAGCACGTCGGACTTGCCGTCGGCGTCGAAGTCGCCGATGCCCGCGAGCACCCACTTCAGGTCGGGGATCGTGGACGCGGCTTTCTTCGTCGCGCTGTTGGCGGTCAGCCAGATGTCGTTGGCGCCGGTGACCTTGTTGCGCCAGAACAGGTCCGACTTGCCGTCGCCGTTGAAGTCGCCCGCGCCGACGATCGTCCAGTTCTGGTCGGCTTGCGTCGCGAGCACCATGATCGTGTTCGCATTGCCCGCGCGCCACACGACGTTGTTGCCGTTGAGCGTGTTGCGCCACACGATGTCGGTCTTGCCGTCGCCGTCGAAGTCGCCCTGCGCGACGAGCTTGTTTTCCGTCGCGATCGTTGCCGGCGCCATGCCCGTCGTGGATTCGGCGCTGAACCACACGCGGTTGACGCCGGTGCTGCCACGCCAGAACACATCGCTGCGATGGTCGCCGTTGAAGTCGTTCACCGGGATGCGCGGCAGCTGCGCGCGCACCACGCGACCGTTCTGCGTCGTCACGTACAGGTAGCCGAACTTCGCCGCGAGGCCCATCGCGTAGTTCGGCGTGCCCTGCACGGTTTCGATCCTGCCGTCGGGGCGGATGCGGCGCACCTTGCCTTCGGACGCGAAGTACAGGCCGCTCGGATGCGCGGCCATGCCCGTCACCGAACCGGGCTGCGCATTGAGCGCGAGCCCGCCTTCGCCGCGGTAGAACCCGTCGATGGTCGGATCCTCGTTGAACGTCTTGCCCGCGACGCGGCGGATGATGCCGTCGAGGCCGATCTTGCGGATCAGCCCTTGTGCGAAGACGAAGACGTTCCCGGCGCCGTCGGCGGCGACATGCGTCGCATTGGCCAGCGACGCGCTGGTGGCCGGGCCGTTGTCGCCGATCGGTGCGCTCGGGTCGTCGCTGCCGGCGAACGTCGTCGCGATACCCGCGGGGTTCACCTTGACGATCCTGCCGCGATTGTCGGGAATGAAGAGGTTGCCCGCACCGTCGAGCGCGATGTTGCCCATCAGGGTGAAGTTCGTCTGCGTCGCCGGCACGTTGTCCAGCGGTTCGGAACCACCGCCGGCGAACAGCGTCGTCGTGCCGTTGCCGTTGACGCGCGTGACGGTATTCGTCGCGCGGTCGGCGATGTACGTCACGTTGCCGGGGCCGCTGGCCAGGCCGGTGACGCGCGCGAAGCTGCACGAGGTCGCCAGGGTGCCCGTGC
Source organism: Noviluteimonas lactosilytica (assembly GCF_020866925.1). Classification (GTDB taxonomy): domain Bacteria; phylum Pseudomonadota; class Gammaproteobacteria; order Xanthomonadales; family Xanthomonadaceae; genus Noviluteimonas; species Noviluteimonas lactosilytica. The sequence goes on from NZ_JAJGAK010000001.1 coordinate 190,749, forward strand.
ATCCGACCGAGGCCAGGCCGGTGCCCGCGTACTCCCACACCTTCCCGGCGGAGATCTCGCGCACGCGATACGAGTACAGCCACTCGTTGAACATCACGCCGCCATCGTCGGCCACCGTCACCGCGTTGGTGTACGACGTCATCGCGGTCGCGCCGGCCTGGCCGTACGGCATGACGACCGGCGTGCCGGCGTACGTGTAGACCTTGCTGTCGGCGGCGGCGATCTTCACGATCCGCGCGTTGTTGGTGTCGGCGAAAAAGATGTTGCCGGCCGCGTCGACGGCGATGCCGTCGGGATAGCCGAATTGCGCGCTGGTCGCGAGCGTGCCATCGGGGCTCTTGCCGTCGCAGTACGACGCAAGCGAGCCGTAGATCGTCGTCACGTTGGCCGGCGTGCGCTTCGCGATCTGGCAGTCCGACTCCATGTAGACGTTGCCGGCCGCGTCCACTTCGACGTTCAGCGGAATGCTCAGGCCGCTCGCGTACGTGGTGATCGTGCCGTTGGTGGCGACGCGACGGACGCGGTTGTTCTTCGTGTCGGCGATGTAGAGATTGCCGGCGTCGTCGACGTCGATGCCTTCGGGGTCGTACAGGTAGGCCGAAGTCGCGGGGCCGTTGTCGCCGTAGTAACCGGCGAAGTCGAGCGTGCCCGCGTAAGTGCTGATGACGCCGGCCGACGTGACCTTGCGGACGATGTGGTGCCTGCGGTCGCCGATGAAGAGGTTGCCGTTCTTGTCGAAGGCAAGTCCGGTGGGATCGCCGATGCCGGCCGACTTCGCCTGGCCGCCGTTACCGCTCGCATGCCAGTCGCCGTTGCCCGCGACCGTCGTGATCGTGCCGTCCGGCGCGATGCGGCGCACGCGGCGATTGCCCGAGTCGGAGAAATACAGGTTGCCTGCTGCATCGAACACCATGCCGCTCGGGCGATCGATCAGCGCCTTCGACGCTTGCCCACCATCACCGCCGAAGCCGTTGGCGCCGCCGACGAGCGTGGTGATCACGCCGCCCGGGGTGATCTTGCGGATGCGGTTGGCCCACACCGAGGAGACGTAGAGGTTGCCCGCGCCGTCGATCACGACTTCGCTTGGGCCCTGCAGGTACGCCGCTTTCGCCTGGCCGCCGTCGCCGGTCCAGCCGCCCGCCAGGTTGGCGAAGTTCAGTTGCGTCTGCGCATGCGTCGCGCCGATGCCCCCCATCGCGAGGCACGCGGCCATCAACGACAGTGCGATGTTGCGCTTGCGTCCGGTGTTCGCCACGGTGCCCTCTCGATGCAGGTTCAAGGTTGGGATGGGGTATCGCGCACGGCTTCGCCAGCGATCACGCGGATCGCTTCGTCCAGATCGGGTTCGGCCTGGTCGGCGCCCACTGCACCGGCCACGCCTGCTGCGACAACCCACAACCCACCCACGACGAGGCGCCCGAACCATTTGCCCAGGCGCGCGACTTCCGTGCTTTGCACTGCCCCCCCAACGGGGCACCCCGGCCCCGCGAGCGACTATAGCCATTCCATGTTGCGTGGATAGACGTGACCGCGCGGCGCACCGCCACCGCCGGTCAACGATCGCCGCTGGCGCGCATCGCGGGTGAACAGGACGCTCAGGCCTTGCGCAGGAAGCACGTCTTGAGGACGAGACCCTTGATCTTGTCGGAGTTGCCTTCGATGTGTTCCGCGTCGTCGGACACCAGGCGGATGTGCTTGATCACGGTGCCCTGCTTCAACGGGATCGACGAGCCCTTGACCTTGAGGTCCTTGATCACGACGACGGTGTCGCCGTCGGCGAGCACGTTGCCGTTGCTGTCGCGCACGACGAGCGCGTCTTCGCTCGCTTCACCGGCTGCGAGCGGCCACTCGAAACCGCAATCGGCGCACACATGGTGGGCGCCGTCGACGTACGTGTTCTCGAGGGTGCACTGCGGGCAGGGGGTGGTCATCGCGGCGATCCGGCGGGGAAGCCGCCCATTATCGCGCGGCGCCCTGCCCGCCGCGCACTCGGGTCACTGTCGCTTCGCCTCGCTGAAGGCCTGCATGTCGCCGGCGAGGCTGCCCAGCGTCGTGCCGAAGGTCGCGTCGGCGTCGATGTCGCGCGCGCCGGCCAGGTATTCGCCGACGACCTTGTCGCAGGTCGCCGCGTCGCGCACTTCGTTCGGGAACCAGCCGCGCAGCGTGGCGACGGCGCCGGTCTTCGCATCGGCCATGACCGTGTCGCGGTACTTCGCCCCCGCGGCTTCGCCCTGCTTCACCTGCAGGATCGCGCGCTGCATGTGCACGTAGCCGTTGGCCGCGCGGACCATCGCGCCGTTGTGGCGCATCCAGCGGTTGCGGGCCTCGTTGGCCTTCACCGCCTCGAGCGGGCCGAGCGCGCTGCAGTGGTCGGCCATCGCGTTGACCCGGATCGCACCGGCGATGGCGAACACCGCCGCGGCGTCGCGCCGTTCGTTGACCGCGGGAATGAACCCACCCTCGGACGTGTATCGACTCTCGACGACGGCGACTCCGGTACCCGCGACATCGTTACCCGTGACATCGGCACCCATGGCGGCGCCGTGCGCTGCGAGCAGCGCGATCGCCAGAAGAATTCCCCGTTGCATCTTTCGTATCCCCATCGGCTTCCCCAAGCCACGGACCGAAAGTAGCGGCGCAGGTTCCGCTGCGCAATGCGGTATTTGTGCGTTGTGCGCATTCAGTGTGCAAGCGGCCGCGCCGCGGACGACGGGCGGTTGGGCCTACAATCCTTCGCATGGACACCTACTTCCACAATCCGCGTTGCACCAAGTCGCGCGGCGCGCTCGCACTGCTGGCCGAACATGGCGTCGAACCCGACGTCGTCGCCTATCTCGATACCCCGCCTTCCACCGACGATCTCCGCGGCCTGCTGCGCAAGCTCGGCCTTCCCGCGCGCGAGCTGATGCGTTCGGGCGAAGACGTGTACAAGCAGCTGGGCCTGGCCGATCCGTCGCTGTCGGAGGACGCGCTGATCGAGGCCATGCACCGGCATCCGATCCTCATCGAACGCCCGATCTTCGTGCGCGGCGACCGCGCGGTGATCGGCCGCCCCATCGAGAACGTCCTCCAGCTGCTCTGACCCCGGGTGTAACCTGCACGCATGTGGACCAGCCTCGCCATCGCCGTGGGCTTCGTGCTGGTCGCCTTCCTCGTGGCCACCGCGCCCGCGGGATGGATACGGCGGCGCCATGGCGCCGAACATGTCGGCGAGACGCGCGACCTCGCCCGCGACATCGCCACGCGGCTCGGCGTGCTGCACGGGCTCATCCTCGGCCTGGTCTTCGGCCACGTCGTCGCGCAGTCCGGCGACCTGCGCACGGGCCTGCGCGCAGAAGCCGCGGCCGTCGAACACATCTATTACCTCGCGCACGATTACCGCGCGCCGGCCGTGCAGGCCGCGGCGGCGCGTTACGTCGACGCGGTGATCGACCGCGACTGGCCGTCGCAGCGCGACGCCGGAGAAGTCAGCGACGCGGGCTGGATCGCGCTGCGCGCCGTGCAGGCCTCGCTGCTCGCACTGGAGCCCGGCAATCGCCGCGAACACGTGCTCGCCGATGCGATGCAGCAGGACATGTGGACGCTCGAACGCCAGCGCCAGCTGCGCGGCTATCAATCGGCGGAGCACGTTCCGTTCGAATTCTGGTTCGCGGCGGTCGTGGGCCTCGCGCTGATCGGCGCGCTGACGTTCGTGTATGCACCCACGCCCAAGCACCTGGCGATCGTCGGCGCCTACGCGGTGTACGCAGGCCTCGTGCTGTACATGATCTTCGACCTCTCGCGTCCGTTCGCCGGGCTCATCACCGTGGGCCCCGAGGCGTTCGAGAACGCGCGCGGGTCGTTCCGTTCCGGGTTGTAGGCACATGGAAGAACTCGACAATCCCATCCACGCGGCGCTGCGCACGATCCACCATTCGCTCGCGATGCAGTCGGGCGTGGCGCTGCGTTATCCGGCGGCGGTCGCGCCGTTCTACGCCGTGCCGGACGCGGAAAGCGACGTCGACGATTCGATCGATGCGCTGATCGCGCCGGTCGAAACGGTGTACCTGCTCGGCGTCGCGCCCGCGCGCGTGCTGGACGCGAAGCTGCATCCCTTCGGCCAACTCGCGCAACTGGTGTGCGACGCGCCGCTCGAAGGCATCGACGGCCCGCCGATCGTGCCGCTCGGCACGGAACATCGCGACGACGTGCTGGCGCTCACCGCGCTCGTGTATCCGCATTACTTCCGCCCGCACACGATGGACATGGGCCGCTACTTCGGCATCTACGAAGGAGGCCAGCTCGCGGCGATGATCGGCGAGCGGCTCGGGTCGACCACGACGCGCGAGATCAGCGCGGTGTGCACGGCCCCCGATTGCAACGGCCGCGGTTACGCGCGCCGCCTGATGGCGTTCCTGACCAACGACCTGCTCGCCTCGGGCCTGCAACCGTTCCTGCACGTCAGCCACGAGAACACGCGCGCGAAGGCGATGTACGAACGGATCGGCTTCCGCCTGCGCACCAACATCGGCTTCTGGTCCCTGCGGCACGAACGCTGAAGCGAAGAGCGCGGCTTCGGATGGGCGGGGCGACCCGTGCAGGTGTATGTACCCCGCCGGTCGAGGGTAGCGCCATCCATGGCGACCCACGCCCGTGCGCAAAACCCTCCATGGTTTTGCTCGGGGTACATACACCTGCACGTGCCGCCCCGCACCTCGGATTCACTCTCTCCACATCTTTCGGCGGAAGAGCGGAAAGCGAAGAGCAGAGCGCAGAAGACGCGCATGGGGTTGTAGGGGGCGTTTGCCCCCTACGACTTTGAACTCGAAGATGTGGATACAACGAATTGTTTGTGCGGAGGGGTGCGCATATGGATGTTCCCCTCAGAGCACGGCCAGGATGGCCGTGCGCCCGGTCTTTGGCTGGCCATGGATGGCGCTTGCCAGGACCGGCAGAGGGGAACATGCATATGCGCGGCCCTCCGCCCGACCGAAGCGACGCATCTGCGTCTACGCCCGTCCGAAGCGACGCATCTGCGTCAGATCGACTTGCCGATGCGCATCGCGCTGACCTTCTCCGGCGCATCGAACGAATCGCTGCGCGCGTCGGCCCAGAACTGCTTGAAGACGGCGTGCTCGGGGACTTTCGTCAGCAATTCGCCGCGCTCGAGGAAGCGGTAGATCGCGGCGAGCGAACGCACTTCGACGGGTGAGACGCGACGCAGGATGTGTTCCGGGCCGAGCTGGCTCGGATGCGTGAGGCCCGCCGCACACAGCAGGTCGCGCAGCGCGTGCACGGTGTTCTGGTGGAAGTTGTGGACGCGCGTGGCCTTGTCTTCGACGTCGAGCGACTTGAAGCGCTTCGGATCCTGCGTCGCCACGCCCGTCGGGCAGCGATCGGTGTGGCACGACAGCGACTGGATGCAGCCCAGCGCGAACATGAAACCGCGCCCGGCGTTGCACCAGTCCGCGCCCATCGCCATCGTCTTCGCCATGTCGAACGCGCCGACGATGCGGCCCGCGGCGCCGATGCGGATCTTGTCGCGCAGGTCCAGGCCCACCAGCGTGTTGTGCACCAGCATCAGCGCTTCGTGCATCGGCACGCCGACGTGGTCGATGAACTCCGCCGGCGCCGCGCCCGTGCCGCCTTCGGCGCCGTCGACGACGATGAAGTCCGGCAGCAATCCGGTTTCCTGCATCGCCTTGGCGATGCCGAACCATTCCCACGGATGGCCGATCGCGAGCTTGAACCCGGTGGGCTTGCCGCCGGAGAGCTCGCGCAGGCGCGCGACGAATTCGAGCAGGCCCACGGGCGTCGAGAATGCCGAGTGCTGCGCGGGCGAGATGCAGTCGACGCCCGGCGTCACGCCACGCACGCGCGCGACTTCTTCGGTGACTTTCGCGCCGGGCAGCACGCCGCCGTGGCCGGGCTTGGCACCCTGCGAGAGTTTCACTTCGATCATGCGCACCTGTTCGTGCGCGGCCGCGACGCGGAATTTCTCCGGATCGAACTTGCCCTCGGCGTCGCGACAACCGAAGTAGCCCGAGCCGATCTCCCACACGATGTCGCCGCCACGCTCCAGGTGATACGGCGACAGCGAGCCTTCGCCGGTGTCGTGGTAGAAGTTCCCCCGCTTCGCCCCTTCGTTGAGTGCGCGGATCGCGGCCGACGACAGCGAGCCCCAGCTCATCGCGGAGATGTTGAACACGCTCGCCGAATATGGCTTCGCGCAGCCGGCGCCGATGTCGATGCGGAAATCGTCGTTCTCGATGAACGCCGGCAACAGCGAATGGTTGATCCACTCGTAGTCGACGTCGTACACGTCCTGCAACGTGCCGAAGGGCCGCGTGTCGCGCACCGACTTCGAACGCTGGTACACGAGCGCGCGCTGCTGTCGCGAGAACGGCGTTTCCGCGGTGTCCGATTCGATGAAGTACTGCCGCATCTCCGGGCCGATCGACTCCAGGCCGTAGCGGAAATGCGCGAGCACCGGGTAATTGCGGCGCAGCGTGCTCTTGGTCTGCAGCAGGTCGGCGGTGCCGATGGCGGCGACGCCGGCGGCGATGGCCAGCGCCCAGCCCCAGGTCGGATCGCGCAGCGTGAGCCACGCGAACAACGCGGTGAGCACCACGCTTGCGATGTAGACGAAATAACGACTCACGCTCGCCTCTTCGGTTCCCGGCGCCGGGTTCCCGTTTTACAGCCTCGCGTCGACCGCATCCTTCGGGAACACGCCCTTGATGTCGTAATACACCGTGCGCGCATGCCCCAGTCGATGCAGGCCTTCGACGCCCAGCGCCTTGAACTCATCATGCGCAACGGCGATCACGACCGCGTCATAAGCGCCCGCCTGGGGTGTTTCGACGAGCGTGATCCCGTATTCCTGCAGCGCTTCGGCGCGGTCGGCCCACGGGTCGTGGATCTCGACGGTGGCCTTGTAGTCCTGCAGTTCCTGCGCGAGCTCGACCACGCGCGTGTTGCGCAGGTCGGGGCAGTTTTCCTTGAACGTCAGCCCCAGCAGCAGGATGCGCGCGCCGGCGACGGTGTTGCCGCGCTGGACCATCAGCTTCACCAGTTCGGCGGCGATGTGCTGGCCCATCGCATCGTTGATGCGGCGGCAGGCGAGCAGGATGTCGGGGTAGTAACCGTGCGCCTGCGCCTTCTGGATCAGGTAGTACGGGTCCACGCCGATGCAGTGGCCACCGACCAGGCCGGGGCGGAACGGCAGGAAGTTCCACTTCGTGCGCGCCGCTTCGAGCACTTCCGTCGTGTCGATGCCGAGGCGGTGGAAGATGAGCGCGAATTCGTTGACGAGCGCGATGTTGACGTCGCGCTGCGTGTTCTCGATCACCTTGGAGGCTTCGGCGACCTTGATGCTGGAGGCCTTGTGCGTGCCCGCGACGATGATGCGGCGATATAGCGCGTCGACGAAGTCCGCGGTTTCGGGTGTCGAACCGGACGTCACCTTCGGGATGTTCGGCAGGCGGCGTTGCGTGTCGCCCGGGTTGATGCGCTCGGGGCTGTAGCCGACGCTGAAGTCGTGGTTGAAGCGCAGGCCCGAGGCGCGTTCGAGTTCGGGGACGCAGATTTCCTCGGTCGCGCCGGGGTACACGGTCGATTCGTACACGACGACATCGCCGCGCTTGAGCACCGCGCCGATCGCGCGGCTCGCGGAAACCAGCGGGCTCAGGTCGGGCCGCTTGTGTTCGTCGATCGGCGTGGGAACGGTGACGATGAAGACGTCGCGGTCGCGCAATGCGTCCTTGTCGTCGGTCAGGCGCAGGCGCACCGATGCGGCGAGTTCGTCGGGCGTGACTTCTCGGTTGTGGTCGCCCTGCCCCGAATTGAGCGCGGCGACGCGCACGGCGTCGATGTCGAATCCGACCGTGTCGTGTTCGCGCCCGAAGGCCACGGCGAGCGGAAGTCCAACGTAACCCAGCCCGATGACGGCGATGCGCGCCGTGTTCGTATCCCGCATGTGCACCAACCCCTTGTGATCCCCACGCACGAATACGCGAAAGTCTACGGGAAAAGGCCATCCGCGGCGCACGGGATCGGCGCGATCAACTGGCGCCCCTGGTTGCGCACGTTGCCGACCGCGGTGTCGACCTCGTGGTACGCGAGCGCGGGTTCGGGCGCGGCATGCGCGATGGCCATCGCGTCGTCGGCATCGCCGTGCAACCAGTCGTGCAGCACGTCGGGCGGCAGGATCAGCGGCATGCGGTCATGCACCGGGGCGATCACGGGATCGGCCGCGCGCGTCACGATGCTGTAGGTCAGGAGCGCACCGCCCATGCCGTCGGGGCGCGACTCCCACACGCCGCCGAACATCAACACCGGGGAATCGGCCAGGTGGATCCAGTGCGGGCGCTTGCGGCCGTCGATGACCGGCCACTCGTAGTAACCCGATGCGGGGATGAGCGCGCGGCGCTGTTTCCACGCGTCGCGGAACGCGGGCTTCTCCGCCACCGATTCCAGTCGCGCGTTGATCGTGCTGTAAACGAGCTTCGTGTCCTTCGCGAAGGGCGGCAGCAGGCCCCATCGCATCTCGCGCACGAGGCCGCCGCCATCGTGCGCGACGATCACCGGGCCCGGGTCGGTGGGCGCGATGTTCCAGGCCGGCGCCGGGTCTTCGGCCGGCACGACCAGGTCCAGCATGTGCGAGAACTCGCGCACCTGCTGCCACGTGAAATCCCGGGTGAAGCGTCCGCACATGCGGCCGATGCTAGCGCACGTGCGCGGCGAGGTTCAGTGCTTGCGATCGCCGCGATCGCCCTGCCCCGGCTTGGCTTCGTTTTCGGCCTCGCGCTTCTGGTCCTGCGCGAGCGACCTTCCAAGGTCGTCCGATTCGGCGAAGCGTCCCTTCGAATCCCTGCGCTGCAACCGTTTGTCGCCTGCGTGCGGTTCGTTGAGTTCGCGTTTCTGCGCCATCACGGTCTCCTGCCGCTCCCTTGGATACGTTCAGTTGATACCCCCGCCCACCGTGCAGGGTTCGTGACGGAATGAGCCTCACAGAGTATCGGCGCAAGCGGCGGTTCGACACGACGCGGGAGCCTTCGCCGGACGTGCGTCCCGCGAAGCCGCGCAAGCGCACGCGCGCATCGGCCGCGCCCGAAGTGCATCGCCCGATCTTCGTCGTGCAACTGCACCACGCCTCGCGCCGTCATTACGACTTCCGCCTGCAGATCGGCGACGCGCTCAAGAGTTGGGCGGTGCCGAAGGGCCCGAGCTACGACCCGAAGATCAAGCGCATGGCGGTGGAAGTCGAAGACCACCCGCTGTCGTACGCGACGTTCGAAGGCAACATCCCGGAAGGCGAATACGGCGGCGGGCACGTCGCGTTGTTCGATGAAGGCGTGTGGACCACGCCGTGGGATCCGGAAGCGCAACTCGCGAAGGGCCACCTGCGCTTCGAGTTGTTCGGCGAGCGGCTGAAAGGCGAATGGCATTTGGTTCGCTCCGGCAAGCCGGCGCGGCAACCGCAGTGGCTGTTGTTCAAGGAAGCAGACGCGTATGCGGGGTCGATCGAAGCGGACGATTTGCTGGATGGGGTGACGCAGCCGCCGGCGGCGAAGAAGTCGGCGGCGAAGACGGCGACGAAGTCCGCGACGAAAGCGGCGAAGACAGCCACGAAGACCGCGACGAAGAAGGCCGCCGCAAAAACCGTCGTCCCGAAGCGCCGCAAGGTCGACTGGTCCGCGAAGGCCGCGAAACTCACGAACGCGAAGAAGGCCACGCTGCGCAACGAAGCCTTCGCCCCGCAACTCGCGAAACTCGGCGACGCCGCGCCAAGCGGCGACCAGTGGATCCACGAAGTGAAGTGGGACGGCTACCGCCTGGTGTCGACGATCGTCGACGGCAAGGTCCGCATCTGGTCGCGCAATGCGATCGAATGGACCGGCAAGGTGCCCGAGTTGCGCGCGGCACTCGAACAACTCGGCCTGCGCAGCGGCGCGTTCGACGGCGAACTCATCGCCGGCCGCGGCACGCAGGCCGACTTCAACCTGCTGCAGGCCACGCTGTCGGGCGAACAACAGGGCGCGCTCGCGTATGTGTTGTTCGACGTGCTGCACGTCGACGGCATCGACGTGCGCAAGGCGCCGCTGATCGAACGCAAGGCGCTGCTGGAAGCGATGCTCGAAACGCCGATCCCGCACATGGCCTACAGCACGCACGTGCCGGGCGGGGAAGGCGCGGCAGCATTCGCGCTCGCGTCGGAGCAACAGTTCGAGGGGATCATCTCCAAGCGCGCGGACCGGCCGTATGTCGCGGGGCGCGGCGACGATTGGCGCAAGACCAAGCGCCTGGATTCGGACGAATTCGCGGTCGTGGGGGTGACCAAGGGGCAAGGTTCGCGCACGGGGTTCGGTTCGCTGCTGCTCGCGCGGCCCGATGCGAAACACGGATGGGTGTACGCGGGTCGCGTGGGGACCGGATTTTCGACGACGCAACTGCGCGATCTGGCGAAACATATCGGCGAGATCGGATCGTCGACGCCGAGCGTGCACGTACCGATCCCGCTCGACGCCGAGCTCAAGCGCGCGAAGTGGTTCGATCCGTTGTTCGTCGTGGAGGTGTTCATTCGCGGGCTCGGCTCGTCGGGCATCCTGCGCCAGCCGTCGCTGAAGACGGTGCGCATGGACAAGGACGTCGCGGACCTGCGCGATTCGGATCGCGGCGCGACGTCGAAGCAGTCGGCGAAGAAGGCCACGAAGAAAACCGCGTCGAAATCCACCGCGCGCGAACGCGCCCCCGCGCCCGAAGTCCGCCTGAGCAGCCCGACCAAGATCATCTTCCCCGACCGCAACATCACCAAGCAGCAGGTCGCCGATTACTACAAGGGCGTCGCCCCGCACCTGCTGCGCGAGATCGCAGGTCGCCCGTTGTCGGTGATCCGCTGCCCGGACGGCGTCGGCAAGGCGTGCTTCTTCCAGAAACACCACACGGCGGGGCTGGAGATCGTGCGCTTCGTGCGCCTGAAGGAAGAAGCCGGCATCAACGCCAACTACCTCGTGGTCGACGACGTCGCGGGCCTGATGGAACTCGTGCAGTTCAACGCGCTCGAGTTCCATCCCTGGGGCGCGCATGCCGACGATCCCGATTGCGCGGACCGCGTGATCTTCGACCTCGACCCCGGCCCGGGCGTCGCCTTCGCCGAAGTGAAACGTTCGGCGGCGCACGTGCGCGACCTGCTGCAGCAACTCGGCCTGCAATCGTTCCTGCGCGCGACCGGCGGCAAGGGCCTGCACGTCGTCGTTCCGCTGAAGCCGGCCAACGACTGGAAGCTGGTGAAGAAGTTCGCGAAGGGCTTCGCCGAAGCGCTCGCGGCGTCCGACCCCGATCGCTGGCTCGCGACGGCGACGCTCAAGTTGCGCCCCGGCAAGATCTTCGTCGACTACCTGCGCAACGGTCGCGGCGCGACCGCCGTCGCGTCGTACTCGTTGCGCGCGCGAGCCGGTGCGCCGTGCGCGGTGCCGCTCGCATGGCGCGAACTCGCCGCCCTCAAGCGCGGCGATGCGTTCGACGTGGACGCCACGCTTGCGCGCATCAAGGGACGCCGCAAGGACCCGTGGGCCGACATCGACACGCTGCGCCAGGACCTCTCGGCCTGGGGCTGATTCCCGAACGAAAGCCAAACGATGGACTGTGACGCAACGTCCGGAGTTAATTTCCGGGCGTTGACGTCGTGCAGGATGGCGTCGACGCTCCGCGCGTTCACAAGGAAGCGAATCGCCATGGCCCGTGTCGTCCCACGTCTGTCCTTCGTCCTCGTTGCGCTGTGCCTTGCCGGCGCCGCGCACGCGCAGTCCTGCCCCGCCACGCTGCCCGCGCAGGGCGCGCCGATCGCGGCGCCGCTGCCCGTGTTCCCCGCCGACAACTGGTGGAACACCGACATCTCCACCGCGCCGGTGGACGCGCTGTCGCCGGCCTACATCGCGTGGATCGACCCGGCGCGCCAGGTGCATCCGGATTTCGGTGCAGGCCAGGGCGCGAACGCGGTGTACGGATTCCCGTACGCCGTGGTCAACGGCGCACAGCCGAAGTGGCCGGTGACGTTCGAATACTGGGACGAGAGCGACGGCGTGAACCTGTCGACCGGCCAAGGCGTTCCGTTCTATCCGCTTCCGCAAAACGTGCTGACCTCCGTCGGCTGGGTCGAAGGCGGCCCTCCGGCGACGGTGGACCTGCGCGGGAGCAACGATCGCCACATCCTGATCGTCGACTGCACCAACCGCACGCTGTACGAGTTGTACAACGTCTGGTTCTCCAGCCAGCAGAACCGCTGGTACGCAGGTTCCGGCGCGTTCTTCGACATGAAGACCAACAACCGTCGCCCGGAGGGCTGGACATCGGCCGACGCATCGGGTCTTGCGATCTTCCCGGGCCTGGTGCGTTTCGACGAAGCTGCGAATGCCGGCGTCGCGGAAATCCAGCACGCGTTCCGCGTCACCATGCGCAACACCAACGGCCACGTGTATCCCGCCTCGCACACCGCGGGCTCCACGAGCGGCGCGTTGCCGATGGGCGCGCGGTTGCGCCTGAAGAAGAACGTCAACGGCGTCGACCCGGTGACGCGCACCAACGATCCGGCCGCGCGCAAGATCTTCCGCGCGATGCAGAAGTACGGATTGATCGTCGCCGACAACGGCTCGGACATGTACATCTCCGGCACCTACGACGTGCGCTGGAACAACGACGTGCTCAACCCCGCGTTCCATTCGCTCCGCGCGAGCGACTTCGAAGTCGTGCAACTCGGGTGGAAGCCCAGCGCCGTTCCCACGATGACCATCGCCGATGTCGCGGTGGCCGAAGGCCAGTCGGGCACGAAGGCGATGACGTTCACCGTGCGACTGTCGGCGGCGTCCGCGCAAACCGTCACCGCGTCGTACGCGACGTCGAATGTCACCGCGGTCGCGGGCTCCGACTACGTGTCGGCGATCGGGTCGGTGAGCTTCGCGCCTGGCCAGACGTCGCGCACTATATCGGTGACGGTGAAAGGCGATCGCACGCGGGAGTCCGCCGAGACCTTCCGCGTCACGCTGACCAATCCCGTGAACACGACCCTCGCCGACGGCGTGGCGGCGGGCACGATCACCAACGACGACCTGATCCGCACCGGCGGCACGGGACAGAAAACCGTCCGGGCGCCAGCGGCGGTGCGGTTCGAAAAGTAGGCCAAGCAGCGTTGCTCGACCCGTGACCTTCGGTAGCGTCGCTACCGATGGTCTCGTCACGAGGTGACCCGCGGTAGCTGTGACACCGCACGTCAGCACCGGTGACGCGCGTTGACACCTTTTTCACGCGCCTGAATGCGGCCTGATCCTGAATATTTCACGCGACTTTTTGTGACTTAGATCACATTTTTGCGTGCCAAGTGCGAACGGGCACACGTTTCCGTTGCGACCGAATTCGTCCTTCCCTAGGTTTTCCCCGGCGGCGCCGCCTTGGCCCCGCACGATAAGAAAACACTCCTGGGGAAACCAATGCGTATCGCTCTGCTCGCCCTTGCCGTCACCGGCAGCATGTTCGCGGCTGCCTCCGCCAACGCCGCCAATGCCAACGGCAACCTGAACGTCACCGCCAACGTCGCTTCGTCGTGCATGGTCTCGAGCCCCGGCTCGCTGGCCTTCGGCGCCTACGATCCCGTCGACGTCAACAACACCGCCCCCCTCAACGGCGCCGGCACCATCAACGTGCGCTGCACGCGCGGCACGACGACGACCATCGCACTCGAGGAAGGCGCCAACCCGGCCACGGGTTCGAACTGCACCACCCCGCTGCGCCAGATGAGCAACGGCACCGAGCGCCTGCGCTACGCCCTCTTCAGCGACAGCACGCGCACGATCACCTGGGGCTGCACGCAGGGCACGAACACCACGTCGCACACCTCGACCAACTCGGCGACCGCCGCGGTGCTCGACGTGTGGGGTCGCATCCCCGCCGGCCAGGACGTCGCGCCGGGCAACTACAGCGACACCGTGCGCATCCTGCTCACGTTCTGATCCGATCCACCCGCCCCGCCGCAAGGCGGGGCTTTCGGTTGCACCCGCAAATGAACACGTTCCGCATGCGCGCCCGCGTGGCCGCGCTGGCGGCGCTGAGCACCCTCGCGTGCCTGGCGCCCGCCGTCGCCGCGCAATTCAGCGTCAGCATCACGCGCCTGCACCTGGGCGCGGGACATCCCATCGAAACCGTCGTCCTGTCGAACCAGGAAGCGCGCGACGTCGCGTTCGAAGTGCGTGCACTTCGCTGGACGCAGAAGGCCGACGGCACCTGGGACCTCGCGCCGACGCAGGACCTCGTGATCACGCCGCTGATCGTGAAGCTGCCCGCCGACGCCGACGCGCGCGTGCGCATCGCCACGCTCTCGCCGAACGTCGCGACCGAACAAGCCTATCGCCTGGAACTGCAGGAACTCCCCGACAGTCCCAACGCGCCCGCCGGCGCGCTGCGCATGCTGACGACCGTGAGCCTGCCCGTCTTCGTGCAACCGGCAAAGGCCGAAGCGCGCATGGAAATCGCCGTCGACACGATCGATGCGAAGAACGCGACGCTGATCCTGCACAACACCGGCACCGCGTATGCCCCGCCGGACAACGCGACCGTGCGCGTGCTCGACGCCGCCGGCCGCACGCTGCACGAAGGCAAGCTCGATACCAACTACGTGCTGGCCGGCGCGCGCCTGCCGCTGCAGGCGACGTTGCCCGCCCCCGCCTGCTCGCGCGCGGCCACCGTCGAACTCGCGATCGGCAAGGCCGCGCCGATCGCCGCGACGGTATCGCCCGCCCAGCGTCGATGCGCCCCCTGAATCACGCCCGCCGCGCCGTCCTCGCCATCGCGCTCGCGTGCGCGATCGCGCCCCCGGCGCTCGCGTTGCCGGGCGACGAGACGCTGCTGCTCGACATCTGCATCAACAACCGCTGCATCGGCATCGCGCCGGTGATCGCGCGCGGCGACGACGTGCTCGTCGATCTCGCCGCGTTGCGGGCCGCTGCGCTCGACACGCAGGGCGTGGTGCCGGAACAACTCGGCGAACGCCAGTTCGTCTCGCTGCGCCAGCTCAACCACGGCAGCACGTTCAAGATCGATCGCACGCTGCTGCGCCTGGACCTCAAGCTGCGCGCCGATCGTCTCCCGCGCCAGCGCGTGGCGATGACCACGCGCGAGCAGTCCGAAGCGGGCCTGCAAGCGTGGAGCGCGTTCGTGAACTACGGCGCGTCGATGAACGACGACGGCGACGGCACGTTGTTCCTCGATGGCGCGGTCGGTCGCGGCTACGGGGCGCTGCGCAGCACGGGCCAGTGGGATTCGGAATTCGGATGGCGGCGCGGCCTGACGCGCTTGGAGTACGACCAACCCGACGCCGTGCGTCGATGGACCATCGGCGACCAGTACGCCACGCCGCGCGATCCGCTCGGTGGCGGTCGCCTGCTCGGCGGCGTCGGCGTCGAGCGCGCGTTCGACACCGATCCGTATCTCGTCACGTTCCCGCGCCCCTATTTTTCCGGCGTGCTCGAAAGCCCCGGCACGGTCGAGGTGTATTCGAACGGCGCGCTGATCGGCCGCCGCGATCTCGCCGCGGGCCCGTTCACGCTCGAACAACTCGGGATCCAGCCGGGCCGCAACGACGTGCGCGTGATCGTGCGCGATCCGTTCGGCAATCGCAGCGAACTCGCGACGCAGTCCTACTACGGCGGCAGCGCGCGCCTGCTCGCGCGCGGGCTCGACGAATACGCCGTCCGCATCGGTGCACCGCGCGAAGGCGCCGGACTCGGCGGCGATTACGACGGCGACGTCGCGTACCAGGCGTGGTATCGCCGCGGCCTGTCCGACTGGCTGACGCTCGGCGGGCGCGTGGAAGGCGACGAACGCGTGCGCAATGCAGGCGTCGATACCGCGTTCAGCACGCCGATCGGCGAGTTCGCGCTCGCGCTCGCCGGCAGCGACGCCGACCGCATCGGTAACGGCCAGGCGCACGCGATCAACTACACGCTCGCGATGCGCACGTGGTCGGCCGGTCTCGGCACGCGTCGCGCGAACGCAGGCTATCGCAACATGTCGGATCCCGCGGCGCTGCTGCTCGGCCCGCTGCGCGTGGAAGACTACGCGTCGTTCGCGTTCACGCCCGACACCGGGTGGTCGCTGATGTTCAATGCCGGCCGCCAGCAACGCGACGGACAACCGCTCGTGCGCAGCTGGTCGGCGACGGGTTCCATGCGCCTGGGTTCGCGCACGCAGATGCTGGTGTCCGCGCAACGGCTGGACTCGGACCTGTTCCGCGACACGACGCTGCAGTTCAGCGTCAACATCGCGCTGGACCGCGACAACGTGAACATCGGTCTGCGCCAGCACGATGACGGCACCACGAAGCGCCACGGGTACGGTTTCGACGCGAACCGTTCGCGACCGGCCGACACCGGGTTCGGCTACACGATCAACGCGCAGCGCGACGAGGAACGCGATTCAGCGTTCGCGATGGTCGAATACCAAGGGACGCACGCGCGCTTCGCGCTCGATGCCAGCGACCACGACGGCGACACCAGCGGCAGCGTGTTCGCGAGCGGCGCCCTCGTCGGCATCGGCGGGCGCGTGTTCGCGACGCCGCCGGTGGAAAGCGGCTTCGCGCTCGTGCGCGTACCCGGCCTTGCGAACGTCCCGATCCTGCGCGAGAACCAGGTCGTCGGCCGCACCGATGCGAACGGCGACCTCCTCGTGCGCGACCTGCTGCCCTACCACGCGAACCGCGTCGGCCTCGACCAGGTGGCGGTGCCCGTCGGCCATGCGCTCGAAACGCCCGAGCGCAGCGTGCGCGTCGCGCGCAACACCGGCTCGCTGATCACGCTCGAAGCGCCGTCGGTGCAGGCGACGACGGGCCGCTTCCGCTACGCGAACGCGCACGCGGGCGACGAAGCGCGCATCGGCGACACCACCATGCCGCTGGGGACCGACGGCCTCTTCTACTTCGAACATCTCGGCGCCGGCCCGCACGTGGCGACCATCGCGCACGCGAACGGTCAGTCGCAATGCCGCTTCGACGTGCCCGCCGGCGGCGGCGACGTCACGAATGTCGGCGACATCGTTTGCGAGGAAACCCCATGACGCCGCGCGCCACGCCGCTGCTCTTCGCCCTGCTCGTCCTCGCGGCGCTGTTCGGATTCGCACCGCGCGCGCATGCGGCCAGCTGCTCGGTCGCCGCGACGGCGATGGCCTTCGGCACCTACGATCCGATTTCCGCCACGCCGCGCGACAGCTCGGCCGACGTGTCGGTCGACTGCAACGGCAACGGCAACCAGACGTCCGTGGGCATCACGTTCGACGCGGGGACCTACGGCTCGTTCGCGACGAGCCGCGCCATGGGCCAGGGCGCCAATCGCCTCTATTACAACCTGTACGTCGATGCGAGCCGGACGACCGTGTTCGGCAGCGGCGTCAGTGTTTCGTGCACCACCGGCGTCGACAGCCCGGGCTGCACCGGCAGCAATCCTTCGGGTGGCGCGCTGCGCGCGACGCGCACGATCTTCGGGCGCATGCCCACCGGGCAGGACGTCGCGAGCGGTCCCTACAGCGACGTCGTGCGGATCACGATCACCTTCTGATCGTGATCCGCGCGATCGTGATCCGCATGCGTCGGATCAGCGACCTTCGTACCAACCGCCGGCTTCCGCGAAGCCGGAAGGCAATGCCTTCAGCGCACGCGTATCGGCATTGATCAGGCGCATCGCGAACAGCGGACGCTCCAGCCCTTCGTCGGCCGCGGCATACGTGCGGCGATTCACGAGCAGATGGATGCCATCCTTCGACCACTGCGCCGCGGTGTACGCGTGGTTGGCGATGCGCGAATCGGTGATGCGGCGGATGCCGGTGCCCGACGGATTCATGACGTACATCGGTTCGTAGTAACGCACGTTGCCGGTCGTCACCTCGTACACCTCGCCGGTGAACGCGATGCGCTTGCCATCCGGCGACCACAGCGGCGAATGCCCCAGGCGCGCGACCACCGTCGTCGCGCCGTTGCGGAAATCGACGATCGTCATGTCGCTCGCGGCGATGTCGCTGTAGACGCCGCGCGTGCCGTCGGGCGAGAACGTGAGCGCGAGCGGATAGTCCATCACCAGGTCGCTGAGCAGCGTCGCCGAACCGGTGGCGACGTTGATGCGATACGCACGCGCGTGCCACGACTCACCGAGGCGCCCTTCCGGCACGCTGGCGGCGACGAACAGGCGCGAGCCGTCGCTCGACCACTTCGGCTGCTGGAATTCGGCGGACGCCGCGCAGAACAGATCGCGACGATTGCGACCCGTCGAATCGACGATCGACACGCACTGCCCCGTCGAGTTCGACGACACGAACGCGATGCGATTGCCGGGCCCCCACGCGGGCTGCGCGAACTGGCCCAGGCCATGCAGCAGCGCGTGCGGACGCTGCGCACCGCCGGTGGGCATCACCTGGAGACTCAGGCGCGTGCCCTGCTGCGCGCTCGTCGCGTTGCGACCGAACACGAGCTGCGTGCCATCGGGCGACCAGGTCGCGGTGGCGTCGAACACGCGATCGGTCGCCGTCGTGAGCGCGCGCACCTGCCCGCTCGGCACATCCAGCAACCACAAGCTTCGGTTTCGCGGCGCGTTGTCGGCGGTCATCTGCGATCGGGTGAAAACGATCTTGCCGGTCGGCGTGGCGGCCTGGGCGGACATCGCGGAAGCGGCGGAAGCGGAAGCGACCACTGCGGCGATCGCCGCGTGGCGGAGCGGATGCGACTTCATCTGGAACCCCCTACGTCAGACTTGCTGCGGAATGCAGCGCCAATCTCGGCAATGGGTTCTCTAGGGCGCGTGAAGATGCACGCGTTCAGCGAAAGCCACACGAACGCCGCACCAACGGCCGCGCATTCAGTGCGTGTGTTCGCGAATGGCTTGCATCTCGGACTGCATCAACTCGTGCCGTTCGGACAGGTTGAGCAACTCGAGCAGCACCTCGGCGCCGTTGGATTTCGCCTTGCGCAACTCGTCGCGCGCGAAGGCGACCTGCGCCTGCACTTCATCCATGTCGACGTGATCGAGCGAGACGAGCAACGTATCGAGCGTATCGATCGCGTCCGCGATGTGTTCCATCACGTCGAGAGCGGCGGGTGACGGTCGGGCCATGTCGGGCTTCCCTGTGCGACAAGGCACGACGCTGCGCCAACGACGATCAACATGAGGTCAAGCGGCGACGGCCGCTCGTTCGCGGTTCAAGCTTGCGACGAACGCGCGAACGCTCAGTGGTGCCAGGTGTCGCGCAGATGGTCGCGTACGCGGCGCCAGTTCGCCGAGTCGATGTCGTGCGCGAGGACTTCGAAGGCACGCGCGGCATCCGGCTCGACCTGCTCCCAGGGCTCGCCGTGGAAGACCTCGCGCACGACGGTTTCGAACGTCGTTTCGAAGGCTTCGTCGGAGCCTGGTTGAATTGCTTTCGCGATCATTGTCGGGTCCCCACGACACGTCGGACATCCGACGTTACTCCTTCGGCCGAGTTACGCAATGGGCCAAAGGTTCACCCGAACGGTGCACGCTGAATCGGTCAGTCTGGTGACGCGAAACGTGAGGTCGGAGCAGCGGCAGGAAGGTGGTGCCCGGAGTCGGACTCGAACCGACAGGACCTTGCGGTCGGCGGATTTTAAGTCCGCTGCGTTTACCGATTTCGCCATCCGGGCCGGCGCGCCGCACTGTACACCGCTACCGCCGCTTCGCGTGCGGGTCAGCAAGGTAAACGAACGGGCCAAGCAACCGCAGCGACAGCGGGGTATGGTCGCCTCGTGAAGCTCAACGCTTTCGCCTGCGCAGACGGGTACGTCCTGTCGAACGAATGCATGCTCGCGCCCAAGGCCGCGGAGGATGCGCACGGCGCGATGTCGGGCCTGCTCGGCATCGTCGACTGCACCGAACTGCCGCCGCCACTCTGCGAAGCCGTCGTCGAGTCGGTCTACAGCGACCATTACGCGTTCCTGTCCATCGCACAGGCGCTCGACGTGAACCTGAAGATCCACCCGGCCTCGCTCCCGCGCACCGGCTGAGCCTGTAGAATGCGCCCCGTCTCTGGGGAGTAGCCGCTCTTCGCCCCGAAGAGGTTCGCGTCAACACACTTGGCCCCACTCGGCCATGGCGCGATCGTCGCCCGCGAGGGCTCCTGGCAAGACCATGGACCACGACGCCTCCGAATGGCCGGGGATGCGGCGTGGTCTCGTGCGTCCAGTCCGGCCGGGAATACTGCAAAGCAATGGAATCCTTCCTCGTCTCCACCGGCGTCGTCGCGCTGGCGGAAATCGGCGACAAGACGCAGCTCCTCGCCTTCATGCTCGCCGCGCGCTTCCGCAAGCCGTGGCCGATCATCGCGGGCATCCTCGTCGCGACCCTGTTCAATCACGCCGCCGCGGGCGCCGCCGGTGCGTGGCTGATGCATGTCATCGGGCCGGACTGGCTGCGCTGGATCCTCGGCGTGTCGTTCCTCGCGATGGCCGCGTGGACGCTGATCCCCGATTCGATCGACGACGACGACCTCAAGAGTGCGAAGCGCAGCTGGGGTGTGTTTGGCACCACGCTGGTCGCGTTCTTCCTCGCCGAAATGGGCGACAAGACGCAGCTGGCGACGATCGCACTCGCCGCGAAGTACGCCGCGCCGGTCGAGGTCGTGCTCGGCACCACGCTCGGCATGATGATCGCGAACGTGCCCGCGGTGTTCCTCGGCGAACACCTGCTCAAGCGCGTGCCGATGAAGCTCGTGCACGGGGTGGCGGCGCTGATGTTCGCCGCGATCGGCGTGCTGACGCTGTTCGGCGCGGGGGCGAAGTTCGGGTTCTGACCGTTCGTCTGCCGCCTTCCCCGCGAAGGCGGTGACGGCTCAGTAGTTTTACTTGGCGCCCCGCGTTGTTTTTGCGGAGGCGCACCGCCGCCGGCGCGCGGAGACTGCGAACACGCCCGCTTCCGGGAGGTTCGCCATGCCCACGCGCCGGTTGCTCCTGCCTCACCTGGTGGTGCCGATCGTCCTCGCCTGCGCCGCATGCTCGAAGGAAGCGCCGCAGGCCCCCGCCGCGACGCCGCCCGCCGCAGCCACCGCGGCTGCGCCCGCGACCCCGCCCGCCGCCGCGTCGACGGCGGCGGCAGCGCCTGCCGCGGCGGCCGATCGCGTGTTCTCGCACGAAGAGCTCGCGCAGATGGTCGCGCCGATCGCGCTGTATCCCGATCCGTTGCTCGCGCAGGTCCTGATGGCGGCGACGTATCCCGGCGATGTCGCCGATGCGGCCACCTGGTCGAAGGCGAATCCGAAAGCGACCGGCGACGCGGCGGTGAAACAGGTCGCCGACCAGCCGTGGGATCCGAGCGTGCAGGCGCTCGCCGCGTTCCCGCAGGTGCTCGCCACGCTCGGCCAGGATCCTGGCTGGGTGCAACGCCTCGGCGATGCGTTCCTCTCGCAACCCGACGACGTGATGGATGCGGTGCAGGTGCTGCGCCACAAGGCGCAGGACGCGGGCAACCTCGCGAACAACGACTACCAGAAGATCAGCACGCAACCCGCGCCGGCGCGCGTCGCCGAAGCGCCTGCAGCGGAAGCGGCGCAGTACGACGACAGCGGTGCGGGCGCGTATTCGACGCCGACGCAGCAGGCCTACACCGACACCATCGTCATCGAATCCGCCGATCCGCAGGTCGTGTACGTGCCCTCGTACAACCCGACCACCGCGTACGGCGCGTGGTCGTATCCCTCGTATCCCCCGCCCTACTACCCGCCGCCGTCGGCGTACTACCCCGTCGGCACGGCACTCGCGCGCGGCCTCGCATGGGGCACCGGCGTTGCGATCGCCGATTCGCTGTGGGGCGACATGGACTGGAACAACAACGACGTCAACATCAACGTCAGCAACTACAACAGCATCAATTCCAACCGGCAGATCAGCAGCAACGCCAATCGCTGGGAACACAACAGCCTCAATCGCGACGGCGTGCCGTACCGCGACCAGCGCAGCCGCGATCAGTATTCCAACCGGCTCGCGGACAGTGGTTCGCGCGATCACTTGCGCGGCGACGATCCGGCACGCGCGCGGCAACGCGAACAGGCGCGCCAGTCGATGCAGGGCCGCGGCATGGAGGCGCCGGCGCGCACGAATCGCGAAGCGCAGGACCGCGCGAATCGCGCCCGGCAGGACATCGCGCAGGGCGGCGGGCGCGACGCACAGCGCGACCGCGCGCAAGCTGCGCAACGTGATCGCGCACAGACCGCGCAACGCGATCGCGCCGATGCGGCACGCGCTGGCGGCGGCCGCGACGCGCAACGCGAGCGTGCGCAGGCGGCATCGCAGGATCGCCAGCGCCAGGCCGGACAGCAACGCGACCACCAGCGTGCGCAGCAGCAGCAACGCGATCGCGCGAACCAGCAACGCTCCGCGCAGCAACGCCAGCAGGCCTCGCAACACCGCCAGCAAGGCGCGAACAACCATGCATCGCGTGACCATGCACGCCAGCAGCAACAACGCCAGCAACGGCCGCACAACGACGCGTTCGCCGGCGCGCAGCGACCGCAACAGTCGCGGCAACAGGCGCAACGCGGACACGCGAGCCAAGGCCACAGCCGTTCGCGCGCGCAATCCGGCGGCGGCCGCCAGCAGGCGAGCCACCAGGTGAATCGCCAGCCGCAGCGCAGCGGCGGCGGGCAACAACACGCACGCTCGGGCGGTGCACAGCGATCCGGAGGAGGGCATCGTCGATGAACACGTTGATCGGACATCGCATCCGCATCGCATGCCTGGCCACGGCGCTGTTCTCCGCAGCGTTGAGCGCCGCGCCTGCCTTCGCGCAACAGGCGTTCGCAACACCCGACGCCGCGGGCGACGCGCTCGTGCAGGCGCTCTCCGCGAACAAGCCCGACGAAGCCACGCTCGCCGCGGTGCTCGGGAAGAACTGGCGCGACTTCATCCCGGTCGGCAGCGTCGATCGCAGCGACGTCGACGCCTTCCTCGCGAAGTACCGCGAGCGCCATGCATGGAACGACATCGACGGCGGCCGCAAGCAACTCGCCGTCGGCTCGGACGCATTCACCCTGCCCGTCCCGTTGTCGAAGGACGACAAGGGCTGGCACTTCGACATGCTCGCAGGCGCCGACGAGATCCGCGCACGCCGCATCGGCCGCAACGAGATCGACGTGATCGAAGCGTTGCGCGCCTACCACGATGCGCAGAACGATTACGCCGAACTCGATCGCGACGGCGACGGCGTCCTCGAGTACGCGCGCAGGCTGGTCAGCACCGACGGTCGCCACGACGGCCTGTATTGGGCCGACGACGACAGCGGCGAGATCAGTCCGCTCGGCCCGTTGTTCGGCGACGCAACGCCGAAGTCGGACTGGCTCGGCTATCGCTATCGCATCCTCGAAGCGCAAGGCCCGTCCGCACCCGGCGGCAAGTACGCCTATACGCTCGGCGACAACATGAGCCGCGGATTCGCGCTCGTCGCGTGGCCGGCGAAATACGGCGACACCGGGATCATGACGTTCATGATCTCGCACGACGGTGGCGTGTTCGAACGCGACCTGGGCAAGGACGGCGAGCGGGCCGCGCGCAACATGAAGACGTTCGATCCCGACAGCGGTTGGACGGAGGTCGACAAGGCCACGCGCTGAGGCGGCGTGACCCCGGTCATTGGCCCGATGGCCAATGGATTCCGGGGCGGCGCGGTGGTGCGATAGGGACGATCCGGCCGCGGGAGGGTCCGCCATGGCGTCGCGTTCCGCGTTCCACGCGCTGTTCGCAAGCCTGCTGATGATCGCGGGAACGGCCACCGCACACGCCCAGGAAGTCGTCGGCGACGACACGCCGCCCGCCGAAGAACCGACGTTCTTCTTCTTCACCGACACGAGCGTCTCGCTCCTGCCCTACGGCATGGGCTTCGAAGTCGATCCCGACGAGCAGTCGACGATCACCTTCGAACATGCGCATGCGTCGAAGATCGGCGATCTCTTCATGTTCGTCGACTTCACGAAGTTGCACGGCACCCCGCCGGGCGCCGACGACACCACGTGGTACGGCGAGTTCGGCCCGCGCGTCAGCCTCGGCAAGATGCTCGGCAAGGACCTGAGCCACACGTTCTTCAAGCGCAGCCTGTTCGAGATCAAGGACGTGCTGATCGCCGCGCAGTACGAGCGCGGAGAAGATCCGGACGTCGCCGAAGCGGCATTGATCGGCGTGGGCTTCGACCTCGACGTGCGCGAAGCGGGCCTGCTCGGACGCCTGGGCAAGTTCAACTACGTGCAGCTGAATTTCTACGGCCGCAACGAACTGACCGAAGGCACGCGCAGCGGCTTCCACGACATGCAGGTCACGATGGTGGCGTCGTATCCGTTCGAGATCGGCGAGCAGCAATTCCTCGTCGACGGTTACTTCGATTGGGTGCTCGGCCTCGGCAGCGAAGAGGACTGGAGCTACCACCTCAATCCGCAGATCACCTGGGACATGGGCGCCGCGCGCGGAAAACCGGGCAAGGCGTACCTCGGCATCGAGGTCGACCTGTGGTGGAACAAGTACCAGATCCCGAACTCGCCCGGCTTCGACACGAACCAGGCGGCGGTGAGCCTGTTGTTCAAGTACCACTTCTGAGGAGAGCACGGCCATGACGGTGCAAGGCACGCCCACGCAGGCCATCCGCGGCCCGGTCGTCACGTTCAGGGGCGATCCGTTCAAGGACGGGCTCGACGCGACGATGGTGTACGAATCCGATGCGATCGTCGCGTTCGGCGATGGCAAGGTCACCCACTTCGGGCCCGCCGACAAGGTGAAGGCGCAATTGCCCGACAGCGTGCAGGTCCGCGACTACGGCAAGGATTCGCTGATCACCGCGGGGTTCCTCGACAGCCACGTGCATTTCCCGCAGACGCCGATGATTGCCGCGTTCGGCGAGCAACTGCTCGACTGGCTGAACAAGTACACGTTCCCCACCGAACGCAAGTACGCCGACAAGGCCTTCGCGTCGTCGGTCGCGAAGACCTTCCTCGCCGAGCAGCTGAAGAACGGCACGACGACCAGTTGCATCTACTGCACGGTGTTCCCGCAATCGGTCGATGCGTTGTTCGAGGAAGCCGAGCGCCTGAACATGCGCATCAGCGCCGGCAAGGTGCTGATGAACCGCAACGCGCCCGACTACCTGCTCGACACGACCAACAGCGGCTACGACGACAGCAAGGCGCTGATCCGCAAGTGGCACAACCGCGGGCGCCTGATGTACTGCATCACGCCGCGCTTCGCACCGACCAGCACGCCGGACCAGCTGCAGTCCGCAGGCGAGTTGTGGGACGAGTTCCCGGACTGCTTCATGCAGACGCACGTGTCGGAGAACGTCGACGAGGTCGAATGGGTCAAGAGCCTGTTCCCCGATCGCAAGGGCTATCTCGACGTCTACGACCACCACAAGCTGTGCCGCCCGCGCGCGGTGTTCGGCCACGGCATCCACCTCACCGAAGAAGAACTCGGCACGATGCACACGACGGGCTCGGCGATCTCGCACTGCCCGACGTCGAACTTCTTCCTCGGCAGCGGCTACCTGGACATCTATCGCGCGATGCGCGCGGATCGTCCGGTGCGCGTGGGACTCGGCACCGACCTCGGCGCCGGCACGTCGTTCTCGATCCTGCTCACACTCAACGAGGCGTACAAGGCCGCGCAGCTCAATCGGCAGAAACTCACCGGCGCGCAAGGCCTGTACCTGGCCACGCGCGGCACTGCGCACGCGATGTACATCGAGGACAAGGTCGGCAGCATCGCGCCGGGCATGGAAGCCGACATCGTCGTGCTCGACATGAAGTCGACCCCGATCATCGATTACCGCATGCAGTTCGTCGAAGACATCCACGAAGCGCTGTTCGTGCAGATGACGCTCGGCGACGACCGCGCGGTGCAGGCGACCTACGTCGCCGGCAAGTTGCAACACGAGCGTCCCTCCATCCACTGACAGGAGACACCACCATGTCCGCGAACCCTGCCGCGACCGGCGGCGTCGCTCCTTCCCGCACCCACGTCCTCGGCGGTCCGATGGCATGGTGGGTGTGGACGCTGTCCGTCATCTTCGTCGTCTATCTCTTCAGCTTCCAGACCGGCTATTCGATCGTGAATCCAAACGTGCAGAAGGACGTGGGGCTGAGCATCGGACAAGTCAGCACCATTGCCGCGGTGTACACGTGGGCGTTCGCGATCTGCCAGTTCTTCGGCGGCGCATTGCTCGACAAGCTCGGCGCACGCGCGGTGCTGCCGATTTCCATCGCGCTGGTGACGCTGGGCATCTTCGTGTTCGCCAACGCGAACAGCTACGGCATGTTGCTGTTGTCGCAGGTGATCATCGCGCTGGGCTCGTGCACGGGCTTCGTCGGCGCCGGCTACATCGGCGGGCAATGGTTCGGGATGGCGAAGTTCAGCTTCATGTTCGGCCTGGTGCAGGTGTTCG
Source organism: Noviluteimonas lactosilytica (assembly GCF_020866925.1). GTDB lineage: Bacteria > Pseudomonadota > Gammaproteobacteria > Xanthomonadales > Xanthomonadaceae > Noviluteimonas > Noviluteimonas lactosilytica. Next base: position 217,184 of record NZ_JAJGAK010000001.1, read on the forward strand.
CCGCGCTGACTTCGGCGTTCTCGGTGGGCCTGATCTTCAAGGCGCTGGGCATGACCGACTGGCGCACGCTGTTCAACGGAACGGCGATCTTCGGCATCGTGTTGTTCGTGCTCGGGCTGATGTACATCAAGAACCCGACGCCCGTGCCGCGCATGCAGGAAAGCCTCGGTACGTTCTTCGGCAACGTGCTCAAGGGCATGGCCGAAGTCGCGAAGATCGGCCACGTGTGGGTGTCCGCGCTGCAGGGCGCGTTCTCCTTCGGTGCGATGCTCGCGCTCGGCGTCGTGTGGATGCCGAAGTTGCTGCAGGTGCACGGGATCGCCGAAGGCACGTCGAACCTCGGCGCCGCGTTGCTGTGGCTCGGCCTCGCGGCCGGCAGCGCCGTCATACCGTGGTGGTCGGATCACATCAAGCGTCGCAAGACGCCGATCATCCTCGGTGCGATCGTGCAACTGGCCGCGCTGCTGGCGCTCGTGTACATGACCAACCTCTCCGCGGGCGTCGCGCTGACGCTGTGCTTCCTCTTCGGGTACGCGAACGCCGCGCACATGCTGGCCTTCAGCACCGCGGCCGACGTCGTGCAGCCGCACCAGATCGGCACGTCCGCGGCGATCGTCAACGGCATCATGTTCATCCTCGGCGGCGTGCTGATCAGCCGTCCGGGCATGCGCATCGGCATGGGCCTGGAAGCCGGCCTCGAACCGAGGTCGCTCGAACTCGCGCAATACGCGAGCCTGCCGCTGCTCATCGCGTGCGGCCTGGCGCTGCTGATCGCGCTCTTCATGAAGGAGACCTACCCGCGCGGCAACGCGCCATGAGTGCGAACGCCGCGCCTGCGCAGCACGACGCCGCCCGGCCTGCGCTGGGTGGCGTGCGTGCGTGGCTCGCGTGGCTCGTCGCGGTCGCGTTCGTCGTCTACTACTTCAGCTTCCAGACCGGCTACGCGATCGTCAACGCGAGCGTGCAGAAGGAGTTGTCGCTGAGCGTCGCGCAGGTCGGGATGATCGCCGCGGCATACACGTGGGTGTTCGCCGTATTCCAGCTGCTGAGCGGACCGACGCTCGACCGGCTCGGCGCGCGTCGCGTGTTGTTGCCGGCGATCGTGCTGGTGACGGCGGGCATCGTCTTGTTCGCGAATGCGCGCAGCTTCGAGGCGTTGCTGCTGTCGCAGGCGCTGGTGGCGATCGGCGCGAGCACGGGGTTCGTCGGCGCGGGGTATGTCGGCGGGCAATGGTTCGGGATGGCGAAGTTCAGTTTCATGTTCGGCCTGGTGCAGTTCGCCGCGTCGATCTTTTCGGTCATCAACCAGAACCTGCTCGGCTGGGTGTTGTCGACGGCGAGCTGGCGCAGCGTGTTCTGGACCGACGGACTGCTGGGGTTGGTGTTGTTGTTCGCGGCGTACGCGATGTTGCGCGATCCGGTGCCGGTCGCGGGCGGTGGCGGATTCGGGCGCTTCTTCGCGGATGTCGGCGCTGCGTTGGGCGCGGTCGCGCGCGTGCCGCACGTGTGGATGGCCGCGGTGTTCGGTGCGTTGTGTTTCGGACCGATGCTCGCGCTCGGCGTGGTGTGGGGACCGAAGCTGCTCGCGGCGCACGGACTCGATACGCATGCGGCGAACGTGGGAACGTCGTTGTTGTGGCTCGGGCTGGCGGCGGGTTGCTTCGTGGCGCCGTGGATGTCGGATCGGTTGCGTCGGCGCAAGTGGCCGGTGCTCGTGGGCATCGTGCTGCAGTTGTTGGCGTTGGCTGCGCTGATTTACGTGGAATTGCCGGCCGCGGCGCTGCTCGCGTGCTGCTTCCTGTTCGGATTCGGCAACGCCGCGCACATGCTGGCCTTCAGCACCGCGGGCGACGTGGTCGAACCGCGCCACATCGGTACGTCGGCCGCGATCGTCAACGGGTTGATGTTCGTCGTCGGCGGCATCCTGATTTCGCGACCGGGCCTGCGCATCGGGCTCGGCATCGAGGAAGGCCTCGCGCCTGCCTCGCTCGAGATCGCGCAATACGCGGCGCGGCCGTTGATGATCAGCGTGATCGTCGCGCTGATCGTTGCGGCATCGATGCGCGAAACGTATCCGCAACGCTGACCCCTGCCGGGAGTCACGCTCCCGAACGTCACATGGTCGCAGGTGTGCCGGTTCCCTAGCATGGTGGCACGCAGGGATAACCGGGACGATCGGCATGGCGTGCGAACTCGCATTGGAAGGCGTGGGCTTTCGTTATCGCAACGGACACGACGCGGTGTCGGATGTCGGGTTGTCGCTCGGCCCCGGCATCGTCGGATTGCTCGGCCCCAACGGCGCGGGCAAGTCGACGCTCATGCGCGTGCTCGCGACGCTCGCGAAGGCGACGACCGGCCGCGTGACGTGGCGCGGCGAAGACATCGCGCGCAAGCCCGATGCGTTGCGCAACGAACTCGGTTACCTGCCGCAGGACTTCGGCGTGTACGAAGCCTTGTCGGCGCGCGAGTTCCTGCAGTTCCTCGCCGCGGTGAAGGGCCTGCCCGCGCGCGGCGTGGCCGATCGCGTGGATGCGTGCCTCGACATGGTCGGCCTGCACGATGCCGCGGACCGTCGCCTCGGCACGTTCTCCGGCGGCATGCGCCAGCGCGTCGGCATCGCGCAGGCGTTGCTCAACGATCCCGCGCTGCTGATCGTCGACGAACCCACCGTGGGCCTCGACCCCGAGGAGCGCGTGCGATTCCGTCATCTGCTCGCGGAACTGAGCGCGCAGCGCCTGGTGATCCTGTCGACGCACATCGTGTCGGACATCGAAGCGAGCGCGGGCGAACTCGCGGTGCTCACTGGAGGGCGCCTGCGTTTCCACGGCGCACCCGAAGCCCTGATCGCGCAGGCGGAAGGTCACGCGTGGAGTTGGAGAATCGCACCGTCGCAGCTCGCCGACGTGCGCGCGAAGCATCGCATCAGCCGCGCACAGCGACGCCCCGATGGCATGGAGGTCCGCGTGGTCGCCGACTCCTCGCCGTCGGCCGATGCCGTTCCCGTGTCGCCGGATCTCGAAGACGCCTACTTGTGGCTGCTGCAACGCAACGAGGCCGCGGCATGAGCGGACTGCCGCGCGCCATCGGCGCGATCCTGCAAGCCGACCTGCGCCAGCGCCTGCGTTCGCCGCGATTCTGGATCGTGCTCGTCGCACTCGGCGCGGCGATGTGGTGGTGTTTCCCCGCGGCGAATGCGGACTTCCTCACGATGTCGGTCGGCGACGGCATGCGCGGCCGCTATTCGAGCGCGTGGATCGGCATGGTCGTCGCGCTGATGTACAGCTCGTTGCTGTCGCTCGCGGGCTTCTATCTCGTGCGCGGCACCGTCGTGCGCGACCTGGAGACGCGCGCGTGGCAACTGCTGGTCGCCACGACGATGCGCCGAAGCGCGTATCTGCTGGCGAAGTGGCTGAGTCATCTCGCGGTGTTCGTCGCCCTCCTGGCGGTCGGGCTCGGCGTCGGACTCGTCGCGCAGCTGGTGCGCGCCGAGGACCTGCGCATCGACGTCATCGAACTCGCAAAGCCCGTCGTGTTCCTCACCCTGCCCTCGCTCGCCCTGACCGCGGCGCTCGCGGTGTGGTTCGACCTCGTGCCGTGGTTGCGGCGCAGCCTCGGCAACATCGCGTTCTTCGTGCTGTGGCTCGCGCTGCTCGGCGTCGGCGTGTCGCAGGCGGAACAGGCGCCGGGCGCAGCACTGCCCTGGCCCGGCGATCCGCACGGCCTGCTCGTCGCGGAGTACGACCTGTCGCGCGCATGGCCCTCGATCGATGCCGGCAAGGAACTCGGTCTGAGCGTCGGCAAGCAGATGCTCGAAGGCAAGGCGCCGGTCCTGCTCACGTGGAACGCCTGGCCGCTGACATGCGCCATGCTGCAAGCGCGCGCGACGTGGCTCCTGCTCGGCTTCGTCCTGGTGCTGTCGGCGACGCCGTTGCTCGATCGCTTCGCCGCGAACGCCGCGGTGCGCGCGGTCGCGGACAATGGCGGCGCGCGCCTGCGTTGGCTCGACGCGTTGCTAGCGCCGTTGCAACGCTCGGCGTTCGGCGCGTTGATCGCTGCCGAAGTCCGCCTCGTGCTGCGACCGCGACGCTGGTGGTGGTGGCTGGCGATGTTCGCCGCGTTCGCGACCCAGGTCTTCGCACCGGAGAAAGGGCTGGTCTTCGCGATGGTCGCCGCGTGGGTGCTGTCGATGGATGTCTACTCGCGACTCGCGTTCCGCGAACGCGACACCAACACCGCTGCGCTCGTGTTCACCGCAGCAGGCATGCGCGGTCGCCTGCTCGCGGCGCGCACAACCATCTGCGTGGGCCTCGCGTGGTGCGTGGTCGCCCCCGCGATCGTGCGGCTCCTCGCGACGCACCCCGCTGCGGGCATCGCGGCGATCGTGGCCGGCGCATCGGTCGCGCTGTGGGGACTGGGGTTCGGCGCGCTGTTCCGCAACGCGCGCCCTTACGAAATCGTGCTGCTCATGGCCGGCTACGTCAGCGTGCAGGGTGCGCTGGTGCTCGACGTGGTGTCCGCGCCGATGACGACGCTGGCGTGGCATGCGGCCCTGTTGCCAGCCGCGCTCGCGTTGCTCGTCGGGGCGTGGTGGCACACGGTCACCGCGCGCGCGTAGCGTGCGAGGATGACTAACGACCTTTGACCCCGGGGCCGCCGCCCCGCAGCCTTGCCCGACTTCACCGACAGGACCTGCCATGCGCCTCAAGCTCGCCGCGCTGTTCGTAGCCGCGCCCCTGCTCGCCCTCGCCGCCCCGACGTTCGCGCAATCGCATGACACGCCCGCACCGCCGTCGCACCCGGTCGTCACCACCGTGCCGCCGGCGAAGGACGCCGACGTGCAGTCGATCGACGGCATCATCGCCGCGATCTACGACGTGATCTCCGGCCCGCCCGGCCAGGCGCGCGACTTCAACCGCATGCGTTCGCTGTTCGTGCCCGGCGCGCGGATGATGCCGGTCGGCGGCAAGTCGAAGGACGCGATCGGCATCCGCCTGATGACGGTGAACGACTACGTCGCGTCGTCGGGTCCGCTGCTGCTCGAGAAGGGTTTCCACGAAAAGGAACTCGCGCGCAAGGTCGAGCAGTTCGGCAACATCGCGCACGTCTTCAGCACGTACGAGGCGACGATCGAGAAGGACAACGTCACCTTGCGTGGCATCAACACGCTGCAGTTGATGAACGATGGAAAGCGCTGGTGGATCGTGTCGCTGATGTGGCAGGCCGAGACGCCGGAGTTGCCGTTGCCTGCGCAATACCTGCCGGCCGCGAAGTAAACGCGCGGCGCTCCGCGGGGCTCTGAAGGGGGCAACGTCCCCCTTCACCCCAACGCAATCGCGCTCCCTGCCATCCTCCGCGAATGCCCGCCGCCGCCCGCACCCCCGATGACTTCGTCCGCGTCCGTGGCGCGCGCGAACACAACCTCAAGGACATCGACGTCGATATCCCGCGCGACGCGCTCGTCGTGTTCTCGGGCGTCTCGGGGTCGGGCAAGTCGTCGCTCGCGTTCGGCACGTTGTATGCGGAAGCGCAGCGGCGCTATTTCGAGTCGGTCAATCCGTATGCGCGGCGGCTGATCGACCAGGTCGGCATCCCGGATGTCGATGCGATCGAAGGGTTGCCGCCCGCGGTCGCGCTGCAGCAGCAGCGGGGAACGCCGAGCGTGCGCTCATCGGTCGGCAGCGTCACGACGCTGTCGAGCCTTGTGCGCATGCTGTATTCGCGTGCCGGCGAGTACCCGGCGAAACAGCCGATGCTCTACGCCGAGGACTTCTCGCCGAACACCGCGCAAGGTGCGTGTCCGCGTTGCCACGGCCTCGGCAACGTGTACGAATTGACGGAAGCATCGATGGTGTCCGATCCCTCGCTCACGATCCGCGAGAAGGCGATCGCCGCGTGGCCGCCCGCGTGGCATGGACAGAACCTGCGCGACATCCTCGTGACGCTCGGTTACGACGTCGACATTCCCTGGCGCGACCTGCCGAAGAAGGACCGCGACTGGATCCTCTTCACCGAGGAACAACCGGTCGCGCCGGTGTATCCCGGGTACACGCCGAAGGAAACGCGCGCCGCGGTGCGCCGCAAGGAAGAGCCCGCGTACATGGGCACCTTCATGGGCGCGCGCAAGTATGTGCTGCACACGTTCGCGACCACGCAGAGCGCGACGATGAAAAAGCGCGTGTCGCGCTACATGGTCGGCAGCATTTGTCCGGTGTGCGAGGGCAAGCGCCTGAAGCGCGAGGCGCTGTCGGTGAAGTTCGCGGGGTTCGACATCGCCGAACTCACCGCGTTGTCGCTCGATCGCATGGCGGAGGTCTTGCGGCCCGCCGCGAAGGCGAAGGCGCCCGGCCTTTCCGAGGAGAAGCGCGTCGCCGCGCAGCGCCTCGCGGAAGACCTCCTCGATCGCATCGCGACATTACAGGCACTCGGCCTCGGGTATCTCGCGATGGACCGCACGACGCCGACGCTGTCGCCCGGCGAACTGCAGCGGCTTCGCCTCGCCACGCAGATCCGTTCGCACTTGTTCGGCGTCGTGTACGTGCTCGACGAACCGTCGGCCGGCCTGCATCCAGCGGACAGCGAAGCGCTGCACAAGGCGCTCGACCAGTTGCGTGCGGCGGGCAACACGATCTTCGTCGTCGAGCACGATCTCGACATGATGCGGCGCGCCGATTGGATCGTGGATGTCGGCCCCGAGGCGGGCCAGCATGGCGGGCGGATCCTTTACAGCGGTCCGCCCGATGGATTGGCGAACGTCGATGCATCGCGCACGCGCCGTTACCTGTTCGACGAAGCCGCGCCCGTCCATCGCGAACGTCGCACGCCCGCGGGTTGGCTGGCGCTCGAACACGTGTCGCGCAACAACCTGCACCGCGTGGACGCGCGCTTCCCGCTCGGCGCATTCACCGCCGTCACCGGCGTGTCAGGCTCGGGCAAGTCGAGCCTCGTGAGCCAGGCGCTCGTCGACTTGATCTGCGCGCATCTCGGCACCGCGCCGGAAGCGGAGGAAGAAGAGCGCGATGCACCGACCGTCGTGCAACTGACGACAGGTCGCATCGCGTCCGGCGCCGAAGGCATCCGCCGCCTGGTCAACGTCGACCAGAAGCCCATCGGCCGCACGCCGCGCTCCAATCTCGCGACGTACACGGGCCTGTTCGATCACGTGCGCAAGCTGTTCGCCGCGACCAAGGCCGCAAAGGCGCGTCGATACGACGCGGGCCGCTTCTCCTTCAACGTCGCCAAGGGCCGATGCCCGACGTGCGAAGGCGAAGGCTTCGTCAGCGTCGAACTGTTGTTCATGCCCAGCGTGTTCACGCCCTGCCCCACCTGTCACGGCGCGCGCTACGACGCGAAGACGCTCGAGATCGAATGGAACGGGAAGAACATCGCCGACGTGCTGGCGATGACCGTCGACGAAGCGCTCGCATTCTTCGCGGACGAAGCGCCGTTGCAACGTCCGCTCGCGTTGCTGCACGACATCGGCCTGGGCTACCTGCGCCTGGGCCAGCCCGCGACAGAGCTCTCCGGCGGCGAAGCGCAACGCATCAAGCTCGCGACCGAACTGCAGCGCAGCCAGCGCGGCGACACGCTGTACGTCCTCGATGAGCCGACGACGGGCCTGCATCCGCACGATGTCGACAAACTGATGCGCCAGTTGCACGGCCTCGTCGACGCGGGCAACACCGTCATCGTCGTCGAGCACGAGATGCGCGTCGTCGCCGATGCGGATTGGGTGATCGACGTCGGCCCGGGCGCGGGCGAGAAAGGCGGACACATCGTCGTCGAAGGCACGCCCGAGACCGTGGCGAAGTCGAAACGCAGCCGCACGGCCGAGTATCTGCGCGACGTTTTGAACCAACGCGCCCGTTGATAGTAGTGGCACGCAAGCGTGCACGCACGTCACCACGCCACGCGCACGAACGGATCACCGCGCTGAACACTGCACTGCCGCGGGAACCTCGCGGTGCCATGCTCCATCCCTTGTTCAGAGGCCGCGTCACGCGGACGCGGTCGTGCCCCGGAGGGAGCCGCCATGCGTCAACTCGACAACATCGTGCTCGTCAGCCTGTCCGCCGCGCTGGTCGCGGCGCTTGCAGGATGCTCGGGCAGCGAAGGACAGGCGCAGGCCGCGACGCCTCCGCCCTCCACGCACGCACTGAACCCGCAACTCATCGCACAGGGCAAGGAGATCTTCCGCTTCGATACGTTCGGCGACGAACGCCAGTGGACCGATCAGTTGCGCATGCACGAAGTCGTGCAGAACCTGACGCCGGTCCAGGCGTTGGGCGTCGGCTTGAAGGTCGACGTCGATGCGGTGCCGCCCGAGGTGCTCGCGAGCGCGGACCTCAACAGCGCCGCGACCACGGTCGCGCTGCTGAAGCTCAACGCCGTCGTCGGCGTCAAGGCGACGGTGAACGATGAGAACGTCATCACCAGCCTCGGCGTCACCTGCGCACTCTGCCATTCCACCGTCGATGACTCCGCGCGCGACGGCATCGGTCACCGCCTCGATGGATGGCCGAACCGCGACCTCGACCCGGGCGCGATCATCGCCCTGTCGCCCGCGGTGCCGGACGCGGCGAAAGAGGTCTACAACAGTTGGGGCCCGGGCATGTACGACCCGCGCTTCAACATCGACGGCAAGAGCACGCCTCTGGTGTTGCCGCCCGCGTATGGCCTGCAGCACATCAAGAACGAAACCTACACCGGCGAAGCGCCGATCTCGTACTGGAACGCGTACGTCGCTATCACGCAGATGGGCGGCGTCGGCGTGTTCGTCGATCCGCGCCTGGGCATCAATATCCAGCGCACGCCGGACATCGTCACACCGAAGTTGCCTGCGTTGCGCGCGTACCAGTTGAGCCTGAACACGCCGCCGCCTCCGCCGAACAGCTACGACGTCGCCGCGGCGCAACGCGGCAAACCCTTGTTCGCGCAGAATTGCCAGGGCTGCCACGTCGGCGCCACCGGCACCGACAACAACGGCGGCAAGCTGCACGCGCCGGCCGAAACCGGCATGGATGGCGCGTACGCCGCGCGCACGACGACGAAGGCATATCGCACCACGCCGCTGCGCGGCCTGCAGCACCATCCGCCGTACTTCCACGACGGCAGCGCCGAATCGCTCGAGGACGTCGTGGCGCACTACAACGACGTGCGCCAGCTGGGCCTCACGCCAGCGCAGCGCGCGGACATCGTCGAGTACCTCAAGACGTTGTAATCCGCTCGTTGCAGCGTCGAGCCAGTCGCCGTTTCCTACGGCGACTGGTTGTGCGCCACCGCCTCGCGGATCAATGCCTTCAGTGCGTTCTCGTCGATCGTCTCGCCTTCGCGGATGTCGATCGCGCGGCGCACGTTGCCGTCCAGGCTCGAGTTGAACAGGTGCGCAGGATCCTTCAACGCCGCGCCGTGCGCGAACGTCAGCTTGATGTGGGCCTTGTACGCCTCGCCCGTGCACACGATGCCGTCATGCGACCACACCGGCACGCGCCACTTCCATTCCTCGACGATGTCGGGATCGGCCGCGTGGATGAGCTTGCGCATGCGCGCGAGCGCTTCGCCGCGCCAGTCGCCGAGCTCGGCGATGCGCTCGTCGATCAGCCGCGCGGGGCCGTCGCCCGTGTTGTCCTTCGTGCCGTTCGTCGACTTCTTCATAGGGTTCCCTGGTTGAGAGGACGCGAGGTCGATCCGCAATGATTCGTCACAGACGTTCGCCGGGCAATGCACTGGCCTGCCGCACCCAGTCGACGAACTGCGCTTCGTCGATCGCATCGCCTTCGTGGAGGTGCAGATAGCGCACGTGCGCCTGCTTCGATTCGACCGGCGGCACCGGCCGCAGCGATCCGCCGCGGAAGAACGCGACCTTGATATACCGGTCGAAGCAATGGAAGCTCAGGAACCAGTCGTCGCGTTCCACCGCGCCATACATCGGTGAGTTGTACTTCACGGCCTTGCGGACATCGGGCAGCGTGCGCGAGACGAGCGCATCGAGGCGACGGCCGACATCGGATTTCCAACCGGGCATCGCGGCGACGTACGCGTGCACGGGTGCGTCGCCGTATCCCTTGGGGATCTGCGGATTGCCGCCGGAGAGGAGCCGGGGTTTCTCCATCGGCGCCGAGTCTACCAACTCACCCGGTCGCGTCGTCATCCCAGGCGTTGGCGTTGTCCGGAAAGTCGGGCCGCTGCACGCGCACCACGCAGAAGCGCTGCCCCGTCGGCGCACGCATGACGACCCAGCGTTCGAGCCGCCGATCGATCACGGCGCCGAGTTTCTCCAGCCGCGCGACTTCCGCCTCGATGTCGTCGGACTCGATGTCGATGTGCACGCGGCTCTCGTGTTCGACGCGCTGCAGCTGCACGATCACTTCACCCGGCGGCGTTTCGAGCATCACGTAGTTGCCGCGCGTGCCGGCATGGTCGCGATCGATGTCGCGGCCGAGCGCAGCCGACCAGAAGCGCGCGGCGGCTTCGATGTCGTCGACGTTGCAATCGATCAGCAGGGCGCAGAGGCGGGATCGGTGCATGGTGGGGCGCTCTGAGTGTCAGGTGATCGGTGGGCTCGTCAGCTTCAACGCCGCCCGACGCGTTCATCGAACTGCATCCAGTTCACGGCGGCAGGCGACGGATTCTTGCACCACGCAGACTATAGCGCCTGGTGACCTGCGGTCACGTTGGCCTGTCGCACGCAGCGATGCCGTTTGTCGAACAACGGGAACATCCAGGGGACCACGCATGAAGATCGCCGCGCGCCTGAACGCAGCGCTGTTCGCGAGCCTGTTCGCCTTCGCGGGATGCACCGTCGCATCGCCCCCGGGGTGCGGCATGGAATCGGTGTACAGCACGACCGGACCGGACGGCAAAACGACCGAACTGCGCCTGGATTTCGATGCGCTTGCGCGCATGCCGGCCTGGACGCCGGGCAACAGCGATCCGCCTCTTTCGGTGGCGAAGGCGAGCCAGCTTGCGCTCGCTTGGGGCAAGCACCGCTATCGTCGCTACGACGATGTCAGGATCGCGGAGATCCTGCTGACGAGTGCCGGGTGCCGGCAAACGTCGCCGCGGTGGTACTACCGCGTGCAGTTCCGCCCGATGATGGAAGGCAATGGCGTGCTGGGTTACGACCAGTTCGTCGCCGTGTTGATGGACGGGACCATCGTAGAGCCGACGAGAAAACCGTAAGGCAACACGTGCATGTGCGACGTCGCCTACAACGTCGACGTCACCTCGCCCCCGCGCGAGCGCAGGAACTCCGCCGCCTGCGCGCGCTGCTCGGCCGAGAACGCATGCACGACGACCGTCGTCATGCCCTCTTCCATCGCATCGCGCGTGGCTTCCACATAGCGATCGTGATCCGGCCGCAGCGACACGAGGCCGCCGAGCATCAAGCCCGCGACACCACCGAAGAACACGAGCACGAGCAACGCCGCGATCGCGGAGTTGACGATGAACGGAATGCCCATCGCATACAGCACGCCGAACACGACGGCGCCCGCGATCATGCCTGCGATCCCGAGCTTCACGTGCGCCACCACGATCGTGTGCCAGATGCCGCGCGATTCGGGTTCCAGTTTGCGACCGGGGTGCGGCTCGCCGGGGCGGATCAGTTGCACCTGCGATCCGCCGAGCGACAGCGTCGATGCGACGGCCGCGGCGGCCTGCCGCGCGACGTTCGCATTCGGAAACACTGCGGCGACTTTGTGGTTCGAGACTTCAGCGGTGACGGAGACATCCGGCATGGCAGCGACTCCACGCGAAGAGCCAGAGCCTTGCAAATGCGTCGTCGCAAGCTCGTGATCGGCCCCGGGGCCGCCGATTGCCCCGGGATACGGTGGTTCGTTTGCCGCCCGGTCACTAGACTGCAGCGATGCGTTCCACCAGCGGCCAGCATTACATCGGACTGGATCACCTCCGGGCGCTCGCAGCGTTCCTCGTGGTCTGCTGGCACTTCATCCCGGTGTCCCAGCACGCGTCCGACGAGGCGCCCATCGGGCCCTTCGCGGTCCTGCACGAGGGGCATACCGGCGTCGCGCTGTTCATGGTGCTCTCCGGTTACCTGTTCGCGAAGCTGCTGGACGGCAAGCGCATGTTGTTCGCGCCGTTCCTGCTCAACCGCGCGTTGCGACTGCTGCCGCTGCTGTCGCTGGTCCTGTTGTGGAATGCCATGTCCTGGACCAGCCACGGCGGGAGCCTGGGCGACTACCTCACGCTGCTCGCACGAGGCCTGGTGCTGCCGACGTGGCCCAACGGGGGCTGGTCGATCGTGGTGGAGGCGCAGTTCTATCTCCTGCTTCCGCTGATCCTGTGGGCCGCCGCGAAATCGCCCAAGCACCTTGTCCGCATCATCGTCGTCGCGATGCTCGTGCGCGTGGGCGTCCATCTGCTGCGCGGCAACGTGCAGGATTTCGCGTACTGGACGCTCGGCGGGCGCATCGATCAATTCGTCGGCGGCATCCTCGCGTGGCATTGCCGCGATGTCGTCAGGGGGCGCGGGCGTTACGTCATCGCGTGGCTCGCCGCCTTCGCCGTCGGCTGGTGGGCGTTCGACGCGGTGGGCGGCTTCTACACGACGCGCGACAGCGTCGCATGGGTCTTCATCCCGACCGTGGAAGCGATGACGTGGGGCGGGCTGGTGGCGTGGTACGACAGCCTGCGCCTGGAGGACTCGCGCCTCTCGCGCGCGATCGCCTTCTATGGCGATGTCTCGTACTCGATCTACCTGTTGCACTTCTTCTGGGTGTTCAAGGTCGCGAGCGCGCTGGAACGCGCGGGCTATCCGATGACCAACACGTACGCGGCGCTCGCCGCCGCGTTCGTGTTCTTCCTCGCGATGGGCCTCCCCGGATGGCTCACGGGGAAGCTCATCGAGCGACCTGCGATGCGCTGGCGTCGACCGTATGCGGTAGCGGAAACCCGGATCGATCTGAACGCGAAGCCGGCGGTGTAACGCGGCTCGGCGGCGTCACACGCGCAAACGGTTCTGCCGTTTCAATGCCTGCGATGCCACGCCCCCCAGTCCGCCCGGCCAAAGCCGAGATTCGTGATTGCGCGGGTCTCGACTTCGATGACGCGCATCTCCAGCGTCGGCACGAAGACGCCAGGCGACCGCTGTTCGTAGCGCTGGCGATTGCACAGCACGCGCTTGCCGTCGGCGGACCAGTCGACCGGCGCGTAATACAGGCCGGTTAGGATCGTGGTGAGCAGCGGGCGCACATTCGTGCCGTCGACGTTCATGGTGAACGGTAGATGCGTATCGCGCTCGGTGCCCAGTCCCGACACCACGGGGCGCGCGAACGCGATGGACTTGCCGTCCGGCGACCAGACTGCCGAGTACCCATCGATGAAGGCGCCGGTGGTGTTGCTCGGGAAGTCCCAGATCAGCGCGCCGCCCCCGACACCGCCGAGGTTCTGCACGATCCCCTTCTTCCTGTCCGGAGAAAAGATCAGCGAGTACTGGTTGCCGTCCACCTGCATGGCCGGCGCGAGTGGGGTGCGTGCACCGCTGGCGACATCGATTCGCACCGGCTGCAGGAATCGGAATCCTTCGGGCAACGGATTGCTGCCGATGGCCGTGTACAAACGCTTGCTGTCCGACGACCACTCGGCCGCGCGGGCCTGCATCTCCCGGACGCCGCTCACGCAGGTCACGTTGCGGCGGTCGCTGCCGTTCGGCCGCACGATGGTGATGCACGACCCGGCGAGCGTCAGCGATCGATACGCGATCCACTTGCCGTCGGGACTCCACGAAGGCCAGTCGAACAAGCCGGTGCCGGTCGTGAGCTGGCGCGCATTCTGTCCGAACAGATCGACGATGCGGATCACCGCGGTATCGAAGTTCGAATCCCGGACTTGCGAGAAGACGACATACGTGCCGCTGGGCGACCATTGCGGTTGCCAGCGATAGAAGCCGACGATGCTGGGCATCAGCAGCCGGCGGTTCCTCGCATCGCTGTCGATGCGGTAGAGGTCGAAGTTGCTGATGCCGCCTTCGGGCGCTTCCACCCAGCGCGTGTAGGTGATGCGCTTGTGTGCGGTGTCGGCGAGTTGCGCGTTGGCGCTGCCTGCGACGAGCGCGAGGCAACAGGCGAGCGAAGCGAGAAAACGGGTGCGATGCATGGCAAGACTCCCCGATGCGGCCCGTGAGTCGACGAGTATCGAACCGGCGTCGTCAACGGCATCGTCATCAAGCTGAGTGCGCCTGAGTGCCAATGCACTGCCATGCACCGAGCGCGCCCCAACTGCTAAGCGCGCACCGCGCGGACGAACAGCTGCATGATCTTGTTCTGGAGCAAGAGCACCGCGCCAACGACGATCAATGTCCACCACGAGGGGATGAAGAACGTCGATGCAACCGACGCGAAGAAGGCACCCAAGGCGATCCAGGCTGCGCGCTGCTCACCGATCACGATGTAGTCATGCCGGCAGCGAGGACAGACCGTGTACATCCACTGCACCTGCCGGTTCGGGGTGCTCTTCTCGGGAATCGGGACGTAAGTGCGCGAGTCCTCGATGGCGATGCGATCGCCACAGTGTGGACATGACACCAATCTCTGGAAGAACGTCGACTTGGACATGACGCAATCAGAGCGCGCCGTCCTCCGAAACTCAACAAAAAAGGGCCACGCCTTCGCGTGACCCTTTGTCGTATCTGGAGGCCGAGGTCGGAATTGAACCGGCGTACGCGGATTTGCAGTCCGCGATGGGCCAGACCACAAGCCGCATACCCGCAGCGCATTCAGTTATGAGCGCCGCTAATATCCTGATTTGACTATGTTTTTACCCTTGCACAACCCCGCATAGCTGGTGCAAATTGCGCCGGACATGAGCCGGACACGGCCATGCGCCGGACACGCGCCGGACACGAATCAGGGGAAGGGACATGACCAAGCTGGTATTGACCGACAAGAGCGTGCGCGCGCTGGAGCCGCCCGCGTCTGGTAATCGCATCGACTACGACGTGCCGCGCAGCGCCAGCGACACCGCATTCGTGCGCGGGTTCGCGGTGCGGACGACAGCGGCCGGCTGGAAAGCCTTCTTGCTCGTGTACGTCACCGCGGAGGGACGCGAGCGTCGGCACGTAATCGGCGACTTCGGCCCGCATACCGTCACCAGCGCCCGCGAACAGGCGCGGAGGCTCCGACTGCTGGTGAACCAAGGGCGCGACCCGTTTGCGGAACGGCAAGAACAGCGCGCCGCTGAAGACGCTCGCCGCGTGCGGGCCAGCGCCACGTTCGGCGCCTTGCTGTCGGCCTACGTGGAAGCGTTGCGATTCGGCAAGAAGGCCAGCGCCGATGGCGTCGCTCGCGAGATCGCCGCCACCATCGAAAAGCCGCATCCGAAGACTTGGAGGAAGGCGGTCGACGAGGTGACGCTGGATGACCTCGTCGTGATCTTGAACGCGCTCACGAAGGCCGGCAAATGGCGCCAGGCGGAGAAGACCCGCAGCTACATCCGCGCCGCCTACACGATGGCGGCTGCTTCGCGGGGAAATGCCAAGACTGCCCATTTGTTTGCGCCCTTCGCGGCCTTGCCCAACATCGGGCGCGACCTCGCGACGATTGAGCGGCCGACGCGGCTTGCCGACGACGTCCATGAAGACGGTAAGCGCGCATTGACCCTCCCCGAGCTGGCCGCCTATTGGGGCCGCATCCGGAACATGCCGGGCGCCGCCGGTGCCCTTCTTCGCTTTCACCTTCTCACCGGCGCGCAACGGTGCGCGCAGCTCGCCCGGATCACCGCCCGCAATGTCGACGCAGAGGCGCACACGGTCACCATTCTCGATGGCAAGGGCCGCCGACGTAATGCACGCGAGCACGTCGTGCCCCTCCTGCCCCATGCGCTCGCAGCAATCGAATTGATGCGCGGCGGTGAGGGGCCGCACGTGTTTACGCTGGATGGCGGCGCGACCGGCGCCGGCTTCCACGCTGTGCGCCGCCACGTCGCTGCCGTCTCCGCTGCCATGGTCGATGCTGGCGAAGTCGGCGAACCCTTCACGCCGGGTGAGCTGCGCATTACCGTCGAAACGCGGTTGGCCGCAGCGGGCGTTTCCATGGAGACGCGTGCGCAACTTCAGTCGCACGGCCTTGGCGGCGTGCAAAACCGGCACTACGACAAGCATGACTATGCGCGCGAGAAGCGACGCGCGCTGGAAACGTTGCTGGACCTCATGGAATCCGGCCGTTCCAACGTTGTGGCCTTCGCTGCGCGCGTTGCGCTGGCCTGACCGACCGCATGCCCACCAAGAAGCCGCCACAGTTCAAGCGCGGGCTGCCCAAGCTGACCCGTCGCGAGCGACAGGCCGTTCCCTCCGGCAGCCTTGTCGAGCCTGTCGTGCTGCCGGAACCACAGTTGCAGGACATTTTGCGAGCGGGCGGCGCGGCCGTTGCTGACCCGGCGCCGATCTATGCCGCACTTGGCGAAATGGTGTCCTTGTGGCGCGACATGGAAGACGACGGAACGACCGTCCGACTCACCCATCAGGAAGAGGTCACGCAGGCGCATGTTCTCGCTGAATACTGCCGCGAGGGTGCAGAGCGCCTTCGGCACGTCGCGCCCAACGTATGGGCCGCTGCCGAAGCGGCGCAATGGGACGAACGACGGCGCCTGCTTGAACCCGCAGCCGAGCGCGCGATGCTCGCCCTGGAGGAGTTGGCGGCTGCGTTTGAGGGTGCCGCCGCGCGTGTAGAGGCTCAACCTTCACGAAGCGGCCCCACTGCGAACCCTGCGCGCGCCATGGCACTTCGCGTGGTGATCGACACACTGACGACGCACTCCAACCCGCCGATGACAGCCGCTCGTGCGCGGGCAGTCGCCGCGGAACTGCTCTCCGCCTGCGGCGTGCCCATGCCCAGCGCGCCGAACGAACTGCGGAACCTTGAGGACAGTAGGTAGTTGCCGCCGCTAATCGCCCGAACTACCTAGCGCCGCGCCGCGCGTGCGCTGAAATGATGCCCGCTCGTCCCCCAAACGCAGGGCATTTGCAGTGAACGAATTGAACACCCTCACGGCGCGCGAGCTTGCAAGTCGGCTCAACCGAAGCGCAGCGACCCTCGAACGTTGGCGGCGCCTCCGCGTCGGCCCGCCTTTCTATCGAATCCGCGGTCGCGTGGCGTACGACCCGGCTGACGTCGCGCGCTGGATCGAGCAGCAAAAGACGTCGACGGCGGAGGGCCGTCGATGAACGCGACGGAAGGCCACGAAAGGGACGAGTCGGCGGGTGATCTTCGCGATGTCATTCGCTTGGTCCACGGTGCTCGCGCCCATCTGGAGCAGTTGGCGTTGATCACGGATCGGCCTGAAGACGGTGTGGTTGAGGCTGCCGACCTCCTCGATGGCGCCATCGCGTGTCTGGCGCCGGCGATCAAGCGCGGTGCGTCCCGTGGCGCAGGGTGACTTCTTCGCCATCGGAAGGCCGCAGTGGGAAGCCGCCTGCAAGCAAGGCGTCCGGCACGCCGCCGTCATCTTGGTAATGGCGTGCGGAACGCAGCGCGACAACGTCACGACCAGTTGGAGCGCGGACGCGGCGTTTCGGTATGCGGGCGTCAATTGGCACAAGGCAAGAGACGCAATCGGTGACTTGATAAAGTTGGGCGTCGTTGAACGACTCAAGGACGGCAAGCGCCCGAGGTATGCAATCGGTCGGCCAGACGATGACGACGATCTCATCTGGTTGCCGAACACGCTGGTGACGGCCGCCGGCAAGGAAAAGGCGCCGATCAGACGGCTTCGCGAAGCGCAGGACGTCGACTTCATGCAGGCATTCGTGGAGTTGTACGGCCTGCACGACTTGCCCGGCGACGGCGGGCTGCCGCGCAGCTTGATTCGTTCGCCGTTCCTCAAGGCCGAGCATATCTGCGACCGAGGGTTGTACCGAATCTATGGGTTCATGGAAGCCGAGGAGCGCGTGTGCTCATACAGCGGTCCACTTGCGCGCTTTCGCGGGCAGCGCGGCGCGGAGCGCAACCGGGTCTGGGATTTCATATACGCGGTCGAGGAGATGGGATTGCTTGAACGGGTCGATTACCTCACCGAAAGCGACGCGGCGGACGCGGAGCTGATACACGCAGTTTCAGGAGACGATCACGGCAAGGCCGTCGCGATGGCGGCATCGTTCGCATTGGAGGCGCTGCCGGACGGACACCGACATGCCGCAGAGAAGTTCACGTACGCCCTCCCCGTTGAAAGGCATATGTGCAACGTTGCCGTCGTCGGTGTGTATCGACTCGTGTACCGGCCCCACACCGCGCGGACGACTGCCTGGTATTCGAACCATGCCGCGGCTTGCGAAGCCAAGGCAAACGAGTATTTGCGATTCGGCGGCGCCTGATGCCGCTACAGATATCAAGGTTAATCAAGGGTCATCAAAGGGGTTCAATGCATCGTAATTCTCAAGGCTCACGCTACACGCCATCGCGTCGATGAGCCTGCGCAGCTACAGATATCAAGGGGGATCAAGGCGCCGTAATCACTAGTCGCGTTTTGCAACGCGACCGATGGTCGAGCGGCCCAAGGGCGAGTGCGGCGGCCCGGGGGTGGGGGGAGGTCCAAAGTTGGCCGGCACGATGGCTGAGACCGCGCGTCCCGCCGTTTCCATACGGTCGCGAATTGATGTTTGGGGGGTAGGCGGTGAGCCGCCCAGCACGATGTGTTGTTGGGTATCGATTGACGGCTCAGGTGATCCTCGCGACCATTTGCCAATGCAAATTACAAAAGCCATCGACAAGGCCAGCAGCGCCGGCGCGCTGCTAAGCGCCCTTTCCTGCGCCGGCTGCTTCCCGGCCCTCGGCTCCCTCGGCGTCGCCCTCGGCCTTGGTTTCCTCGCGCCCTACGAAGGGTTGATGTTCCGCAAGCTCCTGCCCGCCTTCGCGGCGCTGGCGCTGGTGGCGAACGTCGTCGCCTGGTATCGCCACAAGAATGCCCTTCGGGGCAGCCTTTCACTCGTCGGTCCGGCGGCCGTCCTGCTGGCGCTGCTCGTGTTCTGGCATCGCGACTGGGGCATCTACGTGTTTTACGTCGGATTGGCGCTGATGGTTTGTGTTTCCCTGTTCGACCTGTTCAAGCCGGTGGCGCGCAAATGTCCGACGTGATCCTCGAATCGAAAATCACCTGCCCCCATTGCGGCCACGCGCAAGTGGACACAATGCCGACCGACGCATGCCAGTGGTTCTATGACTGCGCCGGCTGCGGCAAAGTCTTGGAGCCGCATGCCGGTGACTGCTGCGTCTACTGCTCCTACGGCACGGTGAAGTGCCCGCCCATGCAACAGGATCGCGCCTGCTGCTGTTAGGTTGCTTTTCATGCGGTCCACGGTTCACGTGTTTACGTCGGCCCATCGCGCGACCTCGCGCAGTAGCCCCTAAACCTGAAGCCGTGTACCGCCTGCGAAAGGAGATCGATGCGCACGCGCCGCCCGGTAACCGTCTATCTGGACAGCAGCGACTTCTCGCACCTGTCCGACCCTCGTGCGACTGCATCGCTACGGACAACGCGCGACCGCCTTCTCGCCTTGGCGAGGAACGAAAACGTGCGCTTCGTTTTTTCCGCTGCGCACATGAGCGAGATGGCGCCGGTCGAGGCACGTCACGCGCACTACGCTACCGAACGCACCGACCTTCTTGTCGCCCTTTGCCGGCGAAATTGCCTTGTAAGTTTTGACCGCCTCATGAAGGCAGAGGTGAGCCGCCTCACGACTCGGTCGACGGCCCCCGTTGAGGCCATCGTGGATGACGGGACATGGTTTCCGGACATTGCACAAATCGTCACCCCCGTTCAGGCTCTCGGCGCCGCCAACGCGGTTAAACGCGCCGGACAAGATCGCGGATTGAACCGCAAGCAGCGTCGAACCCTTCAAGGGTCCGCCCTGAAGGGCGGTCGGTTTCGGCCGCGCGCGATAGACGATGTCGCGGAATCGACGTTGGACGACATCCTTCGCGTGTACCCCATGCGACGGCAAGACGCCGACGTCCTGCTTCAGTTCATGGCGGGCCGCGCGAGTGCGGCGCAGGCGGAAGAGGCGTTTCTAGAAAGCCTTCGCGACCCAAGCTGGATGATGCGATGGTTCGCCGACCACCACGACCGGCTAGGCCAAATCGGCGAATGGGTTCGCGGCCCGGCCCGGAACCGTGCAGCACAAATGGCGAAGGCGGCCGAAGCCGTCACGCGCGCGATGGAAGCGGAAGAACGCAACGGAGGCCGCAGCTCGCTTGCAGTGCATTTCACGGCCGCCGGATGGGGACGAGAACAGGACACGTTGTTGTTGAGCGCCGTTAAACGGTTGATCGATCAAGAGGACGCCTTGCCGCTCAACTGGGCCGATGCCACTGACGTCGACACGTATTGCCCTGGAATCTCCACGGGTTTTCGCGTCATGCATTCTTCCCTTCGCAGCGCGTTCGGTGCGCGCGCACGAACGCCGGGGCCGAGCGACTTCGTCGATGCTGTCCATGCGATGTACGCGCCCTATGTCGACCTTTTCCGAAGTGATCGATATATGTCACCGATCACTGCAAGGCACGCGACGAAATACAACACCGAAGTGGTCGCGAAGATTGAAGACGTACCATCCCGTGTTGAGGCATTGCTGGCGCGAACATAGTGACGCGCCCCGCTCGACGTCCACTAGTCGAAGGCGTCGATTGGAATGTCACGAAACTGGCCATCATCGGTGACTAAGAAAGTGATCCGCTTGCCAGGCTCCGGGATCACCACCTCTCGCGGGAGGCGCGCGAAACGACAAAGAAACTCGCCCACCGCTTCCGGCAACATCTCGCCAAACATTGGCCGGGATGGTGATGTTGCAAACGGCAACACGTAGAAATCGATTCCTTGCGGCGTTTCAACGAACATGGTCTTCGGGTTGACCAGCAGCGTACGCGCCTTCGCAAACATGCTCGCCGCCAGTTCATCGAACTGGATGGGGTGAAGCGCGCGCCCATAGTATTCTGAGAAATAGTCCGCACCAACAAACGCCTGCGCACCGCTGTCAAAAGCAACGAGAATTCCAACCCGGCCAAGACGAAGACATAAGCAACCGTGTATGACATCGTCTTTGTAGTCGAATCTGAATGGCTCATGCTCCTTCAGTTCGAACACGAAGATGCTTGCCGGAATGTCATTGATAAACGCGTCGAACTTCGTCGGCACGCGCACCGACTGAAGCATGTAATGAAGCAACTGAAACTGCTCCATATCCTCGGCCGTAACGATTGTTCCAACGTGAGGCTTCGCGCGATCGGCAGGCAAGAACACTTCGCGATAGAGAAAGCCGAAGAAAATCTTCAGCAACCACTGCATCAACACGACGCGGTCCATTGCCCGCACTGCCTCCGCCCCGGCAAGCACGTTCGCCTGAACCACTTGTTCGACCTTCGCCAGGTGTTCGTTGTTGCACGGCTGACAGCACGGGATGACCAGATTGCGGTATTTGATCAGAGTGCCGTTGAGCAAATGGATTCGCACGTTCCAAAGATCGAACTCGTTTTGCACCCACTTCGGGATGACGTGCTCGACCGTGTCCTTGCCGGGCTGAATGTGCGCGCCACATAGAAAGCACGTGCTTTCCGAGAATTTGTGCTCAAGCACGCCGTCGAAAAACTTGCCGGTCACTTCCCCTCCCCTCTCGGGCGACGACCCCACGCCTTCACTACTTCTTCTTGAGCAAAAGGATCACGAGCAACACGATGATCACCGCTGCCCACGCCGGTATCGAATGCAGCCAGCCGGCGACGTAGAAAAGCAGCCATGCGGCGATGGCGATTCCGACAAGCAGAAAGGGTGTACCGACCGCCCATGCAAGGGCGGTTTCGAACGTTCTATTCGACTTGCTCAAGCTCCAATTGCGAACCGACGCGACCAGCGCGAGCGCACCAGCGCAGAAGAAGCCGATTCCGCCGAGTAGAAACAGCCAATACTTCCAGGTGCCGGCAGGCACTTCGCCGTTCATCAGCACCCATGCGTCAAGCGCGGCGAAAGCGATGAACATGACGCCGCTGGTCATGTTCTCCCGGCGCACCAGCGATTGCATGACGTAATAGGGTTGCCCGTCACCTAAACCCTTCTTCGTGATGGGATCGAAGCCGCCGTTCGATTTGCGCAACGTAAGGGCGTAGGGCAACGCACACTGCAACTGCTCATGCCAATCGCGTTCGGCAGACTGCCACGCTGCGTCGGCGCCGTACGCCGTTTTGAGCGCGCGCTCGTCAACTTCAAACACAAGGTCGAGCGAACCGTCGACGCGCAGCGGTCCACCGAACGAAACCACACGCCTGATCGCAGGCTGATCCGATGCCCATTTCGCGAGAACGGCTTGCACCTCGCCGTAACTTGGCCAGTACGGTTGATCGTCCACGACCGCCTCCCCCTTCGATGTCGCGAGTGTAGCGACCGCTCGCGCCCCGCCATCGCGAACTTTTCCTAGGCGCTGCCTTGAACGCCGGACATAGGCCGGACACGACTTTTTTTTGGCGCGCAAACAAAACGCCCCGCATGAAGAATTCTTCAAGCGGGGCGCGTATTTACATCTGGAGGCCGAGGTCGGAATTGAACCGGCGTACGCGGATTTGCAGTCCGCTGCATAACCACTCTGCCACCCGGCCGGATGACGTATCGGATTCAAACATATCCGACTTAAACAACGAAGCCCCGCGAACGGGGCTTCGTCTAAAACTGGAGCGGGAAACGAGACTCGAACTCGCGACCCCGACCTTGGCAAGGTCGTGCTCTACCAACTGAGCTATTCCCGCGTTGAGCCCGCCATTTTACGGGCGAATCATTGGGTGTCAACACCTGCGTGCGCCTGTTCTCGCAACGAGGGCCAGGCCGCACGCAGATATTCGAAACCGCTCCACAACGTGAGGAGTGCGGCGACGGCCAGCATCCACTCGCCGATCGTGAACACGGGGATGCCGATGATCGGCGCCTGGTACAGCAGCAGGGTCACCGCGACCATCTGCACGATCGTCTTGATCTTGCCGATCGAGGCGACCGCGACCTTCGCGCGCTGGCCGAGTTCGGCCATCCATTCGCGCAGCGCGGACACCGCGATCTCGCGGCCCACGATCACCGCGGCCCACAGCGCCATCCACTTGGTCGGGTGGCTCTGCACGATGAGGAACAGGGCGGTGGCGACCATCAGCTTGTCGGCGACCGGGTCGAGGAACGCGCCGAAGGCCGAGTACTGGTTCCAGCGGCGCGCGATCCAGCCGTCGAGCCAGTCGGTGGCCGAAGCGAAGGCGAACACGAACGCCGCGGCGAAGTTCGTCCACTTGTAAGGGAGATAGAAGACCAGCACCAGCACCGGGATCATCACGATCCGGGCGAGGGTCAGCATGGTCGGTACCGTCATCTTCATCCGTCGCGTCCTGCTTCAGTTCCCGCTGCCGGCACGGGCAGCCCGTGCAGCGTCGCATAGATTCGCTCCGCCAGCGCGGCGTTGATGCCTTCCACGCGCGCGATCTCCTCCGCGCCCGCCTGTTTCAGGCCGCCCAGGCCGCCGAAATGCTTGAGCAGGCTCGCGCGCCGGCGCGGGCCGATGCCGGGGATGTCCTCGAGCCGGCTGGTCGAACGCGCCTTCTGCCGCTTGCCGCGGTGGCCGGTGATCGCGAAGCGATGGGCTTCGTCGCGGACCTGCTGCACCAATTGCAGCGCGGGGGATTCGGCGCCGGGGCGCAGTTCGCGGCCGTCGGGGAGGATCAGCGTTTCGTGGCCGGCGCGGCGTTCCTCGCCCTTCGCCACGCCGACGACATACACGTTCGGCACGCCGAGATCCTTCAGCACGGCATTGGCCTGCGCGAGCTGGCCCTTGCCGCCGTCGATCAGCAACACGTCGGGCATCACGCCGCCCTCTTCGATCGCGCGGCGGAAGCGGCGCTCGAGCGCCTGGTGCATCGCCGCGTAATCGTCGCCGGGTTCGATGCCGGTGATGTTGTAGCGGCGGTATTGCGCGCGCACCGGACCGTTGGCGTCGAACACCACCTGCGAGGCCACCGTCGCTTCGCCCATCGTGTGGCTGATGTCGAAGCATTCGATGCGTTTTGGAACTTCGGCCAGGCCCAGCATTTCGCGCAGCGCTTCGGCGCGCGCGCTCTGCGCGGCGTGGCTCGCCAGTTCGGTCGCGAGCGTGAGCTCGGCATTGCGGCGCACCAGGTCGACGTACCCTGCCCGCTCGCCACGCACGTTGCACTTGAGCTGGATCTTGCGGCCCGCGGTTTCCCACAGCGCGACTTCGATGAGTTCGCGATCGGGCACGTCGCGGTCGAGCACGATCTCGCGCGGCGGCGGTTGTTCGCCGTAGTACTGCGAAATGAACGCGGACAGCACTTCTTCCGGCGGCGCGCCGTTGGTCTTCGGGAAAAACGCGCGCGTGCCGAGGTTGCGTCCGTCGCGGAACGCGAGCAACAGCACGCATGCGGACGCGCCCTGCATCGCGACACTCAACACGTCGAGGTCGGCGGCCTGGCCATCGACGTACTGGCGCGCCTGCAACTTGCGGATCGTCTGCACGAGGTCGCGCATGCGTGCGGCTTCCTCGAAGTCGAGGCGCTCGCTCGCCGCTTCCATCGCAGACGTGAGTTCGTTGCCGAGTTCTTCGCTGCGGCCGTCGAGGAACAACGATGCGCGACGCACCGCATCGGCGTAATCGCGCGCAGGCACGAGCCCGACGCACGGCGCGCTGCAGCGCCCGATCTGGTACTGCAGGCACGGCCGCGAACGATTGCGGAACACGCTGTCTTCGCAGCTGCGCAACTTGAACAGCTTGTGCATCGAGTTGAGCGTCTCGCGCACCGCGGCCGCGCTCGGATACGGACCGAAGTAACGACCGGGAATCCCGCGCGGGCCACGATGGAACGCCAGGCGCGGCCACGCTTCCTGCGTCAGCAACACGTACGGATAACTCTTGTCGTCGCGCAGCAGCACGTTGTAGCGCGGCGCGAGCGACTTGATCAGCTGGTTCTCGAGCAGCAGCGCTTCGGCGTCGGTGCGCACGACCGTGACTTCCATGCGCACGACCTGGGCGAGCATGGCCATCGTGCGCGCGGTCTTCGGCGTCGCGTTGAAGTAGCTGCCGACGCGGTTCTTCAGCACGCGCGCCTTGCCGACGTACAGGACGGCGTCGTCCTTGCCGTACATGCGGTACACGCCGGGCTGCGTGCCGAGGGCGCGGGCGAAGGCCTTGCCGTCGAAGGGAGGTTGCTGCGAAGCTTGGGTGGTCACAGGGGCATTATTGCGCAAGGGAGAGGGGCACCGACGTGCGATCCCCCGGACGTTCCGCCTTCCTTCACCGGGCCGTGATCGCCGCGCTGCTGTTCGCATCGCTGCCATTCGCATCCATGGGGGCGCGCGCGCAGGAAATCGAGCCCCGCGCCTATTCGAATGCGCCGGTCGGCGTGAACTTCTTCATCGCAGGTGCGGTGCGCACCGAGGGCGGCCTCTCGTTCGACGCCGTGCCCATCACCGATGCCCGCATCGAGACGACCAGTGCGGTCTTCGCCTACGCGCGCACGCTCGACCTGTGGGGGAAGTCGGGCAAGTTCGATGTCATCGTGCCCTACACCCATTTGCAGGGCACGGCGCTCTACCAGGGCGATCCGATCGAACGCGACGTGACCGGTTTCGGCCGCGGCGCCTTCCGCATGTCGATCAACCTGCATGGCGCGCCCGCGTTGTCGCTCGAGGAGTTCCGCGACTGGAAGCAGGACGTCATCGTCGGCGTGAGCCTGCAGGTTTCGCCGCCGTGGGCGCAGTACGACGAGGGCCGCGCGGTGAACATCGGCAGCAACCGGTGGTCGTTCAAGCCGGAGATCGGCGTGTCGAAGGCGATGGGCCCGTGGACGTTCGAAGCGCAGGCGGCGGTCGTGTTCTTCACCGACAACGACGAATTCTTCAACGGCAACACGCGCTCGCAGGATCCGCTGTACTCGCTGCAGGGACACGCGATCTACGGGTTTTCCAACGGCACGTGGCTCTCGGTCGACGGCACGTGGTTCGCCGGCGGGCGCTCGCAGGTGAACGGCGTGCTCAACAACGACCTGCAGCAGAACTGGCGCGTCGGGGCGACGATCGCGCTCCCCATCGATCGCGCGAACTCGATCAAGTTCAGCGCGAGCAGCGGCGTGTCGGCGCGCACCGGCAACAACTTCGATGCGATCGGCGTGGCCTGGCAGCATCGCTGGTAAGAGCAAAACAGGGGTCAGAGCACCATTTCGAGGCGAAATGGTGCTCTGACCCCTGTTTTTGTTTCACTCGCCGACGGGGACGTGCTGCACCGCGCCCGTCTTCGGATCGACGCGCAGGATCGCGTGCGCATCGGTGTCGGCGATCCACACCGAGCCTGCGCCCACGGCCAGGCCCGCGGGGCCGTGCAACGGTTGCGGCAACATGTGCGTCGCGAGATCGCCGCCGCCCAGGCGCAGGCTGCGCAGGCGATCGTTGCCGGCGTCGGCGATCCACAGCAGCGGCGCGTCGGGATCCAGCGCGATCGCCTGCGGTTCCTGCAGTTGCGCGATGTTGCGCGGCCCGTCGACGTGGCCGAACGTCCACGCGCCCTGCCCCAACAGCGTCTGCACCGCCTGGTCGCGCAGTTGCAGCGAACGGATCGCCGAACCCGCGGCATCGCACACGTAGAGCGTCTGCTGCACGGCCGCGAGCGCGACCGGCTGCGCGAACGCGGCCGTCTTCCCGACGCCGTCCTTCACGTTCAATGCACCCGACCCCGCGCGGAACGTCAGCTGCGCGTTGCCGAGTTCGTAAGTCCACACCGTGTTGTCGCCGGCGAGCGCGACGTGCAACTGGTCGTTCGCGACCGCGACCGCACGCGGCGTATCCAGCGACACCGCGAGCGTATCGCGCACCGGGCCTTCGGTCGGCGTGCCGCGGCGCCCGTTGCCGATCAGCGTGATGGTGTCGCCCGTGCGCAGGTTGATGCGGCGCACCGCGTGATTGCCGCTGTCGGCGACGTAGAGCATGTCGCGCTGCAACGTGAGCCCGCACGGCGAATGGAACGACGCATGCGCGGCGTCGCCGTCGTTGAGCGTCGCGGCGCCCGTCCCGAACGTGCGCAGGATGCGGCCCGCGTGGTTGCACTCCAGCACGCGGTGGTGGCCGGTGTCGGCGATGTAGAGATATTGCGACGTCACCGCCAGCCCGGTCGGGAACTGCAGCGGCATCTCCGGTTCGCGCCCGCGATGCACAACGATGCCGTCGTCTTCCATTTCCGGTTGATCGGCGAGCGCCTGCAGTCGCTTTTCGAACACGGCGATCGCATCGCCGCCTTCCAGGCGCGTCACGATTTCACCGGCGCCGTCGATCAGCACCATCGACGGCCAATGCCGCACACCCCACTGCTGCCACGCGACCCAATCGGAATCGAGCGCGATCGGGAAACGCACGCCGTGGCGATGCGCGCGCTTCATCACGCGGCGCGGATCGCGCTCGTGGTCGAAGCGCGGCACGTGGATGGCGAACACGCGGAACTTGCCGGGATAGCGCGCGCGCAGCGCCTGCAGGTCGTGCAACGCCTGCGTCGACCACGACGAACCGATGTTGACGAACGCGACGACCGTCAGCCAGCCGCGCAACGCGACCCCGCTCGGCGGCGTGGCGTTGAGCCAATCCAGTGACGAAGGAAATCCCGGTACCAGCGCGCGTCCCATCGAACCTGCTCCCCTGCAACCCCGTTCGCCAGTCTAGGCAAGGGTGCAATGCAGCATGCGTGACGACGTCCGAGGCTTCAATGCCCCGCGGTGGTCGCGGCCCAATGTCGTTGCGCGCGTTCGAGGTCTTCGGGCGTGTCGACGCCGGGTGGAAACGGTTCCGGCGACAACGCGACCGCGATGCGGAAGCCTGCTTCGAGGGCGCGCAGTTGTTCGAGGGACTCGATGCGCTCCAGGCGACCGGGCGCCAACGACGCGAAGCGTTTCAGGAATCCCGTGCGATAGGCGTACAAGCCGATGTGCCGCAACCAGTGTGCGCCCTGCGGCAACACGCTGCGGTCGTCGGCGAACGCGTCGCGCGGCCACGGGATCGGCGCGCGGCTGAAGTACAGCGCCGTGCCGTCGTCGGCGCGAACGAGCTTCACGGTGTTCGGGTCGAACAGCGCGGCGGCATCCTCGATCGGTGTCGCGAGCGTCGCCATCTCCGCGCCCGATTCGGCCAGCGCGCGCGCCGCGGCCTGCAAACCCGACGCAGGCGCGAACGGTTCGTCGCCCTGCAGGTTCACGACGATCGTGTCGTCGGACCAGCCGGCGATGCGCGCGCATTCGGCGAGGCGGTCCGTGCCCGATGCGTGATCGGGCGACGTCATCGCCACGCGCACGCCGCAACCTTCGAGCACGTTCGCGATGCGTTCGTCGTCGGCGGCGACCCACACATCGCGCGCACCGGCGGCGAGCGCGCGCAGCGCGACGTGCAGGACGAGCGGCCGGTTGCCGATCAGTTGCAGCGGCTTGTCCGGCAAACGCGAAGCGGCGTAGCGCGCGGGAATGGCGACGACGAAATCCGGCGTGGACATCAGGGGCGTGGTCATGCGGCGACTCCCCGCGGCGGCAGGCGATCGAGCAACGCGATCCAGAACGCTTCCGGCAATTCGGCGCGCACCGGTATGGAGAAGAACGCGGAATCCGAGAAACCCCGGCACTTCACCGCGTCCTTTTCCGTCATCAGCACCGGCAAGCGGCTGCCGAATTCGAAATCCGAAGCGACGTAAGCGTGATGATCGGCGAAGGCATGCGGCACGACCGCGATGCCCTGCGCGCGCAGCATCGAGAAGAAACGTTCCGGGTTGCCGATGCCGGCGACCGCATGCACGCGTTGGCCGGCGAACATCGACAGCGGCTTCGGGCGGCCGCCTTCCAGCGGATGCGCTTCGCCCGGCACCAGCCGCATCGCCCATTCGCCGAAGCCGGCGGCGATATCGTCGCCGCCGACGTTGACGATGCGGAAGTCGCATTCGGCCGCGCGTTCCACCGGTTCGCGCAACGGGCCGGCGGGCACCAGGCGCTGGTTGCCGTGACGTCGCGTGTCGACGACGTCGATCTCGATGTCGCGTGCGAGGCGGTAATGCTGCAGGCCGTCGTCGCAGACGACGATGTCGCAACCGGCTTCGGCGAGCGTGCGCGCGGCGGCGACGCGGTCGCGGTCGACGCGGACCTTCGCGCCGGTGCGCATCGCGATCAACACCGGCTCGTCGCCACCGTCGGCGGGCGCGGTGTCCTTGTCGACCCAGCGCGCGGTCGTGATGTCGTTGCGGCCGTAGCCGCGGCTGGCGACGCCGGGGTTCCAGCCCGCTTCGCGCAGGCGTTCGATCAGCGCGATGACCAGCGGCGTCTTGCCGGTGCCGCCGATCGCGATGTTGCCGACGATGACGACCGGCACCGGTACGCGTTGCGGTTCGAGGAACTTGCGGCGATACAGCGCGTGCCGCAGCGCGACGAGCCGTCCGTACACCGCGGCGAGCATGCGCGCGCCCAGCGGCACGGGCGCATCGGAATACCACCAGTCCGGCGGGCCGCCCTGCTTCATGCCTCGGCCGGCTCGCGGAACTGCATGCGATGCAGGTGCGCGTACACGCCGCCCTTCGCGATGAGTTCCGCGTGCGTGCCCTGCTCCACCAGGCGGCCTTCGTCGAGCACGAGCACCTGGTCGGCGTGCTCGATGGTCGAGAGGCGATGCGCGATGACGAGCGTGGTGCGGTCGGGCATCAGGTGTTCGAGGGCGTCCTGCACGAGGCGTTCGGATTCGTTGTCGAGCGCGGCGGTGGCCTCGTCGAGGATCAGCAGCGGCGCGTCCTTCAGCATCGCGCGCGCGATGGCCAGGCGCTGGCGCTGGCCGCCGGACAAGCGACCGCCGTGTTCGCCGATGCGCGTGTCCATGCCGCCGGGCAGGCGTTCGACGAACTCCATCGCATTCGCGCCGCGCACGGCGTCGGCGAGGCGTCCGGATTCGGCGCCCTGCATTTCGCCGTAGGCGACGTTGTCGGCGATCGACGCGTCGAACAGGATCACGCGCTGCGAGACCATCGCGACTTGGCGGCGCAGATCCTTCAGCGGGTATTCGTCGATCGGGTGGCCGTCGAGCAACACCTGGCCCGACTCGGGTTCGTAGAAGCGCGGAATCAGCTTGATCAGCGTGGTCTTGCCGCTGCCCGAACGCCCGACGATCGCGGTGACCGTGCCCGGCTTCGCGGTGAAACTGATGTCGTCGATCGCCGGTCGCGTCTGTCCGGGATAGCGCGCGCTGACGTTGCGGAATTCGAGCAGGCCCTTCGCGCGCGGCAACGGTTGCGTGCCGACGTCGCGCTCGTCCGGCGCATCGATCACCGAGAACACGCGCTCGGCGGAATTCACGCCGCGCTGGAGCATCGCCTGCACGTTGGTCAGCTGGCGCAGCGGCGGGATGATCGCGACCATCGAGGTCATCAGCACGGTGAAGCCGCCCGCCGTGAGCCGGCCCGCGGCGGCTTCGCGCGCGGCGAGGATCAGCAGCACGGCCATGCCGATCGCGCCGAGCACCTGCACGAACAGCGACAGCGACCCCCGCGTGACTTCCACCTTCAGCGCGAGCTGCATGTTCTGCTTCGTCTGGTCGGCGTAGCGGCCGATCTCCGCGTCCTGCGCGCCGTAGATCTTCACTTCCTGGTGGCCGTGCAGCGCCTGGTCGGCGGACTGCAGCATGTCGGCCGCGTTCTCCAGGATGCTGTGGTTGATGCGTCGATAGCGCCCGCCCACCTTGTTCATCGCCCACACCAGCACCGGCGCGAGCAGCAGCAGCGCGATCGTCACGCGCCAGCTCGTGTAGAGCATCGTGGCCATCATCGCGATGGTCATGAAGCTCGCGCTGATCATCACCTTCAGTGCGTCGACCGCGGCCTGCGCGACTTGCTCGGTGTCGCCGGCCAGGCGCGTCAGCATCGAGGCGACGGGTTCCGCGTCGAAGCGTTCGCCCGGCAAGCGGAAGTATTTGCGCATCAGCAGCAGGCGCAGGTCGCGCGCGACGCCGCGGCCCGCGCGCGCCATCGTGTAATCGCCGGCCAGGCCCAGGAAGCCGCGCGCGACGAACAGCAGCACGATCAGCACCGGCAGCCAGATCTTGAAGTCCGCCGGATCGGCGAGGCCGTCGATGATCGGCTTGAGCAGCAGCGAGATGCCGGAGCTGGCCGCCGCTTCGAGCAGCATCGCCAGCGCCGCGACCGCGAGCCACGCGCGATACGGCTTGGCGAACCCGAGCAGTCGGCGGTACGTCTGCGCCGGGGTCGGGGCTTTGCCCTCGGTCATGGGGCGGCCTTGGCCTGCGCGGACTGCACCGGCGGCGCGGTGGCGATCGACACCTTCGAGAAGCCGAGCTGGCCGAGCGCGTCGAGCGCGGTCACGACCGACTGGTGCGGCGTGCGGCCGTCGGCGCGCAGCAGCACCGGGCGTTCGCGATCGGTGCCGGCGATTTCGACGAGGGTCTGCTTCAGCGACTCGACGTCGGTGCGCAATGCTTCGCGATCGTCGATGAAGTAACGCCCTTCCGCGTTCACCAGCAGGCTGATGGCCTTGGTCTGCGATTCGGCCGGCTGGCCGTTGGCCTGCGGCAGTTGCAGCTTCAGCACCGAGCGCGCGTCGAACGTGGTGGTGACGACGAAGAAGATGATCAGGCAGAGGACGACGTCGATCAGCGGGATCAGGTTGATCTCCGGCGTGTCGTCTTCGCGATGGTCGCGGATGCGCATGCGGTCAGTCGACGCTCGCGGTCGCGCGCGCCGGCGCGGCATTCGGTGCGTTCGACGCGGCGGCGGCGCGCTGCGCGGCGGCGGCGCGCGGGTCGAGCGCATCCATCAGCTGGATCGCCTCGTGTTCCATGTCCACGATGTACGCGGCGATCTTGCCGCGGAAATAGCGGTGGAACGCGAGCGCGGGGATCGCGACGATCATGCCGGCCGCGGTGCACACGAGCGCCTTGCCGATGCCCCCCGCGAGCTGGTTCACGTCGCCGATGCCGTGGTCGAGGATGCCGAGGAACATCTGGATCATGCCGACCACGGTGCCGAACAGGCCGAGCAGCGGGCCGGCGGCGGCGATCGTGCCGAGCGTGTTGAGGAAGCGCTCCATGCGATGCACGAGGTGGCGGCCGACATCTTCGGTGCGTTCGCGGATTTCCTCGCGGGTGCGGTGGCGCACGTCGAGGACGGCGGCGAGCAGCGCACCGAGCGGCGAGTTGCGACGGAGCGAATCGATGTGGCCGGCTTCCATCCGGCCGCGGGCGGCCCAGGCCCGCACTTCCTCGCCGAGGCCCGGCGGGAGGACGGCCTTGCGCCGCAGGCTCCAGAAGCGTTCGACGATGATGGCCAGGGCGATCACCGACAACAGCAGCAGCGGGATCATCGGCCAACCGCCAGCGCGCACGAGTTCCAGCACGTCTCACTCCTCCGGGCCCGGCCCGTCATTCGGCCGATAGCATAGCCCAGCATTCCGGGCCGACCGGGGCACCGCGTCCCAAAGCCGCGCGTGGGTTGCGCGGCGCGAGGCCACGTTCACGCCCCGCGGGCCGGCGTCGATGCGCAGGGCGCCGCCGTCGGCGGTGCCCAGGACCCGGGCGCCGGACCGGCACCAGCGCGCGACGACTTCCTCGCGCGGATGGCCGAAACGGTTGCCCGCGCCGGTGGCGACCAACGCGAAGCGGGCGCCGGTCGCGGCGATGAACGCGGGATCGGACGAGCCCTCGCTGCCGTGGTGCGGGATCAGCACCACGTCGGCGCGCAGGTCTGCGCGTGCGTTCGTGCGCACCAGCGTGCGTTCGACCACCTCGCCGATGTCGCCGGTGAGCAACGCGGCGCCATGCGCGCCTTCGATGCGCAGCACGCAGCCTGCGTCGTTGCCGAGGTACGGGAAATGCGGGGTCGGGTGCAGGTAACGGAAGCGGACGCCGTCGCGCGTCCATTCGCGGCCGGCGAGGCAATGCGACGTCGATCCTGTCGGGCTGCCTTCGGGCGCATGGACCTCGCGGACCGGCACCGCGTCGCGCACCGATGGCCACCCTCCCGCGTGGTCGCTGTCGCCGTGGCTCACGATCGCGACATCGAGCGCGCGCACGCCGAGCGCACGCAACGCGGGAACGACGGCGCGCTCGCCCGCGTCGTATCCGTCGTGCGAGGCCGGGCCCATGTCGAACAACACCGCGTGCGACGTCGTGCGCACCAGGACCGACAGCCCCTGCCCGACGTCGAGCATGTCCATGCGGAACGCGCCGTGCGGCGGGAGGTCGCGCGACGGCCACAACAACGGCAGCCACAACAGGGCCGCGATCGGTTTGCCGGGCACGCCGCGCGGAAGCAACCACCAGAACGCAGCGAATGCCGCCATCGGCAAGGCGAACCAGCGGGCTTCGGGCAACCATGCGAATGCGAAGCGACTTTCGCCCAGCGCGACGAACGCGGGCCACGTGGCGTCGAATGCCGCGGCCGCGATGCGCCACGCCCAATCGCCCGCGCCCGCATGGAGCGCGTCGAGCCCCGTCCCGAGCAGCGCGAGCGGAACCACGACGAGACTCCACCACGGGATCGCGACGAGATTCGCGAGCGGGCCGGCGAGCGATGCCTGGCCGAACAACGCGACGGTCAACGGCAGCAAGCCGATCGTCGCGACCGCCTGCGCCGCCGCGAAGGTGCGCACGATGCCGCCGTCGACGCGCGGCAGGCACCACAACAGCCAAGCCACGCCGCACACGCTGAGCCAGAAGCCCGCGCCGAGGAGCGACAACGGATCGACGACCACCATCGCGATCACCGCGACGGCGAGCGCATCGAACGACGCATGCGCGCGGCGCGCACAACGGACCGCGGCGACGGCGGCGATCATCAGCGTCGTGCGCACCGTCGGGAGCGCGAAGCCGGCGACTGCGGTGTAGAGCGCGGCGCCGAGGACGGCAACGATGGCCATGGCGATCGGACGCGGCAGATGGCGGGGGATCGCGGGGACGACGCGCCATGCGAACGATGCGAGCAGCGCGAAGAAGCCCGCGACGAGCCCGACGTGGAAGCCCGAGATCGCGATGAGATGCGTCAGTCCGGTCGCGCGGAGCGTTGCCCAGTCCGCATCGTCGAGGCCGCGTGTGTCGCCGAGTGCGAGGGCGCGGACGAAGCGCGCGGCGGGGTCGGCGACGGCCACGTCGATTCGCTCCGCCATGTTCGCGCGCCATGCCTGCAGGCCGTGCGGCGGTGTGAGCGCATGCGCGGCCGACGGATTGCGCACGTAGCCCGTCGCGGCGAGCCGGTGCGCGAATGCGTGTCGCTCGGCGTCGAACCAGCCCGGATTGCGGAGGCCACGCGGCGCGCGCAGGCGGACGTCGAACTCCCATCGCGTCCCGGCATGCACGCGCGGAAGCGCGGGCGCGTCGTCGACCCGTCCGCCATACCAGGACAGGCGCAGCAGCCGGCCGCGCAGGTCGGCGTGTTGCGTCGCGTCGTCGTCGACGCGCAGGTGGAAGCGCGTGCGGCGCCCCTCTTCCACCGGCAAGTCGACGATGCGGCCACGGACGCGCATGTCCTCGCGTTCGAGCGTCGGCGGCAAGCGGAGCCCCATCGACGAGGATGCGTGCGCGGCGGCGAGCGCGAAGCCCAGCAACGCGATCGCGAGTGCCGTCGCGAGGCGGGCACGATGCTGCACCAGCGCCACCGCGCCACACCGATCCAGAGCGTCATGCCCGCCGCCGCGATGGCGACGGAGAGAGCGGACGGCAACGACCACGGGGCCAGCAACGCGACAACGGTGCCCAAAACGAGCGCCCTCGCACCGGGCACCAGGCCGATCCTCGCTGATCCTGCCTCGTCGCGGCGTCCCTGCCGCACCGGCATTACTCGTTGTGCTCGCCACGTTGGCCGACCGGCGCTGCAGCGGCTTGTCGCTCGTGCACGGGCGAGATCGCATGCGGGATGACATGGATGCTGGGTTGCATCGACTTGCCCGTGTCGAACGCGGCGAGCAGGTTGTCGACGGAGCTTGCCATGCTCTGGTGCAATGCCACGGCCGTCGTGATCCCGGTAGAAACGATCGCGACGAGAATCGTGACGAACATGACCATCGCGAGGCGCATGCTCTCGCGAAGCTCCTTGCGAAACTCCAGCACGCTCGAGCGGATTTCGTTGCGAAACTCACGGAAGTCCTGCCGCATCGACTGCAATCCCGACTCGATTTCCTTCATTCGCCCATCGATCCGCGCTTCCAGCGCTCCGATCTTCGCGTCGTGCTCTTCGCGTGGAATGCTCATCGCGCGTCTCCTTCGTTCGATGGAGACAGCATGGAACGGGCAAGAAGTTCTCGACAGACTGCAGCGTCGCGAGCTTCCGGGGGTCGCATCGCACGTCACGAACGAAGCTTGCCTAGCCGGAAACGAGAGCCTTCCCCTCGTCAGCAATCCCCTACACAAGCACGCGGCGAAATCCGACAGATGCGATCGGCGCGTTGCTGCATGCTTTTGCCGCACACTCCTTCATGGACGCAATCGTGATGTCGAACGCATCGCCCACGTTGCAGCTGACCTGGCGCCCTTCGCGATACGTCGTCGCCGCGTTGGCGCTCCTGGGATGCGCGGGTGCGTTCGCGTCGTTCGCTTCCGACCTGCCGCCGACCATCGGCCTGCCCCTGGCGATCGCCAGCGTCGGCTGGGGTCTCGCCTCCTCCTTCCGGGAACATCGACGCCCGCCGAGGGTCTTCGAGCGCTCGGCCGACGGAACCATGACCCTGGACACCATGCAGATCCAAAGCGCCCACCTGCTCTGGCGCGGTTCGCTGGCGTACCTGTCGGTGCGCGACGCAGGTGGCCGCACGCATTGGCTGTCCTTCTGGCCCGACACCCTCGGTCCGCGCGCCCGCCGGGCCCTGCGCCTCGCGCTCGATGTCCCGGAGCCAACTCGCCGGCGCGCCGCCTCTCGCCGTTCACGGCACGAGATGCGACGATAGGCCGCTTATGTTCAAACCCATCCCCGTCGCCATCGGCCTGCGCTACCTGCGCGCCAAGCGCCGCAACGGCTTCATCTCCTTCATTTCGCTCGCGTCGATCCTCGGGATCGCGCTCGGCGTGACGGCCCTCATCACGACCCTCGCGGTCATGAGCGGGTTCCAGCGCGAGATCCGCGACCGCATGTTGCAGATGGCCGCGCACGCCACCGTGAGCGGCTACGGCGAGCCGCTCGTGGACTGGCAGCACGCGGTGGACCTGGCCAATCGCGACCCGCGCATCGCCGGCGCCGCCCCCTTCATCGAGACGCAGGGCCTGCTGCGCAGCGCGCGCAACCAACCGGCGATCGTGCGCGGCATCGTGCCGGAACAGGAAGGCAAGGTGTCGGTGCTGGGCGAGAAGATGGTGTCCGGCCGCCTCGATGCGCTCACGCCGGGCAGCTTCAACATCGTGCTCGGCCGCGAGCTGGCGATGTGGCTCGGCGTCAACGTCGGCGACAGCGTCGTGCTCACGACCGACCTGCAGGCGACGCCGATGGGCGCGATGCCGCAGTTCAAGCGCTTCCGCGTCAGCGGCCTGTTCGAGGCCGGCTACAACGAATTCGACAAGGGCCTGGCCGTCGTCAACATGCAGGACGCGCAGCGCCTGATGCGCATGGGGAACGGCGTCACCGGCGTGCGCCTGCGCCTGCACGACATGGACCAGGCCTTCGACGTCGCGCGCGACCTCGCCCTCAAGCTGCCCGGCCCGTACAGCGTGAGCGACTGGACGCGCGAGAACGCGAACATGTTCCGCGCGCTGAAGATGGAAAAGACGGTGATGGCGATCCTGCTCTCGCTGCTGATCGCGATGGGCGCGTTCAACCTCGTGTCCTCGCAGGTGATGCTGGTGACCGACAAGCAGGCCGACATCGCGATCCTGCGCACGCTCGGCCTCACGCCGCGCGGCGTGATGCAGGTGTTCATGGTGCAGGGCAGCCTGATCGGCATCATCGGCACCGTGCTCGGCGTGGTTGGCGGCATCGCGTTGACGCTCAACCTCGACCACATCCTGCACGGCATCGAGCGCGTGCTCGGCGTGCAGCTTTTGCCGGAGGACGTCTACTACATCACCGGCCTGCCGACCGAATTGAACGCCGACGACGTCACGATCATCGCGCTCGTCGCCCTCGGCATGGCGTTCCTGGCGACCCTGTATCCCGCGTGGCGCGCCGCGCGCACGGCCCCGGCGGAGGCGCTGCGTTATGAATGAAGTCCTGCGCGCCGATGGCCTCGCCAAGACCTACGCGGAAGGATCGCTGCGCACGCACGTCTTCCACGACCTGCACCTGTCGGTGGCCGAAGGCGAGACCGTCGCGATCCTCGGCGCCTCGGGCGCCGGCAAGAGCACCCTGCTCCACCTGCTCGGCGGCCTCGACGTGCCGACCGCGGGCGAAGTGTGGGTCGCGGGCAAGCAGATGAGCACGCTGTCCGACGCCGAGCGCGGTCGCCTGCGCAATGGTGCACTCGGCTTCGTCTACCAGTTCCACCACCTGCTGCCCGAGTTCACCGCACTCGAGAACGTCATGCTGCCGGTGCTGCTCAACGGCACGCACATCCCCGATGCCCGGAAGCGCGCGAAGGACCTGCTCGAATCCGTCGGCCTCGGCCATCGCCTCGAACACAAGCCCGGCGAACTCTCCGGCGGCGAACGCCAGCGCGCGGCCGTCGCGCGCGCGCTCGTGAACAAGCCCGCCTGCGTCCTCGGCGACGAGCCCACCGGCAACCTGGACGAGAAGACCGCCGCGCACGT
Source organism: Noviluteimonas lactosilytica (assembly GCF_020866925.1). Taxonomy (GTDB): domain Bacteria; phylum Pseudomonadota; class Gammaproteobacteria; order Xanthomonadales; family Xanthomonadaceae; genus Noviluteimonas; species Noviluteimonas lactosilytica. The sequence goes on from NZ_JAJGAK010000001.1 coordinate 254,900, forward strand.
CTTCGCGCAGATGCTCGACCTCAACCACGCCCAGCGCACGAGCCTGGTGCTGGTGACGCACGACCGCAAACTCGCACGCAAGTTGGATCGCGTGCTCGAACTGCATGAAGGCAAGTTGCGGGAAGTGGCGCCGAGCGAGGTCTGACGCAGGACACGCCACCCAGTTCGAAGCACTTGTTCATCGTGCCAGGGCCGCTTGCATCCTTCAGGGCATCACGCGGAACGCCACCGCGGACCACGCGCCGGTTTCCGCCAGCGCCGTGAGGGTATGCGCGCCCTCTTCCGAGAAGTCGAACGCGAACGACGCCCCGCCGTTCGATTCGCCGATCATGCGCCCGTCGATCAGCCAGCGGATGCGCGCCTCGCTCCCAAGCGCACGCACGGAGAGTTTCAGTGGCGTCGTGCGGTTGGACGGACGCGCGAGCGTCGCGCGATCGACGAGGCCATCGATGCGCAACGCCTCGGTGGCATCGCGATTGTCCGGTGCACAATCGGCCGCGCGCGGCGGCAACGTCGCGGCGGTGCGCGCATCAGTCGACAGCCACGGCGATGCGAGCGCCGGCCACCGCGCCAACGAAGTCGCACGGCGCGCATGCGTCGCGCTGCAATCGGCCGTGAGGCGCCTCCCCGTGCGTGCATCGACGTCGTAGGACTCGACACCCGCATTCCACAACCGCGCATCGCGCTCTGCGAACGTCGGCGGCAGGTTCCCATCGAGCGTCCACGCCTCGCGCCGCTTGTGGCACAACTGCGGTTGCGCGGGATCCGGCGGCAAGCCCAGCGGCCAGCACACTTCGATCTGTTCGACGTTCGCCGGCGGCGGGCGCGGCGCGGCATCCGCAGGCGACGTCGGCAAGCTGTCGATCGTCTCGAACAGCAACGGCAGCGCGGTCATCGCGCCGTACTGCCCGGGCAGCGGCGTGCCGTCGGGCCGGCCGACCCACACGCCGACGGTGTAGCGTCGCGTGCTGCCCAGCGCCCACGCATCGCGATAGCCGTAGCTCGTGCCCGTCTTCCAGGCCACACGCATGCGCGAGCGCAGGTCGAAGGTGTCGGCGACGGTGCCGGGGCGCGGTGCGGATTCGAGGATGTCGCGCACGATCCACGCGGCGCCGGGCGACAGCAGGCGGCGTTCGATGCGCGGTGCGTCGGCGCGATAGCGCACGCGTCCGGCGATGCCGTCGCGATTGAGCGCCGAGTACGCGCCGACGAGATCTTCCAGCCGCGCCCCCGTGCCACCGAGGATCATCGCAAGGTTGGGCGCGCCGCCGCTCGGCCACTTCAGGTCGATGCCCGCGTTCGCGAGTTTCGCGGCGAAGCGCGTCGGCCCCACGCGATCGAGCAGGTCGACGGCGGGGACGTTCAACGACAGGCGCAACGCTTCCGACGCCGCGACGGGCCCGTTGAACGCCATGTCGAAGTTGCCCGGCCGGTAGTCGCCGAACGATTGCGGCGCGTCGACGAGCAGGCTTTCCGAATGAATCAGCCCATCGTCGAGCGCGAGGCCGTAAAGGAACGGCTTGAGCGTCGAGCCGGGCGAACGCCAGGCTTTCACCATGTCGACGTGGCCGAGGCGTTTGGCGTCGGCGAACGCGACGGAGCCGACGTACGCGCGCGCTTCGAGCGTCGCGTTGTCGATCACCAGCAGCGCGGCGGACGTGCGCGGCGGCAAGTCGGAGAAGTAGGCCGAGACGCGATCTTCGAGCGTGCGTTGCAGGTCGGCGTCGATCGTCGAGCGGATCGTCGACTGCCGCGGCGACGCGCTGCGCAACCGCTGTGCCAGCAACGCCGCATGACGCGGCGGCTCGAGCGCACGCGCGACGACAGGCTCGACCCGCGCCTCGTCCACATCCTCCGCCGACCACACGCCCACCGATCCCATCCGCGCGAGCACCTTGTCGCGCGCCTTGCGCGCACGCTCGGGTTCGCGATCCGGCCGCAGGCGACTCGGCGATTGCGGCAGCACGACGAGCAACGCCGCTTCGGCGTGCGACAAGCGCGCGGCAGGCTTGCCGAGATACGCCCAGCTCGCCGCTTCCACGCCCTGGATCGTCCCGCCGAACGGCGCGCGGTCGAGATACAGCGCGAGGATCTCGCGCTTCGACAGATGCACTTCGAGTTGCAGCGCGCGGAACATCTGCCGCAGCTTGTCGAACATCCCGCGCTTGCCGCGCGACGAGGGTTCGAGGATGCGCGCGACCTGCATCGTCAGCGTAGAACCGCCCGACACGACGCGTCCGTGCCGCACCCACTGCCCCGCCGCGCGGGCGAGCGCGACGGGATTGATGCCGGGATGGCGCCAGAACCAGCGATCTTCGTAGGCGATCAACGCTTCGAGATACAGCGGCGACACCGCTTCCGGCGCGACCGGCGAACGCCACACGCCTTCGCGATCGGCGAACGCGCGCAGCGGCGTTCCGTCGCGCGCGAGCACCACGCCGCCCTCCCCGCGCGTCGCGGGCAAGGGCAGCGGGAATGCGAGATCCAGCAGCATCGCGCCGACGGAAAGCACGAGCGCCGACAACAGCGCGAGTGCCTTCCATCGACGACGCACGACCGGGACCACGACCGCGAACACGCCCGCAAACACGTTCAACCTCCCGGTTGCTTCACCGTGATCGTCGCCGGCGCCGCGCGACCCGTGCCGCGCAGTTCCGGCCGATACATGTCTTCCACCAGCGACGGCGGCACCGCGTACGTCCCCGGCGTCACCGCGCGCACGAGGTAGAACAGGCGCGCGGTGTCGCCCGTCTCGAGCTTGAGCGCGGCGACGTAGCGATCGTCGCGGAACTCTTCGTGGCGCACTTCCGAGGCGCGGTCGCGGTTGGCGATCTCGATGCCGTCGATCACCACGCCCGCCCACTGCTTCGCATCGCCAAGGTTGAAGTTCTCGATCTCCAGGCCCGCGGGCAACAGGTCGGTGACCAGCGCATCGGGCATCGACTGCGAAGCCTTCACCGACAGTGCGACGATCAGCGTGTCGCCCTCTTCCAGCGTGCCGCCGGTCCATGGCTTGCCGTCCGGCAGGTACCAGGCGCGGCGGATGTCGGCGACGCTGGCGTCGGGTTCGGGCGCGTTGCGCGGGATGCCGGCGACTTCGAAGCTCACGTAGAGTGCTTGCTTGGAGCCGGGAGGCTTCGATGTCGGTTCAAAGCGCAGCGACCCCAACGCGTCGCTCTCGACCACGCGCGCAGTCAGCGGCACCTTCGCGACATCGGTCGCTTCACCGCCCGACACCCAGCGCCCGTCGACGACCTTGTCCTTGTCGGCCAGCAACGCCTTGCCCAACCGCGCGAGCGCGATCTGTTCCTGCGTGCTCAGCCAGAACCAGCGTTCCTTGCGGCGTTCGTCGAGCTCGCGACCGAGGCGGATGCTGCGCGCATCGTGCTCGGGCTTCGCGAGTTTGCGCTCGTGCACCAGTGCGATCATCAGCGCGTCGTCACGGATGCGCGTGCCGTAGTCGCCGAGCCAGGCCGGGCGATTCTGTTCCTCGTGCGCGAAGCCTTCGGCGATCGCCTTCGCGCCGCGGCGGCGATCGCCTTGCAGCGTCAGCGCGAGGCCGAGTCGCACCAGCGGCAAGCCGGTGAGGCTGACGCCGCGTTCGTTGTCGTACAACGCGCGCAGCGTGCCGAGCGGCGCGCGATTGACGCGCGCGAGCACGTAGCCCGCGTGGGCCTGGTAGGCCAGGCGCAGGTGCATGCGCTCGTTGCGACCGTAGAACTGCTGGCCACCCGAGAGCAGGTCTTCGTTGAGCGCCTTCAACGCATTCTGCAGCATCGCATCGGGGACGGCGAAACCAGCGTCGCGCGCATCGAGCAGGAACTCGACGACATACGGCGTGAGCGTCGGATCGACGTAGTCGTCACTGCCCCACATCGAGAAGTGCCCCGACGGCAACTGCATCGACGCCAGGCGCGCGAGCGAGGTGTCGATGCGCGTGCGCCGCTCCTTGTCGCCGAGCGGCTGGACGCCGAGCAACCGCGCGGTGTCGTCGTCTAGCACGAGCGTGGCGTACGCCTTGCTCGTCGTCTGTTCGACGCAGCCGTACGGATACTTCAGCACGTCTTCCAGCGCGGCCGCGAACGGGATCGGCGGCAGCGCGCCGACGACCATGCGCGCGCGCACCGACGACGGCACGAGGCCTTCGGCGAGCGCGGCGTCCAGTGCGATCGGCGATGCATCGTTGCGCACGACGCTCTTCGTGCGCATCACCTGCGGCCAGGCCGGACGCACCGGCAGGTCGTACCTGCGGTCGACGTCGTACGCGTTGCCCTTCACGCGCACGCGCACCTGCGCGACGCCGAAGCCCGTCTTCGCCTGCACCGGGAAGGTGAAGGTCTGCTTCGCGTCGGGTGCGAGCGTCGCGCGTTTCGCGCCGCCGGCGATGGACACCGGTCCGATGCCGTCGACCTTGATGTCGAACGTGCCCGCCTTGCCGGTGAAGTTCTGCACGTCGAGCGTCACGCTGCTGCGGTCGCCGGGCGCGAGCACGCGCGGCAGGCTCGCTTCGGCGAGCACGGGCGCGCGCACGAGCGTTTCGGTCGCCTTGCTGCCATAACTTCCGGCGGACCACACGAGCGCGGACACGCGCAGCGTGCCGTTGAAGTCGGGCACCGCGAGCGGCACGCGCGCGACGCCCTTCGCATCGAGCTTCACCGGTCCGCTGAACAGATCGACCGTCTGCACGCGCGACGTCGGACGCCGCGCCTGCGGCAGCGCGAGCGGCGCTATGTCGCCGCCGAAGCGGATGCGCGCGGTGCCGCCGTCGAAGCTTTCGATCACGCGGCCATACACGTCGTACGCATCCACGCCGAGCCGTCGCTGCGCGAAGAAATGCGCCGACGCATCGGGCACGGGGAAGCGCGTGATGTTGAGGATGCCGATGTCGACCGCGGAGATCGCGACGTGCGCGGTCTTCCCGGCGAGCGCCGGCGCACTGACGACCACGGCCATCGACTGCTGCGGCCGCATCGACTTCGGCGCGGCGATGCCGACCGCGACCGTGCGATCGCGACGATCCATCGCGACATGCGCGATGCCGACCGCGCGCGCCGGCGTCACCTTGCTCTGCGCACTGCCGCCGCGGAAGACGAGCGCGGTGACGTACACGTCGTGCCGTTCCCACTCCTTCGTCACCGGGATCTCGAACGTCGCGCCGGGTTTCGCCTCGATGTCCTGCACGTAGAGCATCTTGTCGCTCTCGACCATCAGCAGGCCTTCGCCTTCGTGCGGCGGAGTGACCGTCACCTTCAACGTGTCGCCGGCGCGGTAGTGCGTCTTGTCGAGCGCGAGCTTGACCTTGTCGGGGCGCGCGTCGAGGCCGCGGTTCTCGTCGCCCCAACTCCAGCCGGCCTTGAACGGATAGCGCGTGGTGAGTTTCGTCGTCGGGTCGAAGACTTCCAGGCGATATTCGCCCCACTCCACCGGGAACGACACCCGCACGGCGTCCGTCGCGAGGTCGACATTGCGCGTCTCGACCTGCTTCCAGCGACTGGTGTGCTGGTAATCCCAACCGCCGTCGTCGCCCCACGACCAGTGATAGTCGCGCTCTTCGCGCATGAGCGTGACGCGCGCGCCCTGCACCGCGCGCATCGCGCCGTCGGCGGAGAAGCGCGCCAGTTCGAAGCCCGCGTTCGATTCGCTGTCGGGACCCTCCTTGTCGTCGAACATCGGGCGCACGCCGACCAGCGTTTCCGCCGGCCACACCACGCGCTTGAGCGTGCGGTTGACGCTGCGGCCGCCGCTCTCGAACACGCTGCCGGTGACGATCGCCGCGATCGGCGACACGGGTTTGGCTTCGGCGGGTAGCGCGATCGACTGCGTCAACGTGCCATCCGCGCCGAGCGTCGCATCGACGACGTCCTTCGCTTCCTTCGGCAACTCGAGCGTGGGATCGCCGAAGAACCAGCCTTTGAGCGATTCGATGGGATGTTGCTCGACCGCGACGGCGAGCTTCGCGGTGAAGCGATTGCCCGCGGCCGGCGCGCCATAGAGGTAGGCACCGGTCGCCTTGAGTTGCAGCGGTTGGCGCGGCACGAGGCGCGCGGGCGCGTCGAGGTCGAGCTTCATGCGCTCGGGCAGGAATTCCTCGATGCGCAGCGCCATGCCCTGCACTGCGTCCTTGCTGGCAGGATCGGTGCGGAATTCGACGCGCCAGCGGCCCGTCGGCGCATCGAACGGGATTGCCTGCGCGTGCCGCACGTAACCCTGCGCATCGGGTTGCAGGCGGGTTTCCAGCAGCGGTTTGCCGTCGGGTTGCACGTAGCGCAGGAACACCGGCTGCAGCTTCTTGCCCTTCGTCGCGATCGGCTGGCCGTCCTGGTCGCGCAGCAGCGCGGACACGCGCACCGTTTCGCCGGGGCGATACAGGTCGCGGCCGGACCATGCGAAGACATCGAACCACGCCTGTTCGCGACCGGCGACGGCGAACTCGGAGAGATCGAGCGCCGGCTGGTTGAACGGCAGCAGCGACACGTCGTCGCCGTGCGTGGCGACCAGCACCTGCGTCGCGTCGAGCTTGTACGGCAGCAACGCGTTGCCATAGCGATCGGTGCTCGCCTTGAGGATCGCGTTGCCCTGCGCGTCGAGCACCTTCAGTTCGACCGACGACACCGCCTTGCCGGTCTGCAAGGATGCCGCGTGCACGAACAGGCGCTCCTTGTAGGCGCGCGCATGCAGGCCGAGGTCGCTGACGGTGAAGAACGCCGTGTCGTACGTGTCGGTGAGCGTGCCGCTGCGCTTCATCACCGCGAAGTAGAGGCCGGGCTTCTGCAGCTCGGTGATTTCCTGCAGCGGCAGGTAGGTGAGCACGCGTTCGTTGGTGCGGCCGCCGAGGACGAAGCGGTTCATGTAGACGGGTTCGGCGAGCTTGGTCAGCGGCGTGCGCGAGCGTTCGGCGCCGCTGTCGTCGTCCCACGAGTACTCGCGTTCCATGTCCCACGTGCCGCGGCGTCCGCCGCGCTGGAACTGGCTGAAGAAGCGCGGCAGTGCGTCGTCGCGCACGCGCATGAATTCGACGTCGACTTCGGCGACGTTGATCGACACCACCGGCAAGCCGCGACTTTCGCGCGCCGGCAGCACGCTGCCCTGCGAGGCGAAGCCGACCACCGGTTCGAGCGGCCCGGTGTGGATGGTGCGGCGGATGTCGTCGGGCAACGTGCGGCCGTCGGCGGCGGTGAGTTTCGCGGGGATCACGACCGTGTAGTCGCGGTCCGCTTCGACGTGCGGGAAGCGCAGCACGCGGCCTTCGTCTTCGCCGCGATCGTCGAGCACCCAGCTGCCCTTCACGACCGCGCCGTTCTTGTCGGTCACCGACAACAGCTGGTCGAAGTCCTGGGTGCCGACCAGCGGCCGGGTGAATTCGAGGGCGATGGCGAGCGTGTCGCCCGCCTGGTCGGGATAGGCCGCAGCCAGTGCGAAGCCCGCGGGCTTCGCCTTGTCGGCGGCGATCTTCTCGCCGCTGACTTCGGGCAACTGCCCGCCGGCGTTCGGCTTGCAGCCCGACAGCCCAATCAATGACAGGGCGACCACCGTCGTCGCCACCCACATCCGCCACGCACCCCCGACTCCATTCGGACGCGCACACCGTTGCATTGTCGTACCCCTGGTTGTTGGTCCCGCACGAACAGCTTCCGTCACATCCTCGCCGATCCGTGCGCCGGATACGACAACGCCGCCCGGAGGCGGCGTCGTCGGGTGCTCGGGCGCACTCGCGCGATCACTCCGGAGAACGGGTCTCCGTGGTGTCGACGGACACGTCGTTTACGTCCGTTGCCGCGCCTTCAGATTCGCCGCCGCCCGCTTCCTCGTCGAACGACGCGTCGACGCGTTCGACCGCCTGCAGCGTCTCGTCTTCGGCCAGGCGCATCAGCGTCACGCCCTGGGTGTTGCGGCCGACCTGCGAGATCTCCGCCGCGCGCGTACGCACGAGCGTGCCGCCGTCGGAAATCAGCAGGACTTCGTGGTGGTCGCTGAGCTGGATCGCGCCGACGAGCTTGCCGTTGCGCGCGGTCGTCTGGATCGCGATGACGCCCTGCGTGCCGCGACCCTTGCGCGGGTATTCCTCGACCGGGGTGCGCTTGCCGTAGCCGCGTTCGCTGGCGGTGAGGATGTCGCCGTCGCCTTCGACCACGATCAGGCTGCGGACTTCCTCGCCTTCGGCCAGGCGCATGCCGCGCACGCCGGTGGCGGTGCGGCCCATCGCACGGACTTCGTTCTCGGCGAAGCGCACGGCCTTGCCGTTGGACGCGAACAGCATGACATCGCTGTCGCCGCAGGTGAGCGCGACGCCGATCAGGGCATCGCCGTCGTCGAGGTTGATCGCGATCTTGCCGCGCTGCAGGCGGAAGGCGAACTCGGTCAGCGCGGTCTTCTTCACCGTGCCGTGCTTCGTCGCGAACAGCACGTAGCGGTCATCGCGGTACTCGCGCACCGGCAGGACGGCCTGCACCTGCTCGCCCGGTTCCAGCGGGATCCAGTTGACGATCGGACGGCCGCGCGCATTCGGGCCGGCGTCGGGCAACTGGTGGACCGGCAGCCAGAACACGCGACCGGCGCTGGTGAAGGTCAGCAGCGTGTCGTGCGTGTTGACCAGCCACAGCTGATCGATGAAATCCTCGTCCTTGGTCGCCGCCGCGTTGCGGCCGCGTCCACCGCGGCGCTGCGCACGGTACGCGCTGGCCGGCTGGCGCTTGGCGTAGCCGGAATGCGACAGCGTGACCACGACGTCTTCCGGCGCGATGAGGTCGAGGATGTCGAGGTCTTCTTCGCTCGCGCGGATTTCCGAACGACGCGCGTCGCCGAATTCCGCCTTGAGGTTGTGCAGCTCGGTGCGGATGACGTCGAGCAGCACTTCCGGGTTTTCCAGGATGCGGATGAGGCCCTGGATGGTTTCGAGCAGCTGCTTGTATTCCTCGGTGAGCTTTTCCTGCTCCAGGCCGGTGAGGCGGTGCAGGCGCATTTCGAGGATCTGCTGGGCCTGGACTTCCGTCAGCTGGTAGCCGTCGTCGAGCAGGCCGACGCCGGCCGGCAGGTCGTCCGGACGCGAGGCATCGGCGCCCGCGGCGGCGAGCAGCGAACCGACCAGGCCCGGCTGCCAGCGACGCTCGAGCATGCGCTCGCGCGCTTCGTTCGGGTTCGCCGACGTCTTGATCAGCTCGATCATCTCGTCGATGTTGGCGAGCGCGACCGTCAAACCTTCCAGCACGTGCGCACGCGAGCGGGCCTTGCGCAGTTCGAAGATCGTGCGGCGCGTGACCACTTCGCGGCGGTGGCGCACGAACGCTTCGAGGATCTGCTTGAGGTTCAGCAGCTGCGGGCGACCGTCGACGAGCGCGACCATGTTGATCGCGAACACCGACTCCATCTGCGTCTGCGCGTACAGGTTGTTGAGCACGACTTCCGCCGACTCGCCGCGCTTGATCTCGATGTAGATCCGCATGCCGTCCTTGTCGGACTCATCGCGCAGCTCGCTGATGCCTTCGAGCTTCTTTTCCTTCACCAGCTCGGCGATCTTCTCGATCAGCCGCGCCTTGTTGACCTGGTACGGGATCTCCGAGACCGCGATGGCTTCGCGGCCGTTGTCCTCGTTGACTTCGATCTCGGCGCGCGCGCGCATGCGCACGCGGCCGCGACCGGTGCGGTAGGCGAGCTGGATGCCGGCGGTGCCGTTGATGATGCCCGCGGTCGGGAAGTCGGGGCCCGGGATGTATTGCATCAGGCCGTCGACGTCGATCAGCGGGTCGTCGATCAGCGCGATGGTCGCGTCGACGACTTCATTGAGGTTGTGCGGCGGGATGTTCGTCGCCATGCCGACCGCGATGCCCGCCGAACCGTTGACCAGCAGGTTCGGTACCCGCGTCGGCATGACGGTGGGTTCGAGTTCCTTCTCGTCGTAGTTGGGCTGGAAGTCGACGGTTTCCTTGTCGATGTCCGCCATCAGTTCGTGCGACAGGCGCGACATGCGCGCCTCGGTGTATCGCATCGCCGCCGGCGAGTCGCCGTCGATCGAACCGAAGTTGCCCTGCCCGTCGACCAGCATGTAACGCAGCGAGAACGGCTGCGCCATGCGCACCAGCGTGTCGTACACCGCCGTGTCGCCGTGCGGGTGGTACTTACCGATGACGTCGCCGACGATACGCGCCGACTTGTAGTACGGCTTGTTGGCGTGCGCGCCGAGCTCGTTCATCGCGAACAGCACGCGGCGGTGCACCGGCTTGAGGCCATCCCGGACGTCGGGGAGCGCGCGCCCCACGATCACGCTCATGGCGTAATCGAGGTAGCTGCGGCGCATCTCGTCTTCGAGGTTGACCGGGATGATTTCCTTGGCGAGTTCTGCCATTCGGTGGGCTTTTTCTAAGGAATGCGCAAGGCCGGAATTCTAGCACGGCGCGGCCTTGTGAACGCGCTGGATTCCCGGCGAGATTCAGGGACTTAGGTGTGAAGCAGGCGCGGGAAACGGGAAACGGGAAACGGGAGGGGGAAGTCCGCCGCGAGCGCAGTTTCGACAAGCCGAAGGCCGGTCTTCGGCGCATCGAAAGCCACCGCCCCGACGTGCGCTTCCCTCCCGTTTCCCGTTTCCCGTTTCCCGCTTTTCGGCGTTAGCCGAACGCGGCCCGCATCGTCGCCTCGTCAGGCCGGCGAATGACGCCCCGCTCGGTAACGATCGCATCGATCAACGCGTGCGGGGTCACGTCGAACACCGGGTTCCAGGCGCCGATGCCTTCGGCCACCGTGCGGCTGCCGCCGACGGCGTGGAGTTCGGCCGGATCGCGTTCCTCGATTTCGATCATCTCGCCGCTCGGCGTGGCCATGTCGACCGTCGAGGACGGCGCGACGACCATGAAGCCGACGCCGTGGTGGCGTGCGGCGATCGCGAGCTGGTAGGTGCCGATCTTGTTGGCGGTATCGCCGTTGGCGCAGATGCGGTCGGCGCCGACCACCACCCATTGCACCTTCCCCGACTTCATCAGGTGCGAGGCGGCGGAGTCGGCGATCAGGGTGGCGTCGATGCCGTCCTGTTGCAGTTCCCACACCGTGAGGCGCGCGCCTTGCAGCCACGGGCGGGTCTCGCCGGCGAACACCTGGTCGATGCGGCCCTGCGCGACGCCCGCGCGGATCACGCCGAGCGCGGTGCCGAAGCCCGCCGTCGCGAGCGACCCGGTGTTGCAATGGGTCAGCACGCCGCTGCCCGGTTCGATCAGCGATGCGCCGAGCGAGCCCATGCGGCGATTGGCCGCGAGGTCTTCGGTGTCGATCGCCTGCGCTTCGCGTTCGAGCGCGGCGCGCCAGTCGTGGCCGGCGCGCGCGAGCGCGGCGCGCATGCGCGCCAGTGCCCACGCAAGGTTGACCGCGGTCGGACGCGCGGCGTTGAGGCGTTGCAGCGCGGGTTCGAGTTTCGTCGCGGCGTCGATGGCGTCGTTCGCCTCGATCGCGCGTTCGGCGAGCACCACGCCCCACGCCGCGGCGATGCCGATCGCGGGCGCGCCGCGCACCGCGAGTGCGTGGATCGCGGCGGCGACTTCGTCGCTCGTGGTGCAGGTCAGGTAGTCGGTCTCGAACGGCAGCTTGCGCTGGTCGAGCAGTTCGAGCGCTTCGCCGGTCCAGCGGATCGGGCGAACGTGGTCGTAACGCGCGTAGTCGAAGTCATCCATTGAGGGAGTTTAATCCCCTGCCTCACCACACCGTGAACTCGGCGCGGCAGCCGCGGCTGACCCACACACCGCGCTGGTCCCAGCCCCAGCTGTGGCCTTGCACGCACGGCGACTTCGAAAGTTGCCTGGTCAGCTCCGCGCCCTTCCACACGCCGATTTCGCAACGACGTTCGCGGCCGCGGTCGGACTCGCATCGCACCTGTTGCGGGCCGAGCTCCGCCGAGACGCTCGGTGCGTGGCCCGCGCCGATCTGGAATTCCGCGCGACACCCCTGCGACACCCACACGCTCTTGCGGTCGTAACCCCACGTGCTGTGCTGGATGCACTGGCTCTTGGACAACTGGCGGATCAACTGCACGCCGCCCAGTGTTTCCGTCGCGCAATGGCGGCGACCGCCGCTGCCGGATTCGCACTTGATGTAACGCGGACCGGGCGGGCCGCCTTCGCCGAGCGCGAAGTCCGCGCGACATCCGGCCTTGACCCAGATCTCGCCTTCGCGCACGCCCCAGGTTTCGCCTTCGACGCACGGACTGCGCGACAACTGGCGCGTCAGTCGCGCACCGCCGCGTACGTCGGCCGGGCAAGAGCGCTGGCGACCCTTGTCGGATTCGCAACGCAGGTGCGTCTTGTCGTTGGCCGGTGCAGGTTCCGCGGCGCGCTGCTGCTCATCGGCCGCCGTGGCAGGCGCCACGGCGACGAAGCCGGCGAGCAGGACGCTGGTGGCGCTGGAACGCATCGACGACTTCCTCTGATTCCTGTGCGCACTGTCCCGGTCGCTGAATGCGGGGTCAAGCCTACGTTGGACCCGGCGATGTCACGCCCGCGCGAAATCGAAGGCGAGCACGTCGCCGATCCGTTGCGTACCGACCATCGCCATCATGAGCCGATCCACGCCGAGCGCAACTCCCGCGCAGTCGGGAAGTCCGCGTTCCAGCGCCGCCAGCAGCGCGTCGTCGATCGGCGGCGCTGCGTGGCCGCGCGCAATGCGCACGGCACGGTCGCGTTCGAAGCGCGCACGCTGTTCGTGTGCATCGCGCAACTCGTGGTAGCCATTGGCGAGTTCGAGCGGACCGAGGAACACCTCGAAGCGTTCCGCGACCGGCGGGTCGCCCGGGCGGATGCGCGCGAGCGCGCATTGCGACGCCGGGTAGTCGTGGACGATGTGCACCGTGCCGGCGTCGAACGCCGGTTGCAGGCGATGCGTGATCACGAGATCCAGCCAGTCGTCGCGCACCAGGCCTTCCGGATCGATGACCACGTCGCCGAGCGCGTTGCGCAGGGTCTCCTCGCTCGCCTCGAACGGGTCGATGCCGAGCCGCGTGCGGAACAGATCGCGATACGACAGGTCGACGACGTCGACGTCGCGATTGACCAACGCGAGCGCCGCGCGAATCACTTCGACCGTTTCGCGCGCGAGCCAGTGGTGATCGCGACCGACGCGATACCACTCGAGCATCGTGAACTCGGGGTTGTGGCGACCGCCCGCCTCGCCGTCGCGGAACACGCGCCCGAGTTCGTAGCAATCGCCCAGGCCTTCGGCGAGCAGGCGCTTGAGCGGATATTCGGGCGAAGTGCGCAGCCAGCGCGTGCGCGGTGCGCCGTCGGTGCGACCGGAGAATTCGAGCGAGAACGAGGCGATGTTGGGGTCGGTGTTGCCCGCGCGCGAAAGCACGGGTGTTTCGACTTCCAGCACGTTGCGCTCAGCGAAGAACAACCGCAGGGTCGCGTACAGGCTCGCGCGCAGGCGCATGGCTTCAAAGCGCGGGTTGCTCATTGCGCGAGGTTCATTGGGCAACGTGTCATTGCGGGTCGGCGAGATACGACAGCAGGCGCGCTTCGTCCCAGATCTCGACGCCGAGTTCCTGCGCCTTCGCGAGCTTGCTGCCCGCGGCCTCGCCGGCGACGACGAAACTGGTCTTCTTCGACACGCTGCCGGAGACCTTCGCGCCCAGGGCTTCGAGCTTCGCGCCGGCTTCGTCGCGCGACATCGCGGCAAGGCCGCCGGTCAGAACGACCGTCCTGCCTGCGAGCGGACCCTCGGCCGCGCGTTGCGGCGCGCCTTCCGGCCAGTGCACGCCGTTGTTTCGCAGCGCCGCGATCACGTCGCGGTTGTGCGCTTCGGCGAAGAAATGCGCGATGCGCGCGGCGACGACGGGACCGATGTCGGGCACCTGGCGCAGCGTCTCTTCGTCCGCGGCGATCAGCGGATCGAGCGCGCCGAAGTGGCGCGCGAGCGTGCGCGCGGTGCTCTCGCCGACATCGCGGATGCCGAGCGCATACAGCACGCGCTCCAGCGTGGTGCTGCGGCTGGCGTCGATTGCGGCGACCAGGTTCTCCGCCCACTTCGTCGCGACCTTGCCGGCCTTGACCGTCTCGGGCACGGCGCCCGCGAGTTCGTCGGCGCGCTGCTTCATCGAAACGAAGTCGTCGACCGTCAACGCGTACAAGTCGGCGACGCTGCGCACCATGTCGAACTCGACCAGCGCGGTGATGAAGCGTTCGCCGAGGCCTTCGATGTCCATCGCGCGGCGCGAGGCGAAATGGAACAACGCCTGCACGCGCTGCGCCGGGCAGAACAGGCCGCCGGTGCAACGCGCGACGACCTCGCCCTCCTCGCGTTCGACCGCCGAGCCGCAGACCGGACATTCGGTCGGCAACACGTACGGCGGGAATGCCGGCTGGCCCTTCGCATCGAGCGGGCGCTTGTCTTCGACCACGCGCACGACTTCCGGGATCACGTCGCCGGCGCGGCGCACGATCACCGTGTCGCCGTTGCGCACGTCGAGCCGCGCGACCTGGTCGGCGTTGTGCAAGGTGGCGCGCGTGACCGTCACCCCGCCGACCTGCACGGGCTGCATCAGCACCCACGGCGTCACCGCACCGGTGCGGCCGACGTTCACCTCGATCGACTCGACGACCGTCGGCATCTCCTGCGCCGGATATTTGTGCGCGATGGCCCAGCGCGGCGCGCGCGAGACGAAGCCCATCGCGCGCTGCTGGTCGTAGCGATCGAGCTTGTAGACGACGCCATCGATGTCGTACGGCAACGCATCGCGCTTCTCGCCGATGCGACGGTAGTACGCGAGCACGCCCTCGGCGCCGGTGGCGACGTCGACCTCCTGGCTGACCGGCAGGCCGAGTTCGCGCAACCACGCGAGGGTCTGCGAATGCGTGGCAGGCAGCTTCGCGCCGTCGACCTCGCCGAGCGCGTACGCGTAGAACGCGAGCGGGCGCTGCGAGGTCACGCGCGGATCGAGCTGGCGCAGCGAACCCGCCGCACCGTTGCGCGGATTGGCCAGCGTCTTCTCGCCGTGCTCGCGCGCCCAGGCGTTGTACTGCTCGAACGCGGCCTTCGGCATGAACACTTCGCCGCGCACTTCGAGCACCGCCGGCGCCTTGCCGCGCAACTTCAGCGGCACGCTGCGCACGGTCCGCAGGTTCGCGGTGACGTCCTCGCCGGTCGCGCCGTCGCCGCGCGTCGCGCCGCGCACGAACACACCGTCCTCGTAGCGCAGGCTGATCGCGAGGCCGTCGAGTTTCGGTTCGACCGAGAAGTCGGGCGTCGCATCGCCCGTTTCCTTCGCGATGCGCGCGGCGAACTCGACGACTTCCTCGTCCTCGAACGCGTTGGCCAGCGACAGCATCGGCACCGCGTGCTTCACCTCGGCGAACTTGCCCGACGGCGCGGTGCCGACGCGCATGGTCGGCGAATTGGGATCGGCGAGGTCGGGATGCTCGCGCTCGAGCGCTTCGAGCTCGCGCAGGAGCTTGTCGTACTCGGCATCCGCGAGATCCGGATCGTCGAGGACGTAATAGCGATAGTTGGCGTCGTCCAGGAGACGACGCAGTTCTTCGACTCGGGCTGTCAGGGCGGCGGCTTTCATCACCGCGCAAGGATAACCGGAGGTCGGCTCTTACCAGCGTGCAGGCTTGGTAAGCGGCGGCGCTTCGTGCTGGCGATCGTACGCACGCAACTCGTCGCGGATATGCGCGATGCGCTGGCGACCCAATGCGTTACGCGACTCGTCGAGCACCATGCCGTCGAGCAGCTCGGCCATGCGCTGCGCGGTCGGCAGCATCTTTTCCCACGCCTCGAGCGCGGTCATCGGCGCGGGCAGCGTCAGGAAGAAGGCGATCGCGGGCGTTTCGAGTTCCTGGATCGTCGCCATGTCGAAGCTGCCGGGCTTCATGATGTTGGCCACGGAGAACACCGGGCCGCGCTCGGGGTGGCCTTCGACGAGGCGGTGGAAGATCTGCATGTGGCCGTACGCGAGGCCGGCCTTCTCGGCGGCGACGACGATGTCGGGGCCGAGCAGCTTTTCGCCCGATCGCGCGGCGACGTACAGCGTCACGATCTTCTCGAACGAAGCGTCGCCGCGGCGGCCGACGTCGTTGAGTTCGTTGCGTGCGCCGAGGTCGAGTTCGGACTGCTCCGTCGCTTCGCCGGCGAGCTCGCTCTCGAGCTGTGCGCCGAGCGTGGGTTCGATGCGTTCGCCTTCCGGCCGGCCGTGATCGGTACCGCCCGCGACCCGACGGCCCTGCCCCGGCTTGCGCGGGCGACCGAAGAAATAGATCGCGGCGATCAGCAGGACGCCCGCGATGCCGATTCCGATGCGAAGCAAAGTCGAATCCATCGCTCAGGCTCCCTTGGTCAGGCTGCGCCGGCCAGGCGCGCGGCTTCGGCGAGATCGACGGACACCAGGCGGCTCACGCCCGGCTCGCGCATGGTGACGCCGGACAACTGCTGCGCGGCTTCCATCGTCGCCTTGTTGTGGGTGACGAACAGGAACTGTACCGCTTCGCTCATCTCGCTGACCATCGCGGTGAAACGACCCACGTTGGCTTCGTCGAGCGGCGCGTCCACTTCGTCGAGCAAGCAGAACGGTGCCGGGTTGAGGCGGAAGATCGCGAACACCAGGGCCACCGCGGTCATCGCCTTCTCGCCGCCGGAGAGCAGCGAGATGTTCGACACGCGCTTGCCCGGCGGGCGCGCCATGATCGCAACGCCGGTGTCGAGCAGGTCTTCGCCGGTGAGTTCCAGGTACGCGTGGCCGCCGCCGAACAGGCGCGGATACAGTTCCTGCACGCCGGAGTTCACGCGGTCGAAGGTGTCCTTGAAACGGCCGCGGGTTTCGCGGTCGATCTTGCGGATCGCTTCTTCCAGCGTTTCGAGCGCGGTGGACAGGTCGGTGTTCTGCGCGTCGAGGTATTCCTTGCGGGTCGAGGCTTCGGCGTGTTCCTGGATCGCGGCGAGGTTGACCGGTTCGAGGCGGCGCAGCTTGCCGTCGAAATCGGTGACCGCCTTTTCCCACTGCGACACATCGGCATCGCTTGCCAGCGTGTCGATCACTTCCTGCAATACGAAACCGGCTTCGACCACCGCCGCCGACAACTGGTCGGCCTTGATGACGAGCGCCTGCTGGTCGAGCTTGCGCTGGCCGATCTTCTCGCGCTGCGCGATGGCTTGTTCGTCGCGCTGGTGGCGGGTCTGCTCGTAGCCGCGCAGGTCGGCGTCGATGCCTTCCAGGGCCGAGCGCGCTTCGCCCAGCGCCCTTTCGGCGCGCACGCGTTCTTCGAGCGCCGACTGGCGTTCGGCTTCGAGCGCGGTGACCGGCGCGTCGCCTTCCGACAACTGCGCGGCGAGTTCACCCAGGCGCGAATCGAGCTGGCCGCGCTGGCTGCCCATGCGTTCCAGCGATTGCGCGAGCGCGACGATCTGCGCGCGCTGCGACTCCACCGTCAACGCGAGTGCGTGCGCGGTGTCGCGCGATTCGCGCGCCTTCAGGCGCGCCTCGTCGCGCGCTTCGGAGAAGCGGCGGCGTTCGGCGTCGAGCTGCTGGCGCGTCTGTTCGAGTTCGGCCATGCGACCGACTGCGTCTTCCTGCTTCGATCGCGCTTCGCGGGCCTGGTCGCGGTTCGCATCCAGCGTCTGGATGAGTTGCGCGAGGTCGGCGTCGATGCGTTCGATGCGATTGCGCGCCGAATCGAGCTTGCCCTGCTGGCTCTGCAACTGGCCGGCGAGTTCGGACACGCCGCGGTGCGCGAGGTACAGCGCGCGCTGTGCGTCTTCGCGATGCTGCTCGGCGACGAGCGACTGGTCGCGCAGGCGGGTCAGCGTTTCGTTGAGCGTCTGTTCGCGCTTCTGGAGTTCTTCGATCTCCGCGCGCAGCGACTGGATTTCCTTCTCGCGCAGCAGCGCGCCCTGCTTCGCCGCGCCGGAGCGCACCACGCGCACCCAGCCGGCGCCGAGGCGTTCGCCCGCGCGCGTGATCACCGATTCGCCGTCGCCCAGGCCCGGCAAAAGCGCGCGCGCTTCGGCCAGCGTTTCGGCGCCGTGCAACTTCGACAGGATGCGGCGGATCGCGGCCGGACCCTGCACCTTCGCGGCAAGCGAAGTCGGCGCGACGGTGAAGTCTTCGGCTTGCGGATCGACGAGCGTCAGTCGGCCTTCGCCGAGTTCGCCCAGCGCATCGACGAGCGCTTCGGGCGCATCGACGAGCACGCCTTCGATCAACTGGCCGAGCGCGCCTTCGATGGCGTTTTCCCAGCCCGATTCGACGCGCAGCGTTTCGCCCACGCGCGCCGCGCTGTCGAGGCCACGCGCCTTGAGCCACGCGGTCGCCGCGCCCTGCTCCTGGCCGAGTGCTGCGTGCTGGAGCGTTTCGAGCGACGCGAGGCGACCGCGCGCGGCCTGCGCGTTCTTGCGCACGTCGGCGAGTTCGTTCTGCGCCGCGCGCTGCTGGTCCTGCATCGACGTGACGGCCGCCTTGCGCTCTTCGACCTGCGTCGTGAGCCCTTCGAGCGAAGCCTTCTGCGTGTCGTGCTGTTCGGTCAGCGCGGCGAACGCATCCGACAACGCGTCGAGGTCGAGGCCCTGGCGTTCGCTGGTGAGCTGTTCGCGGCGGCGGTCGGCATCGAGCGTCTGGCGATCGAGGTGTTCGATGCGCGTGCGTTCGACGTCGCCGGCGCGCGCGGCTTCGGACTGCGCGCGGGTGTGCGCATCCCAGCGCTGCTGCCAGTCGGCGAGCGCCAGTTCGGCGTCGCGCAACGCGTCCTGCCGCGCGGTGTCGTCGACGCGCAGGAATTCGAGTTGCGGTTCGGCCTCGGCGATCGCGTCGCGCAGGCTGGCCAGGCGCGACTCGTCGCCGCTGATGTGCGAGCCGAGTTCGTTGAGCTGCGTGGCCGCTTCGTCGCGGGCGCGCTGCAGGCGCTGCGCCATTTCGCGCTGGTGCGCGATCTGTTGTTCGATGCGGGCGAGCGTGCCGCCGACCTGGTAGACGTGGGCCTGCGCCTTGTTGAGCGATTCGCTCGCTTCCTCGCGGCGCACGCGGTCGGTTTCGATCTTGCTTTCGGCCTGGCGCTGTTCGGCGATCAACTGCTGCAGGCGCGTTTCTTCGTTGTCGAGCTTTTCCTTCAGCGCCTGCACGCGCGCGTCGAGGCCGCGATATTCGAGCGCCTTCCACTCGGCGTCCTTGATGCGGCGCTCCGCCTGGATCGCCTGGTACTGCTCGGCCTGGCGGGCCTGGCGACGCAGGTGTTCGAGCTGCTTGCCGACTTCTTCGCGCAGGTCGTTGAGGCGGTCGAGGTTTTCGCGCGTGTGGCGGATGCGCGTTTCGGTTTCCTTGCGGCGTTCCTTGTACTTGGAAATGCCGGCGGCTTCTTCCAGGTACACGCGCAGTTCTTCCGGGCGCGCCTCGATGATCTGGCTGATCATCCCCTGCTCGATGATCGAGTAGCTGCGCGGGCCGAGGCCCGTGCCGAGGAACAGGTCGGTGATGTCGCGGCGGCGGCACTTGGTGCCGTTGAGCGCGTACGTGCTCTGGCCGTCGCGGCTCACCGTGCGCTTGACCGAGATCTCGTTGAACGCGGCGTACTCGCCGGTGATCGTGTGGTCGCTGTTGTCGAAGATCAGCTCCACCGTCGCCTGCGACACCGGCTTGCGCGCGGTGCTGCCGGAGAAGATGACGTCGGTGAGCGAGTCGCCACGCAGGCGGCTGGCCGAGCTTTCGCCCATCACCCAGCGCACGGCGTCGATGATGTTCGACTTGCCGCAGCCGTTCGGCCCCACCACGCCGGTCATGTTGGTCGGCAGGTGCAGCGTGGTCGGATCGACGAAGGATTTGAAACCGGAGAGCTTGATCGTGGACAGGCGCATGCGGCGGTCGTTCGGCCCCTGCAGCACCGCGCATCGATGTGCGGGCGCCGCCGTATATGAGAATTTCGGCTCAGAAAAGCCGCCAAGTCATTGATTCGACCGGCGGATCACGGTGAAACCACCGCGATTACGCGCGAGTATAGCGAGGCCTTGCCGCCGTGGGCGGTCCTCGAGGTGCGAATCTTGGCGCGGGCGCGATGGCGCGCCGCCTCGTGCGCTATGCGGTCAGGCGTTCGCCGGTTCCGGCGTCGAAGGCGTGCCAGCGGCCGGGCACGATTTCGAGCGGCAGGGGCTCGCCGGGAGGCGGCAGTTCGCGCGGGGCCATGCGCGAGACCAGCGCCTGCGGGCCGATGCGCAGGTTCACCAGGGTTTCGTTGCCGAGGGCTTCGATCATTTCGATGGTGCCGTCGAAGGCGCCTGCCCCGCCGCCGGCCGGCTGCACGGACTCCGGGCGCACGCCGATCGCGATGTCGCGCTGCAACCAGGCTTCTGGCACCGCGCGCCCGTCGCCGAGCGGGACGCGATGCCCTTCGCCGAGATCCAGCGCGAGGCCGTCGGCGCGCACGAGGCGACCTTGCAGCACGTTCATCGCGGGGCTGCCGAGGAAGGTCGCGACGAACAGGTTCGCCGGCCGTTCGTACAACGCCATCGGGGTGTCGATCTGCTGCACGTGGCCATCCTTCAGCACGACGATGCGCTGGCCGAGCGTCATCGCTTCCACTTGATCATGCGTGACGTACACCATCGTCGCGCCGACCTGGCGGTGCAGGCGCGCGATTTCCACGCGCATGCCGGCGCGCAGCTTGGCGTCGAGGTTCGACAGCGGTTCGTCGAGCAGGAACACCTGCGGATGCCGCACGAGTGCGCGACCGAGCGCGACGCGCTGCCGCTGTCCGCCCGACAACGCGGCGGGCTTGCGATCGAGCAGCTTGCCGAGTTCGAGCACGCGCGCGGCCTCGTCGACGCGCTGCGCGATCTCGGTCTTCGACTTGCCGCGCAACTTCAGGCCGAACCCGAGGTTCTCCGCCACGCTCATGTGCGGATACAGCGCGTAGCTCTGGAACACCATCGCGATGTCGCGATCCTTCGGCGCGACGTCGTTGACGATGCGATCGCCGATGCGCAGCGTGCCGGAGCTGATGTCCTCCAGCCCGGCGATCATGCGCAACAGCGTCGACTTGCCGCAGCCCGAAGGCCCGACCAGCACAAGCAACTCGCCATCGGCGACATCGAATGTCGCGCCCTCCACGCCGACGAAACCGTTGGGGTAGACCTTGCGAACCTGATCGAGGCGAACCTGGGCCATCCGTGATTCCGTTGATTGAGGTGCATTGAAGGGTGCGTGGCGTTATCCTGCCATGTAACCGTTTACATAGGCACGAAGGATGGCCGTGACCACGACGCCCCGCCGCTTTCCCGAAGGATTCCTGTGGGGCGCCGCCACGGCCGCGCACCAGATCGAAGGCTCGCCGATGGCCGATGGCGCCGGCCCCAGCATCTGGACCCGCTTCGCGCACACCCCCGGCATGACCGTCAACGGCGACACCGGCGATGTGGCCTGCGACCACTACAACCGTTGGAAGGAAGACGTGGCGCTGATGGCCTCGCTCGGCCTGAAGGCGTATCGCTTCAGCGTCTCCTGGTCGCGCATCCTGCCCGAGGGCACGGGCCGCGTGAACCAGAAGGGCCTGGACTTCTATTCGCGCCTCGTCGACGAACTGCTGTCGAAGGGCATCGAACCCCTGCTCACCCTGTACCACTGGGACCTGCCGGCGGCGCTCGACGATCGCGGCGGCTGGCTCAATCGCGACATCGCCGATTGGTTCGCCGAATACGGCAGCGTGATGTACCGCGCGCTCGATGGCCGCGTGAAGAAGTGGGTGACGCTCAACGAACCGTGGGTCGTCACCGACGGCGGCTACCTGCATGGCGCGCTCGCGCCCGGCCACCGCAGCAAGTACGAAACCCCGATCGCCTCGCACAACCTGATGCGCGCCCACGGCGCCGCGGTGAAGGCGTACCGCGAGATCGGCAAGCACGAGATCGGCCTGGTGGTGAACATCGAGCCGAAGTACGCGGCGACAGAATCGGCCGCGGA
Organism: Noviluteimonas lactosilytica; assembly: GCF_020866925.1. Taxonomy (GTDB): domain Bacteria; phylum Pseudomonadota; class Gammaproteobacteria; order Xanthomonadales; family Xanthomonadaceae; genus Noviluteimonas; species Noviluteimonas lactosilytica. The sequence goes on from NZ_JAJGAK010000001.1 coordinate 276,804, forward strand.
CCTCGCCGCGACCAAGCGCGCGCACGCGTACATGAACGAGCAGTACCTCGATCCCGCGATCCTCGGCCACTACCCGCCCGAGTTGAAGAACGAAATCTTCGGCGACGCGTGGCCCGAATGGGCCGACGAGGACTACGCGCTGATCAAGCAGAAGCTCGACTTCATCGGCATCAACTACTACACGCGCAGCGTCACCCAGGCGACCGACAGCTACCCGCTGAAGGCCGGCGCGGTGCGCCAGAAGCTCGGCACGTATACCGAGACCGGCTGGGAAGTGTTCCCGCAGGGGCTGACCGACCTGCTGGTGTGGGCCAAGGACCGCTACGGCAACATCCCGACCTACATCACCGAGAACGGCGCGGCGTTCTTCGATCCGGCGGTCGCCGAAGAAGGCCGCGTGCGCGATCCGCTGCGCATGGGGTACCTGAAGAAGCACCTCACCGCGATCCGCGACGCGATCGACCAGGGCTGCGACATCCGCGGCTACATGGTGTGGTCGCTGCTCGACAACCTCGAGTGGTCGCTCGGCTACTCCAAGCGCTTCGGCATCGTGCACGTGAACTACGGCACGCAGGAGCGCACGCCGAAGGACAGCGCGCGGTGGTATTCGAAGGCGATCGCGTCGCACGGGGCTTCGATCGACGAGCCGTTGCCTTACTGAGGCACGGGACTCGCGCTCGCGGCACGCGGCACGAATCACGAATCGCGAATCGCGAATCAAACAAGGGGGCTTCGGCCCCCTTCTTCTTTTTCAGCGTTCGATCTCGATCTTCGCGGGCACGCGCGTCACGCGCGTTTCCTTCCCCTTCCACGGGAACACCAAGCCGCCCCTCGGCAACGTGATACCGCCACGCACTTCGAGCACGAGGTGCTCGCCGTCATCGCGCAACGAATACGACAGCGGTCCACCCGGCGTGCGCAGACCTTCGATCGCGATGCCCTCGCCCGCCAGCCACGCTTCCGGGATGCCCGCGGCGAGCACGATCGATTCGTCTTCGGGCCGCTCGTACGCGAACAGGTCCAGCGCCGAGCGCACGTAATCGCTCGCGACCCAGGCGTGCGGCAGGTCGCCGACGAAGAACGGTTTGCGCGGCGTGCGCGAAACGACTTCGGCCCACTGGTTCCATTCGCGCGGCTGCTGGTCGTCGAAGAAGAACGCGAGCGCGGACTGCGCGCGGTCGCGCCAGCCCAGGCGCGCGAACGTGCCGACGGTGCGCAACTCGTACGGCGTGTAGTCCTTCCATTTCTTCGTGCCGGTGCGGCGTTGCTCGAACTCGCGCCAGTAACGCTCGAACGTGTATTCGAGCGCGCCTTCCGGAAGGATCGATTGCGCGGCGCCGGGTGCCAGCGCGATGGTGGTCGACGTCGCGTCGAAGTCGCCGAGTTCCGCGGAGCCCGGGATGAACGCGATCCCGCGTTGCGCCATCGCCGTCTCGATCGATGCCTGCAGGTCCGCGGAGAACTGATCTCGCGACGCGGCGAAGCGCTTCGCTTCCTCGTCGTGCCCCAACCACTTCGCGATCTCGACCGCGTCCTTGTACCCGCGCAGCGCCCAGAAGTCGTCCCAGTAAGAGTGCATCGGCTTGGCCGAATAGCCTTCGTGCGAGATCGATGCCGGCATCAGACCAAAGAACGCGGGGTTCTTCGCGCGGTTCTCTTCGGTGCGCTCGCTCGCACGCAACGCGTCCATGTACTTCACCGCGCCCTGCACGTGCGGCCACATCGTCTCCAGCAGTTCGCGATCGCGCGTATAGCGATACAACTCCGCGGCGGCGTAGATCAGTTCGCCGTGGCTGTCGTTCTCCGGCACCGGATCGCTGCCGCGATCGTCGACGCAGCACGGCACCTTGCCGCTGTCGAACTGGTACGGCGCGTACCAGCGCAGGAAGTCTTCCGCGATGTCTTCGCGACCGAGGCGCAGCAGGCCTTCGTTGATCATCGCGCCATCGCGGATCCACGCGCGCGAGTACGAACGCGTGCCGGGTTGCAGACGTGGGCCGACGCGGCTGATGGCCATGTGCGCGAGCGCGGTGCGCAACGTGTCGGCGATGTGCTGGCCTTCCTTCGGCAGCTTGAACTTCACGCGGTCGAGCTTGTCGCGCCACTGCGCGGCGACGCGCTCCTGCGCGGCCGCAGCCTCCGCGTTGGTGATGGGTGTCGGCGTTCCACCGTCGAGGGGCGCCGACAGGGCAAGCTCGAACGTTTCGCCGGCAGCGAGCTTCACCGGCCAGCGCAGTTCGCCGCTGGCGAGTCCGACCGGATCTTCGACGCGTGCATCCGGCGCATCCACGCTGTCGAACGCGCGCACATGGCGCGACGCGGCCGGCAGCGATAGCGCGACGCGCGGCGTACCGTCGACGACGATCGCCTGCGCATCCAGCTGCAACACTTTGATGTGGCTCACGCCGCCCACTGTGTTGAGGAACTGGCTCGGCGGATTGACCTGGAACGGCACGACGCGCAACTCGAAGACGTCGTTCGTCGCACCCTCGCGCGGTTGCACGCGATACCGCGCGATCAGGCGTGGATGTCCGGCGTTGTCGTCGGCGAACGCCGTCACTTCGACGGTGTGGTCGACGAACTGCAAGCGCACCGTCGGAATGGGCAAGTAGTCGTCCTGCAGCGACTGCGACGCCTCGGGCGGCGCGCGCAGGGGCATCAGGTCCACCGTCGGCCCGCGGTCGAATTCGATCACCGGCGCGATGCTGAAACCGCCCTTCGCGACTTCGATCCGGCCGTCCTCGGAAATCAGGCCCTGTTCCCGGCCACCGTCGATGCCGAGGATCGTCCAGTACTGCTGGACGTCGCGGAACCCCTCGGGCACGAAGAACTCGGCAGGGACATCCTTCGCGATCGCACGCATGAAGTCGTTCTGCGTCACGCCGAACGCCAGCGGCTGCGCCTCAATGCCCTGCAATTCCGCGCGTTCGCCGTCGCGCGAACGCGTCGCGGTGACGCGCAGGAAACGCGCCTCCGCTTCCGGCAACGCGATGTAATCGCGCGCGCCGTCGCTGTTGTCGTGCGCGAAGACGTCGCGCCAGGCCTGGCCGTCGTCGGAGAGCGCAAGCGCGTAATGGCGCGGCGCCACGGTCCATTGCAGGATCGCGCCGCCGATCTCGCGCGACTTGCCGAGATCGAGCGTCCACTCGCCGTTGCGCCCGCTGAACTTGCCCCTCAGCGGCGAGTCGTCCTGCGGCGGCAGCTGCGAGAACGTCAGCGCGTCGAAACACACCGAGCCCTTCCCGCCCTCGCCGCTCGCGAGCGTGAACTCGAGCTTCGCGCTGTTCGTCAGCGCCTTCTCTTCCGACGGGCCCCATGCCTTCGAGATGTGGCGCTGTTTGAAGCGCATCTGCGTCCACGCGTTCGGCAGCGCGAACTTCGGCTTCGTCGCCCACCAGACGTTGTCGCCGCTCGCATCGACGAGCTTGAACTGCAGGTCGTTCTTCGGACCCGTCCCGCGCATCCGGAACGAAAACGCGTAGTTCGCCGGATAGTCGATCGCGACGTCGCGCTGCAATCCGACGTAGCCGCTCACCCCATGGAAGTCGTAATCCAGGCACAACGCCTTGCCGTCGGGACCTTCGACGTTGCGCAACGAGCCCGTGACCTGGTCGGACTGGATGACCTTCCACGGCGATGCATCGTCGAAGTCGTCGATGCGTCGCGGCCCTTCGCCTTCAGCGGAATGACACGCGAACGACACCAGCAACACCGACAACGCGACCGCCTGCTTCATCCCTTCACACTCCCGACCAGCAATCCCTGCAGGTAGTACCGCTGCAGCACCAGGAACAACACCAGCACCGGGATCACGGTGACCACCGCGCCGGCCATCATCAGTTCGTTGTCCTGCACGTGTTCGCGCGAGAGCGTCGCGAGCGCGACCGGCAGGGTCTGCATCGATTGGTCGCCCAGCACGATCAGCGGCCACATGAAGTCGTTCCATGCGCCGAGGAAGGCGAAGATCGCCAGCGTCACGAGGATCGGCTTCAACGTCGGCAGCACGATCTGGAAGAAGATGCGCAGCTCGCCCGCGCCGTCGATGCGTGCGGCCTCGAGCAGTTCGTCGGGCAGCGAACGTGCGTACTGGCGCACGAGGAAGATGCCGAAAATGCTCGCCAGCCCCGTCGTCATCGCGCCGAAGTAGGTGTTCACCAGGCCCATCTGCTTGAGCAGCAGGAACAGCGGCATCATCGCGACCTGCGCGGGGATCACGAGTGCGGCGAGCAATGCGCGGAACGTGCGCTCGCGTCCCTTGAACTTCAACTTCGCGAACGCATAGCCCGCGAGCGTGTTGAGCAACACCGAAACCAGCGTCACGCCGGTGGCGATGATCAGGCTGTTGGCGAAGTAGCGGCCCATGCCCGCGCGCAGGAACAGTTCGCGGTAGTTGTGCAGCGTCGGTTGGTCGGGCCACCACGGCGGCGGGAAGTGGCTCGCCTCGCCCGGCTGCATGAACGACACGAGCACCATCCACACGATCGGCGCGAGCGCGATCGCCGCGATGACGATCAGCGCGCCGTTGACGAACACGGCCGACATGCGGCGCTGGCGCACGGCGCTCATTCGGCCCCCTTGCGGCGCGCGATCCACAGCAGGCCCGAGGTCGCGGCCGTCATCAGCAGGAACAACAGGAAGGCCACCGCCGACGCGTTGCCCAGGTTCCACCAGCGGAAACCTTCTTCGTACATCAGGTACAGCACGCTCACGGTGCTCTGCAGCGGGCCGCCGAGCGTCATCACGTAAGGCTCGGCGAACAACTGGAAGTAGCCCGCCATCGTCAGGATCGACACGAGCAGCATCACCGGCCCGAGCATCGGCAACGTGACGTGCACGAACTGCCGCCACCACGACGCACCGTCGATGCGGGCGGCTTCGTACAGGTCTTCCGGGATCGCCTGCAGGCCGGCGAGGAAGATGATCATGTTGTAGCCGAAGTTCTTCCACACGGCGAACAGGATGATGGTCGGCATCGCCCAGTCGGGATCGCCGAGCCAGTCGATCGGGTCGATGCCGACGTGCGAGAGCAACCAGTTCGCAACGCCATAGCGCGTGTGGAACAGGTAGCGCCAGATAACAGCGACCGCGACGACCGTCGTGACGACCGGCGCGAACAACGCGGTGCGGAAGAACGGCTTGACGCGCGCGAGCTTCGAATGCAGCAGGAGCGCAGCAGCCAGCGAGGCCACGATCGACAGCGGCACGCCCGCGACCACGAAATAGAGGGTATTGCCCAAAGCCTTCCAGAACAGCGGATTGGTCAGCAGGCCGATGTAGTTGTCGAGCCCGACGAAGCGCAGGTTGCGCAGGTCGGACAACGCGTAGATGTCGAAGTCGGTGACCGACAGCGCGAACGCGGCCAGCACCGGCAGCGCGAAGAACAGCAGGATCACCGACAACGCCGGCGCGGCGAACGCCCAGCCTGCGAGCGACGGCTTCATCATTGCGCACCGCCCGGCAGCGTGTGGCGGTCGAGCATCCAGCGGCGTTTTTCCAGGATGCGATCGGCGCGGCGATCCATTTCGGCGGCGGCCTCGTCGACGGTCAGGCGATCGTTGGCGACGAGTTCACCCACGAAGCGCATCTCCTGCGCGATGCGCTCCCACTCCGGCACCTTCGGTGTCGACACGGCGCGTTCGAGCTGGTCGCGGAAGGCCTGGATGTAGGGATCGTTCGCGAGCGCGGGCGCCGACCAAGGCGCACGTCGCGGCGGCGGGTTGCCGGTGATCGCGTGCAGGCGGATCTGCTGCTCGGGCATCGACAACCACGTGATGAGTTGCCACGCGGCTTCCTTGTGCTTCGACTGCTTGAACAACACGAAGCTCGTGCCGCCCGCGACCGACGCGCCCGGTCCGTCCGGCCCGGGCAACGGCATCGTGCCCCACTTGCCTTCCATCTCCGGCGGCAGGCGCTTGCGGAACTCGGCGATGTTCCAGGGACCGTTGACGTAGTAGCTGAAATAGCCGCGTCCGAGTTCCTGCCACACGTTGGAGATGCGCGTGTTGTCCACGCGCGGCGCGAGGTCTTCGTCGAACGTTTCCTTGTAGAACGCCAGCGTTCGCTTGAAGCCGTCGCTGCGGAAGTTGCCGTAGCGCCCGCCGTCGCGCAGCAGCGGATCGGGCTGCTGCACGGCGAGATTGAGCATCGGCTCGTACTCGTTGAGCGGAAGCAGGATCGCATAGCGATCCGGGCCGACGTGCTGTTTCACCGCGCGCATGGCGGCGCGCCATTCCGCCCAGCTGCGCGGCGTCTGCTGCACGCCCGCGGCCGCGACGATGTCCTTGCGATAGAACGGCACGCGCGTTTCGACATACCACGGCACCGCGAGCGTGGTGCCGTCGATCACGCCGGTGTCCCACGCGCCGGGGAAGTAATCGTCGACCACGATCGACGGCGTGCGCGCGAGCCACGGATCCAGCGGCTCCAGTGCGCCCAGCGCGGAGAACTCCGCGATCCACGTGTTGCCCAACGGCGAGACGTCCGGCATCGCATCGCCGGCGAATGCGGTGAGCAGCTTCTCGTGCGCCGCCGTCACCGGCAACTGCTGCAACTGCACCTTGATGCCCGGATGCGTGCGTTCGAAGTCGGGCAGCATCTGCGCGACCATGTCGCCTTCGTATCCCATGACCCAGAAGCGGATCGTGGTGACGCGCCGGTCTGTTTCCGGCGCACGCGCACAACCGCCGACGAGCGTCGCGATCATCGCGACGCCCGCCAGCAGGAACGCGCGCAACGAGCGGCTCACTTGCCCTCTTCAAGCCACCCGCCGGTGAAGCCGGCGCGTTCCAACCCCTTGCGGATGTACGGATTGCGGCGCATCACCGACCAGATGAAGTCGCTGCGGTGGTTTTCGATCATCAGCACGATCGGGCCCTGGTCGATGCCGATGTAATCGCCGTCGACCCAACCCACGCCGGGCACGACCTTGCCGTGCTGCAGCTTCACGTCGTAGTTGAAGCTCGGGTTGAACGCATCGATGAAGCCGTACTGCTGGTAGATCGCCTTGCCGTAGCGGTCGTGCATCGCCTGGATCGCGGCGATCGATTCCTCGGGCGTGAACGCGATCGACGCCGCGGCCGCCGTCGGCACGATGGTGCCGTCGTCGATCTGGTACTCCAGGCCGGCGCCGCGCGCGGTGTACGTGCGATACAGGCGCGGCTTGCCCTTGAAGTCGAACGTCGCGTCGATCGGGCCGTCCGACGCCGTCAGGCCCCACACGTCCTTGTCGTAGCCGGTCCAGCCTTCGGGATTGGCGATCGCGTACGCGCGTTGCGAGAGCGCGGCGCGACGGCTGTTCTCGAAGTAATCGATGCCGCGACGCTGCATGTAATCGTCGGCGATGCCGCGGAAGTCGACCCACACGTGCGAATACTGGTGGCCGAACAACGGCGGGAACGTGAGGTGTTCCTGGCCGTGGTAGGTGCCCCACGTCTTGTCGTACGTCGACGTCCACGCGTCGTAAGCATCCTTGCCGACCGGATGCGTCGGCGAACCGAGCGCGAGGAGGTAGACGAGGATGGCTTCGTTGTAGCCCTTCCAGTCGTAGGCGATGAAGCCGTTTTCCGGCGTCCAGCCCATCGAGATCCACGGCTTGCGCGTTTGCGCGAACGGCCATTCGACCGCGCGGTACAGGTCGTCGGCGAGCTGGCGGATCTCCGCCTCGCGCGGATCGTCCTTGTCGAAATACGACTGCGCGAACAACACGCCGCCCATCAGCAGCGTCGTGTCCACCGTCGACAACTCGTTCGTCTTGAAGCGCGCGCCCGAGTCCATGTCGAGGAAGTGGTAGTAGAAGCCCTTGTAGCCGGACGTGCCGGCGGCCTCGGGCCCCTGCTTCGCGTTCTTGAAGAAACGCAGCGTCGTGAGCGTGCGCTCGACGGCCTGGTCGCGCGTGATCCACCCGCGTTCGACGCCGACACCGTACGCAGTGAGGCCGAACCCGACCGCGGCGATGCTCGAGAACGACGGCGTCGGCCATCGATCCGGCACCAGGCCGGTCTTCGGGTTCGTGCGTTCCCAGAAGTAATCGAACGTCCGCCGCTGCAGATCCTCGACGATCGGCGGGACCGGCCGGTCGATCGATCCGACGCGCGCGACCGTCGACGGCGTTGCGGGGGTTGCGGGAGTTGCCGGTTCATTCGTCGCCGTCGTTGCGTGGCGCTGGCACGAAGCCAGCGCCACGACGGCGAACGAAGCCAGGACGAAACTCGAAATCGCTCGCTGCATTTCCACCTCTACTCGAATGCAAAATCAGAAATCGAAGCCCAGCGACAGCTTGAACGTACGCGGAATCTGCTGCGCAAAGCCCAGGCCGTTGACTTCGCCGAACGTCGGATTCGGCACGCCGACGAAACCGCGCCAGGTGTCGTAATCCGTCCAGCTGTGCCAGTCGAACGCATTGAGCAGGTCGCCGCGAACCCACAGCTGCAGGCCGGAACCGGTGTCCCACGACTTGCGCACGGCCATGTCGAACTGCTTGTAGCCGAACGTGACGTCGGGTTCGAACACGGCGAAGCGGCAGTTGTTCCCCGACGGCGCGTTGAAGCAGTCGACCGTGTCGTTCTTCGGATAGCTGCTGGCGAGGGTCAGCTTGCCGGAGACCTGGAAGCCCCACGGAACGTCGGCGAAGCCGCTGACGACCAGGCGATGCTCCGGCACGCCGGCCGACATCAGGAAGGGCTGGCCTTCGAGGTTCGGATAATCGAACAGGTAGTGCTCGTCCGAGTTCGCGGCGTTGGAGCGGTTTTCTTCGGCGTCGCTGTAGGTGTAGGCGATCGACAGCGACCACGGCGAATCGGAGGAGTAGTTCTTGTCGAGGCCGAGCAGGAACTGGTTGAGGTTCGTCTCGATCGCGTTGTCGGCCTTGATCAGCGTGCCGAATCCCGGGATACCGAAGCCCCAGGGCTGGTTGCCCCATGTCGCGCCCGGCACGGCCGGATCGCGGAAGCTGCCATCCGGCCAGCGATTGCCGAGCGAGAACAGGATGCCCTCGCGGCTTTCGATGCGAACGACGGTCGTGGTGAGGTTCCATTCCTGGCCCCACACGTCGAACGCATTGCGCATGCCGAGGCTGAACTGGTCGGAGTACGGCGTCTCCAGATCGTTGTTGATCAGGTTCACTTCCGAACCGAGGTTCGGGTTGTTCGCAACGAGCGCGGCGAGATTCGCCGGATCGTAGAACGAGGGATCCCACACGAGGCAGCGAGGATCGGCGACTTCATCGCAATCGAAGCCCGGCACGCCCGGCTGGTCGAACAGGAACGAGTAGCGCGGGAACGTGTGCTTGGACTGTTCGAGCTGCAGGTAGTCCCACAGATTGCGGTCGTACGTGCGACCCGCGCCGCCGAAGATCACGTGGCGTTCGTCGTTGTTGAGGTCGTACGAGAAGCCCAGGCGCGGCGCCCAGTTGTTCTTGTCGGCGTCGCGGTTGTTGCCGTTGCTGATGTAGTTCTCGATGTTGTAGTCGACGTTGGGCCCGTGGATGTTGGGCCACGCGCGCAGCGCATCGACGATGTTCTGCGGGGTGACGTAGTCCTCCCAGCCCGGGTTCTCTTCGTAATCCCAGCGCAGGCCGAGGTTGAGCATCAGCTTCTCGGTGACCTGCCAGTCGTCCTGCAGGTAGATGCCGAACTGCTTGGCGTCGGTGGTGATGTTGCGCGAGACCGCGCCGGGCACGAGCTGGCCGAACTGCACTTCGTACGGCACGTACTCGTTGATGTTGTCGTTGCCGACGAGCAGGTTGAACGGCAGGTTGATGAAGTACTGCGGGTTGTAGGGCTGCTGTTCGAAGGCGTTGATCTCCACCGCCTTGTACTTGAAGCCGGCCTTCATCGTGTGGTCTTCGAGACCGAACCAGCTGAAGTCATTCTGCAGCGCCCAGCCCTTCTGGCCCTTCTCCTGGAAGTCCTGGCCGGCGCCGACGTTGAGCACTTCGGCGCGCGCATCGCTCGGCGTGCCGACGAAGCGCAGGCCGAAGCCAGTGTTGATGGCGTGCGGGCTCCATTCTTCGTCTTCGTACGTCAGGTGCGCATCATTCAGCCAGTTCTCGGCGTTGTACTGCCAGCGCAGGTCGCCGCGCAGCGAGTCGTTCGACTTCTCGGTGCCGTAGGAATACGTGTTGCGATCGCCGACGCCGGTGATTTCATCTTCCTTGCGCGACTTGAGCGAAAGCTCGACGAGGTTGTTGCCGTCGGGCTGGAAGGTCAGTTTGCCGAACCACAGGTCTTCCTTGAACGGAGACGTGGTGGGCCCGGTCAGCAACGCCAGATCGCTCGGCAGGGGGATGCCGAAGGCCATCGGCTGCGCGCTGATGTCTTTCGGGCTGTTGATGTCCTTGCCTTCGTACGTCACGAAGTAGAACAGGCGGTCCTGCAGGATCGGGCCGCCGAGCGACATGCCGTACTGCGTCGTCGAGCTGTTGGCCTTCTCGCCGGAGCGTTCTTCGGACGGTCTGGGCGAGCGCCAGGTTTCGTTCGTCAGGTCGACGAACACCGAGCCCTGCAGGTCGTTGGTGCCCGACTTGGTCACCGCGGTGATCGCGGCGCTGCTGATCTGGTCGTACTCGGCCTTGTAGTTCGAGGTGATGACCTTGTACTCGCCGATCGCCAGCTGCGGGAACGGATTGCCGCGCGAGGAATCCTGGCCACTGACGCCGCCCTTGAGCACGTAGTTCTTCTGGCCGACACCGTCGATGAAGACGTTCACGCCGTTGGAGTTCTGCGCGCCCGAGCGCACCTTCGTCGACTCATCGCCGGCGGTCTCGAAGATCACGCCCGGCACGGTGTCGGCGAACGACAGGAAGTTGCGGCTGTTCTGCGGCAGCGCTTCGATCTTCTGCGTCGACACGTTGGTTGCCACTTCGGACGTACGCACTTCCTGCGCCGCGCCGACGACTTCGACGGCCTGCATTTCGGCGGGCGCGATGTTGAGGTACGCGGTCTGCGCGACGGCGACCGTGATCGTGCGCGATGCGCCGCCCTGCGACTGCACGCGATACGTGCCCGGCGGCAGGCCCGCGAGCACGTACTTGCCTTCGGCATCGGCGGTGACGGTGCGCGTCAGGCCCGTCGCGGTGTTGGTCGCGGTCACGACCTGCGAGGGCGTGGCGACGCCGCGGACGGTCGCACCGGTGCTCTGGGCATACACGGCCGGCGCGCCGACCGCGAGGGCGGTGAGCAGCGCACAGGTGAGCAGCCGCTTGGTGGGGCGGTGGTGGTTGCGTTTCATGTTTTTGTCTCTCTCCCGAGCGGGCGGCGTTCGTTTGGTTTTATGGAAATGGAAACAGGGGCGACGCGTGGGGGGAGCGCAGGTGTCATGAACTGTCGCGGCGTTGCGCGGGGCCGCGGCGTTTGGAGGATTCGCGCGCGACGAGGTGCGGCGCGATGAGCGAAGTGGTGGCCTGGGTTTCGGTCGCGGGTTGTTCGCGACCTGCGAGCAGCATGCGCAGCGCGCGGCCGCCGAGTTCGGCGATGTCGACCGCGATCGTCGTCAGCGAGGGATGCACGTAGCGCGCGAGCGGAATGTCGTCGAAGCCCGCGACCGCGATGTCGTCGGGCACGCGCAGGCCCGCCTGGTGCAATGCGAACAGCACGCCGAGCGCGGTCATGTCGTTGGCGGCGAACACCGCATCGGGGCGCGGGTCCATCGCGAGCAGTTCGTGGCCCGCCGCGTGGCCGGAGCATTCGTCGAATGCGCCTTGCAGGACGATGGGCTTCGCATCGGGCAAGCGTTCGGCGAGCGCTTCGGTGTAACCGCGCAGGCGCTCGTCGGCTTCGAAGTTGTCGCGCGGGCCGGAAACGAACGCGATGCGCTGGAATCCCTGCGCGACGAGATGGTCGACCATCGCGCGCGCACCGCCGTAGTTGTCGATGCGCAACGTGCCGAGGCCGACGCCGCTCAGGCCGGAGTTGATCAATACCGCGGGCTGCGCCTCGCCGATTTCGTTGGCGAGCGCGTCGCTGTCCAGGAACGGCGACATCACCAGCAGGCCGTCGACGCGGCCGCGCATCGCGCGCAACGCGACGCCCTGTTCGTCGGGCGCGCCGTGGTAGCTGGAGACGAGCAGGTGCAGGTCGTGCTCGCGGGCGACGACGTCGATGCCGCGCATCAACTCGGAGAAGAACTCGCCGTGCAGGTCGGGCAGCACGACCCCGATGGTCCGGGTCTTGCGGCTGCTCAGGCTGCGGGCGGCGTGGTGCGGGACGTACTTGAGTTCACGTGCGGCGTCGAGGACGCGCTCGCGCACGCCGCGCGCCACGTTCTGCTGGCCGTTCAATGCGCGCGAGACGGTGGCCACCGACACCTGGGCCAGCCGTGCTACGTCGCGGATCGTGACAACGTCTCCCATCGCCGCCCCGCTTGTTCGTCCGTGGGTGGAATGTAAACGTTTTCACAATGGACTGTAAACGTCCTGTAAAGGTCGAGTTTTCTGCTGCGGCGCAGCATGAAACGCGCTTCCCGCGTGCGCGGGAACGACGGCCTCAGCCGCGGGCTTCCTCCGGCGTCCTCGCCTTGATCGAGAGCGCGTGGATGTCGGTCTGCATCATCTCGCCCAGCGCCGCGTAGACCTTGCGGTGGCGCGCCAGCGGCATCAGTCCCGCGAACGCGTCGCTGACGATGTCGACGTCGAAGTGCCCTCGCCCGTCGCGCGCGCCTACATGGCCCGCGTGGCGCGCGCTGTCGTCGACGACCTGGAGCGATTGCGGCGCGAACGCGGCCTGCAGCGCGTCGCGGATACGATCGACGCGACTCGCGGTCACGGGAGCACCGGCTTGAACGGGCGAACGTCGACCCGCTGGTACACGCCGGCTTCGATGTAGGGGTCGGCGTCGGCCCAGGCGCGTGCGGCCTCGAGCGATTCGAATTCGGCGATCACGATGCTGCCGCTGAAGCCCGCCGGGCCGGGATCTTCGGCGTCGATCGCCGGGCACGGACCCGCGAGCAACAGGCGGCCTTCGTCGCGCAGGGCGGTGAGCCGGGCCAGGTGCGCGGTGCGCGCACCGAGGCGGCGTTCGAGAACTCCCGGACCGTCGTGTCCTTCGATGGCGTACCACATGCGCGTTTCCTCCCGGTTCGAACGTGCGATTGGCTAAACGGACGATTGTAAGTGGTGGACAGCCCGGGCCCGCCCCCGTACCCTTGCCTTCAATGATTCGGAGTCGCGCGCGTCGCGGCCCGTCGCGACCCGGCAGGGTCCCCCCGCAAGCGACTTTCCCGATCCGCGGCCGCGCCCGGCTCCGCCGTTCGCCCGCATTTGCTCTACCCAGCTAGACCCAGTGGCCCGGAGGGGGCCGCGAACGCATGTCCGACGAACCGAGCGTGCCCGCGCCTGACGCGACCCAATCGCAAAACGGCGCACACCCGCAATCGCACAATCCGACCCAACCGCAGCAGCAGGAAATGCCGCTGGCGGTCGTGCTCGGCCAGCCGGTGCTGCAGATCCCGCAGGACCTGTACATCCCGCCGGATGCGCTCGAGGTCATCCTCGACGCGTTCGAAGGACCGCTGGACCTGTTGCTGTACCTGATCCGCCGCCAGAACCTGGACATCCTCGACATCCCGGTCGCCGAGATCACGCGCCAGTACGTCGATTACATCCAGGCGATGCACGAGATGCGCTTCGAGCTCGCCGCCGAGTACCTGGTGATGGCCGCGATCCTGGCCGAGATCAAGTCGCGCATGCTCCTGCCGCGACCGCCCAGCGAGGAAGGCCTGGAGGACGACCCGCGCGCCGACCTCGTGCGCCGCCTGCAGGAATACGAACGCTTCAAGCAGGCCGCCGAAGACCTCGACGCCCTGCCCCGACAGGACCGCGACACCAGCCCGGTCACGGCCTTCGTGCCCGACCGCGCCGAGGTCCGGTTGCCGCCGCCGGTGGATCTCAAGGAGATGCTGCTGGCGCTGGCCGACGTGCTCAAGCGCGCCGAGTTGTTCACCCAGCATGCGATCAAGCGCGACGCGCTCAGTGTCCGCCAGCGCATGGGCGAGCTGCTCGAACGCCTCGGCGATGGCACGTTCCAGCGCTTCGAGTCGTTGTTCACCGTGCAGGAAGGCAAGCTCGGCGTGGTGGTGACGTTCCTGGCGCTGCTCACGCTGGCGAAGGAACAACTCATCGAGATCGTGCAGGAACCGCCGAGCGATGCGCACGGCGAAGCCCGCACCCTCGCCCCGATCTACGTGAAATCCCTCGCCGTCGGCGAGGGCGCCCCCGAAGCCCTGCAACTGTCGAGCGAGTTCGACGACGAACCCGCCGCCGCGAACGATTCCAACGCATGAGCCCCATGGACCAAAGCCTGATCATCCGCATCGTCGAAGCCGCACTGATGGCGGCGAACCAGCCGCTGACGCTCGCGCAGCTGCATGGTTTGTTCTCGCTGGACGAACCCGCGCCCGACGGCTCGGTCGAACAGGCGCTCGAGACCCTGCGCGAACAATGCGAAGACCGCGGCGTCGAACTGGTCGAACTCGCCTCCGGCTTCCGTTACCAGGTCAAGGCCGACGTGCATCCGTGGGTCGCGCGCCTGTGGACCGAACGCCAGACCAAGTACACGCGCGCCACGCTCGAGACGCTCGCGCTGATCGCCTATCGCCAGCCGATCACCCGCGGCGAGATCGAACAGGTCCGCGGCGTCGCCGTGAGCAGCAACATCATCAAGGCGCTCGAAGAGCGCGAGTGGATCCGCGTCGTCGGTCACCGCGACGTGCCCGGCAAGCCGGCGCTGTTCGGCACGACGAAGGGCTTCCTCGATTACTTCGGCCTCAAGCGCCTCGACGAACTCCCGCCGCTGTCCGAACTCAAGGACATCGGCGAACTCGAACCGCAGTTGCAGTTCGAACCCGAAGCCCCGGCCTCGCTGCCGGTCGGCAACCTGCCGGTCGACGACGCCGGCGACGAAGAACAAGAGACCGCGAACGAAGCGGCCCATGAAACCGTCGACATCGAAGAGACGTTCGACGAAGCGCCTCATGACGAGGTCCCCCACGATTTCGCGGCTTCCGACAGCATTGCTGAAGAAGAAGACACCGCGGACATCACCGAAGATGACGACGCCGAGACGGCCTCGTCGGAGCATATGCAATGAGCGAACAAGAACGCCGCAAGCTGTCCCTGAAGCGCGGCGCCCCCACCGAACAACCCGCCGACGCGCCGCGCATCGAGGAACGCCTGCACAAGGTCCTCGCGCAGGCCGGCCTCGGCTCCCGTCGCGCACTCGAACAGCGCATCGCCGATGGCCTCGTCAAGGTCAACGGCAACGTCGCGCAGGTCGGCATGAGCATCACCGGCGGCGACAAGATCGAGATCGACGGTCGCACGTTCGTCGCGACCGCACTCACTGAACCGGCGCGCGTGCTGATCTACAACAAGCCGGAAAGCGAAGTCACCACGCGCGAAGACCCCGAAGGCCGCCCGACCATCTTCGAATCCCTGCCGTCGCTGAAGGGCGCGCGCTGGATCGCGATCGGCCGCCTCGACATCAACACCACCGGCCTGCTGCTGCTCACCACCGACGGCGAGCTGGCCAACGCGATGATGCATCCCTCCTACGAGATCGAACGCGAGTACGTGTGCCGCGTGCGTCCGCCGGAAGGGGAAGAAGAAGTCTCCGAGAAGCTCGTCGATCGACTGCGTCGCGGCGTCGCGCTCGAAGACGGCCCAGCGAAGTTCGACGAAATCGAAAAGCTCGCCGGCGGCGAAGACCAGTCGCACGACTGGTATCGCGTGCTGCTCAAGGAAGGCCGCAATCGCGAAGTGCGTCGCCTGTGGGAATCGCAGGGCTGCCAGGTTTCGCGCCTGAAGCGCATCCGTTACGGCGACGTGTCGCTGCCGCAGCCGTTGCTGCGCGGCCAATCGCAGGAACTCGCGGCCGACAAGGTCGCGACGTTGCGCGGCAAGCTCGGCCTCGAAGACGGCGCACCCTCCTCGCTCACGCTGATGCCGGTGATCGGCCAGCGCAAGGCGGCGAAGTCGACGCTGCATTTCGGCGGCGCGCGCACGCAGGGGTACGTCGGCGGCCACAACACGGCGGACGAAGGGCGCGAACTGCGCCGCTTCGATCACGTGCGCGAAGATCGTCGCGGCGGTCGCGGCGGCAAGAAACCGCACGGCGGCCTGACGGTCAGCGGCGAAGCCGCGGCGAAGGCCGGCAACAAGGCGTTCAAGCCGAAGGGTCCGCGCCAGCAGGGCCAGCGCATGCGTCCGGGCGAACAGCGCGACGGCGGCGGCAACCCCGCTGCGTTCAAGACCTGGTACGTGCCGGAAGGCGTCGACACCGGCCCGACCGGCCATCGCAATCCGGATGCGAACCGCGGGCGCAAGCCGTTCGGCGGCAAGCCCGGTGGCGGCGGCGGTCCGCGTCCCGGCGGCGGTGGTCCGCGCCCGGGTGGCGGCGGTCCGCGTCCGTTCGGCGATCGTGACGGCAACCGTCCGAATCGCGGCGGCGGCCAGGGCCAACCGCGCCCGTTCGGCGATCGCGACGGCAACCGCGACGGCAATCGCCCGAATCGCGGCGGTGGTGGCGGCCCGCGTCCTTACGGACATCCGGGCAACGCCCCGTCGTTCCCGAGCGACCACGCGAATCCGGGCGGCTTCAACCCGTACGGCGACAAGCCGCGCGCGCCGCGTCCGGGCGGTCCTCGCCCCGGCGGCCCGCGTCCGGGCGGTCCGCGCCCCGGCGGCGCACGCCCCGGCGGCGCGCCCGGCGGCCCGCGTCCGGGTGGCCGCGGTCCCGGCGGCCCGCGCCCCGGTGGCCCGCGTCCGGGTGGCCCGCGTGGTGGAGGTCGTCCCGGTGGCGGTCGGCACAGCGGCGGCTGAGTTGTAACAGCGGGAAACGGGAAACAAAAAAGCGGGAAACGGGAGGTTGGGCGTCACTTCGGCCGATAGGCATTCGGCCGAAGCGAAGGCCGATTTCCCGTTTCCCGTTTCCCGTTTCCCGTTTCCCGTTTCCCGTTTCCCGTTTCCCGTTTCCCGCTTCCCGTTTCCCGTTTCCCGTTTCCCGCTTCTTCTTCGCTTCACACCCCCACCATCACCGCTTCTCCGCGCGCACCCACATTGCGCGCATGGACTACGACCTCATCGTCGTCGGCGCGAGTTTCGCCGGCGCATCGTGCGCGCTCGCTGCGGCGCAATCGGGGCTGCGCGTGTGCGTGCTCGAACGCAAGCGCGATCCCGGCGACAAGCTGCACACCACCGGCATCATCGTGAAGGAAGCCGCCGAGCGCACGTTGCTCGGCGAGTTGCCATCGCACTTCACCCGGCGCGTCGAACGCGTGCAGCTCTATGCGCCGAACCTCAAACAGGTCGCGCTCGCCGCGCCCGGCAGCTACTTCCTGACCACCGACACGCCCGGCGTGATGCGCTGGCTCGCCGACCAATTGCGCGCGCATGGCGTCGACCTGCGACTGGGCACGGCCTTCGTCTCCGCGGAACGGCGCGACAAACATTGGCACGTCGAAGGCGTCGGTCGTGCGCGGTATCTCGTCGGCGCCGACGGCGCGCGTTCGCGCGTCGCCGCGCAATGCGGGCTCGGTCGCGTGCGCGGTTTCCTCTATGGCATCGAGTACGAGTTCCCGCACGCGCAACTCGCCGATCCCGACGCACTGCATTGCTTCATCAGCAAGCGCTACGCGCCGGGTTACATCGGCTGGATCGCGCAGAATCCTTCCGGCGTGCAGGCGGGACTCGCGCTGCGCCACGATCCTGCGAACGTGCGCGTGCCGGATGTCGATGCGTTCCTGTTACGCGTGGGCCGCGCCGGGGGATTGCCGTTGCGATTGACGCCGGGGCCGACGCGCGCGGGGCTCATTCCCTGCAGCGGACCGGTGTCTCCACTCGCCGGCGAAGGCGTGATCCTCACCGGCGACGCGGCCGGCATCGTGTCGCCGGTGACCGCGGGCGGCATTCGCTCGGCATGGGAACACGCATGGATCGTCGGCCGCGCGATCGCGGCGCATCTTCGCCACGACGGCCCCGCGCCGGAATCCGTTGCGCTCGACGCCGCGCCGCGTTTCCGCACCAAGCGCGCATTGCGCTGGGCCTACGACCGCCTGCCCTTCGACTGGCCGTTCGACCTGTTGCTGTCCGCGCCGCCCGTCCGATGGGCGGCCGAACGCGTGTATTTCGGCTGAAAGGCGCGCGGACCCCGGGCGTATGATCGCGCCATGTCCGATCAGGCGCCCGCGTTGCAGGCCGCGCTCGCCGGCATCGCGCGCGCGATCGCCGACTCGCTCGAAGTGCGCGCAGTGTGGGATCGCGTCGCCGACGCGTGCCGCACGCTGGTGCCGTTCGATGCGATGGGCATCGTGAAGCTGGAGCGCGACGGCACCGTGCGCGCCGTCGCCGCCGCGGGCGAAGACAGTCTCAAGGCGCTCGAAGGCGCGGTGTTCGCGCGCAACGATTACTCGCCCGCGTACTGGCCCGACGCCGATCGTTTCCTGGTCGTGATCCGCGATGCCGGCGTCGAACTCGACCCCGCGTATCCGCTCGATCGACTGACGCTCGAGAAAGGCTACCGCGCGTTGTTGCGCGTGCCGTTGCAACATCGCGATCGTCGCCTGGGCTCGGTGCTGCTCGTCTCGCGCACGCCGGGTCGTTTCACCCGCGAACACGGTGAAGCGTTGCTCGTCATCGCCGAACTCGCAACGCTCGCGCTCGCGCATGAGGGCTTGGCGCACACGCTCGCCGACGAAACCCGCCGCAGCGCCGCCGCGCGCGAGCATGCCGGCGAACTCGAACGCCGCGTGCAGGCGCTGTCGGACGAACTGGAAGCGCGCAGCGCGCACCGCACGCTCGGCCGCTCGCGACGCTGGCGCGAAGTGCTGGAGCTCGCGACGAAGATCGCGCCCACCGACACGACGGTCCTGCTCTCCGGCGAATCGGGCACCGGCAAGGAAGTCGTCGCACGTTTCATCCATCGCGCGTCGCCGCGTCGCGACGGACCGTTCGTCGCGCTCAATTGCGCGGCACTGCCGGAACGCGTGCTGGAAGCCGAACTGTTCGGCCTCGAGCGCGGCGCCTCCAGCGGCGCGCAATCGGCGCATCCGGGCAGGATCGAACTCGCATCGGGCGGCGTGTTGTTCCTCGACGAGGTCGCTGAGATGAGCCCGGAGGTGCAGGTCAAACTCCTGCGCGTGTTGCAGGAAGGCGACTACCAGCGCGTCGGCGGCACGCGCACGCTGCGCGCGGACGTGCGCGTGCTGGCCGCCACGCATCGCGAACTCGCCACGGCGACGCGCGACGGCAGCTTCCGCGAGGACCTGTTCAACCGGCTCGCGGTCTTCGACATCGCCCTGCCGCCACTGCGCGAACGCCGCGACGACATTCCCCTGCTCGTCGAAGCCTTCCTGCACGAAGTCGGCCAGAGCATCGGCCGTCCCGCGGCGGGCGTGTCGGACGATGCGATCGCCGCGCTCACCGCGCACGCCTGGCCCGGCAACGTGCGCGAACTGCGCAACGCGATCGAACGCGCGGTGATCCTCAGCGAGGGCGGCATGGTGACGGCCGCGCACCTGCCGATCGGGCGTTGAAGGCGGAAAGCAAAAACAAAAACGGGGGTCAGAGCACAATTATCCGCTTGTGATAATTGTGCTCTGACCCCTGTTTTTGCTTTTCTTCACGTCAGCGAGAACGCGTCGGCGTCCAGCATCGCCGGGAAGTGCGCGCGATGCGCCAGCAATTCCTTCGCGTCCAGGTAGGTCGTCGTGACCAACTCTTCGCCGGCCGCCTCGCTCAACGGCCGCCCCATGAAATCGATCACCGCGCTTTCGCCGTCGTACTTCAGGCCGTTGCCGTCGGTGCCCACGCGATTGAGGCCGGCGACGAAGCACAGGTTCTCGATCGCGCGCGCGCGCAGCAGCGTGTTCCAGGCCATGCGTCGCGCGGCCGGCCAGTTGGCGACGTAGACCAGCAGGTCGTAGTCCAGGCCTTGCGGGCGTTCGACGTCGAAGCGATTGCGCGAGAACACCGGGAAGCGCAGGTCGTAGCAGACCAGCGGGCAGATGCGCCAGCCGCGCCATTCGATGGTGATGCGATCGCGACCGGCGGCGTAGCGTTCGTGTTCCTTCGCGTAGCGGAACAGGTGGCGCTTGTCGTAGGTCGACAGCGCGCCGTCGGGCGTGACGAAGCACAGGCGGTTGTAGACGCCGTCGCCATCACCGCCCGCGTCGACGCGGATCTGCACGCTCCCGCAGATCGCCGCGTCGAGTTTCGCCGACTGTTCGCGCAACCACGCGATCGTCGGGCCGTCCATCGTTTCGGCCTGGTCGATGGCGTCGTTGCTGAAGCCGCTGGTGAACGTTTCGGGCAGCAGCACGAGGTCGGTCATGCCGTGCAGCGGCGCGATCAGGTGCGCGTAGTACGCGCGGTTCGCCGCGGGGTCGTGCCAGCGGGTGTCGCCCTGCACCAGCGAAACGCGGAGGTCCTTCATGTCGGTCACTCTATCGCTCCTGCGCGAAGGCGGCGTTACAGGGTGCGCAGGCGCGCGAGCGCCGCGTCGAGCGTCGCGTCGTTCTTCGCGAAGCACAGGCGCGCGAGGCGCTGGCCGGCCGGCGGGCTTTCGTAGAACGGCGACAGCGGGATCGCGGCGACGCCATGTTCGGTGGTGAGCCAGCGACAGAACGCGAGGTCGTCGAGGTCGCTCACCGCGCTGTAGTCGACGAGCTGGAAGTAACCGCCCGGCACCGGCAACGGCGCCAGGCGCGTTTCGCGCAGCTGCGCGGCGAAGCGATCGCGCTTGGCCTGGTAGAACGCGCCGAGTTCCTCGTAGTGCTCGGGCGCACGTTCGATCATCGCGGCGAACGCGTGCTGCGCGGGCGCGAACGTGCAGAACACGTTGTACTGGTGGACCTTGCGGAACTCCGCCGACAACGCCGGCGGCGCGATGCAGTAGCCGACCTTCCAGCCGGTGCAGTGGTAGGTCTTGCCGAAGCTCGAAATGATGAAGGCGCGCTCGCGCAGTTCCGGGTAACGCAGCGCCGATTCGTGGCGCGCGCCGTCGAACACGATGTGCTCGTAGACCTCGTCGGAGAGCAGGAAGATGTTCGTGCCGTGCAGGATCGCCGCGACTTCCTGCATGTCGGCGGCCGAGAGCATCGCGCCCGAGGGGTTGTGCGGACTGTTGATCATCAACATGCGCGTGCGCGGGGTGATCGCGTCGCGCACGCGCTGCCAGTCGGGTGCGAAGGTGACGGGGTCGAGCGGCACGTGCACGGCGCGTGCGCCGGCGAGTTCGATCGCCGGTTCGTAGCAGTCGTAGCACGGGTCGAGCACGATCACTTCTTCGCCCGCGTGCACGACGGCGTGGATCGCGTCGAAGATCGCCTCGGTCGCGCCCGAAGTGACGGTGACTTCGGTATCGGCGTTCGGGCGCCAGCCGTAGACGCGCTCGGTCTTGTGCGCGATCGCGTTACGCAGCGCGGGGATGCCCGTCATCGGCGCGTACTGGTTGTGGCCGTCGCGCATCGCGCGGTCGAGCGCTTCCACCAGCAGGTCGGGCACGGGGAAATCGGGGAAGCCCTGGCCGAGGTTGACGGCCTTGTGCTCCATCGCGAGCTGCGACATCACGGTGAAGATGGTCGTGCCGACCTTCGGCAACTTGGTCTCGACGTGCATGGGCCTTCCGTGCGGGAAATGTGGGGGTCCGGGCCCCGGAGTTTACGAAAGGTGCATGGGTGGCGTTAAATCACGCCCTCATGTCCCTCCAAAACGACCTCCGCATCGCCACCCTGCTCGACGCCTACTACGCGGCCGAATACCGCTGGGAGCTCGATGGGGAATGGCGCACGCTGCGCATCGGCCACCCTGCGCCGGAGCTGGAGGCGTTCTTCCCGCTGAGCCAGCGTTTCGGCCTGCTGTCGGCGTGGGATCCGCAGTCGATCCCGCGCGAGGAAGCCGTCAACCGGCGCGCCGACGAAGCGCTGCACACCGCCCTGCTTTCGAGCGGCCTGGCGTTCCGTCCGGGGTTCAGCTCGGCTCCGAACCGCAGCTGGCGCGAGCCGAGCTGGGTCGTGATGGACATGCCCGATGCCGAGTTCGATCGCCTCGCCCTGCGCCATGGGCAACTCGGCACCCTGGTGTGGTCGCGCGGCGAGCCGGTGCGGCTGCGCATGTACGCCAACCAGCCGTTGATGGCCAAGCACCGCGACCACGTCGAGTGGGCGCCGCTGAACCTCAAGACCCGCGGCGCCCGCCTGGGCACGCCGCGCGACGTGCCGCACGACTGACCGGCGGCTTCAGGCCGCCTTCGCGACCTCTTCGAACACGCGCAACAGCGCGACCACGCACGCGGCGCCCATCGTCCACGCGAACGCGCGCTGGCCGAATCGCGCACGCACCTCCACCAGCAGCCGGCACGTCGCGATGAGCAGCGCGATGCACGCAACGAACGACGTGCGCGACCCCGAGCCATGCACGGTCGGCGACATCGCCATCGCGGCGAGCGTGCCGAAGCC
Source organism: Noviluteimonas lactosilytica (assembly GCF_020866925.1). Lineage (GTDB taxonomy): Bacteria > Pseudomonadota > Gammaproteobacteria > Xanthomonadales > Xanthomonadaceae > Noviluteimonas > Noviluteimonas lactosilytica. The sequence continues at coordinate 299,247 of NZ_JAJGAK010000001.1, forward strand.
GACGGCCAACGTCCACGCGCGCCACACCGCTTCGCGTCGATCGTCCTCCTGCACCACCAGCCCGATACCGGCGACCAGGCCGACGAGCGCGCACGCCACGAGCACGGGCGGCAACAGCTTCGGCGCGATCACCGCGACGACCAGCAACGCGCAGGCCGCCAGCACGCCGATCCGCGCGCCGCGCGGCATCGTGGCGCGCAGCGACAGCGCGACCAACGCCCCGCACGACAACACCAGCAGCACGTTGCTCGAACGTGCGAGCTTCGCCAGCACCTCGAGTCCCAGCACGCCCTTGTCCCACAACGTCAGCTGGTCGAACGTCGGATAGAAGTTCCCGATTTCCACGACATAACGATGCTGGATGCCGGGCGCGCCGAAGTTGATCGCGGCGTTGACCAGGATCGACACCATCAGGACGACTTCGCCGCGCCCCAGGCGTTTCGTGCGCCACAACCACGCCACGCGCGGAAGGCCGATGCCCAGCATCGCGAGCGCCACCTGCTCGTGGTACGCCGCGAAGCCGCCCGCGAGGACGATGCCGGCCCAGGCCCACGGTCCGCGCGTGCGCCGATCGAACAACGGCACCATCGCCGCGAGCCCGGCCGCGGTCGGCCACAGGTAGTTGAACGAACCCGACACCCACCACGCGGCGTCGCGCAACACGGGCGACGGCATGCACCACAGCAGCGCGAACGCGCATCCCGTGCCCGCGAACGGCCCGAGCCGGCGGCCGAACCCGAGCCGCGCCGCACTCGCGCACAACCACACGACCATCGCGACATTGACGATGCGCCAGATCCACAGGTGGTCGAGCAACAGCGCCGCGAAGGCGTCGATCGGCAGTCGACCGGACCAGCGCATGTAGCGTTCGAGCAGGAAAGCGCCGAGCGTCTGATGATCGAGCGCCGCGGCGAAATACGCATCGTCGTAATCGGGCTTGCGGTCGAACACCGCGACATGCAGCACGCACAAGGTGACGAGCATGGCCGCGCAGGCGGCGAGCGCGGTGGGGCGTTCGCCGCCGCGCTGGGGAGTGGGGAATCGCATGGAAATGGGGCCGGTGTTGCGGAGGCCCCATCGAACGGCGCACGCCCCTCCCCGGGCATCGGCACTTCGGGCAAACGCGCGTGCGGAAAAACCGCACGAGCACGTCCATCGTCCAGCCGCGCGCGCAGGAGGCCAGGGCGGCCGATCGGAGGGCAAATTGGCACCGTCGCGGTCCCGGCCCTCCGGGGGCTAAAATGCCGCAACTCGCACGGCCCTGATCCCGACGTGTCCAACGCCCCGCCGCTGCTCGCTGCACGCGGCCTGCGCTTCGCGCGCAACGAACAACCCGTGTTCGGCCCCCTTGCGTTCTCGGTCGACGCGGGGGAGGCGTTGCTGGTGCAGGGCGACAATGGCTCGGGCAAGACGACGTTGTTGCGCGTCCTGGCCGGGTTGCTGCGCGCCGACGAGGGCGAGATCGACATCGACGGCCGCCCCGCCGCCGTCGCGCTGCGTGCCCGCGCGATCGCCTACCTCGGTCACCTGCCCGCACTGAAGGCCGACCTCACCGCGCTCGAGAACCTGCGCTTCCTGTGCGGCCTGCATGGTCGTCGCCGCGGCCAGTTGCCCGAAAACGCGATGTCGATCGTCGGCCTCTCCGGCTACGAAGACACCCTCGCCCGCCAACTCTCGGCCGGGCAGAAGAAGCGCCTGTCGCTCGCGCGCCTGTGGCTCTCGCCCGCGCCGCTGTGGTTGCTCGACGAGCCGTACGCGAACCTCGACCTGGAAGGCATCAACCTGGTCAATCGCATGGTGCAGGCGCACCTGCGCGAAGGCGGCGCCGCGTTGCTCACCACGCACGGCGCGTATGCCGCGCCCCCGGTGCGCACGCGCATGCTCGAACTGGTGCGCGCCGCATGATGCTATCCGCCGCCCGCGCGCTCCTCGCCCGCGATGCGCGCCTGTTGTGGCGTCGTCGCGGCGATGCGTTGCAGCCGGCGTTGTTCGCGCTGCTCGTCGTCGTGTTGTTCGCGCTTGCGCTCGGCGGGCAAGCGCGGGAGCTCGAACGCGTCGCGGCTCCGGTGTTGTGGCTCGCGGTGCTGCTCGCCGGCCTGCTCGCGCTCGACACGCTGTTCCGCAGCGATGCCGAGGACGGATCGCTCGAACAGTGGATGCTCGCGCCCGTGCCGCTGGCGTGGCTGGTGCTGGTCCGCACGTTCATGCACTGGGCCTCGACCGCGCTGCCGCTGCTCATCGCGACCCCGCTGCTCGGCGAACTCCTCCACCTGCCGCGCGGCCAGCTTCCGGTGCTGATGGCCTCGCTCGCGCTGGGCACGCCGCTGCTCAGCCTGCTGGGCGCCGTGGTGGCGGCATTAACCGTCGGGATGCGCCGCTCCGGTATCCTTGTCGCGTTGCTCGCGCTGCCGCTGTACGTGCCGGTGCTCGTCTTCGGCGCGGGCGCCGTCGCGGTCGCGGCGCAAGGCCTGGACGCCACCGCGCCCCTGTTGCTGCTCGGCGCCGGCCTCGTGATGGCGCTGGTGCTCGCCCCAATCGCCGCCGCCGCCGCGATCCGGATCGCGCTCAGTTGAATCGCCCTTGAGTTGACCCGCATGCATCCGCTCGTCCGCTGGTTCCACCAACTCGGTTCCCCGCCCTACTTCGATCGCTTCGCCGCGCGCTGGGCGCCCTGGGCGTACGCGCTCGGGCTCGCAGTGATGGCGTACGGCCTGTGGGCCGCGCTGTTCCAGGTGCCCGCCGATTACCAGCAGGGCGACAGCTTCCGCATCCTCTACATCCACGTGCCGTCGGCGTGGATGAGCATGTTCGTGTTCGGGCTGATGGCCTTCTATTCGGCGATCGCGCTGGTGTGGCGCATCAAGCTTTGCGAAATCCTCGCGATGGCCTGCGCGCCGATCGGCGCGGCATTCACCGTGATCACGCTCGCCACCGGTTCGATCTGGGGCAAGCCGATGTGGGGCACGTGGTGGGACTGGGATCCGCGGCTGACCACCGAGTTGATCCTGCTGTTCCTGTACCTCGGCATCATCGGGCTGTACCACGCGATCGACGACCGCCGCCAGGGCGCACGCGCCGCGGGCCTGCTCGCGCTCGTGGGCGTCGCGTTGCTGCCGGTGATCCGCTACTCCGTGGTGTGGTGGAACTCGCTGCACCAGGGCCAGACCATCAGCGTGTTCGGCCAGTCGCAGATGGACGCCAGCATGTTGCCGCCGTTGTTCGCGATGATCGTCGCGACCAAGTTGTGGTTCGTCGGTTCGCTGCTCGCCCGCGCGCGCGCCGACAACCTGCGCCGCGAAGCGGGCAAGGACTGGGTCGTGCGCATGGCGCAGGAGCGTGCGCGATGAGTTACTTCGGTTACGTCGTCGCCGCCTACGCCGTGTTCTTCGTCGTGCTGCTGTGGGATTTCGTCGCCCCGCGCATCGACATCGCGCGCCAGCTGCGCGCCGCGAAGCTGCGCGCCGCGCGCACCACCACCAGGCGCCCGGCCCCCGACGCCACCTTGAGCAGGACCGAATCCGAATGAACCCCACCCGCAAGCGTCGCCTGTGGTACGTCCTTGCGCTCGTCGTCGCCGCGGGCATCGCGGTGGCGCTCGTCGCGATGGCGCTGCAGCGCAACGTCGCCTATCTCTACACGCCCGCCGAAATCCTCGACGGTCGCGCCGGCGAAGCGGTGACCTCGGGCCAGGCGCGCTTCCGCCTCGGCGGCATGGTCGCGGGCGGTTCGTTCGCGCGCGCGCCGGGTTCGATGGAAGCGCACTTCAAGGTCGACGACGGCGACGCGATGTTGCCGGTCGTCTACACCGGGATCCTGCCGGACCTGTTCCGCGAGAAGCAGGCCGTCGTCGCGACCGGCCGCATGCGCGGCAACGTGTTCGTCGCCGAGGAAGTGCTGGCCAAGCACGACGAGGCGTACATGCCGAAGGAAGTCGCCGACAAGATGGGCAAGGCGCACAAGAAGCACGACGTCGACACAGTGCCGAACGACGCCTCCATGCCGACCGAGGGTGCGCAGTAACGTGCTTCCCGAACTCGGACAACTCGCCCTCATCCTCGCGCTGCTCGTCTCCGCCGTGCAGGCGGTGTTGCCGCTCGCCGGCGCGCATCGCGGACGCATTTCGTGGATGGCGGTCGCGCGCCCGGCGGCGTACCTGCAACTCGGGCTCGTCGCGCTCGCCTTCGGCCTGCTGACGCACGCGTTCGTGATGCAGGACTTCTCGCTGCGCTACGTCGCGCAGAACAGCAACTCGCTGCTGCCGACCGTGTATCGCTTCACCGCGGTGTGGGGCGCGCACGAAGGCTCGTTGCTGCTGTGGGCGCTGATCCTCGCGTTGTGGACCGGTGCGGTGGCGATGTTCTCCAGGCGCCTGCCCGCCGAGGTCATCGCGCGCGTGCTCGGCGTGATGGGCCTGGTGTCGGTGGGCTTCCTCGCGTTCCTGATCTTCACCAGCAATCCATTCGAACGCCTGCTGCCCGCGGCGATGGAAGGCCGCGACCTCAATCCGCTGCTGCAGGATCCGGGGATGATCATCCATCCGCCGATGCTGTACCTCGGCTACGTGGGCTTCTCGGTGCCGTTCGCGTTCGCGATCGCCGCGTTGCTCGGCGGCAAGGTCGACACGCGCTGGCTGCGCTGGACGCGCCCGTGGACCAACATCGCGTGGGGCTTCCTCACCGCCGGCATCGCGCTCGGTTCGTGGTGGGCGTACTACGAACTCGGCTGGGGCGGCTGGTGGTTCTGGGATCCGGTGGAGAACGCGAGCTTCATGCCGTGGCTCGCCGGCGCGGCGCTGCTGCATTCGCAGGCGGTGACCGAAAAGCGCGGCAGCTTCCGCGGCTGGACGCTGCTGCTCGCGATCGCCACGTTCTCCCTCTCGCTGCTCGGCACTTTCCTTGTGCGCTCCGGCGTGCTGACGAGCGTGCACGCGTTCGCCGCGGATCCGACGCGCGGCTTGTTCATCCTGATGTTCCTCGGCACGGTCGTCGGCGGTTCGCTGCTCCTGTATGCACTGCGTGCACCGAGCGAGAACGACGGCGCGCCGTTCGCCGCAAGCTCGCGCGAGACGTTGCTGCTCGCCAACAACCTGCTGCTGTCGACCGCGTGCGCGATGGTGCTGATCGGCACGCTGTATCCGCTGCTCGCCGATGCGTTGTCGCTCGGCAAGATCTCGGTCGGGCCGCCGTACTTCGCGTTGCTGTTCACGCTGTTGATGACGCCGCTGGTGATGCTGCTGCCGTTCGGTCCGCTGACGCGCTGGCAGCGCGAACAGCCCTCGCGCCCGATCGCGATGCTGGTGCCGTGGGCGGGCCTGGCGGTCGGCGTCGGCATCGGCGCGTACTTCCTCGCGCCGCAGGGTGCGTGGAAAGTCGCCGCGGGCATCGCGGGCGCGACGTGGGTCGCCGCCGGCACCGTACGCTTCCTGTGGACGCGCTTCACGTCGAAGGGCTCGCGCTTCACCGCCGAGATGCTCGGCATGACGTTCGCGCACGCGGGCATCGCGATCTTCCTCGTCGGCGCGTTGCTCGTCGAAGGCCTCGCGCAGCAGCGCGAACTCGCGCTCGCGCCGGGCCAGTCGGTCGCGGTCGAAGGGCGCACGTTCGTCTTCGACGGCGTCGAACACAAGGAAGGCCCCAACTACATCGCCGACAAGGGCACCGTGCGCGTGTTCGACGGCGACACCGAGATGGCGACGCTCCATCCGGAAAAGCGCCGTTACGCCAGCGGCGGCCAGGTGATGACCGAAGCCGCGATCGCGCCGGGCGTCCGCGGCGACCTGTACGTCGCGCTCGGCGAACCGCTCGGCGACGACGCCTGGGCCGTGCGCGTGCACGCCAAGCCGTTCGTGCGCTGGATCTGGTTCGGCGCCGCGTTGATGGCGTTGGGTGGCTTCGTCACGGCGACCGATCGCCGCTTCCGCCGCAGCGAGGTGTCCGCATGACGAGCCGCGCATCGCGCTTCATTCCGCTCGCGATCTTCTTCGCGCTCGCGGTGCTGCTCGCCGCCGGCGTGTGGCTGAGCCGCAACCCGGATCGCGAAGCGCTGCCTTCGCCGCTGATCGACAAGCCCGCGCCGCAGTTCTCGCTGCCGGTGCTGCACGAACCCGATCGCACGATCACGCTCGCCGATCTCAAGGGCGCGCCGTTCCTGCTCAACGTCTGGGGCAGCTGGTGCCCGTCGTGTCGCGATGAACATCCGGTGCTCACGCGCTTCGCCGAAACCAAGCGCGTGCGCCTGGTCGGCTTCAACTGGAAGGACGAGCGCGAAGACGCGCTGCGCTGGCTCGACCAGTTCGGCAATCCGTACTGGCTCGTCATCGCCGACCTCGAAGGCAAGGCCGCGATCGACTGGGGCATCTACGGTGCGCCGGAAACCTTCCTCGTCGACGCCAACGGCACGATTCGCTGGAAGCATGTCGGTCCGCTCACCGATGCGCTCATCGAAGGCGAACTGATTCCCGCGCTCGACGCGATCGATCCGCAAGGCAAGGCGACGCCATGAGGCTGTTGTTCGCGCTGTTGTTCGCCGTGTCGTCGCTGTTCGCGACGTTGCCCGCGCAGGCGCAGGTCGGCACCGACGTCGCGCCGCTGCAGTTCCAGGACAAGGCCGAGGAAGCGCGCTTCCACGCGCTCGTCGCCGAACTGCGCTGCGTGATGTGCCAGAACCAGTCGCTCGCCGATTCCAACGCACAGATCGCCTACGACCTGCGCCGCGAAGTGCTCGACCTCATGCGCGAAGGCCGCAGCGACGCGGAGATCAAGGAGTTCCTCGTCGCGCGCTACGGCGAGTTCGTGCTGTATCGCCCGCGCATGGAAGCCACGACCTGGCTGCTGTGGCTCGGCCCCGCATTGTTGCTGCTCGCCGGCGGCTTCGTCATCGCACGCATCGTGCGCAAGCGCGCGACGACCACGCCGGTCGCCGAAGAACCCGACCAGGAGTGGTGATGTCGCCCGCCTTGAGTTTCGCCATCGCAGGCGCCTTGCTCGTCCTCGTCGTGGCCGTCGTGTTGCTGCGACCCTTGCTGCGCGAATCGCCGAAGGTCGTCATCGGCATCGCGGTGTGCTTCAGCCTCGCCGCGGTCGCGTTGTATCGCGTCGTCGGCACGCCGGCCGCGCTCGAAGTGCAGGCGAACGCGGCGATGCCGCAGACGCTCGACGATGCGATCAAGCAACTGCAGGCCGAACTCGCGAAGAACCCCGACCAGCCCGAAGGCTGGCGCCTGCTCGGCCAGGCGCTCGGCAACAGCCAGCGCTTCGCCGAATCGCGCGATGCGTACGCGCACGCCGCGAAGCTCACGCCGAAGGAGCCCGACGTGCTGGTCGAGGCCGCGCAGGCGCGCGCGCTCGCGGCACCCGAACGCCGCTTCGACGCGCAGGCGGTGACGATGCTGCAGCAGGCGCTCGAAGTGCAGCCGCAACACCAGCGCGCGCGTTGGTTCCTCGGCATCGCGCAGCGCCAGGCCGGCGACGACGCGGAAGCCGTGCGTACGTGGGAACCGTTGCTCGCGATGGTCGACGGCGCGACCGCCAACTCGTTGCGCGGCCAGATCAACGACGCGCGCAAGGCGGCGGGCATGGCGCCGCTCGCCGCACCCGTGCAGCCGGCGACGCCGACCGCGAGCGCTGCGACCGCCACCGCCAACGCCCTGCACGTACGCGTGCAACTCGACCCCGACCTCGCCGCGCGCGCACGCCTGCGCGGCGACGCGACGGTGTTCGTCATCGCGCGCGCAGCCGGCGGCCCGCCGATGCCGGTCGCGGTCGAACGCCACGCGTTGTCGGACCTGCCGCTCGACGTGACGCTCGACGACGGCGACAGCCCGATGCCGACCGCGAAGCTCTCCGCGTTGAAGGACGTCGAAGTGCTCGCCCGCATTTCCGCCAGCGGCGACGCGATCCCGCAGGCCGGCGACCTCGAATCCGCGCCCGCGCGCGTGACGCTGCCCGCGACGACCCCGGTCGATCTGACCATCGGTTCGATGCGACAGTAGCGGCATGACCGAATTCATCCCACCCGCCACGCGCTGGCACACCCTCCCCTCGCCCTTCGCGATGAAGCGCGGCGGCGAACTGCGCGATGCGCGCATGGCCTACGAAACCTGGGGCACGCTCAACGCCGCGCGCGACAACGCGGTGCTGATCGTCACCGGCCTCTCGCCCGACGCGCACGCCGCGTCGAACGAAGGCAACCCGGAACCGGGTTGGTGGGACGCGATGGTCGGTCCCGGCAAACCGATCGACACCGATCGCTGGTTCGTGATTTGCGTGAACTCGCTCGGCAGCTGCAAGGGCTCGACCGGTCCTGCATCGGTGAACCCCGCGACGGGCACGCGGTATGGACTCGCATTCCCCGAGTTGTCCGTCGAGGACGGCGCGAACGCCGCATTCGAAGTGGTGAAGTCGCTTGGCGTCGACACGCTCGCGTGCCTGGTCGGCAATTCGATGGGCGGCATGGTCGCGCTCGCTTACCTGTTGTTGCACCCGGACTCGGCGCGCGCGCACATCAACATTTCCGGCAGCGCGCGTGCGTTGCCGTTCTCCATCGCGATCCGTTCGTTGCAGCGCGAAGCGATCCGCCTGGATCCGAACTGGAACCACGGCGACTACGACGACGACACGCAGTACCCCGAAGCGGGGATGCGCATGGCGCGCAAGCTCGGCGTGATCACGTATCGCTCGGCGCTGGAGTGGGATGGGCGCTTCGGACGCGTGCGCCTGGACTCTGACCGGCGCGAGGACGAGGAGCCGTTCGGACTGGAGTTCGAGGTGGAAAGTTACCTCGAAGGCCACGCACGTCGTTTCGTGCGTCACTTCGATCCCAATTGCTACCTGTACCTCAGCCGTTCCATGGATTGGTTCGATCTCGCCGAATACGGAGACGGGGATGTCGAGGCCGGCCTGCGCCGGATCCGCGTCGACCGCGCGCTCGCGATCGGCGTGAAGACGGACATCCTGTTCCCGCTGCAGCAACAGGAAGAAGTGGCCGACGGCCTGCGCGCCGCGGGCGCCGACACCGAGTTCCTGCCCCTGCCCTCGCCGCAGGGCCATGACGCGTTCCTCGTCGACATCGCGCGATTTGGCCCTGCAGTTCGCAATTTCCTGTCATCCCTCTGAGTACAATCCGGGACGACGTCACCCAACGCCCCGTGGACATCGCCATGAACGCGTCGCCCGCCGCCCCTGGTTCCGACAACGCCTCCGACTGTTGCCCCGACGTCGATTTCCCGGGTCGCGACAAGCTCGTCGCCGCGATCGACGCCGCCGTCGCGCACGATGACGAACACCAGGTCACCGCCGCATTGCGCGATGCGCTGTGCCGCATGATCCGCGACCGCGACGTGCAGTTGCCCGCGTGCGTGCACGAGCCGATCGTCGACCACTACGCGCGTCGCGAGTTGTATCGCAGCCCGACGCACGGCTACAGCGTCGTGTGCATGACGTGGGGCCCGGGCCAGGGCACGCCGCTGCACGATCACTCGGGCCTGTGGTGCGTGGAAGGCGTATGGGACGGCCAGCTCGAGATCGTGCAGTACGAATTGCTCGGCCGCGACGGCGAACGTTTCCGCTTCCGCGCCGCGGGCGGCATGCACGCAGGCCCCGGCAGCGCCGGCAGCCTGATCCCGCCCCACGAGTACCACACGATCCACAACGCCAGCACCGACGACATCGCGATCTCGCTGCACATCTACAAGGCGCCGATGGAGTGCTGCTCCAAGTTCGTGAAGGCGCCGAGGCAGAACGAGAACGGCGAGTGGTTCGTGCGCGAAAGCGCGGTGATGGCTACGGACGAGGCGGCCTGATCGCATGGCGACCGACCTCGGACTCGCCGCGCTCCATCACCTGCTCGTATTCGGCCTCGCGGCGATGCTCGTCGCCGAAGCCGTGCTGCTCCGCGGCCCGCTCACCAGCGACGCGATCCCGCGCCTGGCGAAACTCGACGGCGGCTACGGCATGTGCGCCGGCCTGCTGCTCGTCGTCGGCCTGGCGCGCGTCTTCCTCGGCGTGAAGGGCGAAGACTTCTACCTGCACAACCCGTACTTCCACGCCAAGGTCGGCGCGTTCGTGCTGGTCGGCCTGCTCTCGATCCTGCCGACCATGCGCTTCCTGCGCTGGCGCAAGGCGCAGCGCGCGCAGCCTTCCTTCGTGCCCGAGGCTGCCGAACTCGCCAAGCTGCGCACGATCCTGCGCATCGAACTGGTCCTGCTCGCCGCGATCTTCGTCCTCGCCGCGGCGATGGCCCGCTACGGCGGCTTCTGAGCGACCACGCACCCGGGCTATACTGCGCGTCCGCGCCGGAATGGCGGAATCGGTAGACGCAGCGGACTCAAAATCCGCCGCCCTTAAAAGCGTGTGGGTTCGAGTCCCACTTCCGGCACCAAAACAAAAGCCCTCGCGAAAGCGGGGTTTTTTTGTTTGTCGCGTTACTCCGCTTGCGTCTTCTCCACCGCCTCGTCCCCCGCCAGCAACACCGCCCACGAACGCATCGCCGGGTGATGCTCGGCGAACGTGATCAACGCGATCAACACCGGCACGCCGATGAACGCGCCGGCGATGCCCCAGAGCATGCTCCCGAGGAACACCGCGAACAGCACCAGGAACGGCGACACCGACAGTCGATGGCCCGCGATGCGCGGTTCCAGGTAGCTGCCGATCAGGAACTGCACGACGTTCAACCCGGCGAAGATCACCAAGGGCACCATTCCGAATCCGAACTGCGCGATCGCGAACAGCGTGGGCAACACCGTCGCGAACAACGGACCGAGGAAGGGAATGAAGTTCAACGCGAAGGCGATCACGCCCCACTCCACCGCCAGGTCCACGCCGAGTGCATACGACAGCGCCCACACGCCGAGACCGGTCGCAGCGCTCATCGCACTGCGGATGACCATGTAGCGCTGGAACTTCGATGCGGTCGCGCGGCACGCGTCGACGATGTCCGCCCTGCCCGCCTGCACCAGCTTCACGCGCATCGCATCCACTTCCAGCAGCCCCAGCACGACGAACACCAGCGCGATGACCACGAAGCTCGCGATCTGCTGGAGCCCCACGCCCACCATCTGCATCACGCCGATCAGCCAGCGCGGATCGAAGTTGTGGATGAACTCGCTCGCCAGGTACAGGCCGTGCCCTTCGAGCCATGCGTCCATGCGCTGGTAGTAGGCCTGGAAGCTGGCGGCGTTCGCGATCGCCCACTGTGTCGCGCGACTGAGTCCCCACAGCACCACGCTCGCCATCGCCGCCACGACGGCGGCGGTCGCGATGAGCGTGGCGACCATGGCGAGCACGCGGGGCATTCGTCGCTGCAACGTGCGTTGCAGCGGCCATGCGACGGCCACGATGAAGAGGGCGATGGCCACCGGCGCGAACAGCGATCGCCCGAGGTAGAGCGCCGCCAGCACCAGGAGGGCCGCGATGATTTCCAGCGGCGCGATCGGCCTCAGGGTGTTCAGAAGAGCGACCGCTTCATGACGGCATCGTCCACGCGCGAGTTCGCGAAATCTCGGCCACGCAACGTTGGCGTCACGTGAACTGCGCGCGCCCGGCGCCCGTCAGCGCAAGCTCAGCAGTCCGACGCTTCGCTCATCGCCCTCGCTGCGTGCGCAACATCAACGCGCACCACAACGGCAGCAACAGGAACATCCCCAGGAAATACCGCCCCTGGATTTCGAACACCAGGTGCACGCCCCAGAACGCGAGCATCCACAGCACACCGAACAACGCGACGAGCGGTTCGCCGCGGCGCCACAGATGCACCGCGACGATGATCGTCGCGAGCAGGATCGCCCACGCGATCAGTGCGTAGACCCTGTACTCCACGAAGGCCACGCGCCGGTATTGAAGTTCGATGTTCGCGCGCGCGGGATGCGCTTCGCGTTCGGCGCGCACGTTGGGGCTTTCCATCAGCCAATACAGCGCGTACGAGGGCGGGCTCACGATCTGCGGCAGTTTGCATTCCATGATCGAGAGCCAGTGGGTCGCCGGCTTGTCGCGCAAACGGTCGACGACGGCTTCGTGCAGCGGCCGGCCGAGGTCGGAGATCGCGGCCTCCGTCGCTTCCGGCTTCCAGTAGCCGCACCCCTTGCCATCGGACGAAACGAGCAGACCGCCATACAACGTGACGGCCGAACTCGTGCGGATGCTCTCGGTGCGTCCGCTGAAGCTGCGCATGCCGAGGTCGACGGCGAACCCCGCGACCGAACCGGCGAACAGCACGGCCATGAGCAACAGGGCGGACGGGTTGCTGCGTCTGCGCAACAGCAGCCACGCGATCGCGAACAGCCCTGTCATACCCCACGCGATCAGCGCGTACTGCGGTTTCGTCGAAACGCCCATGGCGAACAACGCGATCGCGACGCCGAGGCTCGCCGCGCGCGGCCACGATTTCGGCGGCGACACGACCATCCATGCGCCCAACGCCAGTTGCGCGGCCGCGATCATGTCGAGTTGCACGATGCCGATGAAGGGCGCGATCAGGAACAGGTAGGCCGCGACGAGCCACGTGAGCAGATGCCCCTTCGTCGTGTCGCTGGCGTGCATGACCAGCAGCAGCACCGCAACCGCCACCGCGTTGAGCACCGACGCCGCGACCCAGGGCGACATCCCCGTGGCCTTGAGCGCGGCGAGCAGCCAGAGGCTGAGCCCGCCGCGCTGGTACCACTCCGGTTTGCCCGCGGCGTCCCAGTAGTAGCCCCAATCGCTGTGCGGTTGCGGCTGCAACCACAGCGCCAGCGCGGCGCCGAGCGCGACGATCGCCACGCCGGCCGCGGCCAGCAGCCACCGGCTCTCGAGCAAGGCCGCGATCCTTGCGGAAGCGGTCCTGTTGCCCTCGCCGAAAAGGTGGATCATGTCGCTCTCGTCCCCGGAGTCACAGCCATGCACTACAAAGGGAGTTGCCACTGCGGTCAAGTCGCCTTCGAGGCCGAAGGCGAGATCCAGGGCGGCCTGACCTGCAATTGTTCGATGTGTTCGCGGCGCGCCTCGATGCTGTGGTTCGTCCCGCGCGACAAGTTCGTGCTGACCACGCCTGAATCGGCCGCGTCGTCGTACACCTTCAACAAGCACGCGATCGAACACCACTTCTGCGCGAACTGCGGCATCCACGTGTGGGGCGAAGCCAACGACCCGCAGGGCAACCGCATCGCCGCGGTGAACCTGCGCACGATCGAGGGCATCGATCTGTCGAAGATCCCGGTGCAGGAGTTCGACGGACGCGCGCTGTAGCGCGTCGCGTCGCGCGCGTCGTCTCGCGTCGCGCCGCGCGCGTTACGACAGGCGCGTCGGATCGCCGAGTTCGACGTTCAGTGCGATCGCGGCCTTCGCGAGTTTCTTCGCCTGCGCGGCGGTGATCTCGTCGCCTTCGCGCAGGTCGATCGTCGCCATCTCGTACTTGCCGCCCGCCTTCATGCGTTCGTCGAGGTCGCGCAGGCGCTTGCCGCGCCAGAAACCGAACAACACGCGCGCGTCTTCCGCGCGGATCAGCAACACCGGGCCTTCGTGGAAGTACACGAGGTGGCCCCACTTGATGCGCTCCTCCACCTTGCCCGCGGCGAGCACCGACTTGCGCAGCGTGTCGACGAGCGTCCTGCGCCAACCGGCGATCGCCTGCACGTAGGCGTCGGGGGATTCGGCGGGGACGGTCTTCTTCATCGCCATGTCGCTAGCTCCGGATGCGTTCGACCAGGGCCTGCAGTTCGGGATCGGGCGCGGGCTCATGGCCGAGGAACCACTTCCACAAGCGGTCGTCCTCGCTGTCGAGCAGGCGCAGGAAGGTGGCGCGGTCGGTTGCATTCGACTGACGCCATTGCGTGTCGAGCCAGCGTTCGAGCAACTGGTCGAGTTCGCGCATGCCGCGGCGGCAGCGCCATTTGAGTTTGCGGATTTCGATGTCGTCGTTCATCGCAGGACCTGCCACGCGAGCCAGCCCCACAGCGCGAACAAGACGAATGCGCCCGCGACGTACAACAGGAAGCGATGGATCACTCGGTTGTACGTGCAGTGCACCAGGCTGTGCAGCACGCGCAGCACGACGAAGGTCCACGCGAGACCGAGCGACACCGGCGTGACCAGGCCCGTGATCGCCGCCACGCACAGCGCGGCGTAGAACAACACCGGCAGCTCGAACAGGTTGCGGAAGTTGTCTGACGCACGCGTATCCGTCAGCAGGCGCGCGGATTCCTGCGATGTCGCAACCGCCTGCGCAGCGATGCCCCCGCGATGCAGCTCCGCGAGGCGCAACCAGTACATGCGGACGAAGACGATGAACGTCAGTCCGGCCATGGCGAACGCGGGCTTGAAGATCTCCGCGTCGATCATGTCGATCAGCCGCGCCGCGCCAGCATCAGTTTCTTGATCTCGCCGATCGCACGCGCCGGGTTCAACCCCTTCGGACACGTGCGCGCGCAGTTCATGATCGTGTGGCAGCGATAGAGCTTGAACGGATCTTCGAGGTCGTCCAGGCGCGCGCCGGTGTCTTCGTCGCGCGAGTCGATGATCCAGCGGTACGCCTGCAGCAGGATCGCCGGGCCGAGGTAGCGGTCGCCGTTCCACCAGTAGCTCGGGCAGCTCGTCGAGCAGCAGGCGCACAGGATGCATTCGTACAGGCCGTCGAGCAGCGCGCGATCTTCCTTCGACTGCAGGCGTTCGCGCGTCGGCGCGGCGGTCTGCGTGCGCAGCCACGGACGGATCGACGCGTACTGCGCGTAGAAGTGCGTCAGGTCCGGCACGAGGTCCTTCACCACCGCCATGTGCGGCAGCGGATAGATCGGAACTTCGTTCTTGGTGCAGTCGCTGATCGCGCGCGTGCAGGCGAGCGTGTTGGTGCCGTCGATGTTCATCGCGCACGAACCGCAGATGCCTTCTCGGCACGAACGACGGAACGTCAGCGTCGGGTCGATCTCGTTCTTGATCTTGATCAGCGCGTCCAGGACCATCGGGCCGCAGGTCGCGAGATCGACGTCGTAGGTGTCGACGCGCGGGTTCTGCCCGTCGTCCGGGTTCCAGCGGTACACCTTGAAGGTGCGCACGTTCTTGGAACCGGCGGGCGCCGGGAAGTGCTTGCCCTTGCCGATCTTCGAGTTCTTCGGGAGCGTGAATTCAGCCATGGTCTCTCGTTCCCCCGATCAGTAGACGCGCGGCTTCGGCGGCACGACTTCGACGTCGTCGCTGAGCGTGTACATGTGCACCGGGCGATAGTCGATGCGGGTTTCGCCCGCGTCGTCGACCCAGCACACGGTGTGCTTGTGCCAGTTCTCGTCGTCGCGTTCCGGGAAGTCTTCCCGCGCATGCGCGCCGCGCGATTCCTTGCGGTTCTCCGCCGACACGATCGTGGTCAGCGCCTGGCCGAGCAGGTTCTGCAGCTCGAGCGTTTCGACTAGGTCGGAGTTCCACACCAGCGAACGGTCGCTGACGCGCACGTCGGCGAACGACGCATTGATCTCGCGGACCTTCGCCACGCCTTCGGCCAGCGTCTCGCCGGTGCGGAACACCGCGGCGTCGGCCTGCATCGCGCGCTGCATGTTGTTGCGGATCTCCGCCGTCGGCAGCGAGCCGTTGGCATGGCGCAGGCGGTCGAAGTTGGCGAGCGACTTGTCGCAGGCGTCCTTCGGCAGGTCCTTGTGCGGGCCGTTCGGGGTGATCGTTTCGGCGCAACGATTGGCGACCGCGCGACCGAACACGACGAGGTCGAGCAGCGAGTTCGAGCCGAGGCGATTCGCACCGTGCACCGACACGCACGCCGCTTCGCCGATCGCGTACAGGCCCGGCACCACGGCGTCGGGGTTGCCGTTCTTCAACTGCACGACTTCGCCGTGGTAGTTGGTCGGCACGCCGCCCATGTTGTAGTGCACTGTCGGGATGACCGGGATCGGTTCCTTCTCGACGTCCACGCCCGCGAAGATCTTCGCGCTCTCGGCGATGCCGGGGAGCTTTTCGTGGATGTCCTTCGGATCCAGGTGCGTCAGGTCGAGGAAGATGTGGTCCTTCTGCGGGCCCACGCCGCGGCCTTCGCGGATCTCGATGGTCATCGAACGCGACACGACGTCGCGCGAGGCGAGGTCCTTCGCGTTCGGCGCGTAACGCTCCATGAAGCGCTCGCCATTGCTGTTGCGCAGGATGCCGCCTTCGCCGCGCACGCCTTCGGTGATCAGGCAGCCCGCGCCGTAGATGCCGGTCGGGTGGAACTGCACGAACTCCATGTCCTGCATCGCGAGGCCGGCGCGCAGCGCCATGCCGCCGCCGTCGCCCGTGCAGGTGTGCGCCGAGGTCGCGGAGAAGTACGCGCGGCCGTAGCCGCCAGTCGCCAGCACCACGCCCTGCGCGCGGAACAGGTGCAACGTGCCTTCGGCCATGTCGAGCGCCAGCACGCCGCGGCAGGCGCCCTCCTCGTCCATGATCAGGTCGAGGGCGAAGTATTCGATGAAGAACTGCGCCTTGTGCGCGAGCGACTGCTGGTAGAGCGTGTGCAGGATCGCGTGGCCGGTGCGGTCGGCCGCGGCGCACGTGCGCTGCGCGATGCCCTTGCCGTAGTGCGTGGTCATGCCGCCGAACGGACGCTGGTAGATGCGGCCGTCTTCGGTACGCGAGAACGGCACGCCCTGGTGTTCGAGTTCGATGATCGCGGGGATCGCCTCGCGGCACATGTACTCGATCGCGTCCTGGTCGCCCAGCCAGTCCGACCCCTTGATGGTGTCGTAGAAGTGGAAGCGCCAGTCGTCTTCGCCCATGTTGCCGAGCGCGGCGGAGATGCCGCCCTGCGCCGCGACGGTGTGCGAACGCGTCGGGAACACCTTGGTGAGGCAAGCCGTCGACAGGCCCTTCTGCGCGAGCCCGAAGGTCGCGCGGAGGCCGGCGCCGCCGGCGCCGACGACGATCATGTCGTACTTGTGTTCCTGGATCTTGTAGGCAGTGGTCATGTCAGGCGCGTCTTTTCGTCAGGCCGTCAGCGCGATGCGGACGAGCGCGTACACCGACGCGATCGCGCCGAGCGAACAGAGGAAGGTGTTGAGCAGGTGCAGCGTCACTTCGACCGCGCGCGTGTGCACGTAGTCTTCGATCACGACCTGGATGCCGAGCTTGGCGTGCCAGAACATCGCGAGCACGAACCCGGCGAGCAGGATGCCGTTGGCCGGTTCGCGGAGCATCGCGATCGCGTGCGCCGCATCGTGGCCCACCATCGACAGCAGCAACCACAGCAGCCACGGCACCAGCAGCGCGAGCGCGACCGCGGTGACGCGCTGGACCCAGAAGTGTTCGGTGCCGGTCTTGCCGGACCCCAGGCCGCGTGCGCGGGCGAGCGGCGTGCGCAGGTCGTTCATCACACGCCTCCCATGGCGAGGAACCAGAGCGCTGCGGTCAGCACGAAGGTCAGCACGAACACGGTCCAGCCGGTCTTGTAGACCGAGGGGATGTCGTAGCCGCGGCCCGTATCCCACAGCAAATGGCGGATGCCGTTGAGCAGGTGGTACATCAGGCTCAGCGAGAACCCTGCGGTGAGCAGCAAGCCGAGCGGCGAGCCGACGCAGCGCATCGCGGTGTCGGCGGATTCGCCGCCGCGCGAGAGCATCACCAGCCACCATGCGAAGCCGAAGGCGCCGGCGACGAGCGCGATGCCCGTGGCGCGGTGCAGGATCGACATGGTCATCGTGATCTGCCAGCGATACACCTGCAGGTGCGGTGACAGGGGGCGTTCGCGGGTCGCCATGGGGGGCTCGTCCTTCAATTCGTCAGAAATCGATGCAGCGACCGTTCTTTTCCCAATCGCCGTAGCGCGTGGGGTCGGGGCCCTTGCGCCCGCCGATCTCGATCGGCGGCTGCGCGGGTACGTCGTCCGGTGGGACGTCCGAGGTGCCTTCGCGCGGCGAGGCTGCACCATCGGGCAGCGCTCCGGCGTCGGAGGAACGTTCGGATTGACCTATGATTCGCGGCGTCACAACCCGTGAAGTTTAAGTCCCGCCACGGATGTCTCACAACCCGCAGCCCGAAAGCCCCTGGTTCGCCCTGCCCGGCCATCGCGTGATCGCGCTGGAAGGCCGCGACGCCATCGCCTTCCTCCAATCGCAGTGCATGAACGACGTGGAGGCCGCGCCCCCGGGTCGCTGGCAATGGAACGGGTGGCTCACCCCGAAGGGGCGCGTGATCGCGCTGTTCGCGCTGGCGCGCATCTCGGCCGAAGCCGCATGGCTCATCGTCCCCGACGCCGACGCCGATGCGCTTGCCGCACAGTTGCAGCGCTTCGTGCTGCGCCGCCAGCTCGTGATGAAGGTGCTCGACGAGATTCACGTCGCGGGCCGCTTCGAAGCGCCGGAGAAGGCCGCGGGCGCGAGTTTCGCCGGCACGCCGGAGGACGGGATCGAGTTCGACCTCACCGGTTTCGGCCTGCGTCGCACGTTGCGCATCGCGGCGGGCCATTCGGCGCCCGTGGATGAAGAAGCGGAAATGCGCTGGCGCGCGTCCGACCTGCGCCTCGGCTTCCCGCGCCTGCCCGCTTCGCAGCAGGAACAGTGGACGCCGCAGATGTTGTCGCTCGATCGCCTGCACGCCTTCAGCGTGAAGAAGGGCTGCTATCCGGGCCAGGAGATCGTCGCGCGCACGCATTTCCTCGGGCAGGTGAAGCGCGGGCTGACGATGTTCGAATGCCCGAACGAACCGGAAGTCGGCGCGAACGTCGACGTCGGCGCCGCACCGCTCGGCCAGGTGGTCAGCAGCGCGCGCAACGGTGAAGGCTGGATCGCGCTCGCGGTGTTGCCCGTCGAGCGCCCCGAAGCGGTGGTCGCCACGAAGGGCATGGCGTTGCGAGAGCGCGCGCTGCTCGCGGGCCTCGCGCGCTGAGCTCGCGGTCCTCGCGCGCTGACACGCATCGCGCGTGGCGCCGTAGCGCTTATTTCTTTTTCTTCGACGCAGGCTTCGACGGCGCCGGCGGTGCACCACCGGCGAGTTCACCGGCCGCCGCGACGATGTCCTCGTCCTTCGGAATCACCAGGAACGCAGCGCCCGCGAGCGGCGTGAACGTATCGGCGCCCACGACGCGCTTGAACGGCCGCGCCGCATAACCGCCTTCGACGATCGCGGTGATGATCCCCTCGCCCACGCCCGCGCTGCGGCGGCCTTCGTCGACGATGAGGATGCGCTTCGCGTTCGCGGCCTGCGCGCGGATGAAGGCGTCGTTGAGCGGCACCAGCCAGCGCAGGTCGACCACGCGCGTCTTCCAGCCGTGTTTGGCTTCGATCTGCTTCGCTGCGCGCAACGACATCGGCACGCCGTTGCCGAAGGTGAAGATCACCAGGTCGTCGCCGTCGCCGTAGACGCGGCCTTCGCCGAGTTCCATCGCCTCGTCGGGCTTCGGATACTCGGTGAGCCAGCCGCCGTCGCCGGCTTCGTGCAAATCCTTCGTCATGTACAGCGCGATCGGTTCGAGGAGCGCGCACACGCGTCCGTCGACCTTCGCCAGCGCCGCGAGCGTGCGCAGCATCGTCGCCGCGTCGTCGCCGCGCGACGGGCAACCCACCACCAGGCCCGGGATGTCGCGCAGCGCGGTGATCGAGTTGTCGTTGTGGAAGTGCCCGCCGAACCCGCGCTGGTAACCGAGCGAGGCGATGCGCATCACCATCGGGTTGCGGTACTGGCCGTTGCTGAAGAATTGCAGGCTCGCCGCTTCGCCGCGGATCTGGTCACACGCGTTGTGGAAGTACGCGAGGTACTGGATCTCGGGGAACGGCAGCATCCCCATGTTCGCGTAGCCCTGCGCGAGGCCGAGGATGATCGTCTCGTCGAGCAGCGTGTTGAACACGCGCTTGCCGGAGAACGCCTTCTGCAGCCCCTTGGTCACCGTGTACACGCCGCCCTTCAGCGCGACGTCCTCGCCGAACAGCAGCGCCTCGGGATACTTGGCGAACAGATCGTGCAGCGCGTTGTTGATCTGGATCGCGAGGTGGCGCGCGGGTTGTTTCTCCGGCAGCTTCGCTTCGCCGCCGAACACCTGCTCGCGACGCGCGTCGTCCGCGCAACGCGCGGCTTCCTTGCGCACCGCATCCGGCGTGTACGGCGCGAGCGGCGCCATCACGTCTTCGAGCTTCGTCAGGCGCGGGCGGCTGTCCGCGTCTTCCGCCGCGGCGAAACACTTCCTGCGCGTGTCTTCGTACAGCGCGTTGAGTTCGTCCTTCGACATCAAACCCGACTGCAACGCGATCGCCGCCGAACGCAACAGCGGATCGGTCGCTTCCACCGCGCACAACTCTTCGATCGAACGCCATTCGATTTCGAAGTCGGTGCCCGCATGGCCCATGATGCGCGTCGTGCGCAGATGCAGGAACGTCGGGCGACGCGTGCGGCGGCAATGTTCGACCGCGGCCTGCACCTGGCCGTAGCCTTCGGCGAGATCGAGGCCGTCGGCGTAGAAGTAATCGAGGTCCTTGCGGTCGCGGAAGTTCTGCGCGACCCAGCCGGTCGGCGTCTTCACCGAGATGCCGATGCCGTTGTCTTCGCACACGAACAGCACGGGCGCCGGCAGCTTCTGGTACGAGGTCCACGCGGCGGCGTTGAACGCGGTCTGCGCGGTCGCATGGTTGCTCGACGCATCGCCGAACGAGCACACGACGATGCTGTCGTCGGGAATCGGAAGTTCGTGGCCGATGCGCGGCCCCTGCTCGATCGCGAGCGCGGTGCCCAGCGCCTTCGGCAGGTGCGAGGCGATCGTCGAGGTCTGCGGCAACACCCACAATGGCTTGCTGCCCCACACCTTGTGGCGGCCGCCGCTCGCCGGATCCTCGGCGCTCGCCGCGAACGAGAGCGCCGAATCCATGATCGGATCAAGCTTTTTGCCATCAGTGCCCGGCAACTTGCGGAAACGCTCGGCCATGAAGCCGCCCGAACGGTAATGCAGGAACGCAGGATCGGTGTGGCGCGTCAGGCGCGCGACCATCGCGTTACCTTCGTGGCCGCTGGAACCGATCGTGTAGAAGACCTTGTTCTGCACGCGCAACACGCGCGCCATCAGATCGAGATGGCGCGAGATCAGCTGCGACTCGAACAACTCGCGGAAGCCCTGCGCATCGAGCGCGCTGCCGTCGAGGATCGCATCGCCCGGCGCGGGCTTCGCATCGACGGCGCCGTCCCAGTCGCGCACGAACTCCTGGAAGTTGACGTCGCAGATCTCGGCGCGGTTGAGGCCCTTCATGCGGGCGGGGATGGGCTTGGCGGACACGTTCATGGGGGGAAGCTCCGGGTGGCTCAAACGCTCGCGGCGATGCGCGCGCGCACTTCGTTGTCGTTGTCGGGCAGCGCGACGAACTTCGGCGTCGCACGCACGCGTTCGATCCACGCGTTGATCGCGGGATACGAAGCGAGCGACACACCGCCCTCGTCGGCGACCGCGGTGTAGGCGAACAGCGCGATGTCGGCGACGCCGTAATGCGCGCCGGTGAACCAGTCGTGCGATGCGAGATGACGTTCCATCACCGCGAGCGCGGCGTGCGCGCGTTCGCGCAGGCGCGGCAGTTCGGCGCGACGCGGCGAATCGATCGGCGTCCAGCCGCTGATGAAGCGCGCGACCGCGACGTAGGGTTCGTGGCTGTATTGCTCGAAGAACATCCACGACAGCGCCTGCGCGCGTTGCCAAGCATCGCTCGGCACGAACGATGTGCCGTCGGCGAGCCAGCACAGCATCGCGTTGGATTCGGTCAGCACCGCGCCGTCCTCGCGCACGAGCGCGGGGACCTTGGCGTTCGGGTTGATCGCGAGGAATTCGGGCGAATGCGTCGCGCCGATGTCGCTGCGCACTTCCACCCAGGTGTACGGGCGACCGAGCTGCTCGAGCAGCAGGCGCACCTTGTGGCAATTGCCCGACGGCGAGAAGCCGTGGACGGTCACGTTGTCCTTCATCCCGGGCGCGCTCATTTCGGTTGCTTCCTTGCGAACCATTCCTCGCGCGACTGGCCCCAGATGTCGATCGGCACTTCCTCGAACGGCGCGGGCAACTTGCCCGGCCCGAGGTTGCGCGAACCGAGGCGGCGCGCGAGTTCCTGCGAGGCGAGGTTCTCCGGATCGATCGAATGGATCACGTTGCTCCAGCCGAGGGTGTCGAAAGCCCAGTCCATCGCCGCGCTCGCCGCTTCGACGCCGTACCCCTTGCCCCACGCGGCGCGACGCAATGCCCAGCCGATTTCGGTGCCCGGCCAGCCTTCGGGCTGCCACGGGCCGATGTTGCCGATCCATTCGCCGCTCGATTTTTCGATCACGGCGAACATGCCGAAGCCCTGCAGCACCCACGCGCCGGGCATCTGCAGGAACTTGCGCCACGCGGCCGCGCGCGGCGACGTGCCGCCGATGTAGCGGCACGCCTCTTCGTCCGCCTGCAACTCGGCGAAGTACGGGAAGTCTTCCTCGCGCTGCACGCGCAGCAGCAGGCGCGGGGTTTCGATGCGGGTGTCGAGCCTGGACACGCGACCCCCGGTCGTCAGAACGCGTTGATGCCCGTGAGCTCGCGGCCGATCACCAGCTGGTGCACGGTTTCCGTGCCTTCGTAGGTGATGACCGATTCGAGGTTGAGCGCGTGACGGATGGCGCCATGCTCGGTGGTGATGCCGGCGCCGCCGAGCAGGTCGCGGCATTCGCGCGCGATGTCGATGGCCATGCGGCAGTTGTTCCACTTGGCGAGCGACACCTGCGCGGGCTGCATCGTGCCGGCGTCCTTCAAGCGACCGAGCTGCACGACGAGCAACTGCGCGAGCGTGATGCGGCGCGCCATCTCGGCCATCTTGATCTGCGCGCTCTGCGTCGCCGCCACCGGGCGGTCGAACAGGATGCGTTCCTTGGTGTAGTGCAGCACTTCGTCGAGGCACGCGATGGCCGCGCCGATCGGGCCCCACGTGATGCCGTAGCGCGCCTGCGTCAGGCAGCCGAGCGGACCCTTGAGGCCCTTCACGTTCGGCAGGCGGTTGGCTTCCGGCACGCGCACGTTGTCGAAGAACAGCGCGCTGGTCACCGACGCGCGCAGCGACATCTTGTGCTTGATCTCCTGCGCGGCGAAACCGGCCATGCCCTTTTCGACCACGAAGCCCTGGATGCCGTCCTCGGTCTGCGCCCACACGATCGCGATGTCGGCGAGGTTGCCGTTGGTGATCCACATCTTCGAGCCGTTGAGGACCCAGTCGTCCCCGTCGCGCCTGGCGTTGGTCTTCATGTTGGCCGGATCGGAACCGCCGTGCGCTTCGGTCAGGCCGAAGCAGCCGATCACCTTGCCCGCGGCCATGTCGGGCAGCCAGCGCATGCGCTGCTCTTCGGTGCCGTAGGCGTAGATCGGATACATGCACAGCGACGACTGCACGCTGACGAAGCTGCGGATGCCGCTGTCGCCGCGTTCGAGTTCCTGGCAGATCAGGCCGTAGCTGACGGCGTTGAGGCCGGCGCAACCGTATTTCTCGGGCAGCGACGAACCGAGCAAGCCGAGTTCGGCGATCTCGCCCACGAGTTCGCGCGGGAAGCGGCCCTGGTCGAAGGCGTCGCCGATGATCGGGATCACGCGCTCGTCGGTGAAACGGGCCACCGTGTCCTGCACGGCGCGCTCCTCGTCGGTGAGCAAGGAACGGACGTCGTACAGATCGTAGGGATGCAGGGCCATGCGGGCTTCGTCGACGAGGGGGCGGAGCCGCGCATTGTAGGTAAAAAAACGGGGCCGGATCGCTCCGGCCCCGCTGGGAATGTTGATGCTTTGGCTTCTGGAACAGTGGCTCGGGGGTTTCCCCTCGCGGTTAACCGTTTTCGTTGCTGCCCGACGCCGAGGCGACCTGGGTGACGACCTGGCCGTCGATGACCGGCAGGCGCGCGCCCGGCTTGTCGTCCATGCGCACGGTGCGCTGCTGGCCGTCATAGCTGTAGGTCACGTCGTAACCGACCGTACGGTCCTCGGTGCCCAGCGAGATGCGGCTGCCCGGCTTGTCGCCCGTGCGCATCGTGCCGGTGGTGCCGTCCGGATTGCGGTAGGTGACGTTCCAGGCGACCGTCTTCGACGACGACGAGGTCGAGGTCTCGGTGTGGCACTGGCGATCGGTGCGCTGCGTCACCTTGCCGCCGACGTGGCGCTTGTCGATCTCGCGACCGGCGAAGCCACCCGCCACCGCACCGGCCACGGTCGCGGCCTTCTTGCCGTCGCCGCTGCCGACCTGGTTGCCGAGCAGGCCGCCGACGATCGCACCGGCGACCGTGCCGCCGACGTTGCCGTCGCGCTCCGGTGCGCGCTCCTCCACCACGACGTCCTGGCAGACCTCGCGCGGCGTGGACGTGGTGCTGGTTTCCTTGATCGGCTCGGTGCCGATGACCTGCGCGTACAGCTTTTCCTGCTTGGTGATCGGCTTGACGTCGACCACGTCCGCGTACTCGACGCGGCCGCTGGCCGGCACGCCGGTCTCGTCGAGCGCGGCGTCGTCCGCCGCGGTCGCGGTCGTGAGCGAGGCCGGCGGCGCGACGTCGGTGGCGACGTCCGACTTGTCGCGATTGTTCATGAAAGCCGCGGTGGCGACGCCGCCCACGAGAAGCGCGGCGAGGGCAACGGCGAGGGTGTTGTTCTTCAACATGAGCGGGCCTCCTTGGGCCTTTGTTGCGGCTTGCCGGCGCATCCACCGCCGGCTTCGGGATGAATTCCAGCACGGCTTCCCTGAACGAAGCCATGCGAAATTGACGGGTTTTTAACCGAATCGTGAAGCGCGGCACGCTAGCTGCATGCTCGTGCTAGCGTTTGCGTGAAGACGTGGCGCCAGGAGCGCACACCATGCCCAACCCATTGGTCGCACCGGTTATCGGATTCCTCTCGAAGTTGAGTTTCCCGCGTCTGTTCGCCGTGACCGCGGCGTTGTTCGCGTTCACCACCCTCTTCCCCGATCCGATTCCCTTCGTCGACGAAATCCTCCTCGGCCTCGGCACGTTGTTGTTCGCGAGCCTGCGCAAGCGCAAGGAACCGGACGTCATCGACGCGCCGAAGCGCTGATGCAGACCGACGTGCACGCGCTCGTCGACACGCACTGCCACCTCGACGTCCCCGAGTTCGACGCCGACCGCGACGATGTCGTCGCGCGCGCACGGGCCGCCGGCGTGACGCGGCAGATCGTGCCGGCGATCGAAGCCGCAACGTGGCCAGGCCTGCGCGATGCGTGTGCGCGGGACGACGGCCTGTTCCCCGCCTACGGCCTGCATCCGCTGCTGATCGCCTCGCATCGCGACGAACACCTGCGCGCATTGCGCGACTGGATCGAACGCGAACGTCCGGTCGCCATCGGCGAATGCGGCCTCGACTACTGGGTCGAAGACCTCGATCGCGACGTGCAGGCGAAATACTTCGACGGCCAGCTGCAACTCGCGCGCGAATACGACCTGCCGGTCGTCGTGCATGCGCGGCGCGCGGTCGATGCGGTGATGGCCGCGATCAAGCGCGTCGGCCAGCTGCGCGGCGTCATCCACAGTTACGCCGGCAGCGAAGAACAGGCGCGGCAACTGGCCGACCTCGGCTTCCTCGTCGGCATCGGCGGGCCGGTGACCTACGATCGCGCCAACCGCGTGCGTCGTGTCGCCGCCAGCATTCCGCTCGACACGCTGCTGCTGGAAACCGACGCGCCCGACCAGCCGAACAGCGACCGTCGCGGGCAGCGCAACGAACCGGCGTGCATCACGCGCGTGCTCGAAGTGATCGCGGAGCTGCGCAACGAAGACCCGGCGGTGATCGCACACGCGACCACGCAGAACGCAGAGCGCCTATTCGGTCTTCCGCGGCTTCAGTAACAGTTCCATCGCACGCCCCACCGCGGCGAACGCGAACGCGCCGGTGACGTGCGTCGCCGCACCGAGCCCCGCGCCGCAATCGAGTTTCAACGCCGCGTCGGCATCGAGTTGCGGGCGCACGCCGCACACGCTGCCGTCGGCCTGCGGATAGCGCACGTTCTCCAGCGAGTACACCGCCGACACGCCGAAGTAGCGGTCCTTGCTGCGCGGGAAGTTGAACTCGCCGCGCAGCTTCTTGCGGATCAGCGAGAGCATCGCGTCGTGTTCGGTGCGCGACAGATCGCGCACGCGCACCTGCGTCGGATCGGTGCGACCGCCCGCGGAGCCGACGGTCACCATCGGCAACTTGCGGCGCCGGCACCACGCGATCGAGGTGACCTTCGTGCGGAAGCTGTCGCACGCATCGAGCACGAGGTCGAAGTTGCGGTCGAGCATCGTGTCGAGGTTCGACTGGGTCAGGAAGTGCGCGACCGGATCCACGTCGATCCGTGGATGGATCGCGCGCACGCGTTCGGCCATCACCTCGGCCTTGTTGCGGCCGTAGTTGCCGTCGAGCGCGGGCAACTGGCGATTGGTGTTGGACACGCACAGGTCGTCGGCATCGACGAGGGTGAGATGCCCCACGCCGCTGCGCGCGAGCGCTTCGGCCGCCCACGCGCCGACGCCACCGAGGCCGATGACGGCCACGCGGCGGGAGTCGAGGCGTTCGACCGCCCCCTTGCCATAGAGCCGGTCGATGCCGGCGAATCGTTCGCGGAGATCGTGTCGCATGGGGACGCATTCTACGTTCTGCTACCCTCGCGCCCACATCCACGCAGGAGCACGGACATGGCAGGCACCGGGGCGCGTTACTTCTTCCTCTTCCTGGTCGGGCTGGTGATCGGCGCGGTCGCCTCCGTGATGGGCATGCGCGCGCTGCAGGCGCGGCAGGATCCGTTCCCCGATGCGCTCATGCACGTGCAGCAGTGGCACCTCGGCCAGTTGAAGACGAACCTCGAAGCCAATCGCTGCAACGCGACCGACACGCTCCCGCACTTCGCCGCGCTGCGCTCCACCGCCGACGACATCGAAGCCGCGTTCCCCGAGAACCGCGACGACGCGCGCTTCACCAAGGCCGCGGGCGGCCTGCGCGCCGCGCTCGACGATGCGCGCGCCAATCCGCCGCTCAACTGCCCGTCGCTCGGCAAGACGATGGAAACCATCGGCGGCGCGTGCAAGGCATGTCATCAAGACTTCCGTGGATGACATCAGCGGTCGAGTCGACGCTGCTGAATCGCGATTAAGCCGAACCTGCATCGACGCGCGAAAACCCCGCGCGTTTGATGCGGTGTTCATCGTGCGGCCCACAGCATCGGTGGCGGACAACACCGACAGGAGAGTCGCATGAACAAGCACGTTCTCTTCGCAGCCGCGATCGCCACGCTCACGCTGGCAGGTTGCGCATCGACGTCGCCCTCGTACGGCACGTCGGATCCGTACAACAACAACTATCCGCCGCCGGCCAACGCGACGTGCTACGACTGCGGCACGGTCACGCGCATCGACGCGGTCGGCGGACAGCCGCGCAGCGGCGCCACGGGCGCGGTGCTGGGCGGCGTGGTCGGCGGTGTCGCGGGTCGCGAACTCGCCGACGACTCGAGCAAGGGCCGCCAGAACACCGCTACCGTCGCGGGCGCCGTCGCCGGCGCGGTCGCCGGTGCAGCGATCGAGAAGAACATGGCGGACAAGGGGGCGAGCTACAACGTCTACGTCCGCATGGACAACGGCAACACCGTGACCTTGAACCAGGTCGATGTCGGCGGCATTCGCGAAGGCTCGTACGTGCGCGTCTACAACGGTCGCGCCTGGTCGCGCTGAGCCCAGGGCCTCGCGCCTTCACAAACCTTCATCCTTCATCGGGCCGCCCCGCGCGGCCCGTTTTTTTGCGCGGTCGTCACGCCCGCCCGATGCATATGGCCGAGGCAGCCATGCTGCGGCGCAGGATGCGGGGAGCCCCGCGCAGGCCTAAGGTCGGCCGTCCGCGCCCCCGCGCGGACTTGCGTTTCTCCCTTTCCACTTTCCGGGGGTTCCACTCGCATGAAACTGTCCCTGAGCACCACCGTGGCCGCGACCGCGGTCCTCGCAGGCGCCGTCGCCGCAGTCACCGCCGCACCGAAGTCGGCCGGCGTGAATCCATTGCAGGTCAGCATGGTTGCCGTGGGTGTCGACAGCGTCGATATCCGGATCACCAACACCAGTCGCCACGCGGTGCGCCTGCCGAAGTGGCAGCTGCCCTCGGACGTGACCGAAGCGAAGCTGTTCCAGGTCAGCCGCGACGGCAAGCCGGTCGCGTACGAAGGACCGATGATCAAGCGGGGTTTGCCGACCTCGGCGGACTTCAAGGTGCTGCGTCCCGGCGAAACGTATCGGGCCGTCGTGAACCTCGCGGGTGCCTATGACCTGGCGCAGACCGGGCAGTACACCGTGGCGTTCGCATCGCCGCTGCAACATGCCTCGCTGTCGAGCGGCGAAATGCTGCGCGAACGCACCGGCATCCCGATGATCGCCAAGTCCGCGCCGCTGCGCTTGTGGGTCGAAGGCAAGGGCCCGGTCAAGAACGGGAAGAAGCCCGGCACCGGCGGCACCGTCGTGAACGGCGTGAGCTATGTCGGTTGTTCGTCGACGCAGATCAACACCGCGGGCAACGCGGTCGTCAGCGCGCGCAACTACACCGAGAACGCGAAGGGCTACCTCAACGCCGGCACCGTCGGCGCGCGTTACACGACGTGGTTCGGCGGGTACACCTCGAGCCGCTACAACACGGTGCAGCAGCACTTCGTTTCGATCGACGCGGCGATGGACCAGAACGCCGGCCAGGTGAAGATCAACTGCGGCTGCAACCAGAACTACTACGCGTACGTGTATCCGGCGCGCCCGTACGAGATCTTCGTGTGCCGCGCGTTCTGGAGCGCGCCGCTCACCGGCACCGACTCGAAGGCCGGCACGCTCGTGCACGAGATGAGCCACTTCAACAACGTCGCGGGCACCGACGACCACGTGTACGGCCAGACGGGCGCCAAGCAACTGGCGATCTCCGATCCCGCCGCGGCGGTCGACAACGCCGACAGCCACGAGTACTTCGCGGAAAACACGCCGTCGCAGAACTGACGGACGGCGCAAACAAAAAACCCGGCCGCGAGGCCGGGTTTTTTCATGCACGCATCGCTGCGTCGGTTACATCGGCTGGACCTGGTCCGCCTGCAGGCCCTTCTGGCCCTGCACGACGACGAAGGAAACCTGCTGGCCTTCCTTCAGGCTCTTGAACCCCTGGCTCTGGATCGCGCGGAAATGCACGAACACATCGTCACCATTTTCGCGGCTGATGAAACCGAAGCCCTTGGCATCGTTGAACCATTTCACGGTCCCGTTTTCGCGGTTCGACATCGGTGGTGCTCCCTCGGCGGTTGGTGGCTCGCCGGGGTCCGGCGAAACTCAGCGGCCGCAACGTACGCCCGGCCCCGTGAAAATGCAACGGGCGTGAATAGGCCGTAGAACGGCCAGAATCTACCGTCCGGCGGATACCGCCCCAACGAGGATCACGATGACCACGCACGCCCTGCTTTACGCCCTCGCCGCCCTGCTCGTCCTCGTCGGCCTGGCCGGTGTGGTGCTGCCTGCGCTGCCCGGTTTGCCCCTCGTGTTCGCGGGCATGTTCCTCGCGGCGTGGGCCGGCGGGTTCCAGGAGATCGGGCCGATCCCTCTGGTGGTGCTCGGCTTGCTGACGCTGGTGTCGTTCGTGGTGGATTTCTGGGCGACGGCGCATGGGGCCAGGCGCGTCGGCGCGAGTCGCAAGGCCTTGGTCGGCGCGGTGCTCGGCACGTTCGCGGGGTTGTTCTTCGCGCCCATCGGCTTGTTCGTCGGACCGTTCGTTGGCGCGTTGATCGGGGAGTTGTGGCACGGCCGCGAATTCCGCCGCGCGGCGAAAGTCGGCTTCGGCACGTGGCTCGGCATCGTGATCGCGATCGTGCTCAAGCTCGGCCTCGCCTTCACGATGATCGGGGTGTTCGCGCTCGCCTGGTTCTTCTAGCGCATTCACGCTTCGCGCGCAGCCGCTTGATTACGGTCGTCGCTCCCTCGTCCACGGTGCGCGCGATGCGCTGGAGCTGGAAACGCATGCTGACCGTCATCGTCGTCACCGCCGTGGTGACTGGCCTGCTCGTCATCATCGGGCTCAACTTCGCCACGCCGGAAAAACAGCTCGAACGCAAGGTCGACCACCATTACGCGGTGTCCGACCCGCAGTTCCGTCGCGAGATGGGCGTGCTGTTGGGGCCCGCGATCCTGCCGGGCAACACGATCAAGGATCTGCAGAACGGCGACGAGATCTTCCCCGCGATGCTGGAAGCGATCCGCGGCGCTCGGAAGACGATCAGCTTCGAGACCTACATCTATTGGGAAGGCGACGTCGGCAAGCAGTTCGCCGATGCATTGTCCGAGCGCGCGAAGGCCGGCGTGCAGGTGCACGTCACCATCGACTGGGCCGGCAGCTTCAGCATGGAAGAAGACCAGCTGAAGGAAATGGAAGACGCGGGCGTGCAGGTGCAACGCTATCGCCCGCTGCACTGGTACAACCTCGCGCGCCTCAACAACCGCACCCATCGCAAGCTGCTGATCGTCGACGGGCGCACCGCGTTCACCGGCGGCGTTGGCATCGGCGATCCGTGGCGCGGCAACGCCGAGGATCCGGATCACTGGCGCGACATGCATTTCCGCGTCGAAGGGCCGGTCGTCGCGCAGTTCCAGGCGGCGTTCAACGACAACTGGATCAAGACCACCGGCCGCGTGCTCAACGGCACCGACAACTTCCCCGCGCTGACGCCGGTGAACGGCATGGACGCGCACATGTTCATCAGCTCGCCCAACGGCGGCAGCGAGAGCATGCACCTGATGTACCTGATGGCCATCGCCGCGGCCGAGCAAAGCATCGACCTCGAAGCGGCGTACTTCATCCCCGACCAGCTGATCACGACCGCGCTGCTCGAAGCGCGCAAGCGCAACGTGCGCATCCGCGTGATCGTGCCCGGCGAGAACACCGACTCCGACGCGGCGCGCCATGCCTCCAGGCGCGACTGGGGCCCGATGCTGAAGGCCGGCATCGAGATCAGCGAATACGCGCCGACCATGTTCCATAACAAGATGCTGATCGTGGACAAGGAAGTCGTGTCGGTCGGCTCGACCAACTTCGACCTGCGCAGCTTCCGGCTCAACGACGAAGCGAGCCTCAACGTCTACGACAAGGCCTTCGCCGAGCGCATGACCGAGATCTTCGAACAGGACCTGGGCAAGTCGAAGCGCTACACCTACGAAACGTGGGAGAAGCGCCCCCTGAAGGAGAAGTTCATGGAGACCTTCGTCCTGCCGATCAAATCGCAGTTGTAGACTGTCGGGCATGACCCGATCGCTCTTCGCGCGACTCGCGCTCGCTTTCACCCTCGCCTTAGCCTTCCAGGCGGCTTCCGCCGCCGTCACGGCGCCCGCCCCGTCCGCTTCGCTGCGACCGGCCATCGATGCGCAGGACCAGCTGCTGGGCAGGCGCCTGGAAGCACGCCTCGCGTCGCAACCGACGCTGCACGACGTCGAAGCGAGCGTGGTGAACCGCACCGCATTGCTGCACGGCGCGGTGGTGACGAAGGAAGACATCGAACTCGCCGGCGCGATCGCGGCGCAGACGCAGGGCATCGAGAAGGTCGAGAACCGCGTGGAGCTCAGCACGCGGCTGTCGGACCGCTTCGAAGTCGCGATGCAGGCGGTCACCGAGAAACTCGTGCGCCTGGTCGCGGCGACGCCGTTGCTGCTGATCGCGCTCGCACTCGTGCTGCTGTTCTCGTGGATCGGCAGCATGCTGTCGCGGCGCATGCGCTGGATGGCGCGCGTGCACAGCAACAACCCGTACATGGAAGGCCTGCTGCGGCGGATCGTGCAGTGGGCGATCACGCTGATCGGCATCCTGATCGCGCTCGACCTGCTCGGCGCCTCGTCGCTGGTCGGCGCGGTGCTCGGCTCGGCGGGCGTGATCGGCCTCGTGCTCGGCTTCGCGTTCAAGGACATCGCCGAGAACTACATCGCCGGCATCCTGCTCAGCCTGCGCAGGCCGTTCTCGCCGGGCGACCACGTGGTGGTCGATCGCGTGCACGAAGGCCGCGTGGTCGCGCTCACCTCGCGCACGACGCTGCTCATGACGATGGACGGCAACCAGGTTGCGCTGCCCAACGCGCTGGTGTTCCGTTCTGTGGTGCTCAATTACACCGAGAACCCGAAGCGCCGCTTCGATTTCGTCGTGCCGCTGGATCCCAACGCATCGGTCGGCGACGCGCAGCGCCTGGGCCTGGAAGCACTGCGCGGCATCGAAGGCGTGCTCCCCGATCCGAAAGCCTCGACGCTGATCTCCGAATACCTGCACGACCAGATGAAAGTGCAGTACATGGGCTGGGTCGACCAGCACAAGAACAGCGTGCAGCGCGTGCGCAGCGAAGCGATGCGCGCGGTGAAGGCCGCACTCGACCGCAACGGCGTGCGCCGCGCAGGCACCGCGCCGCCGCCCGCAATCCTGCCGACGCCCGCACCGCAGGAACACCCGATGCACGTCGACACCTCCGCCGACAAGGAAATCGACAAGCAGCTCGCCGAAGCGCAGCGCAAGTCCGAAGACCAGAACCTGCTCGACGACAAGAATCCTTCGACGCCGAGCTGAGTACGTCGAGGGGAATGGGGGCGCGGAGTGATTGAACGACGGCACGACGCGTGCACGCCTATGTACCCCCGCCGGTCCTGGCAAGCGCCATCCATGGCCAGCCAAAGACCGTGCGCAAAACCCTCCTGGTTTTGCTCGGGGGTCCATAGGCATGCACGCGTCGTGCCTCACCTCCCCTCCCGCGCCCCCATTCCTCCCACCGTTCGAAGCGAACAGCAACGGCGAAGAGCGAAAAGCGAAAAGCGAAAAGCAAAACAGGGGTCAGAGCACTATTCCTGTGGAAATAGTGCTCTGACCCCTGTTTTGCCCTTCGGCTGGTGTTGCGCTTTTGACTTGGGAAGGTTGGAGAAGCGCAGGCATTGATGCGGGAGTGCGGAGGGGTGTGCATGCGCATATCCCCCGCAGAGCACGGCCATGGATGGCCGTGCGCCCGGGCTTTGGCTGGCCATGGATGGCGCGGCCAGGCCCGGCGGCGGGGGATATGCGCATGCACACCCCTCCGCCCTTCTACCCCGCGCGATGCCCGCGCTTTACCGACGTACTCAAGCGACGACGACGGGAATCTTGCCGATGCGCGCCTGCCATTCGCGCGGCCCGGTCTGGTGCACCGACGTACCGGAAGAATCGACGGCGACGGTGACAGGCATGTCCTGCACGGTGAACTCGTAGATCGCTTCCATGCCGAGGTCGGCGAAAGCGACGACCTTCGAAGCCTTGATCGCCTTCGACACGAGATACGCCGCGCCGCCGACCGCCATCAGGTACGCGGAGCCGTGTTTGCGGATCGCCTCGATCGCCGCCGGGCCGCGTTCGGCCTTGCCGACCATGCCGAGCAGGCCGGTCTGCGCGAGGACCTGTTCGGTGAACTTGTCCATGCGCGTGGCGGTGGTCGGGCCCGCGGGGCCGACGACTTCGTCGCGCACCGGATCGACCGGGCCGACGTAGTAGATGAAGCGACCCTTCAGGTCGACCGGAAGCTGTTCGCCCTTGTTCAACATCTCGACCATGCGCTTGTGCGCGGCATCGCGACCGGTCAGCAGGTTGCCGCTGAGCAGCAGCACTTCGCCCGGCTGCCACGACGCGACGTCTTCCTTCGTCAGCGTGTCGAGGTCGACGCGACGGCCCTTCGACGCGTCGTAGGTGAGCTTCGGCCAGTCCTCGAGCGACGGTGGGTCGAGCATCACCGGGCCGCTGCCGTCGAGCACGAAGTGCGCGTGGCGGGTGGCGGCGCAGTTGGGGATCATCGCGACCGGCAGGTTCGCCGCGTGCGTCGGGTAATCCTTCACCTTGATGTCGAGCACGGTGGTCAGGCCACCGAGGCCCTGCGCGCCGATGCCGAGCGCGTTGACCTTCTCGTACAACTCCAGGCGCAGTTCCTCGGCGCGATTGGACGCGCCGCGCTGCTGCAGTTCGACGATGTCGATCGGCTCCATCAGCGATTCCTTCGCCAGCAGCATCGCCTTTTCGGCGGTGCCGCCGATGCCGATGCCGAGCATGCCCGGCGGGCACCAGCCGGCGCCCATCGTCGGCACGGTCTTGAGGACCCAGTCGACGATCGAATCGGACGGGTTGAGCATCGCGAACTTCGACTTGGCCTCCGACCCGCCGCCCTTCGCGGCGACGATCACTTCGACCGTGTTGCCCGGCACGACCTTCACGTTGACCACGCCGGGCGTGTTGTCCTTCGTGTTGGTGCGCTTGCCTGCGGGGTCGGCGAGGACCGAGGCGCGCAGCTTGTTGTCGGGATGGTTGTACGCGCGGCGCACGCCTTCGTGGACCATGTCCTCCACGCCCATGGTCGCATCACTCCAGCGCACGTCCATGCCGATGGTGAGGAACACCGTGACGATGCCGGTGTCCTGGCAGATTGGCCGGTGGCCTTCGGCGCACATGCGCGAATTGATCAGGATCTGCGCGATCGCGTCCTTCGCGGCCGGGCTTTCCTCGCGCTCGTACGCGGCGGCGAGGTTCCGGATGTAATCGACGGGGTGGTAGTACGAGATGTACTGGAGGCCGTCGGCGATCGACGTAATGAGGTCTTCCTGGCGGATGGAGACCGGGCCGGCAGGACGGGAAGCATTGGAAGCGTGGGTCACGGGCGTGGGGCGGCAGTACGAAAGACCGCCGATTCTACAAGGCACGGCTCTGCGGGCGCCGTTCCGATGGGCCATGTCTCCCGCACGAGTCCCTTCCGGGGCGCATTAAACCTTGCGGCCGGTCGTTGCATCGGAGTGAGTATGCTGACCTCCGCCGTGACCGAATGGACACCACACGCCACCCCAGCGCCCGTCCAGGCCGCCCCCGCGGAGGATGTCGATGGCGCGTTGGTGCGCGCGGCGGGACGCGGCGACGCGACCGCCTTCGAGGCGCTCTATCGCCGCCATAGCAGTCGGGTCCACGGCGTGATCCTGCGCCTGGTGGGCGGGCACGCCGGTCGCGCCGAAGACCTCACGCAGGAAGCCTTCGTCCGCGCCTGGCAGGCCCTGCCCGGTTACCGCTTCGAAAGTGCGTTCACCACGTGGCTGCATCGCCTCGCCGTGAACACCGCGCTGATGGAACTGCGCGCGCGCCGCAGCCGGCCCCAGGCCAGCGACGACGAGGACGCGCTCGACCAGCTCGGCACCACCGACTCGGCCGGCCACATGACGGCCCTGACGATGGACCTGGAACGCGCGGTGGCCACCCTGCCCCCGCGGGCCCGCGCGGTGCTGGTGTTGCACGACGTGGAAGGTTGGAAACACGAAGAGATCGCCGCCGAACTCGGCATGGCGGTCGGCAGTTCGAAAGCCCAGTTGCATCGCGCGCGCGGCCTGTTGCGCACGCGTCTTGGAGGTCACCATGAACACTGATCCGCGCAACGACGAACAGCTCGACGACGCGCTGCGCTTCCAGTTGCGCGCGCTGCGGCAGGACGTCGCACCCGCGACCGACCTGTGGCCGTCGATCGCCTCGCGCATCGCCGCGACCCCGCAGGTCGCGCCGGCGCCGATGCGTCGATCGTGGCGCCCGCTCGCGCCGCTCGCCGCGGCCGCGTCGCTCGCGCTCGCGGTCGGCATCGCGTGGCAGGTGCGTCCGCCGACGTCGCCGATCGCCCAGTCCGTGCCCGTGCAGACGCGCATCATCGCCCGCGAAGCCGAAGCGATGACGCTCGAATACCAGGCCGCGCTGAAGGAACTCGACTTGCTCGCGCCGCCCGCGGCGAAGGCCGCGCCGGAACTGCAGGTGCTCGACCAGAGCGCCGCGCAGATCCGCACCGCGCTGGCCCGCGATCCGAACGCGCGCTTCCTGCTCGACCGATTGCAAAGCACCTACACGCGACGCCTGGAACTCACCCAGCGCATCGCACGCACTTCGTTCGCCACCTGACATGAACAAGACGATGGCGACCGTTCGCAACGCTTTTACCGGAGACACCCCGATGACCCGCAAGCTGCTCACCCTCTCCCTCCTGGCCGCGTGCATGGCCGCATCCACGGCGTGGGCCGCCACGCCGATCAACGAAACTCGTCCCCTCGGTTCGCGCGGCACCGTGCAGATCGAAAACCTCAAGGGAAGCATCCAGGTGCGGACCTGGGACAAGAAGGAAGTCCATGTCGGCGGCACGCTCGGCAAGGGCGTGGAAAAGCTCATCGTCGAAGGCGACGAGAGCGACCTGCTGATCAAGGTCGAATATCCGCGTGGCCGCAGCGGCTGGCACGGCAACAACGACAACACCGAGCCGACCGACCTGATCATCAACGTGCCCGTGCTCGCCGAACTGGAGATCGAATCGGTCTCCGCGACGGTCGACGTGGTCGGCACCGCCGGCGTGTCGTTGTCGATCGACAGCGTCAGCGGCGACGTGGTCGTCGCCGGTGCGCCGCGCGAAGCCGACATCGAAAGCGTCAGCGGCGATCTCACGCTCACGCTGAACTCGCGCGACGTCAGCGCTTCGTCTGTCAGCGGCGACGTGCGCCTGCGCGGCAAGCTCGACGGCGAACTCGACGTCGAAACCGTCTCGGGCAACATCGACGCCGACAGCAACGGCCTGAAGCTGCGCCGCATCGACGCCTCCACCGTGTCGGGCGACGTGCGCGTCCGCGCGGGCCTGCAGGACGGCGGTGAAGTGAAGGCCGAATCGGTCAGCGGCGACCTGCACCTGGTCATGCCGAAGAACCTCTCGGCCAACGTCTCCGCCGAAACCTTCAGCGGCGACCTCGACGCCCCCGGCGCGAAGGTCGAGCGGCCGAAATACGGCCCGGGCGCCAGCTTCGAGCACCGTTATGGAAGCGGCAGTGGCCTGATCCGCATCGAAACCTTCTCGGGCGACGGGGAACTTGTCCTCGAATGAGGGGTCACACCCCTCGCACCTGATCAGGGTGTACGCATGAGCCGGGGCACCCCCCACCCGGCATCGGGGCGCGGAGAGCAACCGCGCCCCTTTTTTTTGCCTTCATCACCTGCCGGCCGTGACACTGGGGAATGGCCGAGCTTCCGCCGTCCCCGAACCCGCGTACCGGCAACCCGAGCCTGCGCGAACGCGTCGGCGCGTTGCGCAACCTGCCACCGTTCCTGCGCGAGATCTGGGCGACCAGCAAGGCGCTGACGATCACCAGCCTCGGCCTGCGCCTGGTTCGCGCGCTGCTGCCGATCGCGATGCTCTGGATCGGCAAGCTGATCATCGACGAAGCGGTGCGCCTGGTCGGGCAAGGCCTCGGTTTCGAATCGTTCATCGACGCGTGGCATTCCGGCGCACTCGATCACCTCGTGTTCCTGCTGCTGGTGGAGTTCGCGTTCGCGATCGCCTCCGACCTGCTCGGCCGCATGGTCAGCTACGCCGACGCGGTGCTGACCGAGATGTTCACCAACGCGACGAGCGTGCGCTTGATGGAGCACGCGGCGACGCTCGACCTCGAGGACTTCGAGGATCCGGAACTGCAGGACCGCCTCGATCGCGCGCGCCGGCAGACGATGGGTCGCATGAACCTGCTCAGCCAGTTGTTCGGGCAGGCGCAGGACATGGTGACGGTGATCAGTTTCGCCGCGGGCCTGCTGATCTACGCACCTTGGCTCATCGCGCTACTCGCGATCGCGCTCATCCCCGCGTTCGTCGGCGAGTCGCACTTCAATGCGTTGAACTACTCGTTGAACTTCCAGTGGACGCCGGAACGCCGGCAACTCGAATACCTGCGCCAGATGGGCGCGAGCGTCGAGACCGCGAAGGAAGTGAAGATCTTCAACCTGCACCGCTACTTCATCGCGCGTTATCGCACGCTGGCGGCGCAGTTCCTCAAGGCCAACCGCAGCCTCGCGCGACGTCGCGCGATGTGGGGCACGGTGCTCGCCGCCTTCGGCACGCTCGGCTATTACCTGGCGTACGCGTACATCGCATGGCGCACGGTGAAGGGCGACTTCAGCATCGGCGATCTCACCTTCCTCGCGGGCAGCTTCCGACGCTTGCGACAGTTGCTCGAAGGGTTGCTCGTCGGGTTTTCGCAGGTCGCGGGCCAGGCGTTGTATCTCGACGATCTGTACTCGTTCTTCGAGATCCAGCCGGAAATCCGTTCGAAGGCCGACGCAGTATCGATCCCGCGACCGATCGCGCGCGGCTTCGTGTTCGAAGGCGTCGGCTTCCGTTATCCGGAAGCCGAACGCTGGGCGCTGCGCGGCCTCGACTTCGAACTGCGCGCGGATGAAGTCCTCGCGCTCGTCGGCGAAAACGGCGCGGGCAAGACCACGCTCGTCAAGTTGCTCGCGCGCCTGTACGACCCGGACGAAGGCCGCATCCTGCTCGACGGCCGCGACCTGCGCGACTACGACCTCGACGACCTGCGCGCCAACATCGGCGTGATCTTCCAGGACTTCGTGCGCTATCACCTCACCGCGGCGGAGAACATCGGCGTCGGGCAGATCGAAGCGATGGAAGATCGCGTGCGCATCGAAGACGCCGCGCGTCGCGCCTACGCCGATGAAGTCGTCGCGACGTTGCCGCACGGCTACGACCAGGTGATCGGCCGCCGCTTCCGCACCGGCGTGGATCTGTCCGGCGGACAGTGGCAGAAGATCGCGATCGCGCGTGCCTACATGCGCGATGCGCAGGTGATGATCCTCGACGAACCCACCGCTGCGCTCGATGCGCGCAGCGAGTTCGAAGTCTTCCAGCGCTTCAAGGAACTCTCGCACGGACGCACGGCGGTGCTGATCTCGCATCGCTTCTCCAGCGTGCGCATGGCCGATCGCATCCTCGTGCTGGCCGAAGGCCGGCTCGAAGCGAGCGGCACGCACGAGCAACTGCTCGCCCAGGGCGGGCGGTACGCGGAACTGTTCGAACTGCAGGCGGCGGGGTACCGTTAGGGGCCGGGATTCGGGATTCGGGATTCGGAAAAGCACGGGAGACGGCGATGTCACGCAAGATTTCGGTTCTGATGATGGCCTTGGCGGTGTCGGCGTGCAGTTCCCAACAGTCGTCGGCGACTGCAACGGCGAGCGCGAGTGGTGGCGATGCCTCCGCGACGGCGACCGCGAGCACGACGGCGGGCGTCTCCGCGGCGATGCGCGTGGAGACGCTTGCGCAAGGGCTCGAGCATCCGTGGTCGGTTGCGTTGCTGCCCGATGGGAGCTTCCTCGTGACCGAAAGGCCGGGGCGACTGCGCCACGTGTCCGCCGACGGCAAGTTGTCGCCGGCGATCACCGGCGTGCCTGCCGTCTTCGCGCAAGGCCAGGGCGGGTTGCTCGACGTCGTACTCGCGCCCGACTACGCCACGTCCAAGCGCATCTGGCTGAGCTACGCCGAACCCGGCGACGACGACACGGCCGGCACCGCGGTCGCGACCGCGACGTTGAACGACAACGCGTTGAGCGACGTGCGCGTCGTGTATCGCCAGGCACCCAAGCTCACCGGCGGCAACCATTTCGGTTCGCGCATCGTGTTCGACGGCAACGGCCACGTCTTCATCAGCCAGGGCGAACGCAATGACCGCCCGACCGCGCAGAAGCTCGACATGCTGCAGGGCAAGCTCGTGCGCCTGAACCTCGACGGCAGCGTGCCGAAGGACAATCCCTTCGTCGGCCGCAAGGACGCGCGCCCGGAGATCTACAGTTACGGGCATCGCAACATGCAGGGCATGGCGCTGGATCCGCGCACCGGCACGCTGTGGGAAAACGAACACGGTCCCCGCGGCGGCGACGAAATCAACCTGCCGCAAGCGGGCAAGAACTACGGTTGGCCGATCATCACCAACGGTATCGACTACTCGGGGCTGAAGATCAGCGAATCGGTCGGCACGTCGGCGCCGGGCATGGAACAACCGCACCACTTCTGGGCGAAGTCGCCGGGCCTGTCGGGCATGGCGTTCTACACCGGTCGCCCGGGCTCGGCCTGGAACGACAGCCTCTTCATCGGTTCGCTCGCCGAATCCAACCTGATCCGCCTGTCGCTGAAAGGCAACGCCATCGCCGGCGAGGAACGCCTGCTCACCGATCTCGGCGCGCGCATCCGCGATGTGCGCGTGGGCAACGACGGCAACGTCTACGTGCTCACCGACGAAGACGACGGCAAGTTGCTGCGCCTGAAGCCACCGGGTGCGAAGTGATCGGCGGCGGCTGCCACTGCGGCAACGTGCGCTTCGCGCTCGCGTGGCCGGAAGACGCGGAGCGCATTCCCGCGCGCACCTGCGGTTGCACGTTCTGTTCGAAGCATGGCGCGACGTGGACGTCGCATCCCGACGCATCGCTCGTCGTGCAGGTCGCCGATCCGGCGCTCGTGGAGCGCTACCGCTTCGGCACCGAAACCGCGGACTTCCACGTGTGTCGCGGCTGCGGCGTGCCGGTGGTGGCAACCAGCCGCATCGACGATCGCGAATACGCAGTGGTGAACGTCAACACGTTCGACGGCGTGGACGCGGCGCGCTTCGATCGCAGCAACGCCGACTTCGACGGCGAGTCGTTCGCCGATCGCCTGTCACGCCGGCAATCGCGCTGGATCGCCGACGTGCGGTTCGTCGTGCTGCCGGTTTAAGGGGAAACGGGAAACCCGGGAAACGGGAGGTCAGGGGCACTTCGGCCGACGGGACTGCAAGCCGAAGCGAGCGTCGAACTCCCGTTTCCCGAGTTTCCCGTTTCCCGCTTCCCGTTTCCCGACAGT
Source organism: Noviluteimonas lactosilytica (assembly GCF_020866925.1). Taxonomy (GTDB): domain Bacteria; phylum Pseudomonadota; class Gammaproteobacteria; order Xanthomonadales; family Xanthomonadaceae; genus Noviluteimonas; species Noviluteimonas lactosilytica. The sequence goes on from NZ_JAJGAK010000001.1 coordinate 339,859, forward strand.
CACGCCGACACCGCGTCCTCTTCATCCTTCGACAACGGCGCCGACGCAGGCGCCCCTTCATCCGACACCTTGCGCAGCGCGAGGCGATACGCGTTGGCCACTTTCTCCGGCAACTTGCCGACTTCGCTGCAGCTCGATCCGGGGCACACGCCCTGCATCGCGCCTGCGTCGAAGTCGAGGCGTTCGACCAGGAAATCGACGAACGCGCGCACCTTCGGCGATTGCACGCGACCGCGCGGGAACACCGCGTTCATTTCGTATTCCGGGCCATTCCATGCGGGCAACACGCGACGCAGGTAACCGGCTTCGGCGTACGGCTTGACCATGATGTCGTTGGCGAGCATCAGGCCTTCGCCGCATAGCAACGCACCGCGCAACCCGGCGGGATCGTTGGCGACGAACACCGGATCGATGCGGAACTCCGTGCTGCGCGTGCCGTCGTGCAACGGCCATGAGAAGCCGAAGCCGTTCTTGCGCTGCTTCACCATCGCGAGCGTGCGGTGGTGCTGCAGGTCGTCGGGATGCAGCGGTTCGCCGTGGCGTTCGATGTAACGCTGGCTCGCGTACACCTGCGTGCGCAACACCGCCAGGCGGCGTGCGACGAGATTGGAATCCGGCAAATTACCGATGCGCAGCGCGACGTCGATTTCCTTGTCGATGATGTCGAGCGGCTCGTTGTTGAGGACCATCTCCACGCGCACTTCCGGATGGCGCTGGTGGAACTCGCTCAACAGCGGCGCGATCCATTCGATGCCCATCGAATAAGGCGCGGTGACGCGCAACCAACCGCGCGGTCCGCCCTGCAATTGGCCGACGGCGCTTTCGGCTTCGTCGAGCTCGCGTGCAATGCGCTGGCAATGTTCGTAGTACACGTTGCCCGCTTCGGTCAGTCCGAGCTTGCGTGTCGTGCGATGCAACAGCTGCGCGCCGAGGCGCGTTTCCAGGTCCTGCACCTTGCGGCTGACGGTGGTCTTCGGCAGCCGCAATGCGCGCGCCGCGGAAATGAAACTGCCGTGCTCGACCACCTTGACGAAGATCAGGGTGTCGTTGAGATCGCGGGCCATTGGGGCCTCCTGTGGTGCGCCCGGATACCTTGGGGGAAGGCATTGGACCGGGCCCGGGACAATTATTCCCCGATTTCCCGGCTAATCAAGTGCCGGCCCGGGGCGTACGGTGTGCGCCATTCCCGCCGATCCCCCCACGGCCATGTCTACCGAACAACGCACCCGCCTCGCTTTGCTGCCGCTTCTGCCGATCGCGCTGATCGTGCTGGCGACGCTGGGTTTCTTTGCGATCTACGAATCCGTGGCGCACGGCGCCGGTCCTGCCTGGCTGATGGTCGCGGTGGTGGCCTTCCTCGTCGGCATGCCCCTGCTGGTCCTCGGCCTGGCCGTGGCCGGCGCCGTGCAGCGCCACGACCTCGTCCGTAGCTTCATCCCGTATTCGGGAGAAAAAATCCCGAGGGCGGGACAATGAAGTCCCAGATTCGATCGAATGGCGGGCCGATGCCCGCCCTCCTGGTTCTCGGCGCGACCGGCGCCATCGGGCGCGGCGTGGTCCGCGCCGCGCTCGACGCCGGCCGGCCCGTCATCGCCGTTTCCCCCGACGCGGACGGGTTGCGCGACCTGCAAGGATCGCGAGCGCACGCCGACTTTGTTTCCATCGCGTTGCCGCTCGACGCGCGCAACGCACCCGCACTCGTGGATGAGCTGCGCAAGCTCGACCGTCCGGTCGACGGCGTCATCGCCGCGCTGTGCAACGAACGCGAACGCGGCCGCTTGCTCGACGCGCCCGCCACCGAGATGCGCGATGCGCTCGACGCGAGCGTGATCGCCCATCTCGCCTTCGCGCGCGAACTGCTGCCGCTGCTCGCCGAAGGCGGCCGCGCGGGCGGTTATGTCCTCATCGATGGCCCCGGCGGCGAAAACCCCTGGGCCGGCTACGGCCATCGTTCGGTCGGCGGCGCCGCGTTGCGCATGCTCGCGCGCGTGCTGCACGACGAAGCGCGTCCGATGGGCGTGCGCGTGCAGCTGCTCGCCCTCGAATTCCCCGTGCGTACCGACGCCAACGCGAAACACGCGTGCGACCTGTGGCCGCATGCCGACGGCATCGGCCGCCGCGTCGTCGCGATGCTCGAACGCAAGGATCGCGTCGCACCCGAACCGATCGTGCATTGCCGCGGCCCGTGTTCCGACGAGAAGCGCGCATCCGGATCGCAAACATCGGATGGCGAAGACCCCTCGTTGTCCGCACGCTGTTTCGACGACGCACGCAAATTGCTGGGCGCACTGACGAAGAAGCAGACGCCCGCCCCTTCCCCGAATCCCTCCCCCATTCAATCCAAGGAAGACGCCCCATGAACCGCCCCGCCGATAACCGCCTTCCGTTCCTCAATCGCGTCTTGCTGGGCACGCTCGGCCTCGCCGCGCTGCTGCCGTTCGCGTTCTCCGGCTGCACCAGCGAAGCCGCGCCGACCGGCGCACCGCCGCCGCCGGAAGTGAGCGTCGCGACCGTGGTCAGCAAGGACGTCGCGCGCTGGGACGAGTTCACCGGTCGCGTCGCCGCCGTCGAAACCGTCGAGCTGCGTCCGCGCGTCAGCGGTTACGTGCAGCAGGTCGCCTACAAGGAAGGCGACGACGTCAGAAAGGGCGACCTGCTCTTCGTCGTCGACCCGCGCCCGTACAAGGCCGCGCTCGACCAGGCGCTCGCCAACCTCGAACGCGCGAAGGCCGAACAGTCGCTCGCGCAGACGCAGGACCGCCGTGCACAAACGCTGATCGACGCCAAGGCGATCTCGCGCGAAGAATTCGAGATCCGCAAGGCCGCCTCGTCGCAGGGCAACGCCGGCGTGCGCGCCGCCGAAGCCGCGGTCGCCGCCGCACGCCTCGACCTGCAGTTCACCGAAGTTCGCTCGCCGATCGACGGCAAGGCCGGCCGCGCGCTCGTCACCGAAGGCAACCTCGCCCAGGCCGACGCCACGCTGCTGACCACCGTCGTCTCGCAGGATCCGATGTACATCTACTTCGAATCCGATGAGCAGGCGTTCCTGCGTTACGCGGCGCTCGCGCGCAAGGGCGAACGCGAAAACGGCGACAACCCGGTGCGCATCGGCCTCGCCAATGAAGACGGCTACCCGCACGCGGGCACGGTCGACTTCATCGACAACCAGGTCGACGCCGCGACCGGCACGATCCGCGCGCGCGCCGTCGTGCGCAATCCCGAGCGCGTGTTCACGCCGGGCCTGTTCGCCCGCGTGCAGTTGCAGGGCAGCGGCAAGTTCAAGGCGATGCTGATCGACGACAAGGCCGTGCTCACCGACCAGGACCGCAAGTTCGTCTACGTGCTCGGCGCGCAGGACACCGCGGTGCGCAAGGACATCGTGCCGGGCCCGATGATCGACGGCCTGCGCGTTGTCTCCCAGGGTCTCGCACCCACCGACAAGGTGATCGTGCACGGCGTGCAGAAGGTCTTCATGCCCGGCATGCCGGTCGCGCCGAAGGTGATCGCGATGGGTGCGCCGCCGGCGGGTGAGAAGGTTGCGATGAAGTAACTACATAAGGCGGGAAACGGGAAACGAAGAGCGGGAAACGGGAGTCAACCCGCACCGCCACCGATTTTCCGATTAGCCGAAGGACGTTCTTCGACTCGTCGTCGCGCTCCGCCGCGACGACGCCGCCCTCCCTTTTCCCGCTTCTTGTTTCCCGTTTCCCCGGAGCCCCCATGGACTTCTCCAAATTCTTCATCGACCGGCCGATCTTCGCCGCCGTGCTGTCGATCGTGATCTTCGCGGCGGGGCTGATCGCCATCCCGCAGTTGCCGATCAGCGAGTATCCCGAAGTCGTGCCGCCGTCGGTCGTCGTGCGCACGGTGTACCCGGGTGCGAACCCGAAGGTGATCGCCGAAACCGTGGCCACGCCACTGGAAGAAGCGATCAACGGCGTCGAGGACATGATGTATTTCAAGTCCGTCGCCGGTTCCGACGGCGTGCTGCAGATGACGGTCACCTTCAAGCCCGGCACGGATCCCGACGACGCCGCGGTCAAGGTGCAGAACCGCGTCGCGCAGGCGCTCGCGCGCTTGCCGGAAGACGTGCGCCGCCAGGGCGTGTCGACGCAGAAGCAGTCGCCGACGTTCCTGATGGTCGTGCACCTGGTCTCGAAGGACGGCAAGTACGACACGCTCTACCTGCGCAACTACATGCGCCTGCACGTCAAGGATGAAATCGCGAAGATCCCCGGCGTCGGCGAAGCGCACCAGTTCGGCGGCGGCGACTACGCGATGCGCCTCTGGCTCGACCCGGACCGCATCGCCGCACGCGGTATGACCGCGGGCGACGTGTTGCGCGCCGTGCGCGAGCAGAACATCCAGGTCTCCGCCGGCCAGCTCGGCGCCGAACCGATGCCCAACGGCAGCGACTTCCTCACGCCGATCAACGCGCAGGGTCGCCTGCGTTCGGTCGACGAGTTCAAGGCGGTCGTGCTGAAGTCGGGCGAAGACGGCGAGGTCGTGCGCCTCGGCGACGTGGCGCGCGTCGAACTCGCTTCCGGCGACTACACGCTGCGCGCGCGACTGGACGGCCAGAACGCCGCGGCGATGGGCGTCTTCCAGGCGCCGGGCGCGAACGCTCTGGCGATCCGCGACCAGGTGGTCGCGAAGATGGACGAGCTGCAGAAGCGCTTCCCGCCGGGCGTCGAATACCACACGGTGTACGACACCACGATCTTCGTCCGCGATTCGATCAAGGCCGTCGTGAGCACGCTGCTCGAAGCGACGCTGCTGGTCGTGCTCGTCGTGATCCTGTTCCTGCAGACCTGGCGCGCATCGATCATCCCGCTGATCGCGGTGCCGGTGTCGGTCGTCGGTACGTTCGCCGCGCTGCACCTGCTCGGCTTCTCGATCAATACGCTGACGTTGTTCGGCCTGGTGCTCGCGATCGGCATCGTGGTCGACGACGCGATCGTGGTCGTGGAAAACGTCGAACGCCACATCGAGGAAGGCGCGACGCCGCTGAAGGCCGCGCATCTTGCGATGAAGGAAGTCTCTGGTCCGATCATCGCGATCGCGCTCGTGCTGTGTGCGGTGTTCGTGCCGATGGCGTTCCTCACGGGCGTCACGGGCCAGTTCTACAAGCAGTTCGCGGTGACCATCGCCATCTCGACGGTGATCTCGGCGATCAACTCGCTCACGCTGTCGCCGGCGCTGGCCGCCCGCCTGCTGCGTCCGCACGACGCGCCGAAGGACGCGTTGTCGCGTGGCATGGATCGCGCGTTCGGCTGGATCTTCCGTCCGTTCAACCGCTTCTTCCACCGCAGCTCCGAGGGCTACCAGCGCAACGTCGGTCGCCTGCTCGGTCGACGCGGTCGCGTGTTCGGCGTGTACGCGGTGCTGCTGGTCGCAACGGCGTTCGTGTTCCAGTGGGTGCCGGCCGGCTTCATTCCGACGCAGGACAAGCTGTACCTGATCGCGGGCGTGAAGATGCCGGAAGGCTCGTCGATCGAACGCACCGACGCTGCGCTGAAGAAGGTCGCCGAAGCCGCGCGCAGCATCGAGGGCGTGGGCCACGAGGTCGCGTTCCCGGGCCTGAACCCGCTGCAGTTCACCAACACCCCGAACAGCGGCGTCGTGTTCTTCCCGCTCAAGCCGTTCGACGAGCGCAAGCTGTCGGCGAAGGAAATCAACGACCAGCTCAACGCCAAGCTCGCCGGGATCCAGGAAGGCTTCGCGTTCGCGCTGATGCCGCCGCCGATCCTCGGCCTCGGCAACGGCCAGGGCTACTCGCTGTTCGTCGAAGACCGCGCCAACCTCGGTTACGGCGCGCTGCAGAACGCCGTGCAGGCCGTGCAGGGCACCGCCGCGCAGACGCCGGGCCTCGGCTATCCGATCACGAGCTACCAGGCCAACGTGCCGCAGCTCGACGCGGAAGTCGATCGCGTGAAGGCCAAGGCGCAGGGCGTGCCGCTCACCGAACTGTTCGACACGCTGCAGACGTACCTCGGTTCGTCTTACGTCAACGACTTCAACATGTTCGGTCGGACGTGGCAGGTGATCGCGCAGGCCGACGGCCCGTACCGCGACAACGTCGAAGACATCGCCAAGCTGCGCACGCGCAACATCCACGGCGAGATGGTGCCGATCGGTTCGATGGTCACGATCAAGCAGACCTACGGCCCCGACCCGGTGCTGCGCTTCAACGGGTATCCGGCGGCCGACCTTCTCGGCGGCTACGACCCGCGCACGATGTCCTCGGGCGAAGCCATGGAGAAGGTCACCGAAATCGCCGGCCAGGTGTTGCCGAACGGCATGGGCTTCGACTGGAGCGACCTGAGCTACCAGCAGGCGACGCAGGGCAAGGCCGCGCTGATCGTGTTCCCGCTCGCCGTGTTGCTCGCCTTCCTCGTGCTCGCCGCGCTGTATGAAAGCTGGACGCTGCCGCTGGCCGTGATCCTGATCGTGCCGATGACGCTGCTGTCCGCGCTGGTCGGCGTGAAGCTCACCGGCGGCGACAACAACGTGTTCGTGCAGGTCGGCCTGGTCGTGCTGATGGGCCTGGCGTGCAAGAACGCGATCCTGATCGTCGAGTTCGCCCGCGAGTTGGAGTTGCAGGGCAAGAGCATCGTCGAAGCCGCGCTCGAAGCGTGCCGCCTGCGACTGCGCCCGATCGTCATGACCTCGATCGCCTTCATCGCCGGCACGATCCCGCTGGTCCTCTCGCACGGCGCGGGCGCGGAAGTGCGCTCGGTCACCGGCATCACGGTGTTCGCGGGGATGCTCGGCGTCACGCTGTTCGGCCTGTTCCTCACGCCGGTGTTCTACGTCGCGCTGCGCAAGCTCGTGACGCGCAAGCACCCCGGCGCCGCTCCCGCGCATTTCGTCGAAGCGGAAGCCTGATCCCTCATTCGTGACTCATTAGGAGAACGCACATGTCTGCCAACACCCGCGACAAGGTCGCCCTCGTCACCGGCGCGACCCGCGGCATCGGCCTGGAAACCGCGCGCCAGCTTGCGAATGCAGGCGTGCACGTCCTGCTCGGCGGTCGCGACCGCGACAAGGCGGTCGCCGCCGCGCTGCAACTGCAGGCCGAAGGCCTGTCGGTCGAAGCGATCGCGATCGACGTCGCCAACGACGACAGCATCGCCAACGCGGCGAAGGAAGTCGCGAGCAAGCACGGGCGCCTCGACATCCTCGTCAACAACGCCGGCGTGTTCCTCGACGACGCGCAGCGCAAGCCGTCGGAGCAGTCGCTCGCGATGTGGCGCCAGACGTTCGACACCAACGTGTTCGGCGTCGTCGCGACCACGCAGGCGTTCCTGCCGCTGCTGAAGCGGGCGCCGGCCGCGCGCATCGTCAACGTTTCGAGCCTGCTCGGTTCGATCGCGGCGAACAACGACCCGGCCTCGGGCGTATACGACATCAAGCTGCCCGCCTACAACGTATCGAAGAGCGCGGTGAACGCGTGGACCGTGCAGCTCGCGCACGAACTGCGCGACACCAACGTCAAGGTCAACGCCGTGCATCCGGGTTCGGTGAAGACCGACATGAACGCCGGCGGCGAACTCGCCGTGCAGGACGGCGCGCGCACCAGCGTGCGCATGGCGCTGATCGACGAGACCGGCCCGAACGGCGGCTTCGTTTACTTCGAGGAGAAGCTCCCGTGGTGATCCCTGCCCGTCTTGCACTCACCGCATTGAGCGTGGCGCTGCTCGCAGCGTGCACCGTCGGCCCGGATTACGTGCGGCCGACGCCGCAGGAACCGGCGGCGTTTGCGCGCGCTCCCACCGCGGCCGAACTGGCATCGCTGCCCGAAGCCGCCCCCGCGGGCGATGCGTTCTGGGAACGCTTCGGCGACGCGCAACTCACCGCGCTCGTCGAAGAAGCCCTCAATGCGAACCACGACCTGCGCATCGCGCTCTCGCGCTACGACCGCGCGAACGCGTTGCTGCGCGGCGCACGCTTCGACCAGATCCCGACGATCACCGCGCAGGCGAACGCCAGCGAAGCGAACCTCAGCGCCGACCAGGCGCCGGGCCTGTCGAGCGACGCACGCGACGGCATCAAGTCGTACGACGCCGGCGTCGTCGCCGCGTGGGAACTCGACCTGTGGGGCCGCGTGCGCCGCAACGTCGAATCCAACCGCGCCAACGTCGAAGCCAACGCGCACGAACTCGCCGCGTTGCAGGTCGCGATCGTGGGCGACGTCGCACGCAGCTACTTCGAACTGCGCGGCCTGCAGGAACGCCTGCGCGTGGCCCGCAACAACGCCGAGAACCAACGCGAAACCCTGCGCCTGGTGAAGGTGCGTTACGACGCCGGCCGCGGCACCGAGTTCGACACCTCGCGCGCCAACGCGCAACTCGAAGCGACGCTCGCCAACGTGCCCGCACTCGAAGCGCAAGTCGCGTTCGCACAACATCGCATCGCGGTACTCACCGGACAGACGCCGGATGCGCTGATCGCCGAACTCGACCCGCCCGTTCCCCTCCCCGCCCTGCCCGAACGCATCGACGCCGGCACACCGGGCGACCTGCTGCGCCGCCGCCCCGACGTCGCCGCTGCCGAACAGCGCCTGCACTCGGCGACCGCGCGCATCGGCGTCGTCACCGCCGACCTGTTCCCGCGCTTCACCCTCGGCGGCCTGCTCGGCACGCAGGCGGGCGATGCGGGCGCATTGTTCGAAGGCGGCAGCGCCACCGGCCTCGTCGCGCTCGGCATCGACTGGTCGTTCCTCGACGCCGGCCGCGTGCGCGCACGCATCGCCGCCGCCGACGCGGACGCCGAAGGCGAACTGGCCCGCTACCGCCAAATCGTCCTCCTCGCCCTGGAAGACACCGAGAACGCGCTGATCCGCCAGGCCCGCGCGCGCACCGAAGACCAGCATCGCGAACAGGCGGCGATCGACAGCACCAACGCCGCGCGCATCGCACGCGTGCGCTATGAAGCCGGCGCGGTGGATCTGTTCGAAGTGCTCGATGCGGAGCGGCAGCAACTGGAAGCGCAGGATGCGTTCGCGGCTGCGCGGACGCGGAGTGCGGTCAGTGTGGTGGCGCTCTATCGCGCGCTGGCCGGTGGATGGCCGGGGAAGATGCCGTTGCGTGAGAAGATTGCGAATAACTGATGGATCGGGAGGCCTGCAGCGATGCGGGCCTTCTGCTTGAGGGCGGCGCTTCTGTCGTTAGTCCACCGCGTGTTTGCGCGTGGCATCGGTGCCGTCGCGTTAGACCCCACCTTTTAGCCGCTCCATGAACTCTCTGTTTCCGTAAACAACCGTTCGAAGTTCAGTGTTCTGGGTGGCGAGGAGTTCGCGCGTTGTTCCATTAGACCGAATCAGACTCGAACAGCCCTGAGATCGCATCTACGAGGTTATCGAAGTCAGCGACAATATTCATCGCGCAGACCCGAAGGTTTATGAGTTCCGCAATCAGGCTTTCGTCATCCTCCGAGTCCATTGCTTGTTGCGCGCGATGCAATGCTGCTTCGAACGCAACGTGAGCCGCTTCGAAGCCTGCACGTCTACCTGCCTCTTCAGCCAATTCGGCCAACTGACTAGCCGAGTACTTCCCTCCGCGCTGCGCGAGCGTTAGCACAAACTGATACGCCTTTGGGATATCGGCAGTCATTGGTTCTCGAGCCTCCTTCCTTCCCTGATCGCCGCTTGGGTTTCCAATTCATTAATCCGCGAGGAAGGCTGTGATCAGTGAATTGAACTTGGACCTTTCAAAAATCAGGTCGACTGACATCTCTTGATCGTCAAAGGCTCCGCTGCAGCGCACCAAGATACGGTCACCACGGCATATGCAATTTGCAGCGCGAGACCAATCAATTGACGCACCGTCAGGAGCAAACGATGAAGAATACGTGCTTCGAACGAACTCGCTGTCGGTCGTTGGAGCCTCTTCGGACAGAAACAGAAATCCAGATTGTGTCTTGCGGACCCACTCGGAGGCTGCTCGAACATGCGCGCGATCCAGTCTCGCAACAACTGCATATCGAATGCCGCGCTCCGAGACTACCTCTATCTCTTCTGACTGCACGCCAATCGATCCCAGGTCCAGTGACTCGTTCTTCCAGAAGCGCTTGTGCCTCACCGCCGCACTGTTTTGTCGCCACCCGCTAGTTGCTCCAAAGAACGTCCATTGAAGCCTGCCAAGCACCGGGCTTACGAACTGCCTCCTGATCAAGTAGTCCACGACATTCGCCGTGAGCTCACTCCATTGCTGGGCATCGCTTCGCGCAACAACAAGAGATACGCCAGCAAGCTCGCGGTCATTCGGACGTTCGCGCTGCAGTGCAACGATGTCGTTCGCCACCCGGAGATCAGGCGCGAAATGGACTGCAATGCCGCTGCTAATTCTTTGGATAGTCATGATGTCGGCCGGCTTCGTCGCTGAAGTGCGGGACCTCGACGCCCCCCGAAGCCATTACTCTTTAATCGCTTGCATCGACACCGGTATCGAATCCGTGTGCTTGCAGGTACTGGACCCAAAGCCGGTGCGAGCGCTGCAAATTTTCCTGATGGGAGTGCGTCAATGGTTCGTATCCATCAGAAGGGGGCATGAAGCGCACGAATCCTTCAATCTCTTCCGGATAGCCGAAGTCCGCGTAAATGACCTCGATATCAGCGAACGCATCTTCGACTTCGTTCCGTCGCAAGTACAAATCGGCCAACACCAAGAAAAGCCAAACCTGCTGATCCCGGCCCACCTCGGTGGGCATTTCCTGATCCGCCAGCTGTTTAGCCAATCCTTCCGACTCATGAGCTTCAACGGCCGACAGCCCTGCCAACTCGATCTCGTAGGCCTTCTCGGATCCCTGCACCAACTTGTCGCCAGCGAGGTCCTTTAACGCCTCCCAGCGAATCAAGCCGTGTTGATATCCCCAATAGGCCTCTCGCCACGTCAGGGAAACGAGTGAGCGCACAAACTCATAATCTAATGCCCTGTTAGTCATTGGAAACGGTCTCGCTCCTCTGGAGCGGGAGGACGGCCAAGCTGAGGCCGTCTACGACCCTGCAAAAAAGCGCCATCCACTGTCCACCGAATCCTCAGGATCTTCTCGATAGCAGTATCCAACCTTTGCATCGTCGACGGTAATCCTGTCCGACGCGATGCAACTCCCCTAGCCAACAGCCACAGGTCGAATTTGGTCGCCCACAAGTCGAAACTCTTTCATGGTTGTCGCAGCCTACTTGTCCAGCATTCTCTTCGTTGCGCCAGATCGCGTTGCGTAAATTGCGACGCGCGGCCGTTGGCGCCAAAACACTGGCCGACTAGTCAATTGGAGCCAAATTTAGAACATGCCCACGTCAGGGTCGTCGACTTGTTCATAACCCAAGGGGAACCAAACTCCCCTGGTAGTGACCAGCCCCATATTCGGAATCACGTGCCCCGCATCCAACTGTAAAACATCGACATCCTCGATTACCTCATCGACGACCAATGGAGCGGGACGTCCAGCAAAAACGAGTCTGTGCAGAATTTCGATGGCATCCGTACGGTCGAATGCAGTTACACCGCACCCCAATGCCAACGGTGAATACTGGGGACGTGGCGAAAAAGTGAACCAAAAGCGCCGAAGGGTTTTCATTCGATTCCTCACCTCTTGGGCTCAAACCGAATCACCGGACCGATGTTCGGATTTCCGACCCCGGGGACGATGCCGGTTGCGGGATCTATGCCGGGCAGCCTCTGCTGCAGATCATCGAAATAGTTTGCGCTAGAAGGCGGGGCCAAGTAGTCGATGTCGCTGCGTGTTTCGTTTCCTTTCCCAATCGGCAAATCTGTGCCCACACCGCGGCGGGTCCCGCCACCGGCGTGCCCAGCGCATCGGTGTGCTGATACTCGACCGTCGGGACGCTGCCTCCCGACGGCGTCCTCGCGATCGCGACCAGGCTCCCGTTCAAATAGATCGGCCGACCCATTGGCATCGGACGTATGGGCCAACTGCCCCGCCTGCGTGTACAGGCTGTACTTGCTGGAAGTCACGTAGTCGCGCGCACGGCGCCCGAGTGCGTCGTACACGTAGCTTGATGCCACGCCCCCATTCGTGCCGCGCAGCCGATTGCCCAGATCGAACACGTAATTGACGTTGTTCTTGTACGCCGGGTTGCCCTGCACGTCGTAACCGAACGCCACCATCGCCGCGCCGGTCGGGCACGCGACCGTGGCGCCGGCACGCAGGAACTCCAATCGGTTGTTCGCGTCGTAGCAATACCGCTGGCTGCAGTTCGGCGAACTCACCGCCGTGATGTTGTCCAGCCCGTCGTACGTGTAGAAGATCTTGCCCGTGCCGCCGAGCATCCCCAGCGACGTCATCTGGGTCAGGCGATCGAGGTTGTCGTAGACCATTGCGCGGTTGCGGGTGGCGTCGGTGCCATCGAGGATCGCCGTGACGTTGCCGTTCTCGTCATAGCTGTAGGTGTGATCGAGCGGCACGGCGCTGGTGCCGTACGCATCGCGGCTGTTCAACGGCAGCTACGAACGTGACCACGTCGGTGCCCTGGAACGACTGCGACGCGCGGAAGCCGTTGGCGTCGTAGCCGTGGCCGACGCGCCAACTCAGCGAGTTCCAGCCATTTATCAGTCAACGCAGTTCTCGCAAACCCTAATCGCAAAAGCACTGAAATGAACCAAACTCGACTGGATTCTCGGCGCTAAGCGTTGCCGCTCGCTCTCGCAAGGTTTTGTCTACGCCCACCCACATTTCTACAGATGACATAAAACTTACGTCACTAAGTTCGAGAAGGTCAAAGGCCATTGCCTTGAACGCGAACTTCACCTTCTCATTGAACTGCGCCTCTGCATCGGCCAGCCCAAAGACGCTCACGTAAGCGCCACTTGCTCCTTCGAGCAGATCATTTCCTGGATGAGGGACCACTTCCGCGACGCCGATCCAGAAGCCACGCTTATTCGTATTCATGATGTATGCGGCTCTTTTCCCCCGACTTGGAAACACCGTGATAGTGGTCTTTGCCAACTGCCGGGGTCGTGTGATTTGCGGTGGTCCCGCCCTTACCATTTTCTCGGCGAGCGGCCTCTTTAGCTTCACCTCGTTTTCCACCGTGTTCAACTGTGTGGATCTTCGGCTTTCCGGAAGGGCCCAATTGGCTGGCGGGAATTCCTTTCGCGAGATTGTCGGCCCGATTGGCGTCAGCAACGGCCTTGCCAACGTCAGCAATGGTGTCCGCATTCTTGATCGCCTTACTTGCCATGTCGCCAACAAGGGGAACGAACCCGACGCCTGCCGCGGAAATATTGGTCCAGGTCGGCTGTTGCATCGCTTCATAGACGCCCTTTGCGTCCCCGACGACCGGCGTGAAATCTGCAATCAGCCCCACCGCAGACGCGGTCGTTGCCGCGTCAGGCTGCGCCATTCGGAACTCCGGCCTTTGGAACATCCCCGTTTCACGGCCATCGGGGTCAGTGAATCTGTACGGGTTGTTGTTGGCATACCAATAGCGGTTGAAGTTGTCCCCGATCGGACGCGCAGTTACAGGATCAACGCTCAAGAACCGCCCCACCAACGAGTCGTAATACCGCTGCTGCATCTGCACCAGCCCCGTCGCCGCATCCTCGACGTGCCCCGTGAACCCGGGCCCATCCTTCACCGCCCGGTTCAACACGCGCCCGTAAGGCTCGTAATCACTCTTCGTGATCTGACGGCTCGCGGTGCTGGTCGCCACGGGCGTGCCCAACGCATCAGTATGTTGGTACTCAACCGTCGGGACGCTTCCTCCCGACGGCGTCCGCGCGATCGCGACCAGGCTTCCGTTCAAATAGATGTACTCCGCCGACCCATTGGCATCGGACGTATGGGCAAGCTGCCCCGCCTGCGTATACAGGCTGTACTTGCTGGAGGTGACGTAGTCGCGTGCGCGCCTTCCAAGCGCGTCGTACACGTAGCCCGACGACACGCCGCCGTTGGTGGCGCGCAAGCGATTGCCCAGGTCGAACACGAAGTTGACGTTGTTCTTGTACGCCAGGTTGCCTTGCACGTCGTAACCGAACGCCACCGTTGCCGCGCCATTCGGACACACCACCGTGGCGCCAGCGCGCAGGAACTCCAATCGGTTGTTCGCGTCGTAGCAATACCGCTGGCTGCGGTTCGGCGAACTCACCGCCGTGATGTTGTCCAGCCCGTCGTAGGTGTAGAAGATCTTGCCCGTGCCCCCGAGCATGCCCAGCGACGTCATCTGGGTCAGGCGATCGAGGTTGTCGTAGACCATTGCGCGGTTGCGGGTGGCATCCGTGCCATCGAGGATCGAGGTGACGTTGCCGTTCTCGTCGTAGCTGTACGTGTGGTCGAGGGGCACGGCGCTGGTGCCGTACGCGTCGCGGCTCTTCAACGGCAATTGGCGCGCGTTCTGCGTCAGCGAGTGCACGATGCCGTTGCCATAGGTGAAGCCGGCCATCGCGCCATTGGGGTAATAAGTCACGCCCGTTGCGTACGTGCCCGCCTTTGTCGGCTGGCCCAGCGCATTCGGCGCGAACGTCACCACGTCGGTGCCCTGGAACGACTGCGACGCGCGGAAACCATTGGCGTCGTAGCCATGGCCGACGCGCCAGCTCAGCGAGTTCCAGTCCATTTTTTCCAGCGTCAGCTGTCGGCGTTGGTCGTATGCATAGGTCGTCTTGACGACGTTGGTGTCGCCGTTGTCGACCGTGAGGACGTTGTGCAGGCTGTCGGGCGTGTAGGTGTAGGTCGTGTCGCCGCGGCCGTCGGCGAACGCCAGTTGCTTGATGCGGTTGCGTTGGTCGTATTCGCGCACGACCTTGCGCGCAAGGATCGCCGCCGTGTCGCCTTCAAAATCGCACGCCGTGTTGTCCGCAAGCCCCGCCGCCGACCACGCCAGGTTGCCTGCCGCGTCATAGCCATACAACGTCGCAGCCGTCTCCGGCTCGACCATGCGGCACAGTTCCTGCGCCGCGTTGTAGGCGTACGACCGGATCGCCATCACGCCCGGGCCGGAACGCGCCAGCACCGTCGGCTTGCCGAACGTGTCGCGCGCGATGTCGGTGTAGACGCTGTCGGGATGCGCAATCTCAAGCGGCCAGTCGGTGTTCGGCTGGTCGTAGGTCAGGTAGGTCGTGTCGGTCGACTTATCGCGCGGATTGGTGGTGCGCGTGACGAAGTTCGCGAGGTACTGGGTCGTGGACACGATCTCGCCACCGTCCGTGTCCTGCGCGACACGCGTCGGCCGGCCCAGTCCGTCGTACGTTGTCCGCGTGCCGGGCAACGGCGACGCGAAGTTGCTGATCACGTCGCGCGTCGGATACGACTGCAGCACCGGCTTGCCGTCGTGGTCGTACTGCGTGACGGTCTGGCTCAGCGTGTTGTTGATGTCGTCCTTGTCGTAGGTGCGCGTCAGCACCGGCCGCCACATCGCGTCGTAATAGACGGCCTTTATACCCTGCCCGGTCTGCACGAACTCGCGCCAGTGGCCCGCCGACAGGCCGTACTCGACGTCGGTGGTCGACTGGAACGTGCGCACCAGCTTGTTCCAGGAGGCATCGCACGCGCCCGCGGTCGTCTTCGACGGGTACGTGATGCCGGACAGGCGGCCCATCGCGTCGAACGCGTAGCAGGTCTTGAACCCGTTCTCGTCGATGACGTGGCGGATCAGGCCGTAGTCGTCGATCGAGAGGGTCTTGTACTCGCTGGTCGGGAAGTCGATGCGTTGCGGGAGGCCGCGCTTCCAGCTGGAGAAGGTGACGGTCGTGTTGAACGTCGGCGAGTCGTTGCCGTTGGACGCCGTGGCCAGCGTGCCGTCACCGTTGTAGGTCAGCGTCTGCTGCAGCTTGCCGAACTTGTAGGTTCGCAGAGGCAACGCGGTCGCCGCGTCGTAGATGGTTTCGCTTTCCGCCAGGCCCGTGTTGTCGTTGGTGCTTTTCTTCGGCTGACCGAGGACCCAGCTGGCGAGGTTGTCCTCGTAGGTCTGGGTGTCGGTGCGCGTGTAGGTCTGCGCGGCGGCCGGGAGCACGCTGGCGGCCAGCGATGCGGCCAGGACGGTCGTGGCGATGCGCTTCATGTGGTCGTGTCGGGTCATGGTCACGGCGCCGGCTGCGACAACTTGGTGGTCTTGGTGGCGCGGCCGAAGGCGTCGAAGCACAGCTGGTTCGCCGAGGCTCCGCAGGTTTGCGGGACGTACCACCGGAAGCTGCGGCCCTGTTGCGTGATGACGCTCCCGGTCGACGGGTAACGGTTTTCCATCTTCGTCACGTTCGAACGGTCGCGGCCGAGGGCTTCGCCCAACTTTGCCTGGAACGGCAGGCTCGCGAGCGCGGGATATTGGTGGGTCTGCGTGCGCAGCAGCGCGCCGCCGGCGTCGAAGCCCTCCGACTTGATCAACTTTCCTTCCATCTCGCCATCGCGCGTGGAGTGCGTGACGCGCGTGCGGGCGCCGTCCGGTTCGGTCACGTCCACCCACGAGGTGTCGACGCAGGTTTGCGTGGCCTTGCAGGGATCGTTGATGGTGCTCGCGGATGCTGGGCCGTAGGCATACGTCCACGCCTGCGTCGG
Source organism: Noviluteimonas lactosilytica (assembly GCF_020866925.1). Lineage (GTDB taxonomy): Bacteria > Pseudomonadota > Gammaproteobacteria > Xanthomonadales > Xanthomonadaceae > Noviluteimonas > Noviluteimonas lactosilytica. The sequence continues at coordinate 356,371 of NZ_JAJGAK010000001.1, forward strand.
CACGCCCGGGCCCGAGAGCGTGCGCTGGACCAGCGACAGGTTCTCGAACAGCGGCGGGTTGGCTTCATAAGTGCCGCCATTGGCCGGCATCGACACGCAACTGCTGTTCGCGTAGCTGCGCGCGTGCCAGCGATGGCGCATGGTGAACGTGCCGACCAGGCCGCTCGGCGCGGTGATCGTCGAGACTTCGGCATCGCTCGCCGGCGCGTTGGCGTTGTAACGCTTGAGGCAGGAGCTGGCGAACATGTCGGGCAAGGTGCCCGCGCCGGTGCGGGCCAACGCGAAGGTCCAGCGGCTGGCATCCGGCAGCACGACGCTCGCGAGCTTGCCGTTCGCATATTCGTAGCGCCAGGTGCGCGCATCGGCAGGCGTATCGGGTTGTGCGATCGCGCTGGTGAGCAGAAGGCCATTCCAGGTGAAGCTCACCTTGCGGCCATCGGAGGCGACGATCGACAGCAGTTGGCGCGGGCTGGCAGCGTTGTAGTGGTAGGTCACGAAGTTGCCGAAGCGATCCTCGATGCGCGTGACGTACATCGCGGCCTGCATTCGTCCTGCGTGAGGTAGGGATCGCCGCCCGGCGGGATCATCGGCATGGGCTCTGGTTCTGACTCGGTGGCCGGATCGGAGGTCGCGTCTCCTGCGAGCGCCGACAGGTCGGACGCTTGCTTCTGCACGCCATACGCCTTGACGCCGACCAGCCAATCGAACCAGTACTTCGTGCCATCGGGTCCGATCGCCAGGAAGCCCTCGCCCGCCTCGCCGTTTTTCGTCGATGCCAGGCAGGACAACTGGATGTCGCCGAGCGTCACGATCGGATAGGCCGTGGCGCCGGAAGGCTTCGTTGTGTACGCCGCATCGCGCTTGAGCAGCGGCTGCGAGGCGCCGTCGTCCATGACCAGTTCGTAGCCATGCCACCAGTCGTCCATCGCGATGCCGCCCGACCCGCCCCACACGTAGTTGAAGTTCGTGCACCGCTTCTTATCGGGGTCGGTGAAGGCCATGCGCCAGTTGCTGCCGGGGATGCCGCCGTCTTCGACGCCCCTCGGCGCCGCCACGAGCGTGCTGATGCGCGGGATGTCGAGCGTCCAGTCGCCGAGGACCTGCGCAGGTCCCGGACCAGAGGCGTCGTAGATCTCCGGGCTGCGCGAGCGCGAGACGCGGATCGTCGGCCCGGCGCCTTCGAGCACGATGTCGGTCTGCGAAAAACTCACTTGGCCGGTGACCAGGTCGATGCTCTCGCCGAACGGTGTTTCGCCATAGGGCTGGATCGACTGGTAGGACTTCAGGCGCTTGAGGTACTCGCTCTCGAACGTCGAAGCGGGATACTCGCCACTGACCTGGGCATGCGCGCTCGGCGTGAGCAACACCAGGCTGCCCAGCAGGCAGCGGGCCCAATCAGGGCCGTTGAAACGAAGCATCGAATCCTCGGAAGACAGTGCGGCTCCCCGCCGCGGTGCGCAGAGTGCCGCACCATCGCTTCGCAAAGGAAGAAACACTTGGTGCATGCGTCTGCTTTCAGTGACTGATGATTTGTCATCGGCCACCGAAAGTTCGCAGCGCTTCGAAGTTCAGAACAACGCGCCGGTCGCAGGCTCCGCGTAACTCAGCTTCCCTTCGACGATCGTCGCCGCCCCCGTGTACGGATGTTCCTCGCGCCGCCCCGGTGCGAGCAGATGCACCACCTCCCACCCGCTCGCCTTGAAGTCGTCGGCGATCAACCCGCGGTGGCATTGCCACCACATCGCTTCGGCGCACATCACGGCGGTCGGTGTTTGCGTCGCAAGCGACGCCAGTGCGTCGCGCGCGCGGCGATACTCGTTCGTCGCCATGTAATCGGCGTACGCGCGGAAGCTCGCGTTGCGCCAGCGCGTGTTCGGCGAATCCTTCGATGGCGTGCGCCGGCCGCCGAGGTCGGGCATCGGCACGTAGTCGATGCCGGTCATCGGCAGCACGGTCGCCATCGTCGCGCCGGAGAATTGCGGATGCCGGCGCGAACCGGCGAAGCGCCGCACGTCGACCAGCGCGCGGATGCCGGCGTCGGCGAGCATCCCGGCGAACACCTCCCACTCGCGGGTCGAATGGCCGATGGTCCACAGCGTGCGCATGCGGCCATGCTAGCCGCCGCACGCCACCACGAAAGGTGAAATCGCATTGACGCGTGCGCGACTAGGCTTCCCGCATGAATGGCCAATCGCCCGCAAGCCTCGCGCGCAGCGCACAGATCATCACGTTCCTGTTGAAGTACCGGGGCGCGGGCGTGTTCTCGGGCATCGACCTCGACAAGGCCGCGATGGGCATGGACGAGGTCGAACCCGGCGACGACAGCCCGGAGCAGTTCGTCGACGATCTCGAAGCGCTCGGCCCCACGTTCATCAAGGTCGGCCAGGCGTTGTCGACGCGGCCGGACATGGTGCCGCCGGCCTACCTGCACGCGTTGCAGCGCATGCAGGACGACGTGCAGCCGATTCCGTTCGAAGTGGTGCGCGCGGTGTTCGAGGACGAGATCGGCGTGCGCATGAACAAGGTGTTCCAGCACGTCGACGAAGTGCCGCTGGGCAGCGCGTCGCTCGCGCAGGTACATCGCGCGGTGTTGCGCGACGGGCGCGAGGTGGCGGTGAAGGTGCAGCGTCCCTTCGTCGCCGAGGTCATTCGCAACGATCTCGATGCCCTCGCCGGGTTCGCCGACAAGGCCGATCGCATCACCGACCTCGGCCGCCGCCTGCGCTTCGCCGACTGGGTGCACGAGTTCCGCAAGACGCTGCTCGCCGAACTCGACTATCGCGTGGAAGCGGAAAATCTCTCGCGCTTCTCCGAGCACTTCGTCGATTACCCCGAATTGTTCGTGCCGCAACCGATCAATGGCCTGTGTTCCGCGCGCGTGCTGACGATGGACCTGGTGCGCGGCACGAAGGTCACGCAGCTGTCCGGCCTGCGCCGCACCGAACAGGACATGGGGTGCCTCGGCAAGGCGCTGCTGCGCGGTTACCTCGACCAGATGTTCGTGCACGGCGAGATCCACGCCGATCCGCACGCGGGCAACATGCTGGTCACCGACGACGGACGGCTCGGCCTGTTCGACCTCGGCATGATCGCGCACGTGCCGCCGAAGCAGCGCGAGCGCCTGCTCAAGCTGTTGTTCGGCGCGGTCGACGGGCGCGGCGAGGAAGTCGCGAACGAAGCCATCGCGATGGGCACGCGGCTGGAGGACTTCGACCACGATCGTTTCCAGCGCGAGATCGGCCAGCTCGTCGCGCGCTACGCGGCGCATGCCGGTTCGCAGGCGATGTCGGAAGGCAAGCTCGTCGTCGAACTCGTGCGCATCTCCACCGCCTGCAACCTGCGCACGCCGCCGGAACTGAGCCTGCTGGGCAAGACGCTGCTCAACCTGGAACAGGTCGCCTTCGCGCTCGACCCCCACCTGGACGTCAAGCGCATCACCGAGCAGCACATCCAGCACGTGATGCGCGAGCGGATGCGGCAGTCGTTCTCGCCCGCCAACATCGCCGGCGAAGTGCTCGAAGTGCAATCGCTGCTGCGCGAATCGCCGCGCAAGATCTCCGACATCCTCTCGCTGCTGTCCGAGAACCGCCTCAACGTGCAGCTGGGCGGCCTCGACGACTCGCAGCTGATGGAGAACCTGCAGAAGATCGCCAACCGCATCACCGCGGGCCTGATCACCGCCGCGCTGATCCTGGCCTCGGCGATGCTGATGCGCGTGGATACCGCGGGCGCCCGCCTGTTCGGGTACCCGGCGCTGGCGCTGGTGTGCTTCCTGATCGGCACCGTGCTGGGGCTGGCGCTGATCTGGAGCGCGTTGCGGCGGGATCACAAGGCGAGGCCGAGGGAGGAGCGGGGGACGAGGTGAGTGGGGCGAGAGCGGGAAACGGGAAACCGGGAAACGGGAGAGAGAGGTCGACCTCGCGGTGAGTGGCGCGAGCCGAAGATCGGCTTTCGATGCGTCGCAAACCGATCTCCGGGTCGCGCAAGCCTCGGTGCGTCGGACGCGACCTCCCGTTTCCCGAGTTTCCCGTTTCCCGCGCTCCACCTTTAAAATCCCCCAATTCCCCCAGCTCCACCCCTCCCCCCAATGTCCTCCCCCTTCGGCACCGAGACCGTGCTGGACGTCCGTCACTGGACGGACGCGTACTTCAGCTTCACCACAACGCGCGACGACGGGTTCCGTTTCGACAACGGGCAGTTCGTGATGATCGGCTTGCCTGTCGCACAGCCCGACGGCTCGACGCGGCCGTTGATGCGCGCGTATTCGATCGCCAGCGCGAACTGGGAAGAGCAGCTCGAGTTCTTCAGCATCAAGGTGCAGGACGGGCCGCTGACTTCGCGCCTGCAACACATCCAGCCGGGCGATTCGATCCTGGTCGGGCGCAAGCCGACGGGCACGCTGCTGATCCACGACCTGCATCCGGGGCGCAACCTGTACCTGCTGGGCACGGGCACCGGGTTCGCGCCGTGGCTGGCGGTGATCAAGGACCCGGCGACCTACGAGCGCTTCGAGCGCGTGATCCTGTGCCACGGCGTGCGCAACGCAGGGGACCTCGCGTATCGCGATTACATCGTCAACGAACTGCCGCACCACGAATTCCTCGGCGAGCAGATCCGCAAGCAGTTGCTCTACTACCCCGCGGTGTCGCGCGAAGCGTTCGCGGTCGACGGCCGCGACCAGCGCGGTCGCCTGACCGACCTGATGGACAGCGGGCGGATGATGGAACACCTCGGATTGGCGCCGCTCGATCCGGAACACGATCGCGCGATGGTCTGCGGCAGCACGCAGATGCTCGCCGACTTCCGCGTGCTGCTCGACCGACGCGGCTTCACCTCGGCGCCGCGCATCGGCGTGCCAGGGCAGTACGTGTTCGAGCGCGCATTCGTCGAGAAGTAACGCGTCGAGAAGTCGGTCAACGCTCTTCGCGGAACGCGATCGGCGGGCCCTTGGCCACGAACGGTGGACCGAACTCGGTCGGCAACCCCGTGCGCGTGCGGTACGGCATGACCAGGTCGATGCGCGAGCCGTCGACGTGGGCGATGTGCAGTCGGATCGCCGCGGTCATGCCGTCGCGCGGCGGATACAGGTGCACGTCGATGGCCAGCGCGTGCGCGATCGCGTCGTCGTCGAGTTCCCCGAGCGCGGCCGCGAGCGCGTCGAGGCGGCCCGCGTCTTCCGCTTCCTCGCGCATCGCGCGGTCGAAGCCGACCTGCACCACCTGGCCCGGATCCACGACGTAGCCGCCGAACGGATGGAAGGCGCCGAAGCGATCCAGCATCGCCCGCGCGAAGCCGAACAGCGCGTCGTGCAGCAGGTCGAAGTGGCGCGGCGAATGCATGGCTTATCGTCGGTCCGCAGGCGGCGTCGCGGCAAGGCGAAACGACGATGCAACGCCGGGATCGCGCAACCTTTTGCGTTCACGATGTCTTGACCCGCAAGCGACGGGCTTGCGTTACGTTGCGCGGATGGCGACGTCCGACAAAGCGTCCGCGCCCCACGCCCTCCCGGCCGCGCACGACGCGGCCGCCGATGCGCCGCACGGGATCTCCCGGATTTTCATGCGCCGCTCGCTGCACGCGCTCACCGACACCGAGCGCGCCAAGCTGATCGAGGCCCAGGTCGCCGCGACGCGCCCGATCGTCAGCGGCGTCGTCGCCAGCGGCGCGATGATCCTCGCGCTCACCGGCATGTTCGAAGTGGCCGGCGTCGCGCCCGACATCGGCTGGCCGTGGTGGGTGGTGGCCCTGGTGGCGCTGACCGTGGCCGGTTGCGCGGCCGCGATCTGGTCGCTCGACGATTGGCGGCCGCGCCTGATGCTGACGGTGCTGAGCGTGCTGCTGGTCGGCATTTTCCTGTCGGTGCCGATGCCGGGCGTCGACACGGTGGTCACCGGCCGCGCCGGGTTGTTCCACCTCATGCCGATCGCGCTGCTCGCGTTGATGGCGCGGCGCGTGTCGATGCTCGCGATCGCGGCGAGCATGCTGCTGATCGCAGCGATGCGCATCGGATTGCACGGCAATCCGCCGACGGGCGCGGCGCTGTACTGGCTGACGGTCGTCGTGTCGATCGGGTTCGGGCTGTTGCTCGGCGGCTATCGCACCGACTTCGCGGTCAGCACGTATCGCATCCGCCAGCGCCTGCGCGAACAGGCGACCACCGACGAACTCACCGGCCTGCGCAATCGCGCGGGCTGGAACCGCGAGGCGAGCGAGGCGCACGAGGATGCGATCCGGCGCGGGCGTTCGGCGAGCGTCGTGTTCTTCGACATCGACCACTTCAAGCGCGTCAACGACACCTTCGGCCACGCGGCGGGCGATCGCGTGATCCAGCAGCTCGGCCAGATCCTGCGCGAACGCGCGGGCCAGCGCTGCCTGTGCGCGCGCCTGGGCGGCGAGGAGTTCGTGGTGATGCTGATCGACGAAGCGCCCGAGGCGGTCGAAGGGTTCGTGCAGCGCGTGCGCAAGGAATTCGAGGACGCCGTGCGCGATGCGAACGTCACCGTCAGCGCGGGTGTCGCGCACCGCATCGCGGCCGAGAGCATGGGCCAGCACATGCGACGGGCGGACATCGCGTTGTACGAGGCGAAGGCGATGGGACGCGACCGGATGGTGGTCGCGCAAGCCTGAGCGCCCCGCTTCAACTCCCCACGCGAAGCGCGTCGCGATAGCGGCGGCTGCACGGCACGATGGTGCCGTCGCGCAACACCACGCGTGCATCGCCGGTGTCGAGCGGTTCGATCTGCGCGATGCAATCGAGGTTGACCATGTGGCTGCGGTGCACGCGCACGAAGCGCGCGGGATCGAGTTGTTGTTCGATCGCCGCCATCGTGCTGCGCAACGGATACTCGTGGCCGCGCACGCGCAGGTTCACGTAGTTGCCGGAGGCCTGCAGCGCTTCGACATCGTTGGCGGCGATCAGGAATTCCTTGCCGAGCTTGCGCACGAGGAAGCGTTCGGGGCGTTCGGCGAGCGCGGGGATCGGGGCGTCGTCGGGTTGCGCGAGCACGCTCGCTTCGCCCTGCCAGCGCCGCAGGAACCAGCGCCACGCTTCGATCGTCGCGACCAGGCCCGCGTAACTGCGCACGTCCTTGAGGTATTCGTAGCCCCATTCGCGCAGCCACGGCCCGAAGTCGTAACTGTCGCCCTGCACCGCGTAGGCGACCTTGCGAAGCGCGACCATCCCGCCGACATGCAAGGCCGACCACGCGACGCTGCCCAGCAGGTGCAGCGGCAATGCGCGCTTCCACGTGTCGAAGCGGACCGGGTTGAAACGCGTGAACCACGCGACCGCCGGGACCAGCGCGAGGCACACGATCGCGCTCGACCATTCCCACACCGCCGGCTCCCACGCAGCGAAGTCGAGGCCGGCGCGCTGGATGTCGAGCCAGGTCACGGCCGAGTTCGCGATCGCATTGAGCAGGTACGTCGCGACCCAGAAGCCGACTTCGAACGTGCGGCGCCACGGGCGGAAGCGGTCCCAGGCGGTGGGCGGCGGCAATGGGGGCGTCGACATGCCGCGCATTGTGGCCGAGCAACGCACGGGGACGGCAAGTGTTCGTCCCTCGGGTCCGCGATTCGTCCCTCTCTCCCGCGAATCAATCACTTCGCGCTGTTTTCCGCGCGCGCCGGGGCCGAAGGTCGATGCACCGCCACCCCCGGACCCGTGCCATGCAACCGCAACGCCGCCACGACATCGACGCCCTGCGCGCCTTCGCCTTCGGCCTGCTCATCCTCTACCACTGGGGCATGCTCTACGTGGGCGGCGAGGACTGGGACTGGCACCTGAAGTCCACGCATCTCGCGCCGTGGCTGCAACTGCCGATGCTCGCGGTGAATCGCTGGCGCATGGACCTGATCTTCCTGGTCTCGGGGCTGTCGGTGCATTTCCTGTTGCGCGACACGCGGATCGGTCGCTTCCTCGCGTTGCGCAGCTGGCGGCTGTTGCTGCCGCTGGTGTTCGGCATGTGGGTGGTCGTGCCGATCCAGCCGTATGCCGAGGGCGTGACGAACGGACTGGTGCAGCCGGGCTTCTTCGACTTCCTCGTGCGCTATTACGGGCGCACGGTGTGGCCGGAAGGCGCGTTCGCCGGTTGGGAACACGGGTTCACCTGGAACCACCTGTGGTACCTGGCGTACCTGTGGACCTATACGTGCGTGTTCGCGTTGCTGCTGCCGTTGCTGCGGCGCTTGCCGAATCCGCTGGCGCGCCTGCGCGGTGCGTGGCTGCTGGTGCTGCCCGCGCTGCCGCTCGCGGTGTTCACCGTGCTGCTGCAACCGCATTTCGAGGACACCGGCGATCTCGTCAACGATTGGTATCGCCACTCGATCTACTTCACCGTGTTCCTGTACGGGTGGTGGCTCGGCACGCATGAAGGCGTGTGGGCGGAACTGGTGCGGTTGCGTCGCCGGGCGCTGCTCGGTGCGATCGCGTTGTTCGCGGTGTACGTCACGTTGGCGCTCGCGCTGCCGGACGATGTCGGCGACGCGATGCAATCGACGATCTGGGTCCTGCGCAATCTCTACATCTGGTGGATGCTGTGCGCGATCCTCGGTTACGGCCGCGCGTATCTCGATCGCCCGTTCCGCTGGCTGCCGTGGGCGAACGAAGCGGTGTATCCATGGTACGTGCTGCACCAGAGCCTGATCGTAGCCTTCGCGTACTGGCTGCTGCCGATGCAACTCGGGCCGATCGCGGAGCCGGCGTTGGTGTTGATTGGCACGATCGCGGGGTGCGCGCTGCTGCACGCGGTGATTCGTCGCAGCGCGGTGTTGCGTCCGTTGTTCGGGTTGAAGCGCCGGCGTCAGGCCAGGGCGGCCTCGATGTCCTTCGACAAGGACTCGGGCGTGTCGGTCGGTGCGTAGCGCTTGCGCACCTTGCCGTCGCGACCGACGAGGAACTTGGTGAAGTTCCACTTGATCGCCGAGCCGAGCAATCCGCCCTTCTCTTCCTTCAACCACTTGTACAGCGGATGCGTGTTCGCGCCATTGACGTCGATCTTCGAGAACAGCGGGAAGTCGACGTCGTAGGTCAGCGAACAGAAGTTCTTGATCTCGGCCTCGTCGCCGGGCTCCTGGTGGCCGAACTGGTCGCAGGGAAACCCGAGCACGACGAGGCCGCGCTCGCGATAATCCGCCCAGAGCTTTTCCAGGCCGGTGTATTGCGGCGTGAACCCGCATTTGGACGCGACGTTGACGATCAGCAACGCCTTGCCCGCGTACTCGGACAGATCGCGCGGCTGGCCGTCGATGTCGGTGGCGGTGAAGTCGTAGGCGGTGGTCATTGTCGAATCGCCCTGAGAGTTGGGAGAAGAACAGGGGTCAGAGTACATTTTTCGCGAGCGAAAAATGTACTCTGACCCCCGTTTCACCCGACGGGTCTGCGAGACTTTTAGTGGCGCGCGGCGCCCTTGCCGGGCTCCGACACTTCCTTGACCACGTCGACGGTCATCTTGTCTTTCGCCGCCAGCGCGATGTCGGCGAGCGAGACGATGCCGGTGAGCTTGCCGCCGTTGCCGACGACGGGGACGCGGCGGATCTTCGCGGTTTCCATCAGCGCGGTCGCGTCCTTGATGGTGCTGTCTTCGCGCACGGTCTTGACCGGCGCGCTCATCGCATCGGACGCGGTGGCGTTCATCGTGTCGCGGCCTTCGGCGACAATGCGGATGGTGATGTCGCGATCGGTCACCACGCCCACCGGCATGCCGCGGTCATCGACCACCGGGATCTCGCCGCAGTCGTTGTCGATCATCATCCGGGCGACATCGCGCAAAGGCGTTTCTGCGGTGCAGCAGGCGGGGTTGGCGGTCATCACCGAAGTCACGTTGGCCATGGGAGCCTCCATCGATGGGGGAAGCGCCTATTTTTCCGATGCGGCGGTTCGCCTCGCGTGAACCGGCTTCGGAGCCCCATTCACCCTGCATGGCTTTCGTCATGGGTAGCCTGACACGCGCTCGGGTACATTCGCCGATTCCGTCCGACGAGACCCACCCATGAAGCACCCGCTCGCCTGCGCCCTGGCGCTCGCCCTCGCCGCAGGCCCGACGTTCGCCGCCGACCAGGCCGCGCAAGGAACTGCCGTGTCGACTCCCGCTTCTCCCCAGAATGCCCCTGCTTCCAATCCTTTCTTCGCCGACAGCACGCTGCCGCTGAAGTACCCCGCGTTCGACAAGATCCAGGACTCCGACTTCGCGCCCGCGTTCGACGCCGGCATGAAGGAAGAACTCGCCGAAGTCGACGCGATCGCCAACAACCCCGAACCGCCGACGTTCGACAACACCATCCTCGCGCTGGAGAAGAGCGGCCGCACGCTGTATCGCTCGCGCTCGGTGTTCTACAACCTCGTCGGCGCCGACAAGAACGACGCGCGCGAAGCGCTCGAAGAGAAGTACTCGCCGATCTTCGCCGCGCACCGCGACACCATCGTGCTGAACCCGAAGCTGTTCGCACGCATCCAGGCGCTCTACGACAAGCGCACCACGCTCGGCCTCGACGCCGAAGGCGTGCGCCTGGTCGAGCGCTACCACACCGACTTCACCCGCGCGGGCGCGAACCTCGACGACGCGCAGAAGGCGCGCCTGAAGGACATCAACGGCCAGCTCGCCAAGCTGAGCACGCAGTTCGACCAGAAGGTGCTGGCCGAGCGCAACGAGTCGGCGGTCGTCGTCGACACGCGCGCCGAGCTCGACGGCCTGAGCGCCGAACAGATCGACGCCGCGGCGCAGGTCGCCAAGTCGCGCGGCCTCGACGGCAAGTTCGTGCTGACGATCCTCAACACCACCGGCCAGCCGCCGGCGACGTCGCTGACCAACCGCGCGATCCGCGAAAAGCTGTACAAGGCCTCGATGTCGCGCAACAGCCGCGGCAACGCGAACGACACCACCGCGATCGTGTCGGAAGTCGTCAAGCTGCGCGCCGAACGCGCCAACCTGCTCGGCCATCCGAACTACGCTTCGTGGGTGCTCGAGGACGAAACCGCCAAGACGCCGCAGGCCGTCAACGAGATGCTCGGCAAGCTCGCGCCGCCCGCGGTCGCCAACGCGCGCCGCGAAGCCGCCGAACTGCAGGCGATGATCGACAAGGAACAGAAGGCCAAGGGCGAGCCGTCGTTCAAGCTCGAGCCGTGGGACTGGTCCTTCTATTCGGAGAAGGTGCGCAAGGAGAAGTACGCGTTCGACGAAACGCAGCTCATGCCGTACCTCGAGCTCGACCGCGTGCTGCAGGACGGCGTCTTCTTCGCCGCCACGCAGCTGTACGGCATCACCTTCAAGGAACGCACGGATCTGCCGAAGTACCATAAGGACACGCGCACGTTCGACGTGTTCGACAAGGACGGCACGCAACTGGCGATCTTCATCTTCGATCCGTTCGCGCGCGATTCCAAGCGCGGCGGCGCGTGGATGAACACCTACGTCGACCAGTCCGACCTGTTCGGCACCAAGCCCGTCGTGGCCAACCACCTCAACATCACCAAGGCGCCGGAAGGAAAGCCGACCCTGCTGACGTGGGATGAAGTGACCACGACCTTCCACGAGTTCGGCCACGCGCTGCACGGCATGTTCTCCGCGGTGAAGTACCCCTACTTCACCGGCACGAGCGTGCCGCGCGACTTCGTCGAGTTCCCCTCGCAGGTCAACGAGATGTGGGCCGACTGGCCGTCGGTGCTCGCCAACTACGCCAGGCACTACCAGACCGGCGCCGCGATGCCGAAGGAACTGCTCGACAAGGTCGTCGCCGCGTCGAAGTTCAACCAGGGCTTCACCACCACCGAATATCTCGGCGCGTCGCTGATCGACCAGGAACTGCACCAGATCGGCGTGAACCAGGTGCCCGCGCCGTCGCAGGTGATGGCGTTCGAAGCCGCGTCGCTGAAGAAGCACGGCGTCGACTTCGCGCCCGTGCCGCCGCGTTACCGCACGCCATACTTCAGCCACATCATGGGCGGCTACGCGGCGGGCTACTACGCGTACATCTGGTCGGAAGTGCTCGACGCCGACACCGTCGCGTGGATCGAAGCGCACGGCGGCCTGACCCGCGAGAACGGCGATCGCTTCCGCGCCACCCTGCTCTCGCGCGGCGGCACGAAGGATGCGCTGCAGTTGTTCCGCGACTTCTCGGGTCGCGACCCGGAGATCGGTCCGCTGCTCAAGCGCCGTGGCCTGGATGCGGCGCCGGAAGCCGACGACTCGCAGGCGCCGGCCGACGCCGAGCCGAAGGCCGCCGAACCGGCGGGCGGCTGATCGCGCCGCTTCACTGCACCTGAAAAAGCGAAAGGGCCGCGCGAAGCGGCCCTTTCCTTTTGCGTCCCTGCGCTGCGCCTTACGCGGCCGACTGCATCTGCACCGGCTTGTCGTCGCAGCAGCACGCGTCCTTGCTGAGCTTGGCCACCTGCCAGGCCGAATGCGCTTCTTCGCGCACTTCGTTCCAGCCGAGGTTCGAGTTGCCGCGCACGCGGCTCCAGTCGCTCGCCATCTGCGGCTCGACGTTCTGCCAGCTCATGTCGGGATAGAAACCGGTGGCGAGTTCGCCGAGTGCACGGGCGCGAGCGGAGGTGACTTCGTCGATGTCGCCGGCGGCGGCATGGAGGTGGATGACCATAGGGGGCTGGCTCGTAACGCGGGGGATGGGCGCGAATGTGCGCAAGGAGCTGTAACGGCTGAGTGAAAGGCGAACGGCCACCGCGCATTCAGACGTTGGGTTTCCGCAATACCGCCGCTTAGGGTTCGCGCTTGCGAACGGCCGCTGCGCGCGCTACACCTCGCCCATGGCACGCAAACGCACGCAAGGCACGTCTCCCGCCGGTGGCCGCGGCGCATTGCGCGCAACCGTGCGGGCGTGGTCGCGCCAGGGGATCGCCCTCAAGCTCGTGGGCTCCTTCCTCCACGCGAACAAGGTCGGCGGCTTCGATTGCCCCGGCTGCGCGTTCCCGGACAAGGCCGGCCACCCGCTGGTCGACAGCTGCGAACAGGGGCAGAAGGCGATCGCCTGGGAGATGACCCGCAAGGCGGTGGGCGCGGACTTCTTCGATGGCAGGACGCCGGCGCAGCTGCAGGCGATGGGCGACTTCGACCTGGAGTTCCAGGGACGATTGACGACGCCGGTGTTGTACGAGGCGAGCGTCGGCGCCTATCGCGCGATCGGCTGGGACGAGGCGTATGCGATCGCGGCGCGCGAGTTGCGCGCGCTGCCGCCAACGTCCGTCGCGTTCTACGCCTCGGGGCGCAGCAGCAACGAAGCCGCGTTCCTGTGGCAGCTCGCCGCGCGCGGTTACGGCAGCCCCAACCTGCCCGATTCGTCGAACTTCTGCCACGAGCCGTCGCACTACGCGCTCAAGCAGAGCATCGGCGTCGGCAAGGGCACCTGCACGCTCGACGACTTCGAACGCGCGGAATTGTTCCTCGTCGTCGGCCAGAATCCGGCGAGCAACCATCCCCGCATGATGGCCGCGTTGTACGAAGCGAAGCAGCGCGGCGCGACGATCCTCGCGATCAATCCGTTGCGCGAGCGCGGCTTCACCCACTTCTCCGATCCGAAGAACCTGGGCGAACTTGCGTCCGGACGCGGCATCGCGGTTGCCGACGCGATCTACCAGGTCGCGATCGGCGGCGACTTCGCCGCGCTCAAGGGCGTGATGAAGGCGCTGCTGGAGATGGAACGCGCGGCGCCTCGCAGCGTGTTCGACCACGACTTCATCGCGCAACACACGGAAGGATTCGACGCGTTGATCGCCGACCTCGATGCGTGCGACTGGGAAGTGCTCGTCGACCGCTCGGGGTTGCAGGAAGCGCAGATGCGCGAAATCGCCGCCCACTACGCGCGCGCCAAGGCGACGATGATCACCTGGTGCATGGGCCTCACCCATCACCCCGACGCGGTCGCGACCATCCAGCAGGTCGTGAACCTGCTGCTCCTGCGCGGCAACATCGGCCGCCCCGGCACGGGCGCGATGCCGGTGCGCGGGCATTCCAACGTGCAGGGCGATCGCACGATGGGCGCGACGTCGCAGGTGTCCGACAAGTACCTCGACAACATCGAAGCGACGTTCCCTGGCCTTGCGTTGTGCCGCGATGCGGGGCGCGATGCCGCCGCCGTGGTCGATGGCCTGTTCGACGGCAGCGTGCGCGCATTGCTGTCGCTGGGCGGCAACTTCGGTGTCGCCGCGCCGGATTCGCCGCGCGTGCTGGCGGCGCTCGAACGCTGCCGCTTCACCCTGCACGTCGCGACCAAGCTCAATCGCACGCACTGCCACCCGGGCGAGATCGGCTTGCTGCTGCCGACGCTCGGCCGCACCGACCGCGACCTGCGCCCCGGCGGCGAGCAGTGCATCTCCACGGAGGATTCGTCGAGCACCGTGCGCGCCTCGCGCGGCGTGCAGGCGCCGATCAGCGAGCTGCAACGCAGTGAACCGGCGATCGTCGCGGAGCTCGCGCAGGCGATCGGCGCAGCGCCGAGCGTGCCGTGGGGCGAGTTCGCCGACGATTACGCGTCGATCCGCGATCGCATCGAGCGGTGCCAGCGCGGCGTGAACGTGGGCTTCGACGGCTTCAACGAACGGCTCATGCGCGACGGGCGCTTCATGCTGCCCAACGCCGCCGCGCACCGGCAATGGAACACGGCGAACGGCAAGGCGCGCTTCATGGCGCACGCGTTGCGCGAGGACACGCCGGTGCGGCTTGCACGGCGCACGCACGGCGACGCGGCGCTCACGCTGATGACGATGCGTGCGCACGATCAGTTCAACACGACGGTGTACAGCAGCGACGATCGCTATCGCGGCGTCGAGGGCGACCGGCGCGTGGTGTTCCTCAACGCCGACGACCTTGCGCGGCGTGGCCTGCGCGACGGCGATCGCGTCGACATCGAATGCCTGGTGGACGATGGGCACGTGCGTCGCGTCGAAGCCTTCACGGCGCGTGCCTGGGACATCCCGCCGGGATGCTGCGCGGCGTATTACCCGGAAGCGAGCAGCCTGATCGCATCGTCGGTGTACGCCGCGGGCGCGCACACACCGCTGTACAAGGAGATGCCGGTGAAGGTGACGCGCGCGGTCGCTCGCACGCCAGGCTGAGCGGCGCTTCCGATCAGTCGAGCAGTGCCGACAGGTCCGCGACGAACCCCCGCCACTCGCGCTCGCGCGACGCCGAATCGCGCTGTCGCAACACGAACGAGGGATGCACCGTCGCAATCGCGCGCGCCCCGCTCGGCAATTCGATCCACTGCCCGCGCTGCTGCATCAACTTGAACTTCGTCCCGAGCACGTTGCGTGCGGCGATCGCGCCCAGGCACACGACGACCTCCGGCTTGATGCGCGCCAGCTCACCCTCGAGCCAGAGGCGGCACGCGCGTTGTTCGCCCGGGTTCGGACTCTTGTGCAAACGCACCTTGCCGCGTTGCTCGAACTTGAAGTGCTTCACCGCGTTGGTGACATAGACCTGCCTGCGATCGATGCCGAGTTCGTCGAGCGCCTTGTCGAACAGTTGGCCGGCGGGACCGACGAACGGATGCCCCGCAAGATCTTCCTTGTCGCCGGGTTGTTCGCCGACGACCACGATGCGGGCGCGCGCGGGGCCTTCGCCGAAGACCGTTTGCGTCGCATGCTTCCAGAGGTCGCAGCGTTTGCAGTCTTCGGCCGCTTCGCGCAGTGCGGAAAGGCTGCGGCCTTTCGGCTCGGGTGCGGTGCCTTCGGGGACGTTGCGCTTGGGCATGGGCGCAAGCGTCTCGCAGGGTCAGTGAAGGTTGAGCGGATCGGAGAGGCGCGGATCGCGTGAGCGCGTCTCGCCGTGCAGCGTCGGCTCGGGTTCACGCAACAACGCGCGCTTCCACGCGTTCTGGTCGGCCAGCGTCGTCTCGACGTGCCAATGCACGTTGCCGGCGACGAACGTCGCGACCGCGATGCCGTCGCGATACAGCACGCGCGCACCGAGTTGGCGCGGCACCTTGTCGCCTGCGAGCACGGTGCCGACGAGGTTGAGCGGATCGAGCGCGGAAAGACTGACCAGCGCGCCGTCGTGCGCGCGCTTGCGCACCGCGCGCATCGCGGCCACCGCTTCCGGCAACGCGAATTGTTCGCCCGAAAGGCCCGCGATGAAACGCCCGCCGCGGATTTCGCCGCGCGCTTCGAGGCGGTGGTAGACGCGCAGCAACTCGCGCCACGGCGGCAACCACGCGGCTTCGCGTTCGAGCAGGCGCCAACCGACCACGCCGTAACGACGCAGCAAGGTGCGCGCGATGTGTTCGATCGATTCCGGATCCACCGTGTCCGGTGCTTCGGCCTTGCGCGTCAGCGTCCAGCGGCCCGCGTCTTCGATGCCGAACAGCGAGGCGCGACGATTGCGGCGTCCGCCGAACGCATGCGGCCGCTTCGACTGCGGCACGAGCAGCGCGCGCAGGCCCGCGAAGCTGTCGCAATGCACGCGGCCACGCGCGACGAGCTCGGCGAGCGCGTCTTCGAGTTCGGTGCGCAACAGGTGCGCGCCGGTGACCAGTTCGTCGAAGAACGACGCGCCGTTGTCGCGCAGGTACTCGACCACCTTCTCCGCGCGCGACGACAAAGCCGGCTCTTCATCCTTGCGTTGCGCGGCGACTTGCGACCAGGTCGCGAGTTGTCGGCGCGGCAACAACACGATCGGCGTCGCGCGCACCGGCGCGGTGCGGCCGGCGCCCTGCCCGTCCGCGGATGGCGTCGCGTTGCGCAGGCGCGCCCACGTCGTGCGGCCGGCGGTGCACAGATCGTCGAGCCACGCGATCGAGTAATCGTTGACGCGCGAAGGCAGCAGGTCCGATTCCCACGACGCGGCGGGCGCTTCGAACCCTTCCAGTTGCGCGACCACGCCGGCGAGCGCTTCGGGCCCACTCACGCGCGTCGACGGCGAAACGCGCTGCCAGTCGAACAGGAACCGCATGAAATCGCGCGGTTCGACCGGCTGGATCTCGCGGCGCAGTCGGCCGATGGTGTAACGGTGGATGCGCGCGAGCAGGTGGCGTTCGCACCACTCTTCTTCGTTCGGCGCGTCGGGCCCCGAAGAGAAGCGGCCGCGCATGACGAAGCCCTCGTTCTCCAGCGCGAGCAACGCGAGATCGATGTCGCTGCGCGGCAACGCGAGCGATTCGGCCATCGTCGCGGCGGTCACCGGACCGAGACCCGTGAGGCGTGCACGCACGAGGGCAATGGCGGCTTCTTCGCGCGCCCATTCGCGCGCATAGGAATCGGGGACGCCGATCTTCGGCGACCACGCCGCTTCGGGATGCAGGACCTTCGCCTGGGGCAAGCGTTCGGCGGCCCACCAGAGGCCCGCACCTGCATCGACGCGCGTCGCGCGCTTCGACTTCGCGAGCGACTGCAGCATCGGCAGCCACCCATGCAGGTCCGCTTCGGCGACGGTGACCGCGCCGAGCCCCATCAACGCTTCGTGCATTTCGTCGGCGTTGCGCGCATCGGGCCAGGCCTGCGCGCGCACTTCGGCGATCGCTTCCGGATCGAGGCGACCGAGATCGGTGGCGTCGTCGGCTTCCGCGTAGCGTCGCGCCATCACCGCCTGCGTGCGGCGTTCTTCCAGCGGCGCGTCGTCGAGGAACGCATACGGCCGCGCGTTGAGCGCTTCGGCGGCGAACGGCGACGGCGCGGTGAGGTCGCGCGCGACGACTTCGATCGCGCCCGACTGCATGCCGCGCAACACCTCGAGCCAGCCTTCGGCGTCCATCGCTTCGTGCAGGCAGTCGTCGAGCGTCTGTGCGACCAGCGGATGTTCGGGGACTTCGCGTTCGCCGACGAGGTTCTCCGCGCACGCGACCTGGTCGGGGAACACCGTGGCGAGCAGATCCTCCGACTTCATGCGCTGCAACTGCGGCGCGACCTTCTTGCTGCCGGAGAAGCGTGGCAATGCGAGCGCGGTCGTCGCATTCCAGCGCCAGCGCACGCCGAACAGCGGCGCGTCGAGCAGCGCCTGCACGAGGATGTCCTGCGCCGAGTTCGGATGCAGATACGAGGCGACATCGATCAGCGGGAAGCTGTGGCTGGTCGACAGCGACAGCACGATCGCATCCTCGGTCGCCGCCGCCTGCAGTTCGAAGTTGAACTTGCGGCAGAAGCGCTTGCGCAGCGCCAGGCCCCACGCGCGGTTGATGCGGCTTCCGAACGGCGAATGCACGATCAGCTGGGTGCCGCCGGATTCGTCGAAGAAGCGCTCGAGCACGACGCGCTGCTGCGTCGGCATGACGCCGAGCGCGGTCACCTGTCGCGCGAAATAATCGGCGAGCTGGCGCGCGGTGTGTTCGTCGAGGCCGACGTCTTCGATCAGGAACTTCGCGGGATCGTCGCCGCGCTCCACGCACTGCGTCAGTGCCGCACGCAGGCGCGACACGCCGCCGGACAACTCGTCGGTGCGCCCCGGCGCTTCGCCGAGCCAGAACGGGATCGACGGCGGCGCGCCCTGCGCATCCTCGACGCGCAGGCGGCCCGGTTCGACGCGAAGGATGCGGTAGCTCGCGTTGCCGAGCTGGAAGATGTCGCCGGCGAGGCTTTCGATCGCGAAGTCTTCGTTGACGTTGCCGATCGTGCTGGCTTGCGGTTCGAGGATCACCGCGTAGTCGCCCGTATCGGGGATCGTGCCGCCGGACATCACCGCGGTCTGGCGGCCGCCGGCGCGACCGCGCAGGCGCTTGTGCACGGCGTCTCGATGCAGGTAGCTCGCGCGATGACCGCGTCGCGTGGTGAAGCCTTCGACCAGCATCATGATCGTGTCGTCGAAGTCCTTGCGCGACAGGTCGCGATACGGCCACGCGCGACGGGCCAGGTCGTACAGCTCGTCTTCGTTGCACTCGCGCGCCGAGACCTCGGCGACGAGTTGCTGCGCGAGCACGTCGAGCGGCGCGTGCGGGATGATCAGCGCATCGAGTTCGCCGCGACGCACGCAGTCGAGGAGCGCGGCGCATTCGGCGAGATCGTCGCGCGACTGCGGGAACAGGCGCCCCTTCGGCGTGCCGCCGACGTAGTGGCCGGAACGACCGACGCGTTGCAGGAACGCGGCAATCGCACGGGGTGAACCGAGTTGCACCACGAGATCGACGTCGCCGATGTCGATGCCGAGTTCGAGCGACGCCGTGGCGACGAGCACCTTCAGATCGCCGCGCTTCAGGCGTTGCTCCGCATCCAGCCGCAACTCCTTCGCCAGCGAACCGTGGTGCGCGGCGACGTGCTCCTTGCCTAGGCGTTCGCCGAGATGGCGCGCGGCACGTTCGGCCATGCGTCGCGTGTTGACGAATACGAGCGTCGTCTTGTGCTGCTCGACGAGTTGCGCGATGCGCGTGTACACCTGTTCCCATTGCTCGTTCGACATCACCGCCTGCAGCGGCGTCGGCGGCGTTTCGATGGCGAGGTCGCGTTCACGGGTGTAACCGATGTCGACGATGTCGCATGCCGGCTCGCCCTGCGCATCGACATGGCCTGCGCCGACGAGGAAGCGCGCGACTTCGTCGATGGGCTTCTGCGTCGCGGAAAGACCGACGCGCGTGAGGCGGCGGCCGCAAAGATCGTCGAGGCGTTCGAGCGACAGCGACAGGTGGCTGCCACGCTTGCTCGCCGCGACGGCGTGGATTTCATCGACGATCACCGTGCGCGCAGTCGACAGCATCGCGCGCCCCGAATCGGAACCGAGCAGCACGTACAGCGACTCGGGCGTGGTGACGAGGATGTGCGGCGGCGTCTTGCGCATCTTCGCGCGCTCGCCCTGCGTCGTGTCGCCGGTGCGCACGGCGGTGCGGATCGCGACATCAGGCAGGCCGAGGCGTTCGAGTTCCGCGCGGATGCCTTCGAGCGGCGCTTCCATATTGACGTGGATGTCGTTCGACAGCGCCTTCAGCGGCGAGACGTAAACCACCTGCGTCGCTTCGGGCAGCCCTTCCGGCGAGAGCCCTTCACGCACCAGCGCATCGATCGCCGCCATGAATGCGGTGAGCGTCTTGCCCGAACCGGTCGGCGCGGCGACGAGCGTGTTCCGCCCGCCTTCGATCGACGGCCAGGCTTGCACCTGTGCCTGCGTGGGCGCGGGGAACGTGCGGGAGAACCACCCGGCGACCGCGGGGTGGAAGAGCTCGAGGACGGAGGATGCGGGGGACGACATCGCCGGGGAATTATGCGACCTGGGATGTGAATCCACGACTGCGGGGAAACGGGAAACATGAAGCGGGAAACGGGAAAATGAACGGCGCTTCGACCGACGGACCCACGAGCCGAATCGAGCGCCAATCTCCCGTTTCCCGCTTCATGTTTCCCGTTTCCCCGCGCGGGTTCAGCGCGGCGCCACATACCCCCCCGGCACCCCCATCGGCGACAACACCACCTGCCACAGATGGATATGCCTCGACCGGAAACTCGCCATCGACCCCGCGAGATAGAACCGCCACATCCGCCGGAAGCGCTCGTCGTACCGCGACGGCAATCGATCCCACGCCGTTTCGACGTTCTCGCGCCAGGCCTGCAGCGTGCGGTCGTAGTCGGCGCCGAAGTTGTGCCAGTCCTCGATCACGAAGCGGCCTTCCGCTGCGGCCGCGATCTGCTTCGCCGACGGCAGCATCGAGTTCGGGAAGATGTAGCGCGCGATCCACGGATCGGTGTGGTCGACCGACGTGCTGCCGCCGATCGTGTGCAGCAGGAACAGGCCGCCGCCGGGTGCATCGGGTGCGAGGCAACGGCGCGCGACGTCGAAATACTCCGGGTAGTTGCGCACGCCCACGTGTTCGAACATGCCGAGCGAGAACACGCGTTCGAAGCCGCCGTCCGAGGCATCGAGTTCGCGGTAATCCTGCAGGCGGATCTCGATCGGCAGGCCCGCGCACAGCGCGCGCGCGTATTCGGCCTGCTCGCGCGACACCGTCACGCCGACGCCGCGCACGCCGTAACGCTCCGCGGCGAACTTCAACGCTTCGCCCCAGCCGCAACCGATGTCGAGCACGCGCATGCCCGCGCGCAGGCCGAGCTTGCGGCAGACGAGATCGAGCTTGGCTTCCTGCGCGGCGTCGAGATCGATTGCGTCGCGCCAGTAACCGCAGCTGTACACCAGTCGCTTGCCGAGCATCGCGCGATACAGGTCGTTGCCGAGATCGTAGTGGCGTTCGCCGACTTCGAAACTGCGCGCGCCCGACTGCATGTTCAGCAAGCGCGCGCGCAACGCATCCCAGACTTCGCCGACGCCGCGTACCTTCTGGTCGATGTCGGCCGTCAGCAGGCGGAACAACATGCCGTCGAGATCGCCGACGTCCCACCAACCGTCCATGTACGACTCGCCGAGCCCCAGCGAACCCTGCGCGAGCACGCGACGAAAGAAACGCGCGTCGCGGATGCGCGGATCCCAGGCTTCCGCCCCGCCCGCGCGCGTGTCGTCGACCCACAGGTCGGCGTCGTGGAACAGCTGCTCGATGCGATGGCGGAAAGGATGCGGCATGGCGTTCCTCGCGCCCGCGTTTCCTCAGCCGCCGCGGAACAATGACCGATACGCGGGCGCGACGTGCGGCAGCAGCACCTCGGCGGGCACGTCGACGGTCTGCGTGCCGTCGGCGTAAGGCCCGACCTGGTACGGCGGGAACACGAAGCGCAACGCGTCGATGCGGCCATCGCGGCCCACGCGCGGCTCGAATTCGGAGAACGCGTCGGCCTTCGGCTCGGTGCCGTCGTCGATCATGCGCGTCGCATCCTTGAGCATGTCGGCGCGGTTTTCGGCGGGCACGTCGTCGGCGTCGATGCGTTGCGACAACGCGGTGTGCAACTGCTCGCGCACGAAATCGGAGATCGCCTGCCAGCCCTGCGGATCCGGCACCAGCTGGGCGGAGGTGAGCATCGCGTTGCGTTGCGGCAGCCACACCCAGCGCGCGATCAGCGGCGAACCGTGCGCGCCGCCGGTGTAGAGGCTGCCGTCGGCGCCGATCGCGACGAGGTTCGGCGAATCGACGAGCGTCGTGTACGCCAGGCTCAACTCGTACGGCGCCGTCGGCGTGTCGTTGCCGAGGCCTTCGACCGAATCCATCAGGTCGCGGCGCGCTTCGCCCGCGTAACGCGTGAGCGCGGCGACGAGGCCCGGATAGGGCGCGGCTTCCTTCGGATAGCTGATGCCGATGACGTAACGCGGCGTGGTTTCGACGACGTCGGCCAGCGACGCTGCGGCGGACGTCGAGGCAGCGGCCGGCGCGGTGGCCGTGCTCGAAGCGCCGGGTGTGGCGGGCGCCGAGGGCGCGGGCGCCTGGCGGTTGCAGGCGGCAAGACCCGCCGCAAGGAGAACAGCGGTCATGCAGGAACCGGCGAAAGCACGGCGAATCATTGCGGCAGTCCATTGGCGCGGGGGTCGCGGCGCAAATTATCGCCAGTGGCGTGATGCCTGAATACACCTGCCGACGATCGGCATGCAGTCCGCACGCTGACCCCTGCCGGCTGCCCTCCACGTTGTCCGGCTTGCTACCGCCCGGGAGTCGAGAGTGTCCTTCTTCGAGGAACTCAAGCAGCGCCGCGTGTTCCGCGTCGGCACGGTGTACCTGGTGGTGGCCTGGGTGGGCATCCAGGCCGCTTCCATCGCCCTGCCCGCGTTCGACGCGCCGGCGTGGGCCCTGCGCGTGCTCATCCTCCTGTTCGCGCTCGGTTTTCCACTGGCGCTGCTGTTGTCCTGGGCGCTCGACGTCACCCCGGAAGGCCTGCGCTTCACTGCCGGCAAGGTCGGCAACAAGCGCATGGGCGGGGTGTGCGCGGGATTGGCGGTGCTGGCGGTGCTCTGGTACTTCCAGGGCCAGCCGGCGTTCCGCCGCGCGCAGGCGCCGGAGCGTTCGATCGCCGTCATGCCGTTCGACAACATGAGCGGCAATCCCGCCAACGACTACTTCAGCGACGGCCTGGCCGAGACCACGCTCGACATGCTCTCGCAGGTGCCCGACCTGAAGGTCATCGCGCGCACCTCGTCGTTCGCGTTCAAGGGCAAGCCGACGGACATGCGCGAAATCGGCCGCAAGCTCGGCGCCGCGCACTTGCTGGAAGGCAGCGTGCAGCAGGCCGGCGACACGGTGCGCATCACCGTGCAGTTGATCCGCGCGAAGGATGGCGCGCACCTGTGGTCGCAGCGCTACGACCGCAAGGTCACCGATGTCTTCCGCATCCAGGACGAGATCGCGACCTCCGTCGTCGATGCGCTCGCGTTGAAGCTGCCGGAGTCGACGCAGCGGCGACTGGTGCAGAAACGCACCGACAACGTCGCCGCGTACGACGCCTACCTCAAGGGCATCGCGTTGATGCCGCGACGCGGCACGGCCGAACTGCGCGAAGCGCTCGGCCACTTCGAACGCGCGATCGCGCTGGACCCGGAATACGTGCGCGCTTACGTCGGTGCACACGACTGCATCCACCTGCTCAACATCTACGGCGGCGGCGTGGAAGACGAACTCAAACAGAAAGGCGCGCGCTACCTCGAACGTGCGATGGCGCTCGGCCCGAACCTCGGGGAGGCGCACGTGTCGAAGGGCGTGGCGCTGGAAAACACCGGTAACCCGGAGGCCGCCATCGCCGAATACCGTCGAGGCCTCGCACTGTCGCCCGGTTACGCGAGCGGCTGGCAATGGCTCGGGGAAATCACGGCGTTCACCTACGGCGACTACAACCAGGCGTTGCCGTTGCTTGCGAAGGCGCGCGAACTGGATCCTTTGTCGCCGGTGATCAACGGCACCTACCTGTTCCATCTCGCGCAGAGTGGCCGCGTCGAGGAAGCCTTGACCGGCATGGACGCATCGATCGCCGAAAATCCGCGCGTCGCGCGCAGCTACGACGATCGCGCGTTCGTCCACCAGATGCGCGGCGACCTGGTCGCCAGCCTCCGGGATTCCAAGCGCGAAGGCGAACTCGATCCGAAGGCTTACGGCATGCGTTCGAATCGCTGCATGACGCTCATGGACTTCGGCGCGCTCGACGACGCCGAAACCTGCTTGCGACCGCTGGTGGCGGCGTCGCCGAATGCGGCTTTCGCGCAACTCACGCAGGCGCGGCTTGCGTACTTCCGTGGCGACCTGGGCACTGCCGAGCGTTTCGTGCTGGCGACCAAGGAGGCGCAGGGCGTGCCGTTCTACGTCGCCGCGATCCGGATGCGCCGCAACGATCCGCAGGGCGCACTCGCGATCTACAAGTCGATGCTGCCCGAGGTGCTCGCCGAGTCGCGCGCGCCCCGCCCCGGCGAGGCGACCGATGCCATCTACGCGGGCATCGCGTTGATGCGGACGGGCGAGGACGCGCGGGGTCGGCGACTGGTCCACGCTGCGCTGGCCGCCATTCGCGACCGCCCCCACATGGCGGCGGCTGCAGGCCGCGGATGGATGGAAGTGATCGCGCACGAAGCGATGGGCGATCGCCCGGCGGCATTGGCCGCGTTGCAACGCGGCGTCGACGCCGGCTTCGCGCAGTTGATCGCCGGCATGGACGCCGACCCGATGCTCGCCGACCTGCGCCGCGACCCGCGGTACGAACGCATCCTCGCGCCGTCGCGTGCGATGGCGCGGGCGCAGGTGGATGCCGCGCGCGAGGCGGGGCTGCTTTAAGAGCAGGAGCAGAAACAGGGGTCAGAGCACTATTTCGCAGAAATAGTGCTCTGACCCCTGTTTCTGACCCCAAAAAAAAACCCCGCCGAGGCGGGGTTTTTTTCGGTCGACCTGCGCATCTCTGCGCCGGTCGCTCGTGAGTTCAGTGCCTTAGACGGCCTGGACTTCGTCGGCCTGCAGGCCCTTCTGGCCCTGCACAACCTTGAAGGTCACGCGCTGGCCTTCCTGCAGCGACTTGAAGCCGGTGCCCTGGATGGAACGGAAGTGCACGAAGAGGTCCGGGCCGGATTCCGGGGTGATGAAGCCGAAGCCCTTGGCGTCGTTGAACCACTTGACGGTGCCGGTCTGACGATCGGACATGGAATTACTCCTTGAAAAACAGATTGAATGAGGCACGGCCACCAAGGCGACCGAGACTGTCTAGCAAGGGGTAATGACGCGAACGATGTAGCGGACCGCGGGCTAACGCCTTGATCTACCGCATCGGGCCACGATGTACCGTGATCCCGCTTGGAACAGTGCGCGCACCTTACCCTACTTTCACGCGAAAGTGTGAATGCGAGTTCACGTCACCACTCGGTCCGCTGCGGCAACAGGGCCCGCAACTCCGGATCCGTGAGGTTCCGCCACTGCCCGGGCTTGAGGTGGCCGAGCTTCACGCTGCCGATCCGCACGCGCACCAGCTGCTTCACGCGGTGCCCGAAATGCGCCGCCATCAGGCGGATTTGCCTGTTCAGGCCCTGGGTGAGCACGATGCGGAAACCGAAACGGCCGAGCTTGCCGGTCTTGCACGGCAGGGTCATCTGCCCGTGCACCGGCACGCCGCGGGCCATGCCGCGCAGGAACTCGTCGGTGACCTGGTGGTTGATCGCGACCAGGTACTCCTTCTCCAGCTTGTTCTCGGCGCGCAGGATCTCGTTGACGATGTCGCCGTTGGAGGTGAGCAGGATCAGCCCCTCCGAATCCTTGTCCAGGCGCCCGATCGGGAAGATGCGCTCCTGGTGGCCGATGAACTCGACGATGTTGTCCTTCACGTCCAACTCGGTCGTGGAGGTGATGCCGACCGGCTTGTTGAGCGCGATGTAGACGTGCCGGCGCTTGCCCGGCGCGGCCGAACGCGCACGCAGCGCTTCGCCGTCGACCAGGACCTTGTCGTCTTCGCCCACTTCGGCGCCGACGCGGGCGCGCACGCCGTTGACCTGGACGCGGCCTTCGGCGATCAGGCGGTCGGCTTCGCGGCGCGAACAGGCGCCGGTGTCGCTGATGAATTTGTTGAGGCGCATCCGCGCATTCTACGCGCGGAGGTCCTCGTACTCGGGGTGCTTGAGCAGCCAGGCCGCGGAGTAGGAGCAGGCCGGGCGGATCGTCAGGCCGTCGGCGCGCGCCCACTCGAACACCGCATGTATCAGTTCGCCTGCGATGCCGCGGCCGGCGATGGCGTCGGGCACGCCGGTGTGCAGGATCGTGACGCGGTTGCCTTCGCGCTGGTAGACGGTTTCCGCCTGCACGCCGTCGACGGTCACGGTGAAGCGGTCCGCATCCGCCTCGTGGCGGATGCGGGACGCGATGGACTGCGGGGTGTCGTTGTTGTTCATGGCCTCGATGGTGCCATCACTCGCGGGCGTCGCGCTTGCCCTGCACCGCCCGTTCGACGCCGGCATTGCCGGCCGCGATGTTCTGCGAACCCGTTTCTTCCTGCGCACGGCCGACCGCGCGGTCTCGCGCTTCGTCGGACTGGAAGCCCGAATGCGGCACGTCGTGCCCGCCCTCGTGGCCGATGTGCTGCCACGGCGGCGATTGGCGATCGCGCTCGTGCTTTTCGGCCAGCAACTGGCGGGTGTTCTCGAGGGCCTGCTCGGGCGTGATGCCCTTCGAACGCGGCGCCTTGCGGGGTGCGGGCTTCCTGGCGATGGTCTTCTTCGAAGCGGTCTCCTTCGATGCGGTCTTCTTCGAAGCTGCCTTCTTCGATGCAGCCTTCTTCGATGCAGCCTTCTTCGAAGCGGCCTTCTTCGACACGACCTTCTTCGCAGCGGTCTTCTTCGAAGCGGTCTTCTTCGACGCGGCCTTCTTCGCCGGCGCGCGGCGCGCGGCGGTCTTCTTCGAAGCGGCCTTGCGGGTCGCGGCCTTCTTCGCGACGACGCGCTTCTTCGCGGCCTTCTTCGCGACCTTCTTCGCGGCGGCTTTCTTCGTGGCCTTCTTCGCCGACTTCTTCGCGGCCTTCTTGCCCGTGGCCTTCCTCGCGGACTTCTTCATCGCCATTGGCGCTACCTCGTCAGGACCCGACGTCCGGATACCACGCCGGACGTTGAGCGCGGGTGAGCGTTCAGAGGAACGACGGCGACATCAGCCTCGCGAGGAATGTCGAGAACACCGATGGGTCGACCACCAGCGCGCAGGCGGTGCCGAACGCCGCGCCCCAGAAATGCGCGCTGTGGTTGACGTTGCCGTGCGCGCCGTGCTGGTCGGCCCACCACGAGTAGCCGAGGTACAGCACGCCGAACACGATCGCCGGCACCGGGATGAACATCACCCCGATCATCCCCCACGGATTGAGCAGCACGTAGGTGAACAACACCGCCGACACCGCGCCCGACGCGCCGAGGCTGCGATAGCGCGCGTCGTGCCGGTGCCTGGCGTAGGTCGGCAGGATCGCGACCAGGATCGCCGCGATGTAGAACAGCGGATACGCCAGCGGCCCGGCGGCGTCGGCGTAGAACGTTTCCGCACGCGGGCCGAAGAAGAACAGCGTGATCATGTTGAACAGCAGGTGCATCCAGTCGGCATGCACGAACGCGTGCGTGACGAGCCGGTCGTACTGGCGGTACTTGTCGATCGCCGGCGGCCACAGCGTCAGGCGATCGAGCAATCGCGGCCGCTCGAACGCGAGCCACGACACGACCACGGTGATGCCGATCAGGATCCAGGTCTGGAACATGCGTCAGGCCGTCGCGGTCGCCGGGGCGTTGGTCCACTCGGTGAGGCCTTCGGCCTCGTAGAGGCGTGCGAACGCCGGCCGCGCGCGCATGCGCTGCGCGAACGCGTTCAAGTGCGGCCAGTCGGTCGCCGGGCGCGGCATGCTGCGCGTCCAGCGCATCAGCATCGCCAGGTACAGGTCGGCGGCGCTGACGGTGTCGCCCAGCAGGTACGGCCCGTGCTCGGCGATGCGCGTGTCGAGGCGCTCCCACGCCGCGGCCAGGCGCGGTGCGACGGAAGCGCGCACGTTGTCGGCGTTCGCCTCGCCCGCGGGTTCGTGCGGATACCACCACTGGCGTAGCAACGGCTGCACCGCATTGGCGAGGTGGAACATCCACTGGTGGTAGTCGGCGCGCAGCGGATCGTCGTGCGCGGGAGCGAAGCGATGCTGCGGGTCGCGGTCGGCGAGCGTCATCGCCAACGCGGCGGCCTCGAAACGCGGCACGCCATCGAGCACCAGCGTGGGCACCACGCCGTTCGGATTGAGCTTGAGGTATTCGGGCGAACGCTGCGCACCCGCGGCGGTGTCGACCAGGCGCAGTTCGTGCGGCATGTCGAGCTCGAGCATCAACCAATGCACCACCATGCTGGCGGCACCGGGGGCGTAATACAGGACGGCGTGCTGCGTCACGGTCGCTCTTTCCTTTGGCAGGGGCGCCCATCATATCGGTCGCTTACGTCATCGTCGTCTAACATCAGCGGCTGTTTCCCCTCGCCTCCCGATGCCCATGACGCCGATCCGCACGCTGCTCGCCACCGCCGTCGCCCTCGCCTGCCTCAACGCGACGCCGGCTTCCGCCGCAAAGCCTCCGAAGGAACTGACCACCGTCGCCGAGCGCTCCGGCTTCGTGCGCACGGGGCGATACGAGGAAACCATCGCGCTGTGCCACGCCTTCGCGAAGGCTTACCCGGACGCCGTGCGCTGCGAACAATTCGGCACGACGCCCGAAGGCCGCCCCATGCTGAAGCTCGTCGTCTCGCGCAGCGGCGCGCTGACGCCTGAAGCGGCACGCGCGAAGGGCCTGCCCGTCCTGCTCGTGCAAGGCGGCATCCACGCCGGCGAGATCGACGGCAAGGACGCGGGCTTCCTCGCGCTGCGCCAGATGCTCGACGGCGAGCAGGCGAAGGGCGCGCTCGAGAAGCAGGTGATCGTCTTCGTCCCCGTCTTCAACATCGACGGCCACGAGCGTTTCGCGAAGAACAACCGCCCCAACCAGCGCGGTCCCGAGGAAATGGGCTGGCGCGTGACCGCGCAGAACTACAACCTCAACCGCGACTACGCGAAGGCCGACGCGCCGGAAATGCAGGCGATGCTGCGCCTGGTCGACGCGTGGGACCCGATCGCCTACATCGACCTGCACGTCACCGACGGCGCGAAGTTCGAACACGACGTCGCGATCCAGGTCGAGCCCGTGCACGCGGGCGACGAAGCGCTCAAGGCCGCGGGCACCGCGTTCCGCGACGCGGTCATCGCCGACGTCGCGCGCGAGGGCGGTTTGCCGCTCGCGTTCTATCCCTCGTTCGTCGAGAACGACGACCCGCAGTCCGGCTTCGTCGACGGCGTGTCGCCGCCGCGCTTCTCCACCGGCTACTTCCTCCTGCGCAACCGCTTCGGCATGCTCGTCGAAACGCATTCGTGGCGCCCGTACAAGCATCGCGTGAAGACGACGCACGACATCGTGTTGTCGGTGGCGAACCAGATCGCCGAACACGGCGCGCAGTGGATGCGCATCGCATCCGACGCCGATGCAAAGTCGCTGGCCGCCACGCCCGTGCCGCTCGACTACAAGGCGAGCGACAAGGTGCGCACGATCGATTTCCGCGGCTACGAATACACGCGCACGCCGTCGGATGTCTCCGGCGCGCTGATGACCCACTACGACGAAACGAAGCCGCAGGTGTGGAAGCTCCCGCTGCGCGACGACGTGATCCCCGGCCGCGTCGTCGATGCACCGCGTGCTGGCTACATCGTGCCGGCCGCGCACGCGGCGTGGGTCGGCGAGAAGCTGAAGCTGCACGGCATCGAATTCCGCACGCTCGACAGCGCACACGACAAGCTCGCGACGCAGACCTTCCGCGCGACGAGCGCGAAGTTCGGCGGCAATTCGGTCGAAGGCCACCAGCGTCTGAGCGTCGAAGGCGAGTGGAAACCGGAAGCGCGCGACATCGGCAAGGGCGCGTTGTTCGTTCCGATCGCGCAGCCGAAAGCGCGCCTGGTGATGGCGCTGCTCGAACCGCAGGCGCCCGACGCGCTCGCCGCGTGGGGCGAGTTCAACAACTTCTTCGAGCAGAAGGAGTACATGGAGGGGTACGTCGCCGAGGAAGTGGCGCGCGAGATGTTGAAGGACCCGAAGGTCAAGGCCGAGTTCGATGCCGCGTTGCAGGACGAAGCGTTCGCCAAGGATCCGTTCGCGCGGCTGCAGTTCTTCGCGAAGCGCCACCCGTCGTGGGACGAGCGCCTGAACCTGTATCCGGTGCTGCGCGTCGACGCCGCGCCGTGAAGGGCGCGCGGTCGCGCGGGACGGCGTACGATGCGCCGTCCCCCGGCTGGAGCGCTGCGATGACGATCTTGCGATACACCGTGACGACCACGTTCGCGATCGCGGCGGTGGTCGCGCTGACAGGTTGTCCGGAGAAAGCAGCGACGCAGGAAACACCGCCGGCGACCTCCGCGACCGCGGCGGCCACGCCGACCCCTGCGACCACCGCGGACGCACCGATTCCCACCGAGTCGAACTTCATCCACGGCAGCGCGTTCTTCCTCGAACGCCTCAAGCTGCCGCCGGGCGCCGACTTCACCGTGCAGCTCATCGACAACCAGCTCGCCGACACGCCGAAGGCGGTGATCGCCGAGACGACGCTCGAAGACGTCGCCGGTCCTCCGTACGACTTCTCGCTGCAGTTCGATCCCGCGAATATCCGTCCGGGCGGCATGTATGGCCTGCACGCGAGCCTGCGCGGCGTCGACGGCGATCTGTTGTTCAACACGCCCGAGCGCGTCGCGGTGACGCCGGGCGATCCGAAGGTCGTCGAGTTCCGGCTGTTCCGCGTGAGCGCGGGCGATCAGCCTGCCCCTGCCGGCGACGTGCGCCGCAGCGTGTGGACGTGCGGCGACATGACGTTCGAGGCGGCGTTCGACGTTCCCGGCGAGCGCGTCGACCTGGCATTGCCGAGCGGCAAGTTGTCGCTGCCGCTCGCGCAATCCGCGTCGGGTGCGCGCTACGCCGACCACCTCGGCAACGAGTTCTGGACCAAGGGCGGCGAAGCCACGCTCACGCGCCAGGGCGGCGGCGAGAAGCTGCAATGCGTGCAACAGGACGCGGCGCCCGAAGCCGGCTCGCCTTGGGATCGCGCGAAGCAACGTGGCGTCGCGTTCCGCGCCATCGGCCAGGAACCGGGTTGGGTCGTCGACGTCGGCCAGGGTGAATCGCCGACGCTGCACGCGCAACTCGACTACGGCAAGCGCACGGTCGATGTCGCGCAGGCGACGGCGTTGTCGGGGTTGCTCGGCTTCGCGGGCAAGGACGCGGGCGGCGCGAAGGTGCGGCTGGTGCTGGAACGCAAGGAGTGCGTCGACATCATGAGCGGGGAGAAATTCCCGGTCGATGCGAAGCTCGAAGTCGCTGGGAATACGTATCGCGGGTGCGGGCGATTCCTGCGGGAGTGATGCGCCGGCGTTCGTGATGCGTCGGCGTTCGTGAGGCGTCAGCAGTTCTCGTACTTCCAGTTGCGACGCTTGCCTTCGGCCATCCACTCGACCGCCTGCGCGAGGCGGCTCGCGCGCGTCGCTTCGCGCTTGGCCTCGGTGATCCATTCGACATAGTCGCGTTGCGCGCTCGGCGGGAACGACTCGAAGGTCTTGCGCGCCTTCGCGCTCTTCTTCAACGCGGCAACGAGATCCTCTGGCACTTCCGGCGGCGGCTTTGGCGTTGCGGCCTTGCGCGCAGTGGGCGTCTTCTCCAGGTTCAACGCCATCGCCTTGCGGATGTGCGCGAGCAGCGTCTTTTTCGGCGGCAAGTCCTTGACCGACGTCAGCTTGCCGTAGCTGCCCATGCCGTCGCGCGGCTCACCCTCGCCCACCACCAGCGCGTGCTTCCAGTAACCGAACGACGCGTGCTGCTTGAACGCCGCCATCCCTGCGAGGATCGCGCCGCCGTACATGAAGGTGGGCATGCTCCACTTCATGGTTTCTTCGACGTCGGGGCAGGCCTCGTGGACGAGTGCGCGGACGTGCTCGAGGATGGGGCGTGCGAAGTCGGCTTGCTTCGCGATGTAGGCGTCGATGCGGGGGTCGGTCTTCATATCCACACTAGTCTGTGCAAACTATGAAGCTGTTGGTGTACGTATTGTCCTTCTGCAATGTGTAGGTCTCATAGTTCCCACCGCACGTAAAGTCCGGAGCGTCATTCAGGCAAATGAGGTAATTGCCCGAACTGTCGACGTACCACTTCGCACCAGGATCGCCGAAAAGGTACTCCTTAAATGGCTTGCTTCGGTCTGGAGAAACGAGTTCCCACCGATGCTTGTCAATATCGAAGCCGCAACCATCTCTATCCGCGCTGGCGCACGACGAGCATAACGTCAGGACAACTGCTGCAACGAGCGATCTCATGGCGTCCATCCTTCACCGAGTGCGCCGCAGCCTTCCCAGTTCACTCCGCACATGTGGTCACGTTGACTTCTAAAGCCGGGAATCTTATCCGGGCCATACCAGTGGTTGCCCTTGCCATCAAACATGTATACCCCGATGAAGGTCTTCGGAAACCGTTTGCGGAGGTTGTCGTAGGTGGTCTTGTCTTGAGTCGAAAACCCTCCCGTATCCGGATGCGAGTGATTGATCGCCACGAGCCCATCGACCGCGCCGAAGTCCCAGTTAATTCGTGAGCGATTCCTGCTGGTTACAACCATGCTGTTATACCAAGTGGATTCACCATCAGCGGTCGGCTTGCCCTGTATGGTCGCAACACCGTACTCGTAAACTGTTCCGGATTGTTCTTTCGCCAGAGTTGCTGCCTGCTCCCCTGCCGCGAGAGCTGCTTCCAAAGATGTGAACTCGTTAAGGGGTTTGCCGTTCTCGTCGTAGAAGATTGGCTTGTTGATGTCCCCTACGATCTTCCTACCTCGGACTCCGGCGCCAGTAACAACAATGTCGCTATCTTGGTTTGCACCACTGCTCATGGCTCCCTGGATCGCGCCACTAATCGCGCCGTTGACAAACTTGCCGCCTGTCGCTTCGGAGATAGCTCCGCCAATAAGCGCTCCCAACGTAGCGTTCGCTACCCTGGTTCCACCGCCGACGTGAGGCATGAACGCGGCAGTCAACCCAGCTGCAGCGAAGGCATGGCCGAAGTTGCCACCCTGCAGACTTTCGACAACGCCACCACTCAATGCCTGCAATGCGATGCGAGCTGCGCCTCCCAGATCTGCCGCCGCAACGCCGACGCCGAATGAGGCCATCGCCGTAAACGCGCCGAGAATGCCGCCTTTCATCGTCCCGGAACTGATGGCGCCGGCCGCGAAGCCGCCCGCTACTGCAATCGCGGCTGCGGATGCCCCACTGAGGCCACCGATGGTCCACCAACCTGCAGCCGCTCCACCGGTCCAGACGCTGATGACAAGCGCCGCCACCTGCCGCAACGCATTCTGCTCCTTCACCCCCCACATCCCCGTCGGATCCGTATAGGTCAACGGGTTGTTGAACACATACGTGTACGCGTTCCAGCTTTGCATGTTGCCTGGCGACTGGATCACCGGGTCTGCCTGCATGAAGCGCCCCACGAGCGAGTCGTAAAGGCGCCCGCCCATGTGGACCGCGAACGTCCTGTACGCGCCGTCGATGCTTTCGTGCCCGGTGAAGCCGCGCGTGGTGTACTCCGGCGAATACACGTCGCCCTGCAGGAGCGCGTCGTCCGGATTGCGCTTCTCACCGAAGGCGTCGAAGTCGCGCTTCTGCACCACGACGCCGTTGCCATCGACGATCCTGACGATCGAGCCGAGTTGGTCCTTGAACGCGTAGCGCGTGCTCGCAACACCGCCGACGACATCCTGGACGACATCGCCGACGTAACGGCGATACGTGGTGATGCCCCCGTTGATGATCACCTCGACGTTGCCGAAGTACAGCGTGCGCTTGCTGCCGTCTTCGCGCTTGTAGCGGTTGCCGTCCGGGCCGTACCAGAAGCGCGTCCGCTGGGAAGGCGAACCGTTGATGTCCCCGAGCGTGATCTCGTAGCCCTTGTCGTCGAGGGTGTACTTCACACCTCGGTTCAGCCAAGACGTCGGCACATCGCTGCGGATCTTCGTGAGCTGGTTGCCGTGATCGTCGTACGTGATGTACGTCGTGGTGTTGTATCCGACCAGTTGATGCGGACCGAACACCGACGTCGAGCCGCCACCCGGGAGACCATCCGCGCCGCAGCCGGCACGTCCTCCGTACGTGTAGAAGATGGTCTGGTTCCACTCCTTCTTCTGGCAGATGTTGCCGAGCTTGTCGTACACGAACGACTGCGACACGACGCCGGTGGCGGCGAACTTGGCTTCGAGCAACCGATCCAGTTCGTCGTAGGTGAAGGTCTCCATCGTTCGACCTTCTTTCACCAGCGTGTGCAGATTGCCGTTCCCGTCCCAGCCGTAGGCCTCGTTCATCAGGTCGCAGACAGCGGTGCCCTTGTTCGCGCACAACTGTTCGAGTCGACCGGTCAATGAATCGTAGGTCCGAGTGATGGTCATCGGACCGCCGGGCGCACGCGTTTCGCGGAGCGAGTGACCGAACGCATCTGTCTCCTGCGTGCGCTGCCAACTGGTCGAGCACGCGGCGAGATTGTCGCCGGCGCTGCTCTCGCAGATCGCCGCCGCGAAGCCGCGCGAGTTGAACTCGGTTTTGGTCCAGCGTCCGCTGACGTCCTGCGCGCGGAACGGGCGGCTCTTCGCGTCGTAGGCGACGGCGGTGGAATAAGCGACGCCATCGATGGTCGTCGTGCTCGACAGCGGCCGCCCCATCACGTCGTAGCCGAACGTGCGCTGGAAATCGACCTCCGTCCCCGCCTGTCCCACCAGGTCCATGTACTGGCCGATGATTTCCTCGGATGCCACCTTGCCCACGCCGCCCGCCGCGGTATCGAACACCGTCGTCGACTGCGATTCGACGACGCCATCGGCACGCTTCACCGTCTTGCGCCAGGCGCGACCGCGCGCATCGATGTCGTAGTCGATGCGATTGCCGGCCGCATCCCACTGCGCAACCAATTCGCCCGCCGGGTTGTAGGCAAAGTTGGTGACGCCGGAGTCGGGATCGCTCTGCCAGATCTTGCGTCCGAGCGCGTCGTAGGCCCAGCTGTTGATCACCGCGCCGCGCGCCGCCGAAGCCGTGCGGCTGATCGACCGCAACGTGCCGTCGGCGTTGTAGAAGTAGTCGAGCTGCGTATCGAATGCATCCTTGATGTAGCGCAGTTCGCCCTTACCGTTGCGCAACTCCAGACGTGGGTTGCCGCGCGCGTCGGTGATCGTGGTGAACATCTGGTTGTAGTACGTGGCGACTTCGCTGCCGTCGGGCCCGGTCGTCAGCACGACGCGGCCCAATGTGTCGTACACCGACTGCGTCGACGGCTTGCCGAGGCAGACGGCCGCCAGGCCCAGCGAGTCGATGTTGGCGAGCGCTCCTGCGATGAAGAAGGGATTGGTGACGCGCGAGGGCTTGCCGGACTCCTCGTACGCGGTACACACCGCGCTGAGTTCCTTGTTCACCAAGGCAGTATTGAAGGTCTCCTTGACCGTCATCACCTCGCGGCCCAGTGCATCGAAGTAAGACCAGGACATCGGCCCCGCATCCGACCAGCTGCGCACGCGGTACTTCGCACCGTCGGGGCATGTCACGCGATTGGTGCCCGTGCCGCACCAGCGATAGGTCACCGTCGTCGAGATGCCGCCCGTGCCCGGCGTGCCGCTGTCGCCGGTTTCGGTCCACGTCGCATAGGGGCGACCCAACGCACCGAATTGCGCGGCGCTGATGTTGCCGTTGACGTCGGTCGCTTGCGTCACGTTGCCGAAGATGTCGCGCGAAGCGACGACCGACGTTTGCTTCTCGACGGTTGCCGTGCCGTTCCAGAACGGCTCGTACGTCGCGACAGGGTAACGGCTCTCCGCGTCGTACACCGTGCGCGCGTAACGCTCGATGGTGTTCGCACTCGCCGGATGGAAGCTGATCGACGTATCGCAACCGGTCGACGGGTTCGCGCAGGTCATCGACGCGGTGACGTTGCCGTAGACATCGAACGTCTTCTGCTTGCGCAGGTCCTGGTCCACCACACCCGGCTGGATGCGCTCGGAAATCAGCATCCCGCCCGTGTTCGCGTCGTAGGTGAAGGCGGTGTTGCGAACGACGTCGGGCACGCCCGAGCGTCGATGGGTCACCACCGATCCGGTCAGGCGGCCGAGCCACCAGTACGTGTTGTTGTCGCTGTACGTATTGCTCGTCAGGATCGTCGACGTCAGCGTTTCGGTGCTGTACCACGTCGTGTACGTCTCGGCCTGCGTCGTCGCGACGTTGCCGTTGGCGCCGTACGTGAAGTCCGTTTCGACGCGGCTGCTCGCCGCGCCCGTCGTCGGGTCGTATAGCCGTTCACTCGTGCTGTTGGTGCGCACGTGCACTGGTTTCTGCGTCCCCGGCACGAATGCCGTGATCGTCGTGGCCGCCGACTCGGTATCCGATTCGTAGACCTGTGTGTTCAGGCTGAACGTGGTGGCGGTGAAAGCAGGCAATGCCGCGCCCGGCTCGGCGAAACATGCGTCCTGCTTCGGGTCGTTGAGACAGGCCTCGACCGCGAACGTCGAGAAGCGCGACTTCCTGGTCGACACCGGCATTCCGGTGTACGGGAAGCGTTGCTCGTAGTTCGTCTGGGTGGCGACGCCGCCGCTCATGTGGTTCGGATCGAACGAGTACACCTGCTCGAAGCCCAGGAACCCGCGCCCGCCGGCCTGGATGCGCGCACCGGCGTAGCGGTAGTACACCGATGCCATCGCGTTCGGATCGCCATCGACCGGCGCGCTGCTCGATGCCTTCGCCACCACGTAGCTCGGCGCGATGAAGTCCAGCGTCGGCGCGCCGCGGCCCGAGTTGAACGCATCGCGCGACGTGGCACGACGCACATGCACCTTGCCGTTGGTCAACGCCGCGTATTGGAGATCGGTGCGCGAACCGAGGCCGTTGACGACCGAGGTGATCACGTCGCGCGGCTTGCCGACCGCCGTCGCCGCCGACTGCGAGCGCACGAAGTTCGGACTCGATGTGCCGAACGAGATCGTGAAGTAGTCGAGCGCACCGTCGCCGTCGAGGTCGTTGAACATCGTGGCGTATTGCTTCGGATCGCAGGGGTCGCCGAGGCACGCGATCGCCTGGTTGCCCGGGATCTGCGCGGATGGGCCGAAGCCACCCGCGCGCAACGCCGGGCGCTGGCGCCAGCGCCACGGGTTCGTCATCGCTTGCCACTCGACGTAGACCAGATCGCTGCGACCGTCGCCGTTCACGTCGACCAGGCGCGCTATGTCGGACTTCGGCAACGTGCCGATGTCCACGTAGGGCAGGAAGCCGCGCCCCGTGTTCAACGCGTAAACGAACATGCCATCGGGGCTTTCATTGGCTCGGACGTAGACGAGGTCCGTCAGGCCGTCGCCGTTGATGTCGCCGAAGAGGAGATTCCGGCTGTTGGTGCCGCCGCCTTGCAGGATCGTGTTCTTGTAGAGGAGCGGATCGTCGCCGATGTTGGTGAACTGGATGTTGGTCGCCGTGATCGACTTGACGCGGCCCGGCAACGTGTAAACGACGCCCGTGCGGCGCGAGCAGGATTCCTGATCCGGATCACGCGGATTTGGCGGCGGACAATAGACCGTGCCGTCGTCGTAGGTGACGCTCTTCTCGAAGATGATGTCCGACGCGGCATCGCCATCGAAATCAACCAGGCGCGTCTTGTCGGGCATGACGGGCACGCCCGCGCTGTAGGCGCAGGTGCCAGCGACGGCTTCCGCAGGACAGACGAGTGGCTGCTCGGTGGTGAAGGAAATCGTGCGCTCCGCTCCCCAGACCCACGTCGCCCCGCTGCGCGTCATCAGTCGCACGCGGTAGGTGTTGTCCGCGAGTTTGTACATCACGTCGAGCAGGCCGTCGCCGTTGAAATCGGTCAGCAGCGGATGCGTCGGATTGGTGTATGCCCCCGCCACGTACGTCACCGGGATCGGCACGCTCGCCAGCAGGTTCGTGTTGCCGAACGGATCCGCGACGTCGCCTTGCGATGCGTAGAGGAAGTAGTTCTGGCCAAGCGCGCCCGCGGCGAAGAAATCGTCCCGGCCGTCGCCGTTGTAGTCGAACAACTGCCAGCTGTCGCCGCCGAGGCTCGACATCAGTTCCGTCGGCGTGCAGCCCGCGAGGACTGGCGTTCGGAACGTCTGCTGCGTGCCGTCGAACGTGCCGAACGACACCATGATGTGTTCGGTCGGGCAGGTTTCGCCGGTCGACCCGTCCTTCAGCCACACCAGGTCGGGACGGCCATCGCCGTCGACGTCGCCGAGCTTGAAGCCTTCGAATTTCAACAGGCTGCCGAACAGAGAAGGCACCCAGCCATCGCTCGTGGCGAGTTCGTTCTTGGCTGTGCTCCATGTAAACGTCGTCGGCGCAAGGCATGACGTATTGGCATCTCGACACTCCCTCACGCTGGTCAGCAGAAGTGAGCCCGTGTCCTCCAGACCCACCTTTACGCCGTTCACGGTTCGTCCGTAAGTCAGCTCGTAGTAGCGAGCAGGCATTGCGCAAGCAAAGTCCGCGCAGGACTTCACGCTGGTCAATGTCCGCGTCTGCCGCATCATGGTTCCCGACGCGAACCCGAGGGTCCAGTCAACGGCAAGTCGTGCGCTGTAAGTGAAGACGACCTTCGCGAAGGGAGCCTGTGTAGTGCCGGTAGTGCCCACGCGCGGCACCTTCCCGGTGAACTGCACCTCGCTGATCAGCAACTCTCCATTCTCCGCGCCGCTGGGGTTTTTGTTCCACTTGTAGTCGATCGTGTTGCCCGCCGAATCCTGCATGCGCGTTTGCGCCCATATGAGCGCTCCAGGGGCGGTATTGGCAAAGAAACCATTTGTTGAAACTGGGCCTGCACTGGCCGCGACGTCGCGATCGCCGTACCACGTCGTCGAGCCATCGCGGCGCGCAACGGTGAAGAACTTCGGGTCCTGCGCCGTCGGGCCCCACGCACACACGCGCGAGAACGAATCGACTTCGGTCCGGTAGGAGATGCCGGTGTAACCGCCTGCGGCGCCGCACGCATCCGCCGCGGGCACGAGCCGCTGCCCATCGAGGCAGAACCGGTCGCTCGCACTGAAGTCGACCGGCTCTGCGACCCCATCCGTCGCCACGCCGCCGACGATGAAGTCGCCGGCCTCGCGCGTCGATCGGCATCGCGTGATCGACGACAACCCACCGATCGACCACCCCTTGCCCATCGGCCCTTCGCCGCCCTGGCTGGAGTACGACAACGTCAGCGATGGCGCGACGCCTGCCCTGCC
The DNA here is from genome assembly GCF_020866925.1 of Noviluteimonas lactosilytica. Lineage (GTDB taxonomy): Bacteria > Pseudomonadota > Gammaproteobacteria > Xanthomonadales > Xanthomonadaceae > Noviluteimonas > Noviluteimonas lactosilytica. The sequence continues at coordinate 395,446 of NZ_JAJGAK010000001.1, forward strand.
CGGCACCGTGTAGATCGGAATCGAATAGGTCGCTGCGCCCGATTCGTCGACGCGGAATTGCGCGGCGGTGGCGCCGACCGTGTCCGAGACGGTGTCGGCCGTCTTGATCGTCGGCCCTCCGAAGGTCAGCGCGTAGACCAGCCCCAGGGCGGGAAGCCCGAGGAACGTGGCGGCGAGCACGAGAAAACCGGCGGCACCGAGCGGCGCCCGAGACGACGAAGCATTCGACATTGCGGAAAGTCCCCGTTCCGCGTCGCGCACGCACAAGGCATGCGCCCCGCGTCCTTGCGTCAGCCGTGGGCAATCCACGGCCCCCGTGGCGTTTCTAGAGAGTCGCCGATGACCCGGTCAAGTGAGGGAATCAAAGGCGTCTACTTGCAGTCACGCTTGATCACGAAGGTGACTGCAAGTGGCGCGGGCGGCCGCGTTCGTTGTGCGGTGCGGCAATTCGGGGTCAGGCGCGGAGGGGCCAACTTCCCAGGACTTCGTACGCGTCCTGTGCGCTCGCCATCAGCTCGAAATGTGCGACGTGCCATCGCAGCGGTTCGATCGCATGCGGTTCGGCGCGTCGAGGATCGCGCATCGTGGTGACATGGGGAACGTAACGATCTTCGCGACGCACCGGGACATCGCGCGCGCGTGCTGCTTCCGCCAACGCGTCGTGCAACGACTGCAACGTCGCCGGCACCTGTGAACAGCCGAGCCAGCCGACACGACGACCGAATCGATCGGCGCGGTCGACGAAGACATCGAACGGCGCTTGCGCGATCGTGTCGGCGGCGTCGCGCGCCGCGACGACGATGTCGGCCGGCAACGGATCGGGCAATGCGTCGAGGAACAGCAGCGTCATGTGCAGTTTTGCGGGTGCGACGGCACGGCCGCCCCATTCGGCGTGAAGACGCGCGGCGTGTTCCGCGAGCGCGCGACGCAGCGCGGGATCCGGAGCGAGCGCGAAGAAAAGATTCCGAGTCGCCGACACGGCCTCACTCCGTCAACAACCGATAGGAGTATGGTGCGACACACACCGCGACGGAGCGATTCACCGGAGGCCGCCATGCGACGACACCTGCGCAATCCATGGATCTGGGTGGTGGCGGCGCTGTTGCTCGCGGCGTGGCTGTTCTGGCCGCGCGCCGTGCAATCGCCTGCGCCGGGCGAAGCTCCGCCGTCGGGCGGTGCGTCCGCAGGCGTGGCTGCTGTCGAGGTTCGCGACACGCGCGCATCGCCCGCCCTGCCCGACTTCCTGCCAGCCGAAGCCCGCGACACCATCGCGCTGATCGAACGCGGCGGACCGTTCCCGCATCGCCAGGACGGCAGCGTGTTCGGCAATCGCGAAGGGCGCCTGCCTTCGCAGCCTCGCGGCTACTATCGCGAATACACGGTCGATACGCCCGGCCTCGATCATCGCGGCGCGCGCCGCATCGTCACCGGTGGACAGCCGCCGGTCACGTGGTACTACACCGACGACCACTACGGCTCCTTCCGCGCGTTCACCGTCGACGCGGGCGCCATCGATGCAGGGGCTGCGCAATGAGCAGCGACTCCGGCTGGGAACTCGGCCTGGCCGATGCCGACAACGCGGGCGTCTACTTCGTCACCATGGAAGACCTCGACACGCTCGGCGTCGCCGCGCGCGACGCGGGCCTGCAGGTGCGGCGCATCGACCTCGGCGGCGCGGACAAGCACCAGCTGCTGCTGCGCATCTCGACTGCGCTCGATTTCCCCAACACCTTCGGCCGCAACTGGGATGCCCTCTCCGACAGCCTGCGCGATCTCTCGTGGCTGCCGAAGGCCGGCTTCGCGCTGCTCTTCGAGAACGGCGGCGCGCTCCACCAGGCCGAAGGCGAAGACTTCGACTCGCTGCTGGAGATCCTCGAAGAGTCCGCGCAGGACTGGGCCGAACGCGAGGTGCCGTTCTGGTCGTTCATCGCGCTGCCGGAGTCGGTGTTCGACGAGATCGATCAACAGGCGAGCGAGTAGTGCTTTTCCTCGGGTTCGACAGGAATCGTCGCTAGCTTCTTGAGTGGGCCGCTAATCGATCATCGATTCGAGACACTCGGCAAACACCCGGATCGGTTTGTCCCACATGAGCGCCATCGGCTCCTGCCGCCACGCGTTACAGCTCGCGGCGTTTTGTCTCGCACTTCTCCCGACACTGGCGCACGCCGACGATCTGGCTCCGATTCGCGTTCACCTTGAACAACGGGAGGAGAGAATCGACTACGCCGCAGTAAAAATGACCGTCGATTCGCTGACCGACCCAGCAACGGACCATTTGTCCGTCAATCGCCAGATCTCGCATTGGGAGCGCATGGTGCGAGCCAACGTTTCTGGCGACGCCGACGAGTGGAACACCTTCGCGGCGCTCATCAAGACGCTCTACGAGCCAGGTCCATGGAACGACAACAAGCCGTTTACGTACGACCTGGACGATCCAATGGGAGCGAACCCCGCGAACAAGCGGCTGTCCACGTACCTGGAAACCAGGAAGGGCAATTGCGTTTCCATGCCGATGTTCGTCTTGATCCTTGGGCAGAGGCTCGGTTTGCCGGTCACGCTCGCGAAGGCGCCGAAGCACTTTCTCGTGAAGTTCGGTGACGCCAGGCAAAACGCTTGGGTCAACTTCGAGGCCACGGCCGGCGGATTCAAAACGGACAGCAGCTACGAACGCGAGACTGGCATGACGGAGATCGCCGTTGCCAATCAGCTCTACCTCCGTCCGCTGAGGCCGCGCGAGAATGTCGTCGCCATCGCCAGCACGCTTGCAGAGGACTACTACAGGCGCAGGGACGGCGACGCGCTCATGGCGCTTGCCGACTTGGTGCTTGCCGAGAATCCGCGGAATCACAAGGCCATGCTCTGGAAGGGCACTGCCTATGCCTTCCAGATCGACGAGCGGATCAAGAAGCCCTACCCCAATATCTCCGACATCCCCATCCATTTGGTGGCGGAGTATCAACGCCTTGGCCGTTCGAACAACGAATGGTTCGAAAAGGCCGAGCAGTTGGGCTGGAAGGAGCAAACGCCAGAGCAAGAGGCCCAATACCTCCGGGCCATCGAACGTGAGAAAGCAAAGCGAGCGGCGCGGTAGCTCTTACGCCTTCAATGCCAACAGTCGATGACGATGTCCTTGTCGACCTCGAGCGTCACCCCATTTTCGATCGCCCATGGCTTGCATCGCTCCAGCAGATCGAAGGCGACGCGCGACGAATCCGGGTGAATGCAGACAATGAATTTCGTGTTGTCCACTGTGGCAACGCCGCTCTCGGCAACGAACTCCTGCGATTTCGTGAACCCGAAGTAGCGCTCGATTTTCAGCATCAAGCGCTCCAGCGATCGCACGTCGTCCTGCAACGGCGATGCGATGATGATCCTGAGGTCCGACCCGCCGCCCTTCTTGACGACCTGGATGTCCACCACCTCCAGGTTCGGTATCGGATGCTGGTCATCAAGGTCGAACATGCGCGTCGAGTCGAACGATATGGAAAGGGAAACAGCGAGGCGCAAGAGAAATGAGCTGCTTAGTGGGGCGGCGCGACGCCATTCGTCTCAACTTCGAGTACCACGTCGTTCTCGATCGTCCACGGCTTGCATCGCTCGAGCAATTCAAAGGCAACCGGCGAAGAATCCGGATGGATGTAGACGATGATTTTCGTGTTATCGATCGTCGACAATCCACTCTGCGCGCAAAACTCCGCGGATTTTGCGAATCCGAGGTACCGCTCGATCTTCTTCATGAGGCGTTCGAGGGAGCGAGTGTCATCCTGCAAGGGGGAAGCAATGATGATGATCAAGTCCGAGCCCCCGCCCTTCTTGACCACGTTGATGTCGACGACATCCAGGTCGGGGATGGGATGATCCTCATCTCGACGAAAGAAGTCGTCGGTTGGTGTCGAACTTGCCATCAGCAATGGTCCATTTGGACGCAGGTAATCGAACCTGCCATTTCGCCCAACGCGTCTTGGTACTTTTTGACCGTGTCCGAGGCGTTTTGCCGCGGCGATAGCACCTCCGTGACATCCACTTTTCCGTCCGTCCGAACGACTGCAACATCCGGCCGCACGGAGGCAGTTATTGTGCCTCCCGTGATGGTGGTCAGTGTCTGGTTCATGTGGACACTGCCCGCGTCGTTTCGTTCCGCATTCTCGTTGGCGACGCGCTGACTCGTTGGGGCGTGCGTCGTTTCCTTGCCGCCCGACCTGGTCACTTGCGGATTGCCGTAAACGGGCGCGACACCGAACGTGATCGCCCTGCCAAGTCCAACTGCGCGACCCGCCGGTAACGCACCGGAGAAGCCTTCGAAAGCATCGCCGGCCGACGTCGAGTACGTGGCACCGCCAGGCGCCGGCGCATTGGCATGCCCCGACGTGAGCATCCAGCCGATGCCCATGACGATCGGGATCGCGATGGGCAGTCGCCCATCCGGATCGACGTATCGATGGGGATTGTTGGCCGCGTAGGCGTAGCGGTTGAAGTTGCTGCCGCTCTGCGCATCCGGCGGCGCCGGGTCGACACTGACGAAGCGCGCATTCGCCGGGGCCGTCGTGGCAACCATGCCGACGGCCAGAACGAGCGCGGTCGCTCGCTGACAGAACTTGCGAATGAAGTTCACGTGCCGCTCCCTGACCCTTGGCCGGAGCGGGCACGCTATCTAGCGCTGTGATGTCGGTAATAGCGGAACGGTCGCTGCAATTCGCGGACCGTCGCGCTCAGAACGACGAGAATCTACGCCGTGGCAGGCAGATTCCTACCAAGGGCAATCAGCCCGCGTCGAGCTCCATCCACCGCGCATAGGCCACATCGAGCGCAGCCTGCGCTTCAGCGAGCTTCGTGTTGTGCGCGACGATCGCCGCGCTGTCGCGCTGATAGAACGCGGGGTCGTGCATGGCGTCGGTGAGCGTGGTGACTTCGGATTCGAGTTGCTCGATGCGCGCAGGGAGCGTCTCGAGTTCCTTCTGCTCCTTGTAGGACATGCGGCGCTTGGCGGGTTGCGCGGGTGTTTCGGCCTTTGAAGTCGACGGCTGCACGGCCTTCGCGGCCTGCGGCGCGGCTGGCGCAATCGCCGCCTGCGGCCGCTGCCGCAGCCAATCGCTGTAACCACCGACGTACTCGCCCACGCGACCGTCGCCTTCCATCACCAGCGTCGAAGTCACGACGTGGTCGAGGAAGTCGCGGTCATGGCTCACCATCAGCAGCGTGCCGGGATATTCGGCGAGCAACTCTTCCAGCAGTTCGAGCGTCTCGACGTCGAGGTCGTTGGTGGGTTCGTCCATCACCAGCAGGTTCGACGGTTGCGCGAACAGGCGCGCGAGCAGCAAGCGGTTGCGCTCGCCGCCGGAAAGGCGCGTGATCGGCGCGCGCGCGCGTTCGGGCGTGAACAGGAAGTCCTGCAAATAGCCGAGCACGTGCTTGCGCTTGCCGCCGATCTCGACGAAGTCCTGGCCGCCGGAGACGTTCTCCATCGCGTTCCAGTCTTCGCGCAGGCTCGCGCGTTGCTGGTCGAAGTACGCGATGTCCAGGCCGGTGCCGGGTTTCATCGTGCCCGATTGCGGTGCGAGTTCGCCGAGCAGCAGCTTGAGCAGCGTGGTCTTGCCGCTGCCGTTGGGCCCGATGAGGCCGACGCGATCGCCGCGCAGGATGGTCGTGGTGAAATCGCGAACCAGCACGCGATCGCCGTACGCGAAGTTCACGTCGCGCGCTTCGATCACCTTCTTGCCGGACGACTCGCCCTGCGCGACTTCCATGCGCACGCGGCCCATCTGTTCGCGCCGCGCGCCGCGTTCGACGCGCATCGCTTCGAGTCGCCGCACCCGGCCTTCGTCGCGCGTGCGCCGCGCCTTGATGCCCTGACGGATCCAGGCTTCTTCCTGCGCGAGCAGCTTGTCGAAACGCGCGGTCTCCTGCGCCTCGGCATTCGCGCGCTCCTCGCGGCGGCGCAGGTAGTTGTCGAAGTCGCCGGGCCAGCTCGTGACGCGGCCGCGGTCGATCTCGACGATGCGCGTGGCGAGCGAACGCAGGAAGCGACGATCGTGGGTGACGAAGACGAGCGCGCCGTTCCAGGACTTGAGGAACTGTTCAAGCCAGTCGATGGATTCGATGTCGAGATGGTTGGTCGGTTCGTCGAGCAGCAGCAGATCGGGTTGCGAGACGAGCGCGCGGGCGAGCAGCACGCGGCGCTTCATGCCGCCGGACAGGCGCGCGAACGCGGCATCGCCGTCGAGCGAGAGGCGGGTCAGCGTTTCCTCGACGCGCCGGTCGAGCGACCACGCATGCGCGGCTTCGACGCGCGCATGGATCGCGGCCAGCGCGCGCTGGTCGACGACTTCTGCGTGGCTGATGTGGTGGAACTCGGCGAGCAGTGCGCCCGCTTCGCCCAGGCCTGCGGACACGACATCGAACACGGTGCCGACCGCATCGCCGGGCACTTCTTGTTCCAACCGTGCGACGCGGCGGCCGCCTTCCAGGCGCACCTCACCATCGTCGGGCTTGAGGTCGCCGGAGAGCAGCTTGAGCAGCGTCGACTTGCCCGCGCCGTTGCGCCCGATCAGCGCGATGCGCTCGTTGGGTTCGATGGACAGGTCGACGTGGTCGAGGAGGAGCGGGCCGCCGACGCTGTAGTCGACGTTCTGGAGGGCGATCAGGGGCATCGCGACATTGTAAGCGGCGGATCAGGAGCTGCAGCTCAGCATCGAGCAACCGGCTTTCGTCTTCGCCCACTCCGGTCGCTTCGCCGCGAACCGCTCGCGGCCGGGCTGTTCGTCGTACGGCCGGCGCATCACGTCGAGCAATTCGATCACGCGGCTTTCGTCCCCCTGCTCCGCCAGGTCGATCGCTTCCTGCGCGAGGTAGTTGCGCAGGACGTATTTCGGGTTCGCGGCGTCCATGCGCGCGCGGCGTTCCTCCGCCGGGCGCGCGTCCTCGCGCAGGCGCTCGCTGTACCACTGGAGCCAGTCGGCGAAGCCCGGCAACGTCTGCGCGCGTTTCTCTTCGTCGTAGAAGGCGTGTCCGAACAGCACGTCGATCTGCGCGACGACAGGCGCCTGTGCATCGAACTTCGACAACGCGCGGAAGAACAGCGTCATGTCCACTTCGCCGATCTGCAGCAACGCGTTGAGCGTCTGCATCGCCTCGACGTCGGCGTCGCGCGCCTCGAGCAGGCCGAGCTTGGCCGCGACGTTGTCGCGATCGGCTTCGACGAAGCGATCCATGTAGCGCTGCAGGCCTTCCTCGAGCGGCAGCACATCGTTGAACAGGAGCGAGAGCGCGTGCGCCAGGCGCGTGAGGTTCCAGTACGCGATCTTCGGCTGCCAGCCGAAGCGGTAGCGGCGACCGCCGGCGTCGGTGGTGTTGGGTGTCCAGTCCGGATCGAAGGCGTCGATCCAGCCGTAAGGGCCGTAGTCGATGGTGAGCCCGAGGATCGACAGGTTGTCGGTGTTCATCACGCCGTGCACGAATCCCACGCGCATCCAGTGCGCCATCAGCACCGCGGTGCGTTCGGCGATCGTCGCGAACCAGTCGCCGTACAACGACTCCCCTTCGCCCTGCAGCTCCGGGAAGTCGCGCGCGATGCAGAAGTCCGCGAGCTTGCGCAGGCCGTCGGCGTCGTTGCGCGAATACGGCAGTTCGAAGTTGCCGAACCGGATGAACGACGGCGACACGCGGCACACGATCGCGCCGGGCTCTTCCTTCGGATGGCCGTCGTAAAACATGTCGCGCACGACGGGCTCGCCGGTCGCGACCAGGCTCAGCGCGCGCGTGGTCGGCACGCCGAGGTGGTGCATCGCTTCGGAACACAGGAACTCGCGGATCGACGAACGCATCACCGCGCGGCCGTCGGCGCTGCGCGAATACGGCGTCGGGCCTGCGCCTTTCAGTTGCAATTCCCAACGCTGCCCTTGCGCGTCGAGCGTTTCGCCGAGCGTGATCGCGCGGCCGTCGCCGAGTTGCCCGGCCCAGTGGCCGAACTGGTGGCCACCATAGTTCGCGGCGAACGGATCCATGCCGGGCAACAGCGCGTTGCCGCCGAACACCTGCGCGAACGCGGGAGAACGCACATCCGCTTCGCTGAATCCGAGGATGTCCGCCATCTCGCGCGAATACGCGACCAGGCGCGGCGCGGCGACCGGCGTGGGTTGCACGCGCGACCACGCCGCCTCGACCTGGCGGATGCCGGGCCCGGTCTCGGGATCGCCCGGCAGCTGCGCGAGGAATCGATTGTCGAACCGCAGGTTGTCGAAGCGCCGTTCGTCCATCGCGCCATTGTGCGCGAGACGGCGCGTGCGCGGCGTCAGAACGGCCGCGGCAGCCCCAGGAACGGCGCCGCGAGCCACCAAAGCCCGACGATCACCGCGCCCCACAACAGGACCTTGAACAACACGCCCACCACCTTGAAGGCCACCCAGATGCAGATGATCAGAAGCAGGATGCCGACCCAGGTCATGCGCGCTTTCGTGTGGTTGCGGGAGTGCCGTCGAGCTTAGCAGGTGGTTCCCATCCGAAGATGCTGCGTCCGCCGTAGTCGTGCGAGTGGCGGCGCTCCCCGGCGATGAAGTCCTCGACCGACGGGCCGGTCGCGGTGCGTTCGAGCGCGCGGGCCTGCGCATCGAGGCGGCGCAGCGCACCGAGTTCGTCCTCGCGCCCGAGCTTCGCGTTGCGCACGGCCGACTTCAGCACGCCGATGGTGTGGTCGTAGACCTTCGTCGGCACTGGGAACGGGTGGCGATCCTTGCCGCCGTGCGCGAGTGAGAAGCGCGCCGGATCGGTGAAGCGACACGGCGTGCCATGCAGCACTTCGGCGACCATTGCGAGTGCGCGAACGGTGCGTGCGCCGACGCCGGGCACCTGCAGCAGGTGTTCGAAATCCTTCGGGCCGTTCTCTTCGGCGGCGGCGAGCGCGCCGTGCAGGCGACGCGTGACGATGTTTTCGCTGCGCACGTCGTGGTGGTCGGGCATCGCGAGGTGCGGGAGGAGTTCGCCCTGCGCGGGTGTCGGCGCGCTTGCGCGGGTCGGCTCGGGTTGCTTGGTGCGCGCCTCTTCGTCGCGATACAGGCGTGCGTACTCGCTGGCGATCCTCGAAGCGCCGAGGTCCTGCAACATCGCGATCTGCGCATCGCGCGAGCCAGCGGCGCGACGATCGGCGAGATTCACGATGCGCCCCTGCCCCGGCCCGTCGATCGCGCTATGCGGCGCATCGACGAAACTCGTGAGGCCTTCCGACAACCAGTGGTAGCGGCGCGCCTGCCCGAGTTCGCCCTGCATGCCCTGCTGCACGACGGTCCACTTGCCGTCGTCGGCGACGATGAAGCCGTGCAGGTAGAGGTCGAACCCATCCTGCACCGCGGCGCTGTCGACTTTCGCGACGAGCCTCGACGCTTGCGCGAGCGCACCGCCATCGAACCCCACGCGTTCGCCGATCGCGTGCAGCTCCGCCGGCGTCGCGCGCGAATGCTTGCCGCGTCCGCCGCACACGTGCAGGCCGAGTTCGCCCGCCAGCGGCGTGAGCCCGCGCTTCAACGCACCGATGACGCTGGTGGTGATGCCGGAGGAATGCCAGTCCATGCCCATCACCGCGCCAAAGGACTGGAACCAGAACGGATGCGCCATGCGGCGCAGGAATTCGTCGCGACCGTATTCGTGCACGATCGCCTGCGTCATCACCGTGCCGAGCGCGGTCATGCGCGAGGCGAGCCATTGCGGGACGCGACCGCCGTGCAGCGGCAGATCGGCGGAGCCGCCGCGGCGCGTCATTCGTCGTCCATCGGCGGCCGCACGCGGAACGCCAGGCTGATGCGCGGACCGACTGCGTGCCTGGTCTTCGGGATGCCGTGGTCGTGCGAGTACTGCATCGCGTGGCTCATCGTCAGCAGGCTGCCGGATTCCAGGTCGATGCGGACGACGCGACGCGGCGGCTGCTTCTCGCGGATCTCCATGCGACGCGCATCGCCGAGCGAGAGCAGCACGATCGGATGGCCCGCGATCAGCGTCGCGAGCTTGTCGTTGTGCGGGGCGACGCTGTCGTTGCCGTCGCGGTAGAAGTTGCAGCCCACGTGCGTGAACGGCACGCCGGTGTGCGCGCGGATCGCTTCGCATGCAGCGGCAAGCGCAGGTGGCATCGCTTCGACGTCATTGACCGTGTAGCCGGACGTCAGCCGCGGCACGTCGACGACGCGGTCGTACATCGGTCGACTCCACTTGCGCCACTCGACTTCATCGCGCAACGCGGCGAACCACGCATCGGCGCGCGCGGCATCGATGAAGGCGGGGTGGTAGACGCACCCGCCTTCGTGGTCGTCGATGAGCGTGCGCGGCCCTTGGCTGAACAGGTCGGCGGCGAAGGAGACGGCTTGCATGCGCGCATTTTCGCGCGGCGCGTCTCAGGTCGTGCGATGCGGAGCTTGCTCGCGGATGAAGCGCGTGAACGGTTCAGCGTTGCGCGCCCCATGGACGCGCAACGCCTCGAACGTCAGCTGCCGTCGATCAGCCGCCCGCCGCCTTCTTCCGCGCCTCTTCCTTCTCGCGCTCGTCGCGGTCCTTCTGGAACGCGTCGACATGCGCGAGCTGGCGCAGCACCTTCGAGTGCGGATCGAGCGTGAAGCTCTGGTCCGCCGCGATCGGCACGCTACCGCGGCCGTTCGTCATCGCGACGGTCTCGACCTTGTTGCCGACGCGCACGTCGACCGGCATCGGGAACGGCTTGCCGCCGGTCTTCCACTCCAGGTTCAACTGTCCGTTCGCGCGCGTGGCGACCAGTTCCGGCAACGCGGGCTGGTACAGGTACACGTCGAAGAACCACTTGTAGTCCTTGCCGGTGACCTTGTTCACGGCGGCGATGTAGTCCTGCGTGTTCGCGTACAGCGGCTTGAAGTTGCCCGGCGCGGGGTCGGTGCGGCCGTACACGGCAAGGCGCGTCGCATCGAAGAACGCCTGGTCGCCGATCAGCTGGCGCAGCGTGTCCATCACCAGCGAACCCTTGTAGTAGATGTCGTGGCCGGGACCGCGCTCGTCGCTGTAGACGTCTTCTTCGCGCATCGACTTGCCGCTGACGACCGGATGCTTGTTGGCGAGCGTCGCGCGCTGCTTGAACAGGTTCGCGTGGTACTCCATGTCGCCGCGCAGCCACTGCATGTACAGCGGTTGCATGTAGGTGCCGAGACCCTCGTGCAGCCACATGTCGTCCCAGTCCTTGTTGGTCAGCTGGTTGCCGAAGTACTCGTGCGCGAACTCGTGCTGCAGCAGCCAGTCGTAGCCGTACTCGGACTTCTTGTACTCGTTGCCGTAGGCATTGATGGTCTGGTGCTCCATGCCCAGGTGCGGGGTTTCGACCACGCCCATCTTTTCGTCGGCGAACGGATACGGGCCGATGACTTCCTCGAAGAAGTCGAGCATCGGCGTGAATTCGGCGAACAGTTCCTTCGCCTTCGCGCCGCGGTCCTTCAGGTGCCAGAACTGCATCGGGAAGGTGTTGCCGTAACGCGACTTGTAGGTGCCTTCCAGCAGTTCGTACGGACCGATGTTGAGCGAGATCGCGTAGGTGTCGGGGTTCTTCGTGCGCCAGTGGTACGTGCGCCAGCCGTCCTTCTCGTCCATGCCCATCGCGATGCCGTTGCCCGCCGACACGAGCGGCGCGGGCACGGTGACGTGCTGGTCGACCTGCAGCGGCTCGCCCTGCGGATGGTCGATGCACGGCCAGAACAGGTCGCAGCCGTTGCCCTGGATCGCGCTCGCGACCCACGGCTCGCCGGTCGGCGCGGTGGCCCACACGAAACCGCCATCCCATGGCGCGCGCTTGGCGACGTGCGGCTTGCCGTCGTAGACGATGCGCAGCTTCGCGGCGTCGCCCGCGGCGAGCGGCTTGGCGAGCGGCACGGTCATGCGGCCTTCGGGGTTCTTCCAGTTGGTCACCGCTGCGCCGTCGACTTCGACGGAAGCGACCTTGAAGTTGCGATCGAGATCGACGACGAGCGCATCGACCGGCTTCGTCGCGCGGAACGTCAGCGTCGCGTCGCCGTCGAGGTGCTTGTTCGCCGGATCGACCTTGAACTTCAGGTCCGCGAGTTCGAACACGACGGCTTCCTGCTGCGGCGCGCGCGGCAGGCCCGTGTGATAGGTGAACTCGGTGAGCCCGGGCTGGTCGTCCTGTTGCTTCGGCACCGCAGCCTGGTCGGCCGCAAAGGCATTGGAGGTCAGGACGGCGGCCAGGGCGCAGGGCAGCAGGGCGACGCGGAAGGTCATGCTGGGGACTCGGTCGGCGAAAGGATCGCGCGACGATGCCACAGCGGCGGGCCGCGTGGCACCCTGCTTGAAGTCATTGCGGCGCGACGCGGGTCGCGCGTCGAGGGATTCAAACAAGGGCTGGTACTACGGGTCTTCCTTGCTCAATGCGCGAACAAGGCCGCCTGCGAGGCTTCTGCAGCGTCCACGTCGGCCTGCGTGCGCCAGCCGGTGGCGCCCAGCGCGGCGATCATCACGGCACACACCGTTGCACGGGCGGCAATGACGCGCAGCCGGCGGCGCAGTTTCCTGGTCATGATGGCGATCCCCCTGCATTGGAAGCGCAGCCTCGGGGAGCGACCGTCGCAGCGGCGTGAATCCGAGCCGCATCCGCACTACCCTCGCCCCCCATGAGTGGAATACGACGGATGGCGGCCGGGGCGGCCTGCGTTTTCGCGGCCCTCACGACTTCCCTTTGCTGCGGTGCGATGGCCGCGGAACGGCTGGAAGCGCGCGTCCCCACCCGCGCCGATCCCGCGCAGCAGTACGCCCTGTACCTGCCTGATGGCGCATCGCAACGCACGCCGCTGCTGATCGTGCTCGACCCGCGCGGCCGCGGCGAGATGGCGCGCGACCTGGTGCTCGATGGCGCGCGCGCACGCGGCTGGGCGGTCATGTCGTCGTGGCAGAGCCGCAGCGACACGCAGGAAGGCGTCACGCTGCGCGCGCTCGATGCGTTGCTGATCGAAAGCGCGAACGTGCCGCACGATCCGAAGCGCGTGTATCTGACCGGCATGTCGGGCACCGCGAAGACGTTGTGGGTCGTCGCGCCCGTGTTGCGCGGCAAGGTCGCGGGGTTGATCGGCAGCGCGGGTGGACGGCCGCCGGAGTTGCCGCCGCTGGCGTCCGATGCACCGCCCTTCTTCGGCTGGACCGGCACCACCGATTACAACTTCCAGGAAATGCACGCGCTCGACGAAGCGCTCGCGCGAAACGGCACGCCGCATCGACTCGAGGTGTACGACGGGCCGCACGGGTGGCCTGCGTCGCCGGGCTTCGCGAGGCGATCGCGTGGATGGACCTGCAGGCGATGCGTACGGGCGCGTTGCCGCGTGATGCGGCATTCCTCGACGCGTGCGTGGCGACCTGCGAGGCGGATGCGAAGGCGACGGCCGACCCGCTCGATCGCTGGCGCGTGTTCGACCACTGCGCGCGCGACCTCGACGGACTGCGTGACGTCGCGGCGTTCCGCAAGGACGCCGATGCGCTCGACCGCTCGCCCGAAGTGCGTCGGTTGCGTACGCTCGAAGCAAGGTTGCGCGACGAGGAAGCGCGCCATCGCAAGCGATTAGATGCGTGGCGCGAGCGATTCAATGCGCGTTACACCGAGGGGCGCGAACAACCACCGCCGTCGCATGCGACGACACTGCGCGAGTTGCGCATCGCATCGCTGCGCAAACGCGCGTCGGATACGGATCCACGCGTGGCGTGGTCCGCGCGCCGGCAACTCGCGTGGGTTCACGCGGGGGCGGCGTCGTATTTGCCGCCTGCCTTTGCAGCGCGCGGAGATACCGCGCGCGTCGAAGCGCTGCGCGCGCTGGCCGACGCGACCACCCCGCCCTGAGGAAAAGCAAAAACAGGGGTCAGAAAAACAGGGGTCAGAGCACCATTTCGGCCGAAATGGTGCTCTGACCCCTGTTTTTCTGACCCCTGTTTTTGCCCCTGTTTTTGCTCCTAGCGCTTCGTCGTGATCGCGCGGCGCAGGTTGGTGCGCGCCCGCGCGTCCAGGCGGCCCTGGAAGAAGTCGCTGAGGTAGATGCGTTCGCGGGACAGCAGCCCTTTCAGGAACCGCTTGCGATTGATCGCGAACAACCATCCCGGCACGACGCCGCGATACTCCGCCGCGATGCCGCGATCGTAGGCATCGAACACCGCCGTCTCCGCGCCGAGGATCGCCATGTCGCAATCGAGGAACAGGCGCGTTTCTTCATCGGGCACATCCTCGGGCGAAAGCGTGCCGTGTTTCGCGGTGAGTTCGATCAGCGTCGCCACGCGATCGGCGTCGACGCCGGCCATCGGCCATTGCGCAAGCTGTTCGCGCGCGAGCGCCGCCGAACGCGCTTCGTTGTCCTTCGCCCCCGCCACGTAGATCGCATCGTGGTACAGCACCGCGAACGCGACGTCGTGCGGATGCGTCCACCCCGGCCCCTGCGCGACGTCCGCGAAATGCCGCAGCACTTCGCCCACGTGGTGCAGGTCGTGGTAAGCGCGCGGCGGCGTGGCGTACGCGACGGCGATCGCCTCGCATTGTGCGGGTGGCAGGTCGAACGGCAGGTTGGCGAAGGGGTCGCTCATCGCGATGCACGATGCCAGCGCAGCACGGGGTCCGGCAACCAGGGCGCGAGGTCGATGTCCAAGGCGTCGAACGCGCCCAAGGCATCGCGCACGCTGCGCTGGGCCGGTGTCGCACCGAGGCCGCTCGGGCGCGGTGTGTCGAGGTCGTCGACGCTTAGCGCACTCGTCCAGTCGAACAACAGGTCGGCGCGTTTCGCCAACACCTCACGCAGCCACGGCCGCAGCGGCGCATGCACGCGATAACCCTCCGCTTCGAGCTCGCGCGCCGCCTGCGCAAGCGCGTCGTACGCGCCGCGATACCACTCGCGCGCGCCGCCCGCGTCGTCGCGCATCGTCAGCGGACGCGGCGCGTTGTGGTCTTCCAGCGCGCGGCGATAGCGCAACTCGAGCTTGCGCGCGTCGGGCACCGACTCGGTTTCGATCGCGAACGCGCGATCGAGGTCGAACTGTTCGTACCAGCGCGGATGCAACTGCTGCAGTCGCACCAGCGGATCGCGCGAGAACCCGAGCTTCAGCAGGTCCTCGACGACGACCGGCAGCACGTACAAGTGGCAGCGCCCACGACTCTGCGTGGGACCGGCGGGATCGCGGCGATCGACGGGCATGGCGCGATGCTCGCGCAGGCGGGATCGACGCGGCGTCAGCGCGTCCAGCGGTTCCGCCGGCGGTTCATCAGCGCGTCGCTTCCGCGCGACGCCGGAGGAATTCGGCTTCGCGTTCGTTGCGCGCGAGCGTGGCCGCACGTTCGAATTCCGCGCGCGCCTCGTCGAGGCGGCCGAGCTTTTCGAGCAAATCGCCGCGCACGCTCGGCAGCAGGTGGTACTCGCGCAGTTCGCGCGCGTCGACGAGCGCGTCGACGAGGTCGAGTCCCGCCTGCGGGCCGTAGGCCATCGCGAACGCGACCGCGCGATTGAGTTCGACCACCGGCGAGCCCATCACGCGCGCAAGCACGTCGTACAACGCGGCGATGCGCGGCCAGTCGGTGTCGGCCGCGGTCGGCGCGCGCGCGTGGCACGCCGCGATCGCCGCCTGCAGCGCGTACGGGCCTTCCGCGCCGCGCAGCTGTTCGGCGTGGCGCAAAGACGCGAGGCCGCGCTGGATATACAGGTGATCCCAACGCGTGCGGTCCTGTTCGAGCAGGAGGATCGGCGTGCCGTCCGCGCGCGTGCGCGCGCCGAGGCGCGAAGCCTGCAGTTCCATCAGCGCGAGCAGGCCGTGCACTTCCGGTTCCAGCGGCGCGAGCGCGACGAGGATGCGGCCCAGGCGCAGCGCTTCGTCGCACAACGCCGGGCGCATCCAGTCGCCGCCGCTGGTCGCCGCGTAGCCTTCGTTGAAGATCAGGTAGACCACGCCGAGGACCGTGGCGAGGCGCTCGGGCAATTCGTCGCGGCCCGGCGTTTCGAACGGCACGTTCGCTTCGCTCAGCGTGCGCTTGGCCCGCACGATGCGTTGCGCGATCGTCGGCTCAGGCACGAGGCAGGCGCGCGCGATCTCATCCGTCGTCAGGCCGCCGAGCAGGCGCAGCGTGAGCGCGACCTGCGCATCGACCGACAACACGGGATGGCACGCGGTGAACACCAGGCGCAACACGTCGTCGCCGATGACGTCGTCGGCCGCGGTTTCGGGATCGGCCGCCAGTTCCGCGGGTCGCCAATCGTCGTCGTGGTCGATGTCGTGCTGCCTGCTCGCATGCAACGCGTGCTGGCGCAGGCGATCGATCGCGCGCCGCTTGGCGGTGGCCACCAACCACGCGCCGGGCTTGTCGGGCACGCCGTCCTTCGCCCAGTGCTCGACGGCCGCGAGGAACGCATCCTGCGCGAGCTCTTCCGCCAGGCCGACGTCGCGCACCATGCGCGCGAGGCCCGCGATCAGTTTGGTGGATTCGATCCGCCACACCGCATCGATGGTGCGGCGGACGTGTGCGTCGGTGGTCGCCATGGGCGGCGATGACAACACCGCCGCCGCGCGATGGCAACCCGCTCCGCTTACCAGCAGCCCTGCGTGGCGGGCGTCTTGCGCGCGGTGTGGTTGAGGGACAGCGTCCCGCAGGTGTCCTTGGCCTGGCCGCCGATCGGCACCGCTTCCAGCGTGTACGTCGTTGCGGTCGGTTCGCCGGCGGCTGGGCGGATCGTGTAGTACGGCGTGACGTCCGATGAACACGCGGGGATCGCGGCGCCGAGATACGTCATCGTCGTCGTGTAATGCCGCTCCATCGCCTGCGCCTGTTGCGTGAGGCAACCGGTCGCCGCCGCGCGCCGCGTCTTGCGCGTCGCGAAGTCGTAACCGGCGAGCGCCAGCGAGGCGAGGATCGCGACGATCCCCACCGTGATCATCAGTTCGAGCAGCGTGAATCCGAATACTTTGCGCATTGGGTCAGTCCTGCAGGATTTCGCGCCACATCACGCGGCGCGGATTGCCGCCGGGCGCGTTGGTCTGGAGGCTCCCGCGCTTGCCGTCGGTCATGCCGTAGAAGAAGCGGTTGCCGACGAACACACCTTCGGTCGGGCTGCCGCCGCCGGTGCTCACCGAACCCGCACCCACCTTCACGGTCGTGCCGTCGGGCAAGGTGGCGGTGATCGTGTCGTCGTCGTTGAAGCTGCCCTCGCCCGTCTTGTCGAAGAACGGTTGGGGCATCGCGGTGCCGGTGAAGGCCTGGATCGCGTTGATGTAGCCCGTGCCGCCGGCGTCGCACGACAGCGCGGTCGGCGGCACCATCGTCGACGTCACCACCGCCCCGCCGCGCATCTGCGGACGCACGACCATGCGTTCGCCGGCGGTCGGGTTGTCCCAATCGAGGAACCAGCCCTTCTTGCCTGCCGGCAACGGCGCGGTGCGCTCGAACACGCGATACGTGAGGCCGTTGTAATCCTCGGTGGCCGCGATGTCGCGCGACTGCAGGTCGGCTTCGGTGAGCGTCGCGTTCTCGTCGATGATCCCGTAGAGCGTCTGGATCGTCATGTCGCTCGCATCGCCCAGCGTCATGTAGCTGCCGGTGCCGAAGTACACCCACGGCTTGTTGTCCATCGGATTGCGCGCGATCGCCAGGCCCGAGGTGATCGGCTGGCCGGTGCGCGTGCGATACAGCGGCTGGCCGCCCGCGCCGAGCACCCAGCTCGCCCGCGTGTCGCCGGCGAGGTCGAACTTCCACAGGTTGCCGTGGCGATCGCCCGCGTAGACGTAATCGACCGTGCCGTTGTTGTCGACGTCGCGGCCGCGCGGATCGAACAGCGCGTTGTCGGCGCCCACGCCCGTGTCGATCTTCTTGAGCAACTCGCCGGTCAGCACGTCGATCACGAACAGCACCGCGTTCCCGTTCGTGCTGTTGATGCCGTTGGGCACGAGCACCGCCCGCGTGCGCGCGGCGTCATTGAGCGTGACGATCAGCGGCTCGCCGATCACGTGGCCCATGTCGCCGTTGTCGTCGCGCAGTTCCCACAGCGCGTTGCTCGCGCCGAATCCCGACGGGGACGTGACATCGAGGCCGAACACGCCCTTGCCGCCGCGACCGAGCGCGCCGACCAGCAGGTTGCGGCCGGGCGTCTGCGACAGGCTCGACACGACGATCGGGCCGTCGACGAAATGCTTGTGCGAATACTGCGGATCGCTGAGCGTCGACAGTGCCGCGAAATCCAGCCCCGCGGGCACGAAGGCGAACAGTTCCGCGCCGGTCAGCGAGTTGAACGCGTGCAGCATGCCGTCGTTGGCGCCGACGAACAGCGTGCGCGTGTCGCTCAAATACGCGGGCGACGAGTTGACGATGTCGCCCAGCAGCGACTCGCGGTTGCGCAGCGTGCCGCCGATGCGGCGTTCCTGGCCCCAGTCGCCCTTGATGTAGTTCGCGTTGGTCGCGCCGTCGATCGGCGCGATGCCATTGGTGCGAGTCAGTGCGCCGACCTGCCCCGCGGTCGGAAACGTCGCGCCCGCGGTGCCCGTCCACGTGAACACCTTGCGGCCGGCGTAGGCGATCTGCGGCGAGGCGCGCCACGCCGGCTCCGGCGCCAAGCCTGCCTCGGAGGCGTCGTACGCCGCGAGTTCGCCGACCCATTGGCCCGACACGTACGTCGCCTGGTACACGCGCGAGTCGGTGGAGAACGACGTCGAGTTCGCGGTGACGTTCGACGCCGAGCCCAGGCGCGCGGCGACGGTCTTGAGCGCGTCGACCATCGCCTGCGCGAACTCGTTCGGGTCCTTCGCCGCGACGAAGTCGCCGCGTCCGTTGACCGCCGCGTGCCACAGATCGTCGATGCGATCGGCGTCTTCGTTATCGGTCGGATCGCCCCAGCGCTTGGAGCCGTTGGTGATCGAGACCAGGTCGACGTTCGGATTGAGCCTGCCCTGCAGGCCGATCGACACGCCGAAGGTCACCATGTGCTGCCAGAACGCCGGATCGTTCAGCGATGTCGGCACGTTGTTCTCGAGCGTCGAAACCAGGTCGCGTTTCCAGTAATGCATCGCCACGTCGGCGAGCGTGTTGCCGCGCGTGTCGTTGCGTCCGGAGAAGTTGTCGATGTAGGGCCGCTCGGGCGCGTACGTGTAGCTCGCATCGCTCGGGCCGAGGATGGTCGGGCCTGCTTCGTTGTCCGCATCGCCGACCGGGTTGCCGTAGCCGCTGTTGTCGTTCCAGTAGCCGTCGGTGGTCAGGATCGCGAAGTTCTGGCGGCAGCTGAGCTGGTCGTCGCCGGTCAGCGGGCCCCAGGGACCGGTCGCCGATGCGTCGCTGAAGTATTCGCCCGCGCGTTGCAGCGCGCCCTTCAGCGGCGTGCCGCTGTTGCCGTTCGCCGCGTGCAGGTGGCTGAACCAGTCGGTGCGGTTCTGGCCGCTGAACACGCCGTTGTCGTTGCCGACGGGGATGTTGTACGGGTTGCGGTTCCAGATCGAGTCGTAGCCCACGCGCAGCGTGCTGCCCGCGAGACGGCTGAACGCTTCGCTCGCGCCCGCCTTGGCGAGCTTGATGCGCGTGCGGTGGTAGGAATACCAGGTCGCGTAGTTGACGAGTTCGGCCGACAACGAGCGGCTGGTGAGCACGTTGTTCGCATCGAGGAATTCGGGCCGCGCCGACGTGCAGTTGATCCAGTCGTTGGCGCCGCTGCCGCCGCCGCAGCGATTGGTCGTGCCGAGCGATGCGGTCACCTGCACGTTGCGGAACGAGGAGTTGGCGTACATCGCCACGTACCAGGTGCCCGGCGTCGGGTTGTCGATCGTGCACGACTCGACGTTCGCATCGTTGCGCGAGCGGCAGTCGTAGCGGTTGCCGTTGGTGTCGGGGTGGGCGTTGTAGCGCAGGTAGAGCTGCGCGCCGTCGCCGTCGTTGTTGTTCGCGTTGCCGTTGTCGCCGTGCGTGCCGCCGGCGCTCGAGACCACCAGTTGCGCCGTGCCCGCAGGCACGTTGATCGCCATGGCGCCGGCCATGTTGCCGGTATTGGCATCGGCGGAAGACTGCGGGAAGCCGGCGATGACGTTGGTCGTCGTGCCGACCGTGCCGTACTCGCTGCGGATCATGTCGCCGCCGCCGATCGTGATCTGGTAGCGGTAGTACGACGACGTCGCGCCCATGTTCGTCGCGCCGGCCTTCGGCGCGTAGAACGTGCGCGTGTTGCTGCCGAGGTTGATCGAATCCTGCAGCAGGCTGTCGTGGCTCCACGCGCCGTCGTACGCCGTGCCCGAGGTGTAGCGCGTGTCGTCCGCGCGGATCCACGGTTGGTAGGCGATCGACGGGTTGTAGTACAGCGTGTTGCGCGTGTACGCGTTGAGCGCGATGTTCACCGGGCTCACCGACGGCACTTCGCTCGACGATTCGGCGCCGGGCATGAAGTCCCATTCCATCGACCCCGAGTCGTCGAGGATGAACATCACGTTCGCGGGTGGATACGCGGTGCCGGACTGCAGCGGCACGTCCGGGAAGTTCACCGCGGCGCCGGGCAGCGCGAGGAGCGTCGCGCAGAACGCCAGCGACGTCGCGACCAGACGCGAACGCGCGATGCTGCGGCGGACAGGATGGGAGGCCATGGCCATGACTCCGTTCAGGGCACTGCGAAATTGGACTGGAGCATCACGACCGCGCGGCCGGCGCCCTGGCTGCGGGCGGTGATGCGATAGCGACTCTCGGTGCCGGAGCACGCGGCGTCGGGCGAGACGTCTTCGTGTTCGAGGCACGAGTTCTCGGTGGGCACGTTGTCGGCGAGCAGTTCGACGATGAACTGCGGACTCGCGGTCACGCCGCCGACGTCGACCGTCGCGGTGCGCGCGCCGGCCCACACGGCGGCGTCCTGCCAGCGCGGCGTGCCGGTGGCGAGGGGAATCGCGCAGAGGCCTGCGTTGCAACCGCTCGCGGGCAGCGCGGGCTTCGACGCGGCGAGTTGCTCGCCTTCGCGCAGTCCCGCTTCGGCGGCCTGGAAGCTGAGGCTGCGATCCATCATGTTCGCCGCCATCCGCTCTTCCATCAGCGTGCTGCGCAACGAAAACACTGCCAGCAACGACATCACCAGCAGCAGGATGAGCACCACGACCAACGCGATGCCGTGTTGATGGCGCGGCGCGGGGAGGGAATGGCGTTGGCGTGGTGTGTTCATGGGACTCGGTTCCGCAAGGTCACGGTGTGTTCGAGCGTGCGTTGCACGGCGTCGCCGCCTGCGTTCGCCTGCTCGCCCTGCAGGGTGAGCAGCACGCGCACGGCGATGACGCCGGTGCCCGCCCACTGCGCGGGGGTGATGGCGTCTGCGTCGGCATAAGCGGTCGCGCCGGCCACGAGGTATTGCAGCGACATGTCCTGCACGCCTTCGGCGATTTCCTGGCGCTGCACGGCGAGCACGCCGCCGGTGTTGACCACGGTGGCCTCGAACAGCGAAGGACGGCCGCGCGAATTCGTGCCGATGTACCAGCGGTGCATGCGCGCGCGGGCGATGACCGAATTCGGGCCGAACGCGTACTGCGCGCCGAGCGCGGACGAACAATCGGTCGGGAAGCCCAGGCCCTTGCTGCAGTTGCCCGGTACGTTCGCGCCGCCGTTGTTGTGGACGATCGTGTCGTTGATGCCCGGGTTCGCGTTGGTGACCTGCAGCAACACCGCGTGGTCGAAGTCGCAGACCATCACGATGTCGCCGATCGACAGGCCGTGGTTGATCGTGTTGACCTTGAACTGCGCCGACGGCGCGTTGTGCGACACGATCGTCACGCCGTCGTTGACCGCGGACTTCAACTCCATCGCGTCGGTGCCGTTGATGCGATCGCCGGTCGCGGTGCCGAAGGCCAGGCCCGGCATGGCGGTGGCGCCGTCGTAGCCCTGCAACGTGGTGTCGAAGTTCCACCACCAGTTGCTGGCCGGATTGCGCAGCACGTTGGCGGTGCGCAGGTGCGCTTCGCAGGCGTTGCCGGTGGCTTCGCGCATGTCGCGCGCCATCAGCTCGTACGCGGTGCGCACGGTTTCCTGCACGCGCCCGAGGTTTTCCGTCGTCTCGTAGACCTGCCGGTTGGAGAGGAACATCGCCAGCGCCGCAGCGGTGACGATCAGTCCCAGCACCAGCGACACCATCAACTCCACCAGCGTGAAGCCCGCCATCGCGCGCGGCGATGGTCCCCTGCCCGTCCGTGTGCGCATGTGTCCGTTCACAACATGGTCCTCGTGGTGACCTGCTGCTCGTCCTCGCCCCCGTGGGCGCGCGAGTCGTCCCATTGCACGGTGATCACGCAGGCCGCCGCGCCGCACGCGATCGTCCCGCACGCGCTCGGTCCGAGGACCTGCGCCTGCTGCATCGACTGGATCCAGTGCCGCAGGTCGTTGGCGACCAGGTCGCCCGTCGCGGGCGCGACGCACGTCTGCGGGATGTTGTAGGCGCCGGTGATCGCCGAGGCGCGGTTGGCGCGCATCGTGTCGAGGATCGCGTAGGTCTGTGCGGTGGCCTGGCTGCGTTCGAGCGCGCTCTGGCTGTTGCGCAGCGAGGTCAGCTGCATCGCGGCGATCCCGAGCAGGCCGAAGGCCAGCACGACGACGGCGACGAGCACTTCGACCAGGCCGACACCGCGCTGGTGGCGCTTCGACGACGTGGGCATTGCGCGATGGGCGTGCATGCGTGCGGTCCTTCTCATGGGTTCGCCGGCGTTGCGCACGCGCCGTTGGTGTTGGCGCGTTCGATCTCGAGCCGGCTGCCGTGGCCGAACTCGATGCGGCGGACGTTCTGGAGCGGGCGATTCGTCGGCAGGCACACGTCGATGCGCGCACTCAACATCGCGGAGCCCGCGAGGTTCCTCGCGAAGCCGTCGGCGTTGTAGGTCACGCGCACGCGGTTGGGCACGTTCGCGCTGGGCAGCACGCGGACCTTCGGCGGCACGGTGCTCTGTCGCAGGAGCGTGTCGGAGGCGACCTGGAAGGTCCCGTCCGAGTTGGCGTCGACGAAGGTGATCCAGCCGGTCGCGTCGGTTGCGTTCGCCGGCGCGCAGGTCGGCGCGGCGTCCTGCGCGTTGCGGCTCAGGCACAGGGCGGTGCGGTGGTTATAGCGGATGGCCTCCATCCGCGCGGTCTGCAGCGAGGCCAGCAGTTCGTTGGAGGCGGCGGCCAGGCGGCTGCCGTTGATCGTCGACTCGAAGCTCGGGACGGCGATGGCCAGCAGGATCGCGGCCACGACGACGCCGATCATCAACTCGATCAGGGTGAAACCGGTCGCGCGGCCGCGCCCGGCCGGACGCGCCATCGCGCGCCTGCTTCCATGCAGTCGTATCGACACGAGCTCCCCCACGGCTGCCTTCCCCCTAAGGCCAGCTGATGAGGTTTATTTAGCAGACGAGCGGTCCGAATGGGAAGACGGGCGGCAACCTTTGGTCGGAAAGGTGACCGAAAGCCCGCTCAAACCCTGAAAAAGATCACTCTGCGGGCGCCAGATCGCCATTTGTCGCCCCGACCGTCTGTCGGGTGCGGATGACCGTCCACCCGATCAGCGCCGCCGCCGCGGCACACCCGGCGCCCAGCACGAACGCCAGGTGATAGCCGGCGTTGATCGCATCGACGGTGGCCGCGCCGGTCGCCGCGACGCTCGAAGTCCGCGCCGCCGCGAGGCTCGCGAGCACCGCCAGGCCGAGCGCGCCGCCCATCATGAAAGACGTGTTGACCAGCCCCGACGCCAGGCCCGAGTCGGCCGGCGACACATCACTCATCGCCGCCAGCAAGACCGGGTTGAACGCGAGACCCGCGCCGATGCCGAGCAACAACATGCCGGGCAGCACGTGGACGACGAACGTGCCATCGACCGGCGCCATCGCGAACGACGCGAGCCCCGCGGCGGCGAGCAGCAATCCGATCGCGAGCGGCCCGCGGATCCCGAAGCGCATGACGATCTTCGCCGACAACCCGAGCGAGAACGCCGCCATGATCAGGTTCGCCGGCAGGAACGCGAGCCCGACCTGCATCGGCCCGTAACCGAGCACGAGTTGCATGTAGAGCGCCGAGAGAAAGAACCACGCGAACATCGCCGCGGCCCACAACACGCCGACCACGTTCGCCGTCGCGACATTGCGCAGGCGGAACAACCCCAGCGGCATCAGCGGTTCGCGCACGCGCGCTTCGATCGCGAGGAACATGCAGAGCAACACCAGCGCCGCCGCCAGCAGGCCGAGCGTGCGCGGCGATGTCCAACCGATCTCGTTGCCGCCGACGATCG
This sequence comes from Noviluteimonas lactosilytica, assembly GCF_020866925.1. Lineage (GTDB taxonomy): Bacteria > Pseudomonadota > Gammaproteobacteria > Xanthomonadales > Xanthomonadaceae > Noviluteimonas > Noviluteimonas lactosilytica. Next base: position 419,658 of record NZ_JAJGAK010000001.1, read on the forward strand.
CGTACACCGCGAGCATCATGCCGAGCGTCACCGTCACCGCGCCTGCGACATCGAGCTTGCCGCCCGCCGCGTGTCCGCTGCCGCCGGGCAACAGGCGCAGGCACAGCGCGAACACCAACGCACCGATCGGGATGTTGACCAGGAAGATCCAGTGCCAGTTGAGCGCACTCGTGAGCAGGCCGCCGAGCAACACGCCGACACTGCCGCCGCCCGCGCACACGAAGCCGTACACACCCATCGCCTTCGCGCGTTCGGCCGGTTCCTGGAACAGCATCATGATCAGCGACAGCGCGACCGCGGTGACGACCGCGCCGCCGAGACCCTGCACCGCGCGCGCGGCGATCAGCATGCCCTGCGACGTCGACAGACCGCACCACAACGACGCGAGCGTGAACAACACGATGCCCGCGAGGAACAAACGCCGGTGTCCGAACAGGTCGCCCAGGCGGCCGCCGAGCAACAGGAAGCCGCCGAAGGTGAGCAGGTACGCGTTGACGACCCAGACGAGCGAGGCGTCGTCGAACGCCAGGTCTTGCCGGATGGAAGGCAGCGCGACATTCACGATCGTCGAGTCGAGCACGATCATGAGCACGCCCATGCACAGCACGACGAGGGCGAACCAGCGGCGACGGGCATCGAGTTGCATGCGGTGTGTCCTGTGGGTGTCCGATAGGCGCGCGGTTACTGGCGCGACTGGTTGCGCGCGTCGTCGAAGACCTGCTTTTCGCGATCGCGCAGGTCTTCCGGGAACGCATCGCCGAAATCCTCGGCTTCGTACAGCGGGCGGATTTCGATATCCGAATCCTCCCCGGGCATCGGGTTCGGGCAACGCTTCACCCATTCGACCGCTTCTTCGAGCGAACGCACCTGCCACAGCCAGAAGCCTGCGACGAGTTCCTTGGTTTCGGCGAACGGACCGTCGGTCACCGTGCGTTGCTTGCCGGAGAAGCGCACGCGCGCGCCCTGCGACGACGGCTTGAGGCCATCGCCCGCCAGCAGGATGCCGGCCTTGGCGAGTTCCTCGTTGAAGGCGGTCATGTCGCGGAAGAGTTCTTCCGACGGCAGGGTGCCGGCTTCGGAGTTCGGGGTGGCTTTGACGAAGACCATGACGCGCATGATGTGCTCCTGTTGGTGGGTTACAGGCAGGACGACGAACGAGCGGGCCGCCGATCGACATCGGCCCGAAAAAAAACAGGGGTCAGAGTACCTTTTCGCGGAAAGGTACTCTGACCCCTGTTTTTATCGCCGACTTATTGCCAGACAAAAAAACGACGGCGGCCGAAGCCGCCGTCGCTGATGCTGCTTTGTCGCGAACCGATTACTCGGTCGGCGGGGCGCCAGCGGCGTCCGAAGCGGCCTGCGCGGTGCTCGACGGCGCCGGCTCCATCATCGTCGTGGCCGACGGGACGGTCGTGGCGTCGGTCGGCATCGCGGCCGTGGCCGGCATCGCCGGGGTCATCGGCTCGGTCGGCATCGTTTCAGCCGGGGCTTCGACGGTCGCCGGGGCCGGCGGCGCAGCGGCTTCGTCGGCGGGCTTGTTGCAGCCGACCAGGCCAACCGCGATCAGCGCGCCAAACGCCAGGGCGAGCTTCGTCTTGTGCATCGTGTTGCGCATGCGTCCTCCTCGTCCGGGCTTGGTGCCCGAGGGTGATCGAACTAGGAATACGGGAAACATCGTGATGACTGCGTGCCCGCTGTTCAGGGTCGCTTCCACCCATGCTCTGCCATGCAATCGTCGAACGCGTCCTCGCGGGGCTTCCCCGCTGCAAGGTCGCGCGTCTTCGCATCACACTGTGCCTGGGCCGTGTCGAAGGGCGTTGCGCCTTCGCCGGTCCAGCCGCGCTCGTGGGCGCAACCGGCGGCAAGGAACGCGAACACCACGACGGACAGCAAACGCAGGCGCATCGGCAGGGTCCGGGTGAATGGGGCGGCCGGCGCGCATCCTGCCGGAATACGCGGCGTTTGTAACCTCCCCCTCCCCTTAGCGGCCCGGCGTCGCGACGACCGGTGCGAACATCGCGTCGAACCGCGCGCGTTCGATCGCGCCGGCGCCCGGTTCCCGGCTGATGAACATCTCCTCGACGAAGCTGTCCATCCGCAACCCGACCGCGGCATACGCGGGGCGAATATCGAAGTCGCCGGTGCTTTCCACGGCCTGCGCAAGGAACGGGCGGAAGTCCGACCCGGTGAGCGCGTGCGCAATGCGCGCGATGTCGTCGAGGGTGTACGTGCGCCCCGGCGCGGCGAACTCGCGCATCATCGCCTGCAGCAATTCCGGCAGTCCGACGCGATCGTCGCTGCGCTTGCGCAGTTCGACATCCAGGGCCAGCGCGGCCAGGCTGCCGCCGCCGTACACGAGCTGGCGATTGGGCTGCTTGTTCAACCCCGCCTCGCGCACCGTCATGTCCAGGCCCTGCGCGTGGCGCGCGATCAGCGCGCGGCGCGGCACGTTCTCCAGGCGCTTGAACAACAGCGTTTCGTCGATCAGGCCGTTGCGCGCGAGCGTCGCGATGGTCAGGTAATCGGTCGCGCCTTCCTTGAACCACTCTTCGTTCGCATCCTTCGGCACCAGCGTCAGGCCATTCCAGAAGTGCAGCAGCTCGTGCGCCATCACGTAGCCCCAGATCACCTCGTTGCGCGCATCCGCGTCGCCCTGGATGAAGAGGCTGAAGCTGCTCGCGAATGCGCCGCCGTCGCCGCTCGGATCTTCGTTGATCACGATGAGATAGCGCTTCGCGCGCGGCGGACCACCGAACAGGCGCAGGTAGCTGTCGAGTTGCGTGCGCAGCAAGCGCTCGAAGCGATCGCGCGCGGGCACGTAGCGCTTGCCGAGCACGAGCGTCAGTTCCACCCCGCCGGCTTCGAAGGTGTTCGTCGCCGCCGTGCCGAGGAACAACGCGTTGCTGGTCAGTTCGCGCCGCGAAGCGACGTCGAAGGTCGTGCCGGAGGCATCGATCGGCGTCCACGGCGTGCGCGCACGCCAGCCCTCCGGCAAGTCGAACGTCACGCGGATCGGCCCCGCATACGGCGCATCGCCGTCGGCGAAGAACAGCGCCGCGCCGGTGAGCATCACGCCTTCGTCGGTGCGATAGCCGACTTCCTCCGCGCCCGCGGGCCACGCGTACTGCTCGTGCGTCAGGTTCACCGTGTAGTCCAGGTGCAGTCGGCGTCCGCCCTGCACTTCGAAGTCGCCTTCGCCGAGGTTCTTCAGCGCGACCGGTTTGCCCGCGGCATCGGTGACGCGCATGCCGTCGACCAGGTCGGCCTGTCCGTTCGCCAGGCCTTCGACCGGCATGACGTTGAACATCGCGAGCACGCCGCTTTCCTGCCAGACATCGGCGACGACGTGCGCACGCGATGCCTTCGCATCGACGCTCACGCGATAGGTGTTGGGCTGGCCATCGCCCTTCGCGGGCTCGGCGGCGGAAGCGGCAGTGCCGGCGCACGCCAACGCGGCGGCGAGCAACAGGCGGAAGAGCTGCGTGCGAAAGCGCATGGTCGGCGGCGTGTCCGTTCGGTCGGGTTCCTGCAGCGGATACCGCGCCCGGCGCGCCGGTTGCACGCCCTCACCGGTCGGGATCGACGAGCGTCTCCGTTCCCAGCACGCGACGCACCGCCAGCGATTCCCACAGGGCGACGATCAGCAGCACCGAATTCGCGAGCAGGGCCAGCTCGAGCGGCGTCACCTCGTGCGTCCACGCAGGCCAGGCCAGCAGGGCCATGAAGGCCAAACCCGTCAGGTGCGACAACGGCGGCATGCGCCGATCGTTGGTGATCCACTTGAACAACGCATTGCCGAGCACGTAGACGGTCGGCCCGCCGAGCACGACCGCAAGGCCGAGGCCCTTCGCATGTTCGGGATGCGCGATCACGATCTCGTCGGCGACCGCGCAGAAAATGATGCCGGCGACGATCACCGCATGCGCGTACGTCCATGCCGAACGCGCTTCGCGCCCCGGGTCGCGCGCATGTTCGATGCGTTCGGTGGCGCGCTTCACGCCGGTGTCGAAGTAGATCCACCACATCAGGATCGTGCCGAGCACGGCGTTGGCGAAGCCGATCGACGTCGGCGCGTCCCACGTGCGTTCGGCGAAGGTCATGCCGGTGACGAGCAGCGATTCGCCGAGCGCGATGATCACGAACAACGCGCAGCGCTCCGACAGGTGCGAGCCTTCGACGTCCCATTCCTCGATCGACGAACGCCCGAGCCCCGGCACCCAGAAGAACGCCATCGGCCCCAGCGTTTCGATCGCCAACGCGAGCAGCCACCACGCGAAGCGCGCGTCGTGCGTGTTCAGGCTGCCGATGATCCAGCAGGTCGCGCCGATCGAATACCACACGAGGATGCGCTGGAAGTTGCGCCGTCGCTGCACGTCTTCGTGGCGCACCGCCCACAGGAAGAACAGCGTGCGCCCGATCTGCAGCGTCGCGAACGACAGCGCGAACAACAATCCGCGCGAATCGAACGCCTTCGGAATGGCCACCGACATGCCGAGCCCCGCGAGCATCAGCGCGAGCAATGCGACGCGCACGGGGATGCGTTCCGGGTCGAGCCAGTTGGTCACCCACGAGGTGCTGATCCACACCCACCACACCGCGAGCAGCAGCAGCCCGACGCGCGCAAGGCCGGTCAGCGTGAGGTCGGCGAGCAATGAATGCGAGAGCTGGGTGACGGCGAAGACGAAGACGAGGTCGAAAAACAGCTCGATCGTCCCCACCTTGCCGCTGTCGCGCCCGCCCCGTGTACGCAGCAGCGAAAGGCGGGACGGGGTGCGACGGGCCATCGATCGGGCTCTGCATCGGAAGGTGCGCCGATCATGCCGCACAATCCCCCTCGAACGGAGTCAACGCATGGCCGCCACCGATTTCCCCCGCCGCACGCTCGGCCGCAACGGCCCGACCGTTTCCGCCCTGGGCCTGGGCTGCATGGGCATGTCGGACTTCTACGGGCCGAGCGAGGAAGCGACCAACCTCGCGACGCTGCACCACGCGCTCGACATCGGCATCGATTTCCTTGACACCGCCGACATGTACGGCGTCGGCGAGAACGAACGCCTGCTGGGCAAGGTGCTGCGCAAGCGCCGCGACGAGGTCGTGCTCGCGACCAAGTTCGGCAACGTGCGTGCGCCCGACGGCCGCTTCCTGCGCATCGACGGCAGCCCCGAATACGTGCGCGAAGCGTGCGATGCGAGCCTGCAACGGCTCGGCGTCGACCACATCGATCTGTATTACCAGCATCGCGTGGATCGCAGCGTGCCGATCGAAGAGATCGTCGGCGCGATGGCCGAACTCGTGCAGGCGGGCAAGGTGCGCCATCTCGGATTGTCGGAGGCGTCGGCGGCGACGATCCGCCGCGCCGCGAACGTGCATCCGATCGCCGCGCTGCAGAGCGAGTACTCGTTGTGGTCGCGCGATGTCGAAGACGAGATCCTGCCGACGCTGCGCGAACTCGGCATCGGCTTCGTCGCGTACAGCCCGCTCGGCCGCGGCTTCCTCACCGGCAAGATCGCCGACGCCCACGCACTCGCCGACGACGACTGGCGCAGGCAGAACCCGCGTTTCCAGGACGGCAACGTCGAAGCCAACCGCACGCTCGTCGATGCGGTGACCGAGCTGGCGACCGCGCGCGGCGCCACGCCCGCGCAGCTCGCGCTCGCATGGTTGCTGCACCGGGGTGAGGACATCGTGCCTATTCCCGGCACGCGCAAGCCTGCGCGACTCGACGAGAACGCCGCCGCCGCGCGCATCCGCCTGGATGCGGCGGAACTCCAGCGCATCGACGATGTGCTCGCGACGCACGCCGTCGCCGGCACGCGCTATCCGGCCGCCGGGATGAACTCGGTCAATGCGTGACGCAGACGCAAGCGCGCGGCTCGCCGATTGGTTGCATGCGCATCCGCGCGTGTTCGTGCTGACCGGCGCGGGATGCAGCACCGCGTCGGGCATTCCCGACTATCGCGATCGCGACGGTGCGTGGAAGCGTTCGCCACCGGTGACGTACCAGGCGTTCGTGCGCGAACCCGCGACGCGCGCGCGGTACTGGGCCCGCAGCCACGCGGGCTGGCCGATGGTGGCGCGCGCCCGACCGAACGCCGCACACCACGCGCTCGCGCTTCTCGAGCGCGACGGCCGCATCGGCAAGCTCGTCACCCAGAACGTCGACGGCCTGCACCAGCGCGCGGGCAGCCGCGACGTGATCGACCTGCACGGACGCATCGACGCGGTGCGTTGCCTCGCATGCGGCGCGACGTCGACGCGCGACGACGTGCAAGCGCAGCTGGCCGCGCGCAACCCCGAATGGATGCACGCGGTCGACGCCGCCATCGCACCCGACGGCGACGCGGACCTCGATGCGATCGACACGTCGACCTTCATCGCCCCGCATTGCGACGCCTGCGAAGGCCTGCTGAAACCCGACGTCGTGTTCTTCGGCGAGAACGTGCCGCGCGATCGTGTGTTCGAAGCCCAATCCGCGTTGCACGCGAGCGACGCGATGCTGGTCGTCGGTTCTTCGTTGATGGTGTATTCGGGCTACCGCTTCGCGCTGCTGGCCCGCGAGGCCGGCCTGCCGCTGGCGATCCTCACCGCGGGCGCAACGCGCGCCGATGCGCTCGCCACCATGAAGCTCGACGCCGAAAGCGGAGAAACGCTTTCCAACGCATTGGAAACCCTGGGGATTCCCCGGGAAGCCGCGAGCGCATAGGCCGCTCCGGCCCATGACTTACGACCTAGACAAACTGGTCTAGACAAACCGGTCTAGCAGGCGTAGCGTGCCGTGCCATGACCGATCGCAAGCCCACCGCCGCCGAACTCGACCTGCTCCGCACGCTCTGGCGCCTCGGACCTTCCACCGTGAAGGACGTGCACCAGGCGATGCAGGAGGAGAAGTCCACCGCCACCTACGCCAACGTGCTGCGCCTGATGCAGGTCATGCACGGCAAGGGCCTGTTGCTGCGCGACGAAAGCCAGCGTTCGCACATCTATGCGGCGGCACAGGAACAGGACGCGCTGCAGACGCACCTGCTCAACGACTTCATCCAGAAGGCCTTCGCCGGTTCGGGCAAGGGGCTCGTGCTCGCGGCGCTCAACGCGCACGTGACCGATTCCGAGCGCGAGGAGATCCGGCGCCTGCTCGACGAACCGCACGACGACGAGGAATCTCGCAATGCCTGAGTCCTTCGACCTGTTGATTCCCGGGATCGGCCAGGCGCTGCTCCACTTCACGTGGCAGGGCGCGGTCATCGGGCTGCTCGCCGCCATCGCACTGCGCGGTGCGCGCCACGCGAAGGCGCAGGTGCGCTATGCGATCGGATGCGTCGCATTGCTCGCCTGTGCAGTCGCGCCGGTGCTCACCGTCGCGGTGCAATTCATCGACGCGGCACCGGTTGCGTCTGTCGACTTCGCGAGTTTGAACGACGCCGGCGCCGTGTCGCTTGCCGGCAACGACGCATCGTCCGACTGGCACGCGCGGCTCGCCGCATGGCAGCCGCTGATCGTCGCGCTCTGGGCCGCGGGCGCGAGCGTGTTCTGCATGCGCACGCTGTTCGGCGTCGCGTGGGTCCGCCGCATGCGCATCGCGCCGCAGCCGCCGTTGCAGGCGCGCTGGCAGGCGACGCTCGATCGCCTCAGTGAAAAGTTCGGCGTGCGCGACGTCGCGCTGCGCCTGGTCGACTCGCTCGATTCGCCGGTGGCCGCCGGTTGCTTGCGCCCGGTCGTGTTGCTGCCGATGTCGGTCGCGCTGCGCATGCCCGTCGAACTCGTCGAGGCCTTGCTCGCGCACGAACTCGCGCACGTGCGTCGCCACGACTATCTCGTGAACCTGCTGCAGCGCGCGGTCGAAGCGCTGCTGTTCTACCACCCCGTCACCTGGTGGTTGTCGCACCGCATCCGCGTCGAGCGCGAACTCGTCGCCGACGCACTCGCGGCCGACGCCATCGGCGATGCGCGCCGGCTCGCCGTCGCACTCGCCACGTTGTCCGATCTCACCTCGCGTCGCCCCGCCCTTCCCCATCTCGCGCATGCCGCCCACGGAGGCCACCTGATGTCCCGCATCCAGCAACTCGTCCGCCCGCAGGCGGGTTCCAGAAAGTCGCGCCATGGCCTGCCGGCCGGACGCGTTGCGCTCCCGTTGATCGGCGTCGCCGCGGCCTGCATCGCGTTCTACGCGCAAGCCCAGATCGGCAAGAACGATGTCGTGACGATCGCTGCAATGCCGGTCGTGGCCGCGACGCCCGCGGTTGCACCGGTCGCCGCGCCCTCCGCTATCGCCGCGCCTGCGGCGGCGCCCGCGACGCCGGCGGTGTCCGCGACCCCCGCCGTCGCGCCGACGCCACTCGTGCAAGCCGCGCCGCTCGCGCAGAAGAGCATCCACAAGTTCGGCGACGATCACGACGCGTGGGCCATCGTGCGCAAGGGCACGGATGGTTACTCGATGTCCGGTTCCACCGACGACCTGGACGAAATCGACGCCGCCAAGCGCAGCCTGACGCGCGATTTCATCTGGTTCCGCCGCGACGGCAAGGCCTACGTGATCGACGATCCGTCGATCGTCGCCCGCGCGCAGGATGCGTGGAAGGACACCGAGGCGATGGGCCAGAAGATGTCCAAGCTCGGCAAGGAGATGGACGTGCACGGCAAGAAGATGGAGAAGCTCGGCAAGCAGATGGAAGCGCTGGCCGAACTCCACCGTCCCTCGCCCGAGATGATGGCGGCGCAGAAGCAGATGGGCGCGCTCGCGCAGCAGCAACAGGAAATCGCGGGCCGCCAGCAACTGTTGGCGATGAAGCAGCGCAAGGCCGGCGACGCCGCCGAAGAGCGCAAGCTCGACGCCGAGATGGACAAGCTCGGCGCCGAAATGGACGCGCTCGGCAACCAGATGGAAGCGCAGGGCGAGATCCTCGAGCGCGAATCGAAGAAGCTCGAAGCGAACAGCGCGCCGATGGAAAACCTCGGCAAGCAGATGGAAGTCGCCTCCGCCCCGATGAACGCCCTCGGCGACGAGATGGGCGAGATGGGCAAGCAGCAGGAACGCCTTGCCAAGAAAGCGCAGCGCGATCTCGACGCGCTGATCGCCGAAGGCATGCAGAAGGGGTTGGCGAAGCCGGCGCCGGGTGCGCGCTCCGCGCAGTAAGACAACAAAACGCCGCACGAAAAAAAACGCCAGCCGCGAGGCTGGCGTTTTTCATTACCGCGGGTTCGACGATTAGGCGCGCGAGTCGCGTCGACCGCCCTGCTTGTTGTTGCCACGACCGTCGCGCGAACCATGCTGCTTCGGACCGGCATGCGCGTGACGCGGCTGCGCCTGCGCCGGCTTGCCGTGCGGACGATGGCCGCGCTGCGGACGCTGCGGCGGACGCGGGCCACGCTTCTGGTCGAACGGCGCACTGTCGGAACGCACCGCGCGCGTCGGCTCGAAGCCACGCACGACTTCCGTCTCGACGTCCGCCTTCAGCATGCGCTGGATCTGGCGCAGCAAGTGCGCTTCGTCCGGCGACACCAGCGACAGCGCTTCGCCGCTCGCGCCGTTGCGGCCGGTGCGGCCGATGCGGTGCACGTAGTCTTCCGCGACCATCGGCAGATCGTGGTTGATCACCAGCGGCAGGTTGGGGATGTCGAGGCCGCGCGCGGCGACGTCCGTCGCCACCAGCACGCGCGCCTTGCCCGACTTGAACTCGTTGAGCGCACGCTGGCGCGCGGCCTGGCTCTTGTTGCCGTGGATCGCGACCGCCGACAGGCCCGCTTCGACCAACTGTTCGGCCAGGCGATTGCAGCCGTGCTTGGTCTTGCCGAACACCAGCACCTGCTCGGTGTGGCGCTTGGCGAGGATGTCGATCAGCAGTTCGCGCTTGCGCGGACCGTCGACCGGATGCGCGCGATGCACGATGGTTTCGGCGATCGTGTTGTTCGCCGCGACCTGCACCTGCACCGGGTTGCGCATGAACTCGAGCGCGAGCGCCTTGATCTGCGATTCGAACGTCGCCGAGAACAACAGCGTCTGGCGATTCGCCGGCACGCGGTTGAGCACGCGCTTGATCGCGGGCAGGAAGCCCATGTCGAGCATGCGGTCGGCTTCGTCGAGCACGAGCAGTTCGACGGCGTCGAGCTTGGCGCTGCCGCGCTCGAGGTGGTCGAGCAAACGACCCGGGCACGCGACGAGGATGTCGACGCCGCGACGGAACGCGTCGATCTGCGGCTGCATGCCGGCGCCGCCGAAGATCGTGGTCACGTTGAGGCGCAGGTGGCGGCCGTAGGCCTTGAGGCTGTCGCCGACCTGCACCGCGAGTTCGCGCGTCGGCACGAGGATCAGCGCGCGCGGCTTGCGCGGGCCGTTGCCGGCCGGCTTGCCTTCGGCCAGCTTCTGCAGCAGCGGCAAACCGAACGCGGCGGTCTTGCCGGTGCCGGTCTGCGCGCCGCCGAGCACGTCCTGCCCGGCGAGGACGAGCGGAATCGCGTCGGCCTGGATCGGCGTGGGCGTGGTGTAGCCGTTATCGGCGAGCGCGCGCAGCAGCGCGGGCGCGAGCCCGAGGGTTTCGAACGTCATTGGTGGAGCTCCGATGTGGAAGCACGCCTGCATGCGGCGTGCACTCGAAGCTTTCCCTGGAACCGCGCTGTCGAGTCTTTTTGTGCGCCCCGGCAGGAAGCCGGCGCGTGTCGCGCGACGAAAGAGGTACGGGGTTGGTCTGGGACCAAAGGGCCGGGAAAACGCTACGGCCGTGCGCGAGCGGGGCGCAGTCTAGCACGAGACGCTGAATGGCGGGCCATAAAAAAGCGGCGCCCCGAGGGACGCCGCTTTGAAAACCCGGTTCTGACGCCGGGTTGATATCGCTTACTGGTACTTGTTGGTGCCGATGGTCAGCGAGTAGTTCGAACGACGCAGGATGTCGCGCTCGATCTTCGTCGACCAGCCGGTCAGCGTGAACGGCGTACGCGTCTTGGTGCCCAGGCGCGTGTAGTTGCCGTACGACAGGTTGCCGCTGTGGGTCACGTAGCGGGTGCCGTCGTTGTAGACCACGCCCGTCGCCGAGTTGTAGCGGATGGTGTTGTTGGTCACCTTCAGCGTCGAAATGCCGTTGGTGCCGATGCCCAGGCTGCCGTTGCGCTCGATCGTGGACGAGGTGATCGTCACGTTGGTCGTGCGCTTCCAGATGTTCAGGCCGTACTTGGCGTTGTTGTTCAAGCGGCAGTTCTGGATCAACACGTTGGTGCAGCTACCGCCTTCATCCGGCTCGATGTCGATGCCGCACTCGGGCGAGGTGCCCTTGGTGTAGCTGAACTCGGAGTCGTAGACGCGGACGTAGGAGCACTGCGTGAGCGAGAGGCCCTGGCGGCGGTTGTTGGTGGAGACGATGTTCGCGATCACCAGGTCGTAGGCGCTGCCGCCGACGCAGACGCCGTCGCCCGTGCACTTGGACACGCGCAGGTCGCGGATGGTGATGCGCTTGGCGCTGCCACCGACCGAGATGCCGTGGCCCCATTCGTGCGTGCCCGAACCGAAGCGGTGCGTGTCGCGGTCGCCGACGAGTTGGCCGCCTGCGATTTCGACGTCCGTATCGCTGCTGATGCGGATGATGTAGTAGCGCGAAAGCCCGTTGGTCTTCGCCTTCAGGATCGTGCCCGGCTCCATCTTGAGCAGCATCTTGCTGCGCGTGTTGATCGACTTGGAAACGTCGATCATGTACGTGCCGGCCGGGATGTACACCGTTCCGCCGGTCGAGGGCAGCGAGTTGATTGCGGCCTGGATCGCCGCGGTGTCGTCGTGGCTGCCGTTACCGAGCGCACCGTAGTTCTTGACGTTGCGATAGGTCGTACCGCGGGCGCGGGTAGGCGGCGTCGTAAGCGCGAATGCGGGCATCGACACACCGCCGATGACGAGCGGCGCGGCGAGGACCAGCGAGTTGCGGAGGAATTCGCGACGAGGCATTCCTGCCCCGTGCACGGCGTGCACGAGATTCGTATCGTTCAAGGCTTAGGCCCCTTTCGTTGGCGATCGGCAAGTGCGGCTTCGAAAAAAACAGCGGCCGATCAAGTCAATGGAAAGTTACGCAGCAATCACGGTGGAGCGTTCGATCTATGCGTCGACGTCTCGTGATGGCGTGGAGGGACTGTAACCGCTCCCGTCGGGTTTTCACCCACTCGTCACCGCACTCCCACACATTCGGACGCGATTTGCGCATTCACGTTGCGTATTGTTCAGATGCATCAAAGCGACAGCGGAAAACAAGGGGTTTTTTTAACGTTGCGATAACGTTTCGATGCTTCTGCAGAGTTCCATTCGCGATTATGCAGAGTTCGCACCGACGCATTCAGTCGCAAATGGACGCTGTTGCGCGGCGCAACAAACGTGCCGACCTCATCACACGGCCGCTGCACGCGCAGTGTCACGTTCACTCACAAGCCGTTGCCGACACTCCCCCGGGTCCGCATGCGTCTTCATCGACTCAACTGCATCAGCACGCGACTGCCCGGCGGGCGGTTGCTCCATGGCGACGCCGCGACGCCGGGGCTGTGCACGAGCCATTGCCTGCTCGTGGACACCGGCGACGGCCTGGTGCTGGTCGATACGGGCCTGGGTCTCGGCGACGTGCTCGATCCGGAGCAGCGCCTCGCGCCCATCGTGCGCTCGCTGCTGAAGCCCGACCTGCGCGCCGAGATGACCGCGCTGCGCCAGATCGAACGGATGGGCTTCCGCTCCGACGACGTGCGCGACATCGTGCTGACCCACCTGGACTTCGACCAGGCCGGCGGCCTCGACGATTTCCCGCGCGCCCGCGTCCACCTGCTCGCGCGCGAACACGACCACGCGCTCTCGCAGCGCGGCTGGGGCGCGAAGCAGCGGTATCGGCCGTCGCAATGGTCCACGCGCAATCGCTGGGTCGCCTACGACCGCATGTCGATCGCGCCGTGGCTGGGCCTGTCGTGCGTGCGCGAACTGAGCGGCGTGCCCGAAGGCATCGTGCTCGTGCCCCTGCCCGGCCACACGCCGGGCCATTGCGGCGTGGCGGTGCGCGCCGACGATCGCTGGTATCTGCACGCGGGCGACGCGTATTGCGACGCGCGCGAACTCGACGCCGATCCGCAGTGCGGTTTCGGCATGCGCGTGTATCAATCGATGACGCAATCCAACGCGCGCGCACGCCTCGCGACGCAGCGCGTATTGCGCAAGCTGCACGCCGATCACCCGGACGTGATCATCTCCTGCACGCACGACGCGCGTGAGTTCGAGCGCCTCGCCGGCCGCCCCGCGAATGCGTTGCCCGATCCGGTGGCGACCTCCGCCGTCGACGATCCCTACACCCGCAAGATCGTGCGCGCGCCGCGCGACGTCACGCTCGCACCGCGCAGCGTGCCGGGCATCGAAGTGGTCGATCACGAAGGCGATCCCGGGTTCGACTTCGACGCACTGGCGCAATCCGCGATCGACCCGCCATCGCCTCCGAGGGCGTGATGGCGGCGAGGAAAAGCGTCGCTCGATCGCTCCGCATCGCGACGTTCAACGTCAACGGCATCCGATCGCGCCTGCCGCACCTGCTCCAATGGCTGGCGAAGGAACAGCCCGACATCGCGTGCCTGCAGGAATTGAAGGCGGTCGACGAAGGTTTCCCGATCGATGCGATCCGGGACGCGGGTTACGGCGCGCTGTGGCACGGCCAGCGGTCCTGGAACGGCGTGGCGATCCTCGCGCGTGGCGGCGATCCGATCGAAAGCCGCCGCGGTTTGCCCGGCGCGCGCGACGACGTGCAATCGCGTTACCTGGAAGCCGCCGCGCACGGCGTGCTCGTCGGTTGCCTCTACCTGCCGAACGGGAATCCGCAGCCGGGGCCGAAGTTCGACTACAAGCTCGCGTGGTTCGACCGCTTCCTCAAGCATGCGCAGGGCTTGTTCGACAGCGGCCACCCCGTCGTGCTCGCCGGAGACTACAACGTCGTGCCCACCGACGAACTCGACATCTACGATCCGAAGCACTGGAAGAAGGACGCGCTGCTGCAACCCGAAAGCCGCGATCGCTACGCCGCCCTCCTCGACCAGGGTTGGACCGACGCGTTGCGCACGCGCTTCCCCGACGAGAAGGTCTTCACGTTCTGGGATTACTTCCGCAACCACTGGCCGCGCAACGCGGGCCTGCGCATCGATCACCTGCTATTGAGCCGCGACCTCGCACCGAAGCTGCGCGGCGCCGGTGTCGATCGCTGGGTGCGCGACTTGCCGAGCGCGAGCGACCACGCGCCGACGTGGGTCGAGCTGGGCCCGAAGCGCGCAGCGAAGAAACAGGGGTCAGAGCACCCTTCTCGGGAAAAAGGTGCTCTGACCCCTGTTTCTGCTCCCAGGAAGGCGCGCGCCGTCAAGAAGGCGCGCGCCTGACAGCGATCACTTCAACTCGATCTCGCGCAGCAACTCCTCGCCCAGCAACTGGCGCATCACGACGCGCTTGCCCGAAGCCTCGTCGGCCTCGCGATAAGTGAGCTTGGTGACCTTCTGCTGGATCGGCTGCATCTTCTCGAACATGCCGTCGAGCGTGGCCATGTTCGGATAGGTCACGACGAGATACAGGTCCGGCTCCTGCGGGGTTTTCGGCGCCGCGCTGAAGACCGCGTAGCTCAGCACGTACCCGGCCTTCTTGGCCTCTTCCATCACCGGCTTCCAGTTCTTCGACAGGTAATCCATGTAGTTCTCGAACTGCCCGTCGACCACCCGGATGGACGAGACGTTGGTCACCGGGCCTTCGGACCACGCGCGGTCCTGGGCGACGGCAGGGGCAGCGAGCGACAGCAACAGCAGCCCGGCAGCGAGCCAGGCGATGCGGCGTTTCATGGGCCTCACTCCTCGAATCCGATACCCCTGACGCTCAGCGTGAACGCGGGTCACCGGCCGTGGCGGACAGCGCGCGCGGTGAGTTCAGCCGAACGGCAACGGATGCTCCCTGAGCAGGGAGCGGAGATTGGCCAGCTTCACCCGGGCTTCCATCGTGAGCGCCAGGCCGCCGTCGGGGGTGCGTTCGACCAGGCCCATTCCCGCGAGCGTCTCGACATGTTCGTCGGCGGGGACCTCCCCGCCCTCGAGCGCTTCCAACAGGAACAGGTAGTCGAAGTCCAAGTCTTGACTCTTCATACCGTGGGCAAGAGTAGCGGGCACCGCCGTGAAAAGACTTTCACGATTCGCGTCACATGCGTCGCTTCATCGCGATTTCACCGCGCAGGTTCGACCTTCGCCAATGCAACGGAACGCACGGACTTATTCGATGATCAGCGCCGCCGACATCCTCGCCGCCCGCATCCTCGTCGTCGACGACGACCTCGATGCGCTGCGCACGCTCGAACAGAGCCTGACATCGGCGGGCTACAGCACGCTGACCTGCACGACCGATCCGCGCCGCGTCGCCGCGCTGCACGCCGAGCACGATTTCGACGCGATCCTGCTCGACGTGCTGATGCCCGGCATGGACGGCTTCGAAGTGATGGAAGCGCTCAAGCCCGGCGAGCGCGGCGGTTACCTGCCCGTGCTCGCGCTGACCGCCGAACCGGGTCATCGGACCCAGGCGTTGCGATACGGCGCCAAGGATTTCCTGCGCAAGCCGTTCGATCCGGAAGAACTGTTGCTGCGCGTGCGCAACCTGGTCGAAGTGCGGCTGCTGTACAAGGACGCGGCCTCCGCGGTGTCGATCGACCGGGCGGTCGCGGCCGCCTGAGGGCGGCACGATGGCGGAAACCAGCTGCGGCATCCTGTTGTACCGACGCGATCCCGACGGACTGCGCGTGCTGCTCACCCATCCCGGCGGACCGTTCTGGCGCAATCGCGACGATGGCGCGTGGACGATCCCGAAAGGCGGCCCCGACGGCGACGAATGCCACGAAGCCACGGCGATGCGCGAGTTCGAGGAGGAACTCGGCAAGCCGGTCGACGGTGCATTGACGCCACTCGGCATGATCCGCCAGAAGGGCGGCAAGCGCGTGCATGCGTTCGCCGTCGAAGGCGACTTCGATGTCGCCAAGGTGCGCAGCAACCTGTTCGCCTGCGAATGGCCGCCGAAGAGCGGACGCGTGCAGGCCTTCCCGGAAGTCGATCGCGCCGAATGGTTCACGCTCGAACAGGCGCGCACGAAACTGCTCGCGTCGCAGTGCGACTTGCTGGATCGACTGGACGCCTTGCTGCGCGAGACTACTTGAGGCCGGCGAGGAAGGCCTCGGTGCGCCGCAACGCTTCCGCGCCTTCCGCGGAATCGAGATCGAACTGGTATTCGTGCGGCAATGCGGGCGCGTGGTCGCGCGGCCAGAACAGCACGTCGACCGGCACGCCCTGCGCGCGCAACTGGTCGGCCATCAAGTACGAATGCGCCTGCAGCGGATCGTCGTTGCCGACGCTGATGAACGCCGGCGGGAAATCCTTCGTCACGAAGCGCGCGACCGAATAGCCCGCCACGCGCGGATCGCTGCGGAAATCCTTGCGGCCCATGTAGGCCCACATCACCGAGCGGATGAACCACGAAGGCTCGCCGCCGTCCTGCGGGATCGTGAGCTGCGCGTCGAACGGACCGCAGAACAGCACCGCGCCGACCAGGCGCGCGGGATCGATCGATGGGCGGATCGACAGGTCGCGCGCGTACTTCGGCGAGGTCACGATGTTGGCGAGTTGCGCGGCGATCTGCGCGCCCGCCGAATCGCCGGCCAGCACGAAGCGATCGCGCGAGAGGCCGTAGCGCGGCGCGTTCGCGGACAACCATCCGAGTGCGCGGTTCGCCTGCTCCACCGGCACCGGGTAGTGCGCATCCGGCGCGCGCGTGTATTCGATGCCGACGACGCCGTACCCCTTCGACGCGAGGATGCGCAGGTAGTTGGCGATCTCTTCCTTCTTGCCGGCGACGTGGCCGCCGCCGTGGATCCAGACGATCGTCGTGCGCGGCACGGCGCCCTGCGGGTGGAAGATGTCGAGCTTCGCGTCGCGATCGGTCGCGTCGTATTGCACGTCGCGCGCTTCGGCGAGGCCCTGCTTCGGCACGTGCGGCGCGAGCTTGCGCGCGATCGTGCGTCCGCCTGCATCGAACACCGTGCGGATCACGTACGTCGAGGGCCATGGCGAAACATTCGCCCACACGAGCAACGCAACCGCGAGCGCGACGAGCAACACCAATGCGCGCAGCACCCAGCGCCATCGACTGCGTGTCGGCCTGTCCTTCGGCATCCCCTGCTCCCCTTCAACGCAACTGGCTGTCCTTGCTCCCGCGACGGTTGTATCCGCTGTACGCCTGCTCTTCCGCGTCGTGCGCTTCCTGGCACGGCACGCACAGATGCACCCCGGGCACCGCGACGCGGCGCGCTTCCGGGATCGCCGCCCCGCATTCCTCGCATGCTTCCAGTGACGGCCCGGTGGGCATGCGGCTACGCACGCGCTGGATCCCGTCCTTCACGGTCGCATCGATCTGTTCGTTGACGGCGTTGTCGCCCGCCCAACCGGTGGCCATGGCGAATCTCCTTCGCGAAAACCGGCACAGCTTACGCGCGGTCCCATGAATGCCACGCGCCCGTGATCGCCGCGTAACGATGGCGGGTGCATCTTCACGCCTCCCCCACGCGTGGAGCCCCTGCCAATGGCCGTTCCGTTCATGCCTGCCGGATACCACTCCCTGACGCCGTCCGTCGTCGTCGACGATGCGAAGAAGGCGATGGATTTCTACAGCACCGCGTTCGGCGCCAAGGAAACCTTCCGCATGCCGATGGGCGACAAGATCGCGCACGCGGAGATGGATATCGACGGGTCGCGTTTCATGCTCTCCGACGAATTCCCCGAATGGGGCGCGCTCTCGCCCAAGTCGCGCGGCGGCGCGACCGGCGGGATGCTGATCTACGTCAAGGACGCCGATGCGTCGATCGACCGCGCGGTGAAAGCCGGCGCCACCGTCGTGCAACCCGCCGAAGACCAGTTCTGGGGCGATCGCATGGGCACGGTCGTCGATCCCTTCGGCCACAAGTGGATGCTGGGCACGCACAAGGAAGAGGTGAGCCCCGAGGAGATGCAGCGTCGCGGCGACGCCTGGATCAAGGAAATGGAGCAGATGGGCAGGCAGTGAGCCTGCGCATTCATCCACGACCCCTCCCCTGCACCGCCGGGGAGGGGTTAATTTTTTTGAACGCCACCCCTTAAACCAACGCACGCATCCCGGAATCCATCCCCTCGAACTTTTCGACCGGGGGTATTTCCAGATGCAGTCCAGGGTGCGCGGAGTCGCGCTGTGCGTGGCCATGTTGCCGTTGTGTATTTCCCACGCGCTCGCGCAGGATGCTGCGCCGCCGCAAGCCGCGCCCGTCGCGGACGTCGAGGCCTCGCGCACCTTCACCCCCGACGACTTCAAGCGCTTCGCGCCGGTCAACGCGCTCGACATGCTCGAGCAGGTGCCGGGCTTCGTGATCCGCCAGCAGGTGGTCGAACGCGGCCTCGGCCAGGCCACCGGCAACGTGCTGATCAACGGCCAGCGCCTCTCCGCGAAGTCGAGCGACGTGCTCAGCCAGCTATCGCGCATTCCCGCCGGCAACGTCGTGCGCATCGAACTCGTCGACGGCGCGACGCTGCAGATCTCCGGCCTCTCGGGCCAGGTCGCCAACATCGTCACCAAGGCCGCGGGCGTGAGCGGCCAGTGGGAATGGCGACCGGACTGGCGTTCGTACTACACCAACCCGCAGCTCACGCGCGGCAACGTGTCGGTCAGCGGCACGAAGGGCCGCATGGACTGGACGGTCGGCTTCACCAACAACGCCAACCACAGCGGCGCGGGCGGCCCGACCGTGATCTACAACGCCGACGGCACCGTGCGCGAAACGCGCCAGGACGAATGGACCGGCGAGTTCGACGCGCCCACGCTCAGCACCGAACTCGCGTGGACCGGCGCGACCGGAAGCAAGGCGAACTTCCATGGGAACTACCAGAAGGTCTACTTCGATTACGTCGAGAACGGCGTGCATGCCGGCGATCCCGCGTTGCCCGATCGCTACCACACCGTGCTCGGCGAAGAAGGCGGACACAACTACGAGCTCGGCGGCGACTACGAGTTCGCGCTCGGCGTCGGCCGGTTGAAGCTGATCGCGCTCGATCGCTTCACGCGCACGCCGTTCACCGACACCGAATACATCGAATATCTCGACGGCTCGCTGCCGCGCGACGGCGCGCAGTTCTCGCGCAAGGGCGACGAGAAGGAACGCATCGCGCGCACCGAATATCGCTGGAAGGGCTGGGGCGGCGACCTGCAGGTGTCGGGCGAGTACGCGTTCAACAGCCTCGACAGCACCGCGATCCTCTCCTTCCTCGACGCGGACGGCGTGTTCCAGCCCGTGCCCCTGCCCGGCGCCGATGCGACGGTCGAAGAAGACCGCTACGAAGTCATGGGCACGTACGGCCGCGAGTTGACCGAGGCGTTGCAGCTGCAGGTGAGCGCGGGCGGCGAGTACTCGCAGATCGCACAGGTCGGCGCGGGCGGACTGACGCGCACGTTCACGCGGCCCAAGGGCTTCGTGTCGCTGGCGTGGAAGCAATCGCCGAAGGTGGACTGGAACTTCAAGCTCGAACGCCGCGTCGGCCAGCTCGACTTCTACGACTTCCTCGCGTCGGTGAACCTGCAGGACAACCAGTCGAACGCCGGCAACCCCGACCTCGTGCCGCCGCAGACGTGGGAACTCTCGTTCGAAGGCAACCGCAATCTCGGCGCGTGGGGCTCGACCACGTTGCGCGTGTACGGCCAGCGCATCGACGACATCATCGACACGATCCCGATCGGCGAATTCGGCCAGAGTCCGGGCAACATCGACCAGGCGACGGTGTACGGCTTCGAATGGAAGGGCACGTTCAACCTGGATCCGATCGGCTGGAAGGGCGCGAAGATCGATACGCGCTGGGCCATGGAAGAGAGCGAGGTCGAAGATCCGCTCACGTTCGAGAAGCGCCCGATCAGCAACAACCTGCAATCGGAGGCCTCCGTCAGCCTGCGCCACGACATCCCCGACACCGACTGGGCGTGGGGCGGCGCCGTCGACTATAGCTACTACGAGCAGGACTATCGCCTGACCGAAGTCGGCCGCCAGTGGGAAGGCCCGATCTGGGCGAACCTGTTCGTCGAGAACAAGAACGTGCTCGGCATGACGGTGCGCTTCACCGCCTCGAACCTCGCCGATGCGATGTCGATGTGGGACCGCACGGTGTTCGCCGACCGCCGTACGGGCCCCATCGACTTCCACGAGATGCGCAACCGGAAGATCGGGCCGATCTTCCAGGTCACGTTCACGGGCAAGTTCTGAGCTAGGCCGCCTTGCTGCAGTCGGCGTCCATGTCCTCGAGCTGGCGCACTTCGCACTCGACGTTCCATTCGTCGCCGTGCACTTCGAGGAAGCGATTGGTCAGGGCGATCGCTTCCTCCATCGAATCGGCCTTGAGGATCGCGTAGCCGCCGATCACTTCGCGCGCTTCGGCGAACGGCCCGTCGGTGCGGCTGAACTTGCCGTGGTTGTTGCGCAGGCGCACGCCTTCGTGCGTCGGGCGCAGGCCGGCGGTGTCGACCAGCGCGCCCTTGGCGCTGAACTCCTGGATGAGCTTGCCCATTTCGGCCATCAGCCGCTCGCTGGGGACCTGTCCGGTGTTCTCGGCGACGCGGACCATGGAGAGGAAACGCATGGTGATGCTCCTTGTTGGTTGGATGGGAACCGGGCCTGTTCCGCCCGCTTCACCCATCACGACGAACGAAGGACCCGCCGATCGACATCACCCGCGAATTTTTTTCCAGACCGCCCGGATGGCCGCCACGCTGCGCTCGGCGTCCTCCCCGCTGGTCGCCCAGTTGGACACCGAGATGCGCATGGCCGCCTTGCCCTGCCAGTTGGTGCCGCTGAGCCAGCAGGTGCCGTCTTCCTGCACGCCGCTCACGACGCGGCGGGTCATCTCGTCGTCGTCCCCGAAGCGCACGAGCACCTGGTTGAGCACGACGTCGTTGAGGATCTGCACGCCCTGCTCTTCCGCCAGGCCCGCGGCCATCTGTCGCGCGCGTGCGCACAGGCGATCGACGAGATCGGCGACGCCCGCGCGGCCGAGCGCGCGCAGGTTCGCGTAGACCGGCACGCCGCGCGCGCGGCGGGAGAAGTCGGGGACCCAGTCGACGGCGTCGCGTTCGGCGCCCTGGGTCTGGATCAGGTAGGCGGCCGAACTGGTCATCGCCGCGCGATGATCCTCGCGCGATTTCACCAGCGCGACGCCGCTGTCGTACGGCACGTTCAACCACTTGTGCGCATCGGTCGCCCACGAATCGGCGAGTTCGATGCCGTCGGCCAGGTCGCGCGTGCGTGCGTTCGCGCTCGTACGCGCCCACAGGCCGAACGCGCCGTCGACGTGCAACCACGCGCCCTTCGCATTGCAGGCCTCGCCGATCTCGCGCAGCGGATCGAACGCGCCGGTGTTCACGTTGCCGGCCTGCGCGCAGACGATCGTCGGACCCTCGAGCGTGTCGAGCAACGCGCGCAGCTTGTCGGGCTTCATGCGGCCCTGCGCATCGGACTCGACGCGCTGGACGCACTTCGTTCCCATGCCGAGGTAACGCAGCGCGACGTCGATGGTGATGTGCGATTCGGCGGACGCGACGACGTTGATGCGCGGCGCGCCCTGCAGGCCGTCGGCTTCGACATCCCAGCCGACGCGGCGCAGCACGCCATGACGCGCAGCGGCCAGGCACGTCAGGTTGGCCATCTGGCAACCGGTGACGAAGCCGACGCCGGATTCGCGCGGCAGGTCGAAGAGGTCGAGCAACCAATCGCCCGCGACTTCCTCCATCACCGCGACCATCGGCGAGATCACGTAGATGCCCGCGTTCTGGTCCCACGTCGACACGAGCCAGTCTGCCGCGAGCGACACCGGCGTCGCGCCACCGATCACGAAGCCGAAGTAACGCGGCGAGTTGCATGCGGTCGCGCCGCGCAGCGCTTGCGCGGCGAGCAGGTCGATGACGGATTCGGGCGATTCGCCGTCCTGCGCCAGCGGCGTGCGGAATGCCGCGATCAGTTCATCGCGCGATGCGGTGGATCCGACCCGGCGCGTCGGCAAGGCATGCAGGTAATCGAGCGCGTGCGCCCGGGCGCGGGCGAGGATGGCGTCGTAGCGATCGTCGGTCATGGCTTCAGGCCTTGGTCATCGCCGCGACCACATGGTCGCTCATGCCATCGGCCAGTGCCACTTCGCCGAGGAACACCTTGCCCACCCCTTCCTTCTGCAGCATCGCCGCCTCTTCCTCGTTGTGGCTGCGCACGAGGATCTGGATGTCGGGGTTGAGCATGCGCGCGGTCTCGACCATCTGGCGCACGCTGAAGGTGTCGGGGATCGCGGAGACCAGCCACTTCGCGCCGGTGACGTGCGCCTGCACGAGCGTGCCGGGTTCTTCGGCGTCGCCCGACACCGCGGCGAAGCCTTCCTCGCGCAACTGCTCCACGCGTTCGCGGCTCTGTTCGACCACGACCACGGGCAGGCCCTGTTCGGTGAGTTGCTGCGCGATGCGCTTGCCCACGCGACCATAGCCGACCAGCACGACGTGGCCCGCGAGGTACTTCGCGTCGGTCGTCATCGGCAGCGTCGCGGTGGGATCGACCGGCATCTCCAGGCGACGCGCGAGCGCGGAGTGTTCGCGCAGCCAGCGCTGCAGGGGTTCGATCAGGCCGAACAACAGCGGATTGATCGCGATCGAGATCAGCGCACCGGCCAGGATCAGGCTGTTGCCTTCCTGCGGCAGCAGGCCGAGCGACACGCCGAGGCCCGCGAGGATGAAAGAGAACTCGCCGATCTGCGCCAGGCTCGCCGACACCGTGGACGCCGTGTTGAGCGGATAGCGCAGCAGCAGCACCAGCACCGCGGCGGCGACGGTCTTGCCGACCACGATGATCGAGACCACCGCGAGCACGCGCAGCGGTTGGTCGACAAGGATCATCGGGTCGAACAGCATGCCGACCGATACGAAGAACAACACCGCGAACGCATCGCGCAACGGCAACGACTCGTGCGCCGCCCGATGCGAGAACTCCGACTCGCGCAGCACCATGCCCGCGAAGAACGCACCGAGCGCGAACGACACGCCGAACAGTTCCGCCGCGCCGAACGCGATGCCAACCGCGCAGGCGATGACCGCCAGCGTGAACAACTCGCGCGACCCGGTTTCGGCGATCCACCACAACAGGCGCGGCAGGATCTTGCGCCCGGCGACCAGCATGACGACGAGGAAGGCGCCGACCTTCAGCAACGTCATCGCCAACGCGAGCCAGACGTTACCCTCCCCGCCCTCGGCGCGTCCGCCCAGTGCGCCCGCGAGCGGCGGCAACAGCACGAGCACGAGCACCATCGCGAGGTCTTCGACCACGAGCCAGCCGACGGCGATGCGCCCGTTCATCGAATCGAGCACGCCGCGCGCCTCCAGTGCGCGCAGCAACACCACGGTGCTGGCGACCGAGAGGGCCAGGCCGAACACGATCGACTGGCCCCACGTCCAGCCCCACGCGTGCGCCATCACCGCGCCGAGCGACGTGGCCGCCACGATCTGCAGGACCGCGCCGGGCAACGCGACCTTGCGCACGTCGAGCAGGTCGTCCAGCGAGAAGTGCAGGCCCACGCCGAACATCAGCAGCATCACGCCGATCTCGGCGAGCTGCGCGGCGAGTCCCGAATCCGCGACGAAGCCGGGCGTGAACGGCCCGATCAACATGCCCGCCACCAGGTAGCCCACGAGCGCGGGCAATCGCAGCTTCGCCGCGATGAACCCCAGGATCAGCGCACCGCCGAAAGCGGTCGCCAGCGTCGAGATCAGGGCTACTTCGTGGGGCATCGGCACCTCGCTTTCGGGGATGTCCATCCTACAACTGAACGGGGAGTGGCCTTCACGCCATTTCTCAGAATGCATTCAGCACTACAGCCGCCAACTGCACGCATCCCGACAACACAAGAAGGTGTGTCATGCGTCTCCATCGCACCGCAGTCCTCGCAGGCGCCCTCGGCCTCGCCTTCGCAGGCGGCGCGTTCTCGCCCGACACCTGGGCGCGCCAGAACGACGCGCAACAGCAGGACAAGCACCACGACAAGGGCAAGTCCGACAAGGCGAAGGCCGACAAGGGCAAGTCCTCCGACAAGGGCCACGCGCAGAAGCAGCGCGAGGACCACGGCAAGGCGCAGGCCGACCGTGCGCGCCATGAAGCGCAGCGTCGCGACGAGCAGGTGCGTCGTGATGGCGAACGTCGCAACGAGCAGGCGCGTCGTGATGCCGAACGTCGCAACGATCAGGCACGTCGCGACGCCGAGCGTCGCGATGACGCGCGCCGCGCGGATGCCCGCCGCGACGCCGACCGTCGCGAAGCCGCGCTTCGCGCCGACGCCCGCCGCGATGCGGAACGTCGCGCCGACGCCCGCCGCGACGCGCAGCGCCGCGATGCCCACGTCGAGCGCGAGAACGTCTATCGCGAAGCCCAGCGCCGCGCCGAAGCCGAACGCGCCGCCGATCGCCGCAACGACGCACGCCGCAACGCCGAACGCCGCCGCGTCAGCGAACAGGAACGCCAGCGCCGCTATTCGATGCAGCGCCAGCGCGACGCCGAGTACCAGCGCTACCTGTCCGCGCGCCGCGCCGCCGAACAACAGCGCATCGCCGCGCTGCGCGCCGAACGCCGCGCCCAGCAGTACGCGTACCAGCAGTGGTACTGGCGCGAGCAGAACGCCCTGCGTTCGCGCTGGTCGGCCCCGCGTTACGCGAACGACCCGTACTACTACGCGCCGGTGAGCTATCGCTATGCCCGCGACGGCCGCTACTACGACATCAACCGCTATCAGGCCGACCTGCTTCGCCAGGCCGTGCGTTACGGCTACGAGATGGGCGCGCGCGCGGGCATCGCCGACCGTCGCGACGGCTGGCGCAGCGACTGGCGCAACAATTACGCCTACCAGGACGCGAGCTATGGCTACAACGGTTACTACGTCGATCGCCGCGAGTACAACCATTACTTCCGCGAAGGCTTCCGTCGCGGCTACCAGGACGCGTATCGCAACGACTACCGCTACGGCACGTACTCCGGTCGCGACGATTACTACAACAACGGCAACTACTACGGATCGAACGATCCGGTCGCCGTGATCCTGACCAGCGTGCTGCAGTCGATCCTGGGGTTCCAGCAGTACTGAGTGCGCCGGCCTTGCAAGGCCGGCCGTCCGAAGCGAATCAGTCGTCGTCGTCGATGTCGTCGAACCCGGCATCTGCGACGGCGTCTTCGCCCGGGTCGACCGGATCGAGCAACGTGTAGTCGTCGACATCGGGCGAGCGGATGCGCCGCGATACCGGATACGCCTCCAGCGCCGGTTGCGGCATGTTCGACAGGAAGCGCTGCGCGAACCACGGCCCTTCGATCCAGTCCGCGATCTTGTCCGCGCGCACGAACACCGGTCCGTCGGGCCACAGCGGCGATGGAATCGCATCGTTCGGCGCCGTCAGCACCGCGAACGAATACACGTGCGGTTCCTCGCGATGCCAGAAGTCCCACAACCCGGCGGCGAACAACACGTGCCCCGCCTTCGCCTGGATGAAGTACGGCTGCGGCCCCGACGCGCTGCGATCCCACTTGTAGTACCCGTTCATCGGCACGATGCAGCGCCGCGTTTCCCACGGGCGCTTGAAGATGCGACTGCGCGGCGCGCGTTCCAGGCGCGCGGTGACGGTCGTGTACTTCGTCTCCGGCAGCTTCGACCAACTCGGGATCAGGCCCCAGTCGAAGTCCTCCACCACCAGGCCTTCGCCGCGATCGAGCACGACGGCCGCGGGTTTGCGCACGGCGACGTTGTAGCGATCCGGCGACTCCGCGAGCGCACGCGCGATGTCCTGCGGCACGCCACGCGGCATGCCTTCCTGCGAAAACGACTGCACGAACCGGCGCATGGGCCGATCGTCACCCGTGTCGCGTCGTCACGAAGCCAAGACAGGGCCGGGCGCTGAATCGTTCACCCCCGGCCGAGGCATGACCTTCGGCTTGTTGTGATGGACCCCGCACGACGCGAACGCGTGCATGCGGGACCCTTGTATCGCCAACCCCCGAGGCGCTGCATGTCCGTCCGTCGTTCGATCGCCTGCCTGTTGCTCGCGTGCGCGCCCGCGCTCGCGTTCGCGCAGTCGGGCGCAACGTCGGGCGCGCTTCGCATCGGTGCGACGGTGCCGCCGCGCGCGCCCGCGATGCGATCGTTCACCGATTTCCCCGCGCCCGCGCAGGCCACGCAACTCACGGCGAATCGCTTCGGCGGCAGCTGGCTCGTGCCCGGCGAATTGCGCGCGACGGCGGCGTTCTATCGCGACGCGATGGCGCAGCGCGGCTACCGCAAGCTCGTCGACGCCGCGAGCGCCGACGTCGTGCAGCTGCACTGGCAGCGCGGCGACGAACGCATCGAGATCCGCCTGCAACCCGTGCTCGGCGCGGTGCCCGCGGCGCGCATGATCGTCGTCGCGGGCACGTCGAGCGCCGGCTGATCGACAGCAGGCCGAGCCGACTACATCGCCATCATCATGCCGATCGCCCATGCGTTGTTCAGCGCATGCAGCGCGAACGCCGGCGCGACCGAGCCGGTGCGCCTGGCCAGCCATCCGCAAGCCAACCCCATCACGAGGTAGAACACGAAGCGCGGCGGATCCATGTGCAGGCACGCGAACGCGACGGCCTGGATGCCGTTCGCCCACTTGAAGTCGAGATGGCGCGACAAGCCGCCGAGCAGCAGGCCGCGGAAAACGAACTCCTCGACCATCGGCCCCAGCAACGCAATGACGCCGAACGTCACCAGCACGCCGCCCGCGTCGCGCGCCTCGTCGGCCATCGCCGCGACCATGCGCACTTGCTCCGTCGACGTATCGGCGTCCATCCCCGCGTACAACGCCCCCAGCACCGTCGTGATCGCGAGCAGCACGAGCCACCAGCCGACGATCGACTTCCAGGTACCTCGCCAGATCGCGCGATCACCGAGCAGCGCACGACGGTCGAACACCGGCACCATCGGCAGGAGGAACAGCGCGCTCCCGATCATCGACCACGACGCCAGGCGCATCATCGTGGCGCCCCGGAGTTCGCCGCCGTCCAGCAATTCCGGCGCCAGCATCAACGCGGCGAAGGTCTGCACGACCACGATCGTCGCCACGCCGTACCACGTGTGCCACAACGTCACACGCGGGAACGGCGACTTCGACGCGCGATGCTGCAGGCGCCGCGCGAGCCCGCGGTAGTGCACGGGCACGAACACCAAGCCCATGGCCAGCGCCATGGCCATCGCCACCATCAGCAACACGATCGCGGTGCCGAGCATCGTCGGCTGCGCCATCGACGCCGGATGCGCACCCGCCAGTTTCACGAAGCGCTGGAGCCTGGTGCCGAAGTCTTCGGTTTCCTGCTCGACCTGCGCCAGCGCGGTCGGCCAGTCCTTCGCGGCCACCGCGACATCGAACCGCAACGCGCGCCACGACGCCGCCTGCGCCGGCGCATTCGCCATTGCGGCCTGCGCGGCCTGCGGCTTCCCCGCGCGCAGCAGCGCACGCACGCGTGCGTCCTGGTAGACCTCGACGCCTGCGCGCGCGTGCCGTTCGACCTCGCGTTGCGCGGCCTGCGTGTCCGGCAACAGCATCGCGGCCTTGACGCGCCGGGTTGCGCGCCAATCCAGGTCATCCGGCGGCGTGCGTTCGAGCAGTGCCTGCGCCTTCGCGTATTCCTGCTTGCCGGCGAGATGCGTCACGGCTTCGGCGGTCTGCGTCGCATCACCCAGTTCGACGGCACGGAGCGCGTAATCGCCCTTGTCGTCTTCTTCGGCATGTTCGGCCAGCGATGCATACAGCTGCGCCTGCTGCGGCTTCGGCCACGCCTTCGCTGCGTCCAGCAATGCTTCGCCCTTCTCCAGTGCATCGCCGTCCCAGTCGTTGCCGAGCTCGAACAACGCCACGTCCGGCGACGCCGGCCAACGCTTGGCCAACATCTGCGTGCAGGCCTCGTAGTCGGCGGGCGCGGACTCGACCCAGTCGTATTCCGAGTCGGTGTAGCGGCTGATGAAGTCGCAGCGCGCCACGCCGATCGACGCATCGCCCGGCGCCGCGGCCTGGGCCGCATCGAAGCGCGAGAGCGCATCGCGATACGCCGCTACCTTGCCCGCCTGCACGGCGCCGGCCGCCGCTTCGGCATCCGGCCTGTCCGCCGCGCAAGCGCCCCCGACCCACAGCGCGAGCAAGCACGCCGCCACCTTCCCCATCCGCATCACCGAACTCCCCCGTCCAACGTCGGGCCAGATCTTACGCGACGCTTTCCAAAACGCTGACACGCCCGGCCGCGCAAGCGTTTACCTTTGGACTTCCCCCACCCGGAAATCCCCCGCATGCGTTGTCCCCATTGCCCAGACGCCACCCTGCTGATGACCGATCGCCAGGGCATCGAGATCGACTACTGCCCGACGTGCCGCGGCGTGTGGCTGGATCGCGGCGAACTCGACAAGCTGATCGAACGCGGCGCCACGCAGGCCGCGGCCCCCGCGCAGGGGCAGACGTACACGCCGCCGTCGTATCCGCCGCAGCAGCACCAGCAGCCGCAGTACCAGGGCAAGCACCACTACAAGAAGCCGAAGAGCTGGCTGAGCGACATCTTCGACTGACCCGGAGTCGCCGATGCGCACGACGTACACGGGAAGTTGTCATTGCGGCGCGGTGCGTTTCGAGGCCGACATCGACCTCGAACAACCGACGTATCGCTGCAACTGCTCGATCTGCTCGCGCACGCGCTTCTGGCCCGCGATCGTGAAGTCCGAAGACCTCCGTGTTCTCGACGGCGCGAGCGAGCTCATCGAGTACCGCTTCAACTCGATGAACAACTCGCACCACTTCTGCCGTCGCTGCGGCGTGCGTCCGTGGGGCATCGGCGCAATGCCCGATGGCGCGCGCATCTACGGCGTCAACATCGGCTGCCTCGAAAACGTCCCGCCCGAAGTGCTCGCCGCTGCGCCGATCGTCTACGTCGACGGCGCGCACGACCGCTTCGAGCCGCCCCCCATCACCGCATACCTCTGAAAGGAAGAAGCACATGGCCGTCAATGCCGTCGGTTGGTTCGAGATCTACGTGCAGGACATCGATCGCGCGAAAGCGTTCTACGAAGGCGTCTTCCAGGTGACGCTGGACAAGCTGCCCACCGGCGACGCCGGCGAGATGTGGGCCTGGCCGATGGACCCCGAAGGCGAAGGCGCCGCGGGCTCGCTGGTGAAGATGGAAGGTGTCCCGTCCGGCGGCATGGGCACGTTGGTGTACTTCAACTGCGACGACGTCGCGGTGGAGGCCAAGCGTGCGGTCGGCCTCGGCGGGAAGATGTTCAAGGACAAGTTCTCCATCGGCGAGTACGGCTTCATCGCCCTGCTGCACGACACCGAGGGGAACATGATCGGGTTGCATTCGTTGAAGTAAGCTCGGCCACGCCCACTACCGGAGCCACACCATGCGCACCGCCTGCTGCTGTCCGCCATGCTCGTTTCCGGTGCGTTCGCCGCCGCGCCCGCCGCGGCGTCGGACGCGAAACTCGACCCGCGCTTCGAACCGATCGCCTTTCTCGTCGGCCACTGCTGGGAAGCCGAATTCCCCGGCGGCAAGATGCGCGACGTGCAGTGCTTCGACGCCCTGTTCGACGGCAAGCTCGTGTCGAACTGGCACGCCGTCGAAGGGTCCGACCCGCTGTACCAGGGCCGCTCGATCTTCAGCTGGGACGACGCCAACAAGCGCGTGCGCTACCACTACTTCACCAGCACCGGCGCGGTGAGCGAAGGCTGGTTCGAGAAGAAGGACGAGGGTTACGTCATCCCCGAACGCCATGTCTCGCCGGACGGCAGCGTCATCGAACTCGAAAGCCTGTATCGCGCCGAAGGCAAGGACGGCTATCGCGTCACCACGCGCGAGAAAACCGGCGACGGCTGGGTCGAGCGGCGCAACATGCTCTACAAGCAGATCGAGCGCCGCGAGCCGCCGAAGTAATCGCAGCAACAGGGGTCAAGAAACAGGGGTCAGAGCACCTTTTCGCGGAAAAGGTGCTCTGACCCCTGTTTCTTGCCCCGCCCCCTCACAGGCCCCTGCAGGCCTCGTAGACCGCGTCGTCCAGCGCCCGCAGCATCTCGAAGTCCCGCGACAGGCCGACTTCGCGCAGCGTCGCTTCGCGGTGCGACTTCGCGTCGTTGCAACGGGCGCGCTTGATGTCGCGTTCGCTCAGGCGCTGGCCGCCGTAACTCGCGTACGCGGCGTCGTAGGCGGCGCGGTACTCGCGTGCGTCGGTCGCGCGTTCGATCTCCCGCTGGCGTTCGACGTCGCGCGGGATGACGGGCGTGGTGACGAGCGTGGCGTCCGTGGACTGCGATTGCGCCCATGTGGCGGGCGCGAGGAGAACGAGGGCGACGGCGAACAGACGGGGGGACATGGCAGGCTCCTTCCAGGTGATCGACATGCCGACGATAACGGCGACGCCCCGCCGCGGTTGACGCGAAAACAGGGGTCAGAGCACTTTTTCGGAAAATGGTGCTCTGACCCCTGTTTTTTGCTCACGGGGAGACTTCGATTCACCTGCCCGGGAGACGACAGGCGGTGACCGTTCCCGCGATGCGCGGGCGTTGGCGTCAACGTCCCCATCTGCGGTTCGACGCCATGAACCTCGACGACCAAGTCGGCAAGACGATCTCCGACTTCTGCGGCAACCATTTCAACGACGCGGCGCAGAACCACTGCGCGCACTTCGTCTCGCACGTGCTCGGCGTGGACGCGGGCTACGACTGCAAGCTGCACATGGGCGGCGGCAGCCCGGGTGCGTCGCTGCGCGTGCACGAATTGTTCGCGGCATGCCCGACGGTCGGCAAGTTCGACGCGGCGCCGAATGCGCGCTGCCTGGTCTTCGTCACCCGCAAGGAATACGTCGACGTGGGGCGCCATTCGATGCGCAACCACCCGCAGAAGCACGTCGGCATCCTCGACAACGGCGCGGTCTACCACTACTCGAACACCGGCGACGTGGTGATCAAGCAATCGCCGCAGGAGTTCCTCGAACGTTTCGATCGCGTTTACGCGGGCCAGCAAGCGTTGTTCTACGGCACGTTGCCGGGCGACGCGCAGGCGCCGACGGCCGTCACGCCAGCTGCTGCCGACACGCGTCCGGTCCTCGCCACGCGCGCGCAGCAGGTCGGCGGCAAGACGCAGTG
Source organism: Noviluteimonas lactosilytica (assembly GCF_020866925.1). Lineage (GTDB taxonomy): Bacteria > Pseudomonadota > Gammaproteobacteria > Xanthomonadales > Xanthomonadaceae > Noviluteimonas > Noviluteimonas lactosilytica. Next base: position 450,874 of record NZ_JAJGAK010000001.1, read on the forward strand.
GCTCGCGACGATCGACCGCGGCGCGGAATACCTCGTCGGCACCGCCGCCAAGTACGGCACGCGCAAGGGCCTGTCGAAATCCACCGGCACGAAACGCTACGCGCCGGCCGACCACGCCGACCGCATCGGCGCCGAAGTCGCCGACCTGCTCGGCATCATCGCCCTCGGCGAAAGCAACCTCACCTTCGACTGCATCAACAGCTACGACCGCGCGGCGTTCACGTTCGGCTTCTTCCAACTGGCCGCGCACACGCCCAACGACAACCTGATCCTGCTGTTCCGCAAGCTCGTCGCGGACCACGCGGGCTTCCGCAAACAATTCCCCGAACTCGCCGTCAAGGACGGCCGCCTCTGGCGCACCCTGCCCGGCGGCGCGCTGTTCAACCTCGAACGCCCCGTGCCGCGCTTCGACGGCGCGGACGAACACAACCTCAAGGACTTCATGGCGTGGCTCAACCCGGATCCGGCGAAGGTCGACGACGTCGAACTCGACCGCGCCGCGCGCATGGTGTGGCTGGCCAACAACGACGACGCGTTCAACGCGATCCAGGTCGACGTCGCACGCCACATCACGATGTCGAAGCTGCGCGAGTACTACGACCGCAAGCTGGAACTCGATGGCGTCAACGGCCTCGTGTGCGCAGCGATCTGCGACATCCTCCACCAGGGGCGCGGCACGTTCCGGGCGATGAAACCCATCGTGCACGGCAACGCCAGCGTCGCGGACAAGTGCAAGGCGCTGTCGCGGATCGGCGAGGCCGACTATCCGCAGCGCTGCAAGACGCTGCGCCTGGCGTTGCAACGCGCGAAGGACGGCGCGCTGGCGAAGTCGGTGTTCGAGCGTGCGAGCGGCGTGTTCCGGCCTGCGGCGGGGTGGGACGCCTAGGCCATCCGCGTCGCCGGCTTCAACTCGCACGCCTCGACGAACGGCCCGTCGATCGACCACCGCACCGCCCCCTGCAGCGCGGCGAGGCACCCCGCTTCGTCGATCGCCGTCGCCGCGATTTCGACATCGCCCAGCGGATCGCGCAGCCAGATCATGTCGTGGTCCACATCGGGCCGCAGCACCAGGCGGCCGACGCGCACCGGACGCCCGCGCCGCAACGTGCGGCAGGCACGTGCGACATCGCAGGGGTCGAACGCATGCATCGTCGACGCCTTCAGTGCCGCTGCATCGCGACGGCGTCGAACACGTCGCCCAACAGCGCCTGTCGCGCAAGGCACAACAACAACACGCGCGATCGCGTGCGCGTATCGACTTCGCGCAGCTCGAGGTCGCGCGCGGCGATCTTCGCCATCATGCGCAGCTCCGCGGAGGCCTGCGCGTCGATCAGGCGCTCGATCCACCCCGCGCCGCCGTGATCGAGCAGCGACACGACGACGGCGACCGCATCGGCGAGCGCCTGGTCCGGCGTGCGGCCGGCGAGCATGAAGATCGCGCGCAGGCTCTTGAGGGCGTTGTCGCTCGCGAAGGCGAAATCGTGGTCGTCTTGGTCGTGCATGTCGAAACAGTTCCAGCGGTGGTGGCTGGAAGTTGCGCCTGCACGACGCGCGTGTCAGTCGTCCCTTGGGGCAAGCGACGGGGATCCGAATGAAGGTGTCTGGGTAGGAATAGTCCCCGGCCGGATGCCGATGCAATCGCCGTCCACGATCACGTGCGATCGAATGCGACTACCGCCCGCTTGCGCACGACCACCGTTCCGGCCATGTGATCGTGCCAGCCCTGCTTCTTCGGATCGAACCCGACCCAGAGGAAGCCGATGAACAAGCCGAGCATGCTCACGAAGTAACCGATGTAGCGAATGACGGCCTTGCCGACGGTGACTGGCGCGCCGGTTTCAGCATCGACGACCATCGCGCCCACCGCACGCTTGCCCGGCGTCGCCCCGCCCTGCGCAACCCAGAACCAGATCACCGCCACTGCGGGGAGGACCCAGCTGATCAGGAAGTCGGCAGGCCCCCTGACCAACGAAATGTTCTCGTCGGTGATGTATGCCGCGCCGTAGATCCAGAAAAGCAAAGGCCACGTCACGATCAGCAGCAGCACGGTATCGATGATCGACGCCACGAAACGGCGCCAGAAGCCGACGTACTCGAGTTCGGAATGCATCATTCAAAGTCCCTCGGACATGGACAGGAGTCTTTACTCTTCGCCTGCACTCAAGATCTTTTCGCGCTCTTCGAATGCAACGTAGTCGCCCGACGTGAAGTCCATCCAGAGCAAACTCCCGGTCTCTGCCTCGACGGCGAACCGATCACGCACGGGACTCGTTCCCGGATCACCCGGGCAGCCATCGCCATGCTTCTCGTGGACGGCAAAGTCGAAACGCGCGGGTGCCGCGGCGCCTTCCTGCTCCGCGGTTTCCGGGAAGATCTGGATGCATCCGTCCGGATAAAGGTTCTCCGCGGAGAGGCGCTTCTCCAGGACCGCCAAGGCAGCTTCTTCCGACGAGACACCAGGCTGTGCCGCAATCGAACATGCGGCGACGAGCAGAAGCGGCACGAAGACCGCAGGCTTGTAACCCTTCAAAGCATTCCCCTTGGTGCGCTCCCCAGCGCGACCTGCGAAACGTAACGGATGACTGCCCGTCGAGCAACGTCGATCAGCGCCCGCCGTACGCCAACCCGTCCATCATCTCGGCGAAGCGCGTCCAGTCGATGCGCTTGCGCAAGTGGCGATTCGCGCCGCGCCAGTAGATCGAACCACGCCCGACTTCGAGCTCGCCGAGCTTCTCGCGACGCACGAAGACTTCGAGCTTCAACGCCGACTTGGCCTTGACCAATTCGACGTTGGTCAACTCCGCGCGGACTTCGTGGACGCGCACCGCGGCGGCGGGCTTTCGGGTCGTACGCTTGCGGGTGGCCATGGCGCGTCCCTCCAGCGGGGGCGCGCCATGCTGAGCCCGGCAGGCGTAACTGCCGCGTGATCGTCGCCGGCGTTTCTCTCAGTCCTCGGCGACGACGTTGGGGTAGCGCTCGACCAATACGTGCGCAATGCGCTTTCGCTTCGACTCGCTGAGTTCGTCTCCAAAGTTGCGGCTCGCCATCAAACGGGGGTTATGGCAGTTATTCACGACGATCTCGGGGCGAGGCACTGTTTGCTCAACGTACCAACCCGGGAGGGCAAGCACAGGAATCACACGAACCGGTTCGCCCACGCCGCTGGACAGGAACTTCTCGAGCCACCTTGCCTGCGCGAGCGCCTGCTCGAGCGGCCTTGTCTCCGAATGACTTGGAAACTCGAGACGGCGACCGTCGTACCGCACGCGCGCCGCAGCGGACCCTCGCTCAGGTGGCTTCTTGCGCGCCTTAGTTTCGACCGAAAACACAGCGGAACGACCAATGACCACGTGGTCGATGTTGAAACCTTCCGCAGGGAAGTCGTGAAAAACACTCAACCCATCCGCCATCAATGGCATGAGCGCTTGCGCGACGGCGAGTTCTGCCGCCAACCCCTCCTTGTATCTTCGCCGCGCGGCGGCATGGCGAAACAGCCGCGCACTGGTGATCCCCAGGAAGATGGCGAGGCCGACGACGATCACGACCTCGCCGAGCCCCAATCGGACCGATCCCCAATCGATTTGCTGGATCGTCGCTAGCCATGCTGCCAACGTGATCGGCCCCACAACGACGATCAAGGTCAAGGTTTCGTCGAATGCCTCGTCGTGGCGGGCGATCGACTTCCGCAGACCTTCGCCGGGAAGGTTGATGACCTTGAAGGTCAACGGGGAGCGACGACGATCTCGCAAGATCCAGGTGCGCCGAATGATCGCAATACCGAGAACAATGAGAAAACAAGGGCCGCGGCCACGAGGATCAACGCAGTCATACCGGGATATCCCTGGTAAGGTGGTGCAACTCCTTGCTCGCTCGCAGAATATTGTCGCGAAAGGTCAGCAGGTCGTGTGGGCGGTAGTCATTGACCATCTGATCCGCAGCGGGGAGGCCAACGACGTTAACCGCCGTCCCTTCCATGGCTTTGAAGCCCCAGCGGCCATGCACAAGGCAATTGCGAATCTTGCGCAGGCCATTTACCTCGTCGATCCAGTTCGCGTATCTCTCGAATTCACTGGACGCTGACCCGAACTTGCGTTTCGCCAGGTCCCCCAATGTCGCAACGCGCGCCGCAAAGTACATGGCGGCCGCAAGTTCGGAGTTTTGCTCTTCTTCGCGCCCACCGTCCTGCCAAGCGAGGAGCATCGCGACGTCAAACTCGAGACGCGTGAAAGCAATGACAGTTGACCCGAGCGCCATGGAGATATCACGTTCGAGCTCACGCCGCGCCTTGGCAACCTCCCGACCCGTCCAGGCTTTCTCGTCGTGGGATGTGATGTCGTTCACTCCTACATCTCCGGTGTAGTCGCCTCGAGGATTCGCATCGCCTCTTCCTGTTCCTTGCGGCGGTCACGTGCCTGATCGCTCGCGCGCGCTTGCGATGCCTTGTGCTGCACCCGTGTCTCGGGCGCAATTACATTGAGGTCGCGCTTGGTCTGCAGCAACGCGCGGTCGCCCGGTTCGAGTTGGCAGTTGCGGCTGAGGACTTCGAGCTCGTCGCCACTCGTCGCAGCGCCGCTCTGCAAATTGACGACAACGGCAAGCGTATCGCCCAAAGGTTCGAGCGCCAGGCAGATCTCATCGATGGTGGCGTAGGTGCGTGCCTCGTTCCGGTCGACGATCACAAGGAGATTCGCCCGGTCTACCCACGCAACCGAGCGGACGCCGGATACGCCCCGGATCACTGCGCGCGCCTGCTCTCGATCGATCGGACGGCGGCCGTCGGCGAGCTTCATCGAGCGACGCATGTCCTCCTGCATCCCCTCCACGTTGCGCTGCAAACCTTCCTTGTCGCCAACGAGCGCTTGGCCGCGCATCGCGACGATGCGGGCGGCAGTCTTCGTCGGGTCGAGCGGTTGGCCGGCCTTCTCCGGCAAGCGCTCCAGCGTCGTCGGTTCGGTCTCGCTCGCACATCCCGCCATCGCGAGCGCGAGCAGCCCGCTCCAAACGAATTTCGGCACGTGATCGCTCCCCCTGAGCAACGGCTTGTCGCCAACGATACACAACGCCACGCGATCGATCGCGAGGACACCCGCCACCAGAAGGGGCACCCTACTCCCCGCAATCCTCCAACTGATCCTCCGCGGCCCCATCCACATGCACCGCCATCCGCCCGTCCGGATGCGCGAGCAGCACGATGTTGCCGTCCCAGCCCGTGCCGAAGATCGCGTGGTCGAGTTCGCGCGGGTGCGGCTCGCCGTGGGCCTCGGAGTATTCGTGCACGACCGCGTGCTGACGCCTGCAGGTCACGCCGAGCGTGTCGTCGGTGAGCAGCGCGAGCGCGAGATCGCGCGGGTGGCCGTAGCCCTTCGCTTTCGAACTCTCGTCGTCGCCGACGCCGATCAGCGCGATGCGCGGCGTCATCGCGCGCAGCAGGTCTTCGCTGATGCCATTGGGTGAAGCGTGGTGGCCGACTTTCCACACGTCGACGTCGAAGATCGCCAGGTCCTCGCCGTAGTAGTAGAGCATCTCCGGGATGCCGCCCTTGCCGTGTTCGTCTTCCAGGTCGCCTGTGAAGAGGAACGACGACTCGCCCCAGTCCACGCGCAACACGACCGAGTGGTCGTTGGCTTTCTTGAAGCCGCCGGTGTCGAACGACCAGCCACCGGAGACCACGCGAAAGGTCGGATCTTCGTCGTTGGCGTCGCACCCTTCGATCGGGTCGATCGTGTCGTCGGTGACGCCGTCGGTGAACTCGATGCTCTCGGTCTTCACCGAGCGCGCGGTGCCGCCATGGCGCTTCACCCACGCGCGGAACAGTCGCTGGCGATCGGCGCCTCCGTCGAGATCCTTGCCCGAGTCCACGACCGCGCCGACATCGAACTTGGGGTCGGCGCGCAGATATTCGACGCCGCGGTTGTGGTCGTCGTGCGAGTGACTGAGCACGACGACGTCGACGAAGCGTTGCCGCTCCGGCCGCGCATCGAAAAACGCATCGAGGTACGCGGCGAAACGCGCGTTGTCGCTGTCCTCGCCGCCCGCATCGACGAGCGCCGTGCCGCACGGAAACTCGAGCAGCGCGGCATCGCCCTGGCCGACGTCGATGAAGTGCAATGCCATCCAGCCGGCCGGCGGTCGCATCCCGGCCATCGCGGGCACTCCACCGGGTTGTGTCCTGCGCGAAGTGCGCGGGGCGGCGGTCGCCCTGAAGTCTGCGCCCTCGTCGGGAGCGGCTTCGGCCTCGAAGACCGCCTCTGCTTCCCGCGGAGGCGGAAGTGGAGGCGCTTCGTCGCGCACCCGCTCCTGCGCCCCCTGGCAACCCGTCAACAACACGCATGCGACCAACAACACGTGGTGGGCGCGCATCGCGGTAGCTCCTGGCGCACGTGCGCCGTGGGATGGCTACCGGCTGCTTACGAAGCGGCGGGAGCATGCAGGCCAAATGTGCGCTGGTGATCTCCGGGAGAGCGGTGTTCACGTCCGGTCGCGCGTCGCCGGATGGGTTCACCTTCCATCGATGGCAACGCGAGTGAAGTACCCCCAGGTCACTTCATCGGAGGAGCCGCCATGCGCAAGATGATGCTGTTATTTGCGATCGCCCTGCTGGCGACCGCCTGCACGCGGAAGAGCGCCGAGGACACCGCGATGACGCCGAATGCGATGACTACGACGCAGCCGGCGACGACAGGCACAGCCTCCGCACCGGCGTCGGCAAGTACGGTGGCCCCGGGCTATTGAAGCGTCGGCTTCAACGACGCCGCCACATCTCGATCATGGCCGCGGTCCTGGCCTCTTCGGCCATCAGGTCCAGGACGCGAAAATAGCCGAGCACGCATGCATCGTTTCTCAAGGCGATCTGCAGGTGCGTGTCGCTGCGAATGCCCGATGCGCGCAACACCGGTTCCCCTTCCACGAACGGGCCTCGCACGGCGTCATAGGCGGGCTTGCCCGCGTGCTCCCGGCGACGATGTAACTCGTTGAACACCTGTCGATCCAGCGAGCGCAGCATGAAGTCTGCATCATCGTCGCGGGCCCGTCGGTTCTCCTCGAGGGGAGCGCCTTCCGCAAGGAGGCTTGCGTAGGCCCGCTCGAATTCGGCGATGCCCTTCTGTGTAGACATGTCCAACCAATGGCTGACACGCAGGATGGCGCCTACAACCGCTGGGGCGTGGATCCGCTGCGTCGTCAGATTCGCCGAACGCCGGTCGCGCACCATCGACGCGAATCTGTACGCTCGAAGCCAATCACCTTCGAAGAAGTACACACCGTCGCCCAACCAATCGTAATGGTTGCCGCTGGGACGAAGCCGGGTCTTGCCTGCGAGCAGGCGCTCGCAAGTGGTGACGTCGCACCCGTGGTACGCCACCACCAAACCTGGCGCGGCCATCAGAACAGCCTTTCGCCGGCGCGTCGCTTCACGCCGAACCGCTCGCACACGTAGTCGTGCACCTCACCGGGCGCGAGGGCCTTCTCGATGCAGATGCGCTCGATCCCGCGACCGGTCTGCACATACATCACCTTGCCGATCTCGGCCGTGCGAATCATTTCCTCCATCGAGATCACGGCGCGTTTTGGCTTCTTGCCGAGGCGCTTGGAGCTATCTGTCTTTTTGGGCATCGCGGAGCACTCCGCATGAGGCCACGAATCGTGCATGTCGTCCATAACACCTCCGTTGTCAATTCATCTGCATCCCCCGAGCAACGACGTGCAGCGACATTAGCACTCGCATGCGCGTGCATCTTCGGCATTTGTCCCGATAGATGCTGCGGCGAATTCTGCTTTTCGACGGCTGGCGGAATTCGCTGCGAATCGAACGCTAGATTACGCAGGCGCCCAACGAACAGCGAAACATGACGACGCCATTTCCCGCGGCAATCACCTCCACGCACCAACACGACAACTACCTTGCGTTAATGGATTGGCTTCTGGACCGCGGCGCGATTCGCCGGCGCCACGCCTTGCACGGCCTGCTCCAGACTTCCGTCGATCTCGTTCATGACTACGAGCAGCGCCACTGGCGAATGCGCAGGGTGAGCGCTGCCGAGATGTTGCGCTTCCTGATGGAACAACATGGCCTGCAACGATGCGACCTTCGCGACGAGATCGGGCCAAGGCGCCTCGTGACGGAAATTCTCGACGACAAGCGCGAACTCACCGCGCACCAGGTGGCGGCCCTTGCGAAGCGATTCGGGGTCAGTCCTGCGGTGTTTCTCGACTAGTCCCTCTACGGACAATTACACATCCTCCCCGCCTCGCAAACAATTCCCGCGCAACGACAACCCGTAACGCGCTTAGCGTTCTCGCCCGGACACCCGAGAACTTCAACAGGCCGCCACAAAAGGTCACCCTGTGCGCTTTTCGGCATTTCCCCGAACTCCCTCGATAAGCGCAACCGCATCCACCGCCCTCCCCACCCCATACCCCTGCGCGTTCTCACACCCCGCCTCCCGCAACCAAGCCAGCGTGGCCTTATCCTCGACGCCCTCCGCGGTCACCACAGCATTCACCGCATGCGCCAGCTGGATCGTCGACCGCACAATCCGCTGATCCGCCTCGCTCCCCAGTAGCCCGGTAATGAAGCTCCGATCGATCTTCACCTCTTCCGGAGCCAGCCGACGCAGATAGGTCAACGACGCATTCCCGGTCCCGAAGTCATCGAGCGATATCCGCAGCCCACCCGCGCGCAGCCGTTCAACAGCAGCAAACGCCGTCTCCGGATCCCGCATCACCGCGGTCTCCGTCACCTCCAGCATCAACTGCCCGCGCACATCCCGCGCGGCCTGCACGATGTGATCGACCACCGCCGCATCCGACAAATCGTTGACGGACACGTTCACCGACAACGTCAGGTCCAACTCCTGCGCCTGCCAATCGCGGCAATGCGCGATCGCCTGCTCCACCAGGTACGTCGTCATTTCGCCGATCACGCCGGTGCGTTCGGCCAGCGGCACGAAGTCGCCGGGCGGGAGGTCGCCGTGTTGCGGGTGTTTCCAGCGCACGAGCATTTCCGCGCCGCAGATCTTCCCGGTGCGCAGGTCGAGTTTCGGTTGCAGTGCGTGGCCGAGGGTGCGGTCGCGGATGGCGGCGCGCAGGTCGGTGAGCAGCGTGAGGCGACTTGCGTCGGGCGCGAGCGATTGGTGGTAGAGCACCGCGGCGCCGGGGCGTTGCATCGCTTCTTCGGTCGCGAGGTTGGCGGCGCGCATCAGCAGGTCGGGGGTGTCGCCGTGCGCGGGGTACATCGCGGCGCCGGCGCTGGCGACGAGTTCCATCGGCACGCCGGCGACTTCGATGCGGGCCTTGATGGTGTCGAGCAGGTGGTGCATCAGGTTCTGCGCGAGCTCGGCGTTGTTCGGCGCGCCCGCGCCGGAGGTCGGGCATTGCACCGCGACCTGGAAGCCGCGGTCGTCGACCTTCGCGACGTGCGTGGACTCGGCCTTCAATCGATCGGCGAGGCCGCGCAGGAGGTCGTCGACGAACGCGGGGCCGGCCATCGCGTCGACGGCGCCGATTTCCTGCAGGTCCAGGCGCACGACGGCGAACGGTTTGCGTTGCAGGATCAGTTCGCCGAGGCGCCTGCGGAAGCCGCGGCGGTTGAGGACCTGGGTGACGGGGTCGAAGTATTCGAGGTTGATCGAGCGTCGGCGCGCGCGGCGCCACCACACGAGCAGGACGATCGCCATCGCGGTCAGCGGCACCACCGCCCACGCGGCGCGGAACAGGCCGGAGCGGAAGGTCTCCTGCGTGGGTGTCAGGTTCGCGAGGTAGTTGATGTAGATGCGTTGCTGGTCGCCGCTGCGCATGGCTTCGCGCAGGCCGGCGTTGAGTTTCGGCACGAGGTCGGGGCGGTCCTGCGCGACGGCGAAGGCGTAACTTGTTTCATAGAACGCGGGGCTGAGCGCAACGATGTCGCGCAGGCGCAGGCGGCGTTGCGCTTCGTAGCCGATGTAGGTCGGCACGATCGCGTAGTCGGCTTGGCCGGCAGCGACGGCGCGTAACGCGTCGGGCTCGTTGTCGACTTCGACGATGCGCACGCCCGGCGTGTTGTGCAGGTACTCCCACGCCATGCCGGCGCGCTGCACGGCCACGCGCGCGCCGGCGAGTTCGCCGAGGGTGCCGACGTACTTGCCGCCCTTCGGGCCGAACGCCAGGTGGTAGAAGCGCAGGTAGGGTTCGCTGAAGAGCAGGTGTCGCTTGCGTGCGTCGGTGACGAGCATCGGCACGACGTCGAGTTCGCCGGCGTCGAGGTCGTTGCGCACGCGTTGCCACGTGCCGAGGCGGATGTCGGGATCCAGGCCCGCGTGCGCGGCGACCGACTTGAACAGTTCGACGTCGTAACCGTTGGGCTCGCCTTTCGCGTCGAGGCGGCTGAAAGGCGCGTAGTCCATGTCGGCGCCGAAGCGCACGGTGTGCGCGGGCTGCGCCTGCGAATCCTGCGGCGGCGCTGCCTGCGTGCGGCGAAGCGCGACCGTCGCGGCCATCGCCACGAGCAGCCCCGCGACCAACACGATTGTCCACGTGCGCAATCCGATCGCGCGTTGCGCTGCCATGCGCATGCCACTCCACCCCTGCCTTCCGGCGTTATGACGGGTGTGGCGGCCGAGTGTCAATGATGCGCGTGGTGAAGAATGTGAACCGCGGTAGCGGCTTTAGCCTTGGTGCACGCCGTGGAATTCGATCAGGCCGGTGTAGGCGGCGAAAACGACGCCGAGGATCAGGATGACCGACAATGCGACGCGCCGCGTCAGCGCCTGCACCGTGCGCTTGCTCGAGGCGTCGTCGACGAGCATGTAGTACAGCCCGGCGCCGAGGTTGTAGAGGATCGTGCCCAGGAACGCGAGGATCAGGAGAGTCTTCATGGCGCGCAAGGCTACGAACGGCAAGCCCCGCCGTGCAGGTGCAGATGCGGTCGATTCGACCGGATCAGATGGCGGCAGTCAGGCGCCGCACGAGACCCTGTACGAGCACCTGGCGGCGGATATCGCGGCGTCGATCGAAAGCGGCACGCTGCGGCCCGGCGATCGCCTGCCTTCGGTGCGCTCGCTGACGGCCACGCGCGGCGTCAGCCCGGCGACCGTGTTCGAGGCCTATTACCTGCTGGAAGCGCGCGGGCTGGTGCGTGCGCGGCCGCGTTCGGGCTATTACGTCGCGGCCGAGCCGACTTACCGCAGCGCCGAGCCGGTCGAGATGTCGACGCCCGACTCCGCCCCGCGCGAGGTGCGGATCAGCGACATCATCTACGAGACGCTGCAGGCGACCGCCTCGCGACATGTCGTGCCGCTCGGGTCCGCGTTCCCGAGTCCCGCGTTGTTCCCGTGGCAGCAACTCGCGCGCACGCTGGCGCAGGCGGTGACGAAGCTCGATCCATGGGCCACCGTCGAATCGCTGACGCCCGGCCATGAAGGCCTGCGTCGGCAGATCGCGATGCGTTACCTCGTCGACGGCGTGCGCGCCGACATCGGCGAGATCATCGTGACCAACGGCGCGATGGAAGCGTTGAACCTCGCGCTCGCGGCGGTGAGCAAGCCCGGCGATGCGGTGGTGGTGGAAGCGCCGTGCTTCTACGCGTGCCTGCAGGCGATCGAACGCCTGGGCCTGCGCGCGATCGAAGTGCCCACCTGTCCGCGCACCGGCATCGAACTCGATGCGCTCGAGCAGGCGATCGTCACGCACAAGCCCGCGGCGTTGTGGCTGATGACGAACTTCCAGAATCCGCTGACCTCGTCGATGCCGCTGGAGAAGAAGCGCGACCTCGTGGCGCTGCTGCACAAGCATCGGCTGCCGATGATCGAGGACGACGCGTACCACGAGTTGTTCGCGAGCGAAGGCCGGCCGCCGTCGACGAAGATGTTCGACGACGAGGGCTGGGTGCTGCATTGCTCGTCGTTCTCCAAGACGCTGGCGCCGGGGTTTCGCGTGGGCTGGGTGTCGGCGGGGCGCTTCACCAAGGAAGTCGCGCAGCAGAAGCTTGCGGCGTCGCTCGCGACGTCGGTGCCCGTGCAGGCGGCGTTGGCGACTTACTTGTCTCGCGGCCATTACGAACGACATCTGCGCGCGTTGCGTGCGCGCCTGCGTTCGCTGCGCGATCAGTACGCGGAGTTGATCGCAGCGTCGTTCCCCGCGGGCACGCGCATCAGCCGGCCTGCGGGCGGCTACTTCCTGTGGATCGAAATGCCCGCGGGCGTCGATGCGTTGTTGCTGGGGCGCGAGGCCATGGCGGCGGGCATTTCGCTTGCGCCGGGGCCGTTGTTCTCCGCGTCGCGCGGCTTCGCGAATTGCGTGCGCATCAACTGCGGACATCCGTTGACCGACGAGATCGCCAACGCAGTGCGCCATGTCGGGGCACTCGCGGCGCGGCATGTCGCTTCGGTAACATCGGCCGGATGAGCATCGAGTTCCGCCTCTCCCGCGACGCCCGGTTGTTCGAAGTGCGCTACATCGGCGCGCTCGACTTCGCGATGCGCGAACGCGCGGTGATCGCGACGGAGCAGCGGTTGAAGGACTGCTGGGTGAAGGCGTTGCTGGTCGACTTCAGCCAGGCTTGGGCGGTGGAAGGCGACGAGGACGCCGACGCGATGGCGGCGTTCCGGCACACGCTGTCGCACGCGACCTTCCCTCGGGGCATGCGCGTTGCGTTCCTCAATCCGCCTGGGCGACTGGATGGGCCGGCGCGATCGATGCAGCGGTCGTTGCACTTCACGGCTCGGCGGTTCCATGATCGGAGCCATGCGTTGGCGTGGTTGCGTGGGCGGCTTTGATTACGCCGCGCCGTCCCCCGCCGGCGGAAACTCCGCAGGAAGTGCAGCTTTCAACCTGATCATGAAAGTGTTGATCTCGGCCACTCGTTTCAGGTGGGTCGTGACCAGCGTTGGCAGAACCTCGCCGTCCAGATCGTAATCCGCGCGCTTCCTCCGCGTCATCGCCACTCGATACTGCTTGGCGACGACCGCGGGATTGCCAGCGCGGTTCGCGGCTTTGCTCCAGTTGCTTGGGATCCTCCACTCCTTCAGGCGATCTGCAACCTGTCGATGAGGCATGCGATCTGCAACGTTGTGACCCGCCGCTGGCGGGAGCTTCTCCACGACCGGCAACGCGGCATGGTATGCGCAGTAGTACGCACTGCTGATTGCTGCGCGACAACTGGCTTCGTCGTTGCAATCCAGCTTCCTCGCAAAGCGGAGCAGTTCAACGGGGCGAATCGGCATGGGTGCGCTCCTCCGGTAGCACTTCGATGAAGAATGTCACGGCGCCTGCATCCTCGGCCGCCACACGGGCGTTCGCGAGATGCTCGAAGAGCGCACGCTCCAGCAAGTGCGCGGCCGTGGCATCGGCCTTGACATGAAATCCGTATGCGAGCTCCCCGGGCCCACCCTCGTCGTCTTCGATGTACTCGCAGGAGAATCTCGGGCGCACTACGCCGTTGTCGGCGAGGAACCGCCTTGCACAAACCACGGCTGCGGACAGGTCGTCCTCGGTGAAGCCGCGCGCGGACAGCACGGCATCGACACAGTTCGCTTCGTCATTGTCTACGCGCTCGCTGCAGAACTTCGCCGCGAACCGCGTCGCAGACTGCAGCAGGCCCAATTCGATCAACGCGTTCATGGCCGCGGCATGCGCATGAGGATTGGCAGGAAAGCGCGCCCCGATCTTGAAGGCAAGATCGCGAACGCGCGCCGAGTCGCCCAGAATCATCAGCGAGACGAGGTAGTTGCACCAGGCGTCAAGCCGCATTGGCGAGACGTGAATGGATGCTTCGTGATTCAGCGTCGCCGCCTCGGCATCGCCCTTCGCTGCCGCGCACGCGCCCAACAACATGTACCCATCCAATGGCTCGGCTGCGCTGATCCCGCGCGCCATGCGCTCCATGCGCGCCAGGCCGACGAGATCTTTGGCCGCGAATGCCGCGACAAGTTCGTCGAGCATCGACGTATCGAATTTGGGTTGCGGCATGAGTCCTCCGTTTGCAATCGCCTGAGCGACGGAGCCTGGCACACCGTTTGGTCGAAATAACCGGCATCCAACCGCGAGAGAACCATGCCCTCGAGATTGGGGCAGAACCGGCGTCGAATCGTGACGTGTTCCGATAAGTGCACCAACGAAAACGGCGACCTCGCGGTCGCCGTTCGTCTGCCTGGACCCGCTTTCGCGGGGATGACGGCCCGTTACATATTGCGACGATACTCCCCGCCCACGTCATACAACGCGTGGCTGATCTGCCCCAGCGAGTGCGTCTTCACCGCCTCCATCAGCGACGCGAACACATTCTTGCGATCGCGCGCCGTCTTCTGCAGGAACCCAAGTCCAGCGTCGCCGTTACGCAGCTGCTGGTAGTTGCCGACATTCTCGATCTGCTGGCCTTTCTCGCTCTCGGTCGAGCGGATCAACTCGATCTCGGTGACGATGTCGCCGCCGTGGTCCTTCGGCAGGAAGGTGTTGACGCCGATCAGCGGCAGCGAGCCGTCGTGCTTCTTGTGTTCGTAGTACAGCGACTCTTCCTGGATCTTGCCGCGCTGGTACATCGTGTCCATCGCGCCGAGCACGCCGCCGCGCTCGCTGATCGCCTCGAACTCCTTGTAGACGGCTTCTTCGACGATGTCGGTGAGCTTGTCGACGATGAAGCTGCCCTGCCACGGGTTCTCGTTGAAGTTCAGGCCCAGTTCTTTGTTGATGATCATCTGGATCGCGACGGCGCGGCGCACGCTTTCTTCGGTCGGCGTGGTGATCGCTTCGTCGTAGGCGTTGGTGTGCAGCGAGTTGCAGTTGTCGAACAGCGCGTACAGCGCCTGCAGCGTCGTGCGGATGTCGTTGAACTGGATTTCCTGCGCGTGCAGCGAACGGCCCGACGTCTGGATGTGGTACTTCATCATCTGCGAACGCGGGCCGGCGCCGTAGCGCTCGCGCATCGCGCGCGCCCAGATGCGGCGGGCGACGCGGCCGATCACCGTGTATTCCGGATCCATGCCGTTGCTGAAGAAGAACGACAGGTTCGGCGCGAAGTCGTCGATCTTCATGCCGCGCGCGAGGTAGTACTCGACGATGGTGAAGCCGTTCGACAGCGTGAACGCGAGCTGCGAAATCGGATTCGCGCCCGCTTCGGCGATGTGGTAACCGGAGATCGACACCGAGTAGAAGTTGCGGACCTGCTTGTCCACGAAGTACTGCTGGATGTCGCCCATCATGCGCAGGGCGAACTCGGTGCTGAAGATGCAGGTGTTCTGCGCCTGGTCTTCCTTGAGGATGTCGGCCTGCACCGTGCCGCGCACGGTCTTGAGCGTGTCTTCCTTGATGCGCGCGTACGTGTCGGCGTCGATGATCTGGTCGCCGGTGACGCCGAGCAGGCCGAGGCCGAGGCCGTCGTTCGTTTCCGGCAGCATGCCGCCGTACTCCGGACGCTTGCGACCTTCGAACATGCTTTCGATCTTGGCGTGCGCCTCGTCCCAGCGCGACTGATCCTCGCGCAGGTACTTCTCGACCTGCTGGTCGATCGCGGTGTTCATGAACATCGCGAGGATGATCGGCGCCGGGCCGTTGATCGTCATCGACACCGACGTCGTCGGCGCGCACAGGTCGAAGCCGGAATACAGCTTCTTCATGTCGTCGAGCGTGGCGATGTTGACGCCCGAGTTGCCGATCTTGCCGTAGATGTCCGGGCGCACGGCGGGGTCTTCGCCGTACAGCGTGACGCTGTCGAACGCGGTCGACAGGCGCGCGGCCGGCTGGCCGACGCTCAGGTAATGGAAGCGGCGATTGGTGCGTTCCGGCGTGCCTTCGCCGGCGAACATGCGGATCGGATCCTCGCCGGTGCGGCGATACGGATACACGCCGCCGGTGTACGGGTAGTAGCCCGGCAGGTTTTCCTTCTGCAGGAAGGTCAGCAACTCGCCCCAGCTGCGGTACGTCGGCGCGGCGATCTTCGGGACCTTCTGGTGCGACAGCGATTCGCGGTAGTTCTCGACGCGAATGACCTTGTCGCGCACCTTGTATTCGTTGACGTCGTCGGTGATCGACTTCAGGCGCGCGGGCCATTCGCGCAGGAGCTTCAGCGCTTCGGAATCGAGCGCGTGGATCGCATCCTGGTAACGCTGGCGCAGCGTGGTCAGCGACTTGTCGCCCGGCTCCACCACGTCGTCGGTGCCGTAGAGATCCAGCGCCTTCGGCAGCTTCGCGTCATCGAGGTCGCGCAGCGACTGCCAGTAACTCTGCGCGCGGTCGGCGATTTCGCTCTGCGATTCGATGCGCGTGTTGATGCCGCGGCCCTGCTCGGCGATCTCGGCGAGGTAACGCACGCGCGCGCCGGGGATCAGCACGGTGGCGCGCGGTTCCTTCAGCGTGGTGTCGATGTGCGGCGTCCACGCATCGATCGGCAGCTGCAGCTTCTCGCGCAGCAGGCGCGTCAGGTTCGCGAACATCCAGCTGATGCCGGGATCGCTGAACTGGCTCGCGATGGTCGGATAGACCGGCACGTCCTCGTCCTTCGTCTGGAAGGCGACGCGGTTGCGCTTCCACTGCTTGCGCACGTCGCGCAGCGCGTCTTCGGCGCCGCGCTTGTCGAACTTGTTGAGCACGACGAGCTCGGCGAAGTCGAGCATGTCGATCTTCTCCAGCTGGCTCGGCGCGCCGAAGTCGCTGGTCATCACGTACATCGGGAAGTCGACGAGGTCGACGATCTCCGAATCGCTCTGGCCGATGCCCGCGGTCTCGACGATCACCATGTCGTAGCCGAGCGACTTCAGGAACGCGATGCAGTCCTTCAGCACGATGTTCGTCGCCATGTGCTGTCGGCGCGTGGCCATCGAACGCATGAAGACGCGCTTGCTGCGCAGCGAGTTCATGCGGATGCGATCGCCGAGCAGCGCGCCGCCGGTGCGGCGACGGGTCGGGTCGACCGAGATCACGGCGATGCGCATCTCGGGGAACGACGCAAGGAAACGGTTCAGCAGTTCGTCGGTGACCGACGACTTGCCGGCGCCGCCGGTGCCGGTGATGCCGATGACGGGCGTCTTGCCGCCGGCGAGCTGCCATTGCTTGCGCAGGTGCGTGAGTTCGGATTCCTCGAGCGCGCTTTCTTCGATCGCGCTGAGCATGCGGCCGATCGCGATTTCGTCGGACAGATCCACGAGGTGCGGTTTCTCGACCGGCATGCGCGCGGCTTCGGCGCGGCGCACGACGTCCTCGATCATCGCGACCAGGCCCATGTGCATGCCGTCGTTCGGATGGTAGATACGCTCGACGCCGTAGTCCTGCAGTTCGCGGATCTCTTCCGGCGTGATCGTGCCGCCGCCACCGCCGAACACGCGGATGTGCGACGCACCGCGCTCGCGCAGCATATCGACCATGTACTTGAAGTATTCGACGTGGCCGCCCTGGTAGGACGACAGCGCGATCGCATCGGCGTCTTCCTGCAGCGCCGCGCGCACGACGTCTTCGACCGAACGGTTGTGCCCGAGGTGGATCACTTCCGCGCCCTGCCCCTGGATCAGGCGCCGCATGATGTTGATCGCGGCGTCGTGGCCGTCGAACAGGCTGGCGGCGGTGACGAAGCGCAGCGGGCTCGTCTCGGTCTGCGGCTGGGGAACGCTGGCGGCGGGGGTGCTCATGGGGCGGCGCGCTCAATACGGTGAAGACGAATCCCGAATTGTAGCGCCTCGGCCGTTAAAGGCCCTGCCCGGGGCTGCCTGCCTGCGGCCGGACGCGCTCAAGCGCACTTGCTCACGCTGCACAACAGGAGCATCCCGCCGACGGCGAACACCGGCACGATCACGACCCACGCCGCCGCGCTGAGTACGAACATCTGCAGAAACGAGGCGCCCCGCGAGACGAGCCAAGCCAGTAACAGGGCCTGCGCGACGAGCAGCCCCGCGCCCCACGCGGCCCACAGGTGGATGTCACGGCCGCCGGCCACGATGGCCAGCAGCACGACGCCGACGCCCACGACAGCCAGCGCCCACTTCAGGAACCGGCGCGCTTCGAATTCCGGCGCGAAGGACCTCGCGATGGCAAGCAGCGCGGCCCATATCACGGCGAGCCCCAGGCCGAGCGACGACGTGAACAATTGTGCGAGCAGCATCCCTGCAATCCCGATGGCCTCGAACAGCCAACGAGGCGCGCGGCCACCTTCGGTCACCTCCTCGTGCGGCGCGGCGGATCGTGCAAGATGGCGCCATGAGCCCCGCACCCGACTACTTCCATCGCGCGCAGCTGCTGTTCCTCGGCGAGTTCGTCGCGTTCGTTACGCTCAGCATGCTCGCGCACGAATTCGGCCGTGCCGGTGCGGCGGACTACGTGTTTGCCGGCGTGCTGGTGTTCCACCTCGTCACTGCCTGGCATTTCGCGCTGGCGGCGAAGCAGATGGGCCGTTCGCCGTGGGCGTGGGGCCTGCTCGCCAGCGTTCCGCCGGGCGCCATGCTGGCGTGGTTGCAGCTTCGGATGTCGCAACTCGCCATCGACGACGATCGCCGGGGCCTGCGTCAGCCTTCGCGCAGGTCGCGCATCGACTGACCGTGCTCCTGGCACCAGCGCGCGTACTCCGCACGCTGCGTCTGCACGTTCGCGACGCCGAGCACTTCGCCGCCGGGGCCGATGAACTCGACGTCGCCCGTCACCACGACGAACGCCACCATGTCTTCGTCGCCGACGATCTTCCACCAGTCGACGTGGCCCGCGGGCTCGAACACGTAGTCGCCAGCACCGAGGATTTCGCCGGTGCACAACTGGCGCTGGCCCGCGAGTTGATGCACGTGCACGTCGCCGGTGTGGCGATGCAGCGGCATCACCGTGCCCGGCGCCATGCGCAGGAGTTCGACGAAGCCGCGCTCGCCGAGGAAGCGCAGCGGCTTCGCCCATTTGCCCGGCGTCGACGCGGGAATCCACGGCAGGTCTTCGGCCGCGACCACACGCGTCGGCAGTTTGCCGTGCATCGCGTCGTGCAGGAACGCGTTCACGCCGCGACCCTGCGCAGGTAATTGTCGAACGAGGCTTCGACCTGCGCGCGCCCGTTGCCGAGGATGTTGCGCCCCCACGAGAAGCCGAACACATCCTCGTAGTCGAACGGCGCGAGCAGCGCGCGCATGCGACGCACGGCCGACGGCGCCATCGGCGTTAAGTTCGGCACGCTGTGCATGAACGTCACCTGCTTGCGGTCCTGCGTCACGTGCGGCGAGTCGCCGGGGAACAGCGTCTGGCCGCGCGGGCCCTGCTTCCAGTGCAGCGCGGTACTGCTGTCGAAGTGGCCGGCGGTGTTGATCAGCGTGACGTCGTCGGACAGCGCGAGCGTGTCGCCTTCCCAGAAACGGATGTTCGGCGACGGGCGATGCACCCACGATTCGTCGCCCGCGTGCAGCAGGATTTCGACGCCGCCGAGCGCCTCGCTCCACTCCACCATCGACGAATAGAAATGCGGATGCGAGAGGATGATGCGATCGGCGCCGCCCGCCTTGCGCAGCGCGTCGACGCCTTCGTCGGTGACCAGGCTGATCGATTCCCACAGAATGTTGCCGGCATCGGTGCGCAGGTGCAGCACGCGCTGCGGGATCGCGAACATGCCGTCGATGGCGATCGACAACAGGCCCGCGTCGTCGCCGATGCGCAGCTTGAAACGCTTCGCGAGCTCGGCGTGCGTGGTCCATTGCTGGCCGTTCCAGTCGACGTACTGGCGGTCGTCTTCGCAAACCGGGCACGACGCGGGCGGTGCGTCGGACGGCGCGTACTGCGTGCCGCAGGCGTTGCAGATGTAAGCGGTGCTCATGCGGTGATCTCCTCGTCCTTGTGGATGCCGTACTTCGAATGCAGGTACGGGTCCTGGTAATCGGCAAACGCGCGTTGCGTGGCCAGGCGGTTGCGGATCGTGTCGAACCAGCGCGCGAGATTCGGGAAATCCGCGAGCGATTGGCCGTGGCCCTTGTGCGAAACGATCCACGGATAGCAGGCGATGTCGGCGATCGAATACGCGTCGCCCGCGATGAACGTGCGGCCTTCGAGGCGACGATCGAGCACGCCGTACAGGCGACGCGTTTCGCGCGTGTAGCGGTCGATGGCGAACAGGTCTTCCTGCGTCGCGAGCCTGCGGAACCAGCCGCTCTGCCCCGCCATCGGACCGAGACCCGCGACCTGCCACGTGAGCCATTGCAGCGTGTCCCACTTCGCGCGCGGATCGCGCGGCACCAGGTGGCCCGTCTTATCCGCGAGGTACTGCAGGATCGCGCCGGATTCGAAGATCGGCAGCGGCGCGCCGCCGTCGGCGGGGGCGTTGTCGACGATCGCGGGAATCTTGTTGTTCGGCGAGATCGCGAGGAATTCGGGCGTGTGTTGCTCGCCCGCCGACAGCTGCACGACGTGCCAGCGGTGCGCCGGTGCGTCGCCGAGCTCGGCAAGTTCTTCCATGAAGAGCTTCAACTTCATGCCGTTGGGGGTGCGGGCGAAGTAGAGGTCGAGCATCGGGGGCTCCGGGGTGTCCATGGGGCGATGTTGCGCGTAATCTGGCTCCTCGTTCAGGCCAGTTCCGGGAGATTCCATGGAGCCAGTCCTGCCCTTCGCGCCGGACCTGTCGGGCGCCGCGGGCCATCTCGCGGGATCGCTGCACCAGCAGTTGCGCGCCGCGATCCTCGACGGGCGCATCGCGGCCGGCGCCGCGCTCCCCTCGTCGCGCAACCTCGCGGCCGAACTCGGGATCGCGCGCAACACGGTGGTCGGTGCGTACGACCTGCTCGTTGCGGAGGGCTACGTGTTGCCGCGTCGCGGTGCGAAGGCGGTCGTCGCCGACCTGCGCGCGCGACAGGCGACGCGCGGACCCGCGACCGCGCCGCCGATCGAAGACCCGCGCCTCGCCCCGTTCTGGCGCACGCCGTTCCTGCGGCCCGCGCCGCGCCCGTTGCCGGAGACCAGCTTCCGCGTCGGCGTGCCCGACTGGCGCCACTTCCCGCACGAAACCTGGCGCAAGTTGACGGCGCAGGCGTTGCGCCACTTCTCGAAGACGCCGTTCGGTTACCCGGCGTCGGAAGGCTTGCCGGAATTGCGCGCGGCGATCGCGCAGCACGTCGCGTTCGCACGCGCGGTCGCATGCACGCAGGAAGACGTGATCGTGACGTCGGGCGCGCAGCAGGCGTTCGACTTGCTCGCGCGGTTACTCGTGACCCCTGGCGTCACGCGCGTGGCGGTCGAAAATCCCGGCTATCCGCCGTTGCGCGCGGCCTTCGCCGCGGCGGGCGCCCAACTCGTGCCGGTGCCGGTCGACGATGAAGGCCTGTGCGTCGAATGCCTGCCCGACGACGTGCAGATCGTCATCGTCACGCCGTCGCACCAGTCGCCGACGGGCGCGGCGCTGTCGTTGCGCCGACGCGTGCCGTTGCTCGAATACGCGCGCACGCGCAACGCGGTGGTGATCGAGGACGACTACGACGGCGAGTTTCGTTTCGGCGGCCGGCCGCTGGATGCGTTGCAGACGGTGGATCGCGACGGCCTCGTGTTTTACGTCGGCACGTTCTCCAAGAGCCTGTATCCGGCGTTGCGCAAGGGCTTCGTCGTCGCGCCTGCATGGGCACGCGAACCGCTCGCCGCGGTGAAGCATTGCGCGGATTCGCACAGCGACGCGGTGACGCAGGCGGTGCTCGCGGCCTTCATTCGCGAAGGGCATCTCGCGCGACACGTGCGTCGCATGCGCGGGATCTACGCCGAACGGCGCGAGGCGTTGATGGAAGGCTTCGATGCGCTGGGCGAATGGCTCGAGCCCATTCCGTCGGAAGCAGGCCTGCACGCGGCCGCGCGCATCCGCGACCCGGATCAGGCGCAACGCATCCTGGCGTTGGTGCGCGAACACGCACCCGGTGCGCAGTCCACGAACGAATACGCGATGGCGCCGCTGAAGCAACCCGCCATCGCGTTCGGTTACGGCGTGATCGACGCGGCCGAGATCCGAACGCGGTTCGGAGCGCTCGGCCGCGCGTTGCGGCGCGTGCCGGAATGAATCAGCTGCGCGCGGAGTAACCGTAGGAGCCGAGGCGTTCCTTCATCGGCGCGAGCTGCTGTTCGTAGCGGCGCCACTGTTCCTTCGAGCGCTGGTGGATCGGCTCGCGCACCTGCGTGGCGCTGGCGGTCGCGACCGAACCGGTGCGGGCCGCGGGATCGAGCACCGCGTCCTCGAACGGCAGGCCGAGGAACTCGCACACTTCGGTCATCACGTTCTTCGTGTCGACCGTGAGTTCGCCGTAGCGCACGTCGAGGATGCGATCCGGATACAGGCGGCGCCAATGCGCCATCAACTGGCGATAGCCCTTGTAGTAGTCCGCCATCTCGGCCTGGTCGTAGGTGTGGCCGTAGAAGCCGGCGAAGTGCTCCTTGAGGTTGGAGAAGCACGTGTCCATCGGATCGCGCATGACGTGGATGAACTTCGCGTGCGGCAACGCGCGCGCGATGTAGCCGACGTTGAGGAAGTTCGCCGGCATCTTGTCGGTGAAGAACGCCTTGTCCTGCGTGCGCCAGCGTGTGTGGTCGAGGTAGCGGCGACCGAGTTCGGCGAAGTCGACGGCGTCGGCCTTCTTCGCGAGCGCGAGATCGAGTTGCACCGGCCCCTGCAGGTTCGCCATGTAGCGCAGCTGGCGGGTGAAGTCGTGCAATTCGCCGGCATCGGCGACTTGCGTGTGTGCGCCGAGCATGTGTTCGAGCAGCGTGGTGCCCGAGCGCGGCATGCCGACGATGAAGATCGGCGTGGCGTCGCCGTCGCGCTTCGCGAAGTCGGAGTCGCCACCCTTGTATGCGCCGAGATGGTCGAACAGCGCCTGCGCGTTCGCGGCGTCGAACGGCACCATGCGGCGACGCAGGCGCATCGCGGTTTCGAGCACGGGCCAGGCTTCGTCGGCGCGGCCGAGGTCGTCGAGTTCCTTGAACAGCGCGTAGTGGAACAGCGCCGATTCCTGCTTGTTTTCGCCGACGCGCGCGATGTCGGCGCGCAGGCGTTCGACGTGGTTGTTCGATGCGGTCCACGTGCGCAGCTTGGCGAGCGACCACGCGGCGTGCGCGAAGTCGGGTTCCAGGCGCAGCGCGTCCTCGAGTTCGTGTTCGGCGCGGTCGATCTCGCCCGTCTGCATCAGCGAGAGGCCGAGCAGGTAGCGGATCGGACCGTTGTCGAGGCCGATCTCCATCGCGCGGCGCAGCAGGACCAGCGCCTGTTCGGGGAGCATGGCGTCGGACATCAGCTTCGCGAGCTCGGCGTGGATGACCGGATTGCGCGAGGTCAGTACGGCGTCGTACGTCGACACGCCCGCGGCGAGTTCGAGTTCGCCGACCGAGAACAGGCGCTTGGCGATCATGTCGAGCAGGTCGGCGTCGGTCTGGCGCGCTTCCCACGCCTTCACGGCGTGCTGCGTCGCTTCCTGCAGGCGACCCTGGCGGCCCGCGATCAGCGACAGGCGCAGGTGCGCCATCGGGGCGAGCTCGCGGTCTTCGATAAGGGTGGCGTAGGCGGCGCTCGCCTGGTCGAACTGTTGCGCGTTCAGCAGGCGCTCGGCGCTCTGCCAGGCCTGCAGGGACTGCGATTGCATGGAGGTATCCGTCGGGTCGAACCCGGGATTGTAGCCATGCCTACACGGGACCGAACCGAGGGATTGGAGTACCATGCGCCGCCTGCGGAGGCCCCATGGCCGCGTACCTCGTCCGCAGTCTCCAGGAATCTCAACGACTTACCTCGACTTGTCGGCGTCGCCTGTGATGCGCATTCCCGCGCATCGGCGCGATGGCGACCGGAGCTCCCGATGATTTTCGAAACGCTCGACACCTACGGCCACGAACAGGTCGTGTTCTGCCACAACAAGGATGCGGGCCTGAAGGCCATCATCGCCATCCACAACACCGTGCTCGGCCCCGCGCTGGGCGGCACGCGCATGTGGCCGTACAAGACCGAGGCCGACGCGCTCAACGACGTGCTGCGCCTCTCGCGCGGCATGACGTACAAGAACGCGGTCGCGGGCCTGAACATCGGCGGCGGCAAGGCCGTGATCATCGGCGATCCGGCGAAGGACAAGTCCGAAGCGCTGTTCCGCGCCTTCGGCCAGTTCGTCGAATCGCTGGGCGGTCGCTACATCACCGCCGAAGACGTCGGCATCGACGTCAACGACATGGAATACGTGTACCGCGAGACCGAGTACGTGACCGGCGTGCACCAGGTGCATGGCGGCTCGGGCGATCCCTCGCCGTTCACCGCCTACGGCACGCTGCAGGGCCTGATGGCGACGCTCAACAAGAAGTACGGCGACGAGGAAGTCGGCAAGTACTCCTACGCCGTGCAGGGCCTGGGCCACGTCGGCATGGAGTTCGTGAAGCTGCTGCGCGAGCGCGGCGCCAAGATCTTCGTCACCGACATCAACAAGGCGCTGGTCGACAAGGCCGTCAACGAATACGGCGCCGAAGCCGTGGGCCTGGACGAGATCTACGACGTGCCGGTCGACGTCTACTCGCCGTGCGCGCTCGGCGCGACGGTCAACGAGCAGACCCTGCCCCGCCTGAAGGCCAAGGTCATCTGCGGCGCGGCGAACAACCAGCTCGCCAACACGCAGATCGGCGACGAAGTCGAGAAGCGCGGCATCCTCTACGCGCCGGACTACGCGGTGAACGCGGGCGGCGTGATGAACGTGTCGCTCGAGATCGACGGCTACAACCGCGAACGCGCGATGCGCATGATGCGCACGATCTACCACAACCTCGCGCGCATCTATGAAATCAGCGAGCGCGACGCGATCCCGACGTACAAGGCCGCCGACCGCCTCGCCGAAGAGCGCATCACCGCGATCGGCAAGCTGAAGCTGCCGCTGGGTCGCGCGCAGCCGCGCTTCCAGGGTCGTATCCGCGGGCATTGATTCCTGCGGAATCAATGCCGCCCAAAGTTTGCGGCGCAAACTTTGGGCCCCCGGGGCATGCTGCCAAAACCCCGCCGCTATCGCGGCGCCCCCTTTACTAAAGGGGGCTGAGGCACCAGACACAACGAGGTTGTTACATGCGCGCTTTTCCGCTGGGTGAAGACATCGATGCACTGCGCGACGCGGTCCGCCGCTTCGCCGATGCCGAAATCGCGCCGCGCGCGGCGCAGATCGACCACGACAACGTCTTTCCGCAGGACCTGTGGCCGAAGCTCGGCGAGATGGGCCTGCTCGGCATGACGGTGCCCGGCGAGTTCGGCGGCAGCGACATGGGGTACCTCGCGCACCTCGTCGCGATGGAAGAGATCTCGCGTGCGTCGGGTTCGGTCGGCCTGTCGTACGGCGCGCATTCCAACCTGTGCGTCAGCAACCTCTACGCCAACGGCACGCAGGCGCAGCGCGCGAAGTACCTGCCGAAGTTGTGCAGCGGCGAGTGGAAGGGCGCGCTTGCGATGAGCGAGCCCGGCGCCGGTTCCGACGTCGTGGGTTCCATGGGTTGCCGCGCCGAACTGCGCGGCGACAAATGGGTCGCCAACGGCAACAAGATGTGGATCACCAACGGCCCCGAGGCCGACGTGCTGATCGTCTACATGCGCACCGCCGGCAAGGATGCGGGTTCGTCGTGCATGACGGCCTTCCTCGTCGAGAAGGGCATGCAGGGATTCAGCACCGCGCAGAAGCTCGACAAGCTCGGCATGCGCGGTTCCAACACGTGCGAGCTGGTGTTCGAGAACTGCGAGATTCCGCAGGAAAACGTCCTCGGTGAAGTGCACAAGGGCGTCAAGGTCCTGATGTCCGGCCTGAACACCGAGCGACTCGTGCTCACCGGCGGTCCGATCGGTCTGATGCAGGCCGCGATGGACATCGCCCTGCCCTACGTGCGCGAGCGCAAGCAGTTCGACGCGCCGATCGGCACGTTCGGGATCATGCAGGCGAAGATCGCCGACATGTACACGCAGCTGCAGTCCTCGCGCGCGTTCGCCTACCAGGTGGGCCGCGATTACGACGCCGGCAACAAGTCGCGCATCGATGCGGCCTCGTGCCTGCTGCATGCCTCCGAAGCGGCCGTGCAGGTGGCGCTCGAAGCCATCCAGACGCTCGGCGGCAACGGCTACATCAACGAGTACCCGACCGGCCGGATCCTGCGCGACGCCAAGCTGTACGCGATCGGCGCGGGCACCAACGAAATCCGCCGGATGCTGATCGGCCGCGAATTGTTCGACGGCAAGAGTTGAGGTCTGCGGTCCCCGCCTCCGCGGGGATGAGGCGTGAGGTTTGCGGCGGTGCAACATGCCGCCCTAGAATCGGGATTCTTCCGGCACCACCTTGCCGGTCTGACACATCCCGAGGCTTAGACCCCCATGTCCGACATCGTCATCGTCGGTGCCAAGCGCACCGCCATCGGCTCCCTGCTGGGCCAGTTCACCGGCGTTCCCACCCCGACGCTCGGCGCCACCGCCATCGCGGGCGCGCTCGACCATGCCGGCGTCGCGCCGGACCAGGTCGATGAAGTGATCATGGGCTGCGTGCTCCCCGCCGGCCTCGGCCAGGCGCCGGCGCGCCAGGCCGCCATCGGCGCGAAGATCCCGACCGCCGCCGGCGCCACGACCATCAACAAGGTCTGCGGCTCGGGCATGAAGGCGGTGATGCTCGCGCACGACCTGATCAAGGCCGGTTCGGCGAACGTCGTCGTCGCCGGCGGCATGGAATCGATGACCAACGCGCCGCACCTGCTCAACGGTTCGCGCACGGGCATCAAGTACGGCTCGACCGAAATGCTCGACCACATGGCGTGGGACGGCCTGACCAACCCCTACGACAAGCAGGCGATGGGCGTGTTCGGCGAATCGTGCGTGTCGAAGTATTCGTTCACGCGCGAAGAGCAGGACGCGTATGCGGCCGAGAGCGTGCGCCGCGCGCAGGCGGCCGTCGCCGACGGTGCGTTCAAGGCCGAAATCGTTCCGGTCGTCGTCAGCGGCCGCAAGGGCGACGTGAGCATCGACACCGACGAACAGCCGGGCCGCTGCGACATCGCGAAGATCCCGTCGCTCAAGCCGGCGTTCAAGAAAGACGGCACGATCACCGCCGCTTCCTCCTCCAGCATCAACGACGGCGCGGCCGCGACGGTCGTCATGTCTTCTTCAGAAGCCGTTAAACGCGGCCTCACGCCGCTCGCACGTATCGTCGCGCACGCTACGCACTCGCAGGCGCCGGAGTGGTTCACCACCGCGCCGGTCACTGCGATCGCGAACGTGCTGGACAAGGCCGGCTGGAAAGCCGAGGAGGTGGACCTGTTCGAAGTGAATGAAGCTTTCGCGTGCGTGGCGATGGCGCCGATGCGCGAACTCGGCATTCCGCACGAAAAGCTCAACGTCAACGGTGGTGCGTGCGCACTCGGTCATCCGATCGGTTCCAGCGGCGCCCGCCTGATCGTCACCTTGCTCCACGCGCTCAAGGCGCGCGGTGGCAAGCGTGGTGTCGCAGCCCTGTGCATCGGTGGCGGCGAAGCCACGGCGATCGCCGTCGAGCTCGCGTGAAGCCTGCAACGACGAAGCTGAAGTTTTCCGGCCAAGCCACTTGACACGCGACAACTGCCGGTTGAGATTGTTATTGGCGCGCAGTTGCGCGTTGCCAATCCTAACGACGAGGAATGACGACTATGTCCATCAATAAGGCTCTGCTCGCCGCCGCCCTGGGTCTCGCCCTGGCCGCTTGCACCAACTCGCAGCAGGCTGCCGATTCGGCCGCCGAAGCCACTGAAGCCGCGGGCGAAGCCCAGCAGGCCGCCGACAACGCCGCCGCCACGGGCGACGCCGCGTCCGCCGACGCTGCGCAGGCCGCTGCCGACACGGCCGCTGCTGCTGCCGACGCCGCCGCCACCTCCGCCGACGCCGCGACCGCCAACGCTGGCACGACGGAAGCCGACGACGCGGCCGACGCCGCCGAGAACGCCGCCGACGCCGCCGAACAGGCGCAGGACTCGGCTGAAGAAGCGGCTGCCGCTTCGGATGCCAAGACCAACAACGACGGCAAGTAATCCAATTCAGGTAGCCTCTTCACGGCGCTGAATTGTGGTTACAATGAGAGGCCGCCGGTTCACGCCGGCGGCTTTTCTCGTTTCAAAGCTCGACAGTGAACGAATGAAGCCCGCCGGAACTCAGCGGGACTGCCACGGCCACTGGCGTTGCCTGACCCGCTAGCATCCTTCAGACAACTCCTCCGGAGAGATCAAATGAACACGAAGCTCTACGTCCTCCTCGTCGCCGGCGTCCTCGCTCTCGCGGCCTGCCAGAACGAAACCGCCACCGCCCAGACCGAAGCCGCCCAGGCTGCTGACGCCGCCGCTGCTGCCGGCGACCAGGCCGCCGCCGCTGCCGACGCCGCTGGCACCGCCGCCGCCGAAGGCGTCGACGCCGCTGCCGCCGCCACGGGCGAAGCCGCTGCCGAAACCGGCGCCGCCGTGAGCGAAGCCACCGACGCCGCCGCCGCTGCCGCCACGGAAGCGACCGCCGACGCCGCCGCTGCCGCCGCCGACGCTTCGGCCCAGGCTGCCGACGCCGCCGCCGCGACCGCCGACAAGGCCGACGCCGCTGCCGAAGAAGCGAAGAAGTAATCCTTCTGCTTCTTGCGTGACCCGGAAGACCCGCCCTCGTGGCGGGTCTTCTTTTTTTGCGCATCCGATCGAGCGCTGCGCGGCCTGCTGAGCCGCGCGTTATCCTTCGCGCCATTCATCACGACGCGCCGCACATGCCCGCACTCGCTTCCAGCCTCGACCCGCGCTCGCAAGACTTCCAGGACAACGCGGCATACCACCGCGCACTCGTGGAGGAACTCGATGCGCGCCTGCAGCGCGCGGCGGAAGGCGGTGGGCAGAAGGCGCGCGACAAGCACACCGAGCGCGGCAAGCTGCTCGTGCGCGATCGCATCACCGCCCTGCTCGACCCGGGCTCGCCGTTCCTCGAAATCGCACCGCTCGCCGCCGAAGGCATGTACGACAACGCCGCGCCCGCCGCGGGCATCGTCGCCGGCATCGGCCGCGTGCATGGACAGGAAGTGGTGATCGTCGCCAACGACGCGACGGTCAAGGGCGGCACGTACTTCCCGATGACGGTGAAGAAGCATTTGCGCGCGCAGGAAGTCGCGCGCGAAAACAAGCTGCCTTGCGTCTACCTCGTCGACTCCGGCGGCGCGTTCCTGCCGTTGCAGGACGAGGTGTTCCCGGACAAGGAACACTTCGGCCGCATCTTCTACAACCAGGCGCGGCTGAGCGCGGAAAACATCCCGCAGATTGCCGTCGTCATGGGCTCGTGCACCGCGGGCGGCGCGTACGTGCCGGCGATGTGCGACGAATCGATCATCGTGCGCGAGCAAGGCACGATCTTCCTCGGCGGCCCGCCGCTGGTGAAGGCGGCGACCGGCGAAGTCGTCGACGCCGAATCGCTCGGCGGCGCCGACGTGCACACCAGCGTGTCGGGCGTCGCCGACCACTTCGCCGAAGACGATCGCGACGCGCTGCAGATCGCGCGCAACCTCGTCTCGCACCTCAACCGCACGAAGACCGTGCCGGTGACCACGCAAGCTTCGCGCGACCCGTTGTTCGCGGCCGAGGAGTTGTACGGCATCGTGCCGAAGGACACGCGGCGCCCGTTCGACATCCGCGAAGTGATCGCGCGCATCGTCGACGGCAGCGAGTTCCAGGAATTCAAGGCGCGCTACGGCAAGACGCTGGTGTGCGGCTTCGCGCACATCCATGGTTACCCGGTCGGCATCGTCGCCAACAACGGCATCCTGTTCTCGGAGAGCGCGCTCAAGGGTGCGCACTTCATCGAGTTGTGCAACCAGCGCGACATCCCGCTGGTGTTCCTGCAGAACATCACGGGCTTCATGGTCGGTCGCAAGTACGAGAACGCGGGCATCGCGAAGGACGGCGCGAAGATGGTGACCGCGGTGGCGTGCTCGCACGTGCCGAAGTTCACCGTCGTCATCGGCGGCTCGTTCGGCGCGGGCAACTACGCGATGTGCGGCCGCGCCTACGGCGGTCGTTTCCTGTGGATGTGGCCGAACGCGCGCATCAGCGTGATGGGCGGCGAACAAGCCGCGAGCGTGTTGTCGACGGTGAAGCGCGACGGCATCGAAGCGTCGGGCAAGTCGTGGTCGGCGGACGAAGAAGAAGCCTTCAAGAGCCCGATCCGCGATCAATACGAATCGCAGGGCAATCCGTATTACGCGAGCGCGCGCTTGTGGGACGACGGCATCATCGATCCCGCCGATACGCGTCGCGTGCTGGGCCTCGGCCTTGCTGCATCACTCAATGCGCCGATCGAAAAGGGACGCTTCGGCATCTTCCGCATGTGATGTCGCGTTGCGCGCGAGTGTGACCGCGCGCACCGATGAATGCGCAGCGTGCGCGAAGTTCCTGTCCGTTTGCTGAAGGCGTTGCACGTTCGGGCAGCATCAACACTGCGTGACGAGTGCTAGCCTCGGGTTTCCACCACGCAGCAGGACGTTTCGACATGGCTCTCTGGAAAGACCAGTCTCCCGCCAAGCCCGCCGGCAATGCGCCTTCGCCCACGCAGGAGCCCGCGCGCTTCCAGCCCGAGACCATGGCGCCGCCGACTGCGCCCGCGCCTGTCGCCGCGGCACCTGCCGCAGCGCCCGCGCCGGCCGCGAAGCCCGCGCGCCAGGTGAGCGAATCGATCATCGCCGCCGATCTCACCATCGAAGGCAAGATCCACGGCACCGGCCACGTGCGCATCGCCGGCCAGTTCAAGGGCGACGTCAACGTCGAAGGCGATCTCACCATCGAGAAGGGCGCGAAGCTTACCGGCGGCGTGCGCGCGGCGAAGATCACCATCGCGGGCGAACTCGAAGGCAATGTCGATTTCGCGCAACGCGTCGACCTGCTCGACAGCGGCGTGCTCAACGGCGACCTCAAGGCCAACCAGTTCACCGTCGCGGCGGGTTCGCGCATGCGCGGTTCGGTCGAATTCGGCGGCGACGACAAGTCGGGCCGCAAGTCGGGCAACGACGCCTGACATGAGCGTCCGCCCGGGACAGGCAGGCGCCACGCGCACCTGCCCCCATTGCAAGGCGACGATCCTCGAAAGCGCCAGCGTGTGCCCCGCGTGCCGGGGCCACCTGCGCTACGACGACGCGGCGATCGCGCGCGCGAAAACCGCGATCCACCCGCTGCAGATCGAAGGCACGATCACGCCGCCCGACGGCGACATCGTCTACGAGTACTCGATGGTGTTGTCGATCAAGAACGACCGCGGCGAAGAAATCGTCCGCCAGGTCGTCGGCGTCGGCGCATTGCAGCCCGACGAGAAGCGCACGTTCGCCGTGCAGGTCGAACTCACCGAAGCGACGGGCGCCAAGGCCAAGCGCCGCCACTGACGCGAACCACGCGAAGCGAGTTTTGGGTTCGCACTAGCCCACGGGCTAATGCGAGCAGCCCCCGCAGCTGTCGTTCCCGCATGCCGCCGCGTTCATCGCGGCGGGCGCGATCCACTTCCCCACCGCACGCACCCACTTCGGCCGCGTCTCGCGCACCAGCGGCAGGGCGCACGCAATGCGCAAGCGACGCACGCCCGCAGGCCAGCGCGAATTCAGCACGAACGCCGCGCTCGCGACGACCGCGATGGCGATGACGACGTACTGCGCGACCAGGCCGACGTGCATCAGCCGCCTCCCATCGCGACGGCGACCTGGTAGGTCACCAGCGACGCGAGGTACGCCAGCGCGAACAGGTAGCCCGCGCTGATCGCCATCTGCTTCCACGAATTGGTTTCGCGCTTGATCGTCGCGAGCGTGGAGAGGCACTGCGGCGCGTAGATGTACCAGACCAGTAGCGACAGCGCGGTCGCGAGCGACCAGCCGCTGGCGATGATCGGCTCGAGCGCCTGCGAAGCCGCCGCGTCATCCGCGGCCTGCAGCGCGTACACCGTCGCGAGCGACGACACCGCGACTTCGCGCGCGGCCAGCCCCGGGATCAGCGCAATGCAGATCTGCCAGTTGAAGCCGATCGGCGCGAAGATCGTTTGCATCGCGCGACCGATCTGGCCCGCGAAACTCTGCGTCACGTCGCCGCCGCCGTTCGGGAAATACAGCAGCACCCACAGCAGCACCGTCATCGCGAGGATGATGCCGCCCACGCGCTTGAGGAAGATCATCGCGCGCTCCCACAGGCCGAGCAGCAGGTCGCGCGGATGCGGCATGCGATACGACGGCAGCTCGAGCATCAGCGGATGCTCGCTCTTGTCGCGGCGCCACTTCTTCATCACCCACGCCACCGCGAGCGCACTGAGGATGCCGGCCGCGTACAGCGCGAACAGCACCAGGCCCTGCAGGTTGAACCAGCCAACCGGTCGCGCAGGAATGAAGGCGGCGATCAGCAGCGTGTAAACCGGCAGGCGCGCTGAACACGTCATCAGCGGCGCAACGATGATCGTCGCGAGGCGATCGCGCGGATCCTGGATCGAGCGCGTCGCCATGATCCCGGGGATCGCGCACGCGAAGGACGACAGCAGCGGAATGAAGGAGCGCCCCGACAGCCCGGCGGACGCCATCAGGCGATCGAGCAGGAACGCCGCGCGCGGCAGGTAACCCGATTCCTCGAGCGCGAGGATGAAGAGAAACAACACCAGGATCTGCGGCAGGAAAACGATCACGCCGCCTGTGCCTGAAATGATGCCGTCGGCGAGCAGGCTGGTGAGCGGACCCGCTGGCAACGTCGCCTTGGTCCATTCGGCGAGCCATGCGGTGCCCGCATCGATCAGGTCCATCACGGGAGTCGCCCACGAAAACACAGCCTGGAAGATCAGGAACATCACGACCAGCAGTGCGGCCAGCCCCAGGACCGGATTGAGCAACCACCGATCGAGCGTGTCGTCGATCTCCGCCGTGCGACGCGGCATCGTCACCGCGACCGACAGCAGGCGCCGCGTTTCCGCATGCAGCGCATCCGGATCGATGTCGAACGGCGTCGACACCGGCGCCTGCGCGGCGGGCTGCATCGAATCGAGCATCGCGACGAGTTCGCGCGCACCGTGGCGATGCACCGCGATCGTCGGCACGACCGGCACGCCGAGTTCGCGCGACAGCACCGAGAGGTCGACGTCGATGCCGCGGCGCTTCGCCACATCCATCATGTTGACCGCGAGCACCATCGGCCGGCCGAGCGCGCGCACTTCGAGCGCGAAGCGCAGGTGCAGGCGCAGGTTGGTCGCATCGACGACGCACACGATCACGTCGGGAGCCGGTTCGCCGGGATAGAAGCCGCGGCACAGGTCGCGCGTGATCGCTTCGTCCAGGCTCGCCGCATGCAGGCTGTACGCGCCGGGCAGATCGAGCAACGCGTAGCTGCGGCCCGACGGCGCATGGAAGCGGCCTTCCTTGCGTTCGACCGTCACGCCCGCGTAGTTCGCGACTTTCTGGCGGCTGCCCGTCAGCAGGTTGAACAACGCGGTCTTGCCGCAGTTCGGATTGCCGACGAGGGCGATGCGCAAGGTGTCGGGTGCGGCGGCGGCGCTCATGCGGCGGCCCCCGCACGCACGACGACGCGCTGCGCTTCGGCGCGGCGCAACGCAAAGCGGGTGAAGCCGATCTGCACCAGCAGCGGTTCGGCGCCGAGCGGTCCGGCCGCGAGCACTTCCACCTGCTCACCGGCGACGAAGCCGAGTTCGCGCAGGCGACGCGCGATCGCGTCGTTGGGCATGTGGTCTTCCACGCGCTCGACGGCGGCCGCCATGCGGCGCGGCAGGTCGCTGAGCTTCAGGGTCGGCAGGTCGGTCAGCCTCACGGGCGGGGGTCCGGACAAATAAGAACTGTTCTCAAGAATACCACCGCGGCGGGCCGGCTTATTATTCGGCTCCTTTCCCTGACGGACGGCCCGATGCGCGACAGCCTGCAGTTGCACCGCGAGGGCGCCCTCGCCCGCCTGCGCCTGGCCCGGCCGCAGCTGCACAACGCCTTCGATGCCGCGCTGATCGCCGATCTCACGCAGGCGCTCGACGGCCTCGCGGCCGACCCTGCCGTGCGCGTGGTGGTGCTCGAAGGCGACGGCCCCTCCTTCTCCGCCGGCGCCGACCTCAACTGGATGCGCGGCATGGCCGCCGCGGGCGAGGCCGAGAACCGCGAGGACTCGCTGCGACTGGCACGCCTGATGCGCACGCTCGATGAACTCCCGAAGCCGACCATCGCCCGCGTGCATGGCGCGGCCTTCGGCGGCGGCGTGGGGCTGGTCGCCTGCTGCGACATCGCCATCGCGAGTTCGAACGCGACCTTCGGCCTCACCGAAGCCCGCCTCGGCCTGCTGCCCGCGGTCATCTCGCCCTACGTGATCGCGGCGATCGGCGCCCGCCAGGCGCGGCGC
Source organism: Noviluteimonas lactosilytica (assembly GCF_020866925.1). GTDB lineage: Bacteria > Pseudomonadota > Gammaproteobacteria > Xanthomonadales > Xanthomonadaceae > Noviluteimonas > Noviluteimonas lactosilytica. The sequence goes on from NZ_JAJGAK010000001.1 coordinate 485,140, forward strand.
TGGTTCGCCACCGCCGAGCGCTTCGACGCGTACGAAGCGCTGCGCATCGGCCTGATCCATCGCCTCGTCGACGACGAAGCCAAGCTCGACGAAGCCGTCGCCGAACAAGTGAAGCTGCTGTTGCAGGCCGGCCCCGTCGCGGCAGCAACCGCGAAGTCGCTCGTGCGCCGCATTGCAAACGCGGGCGACGCCACCACCATCGACAACGACAACGCCACGCTGATCGCCTGGTTGCGCGTGTCGCCCGAAGGCCAGGAAGGTTTGGCCGCATTCCTCGACAAGCGCCGCCCGAAGTGGACGGAGAACACCTGAGTGTCCCCGATGCCCCGCACGACCAAGATGTTCGACACCGTCCTCATCGCCAATCGCGGTGAGATCGCGTGTCGCGTGATCCGCACCTGCCGCCGGCTCGGCATCCGCACCGTTGCGGTGTATTCCGACGCCGACGCCGACGCGCAGCACGTGCGCCTGGCCGACGCGGCGCACCACATCGGCGGTTCGCGCCCGCAGGAGAGCTACCTGCGCGGCGACGCGATCATCGAAGCCGCGAAGCAATCCGGCGCGCAGGCGATCCACCCCGGCTATGGCTTCCTCAGCGAGAACGCCGACTTCGCCGACGCGGTGGAAGCGGCGGGCATCGTCTTCATCGGCCCGCACGCGGCGTCGATGCGCAAGATGGGCAGCAAGGCCGGCGCGAAGGAACTGATGCAGGCCGCGGGCGTGCCCGTCGTCCCCGGGTACACCGGCGCCGATCAATCACCGAACGTGCTCGCGCACGAAGCCGCGCGGATCGGGTTCCCGCTGATGATCAAGGCCGCACACGGCGGCGGCGGCAAGGGCATGCGCATCGTGCGCGTGCTCGACGAATTCATGGCGAACCTCGAGTCCTGCCAGCGCGAAGCGCGCAACGCGTTCGGTCGCGACCGCGTGTTGCTCGAGCGTTACGTGAGCCGTCCGCGCCACGTCGAGATCCAGGTGTTCGCCGATACCCACGGCAACGCGATCCACCTCAACGAGCGCGAGTGCTCCGCGCAGCGCCGCTATCAGAAAGTGCTCGAGGAATCGCCGTCGGTCGTGCTCACGCCGGAGCTGCGCAAGCAGATGGGCGAAGCCGCGGTCGCCGCCGCGCGCGCGATCGACTACGTCAACGCCGGCACCTGCGAGTTCATCGTAGAGTCGAACGAAGACGGTGTGCCTACCGGCTTCTACTTCATGGAAATCAATACGCGCCTGCAGGTCGAACATCCGGTGACCGAAATGGTCACGGGCCTCGACCTCGTCGAATGGCAGCTGCGCATCGCGGCCGGCGAAGCGCTGCCGCTCGCGCAGGAGCAGGTCCGCCAGGACGGCCACGCGATCGAAGTGCGCCTGTATGCCGAAGATCCGGAAGCGGGCTTCCTGCCGGGTTCGGGCAAGCTCGAACGCCTGCACCTCCCGCAGTCGGACCAACACGTGCGCATCGATTCGGGCGTCGTCGCCGGCGACACGGTGACGATCTTCTACGACCCGATGATCGCCAAGCTCATCGTGCACGACATCGATCGCCCGACCGCGCTGGCCCGCATGCGCGACGCGCTGGCGCAGTGCGAGATCGGCGGACCGAAGTCGAACATCGAATTCCTCGAACGTCTCGTGCGCCATCCGGCGATCGTGCAAGGCACGATCGACACCGCATACCTCGATCGCCACCTCGATGAGTTCATGCCCGACGCGCAGATCGATCGCGGCCTGCTCGTCGCCGCCTCCACCGCGCAACTGCTCGCGCAGGAACAGGCCGCGCGCGATGTCGCCGCCGCATCGACCGACCCGACGTCGCCGTGGGCGATCGCCGACGGCTGGCGACTCGGCCATGCCGGCAAGCGCGACCTCGCGTTCCTGCATCGCGGCGAGCGCCTGCTGGTGTCGGCGCACGGCAGCGGCGGCGATTACCGTGTCGACGTCGACGGCGCGACCGTCGAGGTCGCCGGCGCGCGCATGGCCGACGGCACGCTCAGCGCACGCTTCGACGGCGAAGGGCGCAGGTTCGCGGTCGATCTCGACCCGCAACGCACCGTCGCCCACGATGGTCGTCGTCGACTGCGCCTTGAGCCGGTCGGGGTGTATCGTCGCGATGCAGGCGCCGCGGGCGACGGCGGCAACCGCATCCTCGCGCCGATGCCCGGCCGCGTCGTGGTGGTGAAGAAGGCCGCCGGCGACGACGTGCAGGCCGGCGAGGAGGTCCTGGTGATCGAAGCGATGAAGATGGAACTCAGCCTCAAGGCGCCGCGCGATGGCCGCATCGCGGAAGTGCGCGCGACCGCGGGCGACTTCGTCGATGCCGACGCCGTGCTGGTCCTGCTGGAAAGCTGATCGCCATGTCCACTTCGGATTTCGTACGCATCGTGGAAGTCGGCCCGCGCGACGGGCTGCAGAACGAAAAGACGCTGGTACCCACGCCGGCGAAGATCGAACTGATCGATCGCCTTGCCGCGACGGGCCTGTCGACGATCGAAGCCACCAGCTTCGTCAGCCCGAAGTGGGTGCCGCAACTTGCCGACGCCGCCGACGTGTTTACCGGCATCACGCGCAAGCCAGGCGTGCGTTACCCGGTACTCGTGCCCAACGAACAGGGCTACGACCGCGCGCGCGCCGTCGGCGTGGACGAAGTCGCGGTGTTCACCGCGGCTTCGGAAGCCTTCAACCAGAAGAACATCAACGCGACGATCGACGAATCGATCGAGCGTTTCCGCCCCGTCGTCGAACGCGCGCGCGCCGACGGCGTGCGCGTGCGCGGTTACGTGTCCACCGTGCTCGGCTGCCCGTACCAGGGCGAGGTGGCGGTGTCCGACGTCGTGCGCGTCGCGAAACGCATGCACGACCTGGGCTGCTACGAAGTCTCCCTCGGCGACACCATCGGCGTCGGCACGCCGGCGAAAGCGCGCGCGATGCTGCGCGCGGTCGCCGGCGAAGTGCCGATGTCCGCGCTCGCCGTGCATTTCCACGATACGTACGGCCAAGCGTTGCCCAATCTACTCGCGTGCCTGGAAGAAGGCGTGCGCGTCGCCGACGCCTCGGTGTCGGGCACCGGCGGCTGTCCGTATGCGAAGGGCGCGAGCGGCAACGTCGCGAGCGAAGACGTCGTGTACATGCTGCACGGCATGGGCATGCAGACCGGCATCGATCTCGATCGCCTCGTCGAAACAGGCCGATGGCTCGCCGCGCTGCTCGGGCGCGCCACCGGCAGCAAGGTCACGCAGGCCACGGCGGCGGCGTGAGCGACGAGGCGCTCCGCCGCAAGCTCGCCGAAGCGCAAGCCGCGCTGCAGGCCGCCACGGCCGCGCTCGAAACCGAACGCCACCGCTTCCGCGTCCTCTTCGATGCGGTCCCCGACCCGGTCAGCATCATCGACTGGGACGGCACCGTGCTCGACCTCAACAAGGCCGGCATGGCCGCGTACAGCCGCCCGCGCGAAGACATCATCGGCAAGGGCATCGAGACGCTCAACCCCGACCTGCCGCGCGACCACCTCGCGCCGGTGTGGGAAGTGCTCAATCGCGGCGGCACGTACGTCGTCGAAGTGACGAACATGCGCGCCGACGGCACGCGCTTCCCGGTCGAAGTGCATTCGGCCGGGTTCGACGACGAAGGGCGCCGCTGCATCGTCGCCGTCGCGCGCGATCTCAGCCGCCGCCATGAAGCGGAGGTGCGTTACCGCGAACTGATGGAAGTGATCGACAAGGGCATCCTGGTGCGCGGCGCCGATGGCCGCGTCACCTACGCCAATCCCGCGGCGATGCGCATCCTCAAGATGCCGCCGGGCGCGAGCCTCGCCGAAGAATTCGCGCCCGGTCGCTACCTGGTGTTCGACGAGCACGGCAAGGAACTGCCCGACCAGGAACTCCCGAGCTTCCGCGCGTTGCGCACGGGCATGACGTCGCCGAGCACCGTGCTGGGGTTCTTCAACCTCACCACGAAGCGCCTGACGTGGCTGTCGATCACGTCCGTGCCGCAGTTCGCGCCGGGCGCGGACAAGCCGCACCAGGTGTTGTCGATGTTCTCGGACGTCACCGCGTTCAAGCGCGACATCACGCTGTTCGATCGCGTGCAGGATCTCGCGCACATCGGCGGCTGGGAATGGGACGCCAACAGCGAGCTCGTCTATCTCACCAACGAAGCGCAACGCATGCTCGGCCTGGCGCGCGCGACCGCGAGCATGGGCGAGTTGCAGGCGTGCCTGCGCGAAACCGAACGCAAGCGCTTCCACGAGGCGCTCATGCGCGCGGTGGAACACGGCGAAGGCTTCGAGATGGACCTCCAGGGCATCGGCGCCGACGGCCACACGCTGTGGATCCGCATCATCGGCGAATCCGAGGCCGCCGATCCCACCGGCACGCGCCTGACCGGCACGTTCCAGGACATCACGGAAACCAAGCAGGCCGAGGAAACGCTGCGCGTGCAGGCGCGCACCGACCCGCTGACGATGCTGCTCAACCGCGACGCGGTGCTCGAGGAACTCGAAGCGCGCCTCTCGGATCCCTCGCACGCCGATGTCGCCGTGCTGTACATCGACCTCGACCGTTTCAAGATCGTCAACGACGTGCTCGGCCACGCCGCTGGCGACCAGGTGATCGCGAGCGCGGCGCGCCGCATCCAGCGCGCGGTAGCGACCGAAGGCCTGATCGCACGTTTCGGCGGCGACGAGTTCCTGGTCGTTTGTTCGACCAGCGACGACGCCGCACGTCCACAACGCCTCGCCGCCGCGATCCTCGCCGCGTTCGGCGACGCATTCCGCATGGCCGGCGAAGAATTCACCATCACCGCGAGCATCGGCATCGCACGCGCGCCGGACCATGGCGACCGCCCGCAGGTGCTGATCCAGAACGCCGACGTCGCGATGTACGACAGCAAGCGTCGCGCGCGCAACGGTTGGCAGGACTTCAGCCCTGCCCTCGCCGAACAGCAGTTGCAGCGCCTGCAACTGGAAACGCACCTGCGCCGCGCGGTCGACAACCGCGAACTCAAGCTCGTCTACCAACCGCAGGTCGAACTCGCGACGGGCCGCGTGTTCGCCGCCGAAGCGCTGATCCGCTGGCGCAACGACACGTTGGGCGAAATGCGCCCCGATCATTTCATCGGCCACGCCGAAACCACCGGCGACATCGTGCGCATCGGCGGCTGGGTCTTGCGCGAAGCGTGCCAGCAGATGCGTCGCTGGCGCGATGCGGGCCTGCCGATCGAACGCATCGCGGTGAACGTGTCGTATCGCCAGTTCCTCGCCGAGGATCTGTCCGAGACGGTCGCCGAAGCGCTCGCGAGCGCGGGCTTGCCGGGCGATGCGCTCGAACTCGAATTCACCGAACGCGTGCTGATCGAAGACGCGCCCGACACGCTGTCGACGTTCGCCGCATTGCGCATGCTCGGCGTGCTGCTGAGCATCGACGATTTCGGCGAAGGCTACAGCGCGCTCAACTACCTGCGCCGCTTGCCGATCCACGGATTGAAGCTGAGCCAGCAGTTTCTGTCCGGCGTGCCGCACAACACGTCCGACGTCGCGATTTGCCAAGCCGTCGCCGGTATTGCGCAGAGCCTCGGCCTCGGCCTCGTCGCCGAAGGCGTCGAGAACGATGCGCAGCGGCAGTTCCTCATCCGCCTTGGCGTGAAGCTCGGCCAGGGATTCCTGTATGCGCCGGGCCTCACGCCCGACGAATTCGCCATGCGCGTCACGCGCCAGATCACCAAAGAAGCACATGCCTGAAACCACCGCGTCTTCCCGCGTCGCCATCCGTCCCATCGAAGCGCGCGACGACGCGCGCATGGCCCAGATCATCCGCACCGTGATGCCCGAGTTCGGCGCGAGCGGCGCAGGTTTCGCGATCAACGATCCGGAAGTCGACTGGATGAGCCGCGCGTATTCGCAGCCGCGTTGCGCGTACTGGGTGGTCGAACACGACGGCGTCGTGGAAGGTGGCGGCGGTGTCGCGCCGCTCGAAGGCGGCGATCCCGATACGTGCGAACTGCGCAAGATGTACTTCCTGGCGTCGGTGCGCGGCCTCGGTGCGGGCGCGCAAGTGATGCGGCTCGCGCTCGACGCGGCGCGCACGTTCGGCTTCAAGCGCTGTTATCTCGAAACGCTGAGCGGCATGGACGCGGCGATGCGCCTGTACGAGCGCAGCGGCTTCCGCCGCATCGACAAGCCGATGGGCGATACCGGCCACGGCGGTTGCAACACCTTCTACCTCATGGAGTTGTGACCATGCGCGTGCTCGCGTTGTTGCTGTGCCTGTTCGCTTCGCAAGCGCTGGCCGCCGACGCGAAGCCGGCCGCACCGAAGGGCACGTTCCTGCTGCAACCGGATCGCGTGTGGACCGGCGACGGCGCGTCGCATGCCGGCTGGGTCGTGCTCGTGCGCGACGGCGCGATCGTCGCGGTCGGCGATGCGAACACCGTCGACGCGCCCCCTGATGCGCAACGCATTGCCCTGCCCGGCGCGACGCTCGTGCCCGGCCTGATCGACCTGCACTCGCACGTCTTCCTGCACCCGTACAACGAGACGCTCTGGAACGATCAGGTGCTGAAAGAGCCGCAGGCCGAACGCGTGCTGCGCGCAGCGCGCCACGCGCACGACACGCTGCAGGCAGGCTTCACCACGCTGCGCGATCTCGGCACCGAAGGCGCGGGCTTCGACGACGTCGCGATCAAGAAGGCGATCGACACGGGGATGATCGACGGGCCGCGCTTGTTCGTCGCGACGAAAGCGATCGTCGCGACATCGAGCTACGGGCCCGGCCCGAAAGACTTCCGCGACGATCTCGCTTTGGTGCGCGGCGCACAGGAAGTCAGCGGCGTCGAAGCCGGCATCGCCGCGGTGCGCGACCAGGCCGGCCACGGCGCCGACTGGATCAAGCTCTACACCGACTTCCCCATCGGCGCGGATGGCAGCGTGCAGCCGACTTTCAGCGCGGAAGAATTGAAGGCGATGGTCGACACCGCGCATCGCAGCGGCCGCCCCGTCGCCGCGCACGCGATGAGCGACGCAGGTGTGCGCATGGCGGTCGATGCGGGCGTCGACACCATCGAGCACGGCTACAACGTCTCCGACGCAACATTCCGCCGCATGCGCGAGAAAGGCATCGCGTGGTTGCCCACGCTCACCGCCGCAGAAGCCTACGGCGTGTACTTCGAAAACTACGTGCCCGGCCAATCGCAACCGACGCAGGACATGCAGGATGTCGCCGCAGCCTTCTCCCGCGCGCGTAAAGCCGGCACGACGATCGCGTGCGGCAGCGACGTCGGCGTGTTCACGCACGGCGACAACTGGCGCGAACCCGAATGGCTGGTGCGCCTGGGCATGACGCCGGTCGAAGCGATGCAGGCATGCACGACGGTCGCGGCGAAAGTGTTGAAGCAGCAAGGGACGTTCGGGTCCGTCGCAACCGGCCTGCGCGCCGACCTGGCCGCTTTCACGGGCGACCCGACGACGGATATCGCCGCGCTCCGCCACCCGGTGTTCGTGATGAAGGACGGCGTCGTGGCCCGCCAGCCGCCTGCCTCCGGTCCCTGAGCTAAAATCCCGGGTCTTTCCGCCCCGCAGGGACCCCCCATGCAATTGTCCGCAACCCGCGCCATCGTCACCGGCGGCGTCTCCGGCCTCGGCTTCGCCGTCGCCCAGCACCTGGTCGCCAATGGCGCGAAGGTCGCGCTGTTCGACGTCAACGAAGAAAAGGGCGCGGCCGCCGTCGCGCAACTCGGCGCCGGCAACGCGACGTTCTTCAAGACCGACGTCAGCGATGAAGCGAGCGTGGTCGCCAATGTCGCCGCCGCGAAGGAATTCCTCGGTGGCCTCAATGCCGCGATCAACTGCGCGGGCATCCTCGGCGCGGGCCGCGTGCTCGGCAAGGAAGCGCCGATGCCGCTGTCGCTGTTCAGCACGACGGTGATGGTCAACCTCGTCGGCAGCTTCAACGTCGCCAAGGCCGCGGCCAACCTCATGCAGCACAACGACGCGGGCGTCGACGGCGAGCGCGGCGTGATCGTCAACACCGCATCGGTCGCGGCGTACGAAGGCCAGATCGGCCAGGCCGCGTATTCGGCATCGAAGGGCGGCGTGGTCGCGATGACGTTGCCGATGGCGCGCGAACTCTCGCGCTTCGGCATCCGCGTCATGACCATCGCGCCGGGCATCTTCTGGACGCCGATGGTCGATGGGATGCCGGAAAACGTGCAGCAGTCGCTCGCAGCGTCGATCCCCTTCCCATCCCGCCTCGGCAAGCCGGAAGAGTTCGCCGACCTCGTCGCGTACATCCTCGGCAACACCTACCTCAACGGCGAAACCATCCGCCTCGACGGCGCCACGCGCCTCGCACCGAAGTGATCCCATGAAGGCTTACGACATCAAGAAAGGCAACGTCGTCGAACACAACGGCGGCGTGTACCAGGTCCGCGACATCGAACGCAGCTCGCCGCAGGGCCGCGGCGGCAACGTGCGCTTCCGCTTCGTCATGTACAGCATCCCCGGCGGCACCAAGCTCGATTCGAGCTTCGACGGCGACGACGACCTGCGCGAAGTCGACATGAGCCGCCGCCAGGCGACGTACTCGTACAAGGACGGCGACGCGTTCGTGTTCCTCGACGACGAGGACTACACGCCGTACACGCTCGACGCCGATGCGATCGGCGACGCCGCCGGCTACATCGTCGACGACCTCACGGGCATCTACGTGCAGCTGATCGAAGACGCGCCGGTGGCGATCCAGTTGCCGCAGAGCGTCGCGATCGAAATCGTCGAGACGCCCCCGGAACTCAAGGGCGGCACCGCGACCAAGCGCCCGAAGCCGGCGAAGCTCGCCACGGGCATCGAGATCATGGTGCCGGAGTACATCGGCAACGGCGAGAAGGTGTGGGTGAACACCACGACCGGCGAGTTCGCCGGACGCGCCGACTGAACGCAGACGGCGGCCGAAAGGCCGCCGTTCCTGCATCTGATCCGGTCATTCCCGCGACATCTGCATCTGATCGCCGCGAAGTGCCGCTCGTAACCTGCGTGCGCCCGCCCTGAGGGCGTCGTTACGAAAGGACTCGCCATGCAGCACCTTCGCCTGGTTCGAGCGGGGCTCGCCGTCCTGCTCGCATGGGCTGCCTTCCCCGCGTCGGCCGAGAAGCTCGCGCGCGATATCGATATCGCAAGCGAGGGCGGAATCGCCACCGATTGGCGCGTTGCCGACGGCAGCCGGATCGTCGCGCCACCGTATCCCGCGGAATACGACGGCGACGCACGCCCCGACGCGTGCATCGCGATGCAGTACACGATCTTCCCCGATGGCACGACCGGCGATTTCCGCGTGCTTCGCGCATGGAAGAGCGGACCGCCCGTGCACGGCGCGTTGTCGCCGTTCTGGATCCGTTTCGCACGCGCCGGCGTCGCGGCGGTGGGACAGTGGAAATTCGAGCCCCGGGATCCCGCCCACGTTCGTCCGGTGACCACGGTCGCCACGCTGTCCTTCTTCGGCGAGACCGCGTGGGACGCCGCGGAACTGCGGGCGCACTGCAAGATCACGGATCTCGCGGTGTTGATTCGCGACTTGCAGCGTCGCGACACGCTTGACCTCGAAGCTCATCGAGGGCGAGAACCGCAAAGCGAACGCTGCGATTCGCGCCCGGGTGGGCTCCAACTAGATTTTCGAAAGATGCGCAAGCGTGCGGTTTGCCGCGTTTTCACAGTCCATCAACATATCCGAGCGTCAACTGAATGCCTGTCATGGCACCGGCCAAAAGGCCGCTATATTCCCGCGACACCCGACGAAGGAGGATTGGAATGATTCCGACCAAGCAACAGATGACAACCGCGCGTACCCTCGGCGTGGCGCTCGTCGCCGCCCTGGGTCTTGCCAGCTGCGCTTCGTACGATGACGAGTTCGCGACGATCAACTCGCGCCTCGACCAACTCGACACGAAGGTGCAGGGCGCGGCCCAGAGCGCCGAAGCCGCCAACCAATCCGCGCAGCAGGCCAACCAGCGCCTGGATGCATTGGAAGGCCGCGTCCAGCAGCTCGAAACGGCACCGCCCCGCAAGCCGCGCGGTTAGTCGCTCTTGCACTGACGAGGTGTGTGAACCCGGGACCCGGTGGCCTTTGCTGGCCACGGGTCTCTTTGCTTGACCCAAACATCGTTCAAAGGAATCGCCCCATCCGCATGTGCATCTCCCCTGCGATCAAGACCGCTTGTGGCGCGCTGGTGTTGACGCTGGCGTTCGCAAGCGTCGGCGTGGCCCGCGCCCAGGATGCCGCCACGCAACCCGTGGCCTCCGCCGAACCCGTGGTCGCCGTCGACCTGCTTCCGGAAGGCCAGCAAGTCTCCGACACGGTGATCCAGCTCGCGGGCTGGGTGGTCGCGAGCCGCGACAGCGAAGGCTATCCGTTCGCGATCATGGACAAGGCCGCTGCACAGATCCTGGTGTTCGGCGGCGACGGCCGGCTTCGCGGCGCGGCACCGGTGCTCATTGGCTCGGCGACCGGCGATCACATTGCCCCCGGCATTGCCGGACTCGCGCTTCGCGAGATCCCGGGCCGCGATCGCACGACGCCGGCGGGTCGCTTCGTGGGCGGATTCGGCCCGTCGACCGATGCCGGGCGCGTGCTGTGGGTGGACTACGACTCCGCGATCTCCATCCACCCGACCGCCACTGGCGTGCCGGCGGAGAAACGCCCCGAACGTCTTGCATCGCCTTCGCCGGACGACAACCGCGTCACGCATGGCTGCATCAACGTCGCGCCCGAGTTCTACGAGCAGATCCTGCGTTCGACGTTCGAGCGCGGCGGGGTGTTCTACGTCTTGCCGGATGAGGCGACGCTGGCGGAGACATTCCCGGAGTTCGCGCAAAGTCGCGCGCATGCGGAACCCGAGGATGGAGCAGGCGCACGGCCCGACCGCCAGTGAAGGGCGCGTCGGCCTGGATCAGCGCGACAACCACTTCGCCGCCATCCGCCGCAACGACGGATCGGCGTCTGCGTCATCGACGAGCGCATCGATCTCGCGCCACGCCAACGCGTGCGATTCGTCGCTGACGACGAAGTCTTCGTTCGCTCCCGCACGCACGACGAAGCGCACGTCGTAATGGATGTGCGCGGGCACGCCCTTGTGTTCGGGAATGTCGTGCGCGTCGAGGTCGAAGATCTCCGCGTCGACCGTGAGATCGGTCAGGCCTGACTCTTCTTCCGCTTCGGTCAACGCCACGCGCGCGAAGTCGCGCACGCCATCGGCGTGGCCACCGAGTTGCAACCAGCGGCCCAGCTTCCGGTGATGCGTGAGCAGCACGCGCGTGCCGCTTCGATCCACGAGCCACGCCGACGCGGTGAAGTGACCGGCCAGGCGCTCGCGCAGGAACGGGTCCTGCGTGTCGTCGAGCAGGTCGGCGAAGCGCCCGATCGTCGCCGCTTCGGCCGGCCAGCGCGCGAGGTAATCGGCGAAGAGCGCGCGGTGGGAAGCGGGGTCCGTCCTGTTCATTCGGGGGTTCCTGACGAGTGGGCGCGCATTATCCCCGCATCCCAACCTGCGGACCTTGTGCCGTGAAGGCGGCGCAATGTAAGGTCGTCCGGTTCGCGGTGGCCCCACCCACCACGTCTGTGGCCATGGCCTACCGCATCCCCGGGGATTGACACGATGCTCTTTGAACGCAGGAAACCGCTGGACCTGATTCTGGAGACCGCCGCCAAGCGGTCGTTGACGCGCCAGCTCGGCGCATTCGACCTCACGATGCTCGGCATCGGCGCGGTCATCGGCACGGGCATCTTCGTGCTCACCGCCGTCGCCGCCAACAAGGCCGGCCCCGGCATGATGTATTCGTTCGTCATCGCCGGCTTCGTCTGCGCGCTGACGGCGCTGATCTACTCCGAGATCGCGGCGATGGTGCCGGTCTCCGGTTCCGCCTACACCTACTCCTACGCCGTCCTCGGCGAACTCATCGCGTGGATGGTGGGCTGGGCGCTGATCCTCGAATACGCGGTCGCCGCAGGCGCGGTCGCCGTCGGTTGGTCGGGATACGCCAACGGCTTTCTCAACGCGATGGGCATGCCATTACCGATCGCACTGACCGCCGGTCCCGGCGATACGGTCACGCTGGCGGACGGCACGGTCGCGAAGGGCACGTTCAACCTCATCGCCTTCCTGCTCTCGCTGCTCATCACCTGGCTGCTGGTGATCGGCACGTCGAAGTCGGCGAAGTTCACCGCGATGCTGGTGATCGTCAAGATCGTCGCGCTCACCGCCTTCATCATCCTGGCCATTCCGATGGTCGAGCACTCGAACTTCGTGCCGATGATGCCGAACGGCTGGGGCACCCCGCTCTCGGGCGTCGGCGTGCTCGGCGCGGCGGCTTCGATCTTCTTCGCGTACGTCGGCTTCGACGCCGTGTCGACCGCCGCGGAAGAAACCAAGAACCCGAACCGCAACATCCCGATCGGCCTGATCGGCTCGCTCGCGATCTGCACCGTGTTCTACCTGCTGGTGGCCTACGCCGCGGTCGGCGCCGTCGGCGCGCAGCCGGGTGGCGCGCTGTCGCACAGCAAGGAACCGCTGGCGTTCGTGCTGCGCGAAATCGGCTGGCCGAAGGTCGGCAACGCGGTCGCGATCGCCGCGATCGTCGCGCTGCCGTCGGTGGTGCTGATGATGATCTTCGGCCAGACGCGCATCCTGTTCACGATGGCGCGCGACGGCCTGCTGCCGGAGAAGCTCTCCGCCGTGCACCCGCGCTTCCACACGCCGCACGTCGTGACCTGGATCACCGGCATCTTCGTGTCGCTGTTCGCCGCGATGTTCCCGGTCGGCATGCTGGCCGACATCTCGAACTCGGGCACGCTGTTCGCGTTCTTCATGGTCGCCGCCGGCGTGATGGTGCTGCGCAAGACCGAGCCGAACCGTCCGCGTCCGTTCCGCACGCCGCTGGTCTGGCTGGTCGGCCCGCTCGCGATGGCCGGTTGCGTCCTGCTGTTCTTCAGCCTCGGCTGGAACCCGACGATCAAGTACTTCTGCATCTGGGCGGTGATCGGCCTGGTCGTGTACTTCATCTACGCCCGCCGTCGCAGCCACCTGGCCCCGGGCAACGAGGCGAAGCTGCACGGCCTCGCCGCCGCGCCGTCGCCGCTGACGGCCGATCCGCTGGTGCAGGAAGGCCCGAACACCGGCCCGTAACCGGCACGGCACACGCTTCACCTGGAACGGCGCGGGCAACCGCGCCGTTTCCTTTTGCGGGGCACGATCTTCTTGCGGGCACGTTTCCAAGACGTTTGCGGCGGCTGAACACGCACCGGGTAAACTCCGCTGCATGAACGCCCCCCTCCCCTACGACCGCGACGCGCTGCGCATCGCGGCCGCCGAAATCATCGGCAACGTGCGCGAGCTCGCCGCCGCCGGATGGACGCCGGCGACCAGCAGCAACTTCTCGCGCCGGATCGACGACCAGCACGCCGCGATCACTGTGTCGGGTCGCGACAAGGGCCGACTCACCGAAGACGACATCATGGTCGTAGACCTCGACGGCAACCCGGTCGCCACCGACCACCGGCCTTCCGCCGAAACGCTGCTGCACACGCAGCTTTACAAGCGCTTCGACGATGTCGGCTGCATCCTGCACACGCACTCGCGCAACCAGACCATCGCCTCGCGCCTGTACGCGGGCGCCGGATCCCTGCGACTGGAAGGCTACGAGCTGTTGAAGGCCTTCCACGGCAACCACACGCACGAGACCGAGATCGTCGTGCCCGTGCTGCCCAACTCGCAGGACATGCACACGCTCGCCGCGCAGGTCGATTGCCTGCTCGATCGCCAGCCGATGTGGGGCTACCTCATCGACGGGCACGGGCTGTACGCGTGGGGCCGCGACATGGCCGAAGCGCGCCGCCACCTGGAGGCATTCGAATTCCTGCTCGACTGCGAACTGGAACTGAGGAAGCTGCAACGATGAGCCGCCTGCGCATTTTCGAGGAAGAACATCCCGACCAGCCGGTCGTCGTCGCGCGCACGCTGGAGGAGATCTCGCGCGAGTTGCAGCCGATCGGCGTCGCGTTCGAACGCTGGGACGCCGCGCAGCAGGTGAAGGCCGGCGATGCGCCGGAAGCGATCATGGCCGCGTACAAGGCCGACATCGATCGCCTCGTCGCCGATCGCGGCTTCCGCACCGTCGATGTCGTGAGCATCGCGCCCGACAATCCGAACCGCGCGGAGATGCGCAAGAAGTTCCTCGACGAACACTTCCACAAGGAAGACGAGGTGCGCTTCTTCGTCGACGGCTCGGGGTTGTTCACGCTGCACGTCGACGGTCGCGTCTACGAGATGCTGTGCGAAGCCGGCGATCTCATCGCCGTGCCCGACGGCATGACGCACTGGTTCGACATGGGGCCGGACCCGAGCTTCGTCGCGATCCGCTTCTTCACCGAACCGGACGGCTGGGTCGGCCACTTCACCGGCACGGACATCGCGCAGCGATTCCCGCGCTTCGAAGTCGGCCAGGCGCGCGACGCATGACGGTCCGCATCCTCACCGACATCGAAGGCACCACCAGCAGCATCTCCTTCGTGCGCGACGTGCTGTTCCCGTACGCGCGCCGCGCGCTGCCGGGCTTCGTGCGCGAACGCGGGAACGATCCCGAAGTGCGTCGCTGGCTCGACCAGGTGGCCCTCGAGAACGGCGGCGTATGCAGCGACGACATGATCGTCGAGACGCTGCAGGGCTGGATCGACGAAGACCGCAAGCACACCGCGCTGAAGGCGCTGCAAGGCATGGTGTGGGACGCGGGCTACCGCAACGCCGACTTCACCGCGCCGCTGTACGCGGATGTCGCACCCGCGTTGCGCGCGTGGCGCGATGCGGGGCATCCGCTCGCGGTGTACTCGTCGGGCTCGGTGCCCGCGCAGAAGTTGTTGTTCGGACACACGGATGCGGGTGACCTGACGTCGATGTTCTCGGCGTGGTTCGACACGGCGGTCGGCCACAAGCGCGATGCCGACAGCTATCGCCGCATCGCCGCGGAGTACGGCGGCAACGCGGGCGACATCCTGTTTCTGTCGGACATCGTGGAAGAGCTCGATGCCGCGCGCGATGCGGGCATGCGCACGGTGTTGCTCGACCGCCGCGAGGATTACCCGTCGCCGCGCACCGGCGATGCGACGCATGGGCATGTGCGCGTGGAGACGTTCGCAGGGATTCCGGACGATCTGCTGACCTGATTGCGCTGCACGCTGCGCATGGGTCAGCGCGCCTCGAGGCGATAGGTCGTCTTCGCAGTCGCTTCGCCGCGCCATTCGTCGAAGGCACGCACTTCGACCGTGTGTTCGCCGGCCGCGAGCTTCGTCGGCAGCGTGCCTCGCCACAGGTGCGTCGACGGCGTCGCCTCCGGCGAGCGATCGAACCCGCGCAATGTGTCCGCCGCGTCGTCGCGCGCGTTCTCCGCGAGCAATCGCGGATCCGGCTCCACGACGCGGCGCATCGGCATCCAGTCGCCATCGTCGATGCGATATTCCACTCGCGTGCCGGCGTGGCCCATGAAGACGTTCGCGTACACGCCGAATGCGGGGTACGCATCGCGGCGCAGGACCTTCGGTGCGTGCAACGCGATCTGCGTCCCCGCCGCATCGCGCGCGGGATACCAGGCGAGCGCGTATGTGCCGTCGCGCTGCACATCGAGCGTCGCGTAACCGTTGGGCGTGCCGTCGCTCATCGTCGCATCGGGAATGCCCGCCGCATCCGCCACGCCCGACCAGAACGCACCGCACGCGGCGCCGACGTTGTATTCGTGCAGCGGCGCGGCGCCTTTCCAGCTTTCCTTCTCGCCGTGGAAGTAATGGCGCTGGTTGTGCGTGTGCGCGCTCAGCAGGAGCACGTGCGGAAAGGGTTGGAGCAGCGCGAACAGGCGCTCGCGATCCACGGCGCGGAACGACTCCTTCCCCTGCACCGTCGACGTATCGAAGAACGGGATGTGCGCGCCCACGACGAGCAGCTTGTCGCGCGGCAAATCCTTCAACCATCGTTGGATCTTCGCGAACTGATCCTCGCGCAACCCGCCGACGTATCCCGGCGTCTGCCCGGGCAGCACGACCACGTCGTCGAGCACGAGCACGTTCGCGTTGTCGTACTTACGCAGGAACGTGTCGTCGCCGAACGCCTTGCGGAAGCTGCGCAGCGAATCGGCGTCCGACTGCGCGCCGGCGTCCACGTCGTGGTTGCCGGGCGCGAACAGCATCGGAATGCCGAGGCGCTTCGTCGCGGCCTTCACGCCGGGATAGAGCGCGGGCTCGTCGTCGACGATGTCGCCGAGGACGATCGCGGCGGCGCTCTGCTTCGCCAGCGGCATCGCGGGTTCGATGATGTCGCGCAGGAAGTAGTCGACGTCCGCCGTGGACTTGGGTTGCGGGTCGCCGATGACGAGGAAGCGTTGCGCGCCTGTCGCGCCCTCTTCCGCGTGCAGCGGCGAGAACGCGGCCGCGGCGACCAGCAGCGCCGCGCACCAGCGCGCGCGCATCAGCCGACCAACGCCGCGTGCGCGGCGTCGAGCACGATGTTCTCGCTCACCAGGCGCACGGCCATCGCGACATCGCCGTCGAGCGCGCGATCGCGTCGCATCGGATCGATGTGCGCGCGAATCGCGGCGTGCGCGGCCTGCACCGCGAGGCCCGGGTGGAACGCATCGGCGGCGGCGAGTTCGGCGCGCAAACCGTCGACTTCGGCGAGGAAGCGCGCGCGCTCGTTGTCGTCGCGCATCGGGCCGCCGTGCACCTTGGCGGCGAACGCATCGGCGTCGACGTTGTCGGCCAGCGCGCGCGCCGCGTTGATCATGTCGCGACGCAGGTCGAGCGCCTGCGCGGCCGTCATCAATTCCAGGCCCAGCACCTTGCCGAGATCGCTGACCATCGCGAGCACGTGGCGCGCTTCGTTCGCGCCCATCGACACGTGGTCTTCGGCGTTCGCGCTGGTGGGGATCGAATAGACCGACGCCGGCATCGCGCGGCTCGCGAGATCGTTGACGATGGCCGCGGCGGTGTACTGCACGATCATCAGGCCCGACTCGGTGCCGTCTTCGTTGCCGATGAGGAACGGCGGCAGGCCGTCGCTGGTCGCCGGATCGACGAGCTTGTTGAGGCGGCGTTCGCTGATCGATGCGAGCACCGGGATCGCGGCCTTCACGTAGCTCATCGCGAGCGCGAGCGGCATGCCGTGGAAATGGCCGGCGGAGATCACCTGCTCTTCCACGTGCTCGGCCTGCGCGTCGGGGAACACGAGCGGGTTGTCGGTCACCGAGTTCAGTTCAACGTCGAACACGCGGCGCGCCTGTTCGAGCGCATCGCGCACCGCGCCGTGCACCTGCGGAATGCAGCGCAGCGAATAGCTGTCCTGCGGCTGGTGCTTCTTGCCACCGCGGAACGGGCGGAAACGGTTGTAGAACTTCTCGCGCCCGTGGCGCTGGGTGAACGGCACCCAGTCCCAACCGATATCGAAAGGCACCTCGCCCGCGCCGTCATCCCACGCACCCGGCGACCACGTGCGGAACTTCGGCACGAGGTGATACGGAATGTCGGCGAGCGTCGAACCGGCGAGCAACGCGCGCAGTTGCGCAGCCGCCTGCACCTGGCCCGGATGCGGGCGCAGCGCATGCACTTCTTCGGCGAAGGCGCCGAGGCGGCCGGCGAACGCATCGATCGTCATCGCCGCGGCGATGTCCGCGGTGTCGATCAACTCGCCGAGGCGCTGCAACGCGAGCGCACCGGTCGCGAGCATCTGCGCGGTGCCGTTGTTGAGCGCGAGGCCTTCCTTGTACGACAGCGACACCGGGTGCAGGCCCTTGCGACGCAGCGCTTCGGCGCCCGGCACGCGTTCGCCGTCGACGAAGGCTTCGCCGCCGCCGAGCAGCACGATCGCAAGATGCGACAGCGGCGCGAGGTCGCCGGACGCGCCGACCGACCCGAGCTGCGGCACGATCGGCACGATGCCGGCATTGAGCATCGCCGCCATCGATTGCAGCGTTTCGACGCGAATGCCCGAATGTCCGCGCAGCAACGTGTTGATGCGGATGCACAACATCGCGCGCACGACTTCCGGCGCGAAGGGTTCGCCGACGCACACCGCGTGCGTGACGATCAGGTTGTCCTGCAGTTCGCGATGCAGCGAACGACCGGAGGGCGCGGCGCCCGCCACGTCGTCGCGCAGCGGACGCGCGCCGAGCAGCTTGTCGGCGTTGCTGCCGAAGCCCGTCGACACACCGTAGATCGGTTCTTCGCGCGCGACCTGCTCGGCGAGGAATTCGGCGGCCCGCGCGACGGCCTTCAGCGCGGTCGCGTCGAGTTCGACCGGCGCGCCGTGCGCGACTTCGACCAGCGTGCGCTGGGTCAGGGAAACGCCATCGAGGCGAACGGGTCTCATCGGGCGGTCTCCTGCAACTTCGCGGGCAAGTCGGCTTCGGCGAGTTCGAGCTGTTCGCCGCTGCGCATGTCCTTCACGGCGACCACGCCACGCGTGGCTTCGTCTTCTCCACGGATCGCGACGAAGCGGATGCCGGCGCGATCGGCGTACTGCAATTGCTTGGCGAGCTTGCGCGGCTCCAGCTGCGTTTCGACGTTGAGGCCCGCCGCGCGCAGGCGCTGCGAGAGCGCGAGCGCATCGGGCAGCATCGCGTCGTCCATCAACGCGACCAGCACGTCGACGGAGCTGGCGGCGGTCGACACCAGGCCCGCCTTCTGCAACTGGTAGAACAAACGCGTCAAGCCGATCGAGATGCCGACGCCGGGCAGCTTCGACTTCGTGTAGTGGCTCGCCAGATTGTCGTAGCGCCCACCCGAGCAGATCGAACCAATCTGCGGGTGCGCATCGAGGAAGGTCTCGTACACGATGCCGGTGTAGTAATCGAGGCCGCGCGCGATCGACAGGTTGAGCGCGTAGCGCGATTCGTCGACGCCGAGCGCCTTCAGTTGCGCGAGCACGGCGCGCAGTTCGGCGCGACCTTCTTCGAACAAGGGCGTGCCCTGCGCGAAAGCATCGAGCTTCGCCAGCGCGTCGGCGTGGCTGGTCGAACGCACCTGCGAGAACGCCATCAACTGGTCGACGACGTCCTGCGCGAGGTTGTAGCCCTCGCCCAGCAGCGTCGCGCGCACCGCGTCGGCGCCGCGCTTGTCGAGCTTGTCGAGTTCGCGCAGCACGGCGGTCTGCTGTTCGCCGTCGCCGATGCCGAGGCCTTCGAAGTAGCCGCGCAGCAACTTGCGATGGTTGAAGTGGATCGTGAAGTCGCCGATCGCCAGGCGCTCGAACACCGCCGCGATCACCGCCGGGATCTCGGCGTCGAAACGCGGCGACAGCGCATCCTTGCCGATCACGTCGATGTCGCACTGGTAGAACTCGCGATAACGGCCGCTTTGCGCGCGTTCGCCGCGGTAGACGCGCTGCATCTGGTAGCGGCGGAACGGAAATGCGAGGTCGTGTTCATGTTCGGCCACGTAGCGCGCGAGCGGCACCGTGAGGTCGAAGCGCAGCGCCATTTCCGGGCGGCCTTCCTTCCCCGCGTTGTCGAGCGCGCCGGTGGACTGCACGAAATACACCTGCCGCTCGGTGTCGCCGCCCGACTTGGTCAGCAGCACCTCCGACAGCTCCATCACCGGCGTTTCCACCGGCAGGAAGCCGAACTGCTCGAACGTGTGGCGGATCGTGTCCAGCATGCGCTGGAAGGCGATCTGATCGCGCGGCAGCAGTTCCATGACGCCCGACGGCGTGCGGGGCTTGATCGGCGTGCTCAAAGTGCGAGGCTCCAGGGTCGAAATCGCCGGCACGCATCCCAATCCGTGCGCCCGGCCGCAGGTCGCATAGTCTAGAGGCTTGCCTCTCGTCGGCGCACCCCGCTAGAATTCGCGGCTCGGCTGTCGGGGTGTAGCTCAGTCTGGTAGAGCGCTACGTTCGGGACGTAGAGGTCGCAGGTTCGAATCCTGTCTCCCCGACCAAATCTTGCCGATCATGAAAAGCCCGCCTCGCGCGGGCTTTTTCGTGCGTGAAATCCACGGGCCACCCCCTTGGTAAGCTCGGCCTCACAACTCACGGGGGCGGGTCATGGAAGCACTGCGTCGCAACGTCGCCGAACTGACCGAGCGCATGGCGCGGCTCGACGTGGTTACTTCCCGGGCGCTGGGGCACAACGACGCCGTGCAGACGCTGATGGTGAGCGTCATCGAGACGCATCCGGACCTGGATGCGCTGGAGGCCTCGCTCCAGGTGCACCGCCCGAGCCATCCGACCATCAACGAAGCGCATGCACGCGAACTGGTGCGCACACTCGACTTGTTCGAGGCCGTGATCGAGCGCGAGCGGCACCGGCGCACCGGTCGCTGACCTTTCGAACCCGCTGCGTCACCCGACCCGGGGATGGCCGGCATCGGCGCGGCTCGGCTCGAATGCGGGAATGGCCAACCACATTGTGCCGCTCGCGAACGAGGTCATCGAGCGTTACGGCGGCCTCGATCGATGGAACCGGTTCGACACCGCGACCGCGCACCTGCGCGCCGGCGGCGCGCTATGGCCGCTCAAGCAACAGGCGGGCGTCCTCGACGATGTGTTCGTGCGCGTGCAGCTGCGCGAACCGCGCGCGTCGCACGCTCCCTTCACGGCGCCGCACCTGCGAACGTCTTTCGAGCCGCATCGCGTCGCGATCGAAGACGCCGACGGCAACGTGACGTCCGAACTCCTGCAACCCCGCGATTCGTTCCAGGGGCATGGACTCGACACGCCCTGGACGCCGCTGCAACTTGCGTACTTCGCCGGCTACGCGATGTGGACCTACCTCAACGCGCCCTTCCTGTTCGCATTGAACGGCGTGGTCACCGAAGAACTCGCGCCCTGGCAGGAGGACGGCGAAACCTGGCGTCGCCTGCAGGTCACCCTGCCCGCGGATCTGCCCAGTCACAGCACGGTGCAGACGTTCTACTTCGATGCCGACCGACTGCTCCGTCGCCATGACTACGACGTCGATATCGTGGGCGGCGTGCCCGCGGCCCACTACGTCTCCGACCATGTCGCGGTGTCGGGGATCGCGGTGCCGACGAAGCGCTGGGTGTTGCGACGCAAGCCCGACGGAAGCACCGAACCCGAGCCGACGATCGTGTCGATCGCCCTGGGCGAAATCGCGTTCCGCTAGCGCATACTCCCGGCAAACCGGCATGGGAGGGGCTTCGATGCGCGCAGCTTGCCTGGCTTTGATCGGCGCGGCCGCCCTGCTCGGCGCGTGCGCGCCGAGGGATGGTTACCTCACCTTGCGTGGCGAGATCCTCGAGCCCGCGCCCGGCCGCGCGAACTGCACCGTCGCGCTTCCGCAATTCAAGGACGCACCGAACGCCGCGGACTTCACGCGCAAGGTGCAGGGCCACTTCCAGGAATCGTTCTCCGTGACGCAACGCGCGGCGGCGTACGACGTACTGGTCGCGTGCGAGGGCTATGCGCCGCTCGCCAAGAACGTGCCGCTCGACCAGGGCGAGTTCGCGATCGACCTCGGCAAGGTGATGCTCTCGCCCGCGCCCTGATTGGCCTGGATGGTGGTGGCCAAGCGTCCCTGAATTGACCGATCCCGAGCGAGCGCCCCGGGGGGAGGGCTCCCGGGGAAGCGCTCCTGCGCGGCCGCTCCTGCGGAGCTCTTCCCTCTCTTGACGGCACGCCGCTCCCGCTTGTCTTTTCGTTTCAGGTGCTTGACGCGCAAACGCGAATCAATATCATCTGCATCGAACAAGGACAGGGCGTCACTTCGATGATGTGGCATGCGCGGACAACGCAGGTTTCAGAGGTAGCGCCCCGGGCGCTGCCCACCTCCGCGCAACTCGCCTCCCTCGGCCCGGTCCTGTGCCTTTACCGCGTCCAGCCCGGGGGCGCCCTGTCTGGCTGGGCCCAGGCTTCGCACTGCGAAGTCGTGTGCCGCGTCGATTGCGACGGCCCGTGCGAGGCCATCCACTTTTTCGACGCCCAGGGCCGCGTCTGCTGGCGCCTCTACCTGCTGCCGGACAGCGACTTCCTCGGCTGGGACGCTCTGACAGCACCGCTCCGCGCGCGCAGCGACGGCGCGCGACACGGCGCGCGCTGGTATCGCCTCGTCTGGCGCCTTCGCCGCAAACACTGGCGCGCCGACATCCTCACCTTCCGCGATGCGGGCGACGGCGGTGCCTCGATCGGCGCCGAGCGCACCCATTTGTCCCCGTTCGGGAACGCGATTGCCGCGCGCATCGCGCGACGCGAGGGCCTGACGAGCGACGGCTTCGACTGTTGCTGCCAGCACCACGCGTTTCCGCTGCAAACCCCTCTCTGACTCCCTTTACAAGGCCCCACCATGTCCGTTGGACCGCTGCACCCGCTCGCTTTCGCGATCCTCGCCTCGCTCGCCACCTTGGCCGCGCCTGCGCGCGCCGACGACGATCCGGCGCCGCCGCCGACCGCGCGCGAGCTCGACAAGGTCACCGTCGTCGGCGAAGCAGAGGCGTCTCGCTCGAGCGGCGCGACTCGCCTGGATCTGTCCCTGCGCGAAACGCCGCAATCGGTAAGCGTCATCGACCGCGCGACGCTCGAAGCCTTCGGCCTGACGAATGCGAACCAGGCGCTCGAGCTCGCAACCGGCATCCAGGTCGAGTCGGTGGAAACCGACCGCGCCTACTACACCGCGCGCGGATTCGACATCACCAACTTCCAGCGCGACGGCCTCGGCCTCCCGATGCCCTACGGTCTGCAGAACGGCGACATCGACACCGCGATCTTCGAGCGCATCGAAGTGCTGCGCGGTGCAAACGGCCTGATGTCCTCCACCGGCAACCCATCGGCCACGATCAACTTCATCCGCAAGCGGCCGACGAACGAACTGCAGGCCAATGCCGCACTCACCGTCGGCAGCTGGAACATGGTGCGTGTCGATGCCGATGTCGCCGGCGCGATCGCGAACGAAGGCGCCGTGCGAGGGCGCGCGGTCGTCGCGGTCGAACAGGGCGACAGCTACCTCGACCTCTATTCCAACGACAAGCAGGTCTATTACGGCATCCTCGAAGCGGATCTTGGCGATGCGACGATGCTCGCCGTCGGCGCGTCCTACCAGCGCAATCGCCCCGAAGGCGTCCTGTGGGGCGCGTTGCCCTTGTTCTACGGCGACGGCACGCCGACCGACTACGACGTCTCGACCAGCACCGCCACCGACTGGTCGCATTGGGACACCGACGACATGGATGCGTTCGTCGAACTGCAGCACGACTTCGGCAACGAGTGGCAAGCCAAGGCTTCGTTCAACTACGAGGAAACGGAAGAACTCACCGAGTTGTTCTATGTCTACGGCACGCCGGATCGCGAGACGGGCCTGGGCCTGTTCTCCTATCCCTCCGCCTACGATTCGGTATTCCGCGCGCACTTCGCCGACGTGTACGCCAGCGGTCCGCTGACGCTGTTCGGCCGTAAACACGACGTGGTTGCCGGCTTCAACTGGGCGCGCGGCAACAACGTCGAGCACTCGCAGTACAGCGACGATCTCGGCACGCCGCTGCCGCCGCTCGAGCAGGGCTACGCGCACTACCCGAAGCCGGCCTGGAACGCGATCTCCGCCGGCTCCGACTTCGATTACGCGCGCGAAAGCCTGTACGCCACCGTGCGCTGGAATCTCTCCGACAGCGTCAAGCTGATCACTGGCGCATCGCGCACGCACGCGGAGACCACGGGCGACAGCTATGGCGAATCCAATACGTCCGACGACACGAAGACGACGCCCTTCGCGGGCCTGGTGATCGATTTGGCGCCGAACTATTCGCTGTACGGCAGCTACGGCGAGATCTTCAATCCGCAATCCGAGCTCGACGTCGACCACCGGCTCGTCGGCCCGCTCACCGGAAGCAACGCGGAAATCGGCATGAAGGGCGAATGGCGCGACGGCGCGGTCAACGCGACGGTGGCGGTATTCCGCACGCGCCAGGACAACCTCGCCGAATCCGCCGGCTTCGACCTCGATACCGGGACGAGCTACTACCAGGGCATCGACGCGGAATCGCGCGGCATCGAACTCGACATGGCCGGCCGCCTGACCGATCGCTGGCGCGTGGCCGGTGGCATCACGCACCTGCGGGTGGAAGACGACGCGGGACAGGACACCCGCACCTACGTGCCGCGCGACACGTTCCGACTCTCCACCACGTACGATCTCGCGCAAGTCGAAGGCCTCATGCTCGGCGCGTCGTTGCGCTGGCAGAGCGCGATCCATCGCGAGGCCGTCGCGTTCGACCTGCTCGGCAACGCCACGCCGACGCGCATCGAACAGGATGCCTACGCGGTGCTCGGCCTGATGGCGCGTTACGAGTTCGCCGATCGCTGGAGCGCCACGCTCAACCTCGACAACGCGACCGACGAGAAGTACCTCCCGAGCCTGTACTGGGAACAGGGGTATTACGCCGCGCCGCGCAATGTCGCGCTGACCATCGCGTATCGCTTCCAGTGAGCACGCTCGCCGTCCAGCGTCGCCTGTCGCTCGCCAGCCGTTCGCTGGCGGCGATCGTCGGCGGCTATGCGTTCGCGCATGCCGCCACTGCATTCCTCACGCTCGCGCTTCCCTTCGGACGCAACGATCGCGTCGTCACCGCGACGCTGCTGGCGTTCGTCGTGTGGTGCGCGGCGGCCATCTACGCGTTCGCGGCGGCCAAGGCCTGGCGCGTGTGGGCGATCCTCCTCGTCGGCGGCGCGTTGCTGTACGGCACGGCCGCCGTCTTCCCCGAACTGGCGGCACGCGCATGAAGCACAACATCACCCAGTCGCTGTCGTGGCTGCACACCTGGTCCGGCCTGCTCGTCGGCTGGCTGCTGTTCGTGATCTTCGCCGGCGGCACGATCGCGTGCTTCGACAAGGAACTCGATTACTGGATGCAGCCATCGTTGCACGGACGCGCGACGCCGAAGATTCCCGCGTTCGACAAGGCGGTCGAACGCCTGCAGGTGCAGGCACCGGAGGCGCATTCGTGGTACCTGCTCGCCGGCGATCGCGACCCGGCGCTGCAGGCCTATACCTTCGCGGACGACGGCACGGAAACACGCGTCGCGCTCGATCCGGAAACCGGAGAACCTTTGCCGTCGACCGCGGGCGGCGACTTCTTCTTCGAACTCCACTACAACCTGCACGCCGGCAACCTGGGCATGTACATCGTCGGCCTGGCGGGCATGTTCGCGTTCGTGGCCATCGTCGCCGGCATCTTCATCCACAAGCGCATCTTCAAGGACTTCTTCACCTTCCGCCCCGCGGCGGGAAACCAGCGCGCGTGGCTCGATGCGCACAACCTCACCGGCGTGCTCGGCCTGCCCTTCCACCTGTTGATCTCGTACACCGGCGTGATCATCTTCGCGACGAGTTACATGTTCGCAGGGGTGAACGCGGGCTACGGCGGCGACATCAACAAGCTTTACATCGACGCGGGCGATTTCTACGAACGCGAGGAAGTCGGCAGGCCGCTCGGCCCGATGACGTCCGTGGAAGCGCTGCTCGCCGACGCGCAAGCGCGCCTGGGGGCACCGGTCACCTGGGCGAGCATCCACCATCCGCACGATGCGAGCGCGACCATCGCGCTCGGCGGCGACCATGATCGACGCGTCGCCTGGAACTTCCACCAGGCGACCTACGACGCCGCGGACGGACGATTGCTGCATGTCACGCCACCACCGAAGACCGCCTACCACGCGTACACGTGGCTCGGCGGCCTGCACATGGCGCAGTTCGGCGGATCGTCGGTGCGCTGGTTGTACTTCCTGCTCGGCCTGGCGGGGTGTGTGATGATCGCGAGCGGCTGCAGGTGTGGGTCCGCAAACGCATCAAGCATGTGCGCGAAGCAGGCATCGTGTCGGGTTACGGATTGGTACGCGCGCTGAACGTCGGCGTGGTCGGGGGGTTCCCGTTCGCCGCGGCGGCGATGCTGCTCGCCAATCGTCTGTTGCCCTGGCATCTCGCTGATCGCGCCGCCGCGGAAATCTTCGTGTTCTGCGGCGCATGGGGCGCCGCGGCATTGTGGGGCGCATGGGCGGACCGTCGCGATCGCGGGTGGCGCGACCTGTTCGCTGCAACCGCGATCGCGCTTGCCTCCATCCCGGTCGTCAACGCCGTCGCCACGCCGGACAGCGCGCCCTGGCGCACGTTGCAGTCGGGCCAGCATGGATTGGCCGCGGTCGACCTCACCGCGTTGGCGCTCGCGATCGCGTTCGGATGGATGGCGATGCGCGTATCGCGACGCCATCGCGTCACGCAGGGCGAGGAGGCGATCGCATGAGCCTGGCCCTGTGCATCTTGCTTGGCCTCGTCGGTTGGGCCGCGTTGAGCCTCGCGCTGCCGAAGCACTTTCGTGCGCTACGCGGGCGCGACCCCTCCTCCGCCGTACACCGGACGCTGCGCACCTCGGGTTGGTTCGCGCTCGCCGCGATGTCCGCGGGTTGCATCGCCTCCCGCGGCGTCGAATTCGGCGTGATTCAAGCGTTCGTGCTGGCGATGCTCACCGCCCTCGCGTGGTCGTTGTGGCTCACGCGGATGACGATGCGTCGCTGAGGCGCTTGCGCAACGCGTCGAGTCGAAGGTCTCCCGCTGCACCCGGCGACACGCGCGCGGACAGGCTCGCCTGCGGATCGCCTTCGGCCCATCGCGCGGGATCCGCCGCCTGCCTGTAGGCATCGCGGAACGGCACGCCTTCGCGCGCGAGGTCGACGGCGAGGTCGGTCGCGTACATCGACGGATCGATCGCCGCACGCATGCGCCCGGCATCCCAGTCGAGGTTGCGCAACAGGTCGGGCAAGAGCGCCAGCGCGGCGAGGCCCTTGCCGAAGCCATGGAACAGTGCGCCCTTCGTGATCTGCAGGTCGCGGTGGTAACCGCCCGGCAGCGACAGCAGGTGTTCGATTTCGGTGCGCGCGGCAGCGACGCTCGCGTACGTGCCGCGCATCAGTTCGACGACATCGGGGTTGCGCTTGTTCGGCATGATCGAACTGCCCGTCGTGTACTGCGCGGGCAGCTTCACGAAACCGAACTCCGCGCTGGTGAACAGGCTCAGGTCCCAGGCCAGGCGACGCAGGTCGAGCATCGCGCTGTTCAGCGCTTCGAGCGCGGCGAGTTCGAACTTGCCGCGCGACAGTTGCGCGTACAACGGCGACACCTGCAGCCGCGCGAAGCCGAGCGCCTGCGTGGTGTGCGCGCGATCGAGCGGCAGATTCACGCCGTAGCCGGCGGCAGTGCCGAGCGGATTGGCATCGACCCATGCGCGCGTTTCGCCCGCGCGCTGCGCGTTGTCGATGAACGCCTCGGCCCACCCCGCCCACCACATGCCCGCCGACGACACGACGGCGCGCTGCAGGTGCGTGTATCCGGGCATCGGCAACGCGCTTTCGGCCTGCGCGCGATCCAGCGCGATACCCGCGACTTCGCGGCACAGCGCCTGCACGCGCGCGAGCTTTTCCTTCAGCCACAGGCGCGTGGCGACGAGCACCTGGTCGTTGCGGCTGCGCCCTGCGTGGATCCGTCGGCCGGCGTCGCCGAGACGTTCGGTCAGCCGCGCTTCGATGGCGGAGTGCCCGTCTTCGAAGCGTTCGTCGAGCACGAATGCCCCACTGCGGAAATCCTCGGCGAGCGTCGTGAGTTCGCGTTCGAGTCCCACCAGCTCTTCGCCCGTCAGCATTCCGATCCGCTGCAAGCCCTGTGCATGCGCGCGACTCGCCTCGATGTCGTGCAGGAAGAACTCGCGATCGAGCAGCACGTCGTCGCCGGCGAGGAACGCCTGGATCTGCGCGTCGACCGCGACGCCCGGCTTCTGCCACAACAGGTCGCTCATGCGGCCTCCGCGCGCGGTGCAAGGGGAATGCCGGCGAACTCGTCGAAGCCGAACGCCAGGTTGAGGTTCTGCAGGGCCTGCGTCGCGGCGCCCTTCAGCAAGTTGTCTTCGGTCGCGACGACGACGAGGCGGTGCCCGTCCTCGGACAACGTGAAGCCGCCGAGTTCGACATGGTGCGCGCCCGCGATGCGGCTCACCCACGGGGCATCGTCGCCGACGCGCACCAGCGGCTCGCCCGCATACGCGTCGCGATAACGGGCGGCGACCGCCTCGCGGTCGAACGCGGTGCGAAGGTGCAGGTTCGCGGTGATCGTGAGTCCGCGGAAATGCGGCGCGACATGCGGCATGAACTCCACCGGATGGCGCAGGTGCGCACTCACTTCGCGCTCATGCACGTGGCCGGTCAGTGCGTACGGCATGAAGTTGTCGCGCAGCTTCTCCGGATCGTTCTTGTCGGAGGGCGTGGTGCCCGCGCCCGAATACCCCGAGACACCGAAGCATTGCACCGGCCCGTCGAGGAACTCGAGCATCGGCGCGATCGCCAGCTGCATCGCGGTGGCGTAGCAACCGGGATTGCTGATGCGACGCTGTCCTGCCTGGTGTTGCCGCGTGAGTTCCGGCAAGCCGTAGTACCACGCAGCGTCGAAGCGGAAATCGGCGGACAAATCGAGGATCACCGGATCGGCGTCGTCGGCGAAATCGAATGCGGCCACGCACGCGGCCGCCTTGCCGTTCGGCAGCGCGAGCACGACCGCGTCCGCGCCGAGCGTCGGCAGGTCTTCGTGCGTCGGTGCGCTGTAGCGCAACTCGCCGACGTAGGCCGGCTCGAAATCCGACACGCGCCGCCCCGCACGCTCGCGCGACGACACGTAGGCGAGATCGAACGACGGATGCCCGCACACCAGCTTGATCAGCTCCGTGCCGACATGCCCGCGCGCGCCGACGATGCCGATGGTCTTCTTCGCGCTCATGCGTGACGCTCCAGGCGACCGGCGAGGTTGGCCTTCACGCCCGGCCACTCCGCGTCGATGATCGAGAAGTTCACCGTGTCGCGCAGCGTGCCGTCGCGATGGCGCACGTGGTTGCGCGTGATGCCCTCTTCCTTCGCGCCGAGTCGCGCGATCGCGGTGCGCGAGACGTGGTTGAACCAGCTCGTCTGCAGTCCCACCGACGCGCAACGCAGCACGTCGAACGCATGTCCGAGCAGCAACAGTTTCGCTTCGGTGTTCAGGCCGGTGCGTTGCACGCTCGCCGCGTACCACGTGTAACCGATCTGCAGGCGCGGCACGTCGGGCGTGAGTTCGTAGTAACGCGTGGTACCCACCACGCGACCGTCGGCGTCGCGCACGGCGAACGCCAGCTGCTCGCCTTTCGCCTGCTTCGACAGCGCGCCGTCGATGTAGGCAGCGACGTCCGCGGGGGCCGGCACGTTGGTGTACCAGATCTCATGAAGGCGGCCGTCCTCGACCGCTTCGCGCAGACCGTCCGCATGCGACGGCGCGAGCGGTTCCAGGGACACGTGGCGGCCGCGCAGGGTCGGCGGCGTGGTCCAGTCGACGGTGGTCATGCGGCATCCTCGAGCGTTGCGGGGCGCGCGGCGCAATGGTCGACGCAGCGCGCGACTTCGTCCAGTCCACCGGCTTCGTGCGTGTCGATGCCGTACCAGTACACGTCCCACTTCGGCTGCTTGAGGCAACCGTCGGATTCGGCCCAGTAGAACGCGTTCACCGGATTGCCGCGGCGCGAACGCCAGAACAGGCGCGGGTTCTCGTCGCGCATCACCTGCCAGACGGCACGACCGAGGCCTTCGCCCTGCGCTTCGTCGAGCACGGCGAACTTGTCGAGGTACACGCCCGCGTCTTCCTGCGTGAGGATGACCGCGACGCGGTAGTTCTCGCTGACGTAGGCGCGATGCAGTTGCGTGCGCTCGAAATAGTCCGGCAGCAGCTTGCGGCCGAACGCAGAATCGATGAGCTTGCGCAGGCGCACGAGATCGAGTTCGTCCCACGACGACGCCGTCAGCACGCGCTCGCCGCGACGCACGAGCGTGCCGGAGCCGGTATGCGTGAACAGTTCCTTCGCGAGTTCCGAGGGGCGCGTGATCGACACCGACGACGACAGCGGCAGCGTGTCGAGCAGCGCCTTGATCTGTTCGATCTTCACCTTCATGCCACCGTGGATCCACGGCTGCTCGATCAGGTGTTCGTATTCCGTCGACAGGTTGATCGAATCGATCACGTCGCCCGCATCGTCGAGCAGGCCGCCCGTGCCGGTGAGGAAGACGATCTTGTAGGGCTGCAGCACCTGCACGAGCTCGTTGGCGGCGAAGTCGGCGTTGATGTTGAGGATCTGTCCACCCGCGGTTTCGCCGAGGCTCGCGATCACGGGAATCGAACCGGCCTGGAGGCTCGCCTGGATCGGTGCGAGGTCGACCCGCTTCACTTCGCCGACGAGGCCGTAGGTGTCGCGATCGAGGTAATCGGCTTCGAACACGCCCGACACGATCGAGGTCGCGCGCGCGTCCTGCGCCTGCAGCGCTTCGACCAGCTTGAGGTTCTGCGCGTGGAAGACGCGGCGCACGATGGCGAGCGCTTCGGGCGAGGTGATGCGCAGGCCGTTGACGGTCTGCTTTTCGATGCCCGCGTTGGCGAGTTCGGCGTCGAGCTGCGGGCCCGCGCCATGCAGCACGATCGGCGTGAGGCCGACGTCCTGCAGGAACGCGAGCGACGACGTCAGCGCATCGAGGTCGTCGCGCAGCACCGCGCCGCCGACCTTCACGAGGGCGAAGCGCGCCGCGTCCAGCTGCGAGAAACGCTTGAGGTACTGCGAGATCTCCTTCGCACCGGCCATGCTCGAAAGCAGTCGGACGATGGTCTGGCGGGTTTGCGGATCGTGGACTTGGAGATTCATTGCGACAGGATCCGCACGATGGAATCGGTGTAACGGGTGAGCTGGTCGAGGGCGACCCATTCGTCGGCGGTGTGCGCCTGCGCGATGTCGCCCGGGCCATAGACGATCGCGGTCATGCCCGCGCGCGAGAACAGCGAGGCTTCGGTCCAGAAGTCGACGGCGTTGCCGATCGGCAGGCCGAGTTCGTCGGCGAGGTCGCGTGCTTCGAGGCGACGCGCCTCGGCGGTCGCGACATCGCCCGACGGCAACGACGGACCGCGGAAGGTTTCTTCGTAACGCGCGAGCGCACCGGGATCGGCGAGTCGACCGAACGCGTCGTGCAGTTGTTCGAACGCCATCGACGGCAACGGACGGAACCCGAACCGCACTTCCGCGGCGGGCGCGATCACGTTGGCCTTGATGCCGCCTTCGACGCGGCCGATGTTGAAGCGCAGGCCGGTCAGTCCGCCGAATCGCTCGTGCGATTTCGCTTCGACATGATCGAGCGCGCGGCTGCCCCAACGCATCGCGTGGTGCAACGCGCTCGCCTGCAGCGCGCTTTCGCCGGACGCGTGCCCCGCCTGTCCCTGGAAGCGCAGCAGCACCGAACTGATGCCGCGATGCGCGAGCACCGCTTCGCATTGCGTCGGCTCGGCGACGATCGCTTCGGCGAATCCATGGTCGCTGGCAAGGAACGCTTCGATGCAACGCGGGTCGTTCGCTTCCTCGTCGCTGCTGAAGAGGAACGCCGCATCGCCGCGCGTGAGGTTCGCCGCGGTCACCAGGCCCGCGGCCGCGCCCTTGATGTCGCACGCGCCGAGGCCGATCGCGCGATCGCGCGTGACGCGCAGGCGCAGCGGATTGCGCGACCACGCGGGCGAGTTCGGCACGGTGTCCAGGTGCACGTTGAACACGCGCTTCGGCGTCCCGCGCACGGCGAGCATCGACACGGCGCCTTCGCCGTGGTCGGTCACCGTGCAGCGGAAGCCCGGCAGTTGCGCGCGCAGGTAGTCGAAGATCCCGCCGGTCGTGATCTCGCGCGGCGGATTGCGCGTATCGCACGCGACCAGGGCTTCGAGGTGGCGGAGCGTGGTGTCGAGCATGTCAGTCGAGGCCGCCTTCGACACGATCGCCGTTCACCTGCGCCCACAACGTGCTGCTCATGCCGAACAGGCGGATGAAGCCTTCGGCTTCCTCCACGCCCCAGTCCGCCGTCTGCGCGTACGTCGCGCCCTTCGCGTTGAGCAGGTGCGGCGATTGCACCGCGACTGCATCCACGCGCGCGCCGCGCGTTTCGAGCACGACTTCGCCGTTGACCATGCGCTGGCTGGAAGCGAGGAACGCTTCGAGGTCGGTCTTCAGCGGATCGTGGTAGAAGCCTTCGTACACCAGCTCCACCCACTTGCGCGCGACATCGGGCTTGAAGCGGTTCTGCTGCTTGGTGAGCACGGCTTCCTCCAGCGCACGATGCGCGACGAGCAGCGCGGTGAGGCCCGGCGCTTCGTACACGATGCGGCCCTTGAGGCCGATCGTGGTGTCGCCCGTGTACATGCCGCGACCCACGCCGTACGGCGCGAACATCGCATTGAGCTTCGCGAGCAGCTTCGCGCCCGGCATTTCGACGCCGTCGATCGCCACCGCCTCGCCGCCGACGAAGCGGATCGCGACGCGCAGCGCATCGGCCGGCCACTGTTCGCGCGGCGCACACCAGCCACGCGCGCCCTCGCCCGGCGCTTCCCACTTGTCGATCTCGCCGCCGGACAGCGTCACGCCCAGCAGGTTCTCGTTGATCGTGTAGGCCTTCTGCTTGGCGCGCACGCCGAAGCCGCGCTGCTCGAGGTACGCCTGCTCGTAAGCGCGCGTCTGCGTGTGCTCCTTCTGGATTTCGCGGATCGGCGCGACGATGCGGTAATCGCCGCTCGCCTTCACCGCGAGATCGAAGCGGACCTGGTCGTTGCCCATGCCGGTGCATCCGTGCGCGATCGCGCGCGTGCGCAGCGCCTGCGCGCGGGCGAGCGTCGCGTCGACGATCAGGTAACGATCCGACACCAGCAGCGGGTACTGGCCCTGGTAGCCCTCGCCCGCCATGACGAACGGCTTGACGAAGCCGTCCCAGATCGCGGGGCCGCCGTCGATGGTGACGTGCGAAGCGACGCCGAGTTCGGCGGCGCGCGCTTCGATCGTCGCGCGTTCTTCCGCGTCGACGCCGCCGGTGTCGGCGAACACGGTGTGCACGTTCCAGCCCTGCTCCTGCAGGTAGGGAACGCAGAAGGAAGTGTCGAGGCCGCCGGAAAAGGCGAGGACGATGTCTTTCGAAGGCATTTGAAGTCGTTCCGTGGGAAGAGAGTCAGCGACGCTGGCCGATCAGCGAGGCCATCACGGCCTTCTGCACGTGGAGGCGGTTTTCGGCTTCGTCGATCGCGATGCAGCGCGGCGAATCCATCACCGCATCGGTCGCCTTGACGTTGCGGCGCAGCGGCAGGCAGTGCGAGAACACGCCGTCGTTGGTCAGCGCCATCTTGGCTTCGTCGACGATGAAGTGCTTGTACTGGTCGCGGATGGGCTTCTCGGGCGCCCAGTTGCCGAAGTACGGCAGCGCGCCCCAGCTCTTCGCGTACACGACGTCGGCGCCGCGGTACGCGCTTTCGATGTCGTGGCTGACGTGCAGCGAGCCGCCGTTGTCGGCGACGTTCTGCGCGGCCCATTGCATGTAGCGCTCGTCGAGGACGTACTCGGGCGTCGGGCACAGCAGCGTCACGTCCATGCCCATGCGCGTGGCGATGGTGAGCGCGGAGTTGGCCACGGCGGTGTTGAGCGGCTTCGGGTGGTAGGTCCAGGTGAGCACGTACTTCTTGCCGCGCAGGTCGTTCGTGCCGAAGTGTTCCTGCAGCGCGAGGATGTGGGCGAGCTCCTGGCACGGGTGGGTGATCGTTTCCATGTTGATCACGGGCACCGAGGAATAAGCGGCGAAGCTGGCGAGCACGCGGTCCTGCCGGTCGACCGACCAGTCGACGAACTTCGGGAACGCGCGCACGCCGATCAAGTCGACATAGCGCGACAACACCCGCGCCACTTCCGCGATGTGCTCCTCCGATTCGCCGTCCATCACCGTGCCGAGGTCGAATTCGATCGGCCACGCGTCCTTGCCCGGCTGCAGGATCACGGCGTGCCCGCCGAGCTGGAACGTGCCGATCTCGAAGCTCGTCCGCGTGCGCATCGACGGATTGAAGAACACCAGCGCGACCGACTTGCCTTCCAGCTTTCGCAGTCCGAGCGGCTGCTGCTTGCAGGCGGCGGCGAGCGACAGCACCGCGTCGAGCTCAGCGCGCGACCAGTCCTGGGTATTGAGGAAGTGACGAAGCGGAACCTGTTTCATGGGGCGTCCTGGGGAAGGAAACCGCTGGGCCATGAACGAAAAAACCCAGCGCGGAGGGCTGGGTTTTGGTGCGATCCGATGCGATGCGCGACGCCTACCCAGCCAGATTGTGGGTCAGCGGTCGGCGCGCGCGCGAAGTCATCCCCGCCGCCATGCGGGCGGAAGTCAGGATGTCGGCGTCGGCGCGGCAGGTCTGCATCGGGCGCGCATGGTCGCACCTGCGCCCGTGCGATGCAACGGAAGCCATCATCTGGCCTCGTCGCGCGGCGGGATGTAAGGCACCACCGACACGCGAACGCGCAGGCGGTTGCCGGGGTCGTACGGCAGGCGCGAGCGGTACTTGGTGCCCCGGTAGACGTAATCGACGTCGTAGGCGATCGGGCGGCGGAACTCGCGCACGACCGGGACCATCTCGCAGTTGGCGTCGGCCTTCGGCTCGGGCTGGCGCGACATCGCGCCCTTCACCGCACCGACGATCTTCGCCAGGCCCTTGTTGTCGTCGTCGTCCGGGCAGCGCGGCTCCATGCGCGTGGCGCGCAGCACCTGGTAGATCGGCTGCACGCGCATCACCTGGGCGAAGTCCATGCGCACGTTTTCCGGCTGGAGGACCGTCGTGGCGGTGTCCTGCGCGGCGGCGGGAACACAGGCCGCCCCCAGGGCAAGGGCAGCGGTCAGCAGGAGAGACGAAGGGAGGCGCACGCATTCAGTGTAAGCGCCGAAGGGCCCCGAGGCCTGAATCCCTGCTGTCATGGGCGCGGGTCGTGGCCGTTAGAATGGCCCGGTTTCCCCATCCCCCACCCCATGAGCCTGCGCCTCCACAACACGCTGACGCGCCGGGTCGAGGCCTTCGCGCCGCTCGATCCCACGTGCCCCACGATGTATCTGTGCGGGCCGACGGTCTACAACTACGTGCATATTGGCAACGCGCGCGGCCCCGTCGTGTTCGACGTGCTGGCCGGCGTGCTGCGCCGACGCTTCGGCAACCTGCGCTATGCGCGCAACATCACCGACGTCGACGACAAGATCAACAACGCCGCGCGCGAAGCCGGCGTGCCGATCTCGGCGATCACCGACAAGTACACGCAGGCCTATCGCGAAGAGATGGCGCTGCTCGGCGTCGCGCCGCAGGAACTGCAGCCCAAGGCGACCGAGCACATCCCGCAGATCGTCGCGATGATCGAAACCCTGATCGAGCGCGGCCATGCGTACGCGGCGGAAGGCCACGTGCTCTTCGCGGTCGACAGCTATGCCGAATACGGCAAGCTCTCGCGCCGCGATCCGGAGGACATGCTCGCCGGCGCGCGCGTGGAAGTCGCGCCTTACAAGCGCAATCCCGGCGACTTCGTGCTGTGGAAGCCCTCGACCGACGACCTCCCCGGCTGGGACTCGCCGTGGGGCCGCGGCCGCCCGGGCTGGCACATCGAATGCTCGGCGATGGCCGAAGCGCACCTCGGCGAAACGATCGACATCCACGCCGGCGGCATCGACCTGCAGTTCCCGCACCACGAGAACGAAGTCGCGCAGAGCGAATGCGCGCACGGCGGCAAGCCCTTCGCGCGCTTCTGGCTGCACAACGGCATGCTGGTGTTCGGCGGCGCGAAGATGTCCAAGTCGCTCGGCAACGTCGAACGCATCCACGACCTGCTCGCGCAATGGCCGGCCGAAGCGCTGCGCTATTCGCTGCTGTCGGCGCACTACCGGCAGCCGCTCGACTGGACGCCCGCGCTGATCGAACAATCGATCCGCACGCTCGATCGCCTGTACGGCACGCTGCGCGACCTCGCCGACGTCGACGCTTCACCCGCGATCCCGCAATCGGTCGAGGACGCCCTCGACGACGACCTCAACACGCCGCAGGCGCTCGCGGAGATCGCGCGCATCGCGGCCGACGCGCGCAAGGTCGAAGGCCCCGACGCGCGACGCGAAGCGAAGGCCGCGCTGCTCGGCGCGGGCCTCGCGCTCGGCCTGCTGCAACAGGCGCCGGCCGACTGGTTCGGCCGCGGCGCGTCCAACGAGGACGACGCGCGCATCCAGGCGCTGATCGACGAGCGCATCGCGGCGAAAGCGGCGAGGGACTTCGCGCGCGCCGACGCCATCCGCAAGCAACTGGCCGACGACGGCATTCTCCTGGAAGACACGCCCCAGGGCGTACGCTGGAAACGTGGATGAATGACCTGACGCAACCGCCGTTCTTTCCCCTCGAACCGACCGCCGCCGAGGCGCAGCGGGCGATCGCGGAGGAGTTCGCGTTCTTCGGCGACTGGTCGGAGCGTTACCAGTACCTGATCGACCTCGGCCGCAAGTTGCCACCGTTCCCCGATGCGCAGAAGGTCGAGGAACATCGCCTGCTCGGTTGCCAGTCGATGGTGTGGATCGTGGTCGATGGCGACAAGGATCGCCTCGACTTCGCCGCCATCAGCGATTCGGCGATCGTCTCCGGCCTGTGTTTCCTCGCGCTGCGCGTGTATTCGGGGCGTTCGGCGGACGAGATCCTCGCGACGAGCCCCGACTACGTCGCCGACATCGGCCT
Source organism: Noviluteimonas lactosilytica (assembly GCF_020866925.1). Classification (GTDB taxonomy): domain Bacteria; phylum Pseudomonadota; class Gammaproteobacteria; order Xanthomonadales; family Xanthomonadaceae; genus Noviluteimonas; species Noviluteimonas lactosilytica. The sequence goes on from NZ_JAJGAK010000001.1 coordinate 521,731, forward strand.
GGCGAAGCACCTCTCGCCGACCCGCAGCAATGGCCACGCCGCGCTGCTCGCCTTCATCCGCGAGCGGGCGCAGGCCGCCGCGTGAGTTCGATCACCGCCGATACGCCGCTGCGCAACCGCGGCTTCGTCCAGCTGCTCAGCTATCGCATCCTCGCGATGCTGTCGTACCAGATGGTCGCGGTCACGGTCGGCTGGCACGTGTACGAACTCACCGGCGATCCGCTCGCGCTCGGGCTCGTCGGGCTTGCGGAAGTGATCCCCTACATCTGCGTCGCACCGTTCGCCGGGTATCTCGTCGACCACGTGCGACGCCGGCGCCTCGGCGCGGTGGCGTGCCTCGGGCTTGCGATCACCGCGATCGTGCTCGTCGGCATCGCGACCGGAAGGATCGCGACGAGCGGGACGTGGCTGATTTATGCCGCGGTCGCGCTCACCGGATCGGTGCGGTCGTTCCTCACGCCGATCTACAACACGCTGTTCGCGCGCATCCTGCCGCGCGAGCAGTACGCGCGCGGCGCGGGCTTCGGCAGCGTCGTGTTCCAGCTCGGCCTGGTGCTCGGCCCCGCGTTCGGCGGCGTCATGGTCGCGTGGGCCGGCAAGGGCGTCTCGTACGGCGTCGCCGGCGTGTTCGCGATCGCCGCGGGCCTGGCGCTGCTGATGCTGCACATGGAAGAGCCGCACATCCCGACCGAACGCGCGCCGATCTTCTCGAGCATCGGCGAAGGCCTGCGCTTCGTGTTCGGCCACCAGATCCTGCTCGGCGCGCTCGCGCTCGACATGTTCGCGGTGCTGTTCGGCGGCGCGGTCGCGCTGCTGCCCGCCTTCATCAAGGACATCCTGCACGCGGGCCCGGAAGCGCTCGGCATCCTGCGCGGCGCGCCCGCCGCGGGTGCGGTGATCGTCGGCCTGTGGCTCGCGCGCAAGCCGCCGGAAAAGGGGGCGGGCCGACTTCTGCTGATGGCGGTGGCCGGATTCGGCCTGTGCATCATCGGCTTCGCGCTCTCGCGCCACCTGTGGCTATCGGCGGCACTGCTGTTCGCCTCGGGCCTGTGCGACGGCGTGTCCGTGGTGCTGCGCTCGACGATCCTGCAACTCGCCACGCCCGACGCGATGCGCGGCCGCGTGTCGGCGATCAACGGGATCTTCATCGGCTCGTCGAACGAACTCGGCGCATTCGAGTCGGGCCTGGCCGCGAAGCTGATCGGGCTGGTGCCGAGCGTGATCTTCGGCGGATGCATGACGATATCGATCGTCGGGATCACGGCGAAGTTCGCGCCGAAGTTGCGGCGGTTGGATTTGCGCGAGCTGCATTGACGCAAAGCGGGAAACGGGAAACGGGAAACGAAAAGCGGGAAACGGGAAAAGAGGTACGCAGTGCCTCAGCCGGCGCGTGCCGAAGACACGCTTTCGACGCGTCGCAATGCGACCTTCGGCTCGCGCGCCCAAAATCGCCGCGCAACAGTCCCTCCCGTTTCCCGCTTCCGGTTTCCCGTTTCCCGCTCTTGCTCCAACAAAACGAAACCCCGCCGAAGCGGGGTCCGTTCTTCCTTGCGTCGGGCGAAAAACTCAATCGCCCATCTGCTTCTGCAAATGCTCCCAACGCTCCTGCTCGTCGATCGTGCGTTCGGCGGTCAGGCGCGCTTCGAGGCGTTCCAGGCCGATCTCTTCGCCCGAATCCACGCTGTAGCCGTACTCGCCGGCGTCCAGGCGCTTGAGCGTGCTGTCGATCTTGCCGATCAACTTGCGGTAGCGGTCGCGCGTGCGCAGTTCCAGGGAGTTCTCGGTCTCGCGCGTCGCACGTTCGGCTTCGTCGCCGACGTCGCGCACTTCGTCCTTCAGGTTCTCGATGGTCTGCTTGGATTCCTCGACGAGGTCGGCGCGCCACGAGAGCAGGCGCTGGCGGAAGTACTCCACCTGCAGCGCGCTCATGTATTCCTCGTCGCCCGAGGGCTTGTAACCCTGCGGAATGACGGGGCGACCCGTTCCTTCATCGGTCTTGTATTCGACGACTTTCACCTTGCCCCGCGGTGCAGGAGCGGCCGGCTTCGCGGCCACGGCAACAGCCACTTTACCTGCCGGGCGCGGGCGCGACGTGACGGCCTCCGACGACGACGCGGGCTTCGGCGCGGTCGCCAGGGCGGGTTTTGCATTCTTCATTTGTTCTTTCTGCGGTGCTGCAACGGCTGTGGACTTCGCAACTGCGGGCGCGGCCACCGGTGCGCTCTTGGTGGCGGGCTTGGCGGCGGGCTTCTTGACCGCGGCGACCTGCGGCTGCTTCGCGACGGGCGCGGGCACGGCCTTGACGGGCGGCGCGGCCTTCGCGGGAGCGGCCTTCGCAGGCGCGGGCGCGGGCTTGGATGCGGGCTTGGGTACGGGCTTGGCGACCGGCTTGCTCGCGGCCTTCGCCGGCATGGGCTTCTTCGCCGGTGCGGGCTTGGCGACGGGCTTGACGGCCTTCGCGGGTGCAGGCTTCCTGGCTGGCGCCGGCTTCGAGGGTGCTGATTTCGCGGGCACCGGCTTCTTCGCGACCGCGGCTTTCTTCGCGACCGGCTTGGTGATTTTTTTCGCGGCGGGCTTGGCGACCGGCTTCTTCGCCGGCGCAGCCTTCTTCGCGACAGGCTTCGCGGGCTTGGCCGCGGCCTTCTTCGCCGCAGGTTTCTTCGCGACGGGCTTGGTGGACTTCTTCGCGGCCTTGGCGGCCTTCTTCGCTGGTTTCTTCGCTGCCACGAGCGGTACGTCCCTCGTTCCCTTGAGGCGGGAAAGCGCGCTGTTATACCCTGCCCCGACAAGGGCGGCAACACGTGATCGATCGATTGCTCATCGGGGCCCTGCGCCTCTACAAACGTTTCATCAGCCCGCTGTTGGGGCCGCGTTGCCGCTTCGTGCCGAGTTGTTCGGAGTACGCGATGCAGGCGATCGCGCGCTTCGGTGCGGTGCGCGGCGGGTGGCTCGCGGCGCGGCGCATCGCGCGGTGCCATCCGTTCCATCCCGGCGGCCACGACCCCGTTCCGGGCGACGATACGAACCCACACACCCATCGCACGCATCGCTGAATGCGTCGCCACGAGAAGGACCCCGTCATGCCCGCGACGTCCAAGCCCACGCTGATCGTCAACGCCCGCCTGGTGAACGAAGGACGCGAGTTCGACGGCGACCTGCGCATCGAAGCCGGCCGCATCGCGCAGGTCGGCAGCGGTTTGTCCGCGCGCGAGGGCGAGCACGTCGTCGACGCCGCCGGCCGCCGCCTGCTGCCGGGCATGATCGACGACCAGGTCCACTTCCGCGAACCGGGCATGGAATACAAGGCCGACATCGCGACCGAATCGGCCGCGGCGGTCGCCGGCGGGCTCACCAGCTTCATGGACATGCCGAACACCAACCCGCCGACGCTCGACAGCGCCGCGCTGGAAGACAAGTACCGCCGCGCCACCGGCCGCGCCTGGGGCAACTTCGGCTTCTACATGGGCGCGAGCAACGACAACATCGAGGCGATCCGCGCGCTCGATCCGCTGCGCGCGCCGGGCATCAAGGTGTTCATGGGCGCCTCGACCGGCAACATGCTGGTCGACAACCCGGAAACGCTCGACGCGATCTTCCGCGATGCACCGACGCCGATCATCACGCATTGCGAAGACACGCCGATGATCGACGCCGAGCTGGCGAAGTACAAGGCGAAGTACGGCGACGACATCCCGGCGGAATTCCACGCCGACATCCGCTCGCGGCAGGCGTGCATCAAGTCCACGCGGCTGGCGATGGAACTCGCGCGCCGCAACGACACGCGCCTGCACGTGCTGCACATCAGCACCGCCGACGAGCTGGCGCTGTTCGAACGCGGCCCGCTGGTGCGCGCCGACGGTTCGCGCAAGCAGATCACCGCCGAGACGTGCATCCATTTCCTGCGCTTCGATCGCGCCGACTACGCCGCGCTCGGCAACCTGATCAAGTGCAACCCGTCGATCAAGGAAGCGAGCGATCGCCAGGCGCTGATCGCCGCCATCGGCGACGACATCATCGACGTGCTCGCCACCGACCACGCGCCGCACACGCTGGAAGAAAAAGCGCGTCCCTATACCTCCGCGCCGAGCGGCCTGCCGCTGGTGCAGTACGCGCTGGTCGCGGCGCTCGAACTCGTGCGCGAAGGCAAGCTCACCAACGCGCAGGTCGTGCAGAAGGTCTCGCACGCGCCGGCGCAGTTGTTCGACGTCGCGCAGCGCGGCTATCTGCGCGAAGGCTATGCGGCCGATCTCGTGCTGATCGACGACACGCCGTTCACCGTGCGCCGCGAGGACGTGCTGTCGAAGTGCGGGTGGTCGCCGTTCGAGGGACGCACGTTCCATTCGCGCATCGGCGCGACGTGGGTGAACGGCGTGCTCGCATGGGATGGCGCGCAGTTGGTCGGCGGGCCGAACGGGCAGCGCCTGGAGTTCGCGCGTTGACGTCGGCATCCCCGCGCAGGCGGGGATTCGGGCGCGCTGTACGCCTGATGATGTCGATTGCCTGGATCCCCGCATGCGCGGGGATGACGGTGCTGGCAGGTTGCACCGCGACCGCGGAAACCCGCTCCGCCCAATCGCCCTCGCCCGCTATCGCGGGCACGCGCGCGACGATCCTGCCGCCCACTGTCGAACAGGGCGCGCTCGTCATCGGCACGACGCATCCGGCCGCGACGGTCGAGTACGCGGGCCGTCGCGTGCGGGTGTCACCCGACGGCGTGTTCGCGATCGGCATCGCACGTGACGCGGCCTCGCCCGCCATCGTGGTCGTGACGCAGCCGGGCACACCGCGCACCGAACATCGCATCGAAGTACGACCGCGCGACTGGCCGGTCGAACGCATCACCGGCGTGCCCCCGAAAACCGTGAAACCGCCGCCCGAGATCGCCGCACGCATCGCGCGCGAACAGGCCGAGGTCAGCGCCGCGCGCACGCGCGACGATGCGCGCGCGGATTTCGCGCAAGCCTTCCGCTGGCCCGTGCAGGGCCGCATCAGTGGTCGATTCGGCAATGCGCGCGTGTACGTGCTGCCCGACGGCACCGACGTGCCGCAGACGCCGCATTCGGGCATGGATATCGCCGCGCCGACCGGAACACCGGTGCAGGCGCCCGCGCCGGGCGTGGTGACGTTCGCGCGCAGCGATCTCTATCTCACCGGCGGCACGGTGCTGCTCGACCATGGGCAAGGCGTGAGTTCGAACTTCCTGCATCTTTCGCGCATTGACGTGCGCGTGGGCGATCGCGTCGAACAGGGCCAGGTCATCGGCGCGGTCGGCGCGACCGGGCGCGCGAGCGGGCCGCACCTGCATTGGGGCATGAATTGGTTCGACGTGCGCGTCGACCCGCTGCTGGTGCTCAGCGCGACGCGTTGACACCCGACACGCGCGCGACCGCGTCGTGCGGATGCAGGCTCTCGAAATGCGCGACGCGCACGTCGTAGCGCTCGATGCGCTCGTCGTTCGACATCACGCCCGCCACGCGACGCGCGGCGTCTTCGCAGAACATCAGGTTGGCCGCGTTGAGTTCGGCGAAGGCCTGTTCGTCTTCGCGCTTCACCGCGGTCTGCACCGGCGTGCCGAGCGCGGCTTCGACCGCGTCGACCAGCGCGAGCAGCGGCAGTTCGTCGAACGAAGGACGCAGCACCGCGCGCACGTCGGCGCGGCTTCGCTGCGCGTGCGGCGTCGCGGCGAGGCCGCGTTCGGAGGCCAGCCATTCGCCGACGACCTGCGCATTGAGCGGGCGCGCAGCGGCGAAATCGCTGGCGAAGCGTTCGGCATTGCGCTGGCGCGACAGCGCGGCCGACGCCGGACACGTGCTCGAGTACTCGACCGCGAAACCGAGCGCGAGATGGAAATGCCCATCGGCGAGTTCGGCTTCGATCGACACCGGATAGCGCTTCCAACCGACGTTGCCGCTCGCGAGCGCTTCGCGCTGCAGCAGGTGTTCATAGCGGATGTGCAGGCGCGCGCGCGACGAGGCGCCGTTCTGCGAATCGACGAAGCCCTGCAGCACGCGGCGCAGGCCGCCCGGCGTGATCGCTTCGCTCGCGAACGCCTGCTGCAACTGCAGGTACAGGCGCGACATGTGGATGCCGCGGGCCTGGCCATCGCGCAGGTCGACCGCGACATCGACGTCGGCCGCGACCTGCACGACCTGTCCGTCGGGGTCGTGGATGCGCACGGGCACGGCGATGCGGTCCATGCCAACCCAGTCGAGCGGGCGTGCGAGCGCCGCCGTCTCGAAGGCGACGTCGGGCAACTGGGACTGGGCGGGGGTGCGTGGGGGATTCATGAGGGGCGCATTGTAGCGAGGGTGCGCCCCGGGTCGTGACGATACGCGTGCAACGCAGCGTCGCTCAGCGGCGCGCGGCCCGCCAGGCGGTGAACAGCGCGCGCCAGCCCGGCAGCGGGCGGTCCTGGGGGTTCGAGCCCTTCGCGAACAGGCGCAGGCGTTCGTGCACCAGCGAGGCATGCAGGCGGCCGGCGACCGAACCGCCGAAGGGCAGCGGCCACGTTTCGAGCAGGCGCGCGGCCCACAGGCGCGAGGCGGCGGACGGCGCGGCGTTCGCGCCGGCCTTCGCGACGAATTGCAGCGGGGGCATGTCGTCGGCTTCCGAGATCACGCGCTTGGCGAGCAACGCCGCGATCACGCTGCGCGTCGGCGCGGGTTCGCCGCCATTGAACAAGGTCGACGCAATGGTCGAGACCCCTTCGGCGAACGGTTCGAGTTTCGCGAAGGCTTCGTCTTCGGTCGCGGCGCGCTCGCGGCTCGCGAGCAGCGACGGCAGCGTCGCGGCGAGCGCATGCCACGCGGCCGGTTCGCGCTGCAGCACGATGCCGAGCGGATGGCGGCGCACGCCGCGGCTCCAGCCCTGCAGTTCTTCGGCCCACCATCCGAGCTTCGCTTCGCCGGGGCGCGGATCGGAGCCGCCCCACGCGGCGTGCGTGAGTTCGTCGCGCAGCGCGAACCACGCGGCCGCGCGCTCGCGATGCAGCGGACCGAGGAACGGTTCGGCGAACGACCATTCCGGCAAGCGCTCGCGCCACTTTTCCAGCGCACTGTCGACGGCGGCATCGCGCACGGTCATGGCCAGCGCTCCGGTGCGCAAAGTTCGGAAGGAAGATCGATCATCGCGTCGCCCTGCCACGCGATGGGGTCGTCCTCGTCGAGTCGATAGCCCCACAGCGCGACGACCGACCGCATGCCTGCCGCGCGCGCGGCGACGATGTCGCGTTCGTCGTCGCCGACATACACGACCTCGTCGGGCGACAGGCCCATCGCTTCTGCCGCGTGCAGCAGGGGCAACGGATGCGGCTTGCGCTCGGGCAGCGTGTCGCCGCCGATCAGCACCGCGCAGCGCGCATCCCAGCCGAGCATCGGCATCAATTGCTTCGCGAGGTATTCGGGTTTATTGGTGACGATGCCCCAGCGGCAACCCGCCGACTCCAGCGCGTCCAGCATCGCTTCGATGCCATCGAACGGCGTGCCGTGGCGGCCGAGTTCGCGCTCGTAGGTGGCGAGGAATTCCGGGATCCACGCGTTGCGCTCGTCCGCCGGGACGTCGGGGAACGCAGCCGCGGTCATCGCGCGCGCGCCCTTCGACACCACCGGGCGCAGCGCTTCCATCTGCATCGGGCCGCGGCCGCGCGCGGCGCGCATCGCATCGACCGTCGCCAGCATGTCGGGCGCGCTGTCGAGGAGAGTGCCGTCGAGGTCGAACAGCACGGCTTTCGGGAACGTAGGTTGGGTCACGACGGTTTGCGCGCGCAGGCGAGATAGTTGACGTCGGTGCGGCGGCCGATGCGTGCGGCGTTGCGCCAGGGCTCGTACACCAGGCCGCTGACGTCCTCGAGTTCGAGGCCCGCTTCGCGCAGCCACGCGGCGAGTTCCGAAGGCTTGATGAAGTCGCGGTACTGGTGCGTGCCCTTCGGCAGGATGCGCGCGATGTATTCGGCGCCCACGATCGCCAGCGCGAATGCCGCCGGCGTGCGGTTGAGCGTCGAGAGGAACAGGCGCCCGCCCGGCTTGAGCATCGACGCGCACGCGGCGAGCACCGACGGCGGCGACGGCACGTGCTCGAGCATCTCCATGCAGGAGATCGCATCGAACGTCGCGGGCATCTGTTCGGCGAGGGTTTCGGCGGCGACCTGGCGGTAGTCGACCTTCACCCCGGATTCCAGGCCGTGCAGGCGCGCGATCTTCAGCAGGTCGGGCGCGAGGTCGATGGCGGTGACCTCGCTTCCGGCCGCGGCCATCGCTTCGCTGAGCAAGCCACCGCCGCAACCGACGTCGAGCACGCGCGCACCCTGCAGCGGCGTGCGATCGGCGATGTAGCGCAGGCGCGCGGGGTTCAGCGCGTGCAGCGCCTTCTGCGGGCCATCGGGATCCCACCAGCGGTGCGCGAGCTCGTTGAAACGATCGAGCTCGGCCTGGCGGAAATTGTCTTCGTTCGCTTGCGCCTGCGTCATGCGCTCACTGTCTCACGTCGTGCGTACTGCGGCGATGCGGGTTTGCCATTGACGTGCATTCGCCACGATGGCCTCGACGTCCATGTCGACCAGCAATCGTGCTTCGAGTTTCCGCACACCCGCGATCCACACATCGCTGACCTGGTGGCGGCCGCACGCGTAGACCAGTTGCGAGACGACGTGGTGCAGCGGTTGCGTTTCGAGCGCGCCGAGGTCGACGAGCGCGAGGTCCGCCTGCTTGCCCGGCTCGATCGAACCGATGCGCTCCTCGAAGCCCATCGCCTTCGCGCCGCCGAGCGTGGCCGCGCGGAGCGCGGCGAACGCATCCAGCGCCGACGCATCGTCGCCCACCGCCTTGGCGAGCAGCGCAGCGGTGCGCATCTCGCCGAACATGTCGAGGTCGTTGTTGCTCGCCGCGCCGTCGGTGCCGATGGCGAGGTTGACGCCGGCCTTCGCGAGCTTCGCCACGGGGCAGAAGCCGGAAGCGAGCTTGAGGTTGGATTCGGGGCAATGCGCGACGCTCACGCCGCGCTCGGCGCACAGCGCGATCTCGGCGTCGGTGAGCTGCGTCATGTGCACCGCGATGAGGCGGTCGTTCACCAGGCCCAGGCGATCCAGGCGCGCGATCTGGCTCTGGCCGAGCGTGCGGCGCGCTTCGGCGACTTCGTGCGCGGTCTCGTGGACGTGGCAATGTACCGGCACGTCGAGCTGGTCGGCGAGCATTCGGATGCGCTCGAAGTTCGCGTCCGACACGGTGTACGGCGCATGCGGCGCGAACGCGGTGGCGACCAGCGGATCGTTGCGCCACTGGTCGTGCACTTCACCGGCGCGATCGAAGTATTCGTCGGCGGTGCGCGCCCACGCGGTCGGGAAATCGATGACCGGCAGGCCGACGCGCGCGCGGAAACCATGCTTGCGGTAGGTGGCCGCCTGCACGTCGGGGAAGAAGTAGTTTTCGTTGCAGCACGTGGTGCCGCCGCGGACCATCTCGGCGATGGCGAGCGTAACGCCGTCGGCGATGAAGTCGGGTGCGACCACCGCGCCTTCGATCGGCCAGATGTGGCCCTGCAGCCATTCCATCAGCGGCAGGTCGTCGGCGACGCCGCGCAGCAGCGTCATCGGGTTGTGCGTGTGCGTGTTGACCAGGCCCGGGATCAGCGCGCCGTCGGGGCGCGAGACGACTTCGCGCGGGGCGAAGCGTTCGCGTGCCTCGTCGATCGGGAGGATCGCGACGATCGCGCCATCGCTGATCGCGACGGCGTGGCGCTCCAGCACCACGCCATGCGGGACCACCGGCACGACGTGGCCGGCTTCGATCAGCAGGTCGCAGGCTTCGGGCGCCATCGCGCTACCAGATGCCCGCACCCAGCGCGTACGTCAGGCCGAACGCGCCGGCGCCGAACAACAACCACGCGAGCAGCATCAGGCGCAGCGCCTCGAAGAACCCCAGCGCGCGCACGCGGCCCGGGAACACGCGCGGCAGCGTCGTGTTCCACAGCCACAACACCGCGCCTGCGGCGATGAGCACGCCGAAGAACCACACGGCGAGCTGGACGTATGCGGTCGAATCCATCGTTCTGGTCAGGTCAGGTCACTTCACGCGGCTGACGTATTCGCCCGAACGCGTATCGACCTTGATCGTCTCTTCGTTGCCGACGAACAGCGGCACGCGCACGACCGCGCCGGTCTCCAGCGTGGCCGGCTTGCCGCCGCCGCCCGAGGTGTCGCCGCGAACGCCCGGATCGGTTTCGACGATCTTGAGTTCGACGAAGTTGGGCGGCTGCACCATGATCGGCGTGCCGTTCCACAGCGTGACCACGCATTCCTCTTCGCCCTTCAGCCACTTGTCGGCCCCGCCCATGCCGGCCTTGTCGGCCTGCACCTGCTCGAAGGATTCGGGGTTCATGAAGTGCCAGTACTCGCCGTCGGCGTAGAGGAACTGCATGTCCGTGTCGACGACGTCGGCCTGCTCGACGTTGTCGGTCGCCTTCATCGTCATTTCGACGACGCGGCCCGACTTGATGCTGCGGTACTTCACGCGCGTGAACGCCTGGCCCTTGCCCGGCTTGACGTACTCGGTGTCGGTGATGATGCAAGGGTCGTTGTTGACCAGGATCTTCTGTCCGGTCTTCACGTCGTTCATGCCAAGGCTGGCCACGGTGCTGCTCCTGAAAAAGCTGGACGGCTACAATGCGTAGCTCGCCATGATAACCGCCCCGCCCCTTTCCCTGCAGCCGCCCGCCCCGGCAACCCCCGCCGATTCGCGCCATGACTGGCGCCACCAATGGCGCGATGCGATCCGCGATCCGCGTGAACTGCTTTCGTTGCTGGGCCTGGAAGCGCTGGCTTCCCGCATTTCGGACGAGGCGGCCGCGCAATTCCCCATGCGCGTTCCCCGGGCCTTCGTCGCGCGCATGCGCCGCGGCGACCCGCTCGATCCGCTGCTGCGGCAGGTGCTGCCGATGGACGACGAGGACCGGCTCGTCGCCGGCTTCGCCCTCGATGCGGTCGGCGACGTCGCGGCACGCACCGCCCACGGGGTCCTACAGAAGTACCGCGGCCGCGCGTTGCTCGTGGCCACCGGCAGCTGCGCGATCCACTGCCGCTACTGCTTCCGCCGCCACTTCGACTATGCCGGCGATACCGCGGCGGCCGGCGACTGGCGCGAGGCCGTGGCCCGCATCGCCGGGGACCCGTCGATCGAGGAAGTCCTCCTGAGCGGCGGCGACCCGCTCTCGCTGGCCACGCCGAAGCTCACCGAACTCACCGACGCGCTGGCCGCCGTTCCCCACATCCAGCGCCTGCGCATCCACACCCGCCTGCCGATCGTGCTGCCGGATCGCGTGGACGACGCGCTCGTCGCCTGGTTGCGCGCCCTGCCCTGGCCGGTGGTCGTGGTCGTGCATGCGAACCACGCGAACGAGTTCGACGCCTCGGTCGACGCCGCCATGGCCCGCCTGCGCGGCGCCGGCGCGATGCTGCTCAACCAGGCGGTGCTGCTGCGCGGGGTCAACGACGATGTCGAGGCGCTGGCCGACCTCGGCATGCGTGGCCTCGCGGCCGGCGTACTCCCTTATTACCTGCACCAGCTGGACCGCGTGCAAGGCGCGGCCCACTTCGAGGTGGACGACGCCACCGCGCTCGACCTGCACGGTGCGCTCCGCGCACGCACATCGGGGTACCTCGTGCCGCGCCTGGTTCGTGAACTACCCGGCGATACCGGCAAGAGACCCCTCGCCTGAGCGTTCGATACATGGACCGCGACCGGCCATTCGTGCCATAAGGTCAACCGTCCGTCGACCGGAAACGTTTCCCTTGCCCCGGTCGACCATGCGCGATTGACCAGAGAGCCACGGATGCGAGCCAAACAGGACAGCGTGCTGCGATTGCTGATCGTCGACGACAGTGTCGAGGCGGCCGAAGCCATCGTCAGCGGCCTGCGCAACGCGGGCATCGCGGTACGCGTGTCGCGTCCGGAGGACGAGGAATCGTTGCCCGCGCTCGTGGGCGGCGCGCTCGACCTGGTCATCGCCGCGAAGGATGCAAAGCACCCGCCGCTGTCCGCCGTCATGCAGGCGATCGACGCCAGCGGCAAGGACGTGCCGGTGCTGATGGTGGTCGACGCCGTCGACGACAACACGCTGCTGCAGGCGAGCGAGCGCGGTATCCGCGGCCTCGTGCTGCGCGGCCGCACGCCGCACGTGCTCGCCGTCGTGCGCGCCGAATGGGAAGACCTCGAAGCGCGCCGCGCGCAGCGCCTGCTCGAAGCGCAGGTGCGCGAGACCGAACGCCGCTGCGACGCGCTCATCGATTCCTCGCGCGAGCCCATCGCCTACGTGCACGAAGGCATGCACATCCGCGCGAACCAGGCGTACCTGGAGATGTTCGGCTTCGATTCGTTCGACGACATCGAAGGCATGTCGCTGCTCGACCTCGTCGCGCCCAGCCACGTCGCCGACTTCAAGACGCTGCTCAAGAAACTTTCGAAGGGCGACACGCCGCCGCCGCGCCACGAACTCGAGGCGCGCGACCAGGAAGGCAACCACTTCCCCGCCGTCATGGAGTTCACGCCCGCTTTCTACGAAGGCGAGTCGTGCGTGCAGATCGTGTTCCGCCGCCAGGAAAGCGACCCGGAACTCGCGCGCGAAGTCGAAGAACTGCGCCAGCGCGACCAGGCCACCGGCCTGCTCAACCGCCCGACGTTCCTGCAGCACCTGGAAACCGCTGTCGCCGGCACCGCGCAGAGCGGCGCGCACCACGGCTTCCTGCTGATCGAACCCGACCACTTCGTGCGCCTGATGCAGGAGATCGGCCTGGGCGCGGCGGACGACCTCATCGCCGCGATCGCCGACCGCCTGCGCAGCGCACTCGGCAAGGACGACGTACCCGCGCGCTTCGGCGAGCACCAGTTCGCGGTGCTGTCGAAGAACAGCGACCACGTCGGCACCGTCGCGCTCGCCGAACGCGTGCGCGCGGCGTTCGCCGACCACGTGTTCGAAGTCGGCGAGCGTTCGCTGTCGGCGACGGTGAGCATCGGCGGCGTGCAGATCGGCGAGAAGATCGCCTCGGTCACGCAGGTGCTGGCGAAGGCGAGCCAGGGCGTGCAGTCGTCGGTCGGCGTCGGCGGCAACCGCGCGGAGATCTTCGATCCGGGCGCGATCGATCGCGCCGAGGAAGAACGCGTGCGCGCGTGGGTCGAGCGCATCCGCGCGGCGGTCGACGGCGACGGTTTCGTGCTGCACTACCAGCCCGTCATCAACCTGCACGGCGAACCGGGCGAAACCTACGAAGCATTGCTGCGCCTGCGCGGCGGTGCGGAAGGCGAGCTCGTCGCGCCGCAGATGTTCCTGCCGGTCGCGGAAGAACACGGCCTGCTGTGGGAGATCGACCGCTGGGTCGCCGGTCGCGCGATCCAGGTGATCGCCGAACGTGCGCGCATGCGCAACGACACGACGCTGCTGGTCAAGATCACCCAGGCCTCGCTGCAGGACGACACGCTGGCGAAGTTCATCGGCGAGCAACTCGCCGCGCACAAGGCCCCCGGCGAACGCCTGGTGCTGCAGTTGCCCGAATCCAAGGTGTTCACCCACCTCAAGCAGGCGCAGGCCTTCCGCGATGCGGTGAAGCGCTTCGGCTGCCGCGTCGGCCTGGAGCAGTTCGGCACCGGCCTCAACTCCTTCCAGTTGATGCAGCACTTCGAACCGGCGCTGGTGAAGATCGACCGCGCCTTCATCCAGGACCTCGCGTCGAACCCCGACAACCAGGCGAAGATCCGCGAGATGAGCGCGCGCGCCGTCGACCAGGGCGCGCGCACGATCGCCGAGTTCGTGCAGGACGCCGGCAGCATGACGTTCCTGTTCTCGAGCGGCGTGGATTTCGTGCAGGGGCACTTCCTTGCGGCCGCAGGCCCCGAGATGGACTACGATTTCCAGTAGTTTTTCGCATGCGCGAACAACTTCCAGGCTTTGCTGCGCAAAACCTGGACCCTGGGCTTATTGGCTTCCAATTTCCCCGCGGCTGTCGCCGCGCCCCCTTTTACTAAAAGGGGGCTGACTCGCTCAGGCAACGTGCACTTCGCTCGTGACCTTTCGCGGCCTGCCACCGAGCTTGCCATTCGCCTGCGCTGCGGTCTTTTTCGCGGACGACACTGCCCGGCCGCCCTTGCGTCCGCGCTCCGCCATGAATTCGCGGGTACCGAAGATGCCTTCCAGCAAAGCCGGCAAGTAGAAGTCCGCATCCAACGCCGGCACATGAATGCCATATCCACTGGGGCTGATTTCAATCAGCCGCATGGCCTGCGCCTTTGCGTGCTCAAGGCCTTGCAGCGCAGTCGTGGGGAAGCCGACGTAGACGCCGCCCTCGAGCTGCACGACCAGCGCCTTGCTGGCCGCGTCGTATCGAGCTGCGACGGCCTTTGGAACATGCGCCTTCAGCGCGTGCGCGCGCTTACGTGCGGCTTGCATCCGGGATTTAGTAACGGCCATGGATGTCGCTCCACTGCTTGCACAGTTCCGCGAGGTCTGCAGACAAATGCGATTGAATCGTTCCCAACGTTCGTCTCGGAAAGTTGTGATTGATCTTCAGGACCGGAGGCCCATCGGGGCAGTTCAACTCGAACACTGCCTCGTATCCATTTCCCACGACGTGCACGTGGCACGGGGTGTGGTCGTTGGGATAGATGACCACGCGGTAGCTGAGGAACCTCAAGACGGTCGGCATCGTACCAAAACCTAAGCAGGTTGGGTTTACGCCGAAGGTTATGGGCGCAGAGGCGACGTTTACCGGTGGCTCTGCAAATCGAGAGCGTTCGGGTCGGCCATGAACGAAAAAGCCGCGCATCTCTGCGCGGCCTTTTGCTTCTGCCAATCACGAATCACGAACCACCAATCACGGCCCTCAGGCAACGACGCCCTGTCGCACCGCGCCCTGGTCCGGCTGCCAGTTACGCAGCGCCTGGATGCGTTCTTCCAGCGGCGGGTGGCTGAGGAACAGGCGGCGGAAGCCGTGGCCGACGGCGCCGCTGATGCCGAACGCGGCGACCTGCTTGGGCAGCGTGTTCTCGCCGTAGGTCAGCGACAGGCGCTGCAGGGCGGCGACCATCTTGTCGCGGCCGGCGAGCGTGGCGCCGCCCGCGTCGGCGCGGAATTCGCGGTGACGAGAGAACCACATCGCGATCATGCTCGCGAACAGGCCGAACACCATATCGAGCACGAACACGATCACGAAGTAACCGATGCCGACGCCGTCGCCTTCGCGGTTGCCGCTGAGCCAGGCGTCGATGACGCGGCCGAGCACGCGCGAGAGCACGATCACGAAAGTGTTCAGCACGCCCTGCAGCAGCGCCATCGTCACCATGTCGCCGTTGGCGACGTGGCTGACTTCGTGCCCGAGCACGGCTTCGGCTTCGTCGCGGTCCATCGCGCGCAGCAGGCCGGTCGACACGGCGACCAGCGCCTTGTTGCGGTTGGCGCCGGTGGCGAACGCATTGATTTCCGGCGCGTCGTAGATGGCGACCTCCGGCATGCCGATGCCGGCGGCCTGCGCCTGGCGGCGGACCGTGTCGTACAACCAGCGCTCGGTGTCGTTGCGCGGCGTGTCGATGACGTGCGCACGCGTCGCGCGCTTGGCCATCCACTTGGAGATCAGCAGCGAGATGATCGAACCGCCGAAGCCGAAGACCGCGGCCATCACGAGCAGGCCCGCCATCGACTGCGGATTGATGCCGAACACCGCCATCACGACGCTCAGCAGGCCGAGCACGGCGAGGTTGGTGGCGAGGAACAACACGATGCGCTTGAACATGTTCGTCACATCCCTATTGGCCGCAGACAGAGCGGCACATGCGTGAAGTGTGGCGAGCATCGGGTAAATTCAAGCGGAATGCCAACAAGAAGCGCCCCGGAACCCACGTCAGCGCCGCCGCAACGCGGGCGGGGACGCTTCGCGCCCTCGCCGACCGGGCCGCTGCACTTCGGCTCGCTGCTGGCCGCGTTCGGCAGCTGGTTGCTGGCACGGCACGCGGGTGCGGAATGGTGGGTGCGCGTCGAGGATCTCGATCCGCCGCGCGAGCAATCGGGCGCGATCGACCGGCAATTGCGCACGCTCGAAGCCTTCGGCCTCGTCTCCGACGGTCCGATCCTGCGGCAGAGTTCGCGCGATGCGGCCTACCGCACGGCGCTCGACCGGCTGCTGGCGGAGGGGGCTGCGTTCGAATGCTGGTGCAGCCGCGCGGACCTGCTCGCCACCGGCAGCGTGCACCACGCCTGCCTGAGCGGGCCGACGGAAGGTCGCACGCCCGCGATCCGGTTGCGCATCCCGCGTGGCGCGATCATCGGGTTCGACGACGCGATCCAGGGCCGCATCGTGCAGGACGTCGGCACCGAAGTCGGCGACGTCGTCCTGCGCCGCGCCGACGGCTACTGGGCCTATCAACTCGCGGTCGTCGTCGACGACGCGGCGCAGGGCATCACGCAAGTCGTGCGCGGCGCCGACCTGCTCGACTCGACGCCACGCCAGGTCTTCCTGCAGCGCGCGCTCGGCCTGCCCACGCCGGACTACGCGCACCTGCCCCTGGTCGTCGACCACGAAGGCCGAAAGCTCTCGAAATCCCTGTCGGCGTTGCCCATCGACGATGCCGACCCGCTCCCCGCGTTGCGTGCCGCATGGCGCGCGATGGGACAGGATCCCGCCGCGCTCGCGCAGGTGGCCGACGTGCCCTCCGCGCTCGACGCAGCGCGCGCCGCCTTCGTGCCCGACTGGATACCCTCGGGGTCCGTTGCATTGCACAACACGGGTGTCGCAATCGCGCCATAGACTGGGGCTCGTCCTTTTCGATCGGAGCACGGCATGACTTCGAGGGTGGCCCTGGTGACGGGTGGCACGGGCGGCATCGGCACGGCGATCTGCCGCAGGCTGGCGCTGTCCGGGCATCGCGTGGCGACGAACTACCGCAACGAGGAAAAGGCGCGCGCCTGGCAGGCGCAGTTGAAGGCCGAAGGCATCGACGTCGCGATCGCGCCGGGCGATGTGTCGACGGCCGAGGACGCCGAATCGATGGTGCGCGCGGTCGAAGCGCTGGTCGGCCCCGTCGACATCCTCGTCAACAACGCGGGCATCACCCGCGACACCACCTTCCACAAGATGACGTCGCAGCAGTGGAACGAAGTCATCTGCACCAACCTCAACTCCTGTTTCAACGTCACCCGCCCCGTGATCGAAGGCATGCGCGCCCGCAAGTGGGGCCGCATCATCCAGATCAGCTCGATCAACGGACAGAAGGGCCAGTACGGCCAGGCCAACTACGCCGCCGCGAAGGCGGGCATGCACGGCTTCACGATCTCGCTGGCGCAGGAGAACGCGAAGTTCGGCATCACCGTCAACACGGTTTCGCCCGGTTACATCGGCACCGACATGGTCATGGCGGTGCCGGAGGACGTGCGCAACAAGATCGTGGCGCAGATTCCGACGGGGCGGCTCGGCGATCCGGACGAGATCGCCTACGCGGTGTCGTTCTTCATTCCCGACGAGGCCGGGTGGATCACCGGGGCCAACCTGTCCGCCAATGGTGGGCAGTACATGGGTTGGTGAACGCGACTCACGGGGTTGGAGGGGCAACGCCCCTTCAACCGGTGTCGCGCAGCTGACTCTTCGCCAAACCCGCCGTTCACGATGATGACCTGAGGGTCTTGACAGCCCTGTTGCAAACCGGTGTTGCAGTGCGCCATGCTCGGCCTCGCGCTCTTCGGGGGTCGACCGCAAATGCCAGTCCGCGTCATCAAGAAGTATCCGAACCGTCGTCTCTACGACACGCGCATCTCGAGCTACATCACCATCGAGGATGTGCGCCAGCTCATCGTCGAAGGCGAAGAGTTCGAAGTGCGCGACGCCAAGAGCGGCGAAGACCTCACCCGCTGCGTGTTGCTGCAGATCATCGCCGAGCACGAACAGGACGGTGAGCCGATGCTGTCCACGCAGTTGCTCAGCCAGATCATCCGTTTCTACGGGGATTCGCTGCAGGGCTTCATGGGCAACTACCTCGAGCGCTCGATGCAGATGTTCCTCGAGCAGCAACAGCAATTCCGCCAGCAGATGAGCGGGCTGATCGGCCAGGCGCCCTGGACGATGCTCAACCAGCTGACCGAAAAGAACCTCGAGATGTGGAAGGACTACCAGCAGGGACTGGTCGGCGGCATGGGCCGCCCCGCGGCTTCGCCGCGTCCGCCGTCGAAGGAAGAGAAAGACAAATCGCGCGCGTAAGGCGCGCGTCACGCGGGGTGCGTTGACGCACCCCTGCCGGGCTGGCACGCTGCCGGCCTGTTGCACTGCACCATCCACGGGAATCCCATGAACAAGCGCGTGGCCGTCGTGACCGGCGGCATCGGCGGTCTCGGCACCGAGATCTGCAAGACCCTCGCCCGTGCCGGGCGCACCGTCGTCGCCGCCGACCTCGGCGCGCGCGAAGACCGCATCGCGCAGTTCCGCGAAGACGTCGCGGGGCTCGACGTGCATTTCGAAGCCGGCAACGTCGGCGACTTCGATGCCTGCGCCGCCCTCGTGCGCAAGGTCGAATCGCAACTCGGCCCGATCGACATCCTCGTCAACGCCGCCGGCATCACCCGCGACACCACGCTGCGCAAGATGGAGCGCACCGACTGGGACGCGGTGATGAACATCAACCTCGACGGCGTGTTCAACATGTGCCGCCACGTCATCGACGGCATGACGACGCGCGGCTTCGGCCGCGTGGTCAACATCAGTTCGGTGAACGGCCAGACCGGCCAGTTCGGCCAGACCAACTACTCCGCCGCGAAGGCCGGCATGCACGGCTTCACGATGGCGCTGGCGCGCGAAGTCGCGCGCAAGGGCGTCACCGTCAACAGCGTGTCGCCGGGCTACTGCGAAACGGCGATGGTGATGGCGGTACCGGAGGACGTGCGCGAGAAGATCGTCGCGAGCGTGCCGGTCGGCCGACTCGGCAAGCCGAGCGAAATCGCGCGGACCGTCGAGTTCCTGACGAATGACGAAGCCGGATTCATCACGGGGGCGAATATCCCGGTGAATGGCGGGCTGTTCATGAGCTTCTGACGAAAAGGAAAAGGGAAACGGGAAACGAAGAGCGGGAAACGGGAAGGTAGTCTCTGCTTCGGCTGAAGGTCCCGTCGGCCGAAGCGAACGTTTCTTTCCCGTTTCCCGCTTTTCGTTTCCCGCTCTTCGTTACTGCGCCGTCTCGCAGAACTTCTTCCGATACTCCATCGCCTTCGGCATCAACGCCTGCAGGTTCTGGATGCGCGTGCCCGGGTTCGGGTGCGTGGAGGAGAATTCCGGCGGCGCTTCGCCGCCGCTGGCCTGGCCCATGCGCTCCCACAACGGGATCGCTTCCTTCGGGTTGAAGCACGCCGCGGCCGCGAGCATCAGGCCCATCTCGTCGGCCTGCGTTTCCTGCTTGCGCGCGTAAGGCAGCGCACGGCCGTAGCCGTACACGGCCATCACCGCCTGCATCTGCGACTGGTCCATGCCGCTCATCGCGCCGGCCATCTGGCCCATTTGCGCGAGTTTCTGTTCCGACATGCGCTGCGCGCCGTGGCGCAGCAACGCGTGCGTGATCTCGTGGCCCATCACCACCGCCATCGCGTCCTGGTTCTGCGCGACGGGCAGCAGGCCGGTGTACACCGCCATCTTTCCGCCGGGGAGGCAGAACGCGTTGACCTGCTCGGATTCGAGCAGGTTCACGTCCCAGTCGAAGGTCTTCTCGATGTGCGGCGCCGTCAGCCCGTGTTCGGCGGCGAGCGAGTCGGACACCGGGCCGATCTTCGCGATCAGGCGCGATGCGATGTCGCGCACGGCTTTCGCATTCGGATCGTTCGGCGAGACGGGGCGTTCGGTCTGCAGCAGTTCGTCCCACGCCTGCAGGCCGAGTTGTTTCTCGTCCTCGGGCGAAATGTTCTTGTCGATCAGCACGGTTTCGCCGGTCAGCGCATCGGTGCTGCGATTCGATATCCAGTAGTACCCCGCGTAACCCGCGAACAACAGCAACACCCACCAGCGGATGCCGCCGAATCCCATGCCGCGCCGACGCGGCTGTCCCTGGTTGCCATACGGATCGGTCGCCATTCCCAAGCTCCTTGCAGTCGGGGGCGGATCAGAGCTCGCGCACGAGGCGGAACCCGAGCCGCGCGTTGGTCGTGTCGCCATCCGTCGACAATCGCCAGGCCGAGCGCACCTGCGCCGGTGCGCTCGCCCACGATCCGCCACGGATCACGCGCTGGCGGCAGCCCGGGTTGACCCACGGCTGGCCGTCGGCGGGGGCGCGTCGATAGCCTTCGTGCCAGCAGTCGGCGACCCACTCGCTGACGTTGCCGCTCAGGTCGTGAAGGCCGAATGCATTGGACGGGAAGCGGCCGGCCGGCGACGGACCCCAGAAGCCGTCCCCGTAACCCTCGAACGCGTTGCGCCACCGGCGTCCCGTCGGCGAGCGATCGTGCCCGCCGGTGAGGTTGCCGGCGAAGGACGGCGGAACGCGAGAGGCCCACGCGAGGCTCCCCTCGCTGCCCGCGCGCTCGGCGTATTCGAATTGCGCTTCGCTCGGCAGGCCGTAACGCTCGCCGGTCTGCTGCGACAGCCACTGCGCATACGCTTCGGCATCGCGCGCGCTGACGTGCAGCACCGGCATGTCGTCGCGCGCGGGCTTGCCTTCGAAGTCGTGGCGCCAATCCACGCCGCTGCGACGCACGAGGTTGCCGGTGCGCTCGGCGTACACGATCGAATGCCCGCGCCGCACCGCGCGGCTGCGATAGCCGGTGGCCTGCACGAAGCGGCGGAATTCGCCGACGGTGGTTTCGGTGCGCGACATCGCGAAGCCGCGATCGAAGCGCACGTAGTGCAGCGGGCGTTCGGACGGCGACGCGCCCTCTTCACCATCGCGCGCGCCCATGCGGAAGCCACCGTGCGGCACCACCACCATCGGCGGCCCGCGCGTGCCCGCGCGCAACGCATCGGTGAACACCTGCCCGGCGCGGAACAGGCCGTAGTGCGCGACCTGGTCGATGCGCGCGCGCAGTTCCGCCGCGGCCGGGTCGCCGGGCGCGGCAATGCGCAGCATGTCCGACAGCGTGCGGCGCGCCTGCGGCAGGCCGTTCTCGCGCAGCGACGCGGCCATGCCCTGGTCGAGCAGTTCGCGCACGCGCGCGCGGCGTTGCATCGCGATGCGCTGGCGGGCGTCTTCGACCGTCTCCATGCCGGGGCGCACGCTCGCGGCGGACTGCAGCCAGCGTTCGGCGCTTGCGAAGTCGTTCTTCGATGCGGCCTCTTCCGCGCGGCGGATCAGCGCGCTTTCGACCGCGGCGATGCCTTGCGCCGCGCGTGCGTCGCCGGGGCGGCGTTCCATCGCTTCGCGGAAGTATTGCAACGCGCCGCGTTCGCCGGGCGCGTCGCCGAGACGTCCGGATTGCAGCTCGCGTTCGCCGCGATGATCCAGCTGCATCGACTGATCCGCGCGATCGATGCGCGTCAGGTACGCGCGCATCGCCGGGTCTTCGTGCGCCGCGGTGCGGCCGACTTCGCCGACCTGGTGCGCGCGCACCAGGCCTTCGGGATCGCTGTCCATGCGCGCGAGCGCGGCGTCGCCTTCGGCGATGAGCGCGGCGTTCGCGCGTTCGCGCAGTGCGGCGACGCGCGGATCGTCCGGCATGCGCGCATGCAGTTCGAGCAGCAACGGGATCGCATCGCGCGGACCGCCGAACAGGCGCAGCTCGCGCAGCGCGGTCTCGGCTTCGGCGATGACTTTCGGTTCGTCGCCTTCGGCGATGAAGACCTGCGGCGGCTGCCACGCGGGCACCACCACGGCGCCTTCGCCGCTGATGGTGACCAGCGGATTGCGCGCAGCACCGTCGGGCCCCGTGTCGGG
The DNA here is from genome assembly GCF_020866925.1 of Noviluteimonas lactosilytica. Taxonomy (GTDB): domain Bacteria; phylum Pseudomonadota; class Gammaproteobacteria; order Xanthomonadales; family Xanthomonadaceae; genus Noviluteimonas; species Noviluteimonas lactosilytica. The sequence continues at coordinate 543,597 of NZ_JAJGAK010000001.1, forward strand.
CGCGCCGCGCTTGCCGTCGCAGGCCGACAGCGCGCAGGCCGCCGCCAGGACCGTGCCCGCAAACAGCGGCATCGCGAGTGACAGGAGCCGGGAGGCAGGGGCCGTCGTACGGGAAGCCGTCATGAAGGTCCGTGGGGGTGCGCCGCGACGATGATAGTCTGGCGGTCATTCCTTTTCACAAGCCTGTCCGTGCACCACTGGATTTCCGACCCCGCCGACCTCGCGGCGCGACTGGCACACCGCCCCGCCCGCGTGGGCCTGGACACCGAGTTCATCCGCGAACGCACGTACTGGCCGCAACTGGCACTCGCGCAGCTCGCCTTCGACGGTCCCGACGGCGCGCCCGTCGTGCTCCTCGCCGACACGCTGGTGCCCGGCATGAATGCCGCGCTCGTTCCGCTGCTCACCGATCCGGAAGTGCTCAAGGTGATGCACAGCGCTTCGGAGGACGTCGTCGCGTTGAAGCGCGCGTGCGGCGTCGCCCCCGCGCCGCTGTTCGACACGCAGATCGCCGCGGGCCTCGCGGGCATCGGCGCGGGCATGGGGTACCAGAAGATCGTGCAGGAAATGCTCGGCGTGACGCTCGAGAAAGGCGAGCAGCGCTCGGACTGGTTGCGACGCCCGTTGTCGGATTCGCAACTGCATTACGCCGCGCAGGATGTCGTGCATCTCGATGCGCTATATCGCGCGTTGTCCGAACAACTCGACGCACTCGGTCGCCGCGCGTGGCTCGACGAAGACAGTGCGCGCCTGTCGCAGGGCGCGGACGAGAACGGCGATCGCTGGCCGCATCTGTCGTTGCGTGCCGCGCAGTTCCTCGACACCGACGGCCAGCATCGCCTGCTGCGATTGCTGCGCTGGCGCGACGCCTACGCACGCACCAGCGACCGCCCGCGCAGCTGGATCCTCGACAACGAACTGGCGACGCTGCTCGCGCGCAATCCGCCGATCGATCGCGACGGCCTGAAGCGCCAGCTCGATGCGATTCCGAAATCGCCGCGCAGCCTGGTCGATGCGCTGTGGGCCGCACTGGTCACGCCGCTCCCCGACGAAGCGGAAGCACCGCCGCCGCGCTCCGAGGAGCGCGACAAGGCCGCGCTGCGCCGCCTGCAGGACACGACCGCGGAGATCGCGCGCGAACTCGGCCTGCCCGACGGCGTCCTCGCCTCGCGGCGTTGGCTCGAAGCGCTGCTGGACGGGCACGACTGGCCCGGCGCGTTGTCCGGCTGGCGCCGCCAGCAACTCGAAGCGCGCCTGAAACCGTTGCTGGCCGCCGCCGGCAACTGAACGGGACGCGCCGCGTCGCGCATCGGCGATGCGGATCCCTTCACCCCGCTTGGCAGCCATCGACGCGCTCCGTATACTGCGCGACTTCGTGGGGCGGTAGCTCAGCTGGGAGAGCGTCGCGTTCGCAATGCGAAGGTCGGGAGTTCGATCCTCCTCCGCTCCACCACGAATCGAAAGGGCCGCGCAAGCGGCCCTTTTTTGTCCGCTCATCACGCGACTGTCACCGCCCCTTTACCAAAGCGGGCGTATTCACATCTCAGTTTGTCGCTTGGCTTTTCCCCCAACGCAGAACAAACGAGGTCGCGACCATGCGCAAAGCCCTTCCTTCGATGTTCCTGGTCGCGACGCTCGCGGCCTGTTCGCACGGCCCGACGATGAGCGCAGAGGACCGCGTGGCGCTCTACCGCCAGCACGCTGGCGAGCCCGTCGCGTCCATCACCCTCCCCGGCACCGGCATGCGGCAGTGGACACCGCTGGATGACCAGGTGCTTGCGGTGTGGGCGACGCCGACGACCGGCCACCTCGTCGAACTGCGCAATCCGTGCCCGCGCATGTCGAGTTCCCCGCGCCTGGCGTTCACCAATTCCATGGGCACGGTCACCGCGGGAATGGACAGCGTGGTCACGCGCGGCGCTACCGGATCGGTGGCGGGCGTCAACGCTTGTCGGATCGAGACGATCCGTCCGCTCGACGGCAACGCGATCCGCGAAGCCAAGCGTGAAATGCGCGAGTACGAGGCCATCGAACGCAGCGAGGCACCGCCGGAATGAACCGCAACGTAGCCAACGCCGTATTGCTTGCACTGGGCCTGGTCGCCGCTTCGGGATGCGCCACGCATACCTCGCCGTCGACCTTCAACCGCTCCGAGGTCGGCACTGCGCGCACCGTCGAATGGGGCACCATCGAGGCGATGCGCGACATCACCATCCAGAACGATGCACGTGGTGTCGCCACGTGGACCGGCGCCGTGCTCGGCGGCATCGCGGGCAGCACGCTCGGCAGCGGAACGCGCGCGAACACCGCGGGCGCAGTCGCGGGTGCAGCGGCGGGTGGCGCGGCGGGAAGCGCGATGGGGCGCGGCGCGCGCCCCGGCGTCGAGATCACCGTTCAACTCGATGCGGGCCGCACGATCGCCGTCACGCAGGAAGGCTCGGCCAACGATTTCCGCGTCGGCGATCGTGTCCACGTTTCGTCGGATGGAACAACCACGCGCGTCTCGCGTTGAGGGCGACATCATGCGCAAAGCGATTCCTGCACTCGTGCTCGTCGCCACGCTCGCTGCGTGCGCGACCGGCCCGACGCTGACCACGGAAGAGCGCCTCGCGTTGTATCGCGAGCACGCGGGCGAACCGACCGGTTCGTTCCGCCTCGAACGCATGCCCGGCATGCAGAACTGGACGCCGCTCGGCGACCAGGCGCTGGCGGTGTGGACGAGCGCGAACCGCGGTCATCTCCTCGAACTGCGCAGCCGATGTTCCGGCCTGGGCCCCGCCGCGCGCATCTCGATCACCAACTCGATGGGCGTCGTCGGCGCGCGACTGGACAGCGTGGTCGTGAGCCCTGCCGCTGGCGCCATGGCCAGGTCGTGCCGCATCGAAACGATCCGCCCCATCGACGGCACGGCGCTGCGCGAAGCCAAGCGCGAACTGCGCGAAGCGCAATACATCGAACGCAGCGAGGCGCCACCGGAAGAGACGCCCTCGACCTGATGGCGATTCGCTCCGCGATCCTCGCGCTCGTTTTCCTGTGCGCCGGCAGCGCCTACGCGCAAAGCTGCGTCAGCGACGAGGATTGCCAGGACGGTTCGTGGTGCAACGGCATCGAACGTTGCGAAGGCAATCCCGGCAACCAGATGTGCATGCCCGCGCCGCGCCCGATGTGTTCGGCGAAGAAGGCATGCGACGAAGCTGCGAAGACGTGTCGATCGCTCGATCCATCGCGCCTGCAACGCAAGTGCGCGAAGGGCGAAACGTGGAGCGGCGACGACGGCAAGTGCATTGCGAAACCGCCGCGTTGATGCAGGCGCAAGGTCGTTGATGCAGGCGCACTGACGTTGATGCAGGCGTAAGCTCCGGGCGTGCAAGTCCTCCCGACCATCCGCCTCGCCACCACCGCCGATGCGCAGGCCATCGCCGCCCTCTCGCGCGACGCCATCGAACACGGCCTGCGCTGGCGCTACACGCCCGCACGCATCCTCGCCGCGATTCGCAGCAGGACCACCAACGTGGCGGTCGCGCATGCGAACGACGAGATGCACGCGTTCGCGATCATGGATTACGCCGACACGACCGCGCACCTCGTGCTGCTCGGCGTGCAGGCGACGCAGCGGCGCCGCGGCTTCGGGCGCCACCTGCTCGCGTGGCTCGAAGACGCGGCGCGCGTGGCAGGCATCGAACGCATCGACGTCGAATGCCGCGCGGACAACCCCGGCGCGATCGCGTTCTATCGCAACCAGGGCTACCGCGTGCAGGACGTCGTCGCGCGGTACTACGACGCGCGCATCGATGCGGTGCGCCTGGCGAAGACGTTGCGCACGCCCGCCGTCTGAGGCACCGGTTGCCACGGCATTTGGCGGCGCGCGAAAGCAGCCGTACCATCGCCCGATGCGCCTGCCCACCCTGATGTTCGGCACCCTCGCCCTCCTCGCTGGCTGCGCCACCGGAGGCCCGTCCATGTCGACCACGTCGCCTGCGTCGCCCACGTCGCGCGTCGATGCGCTGATGCAGGACTACGCAGGCCACGGCCCCGGCGCTTCGGTGCTCGTCGTGCGCGATGGCGAGGCGATCGTGCAGCGGAGCTACGGCTTCGCCGACCTCGAAGCGAACACGCCGGTGACGCCGCAGACCAACTATCGCCTCGCGTCGGTCAGCAAGCAGTTCACCGCGGCGGCGATCCTCCTGCTCGCGCGGGACGGCAAGCTGTCGATCGACGATCCGGTGCGACGCTGGTTGCCGTCGCTGCCGGCGTCCGACGATGCGATCACGATCCGTCACCTGCTCACGCACACCTCGGGGCTGATCGACTACGAAGACCTGATGGATCCCGCCGACACCTCGCAGATCCACGACAGCGGCGTGCTCGCGCTGCTCGCGAAGGAATCGAAGCACTACTTCGCGCCGGGCACGTCGTATCGCTACAGCAACAGCGGTTACGCGCTGCTGTCGCTGATCGTCGAGCGAGCGTCGGGCCAGCGTTACGCGGACTTCCTGCACGCGCGCATCTTCGCGCCGCTCGGCATGCGCGACACCGTCGCGTACGAGGACGGCATCTCGACCGTCGCCCATCGCGCGTTCGGCTACACCTTCGAGGATGGCCGCTGGCAGCGCACGGACCAGAGCACCACGAGCGCAGTGCTCGGCGACGGCGGCATCTATTCGTCGATCGTCGATCTGCAGAAATGGGACGCCGCGCTCTACGACGAACGCCTGCTCCCGCGCGCGATGTGGACGCAAGCCTGGACGCCCGCGACGAAGACCGACGAAGCCGACGTCGAATACGGCTTCGGCTGGCGCATCACCGGCGAGACGGTGTGGCATTCCGGCGAAACGGTCGGCTTCCGCAACGTGATCGTGCGCTGGCCGCAGCGGCATCTCACCGTCGTCGTGCTCACCAATCGCAACGATCCGGAGCCCTACGCGATGGCGAAGCAGATCGGTGCGTTGTTCCTGGACGGATCCGCCGTGGACGCATCAGCGAATGGGGACGTCGTAAGCCACGCCCGGTGACGGTTCCGGATCCAGCGTGAAGTGCCACCACTCCATCGGATAGTTGCGGAAGCCGCCATACTCCATGGCGTCGCGCAGCCGATGGCGGTTCTCGCGTTGCGCGTCCGTGGCTTTCGGCGAATCGGTGTTGGCGAGCGTGTCGAAGAAGTCGAACGTCGTGCCCATGTCGAGCGGCTCGCACGCGGCAAGGTGCGCATCGCATTGCAGCAGCGTCAGGTCGAGCGTCGCGCCGCGGCTGTGGCCGGACGTCGGCGCGATGTAGTCGCCCAATAACGCGGGCTTGTCGAACGTGGGGTAGTACGCGGCCTTCGTCGTGCCGTCTTCCGGCGCATGCGCCCATTGCACGAAACGTTGCACCGCGCGCACCGGCCGGTAGCAGTCGAAGAGGCGCAGGCGCAGGTGCTCTTCGCGCAACGCGAGTTCGACGCGCGCGAGCGCTTCGGCCGCCGGGCGCAGCAGGAAGCAGCGCGCCGCGTCGTAGCCCTCCACGCGCGCGCCGGTGAAGTTGTTCGCGCCCGCGTAGCGCATGTCGAGGTCGATGTCGGGCACCAGCGCGCGGATGTCGACGAGGCCCGCGGCCTCCGGCGTGGTCGCCGTGGAAATCGTCGGGCCTTGCGGCGTACTCGCGCATGCCGCCAGCGCAAGCGCGCATGCGGCGGCCATCCAACGCAACGATGCCGTCATCGGCGCTCCTCCCCTCGTGTCCGCCTACGTTAGCGCGAGGCGGGCACGGCGGGGAGTGCGCGGGGACGGTCAGGGAACGACGCCCCACGCCGACGACACGGTCGACACATGCATCTGCGTCGCCGCATTGCCCGACAGCCAGACCGTGTTCGAACCGGCGGCCTGGTTGCGCCACAGCACATCCGACTTGCGGTCGCCGTTGTAGTCGCCGATCGCGACGATGCGCCACGCCAGGTTGGTGATGCTAGGCGGGAACATCCGCGTCGCCGCATTGCCCGAGAGCCAGATCACGTTGCCGCCGGTCGTGCCGTTGCGCCAGAAGATGTCGGCGATGCCGTCGCCGTTGAAGTCGCCGACGCCTCCCAGCTGCCACGGAGGGACGAGGGCCCCCACCGCCTGCGGGAGGGATGCCGAACCGCTGCGCCAGATGACGTTGCCGCCGGTCACCGTGTTGCGCCACAGCAGGTCGCTGCGCCCGTCCCGGTTGAAGTCGGCCACGGCGACGATGCGCCACTGCAGGTTGGTCACCGACGTCACGTACATCTGCGTCGCGCCGTTGCCGGACAGCCAGATCGTGTTGAATCCGCCGGCGTCGTTGCGCCACACGATGTCCGCCCGACGGTCGGCGTTGAAGTCGCCGACGCCCATGATCTTCCATTGCAGGTTGCCCACGGTCGACACGCCGGTCTGCGTCGCGGCATTCGCGCCGCGCCAGATCAGGTTGGTGCCGGTCGCCGAGTTGCGCCACAGCAGGTCCGCCTGCCCGTTGTTGTCGAAGTCGCCGACGCCCACGATGCGCCATGCCACGTTCGGCACGGTGGTCACGCCCTGCTGCGTCGCCGCGTTGGCCGATCGCCAGATCGTGTTGTAGCCGCCCGTCGTGTGCCGCCACGGCAGATCGGAACGGCCATCGTTGTTGAAGTCCGCGTACGCGCGATAGGTCGGCGTCGTCACCGCCGCGCACGTGCTGTTGCACGCATCGCCGTTGAGGGTGTTGCCGTCGTCGCATTGTTCGAGGCCTTCGGTGCGACCGTTGCCGCAAGTCGCCGCGGGGACCGTGCCGACCTGGCCTGCGTTGTTGCGCGGGGCCGGCGTGCCGAAGCGGAAGTCGTTCGCGCTGTTGTCGGTGTCGTCCTGTCCTTCCAGGGTCGTCGTCGATCCAGGAACGCCACCGCCGCCATAACCGTCGTCGGGGATGCCGGCGAAGATGTCGAGCCTGCGGACCACCGCGCGTCCCGCAAGCAGCCCGCCGCCGGTGGCGTTGAAGGGCACGCCCACGCCCGCGCTGCCTGCGGTGTAGTTGCCCCATGCGACGCAATCGATCGTGTCGGCGTAACAGATCTTGCCGCCCGCACGCAGGAGCTGCGGCGTCGTCGTGAAGTCCGGTTGCACGTTGAAGAACGTGCGCGCCTCGGGCGTTGCGATCAGGATCTTCGCCTGGGCCATGCCATTGGCCACGTTCGACGGGAAGGTGAACGTGGACGTCGCCTGGCCGGCCGCGTTGTAGTAGGTGAAGCGATGGGTACCAAGGAGGTTTTCCCCGTTCGCATACATCTGCAACACGATGTACTGCGCGTTGGGGGATGCCGCGGTTCCCGGGAAGATCTCGACGATCTTGACGAGGTGGAAGGTCGCCTGCGCGGATCCGATCATGCCCACCAGCGCCATCGCGCCGGCCAGTGCGCCGAAGCGCAGCGTCGATCCGAATCGCCGCCCCGTCTTGCGTGCCTGCGTACCCATGTGCCGAACTCCTGGCCCGACCTGCACCTGCATACCGGCAGGTGCGGGTCGGGTTCAAAGTTCGCGGGCGCAACTCAGGGCACGACCGCCCACGGCGCCAGGAGCGCCGACACCGCCTGTTGCGTCGAGCCGTTGCCCGACAGCCAGATCGTGTTGCCGCCCGAACTCGCGTTGCGCCACACCGCATCCGACCTGCGGTCGCCGTTGAAGTCGCCGATCGCCACGATGCGCCATGCCTGGTTGGTGACGGTCGCCGCGTAGATGGGCAACTGCGCGTTGGCCGAACGCCAGATGATGTTGCCGCCACCGGTGTGCCGCCAGAAGATGTCGGAGAAGCCGTCGCCGTTGAAGTCGCCGACGCCAACCGCCTGCCACGCGATTCCGACGGTGGTCACGTACTGCTGCGTGGCCGAGCTGCCGCTGCGCCAGATCGTGTTGGCGCCGGTGGCCACGTTGCGCCACAGCAGGTCGCTGCGTCCATCGCGGTTGAAGTCGCCCACGCCGACGATCCGCCATTGCAGGTTCGTCACCGTCGTCACGTGCATCTGCGTCGCGGCATTGGCCGACAGCCAGATCGTGTTGGCGCCGGTCACGTCGTTGCGCCACACGATGTCGGAGCGCCGGTCGGCGTTGAAGTCGCCGACACCCACGACCTTCCATTGCTGGTTGGGCACGGTGGCCAGGCTGGTCTGCGTCGCTGCGTTCGCCGAGCGCCAGATCACGTTGACGCCGTTGCCCGAGTTGCGCCACAACACGTCGGCCACGTTGTTGTTGTCGAAATCGCCGATCCCGACGATGCGCCACGAGAGATTGCTGACGGTCGCCAATGCGATCGACGAACCCGAGTTGGCCGAACGCCAGATCCTGCTGACGCCGGTCTGCATGTTGCGCCACGGCAGGTCGGAACGTCCGTCCGCATTGAAGTCGGCATAGGGGCGATACGCCGGAGGCGGAGGCGGAGGCGGAGGCGGCGCCGCGGTCACGCGGATGATGCCGGACATGCCGACACCGCCCGGCGCGCCATGGATTTCGCAGAAGTAACGGATCGTGCCGGCGGTCGGGAACCTCACCACGGCAGTCCAGGGGTCGGTGCTGGGGTCGCCGTTGTTGCCGTCGCATCCGACGGCACAGCGGAACGATGTGATGGAACCATTCTCCGAACGCACGTTGTGCAACCCGCCGCCGTTGACGAAGGTGACCGTGTCGCCGGCGACGATGGTGAGATCGTTGGGCGAGAACGTCATTGGATTCGCCCGCACCGTGTGATTGGCCGCCGACACGGTCGCAGGCAACGTCAGCGCCGGGACGGCCCCCAACATCGCGCAGGCAAGCGCCCACGCCAGCCACCTGCGGGTCCTGTTGAACCTGTGCCGCTCCATCCGGGTATCCGTGCGCATATGCCGACCTCGTCTTTTCGCGTGATGAGTGCACTGCTGCTCGCCGCAGCGCCCTTGGCGGCCGTGGCCCAGTCCGACGTCATCCGGAACGACGAAGTCCTCGATGGCGACCGGCTCGAAGCGTGGGCCATGCATTACATGACTGCCTCGACGCTGATGACCGCTTTCGGCCCGACCCCCGCGCTCGCACCCGGCCAGTGGGAAGTGGCCGTCGAACTGGGTGAAGTGCCGCACCTCAATGCCGAACAAAGGGTGGTCGGGTTCAACGGGGTCAAGAACGAGGACCTGAACAAGTCGCCGGTCTTCGGCCGAGTGCGCGGGTTCATCGGCCTGCCGTGGGGGTTCGTCGGCGAGCTGGCGTGGACGCCACCGGTCGAGATCGATGGCGCGAAGCCGCGCGACCTGTGGGCCGCGGCGCTGTCGAAGCGCGTGGTCGACAAGGACGGCATCGTCGTGTCGCTGCGCGCGTTCGGGCAACACGGCGCGGTCGTCGGCGACGTCACCTGCCCGGCCGCGCTGGCGGGGGTCCGGGACTTCGTCGCGAACCCCTACGGTTGCGAAGCGCCGTCGAGCGACACGCTCCATCTGAACTATTACGGCCTCGAATCCACCGCCGCGCTGCAACACGGAGCGTGGACCTGGCACCTCACCGGCGGCATCGTGCGCATGGAGAACGAAGTGCAGGTCGATGCGCTGACCTTCGGCTTCCGCGATCGCTCGCGACTCACCGCCACCGACGACGTCGGTTACCTCGCCTTTGGCGTGGGCCGCGCACTGCCGAACGGCTGGGGCCTGGCGGCCGAAGTGCTGTACGTGCCGCTGACCGTGGTGCGGCCGACGACCGACTCGCCGGACAACGATCCGATGCTCTCTTTCCGGCTGCAGGTGCGCTACGCGTTGGACGCGCGTTGACGACGCCGCGTTGACGCGCCTGCGCGCGCAAGCCCGCGACAATGGGCGATGCCTGCCGCCCTCGTCTGGTTCCGCGACGACCTCCGCCTCGACGACCAGCCTGCGTTGCAGGCGGCGCTGGCGCAGGAGTACGCGCCGATCCCGGTGTACGTGCATGCACCGGAGGAAGAAGGCGATTGGGCGCCGGGGGCGGCGTCGGATGCGTGGCGGCGACGTTCGTTGCAAGCGCTGGATGCGGCGCTGCGCGCACGCGGCTCGCACTTGACCTGCGTGCGCGGGCCGACGCTTGCGGCCTTGCAACGCCTCGCGTCGGCGACCGGCGCAGAAGCGATCTTCTGGACGCGCCGCTACGAACCCGCGATCGAGCGTCGCGACACCGAGTTGAAGCGCGCGTTGCGCCGCGCGGGCCTGCACACCGAAAGCCACAACGGCGCGTTGCTCGTCGAACCGTGGGACGTCGCGACGAAGGCCGGCGATCCGTACAAGGTCTTCACGCCGTTCTTCAAGGCCGCGATCGCGCGCATGCGCACGCCGCGGACGTGGGATGCGCCCGCGCATCTACCGCCCGTGGCGTTCGATGATGCTGCTGCGCACGCGATCGATGCGCCCGCGATCGATGCGCTCCTGCCCGCGCCGAAACACGCATGGAATCGCACGTTCTGGTCGCACTGGACACCCGGCGAACAAGGCGCGCGCGACGCACTGCGCGCGTTCGTACCGAAGGTTGCCGCATATCCCGAAGGCCGCGACCTCCCGGCGATGGAAGGCACGTCCTGCCTCTCACCGCATCTCCATTTCGGCGAAGTCTCGATCGCGCGCGTCTACGCCACGATCGCGCAGTCCGATGCGCCGAAGGACGCGCGCATCGCGTTCCTGCGCCAACTGTTCTGGCGCGAGTTCGCGCACCACCTGCTGCACCACTTCCCGCGCACGACCGACCACAACCTCGATCCGCGTTTCGACGATTTCGATTGGGCGCGCGTCGACGATGCGCAACTCGATGCATGGAAGACCGGCCGCACCGGCATCCCTATCGTCGACGCCGGCATGCGCCAACTGTGGCACACCGGCTGGATGCACAACCGCGTGCGCATGCTGGTCGCCAGCCTGCTGACCAAGCACCTGCGCATGCACTGGTTGCATGGCGCGCGGTGGTTCCATGACACGTTGGTCGATGCGGACCTCGCCAACAACACGCTAGGCTGGCAATGGGTCGCGGGCACCGGCGCGGATGCGGCGCCCTACTTCCGCATCTTCAATCCGACGTTGCAGGCGAAGCGATTCGATCCCGACGGCGCGTACGTCCGCACGTGGGTGCCGGAACTCGGCACGCCCGATTATCCGCCACCGATCATCGACCTCGCGACCGCGCGCGAGGCCGCACTCGCCGCCTACGCGCGGCGCTGAGCGCCGAACTTCGCGTCGACGTAGTCGTCGATCATCGCGACGAACTCCTGCGCGATGTTGTCGCCGCGCAGCGTCTTCGCTTTCTCGCCGTCGATGAACACCGGCGCGGCCGGCGCTTCGCCGGTGCCGGGCAACGAGATGCCGATGTTCGCGTGGCGCGATTCGCCGGGGCCGTTGACGACGCAGCCCATCACCGCGAGCGTGAGGTTCTCCGCGCCCGGGTGGCTGATCTTCCATTCCGGCATCTTCTCGCGCACGTGCGTCTGCACGACCTTGGCGAGTTCCTGGAAGAACTCCGACGTCGTGCGCCCGCAACCGGGGCATGCGGTGACCATCGGCGTGAACGCGCGCAGGCCGAGCGTCTGCAGCAGTTCCTGCGCGACGATCACTTCCTGCGTGCGCGACGCGCCGGGTTCCGGCGTGAGCGAGATGCGGATCGTGTCGCCGATGCCTTCCTGCATCAGCACCGCGAGCGCGGCGCTGGAGGCGACGATGCCCTTGCTGCCGATGCCCGCTTCGGTGAGGCCGAGGTGCAGCGCGTAGTCGCCACGCGTGGCGAGTTCGCGATACACGGCGATGAGTTCCTGCACGCCGCTGACCTTCGCGCTGAGCACGATGCGATCGGCGGGAAGGCCGAGTTGCACGGCGCGCTCGGCGGAGTCGAGCGCGGAACGGATCAGCGCCTCGCGCAGCACGCGCGCGGCATCCCACGGCTCGGCGCGCGCGTGGTTCTCGTCCATCAATTGCGCAGCGAGCGCCTGGTCGAGCGAACCCCAGTTCGCGCCGATGCGCACGGGCTTGTCGTTGGCGATCGCAAACTCGATCAGCTGCGCGAACTGCACGTCCTTCTTCTTGCCGAAGCCGACGTTGCCCGGGTTGATGCGGTACTTCGCGAGCGCACGCGCGCACGCCGGTTCGCCGGCGAGCAGCTGGTGCCCGTTGTAGTGGAAGTCGCCGATGATCGGCACGTGCACGCCCATCATCTCGAGCTTCTCGACGATGCGCGGCACGGCGGCCGCCGCTTCGGGCGTGTTGACGGTGACACGGACGAGCTCGGAGCCCGCGCGCCAGAGTTCGGCGACCTGCTTCGTCGTCGCGGCGACATCGGCCGTGTCGGTGTTGGTCATCGACTGCACGACGACCGGCGCATTGCCGCCCACCGCGATGCCGCCCACACGCACCTGCCGCGTGTTGCGGCGCGGCGACGGGCCGAACATGTCGGCGCAGGGAAGCGGAAGGACGGAGGCGTTGGCGGCAGGCATCGACGGCTTGCTTGATAGGGGCACCCGCATTCTACCGTGCGTGACCCGAACGCCCGCCTGCGCTACCGTGTCCCGCCGCCTCCGGCCCCCGCATGCCCCGCGACGACGCCCGCCAGGTCCTGTCCCCGAGCCAGCTCAATGCGCTGGCGCGCGACCTGCTGGAAGGCAGCTTCCCGTCGGTCTTGGTGGAAGGCGAGCTCGGCAACCTCTCGCGGCCCGGCTCCGGGCACCTGTATTTCACGCTGAAGGACGCGCGCGCCCAGGTGCGCTGCGCGCTGTTCAAGCCGAAGAGCCAATGGCTGAACTTCGTCCCGCGCGAAGGCCTGCGCGTGCTCGCGCGCGGCCGCCTCACGCTGTACGAAGCGCGCGGCGACTATCAGCTCATCCTCGACTCGCTGGAGGAAGCCGGCGAAGGCGCGTTGCGCCGCGCGTTCGAGGAACTCAAGCAGAAACTCACCGCCGAAGGGTTGTTCGACACGGAGCGCAAGCGACCGCTCCCTGCGTTCGTGCGACGCCTCGCGGTGGTGACGTCGCCTTCCGGTGCAGCGGTGCGCGACGTGTTGAGCGTGTTGTCGCGCCGTTTCCCGCTGATGCATGTCGACGTACTGCCGGTGCCCGTGCAGGGCGAAGGCGCGCCGGCGCAGATCGTCGCGATGCTGCAACGTGCGTATCGATCCGAGCGTTACGACGCGATCCTGCTCGCGCGCGGCGGCGGCTCGCTCGAGGATCTGTGGGCGTTCAACGACGAGCGCCTCGTGCGCGCGATCGCGCAATCGCCGGTGCCCGTGGTGTCGGCGATCGGACACGAGACCGACTTCAGCCTCAGCGATTTCGTCGCCGACTTGCGCGCACCGACGCCGTCGGTGGCGGCGGAACTGCTGGCGCCGAGTCGGCACGATCTTGCGTTGCGGTTGCAGGGATTGCAGCGGCGTTCGTCGCGCTTGATGTCGCATCGATTGCATCGTGATGCGCAGCGCGCGGATCGTGCGGCGTTGCGATTGCATGCTTTGCGGCCGCGCGCGCGACTGGATTTGCTTTGCCGGCGCCAACTGGAAGCGCAGCGTCGCCTCGATCATGCGTTCCGCAAGCAACTCGAACGCCTGCATGCACGGTTGCGCCATGCCGACGCGGTGTTGCGGACGATGGCGCCGAAGCGGCGGATCGCCCTGCTCCGCCAGCGGCTGGAGTCGCTGCGGCCGCGCCCCCAGGCAGCGATCATGCGGCGGTTGCGGCATGACCAGGTGCATCTGCGCGGACTCGCGCGATCGATGGAAGCGGTGAGCCCGTTGAAGACGGTGGCGCGTGGTTACGCGATCCTGCAGCACGAGGATGGGCGAATCGTTCGCAGCGTGCAGGATGCGCGGGTGGGCGATCGCGTTTCGGCCAGGCTGGGCGATGGGCAGTTGCCGTTGAAGGTGATCGCGCCGGACGAGTAAAAAAGGGGGTCAGAGCACCATTTCGCTCGGCGAAATGGTGCTCTGACCCCCTTTTTTGCTCAGACGTCGCGAACCACCAACAGCCGTTCTTCCGTCATGTCCCGGATCGCGCTGCGAATCCCCTCGCGCCCCAGCCCCGACAGCTTCACCCCGCCATACGGCATGTTGTCGACGCGGAAGCTCGGCACATCACCCACGATCACGCCGCCGACTTCCAGCGCATCCCACGCGCGCATCGTGTGCGCGAGCGAGCCGGTGAACACGCCGGCCTGCAGACCGAAGTCGCTGTCGTTGACGCCGTTGATCGCGTCTTCGAAATCGTCGAACGGTTCGAGCAACGCCACGGGGCCGAATGCTTCCTTCCGATAAAGGTCGCTCGTGCGCGGCACGTTCTCGAACAACGCCGCGGGCACCATGTTCTTCTTGCGATTGCCGCGCACGATCGCCTTCGCGCCGCCGGCGACGGCCGCATCCATCCACGCCTCGATGCGCTTCGCGGCTTCCTCGTCGACCATCGGGCCGATGAAGACCTTCTCGTCCTTCGGATCGCCCATGCGCAGTTTCGACACCGCCTCGCCGAACTGCTTGCGGAACTTCGCGTACAGCGACTTGTGCACCAGGATGCGCTGCACGCTGATGCAGCTCTGGCCCGACTGGTAGTACGCGCCGAACGCCATGCGCTCGATGACCTTGTCGAGCGGCTGGCCCGGATCTTCGTCGACGATGCACGCGGCATTGCCGCCAAGTTCGAGCACGACTTTCTTGCGGCCCGCACGCGCCTTGAGGTCCCAACCGACGAGGCCGCCGGTGAAACTCAGCAACGCGATGCGCTCGTCCTCGACGAGCAGGCTCGCGTCTTCGTTGGAGCACGGCAGGATCGAGAACGCGCCACGCGGCAGATCCGTCTCCGCGAGCACCTCGCCGATGATCAGCGCGCCGACGGGCGTCTTCGCCGCGGGTTTCAGCACGAACGGACAGCCCGCCGCGAGCGCAGGCGCGACCTTGTGCGCGACGAGGTTGAGCGGGAAGTTGAACGGCGTGATGAACGAGCACGCGCCGATCGGCACGCGCTTGACCATGCCGCGATAGCCGCGCGTGCGCGGGGAGATTTGCAGTTCGATGGTCTCGCCTTCGCTGCGCGTGGCTTCGCCGGCGGCGATGCGGAACGTGTCGATCAGCCGCGTCACTTCACCGCGCGCATCGCGGATCGGCTTGCCGGCTTCGATGCACAGCGCGAGCGCGAGTTCTTCCTGGCGCTCGGTGAAACGGCGCACGCAATGCTCGAGGACGTCGCGGCGCTTGTCCGGCGGAAACTCCGCCATCGGTCCGCGCGCCTTGTGCGCGGCAACGATGGCCTTGCGAATCAGCGTCGCGTCGGCGAACCCGACGCGCGTGGCGCGCTCACCGGTGAACTTGTCGAGGACGTCGAGTTCGGAGGCGCCCGCGATGGGCGCGTTCGCCAGATAGCAGGGGTAGTGCTTGTCCAGAGCGCGTTTCGCGAGTCCGTGCTTCTGCTTCGCCATGTCTGCCTCATGGAGCAATTCCTTCGCGCCATAGTGCAGCCCGACTGTCGCAATGCCAATCACGCGAAGCTGAGCAGGGCATCGATGGGGTCGCGAACAGCATCGTTGAGGTGGCGAAGCGCATCCGTGGGGTAGCGGAGGGCATCGATGGGGTTGCGGAGGGGATCGATGGGGTTGCGGAGGGCGTCGCATCAGGTTGTGACCGGCATCGATGGGGTTGCGAAGCGCATCGATGGGGTTGCGAAGGGCTTCGATGCGGTTGCGATGGGCATCGGCAGGGTTGCGACGGGCATCGTTGGGGTTCCCAACCGGATCGTTACGGGTCGCGACCCTCGTTTCCCCTGGGAGGAAGCGCTCCTGGGAGCGGCTGAGCAGCGCCGTTCGTCGGCAAACGTAGACGTATGTCTTTTCGTGAGACTCCTGTCGCATTAGTATCACCACCGTCCCACGACGAGAGCCCGCCCATGCCCCTCACCCCCGCCCAGATGAACCGCCGGATGGACGAGCACTTCGGCTACGAAGCGCGCGACGATGTCGCAGGCGTGCTGGCCACCCTCGCCCAGGACGCCGAACACGACATCGTCGGCTTCCCCACCGGTCCCACGTTCGGTCGCGACAACGCGCGCGGCTTCTACGAATCGCTGTTCGCCGACCTCTCGCATGGACAAGTGCGCTCGCTGCGACGCATGCACGGCGACAATTTCCTCGTAGACGAGTCGCTGTGGCGCGGCCGCGCGCCGGGCCGTCCGTTCGGCCTCGAAGGCCGCGATCGCCCGCTCGAGTTCCGCCTGCTGCACGTCATGGAGTTCAGCGAGGGCGGCGACATCCAGCGCGAACAGGTGTGGCTGGACCTCGCCTCCATCCTCCAGCAATTGCCGCAGGGCGACTGACATGCCGGACGGACGCCCCAACCAGCGCCAACGCACGCGCAAGGATCTGCTCGCCGCCGCCGCGAAGCTCATGCAGCAGGGCCGCACGCCCACGCTCGACGAAGTCGCCGAAGCGGCGATGGTCTCGCGCGCGACCGCCTATCGCTATTTCCCCGGCGTGGAAGCCCTGCTGGCGGAAGCCTCGGTCGACGTCGAAGTGCCGGAGGCCGATGCGATCCTGAAGGGCGCGAACGCGGACCCGGTCGCGCGCCTGGAACGCATCGACGATGCGCTCTCGTCGGTGATCGGCACGAACGAACATGCGCTGCGCACCATGCTCGTGCATTCATTGCAACGCCAGGCCGCCGGCGACGAGAGCGTCCCGAAGCGCCAGAACCGGCGAACGCCGTTGATCGAAGCTGCGCTCGAACCCGCGCGCGCCGAGTTCAAGCCGGCTGATTACAAGCTGCTCGCGAAATCGCTCGCGCTCGTGATCGGCACCGAAGCGATGCTCGTCTTCAAGGATGTGCTGCGTGTCGACGATGCGGAGGCGCGCAAGGTGAAGCGGTTCATGATTCGTGCGCTGGTGCAAGCCGCGCGAAAGTAGAAGCAGGGGCAAAAAAGGGGGCAGCAAAAAAGGGGGTCAGAGCACCATTTCGGAGCGAAATGGTGCTCTGACCCCCTTTTTTGCTCACCGCGCGACGGGCCGCCCGAACAAATAGCCCTGCCCGTTCACGCACCCAAGCCCAATCAACGCATCGCGCTGCGCCTCGGTCTCGATGCCCTCGGCAATCGTGTCGATATTCAACGTCCCCGCCAACGCCAGGATCGCGCGAATCACCGCAAGCGATTCCGGCTGCGCCGTCGACAACCCCGCGATGAAGCTCCGATCGATCTTCAAACACTCGATCGGGAAGTGATGCAAATATGACAGCGCCGAGAACCCCGTACCGAAGTCGTCGAGCAACGCGAGCACACCATGGCGACGCAGATCGCTCAACGTGCGCAACGCACGCGGCGCATCATCGAACAGCGCCACCTCCGTGATCTCGATGCGCAACCGCCCAGGATCGACGTTCGACATCTCCAGCAACCCGAGCAGGCGCTCGGCGAAATCCGGCGAACGGAAATGCCGCGGCGACACGTTGACCGACACGTATCCGTCGGCCGGGAACTTCGCCATGTCCGCGATCACGCGCGCGTACAGCAGCCAGTCGACCTGTTCGATCAGGCCGCTGTCCTCGCCCACGCCGATGAATTCGCCCGGCGCGAGGATGCCGCGCTTTTCGTGGCGCCAGCGCAGCAGCGCTTCCTGGCCGAGCACGGCGCCGTCGGCGATGCGCACGATCGGCTGGTAGTGCGGTTCGAACGCGTCGGCGTTGATCGCGCGGCGCAGGTCGGCTTCGAGGTCGAGGATGCGCGTGGCTTCGTCGCGCATCGCTTCGTCGAACACGGCGCTGCGGTCGCGGCCGGCGCCCTTGGCGCGGTACATCGCGGCGTCGGCGTCGCGCAGCATGTCTTCGCCGTTGCGATAGCGCGGCAGCCACAGGGCGATGCCGATGCTCGCGGTCGGGAACAGTTCGCGACCTGCGATCCACACCGGCGCGCCGAGCGCACCGAGGACGCGGCCGGCGAGTTCTTCCGCCATTTCCTGCCCGTCGATCTGCTCGACGAGGATCGCGAATTCGTCGCCGCCCAGGCGCGCGACCGTGTCGCCGCCGCGCACCGCTGCGACGATGCGGCGGCCGGCTTCGATCAGCAATTCGTCGCCGACCGCGTGACCGACCGAGTCGTTGACGAGCTTGAAGCGATCGAGATCGAGGAACAGCACCGCGAACGTGCGCCCTTCATCGGCGCCGCTGCGCGCACGCTGGATCGCGTGACCGAGGCGTTCGAGCAGTTGCACGCGATTCGGCAGGCCGGTGAGGACGTCGTGCTGCGCCTGGTGCGTGAGGCGCCGTTCGGCGTGCATACGCTCGCCGATCTGCGCCATCAGCTCGGCGTTCGCCGCGGCGAGTTCGCGCGTGCGTTCTTCGACGCGGCGTTCGAGTTCGGCGTGCGCGGCCTTCAGGCTTTCGGTGGCCTGCTTGCGCTGCAGGCCGCTGCCGATGTGGTGCGCGACGAACGTCAGCAGTTCCTGGTCGCGCTGGGTGAACGCGACGGCCGGCGAATAACTCTGTACCGCGATCACGCCGACGACGGCGTCGTCGCGGAACAGCGGCACGCCGAGCCAGTTGTAGGACAGCGTGCCCATCGTCTTCGCCTTGCCCTCGCGTTCCAGCGCTTCGATCGCCTGGCGATCGGCGAGGCACGGACGGCCGGTGCGGATGACGTATTCGGTCATGCCCATGCCGAACTTGCGGCGCGGGCGGTGCGGGTCGCGTTCGTCGATGGTGTACGGGAATTCGAGTTCGTCGCCGTCGCCTGCGAGCAACGCGATGTAGAAGTTGCGCGCGTACAGCAGTTCGCCGACCACGTCGTGCACTTCGGCGTAGAAGCGCTCGAGCGTTTCGGAAGTGATCGACAACTCGGCGATGCGGAACAGCGCGCGTTGCAGGCGTTCGGCGCGCTGGCGCTCGACGATCTCCGCCTGCAGCACGCGGTTGGCTTCCTGCAGCGCGTGCGTGCGTTCTTCGACGCGGCGTTCGAGTTCGCTGCGCGCCTGGCGGCGATCGAGCGCGGTGAGGATGTGTTGCGCGACATACGACAGCAGCGCGCGGTCTTCGTCGCTGTAGCTCGCGCGATGTTCGTAGCTCTGCACCACGATCGCGCCGCACACCGTGCCTTCGCGCCGCATCGGCACGCCGAGCCAGTCTTCCGAATCGGGGCCGTGGGTCGGATCGTGCGGGATCTGCAGGCGCGCGCGCAGCGCGGCCGAGGGACCGAGCAGCGGTTCGCCGTGGCGCAGCAGCGCCATCGTCAGGCTCGTCGGGACTTCGGCGACGCCGATCTCGTGCGAGGGGTCGGCGATGTAGGGATCGTGGCGGTCGGCGAAATACAGGAAGCGCAGCGTCTGCCGCATCTCGTCGTACAGCACGATGAAGCAGTTCTCGGCGTACATCAGCCCGCCGACCACCGCGTGGATGCGGCGCAGCATCTCGTGCAGTTCGAGCTGCGATCCTGCGAGGTCGGCGATCTCGTACAGCGCCTGCTGCAGGCGTTCGCTCTTCTCGAGCGTCGCGATGCGCGAGCGCGATTGCCAGGCTTCGAGCGATGCCGCGACCGCGCGCCGCGCCATCGCCTGCCACGCATCGCGCAACGGCGTCACCACGCCCGACGCGCTCTGCGCGGCCAGCACGATTTCGCAACCCTGCTCGGTGGTCCAGTGATCGAGGATCTCGGCGTCGCGGGCGCGACCCTTGGTGCCGAGCATCGCGAGCGCGCGCGCGACCAGTGCCGCCGGTGCCGCGTCGTCCGCCGAATAGGCGTCGCCGCCGGAATCCCGCCAGCACACCACGACGCGGGCGTCGGCCGGCAACACTTCGCGGACCGAGCGCGCGAGCGCCGGTCCTGCGGATTGCGCCGCGGACCCCGTCATTCCAGCCAACTCCGGGCTGCGCACGTTTACGTCGTCCCCCCAGACATGGACCCGAGCATACAGCCTTCACGCCGTTGGTAGCGCCCCTCCGGAGGGAGGCCTGATGCGGGTCTCATGAACCGATGAACGGAAAAGGCGGGCGAATCCGGAACCCCATCGGCCACCGTCGAACGTTGGTCACCGGGTGAGCGCATCCACGACGACCTTCGCCATCGCATCCACCGGCCGCTTCCCCGCCCCCGCGCCAGCCCGTACGCTGCGCGCCATGGACGATGGGGCCCCGACCAGCGACGAGCAGCTGATGCTGGACTGGGTGGCCGGCGACGGCGCCGCGTTCGAGCAGTTGTACGGCCGCCATCGCACCCGTCTCTACCGGTACCTGCTGCGGCAGGTACGCGATGGCGCATTGGCCGACGAGTTGTTCCAGGACGTCTGGCAGAAGGTGATCATCGCGCGCACCAGCTGGGTGCCCGAGGCCGCCTTCGCCACGTGGCTCTATCGCATCGCGCACAATCGGCTGGGCGATCATTGGCGCGCGTCGAAGTACCGCCCGCCCGCGCCGGAAGACGCCGACGAGCGCGCCGCGCGCATCCCCGACCCCGACACGCCGGAGCGGCGATTGTCGGAGTTCGAACAACGCCGGCGGCTGCAGCTCGCACTCGATGCGCTGCCGCCGGAACAACGCGAGGTGGTGGTGCTGCGCCTCGAACAGGAACTGACCCTGGAAGAGATCGGCGCGATCACCGGCGCCGGTCGGGAGACGGTGAAATCGCGCCTGCGCTACGCGATGGACAAGCTTCGCGCGGGACTGGGATCGGACGACGCATGAGCACGCACGACGACAACGCGAGCGACACCGGCCTGACGCCGGAAGAGCGCGCGCTCGCGCGGCGCCTGTCGAAGATCGGGCCGCAGGGCGAGCCATCGGCTGCGCTGGATTCGCACATCCTCGCGGCGGCGCATGCGGCCGTGCGCCCGACCGTGGCGCCGCGTCGCAAGGTGTCGAAGTGGCCGGCGACGCTCGGCTTCGCGGCATCGCTCGCGATCGCATGCGGCATCGCGTGGCAGTTGCACCCCGTGCCGGAAGCGCCGCGGGAAGCGACGCAGGTGCTGGAGCACGACGAAGGCGTCGAGTATCGCGCGCCGCCGCCGATGCGCGCGCGCCCCGTGGCGCCCCGCGCGCTCAACATGCCCACGCCGCCGCCGGCCGAAGAAGCCGCCGCGCCGCGCCAGCGTGCGCGCATCCGTTCGGCGACGCCGGCCGATGCGCAGCGCAAGCCGCAGGCCTTCGCGATCGAAGGGCCGGTCGTGCTCGACGAAGCGGTGCATCCCGCGCCGCCTGCCGCGATGGCCGCGCCTGCCGCGCCGCCCCCGCCCTCCCCGCCGATGCAGGCGATGGAACGCGCCGACGCCGCCGCGCAGTCCGCGCGCCAGCGCGCCGAGCCCGAGTTCGCCGAAGCCGACGAAGAAGTCGTGCCGCCCGCGACCACCGAAAGTCCCGCGGTGCGCGACGCCTGGCTGCAACGCATCCGCGAACTCGTGCGCGACGGCCATGCCGACGCCGCACGCGAAAGCCTCAAGGCCTTCCGCGATCGCTACCCGGGCCACGCGATCCCCGACGATCTGCGCGCGCTCGAGGAATGAGCGACACCCTCGCCGGCCCCGCCTCGCATGCGATCGAGGTGAAGCACAGCCGTTTCCTCGCGCAGGCAACGCCCGTCGAATCGCCGGCCGACGCCCTTGCCTTCCTCGAAGAGCTCGCTCGCACGCCTGCGACGCACCACTGCTGGGCGTATCGCATCGGCGCCGAATACCGCTCGAGCGACGACGGCGAACCCGCGGGCACGGCAGGCCGCCCGATCCTCGCGGCGATCGACGGCCAGGGCTTCGATCGCGTCATGGTCGTGGTCACGCGCTGGTACGGCGGCGTGAACCTCGGCGCGGGCGGGCTCGTGCGCGCCTACGGCGGCGCCGCGGCCGAATGCCTGCGCACCGCGCCGCGCCTGCCGCTGATCGCCATGCGCGAGTTCGACATCCGCGCGCCGTTCGAAGACACCGGCGCCGTGCACGCGGCCCTCGCGGCGCACGGTGCGCAGCGGCTCGAAGACGCCTTCGACGCGGGCGGCCTGCGCGTGCGGGTGCGCCTGCCGGCCGATCGCGTCGACGCATTGGCCACGCATTTGCGCGACGCGACCCGCAACCGCGCCCGCATCGGGGACAATGGCTGATGGCTTCCCCCTCGACCGATATCGAAAAGACCGCGCAGGCCAAGGGCAAGTTGATCAGCCTGCGCGGCCTGTGGCCCTTCGTCCGCCGGCAGCGCGTGTTGTTCGTCGCGTGGTTGCTGGCGCTGTGCGCATCGTCGGCCGCGACGCTCGCGTTGCCCGTCGCCGTGCGCGGCATGATCGACCAGGGCTTCCGCAGCGCGACCAACATCGACGCGACGTTCGCGATGCTGTTCGGCGTGACCGCGGCGCTCGCGCTGGCGACGGCGGCGCGCTTCTACTTCGTCTCGCTGCTCGGCGAACGCGTCGTCGCCGACCTGCGCGAACGCCTGTATTCGCACCTGCTCGGCCTGGATCCCGCGTTCTTCGAGACCACGCGCAGCGGCGAACTCGTCTCGCGCCTGTCGGCCGACACCGAATTGTTGCGCAGCCTCGTGGGGTCGAGCATCTCGGTCGCCCTGCGCAGCTTCGTGATGGTGCTCGGCAGCATCGGCATGATGTTCGTGACCAGCCCGCGGCTGGCGACCTACACGATGATCGGCATCCCGTTGTTCGTCGCGCCGATCGTGATCGGCAGCCGGCGCCTGCAGAAGATGTCGCGGCAGAGCCAGGACCGCGTCGCCGACGCGAATGCGCTGGCGAGCGAAGTGCTCGGCAACATCCGCACCGTGCAGTCGCACGCGCGCGAACCCTACGAACGCGGGCGCTTCGTCGACGCGGTAGCGCGCGCCGTCGCCACCGCGCGCCGCCGCATCGGCATGCAGGCGATCGTCACCGCGGTCGCGATCACCGCGTTCTTCGGCGCGATGATCATCGTGCTGTGGTCCGGCGCGCACGATGTCGTGGCCGGCGACATGAGCGCGGGCACGCTCGGGCAGTTCGTGCTGTACGCGATGCTCGGCGGCGGTTCGGTCGGTGCGCTCGCGGAAGTCTGGAACGAAGTGCAGCGCGCGGCCGGCGGCATGGGGCGCATCAACGACCTGCTGATGCAACGCGCCGAACTGGTGGCGCCCGCGAATCCGACGCCGCTGCCGTCTCCAGTGCGCGGCGCCATCGATTTCGACGACGTGGTGTTCCACTACCCCTCGCGCGCCGATGCGCCCGCGCTGGAAGGTTTCTCGCTGCACGTGCGGCCCGGCGAAACCGTGGCGCTCGTCGGCCCGTCGGGCGCGGGCAAGAGCACGGTGTTCGCGCTGCTGCTGCGCTTCCACGATCCGCAGCAGGGCACGATCCGCATCGAAGGCGTCGACCTGCGCCAGCTCGATCCGTCGTCGCTGCGCGAATCGATCGCGCTCGTGCCGCAGGCGCCGACCATCTTCGCCGCCAGCGCCGGCGACAACATCCGCTACGGGCGCCTGGAAGCGAGCGACGCCGATGTCGAACAGGCCGCGCGTTCCGCCGAAGCGCACGAGTTCGTCACGTTGTTGCCGCAGGGTTACGCGAGCGAACTCGGCGAACGCGGCGCGCGCCTGTCCGGCGGGCAGCAGCAACGCATCGCCATCGCGCGCGCATTGTTGAAGGACGCGCCCGTGCTGCTGCTCGACGAAGCGACCTCCGCGCTCGACGCGCAGAGCGAACGCGCCGTGCAGCACGCGCTCGAAAACCTGATGCAAGGCCGCACGACGCTCGTCATCGCGCACCGCCTGGCGACCGTGTTGAAGGCCGACCGCATCGTCGTGATGGATCGCGGGCGCATCGTCGCGGAAGGCACGCATGCGGAACTGCTCGCGCAGGGCGGGCTGTATGCGGATCTCGCGAAACTCCAATTCCTCGATTGACCTTCTCGATGCAACCCGCTTCTATCCAGTACGCAGTCGACTTCATCCTCGAACTCGATCGCCTCAAGGGCGTCACCCGCAAGTCGAAGCCCGTCGGCCTCGACCGCTACGAGAACTCCGCCGAGCACAGCTGGCAGATCGCGCTGTTCGCGGGCGCGATGGCGGAGTTCGCCGACCCCGGCGTCGACGTGCATCGCGTGATGCAGATGCTGCTCGTGCACGACATCGGCGAGATCGACACCGGCGACACCATCGTCTACGACGACACGGGCCTGGCCGAACGCAAGGCCGCCGAGCGCGTGGCCGTCGAACGCATCTTCGGCATGCTGCCCAACGCACACGGCGCACGCTTCCTCGGCCTGTGGGAAGAATTCGAAACGGCCGAAACCCCCGAAGCGCGTTTCGCCCACGCCGCCGACCGCGCGATGCCCGTACTGCTGAACCTCGCCAACGGCGGCGGCAGCTGGGTCGAGAACGGCATCGCGTACGAACGCGTCATCGGCAAGGTCGGCCCGCCGATCGCCGCCGGCTGCCCGGCATTGTGGGAATGGCTAGCGCCGCAACTCGAAGACGCGCGTGCTCGAGGCTTCTTCGGCGCCTGAAAGCAAAACAGGGGCAAAAACAGGGGCAAAAACAGGGGTCAGAGCACTATTTCCCGCGGAAATGGTGCTCTGACCCCTGTTTTTGCCCCTGTTTTTGCCCCGTTCCTCACTTGCCGACGCGCCCCCGTCGGCGCAGATTCGGACACCCGCGCGGAGCACGTGCAATGCGCCTGTCTCCCCTCGCCCTCCTGGTCGTCGCGTGCGTGGGCCCCGCGCTCGCGCAGAACCCTTCCTTCTCCGACTCCGTCGCGATCTTCGAAGCCGCGGGCTACAAGCCGCAGGGCGCGCGCTGGGTCCGTTGCGAAGAAGATCCGCCGACCGCGGCCTACTCGCCCGGCAGCATCGAGTTGCAGGACTTGAACGGCGATGGCACTCGCGAAGCCTGGGTGCGCGAGAGCAGTTCGTTCTGCTACGGCGCCGCGGGTGAGCACGTCACGCTGTTGCGGCGCGACGGCGACAAGTGGGTGGTGTTGATCGAAAGCGCAGGCGTCGCGTTGCCGCATGCGACGAAGCACGACGGATGGCCCGACATCGAAGTCGGCGGGCCGACGGAGTCCGCGATGTATCGGTGGAACGGGACGGCGTACGGGCGCTAGGACGCGGAGTTACCGTTTCAATCGACAACCCGATTCACCTGGCTGCTTCGGTTGGAACCACAGCACGTCGCTGACGCGTTCGCCATCGAGCGCGACGTAGTCGTGCTTCCAACCCACGAGTCCATCGACATCCGAGTAGTAGAACTCGAATCCGCCGTTCTCCTGCACGGAGCGGATGACAGCGACCGGCACATCGCGCTCGCCGACTTTCACCGTGCGTTGCGAGGCCCGCTCGTATCGGGTGCCATCATCCGACCAGTCCTCCGTCGCGACTTCAGGAATCGCCAGGCGCATGTACGGGGACGTAAAACAGACGGGCCATCCGCCGCGCCGGCAGTCGACCATGCGATAGCCGTCCGACGTGACCACCAGCATGTCTTCATTGAGCAGCAACGCCGCGCCCATGCCCGATTCGCTCGCGTCCACGGTGTCGAACAGGAAGCCGCATGCCGAAGCCGGTTGCCCGGCAACACCCGCGCACAGCAGCAGAAGCATCATCGCCGCGAACTGTTTCGGCACCGTGCGAGCCCGCTGGAAATAGTGCTCTGACCCCTGTTTTTGCTTCACGGCAGCGCTCTCGCGAGGATGGCTTCGAAGGTCGCGTCGTTCGGGCGCAACGTGCCGAACGCGAGGCCATGCGCGCCCGCCAGTCGACTCTCGACGAACATCGGCGCGATCGCCGCATCGGCCTGCAGCAGCACCGACGCTTGCAACGCAAGCGCCATGCGTTCGACGAGCGTGCGCGCACTCGCCTCGTTGGGCGCGCGGAGCCATTCGCGCAGGCGGGTGATCTCGACGTCGAGCGCGGGGTGCAGTCCGGTCCAGAGTGCGTCGAAGAAGGCTTCCGCGGTTTCCGGCTCCTTGTGCAGCGCGCGCAACACGTCGAGGCACTGGATGTTCCCGCTGCCTTCCCAGATCGAATTGAGCGGCGCCTGGCGATACAGGCGCGGCAGGATCGATTCTTCGACGTAGCCCGCGCCGCCGAGGCATTCCTGCGCTTCGTTGACGAAGGCCGGGGCGCGTTTGCAGATCCAGTATTTGCCGATCGCGGTACCGATGCGCGCGAGGGCGGCTTCGCGCGGGTCGCGTTCGGCGGCGTCGACGGCGCGGGCGACGCGCATCGACAGCGCGAGCGCGGCTTCGCTCTCGATGGCGAGATCGGCGAGTACGTTGCGCATCAGCGGTTGGTCGATGAGCAACTTGCCGAACGCGCTGCGATGCCGCGCGTGGTGCAGCGCGTGCGCGAGCGCCATGCGCATCTCCGCTGCCGAGCCGAGCATGCAGTCCAGGCGCGTGAGCATCACCATGTCGAGGATGGTCGCGACGCCGCGGCCTTCTTCGCCGACGCGCGTGGCGCGCGCGCCCTGGAATTCGACTTCGGAAGACGCGTTCGACCAGTCGCCGAGCTTGTCCTTCAAACGCATCAGCGTGAACGCGTTCTTCGATCCGTCCGCGAGGCGTCGCGGCAACAGGAAGCACGTGAGTCCACCCGGCGCTTGCGCCAGCACGAGGAAGCCATCGGACATCGGCGCGGAGAAGAACCACTTGTGCCCGGTCAGCACGTAGTCGTCGCCCTCCAGCGGCACCGCGCGCGTGGTGTTCGCGCGCACGTCGGATCCGCCCTGCTTCTCGGTCATGCCCATGCCGATGGTGACGCCGGGCTTGTCGGCGATCGGGAGTTCGCTCGGGTCGTAGTGCGGTGCCGCGGCTTTGTCGGCCCATTCGGCGAGCGCGGGTTGCCGGCGCAGCGCGGGGATCGCCGCGTGCGTCATCGTCAATGGGCAACTCGTGCCGGGTTCGACCTGGTGGTGCAGGTAGCTCAGCGCCGCGCGCGCGACGTGCGCGCCGGGCGCGGGCTGCTCCTGCCACGACAGGCCGGCGACGCCGTGTTCGATCGCGGCCTGCATGAGCAGGTGGTAGTTGGGGTGGAACTCGACCCGATCGATGCGCGCGCCGAAGCGGTCGTGCGTGCGCAGGCGCGGGCGGTCGCGGTGGGCGTCGAACGAGAGCGCGTACAGCACGTCGCCGGCGAGCGCCCCGTACACCGCGACGCGTTCGGCGAAGGCACCCGCGCCTTCGCGCGCGAGGGCTTCGCGCAACGCGGCATCGTCGGCCCACAGGTCGCGCGGGGCGAACTCGGGCGGTTGGTTGGCAGGGGCGTCGGCCATCGCACGCAGCCTACCCCGACCCGCAATAAAAAAGCCCCGCTATTCGCGGGGCTTTCGAGGACGCGTTGGCGCCGCGTCGCTCAGGCGACGGGAACCACGCCTGCGGCTTGCGCGCCCTTCGGACCCTGGACGACGTCATAGCTGACGCGCTGGCCTTCCTGGAGGCTGCGGAAACCCTTGGAGTTGATCGCCGAGTAATGCACGAACACATCGGCGCTGCCGTCTTCCGGGGCGATGAACCCGAAACCCTTCGCGTCGTTGAACCACTTCACGGTGCCGTACTGCATAACCTGTCTGACCTCGTCTGGATGCGGTGACGTGCACAGGCGCGGGGGCATCCTTGCGCACGCGCCGAGTATGCATGAGCGTGAACGGTTGGCAACAGAGGTGAAGCGGACCTCACCCGGCCAAAATCGAACGCAACAGCGGGGGGATGCCGGTGGAAGCGGTTTCAACGTTCGCGAGCACCTCGGCCATCGTGATCTCGGCTTCGTCGCCGCAGCCCGCGGCCCAGTTCGCGACGATGCCGAGGCACGCGTATTGCAGGCCCAATTCGCGCGCGAGGCCCGCTTCGGGCATGCCGGTCATGCCGACCAGGTCGCAGCCGTCGCGGCGCATGCGGGCGATCTCGGCTTTCGTTTCCAGGCGCGGGCCCTGGGTCGCGCCGTAACAGCCGCCGTCGACGAGTGCGACGCCGCTTCGCTGCGCTGCAGCGAGGATCTGCGCGCGCAACGCAGGAGCGTATGGATCGCCGAAGTCGACGTGCAGCACGTCGGTGCCGGGCTCTTCGCTCAGCGTCGAGATGCGACCCCACGTGTAATCGATGAGCTGGTCCGGGCAGGCGAGCACGGTCGGGCCGAAGCGCTCGGTGATGCCGCCGACCGTATTGAGCGCGAGCACGCGCGTGGCGCCGATCATCTGCAACGCGACGAGGTTGGCGCGGTAGTTGATCTTGTGCGGCGGCACGCCGTGTTCTTCGCCGTGGCGCGCGAGGAAGGCCACGCGGTGGCCATCGATGCGGCCCACGCGCAAGGGACCCGACGGGAACCCGTAACGCGTTTCCGGCAGGTGGCTTTCGACGTCCGTCAGTTCGGCGATGCGATACACGCCGGTGCCGCCGATCACTGCGAGCGCAAGGTCCGCGTGGTGCATGCTCATTCCTCGTCGAGGGCGTAGATCGCCGGCAGGTTGCGGCCCTGTTCGTAGTAGTCGAGCCCGTAGCCGTAGACGTAGCGATCGGGCACGACGAGGCCGGAGTAGTCGGCCACGAGGCCAGGCACGCAGCGGTCGTGCGCCTTCACCGCGAGCGCGGCGATGCGCACGTCCTGCGCACCCTGCCCGCGCACCCATTCGCGCACGGCCATGAGCGTGTGGCCTTCGTCGACGATGTCGTCGACCAGCAGCACGCGACGGCCGCGCAACGGCGTCGCCGGACGATGCTTCCAGGTCACTTCGCCGCCCGAGGTCGCGCCGCGATAGCGCGAGGCGTGCAGGTAATCGAATTCGAGGTCGAGCCCGCGCGCGCCGAGTTCGAGCGCGAGCGCGCCGGCGAACGGCAGTCCGCCGTTCATCACCGTCAGGTACACCGGCACGCTGCCCGCGAAGTCGTTGCGGATGCGCACGGACATCGCGCTGATCGCGGTCTCGATCGCGCGGCGGTCGTGGACGATCGACGACCGCTTCAACGCATCGGCGAGCGTCGGCCGGCTCATGCGATGTCGCCGCCGAAGCGCGCGTGAAGGTCCTGGTAGCGCGTGTCGGCGAGCAGGCCTTCCCACGCGAGCGGACCACGACCGATCAGGCCGGCGAGCGCCATCGTGTTGAGCTTGCGGCCTTCGACCGCGGCGAGCGAATCGGCGACGAGGTCCGGCGCGCACACCAGCACGACGTCGCACCCGGCATCCAGATGCGCATCGATGCGCGCCTTGACGCCGCCGGCGGAGAACGCCGCCGCCATGCCGATGTCGTCGGAGAACACGACGCCCTTGAAGCCCATTTCGGCGCGCAGGATGTCCTCGATCCACACCTTCGAATAGCCGGCGGGTTCGGGCGCGACCTGCGGATACACCACGTGCGCCATCATCACCGCGTCGGCGCCGGCGTCGATGCCGGCGACGAAGGGCATGAGGTCGAGCGCGCGGATCTCGTCGAGCGTGCGCTTGTCGATCGCGTCGTCGTAATGCGTGTCTTCGAGCACCGAGCCGTGGCCGGGGAAGTGCTTGAGCGTCGCCGCCATCTCGGCCGCGTGCATGCCCTCGACATACGCGCGGGTGAACTCGGCGACGATCTGCGGCTCGGCGGAGAACGCGCGATCGCCGATCGCGCGATTGCCGCGCCCGAGGTCGACCACCGGCGCGAAGCTCAGGTCCACGCCGCTGGCGCGCACTTCGCTCGCCATCAGCCACGCGTGTTCCTTGGCGAGCGCGATCGCGCCGTCGGGGTCGCGGCCGTACAACTTGCCGAACTGGTCGAGCGACGGCAGCGCGCTGTAACCGTCGCGGAAGCGCTGCACGCGGCCGCCTTCCTGGTCGACGCACACCAGCTGCGGGCGCGGCGCCGCTTCGCGGATCGCCTGCGACAACTCGGCGACCTGCACGCGCGAGGCGAAGTTGCGGGTGAACAGGATCACGCCGGCGCACGCGTCGTGCTGGAGCCAGTCGCGCTCCCGGGCGGTGAGTTCGGTGCCGGCGATGCCGATCACGAGCATGCGATGGATTCCTTGCGAGAGGGGTCGATCATAGCGGTCAGCGCGGTTCGAACATCGCGATGCTCTCCACGTGCGCGGTGTGCGGGAACATGTCCATCACGCCCGCCGCGCGCAGCTTCCAGCCGCGCTCGTTCACGAGGTAACCGGCGTCGCGCGCCAGCGAACCGGGGTGGCAACTCACGTAGACGATGCGCTTCAGGCCGTCGAGGGGAAGTTGTTTCAGCACGACGTCGGCGCCGGAGCGCGGCGGGTCGAGCAACAGCCGGTCGAAGCCCGCGCGCATCCACGCGTGCGAGGCGAGGTCCTGGGCCAGATCGGCGGCGTGGAAGTCGACGTTGCCGAGCTTGTTGTGCTCGGCATTCTCGCGCGCGCGGCGGATCAGGCCCGCGTCGCCTTCGACGCCCACCACTTCGCCCGCGGTGCGCGCGAGCGGCAGCGTGAAGTTGCCGAGGCCGCAGAACAGGTCGAGCACGCGATCGCCCGACTGCACGTCGAGCAAATCGAGCGCATTGGCGATCATGCGTTGATTCAAGCCCGCGTTGACCTGGATGAAGTCGAGCGGACGGAACAGCAGTTCCAGGTCCCACGCCGGCAGCGTGAAGGCGAGCTTCGCCGAGTGACCGAGCGCATGCACCGTGTCGATGCCGCCGGGCTGCAGGAAGATCGCGAAATCATGTTCGTTGCCGAAGGCTTCGAGCGCGGCGAGATCGCGCGGCGACAGCGGTTGCAGGTGGCGGAACACGAGGGCGATGGTGTCGTCGCCCGCGATGAACTCGATCTGCGGGATGTCGCGGCGACCGTCCATCCCGTCGACCAGCGCCGACAACGCGGCGACCTTGAAGCCGATCTCCGGGATCGTGGTGTGGCATTCGCGCAGGTCGGCGACGAAGCGCGGATCCTGTTCGCGGAAACCGACCAGCGTCTTGTCCTTCTTCTCCACGCGGCGCACGGAAAAGCGGCCCTTGCGGCGATAGCCCCACGCCGCATCGACGAGCGGCGGCAACACCGACTCCGGCGTCACGTGACCGATACGTTCGAGGTTCTCCAGCAGCACACGCTGCTTGGCGTGGATCTGCTTCGCTTCGTCCAGGTGCTGCAGCGCGCAACCGCCGCAGGTGCCGAAGTGCGGGCAGCGCGCGGGCACGCGATCCGGGGACGCGACGAGCACGTCGAGCGTTCTTGCTTCGTCGAAGCTGCGATGGCGCGCGGTCTGCTGCGCGACGACGGTTTCGCCCGGCAAGGCGCCTGCGACGAACACGGCCTTGCCGTGGCCTTCCGACTTCGGATCGGGCCGGCGGGCGACGCCGCGGCCGTCATGGGTGAGGTCGGTGATCTGGACTTCGAAGGGGGTTTGGTCGAGGCGGGCCAAGCGGGACTTCGGTGTAGGCGTGGGGGCGGTGATTGTCCCATCCCTTGGTCGTAAAGCGGGGAAACGGGAAACGAGAAGCGGGAAACGGGAGATCAGCGCCCACTTCGGCCGATGGCGTATCGGCCGAAGCGAAGTCTTCCCTCCCGTTTCCCGCTTCTCGTTTCCCGTTTCCCGCTTCCCGCTGTTACGCCTTACTTCTGCTTCCAAGCCCCCGAAGCATCCTGATACCACCAGCCGCCGCGGGCGCTGTCGACCCACTGCTTGGCGAACACGGTGCGGATGTTCTTTTCCCAATCGGGGTGGCCGTTGGCGACCGCGATTTCCTTGTAGACGGCCGCGCGATCGCGGTTGTCGTCGGCGACGGCCTTCTGCATGCCGACGCGGTCCTTCAGTTCGAGCGAACCCGGATCGCGCAGCACGACGAGGCCGTCCTTGCTGAAGCCGAGCGCGCCCATGTCGAAGCCCTTGCGCAAGGTCGCGTCGAAGCGCGACGCCATGCGCGCCTGGATCGCCTGGATCGCGGGCGTCTTGATGGTGATGTCGGGCTGCGCCTGCGCATGCGCGGTGCCGATGCCGACGAGGCTCAGCGGGTCGATGCGGCGCAGGAGGCTGGCCATGCCGCCGCCGTTGGGCTTGTTGTCGGCTTCCGGCTTCGATTCTTCCGGCTTGGCTTCCGGCTTCACGCCGTTGGGCAGTTCGTCGCCGATCACCTTCTCGACGAATTCCTTCGCCGCTTCCTTCGCCTCGGCGGCGGGGAAGTAGACGTTGATCGTGACGCACGCGCTGAGCAGCACCATGGAGGCGAAGCCGGCGGCGGTGGGCGCGAGTTTGCGGCGGCGTGCGTGGCGGGTGGAAAACATCGGGAACTCCCCTTGCGGTGGTTGGGTGTCAGCGGACTTCGGGTGTCACTTCCCCGCCGGCGACCGCGGACAGGCGGTCCACCAGCGTAGGCCAATCGACGTTGTCGTGGATGCCGACGACGCTCAGGCGCGGGATGCCCGCCCCTTCCACGATAGTAAAAGTGTCGCCGGCTGAATGCAGGCCCCGCATCGTGCAGACTTCGTTCGCGAGGCGACAGCCGATGCCGATGCGGCGATAGCCGAAATCGTCGAACAGGCCGATCAGCTGCGACTGCAGGCTGGAGACGAAGGACGCGTCGCCCACGCTCGAGATGCTCTGCACCGCGCGCTGGCTGATGCGGCGCGGCCCCCTGGCGGCCGTGTCGGTGTGAAGGTCGGCGTCGAAGGCGGTCACGCTCCAGTCGACAAGGCGGAGTTGGTCGATGCGTCCGTCCAGGCGCCCGGTGATGCTGCCGAAGTCGAACACTTCGGTGAGCGCCAGCAGGTCGAGGTCTTCCAGGCGCAGGTCGGCAGCAACGGTGGGCGCAACGCCGAACGGGCGTTCCATCGACAGCGACGACACGTCCACGCGTCCGTCGAACACCGCGAGCGACAGGCCGCCTTCGAAGTCGAGCCGTTCCTTCGCGTAGTGCGCGCGCGGCAGGCGGCCGGTGAGCTTGCCGCGGAACGCGGGCGCGCCGAAGGTCGTCGCGATCTTGCCGACATCCAGGCCTTCGACTTCCAGCGCGAACACTGCATCGGCGCCCTGCCCGTCCGCCGGCGGGCGCAACGTCATGTTCTCGAAGCGCAGCGTGCCGTCGAGGAACGACACGGGCACCGCTTCGACCAGCGAGATCGCGCCGCCTTCGCTGCGCATCGGCAAGCGCGCCGCGCCGAACGCGAGTCCGTACAACGCACCGTCGCGCCACGACAGCGCGCTGTCGACGGGGGCGGTGCGCGAGAAACGCAGTTCGCCGTCGAGGCCGTGGAAGGTGAAGCGCTTCGCGGTCGGATCGTAGATGTCGACGGCGTGCGGGACGACGCTGAAGGATTGCAGCGCGTCGTTTTCGAAGTGGAGGTGGCCTTCCAGTGCGCCCGACACTTCGAGGTCGCCAAGCCCCGCGTTGCCGAGCGGGCCGGAAAGATAGCGGTCGCGCACCGGCGCGAGGTCTTCGCTGCGCAGCTTCACGTCGAGCAGGCGCATCGTCGCGTCTTCGGCGAACGCGGCGCGGCCGCGCACGTCGAGCACGTTGCCGTCGGTCCATGCGATCGAAGGGAGCGACCAGCCGATGCCATCGCGTTGTTCGCCGGTGATCGCGAGGTGGATCGGCGATGTCGGTAACGCGACGTAGGCACTGCCCGCGAGCACTTCACCGCCGCGCAGCGTGCCGTCGAGCGTGAGCAACGACGGTCGCGGTGCATCGAACAGGCGATAGTCGAAGTCGAACGTCCCCGCGAGGTTGTCGGCGGCGACGCTCGCATCCAGCGTTTCGAGCTTCACGCCAGCGGCCTGCAAGCGGCCGGCGATGCGCAGCGGGCCCCGGGTCGGCGCTTCGACGTTCATGCGACCGTCGACGGTGCCGCCCTGCAGGCGCGCGTCGGCCCAGCTCTTCGACAGCAGGCCCTGCGCCCACGCGATCGGTACGCGCGTGAGATCGATGCGCGTGAGGTCGGGCGTCGCGGTGTCGCGTTGCACGGCGAGCGTGCCGCGGCCTTGCGACAGGGTCGCCTTCGTCGCGGCTTCGTCGAACGCGATGGCGAGGCGGAACGATTGCCTTCCCGCGCGCAGCACGCCGTCGCATTGCCAGCCGTGCGCGTCGACGCGCGACAGCGGACAGGTCCACGCGAGATTGCGTGCATCGAGCGCGAGATCGGGCGCCTGCACGCGGCCGGCGTGGAGGACGAGCGTGCCTTGCGCGGCGTTCGCCGGCCAGTCGAGTTGGACGTGGACGTCGTCGAGCGTCGCGATGGGCAGGCGGATCTTCGCGATGTCCGCTTCGAGCGTGCGCGCGTGCGCGATGCCGGCGAAGGCCAGCAAGGCGAAGAGGGCGAACCGGCGCGCGTGGAGGGGCATCGGGCGGAGGATGCGGTCAGCAGCGGGAAAAGGGAAACGGGGAGCGGGAAACGGGAAACGAGAAGCGGGAAACGGGAGTTGAACGTTCGTCGATGCCGGCTTTCGATACGCCGAAGATCGACCTTCGGCTATTCGACAACGAGGACCGACGTCCTTTCCCTCCCGCTCCTCGTTTCCCGTTTCCCGTTTCCCGTTTCCCGTTTCCCCGTTTCCGGCGCTGCGCCCCCTCACCGCGACCCCAACCGCCCCAACTCCACCAACATGTCCCACGACTTCAACCCCTTCGGCCCCAGGTGATGCGCGAGCACGACCCGCATCGCACGCCGCAGGCTCGCAAGGTCTTCCGCATCGGGCTGCACATCGGCGGCGAGCGCGAGCAGCGCCCTTCCGGTCGCGGCCGTGTCGCGATCGCCCTGGCCGCGATCGAGGCGCACGCGGCGCGCGCCCTGTTCGGGATCGAGGCGATAGCGCGCGGCCGGATCGATCGGCACGTCGTCCGCATCGACGTCGAGCGCGAGGCCGAACCCCAGCGCATCGAGCAGGTCACGCTCGAAGCGGCGCAGCGTCCACGCGATCGGCGCGTCGCTGCCGAGGCCCGCGCGCATCTCGCCGTAGGCGTCGTACAACTCGGGCAGCGGATCGCCGCGCGGAGCGAGGCGCAGGACGAGTTCGTTGACGTAGAACGCGGCGAGCGTCGCATCGCCCTGCAACAACGGCGCGGCGTCGAGCGCTTCGGCGTTGCGCAATTGCGCGAGCTCGCCGCGCAGCACCGCGTCGAGGCGGATGTGCTGCATCGGTTGCAGCGCGGCGCGCAGCACGTGGCGTTTCGGGCCCTGCACGCCGCGTGCGATCAGGCCGAGTCGGCCTTGTTGTTCGCCGAGCACTTCGACCAGCAGGCTGGTTTCGCGCCACGGACGCGTATGCAGGACGTACGCGGCTTCGCCGGCGATGCGCACGCGTCAGTCGTGGTATCCGAGCGTGCGCAGCGCGGCTTCGTCGTCCGACCAGCCTTCGCGCACGCGCACCCAGGTCTCCAGGAACACCTTGCCGTCGAACAGGTGCTCCATCTGCTCGCGCGCGCGCTTGCCGATCTCGCGCAGGCGTTCGCCGCCCTTGCCGATCACGATCGCCTTCTGCCCGTCGCGCTCGACCCAGATGACGGCGTTGATGCGCCACATCTTGCCGTCGAGTTCGAACTTCTCGATTTCCACCGTCGTCGCGTACGGCAGTTCCGCGCCGAGCAGGCGCATCAACTGTTCGCGCACGAGTTCGCCGGCGAGGAAGCGCTGGCTCTTGTCGGTGATTTCGTCTTCGCCGTAGAGCGGCGGTTGTTCGGGCATCAGCTTGAGCAGGTCGTCGACGAGCGGCTCCAGGCCCTTCTTCTTCAACGCGGAGATCGGATGCACGGCGGCGAAGTCGCGGTCTTTCGCGATCTCCGCGAGGAACGGCAGCAGCGCGGTCTTGTCCTTGACGCGGTCGACCTGGTTGACCGCGAGCACGACCGGCACGCCGGCCTGCTTCAACGCGTCGTAGGCGAGCGTGTCTTCGTCGTCCCAGCGGGGCGCTTCGATCACGAGCAACGCGGCGTCGACGCCTTCGAGCGCGCCGCGCGCGGCACGATTCATCCAGCGGTTCATCGCGCGCTTCTGTTCGCGATGCAGGCCGGGCGTGTCGACGAGCATCAGCTGGCCGTGCGGGAAGGTCGCGATGCCGAGCAGCCGATGGCGCGTCGTTTGCGGCCGGTTGGAGGTGATGCTGATCTTGAAGCCGACGAGGGCGTTGACGAGGGTCGACTTGCCCACGTTCGGGCGGCCGATGACGGCGACGTGGCCGGCGCGGTGGGGGGAGTTGGTCATGGCGGGAATTCTAGACCCCGATCAGCTCCAGCACGCAGTCCGCGGCGAGTTGTTCTGCCGCGCGGCGCGAAGTGGCTTCGCCCTCGCATTCGAACGGGGGATCGGTGGTCGTGCAGGCGACGCGGAAACGCTTGGCGTGTTCGTCGCCGCTTTCGCCGATGAGCTTGTAGACGGGCAGCGGCTTGCCGCGCGCCTGCAGCCATTCCTGCAGGCGGGTCTTCGCGTCCTTGCCGATCTTGTTGGGCGGCGGCAGCGCGGCGATGGCGGTGTCGAACCACGGCAGCACGGCGGCGCGGCAGGCTTCGTAACCCGAGTCGAGGTGGATCGCGCCAACGATCGCTTCGACCGCGTCGGCCAGGATCGAATCGCGCCGGTGTCCGCCCGATTTCATTTCGCCGGGACCGAGCACGAGATGCGCGCCGAGATCCATGTGCCGCGCGATCGCGGCGAGCGCGGACTCGCGCACGAGTTCGGCGCGGGCGCGGGTGAGCGTGCCTTCGTCGGCCTTCGGCCACATCTGGTAGAGGGCTTCGGCGACGATCAGATTGACGAGCGCGTCGCCCAGGAACTCCAGGCGCTCGTTGTGCAGCGGCGCGGCGCTGCGGTGCGTGAGCGCCTGCGCCAGCAGGCCCGGATCGACGAAGTCGTATCCGGGCAGGCGGAAGGCGTCAGTCTGCCGGACCACCGTGGGTCAGGTCCTTCTCGGCGACGAAGTTACCGACGACGTCGAGGTTGGAGATCATCGGGCGGCGCACTTCGTACGACACCGTCATGTGCCAGCCACCGTCGGCGCGCTCGATCTTGACGTTCTCCGGCTTCACGTTGTCCGAGTAGTTCACGTAAAGGCGGCGGAAGAACAGGCTCTTGATGCGGTCTGGCGTCGCGTTGTTGATGCCCGGCTCGAGTGCGAGGCCGTCCATCGACTTCTTGACCGAAAAGAACTCCAGGTACATCGGGACCACCTTCATCCCGACGTAGATGAACAAGCCCGCCACGCCGAGGATCAGGATGAATCCCAACAGCGTGATGCCGCTTTGATTGCGCTTCATGTTGCTCCCCTTCCCCATGTGTATGCAGCGCCCCTTACGGAATGCTCGAGCCGATCCTCGAGAAATCCACGCCGCCCGCTTCGCTGTCCCAGTTCAGCCAGATCAGGAATGCCTTTCCGCGGAGGTTTTCCTCCGGCAGGAAGTGCACGGCCCAGAAACGACTGTCCTCGCTATTATCACGATTGTCGCCCATGACGAAATAGTGTCCGGGCGGCACCGTCCATTCCCCTTCCCCTTGAATCGAGAACGGGGAATCGCCGCGTTCGAGGACGGGGTGCGGCCGCCCCGGCAAGTCTTCCTGCAACAGGCCCGCGCCGGTCATGTCCGCGCCCTGCCCCTTGCCGACATAGTCGCCGATCGGCTGGTACTGCAGCGGGACGTCGTTCACGAACACGGTGTTGTCCCGGTAGGCGATCGTGTCGCCCGGCAGGCCGATCACGCGCTTGATCCAATCCTGGTCCGGGTGGTGCGGCGGACGGAAGACCACCACGTCGCCGCGCTTGGGCTGGCCGATCTCCAGGAACTTCCTGTTGTTGATCGGCAGGCGCAGGCCGTACGCGTACTTGTTGACCAGGATGAAGTCGCCGATCAGCAGCGACGGCATCATCGAGCTCGAAGGAATGCGGAACGGCTCGGCGACGAAGCTGCGAAGCCCCAGCACGATGGCGAGCACGGGGAAGAAGGCGCGCGAGTAATCGACGAGGATCGGTTCGCGTTCGTCCAGCAACCCGGCGCGCTCGCGGCGGGCCTTGGCGAAGAAGAGCTTGTCGACCAGCCAGATGATCCCGGTGAGCAGGGTCAGCACCACCAGGATCGTTTCGAACCACACCATGCCGGCTCCTTCGGGGCCCGCTCCGGGCCTTGGTTGGGCGAAGCTTACTTGTTATCGACCTGCAGGACGGCGAGGAAGGCTTCCTGCGGGATCTCGACGCGTCCCACCTGCTTCATCCGCTTCTTGCCCTCTTTCTGTTTCTCGAGGAGCTTCTTCTTGCGGGTGGCGTCGCCGCCGTAGCACTTGGCCAGCACGTTCTTGCGCAGCGCCTTGACCGTGCTGCGCGCGATGATCTGCGAGCCGACCGCGGCCTGGATCGCCACGTCGAACATCTGCCGCGGGATCAGCTCGCGCATCTTCTCGGTGAGGTCGCGGCCGCGACGATCGGCGTGCGCGCGGTGGGTGATGATCGAGAGCGCGTCGACCTTGTCGCCGTTGATCAGCGTGTCCACGCGCACGAACGGGCCGGCCTGGAAGCGCACGAAGTGGTAGTCGAGCGAGGCGTAGCCGCGCGACACGGACTTCAGGCGATCGAAGAAGTCGAGCACGACTTCCGCCATCGGCAGCTCGTAGCTGATCTGCACCTGCGAGCCCATGTAAGTGATGCCGATCTGCGACCCGCGCTTTTCCTCGCACAGGGTGATCACGTTGCCGACGTAGTCCGGCGGCGTGAGCACGTTCGCGCGGATGATCGGCTCGCGGATTTCCTCGATCGTGTTCACCGGCGGCAACTTGGCCGGGTTGTCGAGCGGCATCGTCGAGCCGTCGGTCTTGAGCACTTCGTAGATCACCGTCGGCGCGGTGGTGATCAGGTTGAGGTCGTATTCGCGCTCCAGGCGCTCCTGCACGATTTCCAGGTGCAGCATGCCGAGGAAGCCGCAGCGGAAGCCGAAGCCCATCGCCTCGGAGCTTTCGGGCTCGAAGCGCAGCGCGGCGTCGTTGAGTCGCAGCTTCTCCAGCGCTTCGCGCAGCGCCGGGTAGTCCTCGGCGTCGACCGGGAACAGGCCCGCGAACACGCGCGGCTGCATTTCCTGGAAGCCGGGCAGCGGCTTGGTCGCCGGATCCGACGCAAGCGTCAGCGTGTCGCCGACCGGCGCGCCATGCACGTCCTTGATCGACGCGGTGATCCAGCCCACCTCGCCGGCGCCGAGCTTCGCCAGCACCTTGCGCTTGGGCGTGAACACGCCGACCGAATCGACCAGGTGCGTGCGACCGGTCGACATCACGAGCATCTTCGTGCCGGGGACGAGTTCGCCCTGCATCACGCGCACGAGGCTGACGACGCCGAGGTAGTTGTCGAACCACGAGTCGATGATCAGCGCCTGCAGCTTGTCGGTGTCGCGCGGCTTCGGCGGCGGGATGCGCTGCACGATCGCTTCGAGCACGTCGGCGACGTTGAGGCCGGTCTTGGCGCTGATCGCGACCGCGTCCTCGGCGTCGATGCCGATGACGGCCTCGATCTCCTTCTTGACGCGATCGACGTCGGCGGTCGGCAGGTCGATCTTGTTGAGGACCGGCACGACTTCCAGGCCCTGCTCCACCGCGGTGTAGCAGTTGGCGACCGACTGCGCTTCCACGCCCTGCGCGGCGTCGACGACGAGCAGCGCGCCTTCGCACGCGGCCAGCGAACGCGAGACTTCGTAGCTGAAGTCCACGTGGCCCGGCGTGTCGATGAAGTTGAGCTGGTAGGTGACGCCGTCCTTCGCCTTGTAAGGCAGCGAGACGGACTGCGCCTTGATGGTGATGCCGCGCTCGCGCTCGATCGGGTTCGAGTCGAGCACCTGCGCCTCCATCTCGCGGGCTTCGAGCCCGCCGCAGAGCTGGATGATGCGGTCGGCCAGCGTCGACTTGCCGTGGTCGACGTGGGCGATGATGGAGAAGTTGCGGATGTGCTGCATCAGGAGGCGGGGGCCGTGAAAAAAGCGCGGCATTATCGCACAGCGCCTACCCCCGCCCCTTCTGCATCATTGGTCCTGTGCCGCGGCGCGCGGGGAAACCGCGATGTAGCGGCTGCTGCCGCCGCGCTGGACCAGCAGCATGGCGGTGTCGCCCGGCTTCAGTCCTGACAGTTCGCGGTCCAGCTGCGCCACCGAGCCGACCGAGTTGCGGCCGACCGCGAGGATGATGTCCCCCGGCTGCAGGCCGGCGCGGCGCGCGGCGAGGCCTTCGATGCGCGCGATCTCCACGCCCTCGTCGTCCTGCAGGCCCATGCGGCGGCGCTCGGTCGGGTCGACCGCTTCGCCGACGATGCCCAGCGGATTGCGGTAGGTCGGCGCCGGCGCGGCCGATGCCGGGATCGCGCGCGGTTCGGCCGCGGCGAGTTCGCCGAGGACGACGGTGACGTCGCGCGACTTGCCGTCGCGCATGATGGTCAGCGTGGTCTTCGCGCCCGGCGGCATCGCACCGACCAGCGGCGGAAGCGACGAGGCGTCCTCGATCGGCGTGCCGTTGAACGCGCGGATCACGTCGAGGCGCTGCACGCCGGCCTTCGCGGCGCCGCTGCCCGGCTGCACTTCGCGCACCAGCGCGCCGCGCGTGTCGGGCAGGCCGAGCGCCTTCGCCTGTTCGTTGTCGATGCCTTCCAGGCCGATGCCCAGCAGGCCGCGGCTCACCCGGCCCTTGCTCTTGAGCTGGTCGACCGCGTTCATCGCGACGTCGATCGGGATCGCGAAGCTCACGCCCATGTAGCCGCCGGAGTTGCTGAAGATCTGCGAGTTGATGCCGACGACCTGGCCGCGCGTGTCGAGCAGCGGACCGCCCGAGTTGCCGCGGTTGATCGCGACGTCGGTCTGGATGAACGGCACGTACTGCTGGTTCGCATACGGATTGGAACGACCGACCGCACTCACGATGCCCGCGGTGACCGAATGATCGAGGCCGAACGGCGAACCGATCGCGACCACCCACTGCCCCGGGCGCAGCGAACGCGAATCGCCGACGCGCAGCATCGGCAGGCCGTTCGCGGCGATCTTCAGCAGCGCGACGTCGGACTGCTCGTCGCTGCCGACGACCTTCGCCTTGAACTCGCGGCGATCCGACAGGCGCACGGTGACTTCGTCCGCGCCATCGACGACGTGGTGGTTGGTCAGCACGTAACCGTCGCCGGAAATGATGAACCCGGTGCCCATCGACACGCCGCGCTCGCGACCGCCGCCAGGCGGTTGCTGCGGCATCGGCAGGCCGGGACCGAAGAAGCGGCGGAAGAACTCCGGCATCTCCTCGTCTTCGTCCATCGCGGGGTTGGCGCGCTGCTGGTTGCCGCCCCCGATGTTCGCTTCGATGTTGACGACCGCGGGGCCGACCGAATCCACGAGATGGGTGAAGTCCGGAAGTCCGGTCACCATCTGCGGCGCGGGCGCGGCGATGGTGCCCTGCGCGGGCGCCTGCGGCGCGTTCTGTGCGAACAGGCTGGTCGTCGCGAACACCGCGGTCGTGGCGGCGGCGGTGGCCGCGACGAGCAGCGAGTTGCGAAGCGTGGTGTTGCCGAGAATGACGTTGCGATACGGAGTGCGCATCGGGACCGGGGCCTCGATTGGAATCGTTGTGGACGGGATGTCGGGTGTGCGGCGAATGCGTTACGGCTGCGGCGGCGGCGTGTCGTCGTTCGCCGCATCGGCCGGCTCCAGCGACGGCGGCGGCGTGAACGGATAGAACGTGGGGCCGGCCGACGTGTAGTCCGCCGCGACCGCGCCGCTGCCGCCGAGCTGCGGCAATACCGCGCGCGGCCATTGACGCGTGACGGTCGCGGGCGTGAATGCACCGCCGGCCGCCGTCTGCGCGGGCGTGTCTAGCGCGACACTCGTCGTCGCTTCCGGCGCACCGTTGGCGACCATGCGCACGGGTTGCGCGACTTCGCCGGTGATCGGCGCATCGTTGGCGGCGACCGCGGTGCCCACGATGCGATCCGTCGCGGCGCGGCCGCGTTCGACGTTGCGCGAGCGTTGCGCAATGCGTTCGGTCATCGGGCGCGCGGCGGCGACCGCGGCGACCGCGGCGGTCGCCTGCTGCAAATCGGGGTCCGGCGCCGACGGCGCCTGTGCGGGGGCTTGCGCGGGTTGCTGCGTCGCGGGCGCGGTGGCGACCTGCACGTCGGACGTCGCCTCACCGCCGCTCATCGGCATGCGCGCGAGGAAGAACGCAACGAGCGCGGCCGACGCCGCGAGCCCGACGCTGCCCCAGCGGAACTGCCTGCGTTGCTGCACGGCGGGCGCGGCGTGGTTCGCAACATCGGAGCGCATCGCATCGGCGCGTACCGCGTCGTGCACGCGCTGCGGGAACGACGCCGAAGCGCCCTGCCCGCGCAGCGCATCGCCGATGCGTTGCCAGCGTTCGCAGGAGTCGCGCCAGGCCTGGTCGTGGTCCAGGCGCTTGAGCGCGAAGCGCGCGGCGTCGCCGACGAGTTCGCCGTCGAACAGCGCACTGAGCGCTTCGCGATCGGACGCGGGGTGGCTGGAACCCGGGGGATGACTGTTATGCGTGGTGTTCATCGGCTGGCACGCTCGCGTTTCGGTTCGGTCTCGAGCAGGGGACGCAATTCTTCGTCGATGGCTTCGCGTGCGCGGAAGATGCGCGAACGCACGGTGCCGATCGGACACTGCATCCGCTCGGCGATGTCTTCGTAGCTCAGTCCGTCCACTTCGCGCAGGGTGATGGCTTCGCGCAGTTCCGGCGGGAGCCGGTCGACCACGCGCATCACCGTCTTCTCGATTTCCTGGCGCATCAGCTCGCGCTCCGGTGTGTCGGTGTCGCGCAGGCGGATGCCCGAATCGAATTGTTCGGCGTCGGTGACGTCGATGTCGTCGGTCGGCGGTCGGCGGTTGTGTGCGACAAGGTGGTTCTTCGCTGTGTTGACTGCAATCCTGTGGAGCCAGGTGTAGAACTGCGCATCGCCACGGAAGTTCCCGATCGCGCGATAAGCGCGGATGAAGGTGTCCTGGGCGACGTCCTGGACTTCGCTCCAGTCGTGGATGTAACGCGAGATCAACGCCTGCACCCGATGCTGGTACTTGCGCACCAGCAGATCGAACGCAACGCTGTCGCCGCGCTGCACCCGGGCGACCAGCGCCTGGTCCAGTTCCTGCGATTCGTGTTCGGTGGCCATGGCCGTGCCGAATCTCCTGTAATGACGGCTCGGCCAGGGGCCGGGCCTTGGGACAAGCCCGCGGCTGGAAAGTTCAACGCGCCGTGCGCTGGGCGACGGGCGCGGCTGACGGGTTCACGGGACTTTAATGGGGACGGCATTGACGCCAGTCAAACGACGCCCGGATCATACGATCTTCCCCGTACCCTCACGGATGGTGGCCTGCATGCTCGCTGGTCTCGACGGATTGCGCTTCCGCCACTGGCGCGCCGAATCCGCAGCCGACGGCATCGTCGTGCTCAGCTTCGATCGCGACGGACAGCCGGTGAACACGTTCGCGCAGGACGTGTTGCTGGAACTCGACGCGATCGTCGAACGCCTCGCACTCGATCCGCCGAAAGGCCTGGTC
Organism: Noviluteimonas lactosilytica; assembly: GCF_020866925.1. GTDB lineage: Bacteria > Pseudomonadota > Gammaproteobacteria > Xanthomonadales > Xanthomonadaceae > Noviluteimonas > Noviluteimonas lactosilytica. Next base: position 586,901 of record NZ_JAJGAK010000001.1, read on the forward strand.
GTGCGTTCGGCCAAACCTGCCGGCTTCATCGCCGGCGCGGATATCCGCGAGTTCCAGTCGTTCGACCAGAAGGGCACGGTCGCCGATGCGATCCGCCGCGGCCAGCAGGTGTTCCAGCGCCTGGCTGAATTGCGCTGCCCCACGGTCGCTGCGATCCACGGACATTGCATGGGCGGCGGCACCGAGATCGCGCTCGCCTGTCGTTATCGCGTCGCATCGAACGATGCGTCGACGCGCATCGGCCTGCCGGAAGTGAAGCTCGGCATCTATCCGGGCTGGGGCGGCAGCGTGCGCTTGCCGCGCCTGGTCGGCGCGCCGGCCGCGTTCGACATGATGCTGACGGGCCGCACGTTGTCGGCGTCGGCGGCGAAGGCGATGGGTCTCGTCGACAAGGTCGTCGAACCGGCGATGCTCACGGACGCGGCGATCGAACTCGCGCGCAAGGGCACGACGCGTCCGCTCCAACAGCGCGCGCTCGCATGGCTCACCAACACGTGGCCCGCGCGGCAACTGCTCGCGCCGATGCTCGTCAAGCAAGTCGCACGCAAGGCGCGCAAGGATCACTACCCCGCGCCGTATTCGATGATCGAAACGTGGCGTCGCAGCGGCGGCGGCATCCAGTCGCTGCTCACCGCCGAACGCAAATCGGTGGTCAAACTCGCTTCGACGCCGACTGCGCGCAACCTCATCCGCGTGTTCTTCCTGCAGGAGCGCCTGAAGGGACTCGGCGGCAAGGACCACGGCATCGTGCGCGTGCATGTCGTCGGCGCCGGGGTGATGGGCGGCGACATCGCGGCGTGGTCGGCCTACAAGGGCTTCGAGGTCACGCTCGCCGATCGCGAGCAGCGTTTCATCGATGCGGGTCTCGCGCGCGGGCAGGCGTTGTTCGACAAGCGCGTCAAGGATGCGGCGAAGCGTCCCGCGGTCGCGGCGCGCCTGCGCGGCGACCTGTCGGGCGAAGGCGCGGCGAGCGCGGACCTGGTGATCGAAGCGATCATCGAGAACCCGGAAGCCAAGCGCGCGCTGTATGCGCAGGTCGAGCCGCACCTCAAGCCCGATGCGCTGCTGACCACCAACACCTCGTCGATCCCGCTCACCGAACTGCGCGACCACCTCGCGCATCCTGCGCGCTTCGGCGGACTGCACTACTTCAACCCGGTCGCGATGATGCCGCTGGTGGAGATCATCCACCACGATGCGATGGCGCAGGACACCGAACGGCGCCTGGCCGCGTTCTGCCGCGCGATCGACAAACTGCCGGTGCCCGTCGCGGGCACGCCGGGCTTCCTCGTCAATCGCGTGTTGTTCCCCTACATGCTCGAAGCGATGGCCGCGTACGCGGACGGCATCCCCGGTCCTGCGATCGACAAGGCTGCGGTGAAGTTCGGCATGCCGATGGGCCCGATCGAACTCGTCGACACGGTGGGCCTCGACGTTGCGGCGGGCGTGGGACGCGAACTCGCGCCCTTCCTCGGCTTGCCGATTCCCGCGGGCCTGGAGAACAAACTCGAATCGGGCAAGCGCGGCAAGAAGGACGGCCAGGGTTTCTACACCTGGGAAGAAGGCAAGCCGCGCAAGCCGGAACTGCCGAAGGACTACAAGGCGCCGGACGATCTCGAAGATCGCCTGATCCTGCCGCTGCTCAACGAATCGGTCGCCGCACTGCACGACGGCGTCGTCGCCGACGCGGACCTGCTCGACGCGGGCGTCATCTTCGGCACGGGCTTCGCCCCCTTCCGCGGCGGCCCGATCGCCTACATCCGCAGCGTCGGCGCCGATGTCCTCCTCGCACGCCTGCGCGCGCTGGAAGCGAAGCACGGTGCGCGTTTTGCACCGCGCGCGGGGTGGGATTCGCCGGCGTTGCGCTGAAGCAAAACGGGAAGCGGGAAACGGGAAACGAAAAGCGGGAAACGGGAGTCCGACCTTCGCTTCGGCTGACAGATCCGTCGGCCGAAGTAAGTGTTGGACTCCCGTTTCCCGCTTCTTGTTTCCCGCTCTTTGTTTCCCGCTTTCGCACTTACATCGTATGCGTCGGCTTATCCGCGTTAAGCGTCCCCGCCAGGATCGTCTCGATCTTCTGCTTCACCGCTTCGCCTTCGGCGCTGTCGGCGAACTGCACGCCGATGCCGGCGGCGCGGTTGCCCTGCGCGCCCGGGGGCGTGACCCACACGACCTTGCCGGCGACCGGCAGGCGATCTTTTTCTTCGAGCAGCGTGAGCAGCAGGAAGACTTCGTCGCCGAGGAAATAGCGCTTGGGCGTCGGCACGAAGATGCCGCCGGTTTTCAGGTACGGCATGTACGCGTTGTACAACGCCGCCTTGTCCTTGATCGCGAGCGACAGGATGCCCTGCCGTGCCCCGCCTGCCCCTGCGACTGCGCTCATGTCCTGCCCCCTCGTGCGACTTGCGCCGGCGCATCGCCGCGCCATGCCAACAACAGTTCCGTGACCGCGAGGTCCGCGCGCACCGTGGTGCGCAGCAGGTCGCGGGTGCGGTTCGCGGCGTCGAACCACGCGGCCAGCCTGCGGGTTCGCCCCGGATCGGTCAAGCCGGAGGCCCGCTGCAATGCGAGGTCCGCCGCATGACGTAGACGCAATTCCGCGAACTCATCGGCCACCCACGCCTGCGCGGTGGTGAGCGCGGAAGCCTTGCCCTGTTCGAGACTGTCGAGGTCGCGCGCGACTGCACGGCGCAACGCGAGCCCGCCGCCGCTCGACCATTCATGCGCAAGGCCGGGATGGCCGCGCGCAGCGTCGAGCGCTTCGGTCGCCGCTGCCGCGGCGTGGCCTTGCGTCGCGAGCCAGGCGAGCGCTTCGTCGCGCGCCGGCAGGCGGAATTCGACGCGATGGCAACGACTGCGGATCGTCGCCGACAGCCGCGCAGGGTGTGCGGTGAGCAGCCACAGGTAACGACCGGGCTGCGGTTCCTCGAGCGTCTTGAGCAGCGCGTTCGACGCGGCGTGGTTGATCGCGTCCGCCGGATCGATGATCGCGACCTGCGCGCCGCCGTACTGCGGCGTGAGCGCGAGGCGCTCGGACAGTTCGCGGACCTGGTCGATGACGATCTCGGTGCGCAGCTTCGTCCCTTCCTTGTTGGGGATGAAGGAAACGTACGCGTAATCCGGATGCGTGCCCGCGGCGATCAGGTGGCAACTGCGGCATTCGAAACACGGCTGGCCGTCCGCCGCGGGCTGGCGACACAACACGCGCTGCGCGAGGCGTTCGACCACCGCGCGCTTGCCGATGCCCGCAGGCCCCGCGAACAGCACGCCGTGCCCGAGCCTGTCGGCCTCGTGCACCGAGACGAGGTGGTCGTACACGCGCGCCTGCCACGGCGCGAGCGGCGCGCGCGCGGTCATGCGGTGGCGTCCATGTAGTGCTGCAGCAACGCGACGGCGCGCCGCGCGACATCGTCGGCGGAGGCGGAGGCGTCGATCACGCGGATGCGTTCGGGCTCGGCTTGCGCGCGCGCGAGGTACGCCGCGCGCACGCGTTCGAAGAAGTCGTCGCGCTCGGATTCGATGCGGTCGGGCATGAGGTCGCGCCCGCGCGTGCGTTCGCGGCCTTGTTGCACGCCGAGATCGAGCAGCAGCGTCAGGCCGGGATGGATCATGACGAAGCGCCGTTCGAGTTCGGCGATCACCGCCGGATCGAGGCCGCGTCCGCCGCCTTGGTAAGCGAAGCTCGAATCGGTGAAGCGATCCGACAACACCCACGCGCCGCGTTGCAGCGCAGGCAGGATCGTTTCGCGCACGTGCTGCGCGCGCGAGGCGAACATCAGCAGCAGTTCCGTTTCCGGCGAGGCGGGCTCGTGGCCCGGATCGAGCAGCAGCGTGCGCACTTGTTCGGCGAGCGGCGTGCCACCGGGTTCGCGCGTGCTGACGACTTCCGCGCCGGTGGCGAGCAAGGCGTCGCGCAGGGCGCCGAGCACGGTCGACTTGCCCGCGCCTTCTCCGCCTTCGAGCGTGATGAAGCGCGGTTGCGACACCGGCGTTTGCGACATCGGCGATTGCGCGACTGGTTCGTTCATTGCGCCTTCTGTTGCCGTGCGCGGTAGCGCGTCATGTACGCGCGCCACGCGGCCTGGTGTTCGGTGTAGGTGCGGCTGAAGACGTGGCGGCCGCTGCCGTCGCCGACGGCCATGAAAAAGAGCGTGTCCCCGCCGGCGGGATTGACCGCGGCGCGCAGCGCATCGACGCCCGGCATCGCGATCGGCGTCGGCGGCAGGCCCGCGCGCTTGTACGTGTTGTACGGCGTGTCGGCGAGCAGGTCGGACCTGCGGATGTTGCCCGCGTACGCGCTGCCCATGCCGTAGATGACGGTGGGATCGGTCTCCAGGCGCATGCCGAGCTTGAGCCGGCGCGCGAACACGCCGGCGATCTGCGGGCGTTCGTCGGCGACCCCGGTTTCCTTCTCGACGATCGACGCGAGCACCAGCGCTTCGTCCTTCGTGGCGAGCACGTTGTCCTGCGCGCGGTCTTCCCACGCCGCGTCGAGCGCCTTCGCCATCGCCGCGTGCGCGCGACGCAGGATGTCGAGGTCGCTGTCGCCGCGCACGAACAGGTAGGTCTCCGGCAGGAAGCGGCCTTCCGGATGCTGGCCGGCGTGGCCGAGCTTCGCCATCAACTCGACGTCCGACAGCGCGCCGGTTTCATGCTGCAGGTCCTTGTTGCGCGCGAGCGCGGCGCGCAGCTCGCGCATGTTCCAGCCTTCGACGATCGTGAACCTGCGGTTGAGCACCTTGCCGTCGCGCAGCGCGACGAGCAGCGCGCGCGGCGTCATGTCGGGCGTCAACGCGTATTCGCCGACCTGGATCTTGTTGGCCGCACCGAGTTGGCGCGCGAGCGCCTGCCATTCGAGGCGATGGCCGACATCGACGCCGGACTCGCGCAGGCGCGCGATCACGGTCGGCAACGCATCGCCGGGTTCGACCATGAGCGTGTCGCCCTGCTCGATGCCGGTCAGCGGCGCGTCGGCGAAGCCCGTGTAGCGGTCGTAGGCCCAGTACGCGCCTGCGGCGAGCGCGATGAGCACGATCAGTACGAAGAGCTTCGACATTCCACCGGCGCGACGCCGGCCGTGACTGCGTGTCATGCCATCTCCTGGTCGAAGGCCGGATGCGCGCGCGCCAGGCGCCGCCGCAGGTCCGCGACCGCGGGATGCGGCGCCCACGCGCGCGCTTCGAGCCGGGCGACCGGCAGGATACCGCGCACCGCGTTACACAACAGGATGGCGTCGGCGGTTTCGAGTTCGGCCGGGTCGATGCGCGTTTCCGCCGCGCCGGTTTCCGACAGGAGCCACGCACGACATGTGCCGGCGATCCCGCAACGGTCGACGCGCGGGGTCGCCCAGCGATCGCCGTGCAGCACGAACAGGTTCGCCGACGTGCCGCACACGACGAAGCCGTCGATGCTGCGCAGCAGGCCTTCGTCGATCCCCGGATCCGACCATTCGCCGCGCGCGACGACATGTTCGAGCCGGTTGCAGTGCTTGAGTCCCGCGAGCGCCGGCTGCAACGCCAGGCGCGTGTCGCACCAGCGCAGCACGAGGCCATCGGGGCGCGGCAGCGGCGGGATTTCGTGTCGCGAGACGCGCCACAGCGGCAGTGCATCCACGTCCGGCGCATAACCACGGCCGATGCCGCCGCGCGAGACGATCAGCTTCGCGGCGCCATCGGCGCCATCGGCGAAGAGCTCGGCGAGCGCGCGTTCCATCGCGCCGACGTCGGGCACGGGAATGCGCAAGCGGGCCAGTCCGTTCGCGAGCCGGGTGAAATGCACGCCCCACCAAGGCAGCGTGCCGCGATGCACGCGCATGGTTTCGAACACGCCGTCGCCGTACGCGAAGCCGCGCGCGTAACCGGGCAAGTGGTCGATGCGATCGTCGCCGAGGAATATCTGCTCGACCGGGCCCGCGATCATGCGTCGACCCCGAGCCCGCGCAGCAGGCCGCGCGCCTTCGCGCGCGTCTCGTCGAGTTCCTTGCCCGGCACCGAGTCGATCACGATCCCCGCGCCGGTGCGGAAGCGCAGCGTCTGCCCTTCCAACGCCGCGCTGCGGATCAAGATGTTGAAGTCCATGTCCCCGTCCCGGTTCAACCACCCGAAGGCTCCGGTATACGCGCCGCGCCCCCGCCCTTCCAGCGCGGCGATGATCTGCATGCAACGGACCTTCGGGCAACCGGTGATCGTGCCGCCGGGGAACACCGCGCGCAGCACCGCGCCCGGCGTGGCTTCCGGCAGCAGGCGGCCGCGCACGTTGCTCACGATGTGGTGCACGTGCGCGTAGCTTTCGACCGTCATCAACTCGTCGACTTCGACGGTGCCGGGCAGGCACACGCGGCCGAGGTCGTTGCGTTCGAGGTCGATCAGCATCACGTGTTCGGCGCGCTCCTTCGGATGACCGACGAGTTCGCGGATGCGCGCGGCTTCGTCGTCGCCCGGGCTGCGCGGGCGCGTGCCGGCGATCGGGCGCGTTTCGACGGCGTCGCCGCGCACCGAGACGAGGCGTTCGGGCGAAGAACTGACGACGGCCCAGCCATCGCCCGCGAACAAACCGGCGAACGGTGCGGGATTCGCCGCGCGCAAACGCGCATGTAGCGCCGCGGGCGCGAGTGGTGCGTCGAACGTCGCGCGCCAGCCGCGCGAAAGATTGGCCTGGAACACGTCGCCCGCGGCGAGGTGTTCGAGGATGCGTTCGACGCCGTCGGTGAATCGATGCGGCGCATCTTCTTCCAGCGATGCGGGCGCGCGCCAATCGGGCAGCGGCGCGAGCGAACGCGAAGCGGCGATGTCGGCTTCGATGCGATCCAGCCACTCCGCGTGGCCGGCCTCGGCGATCGCGACGCACTCGCCGGTCGCGTGGTCGCGCAGCACCGCCGCCGGGCAACGCAGCGCGCACGCGATCGGCAATGTGCCTTCCGCGTCGGGCAGGTGCAGCACCGGTTCGACTTCGCCCGCGAGTTCGTAGCCGAGGAACACCGCCCAGCCGCCGCGGAACGGCCAGCGCGGTTCCTCGCGCGGGAGTTTCAATGCGGCGAACGCACGATCGAGGACCTCGAGGAAGCCGCCCTCGTGCACGCGATCCTCGTGATCGCGCACGACGCGGTCGGCGTCCAGGCGCAGCGCTTCGCCGTTGGTCGCGAGCAGCAAATCCCAGCGTCCCTGCGCCGTCCCGTGCGCGCTCGATTCGAGCAGCACGGGCCAGCGCGCCGGCGCCTGGCGATGCAGGGCCAGCAAATCGAGGGATGGGTCGAGTGCTCGCGTTACGAGCATGGCGTTCAGATGCGGCGGAACACCAGCGAACCGTTGGTGCCGCCGAAGCCGAAGCCGTTCGACACCGCGATGTCGATCTTCTTCTCGCGCGCGACATTGGGCACGTAGTCGAGGTCGCAACCTTCGCCTGGGTTCTCGAGGTTGATGGTCGGCGGAATGATGTTGGCGTGCAGCGCCATCACCGAGAACACCGCTTCCACGCCGCCGGCGGCGCCGAGCAGGTGGCCGGTCATCGACTTCGTCGAGCTGACCATCGTCTTGTACGCGTGGTCGCCGAGCGCGCGCTTGATCGCGAGCGTTTCGGCCACGTCGCCCAGCGGCGTCGAGGTTCCGTGCGCGTTGAGGTATTCGACCTGGTCGGGGTTGATCTTCGCGTCCTTGAACGCCGCCGCCATGCAGCGCGCGGGGCCGTCGCCGTCTTCGCTCGGCGCGGTCATGTGGAACGCGTCGGAGCTCGCGCCGAAGCCGGCGAGCTCGCAGTAGATGCGCGCGCCGCGCGCCTTCGCGCGTTCGTATTCCTCGAGGATGAGGATGCCCGCGCCGTCGCCGAGCACGAAGCCGTCGCGGTCGCGATCCCACGGGCGCGAGGCGCGCGTCGGATCGTCGTTGCGCGTGGACATCGCCTTCATCGAGCAGAAGCCGCCCATCGAGGTCGGCGTCGAACCGCGCTCGGCGCCGCCGGCGATCATCACGTCGGCGTCGCCGTGCTGGATCATGCGCATCGCCATGCCGATCGAATGGTTCGACGTGGCGCAGGCGGAGACGGCGGAGAAATTCGGGCCCTTCGCGCCGGTGATCAGCGACACCTGGCCGGGCAGCATGTTGATGATGGTGCTGGGCACGTAGAACGGCGAGATCTTGCGCGTGCCGCCCTCGTGCGCCTTGATGGTCTGTTCCTCGATGCCGAGCAGGCCGCCGATGCCCGAACCGATGAGCGCACCGATGCGCTCGGCGTTCGAATCGTCGACCACGATGCCCGCGTCCTCGAGCGCCATCAGCGCGCCCGCGACGCCGTAATGGATGAACTCGTCCATCTTCTTCGCGTCCTTCGGACCCACCCAGCGGGTGATGTCGAAGTCGCGCACTTCGCCGGCGATGCGCGTGGTGAGCGTGGATGCGTCGAAGTGCGTGACCGGGCCGATGCCCGAACGCCCGTTGACGATGCCGTCCCACGTGCTCGCCAGGTCATTGCCCAGCGGCGAGACGACGCCCATACCCGTTACGACGACACGACGCATACCGAACTCCTTGATTCGTTCCCGCGATACGCCGGCGCATGCCGGCCTACAAACGCACAGGGCCGCGATCGCGGCCCCGTGTCGGCTCCATCAAGGACAGGCTCAGGCCTTGACGTGGGCCTTGATGTAATCGATCGCCTGCTGCACCGAGGTGATCTTCTCGGCCTCTTCGTCCGGGATCTCGCACTCGAATTCTTCTTCGAGCGCCATCACCAGTTCGACGGTGTCGAGCGAGTCGGCGCCGAGGTCGTCGACGAACGAAGCGCTGTTGGTCACTTCTTCTTCCTTGACGCCAAGCTGTTCGATGACGATCTTCTTGACGCGTTCTTCGATGCTGCTCATGGATCGTGCTCCTCCAGGGAGTCTGTTCAGGCGGGTAGTGTAGTGGAAGCCGGGGGGCGGCGCGTGGAGGCCCTTGCCCGGCGACCGGGGGTGCTCGGGGGGCCCTCGGGGGCCTCCCTGTCGTTACGGCATGTACATGCCGCCGTTGACGTGCAGGGTTTCGCCGGTGATGTAGGCGGCGGCCGGGCCGGCGAGGAAACCGACGGCGCGGGCGATGTCCGCCGGCTCGCCGAGGCGGCCCAGCGCGATCTGGCCGACCAGCGCGGCCTTGGCGTCCTCGGGCAGGCTCGCGGTCATGTCGGTGGCGATGAAGCCGGGCGCGACCACGTTCACCGTGATGCCGCGGCTGCCGATTTCCTTCGCTAGCGACTTGCTGAAGGCGATGATGCCGGCCTTCGCGGCGGCGTAGTTCGCCTGCCCCGCATTGCCGGTGACGCCGATGACCGAGGCGATGTTGATGATGCGGCCCTTTCGCGCCTTCATCATGCCGCGCATGACGGCCTTCGACGTGCGGTAGACGCTCGACAGGTTGGTGTCGAGGATCGCCTGCCAGTCTTCGTCCTTCATGCGCATCAGCAGGTTGTCGCGCGTGATGCCGGCATTGTTGACGAGGATGGAGACGCCGCCGAAGTCCTTCGCGATCGCATCGATGAGCGCTTCGATCGACGCTGCGTCGGTGACGTTGAGCATGCGGCCGTGGCCGCCCTTCGACGCGAGGCGTTCGCCGATGGCGGCGGCGCCCGCATCGCTGGTCGCGGTGCCGATGACGGTCGCGCCCATCGAAGCGAGTTCGTCCGCGATCGCGGCGCCGATGCCGCGGCTCGCGCCCGTGACGAGTGCGACTTCTCCCTTCAACACTTGATCGCTCATGCCTGGCTCCATTCGTTGCGCGCGGCGTCCATGTCGGCAGGCGTGCCGATGGCGCGCGCGTCGATCGACTTGTCGATGCGCTTGATCAATCCGGTGAGCACCTTGCCCGGGCCGCATTCGGCCATGCGCGTCGCGCCGCGCGCGGCGAGCGCCTGCACGCAACCGGTCCACTGCACGGGGAGGTACAACTGGCGCACGAGCGCGTCGCGGATCGCCTGCGCGCCTTCGTGCACTTCGGCGTCGACGTTCTGCACGACCGGGCGGTCGGGCGCCGACCACGCGAGCGCGTTCATCGCTTCGCTCAAACGGTTCGCGGCTTCGCGCATCAGCGGCGTGTGCGACGGCACGCTGACGGCGAGCTTCACCGCCTTGCGCACGCCACGCTCGGCGAGCAATTCGAGCGCGCGATCGACCGCGGTCGCATGGCCGCCGATCACGATCTGGCCGGGCGAGTTGAAGTTGGCGGGCACGACGATCGCTTCGCCCGATGCTTCCTTGCAGACTTCGAGCACGAGCGCGTCTTCGGCGCCGAGCACGGCGGCCATCGCACCGGTGCCGGCGGGCGCCGCGTCCTGCATGAGCTGGCCGCGCAGGCGCACGAGCTTCGCGCCGTCGTGCAGCGACAGGCTGCCCGCGGCGACGAGCGCGGCGTATTCGCCGAGGCTGTGGCCGGCGAACATCGACGGCTGCGCCCCACCCTGCGCCTGCCACGCGCGCCATGCGGCGACGCCGGCGGCGAGCAGCGCGGGCTGCGTGAATTCGGTCTTGTTGAGTTGCTCTTCCGGACCGTGCTGCGACAGCGACCACAGGTCGGCGCCGGCGCCCTCGGAGGCTTCGGCGAACGCTTCGCGCACGCAAGCGTCGCGCGCCGCGAGTTCGGCGAGCATTCCGACCGATTGCGAGCCCTGGCCGGGGAACACGAAGGCGAGTTGGAGGTTGCTCACGCGGTCACCCGTGCGAAAGAGGGCGGCATGATACGTGCGTTCATCGTCGAACGTCTGTACGACGACGTATTGTCAAACGCTTGTTTGCGAACGCGAAACCCGGCGGCTCAATAGCGCAGCAGCGCCGAGCCCCAGGTGAAACCGCCGCCGAAGGCTTCGAGCAGCAGCAGTTGCCCGCGCTGCACCTTGCCCGAACGCACCGCGGCGTCCAGCGCCAGCGGCACCGAACCCGACGACGTATTGCCGTGCTTGTCGACGGTGACGACGACGCGTTCCATCGGCATGTCCAGGCGCTTGGCCGTGGCTTCGATGATGCGCAGGTTGGCTTGGTGCGGGATCAGCCAGTCGATGTCGTGGCGATCCAGGCCGTTGTGTTCGAGCGTCTCTTCGACGACCGAGTCCAGCGCCTTCACGGCGTGCTTGAACACGTCGTTGCCGCTCATGTTGATGCGCACGCCGGCGTTGGGCTCGTTTTCCTTGAAGCCCACCGACACGCCGACCGGATTCCACAGCAACTCTTTCTTGCTGCCGTCGGCATGCATGTGCGTGCTGAGGATGCCCGTCTCGGTGTCCGCCTTGAGCACGACCGCGCCCGCGCCATCGCCGAACAGCACGGCGGTGGTGCGATCGTTCCAGTCGACCATGCGGGTCAGCGTTTCGGAGCCGATCACCAGGGCGGTCTTCGCGGCACCGGAACGGATGAACTTGTCGGCGATCGTCAGTGCGTAGACGAAGCCGGAGCACGCCGCGTTGACGTCGAAGGCCGGGCAACCGGCCGCGCCGAGGCGGTGTTGCACCAGGCACGCGGTCGACGGGAACACGAGGTCCGGCGTCGTGGTGCCGAGCACGATGAGGTCGAGCTCCGATGCCTGCACGCCCGCGGCTTCGAGCGCGCGAACGGCGGCGTGGTACGCAAGGTCGCCCGTGGTTTCGCCATCGGCGGCCACGTGGCGCTGGCGGATGCCGGTACGCGCGGCGATCCACTCATCGCTGGTGTCGACGACCTTCGCGAGGTCGTCGTTGGTGACCACTTTTTCCGGCAGATAGCTGCCGGTACCGGCGATGCGCGCGAACACTTGCTGGGTCATGCCCCTGCCCTGTGCGGGATGCCGGCGCGCTCGGCGCCGGCAGGATCGTCATTCTTCGACGATGCGGCTCTTCGAGGGGACGACCTTCTTGCCGCGGTAGTAACCGTCGGCGGTCACGTGGTGGCGCAGGTGCGTCTCGCCCGTGGTCGGGTCGGTCGCCAGCTGCTTGGCGGTCAACGCGTCGTGCGAACGGCGCATGCCCTTCTTGGACGGGGAAACACGGGACTTCTGGACAGCCATGGTCTTGCTCCGATGAAAACTTTGTAATTGTCGCTGGAGGCCCGACGCGGGTCAGGACTCCGGTTTGCCTTTCAACGACGACAGCGCCGAAAACGGGCTGGCGCGCTGCAGTTCTTCTTCCGTTGCGGTCCAGTCGCGCTCGACCGCCTCGGTACCGGGCGCCACGGGGACCACGGGCACGGCGAGGATGAGTTCGTCCTCCACCAGCTCCGCGGGTCGCAGCAGGCCGTCGTTGCCGACCAGCAGCGCCTCGTAGCCTTCCGGCAATGCGTTTTCCCCTTCCTCGTCGCGGATCAGGCCGAGCCGCTGCACGATCTTCACCGGGTAAGCGAACCGCTGCAGGCTGCGCTGGCATTCCAGCGGCAGCTTTGCGTCGATGCGCAACTCGACGAAAGGGACGCGCAACGCGTCTTCGCCGAATTCGACGTAGACGCGTGCGCTGCCATCCGTATCCACGAGCGCGCCTCGCAGCCTCGGCATGTCGGACAACGGCAACACACCCTCGAAGGTGCGCTGCGTCGCGACCATGCGCCAGGCATCCAGCTGTTCCGGAAGCCGGCCTGCGGACGAATCGGCGGACATAAGCCGGGAATTGTTAGTCAACGACCCCGGGTGTGTCAAACCGGGACGCCTTCGAACTGCTTGATCCGGCAGGGAATACGGCGTCAGACTGGCGCCGACCTTCACAATGGGCGTTCCCGCTTGACCACCACCTTGTTGATTCTGCTCGCTGCGGTGGTCGCGGCGTTGCTGGCCCTCATGTTCCGCACGCACACCGGCCGCACCCGCCGCGAGCGGGCGGTGGGCGAACTGCTCGACGCCGCCGACGCCCTGGAAGCCCGCCTGCGCACCGCGCGCGCCGAGATCGAAGCGGTCGCCGGCGACGACGACAACCCCATCCAGGTCGCCCTGCGCGAGATGCTGCGCCAGCGGCTGTGGCTGCAGCAGAACGGCCAGACCGCGACGCTGCGGGAACTGGACACCGTGCGCGCCTCGATCGACCAGGCCCGCGGCCGCATCGAGACCCAGCTCGAGCGCATCGAACGCGCCCGCGCCCCGCAGACCTGAACGACCGCATGCAACCCGCTCCCGTGAGGCTCATCCTGGCCTCGACCTCGCCGTACCGGCGTGAGCTCCTCGCGCGCCTGCGGCTGCCGTTCGACGTCGTGCGGCCGGAGGTCGACGAGACGCCCGCCCCCGACGAATCCCCCGCCACGCTCGCCCTGCGGCTGGCGCGTGCGAAGGCCGCCGCCGTCGCGGGCGCGCATCCCGACGCCTGGGTGATCGGCTCCGACCAGGTCGCCGATCTCGACGGCGCGCCGCTGGGCAAGTCCGGCGGCCGCGACGCGGCCATCGCGCAACTGTCGGCGATGTCGGCGCGCGCGGTAGTGTTCCGCACCGCGATGAGCGTGCAGCGCGGCGACGTCGCCTTCGATGCGGTCGATTGCACGCGCGTGCGTTTCCGAAAGTTGGCGCTCGACGAGATCGAACGTTACGTCGATGCCGAACAACCGTTTGACTGCGCCGGCAGTTTCAAGTCGGAAGGCTTCGGCATCGCATTGTTCGATGCGATCGAAACGCAGGATCCGACTGCGCTGATCGGGCTGCCGATGATCGCGACGGCGCGGTTGCTGCGCGCGGCCGGGTTCGCGTTGCCTTAGCGCGCTTGCCTTGATCCGCTAGTCGACGATCCGCAGCGGCTGCTCCGGCCATTCCTCGATCGCGCCGTCGTTGCCGACCAGGCGCAAGCCCAGCCAATGCAGGCCCGGCGACACAGCGCCGGCGCGCACGTGCGCGGTCCACGCGACATACGGATGGTTCGGATCGTTCGAATGCCGCCAGAACGCGCGGATGCCCGCATCGGCCTGGCCGTAGTCGGCAGTGCCGATCGTCTTGCCGTCGAGCGTGATTTCCACGCGCGCGATGCCGACGCCGTCCTTGAACGCCCAGCCCGTGACTTCGAAGTTGCGCGACACGCGCGCGCTTCGCTTCGGCGTGTCGATGTAGGCCATCGCAGGCGTCGTGCAGTCGCCCTTCGCGCGCTGCGCCGGCAGCTTGAACAACAGGAATCGCTGGCGACCGTGGTCGATCTGCACCACGCGCGGCGGCGGCAGCGGACCCAGTTTGTCGCACAGCGCGTGGTAATGCGCGAGCAGGTCGCGGTAGCGCACTTCGCTCGCACCCACCACGAGCAGCAGGGGTTGCTCGCCCAACGACGCGCGATCGTGCGCGAGCAGCTTCCAGACGTCGAGTTGCGGCGCGCGGCCGTGGCGTTCGTTGAGGACGTGCGGCAGCACCGCGATGTCGGGATCGTTCAGCGCGAAGCCGAGTTCGGCGCCGATCTTGAAGTTGTCGGCGACGACGCGGGTGCCCGGCGTGCGTTCGATTTCGTCGCGCACCGCGTCCGCCAGTGCGTCCCAGCCGGCGAAGTTCGCCGGATACCACTTCGCCGCGGCGAAGCGCGCGCGCGCCGTGGTGCTCGCGACGACCAGGTAGTACGAACAGAACACGACCAGCCCCGCGACGGCGAGCGACCACGTCGCTCGACGCCAGCCGCGCGGCCACTGCGCGAGCGTCGCCGGCACCAGCGGCAACAGCGCGTACAGGCCCGGCAGCGTCCAGTGGAAACTCACGCGCTCGTTGTCGGCGAAGAACGCGAGCACGCCGAACACGATGACGGTGAGTCCGCCGAGCAACGCGCAATAACGCGCGAACGCGCGATCGTCCGCGCCCTGCCCCGCCCACCCGCGCACCGCGGCATGCGCCATCGCCGCGAACAACAAGGGCGTGGCCAACAACGCCTGCACGACGAAGAACCACGCGCCGTCGAAATGGAATCGCCACGGATGCCGGTCGACGAGCTGGAAGCGCAGGCCCGCGTCGGCGTTGTCGATGTTCCAGACGATCAGCGGCACCCACGCGATCGCGCCGACCGCGAGCGCGACCCACACGCGCACGTCCTTCAGCAGTGCGCGGCCGCGCGGGATCGCGAGCATCGCGACGAGGCCGACGCCGATCACCGCCGCGAAGCGATAGTGGCTGAGCGCACCGATCGCCAGGCCCGCCGCGAGTTCGAGTGCGCCGCCGGCATCGACCTTGCGCAACAAGCGTCCGCCCGCGTGGATGCACAGCAGCGTCGCGAACGCGATCGGCACGTCGGGCAACGCGAGCAGGCCGAGCAATCCGCCGAGCGGCAACAACACCGCGAGCAGGCCCGCCTGCCACGCGAACACGTCACCGCTGCGGTCGTCGGTGTGCTCGTCGCTCGCGCGCGGCGCATGCGCCTGCCGCGCGATGCGCACCACCAGCCACGGCAACGCCGCGCCCAGCAGCAGGAATGGCCAGCGCAGGCCGAAGACGTTGGTGCCCGCGACCGTCGTGCCCAGCCGGGCGAGCCATGCGGTCAGGCCCGGCAGGTCGGAATAGGCGAGCGCGAGGTGCCGCCCTTCCTGCCAGTAGAAGGCTTCGTCGACGAAAGGCGGCAGGCGCGCGGCGACGAGCAGCTTGGCCACCGCCACGAGGCCCCAGGCCCACAGGAAGGCGCGCTTGGCGCGATGTGCGTCTTGTTCGTTCCGCATCCACTCGGCCCCTCGTACACTCCGTCGACCCGGTCGCCCGCCAGCAGGAAGCCACGATGTCCGCACTCCCGGCCGCGAAGATGCTACCCGATGCGCTCCGCCAGGCACTCCATGACGCGCAGGCGCAGGTGAACACTCTGGTCCTGGGCAAGGCGCAGGAAGTCCGGATGGCCTTCGTCGCGCTGCTGTCCGACGGCCACCTGCTGATCGAGGATCTCCCGGGCCTGGGCAAGACCACGCTCGCGCACGCGATGGCCGCGACCCTGGGCCTGGGCTTCCAGCGCGTGCAGTTCACCTCCGACCTCTTGCCGGCGGACATCCTCGGCGTGTCGGTGTTCGATGCGCAGGCGCGCCGCTTCGAATTCCATCCCGGCCCGATCTTCGCGCACGTGCTGCTCGCCGACGAGATCAACCGCGCGCCGCCGCGCACGCAGAGCGCGCTGCTGGAAGCGATGGCCGAACACCAGGTCACCGTCGACGGACGCACGCACGTGTTGCCTTCTCCGTTCTTCGTGATCGCCACGCAGAACCCGGTCGATCTCGCGGGCACGTATCCGCTGCCCGATTCGCAACTCGATCGTTTCCTGCTGCGCCTCACCCTCGGCTATCCGGGCGAAGACGCCGAGCGCGCGCTGCTCTCCGGCACCGATCGCCGCGAACTGATCGCCAAGGCGTCGCCGCTGCTCGGCAACGCGGACGTGCTCGCGCTGCGCACCGCCGCGAACGACGTGCACGCGGGCGATGCGCTGATCGGTTACGTGCAGGCGCTGCTTGCGCGCAGTCGCCGGCACCCGGGCGTGCGCGTCGGCCTGTCGCCGCGCGCGGGACTCGCGTTGCTGCGCGCGGCGCGTGCGTATGCGCTGCTGCTGGGGCGCGAACACGCGATCCCGGAAGACGTGCAGGCACTGTTCGGCGCGGTCGCCGCGCATCGCCTCGTCGCCGACGCGGACGCGGGTGACGGCGCTTCGCTCGCGCGCGCCATCCTGCACGCGGTGCCCGTCGACTGACCATGCGCAACCGATTGCGCGCGTTGCGCGAATGGATCGAGCGCTTCGCGCGCCCGCGCGGACCGGAGGCGTTGCCGATCGAACTGCACCGCGGCCGCATCTACGTGCTGCCGACGCGGTTCGGCCTGTTTTTCGGCGTCGCGCTGATGGCGATGGGCCTGGGCGCGCTGAACTACAACAACAATCCGGCGCTGCTGTTGATGTTGCTGCTCGCCGGCGCCGCGCAGACGAGTTTGCTGAGCGCGCACCTGCAACTGAGCGGATTGCGTTTCGTCGCGGTCGGCGCCGATCCGGTGACCGCGGGCCAGCCGATCGTGGTGCGCGTGCATGCGCGCGCCGGCACGCGCGGGCGCGAACGTCGCGGCCTGCGCGTGGATTGCAGCGAGGGCGATGGCCGGCTGTCGCTCGTCGAAGGCGTGGGCGATGTGGAAGTCGCGTTGCCGACGGTGCGCCGCGGCTGGTTCGACGTGCCGCGATTGCGCGTGTCGACCACGCGTCCGCTCGGCCTGGTGCGCGCGTGGTCGTGGATCTGGCCCGAGCAACCGCTGCTCGTGTATCCCGCACCCGAACTCGACGGCCCGCCCCTGCCCGAAGGCAACGGCGAAGCGGCAGCCGCGCGCCTGCATCCGCTCGGCGACGACGTACACCACCTGCGCGCGTACCGTCGCGGCGATCCGCCGCGCACGATCGCGTGGAAGCCGACCGCGCGCCTCGGCAACCTGATGGTGCGCGAATACGAACGCCCGCAGTCGGCCGACATCGTGCTCGACTTCCACCTGCTGCACGGGCTCGACACCGAAGCGCGCATCCGCCGCCTCGCCCGCTGGGTCGACGAAGCCGAGCGCGATGCTCGCCGCTATCGGCTGCTCGTGCCAGGCCACCCGCCGATCGGACCCGCGCACGGTCCCGCGCATCGACACGCGTGCCTGCGCGCGCTCGCGCTGTTGCCGGGGCACGCATGAAACTGGGGCACGCATGAGACTGGATCCGCGCACGCGCGCGATCGTGCTCGGCGCGGGGGCGGCCTGCATCGTGCCGTTGTTGTTGCAGTTGCACACGCAACTCGCGATCGGCATCGCCATCGCGGGGCTCGCGGTGGCGCTCGGATCGTGGCGGCGACCCGCGGCGGGCTGGGTGCGCGTGGTGCTCGCGCTCGCGCTGGCGACCGCGGTGTTCGCAGTGATGGGCGTCAACTTCGGACGCGACACGGGCTGCGCGATCCTCGCGGCGATGCTCGCGGTGAAACCGGCGGAGACCGACAGCCTGCGCGATGCACGCAGCCTGCTGGGCTTCGCGTTGTTCGCACCGTTCGCGACCTTCCTGCTCGACCAGGGGCCGGTGTCGCTGTCGCTCGGGTTGATCGCGGTCGTGTGCGCGCTGCTCGCGATGCAGCGCCTCTCCGACCTGGAATCGGGCGAGGTGCGCGACGCGACCCCGACGTGGAAGCGCGTCGCCGGCGTCGGCCGCATGCTCGCGCTCGGTCTGCCGATCGCGCTCGCGGCGTTCTGGTTGTTCCCGCGCCTGGCCACGCCGTTGTGGGGCGTGCCGGATCGCGCGATGGCGCGCCCGGGCCTGGCCGACAGCATGACGCCCGGACGCTGGGAAGACATGTTGTTCGACGACACGCCGGCCGCGCGCGTGCGCTTCTTCGGGCCGGCGCCGTCGCGCGATGCGATGTACTTCCGCGGGCCGGTGTTCTCCGATTACGACGGCCGCACCTGGTCGCGCGGACGCTGGACGAACGCGTACTCGCCGGCGGCGGTGCAGCCTTCGCGCGTGCGCTGGGATTACGAGATCTCGCTGGAGCCGACCGATCGCTTCCAGCTCGTCGCGCTCGATCTTCCACTCGACGCGCCCGAGGCCGCGTCCATGGGCGAGGACCGCACGCTGCGCGCGCAGCGCCGGCTCGATTCGGTGACGCGCTGGCGCATGCAATCGGGCCCGGTCGCGCGCTTCGGCGACGCGCTGCCGCCGTACGTGCGCGAGCGCAACCTCCAATTGCCGTCGGGCTTCAATCCGCGCGCGGTGACGCTCGGCCGCCAGTGGCGACAGGACGCGGGCGCCGACGACGCGGCGATCGTGCAGCGCGCGCTCGCATGGATCCGTCGCGACTTCGGTTACACGCTCGAGTCGTCGCTGGCCGGGCGCGACGCGGTGGACCAATTTTTGTTCGTCGACAAGCGCGGGTACTGCGAGCAATTCAGTTCGTCGTTCGTCGTGCTGATGCGCGCGGCGGGCATTCCCGCGCGCGTGGTCGGCGGCTACGCGGGCGCGGACTTCAATCCGATCGGCGACTACTGGATCGTGCGTCGCTCCGACGCGCACGCCTGGGCCGAAGTGTGGTTCGACAAGCGCGGCTGGGTGCGCGTGGATCCGACCGCCGCGGTCGCGCCGGAGCGCGTGTTCGACACCCTGGAGGACCGCGCCGCCGCGGGCGACCTGCTGGAGACGACGCTGCTACCTGTGCGCAACGTCGGCGACTGGATGTTGAACGGGTGGAACGACTTCGTGCTCGGCTTCAACGCCGAACGGCAGCGTGCACTGCTCCGCCCCATCGGCCTGCCCGACCTGGATTCGGAAGCGTTGCTGCTGGTGTTCTCGCTCATTGCCCTGCTCTGCCTCGCCGCGACCGTCTGGCTGCTCAGCCGCGACGTGCGCGAACGCGACCCGGTGCTGCGCGCGTGGCGCCGCCTGGGCAAACGCTACGACCGTCTCGGCCTGGCCCGCGCGCCCCACGAACCCGCGCTCGACTGGGCCGACCGCGTGCACGCGGCGCGCGCCGGGGGCGACGCGGCCTTGCGGGCGCTCGGCGTGCGTTTCAGTCGATGGCGGTACGGCGCGCAACCCGACGAAGGGCTGAACGCCCTGCTGCGCGACCTCAAGGCGCATCGCCCATGACCGGCCGTGCGCGTATCGTGTGCATCATCAGGCGTCCCCCCGGGCGCGTTTTCCAGGAGATGGCCATGAAGTTCCGAATCCCGGCACTGGGCCTGGCGGCCCTCCTGCTCACAGCTTGCCTGCTCTCAGCATGCGTGACCCAGCCCACCCCCCTGCAGGGCGAGGGCTACACGGCGGTCACGCCGCGCGACGCGTCGAGCGCCGAATTGACCGGCCAGCCCGTGCGCTGGGGCGGCCGCATCGTGCAGACGATGCCGCAAACCAACAACACCTGCTTCGAAGTGATCGCCACCGCACTCGACACGTCGGCGCGCCCGACGTGGAACTCCGACCAGGACGACGGTCGCTTCATCGCCTGCCGCACCGGCTTCTACGATCCGGCGGTGTTCGAACCCAACCGCGAAGTCACGTTCACCGGCCACATCGACGGCTACGACACGCGCAAGATCGGCGGCTTCGACTACCGCTTCCCGCGCGTGGCCGCCGACGTCGTGTACCTGTGGCCGATCCGCGAACGCGTGGACGTGCTGACGTATCCGCCGCCGTGGCCGTGGTGGGGGTACTGGTAAAAGAAGCGGGAAACGGGAAACAAGAAGCGGGAAACGGGAGAGAAGCCTCTGCTTCGGCCGACACTTCGTCGGCCGAAGTGAACTTAGCTTTCCCGTTTCCCGCTTCTTGTTTCCCGCTTCTCGTTTCCCGTTTCCCGCTCTTGCTCAGCGCGACGTACCGAACCGACCCAGCGGCGCGCCCGCAAGCAAATGCAGGTGCAACTGGAACACCGTCTGCCCGCCGTGCGCGTTGCAGTTGATGACGACGCGATAGCCGTCCTCGGCGAAGCCTTCCTTGCGCGCGTATTCGGCCGCGGCGTAGGCGAGCTTGCCGACGATGTCGGACTGCGACGGCTTCATCGCGTCGAGCGTGCGCACCGATTCCTTCGGCACGAACAGCACGTGCACCGGCGCCTGCGGCGCGATGTCGCGGAAGGCGAACACGTGGTCGTCCTCGTAGACGATGTCCGCGGGGATCTCGCGACGGAGGATGCGGTGGAAGATCGTGTCTTCGCTCATGGCGCTGCTCCTTGTGGCCTGAGTCCTTACGGCATTTCGCTGCGCGTGCCGAACGCGTGCGACAGCGTGCCGCGGTCGACGTACTCGAGTTCGCCGCCGAGCGGCACGCCGTGCGCGAGCCTGCTCGGTCGCACGCGATGGCGGCGTGCAAGCTGCGCGAGGTAATGCGCGGTCGCTTCGCCTTCGACGGTGGGATTGGTGGCGATGATCAGTTCCTGCACTTCGCCTTCGGCCAGGCGCGCATCGAGCAGGTCGAGGCCGAGTTCCTTCGGGCCGATGCCGTCGAGCGGACTCAGGCGCCCCTGCAGGATGAAGTAGAGGCCGCGATACCCGGTGGCCTGTTCGATCGCGAGGCGGTCGGCGGGCGATTCCACCGCGCACAGCAGGTGCGCGTCGCGCGAGGCGCTGGCGCAGATCGCGCAGATTTCGGTTTCGCTGAAGTCGCGGCAGCGCGCGCAATGGCGGATCTGTTCGACCGCCTGCGCGAGCACGTCGGCCAAGCGCTTGCCGCCCACGCGCTCGCGTTCGAGCACGTGGTAGGCCATGCGCTGCGCGGACTTCGGGCCGACGCCCGGCAGCACGCGCAGCGCTTCGATCAGTTGATCGATCAGTGCCATTCCGTAGCAGCCTGCGGTTCGATCAGAACGGCATCTTCATGCCCGGCGGCAACTGCATGCCGGCGGTCGCCGCGGACATGCGCGCCTGCGATTCTGCGTTGACCTTGTTCACCGCGTCGTTGAAGGCGGCGGCGATCAGGTCTTCGGCCATCTCGGGATCGGACAGCACGGACGGATCGATGCGCACCTTGCGGCATTCCATGCGGCCGCTGATGGTGACGTTCACCATGCCGCCGCCGGAGGAGCCTTCGACTTCGATCTTGGCGACTTCTTCCTGCGCGCGCTGCACGTTTTCCTGCATTCGCTGCGCTTGCTGCATGAGTTGGGCGATGTTTCCACGCATGGGGGTGTGCTCTTGCCTGGGTGTGGGGAGGTGAAGCAGGACGACGCGATCAGGCGTCGTCGAAGGGACGGATGGAATCGGGAACGACGGTCGCGCCGTGGCGCTGCATCAGGCGCTGCACGTCGGGATCGGCGAGGAAGGCCTGTTCGGCGGCGACCTGGCGCGCATCGCGTTCGCGCGTGTTGCGCTGGTGCAAGGTCTCGCCGCTCGCGGCCTCGGCTTCGAACCTGATCTGCGGCGCGGCGCCGAGATGCGGTGCGAGCGCAGTGGCGAGGCGCTTCACCAGCCCTTCCGACTTCAGGTGGTCGTCGGCGGACGACAGCGAAAGGCGCAGGACGCCATTCTCGTAAGCGACGAAACCGGCGTGCGCGGCGAGCTCCTTCGCCGGGCCGCCGAGCGGGAGCTGGACGACGAGGTCGGTCCAGGTGGTGGCGTCGAGGGTTGCGGAGGAAGCGGCAACGGCGGCAACGGCTGCAACGGCGGGAACGGGGATCGGGGAACGGGGAGATGCGGGTTCTGCGCTTCTCTCGGGTTCGGGAGCGGAAGTCGACGGTGTAACAGGCGCAGTCGTATGCATCGACGGAGTCGCAGGCATCGATTCGCGCGCGGTCGTCGCCTGGCGCGCAGGCGTCGAAGGCGTCGCGTCCCGCATCGGCGCGGAAGCCAGCGCTTCGCGCGCAGCCGCCGGCCCGCGTATCGGACCCGTCTTCCCCGTTCCCTGTTCCCTGTTCCCGCTGCCGCTTCCACTTCCACCCGAAGCGCCGGCATCACCGCCCGGCCGGAACGCCAGCATCCGCAACGCCGTCATCTCGAACCCGGCACGCGGGCTAGGCGCCAGCGCGAGATCGCGGCGTCCGTTCAAGGCCATCTGGTACCAGAGCTGCACGAGTTCCGGGCGCAGTTTCGCGGCGAGTGCGTCGACCGGCACCGCATCTTCCTCGACCGATGCGTCCTTCACCAACTGGCGCACCTGCACGCGGTGCAACGCATCGGCGAATGCGTCGAGCACGCCGTTCCAATCGGGCGAGTAGTCGGCGAGCGTCGCGACGAGATCGAGCACGCGTGCGCCATCGCCGTCGGCGAGCGCATCGAGCAGGCCCGCGACCTGCGTGCGATCGACGGTGCCGAGCATCGTGGCCACCGCGCTGTCGTCGAGTTGTCCGCCCGTATAGGCGATCGCCTGGTCGAGCAACGACAGGCCATCGCGCAGGCTGCCGTCGGCGGCGCGCGCGAGCTGGCGGATCGCGCCGGGCTGCGCGGCGATGTCTTCCGCGGCGAGGATCCTGGTGATCTGGCCGGTGATCTGCGCCTCGTCCAGCCGCTTGAGGTTGAACTGCAGGCAGCGCGAGAGGACGGTCACCGGCAACTTCTGCGGATCGGTCGTCGCGAGCAGGAACTTCACGTGGCCCGGCGGTTCCTCCAGCGTCTTGAGCAGCGCGTTGAACGCCGACTTCGAGAGCATGTGGACTTCGTCGATCAGGTAGACCTTCACGCGCCCGCGGCTGGGCATGTACTGCGCGTTGTCGATGAGTTCGCGCACGTCGTCGACGCCGGTGTTGCTGGCCGCGTCGATCTCGAGCAGGTCGACGAACCGCCCCGCATCGATGTCGCGGCAGGCATTGCACTCACCGCACGGCTCGGCGGACGTGCCGCGCTCGCAGTTCAGCGACTTCGCGAAGATGCGCGCGATCGTGGTCTTGCCGACCCCGCGCGTCCCCGTGAACAGGAACGCATGGTGCACGCGCCCCGAATCGAGCGCATTGGTGAGCGCACGCACCACGTGCTCCTGGCCGACCAGCTCCGCAAACCGCCGGGGCCGCCACTTCCGCGCAAGGACGAGATAGGACATGGGGGAATGATGCCACGCGCGAGGGACATTCAGACCCCGACGGCCGCGTCGGGTGGAACAGCCCCTTCTGGTAGAAGGGGCGCGCGTCAGCGCGGGTAGTCGGCATGCAACCCCTTCAGAAAGTTTGCTCCGCAAAATGGCGATGACCCCGCCGACTGACCTCGGCGCCCGCATCGACCGATACCGTTGCTGCCTTCCGGCCCTGGCGGGATTTTCGATCTAGCGTCGCGAGGGGCCGACGGGGCCACCATAGGACTGTTCGATGCAACGGCCCGACGTGCGGGCCGCTGCGGGATGTGGCGGAGAGAGCGGGATTCGAACCCGCGAAGCGGGGTTTAGCCGCTTACACACTTTCCAGGCGTGCTCCTTCAACCACTCGGACACCTCTCCGCGGAACCCGGGCGAGCTGGACGTAGCCTCGGTTGGGGCGCGGATTTTAGCCTTCTGCCACCTGCCGGGACAAGCGCGCTGCTGGCTCGGGGCGAACTCGGCTGCGTTCCCTTCCCACTCACAGTCGGGGGCGTATCAAGGATCTGCACAACGGCGATCCCATAGCGCCGTCGACCTCGGGCCTCCGTGCAGCTCCATGACGGACGGCCATCATGAACGACGAAATCAACCGCCCGATGGGCGGTGACGCGCTTGGCGCGCGCCTGGAACTTGCGCGCGTCGAAAGCGAGCGCTTGCGCGTGCAGCATCGCGAGGTGTCCGAGACACTGCATCGGACCGTGGACGCGCTCAACCGCTTCATCTTCACCAGGACCGATGCGGAGGATGTCGCCGCGCCTCAGTCCGAAGGATGCAGCCAGCCGGCGTCGCCTTCCGCGTAGCGCTCGTGTTTCCAGATGGGGACGCGGGACTTCACTTCGTCGATGACGAAGCGGCAGGCAGCGAAAGCGGCATCGCGATGCGCGGCGCTGACGCCGACCCACACCGCGAGTTCGCCGATCGCGAGATCCCCGGTGCGGTGGACGCAACGTGCGTCGAGGATGTCGAAGCGCGAGCACGCCTCGTCGAGGATGCGTTCGCCTTCGGCCTCGGCCATCGCGGCGTAGGCCTCGTATCGCAAGCCTGTCACGGCGCGTCCGTCGTTGTGGTCGCGCACCCAGCCTTCGAAGCTCGCGTAACCGCCGACGCGTGCGTCGAGCAGTTCCGCGCGCAACGCGGCGACGTCGAACGGGATTTCCGACAGTCGGAACCGCGCCATCTCAACCGCCCGAGACGGGAGGAATGAACGCGATCTCGCTGCCGTCGCGGGGTGCGTCTTCCCAGCGCGCGAATGCGCCGTCGACCGCGACGCGCAGGCGTTCGACCGGCAACGGGAAGCCGTGGCGCGCGCGCAGTTCCAGGTACAGCACGCGCAAGTCGGGCGCCTGCGTGTCGAAGGATTCGCTCTCGACCTCGGCGAAGTCGCGCAAGGAGGCGAAGTACAGCACGGTGACGTGCGCGCTCAACCGATCTCTCCCACGTCGCGCTTGCCGCCGCGCTTGCCGACGAGTTTCGCCGGGCCGATCACGATCGCGTGGGACAGCGCCTTGCACATGTCGTAGACGGTGAGTGCGGCGACCGTCGCGCCGGTGAGCGCTTCCATCTCAACGCCCGTGCGATGGGTCGTGCGCACCGTGCAGGTGATGTGGAGATCGCGCACGCCGGCCCAGTCGATCTCGAACCTGCATCCGTCGATCGGCATCGGGTGGCAGAACGGAATGAGTTCCCACGTGCGCTTGACCGCCATGGTGCCGGCGATGATCGCGGTGTCGACGATCGCGCCCTTCGCGCTGCGCAGGCCGCTGGCGCGCAGTTGCGCGGCGATCTCGGGCGGGAAATGCACGCGGCATTCGGCGCGCGCCTCGCGCGCGGTGATGGCCTTGTCGGACACATCGACCATCGCGGGACGACCGTCGGCGGACAGATGGGTCAGCGTCGCCTTGCGCTTCGTCGGCATGTCAGCCTCCCACCAGGTACATCTCGACGTGGCGCCGGGAAGCGCTCGCCGCGCCGCGGATCTCGCTGTAGCGATCCGCGCGGCGCATCCACGCATGCGCCACCGCATCGACCACCGCGTCCTCGCCGTGCTGCAACGTCGCGCGCAGCGGCTGGCCTTCGGCGGCGAACAGGCACGTGTACAACGTGCCGTCCGCGGAAATGCGCGCGCGATGGCAGTCGCCGCAGAACGGCGCGGTCACCGAACTCACGAAGCCGATCTCGCCCGCGCCGTCGGCATACGCGTAACGCGCCGCCACTTCGCCGCGATAGTTGGGATCGAGCGGACGCAACGGCCAGCGCGCGTGCAGCATGTCGCGCAGTTCGGCGGAGGGCACGACCGCGTCGCGACGCCAGCCGTTGCAAGTGCCGACGTCCATGTATTCGATGAAACGCAGCACGTGGCCGCGTTCGCGCGCGAATGCGGCGAGCGGCAACACCTGCGATTCGTTGACGCCGCGCTGCACGACGCAATTGAGCTTGATCGGCGCGAAGCCCGCGGTCGTCGCCGCCGCAATACCCGCGAGCACGTCGTCGATGCGCCCTCGCCCGCCCGACATCGCGGCGAAGATCGCAGGATCCAGCGCATCCAGGCTGACGGTGATGCGATGCAATCCCGCGTCGCGCAATGCCTGCGCGTGATGCGCGAGCAGGCTGCCGTTGGTGGTCAGCGCGAGGTCTTCGATCCCTTCGATGCGCGCCAGGCGCCGCACGAGATCCGGCAGGCCCTTGCGCAGCAGCGGTTCGCCGCCGGTGAGGCGCAGCTTGCGCACGCCCAGGCGCGCGAATCCGCGCACCAGCGTTTCGATCTCGTCGAACGACAGACGCGAGGCCGCATCGAGCCCGTGGTCGTCGGGAATGCGGTCGGCCGGCATGCAGTACGGGCAACGGAAGTTGCACGCATCGATCACCGACAGGCGCAGGTCGCGCAGCGGGCGGCCGAGCGCGTCGTGCGGCGCGAGCGGCGTCGCGTGCGTCGGGAAGCTGGACAGCGGTGCGCTCATGGCATGGGGGCGGTGACGGCGGTCGGCGCCGGCAACGGTACGAGTTCTCCTGCGCGCGCGATGCGATGGCCGCGCGCTTCCAGCGTCGCGCCGTCGGCGGCGCTGGCGTAATGGTACAGGCGACAGCGCGACAGGAGTTCCGCGGGGTATTCGCGTTCCAGATCGTCGATGCCGCTGTGCGAGGGATTGCCGTGCAGCGCGCAGTCATGGAACACGAGTTCGCCTTCGTTGGCGAACTTCGCGAGCTGCTCGGCGATCGGCCGCGTGTCGCCGGTCCACGCCACGCTTCCGCGCAGGCGCAGGCCGAAGCTGGTGTCGGGCCAGTGGTGGCGCGTGGCGAAGACTTCCAGGCGCACGCCGTCGTGCCAGAAGTGGTCGCCGACCGGGACCACGCGGAACGCGTCCCAGAAGTTCGCGCCGCCTTCGGCGATCGCATTCGGGTACGAGCCGATGCGCTGCTGCAGCAGCGGCACCAGCGGCGCGGGAACGTAGAGCTTCACTTCGCCGCGCAGCGCGTCGTTCCAGTACACCGAGCCGAACAGCCGTTCGAAACCGCCGACATGATCCAGGTGCGCATGCGTGATGAACAACGCGCGCGGCGGCGCACCGTAGTGCGCGAGGTAATGCGTCAGCCCGTCGTTGCCGCAATCGACCGTGAGCCAAGGCGCGCCGTCGCGCTCGATCGTCGCCATCGCCGAACCGAGTTCGGTGGCGAAGGCATTGCCGACGCCCTGCAGGCGCAAGGACCATGTCGCGGCCATCTCAGTAACCCTTGTCCCACTGCGACTCGTAGGCGGCGCGCAGGCGCGCGAAGTCGCGTTCGACGTCTTCGTTCGCGCGTTCGCCGCGCAGCTTGACGAGCGAACGCTTCAGGCGCGCGAGGTTGTTCTCGCGCCAGCGCGTGGCGGGAATGCGCAGGGCGCTGCGGTCGAAGTCGATCATCCAGCCGTTGCCCGCATCGTCGAAGAGCAGATTGTGGGCATTGAGGTCGGCATGGTCGAGGCCGGCGCGGTGGAAGCGCGCGATCAGCCTGCCGGCCGCGTCCCACGGCGCGGTCTCGCCGATGCGGGTAGCGAGGTGACCGAGGGAGTGCACGTGGTCGATGCGTTCGATCAGGATCGCGGCGCGGTAACGATGGCCCTTGCGCACGTAGTAGGCGGCGATCGGCGCGGGCACGGGCAACTGCTTTGCGCGCAATGCGCGCAGCAGGCGGAACTCGGCGAAGCTGCGCACGCGGTCGTTGCCGCGCCACAGGTGGCGGTCGTGGCTGATGCGCGCGACCAGGCCGCCGCGCAGGTAGTGGCGCAGCACCGCGTCGCCGAAGGGCGCATCGACGAACCACGCCGCGCCCCGCCCGCCCGTCGACACCGGGCGCGCATGGCTGCCCCAGTGCTGCGGGTCGAACCATTCGGGCAAAGCGTGCGCAACGCCTGCTTGCCGCAGGCGAGTGCGGTCGAACAGAATCGCCCCATACCCCAGCCCCTCGCGGAACGGCGTCAGGCTTTCATTGGCATCGAACGCGGCCATGTCCGAGCGAGTCTAGCAAGCAACATGCCTGCCCCGTCTGCCCAGTCCATCCCGGCTCCGCCCCGCAGCCTGTGCCTGCTGCGCCTCTCCGCGCTCGGCGACGTGACCCACGTCGTGCCGTTGGTGCGCACGATGCGGCAGGCGTGGCCCGAGACCGCGATCACCTGGGTCATCGGCACCGGCGAGTTCAAGTTGCTCGAAGGCTTGCCCGGCGTGGAGTTCCTCGTCTACGACAAGCGCAGCGGTGTCGGCGGCATGCTCGCATTGCGGCGCACGTTGCGCGAACGGCGTTTCGATGCGCTGCTGCAGATGCAGGTCGCCTTGCGCGCGAACCTGTTGTCGGCGTGCATTCCCGCCGAGCGCCGCATCGGATACGACGCTTCGCGTTCGAAGGATCTGCACGGGCTGTTCGTCGATGAGCGCATTCCCGATCGCCCCGGCATCCACGTGCTCGATGCGATCGGCAGCTTCTGCGAGCCGCTGGGCATCGTGCAGACCGATGTCGCCTGGAACATGCCGGTGCCCGAATCGGCGCACGCGTGGGCGCGCGCGCAATGGCCCGACGACGGGACGCCGACGCTGGTCGTCTCGCCGTGTTCGAGCCACGTGTTGCGCAACTGGCGCGCCGAGCGTTACGCGGCCGTCGCCGACCACGCGGCGTCGAAGGGATGGCGCGTCGTGTTGTGCGGCGGGCGCAGTGCGCTCGAACGTTCGACGAGCGACGCGATCATCGCGGCGATGCGCACGCCCGCGCTCGACCTCGTCGGCAAGGACACGCTCAAGCAACTCCCCGCCCTGCTCGCGCGGGCGGACCTGGTGATGACGCCGGACTCCGGCCCGACCCACATCGCAAACGCGATGGGCGCCAAGGTGCTCGGCCTGCACGCGCCGAGCAATCCGCGGCGCAGCGGGCCCTACTCGGACCTGCGCTATTGCGTCGACCGTTACGACGACGCGGCGCGCAAGTTCCTCGGCAAGCCGGCCGATGCGCTGCCGTGGGGGACGAAGATCGAGCGCGAGGGCGCGATGGACCTGGTCACCGTCGACGATGCGATCGCGGCGCTCGAACGATTCTGTTCGGACCGGCGCGCGGGCCGGTACTGACCGGCGCCTGAAAAGAAAAACGCCCCGTTCAGGGGCGTCTTCTTGTGTGGCGGAGAGGGAGGGATTCGAACCCTCGGTGCGCTATAAACGCACGCCTGATTTCGAGTCAGGTACATTCAACCGCTCTGCCACCTCTCCTGAAAGCGGGCGTGCCCGGCAAAACAACCCCGGGCGGCGGGCCGTGAATGATACGGGCGCGCGTCGCGCGGGACAAGCCGGATAGACTGTGCGCCCCACTTCGCCGCGGCATACCCTCATGACCACCGAACTCCTGGTTCCCGTTTCCTACGGCGAACTGCTCGACAAGATCGCGATCCTGCAGATCAAGTCCGAGCGCATGAGCGATCCGGCGAAGCTGGCCAATGTCCGCAACGAACTCTCCGCGCTGGAGAAGACCTGGATGGCGCACCCGGCCGCCGGCGGCGACGTCGCCAAGCTGCGCGCCGACCTCAAGGCGGTGAACGAGCGCCTGTGGGTGATCGAGGACGACATCCGCATCAAGGAGAAGGCGAAGGCGTTCGACGAGGAATTCGTCCGCCTCGCCCGCGCGGTCTACTTCGAGAACGACGAGCGCGCGCGCATCAAGAAGGACATCAACCTCGCGCTCGGCTCGACGTACGTCGAAGAGAAGTCGTACCAGGATTACGGCAAGCGCGACGCGACGCCCTGACCCCCCGGCGATCCATCGGCCCCCGTACGGAACTCGTGACCGCCAGCCCGGTTCAAGAGATTCGCGTCGCATGCACGGCCGGATCGCAACGATCATGCCGTTGTTGCCTGCAAGCCCCCCCGCGCGCCCACCCTCCTCGGCTTCGACCATGATCGAATTCGGACACCTGACCCACGTCGGACTCCGTCGGGAGTTGAACGAGGACACGTATTACGGCGACAGCGAACTCGGGCTGTGGCTGGTGGCCGACGGCATGGGAGGACACGAGTACGGCGAAGTCGCCAGCGCGCTCGCGCGCGAGACCATCGTGCGCGAAGTGCGCGACGGCACGCCGCTCGCCCAGGCGATCCGCATCGCCGACGAGGAAATCATCCGCGCCTCGCGTCGCCGCAACGACGCGCTGCCGATGGGAACGACCGTCGTCGCCGCGCGCGTGACGGGCAATCGCTTCGAAGTGGCCTGGGTCGGCGACAGTCGCGTCTACATCTGGCGCGAAGGCCAGCTCGCACAGTTGTCGCAGGACCACAGTTACGTGCAGGAACTGATCGCGCAGGGCGCGATTTCCGCCGAACAGGCGCGCAGCCACCCGCACCGCAACGTGGTGACGCAGGCGCTGGGCGTCACCGATCCGAACCAGCTCAACGTCGAGACCATGACCGGCGAACTCCGCCCGGGCATGCAACTGCTGCTGTGCAGCGACGGCCTCACCGAGGAAGTCGACGATCGCAACATCGCGACGGTGCTGGGGCACGACGAGTGCAGCGCGCAGGAGTGCGTGGATACGCTCGTTGCCGCGGCGCTGGATGGCGGCGGGTCGGACAACGTCACTGTTGTCCTCGTTCGCCGACATTGAGGACGGGAAACGGGAAACGGGAAACATGAAGCGGGAGGGATATCCCTGCTTCGGCTCGCAGGCCCGCATGCCGAAGTGAAGCCTTCCCTCCCGCTTCTTGTTTCCCGTTTCCCGTTTCCCGCTTCTGTCCTTCGCTAGACCGGCAACGCCTCAGCCGGCGCGTCTTCTTCGAGCAACGCATCCCACACCGCGCGGCCGCCGGCCTTCTTGCGCAGTACGGCCAGGCGCGCGTCGTGCGCGGCGAGTTCTTCGGCGTTCGCGGTGATGCGCGGGCGCGGGCCGCCGCTGGCGACGAATTCGGCGATGACTGCGCGGCTGGCGTCGGCGGCGGCGGCGAAGCCGATCTCCCCTTGGCCCGACGTCAGCGCGAGGTAGGCCTCGGCGAGCAGTTGGGCGTCGAGCAGCGCGCCATGCAGGTGGCGGTGCGAGTTGTCGACGCCGAGGCGGCGGCACAACGCGTCGAGCGAATTGCGCTGGCCGGGGAAACGCTGGCGCGCGAGTTCGAGCGAGTCTTCGACACCGCAACGATCGCGCACGCGCCCCAGGTGCGTGCCGATGCGCGAGAGCTCGGAGTCTAGGAAGCCCAGGTCGAACGCCGCGTTGTGGATCACCAGTTCTGCGCCTTCGATGAAGGCGAGGAATTCGTCGACGACCTCGGCGAACTTCGGCTTGTCCGAGAGGAATTCGAGCGTCAGGCCCGTGACTTCCTGCGCGCCGGGTTCGAACTGGCATTCGGGGTTGAGGTACTTCTGGAACGTGCGCCCGGTGGGCCGCCGTTCGACCAGCTCCACGCAGCCGATTTCCACCACGCGGTTGCCCTTCTCCCAGGACAGTCCGGTGGTTTCGGTGTCGAGCACGACCTGCCTCATTGCGCTTGCATCCCCTTGAATCGCGTTGCTTCGTCGCGCGCCAGCTGGTCGACGCGCTCGTTGTCCGGATCGCCGCTATGCCCCTTCACCCACCGCCAGTCGATGACGTGGCGCGCGGTCGCGGCGTGCAGGCGTTCCCACAGGTCGCGATTCTTGACCGGATCGCCTGCCGCTGTCTTCCAGTTGCGACGGATCCAGTTCGGCATCCACTCGTTGATGCCCTGCTTCACGTACTGCGAGTCGGTGAACAGGACGATCGAACACGGCTCGGTGAGGGATTCGAGCGCGCTGATCGCCGCCATCAGTTCCATGCGGTTGTTCGTCGTGAGGATCTCGCCGCCGACGACTTCGCGCTCCTTGCCCCGATAACGCAGCAGCGCGGCCCAGCCGCCCGGTCCGGGATTGCCGAGGCATGCGCCGTCGGTGTGCGCCTCCACCTGCTTGCGCGTCATGCGGCCGGCACGCCGGGCTGGAAGCTGATGGCGGGCCGGGAGCGGATCGGGGTCAAGGGCACGACGCGTTTCTCCGCGCGTAGCAAGAAGGCTGCGCGCAAGCCTGCGCCCTGTTGCAGGGACGCATTGGGGATGGGTTTCCAGCGCGGGCCGACGCCCTGCGACACCGCCTCGGGTTCGAGGCCGGCGTTGCGCAGGCGACGGCGCCAGCGGACGGGTTCGGAAGCGCTCGGTCCCTGCCGCAACCAGCGGGCGCGATAGGGGGCGAGCGGATTGAGAGTCAGCAGCCACAGGCGGCCGCCGGGCACGAGGACGCGCGCGGACTCCTCGAGGATCGCCTCGGGCACGACCGAGCCGTCGGCGACGTGCTGCAGCACGACGGTGCCGACCGACTCGGAAGCCAGCGGCAGCGGCAGCGCGCAGCGCATCGGGCCATGGAAGTATCCCCCGGCCACGAACAGCGGCAACTCGCGCTCGCCCACGGCCGCGAGGCCGCCGACGGGCATCAGGCGCAGCCAGGGCTGGCCCGGACGCTCGGCCGCGGCCAGCCGCACCACGTCGTCCTCGCTGTCCAGGATCGCCCGCCCGGCCGCGCCCGCAAACCAATCGCCCGCCAACGGGGAGGCTTGTTCAGGTTGACGGGGGAATCCGGGGAGCGGCATGGTCCCTATTCTGCTGGAAGCGCGCCATCCGCTGGAGACCCAAGTCGATGCGACTGCGACCGCTGCCCGCATTCGAGGACAACTACGTCTGGGCCCTCACCGACGATGCAGGCGCCGGGCTGGTCGTCGATCCCGGCGACGCGACCCCGGTCCTGCGCGCGATGGGCGAAGGCCTGCGGCTGCGCGGCATCCTGCTGACGCACCACCACAACGACCATATCGGCGGCGTGCCGGCGATCCTGGCCGAGCTCCCCGACCTCCCGGTGATCGGCCCGCGCGACGAACGCGTCACCACGGCGACCGGGATCGTGGGGGCCGGCGACGTCGCCCGCATCGACGATTGGGTCTTCGAGGTCCATGAGATCCCGGGTCATACCGTGAGCCACATCGCATTCCACGGCCATCAAGTCTTGTTTTGCGGGGACACCCTCTTCAGCCTCGGCTGCGGCCGCTTGTTCGAGGGAACGCCCATGCAGATGCTGGACTCGCTGGATCGCCTTGCCGCCCTGCCCGGCGGCACGCGGGTTTGCTGCGGCCATGAATACACCGTCGCCAACGCGAGCTTCGCGCTGGCGGTGGAACCGTCGAACGCCGACCTCCAGGCGCGCAGCGTGGAAGCACGCCGCCAGCGCATGGAAGGTCGCGCGACGGTGCCGTCCACGATCGACGAGGAGCGGGCCTGCAATCCGTTCCTCCGCGTCGACGTTCCCGAGGTGCGCGGCGCTGTCGCGCGCCACGTGGGACGCCCGCTGCAGGATCGCGTGGACGCATTCGCCGAATTGCGGCGCTGGAAAGACGGGTATCGCGCATGACGGTCCGCATGCGACCGGCATGCAGGCTCGCCGCGGGCCTCGCGCTCGCGATGGCGATGTCGCCCGCGATGGCGGCGGCGTCGCAGGAAATCCCGAAGTCGCGGCCGACGCAGGCCGCCGTCACGATGTCGAACGACGCGCCGGCCAACGGTGCGACGCCCGACGGCAACGCATCGAGCGGCCTCCCGTCGAACATGCGCAGCGGCCGCGACATCTACGCCTCGTTCCGCGATGGGCTCGCAGATCCCGGATGCCCCAGCGGGGGCAGCGTGCGCTGGAAGCAGCACTTCGCCGCAGCGCCGCGTCGCATGGCGAGTCCGAACGACGACGTGCTGCCGCTGTTCGGTTACGTCGTCGACGCCGTGCGCGAAGCGCACCTGCCGACCGAATACGCGCTGATCCCGTTCGTCGAAAGCGGCTATCGCCCCGGCGCGCGCAGCCCGAGCGGACCGACCGGCCTGTGGCAGTTCATCGCCGTCACCGCGAAGAACCACAACGTGCCGATGCGCGCGGGCTACGACGGTCGCCTGTCGCCGGTGGATTCCACGCGCGCCGCGGTGCGCTACCTCAAGACGTTGCACGGCATGTTCGCCGGCGACTGGCGCCTGGCGGTGATGGCGTACAACGCGGGCGAATACCGCGTGCTCGGTTCGCTGCGCCGCGCCGGCCAGAACGCGCGCAACGCGAAACCCGAAACGCTGCCGGGCCTGTCGCCGATCACGCACGCCTACGTGCAGAAACTGCGCGCCTTGTCGTGCCTGCTCGAGCAGGCGGACGATCGCGAAGAATGGTTGCGCGCGCTCGATCGCCCGGTGGCGCACCTGGAAGCGCAACCGCTGCCGAAGTCGGCGACGACGCTCGACACGTGGGCGCGCGCGAACGGCCTCGATGCCGCGCAGGTTCGCAAGTTCAATCCCGCCTACGCGAACGGGCGCGTGCCGCCGCGCAAGGACGATCGCGCGATGCATGTCCTCGCGCCCGCTGCATCGTCGTCGGCATCGGCGCTGGTCGCACGCATCGCACTCGATACGCCGGCGAACGGAGGCGCGACCGAAGCGAGCGTGCCGAACGTGCGCGGCGCCAGGGCCGACGCCGCACTCGGCGCCGTCGTCGGCGAAGCCACCGTCTCGACCGCCGCACGCCGCTCGCACACGGTCGCGCGCGGCGACTCGCTGTCGGCCATCGCCCAGCGCTACGGCGTGGCGATGAACGAACTCATCGCCCGCAACAAGCTCGACAAGAAGGCGAAGCTCCGCGTTGGCACGGTGTTGCAGATCGACGCCGACATGCCTGGCGACGCCACGCCCCCCGATCCTGCGGCTGGCCCCTGACGCGCCACGCAGGCACACTTGGCACCCCCGGCCGGCGCCGTTGCGCCGGAACCGCAACATCGGAGGTTCCATGGGTTTCCTGCAGGGCAAACGCGCGCTCATCACGGGCATCGCGAG
Source organism: Noviluteimonas lactosilytica (assembly GCF_020866925.1). Taxonomy (GTDB): domain Bacteria; phylum Pseudomonadota; class Gammaproteobacteria; order Xanthomonadales; family Xanthomonadaceae; genus Noviluteimonas; species Noviluteimonas lactosilytica. The sequence continues at coordinate 621,637 of NZ_JAJGAK010000001.1, forward strand.
CCAGCGTTCGATCGCCAGCGGCATCGCCGAGGCGATGCACCGCGAAGGCGCCGAACTCGCTTTCACCTACCAGAACGAAAAGCTGAAGTCGCGCGTCGAAGACGCCGCGAAGGAATACGGCAGCGACATCGTCATCCCGCTCGACGTGGCCGACGATGCGCAGATCGCCAACTGCTTCGCCGAACTCGGCAAGCGCTGGGATCACTTCGACATCCTCGTGCACGCGATCGCCTACGCGCCGCGCGAAGCGATCGAAGGCGAGTTCCTCAATGTCACGCGCGAGAGCTGGAACATCGCGCACGAGATCTCGGCCTACTCGCTCGCGGGCATGGCCAAGGCCGCGCGCCCGATGATGGCGAACCGCAACGGCGCGATCGTCACCCTGAGCTATCTCGGCGCCGAACGCGCGCTCGCCAACTACAACGTCATGGGCGTGGCGAAGGCGAGCCTGGAAGCCACGGTGCGTTATCTCGCGCTCAACCTCGGTCCCGAAGGCACGCGCGTCAACGCGATCTCGGCTGGCCCGATCAAGACGCTCGCCGCGGCCGGCATCGCGAACTTCCGCAAGATGCTCGGCCACGTCGAGGAATACGCGCCGATGCGCCGCAGCGTCACGATCGAGGATGTCGGCAACGTCGCCGCGTTCCTGTGTTCGGATCTCGCCGCGGGCGTGACGGGTGAAGTGACCTACGTCGACGCCGGTTACAACATCCTCGGCATGACGGGGATCGAAGGGGTCTGACGATTTCCGGGATTCGGGATTCCGGGATTCGTAGAAGCAAAAAAAGCCCGGCGAGAGCCGGGCTTTTTGCTGTCTGCGTTTTGCTTTTCCGAATCCCGAATCCCGGAATCCCGAATCCCAGCCTTAAAGTCGCTCTTCCGCCACCTTGACGTCCATCGACTTGCGCATCGTGGCGATGAACGCCTTCGCGTCGTCCGCGCCGCCCGACTGCGCGAGCTGGCGCTGCAGCACCATGCGTTCGTCGGCCGTGGCCTTCGACGGATCGCCTTCGACGACCTTGCTCACCGCGAACACGACGTGGCTGCCGTCGTCGAGCGCGACGAAACCAGGCGACACCTTGCCCGCGGCCGGCGCGGGAACGCCGAAGTAGGCCTGGGTCGCCTTGCGGTCGGGCAGCGGTGCGCCGCGCGAGGCATTCGGCATGTCGACGGGAACCAGGCCCTTCTCGGCGGCGGCGGCCGCGAGCGGCGTGCCGGCCTTGAGCTTGGCGAGCATCGCTTCGGCGGCAGCTTCGCCCGCCTTGCGCGTGCGCTCGGCGCGGATCGACGCGACGATGCGGTCGCGCACCTGCGCCGGCGTGAGTTCGCGCGCGGGCACGTGGTTGGTGACGCGCAGCATGACCACGTGGTCGGGCGCGAGCTCGACGAGGTCGCTCACCAGGCCGTCCTGGATCGCCGAGTCGGAGAACGCGGCGCGCTGCACGGCCTTGTTCGCGGCGATGCCGGCGGCGCCGTCGCGACCGAACGGACCGAGCGTGTTCACCGCAAGCTTCGCTTCGCCCGCGGCGGGTGCGAGCGCGGTGGGATTCTTGTTGACCAGGTCGACGAGCTTCGACGTCAGGTCGTTGAACGCGCGTTCGCGATCGGCTTCCGCCTGTTCCTGCGCGAGCTGCGCGTGCGCTTCCTCGAACGTCTGCTGCGTCGCGCCCTTCACTTCGCGCACCTGCAACACGTGCCAGCCGAAGTCGGTGCGCACGGGGCCGCTGATGTCGCCGGCCTTCATCGCGAACACCGCGTCTTCGAACGGCTTTTCCATCACGCCCTTGCCGACCCAGCCGAGGTCGCCGCCGTTCGCCTTCGACACGGCGTCGTCGGAGTTCGCCGCAGCGAGCGCGGCGAAATCGGCGCCGGCCGCCTTCGCTTCGGTCGCGAGCTTGTTGGCCTTCGCTTCGGCCGCCTTCTGCGCGGCGGCGTCGGCGTCCTTCGGCACGGCGACCAGGATGTGCGAGACGAGGCGTTCGCCCGAACCACCGAGCGTGCCCTTCTCCTTCTCGAAGCGCTGGCGCAGCGTCGCTTCGTCGGCCGCGGGCACGGCGAGCGTTGCGGCGTTGACTTCGACGTATTCGATCGTCACCTGTTCCGGCGCGCGGAACTCGTTGCGGTGCGCCTTCCAGTACGCGTCGATTTCCTTGCCGGTGACCGGGCCGGTGTCGGCCGCCTGCGGCGGCAGCACCACGAACGACACGCTGCGCTCTTCTGCGAGCAGCTTGAGCAGGCGATCCATTTCCGCCTTCGTCACGAAGGCCGAGTCGTTGAGGCCGCGCGGCAGCAGTTCGACCTGCAGGCTTTCGCGGATTTCGTTCTCGAAGCCGCGCGGCGTCAGCTGCTGCGAGGACAGCGCGAGCTGGTAACGATCGGCGTTGAACTTGCCGTCGACCTGGAATGCGGGGAATTCGAGGATGGTGCGCTTCACTTCGGCGTCGCTGACGGTGACGCCTGCGCGCGAGGCGGCCATCTTCAGCACGCGCTGGTCGATCAGCTGCTCGAGGATCGCGCGCTTGTTCTCGGGCGTTTCGAACGCGCGCGGATCGTAGTTCTCGCCGAGCTGCTGGCGCTGCGCCTGGCGCGCGTTCTCGAATGCCTGGCGGAATTCGTTCGGCGTGATCTCTTCGCGCTGCCACATCGTCGAGACGGGCCAGAACGACGGTGCGCCCGCCCACCACGTCGGCGGCGCCTCGATCTTGGCCACCCAGTTTTCGCTCGACTGCTGCATGTACGACTCCACGCCGAAGAAGGCGAAGGGAATCGTGAGCAGGCCGAGGATCACCGAGGCGATCCAGCCGGAAGTCTTCTCGCGGAGTTTCTGCAGCATTGAGGTACGGGCCAGGTGCGTGAGCCGCGCAGTGTAGCCGCTTCGCGCGGCGGCGGCTGGCCGGGAAAAACAAAAGCGCCCTTTCGGGCGCTTTGTCTTGGAACTAGTGGCGGAGTGGACGGGACTCGAACCCGCGACCTCCGGCGTGACAGGCCAGCATTCTAACCGACTGAACTACCACTCCGCGGAGCCCGAAATCATACACAAACCAATTCGGGAGTGGCAACACTTGATGCAACAAAAAACGAAAATCGAATCGAGTGGTGGGTGCTGAGGGGATCGAACCCCCGACCCTCTCCGTGTAAAGGAGACGCTCTACCGCTGAGCTAAGCACCCGTTCCGATTGCGAAAATCAGTTGACCGCGTCCTTCAGCGCCTTGCCGGCCTTGAACGCGGGGTTCATCGACGCTGCGACCTTGATCGTTTCGCCGGTGCGCGGGTTGCGACCTTCGCGCGCGGCGCGCTTGCGCACGGCGAACGTACCGAAGCCCACGACGGTGACGGTGTCGCCCTTCTTCAGGGCCTTGGTGATCGCAGCGATCACCGCGTCGACGGCACGGCCGGCATCGGCCTTGGTCAGTTCGGCGCCTTCGGCGACGGCATCGATCAATTCGGCTTTGTTCATGCTTGGAACTCCCGGATGGAAACCGCTGATGGGGACCGGGGCAGGCCGATGCGCGCGCAGGTTGCGCGTGCATCCTTGGCTGGCGTTCCCCGGTCGACAAGCCGTTGCGCGGTGCTACCGGCAACGGCGGACGCGGTTTTTATACCAGCCGAACGTCAGTGCGTCACGTCCGGCTGCGCGGGCGTGGGCTTCGCCGCCGGCGCGACCTCGGCTTCCGGGACGCCGCCCAGGCTACCGGCCGCCGCGGTCGGCGCGAGCGGGCGTTCCAGCGCGAGATCGAGCACTTCGTCGATCCAGCGCACCGGCACGATCTTCATGCCGGTGGTGACCGCCTTCGGGATGTCCGCGAGATCCTTGCGGTTCTCCTCGGGGATGATCACCGTGCGGATGCCGCCGCGCATCGCCGCGAGCAACTTCTCCTTCAAGCCGCCGATGCCGAGCACCTTGCCGCGCAGCGTGATCTCGCCGGTCATCGCGACGTCGGCCTTGACCGGCACCTTCGTCAGCGTCGACACGAGCGCGGTCGCCATCGCGATGCCCGCGGACGGGCCATCCTTCGGCGTCGCGCCCTCGGGCACGTGGAGATGCACGTCGTACTTGGTGAGGAAGTCGAGGTCGATGCCGAAGCGATCGGTGCGCGCGCGCACGACCGACAACGCCGCCGACGCCGATTCCTTCATCACGTCGCCGAGCTGGCCGGTGAGGATCAACTGGCCCTTGCCCGGCACGAGCGTGGATTCGATCTGCAACAGGTCGCCGCCGACTTCGGTCCACGCAAGACCCGTGACCAGGCCGATCTCGTTTTCCTGTTCCGCCCGGCCGTAGTCGTAGCGGCGTACGCCGAGATACTTGTCGAGGTTCTTGCTCGTGACCGTGACCGTGCCCGCCTTCGCCTTCTTCTTGGCGCCGGCGAGTGCGAGTTCCTTGACGACCTTGCGCGCGATCTTCGCGATCTCGCGCTCGAGGTTGCGCACGCCGGATTCGCGCGTGTAGTAGCGCACGATGTCGCGGATGGCGCTCTCGGCGATCTTCAGCTCCTCGCCCTTCAGGCCATTGGCCTTCAGCTGCTTGGGCACGAGGTAACGCATCGCGATGTTGAGCTTTTCTTCCTCGGTGTAGCCCGGGATGCGGATCACTTCCATGCGATCGAGCAGCGGACCCGGGATGTTGAGCGAGTTCGACGTGGCGACGAACATCACTTCCGAAAGGTCGAGGTCGACTTCGAGGTAGTGGTCGTTGAACGCGCTGTTCTGCTCGGGGTCGAGCACTTCGAGCAACGCCGAGGACGGGTCGCCGCGGAAGTCCATCGACATCTTGTCGATTTCGTCGAGCACGAACAGCGGGTTCTTGCTGCCGACCTTGTTGAGGTTCTGCACGATGCGGCCCGGCATCGAACCGACGTACGTGCGGCGATGCCCGCGGATTTCCGCTTCGTCGCGGACGCCGCCGAGCGACATGCGCACGAACTTGCGGTTGGTGGCCTTCGCGATCGACTGGCCGAGCGACGTCTTGCCGACGCCGGGCGGGCCGACGAGGCACAGGATCGGACCGCGCAGCTTCTGCACGCGCGCCTGCACCGCGAGATATTCGAGGATGCGTTCCTTGACCTTCTCCAGGCCGTAGTGGTCCTGGTCGAGCACGTCCTGGGCGACCTTGAGGTCCTTGCGCACTTTCGTGCGCTTCTTCCACGGCACGCCGAGCAGCCAATCCAAATAATTGCGCACGACCGCGGCTTCGGCCGACATCGGCGACATCTGCTTGAGCTTGCCGAGTTCGGCGCGCGCCTTCGCCTCGACGGGCTTGGGCATGCCGGCTTCGGCGACCTTGCGCGCGAGTTCGTCCAGGTCGTTGGGCTGGTCGTCGATCTCGCCCAGCTCCTTCTGGATCGCCTTCATCTGTTCGTTGAGGTAGTACTCGCGCTGGCTCTTCTCCATCTGCGACTTCACGCGGCCGCGGATGCGCTTTTCCAGCTGCTGCACGTCGATTTCGCCTTCGACGAGACCGACGAGGAGCTCGAGGCGACCGCCGACGTCGAGCGATTCCAGCAGGCGCTGCTTGTCGGCCATGCGCACGCCGAGGTGCGCGGAAATGGTGTCGGCGAGGCGGCTCGGATCGTCGATGCCCGCGAGCGTCTGCAGCAGCTCCGGCGGCAGCTTGCGATTGGTCTTGACGTACTGCTCGAACAACGACATCAGCGAGCGTGCGATCGCTTCGACTTCGCGCGTTTCGCGCGTGGATTCGGAGTCGACCACCGCACCCTTGCCGCTCAGTGCGCCGTCGCGTTCCTCGACATCGGTGACGCGCGCGCGCGACAAGCCTTCGACCAGCACCTTGATCGTGCCGTCGGGCAGCTTCAGCAACTGCAGCACCTGGGCGAGCGTGCCGATCTCGTGCAGGTCCTTCGCGCCGGGCGCGTCGGTGTCGGCGGACTTCTGCGCGACCAGCAGGATGCGCTTGTCGGATTCCATCGCCATGTCGAGCGCGCGAATCGATTTGTCGCGCCCGACGAACAAGGGAATGACCATGTGCGGAAACACCACGACATCGCGCAGCGGCAGCACCGGCAGGTCGAAGGTTTCGGCATGTTGCGTCATGGGGACTCCGGCAGGGACGTGAAGGACGGACAGGCTTGCAGCGCGGTGAACGGCAGGCCGCGGAAGACCTGCCGGGCCACGATAGCGGGCGGCAAGTCAACGCGGCGCGCAGTGCGCGCTCGAGTTCGGTTATGGGGCGTGCGGAAGGCGGATGCAAGCGCCGGTTCGCACATCCGGGATGCGCTCGGCAGCGTGCCGTTCCACGTGCGGACGAACGGTGGCGCGCCCGTCGTTCGGACGGGCGGCAGCAGCGGGCAGAGGGGCGGGCCGTCGACGGGGTCGGCGGCCCGGGGCCTCATTCGGCGCCGGCGGCCTTCGGCGTGGCCGGAGGCGTCTGGTAGATCAGGTACGGCTCGGACTTGTGTTCGATCACCGACTCATCCACGACCACCTTGCTCACGTTCTCGAGCGACGGCAGTTCGTACATGGTGTCGAGCAGCACCGATTCGACGATCGTGCGCAGGCCGCGCGCGCCGGTCTTGCGCTTGAGCGCCTTGCGGGCGATCGCGTTGAGCGCGTCGGGGCGGATTTCCAGTTCCACGCCTTCCATTTCGAAAAGCTTGCGGAACTGCTTGCTGATCGCGTTCTTCGGCTCGGTGAGGATCTTCACCAGCGCCGGTTCGTCGAGCTCCTCGAGGGTCGCGACCACCGGCAGGCGGCCGACGAACTCGGGGATCAGGCCGAACTTGATCAGGTCTTCCGGTTCGACTTCCGACAGGATCTTGCCGACATCCTGCTTGCGCTCGGAGCTCTTCACCTTCGCGCCGAAGCCGATGCCGCCCGCTTCCGTCGAACGCTGCTGGATGATCTTGTCCAGGCCCGCGAACGCGCCGCCGACGATGAAGAGGATGTTGCGCGTGTCGACCTGCAGGAATTCTTGCTGCGGGTGCTTGCGGCCGCCCTGCGGCGGCACGCTGGCGACGGTGCCTTCGATGAGCTTGAGCAGCGCCTGCTGCACGCCTTCACCGGAGACGTCGCGCGTGATCGACGGGTTCTCGCTCTTGCGCGAGATCTTGTCGATTTCGTCGATGTAGACGATGCCCTGCTGCGCCTTCTCGACGTCGTAGTCGCACTTCTGCAGGAGCTTCTGGATGATGTTCTCGACGTCCTCGCCCACGTAGCCGGCTTCGGTCAGCGTCGTCGCATCGGCGATGGTGAACGGCACGTTGAGCAGGCGCGCCAGCGTTTCGGCCAGCAGCGTCTTGCCCGAACCGGTCGGACCGACCAGCAGGATGTTCGACTTCGCCAGTTCGACGTCGTCGTTCTTCTGCCGGCTCTCGATGCGCTTGTAGTGGTTGTACACGGCCACGGCGAGCGTCTTCTTCGCGCGCGACTGGCCGATGACGTACTGGTCCAGCACGTCGAGGATCTCGCGGGGCTTGGGCAGGTGGCTGCGAGCCGACTGCGCCTTCTCCTCGAGTTCCTCGCGGATGATGTCGTTGCAGAGCTCGACGCATTCATCGCAGATGAACACGCTCGGGCCCGCGATCAGTTTGCGGACCTCATGCTGGCTTTTCCCGCAGAACGAGCAATAGAGGATCTTGTTGCTGTCGCCGGATCGGCCTTGACGGTCTTCGCTCATTCCCCACACCTGCTTCGGCCACACGGTTGCGGCCCGAGAATAGCATCCGCGGCCCGGTTGTCTACCGAGCCTCGAATGCGTGAAATTGGTTCCACGACCAGGGGTTCAGGCCTGCTGATTCAGGCCGCCTGGATCGAATCGTCCGGCCGGCGCTCGAGGACCTGGTCGACCAGGCCGTATTCACGCGCGGCTTCGGCGCTCTTGAAGTTGTCGCGCTCGGTGTCGCGGGCGATGGTCTCGAGGGCCTGGCCGGTGTGCTTGGACAGTATCTCGTTCAGGCGCTGGCGCAGGGTCAGGATTTCGCGGGCGTGGATGTCGATGTCCGTCGCCTGGCCCTGGAAGCCGCCGAGCGGCTGGTGGATCATCACGCGCGAATTCGGCAGCGCGTACCGCTTGCCCTTCGCGCCCGAGGCCAGCAGCAGCGCGCCCATCGAGGCCGCCTGCCCGACGCAGATCGTGCTCACGTCCGGCTTGATGTACTGCATGGTGTCGTAGATCGCCATGCCCGCCGTGACGATGCCGCCCGGCGAGTTGATGTACAGGCTGATGTCCTTCTCGGGGTTTTCCGCCTCGAGGAAGAGCATCTGGGCGACGATCACGTTGGCGACGTGGTCGTCGATCCCGCCCACGAGGAAGATCACCCGCTCCTTGAGCAGACGCGAATAGATGTCGTACGCGCGCTCGCCGCGACTGGTCTGTTCGACCACCATCGGCACGAGGTTCAAGGCTTTCGTTTCGAGGCTCATGGGTTCTCTCTGATGGACCGGCCCGTCGATATTACTGTCGGATCGCGTCCTGGAAGGAAAGTGCCTGCTCCGTGTGCGTGGCGCGCTCGGCGATCCAGTCGATCACCTGCTCTTCCATCACGCGCGACTGCAGACCTGCCATGAGCTGGGGATCGTTGCGGTACAACTCAATGACCTGCTCGGGTTCTTCGTAGGTCGAAGCGATCAGGCGCATCGTCTCGTTCAGGCGGCGCTGGTCGAGGCGCAGGTCGTTGCGGCGCGCGATCTCGCCCACCAGCAGTGCGACCAGCACGCGCTTGCGCGCGGCGTCCATGAACGGGGTCTGGTCGACGACGACCTGCTGGCCCTGGCGGCGGGCCTGCTCGGCCATGCCGTTGGCGAGCGCGCGCGCTTCGTTCTCGACGGCGCGCGGCGGCATTTCGACGTGCGCGTACTTCGCGGCCAGTTGTTCGCCGACTTCCTTGCGCAGGCGCTGCATGAGCGCGCCCTTGAGCTCGCGCGCGAGGTTGCTGCGGATTTCGGTGCGGAACTGGTCCATCTCGCCCGACTTCACGCCGAAGCTGCGGATGAACGCCTGGTCGACTTCCGGCATCACCGGCTCGGAAACTTCGAGCGCCTTGATGTGGATGTCGACCGACTTGCCGGCGAAATCGGCGATGCGCCATTCGGCCGGGAACTCGACCTTCACGGTCTTCTCGTCGCCCGGGGCCATGCCGACGACGGCTGCCTCGAGTTCCTTGAGCATCGCGCCGGAACCGACGACGGTGCTGCCCTTCTCGGCGCCTTCGGCCGGACGGCGCACGCCGTCGACTTCCGACCAGTTTTCCATCGTGACCATGTCGCCGTCCTTCGCCGCGCGCTCGACGCGGGTCCAGCTCTGGCGCTGCATGCGGAGGTTGTCGATCATGCGGTCGATGTCGGCGTCTTCGACGTCCGACGTATGACGCACGACCTGCAGGGCCGCGACGTCGATGTCGCCGAAGTCCGGCACGATTTCGAACGTGGCGACGAACGCCAGCTCGCCCTCGCCCGCTTCGGTGCTCGGCACGATCTGCGGCGCGCCGGCCAGGCGGAGTTCGTTCTCGCGAACGGCGCCGTCGAAGCTCTCGCGCAGCATGCCGTCGAGGATTTCCTGGCGGACCTGGTCGCCGTAGCGCTGCTCGATCACCTTGGTCGGGACCTTGCCGGGGCGGAAGCCCTTGATGCGCGCGGTGCGCGCGATCTCGCGCAGGCGACCGCCCACCTGGGTGTCGACGTTTTCCGCCGGGAGGCGGAAGGTCATGCGGCGTTCGAGGTTGCCGAGGGTTTCGACCGAGACTTGCATTGCTGGGAGCTCTTCGATGATTGGATGACGGGCCGGCGGCGGGAACCGCGGCCGGCGGAACGGGGTAGTTTGGCCGAAAGCGGCCCGGGCCGCCACCTGAGCGGCGCCGCGAATGGTGCGAAAGCCGGGACTCGAACCCGGACGGGGGTTGCCCGCCAGAACCTAAATCTGGTGCGTCTACCAATTCCGCCACTTTCGCGCAGCGGCATTGTGGCAAAAAGACGCCGGCGAGGCTCAGTTGCTGGTGCGTTCCACCGAAGCCCGCACCGCCACGTCCCTGGAGAAATCGACCCGCAACGTCTGCGGCCGCCCGGATTCCGGACTGGTGCCGATGTTCCAGCTCGTCGAGTCGGGCTGGCGATAGCCGGCTCCGAGCATCCCCTCCACCTCGCCCCTGGACTTGCCGATCAGCACGCGTCGCGAGACGAGGTCGGCGACAAACACGTGTCGCTCGAGCGGGTCCGTCTGCCTCCAGCTTTCCGCCGTGAAGCGGCTCCCGTCGTTGCATGCCGCGAGCATGAGGAGCACTGCCAGCACCAGGATCCGTCGCATCGTCAGCCTCCCCCAGGTCGAGTCGTCAAATTACGGAAACGCCGCGAGGCCTTCCGTGCGGCCGGTCGCGAACCGCATCGCGTGTCGAGCGGGCAAAAAAAAGACCTGGCCGAAGCCAGGTCTTGATTTGGTGGGCCGTCAAGGATTCGAACCTTGGACCTATTGATTAAGAGTCAACTGCTCTACCAACTGAGCTAACGGCCCGTGCGGCGCGCATTGTAAACAAGCGAACCACGAAACGGAATGGGGTGGCTGAGGGGACTCGAACCCCCGACATCTGGAATCACAATCCAGTACTCTAACCAACTGAGCTACAGCCACCACGGCGCTCGCGTTGCACTGCGAGCGGCCGGCTATTTTTCAGGAGTTGGCCCGGGGATGCAAGCCGCCGGGGCGACTTCGCCGCCCCGGACGACCCTTCGGCTTCCACATTCGGGTCGCCGTTCAGTCAATCGATCACTTCAGAACGTGTAGGCGCACGGCGTCGGCGACAGCACGCCCGCACCGTTGTTCAACTCGTCCAGATAGTTCTTCACGCGTTCCTGCGCGGCGCGGTTGGGGTCTCCCGCCAGCGTCACGCCGTCGGCGCCGAGCAACGCATTCGCGTCGTCGATCAACTGCGACACCGTGCCGCCGTACGGCACGTAATACGCGCTGCCCGACACGAAGCCCGCTTCCACGTTCAAACGCATCGCCGCCAGTTGCACCGACAACATGTACGCCATGTTGGTGGCGGTGCCGTTGAGCAGCCACGTGCGGAATCCGGCGTACGCGGTCGGATCGAACGCACTGCCGTTGGCGTTGCGCAGGTTCAGTGCGGCGAGGATCGCGAACTCGGAGGCCATCGAACCACCGTCGTTCAACTGCGCCTGGCCGTTCTTGTTGCTCCAGAAGCCGAGCGTGTGGCCGCCGCTGGGGATCGTGCAGTAGTTGCCGAACGCGATGTTCGTCGTCTGCCCCGCGACCACGGTCAGCGGACCGCCCGGATTGATCGGCGAACCATCGTGGCCTGCGAACAGCGTGGCGGAGTGGTGCCAATTGGTTTCGAGCGGCAGGCCTTCGGCGACGTAGTAGTCGTTCGCGGGCACGAGGTCGTCGAACACGGTCCAGCCGTCGACGCCGGTGAACTGCGTCGAGTCGACCGCCTGGCTGAAGGAGATCAGGTTCATCTCCCAACCTTGCAGGAACACTTCGCCGTCGTCGTACGCACCGTTCGCATTCGCGTCGTAGAACTTGAGCGCCTTGATCTTGCCGAGCGGCGGCGGCGGAACGACGTCCTTCACCTTGAAGTTGTCGGTCTTGATGTTGCCGCCGACGAAGCCGCGTTCCTGGCACGACACGAGGTCGAGCCCGAGGTCGGTGCACGTCGCGACGTAGTCCGACACGCGCGTGATCCACAACTTGTAGACACCGCCGCCGTTGGGCGTGTCGTCGAACGGAATGACCTGGATCGCGAGGCTCCCGCACGGGCCGACGCCACCGACAGGATGCGTGCCGAGGTTCTCGCTGATCACGCCGCCCGCGACGCGGACCTTGCGGTCTTCGACTTCGTCGGAAGACAGGCGCTGCGCACCCGACGGATCGGTGACCTGGAAGTAGTAATCGCCCGCGTCGAGATCGCCGCCGTTGCAACCCGGCGCATTCGCCGGACCGCCATTGAGATAGACGTCGCTCTTCGCGTCGTACTGGTTCGCGTTGACGGTGGTGCCGTCGAGCGTGCTGGTGTAGATCGCGCCGTTGATCGCTTCGGCGTTGGCCGGCGAGACGCTCGAAAGCGCGCACGCGACGAAGGCCGCCGCGAGCGCGCGCGGCAATGCATTGTTGCTCATTGGAGTAGGTGTCCTCGAAGGGAAGCGCGACGTCCGCCTCGGCCTCGCGTCCCTCGGGCCTACCGCATGAATGAAGTCACAGCTTCCCTTCACGCAAAGATCACCGCGCGCAGGACGACACACCGCACCGACGGTCAGATCCGACAGACGAGTGGCGCGAGCATCGCGACCCTTGGCGCGCCCGACAGGACTCGAACCTGTAACCGCCGGCTTAGAAGGCCGGTGCTCTATCCGGTTGAGCTACGGGCGCTTCGCGGCGAAGACGAGAGTGGTCGGGGTAGAGGGATTCGAACCCCCGACATCCTGCTCCCAAAGCAGGCGCGCTACCAGACTGCGCTATACCCCGACGGTCGCGGGAATTCTGTGGAGCGACCCGCGCCCTGTCAACGCGCGGCGCCTCGGCTATGCTGCGGACGGATCCGACCAACACGACAGGGGAGTCACCCGATGTTCCGCAGCGGAAATCCCGCCCTCAAGGAAAACACCTTCCTCGACGCCGCCTCCGGCACCGTCGTCACGCGCGACGGCGAGGTCATGACCCTCAACGGCACGGTCCACAAGACCGGCCTGCTGTTGTTCCTGGCGGTGCTGACGGGCGCCTTCGCCTGGAACAGCATCGAGATCACGCCCGAGGGCATGTCGCCCAACGGCATGCTGTACCTGGTCGGCGGCGTGGTCGGCGGGTTCGTCTTCGCGATGATCACGATCTTCAAGGCCAGCTGGTCGCCGGTGACCGCGCCGCTGTAAGCGCTGTTCGAAGGCCTGGCGCTCGGCACAATCTCGGCCATCTACGACGCGCGCTTCGACGGCATCGTGCTGCAGGCGGTGATGCTGACCATGGGCACGCTGTTCGCGCTGCTGATGGCGTACCGCAGCGGGCTGATCCGCGCGACGGAGAACTTCAAGCTGGGCGTCGTCGCGGCCACGGGCGCGATCGCGTTGATCTACCTGGCATCGATGATCGGCGGCATGACGGGCTGGTTCCAGGTGCCCTACCTGCACGACTCCGGTCCGATCGGCATCGGCATCAGCCTGGTGATCATCGTCGTCGCGGCGCTGAACCTCGTGCTCGACTTCGACTTCATCGAGAGCGGCGTCGAACAAGGCGCGCCGAAACACATGGAGTGGTACGGCGCGTTCGGCCTGATGGTCACGCTGGTGTGGCTGTACCTGGAATTCCTGCGCCTGCTGTCGAAGCTGCGCGACTGAGGGACTGCGCGACTCGCGGCGCTGCACTTCGCGAATCGCACATCGCACCAACGAAAAACGGCGCCGCGAGGCGCCGTTCTTCTTTCAACACTTGCGCCCGGGATCAGGCCGCGGCGCAGGCGCTTATACGGCGCGACTTGCAATCGCCTTCGCGAACGACATCGTGTTGCCTTCGCCGCCGAGGTCCGGCGTCAGCGAATCCTTCGCTTCCAGCGTGGCGATGATGGCTTCGCGCAACTTCGCCGCCTTGTCGGTCATGCCGAGGTGGTCGAGCATCTGCGCCGCGGCGAGCAGCAGCGCGCACGGATTGGCGACGCCCTTGCCCGCGATGTCCGGCGCCGAGCCGTGCACGGCTTCGAAGATCGCAGCGTCCGTGCCGATGTTCGCGCCCGGGGCGAGGCCCAGGCCGCCGACGAGGCCGGCGCACAGGTCGGAGATGATGTCGCCGAACAGGTTGGTCGTCACGATGATGTCGAACTGTTCCGGCTTCATCACCAGCTGCATGCAGCAGTTGTCGACGATCATCTCGTTGCACTGGATGTCGGGATATTCCGCCGCGACCGTACGTGCGGTCTTGAGGAACAGGCCCGACGTCGACTTCAGGATGTTGGCCTTGTGCACGACCGTGACCTTCTTGCGGCCGGTGCGGCGCGCGAGTTCGAACGCGTAACGCACGATGCGCTCGGAGCCGCGACGCGTGACCTTCTGCGTGAGCACCGCGGTCTCGCCGTCTTCCGACAGCATCTGGCCTTCGCCGATGTACGCGCCTTCGGTGTTCTCGCGCACGGTGATCAGGTCGACGCCGCTCGGGAAGCGCGACTTCGTGTTCGGGAAGCTCTTCGCCGGGCGCACGTTGGCGTACAGGTCGAAGCGCTTGCGCAGTTCGACGTTGATCGAGCTGAAGCCTTCGCCGACCGGCGTCGTCAGCGGGCTCTTGAACGCGATGCGGTTCTTGCGGATCGAATCCATCGTCGCCGCCGGCAGCAGTTCACCGACCTTCTCCAGCGCCGTCATGCCCGCGTCGGCGAACTCGTACTGCAAACCGAGTTGCATCGCGTCGAGCACGTACAGCGCGGCGTCCATGATCTCGGGGCCGATGCCGTCGCCCTTGAGGACGGTAATGGTGTGTTGCGCGGGGGTCTGGGTCATTCGTGGGGTCCGGACGAGCGGACGGCACGCCTGGGGCGTGCCGTCGGGGTTCTTGTGAGCCCGCGATTATGCCAGACGGGGCGGGCCCACCGTCCGCCGGCGTAGGGTCAGCCGTGGTCGTGGGCCGGGACCGAAGCGGCCTCGCCCTGCTCGAGCTTGTCGAGGAAATCCACCGCGCGCCGCAGGTGCGGGATCACGATCGAGCCGCCGACCACCAGGCCGACGGAGAAGGCCTCGAACATCTCGTCGCGGTTCACGCCGGCCTCGCGGCACTGGGCCACGTGGTAGCTGATGCAGTCGTCGCAGCGCAGGACCATCGAGGCGACCAGGCCCAGCAGCTCCTTGGTCTTCACGTCGAGCGCGCCTGCCTGGTAGGTCTGCGTGTCGAGCGCGAAGAAGCGGCGGACAACCTGGTTGGGTTCGGCCAGGATCCGCTCGTTCATGCGCTTGCGGAACTCGGTGAACGCGTGGACGCGGTCCGCTTCGTCGCTGCCGCTCATGCGCCCACCAGCAGCGGTTCGAACTTGCCCGCGCGGTGCAGCGCCATCATGTCGTCGTAGCCGCCCACGTGGGTTTCGCCGACGAAGATCTGCGGGACGGAGGTGCGGCGGGTGCGTTCGACCATCTTCTCGCGCTCGCCGGGCGCGGTGTCGATGCGCACTTCGGTCCAGGCCAGTCCCTTGCTCTTCAGGAAGTTCTTGGCGGCCACGCAGTACGGGCAGATGGCGGTGCTGTAGATGGTGATGATGGGGTTGGTCATGGGGTCGGAAACTCGGAGCATGGTGCGATGGTCAGCAATATGGGCCGCGACGCGGGCCATTTCCACCCCTCGGGGGATGCGTGCGTGCAACACTGCGTACGCGTCCGCGGTTTACGAAACGCTCGAATTAATAACCGGTTCACCCGCCCCGTGCGAGGAAGCCCTGTGCACGCCAACTCTTCACATCCCCTGCTCCGCTTCGCGCTCGCCGTGCTGGCCACCGTGGCCATCGCCGCGCCCCTGGACGCGCAGAACCGCAGCGCCAAGCTTCCCGACATCGGTTCCTCCGCCGGCCGGGTCCTCAACCCGGCGCAGCAGTCGGAATACGGCGCGATGACCCTCGCGCAGCTGCGCCACTACGGCTACGTACTCGACGATCCGCTGCTCGAGCAGTGGCTGCAGTCGGTCGGCCATCGCCTCGCCGCCAACAGCGACAAGCCGAAGCAGGACTTCAACTTCTTCCTGCTGAAGGACCGCCAGATCAACGCGTTCGCCACGCTGGGCGGGTACATCGGGACCAACGCGGGCCTCGTGCTCGCGGCCACCCGCGAAGACCAGGTGGCCAGCGTGCTCTCGCACGAAATCGCGCACGTGACCCAGGACCACGTGCTGCGCGGCGTCGAACGCGCGCAGCGCGACAGCGTGCCGATCCTGCTGGCGATGCTCGGCGCGATCATGGTCGCGCAATCGTCCGGCGGCAATTCGTCCGACGACGCCTCGATGGCCGCGCTCTCCGCGGGCCAGGCGCTGATGTACCAGCGCCAGATCGACTACACGCGCGACAACGAAGCCGAAGCCGATCGCATCGGCATGCAGACGCTGTCGCGCGGCGGCTACGACCCGAAGGCGATGGCCGAATTCTTCACCACGCTGCAGGGCTGGGTGCGCGCGAATCAGGGCGGCGAACGCGAACGGACACCCGATTACCTGCAGACCCACCCGATCACCGTCACCCGCATCAGCGAAGCGAAGGAACGCGCGTCGACGATGCCGTCCGGCACGAACTTCGCCGCACCGACCACCTCCAACCCCGCGCTCCCCGGCAACCTGCGCCTGTCCGCCGCCTCGCTCGCGCCCGCGGGCACCGGCGAATTCGGCTGGGCCAGGGAACGCCTGCGCGTCTTCAGCGCCGACACGCCTGCGCAGGCGGTGCGCGAATACGAAGGGATGCGCTTGAAGGCGCCGCTCGACGACGCGCAGCGCTACGGGCTCGCGCTCGCGCGCAACGAAGCCAACCAGCCTTCGGCGGCGATCGCCGAACTCGCGCCGCTGCTCGAGCGCAATCCGAACGACACGTGGCTGCAACTGGCGATGGGCGAATTCGAAGCCCGCGCCGGCAAGAAGGTCGAGGCCGACGCGCGTTTCCAGAAACTCGTCGACCGCATGCCGCGCAACCGCCCGGTCGTGCTGACCTACGCCAAGGTGCTCGGTGAACGCGGCGACGCTGCGTCGGGCAAGAAGGCGCAGGCGATCCTGCGTCCGCTGGCGGCCGTCGCCTCGGACGATCCGGTGTACCAGGAGACCTTCGGGCGGGCGAGCGACCTGGCCGGGGACCCGATCCGCGCCGGCGAAGCGCACGCCGAGGCCGAATACCTCAACGGCCGCCCGGAGCGCGCGCTGGTCCAGCTGGAGAACCTCAAGAAGCGCAGCGACCTCGATTACTACGCGCGCTCGCGCATCGACGCCCGCATCGACGCGATCACCCCGACGGTGCTCGAGTTGCACCGCCAGGGCGTGAAGGACGAGTCCCTGGGGCGCAACTAGCCGCCCGACGGTGGAATGAGCGGAACAAGACCGTCCGGTGACGATGTCACCGGGCCGTCACAAATCCGTCGTCTACTGGCACCATGCCCGCACGAGGCGGGGCCTGCCGGGGTGGAACCCCAACGTCATGCTCAAGCGCATCCTCATCGTCGACGACGAACCCGCGATCCGCGACATGGTCGCGTTCGCCCTGCGGAAGGCCGAGTTCGAACCGGTCCATGCCGGTGACGCGCGCGAAGCGCAGACCGCCATCGCCGACAAGGTCCCCGACCTGATCCTGCTCGACTGGATGCTGCCAGGCACCAGTGGCCTGGAGCTCGCGCGCCGCTGGCGCAAGGAACAGCTCACGCGCGAAGTGCCGATCATCATGCTCACGGCGCGTGGCGAGGAGAACGACCGCGTCGGCGGCCTCGAAGCCGGCGTCGACGATTACGTGGTCAAGCCCTTCTCCGCACGCGAACTGCTCGCGCGCATCCGCGCGGTGATGCGCCGCTCGCGCGAGGACGACGAGGAAGGCAGCGTCAAGGTAGGCGCGCTTCGCATCGACGGCGCCGCGCACCGCGTGTTCGCCGAGGAAGCACCGGTGCAGATCGGCCCGACCGAATACCGCCTGCTGCATTTCTTCATGACCCACCCCGAGCGCGTGTACACCCGCTCGCAGTTGCTCGACCACGTGTGGGGCGGCAGCGTGTACGTCGAAGAGCGTACGGTCGACGTGCACATCCGCAGGCTGCGCAAGACCCTCGAACCGCACCAGCTCGATCCGATGGTGCAGACGGTGCGCGGCGCAGGCTATCGCTTCTCCGCCGCGGTCTAGACTGCGGGCCATGCCACCGCGCGCCCGACTGACGTGGACCCGCACCCTCGGCCAGCTCGCCGCCATCCTCGGCGGCGCGGTGGTCGTGGGGCTGCTCGTGGGTTATCCGTGGCCGGTCGTGACGATCGCCGCGCTCGGCATCGTCGCGTGGCATTACGCGCGACTGCATGACGTGCTGTCGCGCCTGTCGGCCGGTGCGCGCATCCGCCCGCCCACGGGCGACGGCGTGTGGAACGAACTCGACCGCCTGCTGCATCGCAGCCAATCGGACGTGCGCGCACGCAAGCGGCGCCTCATCGACATGCTACGCGCGTATCGCGCCGCGGCGATGGCATTGCCCGACGCGGTCGTGGTGATCGAACGCAACAGCCAGCGCGTGCAATGGTTCAACCCCGCGGGCACGTCGTTGCTCGGGCTGCGCTATCCGCGCGATGTCGGCGCGCCGCTCGGCGAACGCCTGCAATCGATGTCGATGTCGCGCTGGCTCGCCGCCGGCCGCAACGCCGAACCGCTGCTCGACACGCCCTCGCCCGTCGACGCCAACGTGCGCCTGAGCCTGCGCCTGATCCCGTATTCCGACGAACTGTGGCTGCTGGTCGCGCGCGACGTCACCAAGCTGATGCGGCTGGAACACATGCGGCGCGACTTCGTCGCCAACGTGTCGCACGAACTGCGCACGCCGCTGACCGTCGTGCACGGTTACCTCGACCTGCTCGACCCCGCCGACAACCCCGAATGGGCGCCGATGCTCGCCGAGATGCAGCGACAGTCGCAGCGCATGACGCAGCTGGTCGAAGACCTGCTCACGCTCTCGCGCCTGGAAGCACAGGAAGGCGTGGTCGACGATCCGGTGTCGATGGCCTCGATGCTCGCGACGCTTCGCCGTGAAGCGGAAGCCTTGAGCCAGGGCCGCCACCTCGTCCTGTGCGAAGACCTCACCGTGCAGACCGGCCTTGCGCTCGACCTGCGCGGTTCCACCAAGGAATTGCACAGCGCGTTCTCCAACCTCGTCAGCAACGCGGTGCGCTACACGCCGGCCGGCGGCACGATCACGATCCGCTTCGCGCCCGAAGGCGCGGGCGCGATGCTGTCGGTCACCGACACCGGCTACGGCATTCCCGCCGCGCACCTGCCGCGCATCACCGAGCGTTTCTATCGCGTGTCGACCAGCCGTTCGCGCGAAAGCGGCGGCACGGGCCTCGGCCTTGCGATCGTCAAGCACGTGTTGCAGTTGCACGGCGCACGCCTGTCGATCCGCAGCGAAGTCGGCCAGGGCAGCACGTTCGCGTGCCACTTCGCCGCCGATCGCGTGATTCCGCGCGATGATCCCTTCGACGCGCCCGCTGAGGCAGAATCGCGCCACGTGCCCGTACCCAAGCCATGAACGCCGCCCTCGACACGCCCCAGGACGTCGACCCGCTCCGCGACCCCGCGTTGTACTTCAATCGCGAACTGTCGCAGCTCGACTTCAACTTCCGCGTCCTCGCGCAGGCGCGCGATCCGCAGGTGCCGCTGCTCGAGCGCCTGCGTTACCTGTGCATCTCGTGCACGAACCTCGACGAGTTCTTCGAGATCCGCGCCGCCACCGTGCGCCACGCGCAGGACTTCGGCGTGCCGCCCGGTCCCGACGGTCTCGCGCCGGCGACGGTACTGAAGGAAATCCACGCGCGCGCGGCCGACCTCGTCGACTCGCAGTACCGCTGCTGGAACGAGGAACTGCGCCCGCAGCTCAACGATGCCGGCGTGCGCATCCTCCCGCGCGATGCCTGGAACGCGAAGCAGACGCGCTGGCTGCGCGACTACTTCCGCGACGAAATCCTGCCGGTGCTCTCGCCGCTCGGCCTGGATCCCGCGCACCCGTTCCCGAAGATCCTCAACAAGTCGCTCAACATCGTCGTCGTGCTGAAGGGCAAGGACGCGTTCGGCCGCGCGGGACACCTGGCGATCGTGCGCGCGCCGCGTTCGTTGCCGCGCATCATCCAGATTCCGCCGGAAGTCACCGGCGGGCCGACCGATTTCGTGTTCCTGTCCGCGGTGCTGTCGGCGTTCGTCGACGAGCTGTTCCCCGGCATGGAAGTGAAGGGCGCCTACCAGTTCCGCGTGACGCGCAACTCCGAGCTGATCGTCGACGAGGAAGAAGTCGAGAACCTCGCGCTCGCGTTGCGCGACGAGCTCATCGGCCGCGGTTACCTGCGCGCGATGCGCCTGGAGATCGCCGAGCAGTGCCCGAACGACATCGTGCGCACGCTGCTGGTGAACTTCGACCTGCCCGAGAACGCGGTCTATCGCATCAACGGCCCGGTCAACCTCAACCGCGTCATCCAGGTGTACGACCTGGTGCAGCGCCCCGACCTGAAATACATGCCGTTCCAGCCGCGCGTGCTGCGCGACATGGACAGCATGTTCGAACGCGTGGCGGAAGGCGACGTGCTGCTGCACCACCCGTTCGATTCCTTCGCGCCCGTGCTCGAGCTGATCAAGCAGGCGGCCGAAGATCCGAACGTGCTCGCGATCAAGCAGACGCTGTACCGCACCGGCAAGGACTCGCCGATCGTCGACCAGCTCGTGCAGGCCGCGCGCAACGGCAAGGACGTCACGGTCGTGGTCGAACTGCGCGCGCGCTTCGACGAGGAAGCCAACCTCGGCCTCGCCGACCGCCTGCAGGATGCGGGCGTGCAGGTCGTGTACGGCGTCGTCGGTTACAAGACGCACGCCAAGATGTTGCTGATCGTGCGGCGCGAAGGCCGCAAGCTGCGCCGCTACGTGCACCTGGGCACCGGCAACTACCATTCCGGCACCGCGCGTGCGTACACCGACTTCGGGTTGATCACCGCCGATCCCGACATCGGCAACGACGTCGACCTGATCTTCCGCCAGCTCTCGGGCCTGGCGCCCGCGATCAAGCTCAAGCGCCTGCTGCAATCGCCGTTCACGCTGCACGCGGGCGTGCTCGCGCGCATCGATCGCGAGACGAAGCACGCGCGCGCCGGCAAGCCCGCGCGCATCGTCGCCAAGATGAACGCGCTCAACGAACCGCAGGTGATCCGCGCGTTGTACGCGGCGTCGCAGGCGGGCGTTTCGATCGACCTGATCGTGCGCGGCGCGTGCGCATTGCGTCCCGGCATCCCGGGCATTTCCGAAAACATCCGCGTGCGCTCGATCGTGGGCCGCTTCCTCGAACACCATCGCGTGTACTTCTTCGCCAACGACGGCGACCCGGAGCTGTATTGCTCCAGCGCCGACTGGCTCGAACGCAACCTGTTGCGCCGCATCGAAACCGGCTTCCCCGTGCTCGAGCCGGAACTCGCCGAACGCGTGCGCGAAGAAGCGCTGATCAACTACCTCGCCGACAACGTCAACGCGTGGTCGCTGCAGGAAGACGGTCGCTACGAACGCGTGCAACCGGTCGGCGACGAGATGCCGCATTCGGCGCAGGGCTGGCTGCTCGCGAAGATCTGCATGTGAACGAGATCCTCGCCCGCCCGCGCGCCACCGCCCTGCCCTTGCAGGACGGCGACCTGCTCGCCGCCGTCGACCTCGGCTCCAACAGTTTCCACATGGTGGTCGCGCGTTACGTGCTCGGCCAGCTGCGCGTGGTCGATCGCATCCGCGACATGGTGCGGCTCGCCGAAGGCCTCGATGCGAAGGGCGGGCTCGATGCGGCGGTGCTGCGACGCGCGCTCGAAAGCCTCGAACGTTTCGGCCAGCGCCTGCGCGACATCCCGCCGCAGCGCGTGCGCGTGATCGCGACGAACACCGTTCGGCAACTCGCGGTGCCGTCCGCGTTCCTGCTGCCCGCGGAAACCGCGCTCGGCCACGCCATCGAAGTCGTATCAGGCCGAGAGGAAGCGCGCCTCGTCTACCTTGGCGTCGCGCACGCGCAACCGCCGAAGCCCGGTGAACTGCGCCTGGTGATCGACATCGGCGGCGGTTCGACGGAATGCATCATCGGTTCGGGGCTCGAAGCGATCGAGCGCGAAAGCCTGCAATTGGGGTGCGTCGCGACCACGCGGCGCTTCTTCCCCGACGGCAAGTTGTCGCGCAAGCGCTGGAACAAGGCGCTGACCGAAGTGAGCGCGGAGTTCCAGCAGTTCGCGAACCTGTACCGCGCGCTCGGTTGGCAGGAAGCGCTGGGCTCGTCGGGCACCAACAAGGCGATCGGCGATATCTGCGCGGCAATGAAACTCACCAAGGGCGCGGTCACCGCGCAGGCGTTGCCGCAGGTGCGCGATCGCCTGCTGCAGGCCGAATCGATCGACAAGATCGACCTGCCCGGCCTGCCGGCCGAACGCAAGCCGATCATCGCCGGCGGATTGCTCGTGCTCGAAGCGGCGTTCGACGTGCTCGGTTTGGAACGCATGGCGGTGAGCAAGGCCGCCCTGCGCGAAGGCGTGCTGTACGACATGCTCGGCCGCGGCGGCGCGGACGATCCGCGCGACGCCTCCGTTGCGGCGTTGATGCAGCGTTACGGCATCGACCCCGGCCAGGCGCAACGCGTCGAAGACACCGCGATGCAACTGTTCGACGCCACCTGCGACGAATGGGAGCTGACCGGCGACGATCGCGCAATGCTTTCGCGCGCGGCGAACCTGCACGAACTCGGCCTCGCCATCGCGCACAGCCAGTACCACGTGCACGGCGCGTACGTGCTCGAACACTCGGATATCGCGGGCTTCTCGCAACAGGAACAGCGCCTGCTCGCCTCGCTCGTGCGCACGCATCGCCGCGGCATCCCGAAGAGCGCGTTCGACGCGATCCCCGACCGCCTGCTCGCGCGCACCAAGCACATCGCCGCGCTGCTGCGCATCGCCGTGCTCCTGCATCGTTCGCACGAAGCGGACGCCGTGCCGCGCATCGACGCGAAGGTCGACGGCGAAACGCTCGAACTCACCCTCGACAAGCGCTGGCTGGACCAGCGCCCGCTCGTACGCCAGGACATCAGCGGCGAACCCGAGGACGCCGCCGACCTGGGCGTGACGCTGCGCATCGACGCCGCCTAGTCGCCGAAGTCGACTAGTCGCGGAAGTCGCTTCCGCGCAGCAGCAAATCCTTCCCCAGCGTCGCCTTCAAGCCGGCACTCGGCGCTTCGGGCGCAGCGCCGCCCAGGCGTCGATGCAGCAGGCGTTCGATGAGGTACAGGTAGGCCTCGCGCGTGCGCGGATCGCTGACCGAATGGCGCGCGTCGGGATCGACGAGCAACGTCACGTCCTTGTTGCGCACCTGCAATGCCGCCGCGTAGTGCAGCACGCTGCGGATCGGCACGCGTTCGTCGTCCGCGCCGGCGAGCAGCAGCAGTGGACGCGTCATCTTCTCTGCGTTGCCGATCGGCGACTGCGCGCGCAAACGTTCGAGCACCGCGGGGTCGGCGGGATCCAGGTCGAGCAGGCGCATGCTCGTCGACATCGGGATGCCCGTGGCCATCTGGTCGACCGACTGCGAATACCAGCGCAGCACCCAGCCGAAATCGGCGGGCGGCACCGCGGCGACGCCGACGCGGAACAGATCGGGCTGGAACGTCAGCCCGATCAACGTCGAATAACCACCGAACGACGCACCGACGATGCCCGCCTTGTTCGCATCGCCGATGCCCTGCGCCGCGAGGAAGCGCACGCCGTCGACGATGTCCTGTTGCACGCGGCCATTGCCGAAGTCGCCCTTGCCCGCGCGCATGTACGCGCGACCGAAGCCGGTCGAGCCGCGGAAGTTCGGCTCGAACACGACGTAGCCGCGATTGGCGAGCATCTGCGAGACGCTGGAAAACTCCGGCCCGAAGCGCGAGAACGGCCCGCCATGCACGTGCGCGACGATCGGCGCGCGCGCGGGATCGACGCCGTGCGGCACCAGCACGTATCCGTGGATGGTCATGCCGTCGGTGGCGCGATACGCGAACGGGATCTTGCGCGACAACGCGGCGGGGTCCAGCGCAGGAGCAGGTTTGCCGCGCCAGCGCGTGCCGACGTCGACGAGCACGTCGCGGAAGGCGCCCGTCGCCGGATCGTAGGCGTGCAGGCGTTCGCCCTTCATCGTCGTCGCGCGTTCGTGCACGAGCCACTGCGTCGTGCCGACTTCGATGCGCAGGTTGCGATCGGGCCAGCGCGCTTCGATGCGTGCGACGTGACGTTGTGCGTCGGGCGTGAGGCCATAATTGGCGGCGACCGTGCTGCGATAGCCGGCCACCATCGGTTGTTGCGTACGCGCGTCGAAGGCGACGTCCTGCAGGTCCGCTTCGCCGCGCGGGTCGGCATGCAGCGTCGTCAGCGTATCGTCGGCGTTGAGGCGCGCGAGGCGGCGATGGTTCGCACCGACGTCGGTGAGCAGCGTGGCTTCGCGGCCATCGGCCGACGCGGCGAGCAACCCGCAACGTTCGAGATCGACGCACCGCATCGCGCGCACCGGCGTGTTGCCGCGCATGCGATACACAGCGTAGTGCGCGTTCTCCACGCGCGTGAAGAACGCCAGGCGTCCGCGCGCGTCGACGGCGACGTCGACGAGTTGCTTCGCATCCTCGCGCACCAGTGTCTCGCGACCCTGTGCGTCGATGCGCCAGATGCGCCAACGCTTCGGCAGGCGCGAGACGATCGGCGGGCTTTCGAGCAGCAGGACGGCCGCGGGCAATGCCGGATCGGCGCCGAGCAGTTCACGCGGCCAGCGACCGCCGAGTTTCGCGATCGCACGCGATCCGCCCTGCCCCGCCATCGCGAGCGCGAACACCTGGCGCGGCGATTCGAGGAACACCCAGCGCGCGTCGCGGGACCAGGCGAGCGACGTCGCGTCGGTGTTCGGCAGCAGGCGCACGGGCTTGCCGCCCTGCATCGGCGCGACCCACAACGCGCGATTGCGTCCTTCCTCGCGCAGCCACGCGACGCGGCGACCATCCGGCGACAGCCACGCGCCGACAAGTTCCGATGACGCGAGGAACGCAGTGCGCGGCAACTGGCGCGCCTTTGGTTGCGCGCTTTCCTTCGCCACTTCCGCTTGCAGCGCCTGCACATCGAGCGGATCTCGCGGCGCCGCATGCGTCGCGCCCGCCATGCACACCGCCATCGCGAGGGCGAACACGCCCCGCCCGATCCATTCCGGGAAACCGATCATCGACTTGTCTCCAACTCAGGCGGTGGCGGGCAGCGCGTCGACGACGATGTCGTCCACGGTCTCGCGCTTCGGATACAGCAGCCACAGCGTCATCAACGCAGGCAGGCTTGCGATCGCACACACGACGATCCATGCGATGCGCGCGGCCGGCGACAACGCCGTCTGTCGCGCACGCCACCACGCACCGATCGCGGACAACAGCATCAGCGCGCCAGCGAGCACCTGGATCGCGCGCGGGATCGGCGCGGGTTCCTTGCGCAGCGGCGCCATGCCGTCGGCGAACGCGTTCTTCGCGGCGCGTTGCACGGCGTACACGACGGGCGACGGGAACCAGTTCTGGTAACGCCACGTATCCGGGTAATCGCGGACCACGTCACGACGCGCGACGGTTCGCACGCGACCCGCATCGTCGACATGCACGATCTGCTGGAACGGCAGCGCACCTTCGGCGTTGTAGGACGAACGCACGTAGGCGAACGACAGCAGCCAGCCATCGATCAGTTCCATCGCATCGACCCGCTGCAGGTCGCCGACTGCGCCGGGCAGCGGCACGCGTTGGCGCGGTTGCAGCACGCCGTCGTCGTTCTCCAGTTCGCGCGCGTCGTAGAAGTACAACGCACGATCGCTGAGCACCGCGACGGCGTCGCCCGCTTCGCCGTACCCGGTGAAGATCTCGCCCGCGGGCAACCGCGCACGCGGCAGCACGAGGCGCGCATCCTGGTCGTACTGGTAGACCGTCGAACGATCGATCAGCACGCCCTTCGGCCCCGGCATCACCGGCGCGGGGAACGGACGATCGCCCGCAACGCCGAGCGAACCCGCGGGACGACGGTCGACCAGGCTGTAGCCCTCGAAGCGCATCGTGTCGTGGCTGAAGACCCAGCGGATGCGATGCTCTGCGTCGTCGAACTCCATCGGCGCCAGGTTCATCAGCTGGCCGCGTGCGGGCATCGTGCGCATGCCGGGGCCGACCGCGAAGATCTCCGAGATCTGCGCCTGCTCGCGCCACAGCGGCGCGTTCGCGTCGCGACGTTCAACCAGCGCGTCGTCGCGCAGGCCGAGGCGGAACACGTCCTTGCCTTCCGCGTTCTCGAGTTCCTTCTCGCCGTTGGCCTGCGGCACTTCGATGTTGTTCGGATGCGAGCCCTGCGCGATCCACACGAACTCCACGCCGAAGCCGACCAGCACGATCACCATCCACATCGCGATGTGCATCGGCGCGGCGATGATCGCGGTACGCGCGGGACCGCGCGGCGCCGCGCCGAGATCGGGCTTGAACGCGACCAGCACCATCGCGGCCAGCCACGCCATCGCGAGCAGTTGCAGCAGCAACGCGCCGACGCCCGTCGCTTCCGACGCCGCGAACAACGCGAGGAACACGAGCGCGCAGAAGCCCACGCGCCGATCCGACAACATCAGGAAGCAGCCGGCGAGATACGCGCAGACCGCGATCATCCACGCCGAGCCGATCAGCAACACGTGGCGCACGTCGACCACGCGCGGCGTCATCCCCTCCTGCCATCCGGCAACGATCAGCGCGGGCAGCAACACGCCGACCGCGAGCAGGATCGCGGCCGCACCGACGAGCGCGACCGCGATCTTCCAGTGCGCGATCGGTCGATGCAGCAGGTTGAGCCATGTATTGGGGCGCCGATACCCGCCCATCTGGTACAGCCCGAGCAACAGGCCCAGCGCGCCGTACACGCTGGCGAACACCTGGTAGACCATGTCGGGCTGCTGCGCGAGATCGACCACGCGCGTGAGGAATCCCAGCACCACGAGGTTGACGACGAAGCACCCGATCGCCCACCAGCGGAAGCGGAGCAGTTCGGCTTTCAGCAAATCCATCATGACAATCGCTCCGATGCGGTCAGGCATGCGCCTTGGTGGGCGCGGCGTGGTTCTTGGCGAGGAAGCCGTTGACCGCGCGGTCCAGGCTCACGGGCATGCTCTGCACCGAGCGCGCGCCGCTGGCGCGCAGGAACTCGGCGAACTCGTCGTCCTGGTCGAGCACGAGGTAGTGGTGCAAACCATCGAGGCGCTGCAATTCCAGCAGGCCCGGCACGGTGCGCGGATCGGGACCCTTGAACGGAATGTCGGCGATCCAGTACGTCACGCGCGCGCAGAAATCGTCGGGCGCCGACATGTGCATCAACTTGCCCTGCTCCAGGATGATCAGGTTGTCGGCGACGCGCTCGATCTCTTCCATCTGGTGCGAGCAATAGATCACCGTGCACGCTTCGGCGGCGTTGCTGTACATCAGCGATTCGAGGAACGCGCGCTTGGCGACGACGTCGAGGCCGAGCGTCGGTTCGTCGAGCACCAGCAACTCGGGTCCCTGCGCGAGTGCGAGCGCGAGGTTGAAGCCCGCGCGTTCGCCGCGCGAGAGTTGCGCGACCTTCTGTTCCGGCAACACGTGGTAGTGGCCGAGCACGTTGCGGAACGCGTCTTCATTCCAGCGCGGATACTGGCGACGATGCATGTCGGTCACCGCGTTCACGCGCATCCAGCCCGGCAGCGTGTGTTCTTCGTTGACGAAGCCGGTGCGGCCGCGGTCTTCCGGCGTGAGGCGTTGCGAATCGCGGCCGAGGATGCGCGCGCTGCCCGCGGTCGGCGGCAGGAAACCGAGCAGGATGCGGAACAGCGTCGACTTGCCGGCGCCGTTCGCACCGACCACTGCGTGGATGCGGCCGCGCGGCACGCGCAGGTCGAGATGATCGAGCGCGAGCTTGCGCCCGTAGCGCTTGCTCAGCGCCTGCGTCTCGATGACGTATTCGTTGTGGCTCATGGGCGTTCGGTGTCCGTCGTGTCAGGCGCTTTTGCGGGGCGCAAGCGCAAGAAATTCGTGGTGGAGGCGCGCCTGCACCTCGTCAGGCGCGAAGTCGAGTGCGATCACGTCGTGCAGGAAGCGCTGGATCGCCTCGTCCAGGCGGCGCGAACGCTCCGCGTCGCTCAATCGCTGGCGCGGCGGCGCGACGTACAGGCCCAGGCCCTGCCGCGATTCCACCCACCCTTCGGCGGTGAGTTCGGCGTAGGCCTTGGCGACGGTGTTCGGGTTGACCGTGAGCTGCTGCGCGAGGCCGCGCACGCTGGGCAGCTGGTCGCCGGGCTCGAGTTCGGCGGTCGCGATCTTCATGCGTACCGCGTCGACGATCTGCTTGCTGATCGGCCGGGGGTCGCCGGTCGCGATCTGCAGCATCAGGGCCTGGGTCCGGGCCATCGAGGTGTCCTATGTGTACTGTGGTGACTAGTACAGTAGGAACAGTGCCGGATGTCAAGCGCAGTGGGGATCAACGCCGACGAACGGTCCCAGTCGACGGCCGGGCCCATCCAAACGCAGGAGGGATCGTTTACATGACAGCCCGGTCATCCCCGCGAAACCCGCGCGTCATGGCCCGCGCCCAGCCTGCGCGGCATGCGCTACGCGATCGTCACCGAAACCTGGCCGCCCGAGATCAACGGGGTCGCGCTGACCGTCGAAAGCCTCGCGCACGGTCTGCGCGCCCGGGGCCACGCGATCGATCTCGTGCGTCCGCGCCAACCGCACGACGGCGACGAGGTCGACGACACCCTCCTCGTCCGCGGCTTCCCGTTGCCGCGCTATCCCGGCCTGCGCTTCGGTGCGCCGGCATTGCGCACGCTCGCCAATCACTGGCGCGCGCAGCGACCGGACGCAGTGTACATCGCCACCGAAGGCCCGCTCGGCTGGGCCGCGCGCCGCGCCGCGCGCGCGTTGAACGTGCCGGTCGCCACCGGATTGCACACGCGCTTCGACCATTACATGCGCGACTACGGGTTCGGCTTCCTCGAACCGATCGCGATGCAATGGATGCGCCGCTTCCACAACGCGGGCGATGCGACGCTGGTGGCGACGCGCGAATTGCAGGACGACCTCACCCGTCGCCGCTTCGCGAACCCGATGCGACTGGCGCGCGCGGTGGACGGCGTGCTGTTCCATCCAAGCAAGCGCGACACGCGACTTCGCGAATCCTGGGGCGCGGGCGACGGCACGCTCGTCGCGATCCACGTCGGCCGCATCGCGGCGGAAAAGAACCTGACGCTCGCGCTCGCCGCCTTCCGCGCACTGCAACGCGTGCGGCCGGAAGCGCGCATGGTGTTCGTCGGAGAAGGCCCGTTGCGCGCTTCGCTCGCGGCCGCCAATCCCGACATCGTGTTCGCCGGCCTGCAGCGCGGCGAAGATCTGGCGCGCCATTTCGCGAGCGGCGATCTCTTCCTGTTCCCGAGTCGCAGCGAAACGTTCGGCAACGTAACCCTGGAAGCGATGGCCAGCGGCGTGCCGACCATCGCCTTCGACTACGGCGCCGCGCGCGAGCACCTGTGCAACGGCGAACACGGCATGCGTGTGCACGACGGCGACGCCGCCGCGTTCGTCACCGCGGCGATGCACCTGGCCGCGGACGACGTGCTGCTCCGTCGCATGCGCACGAACGCGCGCGCGGCCATCGAACACCTGCATCCCGACCAGGTCGCCGCCGAATTCGACGCCCTGCTGCAGTGGCTCGCCCGCCGGAGGAATCCGCATGCGCAACTTGCCTGACATCGATTCGTCGTGGTGCCTGAAGGCGAACCATTGGTGCGAACGCCGCAAGGTGCGCAGCGTGTTCGCGGTCGTCAGCAGGCTCGGCGACGGCGCGGCATGGTATGCGTTGATGGCCGTGGTGATTGCCGTCGACGGACGCGCTGGGTTGTTCGCCGCCGCGCATCTCGCCGTGACCGGGGCGATCGCACTCGGCCTGTATGCGTGGTTGAAGCGGTGGACGAAGCGGCCTCGCCCATTCGCGAGCGACGCACGCATCCATGCGTGGGTCGCGCCGCTCGACGAGTTCAGTTTCCCTTCCGG
Organism: Noviluteimonas lactosilytica; assembly: GCF_020866925.1. Lineage (GTDB taxonomy): Bacteria > Pseudomonadota > Gammaproteobacteria > Xanthomonadales > Xanthomonadaceae > Noviluteimonas > Noviluteimonas lactosilytica. The sequence goes on from NZ_JAJGAK010000001.1 coordinate 651,374, forward strand.
CCACACGCTGCACGCGGTGGCCTTCACGCTCGTCGCGCTCGCGCACTATCCGGTCCTCGCGTGGGTCCTCGTCCCCTTCGCGTCGACGGTCGCCGTGTCGCGGGTGGTGCTCGGGTTGCACTATCCGAGCGATGTGCTCGCCGCCACTGCGATCGGAACGTGCATTGCCTCGCTGTCGCTGTGGTGTGTGCCGGGCGCGACGCTCTTTTGATTTGTTCAGAAGCAAAAGCCGTGGCGATTTGATGGGCGGAGGGGCATGCATGCGTGTATCCCCCTTCGCCGGTCCTGGCAGCGCCATCCATGGCCAGCCAAAGACCGGGCGCACGGCCATCCATGGCCGTGCTCTGCGGGGGATACACGCATGCATGCCCCTCCGCACCTCACTTCACTGCCTTCCCTTCTGATCGATTCAAAGATCAAGAGCGCACGACGACATGCGAGCAGCGCGTGTCACACGGCTTCGCCGATGCGTTGGCGCTGGAGGGCGTACCAGTCGACTTTGCGGGTGATGACCATGATCGCTGCGAGGATCAGGAACAGCAGGCCGGCGCCGAGGACGAGGGCGTTGTCTTCGGAGATGAGGACACCGTAGAGCGCGGCGTAGAGGGTGGCGAGCATGGTGGCGAAGCCGAGGCCTCGGGTGGTGCTGCGCAATACCGCGCTCAGGTAGAACCCCAACAGGCCGATGCAGGCAGCGGCCGAAATCAGATACGCGGCGCCGAAGCGGATGTGTTCGCTCAGGCTCACCAAAAGCAGGAAGAAGATCGCGAGGGAGAGGCCGACGAGGCCGTACTGGATGGGGTGGATCGGCAGCTGCTTGATCAGTTCGAACATGAAGAAGCCGACGAAGGTCAGCAGCACGAACAGGATGCCGTACTTCGTCGCGCGGTCGGCCAGCGTGTAGGCGTCCACCGCGTCGAACAGGGTCACGCCGACGGCGTCGATCGACTCGGTCATCTTGTCTGCGCCGCGCGTGGCGCCCACGCGCAGCAGCGTCGATGCATCGGGGGCCGCGAGGAACTCGGCCTGCGCGCTCGTCGCCAGCGACGAGATCTCCCAGCGCGCGCGGAAGCCGTTCTTGTCGACGGTGCGCGTGCGCGGCAGGAAGTCGCCGCCGAAGATTGGATCCGGCCACGTCGACTGCAGCGCGAAGCGGTTGTCGCGCGCGATCGGCACCAGCGCGATCGCTTCGGTGCCGCCGATGACACCATCGAAGGCGACGTCGAGCGCGAGCGTTTCGCCAGCGCGCGGCGGCGCGAGTCGTGCATGCACGCCGCCCAGCGACCGCGCGCCGAATCCCGCCGCGAGCGGCAACGATCGCCCGTCGACCTTCAGTGACGGCGTGCCCACGAAGCCGCGCACATCGGACACACCAACGGCCACGTAAGGCCGCCCGATCCGCCTGGGATGGACGCCATCGACGGGAATGCGCGCCTGGATCGCGGCGCGCGAATGCATCGTGAGTTCGTACACGGGCACGCGATACAACCCGCGCTTGCGCGTGTTCGGTGCAAGCGTGCCGTCGACCTGCAGCGTCGACGGGAAGAACGTCCACGCCCCCGTCTGTTCGCGCAACACCTTGCGCGATCCCTGCGGGCCGACTTCCTGCTGCTCCACCAGTTCGACGTAGGGCACGACGAGCACGGGGCCGAGCACGGCCTGCTTGCCCGCGTGCGTCGCGGCGACGTTGGCGATCGCTTCCGCGCGGTACTGCTCGCGCTCGGCGATGGTGCCGCGGATGGCGAGGATCGGGATCAGCAACCCGATTGTCAGGAAAAACACGATGACGAATTTCAGTGCCAGGCGCATGACGGCTCCTTGCCGTTTTGACATGCGCGCAGCCTCGCGCCGACGCGTGCGCGGGCGATGGCGGGATTGTGTGGCGGGGGTGAAGTCAGGCCGCGGGGAGGTCGAGCGTCGCGATCGCGCCGCCGCCTTCGCGGTTCGCCAGGGCTGCCGTGCCGTCGTGCAGCGACGCGACTTCCGCGACGAAGCACAGGCCGAGGCCGCTGCTGCGGCTGCCGCCCTCGGGACGCGGCAACGAATAGAAACGTTCGAACACGCGCGGCATCGCGTAATCGGGAATGCCGGGGCCGCGATCCGCCACCGTGAGCACGACGCGCTCGCCGTTGCGCGCGATGTCCAGCGCAATGGTCGAGCCCGCGGGTGCGAACGCCGCCGCGTTCTCGATGAAGTTCGCGATCGCCTGCCGCAGCAGGAACGCATCGCCTTCGACGAACGCAGGCGCGATGCCGCCGTGTTCGACGCGCACGCCGGCCTCGCGCATGCGTTGCGTGCATTGCGCGACGGCCTCGCCCGCGAGTTCCGCGAGGTCGACGCGCTCGCGCGTTTCCAGCATCTGCCGATGTTCCACCGCCGCGAGCGCGAGCAGCTTGTCGATCATCTGCGCCAGGCGCTCGCTTTGCGTGCGGATCGATGCCGCGAAGCGCGCGCGGTCCGCGTCGGCCATCGGGCGATCGGCGTTCGCGTCCTCGAGCAGTTCCGCGCTGCCGCGGATCGCGGCGAGCGGACTCTTCATCTCGTGCGTCAGCGTATGCACGTACTGCTCGACGTACTGCTTGCCTTCCAGGCGCGTGCGCATCGTTTCCAGCGCCTGGCCGAGGTCGCCGAACTCGCCGCTCGCCTTCGGCGGCGTCGCGCGTTCGCCCGCCGTCACCGCGTGCGCGTAACGCTTCAGCGCACCGAGCTGGCGACCGAACCACCACGCCGTGAGCAGCCCGATCAACAACGCCGCACCCATCAACAACCAGCCCCACTGCATCACCTTGCGCTGGCTGCGTTCGATGAACGGCGCGAGCGTCTGGTTCGGCTTGGCGACGGTGAGCACGCCCACGATGCGGCCGTCGGCGCTTTTCAACGGCGCGGCGACGTGCATGACGGTCGAGTTCGGATCGTTCGGATCGCTGCGCGTGGAGCGCGCACCGTACTTCCCGTGCAGCGTGAGATAGACGTCGTTCCAGCGCGAGTAGTCCTTGCCGACGTCGCGGCCGAAACTGTCGAACACCACGACGCCGCGCGCATCGGTCACGTACACGCGCGTGGCCGTGCTGCGTTTTTCAAAGCCCCAGATCGCTGCGCCGAGATCGCGCGCCTGCATGGCCTTCACGCGTTCGGCGAAGCGGCCATCGGCGATGTGGCCGGCGAGGAAATCGTCGGTGGCCAGTTCGGCGAGCACGTTGGCGGTCTCCACCAGCGTGTCTTCCATCGCCTGGCGCACGCCGGGCTTCACTTCGGCGACGAACACCCGCGCGAGCAGCAACGCCGCGAGCGCGACGATCGCGAAGTAGCCGAGGAAGACGCGCAGGCCGATTCTCAAGGGATCGTCCTCAAAGGATCGTGCTCAAAGGATCGTGCTCAAAGGGCCGCCCGCATCACGTTTCGATCGAATACCCGAGCCCGCGATGCGTACGGATCGGATCGCCCTGCGGGTCGACCGCGTGCAACTTCGCGCGCAGCGTCTTGACGTGCGTGTCCACCGTGCGGTCGCCGCTTTCGAGCGCGTCGCCCCACACGCGGTCCATCAGTTGCGCGCGCGTGAGCACCGCGCCCGGGCGTTGCAGCAACGCGGCGAGCAGGCCGTATTCGTAGCGCGTGAGGTCGAGCCATCGTCCGCGCCAGCGGATGCGATGGCCGTCGGCGTCGTGCTCGAACCCGTTGCCCGAGGCCGCGGGCGCGGCGGCGGTCGCCTGCGCCGATGCGCGACGCAGCACCGCGCGCACGCGGGCCACCAGTTCGCGCGGCGAGAACGGCTTGGTCACGTAGTCGTCGGCGCCGAGTTCGAATCCCAGCACGCGTTCGGCTTCCGCCGCGTGCGCGGTGAGGAAGATCACCGGCAGGTCGCCGCCGCGACGCAGTTCGCGGCACAGCGCGAAACCGCCGAGGTCGGGCAGGCCGACGTCGAGGATCGCCAGGTCGAAGCGCCCTTCACCCGACACCTTCAGGGCCTCGCCCGCGGTGAGGCAGTGGCGCACGTCGAAGCCGTCCTCGCGCAGCGCATAGGCCACGGTGTCGGCGATGGGGGCTTCGTCTTCCACGAGCAGCAGTCGCATGCGCGGAGCATAGCCCGGCCACCGGCTATGCTGCGCGGCCATGAACTACCGCCACGCCTTCCACGCCGGCAACCACGCCGACGTGCTCAAGCACGTCGCCCTGCTCGCGCTGTGCGACGCCCTGCGCGCCAAGCCCGCGGCCTGCTTCGCGCTCGACACGCACGCCGGGCGCGGCCTGTACCAGCTCGACGCCGACGCCGCGTTGCGCACCGGCGAGGCCGAAGGCGGCGTGGCCCGGCTCGCCGGCGCGCGCGATCCCGGCATCGCGCGCTACCTCGACGCGGTCGCGGCCTGCCGCGCCGCGCACGGCCCGCAGGCCTACCCCGGCTCGCCGTGGCTGCTCGCGCACGCGCTGCGCGAACAGGACCGCATCGCCTGCTGCGAACTGCAGCCGGAGGAAGCCGCGGCATTGAAGGAGGTCTTCCGCAACGATCCGCGCGTGGCGGTGCATGCGCGCGACGGCTATGCGGCGATGAAGGCGTTGCTCCCGCCGCGCGCGGGCGAAGTGCGCTTCGCGCGCGGGCTCGTGCTGATCGATCCGCCTTACGAAGCGCAACTCGAGGAATTCGACACGGCGATCGCGGCGTTGCGCGACGGCTTGTCGCGCTGGCCGCAGGCGACGTACGCGCTGTGGTATCCGATCAAGTTGCGGCGTTCGCTGCAGCCGTTCTACCGCACGGCGGCCGCGCTCGATGCGAAGTCCGTGCTGGCGATCGAATTGCTGGTCCGCCCCGACGACTCGCCGCTGCGCATGAACGGCAGCGGCCTGCTGATCCTCAACGCTCCGTGGCAGTTCGACACGCAGTTCGCGCCGACGATGCGCGCGATGCGCGGCGCGCTCGAAGAACCGGCTGGCGGCGACGCGCGCATCGAGTGGCTGCGCGCGCCTGCCTGAGTATCAAGGCGCCGATGCCGCGTAATCCTGGTCCGTGCCGCCAGTTCCTTCCATCTCCGGCTCGAAGAAACTCCACCGCACCGTCGGGAAGCGTTCCTTCATCCCCGTCTCGATCTCGTTGATCCCGTCGATCATTTCGCGCGGCGTCCCGGTGTCGCGCATCTCCGCGTGCACCGACACCATCATCTCGGTGCCCAGCTGCAGCGTGATCAGGCTGCGCACGCGCGCGATCTGCGGACGCGACTCCAGGTATTCGCGGATCGCCTGCTGCGTGTGCCAGTCGACGCTCTGCCCGATCAGCAGCGCCTTCACTTCGACCGCGACGAATACCGCGACGACGATGAGCAGCCCACCGATCATGATGCTGCCCAGCGCATCCCACATCGGGTCACCGGTGATCACGGCGAGCATCACGGCAACCAGCGCGAACACCAGGCCCAGCAGCGCAGCGAGGTCCTCGCCGAAGATCACGACGAGTTCGGCCTGGCGGCTCTCGCGGAACCAGCGCCACAGCGAACGATCGCCGCGCGACTTGTTCACTTCCTGCATGCACGCACGCATCGACACGGATTCGGCGATGATGCCGAACGTCAGCACGCCTGCGGCCCAGGGCCAGTTCGCCAGTTTCCCGGGATGCGAAAGTTTGTGGATGCCCTCGTACAGGCTGAACATGCCGCCGACCGAGAACAGCATCAGCGCGACGAGGAACGACCAGAAATAAATTTCCTTGCCGTAACCGAGCGGGTAATCCGGCGACGGCGGCCGCTTGGCCTGCTTCATTCCCAGCAGGAGCAGCAACTGGTTGCCGCAATCGGCGAGCGAGTGGACCGTCTCGGCGATCATCGCGCTGGAATTGGTGAAATACGCGGCCACGCCCTTGGCGCAGGCAATCGCGAAATTCGCCCCGAGGGCGAAGAAGATGGCGCGGGTGGAGTCGCCGGAGCCTGCCATGGCGTTGGGTTACATGAATGGGAATGGCCTGCGAGTCTAACTTGGGCATGCGAACGCCCGTGTCGTCGCCCGTCGTAGAGCCAAGCTTCACTTCGCCTCTGGCATGGTCGCTGAATGGCGGCCCGCAACCGACTCCCTCCGTGGCACGAGCAGATCCGGCTCAGCAATGGCCGTGAAGTGCTCATCCGACCGATCCGGCCCGCCGATGCGGACCCGCTGCGGCAAGGCTTCGCCCTGCTCGAGCCCGACGAGATCCGCCAGCGCTTCCTGCATGCGGTGCGTGAATTGACGCCGGAAATGGCCGACAAACTCGCCCGGCCCGATGCCAAGCGCGAGTTCGCGCTGGTCGCGGCCGAGCCGCTCCCGCCCGGCGAAGCGCTGGTCGGCGCGGTCGCCCGCGCCTCGATCACCGAGTCGGGCCGCGAAGCGGAGTTCGCGATCCTCGTCAGCCATTACATCGCCGGCCTCGGCCTGGGTCGCCACCTGATGCGCCGCCTCGTGCGCTGGGCGAAGGGCCGCCGCCTCGAACGCCTGTGCGGCGACGTGCTCGAACACAACCAGCCGATGCTGGCGCTGGCGCAGTCGCTGGGCTTCCGTCGCGAACAGACGGACGAGCCGGGATTGGTGCGCGTGGTGCTGGATCTGCAGCCGGGGCGCGGGACGCATGTGCATGATCACGACGAGCCGCAGGCTGCATAACGCAAGCGCGGGAAACGGGAAACAAGGAGCGGGAAACGGGAGATCGAAGTGCGCTTCGGTTGTCGGGAATGCGCGCCGAAGCGAACGCTGATTTCCCGTTTCCCGCTTTTCGTTTCCCGTTTCCCTCACCGGCTACACTTCCCTCCCCTCCCGCTGGCCGCACCCGCGTCCCGGCGGTGCTCTCCTTTTCGCGCCCCGCATGACCGACACCAACTTCCCCGCCCCGCCCCTTCCCCGCGCCGGTCACGCGCGCGCATGGTGGCGCGCGCCCGCGTCCGGGTCGGCGCTCGCCTTCCACATCGCACGCGCGGCGCGTGCGCACGACGGTCCGCTGCTCGCGATCGCGAAGGACAACCACGGCGCGCACCAGCTCGAAGCGGACCTGCGCACGCTGCTCGGCGACGACGACGCATTGCCGGTGCTGCCGTTCCCCGATTGGGAAACGCTGCCCTACGATCAGTTCAGCCCGCACGCCGACATCGTGTCGCAGCGCCTCGCCGCGTTGCTTCGCCTGCCCGCGTTGAAGCGCGGCATCGTCGTGGTGCCCGTGCAGACGTTGTTGCAGCGCGTCGCGCCGGTGCGTTACGTGATCGGCAATACCTTCGACGTGCGCGTGGGCCAGACGCTCGACCTCGACGCGGAAAAGCGCCGCCTCGAATCCGCCGGCTATCGCCACGTGCCGCAGGTGTTCGACCCGGGCGACTTCGCGGTGCGCGGCGGCCTGCTCGACGTGTATCCGATGGGCGCGCACGAGCCCTATCGCGTCGAACTCTTCGACGACCAGATCGATTCGATCCGCGCCTTCGATCCGGAATCGCAGCGCTCGCTCGACAAGGTCGACGCGGTGCAACTGCTGCCGGGCCGCGAAGTGCCGCTCGACGATGAAGCGCGCAAGCGTGCACTGGATGCGTTGCGCGATCGCTTCGACATCGACACGCGGCGCAGCGCGCTGTTCCAGGATCTGAAAGCAGGCCTGGCGCCCGCTGGCATCGAGTATTACCTGCCGCTGTTCTTCGAGGCCACGCGCAACGAAGGTACGAGCGCGACGCTGTTCGAATACCTCGGCGACCGCATGCTGCCGGTCGTGTGCGACGGCGCGCTCGCGTGCGCCGATGCGTTCTGGACGCAGACCGCCGAACGCTACGAGCAGCGCCGCCACGACATCGAACGCCCGCTGCTGCCGCCGACCGAGTTGTACCTCTCGCCCGATGGATTGCGCGAACGCCTCAATGCGCGTCCGCGCATCGACGTGCTCGGCCGCGAAGAAGCGAAGGGCGAGCAGGCGCACGCGCTCGGCGACCAGCCCGCGCCCGACGTGCCGGTCGCCGCGCGCGAAGCTGGCGCCGGTGCGCTGCAATCCTTCCTGTCGACGTATCCGGGCCGCGTGCTGATCGCCGCGGATTCGGCGGGCCGTCGCGAAGCACTGCTCGACGTGTTGCACGCCGCGGGCCTGAAGCCGGACGTCGTCGCCGGCTGGCATGCGTTCCTCGCCGGCGACACGGGCTTCGCGATCGCGGTCGCGCCGTTCGAGGACGGCTTCGCACTCGATGCGGAGATCGCGGGCGGCAAGCCGCTCGCGGTGCTCACCGAACGCCAGCTGTTCCCCGAACGCGCTTCGCAGCCGCGCCGCCGCAAGCGCGCGGGCCGCGAACCCGAACAGATCATCCGCGACCTCGGCGAACTCACCGAAGGCGCGCCGATCGTGCACGAAGACCACGGCGTCGGTCGCTATCGCGGGCTGATCACGCTCGAGGCCGGCGGCACGCCCGGCGAATATCTCGAGATCGAATACGCGAAGGGCGATCGCCTGTACGTGCCGGTCGCGCAACTGGATCGCATCTCGCGCTACTCCGGCGCGTCGCCCGAAACCGCGCCGCTGCATTCGCTCGGCGGCGAGCAATGGACGAAGGCGAAGCGCAAGGCCGCGGAGAAAGTCCGCGACGTCGCCGCCGAATTGCTCGAAATCCAGGCCAAGCGCCAGGCGCGCGCGGGCATCGCGCTGGATCTCGATCGCGCGATGTACGAACCGTTCGCGGCGACCTTCCCGTTCGAGGAAACGCCGGACCAGCACGCGGCGATCGAAGCGGTGATCCGCGACCTGTCCTCGTCGCAGCCGATGGACCGCGTGGTGTGCGGCGACGTCGGTTTCGGCAAGACCGAAGTCGCGGTGCGCGCGGCGTTCGTCGCCGCGGCAGCGGGCAAGCAGGTCGCGGTGCTCGTGCCGACGACGCTGCTCGCCGAGCAGCACTACCGCAACTTCCGCGATCGTTTCGCCGACTGGCCGATCAAGGTCGAAGTGCTCTCGCGCTTCAAGAGCACGAAGGAAATCAAGGCCGAAATCGACAAGCTCGGCGAGGGCAAGATCGACGTCATCGTCGGCACGCATCGCCTGTTGCAGAAGGATGTGCGGTTCAAGGATCTCGGCCTCGTCATCGTCGACGAAGAGCAGCGCTTCGGCGTGCGCCAGAAGGAAGCGCTGAAGGCGCTGCGCGCGAACGTGCACCTGCTGACGCTCACCGCCACGCCGATCCCGCGCACGCTCAACATGGCGATGGCCGGCCTGCGCGACCTGTCGATCATCGCCACGCCCCCCGCGCATCGCCTCGCCGTGCAGACCTTCGTCACGCCATGGGACGGCGCACTCCTGCGCGAAGCGCACCAGCGCGAACTCGCGCGCGGCGGCCAGGTGTACTTCCTGCACAACGACGTGGAGACGATCGGACGCATGCAGCGCGACCTGCAGGAACTCGTGCCCGAGGCGCGCATCGGCATCGCGCACGGACAGATGCCGGAGCGCGAACTCGAAAAAGTGATGTTCGACTTCCACAAGCAGCGCTACAACGTGCTGCTGTGTACCACCATCGTCGAGTCGGGCATCGACATTCCCAACGCGAACACCATCGTGATGAACCGCGCCGACAAGCTCGGCCTGGCGCAGATGCACCAGTTGCGCGGCCGCGTCGGGCGTTCGCACCATCGCGCGTATGCGTATCTCGTCGTGCCGGACAATCGCAGCATCACCAGCGATGCGCGCAAGCGCCTGGATGCGATCGCATCGATGGACGAACTCGGCGCCGGCTTCACGCTCGCCACGCACGATCTCGAAATCCGCGGCGCGGGCGAACTGCTCGGCGAGGACCAGAGCGGGCAGATGGCCGAAGTCGGCTTCAGCCTGTACACCGAACTGCTCGAACGCGCCGTGCGTTCGATCCGCCAGGGCAAGCTGCCCGACGAAGATCCTTCGTTCGAGCGCCAGGGCGCGGACGTCGTGCTCAACGTGCCTGCGCTGATCCCCGACGATTACCTGCCCGACGTGCACGCGCGCCTGACGCTGTACAAGCGCATCAGCAGCGCGCGTTCGCCCGAGGAATTGCGCGATCTGCAGGTGGAGATGATCGATCGCTTCGGCTTGCTGCCCGATGCGGCCAAGCACCTGTTTGCGATCGCCGAACTCAAGCTGCAGGCCACGCGCATCGGCATTCGCAAGATCGACCTGGGTCCCGGCGGCGGGCGCCTGCAATTCGAGGCCAAGCCCGACGTCGATCCGCTGACGGTGATCCAGTTGATCCAGAAGCAGCCGCAGCACTACGCGATGGACGGCCCCGACAAGCTGCGCCTGAAGCTGGAGTTGCCCGATGCGGCCGCGAGGGTGCAGGCTGCGCGTGGGCTGCTGACCGCGTTGCAGCGGGCGGCCTGACAGGGGGATTTTCGAATGCTCACCATGGCGCAATGGACGCTCCTCGCCGCGCTCGCGCAGTTCGCGCTGGCCAGCTACGAGGCGTGGCGCATCCACATGGGCCTCGCCTCGCGGCAATGGCCGCAGGTGATCGGCAAGGTCGGCAAGGTGTGGCAGGAAGACGACTTCGTGCAGGACGTCGGCGACAACGAAGGCACGCATTCGGTGCATGCGCGTTACCGCTACCAGGTCGGCGCGCGATGGTACGACGGCAAGCGCTTGAGTTACGGCGTCACCGACCGGATCCGGTTCAACGAAGCGCTCGACCTGATGCACGGCCTGCGCGCGGGCACCGACGTCGACGTCTACTACGATCCGGACAATCCGCGGCGCGCGGTGTTGTTCCCCGGCAGTTCGACGGGGAACGTGGTGCTGCTCGCGACATGGATCGTCGGCGCGGTCCTGACGATGTGGTTCGCCTCGTGATGTCGACGCACGAGCCCAGCCCGCTGGATCCGTGGGACGGCACGCCCGCGCACGCGCGCGCGATGCAGGACATGCTCGCCCGCCGCGTGATCGTGCGCGACGGTTTCCGCAAGCCGCCGCGCCTGGTCGCCGGTGTCTCGGTCGCGATGGAAGACGACGGCACGCGCACGCGCGCGGTCGCGGTGCTGGTCGATCCCGAATCGCTCGACCTAATCGACGCGCAGATCGCGCACGTGTCGGCGACGACGAAATACGTGCCGGGCTTCCTGTCGTTCCAGGTGATGCCCGCGTTGCTGCGCGTGCTCGACATGCTGCCGCACATGCCCGACCTCGTGCTGGTGGACGGCGACGGCATCGCGCATCCGCAACGCTTCGGCCTGGCTTCGCACTTCGGCGTGGTGACGGGCCTGCCGACGATCGGCGTCGGCCAGAAACTGCTGCTCGGCACCGCCGCGGACCTGCACCAGGTGCGCGGCGCCTACACGCCGCTGCGCGAACACGGCGAACAGATCGGCTGGGTGTTGCGCAGCAAGCCCGAAGTCGCGCCCGTCATCGTGTCGCCCGGCCATCGCGTGGCGATGGCGTCGACGGCCGACATGGTGATGAAGTTCACCGCCGACGAGCGGATGCCTGAACCGCTATTGCTGGCGCAACGCTTCTAGAACGCTGCGGGCCGCGCACCGTCACGAAGGCGGCGCTAGACTCGACGGCCTCGCAAACGGAGCTTGCCGCATGATCCGCACGACCCTTGCCGCAGTGATCGCGGCCGCCGCCCTGACCGCCTGCGCCAGTTCGGCGGCGTCATCCGAGGACAGCGCGATGCGCACGATCGCCACCGGCACGAGCACGACGATGCAACAAGGCGAAACCGTGCGCCTGCCCGATGGCGCGACGCTGCGCTTCGTCGCCGTGCCGCAGGATTCGCGTTGCCCGCCGAACGCGCGTTGCATCCGCGCGGGCGATGCGGACCTCGAATTTGTCTTCGCGATCGCCGGCGGTCCGCAGGCGACCGTGAAGGCCAATCTCCCCGAAGCGCCGTCGAAGAACATGGGCGCATGGCGCCTGACCGTCGAAGACCTCGCGTTCGAAGAACGTCCCCCCGTCACGTTGCGCATCGATCCTGCGAACTGACCCCTACGAGACCACGCGCATGACCACGCTCGTCGCTCCCCGCATCCACGATCTCGGCGGTTTCGAAGTGCGCCGCGCCGTGCCGTCGATCCAGGCGCGCAGCGTCGGTCCGTTCGTGTTCGTCGACCACATGGGCCCCGCGTTGTTCGAACCGGGCCGCGGCATCGACGTGCGGCCGCATCCGCACATCGGGCTGGCGACGGTGACGTTCCTGTGGGCAGGCACGATCACGCATCGCGACACGCTCGGCAGCGTGCAGGACATCCGCCCCGGCGACGTCAACTGGATGACCGCCGGCCGCGGCATCGCGCATTCCGAGCGCACGCCCGCGGGCACGCGCGAAGCGCCGCATCCGTTGCACGGCATGCAGACGTGGGTCGCGTTACCGAAGTCGCACGAGGAAGTCGAGCCGGCGTTCTACCACCACGCCGCCGATTCGCTGCCGTTGATCACGCAGCCCGGCGTCACCCTGCGCGTGATCGCGGGCCGCGGCTTCGGCCACGAATCGCCGGTGAAAGTGTTCGCCGGCACGTTCAACGTCGCGGTCGACATGGCGCCCGACGCGGAACTCGACGTCGACACGACCGCCGTCGAGCGCGCGATCTACGTGCTCGAAGGCAAGCTGCAACTCGACGGCGCCGACATTCCCGCGCAGCACCTGGTGGTGCTCGACCGCGGCGCGCGCCACAAACTGCGCGCGAACAGCATCGTCAAGGCGATGCTCTTCGGCGGCGAACCGCTCGATGCGCCGCGGCACATGTGGTGGAACTTCGTGTCGTCCTCGAAGGACCGCATCGAGCAGGCGAAGCAGGATTGGCTCGACGACAAGTACGGCAAGATCGAAGGGGAGACGGAGTTCATTCCGTTGCCCGATCGCTGAGCGGGAAGGCGGGAAACGGGAAACGGGAAACGGGAAACGAAGAGCGGGAAACGGGAGGAAAGACCAGCTTCGGCCGACAGACCTGCGAGCCGAATCGAAAGCAACTCTCCCGTTTCCCGCTCCTCGTTTCCCGCTCCTCGTTTCCCGCTCCTTGTTTCCCGCTCCTTGTTCCCCGTTTCCCGTTTCCCGCTCTTACGCCTCAAAACTTCCCTTCCTGGAAATCCACGAACGCCTGCATGATCTCTTCCTTCGTGTTCATCACGAACGGGCCGTAACGCGCCACGGGTTCGCGCAGCGGGCGACCGGCGACGAGGATCAGTCGCGCGCCGTCGGCACCCGACGACACCGCGAACGTTTCGCCACCGCCAAGCACCGCGAGTTCCTGCGTCGCGAGCGGGCGCTTGTCTTCGCCGTCGCCGACATCGGCGCTTCCTTCGAACACATACGCGAACGCGTTGTGGCCTTCGGGCAACGGGTGCGCCCACGATGTATTCGGCGCGAGCGTGATGTCGAGGTACACGGGCGACGTGGCCGGCTGCACGATCGGGCCGCGCACGTCGCCGACGCTCCCTGCGATCACCTTGACTTCGACACCGGCAGCGGGCGTCGCGACCGGGATGCGATCCGGTGCGAACTCCTGGTACTGCGGCGCGTCCATCTTGTTCGTCTTCGGCAGGTTCACCCACAACTGGAAGCCGCGCATGCGGCCTTCCTGTTGCTCAGGCATCTCGCTGTGCACGAGGCCGCGACCGGCGGTCATCCACTGCACGCTGCCCGGCACGAGCAGGCCTTCGTTGCCGTGGTTGTCGCGATGGCGCATGCGGCCGTCGAGCATGTAGGTCACCGTCTCGAACCCGCGGTGCGGATGATCGGGGAAACCGGCGAGGTAGTCCTCGGCCTTGTCGGTGCCGAACTCGTCGAGCATCAGGAACGGGTCCAGCATGTCGAGCTGGGGCGTGCCGATGACGCGCGTGAGCTTCACGCCCGCGCCGTCGGACGCAGGCATGCCGCGAAGCTTGCGGGCCACGCGGGCGTAGGACTGGGTGGACATGGGACACCTCCTTCGTTGCGAAGCTGGAACAGTGGCGGCGATGCGCGCGCGTTGCCAGTGCCGCCGATGGAACGCAGGGTTGTGGCCGGTCCGGTGCGTGGTGCGCGAGACTTAGGCTGCGCGCTCGTACACGTAGACCGTCGCGGGCGGCACGTTGCGCAGCACGAAGTCGCCGCGATGCACGACCAGGCCCAGCGATTCCTGCACCGATTCGGCGACCGGCGGTTGCGCGCCGTAGGTGAACTGGATGAAGCGGCCGCCCGGCCGCAGGCTGGCGAAGGCCTCGAACAGGATTTCCTGCTGCGTCTCGACCGGCATCGCGAGCAGGCCGAGGCCGGAGATGATCGCGTCGACCGGCCCTTGTCCGAGGAACCCGCAACGCGCGGCGACGGCGCGCAGGTCGCGCGCGTCGCCGAGCGCGACGCGCACCGCGGGAAAGCGTTCGTGCAGGTGTTCGTGCAGTTCTTCGCTGAGTTCGACGACGAGCAGGTTGTCGCCGCGCACACCGTGCGCGAGCAAGGCGCGCGTCAGCGCGCCGGTACCGCCACCGAGTTCGATCACGCGCTGCGCGCCCTTGGGAAGTTCGGCGAGCATCGCCATCGCCAGTTCGCGGCTCGACGGCACGACGGCGGCCGTGCGCAGCGGATCGCGCAACCACTGGCGGAACAAGGCCCACCAGTTTCGCGCCGCGCTCATCCGCGTGCGTCCATTCCCAGGCGCCGCATGCGCCAGCACTTGTGGATGCGGGCGTTGCGCTCGAAATCCGGCGGGATCGTCGCCGGCGTCACGTCCTCGATCGACGCGATGTCCGACAGCGCTTCTTCGTCGAGGCGGAAGCGGCGGAAGTTGTTCGAGAAGTACAACGCGCCGCCCGGCGCCAGGCGCATCAGCGCGGCGCGCAGCAGGCGCACGTGTTCGCGCTGCACGTCGAAGTCGGCGGCGCGCGCGGAGTTCGAGAACGTCGGCGGATCGCAGAAGATCAGGTCGTAGTCCCCGCGGTCGGCGAGCAGCCATTGCATCGCATCGGCCTGTACGAGGCGGTGACGGCCGCCGCCGATGCCGTTCTCCTGCAGGTTGTCGGACAACCACTGCAGGTAGGTGCCGGACAGGTCGACGCTGGTGGTGCTCGACGCCCCGCCCTTCGCGGCCTGCACGGTCGCCGCGCCGGTGTAGCAGAACAGGTTGAGGAAGCGCTTGCCGCCGGCTTCGCGCGCGAACTGCAGGCGCAGCGGCCGGTGGTCGAGGAACACGCCGGTGTCGAGGTAGTCGAACAGGTTCACGCGCAGGCGCGCATCGCCTTCGCGCACGACGAGCGTTTCGCCGCGGCGATCGAAGCGGCCGTACTTGCTGCCGCCCTTGCCGATGCTGCGCGTCTTCAGCGCGATGCGTTCCTTCGGCAAGCCGAAGACTTCGCGCGCGGCGGCGAGCAGTTCGTTGAGGCGCTTGCGCGTGGTGGCTTCCGGAATCTCGGCGGGCGCGGCGTATTCCTGCACGTGCAGCCATTGTTCGCGCTGCTCGCCCGTTAACGTCGGGGCTGCGATGTAGACATCGATCGCGGCGGCGTACTCGGGCAGGTCCGCGTCGTAGGCGCGGTAACAATCGACGCCCTCGCGTTCGCGCCAGGCCTTGAGCTTCTTCAGGTTCTTGCGCAGGCGGTTGGCGACCATCTGCGCGCCTTCCGACAACGCCGGCGTGTCGGTCGCGCGTTCGCGATGCGGCGGCGCGACGGGGTCGCAGACGATCAGCGTGCACTCGATCGCGCCGTTGAAGAGCTGGTAACGCTTGTTCGCGCGCAGGCCGGTGGCGCGCGCGAGTTCGTCGTCGCCGCACAGCAGGCTCGCGCGCCATTCGGGCACGTTGCGGCGCAGCGCGTCGCCGAGTGCGCGATACAGCATCGGATCGGCGGCCAGGCGCGCGTCGTACGGCGGATTGCAGACGACGAGGCCGCGCGCCCCGGCGTCGGTCGCGTGCGTGAGCGATTCGACGGGCGCCGCGCGCAGGTCCATCACGTGCGCGACGCCGGCCGCGTGCGCGTTGCCGCGCGCGGCTTCGAGGATGCGCAAGTCGATGTCGCTGCCGAAGAACGCCGGGCGCAGCGCGAGCAGCCCCGCGTCGCGCCGGCGTTCCGCGTCTTCGACCATCGTCTTCCATCCGGCGACGTCGAACCCGCGCCACCGCGTCGGCGGCAACGCGCCGTGGCTTTGCAGGCCCGGCGCGACGTCGGCCGCCATCAACGCCCCTTCGATCAGCAGCGTGCCGCTGCCGCACATCGGATCGAGCAGCGCGCCACCGTCGCGATACACCGCCGGCCACTGGCCGCGCAGCAACACCGCGGCCGCGAGGTTTTCCTTCAACGGCGCCTCGCCCTGCGCGCGGCGCCAGCCGCGACGATGCAGCGGACCGCCGCCGAGATCGATCGACAGCGTCGCGCGCCCCTTGCGCACGACGAGGTTGAGGCGCACGTCCGGCGATTCGACATCGACGTCGGGACGCGCACCGGTCTTCTGGCGCAGCACGTCGACGACCGCGTCCTTCACGCGTTGCGCCGCGTAACGCGCGTGCGTCAACGCATCGCCCGAGACGTGCGCGTCGACCGCGAGCGTGTGCCCCGGCCCGAGGTGCGCTTCCCAATCCACCGCCGCGGCGCCCGCGTACAACGCGTGTTCGTCCGCGCAATCGAATTCGGCGATCGGCCACAGCACGCGGCTCGCCAGGCGCGAGAACAACACCGCGCGCTGCGCATCGGCCAGCGTGCCTTCGACGTTCGCGCCCGCCATCGTCGCGGTCGCGCGCTCGCAACCGAGCGCGAGCAGTTCGTCGGCGAGCAGGTACTCGAGTCCCTTGCCGCAGCTGGCGAAGAATTTCATGTCAGAGCTTCGCGAGCAGCGCCGCGAAGGCCTCCGCGCTGGTGTCGACGTTCTCCGACAGGCGATGTCCGTCGTCGACGAGCAGCAGCGACGCGCGGCGCATGTGCGCCCAATTGATGACGTCGCCCGCGGGAATCAGGTCGTCGTCCCAACCGTGGATGATCGACGTCGGCACCATCGCCGCATCGATCGGATGCGCGGCGTTGAGCGCGATCGGCGGCGCCATCAGGAACAGGCCCGCGACCGGCACCTGCAACGACACGTGTCCCGAGATCCACGCACCGAGGCTCGAGCCGGCGAGCACCAGCGGGCCCTTCGCCGCGGCCGCCTGCGCGAGGCCGAGCAGGCGTTCGAGGCGCGCGGCGACGTCGCCGAGATCGCTCACCTCGCGGCGCCCGTCGAGATCGGTGAAGTCCGGGCGTTCGCAGGTCCAGCCGTAATGCTCGGCGACCACCGCGAGCGCGGTGACCTTGGTCGCATCGGGGCCGCTTTCGAAGCCGTGGGAAAGAATGCAATGGCCGCGCATCAATCGTCGTCCCTGATGTCGTCAGTGATGATGTCTTCCGTGAGTTCGAGTGCCGACACGGGATCGCCGACGCGGAACGCGCCGCCTTCGACGATCCGCGCGCACAACCCGCCCATGCCGCGCATCGCGTTGAACCCGCCCGGACCCAGCGCTTCTTCCATGCGCGAGCACGGATCGCAGGTGTCGGTGCCTTCGAGCACGACGTCGCCGATGCGGAACCGCCGCCCCTTCAACGCAAGCAACGGAATGCCGGACACGACGACATTCCGGCGAAGCAACGCGGGCGCGACCGCATCGTGGCCCGCGAGCGCCGCGATCGCAGGCAGGTGCTCGGCCTGGATCAGCGTGACGCCGCGCTTGCCGCTGCCGCCCGCGTAGCGATCGCCGACCAGGCCTGCGCCGGTCTTCGCTTCGACCGACTCGGCCGCGCGCATCGCGACGTCGCGCTTCGGCCGCAGGCCGATCCACTCGACGCGACCGGCGCGCGGCAGCGTCGCCATCAGGCGACCGAGCGCGGAACCGGGGGGTGGGATCGTCGCCATGGGGGTCGCGGACGCAATGGGGGGAAACCCGCGAATGCTAGCATCGCGGCCATGCTGCCCATGCCTCCACCCGCCCTCGACCTCATCGTCGAAACGCAGCCGCTGCCCTACGAAGCGCGGCTCGAAGCGCGCCCGCGCGCGCAGATCGACCTCGTCGTCGTCCACTGCACCGAGCTGCCCGACCTCGCCACCGCGCGCGAATTCGGCGAGCGCGTGCTGTACGCGGGATCCGGCACGGGCAACAGCGGCCACTACTACATCGACCGCGACGGCAGCGTGCACCTGTGGGTGTCGCCCGAGCGCGTGGCGAACCACACGCGCGGCTACAACCCGCGTTCGATCGGCGTCGAACTCGTGAACACCGGGCGCTACCCGCACTGGCTGCACGCCGCGCACCAGGCGATGGACGAGCCGTACACCGAAGCGCAGATCGTCGCGCTGGTCGCGCTGCTGCAGTCGCTGGTGGACGAATATCCGTCGCTGCGTTCGATTGCCGGCCACGAAGACCTCGACACGACGACGGTGCCGGCGGAAGACGATCCGACACGGCAAGTCCACCGCAAGCGCGACCCGGGCCCGTTGTTCCCGTGGCATCGCATCCTCGACGCGACCCCCCTCAAGCGCCTGACGCCATGACCGCCCCCGTTTCCGAACTCATCGAACTGCTCTCGCTCGAACGCCTCGAAGACAACCTCTTCCGCGGGCAGAGCCGCGACATCGGCACGAAGTACGTGTTCGGCGGACAGGTGCTCGGCCAGGCGCTGTCGGCCGCCCAGGCCACGCTGACCGAACCGCGCAGCGCGCATTCGCTGCACGCGTACTTCCTGCGCGCGGGCGACATCGAACATCCGATCGTCTACAACGTGGAACGCACGCGCGACGGCGGCAGCTTCTCGGTGCGCCGCGTCACCGCGATCCAGCACGGGGAAACGATCTTCTTCCTCGCAGCGTCCTTCCAGCGCGTCGAAAGCGGCCAGGCCGAGCATCAACTCTCGATGCCCGAAGTACCGCGGCCCGAGGACATCGCCCCGACGCCCGACCCTTCGCCCGAGCAACTCGCGAAGCTGCCGGTCAAGGTGCAGCGCTGGTTGTCGCGGCAGGGGCCGTTCGAGTTCCGCCACGTGTATCCGCGCGACGAGCTCAATCCGCCGAAGCGCCCGCCGTATCAGCAAGTGTGGTTCAAGCTTTCCGAACGCGTGGGCGATGCGCCGGAGCTGCATCGCGCGTTGCTCGCGTACGCATCCGACTTCCACCTGCTCGGCACGGCGACGTTCCCGCACGGCATCAGCTATTACCAGCCGAACGTGTTGATGGCCTCGCTCGATCACGCGCTGTGGTTCCATCGCCCGTTCCGCGCGGACGAATGGCTGCTGTATTCGATCGACAGCCCGAGTGCGCAGGACGGTCGCGGCCTCGCGCGCGGCCAGGTCTTCGATCGCAACGGGAAGCTTGTCGCGAGCACCGCGCAGGAAGGCCTGATCCGCGTGACCGCGAAGGAAAGCTGACATGCGGCAGGTGTTTTCGAGCGCGCGCCTGGAGAACGTCGAAGGCATCGCGAAGATGCTGGAGGAACACGGCATCGAGGTGCGCATCACGCATGGCCGTTCCTACAAGGGCGGCTGGGGCGGACGGCGCACGTATCGCGATGAAGAGCGCGGTGGACCGCTGCCCGCGGTATGGGTGATCAAATCGGAAGACCAACCGCTCGCGCGACAGTTGTTGCGCGATGCGGGCTTGCTCGACACCACGCGCGGCGGCAGCGACAGCTATCTGCCGGACGCGTCGATCCATGGCGGCGGTGGCGGAGAAGTTCGTGTCGCGACGCCGACGCGGCGTGCGTTCCGATACAAGATCGGATTGCTGATCGCGATCGTCGTGGCGGTCGCACTGGCGTGGATGGCGTCGTCGCGCATGGGCAAGACGCCGACGACGACGCAGGCGCCTGCGGCAACTGCGCCCGCTGCGACTTCGACCGGTGCGCTCGCTGCATCGGCGACCGTCGCGCCCGCGATCGCCGCGCCCGCCGAGGTCGACCCGGTTCCCAACGCCTACCCCGTCGACACACCGCCCGCGCTCGCGACGACGCTCGCCGCGGTCGAACTCGCGACGCACGCCACGCCCGTCGCGTGCCTGCGCATCGACGGCACGCCCGCGACGCCCGACATCACCGCGACGCTGCCGAAGACCACGCGCTTCGAGTGCACCGACGTCGCCGATGCGCAGGTGCTGGTCCTCGACGTGCGCGGCTATCGCACCGACGGTTCGGGCACGGGCACGGTCGAGTTGGCGGTCACCAGCGCCGCTCCCTCGGGCCAGGCCACGACCCAGGTCCGCACGCTGCTGGTGCGCCGGACCGAGCTGCAGTGGCGCGTGCTGCGCGTGCTGTCGGTCCGCTGAGTCACATTCCACGCGCGGCGACGTCACGGTTGGCATGGACACCACCATCGACCAGCTGATCCGCCTCGAACTCCCCGCCGCCCGCGACGGGGACCGCGCCGCCTACGGGCGCATCGTCGCCGCCTGCCAGAACACGGTCACCGCGATCGCCCTGGCGATCGTGCGCGACGTGCCGAGCAGCGAAGACATCGCGCAGGACGCGTTCCTCAGCGCGTGGCAACACCTGCGCCGCCTGCACAACGCCGACAGCTTCCTGCCGTGGCTGCGCCAGATCACGCGCAACCTCGCGCGCGATCACCTGCGTGCGAACAAGCGCGCGCCGTTTCGCGTCGACTTCGCGTCCAGTGACCGCATGGAGGCAGCGATCGCATCCGCCGCCGACCCCGCGCCATTGCCGCCCGATGCGCTGATCGACGAAGAGCGCACGCGCGCGGCGGCCGAACTGATCTCCGCGCTGCCGACGGAAAGCCGCGAAACCCTGTTGCTGTTCTATCGCGAAGGCCAGAGTTCGCAGCAGGTCGCGACGTTGCTCGGCCTGACGGATGCGGCGGTGCGCAAGCGTTTGTCGCGCGCGCGCCAGATGGTGCGCGACGACCTGCTCGCACGTTTCGGCGAGTTCGCACAGTCCTCCGCACCCGCTGCGGGCTTCGCGACGATCGTGACGAGTGCGCTGGTGCTGGCGAGCCCTCCCGCCGCGGCCGCCGGCATCTTCGGGACGGGGACCGCGGCCGCTGCCGGCGTCGGCGCGAAGGCGGTGATCAAGGCCTTCGCGGGCGCGGCGATCGGGATCGGCCTGGCGCTCTTCGTCGTGTACGCGGCGATCCGCATGGAGCTCACGAAGCAACTCAAGGGCGCGGTGGATGCGGAAGAACGCAAGGCGCTGAAACGATCGGCCGCGATCAACACACTCGCGTCGGTCGGCTACATCGTGGGGCTGTTCTGGGTCACGCACGACACGCAGGGATGGATTCCTTCGGTCGTCACGACGTGCTTGTTCATGGGCACGGTGTTCTGGCAGACGGCGGTCGTCCAGCCGCGCGCGATGGCGCGCCGCCATGCGCTCGAAGCCGCCCGCGACCCCATCGGCGCCGCGCGTCGGCGACGCAGCGAACGCTGGAAGTGCTGGCTCGGCATCTCGTGCGGCGTCGTGGCCGGATTCGGCGGGCTGCTCGCGGGACTCGTGGGGTCCGGGCGCCTGACCTTCTGAACACGAGCTTCAACAACGCCTTCGCATCCGATGGCGCTATGCTCGGGCCATGGGCGCCAACAACACCCCGGACCAGGACGAACTTCGCGTCTTCCACACCGGCGACCACGCGTGCGGCTATTGGCCCACGCGCATCGCACGCGATCTCGTGCTCGATCCGCGCGACCCGCGCATGCCCAACCTCTATCCGATGGCGCTGGGCTGGGGATTCCGCCGGTCGGGCGACATCGTGTACCGCCCGCATTGCCAGGGATGCCGCGCGTGCGTCGCGGTGCGCATCCCGATCGACCAGTTCGTCCCCGACCGCAGCCAGCGTCGATGCCTGGTGCGCAACGCCAACGTCGAAGCGCGCGTCGTGCCGGCCGAACGCACCGACGAGCAACTCGCGCTCTACCAGCGTTACCTGCGCGCGCGTCATCGTGGCGGCGGAATGGATGAGCATGGCGGCGTGGAGTTCGACCAGTTCCTGATCGGCAGCTGGTCGCACGGCCGCTTCCTCGAACTGCGCGAACGCAGCGTCGAAGGCAAGGGCCCGGGACGGCTGCTGTCGGTCGCGATCACCGACGTCGTCGAGAACGCGTTGTCCGCCGTGTACACGTTCTTCGAACCCGACCTCCCCGAACGCGGCCTCGGCACACTGTCGCTGCTCAAGCAGATCGAGTGGGCGAAACGCGACCACCGCGCGCACCTGTACCTCGGGTACTGGATCGAAGGCCACGACAAGATGGACTACAAGCGGCGCTTCCGGCCGCTGGAGGCCTTCGACGGGCGCGGGTGGCGCGCCATGCCCGTTTGAGGTCTGCGCGGAAGCGGGATAAAAAGCAAGAACAGGGGTCAGAGCACTATTTCGCGCACGAAATAGTGCTCTGACCCCTGTTTCTCCGCTCAGCCTTCGGGCGGCAGGTCGGTTCGCTCGGCTTTCTCGACCGCGGGCGCTTCGCCCGACTGCGGCACCGCCTGCGTCGGCGTCTGCGGCGCGGGCGCGCTGCCCGCGACAGGCGGCAGCACGGCCATCAACGCGGGAGCGACGCGCGGCGCGAAGCCGAACGACGCGTCGCTGCGCGCCGACACGACCATCTTGACCATGCTCTGCGGGAACATCAGCTCGAGCGCGACCGTGCGTCCGTCCTGCGTCTGTGCCTGGATCGTCAGCTCGATCAGCGAACCGGCCGTGTCGATCTCGTTGCACAGCAGGTGCGGGCCGCCCGGCCCTTCGCGCAGGTAGGGCTTGATCGCGTCGCCCAGCGCTTCGAGCGCCTGGTCGAACAGGTAGACGACGTAGCCTTCGGATTCGTTCATCGACTCATTCTTCCAGACGGACCGTGATCGCTGCAGCGGCATCGCGTGCGCGGATGCGCGCATCGTCGAGGTCGCGCCCGCGTGCGAGCGTCACCGCGACGCGGCGATGGCCCGCCACGCGCGGCTTGCCGAACAGGCGCAGCGCCGTGTCGGGTTCGCGCAACGCGTTGCCGACGTTCCCGAACACCGGCACGCCGTGGCCTTCGGCGACGATCGCGCACGACGCGGTCGGACCGAGTTGGCGAATGGCGGGGATCGGCAGGCCGAGGATCGCGCGCGCGTGCAGCGCGAACTCGCTCAGATCCTGCGAGGCGAGCGTCACCAGGCCGGTGTCGTGCGGGCGCGGCGAGACTTCGGAGAACCACACTTCGTCGCCCTTCACGAACAACTCGACGCCGAACACGCCCCATCCGCCGAGATCGTCCGTCACCGCCTTCGCGATCTCCTGCGAGCGCTGCAACGCTTTCGTCGACATCGGTTGCGGCTGCCAGCTTTCGCGATAGTCGCCGTCGCGCTGCAGGTGGCCGATGGGATCGCAGAAGCTCGTGCCGTCGACGTGGCGCACGGTGAGCAGCGTGATTTCGTATTCGAAGTCGACGAAGCCTTCGACGATCACGCGGCCCGCGCCGGCGCGGCCGCCGGTCTGCGCGTACTCCCACGCGCGGTCGATGTCGTCCTCGGTGCGCAGCGTGCTCTGGCCGTGGCCCGAGGAAGACATCACCGGCTTCACCACGCACGGCAATCCGATTTCGCGCACGGCGGCGCGATAGTCGTCGAGCGTGTCGACGAACTGGTACGGCGACGTCGGCAGTTGCAGCGTTTCCGCGGCGAGGCGGCGGATGCCTTCGCGATCCATCGTCAGGCGCGCGGCGCGCGCGGTCGGGATCACGCGCAGGCCGCCGTGCGCACCGGCGCGTGCTTCGTCTTCGATCGCGACCAGCGTGGGCGTGTGGATCGCTTCGATCTCCGGCACGACGATGTGCGGGCGTTCGCGTTCGATCAGCGCGCGGATCGCGGCGCCGTCGAGCATGTCGAGCACGTGGCTGCGATGCGCGACCTGCATCGCGGGTGCGTTCGCGTAGCGATCGGCGGCGATGACTTCCACGCCGAAACGCTGCAGTTCGAGCGCGACTTCCTTGCCGAGTTCGCCCGAGCCGAGCAGGAGCACGCGCGTGGCGTGCGGGGACAACGGGGTGCCGATCATGGGCATCGGACGCAGGTCTCGCTGGCGGGCGCACAGTGTACCCGCGGGGCCGCGCGGGCCGCTTTCGACATGTGCGAAGCTGCGCGCCCATGCGCCTGCGCACCGCCCTCGCCGCCCTCGGCCTGTCCTGCCTGCTCGCCGCGTGCGGCGGCGGCGACGAGCGCCCGCGACCGCGCCTGGCCGGCCTGATCCTCGACGGCGCGCTCGACGAAACGAGCGGCCTCGCCGCATCGCCGACCCATCGCGACACCTTGTGGCTGTTGCAGGACGGCGGCAACGGCCCCTACGTGCATGCAATCTCGAAGCGTGGTTCGCGCATCGCGACATTGCGCGTGGAAGGCGTGCGCAACACCGACTGGGAAGACCTCGACGCATTCGCATGGCGCGACGGACGCTGGCTGCTCATCGCCGACACCGGCGACAACGGCGGCCTGCGTCGCACGCTGCAATTGCACGTCGTGCCCGAGCCGGAGAAGCTCGCCGATGGCGCCACGTTGCGGCCCGCGTGGTCGATCGCGTTCCGCTGGCCCGACGGCCCGCGCGATTGCGAAGCCGTCGCGGTCGACCCGAACGCCAACGAAGTGCTGCTGATCTCGAAGAAGCGAAATCCCGCGCAGTTGTTCTCGGTGCCGTTGCGGCCCACGCGCGGCGTGGCGACCGCACGATTGCTCGCGACGCTCGCGCCGCCGGCCGACGCGACTCCGACATCGACCCAGGCCGACGCGCGTCGCGACGCACTGGGCCGACAGGTGACGTCGGCCGGACTTTCGCCCGACGGCCGCACGCTCGCGGTGCTCACCTACGACCGACTGTTGCTGTATCCGCGCAGCGAAGGCGAATCGTGGGCGCGAGCGGTGTCGCGTCCGCCACGCACGCAAGCGCTACCGTGGCTCCACCAGGCCGAAGGTCTCGCGTGGATGCCCGACGGCAAGGGGCTGATCGCGACCGGCGAGTTCAGTCCCGCGCCGCTGGTCTGGTTGCCCGCCAACCCCTGAGCCCGCGACCCCCCACTTCGGGGACGACGCGCCGTTCGTCGCCTGTCGCTTGCGGCGACTGATATCACAGTGATATCACTTACTGGCACCCCAATCCCGGGGTCCAGCGAGGCCTTTGATGAAAGAGAACCCCATCCGTTCCGCCGCCGGCATCCCCATGTTGCTTGCCCTGCTGGTGGCGCTGCTCATCGGCGCATACCTGTGCTTCAACGGGGTCCGCACCGACGCGCCGGCATGGATCGTGGCCGGCCTGCTCGTCAACGTCGTCGCCTTCGTCTGCCTGTTCGGCCTGTACATGGTCGAGCCCAACCAGGCGGCGGTGGTGAGCCTGTTCGGCAAGTACGTCGGCACCGTCAAGGAAAACGGCCTGCGCTGGAACAACCCCTTCTATTCCAAGCGCAAGGTCAGCCAGCGCGTGCGCAACTTCGAGAGCGGCAAGCTCAAGGTCAACGAACTCGACGGCAGCCCGATCGAGATCGCCGCGGTGATCGTGTGGCAGGTCGTGGATTCGGCCGAAGCCGTGTTCAACGTCGACGACTACGAGAGCTTCGTGCACATCCAGTCCGAGTCGGCGCTGCGCGGCATGGCGACCAGCTTCCCGTACGACCAGCACGAGGAAGGCCAGTTGTCGCTGCGCAGCCATGCCGCCGAAATCAGCTCGCACCTGCAGCAGGAGTTGTCCGATCGCCTGGCCGACGCCGGCGTGCAGGTGCTCGACGCGCGCATCAGCCACCTCGCCTACGCCCCGGAAATCGCGCAGGCGATGCTGCAGCGCCAGCAGGCCAACGCGATCATCGCCGCGCGCACGCGCATCGTCGCCGGCGCCGTGAGCATGGTCGAAATGGCCCTGGCCGAGTTGCAGAAGAACGATGTCGTGAAGCTCGACGAAGAGCGCAAGGCGCAGATGGTCAGCAACCTGTTGGTCGTGTTGTGCGGCGAGCGCGGTACGCAGCCGATCGTCAACACGGGCACGCTGTACTGATGGCCGAGAAGAAGGCCTATCCGCTGCGCATCAACGCCGACGTGCTCGGCGCCGCGCAGCGATGGGCCGACGACGAACTGCGATCGCTGAACGCGCAGATCGAGTACGTGTTGCGCGACGCGCTGCGCAAGGCGGGGCGCCTCCCGGCGCCGCCGCCGTCGAAGGACGAGGAGGAAGACAATGGCCGCGGGTGATCGCTGGAACTACGTGGTGGAAGTGAAGCCGGGCTTCATGGGGCTGTCCCGGGAGGCCGTGCAGGAAAAGCTGGTGCAACTCGGCCTGCAGGGCTGGGAACTCGTGAGCGTGGTGCAATCGCATCCGTTCAAGGCCGTGCAGCTCTACCTCAAGAAGCCCATCTGAACAGGAGGCGCGCAGTGAACGCTGCATCGCATCGTCCCTTCACCACCGTCGCGGCGGCGGTCTTCACCATCGTCGCGCTGCTGCAAGCCTGGCGAGCGTTCGCCGGCATCCCGCTGGACATCGGCGGCACGGCGATTCCCGTCGCCGCATCGTGGGTGGCGGCCATCGTCGCTGGCGCCCTCGCCTTCTGGGGCTGGCGCACGCGCTGAGCGCGTCGGTACCCTTGGCGGATGCGCAACGTCGCCAGGGTACTGCTCAACACGCCGGACATCGAAGTGTGGCCCGGCGGCCTGCTGCGCGCGCGCAGCAACCATGACGCACGCGTGCTCTCGCGCGCCACGCGCGTGCTGCGCCGCAAGCGCGACGGCCGCTATCTCGCCGCGGAGTTGCCCGAAGGCCTGATGCCGATCGTGGAGCGGCTGACGCGCGAGGACGGCATCGACGCCGCGCTCGACGCGCTCGAGGCCTTCGCCCCGCACGAACGCGCCGGGCTCGAACGCGTCCGCGATCTCCCCCTCACCCGCCTGCGCGAACGCCTCGACCTGCTCGGCATCGACGACGACTACGCGCAGCGCACCGGCCTGCCGCTGGTCGCCGAACCCGATCGCCTCGACTTCGCGGGGTTCGATCGATTCCGCCGCCCGCTGTGGCTGCTGCCGGGTGCCGCACGCGCCTGGCTGCACATGCAGGCCGAGGCGATGCGCGACGGCGTCGTGCTCGAATCGATCAGCGGCTATCGCTCGCACGATTACCAACTCGGCATCTTCGAACGCAAGCTCGCGCGCGGGCTCACCGTCGACGAGATCCTCCAGGTCAACGCCGCGCCGGGCTACAGCGAACACCACGGCGGTCGCGCGCTCGACATCGGCACGCCCGACGAACCGCCGGCGGAGGAATCGTTCGAACAGACCGCGGCGTTCGAGTGGTTGCAGCGCAACGCCGAGGGACACGGCTTCGTGCTGAGCTACCCGCGCGACAACCCGCACGGCATCGTCTACGAACCCTGGCACTGGTGCTGGCGTGGCTGAAGTCGCGGGGCCGCGCACCATCGCGCACGCCTGGGACTCCGGGCGCAACCACTTCAACATCCTTCGACTGGTCGCCGCGTGGCTGGTCATCTACGGGCATGCGTGGCCGATCACCGGATCCCCGGGCGGCGACCTGATCGGCAAGTTCACGACGATCAAGTTCGCCGGCGCGGTCGCCGTCGACGTGTTCTTCGTCGTCAGCGGGTTCCTCATCGCGGCGAGCCTGCAACGCAACAGCGTGCGCGGCTACCTCGCCTCGCGCGCGTTGCGCATCGTGCCCGCGCTGGTGGTGTGCGTCGCGCTGACGGTGTTCGTGCTCGGGCCGTTGTTGACGACTTCGCCCGACTACTGGCGCGCGCCGGAAACGTGGCGCTACCTGTGGTCGAACGCGACGCTGTGGCGCGCGGAATTCTTCCTGCCCGGCGTGTTCTCGACGCTGCCGCAGACCGCGGCGAACGGCTCGTTGTGGACGCTGCCGATCGAAGCGCGCCTGTACATCCTGCTGCTCATCGCCTCGATGCTCGGCGCGCTGACGACGAAGCGCTATCTCGTGCCGTGGCTGCTCGCGTTGTTCGGCGCAGCGGTCTTCGCCTGGTGGCGCGCGCCGCTGCCGGACTGGGTCGAGAACGACATCTGGTGCGCCGCGTTCTTCATCACCGGCACGGCGTTGTGGCTGTATCGCGACCATGTGCGGCTGTCGTGGATACCGGTCGCGGTGTTGTTCGTGCTGGCGGCGCTGACGCGCGGTACGCCGTGGTTCGTGGCGCCCTACTTCATGCTCGTGTGCTACGGGACGCTGTGGATCGCATTCTCGAAGGCGCCCGCGCGCATGGCGCACCACGACTTGTCGTATGGGCTCTACTTGTATGGATGGCCCGTCGCGCAGGTCGTGCAGACCTTCTCGCCGGGCGGTCCGTTGCACAACGTGTTGTGGACGACGCTGATCGCGCTCGCGCTCGCGGCGATGTCGTGGTTCCTCGTCGAGCGGCCCGCGTTGCGGGCGAAGCGGCGCTTCGGCACGCGTACGCCGCAGGCATCGCCGGCGAAGGCTGGGTAGCCCGCTTGGTTGCGCTACGCCTTCCTGGTGTAACCGCCCGCAACCAGCACATGGCTTCCGCGACTACCCCTGCGACCGCTTCACCGGCTTCGCGGTCGGATCGCGTTTGGCTTCCGTCGCCGCATCGGCAATACGCCACAGATAGAGGCTCGCATACGTGCGATACGGCCCCCACTTCTCGCCGCGCGCGAGCAACACCTTCGGCGTCGGAACTTCTTCGAGCTTGTCCACGATCTGCGCGCCCTTGCGCACGCCGAGGTCGTCGACGGGCAGCACGTCGGGGCGGCCGAGGCGGAACATCAGCATCATCTCCACCGTCCAGCGACCGATGCCGCGGATCGGCACGAGCGCGTCGATGATCGCGTTCTCGTCCATCGTCGCCATCTGCCGCAGCGTGGGAATCTCGCCGCGTTCTTCGCGCGCCGCGAGATCGCGCAGCGCGAGCGTCTTGTTGCCCGACACGCCGCACGCGCGCAGCGCAGGGTCGTCGACGCGCGCGAGCGTGTCGCAGTGGAAGCGGTTGTTGTCGATCGCGACTTCCACGCGGCCGACGATCGTCGCCGCGGCCTTGCCGCTCAACTGCTGGTAGAGGATCGCGCGCGCGAGTGCATCGACCGGATCGAAGGGCTTGCGCCAGCGCGGATCGGGCTCGATCGGGCCGATGCGTTCCATCCACTTGCCGAGCTTGCGGTCGCGTTTGGCCAGATGCGCCCACGCCGCTTCGGTATCGAAACCACGAGAGACCCGCGCCATCGCGCCTCCTTCAGCGTCGCAGCGAATAGAGGGCAAGCATCAGCCAGCCGGCGATCGCGAGCATGCCACCGATCGGCGCCAGCGCGGTCGAGGCATGCGCGAACACGGCGCCGACTAGGCTGCCCGCGAACAGCAGCGTGCCCGCCATCAACGCGATCAGCGAGAGGCCGCCGAACCAATGCGCGCCGTGGCGTGCGAGCGCCGCGAGCGCAAGGCCGTGGCCGAAGGCGAACAGCGTCGCAGTGATCAAGCGTTCGCGCGCCTGCGGTTCGAGCACCGCGTGCGCGGCGTAAGCCGACAGCGCGACCGCGGCGGCTGCGAACAACGCGCCCGCGAATCCCGCGAGGCGAATGGTGGCGTTGCGTTCTCCGGTGCGCATGCGTGTCCTCCGTTTGCGTCCCCCTGAAACGACGAACGCCGCATGGGCGGCGTTCGTCTTGCAACTTGCAGCTTGTCGCGAAAGCTTACTTCAGCTGCCACATGAGCTGGTAGGTGCCTTCGTCGGTGAAGCCCGAATCGACGCCGTTGGTCCAGATTTCGAACGGACGGCCCGTGGTCTCGTAACCGCGCGTCATCGTCCAGGCGCGCAGCGAATCGCGGATCTTCGCCAGGTTGATCATGTGGCCGGTGAAGCCGGCGGTGGCGAAGCGCGCGGGCTGCGTGCGCACGAACTGCACCTGCTGCTCGAGCTTCGGCGCCGGGATCTCCGTGGCCGGGCCCGTCTCGCCCTTCTTGCGCACCGGCAACGCGGTGTCGAAGGAGTAGGCGTCGGCGGCGAATTCGGTGGTGATCACGCGCACGGGGCCGGCGGCTTCGAGGCCGTTGGCGTCCATGACCTTCTTGATCCACTGCAGGTTGGCGTTCATCGCCTGCTGGATCTTGTCGGGGTCGCGTTCGACGGTGGCCGGGGCGAACAGCAGGTTCTCGGCCGGCAGTTCGACGACCTTCGGCAGGTTCGCCGGATCCTTGCGGCCGAAGTCGGAGGCGTAGTCGTAGTTCGGGATGCCGGCGAGGTTGTTCACCAGCTTGCCGAGGCCGAGCTTGATGTCGTCGCCGACGGAGTGGATGTACAGGCCCTTGTAGCGGCCCATCAGATCCCAGCCGTAATCGACGTCATACGTCTGCGTGATTTCGACGTTGCGGTTGTTGCGACCGGTCGGCTTCAGGGTGAAGACCGCCTTCTTGTTGGTGCCGCGCGTTTCGTCGGTGATGTCGTATTCGAGGCGATTGCCTTCCGCCTTCGTCAACGTCCACTTCCCGGTGCCGACCTGCTTGTCGTTCGACGCGTATTGGAAGCCGGCGCCCTGGCCCGAATCGGGGCCGAAGAACGTCCACTCCATGCGCGGGTCCTTCAGCGCAAGGACGTTCCAATCCTTGAAACGGCGCGGGCTGCTCAGCGTGTCGCGCACGATCGTCATCTTGCGATTCGTTTCGACGCTTTCCTGCACGTGACGCGAGGACGGCAGCACGATGCCGATGATGACGAACAGCGCGGCGACGATCGCCAGGGAAATCAGGATCTCGATCAAACGGGTCATTCGGTAACTCTCCAGACCGGGCCGCCACCGGGCGGGCCGCACAGACCGGCGATGCTAGCAGCCGGCGGGCCTTCCCTGCCAGCGGCCGCTTGGCAAAAAGATGGGCTTGCGAAGCGGGGATTCAGACGAGCTGCAGCTCGAAGGCCTTCAGCACGGCACGCGTGCGATCGCGCACGCCGAGCTTCGACAGGATGTTGGACACATGGTTCTTGATCGTGCCCTCGGCCACGCCAAGCGAATTGGCGATCTCCTTGTTGGAGAAGCCGCTGGCCATCAGGCGCAGGATCTCGGTTTCGCGGTCGGTGAGCGGGTCCGGACGGTCGAGGCTCACGAAATCGTTGCGCATGTGTTCCAGGCCCGACAGCAGGCGCTGGGTCACGGCCGGCTGCACCAGCGAGCCGCCGGCGGCGACGGTCTGGATGGCGCCGACGAGTTGTTCGAGCGTCACGTCCTTCAGCAGGTAACCCTTCGCGCCGGCCTTGAGGCCGGCAAGGACGAGCTGGTCGTCGTCGAAAGTCGTGAGGATGATGGTTGGCGGCAGGGTATTCGTGCGGCCCAGCGCCTGCAGCGCCTCCAGGCCCGACATCACCGGCATGCGCATGTCCATGAGGACCACGTCGGGCTGGACCTGCGGAATCATCTCGACGGCCTGCTTGCCGTCGCCGGCCTCGGCGACGACTTCCATGCCCGGGGCGAGGGCCAGCAGCGAACGGATGCCCTGCCGCACGAGGGTCTGGTCGTCGACCAGGCAGATGCGGATGGTGCCGGTGCTGTTCATGACGCGGTGGCTCCTTCGGGGGTGGTTTCGCCGCCTTCGGGCGGGTTCGAGGGGTTGGACAGCGGCGCGTTCGCGCCGTTCGGGATCGTTCCGCCCAGGGCGATGGGGGAAATGGTGGTCGGTACCGCCAGGCGAAGGCGGAAGCCCGCGCCGGGCCGGCAATCGACCTGCAGTTCGCCGCCGTGCTGGGCCAGGCGCTCGCGCATGCCGCGCAGGCCGTTGCCGGGGATGAGCGCTTCGGCGCCCGCGCCGTCGTCGCGCGCTTCGATGACGATGCCGCCGTCGATGCGCCGCGCGTCGATCCACAGGTTGTGCGCGCCGGCGTGGCGCACGGCGTTGGTGATGATTTCCTGCGTGCAGCGCAGCAGCACGTGCGCGCGCTCGGGATCCTCGAGGGTCAGCGGCTCCTCGATGTCCATGTGGATCGCGAGCGAAGGCACGTTCTCGGCGAGCGGACGCAATGCGGCGCCGAGGTCGATCGATCCGCCCTCGCGCAGCTGGCTCACCGCTTCGCGCACGTCGGTCAGCAACAGGCGCGCGAGCGTATGCGCCTGCTGCACGTGTTCCTTGACGCGGCCTTCGGAGAGATGGCCGGCGACTTCGAGGTTCAGGCTCAGTGCGGTGAGGTGATGGCCGAGCAGGTCGTGCAGTTCGCGCGAGATGCGCGTGCGCTCGTTGACGCGTGCGCTTTCGGCGAGCAGCGCACGCGTCGCGCGAAGTTCGGAGTTCAGGCGGCGTTGTTCCTCGCGCGCTTGCGCCTGCTGCCGCGCGACCAGGCTGGTGACGAACACGAATCCGGAGAAACCTGCATACAACACGGATTGCATGAGCGCTTCGAGCAGCGGGAAGTTCAACCCGTGCACGAACACCGGCACGACGGCGAGCTGGCTGAGGACCAGCCACGCCACGCCCAGCGGGAGCGGGAGCAGCCACGGCAGCACGCACGCGGCCACCATCAGCAGCACGCTGCCCAGGCCGCTCTCGTTCCAGTAGCTCACGCCCACCGCGGCGAGCGTGAGGATGAGCAGGAGTGCGAAGTCGCCCACGGTCCGGCGCCGCACCCCCAAACCGCGCGTCAGCCAGGCGTAACTGACCCCGAACGCGAAGTACGACACCCACCCCTGCCAGGGCATCGGGCGCAGGGCGAGCGCTTCCTCCGCCCCCTCGCCGAACAAGGGGACGAGCCACGAATACAACAGGGGCAGGCTGACGACGGCCCAGGTGAACAGGCCGGCATAGCGGAGCAGGCGGTCGTGGCCGAATCTGGCGAACATGCCCAATCCTAGCCCTCTTCACCACCCACGGCGGGGAGCCGAAAGTCATGCCCCCGGCACGTCGGTGCGTGCGATAATCCGCGCCAGCGCCGGGGGGCAGCGCTCCCCCGCCCTTTGCAGAGCAGAAGAAAGACCGGAGTCTTCAATGTCGATTGTTGTCCGCGACGTGCGCGAGCACGAGCTGGATTCCGTCCTTGCCCTCAACAACGCCGCTGGCCCCGCGATCCTGCCGCTCGATGCGGCAAAACTCCGCAGCTTCTTCGATTCCGCCGAATATTTCCGCGTCGCCGAGCGCGACGGAACGATCGCCGGCTTCCTCGTCGGCTTCGGATCGGATGCGGCGCACGACAGCGACAACTTCGCGTGGTTCCGCGGGCGCAGTGCGTCGTTCTTCTACATCGACCGCATCGTGGTCGCGAGCCGCCGTCGTGGCGGCGGCGTCGGCCGCGCGTTGTACGCCGATGTGCAGAGCTACGCCGAACTGCGCTTCCCGCAGCTCGCGTGCGAAGTGCTGCTCGAGGAAGGCACCGACCACGCGCTGCTGTTCCATGGCTCGTTCGGCTTCCGCGAAGTCGGCCAGAACGTCATGCACAACGGCCACCGCGCCTCGATGCTGATGAAGGACCTGTGCTCCTACGCCTGGGTGCGCGACACCTACGGCGACGCCCTCCCCACCGCGTCCTGGATGCCGATGCCGCGCCCGCAATCGCGCGCCGTCCCGCATCGCCCGACCGGGACCTGCGCGTGAGCTCGGCCATTGATTACGAACAGGCAGGCGAACTCAAGATCGGCCAGGTCGGCATCGCCAACCTGCGCGTGCGCACGCTCGACGTCGCGCAGCTCGCCGCCGAAATGCGCGACCGCGTGCAGCGCGCGCCGAAGCTGTTCGAACGCGCCGCGGTGATCCTCGACTTCGGCGGGCTCACGAAGACCCCCGACGCCGCCACCGCGCGCAAGCTCGTCGAAGGCCTGCGCGAAGCGGGCGTGCTGCCCGTCGCGCTGGCCTACGGCACGCGCGAGATCGAGGAACTCTCGGTCGCGATCGGCCTGCCGCTGCTCGCGAAATTCCGCGCGCAATACGAACGCACCGGCGATGCGCCCGTCGAACAGGCGCCGCCGCCGCAACGCGTCGCCGCGAAGGCGGCCGCACCTGAACCTCCGCCCGCGCCCGCCGCATCGCAGCAAGCTTCCGCGCCCGGCATGATGCAAGCTTCGCCGGTTCGCAGCGGGCAGCAGGTGTACGCGGAGAACAGCGACCTCACCGTGCTCGCCACCGTCGGCGCAGGCGCGGAAGTGATCGCCGACGGCTCCATCCACATCTACGGTGCGCTGCGCGGTCGTGCCCTCGCCGGTGCGCAAGGCAACGAGAAGGCGCGGATCTTCTGCCGCGAATTCCACGCCGAGCTGGTCGCCGTCGCGGGTCACTACAAGGTGCTGGAAGACATTCCGAAGGACCTGCGCGGCAAGGCCGTGCAGGTGTGGCTCGACCAGGGGCAGCTCCGCATCGCGGCGCTGGACTGATACAACAACAAGAATTAGAACCTCGGAGGACATCACTTGGCCGAAATCATCGTAGTCACCAGCGGCAAGGGCGGCGTGGGCAAGACCACGACCAGCGCGAGCCTGGCCTGCGGCCTGGCGCGCCACGGCAAGAAAGTTGCCGTCATCGACTTCGACGTCGGCCTGCGCAACCTCGACCTGATCATGGGATGCGAGCGCCGCGTGGTGTACGACTTCGTCAACGTGATCCACGGCGAAGCCTCGCTCAAGCAGGCGCTGATCAAGGACA
Source organism: Noviluteimonas lactosilytica (assembly GCF_020866925.1). Classification (GTDB taxonomy): domain Bacteria; phylum Pseudomonadota; class Gammaproteobacteria; order Xanthomonadales; family Xanthomonadaceae; genus Noviluteimonas; species Noviluteimonas lactosilytica. The sequence goes on from NZ_JAJGAK010000001.1 coordinate 685,809, forward strand.
AGCGCTTCGACACCCTCCACGTGCTGGCCGCTTCGCAGACGCGCGACAAGGACGCGCTCGCGAAGGAAGGCGTCGAGAAGGTGTTGAAGGAACTCGCCGACGAAGGTTTCGACTACATCGTGTGCGACTCGCCGGCCGGCATCGAGAAAGGTGCGTTCCTCGCGATGTATTTCGCCGACCAGGCGATCGTCGTGGTGAATCCGGAAGTGAGCTCGGTGCGCGACTCCGACCGCATCCTCGGCCTGCTCGCGTCGAAGACGCGCAAGGCGGAGAACGGCGAGCGCGTGAAGGAATTCCTGCTGCTCACGCGCTACAGCCCCGGCCGCGTGGAAAATGGCGAAATGCTTTCGATCACCGACGTCGAGGAAGTCCTCGGCCTCAAGACCATCGGCGTCATCCCCGAATCCGGCGACGTGCTCAACGCGTCGAACAAGGGCGAGCCGGTGATCCTCGACATGGAATCCAACGCAGGCCAGGCCTACGACGATGCCGTCGCGCGCCTGATGGGCGAGGAACGCCCGATGCGCTTCACCCAGGCCGAGAAGAAGGGATTCTTCAGCAAGCTGTTCGGAGGTTGACGCATGTCCATCTTCGACTTCCTCAAGCCCAAGAAGAACACCGCCGCGGTCGCCAAGGATCGCCTGCGCATCATCATCGCGCAGGAACGCAGCGCACACGGTGGTCCCGATTACTTGCCCCTCCTCCGTCGCGAGTTGCTGGAGGTGATCCGCAAGTACGTCAACGTCGACGCGGAAGCAGTGAAGGTCGACGTGGTCAAGGACGGCGAACACGACGTGCTGGACATCTCGGTGGCCCTGCCGGAGGAACGCGCGGCGGTGGGCTGACGCCGTGTCGGTCCTGACGCTGGGCGACATCGAGCGCAGCGAAGTGGCTGCGCTGCTCGGTGCGTACGGGTTGCAACTGGTGCACGTCGACGACGGCGCACCGATTCCAGGCAGCTACTGGGGCGAGCCCGAAGCCGGGCTCGTCGGCGCGACCGTGTACGCGCGCGACGACACCCCGATGCATTCGTTGCTGCACGAAGCGGCACACCTGATCGTGCTGCCGCCGGAAAAGCGCGCGGCGGTGCATACCGATGCAACGGACTCCATCGCCGAAGAAGATGCGGTGTGCGTGCTGCAGTCACTGCTGGGGGATGCGATCCCCGGCGTCGGCGCAGCGCGCGTGTTCGCGGACATGGATGCGTGGGGTTACACGTTCCGCCTCGGCTCCGCGCGCGCGTACGTCGAGCAGGATGCGACCGAGGCGTGGGAATGGCTCGCCGAGCGCGGGTTGATCGACCTTCGGTCGAAGTCGCTGACGATGCCCCAGGTCTGCGCGTAGGAGCAAAACAAGGGCCAGCAAAAACAGGGGTCAGAGCGCTATTTCGCTGAAATAGTGCTCTGACCCCTGTTTTTGCCTGTTTTGCTGCCCCATCCGCGTTGCGAGTAGTCACGGTGACGTTCGTCACTTCGCGGGCTCGACGCGTTCGCCCCATCTTGGCGGCATGCAACTGACCCTCCGCGACATCTGCAAGACCTATCCGAACGGCGTGCAGGCGTTGACGAATGTCAGCCTGACGATCCCGGTCGGCATGTACGGCCTGCTGGGACCCAACGGCGCCGGCAAGTCGACGTTGATGCGCACGCTGGCGACGCTGCAGGAAGCCGACAGCGGCACTGCCATGCTCGGCGACATCGACGTGTTGCAGTGCAAGGACGACGTGCGCAGGACGCTGGGCTACCTGCCGCAGGAGTTCGGCGTGTATCCGCATGCCAGCGCCCTCTCGCTGCTCGATTACTTCGCGGTGTTGAAGGGCATCGGCGGTCGTGGTGCGCGTCGCGACGTGGTCGAGTCGCTGCTGCACCAGGTGAACCTGTGGGACGTGCGCCATCAAAAGCTGCGCGGCTACTCCGGCGGCATGCGGCAGCGCTTCGGCGTGGCCGTCGCGCTGCTGGGCAATCCGAAACTGCTGATCGTCGACGAGCCCACCGCGGGGCTCGATCCGGCCGAGCGCGTGCGCTTCCTCAACCTGCTGAGCGCGCTCGGCGAAACCAGCGTCGTCATCCTCTCCACGCACATCGTCGAGGACGTCTCGGAGTTGTGCACGCGCATGGCGATCATCGATCGCGGCCGCATCCTGCTCGAGGCCGAGCCGCTGCAGGCGGTGACGGACATCCGCGGTCGCATCTGGCGTCGCGTGGTCGCGCGGGATGAACTGCCCGCCGTGCAACGCGACCACGGTGTGATTTCGACGACGCTGCTCGGCGGACGCACCGTCGTGCACGTGTACGACCAGGCGTTGCCCGGCGCCGGCTTCGAAGCCGTCGAACCCGACCTGACCGACGTGTACTTCAGCACCATGGCCGGGCACATCGGCCAGCATCGCGCGCTCGCATGAAGCTCGGCACGATCTTCCGGTTCGAACTCGCCTACCAATTGCGTCGCGTTGCCACGTGGCTGTATTTCGTCGCGCTGTTCTGGGTGGCGTGGAGCATCATCCAGGGCAACTACGTCGACGACGCGCGCAACGGGTGGATGTTCCTCAATTCGCCGTTGGTGATCGCGTCGACGACGGTGGTGTGTTGCTTGTTGTGGTTGTTCGTCGGTGCGTCGGTCGCCGGTGACGCCGCGTCGCGCGACATCGAATCGGGCATGCATCCGCTCGCCTACACCGCGCCGGCCAGCAAGTTCGAATACCTGGCCGGGCATTTCCTGGCCGCCTTCGCGCTCAATGCGCTGATCCTGCTGGCGGTGCCGGCAGGGATGTTGCTCGGCATGCATTGGCCCGACGTGGAGCCGGAAATCCTGGGCGAATGGCGGCCCGCCGCGTTCGTGCTCGCGTACCTGGCGATCGCGCTGCCGAACGTGTTCATCGCCACGGCGGTGCAGTTCGCGTTCGCGGCGCTCGGTCGTCGCGCGATCGTCGCTTACTTCGGCAGCGTGGTGGTGTTCTTCGCATCGATGGGCCTGGCGACGTTCGTCGCGACGGTGCTGCACCAGCAGGACCTCGCGCGATGGCTCGACCCGATCGGCATGAAGACGATCCTCAGCGATCTCTCGGACACGTGGACCACGACCGAGGTGAACACGCGCCTCGTCGGCTTGCAGCCCGTCTTGATCGTCAACCGCCTGGTGTGGCTGTGCGTGGGCGCCGCGGTGCTCGCGTGGACGTATCGACGCTTCCGCCTCGCGCATCCGGCGGAGGGTCGCCGCGCGCGTCGGCGCAAGGCACGGGCTGCGCTGCAGGAACAGACGACGGCGACTTCGATGGTCTCGCGACCGATCGAGATGTTCTCGCTCGCCGTCGATCGTCGCTTCGGCATGGCGACGCACCTGCGCCAGTTGCGCGCCGTCACCTCGCGATCGTTGCGCACGCTCGCGAAGGGTTGGACCGTGTTCGCGCCGCTGATCGCGATCGCCTTGCTCACCTGCGTCGCGGTGCCTGCGCGCATGGAGTTCGTCGGCGTCCCGTTGCTGCCGCGCACCGAACATGTGCTGACCTTCCTGACGGCCGCGCTCGCCAATCCCGCCAACCGCGTCTGGATGATCGTGCCGTTGCTGATCCTCTTCTACGCCGGCGAACTCGTGTGGGGCGAACGCGATGCGCGCATGGGCGAGATCAGCGGCGCCGCGCCGGTGCCGGACTGGGTGTACTTCCTCGGGAAGTTCCTCGCGCTCGCGTTGCTGCTCGTCGCGTGGATGGTCGTGCTGGGCGTTGCGGGAATCATCGGCCAGGCCGTGTTGGGCTACACGCACTTCGAGATCGGCGTCTACGCCCGGGTGCTGCTCGGACTGCAACTGACCGACTACCTGCTGTTCGCGCTGCTCGCGCTGACGGTGCACGTGGTGGTGAACCAGAAACACCTCGGCACGCTGGCGGCGCTCGCGTTGTATGCGCTGATCGCGTTCGCGCCGCTGCTCGGCATCGAGCACAAGCTGCTGGTGTTCGGCGCCAGCCCGGACTGGTCGTACTCGGACATCCGCGGTTTCGGTGCATCGCTGCTGCCGTGGCTGATGTTCAAGGCCTGGTGGATCGCGTGGGCGGTGCTGCTGGCAGTGCTTGCGCGGCTTGCCTGGGTGCGCGGCCGCGAGTGGGACGTCGGTGCGCGACTGAAGCTCGCGCGCACGCGCCTGACGCGACCGACCGCGACCGTCGCCGCGTTGGCAGGGATCGCGGCGCTGGGTCTCGGTGCGAGCCTCTTCTACAACACCAACGTGCTCAACCAATACGAGTCGCAGGATGCGCGTCTTGGTAACAGGGCCGCGTACGAACGTCTCTACGCGCGCTACGCGGACGTGCCGCAGCCGCGCGTGGTGGCATCGCGGATGCAGGTCGAACTTCATCCGCAACGACGCGCCGCGGAATTTCGCGGCACTTATCGGCTGGACAATCCGACCACGCAAGCAATCGATGCCGTGCACGTCGCGACCGCGACGGGCGATGGCATCGCCACGCGCAGCGTCGTCTTCGACCGGCCCGCAACGACGCTGCTGGACGACGCCCTGCTCGGCCATCGCATCTACAAGCTCGCCACGCCGCTGCAGCCGGGCGAATCCATGCAACTCGATTTCGACGTCGACTTCGCGCCGCGCGGTTTCGGCAATCGCGGCGCGGACGACACCGTCGTCGGCAACGGCAGCTGGATCGACACCGCGAACTTCCTGCCGACCATCGGCTACCAGCCCACGCGCGAATTGCGCGAAGCCGGCGACCGGCTCACGCAGGGCCTGCCCGCGCGTCCGCTGGTGCCGGTGCTGGAAGACATGCGGGCACGCAACGAAGCGCCCGGCGACATCGGCATCCAGTTCGACGCCATCGTCGGCACCGACGACGACCAGGTCGCGATCGCGCCGGGCGCATTGCGCCGCAGCTGGAGCGACAACGGTCGCCGCTACTTCCACTACGCCAGCAACGCGCCGATCCGCGAACACGTTCGGTTCTTCTCGGGCCGTTACGCGGTGCGTCGCGCGCAATGCCACGGCGTGGCCGTCGAAGTGTTCCACCACCCGACGCACGACAGCATCGTCGGGGACATGGCGCGCAGCGCATGCGCTTCGCTCGCGCTCTACACGCGGCTTTTCGGCCCTTACCCGCATCGCACGATGCGCCTGGTCGAGAACGCCATGGGCGACATCGGCGCGCACGCCGAGCCCAGCCTCGTGGATTACGGCGACGGCTTCTCGTTGCTGGATCCGGCGCGCGAATCCGGCGGCCTCGACCTGGTGTTCGTCGTCACCGCGCATGAAGTCGCGCACCAGTGGTGGGGCCAGAAGCTCGCGCCGGCACGCGTGGAAGGCGCCGGCCTGCTCGTCGAAAGCCTCGCGACGTATTCGGCCACGCAGGTCGTCGAACAGTCGCTCGGCCCCGACCAGTTGCAGGCCTACCTGGACATGATGCGCCGCGAATTCCAGGTGCCGCGTTCGCGCGCATCGCCGCCGCTGCTGCGTGCCTTCGACCAGTTCCTGAACTACCGCAAGGGCCCGTTGGCGATGTATGCGCTGAGCCAGTATGTCGGCCGCGACAACATCAATCTCGCGCTGCGCCGCCTGCTCGAAGCGCATCCGCCCGGCCACACGCCGCGCGCGACGACGCTCGACTTGTATCGCGAACTGAAGGCGGTCACGCCCACGCGTTATCGACCGGTGCTGCACGATCTGTTCGCCGCCAACACCTACTGGGAGTTCTCGGCCTCGCAAGCGCGCGCGGTCAAGACAGCCGACGGCCGTTGGCAAGTCACGCTGGATGCGCGCGCGCGCAAGCTTGTCGTCGACGATACCGGCGCGGAGATCGAGCGGCCGCTCGACGAATGGGTCGAGATCGGCGTGTTCACCGGCCCGGCGCGCAGGGAGAACGGCGAGGTGATCCCCGGCAAGCCGATCTACCTTGCGAAGCATCGGATCCACCAGGCAAACCAGGCGATCGTCGTGACGGTCCCGGAAGCGCCGGGTCACGTCGGCATCGATCCCCGCGCGCTGCTGGTCGACGTGAAGCCGCGCGACAACTTCGCGGACATCCGCTGACCGCGTGAAAGCAGGGGCGCCGAAGCGCCCCTGCCTGCCACCCGATGCGAAACACCGGTTCCTCAGTCGAGGAACTCACAGCGCCCGAATTTCGCACCCGCGGCGACCTTGCTCTGCAACCCGCCCGGGAAGCCCGTCAGCACGGACTTGCCCTTTTCGCAGACATAGACCTGGTCGGCTTCGATCATCCAGGAGAACTGCGCGCCGGCGATGCCGCCGACGATCTCGCTGCCCGATGCACTGACCGCCAGCGGATTGTCGAACGGCACGTCCTGCGCTTCGACCACGCCCTGCTTGCGCAGGAACTCGGACATCGTCATCCAGCCCAGGCCTTCGATCCAGATGCCGCCCGAGAAGCCGGTGAAGAAGCTGCCCGCGCGACCGAGGACGATGTCGCCCTTGTCGGTCACCGCCGCGATGGTCATCGGCGCGGTGCCCAGTTCTTCGTACAGGAACTCCTCGGTGTACAGCGCGCAAAGGTCGTCGCCGAAGGACGACGTGAACGGCACATCGCGGCAGTAGCGCAGCCCATCGATGTTGGTGAACGCGTTCTGGCCCGTGCCGCGCATCGCATTCCACAACACCATCTGCTTGCGCGTGCTGCTGTACATCGGCACGCGCGTGCCGTCGTAGTTGGACGCGTACAGATCATCGGCGCCGATCACCTGCTGCAGGTCGATCATCTTGCCTTCGTCGACCCACGCGACCGCCGCCTGGAAGTTCGCGGTGCCGACGATCACGCGGCCGTTGCCGGAGATCCCCGCAGCGCGGGTCCACGGTGGCGCATTGGCGAAGTCGACGTTCAACTCGCGCACGCCGCGCCTGGCATCCCAGACGAACGGCACGGTCTCGCTGTCGCCGAACCCGCATTGCCCGTCGCCATTGCGGTCGACGTAGGCAAAGCCCACCGCCTTGCTCGCCGAGTCGTCGATGTCCCAACCGCTGGCGTTGATGCCGTCGATGTTGCACTTGCCGCCGCTGAGGTCGCCCAGCATCGTCAGGCCGCCGGGCCCGAGGATCGCGGGCGTCCCGACGCCATCACCGTCGGGATCGGCCGACACCAGCGTGCGCTGGCCGTTGCGATCCATCGCGCCGTGGCTGGCGAGGATGCCTTCGGGGAGCAGTTCGAAGCCCTTGTTCCTGTCCCAGAAGAAGCCGGTGTCGATGCCGACCATGCCGGATGCCTTGTGCCCGCTCTTCGACAGCTGCAACAGGTTCGCGGCCACGATCGGCGTGAACTGCACGCCTTTCAGGTAACCGTTGTACGTGATGTCGGCGGTCTTGGTGACGCCGGCCTGCGCCACGATCGGCGTGGCATCGCACGCGACATCGGTCGCCGGATCGTTGCTTTCGGCCGCGTTCCAGTACTCACCCTGCGACATCATCATCTGCGGCGTCGTCGGATAGCCGCCCGACGTGATCTCCTCGATGTGCACGACGTACTGCTGGCCCGGCGTCAGGTTGTGGATCGTGTATCGGCCATCGGGACCGACCATGCCCTGCGTCTGATCGCCCGTCATCGCCGACACCGCATCGCCCATCAGGTTGTTGACGTTGCGCGCGACGACGTTGATGCCGCTGTACTCCGTCGCGCCGTCCTTGAGGTGCAACACGCCAGTGATCGAACCGCGGCTGCTCGCGTAGTCGGCGGTCGGATACAGGTTGGAGATCGCGGCGATGTCGTCGGCGTTGTCCACCGTCGACTGCTCCTGCGCAGCGTCGCCCCATGTGTCGATGAAGGGGAACATCGTCTCCAGCGTCGCCGGATCGGCGGGCGTGGCGCCGAGGCCATCCGGATAGTCGTAGCGATGCACGGGCGCCACGCAGCCTTTGACGCCCGGCTGATACGGCGCGTACGTGTAGCTCTGGTAGATCATCGGACCGTTGACCTGCGAGTGCGACAGGTTCACCGCGTGGCCGAATTCGTGGGTGAACACGCCGGCGATGCGGTTGCCTTCGGTGTCGTCGACCTGCACGGCCCAACCGTTCATCACGGCGGTGGCTTCGATGATGTGGCCCTGGTCGTCGGCCCACTCGGGGAACGCGATGCCGAGCACCGCATCGCGCGGGACGCCGAAGTACTCCTCGAGGATGCTGCCGTCGGTGTCGTACAGCACCCAGAAGCCGTAGCCGTTCTCGACGTTGTAGACCTCGCCCGCGTTGGCGGCGGTCACGTCGGCGATGCCGGTGCGATCGGCGATGGTGCCGGCGATCTGCGCGCGGAAGGTCGACGTCGGCACGCTGCTCCACTGATCGAACGCGAATGCGGTGATCTCGTTCGCGCGCTCGATGGTGATGAACGGCGTGGTGCCGTCGAAGTCGTAAGTGAAGGCGCCACCGCCATCCACGTACACCGGGATGGGGCCTTTGCTGGTGTCCCAGACCAGCGGACGCAATTGGCCCGAGTCCGTCGACAGGTACAGCGGGCCGGCCGCATTGGCGGCGCCGGCAGCGGCGAGCGACAAACCGAGCAACAGGGAAAGTTTCGTCGTGCGCATCACTTCATCTCCCCGTTCTCGATCCAGCGCTTCTCGATCGTGCGACCGACCAGGCCCATGAAGGTGCGCATGTCGACCGGACCGGCCGAGCGGAGCATCGCCTGCTCCTCGCGCGTGAGCAGCTTCGCGTCGATGTCGACGCCTTCGAACAGGCCGGCGTTGTTGAAGTCGTTGACCATGCGTTCGTTGGCCAGCGAGAACTTGCCCTGCGCAAGGCCGACCGTCGTCTGCAGGCCGGTGCGCGACGCGGGGCGGAACAGGAAGGCGACCACGTACTCGCCCTTGCGCCAGGTCGGGAAGGCTTCCGGCGTCATGGCCAGCAACTTGTGGCCGTTGGGATACGCGCGCGGCTCGAGCAGGCCGAACTGGCGGAAGGTGTAATCCTTCTGCGTCTTGATCGTGCCCTTCGCGCTGGCACCGACGGCGATGGTGATCTCGGTGTACGGGACGCCCTTGTCGTCGATCCCGTCGCTGACGTTCTTCACCGTGCCGGCGATGATGCTGTCGGACTGCGAGATCAGGTCGATCAGGTTCTGCTTCTTCAGCTTGGTGGCGTGGGCCACGGGCAATGCCAGCGCCAGCGTCGCGAACGCCAGCACCGCGGCGCGCGAAACGCGCCGGGCCAGAGGGAACAACTTCATCGTCGGTACTCCCTTGCGGAGATGGATGGGTTGTCGCCCCCTGTAGCGACGACGCAACCGTAGGGCGGCACCGGCCACGGAGGCACCGGGCCGGGCCGCAGGAGCCCCTAAGGGTTTCCCTGAGTCAGCGCGATTCGTGACTCAGGTCGACTCGGCCGACACCAGCCCCACCCGGATCGCGAAACGCACCAGCCCCGGCACGTCGTGGATGTCGAGGCGGTCCATCAGCTGCGCGCGATGGCTTTCCACGGTCTTGCCGCTCAGCCCCAGTCGCTGGGCGATGTCGCGCGTGCTGTGGCCTTCGGCGACCAGTTGCAGGATCTCGCGCTGGCGCGGCGTCAGCGGATCCAGCGAGGCGCGATCGGGCGGAGGGCCGCCGGTGCGCAGGTAACCCTGCAGCACCGACTGCGAAATCGCGGGACTCAGGTAAGGCCGGCCCGCGCGGATCGAATCGAGCGCCACGCGCAGTTCGTCGACCGCCGAATCCTTCACCAGGTAGCCTGCCACGCCCGCGCGCAACGCCTGCCCGACGTATTCGGCGCCGGTGTGCATCGACAGGATCAGCACGCGCGTGTGCGGGCTCAGCTTGGGCACGCGCCGCGCGACGTCGAGACCGTTGAGGCCGGGCAGCGTGATGTCGAGCAGCAACACGTCCGGTTGCGTGCGATCGACCAGCGCGAGTGCTTCGTGCCCGTCGCCGCATTCGGCCAGCACCTGCACGTCGACGAAGGTCTGCAGCAATGCGCGCAACCCGGCGCGTACGAGTTGATGATCGTCAGCCAGCAACACGCGCATGGCATTCCCCTTGTTCGATCGGAATGAGTGCGGAGACGTGCGTGCCCTGCCCCGGCGCACTGTCGAGGAAGAACCCGCCGCCCAGTTCGTGCACGCGCTCGCGCATGCCGAACAGGCCGAAGCCGCCGTCGTTGGCGCGCGGCACCGTTGCATCGAAGCCGCGACCGTCGTCGCGCACGTTGATCGCGATGCCGTCGGGCGTGACGGCCACCGCGACCTCGAGCTGCGAAGCCGCGGCGTGACGCAACGCATTGGTGACCGCTTCCTGCACGATGCGGAACACCATGATTTCGCGTTCGATGCCGAGCGCCGGCAAGTCCGGCGCGATCGCGACGCGAATCGGTACGCCGCTGCGGTGCGCGACGGCGTTGAGGTGGCCTTCGAGCGCGGGCGCCAGGCCCATTTCGTCCAGCAGCGGCGGGCGCAGATCGAGCGACAACGCGCGCACTTGCGAGATCAGGCCGTCGACCAGTTGCACGGTGTCGGCGATGCGCGCGTCGGCGCCCTGCGCGGCCGGATCGACGAGCGCGAGTTGCAGGTTGATCTTCGCCGCGGTCAGCGCCTGGCCGAACTCGTCGTGCAGTTCGCGCGCGAGGTGCTTGCGTTCCTCTTCCTTCGCTGCCTCGAGGCGCATGGTCAGCCTGCGCAACTCGCGGTTGTGCCGGCGCAGACCGCGCACGCGCCAACCGAACGCGGCCAACAACGCCAACAGCAAGAGCAACAGCGCCACGGCCTGCACTGCGGACTGCCGCCACCACGGCGGCACGATCGACAACTGCAACGGCGCTGCGCTCGTCCACGCACTGCCGGCGCGACGACCGCGCACCTGCAAGTCGTAACGCCCGGGTGCGAGCGCGTGCAGCGTGAGCTGGCCGCGATCGTCGAGTCCGGTCCACGCAGCGTCTTCGCCCAGGCGATATTGGTATTCGGGATCGCCGCCGTCGTAGCCGAGCACCGCGAACTCGAGCGAGAACGGTTGTCCGAGCGGCACGTCGAGCGCGCGCGTGTTCCATGCGGGCGTTGCGGGTTGTCGATCGATCGGCAGGCCGTCGATCGACGCGATCACGGTGGGCGGCGCTGCATGGCGCGGCGGGCGCACGCCGGGATCGAATGCGAGCACACCTTGCTGCGTGCCCCAATACAGTCGACCGTCGATGGTCGTGACCGCCTTCGGGTTGAACACGGTGGTGGGCAGGCCGTCGACCGGGCCGTAGTTGTCGATGCGCTTGCCCTTGCCTTCGATGCGCGAGAAGCCGCCGCGCGTGGACACCCACAACGCGCCGTCTGGCGCATACGCAAGGGCCATCACCATGTCGTCCATCAGCCCGTCGCTGCGCGAGATGCGCGCGACACCGGAGACGTTGCCGTCGGCGTCCAACATCAATCGATCGAGCCCGCCGCCCGCGGTACCGACCAGCACCGAACCATCCGGCGCTTCGAGCAACGCGCTGACGTGATCGTGGCTCAACGCATGCCCCTCGCCCCGCGCCGCGACGCGCTCGCAGTCCAGGCGCCTGTCGCGCAGCGTGCACACGTTCGCGCCGCCCGAACGCGTGCCCACCCACAACCGCCCACGACGGTCTTCCATCAGCACGGTGACGAAGTCGCTCGACAACGAACGCGCGTTGCCGGGATCGGGACGGAACTGCGCGAACTCGTCGGGCTCCGGGCGATGCAGCATCAAGCCACCGCCGCCGGTACCGACCCACAATCGGCCGCCGCGATCGCGCAGCATCGAGTAGCTGTAGTTCGTCGCTGCTTCGGGGTGCAGGTAGTGGCGGAACGCGCCGGTGCGCGGATTGAATCGATAGACGCCGCCCGACGTCGCGACCCACAGCGTGCCGTCCGCTTCCGCGCGCAGATCCAGCACGCCGTTGATCACGCCGGCTTCGACGCCTTCCGGCAACGGCAGCGGCACGACCTTCCCCGACGGCAACAGATGATCGACGCCGCCGCCGAACGAACCGAGCCACGCACCGCCCGCGCCATCGGGCGCGACCACGTACACGTCCTCGCTGGCCAGGCGCTCGCCTTCCGCGCCCTGCTCGTTCCATTGCCTGATCGCCAGCGACGGCGAACGCATGCGCAGCAACCCGCCGCCGAACGTGCCGACGAACAACCCGCCGTGCGCATCCAGCGCCATCGCGCCTTGATCGACGTGCTGGCCGTCGGGGCCGTCGATGCCGAGCGGCGTGTAGGCGATCTTCCGCCGCGTCGGATCGACCCGATACAACCCGACGCCGAAGGTGCCGACCCACAGCCCGCCATCGGGCGTCGGTTCGATCTCGGTGACGTTGGTCAGCGTGTCGCCCGTGGCGCCGGGGGTGAGTGTCGACGCCTGCAACTCGCGGCCATCGGCGGACAACTGCATCAACCCTTCACGTGTACCGACCCAGATGCGGCCATCGGCATCCTCGGCGACGGTGAACACATCGTCCGGCTCGACGCCGCCGCCCGCGCGCGGAATGCGCTGGAACGATCGCCCCTGGTCGTCGCTGCGATACAGGCCGAGGCCGAGCGTCGCCACCCACAACCGATCGCGACGATCGCGGTAAAGCGCCATGACGAACTCGCCGCCCTTGTTCAACGGCACCGCACGGAAACGCCCCGTCGAAGGGTCGAACAAGTCGAGCCCCGCCTGCGTGCCGACCCACAAGCGACCGCCATCCGCTTCGGCCAGCGCGAACACACCATCGTGGCTCGGTCCGCGATCACCGGCGCCGGTGCGCCAATGCGCGAAGCGCCAATGCGCGCGGTCGAGCAGGTTCAGCCCGCCGGTGATCGTGGCCACCCACAGCCGGCCCTGCCCGTCCTCGAGCAACGAACGGATGCCGTTGCTCGACAACGAGCCGTCGTCCTGGACGCTGTGTTCGAACTTGCGGAAGCGCTGGCCGTCGTGGAGGAACAGGCCTTCGCGCGTGCCGATCCAGAGAAAACCGACGCGATCGCGCAGCACCTCGGTGACGACTTCACTCTGGAAGCTGCGCGCCAACCCGAGCTGGCGGAACTCCATGGCCGACGCCGCGTCGCTCGCGGGCGCGGCAGGCGGTACCTCCGCGCGCGCGGAGGCGCCCGCCAGCAGGAGCAGGCAGCACGCCACCCGACAAGGAAGGGATCCGCGCATGGGCACCGATGTAACCACGAACCCGCGCCTGGTGCAGCGACTACTCCGACGAAAGCAACCAGGCCAGCGCCGGCGCCTCGTCCCCGAAATGCTTCACCCGCATGTTGCGCACGACGCCCGCGAGTTCGGCCGCGCGCGCGTGATCCGGCGGCAGCCCGATCAGCGCGACGTCGGCTTCCTCCAGGCTCGCGGCGGCGATCGCCTTCGACAGGTAGTCCTGCCGACCGGCGCTGTCGCCCGCGTCGCCGAGCGTCGCCTGCGTGTAGTTGGCCAGGATGCGGCGGACGCCGCTGTCGTTGACCGCGGACGCCATGTCGTCGAGCGCGGCCATGCGCGCGGCGTAATCGACCACGCCGGTGTAGCGCAATTCGATCCAGCCTTCGCGGACCGCGATGGTGTGGGTCACCCCATTCCCCTGATGCGTGTCCCCACACGCGTGGGGAGGATCATGCCCGTTTGCGGGGGCGGTGCGATAGGCGTGGCGCGGGTGCGGCCTCCTGCGCCGCCCAATTCCGTCAACCCAATGGAACCCGATGAGGCCTGCCATGAAAAAGCACACGGTCAAGGACATCTCGCTGATCGCATCGATCGCGAGTTGCTTTACCCAGATCGGCGCGCAACTGTTCGCCATCCTCGTCATCGTGCGCACCGCCATTGCAGCCCCGCCCCGCTCCCTCGCGATGTTCGAAGGCGAGTACGGCTACGACAGCAGCCTCTTCTGGCAGACGGTGCCGAACATCACCCTCGCGCTGCTCGTCGTGGCGATCATCGCCAACTGGCGGACCACGCGTCGCAACCTGCTGCTCCTGTCGCTCGCGCTCTTCCTCGCCGGCTCCGCCGTTGCGGCACTCGTCGTGCAGCCTGGTTTCGGGAAGCTGTTGGCCAATGGCTACAGCAACGTCGTCGACGCCACGCTCCAGGGGCATGCAGCCACGTTGTACACGTACGAATGGGGACTCTGGTTCATCGCACTGGCGGCGGGCATGACGCTGCTGGTTGCGCTGTCAAGACCGGTCGCAGCTCGATGAGCAGCGCAGTCGTACTCGTCAGCTATCGTGCGCGCCCGGAATGCACGGAACTCGCCAGGCGCGAAATCGCAAGCCTCATCGCCGCCGTCCAGGCCGTCGAGCCGGATTGCGGCGGCATCACCCTGCTCCAGGATGCAGGCGACCCGACACGCTTCATGCTGATCGAGCATTGGCCGAGCCGGGAGATTTTTTTGGGGCCGCACATGCAGCAACCGCACATCCAATCCTTCATCCAGGGCGCCGGCGCTTTTCTCGAAGGGCCACCGGAGATCTCGTTCTGGCATCCCGTCGGCGCCTGACGACTTATTGCAAAGGAGAGAGCATGTACCTGCCGAAATGGCTTGTTGTGCTGGCGTGTCTATTGATCGTGGCGCTTGCAGCGTGGACCTACCTGTTGGCGTCCGAGCGCAATCCACTCCCGTTCCCAGACCGTGGATCGCGCATTTTCAGCACACCTTCGCCTGAGGCAAAGGAGGCGGTGGTAGCGCTCCTTTCCCGTTATGGCGTCAAGGAGCGGTTCCAGGCCGATAGCAGCGGAATACGCCGTTCGATCATGTGGGACGGGACAATCATCAACCATGCCCCGCCGGACGTTCTGCAAAAGCTCGGTCATGCCTCGGCAAGCATCGGACTCGTCGTGGACGACCCCATTGCAAGCGCCAACGATGCGGCTGAGTTTTTGCGGGCTCGCGGCTTTGAAGCCAAGGTTGTCCTGGACGTTGAACCAGACCTCCCCATCGCGTTCGTCGTGACCAACGCGACATCAAGCACTGTATTGAACTTCCGCAAGCATTTGATTCATTTTCCCAAGCCCACCCCTGTCGAAACACAGCGCGGGTGACGTCAAAGATTGCTTGACCTCAGAGTTCCAGCAGTCGAACACGAAACCGTTTTGCCTTGATGCGGCCTTGCTGGAGCCGCGCCAAGGCGCGTCCGGCGTGGGCGCGCTGGATGGCGACATAGCTGCGCGTGGCGAAGACGTCGATCTTGCCGATCGCATCGCTGGTGAGGCCCGCCTCGCCGGTGAGTGCGCCGACGATATCGCCCGGGCGCAGCTTGTCGGTGCGGCCTGCGTCGATGCGCAGGGTCGCCATCGGGGCGCGGGTCGCGACGTTCTTGCGCAGCAGCGCCAACGGTGGACGGCGCAGGTCGATGCGCAGGCCGAGCGTGTCCCGGATCGCGTTCAGACGCGGTAGTTCGCGGCTCGTGCACAGGGTGGCCGCCACGCCGCCGCGACCGGCGCGGCCGGTGCGGCCGATGCGATGGAGGTACGTGTCGGGGTCGTTCGGGACATCGTGGTTGACCACGGCCCCCAGGTCCTCGATGTCGAGGCCACGCGCCGCCACGTCGCTCGCCACCAGCACGTTGCAGCTGCGATTCGCGAATTGCACCAACACTTCCTCGCGATCGCGCTGCTCCATCTCGCCGTGCAGCGCGAGCGCGGAGAATCCGAGGTGCAACAGCGACGAGACGACCTCCTCCGTATCCCTGCGCATGTTGCAGAACACCAGCGCGTGGTTGGCGCCGTGTTCGATCAGCACACCGGCGAGGGCTGCAGGCTTCTGCGCGGCATCGACCTCGTAGAAGTGCTGCTCGATGGGCGTCGCATCCGCGTGCGCCTCCACGCTGACTTCCCGTGCGTCGCGCATAGTTGCGCGCGCCACGTTTCGCACCGGCTCGGGAAACGTGGCCGAGAACAGCAACGTCTGTCGATCCTTGGGCGCCGCCTTGGCGATTTCGCGAATGGGTTCCTCGAACCCCATGTCGAGCAAACGATCGGCCTCGTCGAGGACCAGCACCCGGACATCGCGCAGGTTCAATGCCTTCTTGCGAAGCAGTTCCTGCACGCGGCCCGGCGTGCCGACCACGACGTGGGGCGCGTGCGTCTCCAGCGAGGCGAGCTGCGGACCGAGCGCAACACCGCCCGTCAGCGTCAGGAGTTTGAGGTTGGGCATGCCCGTGCCGAGCTTGCGGATCTGCTTGGCGACCTGGTCGGCCAACTCGCGCGTCGGACACAGCACGAGCGCCTGCGTGCGAAACAGGCCGAGCTCGACGCGATGCAAGAGCGCGAGACCGAACGCAGCCGTCTTGCCGCTGCCGGTCGGCGCCTGCGCGATCAGGTCATGGCCCGCGAGCAGCAGCGGCAAGCTGCGCGCCTGGATCGGCGTCATGCGCACGTGACCCAGGGCGTCGAGCCCCTGCAGCAGCATGGGTTCGATCGGAAGATCGGTGAATTCGACTGCGTCGTTCATGCGTCACGGGGTGGCGGCGGCCGGGCGGCGAGGATACCAAGGGGCCTGTGGGTGGAGTCCCGGTCATGGCAAAAACAAGCAAGCCCCCAACATTCTTGTCATCTGGGGAGATGACATCGGCGTACACAACATCAGCCCCGGCGTGATCCCTGCATGACCTGCCGTCCGGCATGCTGGC
This sequence comes from Noviluteimonas lactosilytica, assembly GCF_020866925.1. Classification (GTDB taxonomy): domain Bacteria; phylum Pseudomonadota; class Gammaproteobacteria; order Xanthomonadales; family Xanthomonadaceae; genus Noviluteimonas; species Noviluteimonas lactosilytica. The sequence continues at coordinate 702,349 of NZ_JAJGAK010000001.1, forward strand.
GGCTCGCTTCTGGCCGACGTTCATTCAAGCCGGCGTACACCAAGGCCGCAGGAGTTGGCCCAAATGAAGAAGTTCTTCGTTGCTTGTTGTCTGTTCCTGTGCGTCGCATCCGCCGCCTCCTTGGAACGACAACGACGAGGCATGGATGGTGGTCAGGTCACCCCCATGTCCGAGAACGTATTGCGCAGACAGCTAATCAACGGTTAGTGGGCCGAACTTCGGTGTGCATCGTCGTCGACTGGTACAGCATGGGGGAAAGTCCATTGGCCATCCAGCACGGCTTGGCGCGCGCGATAAAGGCGGACGATGTAGTTCCAGCCAGGAAAGATGGCGAGAAAATTCGAAGCCTTCTCATCGCCGCCGAAATGAATCGTGTAGGTTCCGTCGGCGTCCTTCTTGCCAGTGATGTTGTTGAGCGAAACGGCGTTGGACACTGACTTCTCCATGTAACCGTCACTGTTGTAGATCGTGATCGACCAACACCCATCGACTGGGACGTCCTTGACTTTCAGGACGTACGGCGTCTTTCCGTCGTTCGATGCGGGCGTGACGTTGATGTAGTAGGCCGCGGATTGCGGGCCGCCTGCCCACCCCCCTGCAGTTCCAATGAGATGACGCACAGGGTCGATGTCGTTTTTTGATCCGAACATCTTCGCGCTATCTGGAACAAAAGGTCCCAGGCCGAGGATCGCCTTGCGAATTTCCGCGAGTTGCCGTTGATCCCAATCGGGCAATTCCAACTTTCCTGCAGCGCTCTGCAGCCAACGAATCTGGTCCTGCAGCGCATGTGCTGTTGCAAGGTCATTTGGATCGTCTGGGTTCACCAGCGTGCGAACCGCCAGATACAGATACCGCGTGCCAACGGCGTCCTGCGTAAAGACGTGGTCGCCCTCACTGTAGGTATTGCTGACGATGTAATGGTCCTGGTTGATCGCCCTGAGCGATTGGAACCGTCCTTTCGCATCGGGCATGGTGACAGTCACCGGCGTGGTCAGGTCGAAGACGGCATAGGAAAGCAGGAAGTCACGACTGACGCGCACGACCGGCTGGTTGTCGACGCTGACGGGCTCACGGATGTGCTGGATTCGCCCGTAGAAGCCGTTGTCGGCTCGGAGCTGCAAATAGTGGTCGGTTTCGGCGCGCACGAAATTATCGATGTTGACGGGGGTCGGCATACGAGGCTCCGATGCTTGTGACAAATTTGCCGGCGTCCGCGCTCATCCCATCGGCTGCGGTTCGGGGAACCGCCACGAACCTTCGACAACATCTTTGCGCGGGCGATACATTCGCCATGAGGATTCTCGAACATGTACCCGTCAGCGTCGTAGACGGTGATCGACCAGAACCCATCGACCGGTACGTCCTTGACCCTCAATGTGTGTACGGTTCGCCCGTCGTTCGCGCTCGGAAAGACGGTCTCGTAGATCGCCGCTTCCTCAGCCTCCCGCAACTAACTGGTCGGGTGTAGCGACTCCAACTCCTTCAAGCGCTTCATCGCGTCGGTCTGTTTGATCAGCCCATAGTTGATCGATCCGGCGTTGAGCGAGCTGCCCGCTTGGTATGGGTAATCCATGAAGTCGGAGAAGAACGCCTTGATGGCACCCATCACCGGGACGATCAGCCACATTTGACGTGCGAGGAAATCGATCGCACCGCCGCCATCCTCGAGCCCGCGTTCGTAGGGGTCCATGCGCAGGTTGGCGATCCCTGCCCAGTTCGTGACCGTGCGCGAGCCCGTCGCGATGTTGCCGTGTGCCTGCACGGCGAAGCTCAGCTTCCAGTCCTGGAAGCGCACGGCGTTGAGGTTGCCGCCCTGGTCGAAGTAGAAGATCGAATCGCGCGGGCCCTTCTTCTCCTTGCCCTGGAAGTAGGGCATGAAGTTGAAGCCGTCCAGCTTCACCTTGAACTCCTTCTTCCCGAGCTTGGTCCCCTTCGCGAGTTGCGCTTTGATGTCAGGCGCGCCCGCGGCTGCGCACAATGTCGGGAACATGTCGAGGAGCGAGATCGGATCGTTGTACACGGTGCCCGGCTTGATGACGCCAGGCCAGCGAATTGCCATTGGGATGCGGAAACCGCCTTCCCACGTCGAACCCTTCTCGCCGCGGAACATCGTCATCGCACCATCGGGCCACAATGCGATCTCCGCGCCGTTGTCGGTGGTGTAGACAACGATGGTGTCGTCGTCGATCTTCAACTCGTCGAGCAGCGCGAGCAGTTGGCCCACGTGGCCGTCGTGTTCGACCATGCCGTCGGCATGCAGCCCCTTGCCCGTGACGCCCACCGATTCCTTCTTCAAGTGGGTGAACACGTGCATGCGGGTGGTGTTGAACCAACAGAAAAATGGCGTATCGGCCTTGACGGCGCCCTGGATGAAACTCTTCGCGGCGCCGAGGAATTCCTCGTCGACGGTCGGCATGCGCGCGATGTTGAGCGGGCCGGTGTCCTCGATCTTGCCGCCGGCATGCGAATGGATGACGCCCCGCGGACCGAATTTCTTCTTGAACGCCGGGTCCTTCGGATAGAAGTAGCCCTCCGGCTCCTCCTCTGCATTGAGGTGGTAAAGGTTGCCGAAGAATTCGTCGAAACCGTGGTTGGTGGGCAGGTGTTGATCCTGGTCCCCAAGATGGTTCTTACCGAATTGTCCTGTGGCATAGCCCTGCGATTTCATGGCATCGGCGATGGTGGGCATCCAGTCGGTGATGCCGTGCGGATCGCCGGGCATGCCGATGGTCAGCAATCCGGTACGGAAGGGCTCCTGCCCGAGGATGAAAGACGCCCGACCGGCCGTACAGCTCTGCTGACCGTAGGAGTCGGTAAACAGCGCGCCTTCTTTGGCGATTCGGTCGATGTTCGGAGTTTCGTAGCCCATCAATCCGCGCGTATAGGCGCTGATTTGCGGGATTCCGATGTCGTCGCCGAAGATCACCAGGATATTCGGCTTCTTCTCTGAATTGGCCATGGCGCTAGCTCGCAAGGTAGAACGTTGATGCTCTCCTTCATTGCGCGAGACCGCGACGGAAAAACAACTGGCCTGCAGTCCGTAAATCTACGTAGGTCGCCGGTTAGGCCAAGTGTCCGCTCTGTCGTAAGCGGACATTAGGCATCCCCGTCCAACTGCCGAGGTGACAGCCGGTCACTGAGTGACGGCGGGGCTTGTGCTCGCTCCGGGACATGGCCCAACGCGGCACCCGCGGGAATCAATGGCTCGCGGGCGACGCTGTCATGGAAGTCGCGCAGGAGTCGACCGAAGTGCGCCATCGTCCATGAGTGCAGGTAGACGGGATTGAATGGCTCGCGTTCCTTGGGATCGACGATCAGGTTGATGACGTGCGGCGAGTTGAGTGGCAACGCGGGATCGGTTGCGTACTTCTGGTCAACCAGCACCATCTTGAAGTTCTGCCACTTGACGCCGTACATCCGTTCGCCGTTCCAGAAGATGAAGCCATCGCGGTTCGAGTGTTCCTGTTCTCCGCGCAGGAATGGCGCCTGGTCTTTCCCGTCGATTTCGCGATCGCCCGGCGCCGCGATACCGGCGAGGTTGAGCAGCGTGGTGAACCAGTCGGTGATATGGACGATCTCGTTGCTGGTCCGATTCACCGCGATGCGTCCGGGCCAACGCACGATGCAAGGCGTGCGCAGCGATGCTTCCCTTCCAGTGAAATAAGACCCGTCGAAATAACCGCCCGTGCCGCGGTTCAGCAACATCTCCTCGTTGCCGTTGTCGCCGGCGAATACGACGATCGCATCGTCGCGGAGGCCGAGCGCATCAATCTTGTCCAGGAGGTCGCCGAAGTCGCCATCCAGTTGCATCAGGCTGTCGGCCCAATCGCCGTTGCCGCTTCGGCCGCGGTATTCGTCGCGCGGCACGACCGGCATGTGCATCAGCGAGTGGTTGAAGTAGAGCAGGAAGGGACGCGACGCGCGCGCAGCCGCTTCCATGAAGGCAAACGCCCGGCGCTTGTACTCCACGTCGACATTGCGCTTGAGATCCCAGGTCAGGCGATCCGCTTTCCTTGTCTTCTCACCCTTGCGGCCTTCCATCATGTACGACACAGGGTCGCGCTCTGGGTCGTACCAGGGATCGGTCTCCCAAAACGCTTCGTCGTAGGAATGCGGCGGTCCGTACCACTCGTCGAACCCATGGTCGGTGGGCCAGCGCCCGTCGCTGTCGCCGATGTGCCATTTCCCCATGCACATGGTTGCATAGCCGGCTTCGGAGAACAGATCGCCTAGCGTGCGCTCCCACGCGACGATGCCCGCTTCCGTGCCGGCCAGCGCCACCGTGTGATTGCCGGTGCGAATGGCATATCGCCCCGTCATCAACGCCGTACGCGACGGCGTGCATTGCGCCTCGGGCGCGTAATTCGTGAGTCGAAAGCCTTCCGTCGCGAAGCTGTCGATGCGCGGCGTTGCCGCGCCCCGAAGGATGCCGCCGCCGTAGCATCCCAACTCGCCATAGCCGAGGTTGTCGACATGGAAATAGACGACGTTGGGAGGACGGAGCGACGCCATGGTCCAGCACCGGGGAGGGACACGCCCAGTGGACTCGTTGGCGCAATCCCGGGAAACCGAAAAACCAAGGGCCGGGGTTCAGTAGAACTACTGATCGGTTCAACTTGAGATGGTGAATGGATGTCCAGGCGACCATGGTTATGGCTGGGATGTCCGCTTTTGGCCGATAGCGGACATTGGATCCGCGTAATCGCCGCCAAATCTTCGTCCCGATGCAAAACCGAACCTGTCGTCGGCCCGCTGTATAGCGTTCCCATCTCGCCGGAAGGCGTTGCAAACCCCTTCGGAGTCCTTGCGAACCTCTCCGGAGTCATCGCGGACCTCTCCGTAGTCGTCGCGAACCTCTCCATCGATGCGTCATCGCCCGTCGCCCGCGTCGTCCTGCCTCGTGTACTCGCGCACCTGCCCACCGGCATCGACGAGGCGCATGCGCTCCGGGTCCAGCGCCATCGTGTAGCGCTCCTCGAAGTCCAGCGTGGCGCCATTGCCGAGCGATTTGCCCGTCAGCACGAGCGCATCGCCTTCGAGGCGCCAGCGCTCGTGCTGCAGCGTGGCGGTGTTGATCGACTCGGCCGTGCCGTCGTCGCGCAGGGTGAACCCTTGCACTTCGCCCGGCAGGCCGGGGATGGGCTCGATCCAGGTGCCGACGGGCGCGTCGGGTGCGATGGCAGGCTCGCTGCTGCAGCCGGCGATGAGGGCGAGTGCGAGCAGCGAGGCCGCCGCAAGGGAATGTCGCGCGTTCATGAATGCTCCGCAGATTGGGTGCGCCGATGCTTCCGTTTGTGCGCAGAGCGCTCAAGACGAGCTTTCCCGCGCACGCACCGCCCGTCTCCTTCCCGCCCACACGGCCGCTTTGCTAGCCTCCCCCGGTCGCGCCTTCGGGCGCCCGCACCCAGGATCGTCCCGTGAAGCCACGTCATCTCCTGCTCGCCGTCGCCGTGACCGCGGCCGTCCTCGCGATCGCCGGCTGCAAGAAGCAGCCCGCCGAACCGGCGCAGCCCGGCGTGACCGCGGCGCCGGAAGGCGAGACCGCGGACGAGTTCGTCGCGCGCGTCAACGACGAGATCCGCAAGGGCTACCCCGAACTGACTTCCGCGCAGTGGTTGTCGTCGACGTTCATCAACGACGACAGCGAGCGCGTGTCGGCCAAGGCGAACGAACGCTTCCTCACGCAGCTGCGCGGATGGATCGAGCAGTCGCGCAAGTACGAAGGCCAGGAGCTGAAGCCCGACACCGCGCGCGCGATCCTGTTGCTCAAGCAGCAGGCCGCGATGCCGCCGCCGAAGGATCCGGCGAAGCTGGAAGAGCTCACGACGCTCGCCACGCGCATGGAAGGCATGTTCGGCAAGGGCGAGTATTGCCACGGCGAAGGCACCGCGCGCCAATGTTCCAAGCTCGGCGACCTCGAAGACATCCTGCGTAGCAATCGCGACTACGACGCGCAGCTCGATGCGTGGAAGGGCTGGCACACGATCGCGCAGCCGATGCGCAAGGACTACGTGCGTTTCGTCGAACTGGTGAACACCGGCGCGCGCGACATGGGTTACGCCGACACGGGTGAACTGTGGCGTTCGGGCTACGACATGACGCCGGCGGAGATCGCAGCGGAAACCGATCGCCTGTGGGGCCAGGTCAAACCGTTGTACGAACAGCTGCATTGCTACGCGCGCACGCAGTTGCAGGCGAAGTACGGCGACCGCGGCACGGTGCCCGGCGCCATGCTGCCCGCGCACCTGCTCGGCAACATGTGGCAGCAGGACTGGAGCAATTTGTGGGACATGATGGCGCCGTATCCGAATGCCGGCGACCTCAACGTCAGCGCGAAACTCAACGACCTCGCGACGCAGGACTACAACCTCGCGCTCGCGCAGCATGACGGCTCGCCGACGGCCGAAGACCTCGCCGACATGCGCCAGGCCGGCCGCCTCGCCACCGCGAAGCACATGACCGAACGCGCGCAGGACTTCTACACGTCGCTCGGCATGCAGAAGCTGCCCGCGAGCTACTGGGACCGCACGCAGTTCATCCAGCCGCGCGATCGCGACGTCGTGTGCCACGCCAGTGCGTGGGACATGGACATGGCCGGCGACGTGCGCACGAAGATGTGCATCAAGCCGAACGAGGAAGACTTCACGACCATCTACCACGAGCTCGGCCACGTCTATTACTACCTGGCGTACAACAAGCTGCCGCCGCTGTTCCAGACCGGCGCGCACGATGGCTTCCACGAAGCGATCGGCGACACCATCGTGCTCGCGATGACGCCGCAGTACCTGCAGTCGATCGGCCTGATGGGGGAACAGCAGCAGAGCGAACAGGCGCTGATCAATTCGCAGATGCGCATGGCGCTGGCGAAGGTGTCGTTCCTGCCGTTCGGCTTGATGATCGACCGCTGGCGCTGGGGCGTGTTCGACGGTTCGATCAAGCCGGAGAACTACAACCAGGCGTGGTGGGAACTGAAGGCGAAGTACCAGGGCGTCGCGCCGACCACCGCGCGCGGCGAGGAGTTCTTCGATCCGGGCGCGAAGTACCACGTGCCGGCCAACACGCCGTACACGCGCTACTTCCTCTCGCACATCCTGCAGTTCCAGTTCTACAAGGCGCTGTGCGACACGGCCGGCTTCAAGGGCCCGCTGCACGAGTGCAGCTTCTACGGCAACAAGGAAGCCGGCGCGAAGTTCCAGGCGATGCTCGCGCGCGGCGCGAGCCAGCCGTGGCAGGCGACGCTGAAGGAAATGACCGGCAGCGACAAGATGGACGGCGCCCCGGTGCTCGAATACTTCGCGCCGCTGCAGGACTGGCTCAAGAAGCAGAACGAAGGCAAGACGTGCGGGTGGAATGCGCGGCCGATGGCCGCGGCGCCGGCCGCTGCCTCGACGAAGTAAGAAAGGGGGTCAGAGCACTATTTCGAAAAGGTGCTCTGACCCCTGTTTCCAGTCGTCAGCATCCGCTGCTGCGCGTCGTCCCATCGGCTTCGAGTGCCTTCGCGAGATCCTGCGCGACGGCTGTGGCGGTCTTCGCGTCCGACGAGCCGAGGCTGATGTGGCCCCTGATGTCGAACTTCAGGTTGACCACGTCGTCCTTGAACTTGATCGCGCCTTTCACGCCCGCGAAGTCGCCGGTGCCGTCCACGACTGCGTGTTCGCATCGACCATGGATCTCCTCCGTGAACGTTGCATCCGTGTACTTGCCGGTGAACGTGTAGGTCGTCTCGAACGTGCCGCAGGTCGTGCCGTTGAGGCAGCCGACGAAAAGCTCGGTCCCCTGTTCGATGTACGTGCCGCTCGGGTTCAACCTCGACGCGGAGACGTACGTGTACCAGCAACCGACGAGGCTCCCGGACAGATCGATCGGCGGGTAATCGCCGAGGTTGGCGGGCGGCGTGCCGATGGGCGGTTGGCACGCGTCGTTGAAGACGCCGACGGCGGAGATCTGCGTGGTGCCCGCAGTGGTTGGCATCGCGAGGATGGCAAACGTCAACGCAGTCAACGCAGCCGTGATCGATGCGACTCGGTGCGCTCTCATGTCGCTTCTCCTGGTGGATGGGGTCGCGCGAACGCGCGACGCCGCGATTCTCCCGGCCGCCTGGCGATGCGTCGTTCCCCAAGGCGGGGGGAGGCCCGAAAGGGGCACGCGCAAAAAACAGGAGCAAAAACAGGGGTCAGAGCACTATTTCGTTGAAATAGTGCTCTGACCCCTGTTTTTTCTCTCTGTTTTTGCTCTCCTGTTTTTGCTCTCACAGCCCGAAGGGATAGGTATCGGGCACCGCGCCTTCGCGCGACGCCGCAGGCATCGCCTCGACGGCGCGCGTTTCGTCGAACCACACGTACGCATCGAACTGTGCGGGCATCACCGCCTGCGCGTAGTGGCTGTAGCGCTCGGTTTCGGGGCGATACACGACACCGATGAAACGTTCGAGGCGCGGCGTCGACAACGCTTCGCGCAACTTCTCGTGGTGGCCTTCGCGCAGGTCGAGCAGGTAACGCGACACGCGCGCACCTTCGTGGCCCGCTTCGTGGCACTGGCGCTCGTAGCTGTCGGGCAACGACGGGCGCACCGCCATCACGTCCATCGGTGCATCCCAATCCGACGCGGCGGCCACTGTGCCTTGATGCGTGCCGAAGCCGATGGTCGCAGCCTCGCTACCCCACCGCTCCTTGCACAACTGCCCGAGGTTGAGTTCGCCGCGCATCCCCATCTCGGTATGGCGCGCGTCGCCGATGTGCGAGTTGTGCGCCCACACCACCGCGCGCGCGTGCGGGCCGCCAGCGCCGAGCAATTGTTGCAGCGTCTCGAACATGTGGCGGTCGCGCTGGTTCCAGGACTCGGCGGCGCCTTCGTACATCGTGCGGTAGTACTTCTCCGCGTTGCGCACGAGGCGGGCGTTCTGGGTGGCGTCCAGCCAGCTCGTGGCGTCGTCGCCGGCCTCGTCGCCGTCGTCTTCGGCGAGATACGCCTGCCGCTTCTGCAACAAATCGATCAACATCTCCACCGCCGCCTTCTCGCACAACGCATGCCCCGCGTGCACCGACATGCGTCCGTACTCCGCGGGATCGCGCACCCATGGCACGAGGCATGAATAACGATGGCGCGCGACACGCGCTGCTTCCGGATCGACCGAGTCAAGGTAGTCGATCACCGCGCGCATCGACGCGCCAAGGCTGTACAGGTCGAGGCCGAACAGGCCCGCGCGATCGTCCGCGGGACGCCCGTCGTTGTACGCATGCAGCCACTGCACCAGGGCCTCGAACTCGCGATTGCGCCACATCCATGTCGGGAAGCGCTGGAACGGCGCCTCCGCACCTGCGCGCGGTGGGCGATGGCGCACGAATCGATCCAGCGCCGCCATGTCCGGCCAGTCCGCTTCCGCTGCGACGATGCGGAAACCATGCGCCTGCACGAGACGCCGCGTGATCGCATCGCGCGCACGATAGAACTCCGACGTGCCGTGGCTCGCTTCGCCGAGCAGCACGACGCGCGCGTTCGCGAAGCGATCGAACAGTTCCCCGAATCGCGCGTCGCCGAAATCGGGCAGCGCTTCCGCAGCCGCGGCGATCCTCGAAGGCAACGATGTCACCGGCGCATGATCTCGATCGTGCACCACCGGCATCGGCCGCGAGCCATCCTCTGCCCAGCCGTACGTCCCGATCAACGGGACGAACGCGACGGCGTCGAGATCCTGCTGCTCGAAGCGGAACTCGTCGACGCGCGTGACGCGCACGAGCCGCTGGTGATGCAACGACTCCCCCACCGGCATGACGAGTCGCCCGCCAAGTGCAAGTTGCTCCTTCAGCACATCGGGCACATCGGGTCCGCCGGCCGCCGCGAGGATCGCGTCGAACGGCGCAGCCTCCGGCCAACCGCGCGTGCCATCGCCGGTGCGCACTTCGATGTTGGTGTAGCCGAGTTCGCGGAAGCGGCCGCGCGCGAGTTCGCTCAACGGGTCGAGACGCTCGATCGTGAACACGTCATCGGCGATCTGCGCCATCACCGCCGCCGCATACCCGGAGCCCGTGCCGATCTCCAGCACCCGATCGCCGGGCGCTATGCGCGCAAGTTCGATCATGCGCGCGACGATGTACGGCTGCGAGATGGTCTGCCCCGACGCGATCGGCAGCGGCGCGTCTTCGTACGCGTACTCCTGCATCGCGTCGTCGACGAAGCGTTCGCGCGGGACCCGGCGCATGGCGTCCAGGACGTGCGGCTCGTCCACGCCACGCGCGGCGATCTGCCTGCGCACCATCTGTTCGCGTTGGGGGCCGAAATCCTGCATGGCGTCTCGTTCCACGGGCACCTTAACCAACGCGGAGTGGAAGCCCCGTGACCCGGCCGCGCGCGCAGGCCGCGCCGGGTTCATACTCGGCGGCATGAACGAAACGAAGTCCTTCGCTGCCGTGCCGGCGCCGCCGTCCGATCTCGCCCCGCAGCCGCTCGAACACGCGACCGCCCTGCCCGCGCGCTTCTACGCCGATCCCGCGTTCGTCGCGGTGGATCGCGCGCTGATCTTCGATCGCGGCTGGCAACTCGTCGCGCACGTGTGCCAGTTGCGCAACGCGGGCGACCACGCGATCGCGGATTTCGCCGGCTTGCCGGTGATCGCGGTGCGTGGCGCGGACGACGTTATTCGCGTCTTCCACAACGTGTGCCGCCATCGCGCCGGTCCGCTCGCGCAATGCGACGGCCTGGGTGCGAAGGCGTTGCGTTGCCGCTATCACGGCTGGACGTACACGCTCGACGGCACGCTGCGCTCCGCGCCGGAGATGGCGAGCGCGCCCGACTTCAACGTGTCCGACGTGAAGCTGCCGCAACTCGCCGTGCGCGTGTGGCAAGCCATGGTGTTCGCCTGCGTCGACGAATCGCACGCGCCCGCGTTCGATGCGTTCGTCGAAGGCATCGACGCGCGCATCGGTCCGGATCGCAAGCTCGAGGACTACGGCCACCACCATCGCGTCGGTTACGACGTGCCGTGCAACTGGAAGGTGTACGTCGACAACTACCTCGAGGGCTACCACGTCCCGCACATCCATCCGGGGCTCAACCGCCTGCTCGACTACCGCAGCTACGTCACCGAGACGCACCAGTGGTATTCGCACCAGTGGAGCCCGCTGGAAAGCGACGAAACGCTCTACGGCGGCGGCGACGCGCTGTACTACTGGATGTGGCCGAACACGATGCTCAACATCGTCCCCGGCCGCATGCAGACCAACAAGATCATCCCGAAGGGCGCCGACCTGTGCCGCGTGGAGTTCGACTTCTACTACGCGATGGACGAAAGCGACGCCGGCAAGGCACGCCGCGCCGCGGACCTGACGTTCAGCGACGAGGTGCAGGTCGAGGACCTGACGATCTGCGCGGACGTGCAGCGCGGGCTGTCGTCGGGGTCCTACGTCCCGGGGCGCCTGAATCCGTTGCGCGAGAACGCCGTCCACCATTTCCACGAACTGCTGCGAGCGGTCTACCGCGGGGGCAAGTAAGCTCGTTCATGCGGGGGAACCCGCCTCCTCCGTAGAATCCCCGCTTCGTCCCACACCTCCAGGAGCGATCGCCATGCGCATTGCCCCCATTGCCCTCGCCCTCTCCGCGGTCCTGTTCGCCGCGTCCGCGCACGCGCAGGACGGACGCAAGACCTTCACCGGCAGCGGCGCCTCCGAGAAGGCCGCATGCGATGCGGCCAACAAGGCCGCGCGCGACTGGGTGAAGCAAGGCAAGTCCGCGGGTCGCGCGCGCGAACTGCTCGAAGACGCGCAGTGCGCGTGCACCGGGTCGGGCGGCGCGCAGTCGTGCAAGCTCGATGTCGCCGTGCGCGACGAGCAGCACGAGGAAGAAGAGGAACGCTGAGCGTGGACGCGCCAAGGAAGGCTGCCTCCCACATCTCGCTTCGCCGCCTCGCCCTGCTGCTGGGCGGGCTGGCGATGTTCGGCCCGTTCTCGATCGACACGATCTTCCCCGCGTTCCCGCAGATGGGTGCGCAGTTGTCGGCCGACAAACTCGCGATGCAGCAGACGATCAGCGTCTACCTGGTCGCGTATGCGTTGATGAGCGTCGTGCACGGGCCGTTGTCCGATGCGATCGGACGGCGGCGCGTGATCCTCGGCGGGCTGTTCGTGTTCACGCTCGCGTCGGTCGGTTGCGCATTGGCGCGCGACCTGCCCACGTTGCTGTGGTTCCGCGCGTTGCAGGGACTGAGCGCGGGCGTCGGCCTGATCGTCGGTCGCGCGGTGATCCGCGACGTGCTGCATGGCGACGACGCGCAACGCCTGATGAGCCACGTGTCGATGATCTTCGGCATCGCGCCGGCGATCGCGCCGGTGATCGGCGGCTGGATCCTCGGTTGGGCGGCGTGGCCGGTGATCTTCTGGTTCCTGGTCGCCTTCTCGATCCTGCTGTGGTTCGCGACGTTCTTCGGCCTGCCGGAAACGCATCCGAAACCCGCGCGCCTGCCGTTGCGCGCCAAGCCCCTGCTGCGCGACTACGTTGCGATCTTCCTCAACCCGCGCTTCCAGCGCCTCGCGGCCGCGGGCACGTTCAACTTCGGTGCGCTGTTCCTGTACATCGCGTCGGCGCCCGCGTTCGTGCTCGACCTGCTGAAGCTCGACGAGCGCAGCTTCGCGTGGTTCTTCGTGCCGATGATCGGCGGCATGATGTTCGGCGCGTATCTCTCGGGCCGCATCGCCGGGAAGATCAAGGGCATGACCCAGGTGTGGATCGGCTTCGCCTGCTGCGGGCTCGCGGTCGCAATGAACGTCGCCTACAACCTGCTCGTCGCCGAACCGAGCGTGCCGTGGGCCGTGCTGCCGATGATGCTGAACTCGTTCGGCATCGCGCTGGTGTTCCCGATCCTCACGCTCGCGATCCTCGACATGTATCCGCGCCAGCGCGGCAGCGCGTCGTCGTTGCAGGCGTTCACCGGCCTGGTGTCGAACGCGGTGATCGCCGGCGTGCTGTCGCCGTTACTCAGCCACGCCGGCATCCACCTCGCCCTCGGCGCCGCGACGTTCACCTTCCTCGGGTGGGCGTTCTGGCGCTGGGAGATGCATGTCAATGCGCGATTGCCGAAGTGCCCGCCGGGTGAAGCGGCGGCGCTGGAGCCGACGGAGCGGTTGTGAAGTAAGGCCGGGAAACGGGAAACGAAACGCGGGAAACGGGAGATGAACCCCGCTTCGGCTCGGAGGTCTGTCGGCCGAAGTGAATGCGTCCCTCCCGTTTCCCGGGTTTCCCGCTTCTCGTTTCCCGATGCATCAGGCCGGCTGCAACCCCGCGTCAATCGCCTCCCCCCGCACGATCGCCGGCGAATCGCGCCGCACCCGATACGCCCACGCATACAACGTCGGCAGCACGATCAGCGTCAGCAGCGTCGCCACCGACAGGCCGCCCATGATCGCCCACGCCATCGGGCCCCAGAAGGTCGAGCGCGTCAGCGGGATCATCGCGAGGATCGCGGCGAGCGCGGTCAGCACGATCGGGCGGAAGCGGCGCAGCGTGGAGCCGACGATCGCTTCCCACGGCGCGATGCCCTGCGCGAGGTCCTGGTCGATCTGGTCGATGAGGATCACCGAGTTGCGCATGATCATGCCGGCGAGCGCGATCGTGCCGAGCAGCGCGACGAAGCCGAACGGCACGCGGAAGATCGCGAGGATCAGCGACACGCCGATCATGCCGAGCGGCGCCGTGGCCACCCCCAGCGCGGTCTTCTTCATGTCCTGCAACTGCATCATGAGCAGCACGAGGATGATGCCGATCGCGAGCGGCACCACCGCGCCGATCGACTGTTGCGACTTCGCGCTCGACTCCGACGCGCCACCGACTTCGATGCGATAGCCGAGCGGCAAGTCGTCGACGATCTTCTGGATGTCGGGCCACACGCGCGCGGTGACGTCCGGTCCTTCCGCGCCGACGACGTCCGCACGCACGGTGACCGTCGGCACGCGGTTGCGGCGCCACAGGATGCTCGACTCGCTGCCGAGTTCGATGCGCGCGACTTGCGACAGCGCCACGTACTTGCCGTCGCGCGTGTACAGGCGCACGTCCTTGATGTTGTCGAGGTCGGTGCGTTCGCCGATTTCCAGGCGCGTGACGACATCGATCAGCTGGTCGTCTTCGCGGTATTGCGTGCTCGCATGGCCGGAGAGCGAGTTTTGCGTGGTGTCGGCGATCTGCTTCGACGACACGCCGAGCGCGCGCGCCTTGTCCTGGTCGACGATCAGGCGCACGGTCTGCAGGCGTTCGCCGAGATCCGAATTGACGTCGCGCGTGGCCGGGTCCTTGCGCAGCACGGCTTGCACTTGCTCGACGATGGCCGCGAGTTTTTCGGTGTCCGGCCCGCTGATGCGCAGGCGCACCGGATAGCCGACCGCGGGGCCATTCTCGAGGCGCCCCACGCGACCGCGGAGGTTCGGGAAGTCTTCGCGCATCATCTTCTCGATGCGCGCGTACACGCGCTCGCGCCCTTCCTCGCCGTCCTTCGTCATCACCATGACCTGGCCGAAGTTGGTGTTCGGCAGCTGCACGTCGAGCGGCAGGTAGAAGCGCGGGCTGCCCATGCCGATGTAACCGGTGACGGCTTCGACGTCGGGATCCTTGCGCAGCTTTTCTTCCAGGCGCGTGACGGCGCCTTCGGTGGCTGCGATGCTCGCCGCTTCCGGCAGCCACAGGTCGACCATCAGTTCGGGGCGGCTCGACGCCGGGAAGAACTGCTGCGGCACGGCCTGGAAGAGCGCGAGCGCACCGACGAACATCGCCGCCGTCCAGCCGAGCACGAGACCGCGACGCTTCAGGCAGGCTTCGAGCAGGCGGCGGAACATGCCGTAGAACCCGCGATGCGTGTCGATCGCATGGTCGTGCGCGTGCGCGCCCTGCTTGTTCGCATTCTTCTTGTGTTCGGGCAGGAGCTTGTAACCGAGGTACGGCGTGAACAACACCGCGACGAGCCACGACAGGATCAGCGCGATGCCGACGACCTGGAAGATGGAGATCGTGTATTCGCCCGCGCTCGACTTCGCAAGGCCGACCGGCAGGAAGCCGACGGCCGTGATCAGCGTGCCGGTGAGCATCGGGAACGCGGTGGCGGTGTAGGCGAAGCTCGCCGCGCGTACGCGGTCCCAGCCCTGTTCGAGTTTCAGCGCCATCATCTCGACCGCGATGATCGCGTCGTCGACGAGCAGGCCGAGTGCGATGATCAGCGCGCCGAGCGAGATGCGCTGCAGATCGATGCCGAGTGCGTACATGACGAGGAACGTCATCGCCAGCACGAGCGGGATCGACAACGCGACCACGATGCCCGTGCGCCAGCCGAGCGAGAGGAAACTCACCGCGAGCACGATGACGATCGCTTCGGCGAGGCTCTTGGTGAACTCGTGCACCGAGTCCTGCACGACCTTCGGCTGGTTCGACACGGCGTGGATCTCGACGCCGACCGGCATCGCGGCCTGCACGCGCGCCACCGCCGCGTCGAGGTCGCGGCCCATGCGGATGACGTCGCCGCCTTCGCGCATCGCGATGGCGAGGCCGATCGCGTCCTTGCCGTCGAAGTGCATCTTGCTTTCGACCGGATCGGTGTAGCCGCGATAGATGCGCGCGACGTCGCCCAGGCGCACGCTGCGCCCGTTGGCCTGCAGGCCGATGTCGGCGATGGCTTCGACCGAATCGAACTCGCCGGTGATCTTCAGCGCGACGCGCTGCGGGCCTGCCTGCACGATGCCGGCCGGCGCCATCGCGTTGGTTTCGCGCAGCGTATCCTCGACGATGCGCGGGTCGAGGCCCAGCGAGGCAAGCTTCGCGGACGACGTCTCGACGAAGATCTTCTCTTCCTGCATGCCGATGTACTGCACCTTGCTGACATCGGGCACGCGCAGGAATTCATCGCGCGCCTGATCGACGAACTTGCGCAGCTCCGCGTACGAGAACCCATCGCTCGTGAACGCGTACAGGTTGCCGAAGGTGTCGCCGAATTCATCGTTGAACGCAGGACCCTGCACGCCCTCGGGCAACTCGCCCTTCGCGTCGCCGAGCTTCTTGCGGATCTGGTACCACACGTCCGCGACGCGCTCGGGCGGCACTTCTTCGCGCAGGCTGACGGTGATCTGCGAGTAACCTGGCTTGGAGAAGCTCGACAGGTAATCGACTTCGGCGACTTCCTGCAGCTTGCGTTCGATGCGGTCGGTGACCTGCTGCGCGACCGCATCCGCGTTCGCACCCGGCCACTTGGTCTGCACGACCATCGCCTTGACCGTGAAGCTCGGGTCTTCCGCCTGGCCAAGATGGTGCCACGCGAAGAGGCCGCCCGCGCCGAACAACAGCATCAGGAACAACACGAATTGCGGATGGGCGATCGCCCACCGCGAGAGGTTGAAGGACTTGAGCATTACGTGCGCTCCGGCTGGCGCTTCGGCGCGATGTCCGTGCGCACCTTCTGGTTCGGATGCAGCATGTGCACGCCCGCGGTGACGACGAGTTCGCCGTCGGCAAGACCGCGGCTGACGAGCACGCCGTCGTTCTGCGCCTGCGCGAGCACGACCGGACGCAGCGACACGCGCGAGGTCTTCGGATCGACCACCCACACATTCGGCTTGCCGTGCGGATCGTAGATCGCGGTCAGCGGAAGATGGCGCAGCGTGCCGGTGACGGGGAGCGAGACGTGCAGCTTCGCGGTCATGCCCAGGCGCAGCGCGTCGTCGGCGCCGAGCACGGTGATCTTCGCGGTGTAGGTGCGCGTCGCGGCGTCGGCGTCGGGCGCGAGTTCGCGCAGGCGGCCGACGTAGCGATGGCTCGGATCGGCCCACAGCTCGACCGACAGCGTGCGTGCGGTGCGCAGTTCGTCGACGCGCGATTCGGCGACGTTGACGAGCAGCTCGCGTTCGCCGCGTTCGGCGACGCGTGCGACGACCTGGCCCGGCGACACGACCTGCCCCGCTTCGCCTTCGATGCTCGTCACCACGCCCGCGACGGTCGAACGCAATGTCGTGTAGCCGGCCTGGTTGGCGACGACGCCGTTGTTCGCCTGCGCTGCACGCAAGGCTTCCTGCGCGGTGCGCAGGTTCATGCGCGCCTTGTCGAGTTCCGAACGCGAGACGTATTGCTTGTCGGCGAGTTGCATGAAGCGCTGGTAGTCGCCGCGCGCCTGTTCGTACTGGCTCTGCGCGGACGCGACCTGGCTGCGCGACGCGTTCGCGTTGAGCACCGCGTCGGTCGGATCCAGGCGGAACAACACGGTGCCCGCCGCGACGGTGTCGCCGACTTCGACCATGCGTTGCTGGATGCGACCCGACACCATTAAACCGAGCGCGGCTTCGCGGCGCGCGCGGATTTCACCGGAGTACGTGGCGCCGACGCCTTCGCCCGCGGCGCCGATGCGCACGGCGCGCACGGGGCGGATGTCTTCGGCGGGTGCGGCTTCGCTCGCGCAACCGGCGAGCGTGGCCAGGGCAATGACGACGGGAACGACGTGGGCGACACGGAACATGGGGGAACCTGCGAAAGGAATCAGTCGGCGGAAGGAGGAGGGACCTCCGGGCGCGCATCCCTGCGCGGCCCGCCACGCTGCGCGGGGGAACGCAGCACGGCCCAGAGTTCGGCGATGGAGTGGAACGGCCGCGCTTTCCCGGTCCGCACGTCCTCGACGACGCCGTCGACGCCGTCGCGGCCTTGCCGATAGATGCGAACCACGAAGGAACGGATGGGGGAGGTCACGCCGGGGCTCCGGGGAGGTCACGGAGAGGGTGGATGGGCGTGGGAGATTTATTGGCTACGGATTGGAAATAGGCGGGGAAACGGGAAACGAAGAGCGGGAAACGGGAGGGTGAGCGCCGCTTCGGCTGATGGTCCTGCGAGCCGAAGCGAAGGCCTGCTCTCCCGTTTCCCGCTCTTTGTTTCCCGTTTCCCCGCTCTTGCTACTGCTTCACCGCCTGGAACAGCCGCTCACTCACCGCCGACGGCTGCAATCCCAACGTGATCGACAGGATCTGCCTCAGCCGTTGATACGCGGCGATCGCCTCGCTGCGCCGGCCCTGGCGGTCGTAGCAGCGCATGAGGCCCTGGTAAAACGATTCGATGGCGGGGTCGGCATCGATGCCGCGCATGTAGGCGGCGATGGCCGCGTCGTCGTTGCCCTCGCGCTCGAACTTCTCGGCCTGGCGCGCGAGCGCGTGGATGAAGCGGCCGCGCAGGCGCTCGCGTGCCGCGACGGGCCAGGCTTCGCCTTCGTCTTCGACGAGGAAGGCGCCACGGTAGAGTTCGAGCGCGCGCTGCAACGGTTGCTCTTCCGCGTTCGCGTCGTGGCGATGCGCGGCCGCCTCCGCCGACGCGAGCGCCTGGTCGAATGCGAACACGTCGACCCACATGCGATCGGCCGCCAGCGAAATACGCCCGCCGCGTTGTTCGATCGCCGCCGCATCGCCGAGCAACATGCGCAGGCGCAGCACCGTCGCATCGAGCGCACGCGCGCCGGCATCGCCCTCCTCGTCCGGCCACAACGCATCCAGCAAGCGTTGCTCCGACACGCTGCGCCCGCCGAGCGCGATGATCGCCTTCAGCAATGCGAGCGTCTTCTTCGGCACCTTGCGCGAGAACGCGAGCGGTTGGCCGTCGCGCAGGACTTCGAAACGGCCGAGCGTGCGCACTTCGAACGGCCACGGCCAGCAGCGCGCGTCGGGGTCCGGTGCGCGCAGGTGGAATTCGCGAATCGCACGGCGCGCCTCGCCTTCCGCGATGCCGAGCTGCAACGCGGCGCCGTAGACCTCCGACAGCAAGGTGGGGTGCGTGCGCACCATGAACGCGCCCTGGTGCGCGTTCCGACTGGCGACGCTGCGTTCGATCAACGGACGCGCCTGTTCGATGCCGAATCGACGCAGCGCGATCCAGGCCTCCAGCGCATCGCAACCGAAGAGGTGCCGGTGGAGCGACGTGCCTTCGACGATCTCCCGCGCACGCGCGAGGATCGGCGCGACGTCCGCGTCGTGGTCCGCTTCGAACTCGCATACCGCGTGCAGCAGGCGCGCGCCGAAGCGCAGCCACACCGGTCCGTACTCGTCCATCTGCGGCACCATCTCGCGCGCGATGCCGACGGCCGATTCGTATTCCTGGCGGTGGATCGCGATCCAGGCGCTCACCGCGGCATCCAGCGCGCGATCGAGCTTGCGCGCGAACGTCCAGTACGAAGCGGCCTGCACGCGCTCGGCCTCGGCGGTTTCCGGATCGCCGGCGCACAGCGCGACGATCGAACGACCGAGATGGATGAAGATACGCAGCGGCGGCAGCAACAACGCGTTCCTGTCGGCGATCGTCCGCGCTTCGTCGTAGTGCCGCATCGCTTCGACGTCGCGGCCCTGCTTGTCGCGGAAGTGCGCGAGTTGCAGCAGCCACAACGCGTGGTAGGTGGGCGTCAGCGTCTCGTCCGCGATCCACGGCGCGACCATCGCGGTGATGCGCTCGGCGTCGTCCGACAATCCGCTGGTCTGGTAGTGCGCGAGCAACAACGTCGCCGCGTCGACGCGCGGATTCACGGGGATGTCGTCGCGCTGCAGCAGCACGTTGATGCGATTGATGCAGGCGTCGGTCAGCGCGGCGTCCGGTCGCTGGTAGCTCAGCGCGAACAGCAGCGCGGCGTTCACGCGCAACTCGGCGGCCGCCGCGGGAAATGCGGGCGGATCGTCCAGTTCCGGCAGCAGCAAGTCGATCCAGCGGTCGACCTGCCCGTGGTCGAACTCCAGGTAATGCGTGGCGAGCACCGCACCGATCGCGAGCACGCGTCCCAGGCGCTCCGCTTCGCCGAAGCGCGCATGCGCGACTTCGAACAATGCGCGCGCCTGCAACGCCGCGAACGGCGACAGGGCGACGCCATGCCACAACACCAGCCACGGCGAGGCATCCTGCACCTGCGGCGGCATCACGTCGAACCACGCCTTCAACGTCTGCACGCGCCCTTGTTCGAGCAGCAGCGGCGCGAAGCGCAGGACGAGCGCCGCGGCGGTCTGCCAGTCGCGGCCCGCCGCGGCGCAGTCGAAGGCGGCTTCGATCTGGCCGCCCTCGGCGAGCAGCGCGACGGCCTCGCGTCGAACGGCGAGCAGCGCGTCGGGATCGAGCGCGTGTTCGAGTTCCTGCACGAGGTAGGCGCGGAACAGGTCGTGGAACTGGTAGGCATCGCCGCGTCGTTCGACGAACAGGCGCTTGCGATAGAGTGTCTCGAGCGTGTGCTCCGCGTTCGGATCGTTGGCGATCATCGCGGCCTGCGCGGGCGTCGCGCGCGGCAGCAACGCAATGCGCATCAATTGTCCGCGCACGCCTTCCGGCAAGGCCCCGACGATCTGCGCGGCGAAGTACGCGAACAACACGTCGCGCCCCTCCCCGTCCGGCACCGACACCTCGGCGCCGTTGCGCTTCACCTGTTCGAGCGTGAGCACCAGGCCGACCGGCCAACCGTCGGCGTGCGCGTGGACGCTGCGCAGCGTCGCTTCATCGAGTTGCTGGCGCATCGATGCGATGCCGCGCGTCTCGTCGAAGGTCAGCCGCAGTTCGTCCCAGTCGAGCATCGCGATGCGGTCCGTCGCGCGCAGGCCCGCGCACTCGGGCGGCGGTTCGCCGCGCGAGGTCGCGACGATCACCACGCGCTCGGGGACTTCGCGCGCGATCGCTTCGAGCAACGCATGCAGCGGGGCGCCGGCGGGAAGCTCGTGGTAGTTGTCGAAGACGATCGCCGCGGGCACCTTCAAACGTTCGAACAGCGAACGGAAGTACACGCGCGCGAAGCCTTCCGGATCGGCCGCATGCTCGGTCGTGAACGGCGGCAGCGGTGCGTCCTTCTTGCGCGCGGCGGGCACCGCGCGACCGAGGTAATGGAAGAACGTCGCGAGGTCGCGGTCGCCGGAATCGACCTGGTACCAGATGCCGCCGACCTTGTGCGCCTGCAGCCAGCTCGCGACCAGCGCGGTCTTGCCCGCGCCGGGCGGACCGACGACCCACACCACCGGGCGTTGCGCGTCATCGAGGCGCGCGAACAGGCGTTCGCGCGGCAGCACCTGGTGGATCTTCGGCCGGGTGAGTTTCGCTAGCGGCACGTCGATCCCCTCTCCAGGACCAGGCCGCGATGATACGCCTCAGTGCGCTTTCGGTGGCGGGGCCATCTTGACCCCCGCGTCGGCGAACGCGCCCAGGATCATCAGGCGCAGGTCGCTCGCGATGCGTCGCCGATCCATGCCGGGCACGAGCTCGATCCAGTAGATCAGCGCGAAGCGCAGCCCGTTGTCGGCGAACTCCTCCAGCAGCACCGTCGGCTCCGGATCGTCGCGCAACTGCCCGTGGCGTTCGGCCGCCTCGCGCATCGCGTCGGACACCGTGCGCGGATCCGAATCGCCGTCGACGACCACCGCGAGCGACTGGCGCTGCACGCGCGTCCGGAAGGTCACGTTCTTGACGTTTTCCTCCATCAGCACCGAGTTCGGAATCAGCGTGTCGGCGCCGTCGGCGTCACGCACCACCGACGTGCGCAGGTCGATGTCCACGACCTGCCCGCGCAACGCGCCCACTTCGATCACGTCGCCGAGCCGGAACGGGCGCTCGAGGAGCACCAGCACGCCGCTGATGAGATTCTTGAACAGCGATTGCATCCCGAAGCCGATGCCGATCGCGACCGCGCCGCCGATGAACGCGAACGCGGCGAGCGGAATGCCCGCGATCACGAGGCTCCCGAGCACGCACGCGGCGATCAGCAAGGCCAGGATCCAGCGCCGCATCAAGCGCACGCGACCATCGTCCATGCCGCTCCGGCGACGCCAGCGTTCCCACCACTTCGTGAGCTTCACCGCGAAAAACAGGCCCACCACCAGCAGTAGCGGCGCCTGGATCACCTTGCCGACGATGACGCCGCGCGGCGCCTGGGTCTTGCGCCCGTCGACCTCGATTTCCTGGTTGACGGTGAACAGTTCGAAGTTCCAGAACCGCGACACTCCGTCGCGCACGAACGCCCAGCCCAAACGGAGGCGTTCGCGCCAGCCATAGATGCTCGCGCGTTCGTCGAAGTCCGCGCGCATGCGTTCGACGAGATCGATCAGGCGGTTCTCGTCGAAGCGCGCGAGTTGCACCATGCGGATGCGTTCGTCGAAGACATCGCGCAACGCGCGTTTGTCCGCGGCGTCGGGCGCGTCGGGGTTCTGCGCGAGTTCGGTCGTCAATCCGCCGCTGCGCGCGAGCAATTGGTCGGACAGCGTGTCGAGGTAATCATGGCGACGCTGCAGGCGCTGGATCAGCTCCGGGCCGTGGCGCGCCGCATCGACGAGCGCGCTCTCGTCGTGGTCGCGGTAAAAGCGCAATGCCGTCTGCCAGGCGATCTGCTCGGTGGAGAGGTTGAGGAGCGCTTCGCGTGCGAGCTCGAGGTCGATGTCGGCGTTGGCGATGCGTTCCTTCAGGAGTTCGAGTTGCAGCGGCGGCAGGCTGGGCGGTGCGCTAGCGAGTTCGTTGCGCGCGCGCTCGCGGGCGACGACGGTCGCGCCCATGTGGCGGCGCAGTTCGTCGCCGCGCGCGCGCAGGCGCGCGTCGACGGCCGCGGCGTCGGCAGGCGTGACGGCCACTTCGCGCCCGCGCGTCTGCGCAAGCCGCGCGGCGATGGCGTCGCGTTGCGCTTTCGCGTAGGCCTGCTGCACTTCGCCGAGGCGGATCATCATGTCGACTTCGGCGGTCGCCGATTCGACTAGTTCGGCTTCCAGTTTCATCAACGCCTGCACGTCGGGTGCGGCCCCCTGGTCGGCCAGCGTGCGCTGCGCGGCGACGCGGTTGGCGAGCTGCGTGGCCATCGACGTGCGTTCCTGCTCGAGCAGCGCATGGCGGCGCTCGCCGCTCGCAAGCTCCTCGTCGATGCGCTGGAGGTCGCGTCGCAGGTCGTCGAGCGCCAGCACGCCTTGCGGCGGCGGCGCCTGCGTGCGTGCGGGATTCTCGCTGAGGCGTTGCACGTCGCGGATCGCGAGCACCATGTCCTGGCGACGCTCGAGCGAGGCGAGCAGCTGGCGGCGCAGGAAATCGGCGCGGTCCTGGGAGAGGGATTCGGTCGAGGGGCCGAGCTGAGCGCGCAAGGCATCGACGCGAATGGCGAGCGCGTTGGTCGATGCCGGCGCTGGCGCTGGTGCCGGCGCGGACGGTGGTGTTTGCGCGTGCGCGAGACAGGCCATCAGGCCCAGTGCGAGGCCAATGATCCAGCGGGGAAAGACGTGCTCGGTCATGGTCGCCAAGCCTGGAGTCAGCGCGACAACAGATTGCCCACTTATAGGGAAACGGAGAATGGCGGGGAAACGGGAAACGGGAAACGGGAGGTCACGCCCCCTTCGGCCGATGGTCCCACCGGCCGAAGCGAAGCCCTCCCTCCCGTTTCCCGCTCTTCGTTTCCCGTTTCCCGCGCTTGCTTATCCCGTTTCCCGCTGTCGGAGGCGCTCAGCCCCCCTGCTTCTCCAACCACGCATCGATCTCGCCCATGCGCTCCTTGCGGACCTTCACGCGGTACTCGATGTTGGCGATCGCGGTCTCGGTCGGGCGACGCGAGCCGGCGGCGATGTGCTGGTCGGCGTAGGTGCGCAACTTGCCGACCATCGCCGGGTCGAGCGACGAACTCGCCAGGCCCGGGAAGTAGCGGCTCTGCGACGTCGTGTCGACGCGCTTGCCGACCGCATCGCGATTGGCGAGCGCGAAGTCGAACGCCTGGTCCGGGTGCTGCTGCGCGACGTAGGAAATCATGCCCGCACTGTTGGTCTCGCCCGGCTCGTCGGTGAGCGAGAGTTCGAGCGCGCGCTGCGCGATCTTCGGATCGTCGGCGATCGACAGCATCGTGTAGAGCTGGTCGCGCACGAGCGGCGTCTTCTCGGACTTCGCCATCGCGTGCAGCTTGTCCCACGTCGCGTCGTCCGCGTGCTCTGCGACGACGCCGAGGATCGTGCGACGCAGCGGCGCGGGCATCGCATTCGCATCGGTGGCCGACGCGGCGAAACGACGACGCGCTTCGGCGATCACCGCTTCGTCGCCCAGCTGCGACAACGTGCCGATCAGCTGCGTGCGCAGGATCGCGATCGGATCGGCTTCACCCGCCTTGGCTTCCCAACCCACGCGATCGAACGCCGGACGCAGCGTCTTGATCGCGAACGCGCGGAAACGTTCCTGGCGCTTCGCATCGTTCGCATAGTAACGGTCGAGCGACCCCATGCTGTCGGCGACGTCGCCCCAGATCTGCGGATCGGCATCGGCCGGCACGCGCATGGCGAGGTCGAGGTAATCCGACGCCGGCTGCAAGCCCCCCATGCCGAGCGACCACACGTCGTTCATCATGCCGAGCTGGTCGATCGGCGCGAGCTGCGCGAAGCCGTCGCGCAACTGGCCGAACTGTTCGCGCGTGTAGAGCGTGCGGTAGTAACCGCTCTGGCCCGCGTTCAACACCACCGGGCCGCAACCCGGCACCTGCAGCGTGCCCGCACCGCCCTGCACCACCGTGCGCGCGGGTTCGTGGCCGGCGGTCTGCGCGATCACCGGCACGCGCCAGGTCAGCGCCTGCTTGTTCGGACGATCGCGCGTGAACTCGCCCTGCTTCAGTTGCAGCGTCGTGTTGCCGTTCGTGCACGTCGCGGATTCGACGCGGATCAGCGGAATGCCCGCCTGCATCGTGAAGTCGTGCGCGATGTCGACGATCGGCACGCCCGACGCATCCTGCACCGCGCGCCACAAGTCTTCCGACTTCGTGTTGCCGTACGCGTGGCGCTTCATGTATTGGCGCACGCCTTCGCGCCACGCATCGCCGCCGACGTAGCCTTCGAGCATGCCGATCACGGCGCTGCCCTTCTGGTAGGTGATCGCGTCGAATGCCTGCGCGGCCTGCTCGACGGTCTCGACCTTCTGCACGACCGGGTGCGTCGTCGCGACCGCATCGAGGCCCATCGCTGCTTCACGCGCGCCGACCTTGCCGAGCACGGTGTTCCATTCCGGGTGCAGCTTCTGCGTGGTGCGCGCGGCCATCCACGTCGCGAACCCTTCGTTGAGCCACAGGTCGTCCCACCAGCTCATCGTCACGAGATCGCCGAACCACTGGTGCGCGATTTCGTGCGCGGCGATCGAGAACACGCCCTGCTTGTCGGACTGCGTGGAGATCGTCGGATCGAGCAGCAGCGCGTATTCGAACGTGTAGATCGCGCCCCAGTTCTCCATCGCGCCGAAGAACTGGCTGCGACCTGGCGAAGCGACGTTGTCGAGCTTCGGCAGCGGATACGGCGTGCCGAAGTAGTCGTTGTATTCCTTCAGCACGTCGGCCGAAGAATCGAGCGCGAACTTCGCCTGGTCGGCCACGCCGCGCTGCGTCACGACCCCGACTTCGGTGGGACCCTGCATCTTCGTCGCGCGGTCGAAGTCGCCGACGCCGAAGAACAGCAGGTACGTCGACATCTTCGGCGAGGTCTCGAACGTCACGCGCTTCAGCCCGTTGCCGACGTCCTTCGAGTCCTTGACCGGCATGTTGCTGACGGCCATCTGCTTCGACGGCACGTCGGCGGTGAGATCGAACGCGGCCTTGTGGTTCGGCTCGTCGAACGAAGGAATGAACTTGCGCGCGTCGGAGGCCTCGAACTGCGTGTACAGCGCGCGCTGCTTGCCGTCCTTGTTCTCGTAGTCGATCGCGAACAGGCCGTTGGCCTGCGTGCCGATCTTGCCCGTGTAGTCGGTCGACAGCACGTAGCTGCCGGGTTCGAGCGGCTTGTCGAAGGTGAAGGTGACCGTCTGCGCGTTCGCATCGATCGCGGCCTTCGGCACGAGCGCGGCGCCCTTGGCCTTCGCGGAGACGAGCCTCGTGTTCGCGAACGTCATGTCGACCGCGTTGAGCACCACCTTGTCGGTCGGTTCGAGCACATCGATGTCGATCGCGATCTTGCCGTCGAACTTCAGCGCCTGCGCATGCGGCACGACCGCGATCGTGTAATGCGTCGGGCGCACGTTGCGCGGGAGCTGCGTCGTCGCATCGACGACCGGCGGTGCGACATGCGGCGTTGCGGCCGCGGCCTGCGCAGAAGCATCGAGGGTGGCGCCCGCGAGGGCGATCGCGATGGCGGAAACGAGGAGGCGACGCATGCGGTGATCCTTGGGCGGGGCCGCCCGGCGGGCGGAACGCATCGATGGTGCAGGCGTCGCGGGGTCGGCCCCACTCCCGGAAGTCATGGAATCGGGTCGGGGTCGTCACGGGGTCGTCACCGTGTGCGGTTCGCCGGGTCGCAAATCGCAACGCGACGGTTCCCGCATGATGTTGAACAGGTTGCCGGGGGGCGCCATTGCGACTCAACGTCGGTGCGTCGCAATGACGCGGCGAAAGAAGGGAGAGCCCCATGGGCAGCAACCTGCGATTGATGAGGCGCATCTCCCGGATGCTCGGCATCGGCATCCTGGCTGCGGCGTCGGTCGCGCATGCCGGCAAGCTGTCGATGGTGGAAGGCTTCGCAGCCCTTCGAGTCACGGATGACGGAACCCTTGCGCAAGGTGTCCGGCTTGCCGAGCTTGAGCGGCGCTACTCCGAGCGCATTGCACCGGGCCTCGCGACGCCGGGTTCGCTCTCCAACGAGGATCTCGCAGCGGCCTTCGAGGCGACCGACATGCTCGCGTTCTACGCATTGCAAGGAACGCAGGCGCAATTGGAGCGCTACACCGAGGCGATGTCGCGTGTGTTTGACGCGATGGCGGCGCAACGTGCCGTGACACCGAGGCACGTCGGGATGATGTTCGATGCGTTCGTCTCGAGCCGATCGTTCGATGCGGCCAGCCGCCTGCTGGAGCGCTACCCGGTGGAGCTGCTCGACAGGAGCGTCCCTCGCGTCGTGTATGCACCGCATTTCGAAGCAAGCCGGCCCGCCGTCCTCGCGCTCCAGGGAGATGGAACGTTGCTGGCACGCAACGTCGACCGAAGTGGTGAGCACATCATTGTGGTCGTGGGTTGCCGCGCTTCGCGCAATGCACTGGATGACATCAATGCGTCGCGCGACCTCGTGGACGCGTTCTCGCGATCCCGCACCTATTGGCTGATGCCGGCCGACCGGATGACGGATGCGTCAGCCCTGCAGGAATGGAATGCGCGCAATCCGGAGCAACCTGCGATGTTCGTCTATGCCAACGCGGCATGGACCAACGTTGCGTTCGGCTCGATGCCGCACTTCCAACGCTTCGACGGTGAACATCGGATCGCGAACGTACGAGGCTGGGAGCGTGGCGGAAGCGCCGCGCAGTCGGCGGCGCTCTTCGATCCGGTGGAATGAGCGAACGGTCGCGCTGCATGATGCAGCGCGACCGCCTTGAAACACTTACAGCATCAGGTTCACGTCCACGCTGACCGGGAAGGTCTGATTCACGGTCGAGTTGCCGAAGCTGCGCGCCTGCACGTTGAACTTCGCGGCGTAACGCGTGTCGTAGGCCAGCGACGGGTTGTCGATCGGGTCGAACCAGATGTTGAGGACCGACGACTGGTCGGTACCGCACGGCATCGCGTTGTTCATCTCGACCGGGGCGCAGCTGCCCCCACGTACGCGCTGCGCACGCAGCTTCAGTTCGGTCGGCTGCTGGGTGATCGCATTGCGACCCTGCACGGTAATGATCGTATGACCGAGCTTGGTGTTGCGGAAGCCGCTGGTCGGGCCCGAGGCCGTCGCCTGCGTCGGCACGCTGAAGTAAACGCCGACGTTTGTCGCCAGGTTCTTCGAACGGTAGTCGAACCCTTCCTGCGGCGCACCCACGACGGCAATGTCCAGATCCAGCTTGGCCGTCGGGTGGGTGCCTGCCGGAGTGACAACGTCGAGGCTGACGCGTCCCTTCCACACGCCGGGCGGCAGCGCCGTGTTGTTCGCGTCGATGAACTCGACGATAAGGGTCTGGCTGCTCTGATACGAGTGACGGGACGGGGTCAACGCGACCGAACGGGTCACGCCCGTTTCAAGGTTCGTGACGGGCACGGTGATCACGGAACCCGGGTCTGCGATCGAGCCCGAGACGATGACGTCGGGCTGGCCTTCGGACGCGAAAAACGACACGGGCCGTGTATAACGGAGATCGAATCGATTCGAGTTCGTGACCTCCGCGTCATCGAACACCGAGGCATTCCCTTCGCTGACGAGTCGCGCGGCCGGGAAGAGGTCGTTGATCCATGACGCATATCGCGACATGCGCACACCCTTCGGGTGGCCGGCGACGCTACCGCTGCTCATGGCCACGACCTGCCAATGACCGTTGTGCTGCTGCCACCAAGCGCTGCCGCGGTCCGTCGGCTGCAGCTGCGCCCAATGCGTCGAGCTCCCCGCCTTGAAGCCTTGGAACAGCGCGTTGCCTGCATCGGCGGCGCCATCGATGAACGACTGGGCCCAATAACGCCGAGTTGGGGCGTTGAGGATCTTTTCGCTGTTCACGCCGATGGCACCGTAGGACACGAAGGACACGGGCAGGTTCGATTCCGCGTGTACGTCGTTGAGCAATGGACCGCGGAGAGGCGCATTCTTCTTATCGGAGATCTTCAAGCGCATCAGCGCGAGATTGGCACCATGCTGGCTTGTGCCGGCCGGGAGCGCGTAGAAGTTGGGATGCACGAAGCTCATGGTTCCGGGGCCGCCGACGGCGACGGGGTAGCCCATGGAGGCGTTCCTGAAAGCCAACGCACCGGGGACAGCGGCCGTGAGGTGCGGCGTCTTGTTGAACGCACAACTGGCGGACGTCAACACCCACGCGTACTCGCCTTCGACGCCGAGCCAGGTCGCGGTGCAACTGCCGATTTGCCCGACTGCATCGAACCGCGAGGCCTGGCTTGCCGTGTGGAGCTTGTTGAACGCACTCGTGTAAGTGCCCTGCACATTGCTCATATCGCCGCCGTTGGCGACGAACGCGTGATCGTTGATGTGGATGGCGTGCGCGGGCGCTGCGCCGAGCGTCGCGGCGAGCGCGAGGAGGAGGACCTGCTTCTTCATGATCGGACCTGCAGTGGTTGGGGGAATCCACTGCGCATTCTTGGTCTCATTCCTTGCGAGACCCTGCGACGCTTCGCCGAAGGCGTGGCGACGTGTCGCGCGAATCAATCGATCCTGGCGAATCCGAACAGACGCTTGAGCGGATGTGCCCGGCCTTCGATGTGCGCATGCAACAGCGCGCCGCCGATCACCGAGTACGTGATGCCGTTGCCGCCGTAGGCCATCGCGAACAACACGCGCGAACCCAGCGACGCATGCGGACCGAAGAACGGCAACCCGTCGTCGGTCTCCGCGAACGTCCCGGCCCACGAGAACGCGGGCACGATCGGCCCCAGTTGCGGCAGCAACGCCTGCGCCTGCTTCACCAGGGCGCGCGCCTTGCGCTCGACGCGGCGATCGCGGCGCCGCGGGATGTCGACGCTGTCGTCGGCGCCGCCAACGAGCACGCGGCCATCTTCCGTGCCGCGCAGATAGAGATATGGCCTCGCGGTTTCCCACAGGATCGTGCGATCGAGGAAGCCGAGCGCGTCGCGATCGAGAGGATCGGTGATCAACGCATAGCTGCTGCGATTGCGCGCGACCTTGTGCGGGATCCACTGCTGCGCGGCGTAACCCGCGGCGACGATCGCGTGGTCGGCGGTGATGCGCGCACCTTCGACGGTGTCGAGTACCACGCGGCGCGAGGTGGCGTGCAGTTGCGTCACCGTCGTGCGATCGAAGATGGCGACGCCCTTGCGTGCGAGGCGTTGCAGCAATCGCGAGGCGAAACGGTAAGGATCGACGCGCGCCGATGCGCCGCTCAGCAAGGCCGCAGGCGCGTCGATGCCGTAAGCGGCGCGCACCTTGGCCGCTTCCAGCAGGCGAACATCGATGCCGATGCGCTGTCGCGCCGCGCATTCGTCGCGCAGTCGCCGCACGTGCCACGGACGGCTCGCGTAGTACAGGGACTTCGTGCGGGCAAAGCCGACATCGCGGACTTCGCGCGCGATGTCGGTGAACGCATCGACCGCTTCGACGCATGC
Source organism: Noviluteimonas lactosilytica (assembly GCF_020866925.1). Classification (GTDB taxonomy): domain Bacteria; phylum Pseudomonadota; class Gammaproteobacteria; order Xanthomonadales; family Xanthomonadaceae; genus Noviluteimonas; species Noviluteimonas lactosilytica. The sequence goes on from NZ_JAJGAK010000001.1 coordinate 732,323, forward strand.
GCGATACGCGAGCGCCGCGTCCTCATCGCCGTATTGCTTCGCCAGGTCGACGAGATGCGTGTCGATCTCGTACTGCAGCAATGCCGTGCTGGCCGCGGTGCTCCCCCAGGCAACATCGCGTTGCTCGAGGATGCAGACGTCGTGACCGTGCGCCGCGAGGTCACGCGCGATCAACGCGCCGGTGATGCCGCCGCCGATGATGGCCACGTCGCAGCGCAGATCGCGCCGCAACGCGGGGAATGTCGCCATCAATCCGTTCTTGACGGCCCAGTAGGGGTAACCGGATTTGAGGTCCATCGGCCGAGGGTGGCCGATGGACGGGTCGAGGCGTCGTGAGCGGAGACGCGCAACGCGTTACGGCAGCAGGTTGACGTCGACGTCCACCGGGAACGTCTGGCTGTACGACCGGTCGAACCACCCGCGCGCCTGCACGTTGAACCGGGCGCGGTATCGGCTCGGCTGCAACCCGGGGTTGTCGCTGGGGTCGAGCCAGACGCGCAGGTGCGAGGCCGGGCTTCCGTTGCAGACCGTTGCGTTGTTCATCGCGACATCGGCGCAGCCGTTGTCGCGTTGCGCACGCAACTTCAATGTCTTCGCAACACCCGTGATCGCGTCACGCCCCTGCACGGTGATCGTGCTGTGGCCTGTCGTGGTCTTCACGTAGTGCCCGCTGGTGGGTCCCGCGGCACCCGCCTGCGTCGGCACGGTGAAGTACACGTTCGACGAGAACGTCTCGCTGAGGTTCGTGCCGGTTTCGAAATCGACGCGTGCGGTCGGCGGTGCGGCCACCTTGATGGCGGCATCCAGCCAGATTTGCCCACCGCGCGAACCGTCGTTCCAGTAGACGAGCTTGAAATGGAGGGTGCCGACCCACGTCCCTGCGGGCAGGCCGGGATTCAGCGCCGGGTCGTACGAAACGCGCGGAACCGAGGCGCCACACGCGAACGCGTTGTTGATCGCCACCTCGCCGCAGCCATTGCTTCGGCTCGCGCGAAACACGACGGGCATCTTCGCACCCGTCTGCGTATTGCGCAGGTACGCCGTGACCGTGTGGCGCACCCCCGTTTCGTTGCTCACGTTGATCGCATCGAGCGGCGCGATCAGTTCCGGCGACCCATTGCCGATGAATGCCAGATTCGAGCTTTGGGGATAGGAGACGTACCCGTTCGTCTCCGTGATTTCGATGGCCGGCGCAGGCGACGGCAGACCCACCGGCGCTTCGCTGGCCAGGCGAGCCGCGGGGAACAGATCATTGATCCATCGGGCGTACTTCGACACGCGCACGCCGTTCGACTGCACCATCGTGCCGCCGCTCGTGGCACCGACGATCTGCCACTTCCCATCGCGCTGCTGGAACCACGGGCTGCCCGCGTCGCCCTCGGAAACGCCGGCCCAATGCGTGGCGCTGCCCATCGCGAAACGCGACGTCAGCGCGTGACCCTGCTCCGTTGCGCTGCCGATCACCGACTCGCCCCACGCCCGGCGCTCGCCCGTCGTCGGCCACGCGGCCGTCATGCCCACGCCGGCGCCGACGACCGGACCATGCGAAACGAACCCGACCGGGACGTTCGCTTCAGCGGCGCCGTCGTACAACACCGGCGCGACCGGCGCGTGCGTGTTGGACGCAGGCAGGCGCTTCATGCGCACCAGCGCGATATCCGTGCCGGCCTCGCGCACGCTGCTCGGCTTGTTGATGCGGTTGGCGTGGATGTAGCTCGTGCTGCCCGCGCCGCCGGCGAGCGCAATGCCGTCCTTGTTGGTGAACACCAGGTGGTCGGCGTTGTGCACGAGGTTCGTGTTGCGCACGCAACGCGCGGCCGTCAACACCCAGGCGTAGTCGCCTTCGGCGCCGAGCCACGTCGCCGTGCAATCGCCGAGGCGGCCGACCGCATCGAACTGCGACGCGAGGCTCGCCGTGCGCAACGTGTCGTAGACGTTGGAGGCACCGCCGCCGACGTTGGCGGGGTTGGCGACGTTGGCGACCATCGCGTGGTCGTTGATCTTGATGGCGTGGACCGGCGCGGCGAACAGCGTCGCGGCGACGGCAGCGAAGAGGACATGCTTCTTCATCGGATGCACCCTGCGGTTGGTGGAAGACCCGAGGGCGCATTTTTGGTCTCATTGGCCGCGAGACATCTGGAGGATTCGCTGCGTGGTGGCAGATCCTTCCATGCACTTAAAGCGGTCGCGTCCGCATGGACTCGCGACAGTTGCGACGTTCCGCCGCAGGATGCATCTCCCACGCGGGGAGATGCATCGATGGCCTGCGTCCGCTTTTTACGCGAACGGATCCTGCAACACGATGTTCGCGTCGCGATCCGGCCCGGTCGACACGATCGCCAGCGGGCAACCCGCCAACTCCTCGAGCGCGCGCAGGTACGCACGCGCGGCGGCCGGCAGCTTGTCCCACTCGGTGATGCCGTGGGTGCTCTCGTTCCAGCCGGGGAATTCGAGGTAGACCGGCGTGCATTCTTCCCAGCCGGCGGCGTCGAGCGGTGCGTACTCGGTGCGCTTGCCGCGGTATTCGTACGCGATGCAGATCTTCAGCTTCTCCATCCCGTCGAGGATGTCGAGCTTGGTGATGCACAGGCCGGTGATGCCGTTGATGGCGACGGCGCGCTTGAGCGCGACGATGTCCATCCAGCCGCAGCGACGCGGACGGCCAGTCGTGGCGCCGTATTCCTGGCCGCGGTCGCGGATGCCCTGCCCGACTTCGTCATCGAGTTCGGTCGGGAACGGGCCGCCGCCGACGCGCGTGGCGTACGCCTTCGCGATGCCGAGCACGTAGTCGATCGCATCCGCGCCGACGCCGGTGCCGGCGAGCGCGCCGCCGACCGTCGTGTTCGACGAAGTCACGTACGGATAGGTGCCGTGGTCGATGTCGAGCAGCGAACCCTGCGCGCCTTCGTACAGCACCTTCTTCCCCTGCCTGCGCAGGTCGTGGAGGATGCCGGCGACGTCGGACTTCATCGGTTCGACGTATTCGCCGAATGCGAGCGCTTCGTCGAGCGTCTTCTGGAAGTCGACGGCTTCGACCTTCAAATAATTGGTCAGCACGAAGTTGTGGTAATCGAGCGTCGCGCGCAGCTTCTCCGCGAGTTCCTTCGGATAGCTGAGGTCGGCGACGCGGATGCCGCGACGCGCCACCTTGTCTTCGTACGCCGGGCCGATGCCGCGGCCGGTGGTGCCGATGGCCTTGCCGCCGGCGGCCTTCTCGCGCGCCTGATCGAGCGCGATGTGGTACGGCATGATGATCGGCGTGGCCGGGCTGATCTTCAGGCGCGAGCGCACGTCGACGCCGGTCGCTTCGAGTTCGTCGATTTCCTTGCGCAGTGCGCCGGGATGCAGCACCACGCCGTTACCGATGAGGCACAGCGCATCGGGGCGCAGGATGCCGGACGGGATCAGGTGCAGGACGGTCTTCTTGCCGTTGATCACCAGCGTGTGGCCGGCGTTGTGGCCGCCCTGGAAACGGACGACTGCACCGATTTCCTCGGTGAGCAGATCGACGATCTTGCCCTTGCCTTCATCGCCCCACTGGGCACCGAGAACGACGACTGACTGGCCCACGGCCTTACTCCTCGCTGGAAAATGATCCGCTCATTCACGGAAAAAGCCGGAGGGCTGGGGGCCCGTCCGGCTTTTATGGATTATCCGGGATTCCGACGCTGGCCGGAACCCTTGTCGCGTGAAGATCGACCTCAGCGGTCAGACTTCATGTACTGGAGGAACGGGTCGTCCTTGTCGAGGGCGATGACCGTATCGCCGCTCTTGAAGGCTTCGCGATAGGCGTCGAGGCTCCGCTGGAAGGCGAAGAACGACGGATCGCGACCCGCGGCCGCGCCGTAGATGCGTGCGGCCTCGGCGTCGCCTTCACCGCGCAGCTTCTGCGCGTCGCGCTCGGCCTCGGCGAGGATCACCTGGCTGTCGCGGTCGGCGTTGGCGCGGATCTGGCGGGCCTGCTCCTCGCCCTCGGCGCGCAGGCGGCTGGCGACCTGCTGGCGCTGGGCGCGCATGCGGCTGTACACGTTGCCGATGACTTCGCTGTCGGTGGGCAGGTCGATCTGCTTGATGCGCAAATCGACGATGCGGACGCCGAGCGTCGCCGCGCCGCGGTTGATGGAGGCGAGCTGGCGGTCGACGATCTGCGCGCGATCGCCCGACACCACCTGCGACAGCGTGCGCGCGTTGATCTCGTTGCGCAGCGAGTCGCGGATGATCGGCGCGAGGCGCTGCACGGCGAGTTCTTCGTTGCCGTTGGTCGCGCGGTAGAACGCGCGCAGGTCTTCGATGCGACCGATCGCGAAGAAGTCGACGCTCACGTCCTTGCGTTCGGAGGTGAGGTAGCGCTCGGGGTCGGAGTCGAGCACGTTGAGGCGGCGATCGAACACGCGCGCCGATTCGATCAGCGGCCACTTGAAGTGCAGGCCGGGGCCGACGTCGGTGCGCACGACGCGGCCGAGGTTCAGCACGATCGCGCCCTCGCCTTCCTTCACCGTGTACACGGAACCGAGCAACAGGAGCAGCGCGGCGACGGCGCCTGCGATCCAGACGGGAAACCTCATCGCGATTCCTCCTCGCGCTGGCGGCGATCGCCGCGGGCCGGACGGCCTTCGGGGCCGAGCGTCTGCACGGCGGGTGCGGTTTCGAGCGGCACGACGGTCGGCGCCTGCGATTGCGCAGCGCCGGATCCCAGCGGGACGTACAGCAACTGGCGACCATCGCCGACGATCTTGCGGTTCTTGCCGAGCACGTCCTGCAGCGTTTCGAGCCACAAACGCTTGCGCGTGACGTCCGGGGCGCCCTGGTACTGATCGAGCAGCAGCGTGAAGCGCTGCGCGTCACCCGTTGCGCGCGCGATGTTCGCGGTGCGATAGCCCTGCGCGCCGGTGCGGATCTGCGCGGCCTGGCCGCGCGCTTCCGGCACGACCTTCGCCGCGTACGCCTGCGCTTCGCTGGTGAGGCGATCCTTGTCCTGTCCCGCGCTGTTGACGTCGTCGAACGCGGGCTTCACTTCATCCGGCGGTCGCGCGTTGGGCAGGTTGAGTTCGGTGACGACCAGGCCCGTGCCGTACGCATCGAGCGAGGCCTGCAGGCGCTGCTTCGCCGCGACCGACAGCTGGTTGCGCGCGCCGAGCACGGTGTCGAGCGGCGAACGACCCACCTGTTCGCGCACGGTGCTGAGCGCCGCCTGCTGGAGCACGAGGCCCGCGTCGCGCGTGTTGAACAGATACTGGCGCGGATCGGCGACGCTGTACTGCACGTTGATTTCGACGCGCACGATGTTCTCGTCGCGCGTGAGCACGGGCACGGTGTCGTTGAACGTGCGGATCGTGGTCGCGTCGACCTTCGTCACGCGCTCGATCGGCCACGGCCACTTGAAGTGCGGACCCGGCTGCAGCACGCGGGCGAACTGGCCGAAGCGCAACACGACCCCGCGCTGCTGTTCGGTCACCAGCACGAAAGTGTTGAAAACGAGCCAGAGGATCGCGAGGACCGCGATCCAGCGACCGATGCCGCCGCCCCCGCCGCCGAAGAGGCCGCGCAACGGGTCGAGGAAGCGGTCGAATCCGCCGCCGCCGCGCCGGGGCGGCCAGGGGTTGCGGCCGTCCTTGTTGGACGAACCGCCGGGGGTGTTCCAGGCCATGCACGCTCCTGTGCGTGATCGGGCGGGGGTAAAAACGCTCCGATTCTAGGTTGGGGTGGATGCACCCTCAAGCAATAGCGGCCGGAGCGGCTCGCCGTAGGCATGGGCGACGATCCGCGCGGCATCGGCCTCGGCCAGGTCCAGGCTCAGGGTCCAGCCGTGTTCGTCGTGATGTTCGGCCAGCACCGCGCCCAGCTCGTGAAGGCGGGCGCGCAGGCGCCCCGCCCCCGGCGGGAGCTGGACTTCACCCGACACGCGGCGCAGGCCGAGGCGCGCCCCGAGGGCGTCGCGCAGCAGGTCGAGGCCGTCGCGGTCGCGCGCCGAAAGCCACACGCGCTCGCGCGTGCCCTGCGGAAGTGTGTGGTCGTGACCGTCGGCGGGCAGGTCGTGGCGTGCACTCGCGCCTTCGATGCGGTCGATCTTGTTGTAGACGAGCAGCTGCGGGATCTCGCCCGCACCGATTTCCTCGAGCACCGCGTCGACCTGGGCGATGCGTTCGTCGCGCAACGGGTCGGCGGCATCGATGACGTGCAGCAGCAAGTCGGCTTCGCGCGCTTCGGCGAGGGTCGAACGGAATGCGGCGACGAGTTCGTGCGGAAGATCGCGCACGAAGCCGACGGTGTCGGCGAGCACGACCGAACCGCCCGGCAACGCGATGCGGCGGACGGTGGGATCCAGCGTCGCGAACAACAGGTCGGCCGCGTACGCATCGGCGCCGGTGAGCGCGTTGAACAACGTCGACTTGCCCGCGTTCGTGTAGCCGACGAGCGCGACGCGCGGCAGTTCGCTGCGCACGCGTGCGCGACGCATCTGCGTGCGCTGCACTTCGACTTTTTCCAGGCGGCGCTGCAATTGTTCGACGCGCTTCTGCAGCAGTCGACGGTCGGTTTCCAGCTGCGTTTCGCCGGGGCCGCGCAGGCCGATCGCACCACCGCGCTGGCGTTCCAGGTGGGTCCAACCGCGCACGAGGCGCGTGGCCATGTGGCGCAACTGCGCGAGTTCGACCTGCAGCTTGCCTTCGTGGCTGCGCGCACGCTGCGCGAAGATGTCGAGGATCAGGCCGGTGCGATCGACGACGCGGCGTTCGAGCGCCTTCTCGAGGTTGCGCTCCTGCACGGGGCTGAGCGGATGGTTGACCAGCACGAGGTCGGCGCCGGTCGCATCCGCGGCGGCCTTCACTTCCTCGAGCTTGCCGCTGCCGATCAGCGTCGCGGGATTGGGCCGGTCGATGCGCGCGGTGAGCAGGTGCGCGACGCGCGCGCCCGCGGACCGCGCGAGATCCGCGAACTCCTCGACCGCCCCGTCATCCGGCGGACCGCCGGCGTGGGGCTGGATGAGGAGTGCGGTTTCGCCTTTCTTGGAGCGTTCGAACATGGATGAGATCGGGAAACGGGAAACTCGGGAAACGGGAGAGTGGGGATCGATCAGACCGATCGCAACGTTGGTCGAAGATCGCAAAGGCCGTGTTCAGAGGACGCGATACGCATTCTTCGGCCAGCGATCTCGAAGCGCGACGAACCCGTCGCTCCCGTTTCCCGCTCCTGGTTTCCCGTTTCCCGCTTTCGCCTTATTCCTGCTCGTCCGCCCCGTCGCCCTCGGCACCTTCGGCGCCCGGCTCGGCCGCCTGCACGTATCCGCCGCCCGGACCCACGCGCACGTTGCGCGCCGGCACCACGGTCGAGATCGCGTGCTTGTAGACCATCTGGCTGACGGTGTTGCGCAGCAGGACCACGAATTGGTCGAAGGACTCGATCGTTCCCTGCAACTTGATGCCGTTGACGAGGTAGATCGAGACCGGGACGCGCTCGCGGCGCAGCGCGTTCAGGAAAGGGTCCTGCAAAGATTGGCCCTTGGACATGGGTGTTCCCCCAATTGTTGTTGTGTTTATCGGGCGCGGCAGGGAACCGCGCGTCGCCTGACCCGCACTCCCCGCGGCGGCGACAGCCGGCATCGTACACAACCCGGCGCATGCCGGTCCCATGACTGCGTCCCGGTCCGGCCTCAGAGGAAGCCTTCGACCAGGCGATCCATGCGTTTGCGGTCGCGCGCAGGGTCGGCCCAGACCGCGTCGAGCTCGCCGCGCAGCCATGTCCACTGGCGCTTGGCGAGCTGGCGGGTGGCCGCGATGGTCCGTTCGCGGAACGTGGCGGCGTCGCCCTGCCCGTCGAGGAACTCCCACGCCTGGCGATAGCCGACGGCGCGGATCGCGGGCAGGTCGAGCGGGGCCGGATGCGCGGCCAGGCCCGGCAGTGCGCGGAGTGCGCGTACTTCGTCGAGGAAGCCGGCGTCGAGCATCGCGTCGAAGCGCGCGGCGATGCGCGCGTGCAACACCGCGCGATCGCCGGGCGCGAGCACGAGCTTGAACACGCGCAGCGGCACGCGATCGCGATCGTGCATGCGCTGCCATTCGCTGATCGGCTTCCCGCTCGCGCGATACACCTCCAGCGCGCGCTGGATGCGTTGCGGATCGGTCGCGTGGATGCGACGCGCGGCATCGGGATCGACTTGCGCGAGTTGCGCGTGCATCGCAGGCCAGCCGGCGCGCGCGGCTTCCCCGGCGATCGTCGCGCGCAACGCGGGATCGGCTTCCGGCATCGGCGCCAGGCCGTGCAGCAGCGCGTGGAAGTACAGGCCGGTGCCGCCAGCGAGGATCGGCAGCTTGCCGCGCGCGACGATGTCGTCGATGGCGATGCGCGCATCGCGCGCGAAGTCGGCCGCGGAGTACGTCTCCCACGGATCGCGCACGTCGATGAGGTGATGCGGCACGCGCGCGCGCTCTTCGCGCGTGGGCTTGGCCGCGCCGACGTCGAGGCCGCGATACACCAGCGCCGAATCGACGCTGACGATTTCGCCTCCGAAACGCTCCGCACAATCGAGCGCGAATGCGGTCTTGCCCGACGCCGTCGGCCCCGCGATGGCGAGCGCGCGCGGGCGGCGATCTTCGCGCCCGTCGCTCGCCGCCGTGTTCATCGCGCTGACCTCATCGCGGCCCGCCTCAGTACCCGTTCTCGGTCAGCGCCGCATGCACCTGCGCGTGCGTCGCGCGCACTTCGTCGACCGGCGCGCGATCGAGCAGGCTCGCGACGACGATGCCGATCGACGCGGCCGCGAAACCCGGCACCATTTCGTACAGCCCGCTGCCGAACTGGTCGACGGCGATCTGCTTCCACAGGATCACCATCCCCGCGCCGAGCAACACGCCCGCGAGCGCACCGTTGCGCGTCATGCGCGACCAGAACAGCGAGAACAGCACCACCGGCCCGAACGCGGCGCCGAACCCGGCCCACGCGTAACTCACAAGACCCAGCACGCGACTCTCCGGATCGCGCGCGATCCAGATCGCGAGCAGCGACACCGCGAGCACCATCGCGCGACCGAACCACACGAGTTCGCGCTGCGAAGCCTTCGGTCGCAGGAAGCCGCGGTAGAAGTCTTCGGTCAGCGCGCTGGAACACACGAGCAGCTGGCACGACAGCGTGCTCATGATCGCCGCGAGGATCGCCGACAGCAGCACGCCCGCGACCCACGGATTGAACAGCAGGTTCGCGAGCACGATGAACACGCGCTCCGGGTTCGCATGCACCGCTTCGCCGCCCGGATGGCTGGCGAAATACGCGATGCCGAAGAAGCCCACCGCGCATGCACCGGCCAGGCACGCGATCATCCAGGTCATGCCGATGCGGCGCGCCTTCGGGATCGTGCGCAGGTCGTCGGCCGCCATGAAGCGCGCGAGGATGTGCGGCTGGCCGAAGTAGCCGAGGCCCCACGCGAGCAGCGACACGATCCCGACGAAGCCGAGCGCGCCGCCCTTGAACGGATCCAGTCGCGCCGGATCCACCGATTCGATCAACGCCAGGCTCTCGCCGAATCCGCCCGCGCCGACGACCACCACGACCGGCGTCAGCACCAGCGCGAAGATCATCAGCGTCGCCTGCACGGTGTCGGTCCAGCTCACCGCGAGGAAGCCGCCGACGAGCGTGTAGAGGATCGTCGCGCCCGCGCCCCACCACAACGCCTGCGCGTAAGGCACGCCGAACACACTTTCGAACAGGCGCGCGCCGGCGACGATGCCGCTCGCGCAATACACCGCGAAGAACACCAGGATCACCATCGCCGAAATCACGCGCAGGATGCGGCTGCGGTCGTCGAAGCGATGGGTGAAGTAATCCGGCAGCGTGAGCGCGTTCTTCGTGCGTTCGGTGTACACGCGCAACGGGCCGGCGACGTATTTCCAGTTCGCCCACGCACCGAGGACCAGGCCCACCGCGATCCACGCTTCCGACAGGCCGCCGACGAACATCGCACCCGGCAGCCCGAGCAGCAACCAGCCGCTCATGTCGGACGCGCCCGCCGACAACGCGGTGACGTAGCTGCCGAGCGAACGCCCGCCGAGGATGTAGTCGTCGAAGCTGCGCGTCGAACGCCAGGCGACGACGCCGATGACGATCATCGCGAGCAGGTAGATGGCGAAGGTGACGACGAGCGGCGTGCTGGCGGTCATTTGCGAAGGGCTCCCCAGGGACGGCGCGAGTGTATCGGACCGTCCGGCGTTTGCTCCCTCCCCTGAGTCAGGGGAGGGCTGGGGTGGGGTGTGGCATGCACCCTATGTTTTTGATCGCAAAGCGATCAGAAGTCCCTCGACCAGCGGACGCCGAACGTGCGCGGCGGCGTGCTCACCGTGTACGGCTGCGCGCCGCACGTGCCGATGTTGCACTCGGCGAACTTGGCGAGCTCGGTCACTTCATCCGTGGCGTTGTGGATGAAGAAGTCCAGCTTCCACGCGCCGCGTTGCAGGCCGGCCGACAGGTCGAGCGTCGTGTACGAATCCAGGCGCTGGTACGGCCCAAAGTCGAAGTCGCTGCCCAACACGCCGCGTTCGAGGTCGCGCAAGTCGGTCTGGCGATCGCCGACGTGGAAGACCGCGCCCTGCGCGTACCACTCGTACGCACCGACGTCCCACGTGTAGCGCCCGGTCAGGTTGCCCTTGAAGCGCGGCGTGATCGGCAGGCGATCGCCGGCGACCGCGAGCGGCCCGATCTCGTTGACCTCGCCCGTGGTCGGGTTCATCGAACCCGGCGGGCAGAAGCTGATCGGGTTGTTGGCCGCGTCGCCGTACCCGCAATAGTCCTCCGACAACTCGGCGTCGTACCAGGCAAGGCCGCCCGTCAACATGAAGTTGTAGGACACCGCCCATTGCAGTTCCGCTTCGAGGCCGTCGATCTGCGCCTTCGCCGCGTTGCGGATTTCGGTCAGGCCGTTCGCGCCGAGATACGAGAACTGGAAGTCGTCCCATGTCTGGTGGAACACCGCGCCATTGAACGCGAGGCGGTTGTCCAGCCACGTCGACTTCCAGCCGAGCTCGTAGTTCTTCAGGTAGTCCGACTGGTACGGCGGCACCGAGCCGCGGCGGTTGATGCCGCCCGGGCGATAACCTTCCGAGTAAGTCGCGTACAACATCTTCGTGTCGCTGATGTCCCACGTGACGTTGAAGCGCCCCAGCGATCCCGATTCCTTCACCTGGCGGTCGTTCACCAGGCAGGGCGCGCCCTCGTACGGCACCCAGTTCGCACGATCGGGCCCATAGAACGCGACGCACGCGCCCTCGCCGTACGGCGGATCGCCACCGTCGGAATAGCCGATGCCGAAACCGTAGAAGCCCTTCAGGCTGTTCTCCGCGCGGAACCAGCGACCACCCGCGGTGACCGACCACGCATCGGTGATGTCGAACGTGAGTTCGCCGAACACCGCTTCATCCTGGTCCTTGCGGTCCTGTTCGGTCAGCCAGATCGTGTCTTCCCAGCCGCCAACTTCCAGGATCGACGCGAGGCTGTCGATCTTGTAGCGCTGCTCGATGTCGTGTTCGTGCTCCTGCCAGAACACGCCGCCGACGAAGCGCAGGCGGTTCTCCGCCGGGGACGCGATGCGCAGCTCGTGGCTGGTCATGCGGTACTCGTCCTTCGCGAGGATGTACTGCGAAGGATTCACCAGCGCGCCGTCGTCGTCGTAGAAGTACTCGCCGTACCCGTGCAGCGTGTCGTACCAGAACCCGTAGTCGCTGTAGTCGGCTTCCGAATCGACGTCGCGCTTGAGGTGGCCGAACGCGTAGGTCACGTCGAAATTGCCGACCTTGCCCTGCACGGTCAGCGCGGTCTGCATCCAGCTGTCCTTCGACGATTCCGGATACGCGTGGTTGACCGCGAACTCGCCGACGCTCGGATCCCAGCCTGTGCTGCCGGTGGCCGTCTGCTTCTGGCCCATGATCATCGGCGTGATCGACCAGTCTTCGTTGATGTCCCACTTCAGCGCGACGCGCGCGCCCGTGGCGGTGGCCTGGTTGTAATCGTTCTGCGCGAGCAGGCCGTTCTCCTGCACGATGCCCGAGGTCGGGAACGTGCGCGTGCCCCACACGTTGTCGACGTACCCGGCGTCGTGGCGATTCCAGCCCACCACGCGCACGGCCACGTCGTCGCGAATGGGGACGTTCACCATGCCTTCGAGCACGTGGCCGAGCCCGCCGCCTTCGGTGATGCTCACTTCCGTCGCGACGCTGGCGTCGAACTCGCTGGCGTCCGGCTTGTTGGTGATGATGCGCAGCGTGCCCGCCTGCGAGCTCGCGCCGTACAGCGTGCCCTGCGGACCGGCGAGCGCCTCGACGCGCGCGATGTCGTACATGTGCACGTCGAGCGCACCGGTGATCGTGGTGATCGGCTGCTCGTCGAGGTACACGCCGACGCTGGGCTGCGAACCGGAGTGGTTGCCGTCGCCGCCGCTCGCGACGCCGCGCATGTACACCTGCAGGAAGCCGGGGCCGGAGAACACACCGCCGCCCGCGGTACCGAACGTGACGCTCGGCAGCAGCTTCACGTAGTCCTTGAAGTTGGCGACCTGGTGTTGTTCCAGCGTCTGCGTGTCGACCGCCTGGATGCTGATCGGCACCTTCTGCAGGTTTTCTTCGCGCTTCTGTGCGGTGACCGTGACGGTTTCGAGCGTCGCGGTGCGTTGTTGCTGCGCCGGTGGCTCCTGCTGCGCGGCATCCTGCGCGAGCAACAGGCCCGGATGACACGCGATGCACACCGCCATCGCCAGCGGCAACCGCGCCAGCGGCTTGCGCGCGACCTTGCGCCGCGCGTTCTTCGAGATCGACATCCCCCACCCCTCCTTCAAGTTGAACTGCGTGACTTCCTTTTTTTCACTCCAAGTGCAGCCCGGCGGGCACGGCGGGATACGCCGCGAGCACCGGGCCCAATGCCTGCTCCAGCGGACCGAGCCACGGCGCGTAATGCCGCCACTGGTCCAGGCCTTCGCGATAGATGGGGCGACGCACCTGCTCCGCGCTCGCCGTCCGCACCGGACGATCGTTCTCGAAGAAGCGCAGGCATGCGTCGTCGAACGGCAAGCCGCAATAGGCGAGCAACCGGCGCACTTCCTGCTCGGTGTCCTCGACCATCGTTTCGTAATGCACGCGATGCACGCGGCCGGGCAGCACTTCGTCGAAGTGCGCCATCAGCGCGACGTAATCGCGGTAGTAGTGGCCGATGTCCTCGAGCCGGAAACTGAAGTCCTGCCCGCGCGCGAACTGCTGCTTGAACACCGAGAAGCCGCACGCGATCGGATGCCGGCGCGCGTCGATGATCTTCGCGTTGGGCAAGGCGAGGTGGATCAGGCCGACATGCTGGAAGTTGTTCGGCATCTTGTCGATGAACAGCGGCGCGCCCGCCTTGCGGTGCACGCGCGTGCGATCGAGGTAGTCCTCGCCGATGGCGCGCAGTGCATCGAGCTCGAGCGAGGGCACGACGTCGTGGTAATGGCGCGCGCCGCTCGCTTCGCCGCGACGGCGCAACTCGCGCGTCAGCGACAGCAGGTCCGGCAACTCCATCGTGCCTTCGACATCGGGATGGCTGGAGAGGATCTGCTCGACCAGCGTGGAACCGGCGCGCGGCATGCCGACGATGAAGATCGGATCGCGCGCATCGCATCCGCTGCCCGCGCGTTCGGCGAAGAACGCCGGCGTGTAGGTGGCCATCGCCTTGCGCACGCGCGCGGTGTTGTCGTCGGCGGCCCACGGGACCAGCGCGACGCGCTGCGCGTTGCCGCGGCGATAGTGTTCGAACGACGCGGCGTACTCCTCCGCGTCCTCGAGCGCCTTGCCGAGTGCGAAGTCGAGGTGCAGGCGGTGTTCGGACGCGAGATCGGTGCGCGCGAGTTGCGCGCGGATCGTCGCGAGGTCTTCCGGCTCGAAGCGGAACGTCTTGAGGTTCGCCAGGCTCCACCACGCGTCGCCGAAGCCCGGCTCCAGCGTCGCGGCGCGACGGTACGCCTCGATCGAACGCGCGCCCTGCCCCGCGGTTTTCAGCGTGTGGCCGAAGCTGAGCCACAGGCGCGCGTGGTGCGGATACTCGCGCACGAGTGCGTCGTACAGCACGATCGCGCCGTCGTAATCGCCGGTGCGCGAGAGCACGACGGCCTTGAGGTTACGGTAACCGGCGTTCGCGGGATCCTTCGCGAGCAGCGCGTCGACTTCGACGAGGGCTTCCAGCGGTTTGTTCGCGCGGTGCAGCACCATCGCGTAGTGATGGCGCGCGGCGTCGAACCCCGGAACGAGTTCAAGGCAACGCGCGAGCAGCGACTCGGCGTCCTCGGTGCGGCCCAGGCGCGCCTGCGTTTCGGCGAGCATGCGCAGCGCGGGGGCGTCGGTGGGCGTGGCGCGCAGGTGTTCGCGCAGCAGAGCTTCGGCCTCGGGGATGCGATTGGCCTGCAATGCGGCTGCCGCGCGCATCAGTTGCGGATCGCGCACCGAATGCACGAGGTGCGCGGCGTACGCGGCTTCGGCGCCCTGGCTGTCGCCGACCGCGGACAGGTGGTCGCCGAGCGCCAGCCATGCGCGCGGCAGTTCCGGTTTCAGCGCGACCGCGCGCCGCAGCGCCGCGACCGCATCGTCGCCGCGCCCACTCCGCCCGAGCGCGATGCCGAGTTCGAGTTGCACGGCGGGTGACTTCGGTTGTTCCTGCGCGAGCGGTTCGAGGATGCGCGTCGCGCCTTCGACATCGCCGCATGCGTTGCGCGATGCACCGAGCAGCAGCCGCGCGACCGGATGGTCGCCGACCACGCGCAGCACTTCCGCGGCCTGGCGGCCCGCCATCGCGGGATCGGTCGCGAGCAACCGCGACGCGTGCGCCAGCGCGGTCTCGACGGAGGCCGTGGGCTCGTGCGCGGGAGTCATGCGTCGACCGGGGACATGCGACCACCACCTTGCGGGCGAGGTTCGAGACTAGGCTGCGTACGCCTGCGCATGCAAGGGCAGGAAACGCTTACGGCGCATTCGTGTTGCTGAATCGCCCAGCGGGACTCAGTCCTCGTCGGGGCAGCGGATCGCCGGCTTCGCTTCGCGCGGGCGGACCGCGGGTTGCGCGGCGATCGCGGCCCAGACTTTCAATGCATCGACGGTGGGCGCGACATCGTGCACGCGCACGAGCTTCGCGCCGCGCTGCGCTGCGACCAGGTGTGCGGCGACCGAACCTGCGACGCGGTCGTGCGGATCGCGCCGACCCGTCAGGTCGCCGATGGTCCGCTTGCGCGACAGCCCCGCGAGCACCGGCACGCCGAGCTCGGCGATCGTCTCCAGCCGCGCGAGCAACGCGAGGTTGTGGTCCGACGTCTTGCCGAACCCGAACCCGGGGTCGACGACGATCCGCGCTTTCGGAATCCCCGCCATCTCCGCCGCGAAGATTCGCTCGGCGAGGAAGCGATGCACGTCCGACACCACGTCGTCGTACACGGGCGATTCCTGCATCGAGCGCGGTTCGCCGAGCATGTGCATCAGCACGACGGGCACGCCGAGCGACGCCGCCGCATCGAGCGCGCCCTCGCGTCGCAACGCATACACGTCGTTGATCATCCCCGCGCCTGCCGCGACCGCTCCGCGCATCACTTCGGGCTTCGACGTATCGACGCTGATCGGTAGCGTCGTCGCGCGCACCAGCCCTTCGATCACCGGGATCACGCGGCGCAATTCTTCTTCGAGCGGCACTTCGTCAGCGCCGGGGCGCGTGCTTTCGCCGCCGACGTCGAGGATGTCCGCGCCCTCTTCCGCCAGCCGCACGCCGTGCGCGATCGCAGCTTCGGTGGTCGCGTGCTCGCCGCCGTCGGAGAACGAATCCGGCGTGACGTTGACGATGCCCATGACGCGCGTGCGATCCAGTCGCAGCACGCGGCCGTTGCAGTCGAGTTGCGGGGTGATGTCGAACATGGGCGGCACCTTAGCACCGCGCAGGGGCGATCACTGCATGCGGCGCAGCAGCCAGGTCAAAACGAGGCACGACGCACGGGGAAACAAGGCGAGCAGGATCCACTTCCACGTCGTGGCGTCGAACGGATTCGCGATCGCGGCGAGCGGGCGCAGGATCCACCACGCGAGCACGGTCGCCGCGCCGTACAGCAGGATCGCCGCCATCAGGTCCCGCGAGTGCCGCGAGCCGAACACCATTTCGCAGAACAGCACCGCCTGCAGGAGCGCGGCGAGGACGGGGGGCAACAGCGGATCGCTCACGACTGGCGCAACTTCTCGATGATCGCCTTGAACCGCGGCAGGTGCTGCACGTTCTCGAAATCCGAGTCGTGTTCGATCCAGTCGAGGAAGCCCTGGCCCTTGTCGACGGCCTCGTCGAGCAGGTCGAGTGCGCGGTCGGCGTTGTTGGACAGCGAGAAATAGCAGGCCGCGTTGTAGAGGACGTCGAAGTCGTCGGGCCGCATCTTCAGCGCGCGCTCGATCGAGGAAAGCCCGTGGTCGCCGACGCCCAGGTGCCGCATCAGGCCGGCGGCGAGATAATGCGCACGCGCATTCTCGGGATCGACTTCGGCCTGGTGGCTCGCGCTCGCAAGCGCTTCCATCGCAAGGCGTTTGGCGCGTTCGTCGTCGCCCGCCGCGTGCGCCGCGCCGACCGAGAGCGCGATCGCCTGGAACTCGTCGGGCTGCGCGCGATGCGCGGCTTCGAACAGGTCGACGGCGCGCGCGTAGCGGCCCTGCGTCCAGCATTCGCGCGCGTAGTAGTAGTTGCCGACGTACAACTCGGGGTCCAGTGCGAGCGCGCGCTCGTAGCTTTCCGTCGCGCCGTCGTGGTCGTGCGCCATCGACAGCGCGTGCGCCTTGGCGACGTGCGCTTCGGCGAGGTTGGGATCGAGTTCGAGCGCGCGGTGCGCGGCGGCCTTCGCTTCGTCGAGCGCGCCGCCCTGCGCGACTTCCATGCGCCACATCAACAGTTCGCACAGCGAATCGGCGAGGCCCGCCCATGCCTGCGCGTATTCCGGGTCGATCTCGATCGCGCGGCGGAACATCAACGGCGCCTGCTTCCACGACAGTTCGGTCGTGCGGCCTTCGAGCTGGCGGCCGCGCAGGTAGAACTCGTACGCGCGCATGTCGTGCGGCGCCTTCTTCTGCAGGTCGAAGGCGACCGGCGCTTGCAGCGTCGGGCGCACTGCGGTCACGACGTTGCGCGCGATCTCTTCCTGGATCGCGAAGATGTCTTCGAGGTTGCGGTCGAAATTCTCCGACCACAGGTGGTAACCGTTCGACGCGTTGACCAGCTGCGCGGTGACGCGCACGCGGTCGCCGGACTTTCGCACGCTGCCTTCCATGATCGCGGCGACCTGCAACTGGCGGCCGATGTCGGCGGGCGTCGCGCTGCCGTCGCGGAAGCGGAACGACGCGGTGCGCGAAGCGACATGCAGGCCGCGCACTTTCGAGAGTGCGTTGAGGATCTCCTCGGCGAGACCGTCGCAGAAATAATCCTGGTCGTGCGCTTCGCTGAGATCGGAGAACGGGAGGATCGCGACGGACGCATCCGGCGGTGGCGCAACGACCGGCGCGGCGGTCACGGGCACGGCGATGCCCGCTTGCGAGGCGACGTCGGTGGCGCGGCGGCCGGGATTCGATGCGTCGCGTTGTGCATTCGACGCGTTCGGCGCATTGGCCGCGTCCGTCAATGCGGGCGTGCGTTCGATCCCGTGCGGCTGGATGTCGTAGATCCACGCGAGCGCACAGGTTAGCACGAAGCCGAGCGCGAGGATCACGATCAGCAGGCGCGGCGCCCACGCGGGAAACCCCATCGGCTCGAACGTCGCATCGGCGACCTGGATCAGCAGCCAGCCGACGAGCAGGTACACGGCCGCCACGCGGAACACGCGGCGGCGGCGGAATTCGCCGAAGGTGTTGCGGATGCGGGCGGCCAGGTCGGGCATGCAGGCGCGGCTCTACTGTTCCGGAAACGACAAGGGCTCCCGAAGGAGCCCTGTCATTCAATCAACGCAAAACCTCGCGGACTGCGGCCGCATCGCGTTCATCAAGTCTGCGCGGCCGGTCCGCCGATCGGCGGCAGCGGGCGTGCTTCGCCCTTCGCCGTCTTGGTCCAGCCCGCCGGCGGCGGCGGGTCGCGGCCTTCCATGATCGCGTCGATCTGCGGCACGTCGATGGTTTCGTACTCGAGCAGCGTCTTGGCCATCACGTGCAGCTTGTCGAGGTTCTCCGTGAGGATCGCCTTGGTGCGGTTGTACGCCTTGTCCAGGATGCCGTGCACGACTTCGTCGATCTTGCGCGCGGTGTCGTCGGAGACGTTCTTGTGCTGCGTGACCGAACGGCCCAGGAACACTTCGTCTTCTTCCTCACCGTAGGCGATCGGGCCGAGTTCGTCCGACAGGCCCCACTTGGTCGCCATGTTGCGCGCCATCTTGGTCGCGCGCTCGATGTCGTTGGACGCGCCGGTGGTGACCTTGTCGTTGCCGAAGATCAGTTCCTCGGCGACGCGGCCGCCGTACAGCGAACACAGCATCGATTCGATCGCGGTGCGGTTGTACGAATACTTGTCGCCTTCCGGCAGGTACATCGTCACGCCCAGCGCGCGGCCGCGCGGAATGATCGTGACCTTGTAGACCGGGTCGTGTTCCGGCACGAGGCGGCCGACGATCGCGTGGCCCGCTTCGTGGTACGCGGTGAGCGTCTTTTCCTGCTCGCTCATCGCCATCGAACGACGCTCGGTACCCATCAGGATCTTGTCGCGCGCGCGATCGAAGTGCTCCATGCGCACGTCCTTCGCGTTCTCGCGCGCGGCGAACAACGCCGCTTCGTTCACGAGGTTGGCGAGGTCGGCGCCGCTGAAGCCCGGCGTGCCGCGCGCGATGGTCATCGCTTCGACGTCGTCGGCCAGCGGCACGCGGCGCATGTGCACGCGCAGGATCTGTTCGCGGCCCTTGACGTCCGGCAGGCCCACGACGACCTGGCGGTCGAAGCGGCCCGGACGCAGCAGCGCGGGGTCGAGCACGTCGGGGCGGTTGGTCGCGGCGATCACGATCACGCCTTCGCCGCCTTCGAAACCGTCCATTTCGACGAGCAGCTGGTTGAGCGTCTGCTCGCGTTCGTCGTGGCCACCGCCGAGACCGGCGCCGCGATGGCGGCCGACCGCGTCGATTTCGTCGATGAAGATGATGCACGGCGCGTGCTTCTTCGCCTGCTCGAACATGTCGCGCACGCGCGAAGCACCGACGCCGACGAACATCTCGACGAAGTCCGAACCGGAGATCGAGAAGAACGGCACCTTCGCTTCGCCGGCGATCGCCTTGGCGAGCAGCGTCTTGCCGGTGCCCGGAGGACCGACCATCAGCACGCCGCGCGGGATCTTGCCGCCCAGCTTCTGGAACTTGCCCGGGTCGCGCAGGAACTCGACGAGCTCGGCGACTTCGTCCTTCGCTTCATCGCAGCCGGCGACGTCGGCGAAGGTCACCTTCGTCTGGTCTTCGTTGAGCAGCTTGGCGCGCGAACGGCCGAAGGACATCGCGCCCTTGCCGCCGCCCTGCTGCATCTGCCGCATGAAGTAGATCCAGATGCCGATGAAGAGCAGCAACGGACCGATGTTGATCAGGATCGCGAGCAGCGACACGCCGCTCGACGGCGGCGCCTGCTTGATCTCGACCTTGTGGCGAATGAGATCGTCGACGAGGCCTTCGTCGCGGCGCGGCGCCACGGTGGTGCCCTTCCCGCCGTCCTTCTTCTCGAAGGTGATCGTCTTTTCGTCTTCGGCGAAATCGACCTTCTTGATGCGGTCGTTGACGACGTCGTCCTGGAATGACGAATAGACGACTTCCTGGCCGCCGCCCATCTTCGGGCTGAAACTCTGGAACACCACCATCAAGACGACGGCGACGACCACCCACAACATCAGATTCTTGGCCAAGTCGTTCATCCTGTACTCCACCCGGGAGTCGCTTTAACTAGTCCGCCGGCCTTCCGGCCAACCTGCCCTGTGCCAGGGCGTACACCTCCGGCGATCGCTTCCGCGAGGCCGCAGGCTTGCGGATGGCTACCTTGGCATAACGCCGCCGCAGCTGCCGCACGTAATCGTCGAAACCCACGCCCTGGAACAGCTTGATCAGGAACGTGCCGCCGGGCTTCAGATGGCGGTCGGCGAAATCCATCGCCAGTTCCGCCAAGTGCATGGCCCGCGGTTGGTCGACCGCATCCACGCCACTCTTGTTGGGGGCCATGTCGCTCAACACAAGGTCGACCGGCTGGTTCCCGAGGGAGGCTTCCAGGCGTGATAACACGTCATCGTCCCTGAAATCGCCATGAAGGAACTCGACGCCGGCGAGCCCGGGCATCTCCAGGATGTCCAGCGCAATGATGCGGCCGGGGTCCTGGAGGCTGGGCGACAGCCGGTCGAGCTCCTGCCGGACCCACTGCGACCACCCGCCCGGCGCCGCGCCGAGGTCGACCACGACCATGCCGGGCTTCAGCAGCCGGTCGCGCTCGACCAGTTCCTCCAGCTTGAAGGCCGCGCGCGAACGCAGGCCCTCGGCCTGCGCCTTCTTCACGTAGGGGTCGGAAAAGTGTTCCTTCAACCAGCGCTGGCTGGACTTGCTGCGAGTGGCCATGCGAAGGAGTCCGACGGGGGAGCCATGATACCCTGCCCCTCCCCCGTTCAGCCCCCGCGATCCCCGATGCCGTCCGCAGTTCAGTTGACCAGTGCGCAGACCCGTTTCCTTCGCGGTCAGGCGCACGACCTCAGGGCCATGCTGCAGGTCGGAGGAAAGGGAATCACCGACGCCCTGGTGACCGAAGTCGCCAACGCGCTCGAGCAACACGAGCTCATCAAGGTGAAGGTCGCCGCCGAGGACCGCGAGGTCCGCGACGCCATGATCGCCGAGCTCGCCGAACGCGCGGGCGCCGCACTGGTCCAACGCATCGGCCATACCGCCGTGCTGTACAAGCCGAGCAAGGACAAGCGGCAGATCGTCCTGCCCCGCGGCTGAACCCCTTCGCGCAATGTCCACCGCGCCATGCAGCTGAACCTCGAACGCCCCGATTACACCTGGTACCTGCGCGGCGCCGACGGTCGCCACGCGCTGGTGAACGAACGCGAGATCGTGCGCAGCTTCGCGATCGCGCCCGAGTCGCTGATCGAAGATTGGCCGGTGGTCGACGCCACGCAGATGGAGCCCGGCGATCTCGCGCCGCTGTTCGCGCTGCAACCCGAGTTGATCGTGCTCGGCACCGGGCCGCAGCAGAAATTCCCGTCGCCGAAAGTGATGCACGCATGCCTGTCCCAGGGCATCGGGCTGGAAGTGATGGACAACGCGGCGGCCGCGCGGACGTACAGCGTGCTGGCGGGCGAAGGGCGGCGCGTCGTGGCCGCGTTTGTGTTTCCGTAAGCAAGAGCGGGGAAACGGGAAACAAGAAGCGGGAAACGGGAGATTGGCCTTCGCTTCGGCTCGCAGGTCTACGAGCCGAAGTCGACGCCGATCTCCCGTTTCCCGCTTTTCGTTTCCCGCTTTTCGTTTCCCGTTTCCCGCTTTACCGCCTCTTCGGCAAATACGCCTGCGGATCGACCGGCTTGCCGTTGTAGCGGATCTCGAAGTGCAGCATCTCGCGCGCCGCACCCGTGCGTCCGAGTTCGGCGATCTGCTGCCCGCCCTTGACGATCTGCCCTTCGTTGACCAAGCGCGAACGGTTGTGGCCGTACGCGGACAGCCACGCGTCGTTGTGCTTGACGATGATCAGCTCGCCGTAACCGACCAGGCCCGCGCCGGAATACACGACGACGCCGTCGCCCGCCGCGCGCACGGGATCGCCGCCGTTGCCGGCGATGTCGATGCCCTGCTTCGTCGGTTCACCGTCGACGTAACCGTTGAGGATGTTGCCCGACGCCGGCCAGGTCCACGCGATGGGGCTCGCCGCGGGCGGCGGCGTTGCGGGACGCGGCGTCGTGGTCGGCGTCGCGGGGCGCGGCGCTGTGGGCGTCGTGGGCTTCGTCGTCGGACGCGTCGGCGTCGATGCGAAGGTGCCGCCCGACTTCGGATACAGGTTCAACCGCTGGCCCGGATAGATCGTGTACGGCGGACCGATGCGATTCCACGCCGCGAGGTCGCGCACGTCGATGCCGTTGCGGAACGCGATGCCGTACAGCGTGTCGCCCTTCTGCACGACTGCGCTGGCGCCGGGCTTCGGCGTCGACACGCGCGGCGGCTTCGATGTCGAACCGCTGCGATACACCTGGCTGCTGCCGCACGCGACCAGCACGACGCCGATCGCCGCGACGGCCACCACGCGAACGAGTGCGCGCGTCGCCGTCGTCATGCCACGCCCGCCGCGCGCGCCTGCACGACGGCCCAGCCAACCAGGCCGACCAGCAACACCATCGCGACCCAGCCGACCGGTTCGATGTATTTGTGCAGCATGCGCTCGGCGCGTTCCCCGCCCAGGCGCACGATCAGCGCGAGCAGGTACACGCGCTTGCCGCGACCGACGAACATGCTCGCCAGGTACGGCAGCATCGGCACGCCGACGACGCCCGAGGCCCACGTGAACACCTTCATCGGGATCGGCGAGAAGCCGGCCAGCACCAGCATGCCGAACACGGCCCACGGCGATTCGATCATCTTTTCCTGGATGACCGCGATGCCCGCCTCGATGCCGTGCAGCATCCCGAGCGAAGCGAACAGCGGCTTGACCACCGCGAACGCGTAATGCCCCAGGTAATAGCCGACCACCGCGCCGACCATCGAACCGGCGAGGCTGATCGATGCGAACCAGAACCCGCGCCGCGGCTGCGCCACGCACATGGGCAACAGCATCACTTCCGGCATGATCGGGAAGATGATCGCCTCGAAGAAACTCAGCACGACCAGCCACCACGACGCGCGTGGGTGGCGCGCAAGCCTGATCGTCTTTTCGTAGAGCGGCCCGAACAACTTCATCGTCAATCCACCATCCCTGGCAACAGCGGCACGAAGACGACGGGCGCGAGCTGCGCCTCGTCGATCGCGCCGGATTCGTCCTTGCGCAAGCGGATCAGCGTCTGTCCGCCGCTCGCACCGACCGGGCACACCAGCGTGCCGCCCGGCGCGAGCTGCGCGGTGAGCGCATCGACGAGCGCGGGCGCGGCGGCGGTGACGATGATCGCGTCGAACGGCGCGAGCTCCGGCCAGCCGATGCGGCCGTCGTCGTGCTTGCTGCGAATGTGGAAGCCGAGCGTGCGGAAGCGTTTGCGCGCGATGCGCAGCAGCTCGCCGATACGCTCGACGGTGAAGACCTCCAGCCCCAGCGCCGCGAGGATCGCGGCCTGGTAGCCCGAGCCCGTGCCGATCTCGAGCACGCGCATCGTCGGCGCACCGGCGGGGCGCGCGGTCTCGAGCAGCGTCTCGGTCATCTTCGCCACGACCCACGGCTGCGAAATCGTCTGCCCGTGGCCGATCGGCAACGCGGTGTCTTCGTATGCGCGCGTGGCGAGCGCTTCGTCGACGAACAAATGGCGCGGCACCGCGCGGATCGCGTTGAGCACGCGCTCATCATTGATGCCGTTCGCACGCAGGCGTTCGATCAGGCGATCGCGCACGCGCTGCGACGTCATGCCGACGCCGACCGCGCCCGAATGCAGGTGGATGCGCGCGGTCATGCGCGGCCCTCCGCCGAGCCGCTCTTGTCGAGCGAGGTTTCGTCGAGCGACGCGGCGAGTCCACCGACCCAGCTCGCGACCTGGTCCAGCGCCTGGTAGCGCGTGAGGTCGACGTGGATCGGCGTGATCGAAATGTGGCCGGTGCGCAACGAGTGGAAATCGGTACCGGGACCAGCGTCCTGCTCGGGGCCGGCGGCGCCGATCCACCACCACGTGCGGCCGCGCGGATCCTGTTGCGGCAGGCACGGTTCGGCGCGATGGCGATTGCCCAGGCGCGTGACCTCGAAGCCCTTCACGTCTTCCCACGCGAGGTCGGGCACGTTGACGTTGAGGATCGTGTCGGCCGGCAGCGGATCGACCGCGAGGCGCGCGATGATTTCCACCGCGGCGCGCGCGGCCGTTTCGTAATGCCGGCCATCGTGGTCGGCGGCCGCGAGCGACACGGCGACCGCGGGCAGGCCGAGGAAGCGGCCTTCCATCGCGGCGGCGACGGTGCCGGAATAGATCACGTCGTCGCCCATGTTCGCGGTGGTGTTGATGCCGGAGACGACGATGTCAGGCTCTTCCTCGAGCATGCCGGTGATGGCGACGTGCACGCAGTCGGTCGGCGTTCCATACACACGGAACCTGCCGTCCTCCATGCGCAGCACGCGCACGGGCCCGTCGAGGGTGAGCGAATTGCTCGCGCCGCTGCGATCGCGGTCGGGCGCGACCACGGTGACGGAATGTCCCGCGTCGCGCAGCCCCTGGGCGAGGATCCGGATGCCGGGGGCGTCGACACCGTCGTCGTTGCTGACCAATACGCGCAAAGCTGTTGTCCTTCCGGCGACGAGGGCATCATAGCCGAAGCTTCCCCAAGGCTTGTGGCATGACACGCAAGTCGCACCAGTCCCCGCCGCCGGACGCGCCAGAAGACGACGCCGCGCTGTTCCGCGACGCGATCGGCCCCGTGCGCGAACTGCCGGCGAGCGAGCTGCCGCCCGCGAAGCCGCGCCCGAAGGCCGCGCCGCGCATGGCGCAGCGCGACGAAGCCGAAGCGATGTCGGAATTCCGCCGCGCCGTCACCGCCGACGCACTCGAGGCCGGCGATGCCCTCGCCTACCGCCGCGACACCGTGCCGCCGCGCACGCTGCAGCGCCTGCGCCGCGGGGAGTTCAGCGCACAGGAGGAACTCGACCTGCACTGGAGCGACGCCCGCCAGGCCGAAGCGATGCTCCGCGAATTCCTGAACCACGCGCGCCAGCACGGCATCGGCTGCGTGCGCATCATCCACGGCAAGGGGTTGAACGGCGACAGCAAGCACCCGGTGCTGAAGAACCTGGTCGACCGGATGCTGCGCCATCGCGCCGATGTCCTCGCGTTCGCGAGTGCGCCGGCGAACCAGGGCGGCACCGGCGCGGTGCTCGTGTTGCTGGCAGCGAAGCGCTAGGCCTCGTTCGCCTCAGACCTCGCCGATCTGTTCCAGCACCGTCGTCGCGTAACTGCCCGGCGGCAATTCGAACGACAGCTGCAGCACGTCGTGCGCGGGCCACTCCCACGTCATCTGCGTCGGCCGCAAACGCAGCGCGCGCCGCTCCTGCTTCAGGCGTGCGTCCTCGAGCCCCGCGCGCACCGCGAGCGATTCCTCGTCGGCCATCGCCGCCAGTTCGAGTTCGCGCGCGGCGCCCGTCGTGCGCAGTTCGCCTTCGCCCCACAGCGGACCGGTCGGATGGATGTCGAACGCCGCGAGCCTCGCCGCGAGCGCATCGTCGAACGGCTCGGGCCCGAACACGCTGCGCGAACCGTCGAGCATCCACACTTCGCCGTCGAGCGCGCGATCCCATTTGTCGTCCGCGACGCGTTGCGCCAGCACGCGGTTGAACAACACCGATCGCGCGGCGGACAACAACAGCGTGCGCTCCTCGCGCTTCACGCGCCGACCGCGGAACATCGCGATCGCCTGCGCCACGTTGTCGCCGTGGCGGCCGAAGCGTTGTTCGCCGAAGAAGTTCGGCACGCCGCGCGCCTGGATCGCGCGCAGGCGTCCTTCGATCGCGGCGTGTTCACCCTCGACGTCGCGCAGCACGAGCACGAAGCGATTTCCCGCCAACGCGCCGCGCGGCAACTTACGCGCGTGCCACGTCGAGGCGAGCACGCGCATGTCGTCGGATTCGAGCGCCGCGAGATCGGGCGCGATCTTCTTCGGCAGGTGCACGGTGAAGCGCTGCGTCGTCACCGCGTGCCGATCCTTCAGGCCCGCGTAGCTCACGCCCATCTCGGGAATGCCGGCCCACTGCGCGAGGCGCCGGGCGGCGAACGCGGTGTTCATGCCGCGCTTCTCGATGGTGAGCAGCAGGTGTTCGCCCTGCCCGCTCGCTTCGAAGGCGTCGAGTTCGTCGACGCGGAAGTCTTCCGGCGTCGCGCGCATCCGCGCACGCAGCACCGGGCCGCCGAAGGCGTTGGGCGTCGCGGCGTTGTCGAGCGCGCTCACTCGCGCACGAGCAGGCACACGGCCTGCGCGGCGATGCCTTCTTCGCGACCGGTGAAGCCGAGCTTTTCGGTCGTCGTCGCCTTGATCGAGATCGCGTCGACCGCGACACCGAGGTCGGCCGCGATCAGGCCGCGCATCGCGTTGGCGTGCGGACCGATGCGCGGGCGTTCGCACAGCACGGTGATGTCGGCATTGCCGATCGACCACCGATGTTCGGCGAGCAACTGGCGGCAGTGGCGCAGGAACAGGCGGCTGTCGGCGTCCTTCCAGCGCGGATCGCTCGGCGGGAAGTGCTTGCCGATATCGCCCAGCGCCATCGCGCCCAGCAACGCGTCGCACAGCGCGTGCAGGATCACGTCGCCGTCGGAATGCGCGATCACGCCGCGGTCGTGCGTCACGCGCACGCCGCCGAGCATCACGTGGTCGCCGGGCCCGAACGCATGCACGTCGAAGCCCTGGCCGATGCGGCAATTCATGTGTTCGACTCCGGCATGTTGCGTTCGCGCGTGAAGCGCAGCAGGAATTCGGCGAGCGGAAGGTCCGCGGGCGTGGTGACCTTGAGGTTGTCGTCGCTGCCTTCGACCAGCAGCGGACGATGGCCCTGGCGTTCCATCGCCATCGATTCGTCGGTGACCGCGATGCCTGCATCGCGCGCGGCTTCGAGCGCGCGCGTGAGTTGCAGGCGGCGGAACAGTTGCGGCGTGAGCGCGCGCCACAGGCGTTCGCGCGGTTCGGTCGCATCGATGCCACCGTCGCCGCCGGCGCGCTTCAACGTATCGCGCACGGGTGTGGCGAGGATCGCGCCGACCGGATCGCCTCGACCGAGGTCGAGCAGGCGTTCGAGATCCGACGCGCGCAGGTGCGGGCGCGCGGCGTCGTGCACGAGGACGAAGTCGTCGGGTCGCACGTCGTCGGGCAATGCAGACAAACCCGCGAGCACCGAGTCCGCGCGTTCCGCGCCGCCGATGCATGTGCGCACCGGCTTGCCGTCGATCTGCGTCCAGCCCGGCCATGAGGCGTCGTCTTCCGACAACACCACCATCGCGCCTTGCACCGATGGATGCGCGAGCACCGCGCGCAGCGAGTACGCGATCAGCGGCACGCCGGCGATGTCGAGATACTGCTTGGGAATTTCGCCGCCGTAGCGCGAACCGCGCCCGGCCGCGGGCACGATGGCCCAGATCACGGCGCGGTCTCCGCGGTGGCGGGCTCGGCGCTGGTCGAACCGGATGCCGGTTCGACCACGCGATAGAACGTTTCGCCCGGCTTGATCATGCCGAGCTCGCTGCGCGCGCGTTCTTCGACCGCCGCTTCGCCCGACTTGAGGTCTTCCACTTCCGCGGCGACCTCGTCGTTGCGCTGGCGAAGGCCGCCGTTGTCGCGCGCCTGGCGTTCCACCTGCGACGACAGCTCCTGCACTTCGCCCGCGCCGCCGTGGCCGAACCACAGCCGCCACTGCAGGAACGCGAGCAACGCCGCGAGCACCAGCAGCAGCACCACCATCACACGCGAAGGGCGAATCGCGCGCATCGCGGCGTCAGCGCTTCAGCGAGACGAACGCGTTGCGGCCGGCGTAACGGGCGGCGGCGCCGAGTTGTTCTTCGATGCGCAGCAGCTGGTTGTACTTCGCCACGCGATCGGAACGGCACAGCGAACCGGTCTTGATCTGCGTCGCCGTGGTCGCCACCGCGATGTCGGCGATCGTCGTGTCTTCGGTTTCGCCGGAACGGTGCGAGACGACCGCTGCGTAACGCGCCTTGTCGGCCATCGCGATCGCTTCCAGCGTTTCGGTCAGCGTGCCGATCTGGTTGACCTTGACCAGGATCGCGTTGGCCACGCCCTGCTCGATGCCGTCCTTGAAGATGCGCGGATTGGTGACGAACAGATCGTCGCCGACCAGCTGCACCTTGTTGCCGAGGCGTTCGGTGAGCAGCTTCCAGCCGGCCCAGTCGTGTTCGCCCATGCCGTCTTCGATCGTGATGATCGGGTACTGCGCGCACCAGCCGGCGAGGAAGTCGACGAACTGCTCCGACGTCAGGCGCTTGCCTTCGCCGGTGAGGTTGTACTTGCCGTTCTCGAAGAACTCGCTGGAGGCGACGTCGAGGCCGAGCAGCACGTCCTCGCCCGCCTTGCAGCCGGCCTTGCCGATCGCTTCGAGGATGGTTTCCAGCGCTTCTTCGTTCGAACGCAGGTCGGGCGCGAAGCCGCCTTCGTCGCCGACCGCAGTGCTGAGGCCGCGGCCCTTCAGCACCGACTTCAGCGCGTGGAAGATCTCGGTGCCGGCGCGCAGCGATTCGGCGAACGAATCGAAGCCGACCGGCAGCACCATGAACTCCTGCAGGTCGACGTTGTTGTCGGCATGCGCGCCGCCGTTGACGATGTTCATCATCGGCACCGGGAGTTCGACGCTGTTGCCCTGCGCGAGCCAGCGCCACAGCGGCATCTTGTTCGACGCGGCCTGCGCGTGCGCATTCGCGAGCGAAACGCCGAGCAGCGCGTTCGCGCCCAGGCGGCCCTTGTTCTCGGTGCCGTCGAGGTCGATCAGGCGGCGGTCGAGCGCTTCCTGGTCGCCGTCGAATCCGTGCAGCGCATTCGCGAT
Organism: Noviluteimonas lactosilytica; assembly: GCF_020866925.1. Lineage (GTDB taxonomy): Bacteria > Pseudomonadota > Gammaproteobacteria > Xanthomonadales > Xanthomonadaceae > Noviluteimonas > Noviluteimonas lactosilytica. Next base: position 760,975 of record NZ_JAJGAK010000001.1, read on the forward strand.
CGTCGTGTTGACGTTGTTGACCGCGTTACGCACGCCCTTGCCGAGGTAGCGCGTCTTGTCGCCGTCGCGCAGTTCGACCGCTTCCTTCGTGCCGGTGGACGCGCCCGAGGGCACCATCGCGCGGCCGAAGCTGCCGTCGGCGAGGGTCACTTCCGCTTCGAGGGTGGGATTGCCGCGGCTGTCGAGGATTTCGCGCGCGTGGATCTTCGAGATGGTGGCCATGTAGGTCAGTTGGTTTCCAGGAATCCGTTCTTCTTGGTGATGCGGTCGATTTCGAGCAGCGTCTCGAGCAGCGCGCGCATCTTCGGCAGCGGCCACGCATTCGGACCGTCGCTCAGCGCCTTGTCCGGATCGGGGTGCGTTTCCATGAAGATGCCGGCGATGCCCACCGCCATCGCCGCGCGCGAGAGCACCGGCACGAATTCGCGCTGGCCGCCGCTCTTGCCTTCCGCGCCGCCGGGCAACTGCACCGAGTGCGTCGCGTCGAACACCACCGGGCAACCGGTGTCGCGCATCACCGACAGCGAACGCATGTCGCTGACGAGGTTGTTGTAGCCGAAGCTCGCGCCGCGCTCGCAGACCATGATGTCCTGGTTGCCGGTCGCCTTCGCCTTCGCGGCGACATGCTTCATTTCCCACGGCGACAGGAACTGGCCCTTCTTGATGTTCACCGGCTTGCCGGCGCGCGCGACGTTCTGGATGAAGTCGGTCTGGCGGCACAGGAACGCGGGCGTCTGCAGCACGTCGACGACGGAGGCGACTTCCTCCATCGGCGTGTATTCGTGCACGTCGGTGAGCACCGGCACGTTCAACTGGCGCTTCACTTCACCCAGCACCTTCAGGCCTTCTTCCAGGCCCGGGCCGCGGAACGACGTGCCGCTGGTGCGGTTCGCCTTGTCGAACGAGGACTTGAAGATGAAGGGAATCCCGAGTTCGCCCGTGATTTCCTTCAGCTTGCCGGCCGTCTCCATCTGCAATTCCATCGATTCGATGACGCAGGGACCGGCGATGAGGAAGAACGGCTTGTGCAGGCCAACCTCGAAACCTGCAAGTTTCATGCTGTTCGACATCAGGCGCTCGCCTCCTTGAGCAATCGACCGCCGGCCTTGTGTTCGCGGGCGGCACGGATGAAGCCGACGAACAGCGGATGGCCGTCGCGCGGCGTCGACAGGAATTCCGGGTGCGCCTGGCACGCCAGGAACCACGGATGCTTCGACTGCGGCAGTTCGATCATCTCGACGAGCAGGTCGTCCATCGATTTCGCGCTGATGACCAGGCCCGCGTCTTCGAGCTGCGTGCGATAGCGGTTGTTGAACTCGTAGCGATGGCGGTGGCGTTCGCCGACCACGTCCTTGCCGTACACCTGGTGCGCGAGCGTGCCCGGCTTGATGCGCTGGTCCTGCAGGCCGAGGCGCATCGTGCCGCCGAGGTCGCTTTCTTCGTTGCGACGTTCGACGTCGCCGCTGGCGGTGCGCCATTCGGTGATCAGGCCGATCACCGGGTGCGCCGACTGCTTGTCGTTTTCGGTGGAATTGGCGTCGGGCAGGTTGAGCACGTGGCGCGCGTAATCGACCACCGCGGCCTGCATGCCGTAGCAGATGCCGAAGTACGGCACCTGGTGTTCGCGCGCGTATTGCGCGGTCATCACCTTGCCTTCGAACCCGCGGTCGCCGAAGCCGCCCGGCACGAGGATGCCGTCGACGCCTTCGAGCGCCTTGCCGCCGTCCTTCTCGACGTCGGAAGACTCCATCCACTTCAGGCGCACGCGCGTGCGCTGGCGCAGGCCGCCGTGCTTGAGCGCTTCGGCCAGCGACTTGTACGCGTCCTGGTGGTCGACGTACTTGCCGACCACGGCGATGGTGACGTCGTCGACCGGATGTTCGGCGGCGTCGACGACGGCTTCCCATTCCGACAGGTCGGCTTCGGGCGCGGCCTTCGCGGACAGGCCGAGGCGTTCGACGACGATCTTGTCGAGGCCCTGCCCATGCAGCCACATCGGGATCTTGTAGATGTTGTCGAGGTCGACGGCCGAAATGACCGCCTTCTCCGGCACGTTGGTGAACAACGCGATCTTGCGGCGCTCGCCGTCGGGCAGCGGCTGCTCGCTGCGGCACAGCAGGATGTCGGGCTGGATACCGATCGAGCGCAGTTCCTTCACCGAGTGCTGGGTCGGCTTGGTCTTCAGCTCGCCTGCGGCCGCGATGTACGGGACCAGCGTGAGGTGCATGAACAACGCGGCTTCGGCGCCACGCTCGGTGCGGATCTGGCGGATCGCCTCGAGGAACGGCAGCGACTCGATGTCGCCGACCGTGCCGCCGATTTCGACCAGCGCGACATCGAAGCCCGCGGTCGCATCGTCGATGCAGCGCTTGATCTCGTCGGTGATGTGCGGGATGACCTGCACGGTCCCGCCGAGGTAGTCGCCGCGGCGCTCCTTGCGGATCACGTTCTCGTAGATGCGGCCGGTGGTGATCGAGTGCTTCCGCGAAAGACGCATGCGGACGTAGCGCTCGTAGTGGCCGAGGTCGAGGTCGGTTTCGGCGCCGTCGTCGGTGACGTACACCTCACCATGCTGGAACGGGCTCATCGTGCCCGGATCGACGTTGATGTAGGGGTCGAGCTTCATCATCGTCACGCGCAGACCGCGCGCTTCGAGGATGGCGGCCAGCGAGGCCGCGGCGATGCCCTTGCCGAGCGAGGACACCACGCCGCCGGTGACGAACACGAGCGGCGTCCTGGAAACTGAGGGCGTCATGGGAAAGCAGGCTTCCGGAAAGCCGTAGTCTACCGGGACCGGCCCTTTCCCGCGACCTTCGTCGCATTCGGGTTGCCGACGCGAGGGGCCTCAGGGGACCGGCGTCGCGGCGACCGCTTCGCCCTGCGTGCCTGTCGCCGCCTGCGTTTGCGCGGGTTGCGGGGCGGCCTGCGCCTTCGCCCGCGCGGCGGCCTGCGCTTGTGCGGCGGCCTTCACCAGGTCGGCGATGTTCGCCCCCAGCCGCATGCCTTCCTGGACGCCGGGCCTGGGGGCCGGCTTCGCGGCGACCGTGGTCGACGGCCTGGCCGCGGGCGCGGGATTCGGCGTGGCCTTCGGCGCGGCGGTCTGCGCATGCGCCGCAGGCAACGCGAGCGCGCCGGCCAGCGCGAGCAACAACAGTGGAGTGCGCATCCTTCGTCCTCCTCGCTTTCGCGATGACGAGCAACCTACGCGCGGCCGCTTGGTCGGGGCGTGAATCACCGGTCGTTCACGCTATCCTTCGGGAAGCACGCATCCCCCGCCGCATTTCGCAGACGCCGCACGAATGAACTCCCGCTACAACGCCGCCGACATCGAAGTCCTCTCCGGCCTCGATCCGGTCAAGCGCCGCCCCGGCATGTACACCGACACGGCGCGGCCGAACCACCTCGCCCAGGAAGTCATCGACAACGCGGTGGACGAAGCGCTCGCCGGCCATGCCGACGCGATCGAAGTCGTGCTGCACGCCGACGGCAGCTGCGAAGTGGCCGACAACGGCCGCGGCATGCCGGTCGACATCCACCCGGAAGAGAAGATCCCGGGCATCGAGCTGATCCTCACGCGCCTCCACGCGGGCGGCAAGTTCAGCAACAAGAACTACACCTTCTCCGGCGGCCTGCACGGCGTGGGCGTGAGCGTGGTGAACGCGCTCTCGAAGAAGGTCGACGTCTTCATCAAGCGCGAAGGCAACGAGTACCACATGGCCTTCGCCGACGGCGACCGCGCCTCGAAGCTGGAAGTCGTCGGCACCGTCGGCAAGAAGAACACCGGCACGCGCCTGCGCTTCTGGCCCGACGCGAAGTACTTCGACACCAACAAGTTCAACCTGCGTTCGCTCAAGCACCTGCTGCGCGCGAAGGCGGTGCTGTGCCCCGGCCTGTCGGTGTCGCTGTTCGACGAAGCCAGCGGCGAACGCGCGCAATGGCATTACGAGGACGGCCTGCGCGACTACCTGCGCGGCGAACTCGCGACCGAAGGCCAGCGCGAGATCCTGCCGCCGGAGTTGTTCGTCGGTTCGTTGAAGAAGGACACCGAGATCGTCGACTGGGCCGTCGCGTGGGTGCCCGAAGGCGAGCTCGTGCAGGAAAGCTACGTCAACCTGATTCCCACCGCGCAGCACGGCACGCACGTCAACGGCCTGCGCACCGGTTTCACCGATGCGTTGCGCGAGTTCTGCGACTTCCGCTCGCTGCTGCCGCGCGGCGTGAAGCTCGCGCCGGAAGACGTGTGGGACCGCGTCGCCTTCGTGCTGTCGCTGAAGATGACCGACCCGCAGTTCAGCGGCCAGACCAAGGAACGCCTCTCCTCGCGCCAGGCCGCCGGTTTCGTCGAAGGCGCCGCGCACGACGCGTTCTCGCTGTGGCTCAACCAGCACGTCGAGATGGGCACGCGCATCGCGCAACTCGCGATCGAGCGCGCGAGCGCGCGCCTGAAGACCGAGAAGCAGATCGTCCGCAAGAAGGTCACGCAGGGCCCCGCGTTGCCCGGCAAGCTCGCCGACTGCATCTCGCAGGACCTGTCGCGCACCGAACTGTTCCTCGTCGAAGGCGATTCGGCGGGCGGCAGCGCGCGCCAGGCGCGCGACAAGGATTTCCAGGCGATCCTCCCGCTGCGCGGCAAGATCCTCAATACGTGGGAAGTCGCGTCGGGCAGCGTGCTCGGCTCGACCGAAGTGCACGACCTCGCCGTCGCGATCGGTTGCGACCCGGGCAAGGACGACATCGGCGGGTTGCGCTACGGCAAGGTGGTGATCCTCGCCGACGCCGACTCCGACGGCCTGCACATCGCCACGCTGCTCACGGCGTTGTTCCTCAAGCACTTCCCCGCCCTCGTCGCCGCCGGCCACGTGTTCGTCGCGATGCCGCCGCTGTTCCGCGTCGACGTGGGCAAGCAGGTGTTCTACGCACTCGACGAAGAAGAGAAGCGCCTGCTGCTGGAACGCATCGAGCGCGAAAAGATGAAGGGCGCCGTCCACGTCACCCGCTTCAAGGGCCTGGGCGAAATGAACCCGCAGCAGTTGCGCGAGTCGACCATCCACCCCGACACGCGCCGCCTGGTCCAGCTCACGGTCGACGACGACGGCGAGACCCGCTCGCTGATGGACATGCTGCTGGCGAAGAAGCGCGCCGGCGACCGCAAGACCTGGCTCGAATCGAAGGGCGACCTCGCTACCCTCGAGGTCTGACCGCTACCGAAAGCGCACGACGTCCCGGGAATGGGCGCGATTCATCATTCTTCGCGACCCCGCGCCACTTGGAGCGGCTGTACGGCTTCGCTACCCTGCCCGTGCCTCGGGGAGAGGCGAACCATCAGGACGACCTCAATGCACCGCAAGTCTTTCGCGCGCCTGTCGCTGGCGCTCGCGTTCGCCGTTGCCGCGCCCGTGGCCATGGCCCAACAGATTCCCGTCACCGATTTCGCGAAGTACGCGGACCTCGACGAGGTCGCGCTCTCGCCGACCGGCGAGTACATCGCCCTCGCGGTGCCTTCGGTCGACGGCAAGGAAACCAACCTGCAGATCGTGAAGCTGGCCGACGGCAGCACGGTCAAGACCCTGCGCTTCGGCCAGGAATCGCACGTCATGGGCGTGACCTGGACGGACGACGACCAGATCACCGTCGCGCGCGCCAAGCGTTACCCGGGCGAAGAGTTCCTGCGCAACACCGGGCAGCTGATGGCCACCAACCTCACCGGCGACAAGCAGCGCACGCTGTTCGCCTACGTGCTGGACGACGGCACCAAGCGCGGTCGCAACAAGGACCTCGGCTCGGCCTACCTCGAGAAGGTCCTCGACAAGGAACCGGGCAAGGTCCTCGTCAACTTCTACTGCTGGGAAATGGATTGCGGCGAAGACGGCGACACGGTCGTCTTCAAGGTCGACACGCGCACCGGCACGCGCCAGGAAGTCGAGCGCATCAAGGACGGCGACGTCTCCAGCTCGCTCGTGTTCGACACCGACGGAATCGCGCGCATCGCGTACTCGGAGGAATCGGACGGCACGCCGAAGCTGTCGTACCGCGCGACCGCGACCTCCGCGTGGGCGCCGCTGCCGAAGTCGATCGCCGGTTACCACCTCGTCGGCGGCGTCTTCGCCGAGGACAACAACACCCTGTACGCGCGCGTTTCCGACGAAGGCGAAGCGACGCAGCTGTACAAGATCGACGTCGCCGCGGGCACACGCACCAAGATGGTCAACCGCGAGGGCGTCAACGTCGGCACGATCATGACCGCCACGCGCAAGGAAGTGCCCTTCGGCGTGACGTACACCTCGCCGTCGCCGGCGGTGCAGTATTTCGACAACAACAGCGAGTGGGCCAAGCTCCACAATGCCTTGCTGCAGCGCTTCAAGGGCAAGATGGTCTATTTCCTGGACTTCACGCGCGACGATTCCAAGGTACTGTTCTGGACCTCGGGCGATCGCGACATGGGCAACTACTACGTGCTCGATCGCGCCAACGGCAACAAGATCACGCAGGTCGGCGCGCGTGCGCCGTGGTTCGAAGGCAAGGCGCTCGCGGCGATGAAGCCGATCGAGTTCACCACGCGCGACGGCGTGAAGCTGTACGGCTACTACACCGCCCCGGTCGGCGGCGGCGCCGGCCCGAAGCCGCTCGTGGTCATGCCGCACGGCGGTCCGTTCGCCGTGTTCGACGCATGGGGCTTCGATCGCGACGTGCAGTTCCTCGCCAGCCGCGGCTATGGCGTGCTGCAGGTGAACTACCGCGGCTCCGGCGGCCGCGGACACAAGTTCATCCAGCAGGCCTACAAGGAATGGGGCGGGATGATCCAGAACGACATCACCGACGGCGTGAAGTACGCGATCGACCAGAAGCTCGCCGATCCGGACCGCATCTGCATGTACGGCGGTTCGTTCGGCGGCTACTCCGCGCTGATGCAGCCGATCCTCAACCCCGGCATGTACAAGTGCGCGATCGGCTACGTCGGCGTGTACGACCTGCCGCTGCTCAACAGCAGCAAGGAATCGGAAGACGAGTCGGTCGAACGCTTCTTCCTCCGTTCGCTCGGTACCGACGCGGCTTCGCTCGGCAAGCTCTCGCCGGCCAAGCGCGCGGGCGAAGTGAAGGTCCCGGTGATGCTCGTGCACGGCAAGGCCGACGGCAACGTGGGCATGAACCAGTTCCGCGCGATGGACGGCGCCCTGAAGGACGCCGGCAACCCGGCGGAAACCTTCCTCGGCGCGGGCGAAGGCCACGGCTTCTCCAACCCAGAGAACATCGCGGAGCTGTACCGCCGCATGGAAGCCTTCCTCGACAAGCACATCGGGCCGAACGCGAAGGTCGCGACGTCGCCCTGACCGGCAGCGTCACGCGCACGGTACGAAACGACAAAGGGCGGCCGCATGGCCGCCCTTTGCATATCGACACAGGGAGAACTCGATGACCACGCATCTTTCGCGCCTGCTCGGCGCATTGCTCGCGCTCGCCTCGCCCGCCGCGTTCGCGCAACTCGTCCCCGCGGCGGATTTCGCCAAGCGCCCCGACGGCTGGGGCGCGACGCTGTCGCCCGACGGCAAGCACGTCGCGATGGAAGTGCCCACTGCAGACAACCGCGAAACGCAGGTACTGATCGTGACGCTCGACGGCAGCGGCAAGACCCAGACGCTGCGTTTCGGGCCGATGGAGCACTCGGCCGGCGTGACGTGGACCACCGACGATCGCATCGTCGTCTCGCGCGGCATCCTCAATGCATTCTGGAAGCGACCGCGCCAGACCGGCGAGTTGTTCGTCTCGGGCATCGACGGCAAGGGCGGCCGCATGATGTTCGGCTACAACAGCAACTTCCGCGACCACGGCTGGGCCGACCTCAACCGCACGCTGCCGGACGAACCGGGCATGGTGCTCGTCGACTTCACGTGCTGGAACTGCGGCGAGGAGCCCGACAGCGTCGTCTACAAGGTCGACACGCGCAAGAACGAACGCCACGAGATCGAACGCTTCGAGGGCCGCGCGAGCTTCTCGTTCGACCGCACGGGCGAGGCGCGCGTGCGCCGTTCGCTCGACGACAACGACGAGATCGTCCTGCACTATCGCCCCACCAAGGGCAGCGAATGGCTGCCGGTGCCGAAGGCGCTCGCCGGATACAGCCTCTACAACCTGCAGTTCGAACGCGACAACAACATCGCGTACGCGTTCGTCGTCGACGCACGCGAACCGGCGCAGGTGTATCGCATCGACATGGCGGCCGGCACGCGCACGCGCCTGGCCGGCAAGGCCGACCAGGAACCCGCAGGCTTCATGCTCGAAGGCCACGACGGCACGCCGTTCGCGGTGAGCTACAACGCCGGCAAGCCGACGGTGGAAATCATCAAGCCCGAATCCGAGTGGACGAAGCTGTACCTGGGGCTGCTGAAGTCGTTCCCCGGCATGATGGTGTCACTGATGGACGCCAGCCACGACGGCAACCGCGTGCTGTTCTCGACGTGGTCCGATCGCGACGAGGGCGCGTGGTACCTGTACGACCGCGACACGCGCAAGGTGCAGAAGGTGCTCGACTATCGGCCGTGGATGAAGGTCGACAGCATGGCGAAGGTGCGCCCGGTGTCGATCGCCGCGCGCGACGGCACGCAACTGTTCGCGCTGTACACCGCGCCGGCCGGCGACGGCCCGAAGCCGATGGTGGTGATGCCGCACGGCGGTCCGTTCGGCGTGAGCGATCGGTGGAGCTTCGATCGCGACGCGCAGTTCCTCGCCAGCCGCGGTTACGCGGTGCTGCAGGTCAACTACCGCGGCTCCGACGGGCGCGGCGAAGCGTTCGAACGCGCGGGCTGGAAGCAATGGGGCGGCCTGATCCAGGACGACATCACCGACGGCGTGCGCTGGGCGATTTCCGAAAAGCTCGCCGATCCGGAACGCATCTGCATCTACGGCGCGAGCTTCGGCGGCTACTCGGCGTTGATGCAGCCGATCCTCAACCCCGGCATGTACAAGTGCGCGGTCGGCTACGTCGGCGTGTACGACCTGCCGCTGATGCGCAAGACCGACAAGCGCGACGGCCAGTCGAAACGCAGCAAGCGCTTCTGGACGCGCACGCTCGGCGATGACCTCGAAGCGCTCGCGCGCATCTCCCCGGCCGAACGCGCGAAGGAAATCGACGTGCCCGTCTTCCTCGTGCACGGCGAAGACGACAACACCGCCGACATCAACCAGTTCAAGACGATGTCCAACGCGCTGCGTTCGGTCGGGCGCGCGCCGGAGGAATGGGTGGTGAAGGACGAAGGCCACGGCTTCGCCGATCCGAAGAACATCACCGAGATGTACGAGCGCCTGGAGAAGTTCCTCGACAAGCACATCGGGCCGAACGCGAAGGTCGCGACGTCGCCTTGATTGCAACGACGCACGCAGCGTGCAACGAAGAAGGGCGGCCAACGGGCCGCCCTTTTTCTTTGTCTCGATCAATTCACCAACGCATGCCAGTGCGAGCGCAACCACGAAGCGAACTGGTTGACCTCCGCGTCGTAACGTCCGCTCCACGCGGCCCAGATCAACCCCGCGATCACGACGAACACCAGCGTGCCCATGATCCGTTGCGTGACGCTGGCGAAGTGCAGCTTGTTGCCCGACGGGTTGTGGTTCTTCATGCGAGCGCGGCCTCGAGCAGGGAGCGGATGACGGCTTGCGCGCGCGATGCGCGTGCAGGAGCCCATTCGAATGTCTCTTCGTCCATGTACAGGCGCTGGCTCATTTCGAGCTGCACCGCATCGATGTTGTCAGCAGGCGACGCGTAGTGGCGCGTGATGTAACCGCCCTTGAAGCGCCCGTTGGCGACCCAGTCGAACTCGTCCTGCGCGCCGAGCACGGCTTCGAGTTTCGCCTGCAACGCGGGCGAACAACTTGCGCCGCCCGACGTGCCCAGGTTGAGGTCCGGCAGCCGACCTTCGAAGAGGAACGGCAGCGCGCTGCCCTTGATCGTGTGTCCTTCCCACAGCACGACGCGGCCGTGCGCCTCGCGCAGTCGTTGCAGTTCCGCCTGCAGCGCGTCGTGGTACGGACGCCAGTACGTTTGGACGCGTTGCGCGATCTCGTCGTCGCTCGGCGCCTGGCCTTCGAGGTATACGGGCTCGCCAGTGAACTGCACCGCGGGACACAGGCCGGTGGTGTTCTGCCCCGGGTACAGCGACGTGTCGTCGGGCGGTCGATTGAGATCGACGACGTAGCGCGAGTAACGCGGACGGAGTATCGACGCGCCGAGCGCGTGCGCGACTTCATACAAACGCGACACGTGCCAGTCGGTGTCGGGCGCGATGCGCGCGCGCTCCGTCATGCGCGAAGCGAGCGCCGGCGGAATCTCGCTGCCGTCGTGCGGCACGCTGACCAGCAAGGCGGCGGTGCCGCGATGGAGTTCGAAGATGGCGTCCATGGGCGCGGAGTGTACGACCTCCCGCGGGCGGTCTCCCGGAAGCGCGGGCTCAGGTGAAACGCGCAGGCGCGTAGGGCGCCGGATCGATCGACGGCGCGCGACCGGTGACGAGGTCGGCGACCAACTGCGCGGTGCCCGTGCTCATGCCGATGCCCATCATCCCGTGGCCCGTCGCGAGCCAGATGCCCTCGCGGCCAGGGACCTTGCCGATGATCGGAATGTCGTCGCACGACATCGGCCGCCAGCCGAACCAGCGTTCGCGCACGACCGGGCCGACCGGCTGGTGCAGGTATTCGGCCGCACCGCGTTCGAGCGCGCCGAGGCGCCGTTCGTTGAGCGTGTCGTCGAAGCCGGAGAACTCCATCGTGCTGCCGAGGCGATAGCCGCTTTCCCACGCGGTCACGCACACCTGGCGTTCGCGCAGCACGAGCGGATGCCTGGGCACGAGGGCCGGCGGATCGTAGGTGATCGAGTACCCCTTGCCCGGTTGCATCGCGTTGCGCAGCGCACGCAGGCCGATCGCGTCGGCCAGCTGCGGCGTCCACGCGCCGAGCGCGCACACGAGGTCGCGCGCGTTGAACGTGCCGCCCGACGTGCGCACGCGCCATCCGGTGCCGTTGCGTTCGATCGCTTCGAGCGCGCAACCTTCGACGATCGTGCCGCCGCGTTCGCGCACCGCGCGCGCGAGCTCAGCGACGTAGCGATCGGGACGCAGCGCCGCATCGCCCGCGAAACGGATCGCGCCGGCGACGCCGGGCTTCAACGCGGGTTCGCGCACTTCGTAGTCGCGGCCTTCGTAGACGTCGACCTGCACGCCGAGTTCGCGCAGGATCGGCGCTTCGAGCATGTCGTGTTCGAGCCGGCGCGGATCGCGGAACACGTAGTCCTCGCCCGATTCGACGAATTCGCATTCGAGCGCGTACTTGCGCACCCAATCGGTGAGGCGCGCGCGCGAGTCGTTGAGCAGCGCGCCCTTCGCGCGCGCGCTTTGTTCGAAGTCGCGCACGTTGCAGCGCCCCGCGAACGTGAGCAGCCAGCGCCACAACACCGGATCCACGCGCGGCTTGATGTATAGCGGCGCGTCGGGCTGCAGCATCATGCGCAGCGCGGTCTGCACCATCCCCGGTTGCGCGAGCGGCGCGGCGTGGCTTGGCGTGATCGTGCCGCAGTTGCCGTGCGACGACCCGGCGCCGACATGGCGGGCCTCGATGACGCGCACGTTGCGACCCGCTTCGAGCAAGGCCAGCGCAGTTGCCAGTCCAACGGCGCCGCCCCCGGCGATCATCACGTCGTCGGATGAAACCGTATACATCGCGTCAAACCCCTGACCCGTTTGAAGGCCGCCCATGACTGCTTCAGGCGCGTGTTGCCGCGCAGCATGACATTTGGATGGCACTCGCAACAGAGTCGGCATTCCGGCGCCGCTTGAACGGCGACCGGGACGAGGTCCGGACACACCGGATTCCGAAACCATTTCTTTTCAGGGGTTCCATCGAATGCATCTGCAAGCTCGCTTGATCAGCGTGGCCGTACTCGCAGGCCTCGCTTCCGTCGCCATGCCCGCCTTCGCCGGCAAGGCCGACTCCCCCGCCGCCCTCCGCGCCAAGGACATGCTCGCCGCGCACGGTGCCGCCATGCACCGCAACGCCGGCGACGGGTTCGCCGTGCGCGACGTGGTCGTCGACCGCGACGGCGCGGAACACGTCCGCTTCGACCGCACCTACCGCGGCCTGCCGGTGATCGGCGGCGACGTGGTCGTGCATTCGCGCAACGGCCAGTTCCGCGACGCCAGCAAGTCGCTGAAGACGAGCGAGCGCCCGAACCTCAAGCCCGTGTTGTCGGCCGACGACGCCGTCCTCGCGGCCGGCACCGATTTCGCCGGCAAGCTCGAGGACATCGGCAGCCAGGGCCTGGTGGTCTATGCGCGCGGTGCGAAGCCGGTCCTCGCGTTCGAGGTCCGCGTGCGCGGCGTGTCCAAGCGCGATGGCGAAGCAGACATGCGTTACTTCATCGATGCGAACTCGGGCAAGGTGCTCGATCGCTGGAACATCATCCACACCGCTGCGGCGACCGGCGTCGGCCAGACGCTGTTCCTCGGCGACGTGTCGATGACGACCGATTCGATTTCCGGTGGTTACCAGTTGGTCGACCCGACCCGCGGCGGCGGCAACACCCGCGACGGCCAGGGCAAGGAGATCAGCCGCGTGTATTCCAGCGCGCCGATCATGACCGACGCCGACAACAACTGGGGCAACAACACCGAGTCGCTCGTCGCTTCCGAAGCCTCGGACGCGCACGTGGGCGTGGCGACGACGTGGGATTACTACAAGTCGGTGTTCGGCCGTAACGGCATCTACAACGACGGCGTCGGCGTGAAGTCCATCGTCAACGTGACCTTCCGCAGCGGCGGTCCGGCGACGGGCGGCAACGCCGCGTGGTACGGCGCGCCGTACAAGTTCATGGCCTATGGCCTGGGCACGTCGTCGTGGTATCCGGTCGTCGCCGTCGACGTGGCCGGCCACGAGATGACGCACGGCGTGACCGAAGCGACCTCCAACCTCGCCTACTCCGGCGATGCGGGCGGCCTCAACGAAGCCTCGTCCGACATCTTCGGCACGATGGTCGAGTACTTCGCCAACAACGCCACCGACACGCCCGACTACATGATCGGCGAGAAGATCTACCGCTCGAACCCGACTGGTCGCACGGCGCTGCGCTACATGTTCCGCCCGGGCGACGCCGACGGTAATCGTTCCTACAACTGCTACCCGGCGGCCGGTTTCGCCGGCATCGACCCGCACTACTCGTCGGGCCCCGGCAACCACTTCTTCTACCTGCTGGCGGAAGGCGCGGTGAACCCGGCGGGCTTCAGCTACACCGCCTCGCAGCTGGTGTGCAACGGCGACACGGGCGTGACCGGCATCGGCCGCGACGCCGCGCAGCGCATCTACTACCGCGCGCTGACGGTGTACTTCACCTCCAACGAGACCTACCCGCAGGCGCGTGCGCACACGCTGCAGGCGGCGACGGATCTCTACGGCGCCGGTTCTGCGCAGTACAACGCCGTGGCGCGCGCCTGGTCGGCGGTGGGCGTCAACTGAGCCGTTAGCTAGCTACCGTTCGTCCCCGGAAACGGCCCGCTCAGCGGGCCGTTTCCATTTGGCGTTGTGCGGTGCGGCAGTGCAACGTGACTCGTGTCACGTTTTTCGGGAAGGTCGGTTCTGGAGGCGCGCATAGCGCACATCCACAAGCAACGGCCCTCGGGGCCGTTTTCTTTCGCCACTTTTCGGGGGTTCCACCAGATGTCGCATTCGCATCGTCCGTTGGTCTTCGCCATCGCGCTCGCCCTCACTGCCGGCGCGGCCCATGCAGGCAAGGCCGACCATCCGGCCGCAGGCCGCGCGCTCGGCCTCGCCGACAGCCACGCAAAGGCTCTCAACAAGAACGCCGGCGACTCGCTCGTCGTGAAGGACGTGATGGTCGATGCCGACGGCACCGAACACGTCCGCTTCGAACGTACGTATCGCGGGCTGCCGGTGTTGTTCGGCGACGTGGTCGTGCATTCGCGCAACGGCCAGTTCCGTTCGGCCAGCCAGACGTTGAAGTCCTCGCTTCGACCGAACCTCGACGCGAAGATCCGCGGCGACGAAGCCACCGTCATCGCCGGCGCCGATTTCGGCATCGCGTTCGACGGCGTGCGCGAAGCGCGCAAGGTCGTGTACGCACGCGGCGCCTCGCCGGTGCTCGCGTACGAAGTCGTGTTCACCGGCACCAAGCGCGACCAGACGCCGACGGAAATGCATTACTTCGTCGACGCGGGCAGCGGCAGGATCCTCGACAAGTGGGACATGGTGCATACCGCCAAGCCGGGCGGCGGCGGCACGCCGGGCGGCACGCCCGCGGTCGGCACCGGTCGCACGCTGCTTTACGGGAACGTGGCGCTGAACACCGCGAGCTCCGGCGGCAGCTTCAACCTCACCGACACCACGCGCGGCAACGGCGCCACCTACGACGCGAAGGGTGCGGCCTACAACGTCGCGGCCGGCCGCGCGACGCTGTTCACCGACGCCGACAACACCTGGGGCAACAACACGACGAGCGATCGCGCGACCGTTGCGTCCGACGCGCACTTCGGCGTCGCGACCACGTTCGACTACTACAAGGTCACGCACGGCCGCAACGGCATCTTCAACGACGGCAAGGGCGTGAAGAGCTACGTGCATGTCGGCCGCAACTGGGCGAACGCGGCGTGGTACGCCAACGCGATGTATTACGGCGATGGCGGCGGCAGCGTGCTTCCGCTCGTCGCGATCGACGTCGCCGGCCACGAGATGAGCCACGGCGTGACGCAGGCGACCTCCGCTCTCGCCTACTCCGGTGATGCGGGCGGTCTGAACGAAGCCACGTCCGACATCTTCGGCACGATGGTCGAGTTCTACGCCAACAACGGCTCCGACACGCCGGACTGGAAGATCGGCGAAGAAATCTACGCGTCGAACCCGGGCGAAACGAAGGCGATCCGCTACATGTTCAAGCCGAGCGCAGCCGACGGCGGTGCGTCGTACGACTGCTACCCTGCCGCCGGTTTCGGTGGCGTCGACCCGCACTACTCGTCGGGTCCGGCGAACCACTTCTTCTACCTGCTCTCGCAGGGCGCGACCAATCCGTCGGGATTCAACTACGCCCTGTCGGCGCTGGTGTGCAACGGCGACACCGGCGTGACCGGCATCGGCCGCAGCGCTGCCGAGCGCATCTGGTACCGCGCGCTCGACCTGTACTTCACCTCGGGCACCACGTACCCGCAGGCCCGCGCGCACACATTGCGCGCGGCGTCGGACCTCTTCGGCAGCACCTCGGCGCAGTACGCCGCGGTGGCCCGTGCGTGGTCGGCGGTGGGCGTGAACTGATCGATCGCTGCAAACGTGCGAAACGAAACGGCCCGCATCGCGCGGGCCGTTTTTTATTGGAGCATCGCTGCTGTCAGGCCGTCGCGAGGCGTTTGTCGCGCATGGTCGGGATGTGCAAATAGGTGAACGCGCGCCACAGCCATTCCAGCGGGCCGTAGCGGAAGCGCGACAACCACGCCTTGCATGCCACGAGGATCAGCGCGAACACGATCACGCAGAACACGAGTTGCATCGCGCGCCCCATGCCCCACCAGCCGAGCCCGTAGCCGTAGAAGAAGAACGTGCAGATCACCGACGTGCCGATGTACACCGTCAACGCCATGCGTCCCGCCGGTGCGAACACCGCCATGTAGCGCGAGAAGCGCGGCGAGTGGAACAGCAGCACGATCGCCGCGACATACCCCAGGCACGCAGGCACCGCGGCCACCATGCCGAGGCCCATCGAGAACATGTACAGCGAATCGTTGACGCCGCGCACGTGCGTGGCCGCGATCGCCGCGGCGACGATGCTCAATCCGATGCCGAGCGGAATGCCGAACAAGGCGAGCTTGCGATACAGGTCCAGGTGCGCGCCCGGGTTCACCATCAGCCCCGAGCGGATGAACCACGCGCCGAGCATGAACATGCCGAGCACGAAGAACAGCGCGAAGAACACATGCTGCGCCGCGGTCTTCGGGAAATCCGCCAGGCGCATCGCGACGTTCTCGAGATACGTCCCCTGCGAATTGACCCGCGTTTGCCTGGCAAGCGTGTCGACATGTTCCTTGCGCGCCTTCGCCGCTTCGGCCAGCTGCTTGCGCACCTCGGTCTTTTCTTCCGGCGTCTTCGCCTCGCGCAGCGCGATGCGGTCGCGTTCGGCCTGCGGCAACTGCGGCGTCGCCAGGCCGCCGATCATCATGCCGATGCACGGCAACAGCACGAGCGTGAGCCCCGCGTTGCGCAAACCGTTCTCCGGCCACTTGCGAATGGCCCACGCGAGAATGCCCAGCACCAGCACCGGCGCGCCGAGTCCGAGCGCAGGCGCCCACACCATCTGGTCGTAGCCCGCGAGTTTCGCGCCACCGAACACCGCGCCGATGCCCAGCGCGATGCCGGCGATCCACAGCATCACCTTCGGCTTCGCGTGGAAGACGACCAGCAGGAAGGCCGCGCCCATCGCGTAGTCGAACAGGATGTCGCCGGCCCACACCAGCACGAAATGCAGGAACCCGAACAGCGCGAGCGCGAGCGTGCGGCGCACGTAGGGCGCGAGGAACGGCCGCCCCGCCTGCTGCGCGCGCGAGAGCATCACCGCGAAGCCCATGCCGAACAGCAGCGAGAACATCGTCCAGAACTTGCTTCGGATGAACACGTGGACGAACCAGCCCGCCCAGTAATCGATGCCGGTGACGTTGCCGGGCAGGCCTGCGTCGAGATCGGCGATCGGGCGGTTGAACCACTCGATGTTCATCAGGAAGATGCCGAACAGCGCGACGCCGCGGATCACGTCGAGCGTGGCGATGCGCTCGTTCACCGCGACGGGCGTCAGCAGCGTAGGCGTGGCATGGGACATACGAGGATCCCTCCTGCGTTGCGCGCATTAGTGCACGCAACTCCTCAGGCGATCAGGGCCAGAAGTCATCAAGCCAGCGGTCACCGGGCCAGCCGCCACTCCGCGACCCACACCCCGAAAACGAAACGGCCCGCGTTTGCGGGCCGTTCGCGCGACGCGACCGACGAGCGGTCGCGTGTGACTGATCCGGTGCACCGGACCAAGGTGAACCAGACTCAGTGGTGGTGGCCGCCGTCGCCGTGGACGTGGCCGTGTTCGATCTCTTCCGGGGTCGCTTCGCGCACTTCGACGATCTCGACGTCGAAGTGCAGGTCCTTGCCGGCCATCGGATGGTTGAGGTCGACGTCGACCACGCTCATGCCGACCTTCTGGATCGTCACCGCGCGCGGGCCGAAGTTGGTGTTCAGCACGACCTGCATGCCGGGGGCGAGGCGCTGTTCGCCGAAGTGCTTCTTCGGCACGCGCTGGGTCAGGCCTTCGCGCACTTCGCCGTAGGCCTCGGCGGCGGGAACGTCGGCGCTGAAGCTTTCGCCGGCTTCCTTGCCTTCCATCGCCTTCTCCAGGCCCGGGATGATGTTGCCGTGGCCGATCAGGATGGCGAGCGGCTCGCGGTCCTTCGAGCTCTCGATGGCTTCTTCGCCGGCTTCGTGCGCGCTGCGCTCGTTGACGGTGTAGTGGAACTGGACGACGCGGTCCTTTTCGATCTTCATCGTGGGGTTGACCTGGGTTCGGGCCTGCGCGGCAGGCGTGGGGCGCTTGTCAGCGCCGCGTGAAAGCGGCCACACTCGCCGGCGATGAATGCCGAACGCAGCACGACCCGCGGGGTCGCGCATTATCCCGGCTCCACCGCACCCGCGCCAGCGCGGGTGCGCGTGCTCTTTCTTTTTGGCCTGGTCGCGCTGCTCGCCGCATGCGGCGGAAGCGACAACGTGCGCAGTACGAAGCCTTCGGCGGCGCGCGCGTCGATGCCGCGCACATGGCCAGTGGTCACGCCCGACGATCCGGCGCGCGCCAACTCGGTGCTGATCCGCGCGATCGGCCTGGTCGGCACCCCCTATCGCTACGGCGGCAACACGCCCGAGGGCGGGTTCGACTGCAGCGGCCTGGTCAACTATGTCTTCCGCGACATGGCGAACGTCGCCTTGCCGCGCACCTCGCGCGACCTCGCTTCCCAGGGTCCGCGCATCCAGCCCGAACGCCTCGCGGCCGCGGACCTCGTGTTCTTCGCCAATGGCGGAACGGTCACGCACGTGGGCATCTACGTCGGCGAAGGGCGCTTCGTGCACGCGCCGAGCACGGGCGGCACCGTGCGACTGGACCACCTCGATGGTCCTTATTGGGTGAGCCACTATGCCGGCGCACGCCGCGTGCTGCGCTGAGGCGCATTCAGCAGGCGAAGCGGCCGTTGCACGCAGATGAATACGACGACCGGTCACGAAACTTGCATGGGTTCACGCGGCCTTTACGAAAATTGAACCTTCACCCGGTCTTCAGCCGTTAAGGTCGCCCGGTCTTCGATTTTCGTGATGGACTCGTGACGACCCAAGACCTGACAACAGGCCTGACCGCCGCCACCCGCACCGCCGCCCTGCGCGTTCGCGCGGGCGCGATCCGTTTTCTTTTCGGCGCCGCGCTCTGCGTGTGCGCGACCACCGCCTTTGCGCAGGAAGCGACCGACGTCGCCGGTCCGCTCGAAGGCGTGGACCTCGAGTTGCCGGTGACGACTTCGCTGTCGTCGGCCCCGGCCCCGAAGGTCCGCCCGATCTTCGGCGACCTCGCCGAACTCGATCCGAATGCCACGCTCGACCAGCAGGCCAAGCCGAAGCTGACCGAGCGCATCTCCAACGTCATGGGCAAGGCGCTGACCCTGCTCGGCACGCCCTATCGCTGGGGCGGCGAGTCGACCGACGGCTTCGATTGCAGCGGCCTGGTCGGTTACGTCTATCGCACGGTGCTGGGCATGGACCTGCCGCGCGTCTCCCGCCAGATGGCGACGACGGGCGAAGCGGTCGAGCGTAGCGCGCTGGTTCCGGGCGACCTGGTGTTCTTCGGCCGCAGCGGCCGCGTCAGCCACGTCGGCATCTACATGGGCGAAGGCCGCTTCCTGCATGCGCCGAGCCGCGGCAAGAACGTGCGCGTCGACAGCCTGGTCACCGGCTATTGGAGCAACCGTTACATGCAGGGTCGTCGAGTCGCGATGTAATCGCCGCTCGCACGCCGCATGAAGAAGGCCGCCGCAAGGCGGCCTTCGGCGTTTCAGGGCTGCGGTGAAGGGGATGGCGCACGCACCGCCTGCATCACGCGATCGGCTTCCACCGCGAGCTGCCGGTCTTCGTCGGTCTCGGGAACCCACGGCGGCACGGGCACGGGCTGGCCTTCCACTTTATCGAGCGCGACGAACACGATGATGCAATGCGTGCTCAGGCGCCCTTCCCCGCCCATCGGGTCGCGCGCGCGCACGTCGACGGCGAACTGCATCGAACTCGTGCCGGTGCGCACGAGCTTGGCCGCGACGGTCACCAGGTCGCCGATGCGCACCGGCGCGACGAAGCGGATGCCGCCGACCGCGACGGTCACGCAGTACTTGCCGCTCCACCCGACCGCCGCCGCGTAGCCGGCCTGGTCGATCCACTTCATCACCACGCCGCCGTGCACCTTGCCGCCGTAGTTCACGTCGGAGGGTTCGGCGAGGAACCGCAGGTTGAGCGTGCGCTGGTGTCCGGCCATCGGCGTGGCTCCGTATCGCGTCGGCCGAGTCTACGCCCGCCCGTCTTGCGGCCCGCATGAAGCCGGGCGCATGCTTCGCGCGACAAGGATGGGGAGCCGGCGATGGGCAAAGCGATCCTGCGGTTGGTGCTCGGCGTGCTCGCCGGCCTGGTGGTCATGTACATCGTGATCGCCGGGATCGAATACCTGAGCCACATGCTTTATCCGCCGCCGCCGGGCCTGGACCCGATGAACACCGCCGACATCGGCAAGGTGCTCGCCGCCGCACCTACGGCCGCGATCGCGATGGTCGTGATCGCCTGGGCGATCGGTGCGCTCGCCGGTGGTTTCGTGGCCGCGAAGGTTTCGCGCCCGTGGCCGCGCACCGCGGCGATCGTGGTCGGTGCGTTCGTGCTGCTCGGCGTCGTCGGCATGATCATGCTGGCGCCCGGTCATCCGACGTGGATGGCGATCCTCGGCCTGTTGTTGCCCATCCCGATGGCGTTGATCGGCGCGCGCGCCGCACGTCCGAAAGTCATTCCTTCCCTCTGAACTGAATCCATGCGCATGAATGCCTGCGCGGCGCGCGTCGCCGCGGTGTTGTCGTTGTCGTTGTCGGTCGCCGCCGTGTTCGCCGCGGAGCCCGTACTGCCACAAACCGGGGCCTACGAAGTGCGCGATGCGTGGCGCCAACCCATCGCGCCGGTGCGCATCGCCGACCACACCTGGTACATCGGCACCGAAGGCTTGAGTGCGGTGCTGATCGACACGCCGCAGGGCGCGGTGCTGATCGACGGCGGCATGCCGCAGGCCGCGGACATGCTCCTCGCGCGGATGCGCACGCTCGGCGTCACGCCGGAACGCCTGCGCTGGATCCTGCTGTCGCACGCGCATGCCGACCACGCCGGCCCGACCGCGAAGGTCAAGCGCGCGACCGGCGCGCGCATCGCCGCGAACGCCGAGTCGGCCGCGATGCTCGCGCGCGGCGGCACCGACGATATCCACTTCGGCGACGACATCACCTTCCCGCCCGCGCAGGTCGATCGCTTCCTGCAGGACGAAGAGGTGGTGCGGGTCGGCGACATCGCGCTCACCGGCCACTTCACGCCGGGCCACACGCCGGGCAGCACGAGCTGGACGTGGACCGACACGCGCGACGGCAAGCCGCTGCGCATCGCGTATGTCGACAGTCTTTCGGCGCCGGGGTACGCACTGATCGACAACGCGCGCTTCCCGCGCATCGTCGACACGTATCGACGCACGTTCGACACCGTGCGCGCGCTGCCGTGCGATGTGTTGCTCACGCCGCATCCGGATGCGAGCGGGTGGACGCCGGCCGATGCCGCGAACCCGCATCCGAAGGCGATGACGTGTCGCGCGTACGCGGACGGCGCGCAGGCGAACTTCGATGCGGAGTTGGCGAAGCAGCGCGCTGCGAAGAAGTGACCCGTGTGGGGCAACGCGCGTCGCGATCGACGCGCGTTACTTCGGGTCGAGGTGCGTCGTGCTCTTCACGCCGCCGGCTTCCATCACGTATTCCATGTTGACCGCGACCGGCGCGCTTTCGACGAAGCCGAACTGCGAGTACAGATACTTGGCGTCGCCGTCGGCGACAAGGGTGACGTACGCCGACGGCGGCACGTTGCGCAGCAACCACGCGTCGAGCGCGGCCACGACGCGCTTGCCGAGGCCGCGGCCCTGCAGCTCGGGCACGATCGCGATGTCGACCACGGTGAAGAAGCACCCGTTGTCGCCGATCACGCGCCCCATGCCGACGACTTCCCCGTCGCGTTCCAGGCGCACGCCGTACAACGTGTTGGGTAACGCGCGCGCCGCGGCTTCGCGCGTCTTGGGATGCATGCCGGCGGCCGCACGCACGCGCAGGTAATCGTCGACGTCGGGGAACCGCTCGATGAGGACGATGTCGTCGCGCATGCCCGGCCTTCTCAGGCCTGTTCCTTGATCGGCTGTCCGGCGTCGTCGTGCTCGACGCCGACGTTGCTCGACGCGGCTTCGTACACCGTGCGATCGAGCAGTCCGGTCTCCTTCGCGACGAGCACCGGCACCAGCATCTGCCCGGTGACGTTGGTCATCGTGCGCATCATGTCGAGCACGCGGTCGATCGCGTACAGGTAACCGATCGCTTCCAGCGGCAGGCCCGCCGCGCTGAGCACGACCGTCGCCATGATCACCGCCGTGCCCGGCACGCCCGCGGTGCCGAAGCTGCCGAGCACCGAGGCCAGCGCGATCGTCACATACGTGCCCGCGTGCAACTCGATCCCCGAGTACTGCGCGATGAACACCGCCGCGAGCGCGGGATAGATCGCACCGCACCCGTCCATCTTGATGCTCGCGCCGAGCGGCACCGCGAACGCGGCGTAATCCTTGTCGACACCGTGGTTGTGCTGCACCGCGCGCAGCGATACCGGCATCGCCGCGAAGCTGCTGGATGCGACGAAGCCCACCTGCATCGCCGGCGCCGCGCCGCGGAAGAACTTCAGCGGATTGAGCCCGTGAATGAGCAGCAGCGCGCCGTAGACCACGACGATCTGGAGGATGCACGCGATGAACAGCGCGATCACGAAGTTGCCCAGCGGCAGCAGCTTCTCGAAGCCGTACGCGCCGACCAGCCCCGCGATCAGGCCGAACGTGCCGAGCGGCGTGAACTCGAGCACGAAGCGCGTGACCTGGATCATCATGTCGTTGGCTTCGCGCGCAAGGCTGCGCAGGCCGACGACCTTGTCGCCCAGTTTCACGAACGCGAAGCCGATCAGCCCCGCGAAGAAGATCACCTGCAGGATCGTCGAGTTGCTCGGCACGATCACGTTCATGCCTTCCGGCGTCTTGCCCGCGGCGGTGGCGGACAGCGCGCGGAACGGATTCTGCGGCACGATGTTGAGCAGCACGTCGAGCGGGCCGGGCACGTCCTTCGGCGTGTAGTCCGACGCGATCGACAACGCGCCGACGCCCACGCCCGGCTTGATGATCCAGCCCACCGCCAGGCCCACGGCGACCGCGAGCACCGCGGTGACCGCGAACCACGCGAACGTGCGCCCCGCGAGCGCGGCGATCGACTTCTGCCCATGCAGCGCGCCGACCGCGTTGATCACCGCGAACAACACCAGCGGGATCGCGATCATCTTGATCAGGTTGACGTACACGTCGCCCAGCGGCTGGAACCACGTCTCCGCGGCAGGCCCCATCAGCCAACCCGCGAGCGCGCCCAACAGGAACCCGCCCAGCACGCGCTGCCAGAACGGAATCCGCAACCAAGCGGTAACCAATGCCATGGGACCATCCGCCAATAATCGATCGCCGACCTTACCCCGCCCCGCGTCGCGGGCGCGAGTGCATCGGCGGAACACCGGCGTTCCGTATCATTGCCGACCTCCACGTTTCGAAGAATCCGCATGCGCGCACTCCCCTTCGCCCTCGCAGCTGCGCTCGCCGCATGCGCGAGCGCGCCCGCCCCGCAGGACGAACCGGCCGCGCAGGCGACGCAGCCCGTGCAGGCAACCCTGGTCCACGCCATCGACGTCCCCGCGATCCGGCGCCCGACGGGTGAATCCGCGGCCTGGTGGTATCGCGCAGGCGCCGCGCGCGCCGCGGCCAACGGCGCGATGCAGGGCCGCGCGCGCAACGTGATCGTGTTCCTCGGCGACGGCATGAACCTGCCGACCGTCGCCGCCGCGCGCGTCCTCGCAGGACAGCGCGCGGGCCAGCCCGGCGAAGAAACGCAGCTGTCGTTCGAAACCTTCCCGAACACCGCGCTCAGCCGCACCTATAACACCGATTTCCAGACGCCCGATTCGGCCGGCACGATGACCGCGATCGCCACCGGCGCGAAAACGCGCATGGGCGTGATCGGCATCGGCCAGGGCACGCCGCGTGGCGATTGCGCGAGCGTCGCAGACAACATGCTCCTCAGTTTCATCGAACTCGCCGAAAGCGCGGGCCTGGGCACGGGCATCGTCACGACCACGCGCCTGACGCACGCGACGCCTGCGTCGGTCTACGCGCACGGCCCCGAGCGCAACTGGGAAGACGACAGCTACCTGCCCGCGGAGAAAGCGAAAGCGGGATGTCGCGACCTCGCGGCGCAATGGCTCGCCTTCGATTTCGGCGACGGCGTCGACATCGCGCTCGCCGGCGGACGCGCGAAGTTCACGCCGAAGTCGCTCGGCGGCATGCGCAAGGACGGCCGCAACCTCGTTGCCGAGTGGCAGGCGAAGTACGGCGACGCGCGATACGTGACGACCGCGGCCGAACTCGCGCAGGCCAACGATGCGACGCGCGTGATCGGCCTGTTCGCACCGCAGCACCTGCCTTACGTCGCCGACCGCAAGGCCGATGCGACCGAGCCCACGCTCGCCGAGATGACGCAGGCCGCGATCGCGCACCTGCAGCGCAACGACCGCGGCTTCGTCCTGCTCGTCGAAGGCGGCAACATCGATCGCGCGCACCACGCCGGGAACGCGCGGCGCGCGCTCGAGGAAACTATCGCGTTCTCCGACGCCGTGCGCGCGGCCGACGAGGCGACGCGCGACGACGACACGCTGATCCTCGTCACCGCCGACCACGCGCACACGATGTTCTTCGCCGGCTATCCGGAGCGCGGCAATCCGATCCTGGACAAGGTGCGCGGCATCAGCGGCGAAGACCCGACCGACAGCGAATTCGCGGGCGACAAACACGGCCTGCCCTACACGACGCTGGGGTACGCGAACGGCCCCGGCTTCGTCCCGCCGCAACCCGGAAAGGCGCGCCCCGATCTGTCGAAGGTCGACACGCAGGCCGTCGACTACCTGCAGGAAGCGCTGGTGCCGCTCGGCGGCGAGACGCATGGCGGCGACGACGTCGGCGTGTGGGCGAAGGGCAACGGCGCGGACGCGGTGCGCGGGAGCATCGAGCAGAACGTGCTGTACCACTTCCTCGTGCAGGCGACGCCCGTGTTGCGCGAACGCCTTTGCGCTGCCGGCACGTGCAACGAAGACGGCGTGCCGGTCGAGTTGCCGAAGCCCGCCGACTTCAAGTCGACGAGCGACGCGAAGCACTGAGCGACGACGCGTCGCTCGACGCTTCGACGCTTACGCGATCTCCAGCGCCGTCGCCCGCTCCTTCAACGCGGGCGACAACCACAGGTGCGAACCGGCCTGCGCGAAGCCCAGGGCCTCGAAGCGTTTGCGATAGAACGACGCGGGCCGCTGCTGGAAGTCGTGCTCGTCGCCGACCGCACGATCTTCGCGCGCGAAGGTCTCGAGGAACGCCATGCCGCCGCACAACTCGGCCAGGCCCGGCAGGCCGCGATCGAGCTCGCGTGCGGAGAGGTAATGCAGCACGTCGCTGCAGATCAGCAGGTCCACCGGCGCCGTCGGTCGCAGGTGTTCGAAATCGCCGAAGCGCGCGAAGTGGAGATTGCGGCTGCGCCCGTAGCGCGCGACCGCATATTCGCTCGAATCGAACGCGAGGTACTGCACGCCCGGCCGCAACTTGAGCAACGGCGCGCGCCAAGCGGCTTCGCCGGCGCCGATGTCGAGCACGGTCTTGATCGGGCGCTCGAGGTGGTATTCCGCCGCCGCGACCGCGAGGGCCACCTTGCGCGCCAGGCGTGCGCGGTCGCCGATGCCGCCGCGGCGGTACCAGCGGTCGAAGTATTCCTGGTCGTATCGTTTCTCCATCGTGCGATGCTACCAAGCATCGCCCCGCTCACATCGAGTTCCCGATGGCCTACTTCTGGACCAAGACCGCCCACCTCGTCTTCGTGATGGCCTGGATGGGCGGCGTGTTCTACCTGCCGCGCATCCTCGTCAACCTCGCCGAAGCGGGCGACGAACCCGCGGTGCGCGCGCGCCTCGTGCTGATGGGCCGGCGCCTGTACAAGTTCGGGCACATGATGTTCGGCTTCGCCTTCGTGTTCGGTCTCGTGCTGTGGTTGCACTTCCACATGTCGGGCGGATGGCTGCACGCGAAGCTGGCGCTCGTCGCGTTGATGCTCGTGCACTACACCGTTTCGGGTCGCTGGCTGAAGGGCGTGGAGAAGGGCAAGCCGTTGCCCTCCTCCAAGGCACTGCGCTGGTTCAACGAGATCCCGGTGTTCCTGCTGATCGGGATCGTGTTCCTGGTGCTCGCGAAACCGTTCTGAGGTTCCGCGAGCATCGGCGTCAAGCGTATTGCGAAGACTTGACCAGCAGGTGCTTCGCGAACTGGCCATGGAGGTGGCCGATGCCGCGCATCAGGTGCATCGTGCCGAACAGCAGCGCGATGCCGAAGGCGAACACGATCGGGTATTCCCACCAGCCGCCCAGGCCTTGCGACACCTCGAAGTTGTTCAACGTGAACGGGCCGATCCAGTAACCGTCGACGTACCAGTTGTCGAACGCGCCGAATCCGAGCAGCACGGGCGCTGCGATGCACGCGAGCGCCGTCGTCATCAGCGATACGGCGAGCGTGAAGTACAGGATGCCGAGCGGCAGCATCGCGAGCATGTACAGCACCGTCGACCACGTGCGCGGATCGATGAACATGTCCTTGATCCGTTCCATCCAGCCCTTGCCGCGCGCCGAATAAAGCGGACGGCGCGGCATGCGCTGGCCGAGCATCGCTTCGACGATCCGTCCTTCGACGAGCGACAACACGCGCACCGAGCCGAGGAACAGGATCACGAAGGGAATGCCGATCACCAGCACCGCGAAGCCCGCCGACAGCGACAGGCCGACGACGACCCACGTGAAGTAGAAGATGCCCGTCGCGAGCGCGAGGATCGAATAGAACAACGCGCCGTAGGTGCGCGGATCGGCGGCGACGCCGAAGAACTTGCCGAGCGCGCTCTCGCGCTGCACGGGCTTCGGCGCGCGCAACGCGGTCTGCACGCGCACTTCGGTGTCGCGATAGATCTCCGCGACTTCGTGCGGCGCGCCGTAGCTGCCGGCGACCGATGCGATGACTTCGGCCTCGGGCGTGTCGGGACGCTCGGAGAGTTCCGAACGCAGGTATTCCTCGGCGTCGTACAGCGCGTCCTGCACGAGCGCGGGATCCGCCCCCGCGAGCGCGGCGCGCAACTGGTCGAGATATTCGGGGATCGAGCGCGGCAGCACGGTGCTGTTGGAAGGCGCGTTCATGGCAGGAGCCCTTCGAGGACGGAGTCGACGGAAGTGCGGGTCGCTCGCCAGGCGGCGGCCCACTCGGAAAGTGCGGTGCGGCCGGACGTCGTGATCGCGTAGTAGCGGCGCGGCGGCCCGGAGACGGAGGGTTCGACATGGCTGGCGAGGAAGCCCGCGCCTTCGAGATTGCGCAGCACCGGGTACAGCGCGCTCTGCTTGCCGCTGAGCACGCCTTCGCCGCTGCGTTCCAGTGTCTTGGCGATCTGGTAGCCGTACATCGGGCCCGGCGCCGTGGCCAGCACGGCCAGCAGCGCGAGCGCGACGGTCCCGGCGCTCAGTTCCCGCTGGAACTTGCGCAGGGCTTGGTCGAGGGCGTCGCGGTCGGGGGTGTCCATCGCAGCCGGGGTCCACTAGGTTGAAGGGCAGACTAGTGCGATCTTCGGTCTAGTGTATGTGCCGCTAGTCATGGGTTCGACTGAGCGCGATTTGACGCAGCCCCCCACCCGTCGCAATATAACGAACGTTATATAGTCCTGCGCGAGGTCGCCATGGTTTCCCTGAAAGTCACCACCGTCGGTTCGTCGGTCGGCGTGATCCTCAACAAGGAAGCGCAGGCACTGCTGCGTGCGAAGAAAGGCGACACGCTCTACCTGACCGAAACGCCCTCAGGCGTTTTGCTGACGCCCTACGATCCCGAGTTCGCGCGTCAGATGGCGCTGGCCGAAGAAATCATGCACGACGACAAGGACGTGCTGCGGGCCCTCGCGAAGTGACGCCTTGGCGCTGGTTGGCGCCACAGGTGATTTTCGCGATCCACGCCCGGCAACTGGCCGAGCACGGCGGACTCGACGGAACGCGGGACGAAGGCGCTGTCGAAGCGGCGATCGCGCGCCCGCGCACGCTGGCCGAATATGGCCAACCCGACGTCTTCGACCTCGCGGCTTCCTACGCGTGGGGCATCCTGCGCAACCACGGTTTCGTCGATGGCAACAAGCGCACCGCGTGGATCGCCGCGCGCCTTTTCCTCGCCGATAACGGCGCGCGCCTGTCGTTCGACAAGGCGGATGCCGTCCGAACGGTCGAGCTTGCAGCCGCAGGGCAGATCACCGAAGCCGCGCTCGCGGAATGGTTCCGCGCCCGCGCCGCATGACGACGCGCTACTTCAGCAACGGCCCCAGCGTCTTCCACACGTGGTCGCGGATCTTCGGCTGCGCCGCGGCGACCGGGTGCAGGTTGTCGTCCTGGAAATTCGCGCGGTCGCGGGCGATGGGCTCGAGCAGGAACGGCACGTACGCGAGCTTGTATTGCTTGGCGAGCGCGGCGAAGTTCCCTTCGAACGCCTGCGTGTACTCGCGCCCGTAGTTCGGCGGGATCTGCATGCCGATGAGCATGACCTTCGCGCCCGCCGCCTGCGAGTTGCGGATCATGCGATCGAGGTTCGCCTTCGCCTGTTGCATCGGCAGGCCACGCAGGCCGTCGTTCGCGCCGAGCGCGATGACGACGAGCTTCGGCTTCACGCGCTTGAGTTCGCCGTCGATGCGCGCCGCGCCACCGGCCGTGGTTTCGCCGCTGATGCTCGCGTTCACGACGCGCCAGGCGGGCGCGTCCTTCGCGATGCGCGCGGCGGTCAACGCGACCCAGCCCTGCGATGCCGACAGGCCATAGGCCGCCGACAGCGAATCGCCCATGACGAGCACGGTGCGCGGGGTTTCCTTCGCGGAGGTCTTCGCCGGCGTCGCGGCCACGGCCGGCGCCAGCACCGCCAGGCACAGCAACAACGTCGCAAATACGCGGGCGAAGACGCGCCCGCGACCAATGACCCATTGATTCATGTCGTTGCGTCCCGCATAAGTCCTGAACATCGATATCCCCCGCAGGTTCGAACACAGCATGGCCGATTCCGTCGTACTGCGCGCTGAAAGCCTCGCGCTCGCCCCCGCCTCCACCGCGACCGCCCCTGCCCTCGATGTCGCGGGCCTCGGCAAGCGCGTCGCGCTCCCCGACGGCGAGCTGACGATCCTCGAGGACGTGTCCTTCGCGATCGAACGCGGCGACGCGGTGGCGATCGTCGGCGCCTCCGGTTCGGGCAAGAGCACGCTGCTGTCGCTGCTCGCGGGCCTCGATACGCCCACCACCGGCACGGTGCTGATCGATGGCGCGCCACTGTCGACGCTCGACGAGGACGGCCGCGCCCGCGTGCGCGGCGAAAAGGTCGGGTTCGTCTTCCAGAGCTTCCAGCTGCTGCCGACATTGACCGCGCTCGAAAACGTGATGCTGCCGCTCGAACTGCGCGGCGATGCGGACGCGGCCACGCCCGCGCGCCGCATCCTGGAAAAGGTCGGCCTCGGCGCGCGCCTCGGCCATTACCCGCGGCAACTGTCGGGCGGCGAACAACAGCGCGTCGCGCTCGCGCGCGCGTTCGTCACCGATCCTGCGCTGCTGTTCGCCGACGAACCCACCGGCAACCTCGACACGCACACCGGCCAGGCGATCATCGACCTGCTCTTCTCGCTCAACGCCGACGCGGGCACGACGCTGGTGCTTGTGACGCACGACGAACACCTCGCCGCGCGCTGCGGCCACCAGATCCGCCTCGACAGCGGCCGTCGCGTCGCCTGAGGTCCTGCCGATGAATCCCCTGGTCCTCGCATGGCGGCAGTTGCGCCGCGACTTCGTGTCGGGCGACGTGCGCATCCTGTTCGTCGCGCTCGTGCTCGCGGTGGTCGCGATCACGTCGGTCGGTTTCGTCACCGATCGCGCGGGGCGTGCGCTCGCGCAGGAAGCCAATCGCCTGCTCGGCGGCGACGCGGTCGTTCGCGCCGACACGCCGATCACCGGCGCGGTGCGCGATGCAGCCAACGCGCGCGGCCTGCAACGCGCCGAAACCATCGAGATGCGCAGCATGCTGCGCGTCGGCGAACAGCTGCAGCTGGGTGAACTGCGCGCGCTCGACAACCACTTCCCGTTGCGCGGCGCGTTCAGGATCACGGATCGACTCGGCGGCCCCGAACGCAGTGTGCAGGGTGGCCCCGCGCGCGGCACCGCGTGGATGAGCGTCGCCGGTGCGCAGACGCTCGATGCGAAACCCGGCGACACGCTCTCGATCGGCGACGCGAAGTTCAAGCTCGCCGCGCTCGTCGTGCAGGAACCCGACGCGGCGTTCGACTACTTCAACACCGCGCCGCGCGTGGCGATCCATGTCGACGATGTGCCGTCGACGGGGTTGATCCAGGAAGGCAGCCGCGTGCGCTATCGCCTCGTGGTCGCCGGCGACGCGCCGGCGGTCGCGGGTTTCCTCGAGGTCGCGCGCGAACAACGCGGCCGCGGGCAGCGCATCGAAACGATCGAGGATGCACGACCGGAAATGCGCTCGGCGCTGGATCGCGCGGGCCGGTTCCTCGGCCTCGCCGCGCTCGTGTCGGTGATCCTCGCGTCGATCGCGGTCGCGATGGCCGCGCGTCGCCACAGCGCGCGCCACCTCGACGGCAGCGCGGTGATGCGTTGCCTCGGTGCGCAGCAGCGCACCCTCGTCGTGGTGCACCTCGGCGAGTTGCTGTGGCTCGGCTTGATCGCGTGCACGGTCGGTGTCGCGATTTCGTTCGCGCTGCAATGGGCGATCGGCGAATGGCTCGCGCGCACGCTGCAGATCGCGATTCCCGCCGCGGGCGTGCTGCCCGCGGTGCAGGGCTATGCGGTCGGCCTGATCGTGCTGCTCGCCTTCGGTGCGCCGCCGGTGCTCGCGCTGCGGCGCGTGCCGGCGCTGCGCGTGTTGCGCCGCGATCTCGATCCGACCGAACCGAGTGCCTGGATCGTCGGAGTCGCCGCATTCACAGGGCTGGCCGCGTTGTTGTGGTGGAAGGCCGAGTCGCCGGCGTTGGCCAGCGCGATGCTCGGCGGCATCGCGGGCACGCTCGCGGTGCTCGCGTTCCTCGCGTGGTTGCTGATCGTCGTCGTGCGTGCGGTGCGCACGCGCCTGCGCGGCAGCCTGCGTTATGGGCTGGCGAACGTCGGGCGGCGTGCGGGCACCGCGGTCGCGCAGGTGTCGGCGCTGGGCCTAGGCCTGATGGCCCTGCTGCTGCTCACCTTCGTGCGCACCGACCTTCTCGATCGCTGGCAGTTGTCCCTGGAGGAAAACGCGCCGAACCGTTTCATCATCAACGTGCAGCAGGATCAGCTGAAGCCCGTGCGCGGGTTCATCGAAACGCGCGGACTCGCATCGCCCACGCTGTTCCCGATGGTCCGCGCGCGCCTGCTCGAACACAACGGCGAACCCGTCAGCGCGAAGAACTACCCCGACGACTCACGGATGCAGCGTCGCGCCGAACGCGAGTTCAACCTCTCTTTCAACGGCGAGTTGCGCGAAGACAATCGCGTCGTCGAAGGCAAGTGGTTCGGCGACGCGAAGCCCGCGACGCCCGAGATCTCGGTCGAGCAGAAGTTCGCCGAATCGCTCGGCTGGAAAATCGGCGACCGCGTCACGTTCGACATCGCCGGCCAACGCTTCGACGCGCGCGTCACCTCGTTGCGCGAAGTGAGCTGGGATAGCTTCCGCCCCAACTTCTTCGTCGTCGCATCGAAGGGCGCGCTCGACGATTACCCCGCGAGCTGGATCACCGCGGTCAGCGTGCCGAAGTCGCAGCCGCGCTTCACCGCGGAACTGGTCGAACGATTCCCCAACCTCTCGGTCATCGACGTCGAAGCCACGCTCGCGCAAGTGCGCGACACGGCCGACCAGGTGTCTGTGGTGGTGCAGGTCGTGTTCTGGTTCTCGCTCGCCGCAGGCATCCTCGTGTTGCTCGCCGCGATCAGCGCGAGCCAGGACGAACGCTTGCTCGAAGGCGGCGTGATGCGCGTGCTGGGCGGGAGCCGCAGGCAGTTGCGGTTCGCGCAGGCGTCGGAGTTCGCGGCGATCGGGTTGCTGTCGGGGCTGGTCGCGGCGATCGCGGCGTCGGTGCTCGCAGGCGTGGTGTCGGTGCGCGTGTTCGGCCTGCCGTGGGAACCGAACTGGACACTCGCGGCGGTCGGCGGCGGGCTCGGCCTGATTGCCGCGCTCGTGACCGGCCTGGTCGCGACGCGACGCGTCGTCGACGTGCCGCCCTCGGTGGTCCTGCGCGAGTTGCAGCAGTAACGTGGGCTAGACTCGGCGGAACGTCCACCCGGAGTCGTTCCGCATGTCGCCCAGGCCGCTCGCCTTCGCCGTCGCCCTCGCACTGACCACCGCCTCCGCGTTCGCCGCGGAGGAACCGGCCAAGGTGCCGTCGATGCAGGAGATCCTCGATGCATCGCCGAAGTCGGACTGGCGCACGCTCGATCCCGATCGCACGTTGTACCTGCAGGTGCCCGCGGGCCGCGTGGTGATCGAACTCGCGCCGACGTTCGCGCCCGAGCACGTGGCGAACATCCGCACGCTCGCGAAGGAAAGCTACTGGGACGGCCTGTCCGTCATTCGTTCGCAGGACAACTACGTCGCGCAGTGGGGCGATCCGACCGACGACGACAAGTCGCAGACCAAGAAGCCGATCGGCAGCGCGAAGCCGAAGCTGCCCGCCGAATTCGAACGCAAGGCGACCGGCGTGCCGTTCGTGCGCTTGCCCGACAGCGACGGCTGGGCGCCGGAAGTCGGATTCTCCGAAGGCTTCCCCGCCGCGCGCGATCCGCGCACCGACACCGCGTGGCTCGCGCATTGCTACGGGATGGTCGGCGCGGGCCGCGACGTCGCCGCCGACAGCAGCGACGGCACCTCGCTGTATGCGGTGACGGGCCAGTCGCCGCGCATGCTCGATCGCAACATCACCCTCGTCGGTCGCGTCGTGCAGGGCATCGAACTGCTGAGCGTGCTGCCGCGCGGCACCGGCGCACTCGGCTTCTACGAAGACCCGAAGCAATACGTGCCGATCACCGCGAAGCTCGCGAGCCAGGTGCCGGAAGCCGAACGCACGCAGATCGAGTTGCTGCGCACGGACAGCAAGACCTTCGAAACCGTCGTCGAGTCGCGCCGCAATCGTCGCGATGAATGGTACAAGCGGCCGGCCGGTCACATCGATCTGTGCAACGTGCCGCTGCCGGTCCGGAAGATCGTCACGCCGAATTAGCTTTCCGCTCCCTAGCCTCATCGGCAGTCCCCCTGCCGATCGAGAGCCCCATGCCTACGATGCGACTGCGTGTCACCGGAAGCGAAGACGACGCGCGCGCGATCATCAACCTGCTGCAAAGCCTCGACGGCATCGAGCACGTCGAGGAAGTGGCGGACCTGATGCCGCACATGGACGACGCCGATTCGAGTTCGGCCGGGCTCAGCGACCTGCGTGGCGGCAGCGACGTGCATGACGTCGAGATCGAGGCGCCGAACGAAGCCACTGCACGCAAGGTGCGCGAGACGGTGGAAGCGCTCGCGTTCGACCTGGATGTCCTCGCCGAATTCGACGAGGACGAGGACTGAGACACCGCGCCTTCGCGTGTGGCGATCAATACCCGAGGATGATGTCGAGCACCGCCGGCGATGCGCGCTTCGGGATGTCGCATGTCAGCGACAACGACGCGGGCTGCGTCGCACTGAAGCTCGAGGCTGAACTCGCGCCGTCGCACGTCATCGCGCACTGGTCGCTTGTCGAGGGACCACCGTTGTTCCCGAGCAAGTCGAGCCGGATGGACGCAGGCGGCACGAACGCCGCCAGATTGTCGACCTCGCTCACCGCGAAAGTGGTCAGGTCGACGTAGTTCGGATTCGGTTCGGTGGCGCCCTGCTCGATCCCGTTGGCACCGAACCAGACCGGCGTCGCGTTGATGATGTTGGCGGAAGCGACGTGGTGGGTCAGCACTTCGGCTTCGCCGACGATCCGCGAGTTGCGAAGCAGGTGATCGATCACGTCGGCATGTTGCGGCGTATAGCCATGCAGGTTCCTCTCTCCGGCGTCCGCCACCTGGTTCAGGATCGAAGGCACGTAGAAATAGGTCACGTCAGGTCGGATCGTGTAAACCCACATCCGCGCGCCGCCGGACAATTGGGCGATGTGGTCGTAGATGAAACCCACGGCTTCCTGGCGCTCGGCCGACGTGCTCACCCACATCGAAGCACGCGCGGGGTCGGTTTCATCGCAGGCGCCGCCGAGCGTGTGCGCGAGCAGGTCCATGCGCGAGCCCCGCCCGCTGATGCCCTGGAAGACGACGTGCGGCGGCCGCGTGTCGGCGCGATAGACGAGCAGGATCGGATCGGCGTGCGCGGGAAACGCGAAGAACATCGATGCGGCGGCCGCAGCCGCCCACTTGGCGAACGTACTAAGCATGGGATTCTCGCAGCGGGGATCAGTAGCCGAGGATGATGTCGAGCACGGCCGGCGACGCGCGCTTCGGCACGTTGCACGCCTTCGAAACGATGGCGGTCTGCGCGACGGAGAAGCTGGACGCAGTCGTTGCTCCGTCGCAGGTCATCGAACACTGATCGTCTTCCGAACCCGAACCCGACGACGCGCCGTTGTCGTCGAGCAGATCGAGGCGGATCGACGCGGGCGGCACGAACGCGTTGAGGTTTCCGACATTCGTCACCGCCGTCGTATCCATGTCCACGTAGTTCGGGTTCGGCTGGGCGGCGCCGACCTGGACCTGGCCGTCATCGTCGAGCCAGACTGGCCTTGCGTTGATGATGTTGGTGGATGCGACGTGGTGCGTCAGCACTTCCGCCTCGACGGCCAGCAACGTGGTGCGCAGGAGTTGATCGATGATGTCTGCGTGTTGCGGTGTGTAGCCATGCAAACCCGCATCGCCCGCCTCCGCCACCTGGGTCAGCATCGAAGGCACGACGAAGTAATTCAGATCGGGGCGAATCGCATACATCCAAACCCGATGTTCCTCGCCATAGGGCCGGTCGACGAGCAGAAGGTTGGCGAAACCCAATGCCTCCTCGCTCATCGCCGACATACTGACCCACTGCGAAGCGCGCAGCAGGTTGGTCTCTTCGCAGGAACCTCCGAGCGTGTGCGCGAGAACGTCCATGTTGGCGCCGCGACCGCTGAAGCCGCTCGCGAAAACCGTGTCGGGCGGTCGCGTATCGGCGCGGTAGACGATCAGGATGGGATCGGCGAATGCAGGGAACGCGCAGAGAAGCATTGCGACGGCCGCAGCCGCCCATGACGAAAGAACCAGACGCATGACGATCTCCGCATTCCTTACGGCTTGACCAGGATCTCGTCGATGTCGTCGCACGTCCCGCCATAACCATAATGGTCGTAGCCGGTGACCTTGAAGCGTTGCGTCATCGCCGCCAACAGCGTGCGATGCAGGGCCTGGCCGCGCGGCCAGTCGAGGTTGAAGCCGGTGTTGAGCGGGTACGTGTTGCCGTTGTCCAGCGTGAAGTACACCGCGTCACCGCCATCGGCGCCGAATGGCATGTCGACGTAGCCGATGTTGACCGCCGTGACCTTGCGATCCGTGAAGCATTCCATTCCCGCCAGTGCGAGGCCGGGTGTCGCCAGCGCGCAGGCCAATGCCGCGATTTGGATCAACGTTTTCATTGCGATGCTCCGAGTTGATGGAGCAGCGCATTTTCCGGAGCGGTGCGCGAACGACGATCAGCGCGCGCCGCACGACGCGCACGACGTTTCGCGAAACTATGGCACCGTTTTCAACCCCGCCACGATCGCCGGCTCGATCGCCTGCAGTTGCGGATCGTCGCTGCGATCCGCTTCGAGATAAAGCGCAGTGAGGAACGCGAGCAGATCGTGGCGCCGCGCGAGCCAGCCTTCGTCGACATACGCGAGCTTCGCCTCGCCGAGCTTCGGCGCGAACGACGTCATCCACGCTTCCCACTCCGCCGGCGTGTGCAGGCCGCGCTTGGCGATGA
Organism: Noviluteimonas lactosilytica; assembly: GCF_020866925.1. GTDB lineage: Bacteria > Pseudomonadota > Gammaproteobacteria > Xanthomonadales > Xanthomonadaceae > Noviluteimonas > Noviluteimonas lactosilytica. The sequence continues at coordinate 796,466 of NZ_JAJGAK010000001.1, forward strand.
ACAACACCGGGCGCGCGAGACGTCCCGGTTCGCCGAACACGTACGCGTGCGGCGCCGACGGCACCACTTGTGTCGCGACGGCGGCGAGAATTCGATCCAGTTGTCCGCGATCGAGCGCCGGATTCATCGCGAGCTGCATCAACCAATCGCTTCCGTGCGCGACGCCGTGCCGCCAACCTGCCTGGTCGTCGAAGCCGCGGTAATCATCGATCGACGCCATGTAGCGCGACGCCGCTTCGACCATCGCACCGCGTTCCTCCGGCGTCATCCACGGCTTCACGCGATCGGTGCGCGCGACTTCCGACAACACGAGCGCGGCGAACGGACGGCGGAAGCCGTCGGGATCGTCGGCCTGCAACGCCGCAAACAACTTGTCGCGCAACGAACGCATCGCGAGCTCGTCGAAGGCATCCGCGCGCATCCAGTGCGCGAGCGCTTCATAGGCGATGCCGTCGCGCATCGCCGGATCCGGATCGCCGAGGCAATCGATGAGGTGCTCCGCGAGCACCTGCCGCTCCGCGGCGTCGGGCACGGTCCACTTCAACACCTTCAGGCCTTCCAGCGATTCACGCGTCTGCCCGTCCGGCGGGCAAGCCGCAAACGCGGGCGCAAGGGCTGATGCGGCGCACAAGACGACGACAGCGAGCAATCGATGCATGGAGGGGTCCCCGGGGTGGCGGTGGGAGGGTATCAAATGGGGAAACGGGAAGCGGGAAACGGGAAACGGGAAACGGGATATTCGTCGTGCGATGGGCGGCGCGACGCGCGGGCCAAAGATCGGCGTTCGGTTTTTCGGGAAGCGCGATCGCGGGATCTTCGGCTCGCATACTCCGCGTTGCCGCGAAGCCGATCTCCCGTTTCCCGTTTCCCGTTTCCCGTAATTGCTCCACCCCATGCAACCTCCCGCGCCTCCCCGTATCCTCGACCCTCCATCCCACCCGGCCCACCGTCATGCGCCACAGCCTGCTCGCCGCCGCCCTGCTCACCGCCACCCTCGCCGCCTGCCAGGGCCAGGCGCCGACCACGCCCGCCGCCGAGGGCGCCGCCGCGACCACCGCGTCGACGCAACAGGCCGACGCGACATTCGATGCGATCACCAAGCGCTGGCTCGACGAATGGATGCGCCTGAACCCGGTCAGCGCGACGCAGATGGGCGACCATCGCTTCGATGCGCAGCTCGACGACCTCTCGGCCGCGGGCCGTCAGGCGCAGCTCGACTTCAACAAGAAGCTGCTGGCCGACATCGATGCGATCGACGCGAAGACACTCTCGCGCGAGAAGCAGGTCGACCTGCTGATCCTGCGCAACCAGGTGCGCGGCGACATCTGGAACGTCGAAACCTACCAGTCGTGGGCGTGGGACCCGCAGGTCTACAACAGCCTCGCCGGCGGTGCGCTGTACAACCTGATGGCGCGCGAGTTCGCGCCGATGCCCGGCCGCCTGAAGTCGGCGACCGCGCGCATGCAGAAGATCCCCGCGCTGCTGACGCAGATGCGCGAGAACCTCGACCCCGCGCGCGTGCCGCGCATCCACGCCGAAACCGTGGCGAAGCAGAACGCCGGCGTCGTCGGCGTCGTCGACCAGTTCATCGTGCCGGTCGCCGACCAATTGCAGGGCGAGGATCGCAAGCAACTCGACGCCGCGATCGAAGGCCTGCGCAAGGCCGTCGCCGAACATCAGAAGTGGCTCGACGAAACGCTGGTGCCGAACGCGAAGGGCGACTTCCGCATCGGCCAGAAGCTGTACGACGAGAAGCTGCAGTTCGCACTGATGTCGTCGCTCTCGCGCGCGGAGATCAAGCAGCGCGCCGAGTCCGAACTCGCGCGCGTGCGCAAGGACATGTACGCGATCGCGCAGCAGGTGTTGAAGGACAAGCCGAACGCACCGGCGATGCCGGAGCAGCCGAGCGACGAAGAACAGCAGAAGGCGATCGAAGCCGCGCTCGAACTCGCCTACGCCGAACGCCCGAAGCGCGAGGACGTCGTCGACTTCGCGAAGCAGACGCTCGCCGAAGCCACCAAGTTCACGCGCGAGAAGCAACTCGTCACCGTGCCCGACACGCCGGTGAAGATCATCCTGATGCCGGAGTTCCAGCGCGGCGTGTCGGTCGCGTACGCCGATTCGCCCGGCCCGCTCGACAAGGGCCTGGATACCTACTACGCGATCTCGCCGATCCCCGACGACTGGACCGACGCGCAGGTGGAATCCTTCCTGCGCGAATACAACAACCGCATGATCCACCTGCTGTCGATCCACGAAGGCGTGCCGGGCCATTACCTGGAAGGCGCGCATTCGGCGGAGAACAAGAACGTGCTGCGCGGCGTGCTGCGCTCGGGCCTGTTCGCCGAAGGCTGGGGCGTCTACACGGAAAAGCTGATGGCCGACGCGGGATACTTGAACAACGATCCGCTCTTCCGCCTCGTGCAACTGAAGTTCTACCTGCGCACGATCGGCAACGCGATCCTCGACCAGGGCGTGCACGTCGACAACTGGTCGCGCGAACAGGCGATGGACCTGATGACGCGCCAGACCTTCCAGCAGGAACGCGAAGCCGCGGGCAAGTGGGTGCGCGCGCAGCTGACGTCGGCGCAGTTGCCGACCTACTTCGTCGGCGTGCAGGAACACCTGGACCTGCGCCGCGCGTGGGAAGCAAAGCAGGGCGCGAACTTCGACGCGAAGGAATTCCACGACAAGGTGCTGAGCTTCGGCGCACCGCCGGTGCGCTTCGTGCGGCAGTTGATGCTGGAGGAATCGATTCAGTAACGGACAATGCGGGGAAACGGGAAACAAGGAGCGGGAAACGGGAGCGAAACCTTCGCTTCGGCCGATGGTGTATCGGCCGAAGTGAAGGTCATATTCCCGTTTCCCGCCTTTTGTTTCCCGTTTCCCGCTGTTATTTCTTCTCCAGTCGCAAATCCTGGAAGTCGAAACTGAAATCCGTCAGCGGCGACACCGGCTCCATCCGCACTTCCTCGATCTTGCCATCGGCATCGAGGTTGAAGTTCACGAACGCGTCCGCGTTGAGCCAGCGCTGGTGCCAGCGCACGATGAAGGTGTCGTGCTGCCATGGCTCCATCGTGCCGACCAGGTCGGCCGTCTTGCTGAAGCGCATGACGAGCTTGCCGTTCTCGTTCGAGATCACGACATCGCCGTACCACGGATCGCGGAACGTGCCGGCGTACGAGGCGAGCGGCAGCGACGGCGGCGCGTTCTTCGCGCGCGCGGCGAGGTGCTTCTGCCAATCTTCGTCAGCGCCGGCTTCGGACTTCGCAACGGCCTTCGCGTACGCGCCGAGCCAGTCGTGCTTCGGCGCTTCGAGCATCGCGTCGAGCGCCTGCATCGTCACCGCGTTGAACGCCGCGCCGACTTCCTGGCTGGTGAGCACGATCACGCCGAGCTTCCTGTCGGGCACGAGCGTGAGGCGCGACACCATGCCGGGCCAGCCGCCGGTGTGCCACACGAGCTTGTTGCCGCGGTAATCGGAGAGTTGCCAGCCTTCGCCGTAGCCGAGGAAATTCGGCTTGCCCGGGCGCAGTTCCGCAACGGAAGGCTCGTTCACCGGGATCGGCGTGACGATCGACCACATGCCCTGTTGGCGCTTCGCACTGACCAGGCGTTGCTCTTTGCCATCCTTGTCGGTGTACGTGCCGCCGGCGAGGTGCATGTTCATCCACTTCGTCAGGTCGTGGACGCTCGAATAGATGCCGCCCGCGCCCGACACGTTGTGCCACGTCATGCGCGGCGCCGGTTGCAGGTCCTTGAAGTCGGCCTTCGCGTAGCCGGTCGCGACGTTGTCGGATGCTTCGAGGCGATCGCTGTTGAAACGCGTATCGCCCATGCCCAGCGGCGCAAATATGCGCTTGCGCAGGAAGTCTTCGTACGACATCCCGCTCGCCTCTTCGATCACGAGCTCGGCGACGCCGAACAGAATGTTGTCGTAGGCGTACTGGCCGCGGAACGAACCCCCGAGCGGCACGTCCTTCAGGCGACGCGCGACTTCCTCGGTGGTGTACGTGGTGGTCGGCCAGTACAGCAGGTCGCCCGCGCCGAGCGTCAGGCCGCTGCGATGCGAGAGCAGATCCTTGATGCGCATTTCGCGCGTCACGTACGGATCGCTCATGCGGAACCACGGCAGGTGGTCGATCACGCGATCGTCGAGCGAAAGCTTGCCTTCGTCGGCGAGCATCGACAGCGCGGTCGCGGTGAAGGCCTTGGTGTTGGACGCGATCGCGAACAGCGTGTTCTCGTCGATCTGCGCCGGCTTGCCGACTTCGCGCGGGCCGAAGCCCTTCTGGTACACGATGCGGCCGTCCTCGACGATCGCCACCGCGATGCCGGGCACGTCGAACTGCTTGCGCACCGCTTCGACATGCGCATCGAAACCGGACAGGCGCGGGTCTTCGGCCTGCGTGGTCGCGGCCGGTTGCGCGGCGACGGCTTGCGCATGCGCGGCGAATGACAACGGCGCAAGTGCGAGGCACAGCGCGAGACCGAGGGCGGAACGGGTCGGCAATCGATGCATGGCGGATCGGGTCCGTGGACGAAAGGCAGCAGTATCCAAGGCCGTGTACGCCGCGTCGATGCCCCGGTGGTCATGCCGCGCTACCCTCGCGCGATGGCCACCAAGCGCGCGACGAAGACCGCCGCCACGTCCGCCCCAAAGCGCGCGGCCTCGAAGGACGCGGTATCGAAGCGCGCAGCCTCGAAGGACGCGGACCTCGGCCTCGTCGCGCCGGGCCCCGTCGACGGCATCCGCGTCGGCGTGGGCGGGTGGACCTACGCGCCGTGGCGCGAAACCTTCTACCCCGACGGCCTGGTGCAGCGACGCGAACTCGAATACGCGAGTCGCCGCCTGAGCGCGATCGAGATCAACGGGACCTACTACAGCGCGCAGAAGCCCGACACGTACGCGCGATGGCGCGACGAAACCCCTGACGGCTTCGTGTTCACCGCGAAGGCGCCGATGCGCATCGTGCAGGCGAAGGTGCTGGCGAACACGCTCGGCCAGGTCGAGGCGTTCGTCGGCGGCCTGTCGACGCTCGGCGACAAGCTCGGCGCGATCCTGTGGCAATTCGAACGCAAGCTCGATGGCGACGACTTCGCGACGTTCGTCGAGGGCCTGCCCGCCACCGCGAACGGTGTGCGCCTGCGGCACGCGCTGGAAGTGCGCGACGCGAACAAGGTCGACGCGACGCTGATCGACCTCGCCCGCAGGAAGAACGCAGCGCTCGTCTACACCGATTCCCCCGAGTGGCCCTCGCTCGCCGACGTCACCGCGGATTTCGTCTACGCACGCCTGATGCAGGCGAAGTCGAAGGAAACGACGGGTTATCCGCGTGCGGCGCTCAAGCAATGGGCCGCGCGCGCGCGCACCTGGTCGCGCGGCGAGGAACCCGACGATCTGCCGAAGCTTTGCGGCCCCACTGCGGTCGCGCAGCATCGCGACGTGTTCGTGTTCTTCATCAACGCGGACAAGGAACGTAATCCCGCGGCGGCGATGACGATGATCGAACTGCTGAAAGGAGCGTCGAAATGAAAGCGTCCAGGCAAGTCGACACAGCCCACCGCTTCCTCGAACACGCCGCGGCCGGGCGCGCGGCGAGCGATGCGTCGAAGCTGGTGACGAAGGATTTCCGCCATCACAACGCGTACTTCAAGGGCGACGGTGCATCGTTGTTCGAGGCGATGGACGCGAACGCGCGCCAGTTCCCGACCAAGCAACTCGATGTGTTCCTCACGCTCGAGGACGGCAACACCGTGGCGACTTACTCGAAGGTCGTGCACAAGCCGGGAAGCCCGCCCGCGGCCGTCGTGCACATTTTCCGATTCGAGGACGATCGCATCGCCGAGTTGTGGGATGTCGGGCAGGAGATCCCGGCGGACTCGCCGAACGAGAACGGCGCGTTCTGAGAAGCAAAAGCGGAGCAAAAAAGGGGGTCAGAGCACCATTTCCGCGCGGAAATGGTGCTCTGACCCCCTTTTTTGCTCTGACCTTTTTTGCTTACTTCGCGCGCTGGCTGAAGGCCACGCTGCCGAGGATCAACGCACCCGCGGCCAGCATCGTGCCGGTCACCGCTTCGCCGAGCAGCATCCACGCCCACAGCACCGCGAACAGCGGGACGAGGTAAGTGGTCGTCGCCGCGCGCGCCGGCCCGACGCGGGCGATCAGGCGGTAATAGAAGACGAACGCGAAGCCGGTGCACATCACGCCGAGCGCCGCCGCGGCGCCCCACGCCTTCGTCGAGATCGCGTGGTCCGGCCACTGTGCGATCGCGAAGGGCATCAGCAACAACGCCGATATGCTCAGCGTCGCCGCGGCGACCGCCGCAGGCGGCAACCCCGTCACATGGCGACGCACGAGGTTGATGCCGATGCCATAGAGGATCGCCGCACCGGTACCGGCCGCGACGGCCCACCCGATGCTCGCGCCCTCGGTCTTGCCGCTCGCGAGCACAACCGCGCCCGCGAAGCCGACGAGCAACGCGATCACGCGGCGGAAGCTGATCTTCTCGCTGAAGAACAACACGCCGACCAGCGCGGTGAACAACACCGTCATCGAGTTGCAGATCGCACCGACGCCCGCCGGCGAACGCTGGGCGGCCCAGGCGAACAACACGAACGGCACCGCCGAGTTGATCGCGCCGATCAGGGCGAGCTTCGGCCAGATGCGCAACGGGAACTGCGCGCGCGCCTTCCACAGGAACGGCAGCAGCACGGCCGCGCCGAGCAGCAGGCGCACGTCGACCAGCGCCGCGGCCCCGAACTCCGGGGCGGCCACGCGCATGAACAAGAAGGAGGCGCCCCAGACGGCGCCGAGCAGTCCGATCTCCGCGGGGGTGATCCAGGACGCAGCGCGCGCTTCGAAGGAGGGGGAGGATGCGAGCGTATTCATCCGGGGAGCCTCAAAAGCCATTGCTGGCAGACCGTGCATTGTCCGGGTATGCAAAGCCCGGACAAGCGCATACTTTCGACGCCAGACACAAATCAGATTTGAGGCTCGCCATGGTCCTGCGCCCCGACTGGCTCCCTGCCCTCTCGGCCTTCGAATCGGCCGCGCGCCATCAGAACTTCGCGCACGCCGCGGAGGAGTTGAACCTCACGGCCAGCGCCGTGAGCCACCACGTGCGCAAGCTCGAATCGCGGCTCGGGGTGGTGCTGTTCCAGCGCCACGCACGCGGGGTCACGCTGACCGCGGAGGGGCGGCGCCTCGCGGATGCCTCCGGCAGCGCGCTGGCCGACATGGAAGGGGCGTTGCGCACCCTACGCGGCGATCGCGACGAAGAACACCGCGTCCGCATCACCACCCTGCACTCGCTGACCTACACGTGGCTCATGCCGCGCTTGCCCGACTTCGCGGCGAAGCACCCGGGCATCCGACTGTCGTTCGACACCGAGAGTGCACTGACGCGTTTCGATGAAGGCGGTCCGGATCTCGGGATCCGCCATGGGCCCGGGCATTGGCCGGGGCTGGCGTCGCATCGGTTGATGGACGAGACGTTGTTCCCGGTGGCGTCGCCGCGCATGGTGGGATTCGATGCGATCGAGGTCGCCGCCGACATCGCGCGCGTGCCGCTGATCATCGACCACGCGCGCCAGGGCTGGCACGACTGGTTCCGCTTCGCCGACGTGCATGGCGCGAACCTCGACGAGCGCTACAGCTTCAGCGACACCACCGATGCGCTCATCGCCGCAGCGAACGGCCTCGGCGCGGCGCTCGCGCGCGAACGCGTGGTCGTGCCGTATCTCGCGGACGGTCGCCTCGTCGCCCTGCCCGGCCCGCGCCTGCCGGCGCGCTGGAGTTACCACATCGTCTGGCCCGCGCACCGGCGGTTGCGGCCTGCGGCGCAGGTGTTCGTGGACTGGCTGTTGTCGGTGCCGATCGACTGATGCGGCAAACCGGTCCTCGGCTGTTGGATGCATCAGCCTCGTCGCAGCTGCACTTCCCTATTCCCTATTCCCCATTCCCGCTCTTGCGTCCCCTCTTCCTGCCCAAGGGTTTCCGCAACGCCGCTTCGTTCGCGCGCCGCGCCCACGGCTCGAACGCCTGCGGCGAATCCATCGCCTCCGCGGGCAGCGACCAGTACGACATCGCGACGGTCTTCCCGCGCGAGTGGTAGACGAACGGCGCGCATCCCGCGGCTTCGAACGCGGCGCGCGTTTCGTCGTCCGCTTTCAGGTAGATCTCGTCGTCGATGACCACGCCGATGATGCGGCCGTCGAAGTACACGCCGTGCCCCCCGAACATCGCGCGCGTGTCGATCGGACCGAAGTCCGAGAACAGCTCGCGCAGGTAGTCGAGGAAGTCTTCGCTCATCGCGCGGGGCCGGGGGCTTCGGCGAGCGTGCGATCGACGAGCACCACCAGCATGCCGATCGCGATCACCAGCGCGGGCACGCGGAATTCGGCGGGCGCGAAGAACAGCAGCAGCGCGACCGGCGGAACGATCCAGGCGATGAGGTGCAGGATCCGCAACCCGCCGTGCGGCACGCACCACAACCACCAGCTCAGGTAGACGATCGGCACGAGGAAGTTCAGGCCGAGGTCGGCCCACAACTGCGCGCCCGATGCGACCCACGGCACCTGCAGCACCATGCCGTACGCGACCATGATCACCGCCGAGTACAACGCCGCCGCGCCGCGCAACGCCGGATGCGACGCGAACCCCGTGCCGTCGGGCCGCAACGCCGCCGCGATCCCGACGATGGCGACCGTCACGCCGGCGAGCATCGAGAACAACGCAAAGAACCGCATCAGCGGCACGACCGGCGGTGCATCGACCGGCGCCCCCTTGAACAACGCGACGCCTTGCAGGACGAGCGACAACGCGGCGAGCAGGCCGATGGCGCCGGCGAGGCGCGCGCCGACGGGTCCGATGCGGGAGGTGGCGGGAATCGACATGGCGCAATAATAGCGGCATGCCCCCCGACACCCTTTCGCCCGACGCGCGTGCCGCGCGTTCGAGGGCCTACCTCCAGATCCACTTCTGCGTCCTGCTGTGGGGCGCGACGGCGATCCTCGGCAAGATGATTTCGCTCGCCGCGTTGCCGCTGGTGTGGTGGCGCCTGCTGATCGTGGTCGCGGCGCTACTGTTGTTCCCGGTCGTGTGGCGCGGATTGCGCGCGATGTCGTGGCGCCTGATGGGCGCGTACGCGGGCATCGGCGTGATCGTCGCGTTGCACTGGCTGACCTTCTACGGCTCGATCAAGTTGTCGAATGCGTCGGTGGGCGCGACGTGCATCGCGCTGGGCACGGTGTTCGTCGCCATGATCGAACCGTGGGTGGCGCGCACGCGGTTCTCCAAACGCGACCTCGTGCTCGGCATCGTCGTGCTCCCCGGCGTCGCGCTGGTGGTGGGCGGCGTGCCGGCGGGGATGCGCGTGGGCATCGCGGTCGGCGCGGTGTCCGCGTTCCTCGTCGCGATCTTCGGCTCGCTCAACAAGCGGATGGTCGAACACGGCGATCCGCTCACCGTCACCGCGCTCGAACTCGGGGCCGGCCTGGTCGCGCTGACCTTCCTCGCGCCGCTGATGCCGCTGCTGCCCGTCGTCGGCGAAGCCTTCGCGGGCGACGTATTCAGGCCGCCGCAGGGGCGCGACCTCGCCCTGCTGCTGGTGCTGTCGCTCGCGTGCACGCTGCTGCCGTTCGCCCTGTCGCTGGCGGCCCTGCGCCATATGAGCGCGTTCGCGCAGCAGCTGGCGGTCAACCTCGAGCCGGTCTACGCGATCGTGCTGGCGATCCTGCTGCTCGGCGAACAGCGCGAGCTGACCCCGGCCTTCTACGCGGGCGTGGCCATCATCCTGGCTGCCGTCTTCGTCCACCCGCTGCTCGGAAGGCCGAGGCCACTGTCGCAGCCGGAAGTCTTGTGCGCCGCGGAATCCAAGGGCGTCGCCGACTAGCCCTGACGTATCCCGCATCCCGAATCCCCAATCCCCGCTTTTGTGTCACCCTGCGCCCCATGTACCTCGACCATTGGGCCCTCAGGGAACCGCCGTTCTCGATCACGCCCGACCCGCGCTTCGTGTTCCTCAGCGAGCGCCACCGGGATGCGCTCGCGCACCTGTTGTTCGGGATCGGCCAGGGCGGCGGTGGCGGCTTCGTGCAACTCACCGGCGAGGTGGGCACGGGCAAGACCACGCTGTGCCGCCTGCTGCTCGAACAACTCCCGGAGAACGCGCGCGTCGCGCTGGTGCTCAACCCGCGCCTGACTGCGATCGAACTGCTGGAAACGCTGTGCGAGGAACTCCACCTCGACACCGCGAACACGCACGGCAGCGTCAAGGCGCTGGTCGACGTGCTCAACACCTACCTGCTGGATGCGTACGCCAAGGGCCTGCGCGTCGTGCTGATCATCGACGAGGCGCAGAACCTCTCCGTCGATGCGCTCGAACAGGTGCGGCTGCTGACCAACCTCGAGACCGACACGCAGAAGCTGCTGCAGATCATCCTGCTCGGCCAGCCGGAACTGCGCGAGATCCTCGCGCGCCGCGACATGCGCCAGCTCGCGCAACGCATCACCGCGCGCTATCACCTGATGCCGCTCGATGCGTCGGAAACCGGTGCGTACGTGCGCCATCGCATGCGCGTGGCCGGCGCCGTGCATTCGCCCTTCAGCGCGGGCGCGCTGACGCGCATCCACAAACATTCGGGCGGCGTGCCGCGGCTGGTCAACGTGATCGCCGAACGCGCGCTGCTCGGCGGCTACGCGCACGATGCGCTGAAGATCGAAGCGAACGACATCGATCGCGCCGCGCGCGAAGCGCTCGCGCCCACGCGGCGCGCCTCGCATCCGTGGCGCTGGGCCGCGGCCGCGACGCTCGTCGCCGCCTCGTTCGCCGCGTGGTTCTTCTGGCCGCGCACGTCGCCGGTCGATGCGCAGGCCACGCCGGTGACGCAACCCGCGCCGGTCGTTGCGAAACCCAAGCCCGCCGCGTCGCCGTTCAAGCCGAAGCCGGTGCCCGCGCTGACCGGCGATGCCTTCGCCGCGCGCCTGGCCGGGATGGATGCGAACGGCGTGCCGGCGTGGGCCGCGCTGCTGTCGCAATGGCAATCGAAGGCGGATGCCGCGGTCGCTTCCGCGTGCCCGCCTGCGATCGAACCGGACCTGTATTGCCTGCGCGGCACCGCGACGCTCGACAAGTTGTTCGCGCAGGGGCGCCCCGCGTTGCTGCGCGTGCGCACGACGGGCGACGCGTCGACCTGGGCCCTGCTGCTCGGCGCCGACGCGGTGCGCGCGCGCGTGCAACTCGGCGCGGACATCGTCGACGTCGATCGCGTCGCGCTGCAGCGCGCGTGGACCGGCGAGTACGCGTCGGCGTGGCGCGGCCCGGAAGCGCTCGTCGAAACGACGTCGGCCGATGGTCGCGGCCCCGCGGTCGACTGGGTGCACGCGCACCTGCCCGACTATCGCGGCCCCGCGGTGCTCGATGCGCAGATGCGCGAAGCGGTGCGCGCGTTCCAGCAATCGCGCGGCCTGGAGACCGATGGCGTCGTCGGCCCCGAAACGCTGCTCGCCCTCGCCGCGCGCGACCCCGGCCCGCGTTTGCGCACCTCGCTGGACTGACCGCCATGTCCCTCATCCTCGAAGCGCTGCGCAAATCCGAAGCCGAACGCCGCCGCGCCGCCGTGCCCGACCTGCTCGCCGAACCGCAGGTCGCGACGCCGACGACGATGCGCGCGCCGCAACGCTGGCCGTGGATCGCGGCGACGGGTGCGCTCGCGCTCGCGGTGCTGTGGGTCGCGTTGCGCGATCCATCACCCGCGCCGTTGTCGGTCGCACCGATCGCAGAGGCACCGCCTGTTTCGAGCGACGCACCGACGCCCGCGCAACCCTCGCCGACGACGCCACGCACGACGCCGACGCGACGCCCGCTCGTCGTCGCCGCGCCCGCGCCTGCGCTGGCGGCATCCGCACCGCCCGCCTCCGCGCCGGCCGCATCCGCACCGGCGGCATCTGCACAGGTCGCCGCCACCCCGACGCAAACACCCCCGCCCGTCGCCGGCGCGCGCGATGTGCCGCCGCCGCGCGTCGAACCGATCGCCGCCGCCGCTCCGCGGCCCGCACCCGTCGTCATCGACACGACCCCGCGCGTCACCGACCTCGTCGGCGAAGAACGCAAGCAACTCCCCGCGCTGAAACTCAGCATGCACATGTGGAACGACGATGCCGCGCAGCGCTTCGTCATCATCGATGGCGCGCGGTTGCGCATCGGCGACCACCTGGGCGCGGTGGTGGTCGCCGACATCCTGCCGGACGGCGTGCTGCTGGATTGGAACGGGCGGCCGTTGAAGCTGCCGTTGCGCTGAATACAGCGGGGAACGGGAAACGGGAAACAAGAAGCGGGAAACGGGAGAGCAGCTTTCGGTTCGGCCGGAAACCCGCGAGCCGAAGCAGGCGCTGTCCCCCCGCTTTTCGTTTCCCGCTTTTCGTTTCCCGTTTCCCGCTTTTCGTTTCCCGCTTTTCGTTTCCCGCTTCTTGTTTCCCTATCGTCTACTTCTTCCCCGGCCCCTTCGGATCGCCGTCCTTCGCGAACGCCGGCGGGTAATAGAAGTTCAGCGTCCGCAGCAGCGTGCGTCCGGTGTTGCGCACTTCGTGCTTCTCGCCTTTCTCGATCACCAGCAGCGTGCCCGGCGCGAGCGCGACGCGGCGCTTGCGCCCTTCGGTCTCGACGATCGCCTGCCCGCTGCCGGCAACGACGAACAGCCATTGGTCCGCGCCGCGATGGCGGTTATCCGGCCCGCCTTCCGAATCGCCCGGCGGGATCACCATCTCCGCGGCCTGCGCCTTGCGCACTTCGAACGCCACGCGGAAGCCTTCGCCGAATTTCAGGGTCTTGCTGCGCATTCATGACTCCCGGGCAGCGGTCCTCGACGAGGCCGACTCTGCCCGCCTGCTCGTGCAGGCGCGATGCACGCGACAGCAGGCGCGGCGCCGCCTATGCTCGGCAAGTGGCTCGTCCCGACAGGGGCGTGGGGGCGGGCACGCACCATTCATCCCAGGGGGAGCAATGAACCAGAACACCCAGAACGATCTCGGGCGACTGATCCTGCGCGTCGCGTTAGGCGTGCTGATCCTGCTGCACGGCATCGCGAAGTTGCGCGGCGGCATGGGCGGCATCGTCGGCATGGTCGAATCGCACGGTTTGCCGGGCGTGCTCGGCTACGGCGTGCTCATCGGCGAAGTGCTCGGGCCGCTGATGCTGATCGTCGGTTTCTACGCACGCATCGGCGCGCTGTTCGTCGCCATCAACATGCTGTTCGCGTTCGCGCTCGTGCACATGGGCGAGCTCGGCCACTTCAGCGACACGGGTGGTTGGGCCTTGGAACTGCAGGGCATGTACCTGTTCTCCGCGATCGCGATGGCCCTGCTCGGGCCGGGCCGATATAGCGCCAACGGACGCTGAGGTCGACGCCATGACATCGAAAATCCGCATCCAACGCTGGGCCGTGGGCCTGGCGCTCGCGAGCACGTGCGTGCTCGTCGCGACCGCGCAGGTGAAGACCGCCGCGCCGGTGACCGCACCGATCGCCGACGTCGTCGTCGACGACAGCGCCGTCGATGACATCGGTTTCGCGCCCGCCAACGGCACCGCCGTCACCGTGCCCAGCGCCGAAAACGCCTGGGGCGGTGCACGCACCGGCACCGAAGCGACGCTGTCCGATCGCGTCGTGACGTACAAGATCCAGGCCACGCTCGATCCGAAGAAGCACACCATCGATGGCAAGCAGCAACTCACCTGGCGCAATCGCAGCGACCGCCCGGTGAAGGCCGTCTACCTGCACCTGTACCTCAACGCGTTCGAGGGCCCGGGCAGCACCTTCAACACCGAGATGCGCAACAACCGCTTCGGGTTCCGCAGCGGCGTGCAGGTGGAAGAAGGCGGCTTCGGTTACTCGCGCCTGCAGCGCGTCGCGCAGAACGGCGCGAAGGTGCCGTGGAAATACGTGCAGCCCGACGGCGGCCCGTCCACCGATCGCACCGTCGTGCGCCTCGACCTGCCCGAAGCGGTCGCGCCGGGCGGCGAAACGACGATCGACATGGACTTCTTCAACCAGCTGCCGCGCGTCAGCGCGCGCACCGGCTACTACGGGACGTTCCACCTCGTCGGCCAGTGGTTCCCGAAGATCGGCGTGCTCGAACTGCCGGGCGAACGCGGCGCCACCGCGCCGCGCTGGAACGTGCACGAGTTCCACCTGCACAGCGAGTTCTTCGCCGACTACGGCCTGTACGACGTCTCGCTCACCGTGCCGAAGGACTACACCGTCGGCGCGACGGGCGAAGAACAAGGCGCGCCGGTCGAGAAGAACGGAATGGTCACGCGTCGTTTCGTGCAGGGCGACGTGCACGACTTCGCGTGGACCGCCGACAACCGTTACGCCAAGCCGCTCGACGGGGTCTACAACGGCGCGAACGGCCCGGTGAAGGTGCGCGTGCTCTACCACCCCGAGTACGCGAACAACGCCGAGCCTGTGCTGAAGGCGACGATCGATTCGCTGACGTATTTCAGCAAGACGCTCGGCGACTATCCGTACAAGACGGTCACCGCGGTGGTGCCGCCGTACAACGCGGATGAAGCCGGTGGCATGGAATACCCGACGTTCTTCACCGCGTCGAGCTACAAGGACGTGCGCGAAGGACGCCTGGAACGTTACCTGCTCGACTTCGTGACCATCCACGAGTTCGGCCACGGTTACTTCTACGGGATCATCGGTTCGAACGAGTTCGAAGAGCCGTGGCTCGACGAAGGCCTCAACGAGTACTGGGACCATCGCCAGCTCGTCGCGGCGAAGCAGCATGCGACCGCGCAGACCGCGTTCACCAGGTTGATCGGGTTCGACATCGGGCTCGGCGAATTCGAACAGCAGCGCCTCGGCGCGATGCTCTCGAAGCCGGCCGATCCGCTCGGCAACACATCGTGGGATCGCATGTCGAGCGGCAGCTACGGCACGGTGTACTCGCGCACCGCGACGATGATGCACGACATCGAGCAGCAGGTCGGCAAGGACGCGCTCGAGCGCGCGTTCAAGCTGTACTACGCGCGCTGGAAGTTCCGTCATCCCTCGAGCGCCGACTTCCGCGAAGCGCTCGCCGAAGGCACCGGCCAGCGCGCGCTGATCGAGAAGACGTTCGCCGAACAGGTGTACGGCACGCGCAAGGTCGACGATTCGATCGCCGAGTTCTCCAGCGACGAAATCCTGCCGCAGCCGGGCATCGTCGAATACAAGGGCAAGCCGGTCGAGATCACGCAGGAACAGATCGACAAGGCCGTCGACGGCGTGCGCGAGAAGTGGAAGAAGGCGCATCCGAAGGCGAAGGAAAACGAGGGTGCGGCTTCCATGGGCGCGTTCCCGTATGCGACGCGCATCGTGGTCCGTCGCGATGGCGCCGTGGTGGCGAACACCGTGCTCGTGCGTTTCGAGGACGGCACTTCGCGCACGCTGCGCATGTCCGACACCGGCGACAAGCGCTGGGCGCGCTGGCGCCTGGTCACGCGCAGCAAGGCCGTGTCGGTCGAACTCGACCCGGAACGCCGCGTGTTCCTCGACCGCGACAAGATCGACGACAGCCGCACGCTCGAAGCCGACGGCTCCGCCTCGCGCCGCTGGTCCGCCGACCTCGCCGCCCTCTTCCAATCGTTCCTTGCCCTCCTGGTGAGCGTATGACGACCAACGATCGCAAGCTGGGCGCCGTCGGCGCCCTCGTGGGCGGCCTCGGCCGCGCGTTGCAGTGGCGCCTGCTGCTGCTCTGGGCCGTCGGCCTGCTGTTGCCGACGCTCGTCGCGGTGCTGCCGTGGCAGATCGCATTGTCCGAGCGACTGGATCACTCGGTGCAGGCGAACCGGATCGCCGAACGCTTCGACCTCGGCTGGATGATCGAAGCGACCTCGCCGATCGTCACCGATGGCGCGAGCGGCCTCACCGCCGCGGGCATCGCGGGCTTCGTCATCGCGCTGCTGCTGTCGCCGTGGCTGACCGGCATGGTCGTCGCGTCGATCCGCGCCGGCCAGTCGCTGCGCTTCGGCAACCTGCTGCAGTTCGGCCTGCGCGAATACGGCCGCATGGCGCGCATGCTCGCGTGGGCGATCGTGCCGCTGGGCATCGCGTTCGCGGTGAGCATGCCGGTGAACAAGTGGGCCGAGAAGCAGGCCGACATCGCCATCGTGCCCGCGAGCGCCGACAACGCGGGCCTGATCGCGACGATCGTGTTCGTCGCGTGCCTGCTGCTCGCGCACGTCACGATCGAAGCGGGCCGCGCGATGCTGGCGGTGGATCCGTCGCGTCGCTCGGCGGTCAAGGCGTGGTGGCGCGGCTTGAAGATGTTCGTGCGTCGCCCGATCGCGGTGCTCGTCGTTTACCTCGGCACCTTGATCTGCGGCGAAGGCCTCGCCCTCGTGCTCGGCTTCGCGCGCACGCAGGTGAGCGCGGCGAGCGTCGGCGGTTTGCTGCTCGGTTTCGTGCTCGTGCAACTGGTCGTCGTGGCCGTCGCTTGGGGTCGCGTCGCGCGCTTGTACGGTCTGTCCGCGCTGGCCCGCGATACGCAGGAGCGCAGCACGCGGGTCGTACCGAAGGAAGCGCCGGCCGAAGCGCCTGCGGCTGCGGACGTCGCGACCGAAGCACTCGCTGTCGCCTGAGTCCCGAAACGAAAGACCCCCGCTCGCGCGGGGGTCTTTTTTTGAAACAGGGGTCAGAGCACCATTTTCGAGAATGGTGCTCTGACCCCTTTTTTTGCTTCAACGACGCGGCGGGCCTTTGCGATGCGGCCTCGGCGCGGGGCGATGCGACGGAAGCGGTGCGTCGCCAACGCGCGACAGGCGAATCGGCTGGCCGGCCACGCGCACCTTCTGGAGATGCGACATCAGGTCAGGCGGCATGCCTTCCGGCAAGTCGAGCAACGAGTAATCGTCGTGGATGTCGATGCGGCCGATGTAGCGGCTCTCGAGGTCCGCTTCGTTCGCGATCGCGCCGACGATGTTGCCGGGCTTCACGCCGTGGCGATAACCGACTTCGATGCGGTAGGTCTCCATGCCCGCATCGGGGGCCTGGCGCGGGCCGGCGTCGCGCTTCTCGCGCGGCGCACGCTCGGGGCGGTCGCCGCGTTCGAATGCGGGCCGCTGCGGACGGTCGCCGCGGTCGCCGCGGTCGCCGCGGTCGAAACCCGGGCGTTCGGCACGTTCGAATCGCTCGGTGCGCTGCGGCCGTTCCGCGCGCGGCCGGTCGGGCGCGAGCAGCAAGGGCGTGCGGCCCTGCACGATCTTCGCCAGCGCCGCCGCGATGTCGGCGACCGGGATGTCGTGTTCGCGCTGGTAACGCAACACGAGGTCGCGGAACAGGTCGATCTGCGGGTCTTCTGCAGACAACGTGTCGGTGATGCGGCTGAGGAATTTCGCCACGCGCTTGTCGTTGACCATCTCGACGCTGGGCAGCTGCATCTCTTCGATCGGCTGGCGCGTCGCGCGTTCGATCGCGCGCAGCATGCCCTTCTCGCGCGGGGTGACGAACAGGATCGCCTCGCCGCTGCGGCCCGCGCGGCCGGTGCGGCCGATGCGGTGCACGTAGCTTTCGGTGTCGTACGGGATGTCGTAGTTCAGCACGTGGCTGATGCGTTCGACGTCGAGGCCGCGCGCGGCGACGTCGGTGGCGACGAGCACGTCGAGTTCGCCGTCCTTCAAGCGCTGGATCGTGCGTTCGCGCGTCTTCTGCTCGACGTCGCCGTTGATCGCGGCGGCGGCGAGGCCGCGTGCGAGCAGTTTTTCAGCGAGTTCCTCGGTGCCCATCTTGGTGCGCGCGAACACGATCATCGCGTCGAACGGTTCGGCTTCGATGATCCGGGTCAGCGCATCGAGCTTGTGCATGCCGGCGACGAACCAGTAACGCTGGCGGATGTTCGCCGCGGTCGTGGTCTTCGCGGCGATCTTCACTTCGACCGGATTGTTGAGGTACGTCTGCGCGATGCGGTGGATCTGCGGCGGCATCGTCGCGGAGAACAGCGCGACGCGGCGGCCTTCGGGCGTCTTCTTCAGCACGGCTTCGACGTCGTCGATGAAGCCCATGCGCAGCATTTCGTCGGCTTCGTCGAGCACCAGCGACTTCAGGTTCGACAGGTCGAGCGAACCGCGCTCGAGGTGGTCGATCACGCGACCCGGCGTGCCGACGACGACATGCACGCCGCGGCGCAGCGCCGACAACTGCGGCTGGTAGCTCTGGCCGCCGTAGATCGGCAGCACGTGGAAGCCCGGGAGCTTCGCGGCGTATTTCTGGAAGGCCTCGGCGACCTGGATCGCGAGTTCGCGCGTCGGCGCGAGCACGAGCGCCTGCGGCTTGGTCTGCGACAGGTCGATGTCGGCGAGGATCGGCAGCGCGAATGCGGCGGTCTTGCCGGTGCCGGTCTGCGCCTGGCCGAGGACGTCGCGCCCCTGCAGCAGCGCGGGGATCGTGGCGGCCTGGATGGGCGACGGGGATTCGTAGCCGACGGCATCCACGGCCGCCATCACGGCGGGCGGCAGGCCGAGATCGGCGAATCGCAGGGTCGGGGCGGTTTCGCCGGCGGGGGTCGACATGGGCACTCCGGCCACTTCGGGGGGGCGCTATTGTGCGCCCTTGGCCGTGACGCCGCCCGCTCTTTCGCAAGGACCCCCGATGCAACGCCTCGAATTCGCCCTCGACGGACACGATCACGTCGAACTCCACCAACTGCTGAAGCTCGTCGGCCTGGTCGACAGCGGCGGCGCAGGCAAGCACTTGGTGGCCAGCGGCGCCGTCTACGTCGATGGCGCCGCGGAATTGCGCAAGACCTGCAAGATTCGCGCGGGCCAGCGCGTCACCGTCGAGGCCCTGACAATCGACGTCGTTGCTTGATGGTGTCGGGGGTCAGATCACTATTTCATCGAAATAGTGCTCTGACCCCTGTTTTTGCCCTTACTGAATCAGGATTGCCCGAACGAAGGCTTCCTTCGACACCCGATAGTCCGCATGTCCGCCCGGCATGCGCGCGCGCACGTGCGCTTCGTTGCCGTTGACCGACATCAGCATCGCGGTGCGCGGTTCGTTGTGCATCGTGAACACCTGCAGCATGCGGCCCTGCACGTGCGCCAGGTCGCCCCAGGCCAGGCGTGCGCCCGGCGCGATCGTCGGCGCGGCCTGCGGCAGCGACGAGGCGTACTTCGGCGCGTCGGTCTTCGGCGTCTGCACGCCGCCCTGCACCGTCGAGACGACCACGTCCGGCGGAGGCTCGGTCACGCTGCCCACCGCGGGCGCGGCGCCGCCGTTCTCCTTGGTCATCGCGGCGAACGTTGCGCCACCGGCGGCGTCGAGCGGACGTGGCGTGGTGCCGCGCCATTGCACGGCGACCTTGCCGCTGCCGCGTTCGATCGTGCCCTGCATGCGCAGCATCGCGCTGCCGTTGGCGTGCGCCTGCGCGCGTTCGCTGCTGTGGATCGGCGTCGCGTAGGTGCCGCCGAACGCGATCTGCCCGCCCTTGTGCGCGAAATCGGTATAGGCCGCGACGGTCTGCGGATCGGCGACGAGTCCGCGCGTTTCGAGCTGGCGCTGCACCGAGACGAGATGGCGGCCGATGAACGTCCCTTCGTCGATGCCGTCCTGCTTGGCGCAGTACTTGTTGCGCGCGACGACGAAGCCCTGGTCGGCCACGTCCCAGTGTTCGCTGACCGTCGCGGTCGGCGTGTCGACCAGGCGCAGCAGGCTCGTCGGTTCGGCGAGCGTTTCCTCGCGGTCGAACTGCACCCGCGACACGCCCGGCGTATTGAGCACCGCGCGCAGGCTCACGCGACTGTCCTTCTCGCGCCATTCGTAGTCGAGCGTGGTGCGGCCCGCGCCGAGGCCCATCTCGATCAGTTCGTCGCGCACGAAGTACGCGTGTTTCGCGCACCCTTCCGCTTCGAACGGCGAGGCGCTCAGCGCACCGATCGCACCGAGCTTGCCCATCGTGGGCTCGACGCCCGCACGCGTGTCGAAGCCTTCGAACGACATGTGCAGCGCATCGACCTCGGCCTTCTTGAGCGAGCTGTCGGCGAGGTTGCGCAGGTAGAAGCCCCACCCGCCGGGCACGCGCACGACCAGGCGGTCGAACTTCAGCGTGTTGGCGCCGAGATCGTTGTCGGTCGCGGCGGCGTCGGATGCCGGCGCCACGACTGGATTGGAGAGGTAGAGCGAGACGTCGCTCGCGACCGCGTCGCCGTTCCAGTCGAAGAACACGCGACCCACGTCGGTGTCGCCGTTGTCGAACGCGACATTGAGGCTGCGCGCGACCAGCGCCTTCGCCTGCTGATGCGCCATGTAACCCACGCCACCCAGGCCAGCCACGACGGCCAGCACTACCCAGCGCATGCGGCCACCGCCGGCGCGCATCGACGACTTGCCCATCGAAATCCCCTAAGCCCGTTCTCCCCCGAACGGGGACACACGCTATCACGTTGCGTGAAATGCGAAGCGGGTCGCAACGCTCGCTTTCCCTCGACCTCACTCGCCCGATGCCACCGTCCGTCGGGCACGAACGGTCATTGCGCCCCGGTCATTGCCGTTCCGCGGCGTCCTCGCGCGCGGGTTCCTTCCGCGCAGTGTTCGCGTCGTCGAGGACGATGGTGTCCTTGCGCGGCTTGTCCGCCCTGGTCGCAGCCGGCTTCGCGGCAGGCAGCGCCACCTCGCCCTGCTTCGCCTGCTGCGCTGCTTCGACGCGTTCGACCGGCTTGGCGTCGAGCGCCGCCAGCGGGCTGTCGGCCGCGCACTTCTCGTCGGGGAAGCCGTACTGCGGACGCAATGCGAGTCCGCAGGCGTTGATCGCGTCGACGTTGCCTTCCACCGACGAACACTGGTGTTCGAACGCGCGGTAGAACGCATCCTCGCGCCGCACGAAGTCCAGTCCGCAGCGACGCACCAAGCGGATGCGGTCGAGGTCTTCCTGCGCGGCGTTGCGTCCGGTGAGGCCGTACTCGACGAGCTCGTCGTTCGTGAGCAGGCGCAGGCTGCGGTTGGGCACGGTCATCATGAAATCGGCGACCGCCACGCCCGCGCCGTTGCGCTCGAGGTACGCCTTCATCGAATCGTGCACTTCGTGCAGTTCGGCGCTGAGCTCGGCGCGCGAGGTCGCCTTCGACTGGATGCGGATGATGCGGTGGATGCCGACGGGCCCGGAGATCAGGCGGTCGTCGCCGCCGGCGAGCAGCAGCACGCATGCGCTGTGGCACACCGCGCCTTCGCGCACCCAGATCGTCCAGCGCGACTCGGCCATGATGTCGCCGGCGCGGATCGCGTCCTCGACCTGGCCGCCGCTCGAATCGATGTCGAGGATGCGCTGCTTGATGCCCATGCGCTGCGCCATGTTGCCGACGCGTTCGACCAGCATGGTGAAGTCGCCGGCGACGCGGCCGCGATAACGCAGGCGCACCACGCCCGAGTCCTTGCACGGCAGCATCGCGTCGAGCACGGAGAAGAAGCCGAGGTCGGTGAACGTGGCGCCGTCGCCGGTGCCCACGTAATCGGGGGTGCAACTGATCGAAGCGGTGCCCGACTCAAGCGTCGCATCCGGCCATTCGGTGGTGCGCGCGATATCCGCCTTCCGCTTCTTCGGCGCAGGCGCGTCGACCGACACCGCGCCGAAGTCGGCGCTGTTGTCGGCGCTGCCGCTGGTCTGCGGCGCAGGCGTCTTCGGCGGAGGGGGCGCATCCGCGGCGCAGGCCGCCAGCAGGCTGGCGACGAGGACCGCGAACGTCGCACGCAGCAAGGGCAGTCGCATGGGGCGCAATCGTCGGGGGAACAGTTGCGGGCCAGTGTAGGCGCTGGCGGCCGTGAAGGACGGAATCCCCCGTGAACCATCGGGCATTCCTGTCCGTTCCCGCACGATGCACGCGTTGATCCGGAGGTTCACGCCACCCGGAGCGAATTCATGGACATCAATCGCCGTCGCTTGCTCATCGCTCCGGTCGCGCTGGGCGGCGCCGTCGCCGCTGGTGGCCTGCTCGGCGCGCTGGCCGCGGAAACCCGGCCGTTGCCCGACCTGTCGACGTGGGAGGCGATCCGCGCGCAGTTCGAACTCGACCCGGGCCTCGCGCACTTCGCGAGCTTCTTCATCGCGAGTCATCCGGCGCCCGTGCGCGACGCGATCGAAACCTGGCGGCGCGCGATGGACCACAACCCCTTCCACGTCATCGAGCACGGCATGTTCGAGGGCGACGATGCCAACGTGCCGCTGAAGGTGCAGACGGCGATCGGGCAATACGTCGGCGGCCGCGCGGAAGACATCGCGCTCATCCGTTCGACGACCGAAGGCCTGTCGCTGGTCTACCACGGCCTGCCGCTGAAGGCGGGCGACGAAATCCTGCTCACCACGCACGACCACTATTCGCACCACGAATCCGCGCGCCTGTCCGCCGAACGCAGCGGCGCAGGCGTACGTCGCGTGAAGTTGTACGACGATGCATCGACCGCGAGCGTCGACAGCCTCGTGTCGAACTGGCTCGCCGGCATCGGCCCGAAGACGCGCGTGGCCGGCATCACCTGGGTGCATTCGAGCACCGGCATACGCTTGCCCGTGCGCGAGATGGCGCGCGCATTGAAGGCGAAGCACCCCGACGTGCTCATCGTGCTGGACGGCGTGCACGGCATCGGCGCGGTCGACGAAACCATCGCGACGACCGGCATCGACTATCTTGCCGCCGGCACGCACAAGTGGATGTTCGCGCCGCGCGGCACCGGCGTCGTGTGGTCGAGCGGCGACGGCTGGGCGCGCCTGCGACCGCTGGTGCCGAACTTCACCGAGTGGGAGTCGTACAACGCGTGGGCCGAAGAACGCCCGATCAACGGGCCGACGACCGCCTCGCGCATGGCGCCCGGCGGCTTCCACGCGTTCGAGCATCAGTGGGCGATGGGCGCGGCGTTCGAGATGCACCAGGCGATGGGCCGTGCGCGCGTCGCGGGCCGCATCCGCGAGTTGAACGACCGCATCAAGCAACAATTGAGCGGGAACCCGAAGATCAAGGTGCATACGCCGCGCTCGGGTGATCTCTCGGCGGGCATCGTCGCGTTCGAGATCGACGGCATGAAGCCGGAAGACGTGGTCAAGCGGCTGGGCGAACAGAAGATCGTCGCGAGCACGAGCCCGTACGCCGTGTCCTACGCGCGCCTGGCCGGCAGCCTGGTCAACACGCCCGAGGAAGTGGACCGCGCGACGCGCGCGGTGCTGCAGCTCGCCGGTTGAGCGCCGGGCAATCGCGCGTCAGGCCACCCAGCGGCCGCTGCGCAGGCCCGCGAGCAGCGTGATCGCATCGGGCTCGTCCTGCTGCTGGAGCGCAGGCACGGGCTTGATGCGGGTGGGCGGCGACAACAACCAATCGAGCGCGTCGGTGGTCGTCGCGAAACGGCGGAACTTGAATTCGCGCGCTTCCGCGAGCTTCTCCACCGCGACATTGATGCGCGCGCCTTCGGGATAGAGATACGCGACGCGGCAGCCCCGCAACTTGCGTTCGCTCGCCAGGCGGCGCGCGTACTCGGCGCTCGTCTCGAGCGATTCGTTCGGACAACTCGCGCCGATCATGTCGACGAGGATGCGATACGGACGACCGTCTTCCATCTGTGCGATCGTTTCATCGAGCGCGGCGTTGCGCTCCTCGACCCACACCAAGCCCCACAGTGTGCAGACGATCAGGCCCAGATACTGGTTGACTTCGACTTCGTACGCCATGGCGTGGCCCTCGCTACGCGCCCGACGCCCCCTGCATTGGATGCGCGCGCCGGCATAGTGTCCGCTCGCGGGCGATCGAAAATGCGCCGCCTGTCATGTTGTCCTGCGCTTGTGTGGATTGACGCACAGTTTCCGCTGAACGCCCTGAATCAGTGATGCGCCGCATCGCCCTCTTCGTTCTCGACGACTTGCTGCATCAGCGACATCCCCGCGGCGGTCAGGCTGATGCCCTGCTCGCTCACGTCGACCAGGCCGGATTCCTTCAGCGCCGTCACGATGAACGGGAAGATCGGTTCCTTCCGCTCGAGGGCGTCAAGGATGAACAGGTATTCGTAGTCGGTCGGGGACATTGTTCCGTCGATCCAGCCATTGCTGGGGTCGCATCCTAGGGTGCGAATGGTGAGAGGGAAGTGAGAGAAAACCGCGCTAAACCCCTGAAATTCAGCCTGAACACGCACATTGCGAAGCGCGACCGAAGCTGAACGATCGCGATGGTGCGTCAACTCGCGCGAAGCGGGCGCGTTTGCACCGACACGCGCGGCGCCCTGCCGCGCCCCATGGAGCCCCCCGATGAAGCAGTCCCCGATGAAGTATCGCGTCCTCGCCGCCGCGTTGCTGGTGCTCGTGCCCGCGGCTTCCACCCTCGCCGCGGAGCCCGCGGAAGGCGCCCGTTCGCACCGAGGCATGCACGGCGGCCTCGAGCGTTTCGACACCGACGGCGACGGCCGCATCAGCCGCGCCGAATTCGACAAGGCGAGCGCCGAACGCGAAGCGCGCATGGCGCAGCACCCGGAGCGTGCGGAACGCGCCGGCAAGAAGCAGCACGCGCCGCTCGACTTCAACGCGCTCGACGCCAACCGCGACGGTTACGTCGTGCGTTCGGAAGTGACCGCGTACCACGAGCGCATGCGCCCGCAGCGCGAGGCCGAACGCCAGGCGCGTTTCGACGAGCGCTTCAAGACCGCCGACCTCAACAAGGACGGCAAGCTGAGCCGTGTCGAGGTCGACGAGCACATGGGCCGCCTGGCCGATCGCTTCGCCTGGATCGACGAGAACCGCGACGGGTTCCTGACGCGCGCGGAACTCGCGGCCGGTCGCGACCGCCGCTAGTTGCCGGTCAACGCAGCGCGGGCACGAACGTGTCCGCGCTGCCGTCGTGCGGTTGCGGCGCAACGCCGAGCAACCGCGCGAGCAACGGATACACATCGACGTTGTCGATCACCGGCAACGTCGCCCCCGCTTTGAACGCCGGTCCGTTCGCCACGAACACCGCGCGCATCGACGGCAACGCCGGATCGAAGCCGTGCGAACCGCGTGCGTGCTCGGGGCGCTTGCCGATCTCCTTGCGCTCGATCGCATCCCAGCCTTCGTCCATCTGGCAGACGATCGGCGCCACGCGCGGATGCGTGCCGTAGTGCCATTGCGGCGGCATCGCGTCTTTCTTCCAGCAGGCGTAATGATCGTGGCGAGCGAGCAGCGTCGCTTCCGCTTCGCGCTCGCGACCCGCGACCGGCGCGAACGTCACGACCTGTCCGTTCGCGATGCGCGTGGCGTCGCGCGCATCGACCATGTCCTCCACCGCGATCGCATGCCCCGGCGCCACTTCGGCCATGCCGTGGTCGGAGACGATCACGAGGTTGACGCGCTCGCGCAGGCCTCGTACCTGCAACTCGTCGACGAGACGGCCGATCGTTGCGTCGATCTTCGCGATGTCGCGCGCGACTTCCGGCGAATCCGGGCCGAAGCCATGGCCCGAATCGTCGAGCAACTCGAAGTACATCGTCGCCAGTCGCACATCGTCTTTCGAAGCGAGCCACTGCACGACCTGGTCGACGCGCGCATCGTCCGGCACGCGCTCGTCGTACGCACGCCAATGCGTCGGCCGCACGCCGCGCACCGGCGCCTGCGACCCCGGCCAGAACATCGTCGCCGTGCGCAGGCCCGCGCGCTCGGCAGTGACCCAGATCGGCTCCGCGCCGTTCCACCAGCGCGCATCGCCCGCGTTGGTTTCGTTGCCCGCCTTGAACGCACCGATCGCCGGATCGCGCATCACGTTGTGCACGATGCCGTTGCGATCCGGACGCAAGCCGGTGACGAGCGCCCAGTGGTTCGGGAAGGTCAGCGCGGGATACGACGGGCGCATGCCTTCGGCGCGCACGCCTTCCGCCGCGAGCTTCGACAGGTTCGGCGTGAGTCCTCGGTCGAGGTAATCGCTGCGGAAGCCATCGATCGATACGAGCACGACCGCGGGCGCGGACGCGGGGACAGGCGTGGTCGTCGCGCAGGCGGCGAGCGTCGTGCAGACCAGCAGGGCCAGCACGGCCCGGATCGAGTGCGTCATGCGTTCATGATAGAGGCCACCCGGCGACAACTTCGAGGAACCCCGATGACACATGCGTCCGCTCTTCCCTTCGCGTTGCTGCTCGCTGCCGCGGCGCCCGCCTTCGCGCAGACACCCGAAGCAACGCCGCCGGCCCCGACCTTCAGCGCCGAGGAATGCAAGGTGTGGGATCGCGAGCTCGCGTTCGCCGACTCGGTGACGAAGCACGATGCGAAGGGCTTCAACGACTTCCTCCACGAAGGCGCCGTGTTCAACGCCACCAGCCCGCGACCGACGCGCGGCCGGGAAGCGATAGCGAAGGAGTGGGCGGGAATCATCGACGGCTCCGCGGTGGTGCTCACGTGGTATCCGACGATCGTCGTCATCGGCGGAGAAGACGACATTGCGTTCTCCAGCGGGCCCGCGCTGCTCGAATCGCCGAAGCCGAAGCCCGGGGAGCGCCCCGGCCTGGTCCACTTCACTTCCACCTGGCATCGCGGCGACGACGGCACGTGGCGCCTGTTGTTCGACGCCGGCAGCCGGCCCCACCCGGCGAGCGACGAGGAAGTGGCCGCTTTCCGCGCGGGCCGCAAGGCGTGCCCGGTGCGATAATCGCGGCTTTCCGCAGTCCGGAGCCGACGATGTCCACCCGCAAGGATCCCAGCCGCACCATCCGCGCCCCGCGCGGCAGCCAGCTCAACTGCAAGTCGTGGCTGACCGAGGCGCCGTTCCGGATGCTGCAGAACAACCTCGATCCCGAGGTCGCTGAAAATCCGGCGGAACTCGTCGTGTACGGCGGCATCGGCCGCGCGGCGCGCGATTGGGAGTGCTACGACGCGATCATCGAGTCGCTCAAGCAATTGGGCGACGACGAAACCTTGCTCGTGCAGTCGGGCAAGCCGGTCGGCATCTTCCCGACGCACGCCGATGCGCCGCGCGTGCTGCTCGCCAACTCCAACCTCGTGCCGCACTGGGCGACGTGGGAACACTTCAACGAACTCGACCGCAAGGGCCTGATGATGTACGGCCAGATGACGGCCGGTTCATGGATCTACATCGGTTCGCAGGGCATCGTGCAGGGCACGTACGAGACGTTCGTCGAAATGGGTCGCCAGCACTACAACGGCGACCTCACCGGCAAGTGGATCCTCACCGCGGGGCTGGGCGGCATGGGCGGCGCGCAGCCGCTCGCCGCGTCGCTCGCCGGCGCGTGCTCGCTCAACATCGAATGCCAGCAGTCGCGCATCGACATGCGCCTGCGCACGCGCTACGTCGACGAACAGGCGACGGATCTCGACGACGCCCTCGCGCGCATCGAGAAGTACACCGCCGCCGGCGAAGCGAAGTCGATCGCGCTGCTCGGCAATGCCGCGGAAATCCTGCCCGAACTCGTGCGCCGCGGCGTGCGCCCGGATGCGGTGACCGACCAGACCTCGGCGCACGATCCGGTGCACGGCTACCTGCCGATCGGTTGGAGCGTCGACCAGTGGCTGCGCATGCAGACCGAAGATCCGGGCCGCGTGCGCGATGCCGCGAAGAAGTCGATGCGCGTACACGTCGAAGCGATGCTCGCGTTCGAGGACATGGGCATCCCCGTGTTCGACTACGGCAACAACATCCGCCAGATGGCGAAGGACGAAGGTTGCGCGAACGCGTTCGACTTCCCGGGCTTCGTGCCGGCGTACGTGCGTCCGCTGTTCTGCCGCGGCGTGGGTCCGTTCCGCTGGGTCGCGCTGAGCGGCGATCCCGAGGACATCTACAAGACCGACGCGAAGGTGAAGGAACTCATCGCCGACGATGCGCACCTGCATCGCTGGCTCGACATGGCGCGCGAGCGCATCAGTTTCCAGGGCCTGCCCGCGCGCATTTGCTGGGTCGGCCTGGGCTTGCGCCACAAGCTCGGCCTCGCGTTCAACGAGATGGTGCGCAACGGCGAACTGAAGGCGCCGATCGTCATCGGCCGCGACCACCTCGACAGCGGCAGCGTCGCCTCGCCGAACCGCGAAACCGAAGCGATGAAGGACGGCAGCGACGCCGTCAGCGACTGGCCGCTGCTCAACGCGATGCTCAACGTCGCCGGCGGCGCGACCTGGGTGTCGCTGCACCACGGCGGCGGCGTCGGCATGGGTTACTCGCAGCACTCGGGCGTCGTGATCGTGTGCGACGGCTCGGAGGAAGCCGACAAGCGCATCGCGCGCGTGTTGTGGAACGACCCGGGTACCGGCGTCATGCGACACGCGGATGCGGGGTATGACATCGCGAAGCAGTGTGCGAAGGAGCAAGGGTTGAAGTTGCCGATGGTTTGAGGGTGATTTTTCTCGGGTTGAAGAATTCGGCTGACGTCACCTTGCGTGCCCCGGTCGACATCTGGAGAATCGCCAAGGTCTGGTCGGCTCGTCCGACATCTGAAGACCTCCGCTAGGCCGCAAGGTAGTAACGGAGGCAGGACCAGCGAGGCGATGACAAGTCTGCTCGGCCCTTAAAATTGGGCCCCGCTTCGGCGGGGCCATTGTCTTTCTGGCCTCCAATTCCCTCGTCATTGCTCGCATCAGCGTTGACGCTCAATCGGACCAAAGCGACGCGTCGATCCCAACGCCGGCGGCGATGGCGAGTGGCACTGCGCGAAGCGTGGCAAGGTCCAATCTCGGGTATTCGTAGAGTCGCTGACCTGGATTATCTCGGAGGCCACGCTCGACTGGGCGCAATCGATGAGTGGAAAGTGTGTAGACCATGTCGCACTTGGCCCAACGACCTTTACCGGTCGCTTGCATGAACTTCGGCAGCAACCGAACCGGGATAGGACCGTGGTGGTCGCAGTGGACATGCGGCTCGGCGCCTGAGATCGGAACGACGGTCGCGAGCGAGAACATCCGGCCGGAAAGGCGCGGACTCACGACGATCACTGGACGCGTCTTCGTCATCTCCGGCGCATCGAAGCACGCCGGAAACTCGCACATCAGGATGTCACCGGCACGCGGCTGATATGGCAGTCCCATGTGAGGGACGATGTCCTCCCGGGCATGCCTGGGCTATCGGGAAATCCCGCACGCAGCCTGATTTGCCGACGGCGTCCCGACGCAGTTGCACGTGTACGCCGTTCCGGGTTTGTTCGACTACGGCTACATCGGTGAGTACTTTGCGCTCGGGTGGCGTGGCGGCGGGGAACTGCCAACGTTCATTCAGTTCGCGGCGATCGGCCTCACGGCCATCGTGGCGGTGGCCGTCTTCGCCGTTCGCGGACTGAAGCGACGCAAGTCGCGCCCCGCCTAACCCCATTCGACGCCCTCGCACGTCGTGGCTGGTACACCACCACGCAAGGAACGTCGCATGCGCACCAAACACCGCTCTGGATGGCTGTTGCTTGCGTGCCTGTCGGTCGCCGCGTGCGACCGGGCGCCGTCCCTGGAGATGTCGAAGCCTGCCGCGGCGCCACCAAGGCCGATGCAGGTCGCATTACCGCAGGCCAATCTGCTCGAGTACGCCCCCGCTCGCAGGCGCGCCGACAGCCAACTCGCCTACGAACACAACGTCGTCGTCGAACTCTCCGAGCAAGCCATCCCCGCGCGCATCGACGCCCTGCACCAGGCGTGCCTCGCGCAGCCCGATGCCGGATGCGAGCTCCTCAACGTCACGCAATCCGGTGGCGACCATCCGAGCGGCACGGTGACCATGCGCGTGGTGCCGAAGGGCGTCGATGCGCTCGTGCGGCAGGCTGCGGCCGACGGCGAGATCGCCGAACGCAGCCTGGATGCCGAGGACCTGGCCGAGTTTGTCGCCGACAACACGCTGCGGCGCACGCGCCTGGAGCGCGAACACGCGCGCCTGCTCGAGTTCCAGGACAGGCCGAACGTGAAGCTCGGCGACATGCTCAGGCTCTCGGACCGCCTCGCCGATGTCGAAGCGCAGTTGAACCTCGCGAACGAGCAGTCCGCGCAACTGCAACGGCGCATCCACAAGGATCTGCTGACGGTGCGCTTCCAGCCGCAGGGCGTGGAGGTCGGTGGGTCGGCGATCGGCGATGCGTTCCGCGACTCGCTCGAGATCGCCGGACGATCGACGGCGTGGCTGGTGCGTGCCGCGGCGGCTTCGATTCCGATCGGCGTCGTGGTGGCGATGGGCGCGTGGGGCTTGTGGAGGCTCTTGCGGCGTCGGCGTGTGCGGGCCACCGCGTGACCGCTGCGACGCTAACGCCCCGGCGGGCATCCCTTGGGTGACACCACACTCGGGAGAACTGCATGCCGTTGCGCCGTCTCTTGCTTCTGCTCCTCCTGGTCGTCGGCTCTGCCGCACACGCGGCGCCCGACGATCGCGCGCTTGCCAGGACGCTCGACCAACGCATCGACGTTGCGCAGGCCGCCGGCTTCAGCGGTAGCGTCCTGGTCGCCGATGGCGAGGACATCGTCTATGCGCGCAACGTCGGCAAGGACGTCGACGACCGTACGCGCTTCAATCTCGCGTCGACCGGCAAGGTGTTCACGGCCGTCGCGATCCTGCAGCTCGTGCAGCAAGGCAAGCTCGACCTCGACGCGCCGATCGGGCGTTACCTGCCGAAGTGGCCGGTCGCCAGCGTGCGCGAGCAGGTCACCGCGCGGCAACTGTTGATGCATACCTCGGGACTCGGCAGCTATTGGGGTGAGGCGTTCGACAAGCGTCGCGCGCAACTGCACACGCTCGCCGACTACGAACCGTTGCTGGCGACCGAACCGAAGTTCACGCCCGGCACGCAGTGGAGCTACAGCAACACCGGCTTCATGCTGCTGGGCCTGCTGGTCGAAGCCCTCTCCGGCGAGGACTATTACGCGTACGTGCAGCGTCACGTGTTTGCACCGGCCGGCATGCAGGACACCGGTTACTACGCGGTCGATGGTGTCGCCGACCGTGCTGCGACGCCGCGTCGTGCAGGCGTTGCGCTGCCGATGCCGGAACCACGCGGCGGCGGCGCAGGCGGTGGCTATTCGACGACGCGCGACATGTTGCGCTTCCACCGCGCGCTCACCGGCGGCAAGTTGCTGGATGCGAAGACGGCCGCGTTGTTGTTGGCGCCGGTGACGATGCCGGAAGGCACACGTGCACCGCCGCATGGATTGGGGATGCTGCGCTTCGCGACCGGCGACGACATCGCGTACGGCCATCCCGGCGGCGCGCCCGGCGTGGGGTCCGATTTCCGCGCGACACGCAAATCCGGATGGGCGCTGATCATTTTGTCGAACAGCGATGAACCGCGGACGATGCCGTTGGCGAATGCATTGGCGGAGCTGGTGGCCGAGGGCGGCGGACCGGATCTACGAATCGCGATGCCGTGACAACGGCATCCACGCCTGTCGCCAGAACCCTTCCGGCACCGTCTCCAGCTTCATGACGCCGTATTCCTCCGGCCACGTCCCGCGCGATGGCCGGCGGAACGTGCCCATCAACATGTCGACCAGCGGCAGGTGGATCGCGTAGTTCACGTCGACGTAGTCGGCGCGGCGCGCGTGGTGCCAGTGGTGGTAACGCGGCGTCACCAGCACATACTCGAGCCAGCCGAAGTCGATGCGCAGGTTCGCGTGCGCCAGCACCGCCTGCACGCCGACGAGGATGACGTAGGCGTTGATCGCGTCGGCCGAAAACCCGAGCACCACCAGCGGCAGCAACACGGTCGAACGCGTCAGCACGATTTCCACCAGGTGCATGCGCGATCCGGCGAGCCAGTCCATCTTCCTGCTCGAGTGATGCACCGAGTGGAAGCGCCACAGGAACGGCACGCGGTGGTACGCGCGATGCAACAGCGCCTGCGTCATGTCGGCGACGAACACCGCGAGCAGGAACTGCACCCACGCCGGCCACGACTGGATCGCCGCCTTCAATGCGGGGAACGCCGCGAACGCGGCCACCGTGCTCGTCGACGCCGTCACCGCGATCAACACGAACTGCACCAGCACGTGGCCCATGAAGAAGTACGCGAGGTCCGTGCGCCAGCCTTCGCGCAGCGGCGACATCGGGCGCACGGCGAGCATGCGTTCGATCGGGATGAAGACCAGGGCCGAGAAGAACAGCGACAGCACGAACCAGTCGAGGCCCAGCGAGAACGCGGTCGACTCGATCGGATCGAAATGCACCGTCGCGCCGCCCAGCATCACCGCGAGCGCCGCCGAACCCACGCCAATGAGCGCGACAGGCGAGTCGCGGCCGCGCAGGATCGACACCGTGCCGAGCACGAACGCCGCGACGAGCCCGAACAGCAACAGCGAGCGAGCGAAGCCTTCCGTGTAGACCTCGCGGAATTCGCGGCTGGTGAGCAGTTCGGGGAAGTGGAAGCACAGGACGCCGAGCAACGCCGACAAGCCGAGGCCAGCGGAGATGTGGGCCAGCCAGGAGGGTGCGGGGCGCGTCATGCGCGCACGATAGCCAATCTGCACGATGGTTGCCGAATGCGGTGATTTTCTGCGTCAGCGTTTTCGCTTCGAAGCGGCGCCCTGGCCTTGCGCTTTCTTGGCGGGTGCCTTGCGCGCCGCATAGGGCACGCGATCCTGGGCCAGTCGCGTGCGAGCTACAGGCGCCTCGGTTCTCATGACTCGTGCGTCAGCGCGACGGCGCTGCCCCGTCACCGCACGTTCTTCCTTTCGACTCGCGGACCTGATCACCATCTTGAATCCAAGACTGTCGAGTACCCGCGACACGGTCGCCATGCTTGGATTTCCATCTCCGCCGAGCGCCTTGTAGAGGCTCGCCCGGGTCAGGCCAGCGTCCGCGGCGACTTCGGTCATGCCGCGCGCACGCGCAACGTCGCCGCAGGCCTTCAGGAAAAGCGGGACGCCGCCCTCCTCGAGGGCGTCCGTGAGGTAATGGGCCATCGTTTTCGAGTCGACGAGATAGTCGACCACATCGAAGTCAGAGAGCTTGATCGTCACGACGCTCCTCCTTTCTTTATCTTCTTTGCCATTGCCTGTGCCTTCCGAATGTCCGCTGTCTGGGTTGCCTTGCTTCCGCCGATCAGCAACGCATGGATCGCCTCTCCGGACCGCAGGAAGTACAGCCGATAACCGGGGCCGTAGTGGATCCTAGACTCCGATACGCCGTTTCCTACCGGGCGGCAGTCGCCCACGTTGCCGCATTCCATGTGGCGCATTCGATTCAACACTTTCGAGCGAGCCCGATGGGTCAGCGACCTGAGCCACGCTTCGAACTCGGATGTTGTCTTGATCGTCGCCATGCAGGTGAATGTATCCCGCAGGATACAGCCCACCAATCAGACGGGACCACGTCGATGCGGTGTTTCGTTCGTAAACGTGCATTCGATGTTTCCCGTCCCGTGAATGTCGTCGCGGCCTCTCATGCGCCATAGTTGGCACCTGCGCAGCACGCAAGGATGAGTTCGAATGGCCGATTCCTCCCCCACCCACCTCGTCGAAGGCGAAGCCGTCGCCCACTCCGACAACACGTCGTTCGTCACCAAGCTCGATATCGCCGGACACACGATGGTCGCGGACGAACCCGTCGATGTCGGCGGCACCGACACAGGGCCGTCGCCTTACGGTCTGCTTTCCGGCGCGCTCGCCGCTTGCACCGCGATGACCTTGCACGCTTACGCGAAGATGAAGTCGCTCCCCGTCACCGACATTCGCGTGAAGGTGAAGCACGAGAAGATCCACGAAGTCGACTGCGAAAACTGCGAGCAAGACGACAAGGCGAAGATCGATCGCCTGGAACGCACGATCTGGATCGAAGGCGACGTCGACGACAAGGCGCGCGAGCGCATGATGCAGATCGCCGATCGATGCCCGGTGCATCGCACGCTGACGAGCCAGATCCGGATCGTCACCCGCGCGGGGTGACGATCAAGCGCTGCCCCACCGTTTCAGGTTGAGGAACTCGCGCCGCGTCTTCGGCCCATACGTCACGAACTTCGGATCCGGCGCATTGCGGTAGTTCTCGCGCTCGCGCGCCACCGCATCCTTCGCCAGGTGCTTCGACAGCACGTCCTCCGGCACGGGATAGATCTTCAGCGCGTTGCGCCCGAACACTTTCGCGCGGATGTCCGGCGTGATTTCCGGAT
This sequence comes from Noviluteimonas lactosilytica, assembly GCF_020866925.1. Lineage (GTDB taxonomy): Bacteria > Pseudomonadota > Gammaproteobacteria > Xanthomonadales > Xanthomonadaceae > Noviluteimonas > Noviluteimonas lactosilytica. Next base: position 830,510 of record NZ_JAJGAK010000001.1, read on the forward strand.
AGCCGAAGCGTTCGCGAAACTCCGGCGAGATCTGGAACGCGCGGAACGCGAGGATCTGGTCCTGCGGGCTGCCGTACCAGATCGAATCGGTGCCCCACAGCACGTTGTCTTCGCCGACATGCGCGAGCAGCTTGCCGATGCCGTGCGCGGCCATGTCGGGGTCGCGCATCAGGTAACGCCACGTCGAGCCGAGTTCGGCGTACACGTTGCCGTTCTTGCCGATGCCGTTGTCGCGCAGCGAGGTGATCAGCGCATCGATGCCGTCGGTGCGCTTCGGATCGTACGCACCTTCGCCTTCGCCGGTCACGAAGCCCGAGTGGTAGATGAGGAAGTTGACGTCGGGGAAGCGCTTCGCGACGCGCCCGATGTCGACGCACGTGCTGTGCTCGTAACTGCGCGGCCCGAACGGCAGGCCCTTGTGGATCGCGATGTTCCTGACGCCGAGGCGCCGCGCTTCTTCGATCATGCGCAGGCCGGGCTCGTCGTCCATGAAGAAGCCTTTGCCGTCGGGGCCCCACTGCGTGTACGTCTTCCACGCGGCGATGTTGAAATTCTTTGCGAGGCGTTCCATGTCCTCGACGTCGCCGGGTTGATTCGGATTGACGCGGCCGTGCAGATACAAGCGATGTGTGCCGTCCATCTTCTCGACGAGCGCCGACGTCGCGGTCGCTTCCTCGATCGTCAGCGGCTCGCCGTCGCGCGTGGAAGGCACGAAGCTGAGCACGGTGAGGTCGGTGTCGGAGTCGAGGAAGATGTCCTTGATGAACTCGTCGCGGCCGACGCAACGCAGGTACGCGAGGCCAGGTTCGTCAGCGGCCGCGCAGCCTTCCGTGCTGACGAACGACAACGGACGCGCGCCGTCGGGCAAGTCCTTCGTCCACGCGCCGGTCGGATTCACGAAGTGACCCTGCACGTCGAAGATGAACTCGTTGCCCGCGAGCGCCGCTTCCGCCGCGGCCGGTTCGGTTGCCGCTTCCGCCGGCATCGCGTACGACGCGCCACGTTTGCAGCCGGCGAGGAACGCGGCATTCATCGCCAGCAACGTCGACGCGGTACCGCACAGCGAGACGAGGAAATCGCGTCGTGCGATGCCGAGCCGACGCGCATGCAGTGTCGCGTTGGCGAGCGCGAGATTGCGCGCGTGATGGTGGATGGGCTCGAGCGGCACCGGCTCGAACTCGCCGTTGCTCGTACTGTCGAGCTTGATCGGGAGGCGGAGGCCTTCGGGGTCGTTGCGATAGCGGGGCATGGCGGCTCCAGCTCGCGGGACGTCAGCAGACGCTATGCCTCGCGAGCTGTGATGCCATGTGCCGGAAGCAACTAGTGCATCCCCGATTTTGGCGGAAACAGCACTCGTCGGTTTGCCCACAACAGGAATGGCTGGACCACGCCAAACGTTGCAAGGAATACGTAGAGTGCTGTTTCCCAGTCGTATCGAACTGCTGCTATCAAAACCACAACGATGGAAATGGCAAACAGGAACGCCTCTGTTCGCCAGAAAGCTTGCAACAGGATGGCGCGGCCTTCTCGGCTCATTCGTGTCTGGTGATGGCGATGGGAATTGAAGTTTAGCCGCTACTTATTGTCCATACCCCGCAGGTCACCCACCATCGCTTTTGCTGGCATCGGGCTTGACCTGCTCGACCGCTTCCTCGATCGCCGCTTCCCCGAGCGTAGGCCGCTGCGCATCCTTGTGCACCTCCGCCACGATCGCCGGAATCGCCGCCGCATCGATCAAGCCAATGCTCGCCGCGTGTTCCGCGATCGCCACGCTGTCCTTCGCGCGCAGCATCGGCACCTTCGCGCCCGCGACTTTCTCGATGTACCCATCGACGCCGACATCGAGCGGACTGTCGACATCCGGGTCCACGTCGCGGATGTAGATCGCGGCGATGCGGTCGCCGAATTCCTGCGCCGCCGCCGCATACAACTCCGCATCGGCCTGGCCGCTGTCGCCGAGCAACACCCATCGCATGTGCGGATTGCGCTGGATCAACATGCGCGCGCGATCGAGCTTGTGCCCGTGCCCTTGCGTCTTGATGAACTTTCCGGTGTCGGTGCCGAGGTCGCGCAGGAAGATCGGGCCGGCAGGGATCTGGTTGAGTTCGAGGAAGTCGTCGAGCAGGTCGTACAGGTTCCAGGGCGAGCTCGATACGTAGAACAGCGGGTTGCGATCGGCTTGCAACGCCGCGTACAACTTCGCGACGCCGAGCAGCGGCTTGCGCGTGCGCGCGTTGCCGAGGAAGACCAGCTGCGCGGCGACCTTCCAGTCGGTGATGCTGCTTTGCAGGATCGTGTCGTCGATGTCGGAGATGATCCCGAACTTCGCCGTCGGCAACACCTGCAGCACGGGCTGCGGCGTGTCGAGCGCGCCGTCCTGCAAGGTCACGCGCGCTTCGGCCCATAACGCATCGGTTGCGGCCTCGGTCGGCGCGAACGTCGCGGAGTAATAGCCTTCGTGATCCGTCGTCGTATCGAACCGCATGCCGCGGAAACTCGTCAGCAACGGCACGCGCGGCACTTCATCCGTGTCGAAGCGTCGATACGTGTTGAGCAGGTTCTCCCACCAGCCGTCCTTCTCGCCCGGGCCACCGAGCGGCTTTTGCGCGAGAACGCGCCCCAGCAACTCGACGCCCTGTGCATCGGCGAAGCCGCGATACGCGGCAATGTGTTGCGGGCGATGGCGACCGAAGCGCGTGTTGAGCCGATCGAATGCCGCATCCACCCAGTCGTCGCTGCGGATGATCGAGCGCTCGATCATGCCCCGCGTGCGCGGGCGCCAGCCTTGCCCGGGTTTCTGTTCGTCGCTCACGCCAGCAGTGTATGCATCGCCTGCTTGAACCGCGCGAAGATCGCTTCACGCTCGCGATGCCTGCCTTCGTGCACGAGCTTGTTGCCGGCGACGTGCACTTCGCGGATCGCGCGGCGGTTGCCCGCGAAGATCAAGCGGTCGATGGCGTCCTCCGTGGTGGCACCGATGAACTGCGGAGCGTCGCGATCTAGCATCAGCCAGTCCGCGGCGGCGCCGTTGTAGAAGCAGCCGACGGCATGGCCGGTCGAGGCTTCCGCACTCGCGAGCGCGTCGTGCAGCAGCGATTCGCCGGCGCTGGTCGTCGCGGTGCCGACGCTGACGTTGCGGTGGTGCGTGACCAGCCGCTGGCCGTATTCGAGCCAGCGCAACTCTTCGATCGGCGACACCGAGATGTGCGAATCCGAACCGATGCCCCACGAGCCGCCCGCTTCCAGGAACGCGCGCAACGGGAACAGGCCGTCGCCGAGGTTCGCTTCGGTCGTCGTGCAGATCGCGACCGTCGCGCCGCTGCGCGCGATGCCTTCCACTTCCGCCTGGTCGAGGTGCGTCGCATGCACGAGCGTCCAGTTGCGGTCGACGTTCGCGTTCGCGAGCAACCATTCGACCGGGCGCGCACCGCGCAGCGCGACGCAGTCGACCACTTCGGGCAACTGTTCGGCGATGTGGGTGTGCACGGGCGTGTCGGGCGGGAGTTCGGCGAGCACCGTCTTCATCGCATCGGGCGGCACGGCGCGCAGGCTATGGAGCGCGATGCCGACGCGCAGGGTGTCGTCCTCTTCGCCACGCAACATGTCGAACAGGTTGAGGAACTGATCGACGTCGTGGCCGAAGCGCTGCTGGCGCTCCGTCAGCGCGCGCCCGTCGAAACCGCCGCGCATGTACAGCACGGGCAGCAACGTCATGCGGATGCCCGTGTCCCGCGCGGCGGCGATCAGCGCCTGCGACATCGCGGCGCGATCGGCATACGGGCGGCCATCGGGCGAGTGATGCAGGTAGTGGAACTCGCAGACCGTCGTGTAGCCGGCTTCGAGCATCTCGACGTAGAGCTGCGAGGCCACCGCATGCAGCGTGTCGGGATCGAAGCGCGCGGCGAAGCGGTACATCGTCTCGCGCCAGGTCCAGAACGAATCCTGCGGATGGGTCTGGCGCTCGGCCAGGCCCGCCATCGCGCGCTGGAATGCGTGCGAGTGCAGGTTCGCGATGCCGGGCAGCACCCAGGCCGCGCCTTCGCTGGGCTGCGCGCCTTCGCATTCGACGATGCGCCCTGCGTCGTGGGTGAAGCCGGCGTCGATGCGCCAGCCGCCGGGGGTCCAGAGGCGTTCCGCGTGCAGGGTCTCCATGCCGGCATTCTCGCCCCGGGCGCGTGACCCTACAATCGACGCGATGCCCACCCACCCCGCCACCCCCTTCGACGGCCAGCCGTTCGATGGCCTGCTCATCGGCGCCTCGCTCGCGACGCTCGACGGCGGCGGCTATGGCGAAGTGCCCGATGGCGCGCTGGCGTGGAAGGACGGCGTGCTCGCTTACGTCGGGCCGCGAGCGGGTTTGCCCGGTGCACCCGACACCCTCGCGCACCAGGTGATCGAGACCAGCGGTTGGGTCACCCCTGCCCTCGTCGATGCGCACACGCACCTGGTGTTCGCCGGCGATCGTGCGCGCGAGTTCGAGATGCGCCTGCAGGGCAAGACGTACGAAGAGATCGCGCGCGCGGGCGGCGGCATCGTGTCGACGGTGCGCGCGGTGCGCGACGCCGACGAAGCCGCGTTGTTCGCGCAGTCGCTGCCGCGTGCGCAGGCGTTGTTGCGCGACGGCGTGACGACGATGGAGATCAAGTCCGGCTACGGGCTCGACTTCGAAAGCGAACGCCGCATGCTGCGCGTCGCGCGCAACATCGGGCAGACCTTGAACGTCACCGTGCGCACGACCTACCTCGCGGCGCACGCGTTGCCGCCCGAGTTCAAGGACAACGCCGACGGTTACATCGACGAAGTCGTCGCGTGGTTGCCGCGGTTGCATGCCGAAGGCCTGGTCGATGCGGTCGACGCCTTCTGCGAAGGCATCGGGTTCTCGCCGGCGCAGACGCGACGCGTGTTCGAAGCAGCGCGCGCACTCGACATCCCGGTGAAGCTGCACGCCGACCAGCTCAGCGATCTCGGCGGCGCGGGCCTGTCGGCGGAGTTCGATGGCCTGTCCGCGGACCATGTCGAACACACGAACGACGCCGGCGTGCGCTCGATGGCCGAACGCGGCACCGTCGCGGTCCTGCTGCCCGGCGCCTTCCACGTATTGCGCGACACCAAGCTGCCGCCGATCGAGGCCTTCCGCGCGCACGGCGTGCCGATGGCGGTCGCGACCGACTGCAATCCCGGCACCTCGCCGTTGTTGTCGCTGCGCCAGGCGATGCAGCTGGCGTGCACGCACTTCCGCCTCACGCCGGAGGAAGCGCTGCGCGGCGCCACGGTGAACGGCGCGCGTGCGCTCGGTCTGCACGATCGCGGCATTTTGCGCGTGGGGATGCGCGCCGACTTCGTCGCATGGCACGTGCGCCATCCGTCCGAGCTGTGCTATTGGCTGGGTGGGGATCTGATCAACACCGTCCACGCGAACGGCCACCGCCTCGCGTGATCTTTCGTTCGCAAGGGGAGTGAGTGATGCGTCGTTTTGCTTTTGCCGTGCTCGCGTTGAGCATCGCCGGTAGCCTGCATGCCAGTGAACCCACCGACGTCGCGAAGAAACTCGCGCAGGATGCGGTGATCGTCGACACCCACATCGACGCGCCGGAGCTGGCGCTGGACGAATGGCACGACCTGGGCAAGCGCACGCCCGAACGCGAGTTCGACTATCCGCGTGCGCGCGAAGGCGGACTCGACGTCGCGTGGATGTCCATCTACACCTCGCACGATGCGGACGAAACGGGCAAGGCCTGGACGCTCGCCAACAACCAGATCGATTTCGTCACCTCGCTCGCCACGCATCATTCCGACAAGTTCGCATTGCTGCTGTCGCCGAAGGACGTCGACAGGCAGCGCGAAGGCGGCCGCGTGCTGCTGCCGATGGGCATGGAGAACGGCGGCCCGATCGGCGACGACATCAAGAACGTCGAATTCTTCTACAACCGCGGCATCCGCTACATCACGCTCGCGCACGGCGGCAACAATCGCATCAGCGATTCGTCGTACCAGCGCAAGGGCAAGTGGGGCGGCCTGAGTCCGTTCGGCGAACAGGTCGTCAAGGAAATGAACCGCCTCGGCATCATCGTCGACGTCTCGCACCTGTCCGACGAAGCGGTGCGCGACATCCTGAAGCTCACCGACGTGCCGGTGATCGCGAGCCATTCGGGCATGCGCCACTTCACGCCGAACTTCATGCGCAACATGGACGACTCGCTGGCGAAGGAAGTCGCCGCGCATGGCGGCGTGATCCAGATTTCCTTCGGCACCGTGTTCCTCGATGCCGATGCGGCGAAGGCGTTCGACACGCGCCGCTGGACGCTGGAAGACATGAAGGCCGCGGGCAAGTCGCAGGCCGAGATGGAAGCGTGGGCCGACCAGTGGAAGAAGGACCACCCTGCCCCGGTGCTGCACACCGATGCGGTCGTCGACCAGATCGACCACGCGGTGAAGCTGGTGGGCATCGACCACGTCGGCATCGGTTCGGACTTCGACGGCGTCAGCGGCGAGTTGCCGGTCGAACTGAAGTCGGTGGCGGATTTCCCGAACCTCGTCGACGGGCTGATGAAGCGCGGCTACAAGGACGCGGACATCCGCAAGATCCTCGGCGGCAACATGCTGCGCGTGTGGGGCGAGATCGAGGCGAAGGCGCAGCGGAAGTAAGCGCCCGTTTTCCGTCGTCGCCCGAAAAGCAGAAGCCCCGCGAAAGCGGGGCTTCTCGTTTCCGGCGCTGGTGCGTCGGTTATTCCTTCGCGGCAGTCTTCTTCGCCACGACCTTCTTCGCCCCGCCGGCGGCAGTGCCACCAGCGACCTTGGCGGCGGCAGTCTTGGTCGCGGTCTTCTTCACCGCCGGGCCCGCGGCCGTGCCGGTCGCCTTGGCCGCGACGTTCTTGCGCGCGTTGCCGTAGCTGGCGTTGTAGCGCTTGCCCTTGGCGGTCTTGCGGTCGCCCTTGCCCATGGATCTGCTCCTGAATTCGTCTGAGTTGCGTTGTTGAAACTGCGCGCACCTTGCGCGCGAGGCCGCAAAGCCTAGCAGATCAGTGGGCGCAGCTGGCGCTGTGCACGTGGACCAGGCGCAGGTTGGCGAGGTGGGCCATGCCGACCAGGGAGCCACCGAGGGTCATGATCAGCGCGTGCGGGACCAGCGCGTGATGCAGCGGCTCGTAGAGGACGCCGAACCACAGCGCCGCGAGGCCGAGCGTCAGCAGGCCGACGGCGCGCACCGCGCCGTGGCGGCGATACCCCCACAACACGCTGAAAGCGCCCAGCAACGACGCGAACACCACGAAACCGCGTTCGAAGCCATCGCCCAGCCACGTCGCGATGCCGAGCGCGGGCAACGCCGCGATCGCGATCGGCAGCAGCGCGCAGTGCATCGCGCACAGCAGCGAACCGGCGGCGCCGAAGCGATCGAGCAGGCGATGGGAGCGTTGGGCGGGCGACATCACTGAATCGTTGGGGTCGTGACTTCCGGGCCAAGCGGGGGACTCGTTGAAACAATATAACATTGCCCGTCAAGAACAGATCACCCGACCAGACCCTCATGATTCGACGCCCGCGCCTGAACCCGCTCGCCTGCGCCCTCCTGCTGAGCCTGCCCCTCCCCGCCTTCGCCGTTGACCCGGTCGAGCCGATCGACACGCCGCCGACTGCGCAGGACTCGCAGGACCGCCACGGGCACGAGACCGAGTTCAAGGCGGTCGAGATCCAGGGCCTGGTGCTGCCGACGACCGCGGACGAGATGACCCGGCCGGTCGAGGTGCTCTCGGGCGAGCGGCTCGATGAAGCGAAGGCCGCGACGCTCGGCGAAACGGTCGGCAAGTTGCCGGGCGTGCAGTCCTCGTATTTCGGACCCGGCGTCGGGCGCCCGATCGTGCGCGGCTTCGACGGCGCGCGCGTGCAGGTGCTCAGCGACGGGCTCGGCTCGGGCGATGTGTCGACGGTCAGCGCCGATCACGCGGTGTCGATCGAGCCGTTCCTCGCCGACCAGATCGAAGTGCTGAAGGGTCCGGCGACGCTGTTGTACGGCAGCGGCGCCATTGGTGGCGCGGTGAACGTCGTCGACGGACGCACGCCGGAAGCGTTGACCGACGAGCCGCTGCAGGGCCGCGCCGAACTGCACGCGGGCACGGTCAACGACGAACGCACGGGCATGGTGCGCGTCGACGGCAGCACCGACACGTTCGCACTCCATGCCGATGCGCTCCACCGCGAAACCGGCGATGTCGACACGCCCGTCGGCACGCTCGGCAACACCGCGATCCGCACCGACAGCGCGGCACTCGGCGGCTCGTGGATCGGCGAGCGCGGCTTCGTCGGCGCGAGTGCGTCGCTGTATTCGACGATGTACGGCATCCCCGGCACGGAAGACGAAGGCGGCGTTCGCGTCGACATGGACCAGCGCCGCACGGAAGTGCGCGCGGGCGCCGACGACATCGGCCCGTTCGCCAGCGCGCGCCTGAAGCTCGCACGCACTGAATACGAACACGTCGAACTCGAAGGGAGCGAAGTCGGCACGCGCTTCGACAACACGTCGAACGAAGGCCGCCTCGAATTCGTGCATGCGCCAGTCGGAGGCTGGAATGGCGCATTCGGCCTGCAATGGGGCAATCGCGACTTCTCCGCGGTGGGCGAAGAGGCCTTCGTGCCGAGCACGCGTTCGCGCGATGCGGGGTTGTTCTATATCGGCAATCGCGACTTCGGCGACGCGTGGCGGCTGGAACTCGGCGCGCGCGGCGACCGCAACGAGATCGACGCCGATGCCGCGACGGCGATCGGGCCCGATCGCACGTTCGACACTGCGAGCTTCTCCGCGGGCCTGCGCTTCAACGCCACGGAAGACCTCCACTTCGATCTCGGCCTGGATCGCGCACAGCGCGCACCGACCGCAGAAGAGTTGTATTCCAACGGCACGCACGTCGCGACGCAGAGCGTCGAGCTCGGCCAGCCGAACCTCGACGCCGAAACCGCGAATCGCGCGGAACTCGGCGTGCATTGGCACGCGGGCCCCATCGAACTCGCCGCATCGATTTACCACGTGCGCTACGACGACTTCATTTACCTGCTCGACACCGGCGCACTCGGCGAAGAAGACCTGCCGATCCGCCAGTGGTCGCAGGCCGACGCACGATTCAAGGGCGCGGAAGGCGAACTGACCTGGCACGTCGCCGACAACGCGACCGGCGCGTGGGACTGGCGCTTCTACGGCGACCTGGTGCGCGCATCTCTCGCGGGTGGCGGCGACCTGCCGCGCATCGCGCCGGCGCGCTTCGGTTCGGAGCTGCGCTGGGAACTCGGCGGATGGCGCGCATCGCTCGGCGCGTTGCGCGTGGATGCGCAGGATCGCGTGGCGGCGTTCGAAACGACGACGCCGGGTTACACGCTGGTCGACGCGCACATCGCATGGCATCTCGACACGAAGCACGAGAACGCGTGGGAAATCTTCCTCGACGGCAGCAACCTGCTCGACGAAGAAGCGCGCGCGCACACCTCGTTCCTGAAGGATGTCGCGCCGCTGCCGGGGCGCGGGGTCAACTTCGGCGTGCGGACGTTCTTCTGAGTGCAAAAACAGAAAAACAGGGGTCAGAGCACAATTATCCGCTTGTGATAATTGTGCTCTGACCCCTGTTTTTCGTGCTCTGACCCCTGTTTTTCTAGCTCTTGTTTTTGCAATCGGCGCAGACGCCGTGCACTTCGAGCGTCTGCGCCTGCGGCGCGAAGCCCAGCGCGCGCGCCGACGCATCGAGCGACGACACGATCGACGCGTCTTCCAGTTCGGTCGCCGAGTGGCAGGTGTCGCAGATCAGGAACGGCACCGCGTGCGCTTCCGCGCCCGGGTGGTGGCAACCGACGAAGGCGTTGATCGACGCGAGCTTGTGCACGAAGCCGTTCTCGACGAGGAAGTCGAGCGCGCGATACACGGTCGGAGGCGCGGCGGCGCCGTGCGTCGCCTTCATGCGATCCAGGAGTTCGTACGCCTTCAGCGGTCGACCCGCATCGGCGATCAAGCGCATCGCGGTCGCGCGGATCGGCGTGAGGTTGAGGCCGCGCGCTTCGCACGCGCGCTCGACCTCGTGCACGAAGGCGTCGCCGTCGTGGACGTGGTGCGCGGGATCGGTGCAGGTGGCGTGCTTGCCCATGTCCTTGATTTAGTCCCCCGTGGGGACCTTTGCAAGGGCTGCGTCGATGCGGCGCAGCGCCTCGGCCTGGCCCGCGAGATAGACGGTCTGCGAGATGTCGGGGCTCACCTGCGTGCCGGTGATCGCCACGCGCAACGGCTGCGCGACCTTGCCCATGCCGATGCCGAGCGCTTCGGCGGTCGCATGCAGGGCCTGGCTCACCGACTCGGCGGACCACGCGCCCAGCGCCGCGAGGCGTTCGCGCGCGTCGGCGAGCGGCGCGCGCGCGGCGGCATTCAGGTGCTTCGCCACGGCGGCTTCGTCGTACGTGGTGAGCGGACCGAACCACACGCCGGCGCGCTCCGCCATGTCCTTCAGCGTCTGCACGCGATCGCGCATCGCGAGCACGATGTCGGCGGGCGACGGGCCGTTCGCGAGGTCGTAACCGGCCGCGCGCAGGTGATGTTCGAGATGCTTGCCGACGTCGGCCGGATCGTCCGACTTCAGGTACTGCTGGTTGAGCCAGCCGAGCTTCTGCGAATCCAGGCGCGACGCCTTCGCGTTGACGTCCTTCAGGTCGAACAGCGACTTGAGTTCGTCGACCGAGAAGATTTCCTGGTCGCCGTGCGACCAGCCCAGGCGCGCGAGGTAATTCAGCAGCGCATGCGGCAGGTAACCGGCGTCGCGGTATTGCATGACGTCGGCCGCGCCGGTGCGCTTGGACAACTTCGCGCCCTGCTCGTCGAGGATCATCGGCAGGTGCGCGAAATGCGGCACGGGCTTGCCGAGCGCGCGATAGATGTTGATCTGGCGCGGCGTGTTGTTGACGTGGTCGTCGCCGCGCACGACATCGGAGATCTGCATGTCGACGTCGTCGACGACGACGGCGAAGTTGTAGGTCGGATAACCGTCGCTGCGGAAGATCACGAGATCGTCGAGTTCGCTGTTGGCGATCTCGATGCGACCCTTGACCTTGTCTTCCCACACGACGGTTCCGTCGAGCGGGTTCTTGAAGCGGATCACGCGGTTCGGATCGTCGCGGAAGCCCGCGTTTTGTTCGCGATACGCGCCGTTGTAACGCGGCTTCTCGTTCGCGGCCATCGCGCGCTCGCGCATCGCCTCGAGTTCGTCCTTCGTTTCGTACGCGTAATACGCGGTGCCGTCGGCGACCATCTGCTCGGCGACTTCCTTGTAACGCGCCAGGCGCTGCGTCTGGTAGATCGGGCCTTCGTCGTAACCCAGGCCGAGCCAGTCCATCGCCTCGAGGATCGCGTCGATCGCCGCCTGCGTGCTGCGCTCGCGGTCCGTGTCTTCGACGCGCAGGACGAACTGCCCGCCGCGGCGGCGCGCTTCGAGCCAGCAATACAACGCGGTGCGCGCACCGCCGATGTGGAGGTAGCCAGTCGGGCTGGGGGCGAAGCGGGTGCGGACGGCCATATGGGGGGTAAGCGGGGGGGCGAAAGTCGAACGATTTTACGCCATCTGGTGGAGGAGCCCCTTTTAGTAAAAGGGGCGCGCGTCAGCGGGGGATATTGGCTTGCAACCCGTAGTCCAAAGTTTGCGTAGCAAACTTTGGTGGTCATGAGCCGCATAATGCGGCCCATGACCACGTTGTTCATTTCGGACCTCCACCTCGACGGTGAGAGGCCCGCCATCACCGATTTGTTCGGGCGCTTCCTCGAGGAGGAAGCCCGCGGCGCCGATGCGCTCTACATCCTGGGCGACCTGTTCGAGGCCTGGGTGGGCGACGACGACCCATCGGACGTCGGCGCGTTCGTCGCCGATCGCCTCGCGGCGCTCGCGCGCGCCGGCACGCCGACTTACTTCATCCGCGGCAATCGCGACTTCCTGCTCGGCAGCGAGTACGCGAAGCGCGCGCGCATGCGCATCCTCAACGATCCCGCGGTGGTGATGCTCGAAGGCGCGCCCGCGGTGTTGATGCACGGCGACACGCTGTGCACCGACGACGTCGCCTACCAGGCATTCCGCACGCAGACGCGCGATCCGAAATGGCAGGCGCAGTTCCTTGCGCAACCGCTCGCCGCGCGCCTCGCGTTCGCGCAGCAGGCGCGCGCGGCGAGCAAGGCGCACCAGTCGGGCCTGAAGAACGAAGGCCTGATGGAAGCGATCACCGACGTCGCGAAAGCGACGGTCGACGCGACGATGTCGCGTTTCGGCATCCCGCGCCTGATCCACGGCCACACGCACCGGCCGAAGGTGCACGACGAGGCGCACGGCACGCGCATCGTGCTCGGCGATTGGTATGAGCAGGGGTCGGTGTTGCGGGTGGATGGCGAGCGCGCGGACCTCTCCGCGCTCGCCTGATCAAGGCTGGCGCGCCTTCGCGTCGAGTTGCTGCAGCGTCGCGAGTTCTTCGTCGTCGAAGCCCGCCGCACTGCGCGCCTCGACATTGAACGGACCATAGAGCACCGGCCGCGCGTACTCGGTCAGCAAGTCGCGGAACTTCGCGCGCGGCTCGCAGCCGTGTACTTCGCAGCACCAGCGGAACCAGCGCGACCCCGCGGCGACGTGCACGACTTCTTCGCGCAGGATCACTTCGAGGATGTCGGCGGTCGCGTCGTCGCTGAGCGCGCGCAGCTTTTCGATCATGCCGGGCGTGACGTCGAGGCCGCGCGCTTCGAGCACGCGCGGCACCAGCGCCATGCGCGCGAGGGCGTCGTGCGCGGTCTTTTCGGCCATCTCCCAAAGGCCGTTGTGCGCGTCGAAATCGCCGTAATCGTGGCCGAATTCCTGCAGGCGCGCGCGCAGCATCGCGAAGTGGCGCGCTTCGTCGGCGGCAACGTTCACCCAGTCGCGGTAGTAGTCGGCGGGAAACTGGCGAAAGCGATACACCGCGTCCCACGCCAGGTCGATCGCGTTGAACTCGATGTGCGCGACGGCGTGGATGAAGGCGGCGCGGCCTTCGTTCGAACCGAAACCGCGACGCGGCAGTTCGCGCGGATGCACGAGGCGCGGGCGCGCGGGGCGGCCCGGCATGCGGATCGGATCGGGTTCGCGCTCGTCGTCGAGCGACGCGAACTTGCCTTCGGCGAAGTCCGCGGCCGCCTGCGCGGTGCGTGCGAGTTTGTCCTCGGGCGTGTCGGCGTCGAGACACGCGCGCGCTGCGTCGAACAGCGACCCGATGGTCGATCCCATGGGATCAGGACGCGACGCGGCGCTTCTTCTTCGCGTCGTCGGAACGCATCTGGCGGATGCGTTCGAAGTAATCCGGGTCGATGCCGGTGACGTACTCGCCGCTGAAGCACGAGCTGTCGAACTTGCGGCCCGGATGCTTCGGACCGGCGACCGCGCTCTCCAGGTCCGCGAGGTCCTGGTAGATCAGCCAGTCGCAGCCGAGCATCTGTTCGATCTCGCTTTCCGTGCGGCCATGCGCGATGAGCTCTTCGGACGACGGCATGTCGATGCCGTACACGTTCGGATAGCGCACCGGCGGCGCGGCGGACGCGAGATAGACCTTCTTGGCGCCCGCGTCGCGCGCCATCTGCACGATCTGGCGCGAGGTGGTGCCGCGCACGATCGAGTCGTCGACCAACAGCACGTTGCGGCCGCGGAATTCGAGCGGGATCGGATTGAGCTTGCGCTTCACCGACTTCGCGCGCTCGCCCTGCCCCGGCATGATGAAGGTGCGGCCGACGTAGCGGTTCTTGATGAAGCCCTCGCGGTACTTCACGTTGAGTACGTTGGCGATCTCGAGCGCGGAGTCGCGCGAGGTGTCGGGGATCGGGATCACCACGTCGATGTCGTGGTCCGGACGCAGGCGCAGGATCTTTTCGCCGAGCGTCACACCCATGCGCATGCGCGCCTTGTGCACCGAGATGTCGTCGATCATCGAGTCGGGGCGCGCGAAGTACACGTACTCGAAGATGCACGGCGTGAGTTCGGCCGGCGCGGTCTGCTGCGCGTGCAGTTCGCCGCGCGCGGTGATGACGACCGCTTCGCCCGGGGCGATGTCGCGCAGGCGTTCGAAGCCGAGCACGTCGAGGGCGACGGATTCGGATGCCACGCAGTATTCGTCGCCGGTCGGCGAGGTGCGCTTGCCGAGCACGAGCGGCCGGATGCCGTGCGGGTCGCGAAACGCGACCAGGCCCAGGCCCAGCACCGAACACACGACGGCATAGCCGCCCTTCGCGCGTCGGTTGACGCCTTCGACCGCCTTGAACACGGCCTGCGGGGTGAGCGCCTTCTGCGTGTCGAGCTCGTGCGCGAACACGTTGAGCAGCACTTCGGAATCGGATTCGGTGTTGACGTTGCGGCGGTCCTGTTCGAACACCTCGCGACGCAACGCGTCGGTGTTCACCAGGTTGCCGTTGTGCGCGAGCGCGATGCCGTACGGCGAGTTGACGTAGAAGGGCTGCGACTCGTCCTCGCCCTCCGAACCGGCCGTGGGATAGCGGCAGTGGGCGATGCCGACCTTGCCTTCGAGCAGCCGCATCGACTCTTCGTCGAACACGTCGCGCACCAGGCCGTTGCCCTTGTGCACGCGCAGCTTGTGGCGATCCGCGGTGGCGATGCCCGCCGCGTCCTGGCCGCGGTGCTGCAGTACGGTCAGGCCGTCGTACAGCTGAGCCGCGACTTCCGAGGTTCCGACGATTCCGACGATGCCGCACATGGGATGGGGGATTCCTGCTTCAGGGGTGCGGCCGGACGATCCCGTCCAGGCCCACCTTGGATTTGACCTGCGCCTTCAGTTGGTCCGCTTCGGCGCGATTCAAGACGGGACCCACGCGCACGCGCGTGAGGGCGCCCTTGTCGGTGTTCACCACTTCGGTGAAGGCGCTGAAGCCGGCCGCGCGGAGCTTGTCGCGCAGCGCATTGGCGTCGGCGGATTTGCTGAACGCGGCGAGCTGGACGGCGAAGCCCGTGTTGGAAGCGGCCGCGGCAACGGGCTTCGCGGTGTCGGGCTTGGCGGCGAGGGGCTTCGGTGCTTCGGGCTTCGGAGCGGCCGGCTTGTCGGCGGGCTTGGCGGCGGCGACGGTCTTCGCGTCGGCCGCGGATTCCGCATCGAGCGCGACCACGCGCGCACCGACGTCGTCGCGCACGTGCGCGGCGCGCAAGCGCGCGTCTTCGGCCTGGGGTCGCGTGGCGAACGGACCGATGCGCACGCGCTGCATCGTCTTGCCGCCGACGGTCGCAGCTTCGCGATACGCGGGTAATTGCGAGGCGCGGAGCGAGGCGATCAGCTTGTCGGCCGCGGCGGCGGTCGCATAGCTGCCGAAGTGCACGGCGTAATTCCCGCCCGCGGTAGGCGCGGGGAACATCGCTGCGGCAGCGGGGGCAGTCGCAGGCTTCTGTTCGGGGAGCGGCTGCGTGGTGGCCGCGGCGGTCTGCGGCAGCGTGGCCACGGTCGCGGGCGCGGCGCTGGCGACCGTCGCGACATCGTTCGCGGGCGCAGGCGTTGGCGGTGCGTTCGTGGGCGGCATGTTCTCCATGCCGAGCGCGCCTTCCGCGGGCGCGCCCTCGGGCGCGACCAATGGCAGGTCGCGCGTCTCGAACTCGCCTTGCGGCGCGCTCGGTGCATCGAGGGGCACGTTGGCCACGCCGCTTTCGGGCGCGGGGCCCTGGACCAGCATGGGAAGGAAGATCACGGCCAGCGCGACAAGCACGGCTGCGCCGACGAGGCGCTGTTTCAGTGCGGGTTCCATCGAGGGCGGTTGGACCGGCGACCGGGCGACGTTGCCGGACGCGATTATAGCCTTCGCGATTCGCTCCCTTCTGAACCCAGGGCACGCATCGCCTCGCCGACGGTGTGGAAAGAGCCGAACACGAGGACCCGGTCGCCCGCCTTCGCCGCGGAAAGTGCGGCGGCAAGCGCTTCGGCGACGGTCGCGTGGCGTTCGCCCGCCGCGGCCGCGGTGCCCTGCAAGCGCTCGGCGAAGGTCTCGACCGCGAGCCCGCGCGGCCCCGCTTCGGGCAGCCCCGCGAGGAACCACGCGTCGATGCGCGCGGCCAGCGCCCCGACGACGCCCGCGGTGTCCTTGTCCGCCAGCGCGCCGTAGACCGCGAGCGTGCGGCCTTCGACCGGCGCGGCTTCGAGCCATTCGGCCAGCGCGCGCGCGGCCTGCGGGTTGTGCCCGACATCGAGGACGACATCGCCGCGCTCGTGCGCGATCCGCTGCAGGCGCCCGGCCACGTGCGCGCCGGCGATGCCTTCGGCGATGGCCGCGCGTGTCATCGGGATGTCGAGCGCGCGCAACGCCGCGATCGCCGTGGCCGCGTTGCGCATCTGCACGGGCGCGGCGAGCGCGGGCATCGGCAGGTCGAGTTCGAAGTTCACCTCGCGCCAGCGCCACTGCCCGTTGTCGAGCGGATCGAAGAAGAAGTCGCAGTTCGCACGGATCGCGGAGGCGCCGATGCGATATGCATGGCCGAGCACGGACGACGGCGGATCGTCCTCGCCGAGTACCAGCGGCTTCCAGCCGCGCGCGATGCCCGCCTTCTCCTTGCCGATCGTCTCGCGGTTGTCGCCGAGCCAATCCTGGTGGTCGAGGTCGACCGTCGTGATCACCGCGACATCCGCATCGACGATGTTCACCGCGTCGAGGCGGCCGCCGAGGCCGACTTCGAGCACCGCGAGATCGAGGCCCGCGTGTTCGAACAACCACAGCGCGGCAAGCGTGCCGTACTCGAAGTACGTCAGCGGCGTGTCGCCGCGCGCCTGTTCGACGGCTTCGAACGCGTCGACGAGCGGCGCGTCGTCGACGTCGTGCCCGTCGATGCGCACGCGTTCGTTGTAGCGGAGCAGGTGCGGCGAGGTGTACGTGCCCACGCGCAGGCCGGCGGCGCGCGCGATCGATTCGAGGAAGGCGACGGTCGAGCCCTTGCCGTTGGTGCCGGCGACGAGGATCGCGCGTTCGGCCGGCGCGACCAGGCCCATACGTTCGGCGACCGCGCGCACGCGATCGAGGCCGAGCGCGATGTCCTGCGGATGCTGGCGTTCGATGTAGGCCAGCCAATCCTCGAGAGAGCGTGGTGGGTTCATGCCGCCATTGTCGCGCGTCGTCACAGCGCCCGGTGCACCGCTTCGCCGAACAGTGCGGTGTGGTGCGTGGCATCGTTCATGCGCACGACATCCAGGTGGTCGACGTCGTCGCCTTCGAGCAGGTTGAGCGTGGTCGGCGCCTGGCGGAACGTCCACAGGCGCGACAGCGGCAGGCCCATGACCTTGCACAGCAGCACGCGATTGACCGCGTCGTGCGCCACGACCAGCAACGTGTCGTGCGCGCCGAGGCCTTCGGTCGCGCGCTGGAGCGCGGGCCACGCGCGATCGATGACGTGCTGCAGCGATTCGCCTTCGGGCATCAGCACTTCGTGCGGCGAATGGCGCCACGCCGCAAGGCGATCCGGATCGCGTTCGCGGATCTCCGCGGCGAGCAGGCCTTCCCACGTGCCGTGCGCGATTTCCATCAGGCCGGCATCGGTCGTGAGCTTGCCGACGCGGTCTTCGCCGAGCGCGAGTTCCGCGGTGCGTAGCGCGCGCTTGAGCGGCGAGGCGACCGCGCGATCGATGTGGACGTGACGCAGGCGTTCGCCGAGCGAGCGCGCCTGCGCTTCGCCCACGTCGGACAGGGGAATGTCTTCCTGTCCCTGGTAGCGGCCTTCGGCATTCCACGCGGTTTCGCCATGGCGGGCGAGCAGGATTTTCATCGCGTCAGACCTGTTGCAGCGAGAGCACGCCGGGCGTGGCGCGCAGGGTGGCGAGTTGCGCGTCGTCCAGCGGCTGGTCGACGGTGATGGCGGCGCGCGCCTGGCCGTCGCCCGCCGCGCCGAGCGCGAAGTTCACGATGTTGATGCCGGCCGCGCCGAGTTGCGACCCGACGGTGCCGATCATGCCCGGCCGGTCTTCGTTGCGCAGCAGCAGCACATGGGACAGCGGGTCGAATTCGATCTCGACACCGTCGAGCCGCACGACGCGCGGGCCGCGATGCAGCGTCGCTTCGATCTCGCGCGCGCGATCGTCGCCTTCGACGCGGATCCGCAGCAGGCGGTCGAATCCGTCGCTGTCGCCACCGATCGTCTCGGCGACCACGAGCCCGCGTGCGCTCGCTTCCTGCAACGCGTTCACGGGCGTCACGCGACCGGAGTGCGTGCCGAGCAGCGCGCACACGAGCAGGCGCGTCAGCGGGCGCGTGTCGAGCGCGTCGGTGCGTCCGGCATAGGTCACGGTCAATCTGGTCGGCGCGGGCACCAGGCGCGCCGCGAGGCGCCCGAGTGCGGACATCAGCGGCATCCACGGACCGACTTCGCGCGCGGCTTCGGCGGTGAGCGGCGGCAGGTTGACGCAGCCGGCAACCGCGCCGGTCGCGACGAAATCGATGACCTGCCGCGCGAGGATCGTGCTCACCGCCTGCTGGGCTTCGCTCGTCGAGGCGCCGAGGTGCGGCGTCAGGATGAGCTTCGGATGCGGGCGCAACGGCGAATCCGCGGGCAACGGCTCGGTCGCGAACGTGTCGAGCGCGGCGCCCGCGAGGTGGCCTTCGTCGAGCAGGCGCAGCAACGCCGCTTCGTCGACGAGCCCGCCGCGCGCGGCATTGATGAGGTACGCGCCCTGTTTCATCGAACGCAGGCGCGCGTCGTTGAGCAGGTGCGTGGTTTCCTTCGTGCGCGGGATATGCAGCGTGACGATGTCCGCCCACGCGAGCAGATCGTCGAGCGTCTTCAGCGGCACGCTGCCCTTCCCCGCCGCCGACGGCGGGAGGAACGGATCGTACGCCGCGACTTCCATGCCGATGCCCTGCGCCTTGCGCGCGACCGTGCCGCCGATGCGACCGAGGCCGATGACGCCGAGCTTCTTGCCTTCGAGCTCGAAGCCGGTGAGGCCGGCCTTCGGCCATTGGCCGGATTTCATGCCGGCGTCGGCGCGCGGAATGTGGCGCGCGAGCGCGAACAGCAGCGACAGCGCGTGTTCGGCGGCGGCGAGCGTGTTGCCGTCGGGCGCGTTCATCACCGCGATGCCCTTCGCGGTCGCGGCGTCGACGTCGATCGTGTCGACGCCTGCGCCCGCGCGGCCGATCACGCGCAGGCGTCGCGCGTGCTCCAGGGCCGACGCGGGAACCTGCGTCGCGGAGCGCACGAGCAGCGCGTCGACATCGGCGATGGCGGCGGCGAGGTCGTCGGGATTCTTGATGGGTTCGGCGACGGCGACGTCCCAGCCGGCAAGGCGGAACAGCTGCAAACCGTCTTCATGGATGCCATCGCAGGCCAGCACTTTCATTCGCACGCTCCGATGAGGAAAGGGAGCGCGGACAGCCTTGCGAGCCGGCGGTGCGGTGGAAACGGACGGAGCCCGCCCACGGGTGAAGCCATTGGAACCTGTTGCGTGTCGGAAAACGGGGCCGGCTGGCATGGGAATCCGCGACACGACGAGCCTACCATGCGCTTCCCTCCCCGGAGCAATCCCCCATGACGCATCAGGCCAAGGGCACGTTCGAAGTGAAGCGCAGCGCGGAACCGGCGCTCGACATGGGCGAAGGCGTGGAGGCCGGGCACTTCCGCTTCGACAAGACGTTCGACGGTCCGCTCACCGCGACGAGCGTCGTGCACATGATGGCGGCGATGACCGACACGCCCGGCTCCGGCGCATACGTCGCGATCGAACGCCTGCGCGGCACGCTCGACGGTCGCAGCGGTACGTGCCTGTTCGCGCACCTGGGCGTGATGGAAAAGGGAACGCCGTCGCTGCAACTCGCCGTCGTGCCCGACTCGGGCAGCGACGGCTTCGAAGGACTGCGCGGGCGCATGGCCATCGACATCGTCGATGGGCAGCACTTCTACACGTTGGACTACGCGTGGGAATAGCGCCGGGGTTCCCGAGCGCTCAATAGATTTCGACTGACAGCTGCACGCCGAGTCGCGCGAGGTCGGCAAGCAGGTCCGGCTCCATGACGAAACCCGTCGACGCTTTCACGTCGACGAAGACGCCGACGAACAACTCGACGACGCCGCCGGTCTTGCGAATTTCCTGGATGGCCGCTTCGCGTGGGCCAAGCGTGCCAAGCAGGCGCGCCATGCCCTCGGTGAACCAGCCCAACTCTTTCGGGCCGATGTCGAACGTGCAGAACGACTCGCGATTGATGCCGAGATGGCGGCCGTCGGAAGCGAATCGGGGTTCGCCGACGCTCCTCGAAACCTTCGGCTGCAACTCCAGTGACGCAGCGATCCACGCGCTCGGCCATTCCGGATGACGCACGCGAAGCGAGATCACGTATGCGTGGTGTACCAGCATGCTGCTGTCTCGATGCGGTCGGCGGATTCGAACCAGTAGGTCACGCGCTGCGTGACGTCCACCGGGCCGATCCGGAATTCGCACCGAAAGTTCACTTGATTCGATTGGCAGCGTAGGAGCGCCCCACGAGGGGCGCTCCAAGCGAAGCGGCTTGGTGTTGCTGGCGCGCGCGCTTACTCCGCCGGCAACTGCATTTCCTGCAGCAAGTGCGGCGCCGGGTACACCTTGGCGAGCAGCCAGCGCAGGTAGCGCATGTCGACGTGGATCGCGCGCTTGAAGCGCGGGTCATACATCCAGCTCGCGCTCACCGCTTCCCAGTTGCTGTCGAAGTTCAGGCCGATGAGCTTGCCGTCGGCATCCAGCACGGGCGAACCGGAATTGCCGCCGGTGGTGTCGAGGTTGGTCATCAGGTTGACGGTCTGCGTCTTCAGCACCGGATCGGCGGTGGTGCCGAAGTCGCCCTTCGCGATCGCCTCGCGCAACGGCTTCGGCGCATCGAACGGCTTGACGCCCGTGTGCTTCTCGACGATGCCCTGCACCGTGGTGAGCGGGCGATAGTCGACGCCGTCACGCGGCGACATCGGGGTGATGCGGCCGTAGCTCACGCGCAGCGTGGAGTTCGCGTCGGGGTAGATCGCGCGGCCCTGCGACTTGTTGTACGCGGTCAGCGCGCGCATGTAGGCGGGGCGCAGGCGCAGCAGTTCGCCTTCGCGCTGCTTGCCCTCTTCCTCGATGCGCAGGTACGCGGGCAGCAGCGTTTTCGCGGCGACGAGCATCGGGTCGGTGCTTGCGGCGACGTTCGCGTCGTTCAACGTCGCCAGGCGCATGGCTTCGTCGCCGAGCTTCGTGCCGGCGTACAGCGCGTCCAGCTTCGCTTTCGCCTCCGCGTCGGTGGTGCCGAACACGCTGTCGAATTCCGGCAGGCGCTGCGCGGCCGGCAGCGCGCGGTACTGCGCGAGCAGATGCGCGAGGATCGCCTTCTCGACCTCGGGCGCGTAGCGACGCTGCACCTGCTTGAGCTGGCCGGCGATCAACGCTTCGTCGCGTTCCTGGTAACCGGATTCGCGCGCGGCGTCGGGCCTGGTGCGTTCGATGGCACGACGCTGCACGGTGAGCGAAGCACGCAGCAGCTGGGTGAACGAACGGATCGCGGCGACGATCTGGTCGCGGTCGCGCATCGCCGCCGCATCGCGCAGCAATGCCTGCGCGGCGTCGATGTCGCGACGCTGCACGGCGCCGTCGGGTTGCTTGCCGAGCCACGCGAACAACGCGGCTTCCTGTTCGTTGCGCACGCGCACCGCGTCGCTGCGACGCAGGCCGTCGAGTTCGCCCTGCGCGCGCTTGAGGTTGTTCTTCAGCCCCTGCACCTGAGAGGCGTAGGCGACCTTCGCGTTCGCATCCTTCGCGGCGGCGGCGTCGATCGTGTCGATGACGCCGTCGAACAGCGCGACGCGCGACGGCAGCTGCCACTCGATCTGGTTCGCGAACTCCGGCGCCATGCGATGGCGGAAAGTCACGCCCGGATAACCGGCGAGCATCGCGAAGTCGCCGTCCTGCACGTGGCGCGTCGACACCTGCAGATGCGCGGGCGGCGCGTACGGCACGTTGTCCGGCGAATACTCGGCGGGCTTGCCGTCCTTGCCGACGTAGGCGCGCAGCAACGTGAAGTCGCCCGAGTGGCGCGGCCACATGAAGTTGTCGATCTCGTCGCCGTAGTTGCCGATCGCATCCGGCGGCGCGTACACGAGGCGGATGTCGCGCAGTTCGAGCTGCCTGATCAGGTAGAAGTCGCTGCCGTAATCCATGTTCGCGACGCTGCAGCGGAAGCCGGCTTCGCGTTCGCAGTCGGCGACGGCGGCCTTGGTCGCCGTGTCGATGGCGTCGAAGTACGCGCGGCCCTGCTTGCCGCGCGCATCGGCGAGGATGCGGTCGGTGATGCGGTCGAAGCCGGTCGTGACGAGCACGCGGAAGTCGGGGTTCGCCGGGAGTTCGCCCGCGCGGTCGGCGGCGACGAAGCCGTTGGCGATGAGGTCGCGCTCCGGCTTGCTGTTGTACTGGATGACGCCGAACGCGACATGGTGGTTCGTCAGCACCAGGCCGTCCTTCGAGACGAAGGCGCCGGTCGCGCCACCCACCTTCACCACCGCGTTCATCGGCGCGCGGGTGAGGTCGGCGAGTTGCTTCGGATCGCCTTTGAAGCCGGCGGCGCGCAGCTGCGATGCGATGTCGGGGAGCTGCGAGGGCATCCACATGCCTTCATCGGCGTGGGCGGTGGCGGCGCACAGCAGCAAGGGGGCGATCAAGCGACGACGCATCGGCAACGGGCCTGTGGATGAAGGGCCCGCGAGTATAAGCGGCCGCCCCGGCGGCCTATAATTCCGCCCCTCTTCCGTACGGTTCGGGCTCGACATGACGATGATGAAGGCGCTGGTGAAGCGCGAGGCGACCAAGGGCATCTGGATGGAGCAGGTCCCGGTCCCCACCCCCGGCCCGAACGAGGTCCTGATCCGCCTCGAGAAGACCGCCATCTGCGGCACCGACCTCCACATCTACCTGTGGGACGAGTGGAGCCAGCGCACGATCAAGCCGGGCCTGGTGATCGGCCACGAGTTCGTCGGCCGCATCGTCGACCTCGGCCCCGGCGTGTCGGGCTACAAGGTCGGCCAGCGCGTGTCGGCCGAAGGCCACATCGTGTGCGGCCACTGCCGCAACTGCCGCGCCGGTCGCCAGCACCTGTGCCCGAACACCGTGGGCATCGGCGTGAATCGCAACGGCGCGTTCGCCGAGTTCATCGTGATGCCGGCCAGCAACCTGTGGCCGATCCCCGACCAGATCCCGAGCGAGCTCGCCGCGTTCTTCGATCCCTACGGCAACGCCGCGCATTGCGCGCTCGAGTTCGACGTCGTCGGCGAAGACGTGCTGATCACCGGCGCCGGCCCGATCGGCATCATCGCCGCAGGCATCTGCAAGCACATCGGCGCGCGCAACGTGGTGGTGACCGACGTCAACGACTATCGCCTGAAGCTCGCCGCCGACATGGGCGCGACGCGCGTGGTCAACGTGTCGAACACCTCGCTCAAGGACGTGATGGCCGACCTGCACATGGAAGGCTTCGACGTGGGCCTGGAAATGAGCGGCAACCCGCGCGCGTTCAACGACATGCTCGATTGCATGTACCACGGCGGCAAGATCGCGATGCTCGGCATCATGCCGAAGGGCGCGGGCGCCGACTGGGACAAGATCATCTTCAAGGGCCTCACCCTGCACGGCATCTACGGTCGTCGCATGTACGAGACCTGGTACAAGATGACGCAGCTGGTCCTCGGCGGTTTCCCGCTGGGCAAGGTGCTCACGCACCAGCTGCCGATCGATTCGTTCCAGGAAGGTTTCGAACTGATGGAATCGGGCAAGGCCGGCAAGGTCGTGCTCTCGTGGAATTGACGGCATGAACGACATCTCCCTCACCTCGCGCTACAGCGATACGCTCGCCGAGATCCGCGACGCCGGCCTGTTCAAGTCCGAACGCATCATCACCAGCCCGCAGTCGGCGGAGATCACGCTCGCCGACGGCCGCACGGTGCTGAACTTCTGCGCGAACAACTACCTCGGGCTCGCCAATCATCCGGACGTCATCGCCGCGGCGAAGGATGCGCTCGACACGCATGGCTTCGGCATGGCGAGCGTGCGCTTCATCTGCGGCACGCAGGACCTGCACAAGCAGCTCGAGAAGACGATCGCGGATTTCTTCGGCACCGAGGACACGATTCTCTACGCCGCGTGCTTCGACGCGAACGGCGGCTTGTTCGAGCCGCTGCTCGACGAGAACGACGCGATCATCTCCGACGCGCTCAACCACGCCTCGATCATCGACGGCGTGCGCCTGTGCAAGGCCAAGCGCTATCGCTACGCCAACAGCGACATGGCGGACCTCGAAGCGCAGTTGAAGCAGGCGAAGGCCGACGGCGCGCGCACGATCATGATCACGTCCGACGGCGTGTTCTCGATGGATGGCTTCATCGCGCCGCTCGACGAGATCACCGCGCTCGCGAAACAGTACGGCGCGCTCGTGCACATCGACGAATGCCATGCGACCGGCTTCCTCGGGAAGACCGGCCGCGGTTCGGCCGAGGTGAAGGGCGTGATGGACAAGATCGACATCTTCACCGGCACGCTCGGCAAGGCGATGGGCGGCGCGCTCGGCGGCTTCACGACCGCGAAGCGCGAAGTGATCGAACTGCTGCGCCAGCGTTCGCGTCCCTACCTGTTCTCCAACTCGCTGCCGCCGCACGTGGTGGCCGCGGGCATCAAGGCGTTCGAGATGCTTTCGTCGGCTGGCGAACTGCGCGGGCGTCTCGCACAGAACACGACGTATTTCCGCGAGCGCATGACGGCCGCCGGCTTCGACATCAAGCCGGGCGTGCATCCGATCGCGCCGGTGATGCTGTACGACGCACCGCTGGCGCAGAAGTTCGCCCAGCGCCTGCTCGAGGAAGGCATCTACGCGATCGGGTTCTTCTTCCCGGTCGTGCCGAAGGGCCAGGCGCGCATTCGCACGCAGATGAGCGCGGCGCACACGCGCGAGCACCTGGATCGCTGCATCGATGCGTTCGTGCGCATCGGGCGCGAACTGGGCGTCATCAAGGCCTGACGTTGTCTCCCTCCCCTGCTCGCAGGGGAGGGCCGCGTGGGATCACGCGAGCGCGGCGACTTCAGCGCGCGTCAACGGACGCCACGCGCCCTTCGCAAGTTCACCAAGCGCCAACGCGCCGATCGAAACCCGGATCAGCCGCAGCACACCGATCTGCTGCGTGGCGAGCATCCGCCGGATCTGCCGATTGCGACCTGCGTCGAGCACGATCTCGAGCCACGCGTTGCGTTCGCCCGCGCGGAGCAGCGTCGCGGATTTCGCACGCAGGAATTCGCCCGCGTCCACGACGCCTGCGCGCAACGTTGCGAGCACGACCGCATCGGGGATCCGGTCGACCTGCACGTGATAGGTCTTGTCGGGGCCGGCCGCCGGGTCGGCGATGTGCGCCGACCACGCCGGATCGTTGGAAAACAGCAGCAACCCTTCGCTCGCCTTGTCGAGCCGGCCGACCGGTGCGATCCACGGCAGCCCCGCCCCATCGAAACAGCGGTACACGGTGTCGCGGCCCTGCTCGTCGCGCGCCGTCGTGACCAGGCCGCGCGGCTTGTTGAGCATCACGTAGTGGCGCTCCGGCGCCGCATCGAGATCGCGACCGTCGACGGCGATGCTGTGCTTGCCGGCGATCGTCGGGAATTCGGGATCGCGCACGACGCGCCCGTCGACGCTGACGCGACCGGCGCGGATCCATTCGGCCGCCTGCGTCCGCGAACACACGCCGCGCTTCGACAGCGCGCGTGCGAGGCCGTGGCGGGGCGCCGGTAGTGCCAGCGTCGGTTACTGCGCGCCGTCGGGCTTGGCCGGCGGCGTCGCGGGCGCGGTCGCAGGCGTGGTGGACGGCGCAGGCTGCGTGCCCGGCGCTTCGCCGGCGGGCGTCGTCGTAGCGGGCGTCGCCGACGTGGACGCAGCGGCAGGGGCCGCTATCGCGGGAGCCGCGGCAGCACCGCCGCCCTTCGCCACGCGCACACCGCGCGCCTTCATCCACTGGTCGAATTCTTCGGCGGTCATGCGCTTGCCGTTCTGGTTCATGTCGAACCGCCACGGCGTATTGTCGAACTGCGTCTGCGGCTTGTAGGTGGCCGGATCGATGACGCCGTTCGCGGGCGACGCCGCGGGCATCGCATTGGCGACGCTGCGGCAACCCTCGAGCTTGATGCGGAACAACACGTTGTCGACCGTCTGCGCTTCGTCGAACGCCTGCGCGAGCACGCCGGTCGGTGCGCCGAGCTGATGGCTGGGGACGGTCAGCTCAGGCGACAGCGCAGGCAACACCGTCGGCTGGATCGGCAAACCGCGCGGCGCGGTCGCCATCGAACAATTCGCGGGAACCTGGGCATGCGCGACGCCTGCCATCGCCAACAATCCGAGTGCTACGAGCGCGTTTCGCATGACATTCCTCCCGAGTTCGTCGGAAGTGTAGGCATCGCTTCCGTATCGAACAACCGAAAAGTAACGAATCGTGCGTGACGCAGCCCAGAAAAAAAGAAGCCCGGCGCGAGGCCGGGCTTCTTCGTAACGCGTGTTGCCGTCGAGCTTAGTTCTGGACGTTCAGCTCGGTGCGGCGGTTGCGCGCACGGCCTTCCGGATTGTCCGAACCGTCTTCGTTGGTGTTCGGCGCAATCGGGCGGCTCTCGCCGTAACCGACCGGACCCACCAGGCGACCGGCGTCGATGCCGTTGCTCGTCAGGTAGTCGTACACGGCCTGGGCGCGACGCTCGGAGAGCTTCTGGTTGTATTCGTCGGTACCGACCGAGTCGGTGTGACCGGCGACTTCAACCTTCAGTTCCGGATAGCGCTTCAGGATTTCCACCGCTTCGCCGAGGATCTGGACCGCATCCGGACGCAGCACCGACTTGTCGAAGTCGAAGTTGACGCCCTTCAGGTCGATCGTGACCGGCACCGGGCAGCCGTCCGGACCGATGGTCTGGCCAGCCTGCGAACCCGGGCACTTGTCGTCGCAGTTGTTGACGCCGTCGCCGTCGTCATCCTGGTCGGCGCACGACGGGGCGGCCGGGGCCGGCGGGGCCGGCGGGGCCGGTTCCGGACCAAGCGCCACGGTCAGGCCGACCGAAGCGAGCAGATCGGTGAAGTAGTCTTCCTGCGCGTTGGCCGGACGAGCCTGCTCGTCGTCGAAGTCGATGCGCGTGCCGACTTCCGTGCGGAGGTCGACGCGACCGAAGTCGAACTGCAGACCGGCGCCGAGGTTGACGGCGAAGTTGTTGTCTTCGTGCTGGCGCGGGTAGCCGTCGGCCGGCGGCGGCAGGGTCGGGTCAGCGATGAACTCTTCTTCATGACGCTGCCAGCCCAGGCCACCACGCAGGTAGGGCCACCACTTCGAATCGGCGTTACGGAAGTGATAACGCGCGTCAGCCGAGACGCCGTACTGGCTCCAGAACAGGTTCGGGTTTTCCGACTTGTCGGGGTTCTGGTAGTTCAGTTCCATCTCGACAGACCAGTTCGGGTTCAGGAACTTGCCGAAACCCAGCGTGCCGAAGATGGAGTCTTCGGTGTCACGGTCCGTGTCCTGGAAGTTCACGCCCGTCGAGCCCGCCACGTACCAGCGGTCGTCGAAGGTCTGCGCGGAAGCCGCCTGCGCGACGCCGAGGCCACACAGAAGCGCGGCGCAGAGGAGTTTCTTGTTCATGTTCAGCTCCTTGATCAGGGTAAAGAAACCAACGCTATTTCGATTTCAGACGGCCGCATTCCGCACGGCATCTAGGCCAACCTAATTCGGGCCGCATGAAGGCCTTGTTAACGCTAACATAACTTTCAAGGGGGTGCCAAGCCCTTAACACGGCGCGAATCTTACACCCTGTACAGGTTCAGGAAGTCCGAGATCGACATGGCTTCCAGCTCCGCGGGCTTGCCGGCCAGGGCCATCAGGCGGTCCGCCGATGCGGCGGGGAGGTGGGCGCGGATGGCGGCCTGGAACTTGGCCATCAGCACCGGGATGCCTTCGGCGCGACGCTTGCGGTGGCCGATCGGATAGTCGATCGACACCTTCTCCGTCGACGTGCCGTCCTTGAAGAACACCTGCACCGAGTTGCCGATGTAGCGCTTTTCGGCGTCGAAGTAGTCCTTCGTGAACTGCGGGTTCTCCTTCACGGTCATCTTCGCGCGCAGCGCGTCGATGCGCGCGTCGCCCGCGATGTCGTCGTTGTAATCGTCCGCGGTCAGGCGACCGAAGATCAGCGGCACGGCCACCATGTACTGGAGGCAGTGGTCGCGGTCGGCGTAGTTGGCCAGCGGGCCGGTCTTGTCGATGATGCGGACGCCGGCTTCCTGCGTCTCGATCTCGATGCGTTCGATGTCCTCGATGCGGCCCTTCACCTGCGGGTGCAGCTGCATCGCGGCTTCCACCGCGGTCTGCGCGTGGAATTCGGCCGGGAACGAGATCTTGAACAGGACGTTCTCCATCACGTAGCTGCCGAACGGGCGCTCGAACTGGAATTCCTTGCCCTTGAAGGCGACGTCGTAGAAGCCCCAGGTCTTCGCCGACAGCGCGCTCGGATAGCCGACGACCTTCTTCTCGACGGCATTCAGCGCGTGCGTGACCGCGCGGCGGCATGCGTCGCCCGCCGCCCAGCTCTTGCGCGGGCCGGTGTTCGGCGCGTGGCGGTAGGTGCGCAGCACACCGTTGTCGATCCACGAATGCGAGACGGCGGTGATGATTTCGTCCTTGCCGCCGCCGAGCATCGCGGTCGCGACCGCGGTCGACGCGAGGCGCACCAGGATGACGTGGTCGAGGCCGACGCGGTTGAACGAGTTCTGCAGCGCGTATACGCCCTGGATCTCGTGCGCCTTGATCGCCCAGCCGAGCACGTCGCGCACGGTGATGGTCTTGCCGGTGTCGTCGCGCAGCGCCTTGCGGTTCATCCAGTCGGCGACGGCGAGGATCGCGCCGAGGTTGTCCGACGGATGGCCCCATTCGGCGGCGAGCCAGGTGTCGTTGAAGTCGAGCCAGCGCACCAGGGTGCCGATGTTGAAGGCGGCCTGGACCGGATCGAGCTCGAAGCCCGTGCCCGGCACGACGGCGCCGCCCGGCAGGGTCGCGCCCGGCACGATCGGGCCGAGGTGCTTCACGCACCCTTCGAACTTCATCGCGAGCATCGCGCATGCGAGCGAGTCGAGCAGCATGTAACGCGCGGTGTCGTACGCCTCCTGCGAGTCGACCTTGTAGTCGACGACGTAATCGGCGATGTCGACCATCGGCTGGTCGGGATTCGGGCGGACGGCGGAACGAACGTCGAAGTGGCTCATGCGTACGTCAATGGCGGAGGGAAGCCGCGCATTTTGCCAGAGCGCGAGGCTCTTCACGGCCCGGCCATCGGTCTTCGCACCGATCCCTGCGCGATCGCGTTGCGCTGGTGCAACGCTCCGGGCCTTCCGCCGGGCTTGGTCGATGGCCCCGGCGAGCGCATGTTGAAGGCATGGATACGCCCTTCCCTTCGCTCTTCCTTTCGCACGGTTCGCCGATGCTCGCCGTGCAGGATTCGGCCGCCGGCCGGTTCCTCGACGGGCTCGGCCACGCGTTGCCGAGGCCGCGCGCGATCGTCGTCGCCTCCGCGCACTTCACCGCCGCGCCGACGCACGTCGGCTTCGCCGCGCTCCCGCGCACCGTGCACGACTTCGGTGGATTCCCGCCGCAGCTCTATACGTTGCGATACCCCGCGGCGGGCCTGCCCGCGCTCGCGCAGGATGTCGCGCGCCGCATCGAGGCCGCCGGCATTCCCGTGCAACCCGCGCCCGAGCATGGCCTCGACCACGGCGTGTGGGTGCCGTTGCTGCGCATGTATCCCGAAGCCGACATCCCCGTCGTGCCGATCTCCGTCGACCCGCGCGGCGATGCGGCGTCGCACATCGCATTGGGCCGCGCACTCGCGGGCCTGCGCGACGAAGGCGTGCTGGTCATCGGCTCCGGTGGCTTCGTGCACAACCTCGGCGATCTCGACTGGGCGCATCCGGATGCGTCGATGCCGCCGTGGGCGGCCGAGTTTGCCGACTGGATGCGCGAACGCCTGCGCGACCACGACCTCGATGCGCTCGCCCAATGGGAAACGCGCGCGCCGCACGCGCGCCGCGCGCATCCGACGGTCGAGCACCTGATGCCGCTGTTCGTCGCGGTCGGCGCGGGGGGCGATGCGACGACGATGCGCCAGTTGCACCAGTCGCACGAATTCGGGAGCCTGGCGCTCGACGCCTTCGCGTTCGGCTGACATAGTGCGCGCTGCCCCGTACGCCGGCGTATGCGCATGTCCGCCCAGCCCATCGACGTCCCCGAGTCCGATCCGCCCTACCCGCACCTGTTCCGCCCGCTGGATCTCGGGTTCGCGACGCTGCGCAACCGCATCCTCATGGGCTCGATGCATACGGGCCTGGAGGACCGATCGCGCGACTTCCCGAAGCTCGCCGCCTACTTCGCCGAACGCGCGGCGGGCGGCGCGGGGCTGATCGTCACCGGCGGGTTCGCGCCGAACATCGTCGGCTGGCTGAAGCCGTTCGCGGGCAAGTTGTCGTGGCGACACGAAGTGCGCCCGCATCGGCAGGTCACGCAGGCGGTGCATGCGCACGGCGCGCACATCTGCCTCCAGTTGCTGCACGCCGGACGCTACGCCTACCACCCGCTGTCGGTCGCGCCGTCGAAGCTGAAGGCGCCGATCAATCCGTTCACGCCGCGCGCGTTGTCGGCGCGTGGCGTCGATCGCCAGGTCGATGCGTATGCGCGCGCTGCCGTCTTCGCGCGCGAAGCGGGATACGACGGCGTCGAGCTGATGGGCTCGGAGGGCTATCTCATCAACCAGTTCACCGTCGCGCGCACCAACAAGCGCACGGACCGCTGGGGCGGCGACGCGATGCAGCGCATGCGCTTCGCGATCGAAATCGTGCGTCGCGTGCGCGAAGCATGCGGGCCCGACTTCATCGTCGTGTATCGCCTGTCGATGCTCGACCTCGTCGACGGCGGCTCGGACTGGCAGGACATCGTGCAACAGGCGCAGGCGGTCGAAGCCGCGGGCGCGACGATCCTCAACACCGGCATCGGCTGGCACGAGGCGCGCATCCCGACGATCGCCACGTCCGTGCCGCGCGCGGCGTTCGCGGGCGTCACCGCGAAGCTGCGACCGCACGTGCAGCTGCCGCTGGTCGCGACCAACCGCATCAACATGCCGGACGTCGCCGAAGCGGTACTCGCGAACGGCGGCGCCGACATGGTGTCGATGGCGCGCCCGCTGCTCGCCGATCCGCAGTGGCCGAACAAGGCGCGCGCCGGTCGCGCGCACGCGATCAACACCTGCATCGCGTGCAACCAGGCGTGCCTGGACCACGTGTTCGAGAACAAGCGCGCGAGCTGCCTGGTGAATCCGCGTGCGTGCGCGGAGACCGAACTCGTGTCCACGCGCGCACACACGCCACGCCGCGTCGCCGTCGTCGGCGCCGGCCCCGCGGGTCTTGCGTGCGCGACCGAAGCCGCCGCGCGCGGCCATCGCGTCGTGTTGTTCGAAGCCGGCGAAGCGATCGGCGGCCAGTTCAACCTCGCGCGCCGCATTCCCGGCAAGGAAGAGTTCGACGAAACGCTGCGCTATTTCGCGCATCGCATCGAGGAGACCGGCGTCGAGTTGCGCCTGCGTACGCGTGCCGACGCCGAGACCTTGCGCGACTTCGACGCGATCGTCGTCGCCACCGGCGTGACGCCGCGCGCGGTGGCGTTCCCCGGCGCGGACCACGCGAAGGTCGTCGGCTACGCGGACGTGATCGAAGGGCGCGTGCGATGCGGGCCTCGCGTCGCGCTCGTCGGCGCGGGCGGCATCGGCTTCGATGTCGCCGAGTTCCTCGTGCACGAAGGCGCGTCGCCCTCGCTCGATGCGCAACGCTGGATGCGCGAATGGGGCATCGACCCCGCGTTCGAAACACGCGGCGGCCTCGCGACCCCCGCATCCGAACCCGCTGCGCGCGAAGTGTGGTTGCTGCAGCGCAGCCCCGGCCGCCCCGGCGCGCGCCTGGGCAAGACGACGGGCTGGATCCATCGCGCCACGCTCAAGGCGAAGGGCGTGCGCATGCTCGGCGGCGTCGAATATCTCGGCGTCGACGATGCGGGCCTGCGCATCCGCGTCGACGATGTCGAACAACTGCTGCCGGTCGACCACGTCGTCGTGTGCGCGGGACAGGAACCGCGGCGCACGCTCTTCGACGCGCTGGATGCGACCACGCGGGAGGTCCACGTCATCGGCGGCGCCGATGTCGCGGCCGAGCTCGACGCCAAGCGCGCCATCGCCCAGGGCACCGCGCTCGCAGCAAAGCTTTAACGACCCCGGTCGTACGCTCCGCGGTTCGACCCCCGCGGAGACGCCCCGATGTACATCGATGGCTTTGTCGTGCCCGTACCGAAGGCCAAGCTGGCCGCCTACAAGAAATTGTCGAAGAAGGCCTCTGTCGTCTGGAAAGAGCTCGGCGCGATCGAATACGTCGAAGCGGTCGAAGACGACGTGCAACCCGGCAAGGTCACCAGCTTCCCCCAGGCCGTGAAGCGCAAGCCCGGCGAGGTCGTGGTCTTCGCCTGGATCATCTACAAGACCAAGGCCGAGCGGAACCGCATCAACAAGGCGGTGATGAAAGACCCGCGCCTGGCCGACATGATGGATCCGAAGGACCTGCCCTTCGACGGCAAGCGGATGTTCTGGGGCGGCTTCAAGCCCATCGTCTGGGAGTGAGCGCGCCCTAGCGCATTCACATAAAAAAGACAAGCAAATCCGCAGCTTACGCACGCCGTTCAGGAACGGTTGGGAAAGTGATCGCTACCGTGCGCACACTTTTTCACGGCCCCGCGCATCGATGCGGGGCACCGTCGCGGCCTTCCGGCATCGGGGCCGCGATTGGGCAAAGGCCGCCATAGAGCCGCCGCCCTCCCCAGTACGCCATGCCGCGCGGGTCCTTCCGGACCTTCGTGGCGCAACGGAGCAAGGAGTCCGACGCAATGAAGCTCGCCTGGATCCTCTGGCTGTCGCAGGTATTGCCGCAGCCGGCCGCAGATTCGCTCTGCCTCAGCACCACCGTGTACCTCGAGGCCCGCGACCAGTCGGCCCGCGGCCAGCAGGCCGTCGCCGAAGTCGCCCTGCGCCGCCGCGACAGCGGCCTGTGGGGCGACAACCTGTGCTCGGTGGTCACCGCGCGCAAGCAGTTCGCGCCGACCATCGTGCCGGCCAACACCAACCTGCGCGGCGGCGAAGCATGGGCGCACGCGGTCACCATCGCCATCGAAGCGCAGGACAACTGGGCGTTGCCCGCGGGCCAGCGCAAGGAGATCGTGCCGGGCGCGAGCCACTTCGCCGCGCACGCGATCGCGAGCCCGTCGTGGCGCAACGCCTACCAGGTCGCGACGATCGGCGACCACACGTTCTATCGCGTGCAGAAGCTGAAGCCGCGCAACGGCTGATTCGAAAAGGTTGATCGCATGAAGCTTTATTTCACTCCCGGCACGTGCTCGCTCGCCGACCACATCGCGCTGGAATGGACCGGCAAGCCGTACGACGCACAATTGGTCACGCGCGAAGAACGCAGGCAACCCGCGTATCTGGCGATCAATCCCGCCGGCGCGGTGCCGTCGCTCGATGTCGACGGCTGGATCCTCACGCAAAACGCCGCGATCCTGAACTGGATCGCCGACACGTGCCCGGAATCGAAGCTCGGCGGCGACGGATCGGCGAAGTCGCGCGCGATCGTCAACCAGTGGTTGTCGATCGTGAACTCGGACGTGCATCCGTTGTTCAAGGTGTTCTTCGGCGCCGCCGATTACCTCGAAGACCAGGCGCTCATCGACAAGGCGCAGGACAACGCGCGCACGGCGCTGCGCACGCAGTTCGAACGCATCGACCGGCAGCTCGCGGGCAAGGACTACGTCGCGGGCGAACGATCGATCGTCGATCCGTACCTGTACGTCGTGCTGCGCTGGGCCAAAGGCTCGAAGGTCGACCTGTCGGGACTGGAGAATCTCCATGCCTTCCACGACCGCATGCGCAACGATCCCGGCGTCAGGCGCGCGCTCGACGCGCAAGGGCTCTCGTAGGCCCGGCGCCACGCGCAACCCCGCAACGAAAAAGGCCGCGGAAATCCGCGGCCTTTTTCATGCGCCCCCGCTTTCGCGCGGGGCGGCTGGCGATGGATCAACGCTTCTCGATCGGCACGTACTCGCGATCTTCCGGGCCGACGTAGTTGGCGCTCGGGCGGATGATCTTGCCGTCCTCGCGCTGCTCGATCACGTGCGCGCTCCAGCCCGTGGTGCGCGCGATGACGAACAGCGGCGTGAACATCGGCGTCGGGATGCCCATCATGTGGTAGGCCGACGCGCTGTACCAGTCGAGGTTGGGGAACATCTTCTTCATGTCCCACATCAGCGTCTCGATGCGCTCGCTCACGTCGAAGAGCGTCTTGTTGCCGCCCTCGGTGCACAGCTTGCGCGAGATCTCCTTGATGATCGGATTGCGCGGGTCGCCGACCGTGTACACCGGGTGGCCGAAGCCGATGACGATTTCCTTGCGCTCCACGCGCGCGCGGATGTCGGCTTCCGCTTCGTCGGCCGAGCCGTAGCGCGAGATGATGTCCATCGCCACTTCGTTCGCGCCGCCGTGCTTCGGGCCGCGCAGCGCGCCGATCGCGCCGGTGATGCACGAATGCATGTCCGAACCGGTGCCGGCGATCACGCGCGCGGTGAACGTCGATGCGTTGAACTCGTGCTCGGCGTACAGGACCAGCGACTTGTCGAGCGCGTCGGCATGCAGGTGCGACGGCGGCACGTCGTGCAGCAGGTGCAGGAAGTGCGCGGCGACGCTGTCGTCGTCGGTTTCGACATCGATGCGGCGGCCGTTGCGGGTGAAGTGCCACCAGTACAGCAGCATCGAGCCGAAGCTGGCGATGAGCTTGTCGGCGAGGTCGCGCGCCTCGGAGGCCGGATGGCCTTCGCGTTCCGGCAGCACCGTGCCGAGCACGGAGCAACCGGTGCGCATCACGTCCATCGGGTGCGCGTTGGCGGGCACGAGTTCCAGCGCTTCCTGCACGATCGCGGGCAGGCCGCGCAGGCGCTTGAGCTTGGTCTTGTAGGCCTTCAGCTGCGAGGCCGTGGGCAGCGCGCCGTGCACGAGCAGGTGCGCGACTTCCTCGAAGGTCGACTTCGTCGCCAGGTCGTGGATGTCGTAACCGCGGTAATGCAGGTCGTTGCCGCTGCGGCCGACGGTGCACAGCGCGGTGTTGCCGGCCGCGGTGCCGCTCAGCGCGACGGACTTCTTGGCCTTCGGCAGGCCCTGGTTGGCGTTCTCGCTCATTTCGGATCCTTCTTCGCGAACAACTGGTCGAGTTTGTCTTCGTACGCGTGGTAATCGAGGAAGTCGTACAGCTCGGCGCGCGTCTGCAGCGAATCGATGATGTTCTTCTGCGTGCCTTCGCGGCGGACCGTTTCGTAGAAGTGCAGCGCGCCCTTGTTCATCGCGCGATACGCGCCGCAGCAGTACAGCGCGATGTCGACGTTGGCGGTGCGCAGTTCGTCGGTGGTGAAGAACGGCGTCGAGCCGAACTCGGTGAGGTTGGCCAGGATCGGCACCTTCACCGCGGCCTTGAAGCGCTTGTAGTCCTCGAGCGTCTTCATCGCTTCGGGGAAGATCATGTCGGCGCCGGCTTCGACGTAGGCCATCGCACGTTCGATCGCCGAATCGATGCCTTCGACCGCGGCGGCGTCGGTGCGCGCCATGATCACGAACGATGCATCGGTGCGCGCGTCGACCGCGGCCTTCACGCGATCGACCATCTCGTCCTTCGACACGACTTCCTTGCCGGGGCGATGGCCGCAGCGCTTCTGGCCGACCTGGTCTTCCATGTGCACGGCAGCGACGCCGACGTTGATGAAGTTGCGAATCGTGCGCCCGATGTTGAACGCACCGCCCCAACCGGTGTCGATGTCGACGAGCAACGGCATCTGCGTTGCGTCGACGATGCGACGCGCGTCGATCAGCACGTCTTCCATCGTGCTGATGCCGAGGTCGGGCATGCCGAGCGAATTCGCGGCAACGCCGCCGCCCGACAGGTACAGCGCCTTGTAGCCGGTCTTCTTCGCCATCAGGCCGGCATACGCGGTGATGGCGCCCATCACCTGCAGCGGGCTTTCTTCCTGGACGGCGCGGCGGAAGCGCGCGCCTGCTGTTTCGTGCGTCATTTCATCATCCACAAGTGACGAGGCGACCCTTCGGTCGCCTCGGTTGGATCACAGCAGGTGCGCCACGCCGGCGCGCTCTTCCTCGAGCTCGGCCAGCGTCTTGTCCATGCGCTCGCGGCTGAAGTCGTCGATCGGCAGGTCGCGGATCATCGTGTATTCGCCGTTCTCGGTGGTCACCGGGAAGCCGTACAGCACGTCCTTCGGAATGCCGTAGCTGCCGTCCGACGGGATGCCCATCGTGACCCACTTGCCGTTGCTGCCGAGCACCCAGTCGCGCACGTGGTCGATCGCCGCGTTCGCAGCGGATGCCGCCGACGAGAGGCCGCGCGCTTCGATGATCGCCGCACCGCGCTTGCCGACCTTCGGGATGAAGTCGTTCGCGTTCCAATCGGCGTCGCTGATCTTGTCCTGCAACGACGAACCGCCGGCGGTCGCGAAGCGGTAGTCCGGATACATCGTCGGCGAGTGGTTGCCCCACACGATCAGCTTGTCGATGTCCGCGACCTGCACGCCGGCCTTGGTCGCGAGCTGCGACAGCGCGCGGTTGTGGTCCAGGCGCAGCATGGCGGTGAAGTTCTTCGCCGGCAGGCTCGGGGCCGACTTCATCGCGATGTAGGCGTTCGTGTTCGCCGGATTGCCGACGACCAGCACCTTGACGTTGCGCGAGGCGACGTCGTTCAGCGCCTTGCCCTGTTCGGTGAAGATCTTCGCGTTCTCGAGCAGCAGGTCCTTGCGCTCCATGCCCGGGCCGCGCGGACGCGCGCCGACCAGCAGCGCGATGTCGGCGTCCTTGAACGCGACGCGCGGATCATCGGTGCCGACCATGCCGGCGAGCAGCGGGAACGCGCAGTCCTCGAGTTCCATCATCACGCCCTTCAGCGCGGCCTGCGCCTTGTCGAGCGGCAGCTCCAGCATCTGCAGGATGACCGGCTGGTCCTTGCCGAGCATCTCGCCCGAAGCGATGCGGAACAGCAGGGCGTAGCCGATCTGGCCGGCGGCGCCGGTGACGGCAACACGGACGGGCTTCTTCATGGTGCGGTGGCTCCGGAATACGTGGTCGTGGGGTTACTGCAGTTCCGCGAAGAATTCGCGGAAACGTTCCAGGCCCGGCGCGAGCTGCGGCGTCGGACAGGTGTAGCTGATGCGCAGCGCGCGCGGTTCGCCGAACGCCGAGCCCGGCACGCAGGCCACGCCCTTGGCTTCGAGCAGCGCATTGCAGAAGTCGACGTCGTTGCCGATCTTCAAACCGGTCGGCGCATGCGTCTTGCCGAACGCCACGCTGATGTCCGGGAAGACGTAGAACGCGCCCTTCGGACGCGGGCACACGACGCCGGGGATCGAGTCGAGCATCGCCAGCACCTGGTCGCGCTTGGCCGCGAACTCGGCGTTCTTCTGGGCCGGGATGTCCTGCGGGCCGGAGAGCGCGGCGATCGCCGCGGCGGTCACGACTTCGGGGATGTTGGTGATGTGGTTGGAGTTCATCGTCGCCACGGCCTTCGCGACGGACTCGGGGCCGGCCATGAAGCCGACGCGCCAGCCCGGCATGCCGTAGGTCTTCGACAGCGAGTCGATGAAGATCGCGCGGTCGCGCAGCTCGGGGCGCACGTGCACGAAGTTGTGGTAGCCCACGCCGTCGAACACCATGCGGTTGTAGATGTCGTCCATGACGATCCAGGTGTCCGGATACTTCACGATGACATCGGCGAGCGCGGTGATTTCTTCCTTCGTGTAGACCATGCCCGTCGGGTTGGACGGGTTGTTGAACAGGAAGACCTTCGGCTTCTTCGCCAGCGCGGCGTCGAGCTGGGCCGGGGTCATCTTGTAGTCCTGCGACGCCGGGCACGGAAGCAGTTCGATCTTCGCGTTCACGATCTCCGCGATGTCGAAGTAGCTGGTCCAGTAGGGGGCGGCGAAGCAGATGGTGTCGCCTTCGTTGAGGAGGGCCTCGACGAGGTTGAAGATCACGTGCTTGGCGCCGACGCCGGTGGCGACGTTCGCGCGTTCGTATCCGTTCAGGCCGATCTGCGCGATGTGAGCGAGAAAGGCGTCGAGGAGCGCATCGCTGCCGCGGTTGCTGCCGTACTGCCCGCTGTCTTTCGCCAGCGCTTCACGAGCGGCCGCATACACGTGGTCACCCGGGAGGAAATTCGGCACGCCGATCGAAAAGCTGATGATGTCGCGACCTTCGGACTTCAAACGCTTGGCCTTTTCGGCCACCACCATGATTGCGCTAGGCTTGGCGCGACCAATGCGCCGGGCGAGTGCAGGCATCGCGAAACACCTCGTCGGATCGTTGGGAATCACGGCTGCGGGAACAGCCGGAGGGAAGCCCGAAATGCTAACACAGCGGACGTCGCCGACCCCGGCCGATCGGCCTGCCCTGCGCGGGTTTCCCCACGTTTTCCTCCTCCTGTTGCTGGCCGTCGCCACCCTGCCCGGCTGCATGTCGACGCAGGTGCGGCATGGCGAGGATGCGACGGGCAAGCCGGTGGTGGTCCGCGGCTCGGTGGTGCTGGTCGAACCGGACATCGAGCTGTACGCCGTCGGCGCCGGCGGCATGAACGAACCGCGCAAGGCCTGGACCGAGTCGGCGCGACGCAATTTTCCGGAAGCCGCGCGCCAGAAGCTCGAGACCGCGGGCTTCACCCTCAAGCCCGACTTCTTCCTGCCGAAGGACGTCGGACCGGAGGACAAGCTCCGCCAGCTCTACCTGCTCAACCAGGCCGTTTCGATCAGCATCCTGAATTACGGGCGCGAGGGCGCATTGCGCAACAAGCACGGCCGCTTCGACTGGACCCTCGGACCCGGCGTGCAGGCCCTGCACGAGGCGACCGGCGCGGACTATGCGCTCTTCACCTACGTGCGCGACAGCTACACCAGCGGCGGGCGCGCGGCGATGCGGGTGATCGGCTTCCTCCTGCTCGGGGGCGACATCGGCGGCGGCGTGCAGATGGGGCTGGCCTCGCTGGTCGACCTGCGCACCGGCCAGGTGGTGTGGCACAACCTTCTGCTCGACCAGACCGGCGACCTGCGCGATCCGCAGGGTGCGCAGGAAACCGCGGGCGACCTGCTCAAGGGGATCCAGCGATGAGGCGCGCGGTCGCACGCATCGTCGTCGCGGCCGCCATGGCGATGGTCGCCGGCTGCGCATCGCAGGCGCCGATGCGCCAGAACGATCCGGGCACGCGCCCGGTCGCGGGCAGCGACGAAGACGAACTGTGGTACGCGATGGAGCGCGCCGAAGAAGACCTCGCGCGCTCGCCGATGCGCGTGCGCGATCCCGCATTGAATGCGTACGTGAAAGACGTCGCGTGCCGCGCATCGGCCGGCTACTGCAACGACCTGCGCGTCTACCTCATGAACGTGCCCGCGTTCAACGCGAGCATGGCGCCGAACGGCACGATGATCGTGTGGACGGGCGCGTTGCTGCGCATGCGCGACGAAGCCGAACTCGCGTTCGTGCTCGGCCACGAAGCCGGCCACTTCCGCGCGCAGCACACGCTGCGGCAATGGCGGCGCATGAAGGACACCAGCGCGTTCCTGAGCGCGTTCCAGGTGCTCGCCTACGGCGCGGGTTTCCCGAACACCGCGATGTTCGGCTCGCTCGGCGTCTACGCGACGGTCTTCAAGTTCAGCCGCGACATGGAACGCGAAGCGGACAAGCTCGGCTTCGACGCCGTCGTCGCGCAGGGCTGGGATCCGCGCGCGGGCGCCGACCTGTGGGGCCGCATGTTGCGCGAAGAAAACACGCTCAAGTACGTCAGTCGCAGCACGGTGTTCGCCACCCACCCGGCGACGCAGGAACGCCTGAACGATGTCACTGCCGCGGCGGATGCGATCCCGAATCCGCCGACCACGCGCAACGTCGCGCAATACCGCGCGGCGACGCGTCCGTTCCTCGAGAATTGGCTCACGGCCGAAATCGCACAGCGGCGTTACGCAAGTTCGATGCTGGTCATCCAGGAACTGCTCGACGACGCACCGCCGGAAGATCGCGGCGTGCTCACGTTCTATCTCGGCGAAGCGCATCGCAAACACGACGGCCCGGGCGACGACGCAAAGGCCGCCGAACTCTACGCACGCGCGGTGACGATGCCCGGCACGCCGATCGCCGCGTGGCGCGAACACGGCTACGCGCTCGCGGCCGCAGGCCGGAACAACGAAG
This sequence comes from Noviluteimonas lactosilytica, assembly GCF_020866925.1. Taxonomy (GTDB): domain Bacteria; phylum Pseudomonadota; class Gammaproteobacteria; order Xanthomonadales; family Xanthomonadaceae; genus Noviluteimonas; species Noviluteimonas lactosilytica. Next base: position 870,857 of record NZ_JAJGAK010000001.1, read on the forward strand.
CACGCGTCGCGCTCGACAAATATCTGCAGTCTTCACCGCAGGCCGACGATCGCGCGTTCGTGCAACGCGCACTCGACAAGCTCGGAGGCACGAACTGATGGCACGGATGCAAGGGCGCAGGTTCGACTGGCGCGCCGCGTTGACCGCCTGCGCGATCGCGATGCTGCTCGCGTCCTGCGCCTCCGGCGGCGGCACGACCCGCCACGTGGTGCCCGGCGAAATGCGCGCGGGCAAGCTGGTGTTGAACAGCGAGATGGAATGGACGCGCGCTTCGACCTCGCGCTACCAGCTGTGGACGATGGATGGCGAGCTGCTCAACCTGCTCTACCTCATCCACACCGTGAAGGAAGGCGATTACATCTTCCTCGGCCAGCGCGAGAGCAAGCGTCGCCCGGATGCGCCGTACTACCACCGCGGCATGCGCGAGGACGAACTGCGCGACCTGGTGTCGGATGGGTTGCTCAACGCCGGTTTCGTCGGCGTGTCGCCGGACAACCTCCGGCCGGCGACGTTCGGCGATCGCGCGGGCCTGCGCTTCGACCTCGCCATGCAGACGGCCGAGGGATTGCAATACCAGGGGATGGTCGCGATGTTCGAGCACGAGAAGGGCCTCGCGCTCGCGATCTTCATCGCGCCGCGCGAGTTCTACTTCCCGCGGGACCAGGCGGCGGTATCGAGGATGCTCGACACGATCCGCTGGCAAGGCTGACGTTCCCTCCCCCGCATGCAGGGGAGGGTTGGCGTCGGATCAGCTTCGAGGCAGGCGTCAGGCCGCCAGGATCTTGTTCCACTCCGCGACGCGATCGGCCTTCGCGGCCAGCACGGCGTCGGCATCGCCTTCGATCTTGATGCTGTTGATCGTGTCGCCCTGCTTCACCGCGTCGACGACTTCGATGCCTTCGACGACCTTGCCGAACACGGTGTGCTTGCCGTCGAGCCACGGGGTCGGCACGTGGGTGATGAAGAACTGGCTGCCGTTGGTGTTCGGACCGGCATTGGCCATCGACAGCACGCCGCGGTCGTGGCGCAGGCCGTTGCTGGTCTCGTCCTCGAACCGGTAGCCCGGGCCGCCACGGCCGCTTCCCTCGGGGCAGCCGCCCTGGACCATGAAATCGGCGATGACGCGGTGGAAGCTCAGGCCGTCGTAGAAGCCGCGCTTGGCGAGGTTCACGAAGTTCGCGACGGTCAGGGGAGCCTTGTCGGGCGCCAGTTCGACGCGGATGGGACCACGGGACGTATCGAAAACGGCAACCAGGGACATGGGGGACGCTCCTGCGGGAAAGCCCTCGAGCATACTCCAGTCAGCGTTCCGGCCCCGCCGACAGGTATACTCGCCGGCTCTCCAACGCGCCCTCGCGCCGCCCCCGGCGCGCATTCATCATGTCCGTCGAACGCCTCCGCAATATCGCCATCGTCGCCCACGTCGACCATGGCAAGACCACTCTCGTCGACCAGCTGCTCAAGCAGTCCGGCACGCTCAACGAACGCGCCGTGGTCCCCGACCGCGTGATGGACAGCAACGACCTCGAAAAGGAACGCGGCATCACGATCCTTTCGAAGAACACCGCGATCCGCTGGACCAACCCGAAGACGGGCGAAGAGTGGCGCATCAACATCGTCGACACGCCCGGACACGCCGACTTCGGCGGCGAAGTCGAGCGCGTGCTGTCGATGGTCGACTCGGTGCTCATCCTCGTCGACGCGATGGACGGCCCGATGCCGCAGACGCGCTTCGTGACGCAGAAGGCGTTCGCGATGGGCTTCAAGCCGATCGTCGTCGTCAACAAGGTCGACCGCCCGGGCGCGCGTGCATCGTGGGTGCTCGACCAGACGTTCGACCTGTTCGATCGCCTCGGCGCGACCGACGACCAGCTCGACTTCACCACCGTCTACGCCTCGGGCCTGCAGGGCTACGCCGGCATGGACGAAAGCGTGCGCGACGGCGACATGACGGCGCTGTTCGAAGCGATCTGCGATCACGTGCCGGCGCCGCCGGTCGATCCGGAAGGCCCCTTCCAGATGCGCATCACCTCGCTGGACTACAACAACTACGTCGGCATCATCGGCGTGGGCCGCATCCAGCGCGGCAAGATCAAGCAGAACCAGCAAGTCACGGTCATCGACCGCGACGGCAAGACGCGCAACGGCAAGGCGCAGCAGGTGCTCGGCTTCATGGGCCTGGAGCGCGTGGAAGTGAACGAAGCGCAGGCCGGCGACATCATCGCGATCTCGGGCATCGAAGGCCTCGGCATCAGCGACACGATCTGCGATCCGTCGGCCGTCGAACAGCTGCCGGTCCTCACCGTCGACGAACCGACCATCTCCATGACCTTCCAGGTCAACGACTCGCCGTTCGCCGGCGTCAAGGATCGCAGCGGCGGCAAGTTCCTCACCTCGCGCCAGCTGCGCGATCGCCTCACGCGCGAGACGCAGCACAACGTCGCGCTGAAGGTCGAAGACACGGGCGACGCCGACAAGTTCAAGGTCAGCGGCCGCGGCGAACTGCACCTGTCGATCCTCATCGAGAACATGCGCCGCGAAGGCTACGAGCTCGCGGTGTCGCGTCCGGAAGTGATCATCAAGGACATCGACGGCGTGATGTCCGAGCCGTTCGAATCGCTCGTCGTCGACATGGAAGAACAGTTCCAGGGCGGCGTGATGGGTCGCCTCGGCGAGCGCAAGGGCCTGCTGCAGAACATGGAACCCGACGGCAAGGGTCGCGTGCGCCTGGACTACATGATCCCGGCGCGTGGCCTGATCGGCTTCCAGACCGAGTTCCGCACGCTCACCGCCGGCACGGGCATGCTCTTCCACGTCTTCGACCATTACGGCGCGAAGGCGGAAGGCCAGATCGGCCAGCGCCAGAACGGCGTGCTGATCTCCAACGGCCAGGGCCCGTCGCCCGCGTACGCGCAGATGGCGATGCAGGAACGTGGCCGCTTGTTCATCGAGCCGGGCGAAGAGATCTACGAAGGCCAGATCGTCGGCATCCACTCGAAGGACAACGACCTCACGGTCAATGCCCTGCGCGGCAAGCAGCTCACCAACTTCCGCGCATCCGGCAAGGACGACGACGAAGGCCTGATCCCGGCGATCAAGTTCTCGCTCGAACAGGCGCTGGAATTCATCGACGACGACGAACTCGTCGAGATCACGCCGAAGGCCATTCGCCTGCGCAAGAAATTCCGCAGCGAGACCGACCGCAAGCGCGCTTCGCGCGCGGCGTGACCCAGGACGAACCTTACGTCCAGGATCCGCAGGCCCACCCGGGCCTGCGACTGATCGCGATCATCGAAGCGATCAAGGGCCTGCTCGCGCTCACCGCCGCGAGCGGCCTGGAACTGATCGGCCCGGTGCCGATCAAGCGCTGGGCCGAAGCGCTCATCCGCGACTTCCACCTCGATCCGCAGCACGGCGCGGTGGCGCGTTTCGCGAATGCGATCAACCCCGACGCGGTGCATCTCGCGGCCGCAGCCGTCGGTGTGTACGGCGTCATCCACCTGATCGAAGCCTGGGGCCTGTGGCGCGACAAGGCGTGGGCGTCGTGGCTGGGCTGCATCGCCGCATCGATCTACCTGCCCTTCGATCTCTACGCAATCGTGAAGCACCCGGGCTGGGTGTCGTTCTCGGTGCTGGCGATCAATGTGCTCGTCGTCTGGGTTCTGGCCCGCGACCTGTTCAAGCGGCGCCTCTGACGCCCGCCGGCAGTTGCCCCGGCATCGCCGCCGCGCGATGCTCCGCGATCGCGGCCTTCGCCGCCCAGGGGACATCGACATGCGCCTTGCCTTGCTCGCCCTCGCCCTCGTGGCGGCCACGGGTTGCCAGCCGCGCGATGCGGCTGCGCCTTCGACCACGCATCGCCCGACGGAGGCGCCCACCGCGAAGGCGCCCGCGTTCGCATTCGACGAAGCGACGATCGCCGACTTGCAATCGCGCATGGCCAGCGGCGCGACCACGAGCCGCGACCTGACCCAGGCCTACCTCGATCGCATCGCGGCGATCGACAAGGCGGGGCCGACGCTCAACTCGGTGATCGAACTCAACCCGAACGCGCTCGATGAAGCCGCCGCGCTCGACGCCGAACGCAAGAGCGGCAAGGTGCGCGGGCCGATGCATGGCATCCCCGTGTTGCTGAAGGACAACATCGACGCGGTGCCGATGGTGAATTCCGCCGGCTCGCTCGCGCTTGCGAACAACAAGCCGTCGCGCGATGCGTTCCTCGTGCAGCGCCTGCGCGCGGCCGGCGCGGTGATCCTCGGCAAGACCAACCTCACCGAATGGGCGAACTTCCGTTCGACGCGCTCGGTCTCCGGCTGGAGCGGACGCGGCGGGCAGACGAAGAACCCCTACGCCCTCGATCGCAATCCCTGCGGCTCGAGCGCAGGCACGGGCACCGCGATCGCGGCGAATCTCGCGGTCGTCGGCGTTGGCACCGAAACCGACGGCAGCATCATCTGCCCCGCGTCGGTCGCGGGGCTCGTCGGCCTGAAGCCGACGGTGGGGCTGGTCAGCCGTGACGGCATCATTCCGATCTCGAGCAGCCAGGACACCGCGGGACCGATGACGCGCACCGTCTCCGATGCGGCCGCGATGTTGTCGGCGATGGTCGGCCGCGACGATGGCGACGTCGCCACCGACGGCAGTGTCGGCAAGGCGGTGTTCGACTACGAGAAGCGCCTCGATGCGAATGCGCTGCAGGGCCTGCGTGTCGGCATCCTGCGCAAGGAGATGGGCTGGCATCCGGATGTCGACGCCGGGATGGAGCGCGTCGTCGCGACGCTGCAGTCGGCCGGTGCGGTCGTCGTCGATGCCGAAGTGCCCACGAAGGGCCAGTGGGACGAGCCCGAGTTCGAAGTCTTGCTGTACGAGTTCAAGGCGGGCCTCGAGCACTACCTGCAAACGCACGACGCGCAGCACAAGACGCTCGCCGACCTGATGGCCTTCAACAACGCGAACGTGGCGAAGGAGATGCCCTACTTCGCGCAGGAGATCTTCGAGAAGGCGAACGCGAAGGGCCCGCTCGGCGAGACGGCGTACCTGGAGGCACGCGCGAAGGCGAAGCGCCTCGCCGGTCCGGAAGGCATCGATGTGGCGCTGAAGAACGCGAACGTCGACGTGCTGATCGCACCCGCGATGTCGCCCGCGTGGCTCACCGACCCCGTGCTCGGCGATCACTTCGTCGGCGCCGGCTACGGCGTGGCTGCGGTGGCGGGCTATCCCAGCCTCACCGTGCCGATGGGCGACAGCCATGGCTTGCCGATCGGCGTCGTGTTCGTCGGGCCGGCATGGAGCGAAGCGAAGTTGTTGTCCGTCGGTTACGCCTACGAGCAACGCAGCAAGGCGCGACGCAAGCCGGAATTCCTGCCGACCGTCGCGCTGAAGACGACGGCGTTGCCATCGTCGAAGGCGAACGCGATGCCGGTGTGGACGTCGGCCGAACCCGCTGCTGCGTCGACGTCGGCGCCTGCTTCGTCGGCAACGACGAGGCCTGCGGTTACTTCGACGACGACGCCTGCGGCTGCTTCGACGAACCGTCGTTGAAGACGACCCGGGCGATGCGGCCCTTGTCGCCGCTCGCCCACGCCGTCATGCCGGCGCGATCGATCGCGTCGTAGCCGATCGGCGAGAGCGCCAGCCACTTGTTGGCTGGCGCATCGAACGCATCCATGCCGGTCGGGCCGACGGCGATGCACAGCGAACGCGAGAAACACGTCGCGCCCGAGCGATAGCCGGGCGGCGCGGGCAACGGTGCGATCGCGTGTCCGCCATCCGCGTCGAACGACGCGATGGCAGCGCTGCCTTCGGTTTCCTTTTCGAAGTCGCCGCCGACGAGCAGCACGCCGTTGCCCAGGCGCGCGGCGGAGAAGATGCCGGCCGCGGGGATGCGATGCAGCATGGGGGCGTCGTAGGCGCGCCAGGTGTTGCCGTCGCTCACCTGCGCACGCGATGCCGCGCCACCGCCGACGATGATCGTGCGCTGGTTCGCGCGCGCGATGCACGTGCCGCTCGCGGCGAATGCAGCTTCGTCCTTCAACGCTTCCGGGCCATCGGGCTGCAGCGACCAGGTGCGGCCGCCGTCGGTCGTCGTTCGGACCTGGTAACGGCCCTCGACGGGATCGCCGAGCATCCACCCGTTGTCGCCTTCGAACACCATGCAGTCGAAGAATGCGCGCTTGTCGTCGTTCTTCAGCGCGAGCTTCCACGACTTGCCGCCGTCCTGCGTGCGATACACGCGCGAGGCTTCGCCGGGGCCGATGCTCAATGCGACGGCGGTGTTCGCGTCGAAGCCTTCGATGTCGCGGAAGTCGAGGTCCTTCGCATCGGGCACCGACACGTTCGACCAGGTCTTGCCGCCGTCGACGGTGCGCAGCACGGTGCCTTCGCGACCGCTCGCCCACGCGGTGTTCGCGTCGACGGCGGAGATGCCGCGCAATCGGACAGCGACACCGCTGTCCTGGGTTTCGATGACGGGGTTCTGCGCGAAAGCGCTCGCGGCGGTTGCGACCGCGAGCGCTGCAACGAGCGCGCGCCTCACGCCTGCACCGGCGCGACGAGTTGCGCATGCTTGCGCACGATCGACATCGCGATTTCCAGCGCCTGTTCGTAGTTCAGGCGCGGATCGACGGTCGAACGATACGCGCGCTCGAGATCGTGCTCGGTGAGTTCGCGCGCGCCGCCGAGGCATTCGGTGACGTCTTCGCCGGTGAGTTCCAGGTGCACGCCGCCCAGGCGCGTGCCGGCCACTGCGTGCAGGTCGAACGCTTGTTCGAGTTCGCTGCGGATGTTGCCGAAGCGGCGCGTCTTGTAACCGTTCGCGGTGCTCTCGGTGTTGCCGTGCATGGGATCGCACACCCACAGCACGCGGCGGCCGTCGCGACGCACTGCGTCGAGCAACGCAGGCAGCTTGCTGCCGATCTGCGCGGCGCCCATGCGGTGGACGAGCGTGAGGCGGCCGGGTTCGTCGTCGGGGTTGAGCGCGTCGATCAGGCGCAGCACCGCATCGGGCGTCGCGCCCGGACCGACCTTCACCGCGATCGGATTGCGGATGCCGCGGAAATATTCGACGTGGGCGCCGTCGAGCGCCGCGGTGCGCATGCCGATCCACGGGAAATGCGTGCTGAGGTTGAACCAGCCCCACTGGCGCGGCACCTGGCGCGTCTGTGCTTCTTCGTACGGCAACAACAACGCTTCGTGCGCGGTGTAGAAGTCGACGCGGTTGAGGTTGTGCACCTGCGATCCGGAGAGCGTCTCCATGAAGCGCACCGCGTCGCCGATGCTCGCGACCATGCGGTGGTACTCGTCGGCGAGCGGCGAATGACGGACCCAGCGCAGGTCCCAGTATTCGGGGTGGTGCAGGTCGGCGAAGCCGCCGTCGATCAGCGCGCGCACGAAGTTCATCGTCATCGCCGAACGCGCGTGCGCCTTGATCATGCGGCGCGGATCGGGAACGCGCTCCTGCGCGGTGAAGCCCGGGGCGTTGACGATGTCGCCGCGGTAGCTCGGAAGCGTCACGCCGTCGCGCGTTTCATCATCGGCCGAACGCGGTTTCGCGTATTGCCCCGCGAAACGACCGACGCGTACCACAGGCAGGCGCAGTCCGTGCACGAGCACGAGGCTCATCTGCAGCAGCACCTTCAGGCGATTGGAGATCACGTCGGAGCTGCACTCGGCGAAACTCTCCGCGCAATCGCCGCCCTGCAGGAGGAAGCGCCTGCCTTCCTGCGCTTCGGCGAGGTGTTGCTTGAGCGCGATGATTTCCCACGACGTCACGAGCGGCGGAAGCGCGCGCAGTTCGCGCAACGCGTCCTGCAATGCGTCGGCATCGGGATATGCGGGCATCTGCGTCGCGGGACGCGAACGCCAGCTGTCGGGCGCCCAGCCTTCGGGCAGGTTCACGGGCTGGAGCGGGCTGCGGTCTTGCGAAGAACGATCTTGGGGGAGCATGGGGGAGACGCCGATGTTGCGGTGCGTCGTCGCATCATGGTCCGCGATGCGCGCGCCCGCAACCGGCGCGCGTGCCGTTCAGCGGCGGCGGAATGCGGCCAGTCCGATCCATGCGGTGAGCAACACGAACCACAGCAAGGCCCACGCAGGCATCGACAGGCCGAGGAAGGCCCAGTCCACCTTCGCGCACTCACCCGAACCGGTGAGCACCTGCTTCACGACATCGGCGAGCGGACTCGCTTCCATCATGAAATCGAGCGGCGGGCCGCAGGACGGCACCTGGTCCGGCGGAAGGTGCGTCAGGTACACGTGGCGCCCGGCGATGCCGACACCGGCGAGCGCGGGAATCAGCGCGAGCACGCCCCACACGCGACGCCCGGTGATGCCGCGCGGCGCGAACAACCCACCGAGCAGGAACACGATGCCGAGCACGCCGAACGCGATGCGCTGGAAGATGCAGAGCGGACACGGGTTGAGTCCCCACGCCTTCTGCGAGTAGAGCGCGAACCCGATCAACGCCGCGCACGCGACGAAGCCGAGGAGGAAGCGGAGGCGGAATGCGGAGGCGGAGGCTTTGTCGTTCATGCGCCCAAGCGTGCATAAGCGCGCGTCGATTGGGAAGTGGCCAACGTCGCCGACCGAACAAAAAAGAAAACCCCGGCGCGAGGCCGGGGTCTTCGTATCACGTCGAGCGCGTCCGATTACTCGGTCGCCGCTTCCGGGCGATCGACCAGTTCGACGTACGCCATCGGCGCGTTGTCGCCGGCGCGGAAGCCGCACTTGAGGATGCGCAGGTAACCGCCCGGACGGGTGGCGTAGCGCGGGCCGAGGATGGTGAACAGGTTGCCGACCGCTTCCTTGTCGCGCAGGCGCGAGAAGGCAAGGCGGCGATTGGCAACGCCGTCGATCTTGGAGAGCGTGATCAGCGGCTCGGCGACGCGGCGAAGTTCCTTCGCCTTCGGGAGCGTGGTGCGGATCAGCTCATGCTTGAACAGCGAGGCCGCCATGTTGGCGAACATCGCGTCGCGATGGGCGCTGGTGCGGCTGAACTTGCGTCCGGCTTTCTTGTGGCGCATGGGTTGGTTTCCTTAAAGAATTTTGATTCGTTGGATTTCGCTGTCGCCATCCTGGCGTTGACGCTTGGACTGCGCTGGCCCTGGCCGACCCTCCGTGGGCGGCACGCCGCGCGGCTTGGGCCGCGTCGGTTTGAAACGAAACGCTCGCGCGGTTTCCCGCGCGAGCGTTTGTGTTGCTTAGCCCATCATGCCGTGCGAGGCGATGCCCGCGGGCGGCCAGTTTTCGAGCTTCATGCCGAGCGAAAGACCGCGCTGCGCGAGGACTTCCTTGATCTCGGTGAGCGACTTCTTGCCGAGGTTCGGCGTCTTGAGCAGTTCGACTTCCGTCTTCTGGATCAGGTCGCCGATGTAGTAGATGCTCTCGGCCTTGAGGCAGTTGGCCGAACGCACCGTCAGCTCGAGGTCGTCGATCGGGCGCAGCAGCACCGGATCCACGCCGCTCGCCTGCGGCTTCGCCGCACCGCGGTCGCGATGGGTGAAGTCGCCGAACACCGACAGCTGGTCGCTGAGGATGTCGGCGGCGGTGCGCACGGCTTCCTCGGCGTCGATCGTGCCGTTGGTCTCGATGTCGAGGACCAGCTTGTCCAGGTCGGTGCGCTGTTCGACACGCGCCGCTTCCACGGCGTAGGCGACGCGGCGAACCGGCGAGAACGAAGCGTCCAGCATCAGGCGACCGATCGCGCGGGTCTCTTCATCCGGACGACGACGCGCGGCGGCCGGCTGGTAGCCGAAACCACGCTCGATCTTCAGGCGCATGTTGAGCGCCGTGTCCTTGGTGAGATGCGCGATCACGTGCGCCGGATTGAGGATCTCGACGTTGTGGTCGGTGCGGATGTCGCCGGCGGTGACAACGCCCGGGCCCTGCTTCGCGAGGCTCAGCGTGGCCGAATCACCGGTGTGCATGCGGATCGCGATGTCCTTGAGGTTGAGCAACACCTCGAGCACGTCTTCCTGGAGGCCTTCGACCGTGGTGTACTCATGCAGCACGCCGTCGATCTCGACTTCCGTGATAGCGAAGCCGGGGATCGAAGACAGCAGCACGCGGCGCAGCGCGTTGCCGAGCGTGTGGCCGTAACCGCGTTCCAGCGGTTCGATGACGACCTTGGCGCGGTTCTCGGCGATGCGCTCGATCTGCGGACCGCGGGGGCGCAAGACTTGGTTTGCGGTAACCGTCATGTTGTAACGTCTCCAATAGGTAAGCGTGCGACCACGTCTGATCGCACGCCTGGTGCAGCTCTCGCGAACCGTTACTTCGAATACAACTCGACGATCAGCGCTTCATTGATGTCGGACGGCAGTTCAGCGCGGTCCGGCACGGCCTTGAACACGCCGGCAAACTTCTTCGCGTCGACTTCGACCCACGCCGGCGACAGATCCATCTGCTGCGCAACGGTGACCGATTCCTGCACGCGGAGCTGCTTCTGCGCGCGCTCGGAGAGCGCGATCGCATCGCCCGCCTTGACGGCGTACGAGGGCAGGTTCACCGGCTTGCCGTTGACCGTGACGCCGCGGTGCGAGACCAGCTGGCGCGCGGCCGGGCGGGTCACGGCGAAGCCCATGCGGTAGACGACGTTGTCCAGGCGCGTCTCGAGGAGCTGCAGCAGGTTTTCACCCGTGTTGCCCTTCTTGGTGGACGCCTTCTTGTAGTAGTTGCGGAACTGACGCTCGAGCAGACCGTAGATGCGCTTGACCTTCTGCTTTTCGCGCAGCTGGGTCGCATAGTCGGACAGCTTGCCCTTGCGGGCAGTGGCGCCGTGCTGGCCGGGCTTCTGCTCCAGCTTGCACTTGGAATCGAGGGCGCGCGCGGGCGACTTCAGGCCGAGATCAGCGCCTTCGCGACGAGCGAGCTTACAGGTGGGACCAATATAACGAGCCATGGTTCGTCAGCTCCTCAGACGCGGCGCTTCTTCGGCGGACGGCACCCGTTGTGCGGGATAGGCGTCACGTCGATGATGTTGGTGATCTTGTAGCCGACGTTGTTGAGCGAACGCACGGCGGACTCACGACCCGGACCCGGGCCCTTGATGCGGACTTCCAGCGACTTGACGCCGTAGTCGAGCGCAGCACGGCCGGCCTTTTCGGCGGCGACCTGGGCGGCGAACGGAGTCGACTTGCGCGAGCCGCGGAAACCCGCGCCGCCCGAAGTCGCCCACGACAGCGCGTTGCCCTGGCGGTCGGTGATCGTGACGATGGTGTTGTTGAACGAAGCGTGGACGTGGGCGACGCCGTCGGTGACGACTCGCTTGATCTTCTTCTTCGTTTTTGCGGCAGCTGCCGGCTTGGCCATGGTGTGGGTTCCTTACTTCTTGATGGCCTTGCGCGGACCCTTGCGGGTACGGGCATTGGTCCGGGTGCGCTGGCCGCGCAGCGGGAGACCGCGGCGGTGACGCAGGCCGCGATAGCAGGCCAGATCCATGAGGCGCTTGATGGCCATGCCGATTTCGCGGCGGAGGTCACCTTCGACCACGTACTTGCCGACTTCGGCGCGCAGGCGCTCGACGTCCGGCTCGGACAGGTCACGGATCTTGGTGTTGGACGCGACGCCGGCGGCTTCGCAGACCTTCTTCGAACGGGTACGGCCGATGCCGTAGATGCTTTGCAGCCCGACCCAGACATGCTTCTGGGCAGGCAGGTTGACGCCCGCAATACGCGCCATGACGCGATCTCCAAAACTTGATGGCGGCCGGATGTGTTCGATCCGGCAAGGGAACACGAAATTTTAGCGAGGTCTCGTGGAACTTGGAAGCCCCGGACCAAAATGGTCCTGAACTCCGGCATGGGGAGTGTGCCCATGCTCCGGCGACGGATTCCGGACTGCCAGACCAGCACGGCGAAACCCGCCCTGCCCCGGCCCCGCGCGCTACTCCGGCGCGCGGTCTGGTCCGGACCCACCCGCGCACGAGACCGCCGCGCGAGTCGCCCTGGTCGGCCCGGGCGAAACCCGGGCCGGATGCGGGAACCGGCCAAGGCCGGCCCCGCGGTATTCCATCAACGGCCGGTGAGGCCGGCGCGCGAACCCTTCAGGTTCGCCTTCTTCAACAGGCTTTCGTACTGGTGCGAGGTCAGGTGCGCCTGGATCTGCGCCATGAAGTCCATCACCACCACCACGACGATCAGCAGCGAGGTGCCGCCGAAGTAGAACGATGCACCGATCTTCGTGCGCATGATCTCAGGCAGCAGGCAGACCAGCACCAGGTACAACGCACCGGCCGCGGTCAAACGCGTCAGCACGCCGTCGATGTAGTCCGCGGTCGCCTTGCCCGGACGGATGCCCGGAATCAGCGCGCCCGACTTCTTGAGGTTGTCGGCGGTTTCCTGCGAGTTGAACACCAGCGCCGTGTAGAAGAACGCGAAGCCGATGATCAGCGCAGCGAACAGGATCATGTGCAGCGGCTCGCCCGGCGAGAGCGCCTGCGCGGCGCGCTGCAACCAGTTGGCCTGCCCCGCCTGGCCGAACCAGGTCGACGCGGTGGCCGGGAACATGATCAGGCTCGAAGCGAAGATCGGCGGGATCACGCCGGCCATGTTCAACTTGAGCGGCAGGAACGAGGTCTGGTTCATGTACGCGTTGCGACCGCCCTGGCGGCGCGCGTAGTTGACCGTGACCCGGCGCTGTCCGCGCTCGACGAACACGACGAGGTACGTGAAGGCCAGCACGATGATCGCGATCGCCATCACCTGCAGGGCGCTCATGTCGCCGTTGCGCGCCTGTTCGAACGTGGTGAGCACCGCGCCCGGCAGGCCGGCCACGATGCCGGCGAAGATGATCAGCGACACACCGTTGCCGATGCCGCGCTCGGTCACCTGCTCACCGAGCCACATCAGGAACATCGTGCCCGCGGTCAGTGCGACCACCGCAGTCAGGATGAAGCCCGGGCCCGGGTTGTAGACGACCTGGATCCCGTTCGACGCGCTCTGGCTCTGCAACGCGATGGCGATGCCGGCGGCCTGGAAAATCGCCAGGCCCACCGCGCCCATGCGCGAGTACTGCGTGATCTTGCGACGGCCGGATTCGCCTTCCTTCGACATCGCCTTCCAGCTGGGCAGGATCTGCGTCATCAGCTGGACGACGATCGATGCCGAGATGTAGGGAACGACGTTGAGTGCGAACAGGCTGAAGCGCGACAGCGCACCGCCCGAGAACATGTTGAACATGTCCACGATCGTGCCCTGCTGCGCCTCCATGAGTTGCAGCATCGCTTCGGGGTTGACGCCCGGCACCGGGATGAAACACCCGATGCGGTAGACGATCAACGCGCCGAGAACGAACAGCAGTCGCTGGCGGAGCTCGGTGAATTTGCCGAGCCCGCCGCCGAGGTTAGCCGCTGCGCCTCGCGCCATGCGTCGCTTACTCCCCGACCTGGCCGCCGGCCGCTTCGATCGCGGCCTTCGCGCCAGCCGTGGCCATCAGGCCCTGGAGCACGAACTTCTTCGTCACGTCGCCCTTCTTCACGACCTTCACCTTGCGGGCGGTCTGCGGGATGAGCTTCGCGGCGCGCAGCGCGGCGATGTCGATCGTGCCGGCGTCCAGCTTGTCCAGCTGGTACAGCAGCACTTCGGCCGTGTCCTTGAACATCTGCGAACGGAAACCGATCTTCGGCAGGCGACGCTGCATGGGCATCTGGCCGCCTTCGAAGCCGGCCTTGATCTTGCCCTTGCCGCTACGGGCGAACGAGCCCTTGTGGCCGCGACCCGCGGTCTTGCCGAGGCCGGAGCCGATGCCGCGACCAACGCGGACGCGATCCTTGCGGGCGCCGTCGGCGGGCTTGAGGGAATTCAGGCGCATGTATCAGTCCTCCACGCGAACGAGGTAATGCAGCTGCGTGATCAGGCCACGCACCTGCGGGCTGTCCTTCAGCTCGCGCACGTCATTGAGCTTGTTGAGGCCGAGCGCCTTCACCGACAGGCGATGACGCGCCTGGGTTCCGCGCAGGCCCTTGACCAGGCGCACCTTGACGGTGCCGCCGTTGTTGGCGGGGGACTTAGCCATGGTTGAGTTCCTCCACCTTCTTGCCGCGCTTGGCCGCGATCCTGGTCGGCGAATGCGTTTCGCTCAGGCCGCGCAGCGTGGCGCGCACCAGGTTGATCGGATTGCGCGAACCAACCGCCTTCGCCAGCACGTTCTTGACGCCGACCGCTTCGAGCACGGCGCGCATCGCGCCGCCGGCGATCACGCCGGTACCTTCCGAAGCCGGCTGCATGAAGACGCGCGCGGCGCCGTGGCCCGACTTCACGGCGTGCCACAGCGTGCCGTTGTTGAGGTCCACGCTGATGAAGCTCTTGCGGGCGTATTCCATCGACTTCTGGATCGCGACCGGCACTTCGCGTGCCTTGCCGTAGCCGAAACCGACCTTGCCGTTGCCGTCGCCCACCACCGTCAGCGCGGTGAAGGTGAACTGGCGACCGCCCTTGACCGTCTTGCTGACGCGGTTGACCGCGATCAGCTTCTCGATCATGCCGTCATCGACTTCTTCGCGGTCGCGATTACGGTCGCGGCCCCGCGGTTCACGTTGTTCTGCCATGTGTCGTATCTCGTGTTTGAAAAGGATGTACGGCTCGTGCCGCTTATGGTTGTTGGGTGCTTCGGGTGTTGCGCGACGCGGAGAACTCCGCGGCGCGTCCTGCATCTCCCATGCAGGCGGGTCGACACGGCATGGGGCCTGCGCCCCATGCCTTCAAGCGATCAGAACTGCAGGCCACCTTCGCGGGCGGCATCGGCGAGCGCCTTGATGCGGCCGTGGAAGCGGTAGCCCGAGCGGTCGAACGCGACCTTCTCGACGCCGGCGGCCTTGGCCTTCTCGGCGATCGCGCGGCCGACCTTGGCGGCGGCGTCGGCGTTCTTGCCGTTCTTCAGGCCATCCTTGACGTCGGACTGCACGGTCGAGGCCGAAGCCAGGACCTTCGAGCCGTCGGCAGTGAAGACCTGCGCGTACAGGTGCTGGCCGGTGCGCAGCACCGACAGGCGCGGCACGCCGAGTTCGCGGATGTGCGCACGGGTCGACTTGGCGCGGCGCAGGCGAGCGGGTTTCTTGTTCATGTTCTGGGTCTCCGAAAGCTGAAAGCCGATTAGGCCTTCTTGGCTTCCTTGCGGATGATGTTCTCGCCGGCGTACTTGACGCCCTTGCCCTTGTAGGGCTCCGGCGGACGGAAGCCGCGGATCTTGGCAGCAACTTCGCCGACGCGCTGCTTGTCGGCGCCCGACACGACGATTTCCGTCTGCGTCGGCGTGGCGATGGTGATGCCTTCCGGGGTCTTGAACAGCACCGGGTGCGAGAAACCCAGCGACAGGTTCAGGTCCTTGCCCTGCATGGCGGCGCGGTAACCGACGCCGACGAGCTCGAGCTTGCGCTCGAAGCCATCGGAAACGCCCTTGACCATGTTGGCGAGGATGGCGCGCAGCGTGCCGGCGAGCGGCACGAGCGCCGGATCGTTGGCCGAAAGCAGCGCATTGCCGTCTTCGAGCTTCACTTCGACGCCGGCCGGCTTGGCGATCGACAGCGAGCCCTTCGGGCCCTTGACGGTCACGTTCTCGGCCTGGATGTTCATTTCGATGCCCTTACCCAGGGCGATCGGCTTCTTGGCGACGCGGGACATTGTTCGCTACTCCCTTAGGCCACGAAGCACAGGACTTCACCGCCGACGCCCTGCTGGCGCGCCTGCGCATCGGTCATGATGCCCTTCGAGGTGGAGATGATCGCGACGCCGAGGCCACCGAGGACCTTGGGGATCGCATCCTTGCCGCGGTACTGGCGCAGGCCCGAGCGCGAGAAGCGCTGCAGGCGCTCGATGACCGGGCGGCCTTCGAAATACTTCAGCACGATCTCGAGTTCGGCCTTGGCGCCGTCCTGGGTCACGCGCGAGTCGGCGATGTAGCCTTCGTCCTTGAGGACCTTGGCGATCGCGACCTTGATCTTCGACGACGGCATCTTCACCGTCGGCTTGCCAACGGCGGCCGCATTCTTGATGCGAACCAGCATGTCGGCGATGGGATCAGTCATGCTCATTGAGAATTACCTTTGAGTACCGATATCCGCGGAATGCGAATGTCTGTTTGATTACCACGAGGCCTTGCGGAGGCCCGGAACGTCGCCGTTCATCGTGGCCTTGCGCAGTGCGTTACGGGCCAGGCCGAACTTCGCGTACACGCCACGCGGACGACCGGTCAGCGCGCAACGATTGCGCTGGCGGCATTCCGACGAGTCGCGCGGAAGCTTCTGCAGCTTGACCACGGCTTCCATCTTTTCTTCGTACGACGCGGTGGTGCTGGAGATGATCTTCTTCAGCGCATCGCGCTTGGCACCATGCTGCTTCGCCAGCTTGGCGCGCTTGACTTCGCGGTTGACCATCGAGGTCTTGGCCATGGTGTCAGTGCCTTAGTTGCGGAACGGGAAGCGGAAGGCTTCGAGCAGGGCCTTGGCCTCCGCGTCGGTCTTCGCCGTGGTGGTGATCGCGATGTCCATGCCGCGCATGGCGTCAACCTGGTCGAAATCGATCTCCGGGAAGATGATCTGTTCCTTGATGCCCATGTTGTAGTTGCCGCGGCCGTCGAACGAACGACCCGACACGCCGCGGAAGTCGCGGACGCGCGGCAGCGAGATGTTGATCAGGCGATCCAGGAACTCGAACATGCGGGCGCGGCGCAAGGTCACCTTGCAGCCGATCGGCCAACCGTCGCGGATCTTGAACGAAGCCACCGAGATGCGCGACTTGGTGACCAACGGCTTCTGGCCGGAGATCTTGGCCATGTCGGCCACCGCGTTCTCGAGGATCTTCTTGTTCGCCGCCGCTTCGCCCACGCCCATGTTGAGCGTGACCTTGACGAGCTTCGGCACTTGCATCGGATTGGTGTAGCCGAACTGCTTCATCAGCTTCGGCACCACTTCTTCCTTGTAAATCTTTTCAAGCCGGGTCATGACATTTCCTCGGACGGCTTATCAGCCGTCGATTGCTTCACCACTGGAGCGGAACACACGCAATTTGCGTCCATCCTCCAGGACCTTGAATCCGATGCGCTCGCCCTTGCCCGTCGCCGGGTTGAAGAGCATCACGTTCGAGATGTGGATCGGCGCTTCGCGCTCGATCACGCCGCCGGCCTGGCCGGCTTGCGGGTTCGGCTTGGTGTGGCGCTTGATGACGTTGACGTTGGACACGACGACCTTGTCGCCGGCCACGCGCACCACGTCACCACGCTTGCCCTTGTCCTTGCCGGAGATGACGACCACCTGGTCGCCCTTGCGGATACGGTTCATTTGGCTTCCTCCGCTCAGAGCACTTCAGGCGCGAGCGAGACGATCTTCATGAACTTCTCGGAACGCAGCTCGCGGGTCACGGGCCCGAAGATGCGCGTACCGATCGGCTCGTGCTTGTTGTTGAGCAGCACCGCGGCGTTGCCGTCGAAGCGGATCAGCGAACCGTCGGCGCGGCGCACACCCTTGCGGGTACGGACCACGACGGCGTCGTAGACGTCGCCCTTCTTGACCTTGCCGCGCGGGATCGCGTCCTTGACGGTCACCTTGATGATGTCGCCGATGTGGGCATAGCGGCGCTTCGAACCACCGAGCACCTTGATGCACATCAGTTCCTTGGCGCCCGAGTTGTCGGCGGCATCGAGATAGCTCTGCATCTGGATCATGGCTGTCTCTCCTCCTTACTCGGCCGCGCGCGTCAGAATTTCGACGACACGCCAGTTCTTGGTCTTCGACATCGGCGCGCATTCGGCGATGCGCACGACATCGCCTTCCTTGCAAGCGTTGTCGGCGTCATGCGCGTGCAGCTTGGTCGAGCGGCGGATGTACTTACCGTACAGCGCGTGCTTGACCTGGCGCTCGACGAGCACGGTGATGGTCTTGTCCATCTTGTTGCTGACGACGCGGCCTTCGACCGTGTGCAGCTTCTTGGTGTTCTCGTTCATCGTCGAGTCCCTTACTTCTTGGCCACGTCGCCGAGCAGCATGTTCACGCGCGCGATTTCGCGGCGAACACGGCGGGCTTCATGGGTCTTGGCCGGCGGCAGCTGGCCCGTGGCCTTCTGCATGCGGAGCGCGAACTGCTCCTTCTGCAGGTCCACGAGGTGGGCCTTCAGTTCCGCGGCGTTCTTCTGACGCAGTTCCTTGAGTTCCATCAGCGCACCGTCCGGGTCACGAAAGTGGTGGTCACCGACAGCTTCGCCGCGGCCAGGCGGAACGCCTCGCGTGCGACTTCTTCGCTGACGCCTTCGATTTCATAGATCATGCGGCCCGGCTGGATCTGCGCGACCCAGTATTCGACGTTGCCCTTACCCGAACCCATTCGAACTTCGATGGGCTTCTTGGTGATCGGCTTGTCGGGGAACACGCGGATCCACATCTTGCCGCCGCGCTTCACGTAGCGGCTGATCGAGCGGCGGGCCGCTTCGATCTGGCGCGCGGTGAGCTGGCCGAACGCGGTCGACTTCAGACCGTATTCGCCGAACGACACGGCGTTTGCACTCCAGCTCAGGCCGTCGTTACGGCCCTTGTGCATCTTGCGATATTTGGTGCGCTTCGGTTGCAACATGATTAGTCCCTCGCCTCGCGCTCACGGCGCGGACCACGCGGACGGTCGGCGCGATCGCCGCGCTCACCACGCTCGGCGCGCGGCGTGTCGTCCTGCTTTTCCTGGCCGACCTGGCTGAAGTCGAACACTTCACCCTTGTAGACCCACACCTTGATGCCGATGATCCCGTAGGTCGTCTTCGCTTCGGCGAAGCCGTAGTCGATGTCGGCGCGCAGCGTGTGAAGCGGCACGCGACCTTCGCGGTACCACTCCGAACGCGCGATTTCGGCGCCGTTGAGGCGACCGGCGACATTGACCTTGATGCCCAGCGCACCGAGGCGCATCGCGTTGCCGACCGCACGCTTCATCGCGCGGCGGAACATGATGCGGCGCTCGAGCTGCTGCGCGATCGACTCGGCGACCAGCTGCGCATCGAGTTCCGGCTTGCGGACTTCGGTGACGTTGATGTGCGCCGGGACGCCCATCAGGTCGCTGACGTCCTTACGCAGCTTCTCGATGTCCTCGCCGCGCTTGCCGATCACCACGCCCGGACGGGCGGTGTGGATCGTGACACGCGCGTTCTGCGCCGGACGCTCGATCAGGATCTTCGAAATACCGGCCTGCGCGAGCTTCTTGCGCAGCATGTCGCGGACCTTGAGGTCGGCAACCAGGTAGTCGGCGTAATGCTTCTTGCCGGCAAACCACTTGGAATTCCAGTCCTTGGCGATGCCCAGGCGGATACCGGTCGGATGAACTTTATGACCCATCGTCTTATCTCCGCCTTACTTGCCGGCACCGACAACCACAGTGATGTGGCTGGTGCGCTTGAGGATCCGGGTGCCGCGGCCCTTCGCGCGCGCCATGAAGCGCTTCAGCGTGGGACCTTCGTCGACCATGATGGTCTTGACCCGGAGTTCGTCGACGTCCGCACCCTGGTTGTTCTCGGCGTTGGCGATCGCCGACTCCACGACCTTGCGGATCATGGCGGCGGCTTTCTTGTCCGAGAACTTCAGCAGGTTGACGGCGCGTTCGGCCGACAGGCCACGCACCTGGTCGGCGACCAGGCGCGCCTTCTGGGCGGAGATGCGCGCGCTGCGCAGGATGGCTTTCGCTTCCATGGTCATCTCCTTACTTCCCGGCCTTCTTGTCGCCGCCATGACCCTTGAACGTACGGGTCAGGGCGAACTCGCCAAGCTTGTGGCCAACCATGTTTTCGTTGACCAGGACCGGGATGTGGTTCTTGCCGTTGTGCACGGCGATGGTGAAGCCGACCATTTCCGGCATGACCATCGAACGACGCGACCAGGTCTTGATCGGCTTCTTGTTGTTGCCCGCGGTCTCCACCTTCTTGATCAGGTGGTGGTCGACGAACGGACCCTTCTTCAGTGAACGTGCCATGGTCGATTAGCCCCTGCGGTCGCGCACGATGAATTGCGTGGTGCGCTTGTTCTTGCGCGTCTTGTAACCCTTGGTCGGAACACCCCACGGGGTGACCGGATGCGGGTTGCCCTGGCCGGCCTTCGCCTCGCCACCACCGTGCGGGTGATCGACGGGGTTCATCGCGGCGCCGCGCACGGTCGGCTTGATGCCGCGCCAGCGCTTCGCGCCCGCCTTGCCCAGCTTCTCGAGGTTGTGTTCGACGTTGCCGACTTCACCGACGGTCGCGCGGCACTCGGCCGGCACCTTGCGCATTTCGCCGGAGCGAAGACGCAGCGTGGCGTAACCGGATTCGCGCGCGATCAGCTGCACGCCGGCGCCAGCGGCGCGAGCGAGCTGCGCACCCTTGCCCGGCTTCATCTCGATGCAATGCACCGTGGAGCCGACCGGGATGTTGCGCAGGGGCAGCGTGTTGCCGACCTTGATCGGGGCGTCGCGGCCCGCGATCACCTGGTCGCCGCTCTTCAGGCCCTTCGGGGCGATGATGTAGCGACGCTCGCCATCGACGTAGCACAGCAGCGCGATGTGCGCGGTGCGGTTGGGATCGTATTCGATCCGCTCCACGCGCGCCGGAATGCCTTCCTTGTCGCGCTTGAAGTCGATGATGCGGTAGTTCTGCTTGTGGCCACCGCCGATGTGGCGGGTGGTGATGCGACCGTGGTGGTTACGGCCGCCCGTCTTTGCCTTCTTCTCGACCAGCGCGGCGAACGGCGCACCCTTGTGCAGGTCCGGCGTCACGACACGGACCGCCGAACGGCGACCGGGGGAAGTGGGCTTGAAAGTCATCAATGCCATGGGTCTGTCCTCAGGCCTTGGCCATCATCACGTCGATCGACTGGCCTTCGGCCAGCTTGACGTACGCCTTGCGCCAGTCGCCGCGCTTGCCCGTGCGGAACTTGAAGGACTTGTTCTTGCCCTTCACGTTCACGACGTTCACCGCTTCGACCTTCACGTCGAAGATCTGCTCGACCGCGGCCTTGACGTCGGCCTTGGTGGCAGTCTTCGCGATCTCGAAGACGTACTGATTCGACACTTCCTGCAGGCGAGCGGTCTTTTCGGACACGCGCGGCGCACGGATCACTTCATAAACGTTGGTCGTGCTCATGCGAGCCACTCCTCGATCTTCTTGACCGCATCGGCCGTGATCACGACCGAGTCGGCGCCCACGAGGGCGACCGGGTCGAGGCCCTGCACGTCGCGCACTTCGACGTACGGCAGGTTGCGCGCGGACAGGTACAGCGATTCCGACGCATCCTCGGTGACGATCAGCGGACGCTTGCCGACTTCCAGGCCCTGCAGCTTGGCGATCAGGCCCTTCGTCTTCGGACCGTCGATGTCGAACGACTCGACGACCATGATGCGGCCCTGGCGATTGAGTTCCGACAGGATCGCGGAGATCGCCGCGCGGTACATCTTGCGGTTGACCTTCTGCGCGAAGCTGCGCGGCTTCGCCGCGAACGTCACGCCGCCGCCGACGAAGATCGGAGCCGTCAGCGCGCCATGACGCGCACCGCCGCCCTTCTGCTTCTTCGACTTCTTCGTGGTGCCGTTGACTTCCGAACGCGTCTTCTGCGCCTTGGTGCCGGCGCGACCCGCGTTGCGGTAGGCGACGACGACCTGGTGGACCAGATCTTCGGAGAATTCGCGGCCGAACACTGCGTCCGAAACGGACAGCGTGTTCTTGCTGTTATTGATGGACAGTTCCATCGTCAGACTCCCTTGCTCGTCGGACGCACGATCACGTCGCCACCCGGCGCGCCCGGAACGGCGCCGCGCACGGCGATCAGGCCGCGTTCGGCGTCGACCTTGACGACCTTGAGGTTCTGCGTCGTCTGGGTTTCGGCACCCATGTGACCCGACATCTTCTTGCCCGGGAAAACGCGGCCCGGCGTCTGGCGCTGGCCGATCGAACCCGGCGAACGATGCGACAACGAGTTACCGTGCGTCGCGTCGCCCATGGTGAAGTTCCAGCGCTTGATCGTGCCCTGGAAGCCCTTGCCCTTGGTGATGCCCTGGACGTCGACGGCCTGGCCGACTTCGAAGATGTCGGCGCGGATTTCGCCGCCGATCTGGAAGTCGGAGATCTTGTCGTCGGCCACGCGCAGTTCCCACAAGCCGCGACCCGCTTCCACCTTCGCCTTCGCGAGGTGGCCTGCTTCCGGCTTGTTGATCAGCGCAGCGCGCTTCACGCCGACGGTGACCTGGACGGCGCTGTAGCCGTCGGTCTCGACCGTCTTGATCTGCGTGATGCGGTTCGGGGTGGCTTCGATCAGGGTCACCGGGATGGACTTGCCATCTTCGGTAAACACGCGGCTCATGCCGGCCTTGCGGCCGACGATGCCCAACGAATGCTTCTTCGCGGTCATGGTGGCGGGCCTCAGGTCAGCTTGATCTGCACGTCGACGCCAGCCGCGAGTTCGAGCTTCATGAGCGCGTCCACGGTCTTGTCGTTCGGGTCGACGATGTCGAGCACGCGCTTGTGCGTGCGGGTTTCGTACTGGTCACGCGCATCCTTGTCGGCATGCGGCGACGTGAGAATGGTGTAACGCTCGAGCTTGGTCGGCAGCGGGATCGGGCCGCGCACCTGCGCGCCGGTCCGCTTGGCCGTCTCGACGATCTCGCTGGCCGAGCGGTCGATCAGACGATGATCGAAAGCCTTCAGCCGAATCCGGATCTTCTGGTCCGCCATGACGGGTATTCCTCGTGGAAAGAGCGAAGGGTCGGCCTCTGGGTGTGCCGGCCCCTAACGGGCATTTCTGAAGCTTGGATGTAAAGCGTCCTTCAAAATCAAAGGCGGGCCGGTTTCCCGGTCCGCCCAGACGGAATCGTGAACGCGCAAGCGGCCCCGCCATGAATGTCCCGAAAATCTTCGGAACGGGCGGAGCGCTGCCGCGCGACATCTCCCTGTCTGGCGAAAACGAGGTACGTCCTGTCCCTCATTTCGCTGGTCCCTGGGCCCTCCTCAATGAGGCAGGCCGCGAGGGTCTTGCATTCTAGGGGGTGTCCGAGGGGAATGGCAACCCATTCCCTCGGAAAACCCCTGATTTCTTACTTGAGGATCTTCGCCACCACGCCGGCGCCGACCGTACGGCCGCCTTCGCGGATCGCGAAGCGCAGGCCGTCGTCCATCGCCACCGGGTTGATGAGCTCGACCGTCATCTTGATGTTGTCGCCCGGCATGACCATTTCCACGCCTTCCGGCAGGGTCACGGCGCCCGTGATGTCGGTCGTGCGGAAGTAGAACTGCGGGCGGTAGCCCTTGAAGAACGGCGTGTGGCGGCCGCCTTCGTCCTTCGACAGCACGTACACCTCGGCTTCGAACGTCGTGTGCGGGGTGATCGAACCCGGCTTGGCCAGCACCTGGCCGCGCTCCACGTCGTCACGCTTGGTGCCGCGCAGCAGCAGGCCCGCGTTGTCGCCCGCCTGGCCCTGGTCCAGCAGCTTGCGGAACATTTCCACGCCCGTGACCGTCGTCTTCTGCGTCGGGCGGATGCCGACGATTTCGATTTCGTCACCGACCTTGATGATGCCGCGCTCGATACGGCCGGTCACCACGGTGCCGCGGCCCGAGATCGAGAACACGTCTTCCACCGGCATCAGGAACGGCTTGTCGATCGCGCGCTCCGGCAGCGGGATGAACGAGTCCAGCGCGTCCACCAGCTTCAGGATCGCCGGCACGCCGATCTCCGACTGGTCGCCTTCCAGCGCCAGGCGGGCCGAACCGTGCACGATCGGGGTGTCGTCGCCCGGGAACTCGTACTTGGTCAGCAGCTCGCGCACTTCCATCTCGACCAGCTCGAGCAGCTCGGCGTCGTCCACCATGTCGGCCTTGTTCAGGAACACGACGATGTACGGCACGCCGACCTGGCGCGACAGCAGGATGTGTTCGCGCGTCTGCGGCATCGGGCCGTCGGCGGCCGAGCACACCAGGATCGCGCCGTCCATCTGCGCCGCACCCGTGATCATGTTCTTGACGTAGTCCGCGTGGCCCGGGCAGTCGACGTGCGCGTAGTGGCGCGTCGCCGATTCGTATTCCACGTGCGCCGTCGAGATCGTGATGCCGCGCGCCTTCTCTTCCGGCGCCGCGTCGATCGCGTCATATGCCTTGAACTCGCCGCCGAAACGTTCCGCGCCCACCTTCGTCAGCGCCGCCGTCAGCGTCGTCTTGCCGTGGTCGACGTGACCGATCGTGCCCACGTTCACGTGGGGCTTGGTGCGTTCGAACTTACCCTTGGCCATGGCTCTTTAACTCCGCAATTTCAATATGTGTGTGTAGACGATCAGGACTTCTTGATCACTGCTTCGGCGATGTTCGTCGGCGCTTCGGCGTAGTGATCGAATTCCATCGTGAAGGTCGCGCGGCCCTGCGACATCGAACGCAGCGTCGTCGCATAGCCGAACATTTCGCCCAGCGGGATCATCGCGTTGATGATCTTGCCCGACGGGCTGTCGTCCTGACCCTGCAGGATGCCGCGACGACGGCTCACGTCGCCCATCACGTCACCGAGGTAATCCTCGGGCGTGACGATCTCGACCTTCATCATCGGCTCGAGCAGCGCGGGGTTGGCCTTGTGGAAGCCTTCCTTGAAGCCCATCGAACCGGCGATCTTGAACGCCATTTCCGACGAGTCGACTTCGTGGTACGAACCGTCGACCAGGCGCACCTTGACGTCGACGATCGGGAAGCCAGCCATGATGCCGTTCGCGACGGCTTCCTGGATGCCCTTGTCGACCGCCGGGATGTATTCCTTCGGAATCACGCCGCCGACGATCGCGTTTTCGAACTCGTAGCCCTTGCCCTGTTCGTTCGGCGAGATCTCGAGCCACACGTGACCGAACTGGCCCTTGCCGCCCGACTGGCGCACGAACTTGCCTTCGGACTTGACGGCCTTGCGGATGGTTTCGCGATAGGCGACCTGCGGCTTGCCGACGTTCGCTTCGACGTTGAACTCGCGCTTCATGCGGTCCACCAGGATTTCCAGGTGGAGCTCGCCCATGCCCGAGATGATCGTCTGGCCGGATTCTTCATCCGTGCGCACGCGGAACGACGGGTCTTCCTGCGCAAGGCGACCCAGCGCGAGGCCCATCTTTTCCTGGTCCGACTTGGTCTTCGGCTCGACCGCCATCGAAATGACGGGCTCCGGGAACACCATGCGCTCGAGCGTGATGACCTTGTCCTGCGAGCACAGCGTGTCGCCGGTGGTCACGTCCTTCAGGCCGACCGCCGCGGCGATGTCGCCCGCGCGCACTTCCTTGATTTCGTCGCGGTTGTTGGCGTGCATCTGCAGGATGCGGCCCACGCGTTCCTTCTTCGACTTGATCGGGTTGTAGACCTGGTCGCCGGAGTTGAGCGTGCCCGAGTAGACGCGGAAGAACGTGAGCGAACCCACGAACGGGTCGGTCATGATCTTGAACGCGAGCGCGGAGAACGGCTCGGTATCCGAAGCCTTGCGGTGGTCTTCCTTGTCGTTCTCGTCCATGCCGGCCACCGGCGGACGATCCGACGGCGACGGCAGGTAACGGATGACCGCGTCGAGCATCGCCTGGACGCCCTTGTTCTTGAACGCGGTGCCGCACAGCGCCGGAATGATTTCGCACTTCAGCGTGCGCTCGCGGATGCCCGCGATGATCTCGTCCTCGGTCAGCTCTTCGCCGCCGAGATACTTGTCCATCAGGTCTTCGGACGCTTCAGCCGCGGCTTCGACCATGAACGAGCGCGCGGTGGCGCATTCGTCGGCGAGGTGCGCCGGAATGTCCGCGTATTCGAACTTCGTGCCCTTGGACTCCATGTCCCACACGATCGCCTTCATCTTGAGGAGATCGACGACGCCTTCGAAGTTGTCTTCCGCGCCGATCGGCACCTGCATCGGCACCGGATACGCGCCGAGGCGCGACTTCAGCTGCTCGACGACCTTCGAGAAGTTGGCGCCGGTGCGGTCCATCTTGTTGACGAACGCAAGGCGCGGCACGTTGTACTTGTTGGCCTGGCGCCACACCGTTTCCGACTGCGGCTGCACACCGCCCACGGCGCACAGCACGAACACGGCGCCGTCGAGCACGCGCAACGAACGCTCGACTTCGATCGTGAAGTCGACGTGCCCGGGGGTGTCGATGATGTTGAAGCGGTATTCCGGCAGGGACATGTCCATGCCCTTCCAGAACGCCGTCGTGGCAGCCGACGTGATCGTGATGCCGCGTTCCTGCTCCTGCTCCATCCAGTCCATCGTCGCGGCGCCTTCATGCACCTCGCCGATCTTGTGGTTGACGCCGGTGTAGAAAAGGATGCGCTCGGTCGTCGTGGTTTTGCCGGCATCGATGTGGGCCATGATGCCGAAGTTGCGGTAACGCTCGATGGGAGTGGTGCGAGCCACGGGAATCTCTCGTTTTCTCGGATCGGACGGATGTCCGGAAGGCCGAAGCCGCCTTGCGGCGGCTCGGACGGATGCGGCGGCTCAGCGCCGCGACGGGCCCGGCATGCTCTTCAGAGCAAGGGGGCCCGCGTGATCACCAGCGGTAGTGCGCGAACGCCTTGTTCGCTTCCGCCATGCGGTGGGTTTCTTCGCGCTTCTTGATCGCGCCGCCGCGGTTCTCGGAGGCGTCGAGCAGCTCGCCGGCAAGCTTGCGCGGCATGCTGTTCTCGCCGCGCTTGCGGGCGGATTCGATCAGCCAGCGCATCGCCAGCGCCATGCGGCGCGACGAGCGGACTTCAACGGGAACCTGGTACGTGGCGCCGCCGACGCGACGCGACTTCACTTCGACCGACGGCGAAACGTTGCCGAGGGCCTTTTCGACGAGCTCGAGGGCGTTGGCGTTCTTTTCGCCGATCACGTCCATCGCGCCGTACACGATCTTCTCGGCGACCGACTTCTTGCCGCTCTGCATGACCATGTTGATGAAGCGCGCGATCGTCTCGCTGCCGTGCTTCGGATCGGCGAGGACGGTGCGCTGCGGAGTGGAACCTTTACGCGACATGTTCGATGACCCCTAAATCAGGACTTCGGGCGCTTGGCGCCGTACTTGGAACGACCCTGGCGACGCTTGCTGACGCCGGCGGCGTCGAGCGAACCGCGCACGGTGTGGTAACGCACGCCCGGCAGATCCTTGACGCGGCCGCCGCGGATCAGCACGACCGAGTGCTCCTGCAGGTTGTGGCCTTCGCCGCCGATGTACGAGATGACCTCGTAGCCGTTGGTGAGGCGCACCTTCGCGACCTTGCGAAGCGCCGAGTTCGGCTTCTTCGGGGTGGTCGTGTAGACGCGGGTGCAGACGCCGCGGCGCTGCGGGCAGTTCGCCAGCGCGGGCGAAGTGCTCTTGTAGGTTTCCGGGCTGCGCGCCTTACGCACCAGCTGGTTGATCGTTGCCATCGTGGGGCTCTTTTGAAGGACCTGGGGTCCGCGTGAATAACGAAGCAGGCCGGATCCGGCCTGCTTAGACGGAAAAGTATAGCCCGCGTGGACGAAAACCGTCAACGCGGGTTGCAATCGCGAAGGCAAGGCGCGACCCGACTCGGGGCCGCAATGGGCAACCCGACTCGGGCTGCCCGGCCTTCGATGTTCCCGCCCGTCCTGGGCCGAAGACGAGGCGCTCCATGCGCCTCATTTCGTGGTCTGGGACGGCCCGCAGGCCGTCGCTTCGGAGGTTTTAGCTGGCGCTGGACTCCTCGCCCGCTTCGGTCTCGGCCGCCGGGGCCGACTGCGACGGCGTCTCGGCAACCACCGCACCCGACAACGCTTCCAGCTCCGACTCGGTGAGGCCCGAGGCATTGCGGCGGCGTGCGGTGTGGTAGGCCAGACCCGTACCGGCCGGAATGAGGCGGCCGACGATCACGTTCTCCTTGAGGCCGCGCAGGCTGTCGCGCGTGCCGCGAACGGCCGCCTCGGTCAGCACGCGGGTGGTCTCCTGGAAGGAGGCCGCGGAGATGAACGATTCGGTCGCGAGCGACGCCTTCGTGATGCCCAGCAGCACCGGGTCGTACTTCGCCAGGATCTCGCCCTTCGCCAGTGCGGCAGCGTTGGCTTCGACCATCCGCTGGCGCTCGACCTGTTCGCCGTGCAGGAACTTGGTGTCGCCCGCATCCAGCACTTCGACCTTGCGCAGCATCTGGCGAACGATCACCTCGATGTGCTTGTCGTTGATCTTCACGCCCTGCAGGCGGTAGACGTCCTGGATTTCCTTGGTGAGGTACACCGCCAGCGGCTCGACGCCGAGCAGGCGCAGGATGTCCTGCGGGCTCGGTTCGCCGTCCACGACCGTCTCGCCCTTCTCCACGTGTTCGCCTTCGAACACGATGATCTGGCGGTACTTCGGGATCAGCTCTTCGTGCTCGCTGCCGTCGGCCTGCTTGATGATCAGGCGCTGCTTGCCCTTGGTGTCCTTGCCGAAGCTGACGATGCCCGAGACCTCGGCGAGGATCGCCGGGTCCTTCGGCTTGCGCGCTTCGAACAAGTCGGCCACGCGCGGCAGGCCGCCCGTGATGTCGCGCGTCTTCGACGCTTCCTGCGGGATCTTCGCGACGACGTCGCCGACGCCCACGGCCGCACCGTCCTGCAGGTTCACGATCGAGCGCGGCGGCAGCAGGTACTGCGCCGGCAGGTCGGTACCCGGGATGGAGAGGTCCTTGCCGTTCTTGTCGACGATGCGGACGATCGGGCGCAGGTCCTTGCCCAGCGTGCCGCGACGCTTCGGATCGGTGATCTCGCGCGAAGCCAGGCCCGTCAGTTCGTCGGTCTTCTCGATGACGGTGACGCCGTCGACGAAGTCGATGAAGCGCATGATGCCCGCCACTTCCGACACGATCGGGTGGTTGTGCGGATCCCAGTTCGCGACCGTCTGGCCGGCCTTGATCGCCGCGCCGTCCTTGACGTTGATGGTCGCGCCGTACGGCAGCTTGTAACGCTCGCGCTCGCGGCCGTGGCCGTCGAGCACCGACAGTTCGCCCGAGCGCGACACCGCCACGAGGCTGCCCGAGGCGTGGTCGACGTGCTTGAGGTTGTTGAACTTGATCGTACCGGTCGTCTTGACCGTCACGTTGTCGATCGCCGCGGCACGCGACGCCGCACCACCGATGTGGAACGTACGCATCGTCAGCTGCGTACCCGGCTCGCCGATCGACTGCGCGGCGACGACGCCGACCGCTTCGCCGTGGTTCACCAGGTGGCCGCGGCCGAGGTCGCGACCGTAGCAGTGCGAGCAGACGCCGAACGCGCTGCTGCACGTGATCGTCGAACGCACCTTGATCGCCTGCACGCCGGCGTCTTCCAGGCTCTGCACCCACTGCTCGTCGAGCAGCGTGTTGCGGGTGACGAACGGATCCTCGTCGTTGCCCGGCAGGAACACGTCTTCGGCCACGATGCGGCCCAGCACGCGATCGCGCAGCGGCTCGACGACATCGCCGCCTTCGACGATCGGCGTCATGGTCAGGCCGTCGAACGTGCCGCAGTCGGTCTCGGTGATCACCACGTCCTGCGCGACGTCGACGAGACGACGCGTGAGGTAACCCGAGTTCGCCGTCTTCAGCGCGGTGTCCGCGAGGCCCTTTCGGGCGCCGTGGGTCGAGATGAAGTACTGGAGGACGTTGAGGCCTTCGCGGAAGTTCGCCGTGATCGGCGTTTCGATGATCGAGCCGTCCGGCTTGGCCATCAGGCCGCGCATGCCGGCGAGCTGGCGGATCTGGGCCTGCGAACCACGCGCGCCCGAGTCGGCCATGATGTAGATCGAGTTCATCGACTTCTGCGGCACGCGTTCGCCCTTGGCGTTCGTGACCGTGTCGGTGCCGATGGCGTCCATCATCGCCTTCGCGACGCGTTCGTTGGTGCGCGACCAGATGTCGACGACCTTGTTGTACCGCTCGCCCGAGGTGACCAGGCCCGACTGGTACTGCTGCTGGATTTCCAGGACTTCGGCTTCGGCCTCGTCGAGGATGCCCTTCTTCTCGCCCGGGATGATCATGTCGTCGATGCCGATCGAGACGCCGGCGCGCGTTGCGTACGCGAAGCCGGTGTACATCAGCTTGTCGGCGAACACGACCGTGTCCTTCAGGCCGAGCATGCGGTAGCAGGAGTTGATCAGGCGCGAGATGTTCTTCTTGGTCAGCTCGACGTTGGCCAGCGCGTACGGCAGGCCTTCCGGCAGGATTTCCTGCAGGAGCGAACGGCCGACCGTCGTGTCGACGATCGAGGTCTTCTTCGTGCGCGAACCGTCCTCGCCCACCACGGTCTCGGTGATGCGCACCTTGACCTTGGCGTGCAGCTCGACGACGCGGTTGTCGTAGGCGCGCTTCACTTCGGCGACGTTCGCGAACGCCATGCCCTCGCCCTTCTTGTTCTCGAGGGCGCGCGACATGTAGTACAGGCCGAGCACGACGTCCTGCGACGGCACGATGATCGGCTCGCCGTTCGCCGGCGACAGGATGTTGTTCGACGCCATCATCAGCGCGCGCGCTTCCAGCTGGGCTTCCAGCGAGAGCGGCACGTGCACGGCCATCTGGTCACCGTCGAAGTCCGCGTTGAACGCGGTGCAGACGAGCGGATGCAGCTGGATCGCCTTGCCTTCGATGAGGACCGGCTCGAACGCCTGGATGCCGAGGCGGTGCAGCGTCGGCGCGCGGTTCAGCAGCACCGGGTGCTCGCGGATCACTTCCTCGAGGATGTCCCAGACTTCCGCTTCTTCGCGCTCGACGAGCTTCTTCGCGGCCTTGATCGTCGTGGCGAGGCCACGGCGCTGCAGCTTGGCGAAAATGAAGGGCTTGAACAGCTCGAGCGCCATCTTCTTCGGCAGGCCGCACTCGTGCAGGCGCAGCGTCGGACCGACCACGATGACCGAACGGCCCGAGTAGTCGACGCGCTTGCCGAGCAGGTTCTGGCGGAAGCGACCCTGCTTGCCCTTGATCATGTCGGCGAGCGACTTGAGCGGGCGCTTGTTGGTGCCGGTGATGGCGCGGCCACGACGGCCGTTGTCCATCAGCGCGTCCACCGACTCCTGCAGCATGCGCTTCTCGTTGCGCACGATGATGTCGGGCGCGTTGAGTTCGAGCAGGCGCTTGAGGCGGTTGTTGCGGTTGATGACGCGGCGGTACAGATCGTTGAGGTCCGACGTCGCGAAGCGGCCGCCGTCCAGCGGCACCAGCGGACGCAGGTCCGGCGGAAGCACCGGCAGCACGGTCATGACCATCCACTCCGGGCGGTTGCCGGAGTCGAGGAACGCCTCGATCAGCTTGATGCGCTTGGTGAGGCGCTTGAGCTTGGTCTCGGAGTTGGTCGCGGCGATCTCTTCCTTCAGGCGGAGCATTTCCGACTGCAGGTCGATCGTGCGCAGCAGTTCATAGACCGCCTCGGCGCCCATCGCGGCGTCGAAGTCGTCGCCGTGCTCCTGGCGCGCCTGCATGAACTGTTCTTCGGTCAGCAGGTTGCCGCGCTCGAGCGGGGTCAGGCCCGGCTCGGTGACGACGTAGGCTTCGAAGTACAGGATGCGTTCGATGTCGCGCAGCGTCATGTCGAGCATCAGGCCGATGCGCGACGGGAGCGACTTCAGGAACCAGATGTGCGCGACGGGCGAGGCAAGGTCGATGTGGCCCATGCGCTCGCGGCGCACCTTGGCCAGCGTCACTTCCGTGCCGCACTTCTCGCAGACCACGCCGCGGTGCTTCATGCGCTTGTACTTGCCGCACAGGCACTCGTAGTCCTTGATCGGACCGAAGATCGCGGCGCAGAACAGGCCATCGCGTTCCGGCTTGAACGTGCGGTAGTTGATGGTCTCCGGCTTCTTCACTTCGCCGTAGGACCACGAGCGGATGAGGTCCGGCGACGCCAACGCGATCTTGATCGCGTCGAAGTCGAGGGTCGGCCGCTGCTGGTTGAACAGATTGAGCAAGTCTTTCATGGGTGTCTCCTGGTCGGCGGCGGCGGCTTAGTGCTCTTCGAGTTCCATGTTGATCGCGAGCGATCGGATTTCCTTCACCAACACGTTGAAGGACTCCGGCATGCCCGCGACCATCTCGTGTTCGCCGTCGACGATGTTCTTGTACATCTGGTTGCGGCCCTGCACGTCGTCGGACTTCACCGTCAGCATTTCCTGCAGGGTGTAGGCCGCGCCGTAGGCTTCCAGCGCCCAGACTTCCATTTCGCCGAAGCGCTGGCCGCCGAACTGCGCCTTGCCGCCCAGCGGCTGCTGGGTGACGAGCGAGTACGGACCGGTCGAACGCGCGTGCATCTTGTCGTCGACCAGGTGGTTGAGCTTCAGCATGTGCATGTAACCCACGGTGACCGGGCGCTCGAACGCTTCGCCGGTGCGACCGTCGTGCAGCACGGTCTGGCCGCTCAGCGGGAGGTCGGCGAGTTCGAGCATCTTCTTGATCTCGGACTCGGCCGCGCCGTCGAACACCGGCGTCGCCATCGGCACGCCGTCGGTCAGGTTGCGGGCCAGGCGCAGCAGTTCTTCGTCCGTGAACTGCGTCAGGTCCACGCGGTGGCGAACCATCGCGTCGTCGTGGTTGTAGACCTGGTCGAGGAACTTGCGCAGGTCCGCAATCGCCGCCTGTGCCTTGAGCATGCGATCGATCTTCTGGCCCAGGCCCTTCGCGGCCCAGCCCAGGTGCGTCTCGAGGATCTGGCCGATGTTCATTCGGCTCGGCACGCCCAGCGGGTTCAGCACGATGTCGACGGACGAACCGTCGGCCATGTACGGCATGTCCTCGACCGGCACGATCGTCGACACGACACCCTTGTTGCCGTGGCGACCGGCCATCTTGTCGCCCGGCTGGATGCGGCGCTTCACCGCGAGGAACACCTTCACCATCTTGAGCACGCCCGGCGCGAGGTCGTCGCCCTGGGTGATCTTGCCGCGCTTGTCGGCGAAGCGGCGCTCGAATTCCTTCTCGTGCGCATCGATCTGCTTCGATGCGCGCTCGATGGCGTCGTTGGCGTCGTCGTCCTTCATGCGCAGCTGGAACCACTCGGTCTTCTTCAGGCCGTCGAGGTACTCATTGGTGATCGCGTCGCCCTTCTTGAGGTTCGCCGGACCGCCGTTGGCGACCTTGCCGATCAGCTGCGAGCGCAGGCGCGCGTAGATCGCGCCTTCGAGGATGCGGAACTGGTCGTCGAAGTCCTTCTTGACGCGACGGATTTCCGATTCTTCGATCTGGCGTGCGCGCTTGTCCTTCTCGATGCCGTCGCGGGTGAAGACCTGCACGTCGATGACGGTGCCGTCCATGCCCGGCGGCACGCGCAGCGAGCTGTCCTTCACGTCCGACGCCTTCTCGCCGAAGATCGCGCGGAGGAGCTTCTCTTCCGGCGTCAGCTGCGATTCGCCCTTCGGCGTGACCTTGCCGACCATGATGTCGCCGGCGCGCACTTCGGCGCCGATGTACACCACGCCCGACTCGTCGAGGCGGTTGAGCGCCTGCTCGGAGACGTTCGGGATGTCGGCCGAGATTTCTTCCGGACCCAGCTTCGTGTCGCGCGCGACGCAGGTCAGCTCTTCGATGTGGATCGTGGTGTAGCGATCCTCTTCCACCACGCGCTCGGAGAGCAGGATGGAGTCTTCGAAGTTGTAGCCGTTCCACGGCATGAACGCGACCAGCATGTTCTGGCCGAGCGCGAGCTCGCCGATGTCGGTCGAGGGACCGTCGGCCAGCACGTCGCCGCGTTCGACGCGGTCGCCCACGTTCACCAGCGGCGTCTGGTTGATGCAGGTGTTCTGGTTGGAGCGCGTGTACTTGATCAGCGTGTAGATGTCGACGCCGGCATCGGTTTCGCCGGAGATCTCCTTCTCGTTGACCTTGACCACGATGCGGCCGGCGTCGATCTGTTCGATCACGCCGCCACGGCGCGCGTTCACCGTCACGCCCGAGTCGCGCGCCACGGCGCGCTCGATGCCGGTGCCCACCAGCGGCTTCTGCGACTTCAGCGTCGGCACGGCCTGGCGCTGCATGTTCGCGCCCATCAGCGCGCGGTTCGCGTCGTCGTGCTCGAGGAACGGCACCAGCGCGGCCGCGACCGACACGGTCTGCATCGGCGAGACGTCCATGAAGTGGATCTCGCTCGGCGGCTTCAGCAGCGACTCGCCCTGGTAACGGCACGCGACGAACTGCGCGGTGATGTTGTTCTTCTCGTCCTGCGGCGCGTTGGCCTGGGCGATGACGTACTCGTTCTCTTCGATCGCCGACAGGTATTCGACGTCGTCGGTGACCTTGCCGTCCACGACCTTGCGGTACGGCGTCTCGAGGAAGCCGTAACGGTTGGTGCGCGCGAACACGGCGAGCGAGTTGATCAGGCCGATGTTCGGACCTTCAGGCGTTTCGATGGTGCACACGCGACCGTAATGCGTCGGATGCACGTCGCGCACTTCGAAGCCCGCGCGTTCGCGCGTCAGGCCGCCCGGACCCAGCGCGGAGACGCGACGCTTGTGCGTCACTTCCGACAGCGGGTTGTTCTGGTCCATGAACTGCGACAGCTGCGAGGAGCCGAAGAACTCCTTGATCGCCGCGGCCACCGGCTTG
This sequence comes from Noviluteimonas lactosilytica, assembly GCF_020866925.1. GTDB lineage: Bacteria > Pseudomonadota > Gammaproteobacteria > Xanthomonadales > Xanthomonadaceae > Noviluteimonas > Noviluteimonas lactosilytica. The sequence continues at coordinate 905,320 of NZ_JAJGAK010000001.1, forward strand.
GCGTTGATCAGTTCCTGCGGCGTCAGGCCTTCGGACTCGGCCATCGACAGGCGTTCCTTGACCGCGCGCTCGACGCGCACGAGGCCCACGCGGAACACGTTCTCGGCCATTTCGCCGACCGAACGCACGCGACGGTTGCCCAGGTGGTCGATGTCGTCCACCACGCCACGACCATTGCGGATCTCGGTCAGCACGCGGATGACGTCGAGGATGTCCGACGTGTCGCCCTGCGCGGCGACCAGGCGCTGCGCTTCCTCGTCCTTGCCGTTCTTGTAGTCGCCGAAGTACTTGCGATCGAACAGCACCGACGGACCGAGCACTTCCTTGCGGCCGATGCGGCGGTTGAACTTCATGCGGCCCACGGCCGAGAGGTCGTAGCGCTCGAAGGTGAAGAACAGGTTGTGGAACAGGTTCTCGGCGGCGTCCTTGGTCGGCGGTTCGCCCGGACGCATCATGCGGTAGATCTCGACCAGCGCTTCGAGCTTGGTCTTGGTGCCGTCGATGCGCAGCGTGTTCGACAGGTACGGACCACGGTCGAGGTCGTTGACCCAGATCGTGCCGACCGATTCGACGCCCGACTTGCGGAACTTCGCCAGGTGATCGTCGTTGATCTCGTCGTTGGCCACGGCGAGCAGTTCGCCCGTCTTCGTGTCGATGACGTCGTGCGCGAGGATGCTGCCCACGAGGTAGGCGTCCGGCACGGCCAGTGCGGCGATGCCCGACTGCTCGAGCTGCTTCACGTGGCGCGCGGTGATGCGCTTGCCCGCTTCGACGATGACGCGATCACCGTCGGCCAGGTCGAAGTCGAGCGTTTCGCCACGCAGGCGCTCGGCCACGAGCGTCAGCTGCACGCCTTCCGGTTCGATGTGGAAGGTGTTGATCTCGAAGAACGCACGCAGCATTTCTTCGTTGTTGTAGCCGAGCGCGCGCAGGAGCACGGAGACCGGCAGCTTGCGGCGGCGGTCGATACGCGTGAACAGCGCGTCCTTCGGGTCGAACTCGAAGTCGAGCCACGAGCCGCGGTAAGGAATGATGCGCGCGGAATACAGCAGCTTGCCCGAGCTGTGCGTCTTGCCGCGGTCGTGGTCGAAGAACACGCCCGGCGAACGATGCAGCTGCGAGACGATGACGCGCTCGGTGCCGTTGACGATGAAGGTGCCGTTGTCGGTCATGAGCGGGATCTCGCCCATGTAGACCTCCTGCTCCTTCACGTACTTGATGGCCTTGGTCGACGACTCGCGGTCGTAGATCACCAGGCGCACGGTCACGCGCAGCGGCGCGCCGTAGGACAGGCCGCGGTTGCGGCATTCGCGCTCGTCGAACGCCGGGTCGCCGAGGCGGTATCCGACGTACTCGAGGGCGGCGTTGCCGCTGTACGAACTGATGGGGAAGACGGACTTCAGGGCCGCGTGCAGGCCCTTGTCTTCGCGAGCGTTCATTTCGGCGTGTTCCTGCAGGAACTCGCGGTAGGAATCGACCTGGATCGCGAGCAGGAACGGCACCTCGAGGATCGAACGACGCTTGCCGAAGTTCTTCCGGATGCGCTTCTTCTCGGTGAACGAATAATTCGTGGACGCAGTGGTCATGGTGGGCTACCGCCTCTCTCTGTCGGCCGCGCGCGGGCGGCCGGGGGAACGTCAAATTGCCAGTTGGGAGTCGCTGGTATTGCCGGCACCAGCACGCCTTCTCCCGCTACTTCCAACTGTCAACTCGGTGATGGGTGACGCTTCGCTCCAGCAAAAACTCACGACGCTGAAGCGTTTACAACGGTGTTGCCTTGGAACGGCCAAAGGCCGGGGACTCTCGTCCCCAGCCTTGGGTGGTCGCCAATGTCACCGGCGACGCAATTGCGATTACTTGACTTCGACGGACGCGCCAGCGGCCTCGAGTTCCTTCTTGAACTTCTCGGACTCTTCCTTCGACACCGCTTCCTTGACGGTCTGCGGGGCGCCTTCGACGAGGTCCTTCGCTTCCTTCAGGCCCAGGCCGGTGATGGCGCGGACGGCCTTGATGACTTCGACCTTCTTCTCGCCGGCGGCCTTCAGGACGACGGTGAATTCGGTCTGCTCTTCGACCGGGGCAGCGGCGGCGGCCGGGCCGGCAGCGGCCATGACCGGGGCAGCGGCGGAAACGCCGAACTTCTCTTCGATGGCCTTGACCAGCTCCATCACTTCCATCAGCGACTTCGCGGCGATGGCGTCAACGATCTGCTCGTTGGAAAGGGACATGGTGATTACCTCTGGAAATTAAAAGTGGATTGAGACGATGTCGTGCCGGTATCAGCCGGCAGTCGCTTCAGCGGCCGGTTCCGCGGCAGCTTCGCCGCCACCCTGCTTGTCGGCCACGGCCTTGACGGCGCGGGCGAACATCGCAGCGGGCTCGGCGAGCACGCGGGCGAGCATGGCAAGCGCCTGCTCACGGGTCGGCAGCGAAGCCAGGACCTCGACGTGCGCGGCGGGCAGCAACTTGCCTTCCACCGAGACGACCTTGGCCTTGAGCTTGTCGTTGCCCTTGGCGAACTCCTTGATGAGGCGACCGGCAGCGCCGGGTTCCTCGGTCGAGAACGCATACAGCAGCGGACCGGTCAGGGCGTCCTTGACGACCTCGAAATCGGTACCGACGACGGCGCGCGACGCCAGCGTGTTCTTGACAACCTTCAAGTACACGCCGCTTTCGCGAGCCTTCTTGCGCATCGCGGTCATCTGCGAGACCGTGATGCCTGCGTATTCGGCTGCGACCAGGGAGTGAGCCTTCGAGGCCACGTCTGCCAGTTCGGCGACAACTTCCTGCTTCTGGGACAGATTGAGAGCCATTGCACTCCTCCAATTGAACTCCGCGCGCGGCTCCTGCCGGTTGCGGTCCTCGAGCGGCGCCAGGTCCTTCAGCGCCGGCAACGCTCGCGCGTTGCGGTGGTGGCCCATCCAGAAAACTTTCCAGAGGGGGCGGCACCATCTACGCAGGCCCTGCCTTGCGGCTGGATTACACGGTCCCGCCTGATTCGAAGACGACTCCTTGCCGTGCCGTACCGAGCTTCCTGCCCGTCTTCGCATCGCGCGGACCGCACCTGCGGTCTTTGACGGCGTCGCGCCTTGCGGCGCGAAGCCCTCAAAACTTGTTGCACGCATCCGCCGCGAAGCGGATGCGCTGTTGCATTACTTCAGCGTCAGCGTCGACGCGTCGACGGTCACGCCCGGGCCCATCGTCGAGCTCAGCGAGATCTTCTGCAGGTACAGACCCTTCGAAGTCGCCGGCTTGGCCTTGATCAGGTCGAGCAGCAGCGCGGTCAGGTTGCCCTTCAGCGCGTCGGCTTCGAAGCTGGCCTTGCCGATCGTGCAGTGGATGATGCCGGCCTTGTCGGTGCGGTAACGCACCTGGCCCGCCTTCGCGTTGCGCACGGCTTCGGCCGGGTTCGGCGAAACGGTGCCGACCTTTGGGTTCGGCATCAGGCCGCGCGGACCGAGCACCTGGCCGAGCTTGCCGACCACGCGCATCGCATCCGGCGTCGCGATGACGACGTCGTAGTTCAGGTCGCCGTTCTGCATCGCTTCGGCGAGATCATCCATGCCGACAGCCTCGGCGCCTGCGGCGCGGGCTTCATCGGCCTTGGCGCCGGCCGGGGCGAACACCGCCACGCGCACCGACTTGCCGGTACCGGCCGGCAGCACGGTCGAACCGCGCACCTGCTGGTCGGACTTCTTCGCATCCACGCCCAGGCGCACGGCGACGTCAACGGCTTCGTTGAACTTCGACTTGCTGTTGGACTGGACGATCTTCAGCGCTTCGTCGATCGCGTAGGCCTTGCCCGGTGCGACCGCGTTCTGGATTGCCTTCTGTCGCTTGGTCATCGCCATGACTTAACCCTCCACCACCAAACCCATGGAACGGGCCGAGCCCGCGATCGTGCGCACCGCCGCTTCCAGGTCGGCCGCGGTCAGGTCGGGTTCCTTCGCCTTCGCGATGTCCTCGAGCTGCTTGCGGGAGACCTTGCCCACCTTTTCGGTGTTCGGGCGCTTGGAACCGGACTGGATGCCCGCGGCCTTCTTCAGCAGGATCGACGCCGGCGGCGTCTTCGTGATGAAGGTGAAGGTACGGTCCGAGTACGCGGTGATGACCACCGGAATCGGGAGACCCGGTTCCAGCTTCTGCGTGGCGGCGTTGAACGCCTTGCAGAATTCCATGATGTTCAGGCCGCGCTGGCCGAGGGCGGGACCCACCGGCGGCGACGGGTTGGCCTGGCCGGCCTTGACCTGCAGCTTGATGTAACCGACGACTTTCTTTGCCATTGCTCTAGCTCCTGCGAGTGCGAACGCCGTGTGCTCTTAACACCAGGCTCCTCGCGTAAATGACGGAACGAACCACTCGATCCGTCGAATCTTTTTCGTCAGGCCTTCTCGACCTGGCCGAATTCCAGTTCCACCGGGGTGGAACGGCCGAAGATCAGCACTGCGACGCGCAGGCGGCTCTTCTCGTAATTCACTTCTTCCACGACGCCGTTGAAGTCGTTGAACGGGCCGTCGGTGACGCGCACCATCTCGCCCGCTTCGAACAGCACCTTCGGCCTCGGCTTCTCGACGCCTTCCTGCACGCGGTCGAGGATGGCCGCAGCCTCTTCGTCGCGGATCGGCAACGGACGATCGGCGGTGCCGCCGATGAAGCCCATCACCTTCGGCGTCTCCTTCACCAGGTGCCAGCTTTCGCTATCCATGCGCGGGATGCCGCCTTCGTCGTGCGTGGCGATCTGCACGAGCACGTAGCCCGGGAAGAACTTGCGCTCGGAACGGCGCTTCTGGCCGGAGCGCATCTCCACGACTTCTTCGGTCGGCACGAGCACTTCGCCGAAGCGATCCTGCATTTCCATGCGCGCGATGCGATCGCGCAGCGCCTGCGCCACCGACTTCTCGAAGCCGGAGTAGGCGTGCACCACGTACCAGCGCTTGTCGTCGTTGCCTTCCATCCGTCCTCTACCTCAGTTGCCCAGCAGGAGCTTGATGCCCCACTGGATCACGACGTCGAACGCAGCCAGCACGAGGCTGATCACGATGACGGCGATGATGATCATCAGCGTGGCGCGACCCGCTTCCTGGCGCGTCGGCCACACCACCTTGCGCAGTTCGAAACGCGACTCGCCGAGGAACTCGCGCGTGTCGGCGCCCTTGCGCGTCGCCATGAACACGCCCAGGCCCGCGGCAACGCCGCCGATCACGGCGAGCCAGCGCAGCTGCGATTCCGGCCACCAGTAGAAGGCGAACACGCCCGCAGCGACCAGCAGCACCGCCAGCGCGTACTTGACGATGTCGCCCGTCGAGGCGGCCTTCGGTTGTTCGACCTTGCTGTTCATCCGTTCTCGCCGACGCGCGTGTCGCTGCGTCCGAAGTGGCACGCCAGGAGGGACTCGAACCCCCAACCTGCGGTTTTGGAGACCGCTGCTCTGCCAATTGAGCTACTGGCGTATCGGTGGTTGAAACTTGCTTCCAAAAAACTTCGTTTTCCGAAAAAGGCAACGGCGGCTCGCGCCGCCACGCCCTTCCGACCATTCCGGCGACGCGGTGTTCCCCGCGCCGGCCGGGCCGGATTTCTTACTTGAGGATCTTCGCCACCACGCCGGCGCCGACCGTACGGCCGCCTTCGCGGATCGCGAAGCGCAGGCCGTCGTCCATCGCCACCGGGTTGATGAGCTCGACCGTCATCTTGATGTTGTCGCCCGGCATGACCATTTCCACGCCTTCCGGCAGGGTCACGGCGCCCGTGATGTCGGTCGTGCGGAAGTAGAACTGCGGGCGGTAGCCCTTGAAGAACGGCGTGTGGCGGCCGCCTTCGTCCTTCGACAGCACGTACACCTCGGCTTCGAACGTCGTGTGCGGGGTGATCGAACCCGGCTTGGCCAGCACCTGGCCGCGCTCCACGTCGTCACGCTTGGTGCCGCGCAGCAGCAGGCCCGCGTTGTCGCCCGCCTGGCCCTGGTCCAGCAGCTTGCGGAACATTTCCACGCCCGTGACCGTCGTCTTCTGCGTCGGGCGGATGCCGACGATTTCGATTTCGTCACCGACCTTGATGATGCCGCGCTCGATACGGCCGGTCACCACGGTGCCGCGGCCCGAGATCGAGAACACGTCTTCCACCGGCATCAGGAACGGCTTGTCGATCGCGCGCTCCGGCAGCGGGATGAACGAGTCCAGCGCGTCCACCAGCTTCAGGATCGCCGGCACGCCGATCTCCGACTGGTCGCCTTCCAGCGCCAGGCGGGCCGAACCGTGCACGATCGGGGTGTCGTCGCCCGGGAACTCGTACTTGGTCAGCAGCTCGCGCACTTCCATCTCGACCAGCTCGAGCAGCTCGGCGTCGTCCACCATGTCGGCCTTGTTCAGGAACACGACGATGTACGGCACGCCGACCTGGCGCGACAGCAGGATGTGTTCGCGCGTCTGCGGCATCGGGCCGTCGGCGGCCGAGCACACCAGGATCGCGCCGTCCATCTGCGCCGCACCCGTGATCATGTTCTTGACGTAGTCCGCGTGGCCCGGGCAGTCGACGTGCGCGTAGTGGCGCGTCGCCGATTCGTATTCCACGTGCGCCGTCGAGATCGTGATGCCGCGCGCCTTCTCTTCCGGCGCCGCGTCGATCGCGTCATATGCCTTGAACTCGCCGCCGAAACGTTCCGCGCCCACCTTCGTCAGCGCCGCCGTCAGCGTCGTCTTGCCGTGGTCGACGTGACCGATCGTGCCCACGTTCACGTGGGGCTTGGTGCGTTCGAACTTACCCTTGGCCATGGCTCTTCT
>NZ_JAJGAK010000001.1:912188-1922247 GCF_020866925.1 Noviluteimonas lactosilytica
TCAGCGCCGCCGTCAGCGTCGTCTTGCCGTGGTCGACGTGACCGATCGTGCCCACGTTCACGTGGGGCTTGGTGCGTTCGAACTTACCCTTGGCCATGGCTCTTCTCGATGGGTTGCGGTTGGCGTTTCGGTTTTACGAATCTGGTGCTCACGACTGGAATCGAACCAGCGACCTCCTCCTTACCAAGGAGGTGCTCTACCGACTGAGCTACGTGAGCAGGTTGTTCCAGCAGGTCTTGCGCGGCATCAATGGAGCGGGAGACGGGAATCGAACCCGCACCATCAGCTTGGAAGGCTGAGGTTCTACCATTGAACTACTCCCGCGCCGTCCGGCTCTCGCCGGCATGATCTGCTTGGGTATTGCGCCGTCGGTTGGTAAGACCGGCGGGTGGAGCGCTTGCACTCTTGAAGCTGGTGGAGGGAGGTGGATTCGAACCACCGAAGGCGTAAGCCAGCAGATTTACAGTCTGCCCCCGTTGGCCGCTTGGGTATCCCTCCAAAAGAGCCCGAAATTCTGGCGTGGCGGCTGCGCGAAGTCAACGCTTCGTCGACAGATATCGCCGACGAGCCGCCACTCCGGTCAGACGTTGAAGCGGAAATGCAGCACGTCGCCTTCCTGCACCCGGTATTCCTTGCCTTCCAGGCGCAGGCGGCCGGCGTCGCGGGCGCCCGACTCGCCGCGGTACTTGATGTAGTCGTCGAAAGCGATGGTTTCGGCGCGAATGAAGCCCTTTTCGAAGTCCGTGTGGATCACCGCGGCCGCTTGCGGCGCGGTCGAACCGGCGCGCACGGTCCACGCCCTCACTTCCTTCACGCCCGCCGTGAAGTAGGTCTGCAGGCCCAGCAGCTTGTAGGCCGCGCGGATCACGCGGTTCAGGCCGGGCTCGTCGAGGCCAAGGTCATGCAGGAAGGTGTCGCGGTCGGCGTCGTCCAGCTGGCTCAGCTCTTCCTCGATGGCGGCCGAGACCGGCACCACCTCGGCGCCCTCGCCCACCGCGCGAGCGCGGACGGCCTCCAGGTGCGGGTTGTTCTCGAACCCGTCCTCCAGGACGTTGGCCACGTACATCACCGGCTTGAGGGTCAGCAGGAAGAGGTCGCGGACCTGCGCCTTGTCCTCGTCCGACAGGCCCAGCGCGCGGGCCGGCTTGCCGGCATCCAGGCCGGTGCGGACGCGGCCCAGCACCTCGGCGCGGGCCTTGGCGTCCTTGTCGCCCGTCTTGGCCGAGCGCTCGGCGCGCTGCAGGGCCTTCTCCACCGAATCCAGGTCGGCGAGGGCCAACTCGGTGTCGATGGTCTCGATGTCGGAAATCGGGTCGACCTTGCCCGTCACGTGGACGATGTCCCCGTGCTCGAAGCAGCGCACCACGTGCGTGATCGCATCGACTTCGCGGATGTGCGCGAGGAACTTGTTGCCGAGGCCTTCGCCGCTCGCCGCACCGGCCACGAGGCCCGCGATGTCGACGAACTCGACGGCGGTCGGGATCACCTTCTGCGGCTTCACGATGTCCGACAGCGCGTTGAGTCGCGGATCAGGCACGGGCACGACGCCGACGTTCGGCTCGATCGTGCAGAAGGGGAAGTTGGCCGCGGCGATACCCGCCTTGGTCAGCGCGTTGAACAGGGTCGACTTGCCGACGTTCGGCAGGCCGACGATGCCGCATTTGATGCCCATCGGATTACTTACCCGTATTGAGGCGCTTGGTCGCCTCGTTGATGTCTCCCGCGACGGCGAGCGGCAGCACGTCGGTCGCGTCGTCGATGGCGCGCAGGATCGCGGCCTCGTCGTCGCGGCCGGGCTTGCCCAGCACCCAAGGGGTGACTTTGTCCTTGTGGCCCGGATGGCCGATGCCGATCCGCAGCCGGTGGAACTTGCCGTGGCCCAGCAGCTTCATCGTGTCGCGCAGGCCATTCTGGCCGCCGTGGCCGCCATCGAACTTGAGGCGCGCGATGCCGGGCGCAAGGTCGAGTTCGTCGTGCGCGAGGAGCGCTTCTTCAGGCTCGATCTTCCAGTAGCGCAGCGCGGCGCAAACCGACTTGCCGCTGAGGTTCATGTAGGTCGCCGGCTTGAGCAGCCAGACCTGGCGCCCACCGATGTCGACCTTGGCCGTCTCGCCGAAGAGCTTGGATTCCAGGCCGAAACGCGCGCCCAACCGCTCGGCGAGCCCGTCCACAAACCAGAACCCGGCGTTGTGCCGGGTCCGGGTGTGTTCGGGGCCGGGGTTGCCCAGCCCGACGATGAGGCGCAAGCCTTCCATGCGATCGCAACGCATCGCGCCGGCGCAGGCCGGCGCGACCGCGAAGGCTTACTTCTTCTCTTCGTCCTTCTTGGCGACCTTCGCCGCCGGCACTTCGGCCGCGGCCGGGGCTTCGGTCGGTTCTTCGACCTCTTCCTTGCCGTGCTTGGCGATGACGATGGCCACGTCGTGTTCCTTGCCGAGCTTCAGCTCGGGGATCTCGACGCCCTTCGGCAGCTTCAGGTCGGACAGGTGGACGATGTCGCCGACCTTGAGGGCCGACAGATCGATTTCGATGAACTCCGGCAGGTCCTTCGGCAGGCAGCTCACTTCGACTTCGTTGAGCTCGTGCGTCACGACGACGTCGGCCGACTTGCCGGCCGGCGACTTGTCTTCGTTGAGGAAGTGCAGCGGCACCGCGATGCGGATCGCCTGGTTCTCGTCGACGCGCTGGAAGTCGAGGTGCATGATGATCTGCTTGTACGGATGGCGCTGCATGTCACGCAGCAGCACCTTCTGCACCTTGCCGTCGAGGTCGAGGTCGATGATCGACGAGTAGAACCACTCGTTCTGGCTGGCGAGCCAGGTCTTCTCGTGCTCGAGCTGGATGCTCTGCGGAGCGGCGCTGCCGCCGTAGAGGATGGCCGGGATGTTCGCAGCGCGACGGAGGCGGCGGCTCGCACCCTTGCCTTCGTCCTTGCGGCCGGTGGCCGAGATCTTGTGTTCGGTAGCCATTGTCTAACTCACTCTGTTGCTGATTGAAGCCCACCCGCGACCAGGTGGACCAGGGGTGTCAGTCCACGTAAAGCGAACTGACGGATTCACCGAAGGCGATGCGGCGGATCGTTTCCGCGAGCAGCTCGGCGACGCTGAGCTGGCGGATGCGGCCGCAGGCCTTCGCCGCGTCGCTCAACGGGATGGTGTCGGTCACCACCAGTTCGTCGAGCTGCGACTTGGAAATGTTGTCGATCGCCGGGCCCGAGAGCACCGGGTGCGTGCAGTACGCGACGACCTTCGTCGCGCCCTGCTGCTTCAACGCCGCGGCCGCTGCGCACAGCGTGCCCGCGGTGTCGACGATGTCGTCGACGAGCACGCAGGTCTTGCCGCTGACGTCGCCGATGATGTTCATCACCGTGGCGACGTTCGCGCGCGGGCGGCGCTTGTCGATGATCGCCAGGTCCGCGTCGTCGAGGCGCTTGGCGATCGCTCGCGCACGCACCACGCCGCCGACGTCGGGCGAGACCACCACCATGTTGTCCGTGCCGTGCGCGCGCCAGATGTCGGCGAGCAGCAGCGGCGAGGCGTACACGTTGTCGACCGGGATGTCGAAGAATCCCTGGATCTGGTCGGCATGCAGGTCGACCGTCAACACGCGGTCGGTATGCACCGTGTTGAACATCTGCGCGGCGACCTTCGCCGTGATCGGCACGCGGGCCGAACGCGGGCGGCGATCCTGCCGCGCGTAACCGAAGTACGGCACCACCGCGGTGACGCTCGACACCGATGCGCGCTTGAGCGCGTCGATCAGCACCAGCAACTCCACGAGGTTTTCCGCGCTCGGCGCGCACGTCGGCTGGATGACGAACACTTCCTGCCGGCGGACGTTTTCCTCGATTTCGACCTGCACTTCGCCGTCGGAGAAACGGGTGACCAGGGCCTTGCCCGGGCGCACGCCGAGTTCCTTGCACACCGCTTCGGCCAGGGGCCGGTTGGCGTTGCCGGTGAAGACCAGCAGGTTGCGTTCGTCTTGCATGTTGGCTCCGCCAGCGCTCTGACCGTTGCGGTGATGACTCTGTTGATGCCGCCTGTTGCACGTTCCCAGGTGGCAGGGGCGGTAGGATTCGAACCTACGAATGCCGGGATCAAAACCCGGTGCCTTGGGCCACTTGGCGACGCCCCTCCGGGTGTGCCCTTCAGGTTCGGCCGAGCAACGCGTGCAGCGGGGAAACGCTTGCGCCCGCGGCCAGCCAGGCCCGCAGGTGCGGCGTCTCCGAATGCACGCGAGCCAGCGCCGCTTCGGCGGATTCGCGCGTGGCGAACTCGACGAAACAACCGCTGCCCGTGCCCGTCAGGCGTGGCGTGCCGAGATGCGCGAGTGCGGCGAACGCGGCCTCGACGGCCGGTTCGCGGCGGCGCAGCATCGGCTCGAACGCATTGCCGAGCACCGCTTCCGAAACGAAGTCGCGCATTGTCGCGGGCGGGGAATCGCGCGTCAATTCAGGGGTTTGGAACAAAGCGGCGGTAGGCACGTGCACGCCGGGGTCGGCGAGCACGTACCAGGCCTGCGGCAGGTCGATGGACGTGAGCTGTTCCCCCACCCCTTCGGCCCAGGCGTTGTCGCCGCGGACGAAGACGGGAACGTCGGCGCCGAGCGCAAGACCCAGCCCCGCCAACCGATCGACGCCCAGCCGCGTGCCCCACAGCCGGTCGAGGACGACCAGCACGGTGGCCGCATCCGAAGAACCACCGCCGAATCCGCCTCCGGCCGGAATTCGCTTTTCGACGCCGATATCCGCACCAAGACTGACGTTAGCTGCAGATTGAAGCCACCTCGCGGCTCGAACCATGAGGTCGTCGGCTTCCGCGACGCCCGGCACCGACTCGCCGACGCGCCGGATCAAGCCGTCCTCACGCAACCGGATCCGCACGGTATCGCCCCAATCGAGCAGCCGGAACACCGTCTGCAGCGCGTGGTAGCCGTCCGGCCGCCGGCCGGTGATCCGCAGGAACAGGTTGAGCTTGGCCGGCGCCGGCCATTCCGACCAGGCATGCGCGGGATCGCTCACTCCAGGCCCCATTGGTCGACCACCAGCCGCACGCGTGACTCGCCCTGCGTGGCCTCGATGCGGCCCGGCAGCTCGACGGCGCCGCCTTCCGGCCGCTGCCAGTCGGCATAGGTCACGACCCAACCGCTTTCGTCGATGCGATCGACGCGGCCGTCGGCGCCGAAGTGCAGGCGGCCGTCGCGATGGGTCGTGCCCATCAGCCAATCCGCGAGCGCTTCGACGGGAATGCGCCAGCGCGTGGCTTCGAACACGAGCTCGCCCGCGTCGGGACCGGTGCGCGGTCCGCCCTGCAGGCCTTCGAGCACCGCCTCGCCCTCGCCGCCCGTGACGCGCCAGCTCTGGCGCGTGACCGGGGCGCTGAGCGCGACGTCGTAACGCTCGCCCGCCTGCTTCCATTCGATGCGGCCGCTGCCGCCGTCCTTGCCGTTCGACACCGCGACGCGACCCGACATCGACCACGTGGGCATCGCTTCGATCGCGGCGACACGCGCCTCCTGGTGCGCCGACGGCACGCCCTCGATCGCAGGCAACGTTTCGCGCGGCGCGCGCGCGGCGCACGCCGACAACGCGATGGCGAACATCGCGATCACCGCAAGCCGCATCTTCATGCTCCCGTCTTCTCCAGCGCGCGCTTGAGCGAGCGATTTTCCGGATCCAGGCGTTTTGCTTCGTCGAAGTAACGCCGCGCTTCGTCCTTGCGCCCCAGCATCCACAGCACTTCGCCGAGGTGCGAGGCGATCTCCGGGTCCTTCTGCAACGCGTAGGCGCGGCGCAGTTCGACGAGCGCTTCTTCGAGTCGGCCGAGGCGATAGAGCACCCAGCCGTAACTGTCGATGATCGCCGCGCTGTCCGGTTCCGCCGCGCGTGCGCGATCGATCAGCTCGAGCGCTTCGGCATAGCGCGTCGTGCGATCGGCGAGCGTGTACCCGAGCGCGTTGAGGGCGTTCACGTTGTCCGGTTCGGCGACGAGGATGCGGCGGAAATCGGCTTCCGCGCGCGGAATGTCGTCGCGACGTTCCCACGTCAGCGCGCGCGAATACAGCAGCGCCGGTTCGTCGGGATACGCGGCGAGCCCGCGTGCGAAGGCGTCGAGTTCTTCGACGAGTTGCCCATCCTTCTGGCGCAGTTCGGCTTCGAGCAGGTAGGCGTCGCGGCGCGTGCCTTCATCGACCGTCGCGTCGGATTGCAGCGCGCGCAAGGCCTTGTACGCCTCGTCCGTCTGCTCCAGTGCGTGCAGCACGTTCGCTTCGCGCAGGCGCGCGGTCCAGCGCGCTTCACCGCCGGGGACGCTGCGATACCACTCGAGCGCTTCGTCGTGGCGTTCGAGCATTTCCGCGACCTGGCCGAGCAGCAGTCGACGCTCCGGATCCGGCTTGGCCGATTCCTTCTTCAGTTCGTCGTACAGCGCGCCGAGTGCGGCGTCGTCTTCGGCGCGCGCGAGCAACGCGGCGCGCAAGCCGTACGTGCGATCGTCCTGCGGGCCGCGCGCGAGCACGTTCGCCGCCATCACCGAATCGCCCATCGCGTCGTATTCGGCAGCGATCGACATGCGGAGTTCTTCGTCGTCGTAGGCGGTCTGCGCGATGCCGGCGAGCACCTTGCGCGCGTCTTCGGACTTGCCCGCTTCGCGCAACTGGCTCGCGCGGAGCAGTGCGACCCGCGGTTCCTCCGGGAAGCGGCGCACGATCTCGTCGATGATGCGTTCGGCGAGCGCCGGTTCCTCCAGGCGCATCGCGAGGCCGCCGAAGGCGAGCCATGCACCGAGCTTGTCGGGGATCGCGTGGTCGTCGACCAGTTCGCCCAGCAACTGGCCGGCCAGGCGCGGATCCTTGCCGCCGCTGCCGAGCGCGGAGAGCGCGTGGCGCCAGCCGATGTCGCCCTGGTCGGCGAGCAGCACGCCCAGTTCGCGGCGCGCGGCGCGTGCGTCGTTGCGGCGCAGGGCGAGCGTCGCCTCCGCCGCATGCACGGCGAGCGAATCCGGCGCGCGCTGCTTCCACAGCGCGAGGCCATCGGCGGCGAGCTTGTCGTTGTTGGCGAGCAGCGCGATGCGGGTGGCGCGCTCGGCCAGGCCGGGGTCGTCGGTGGCCTTCGCCGCGGCGAGATAGGAGCGCGATGCCTCGTCCAGTTGCCCCGCCTGCAGCGCGAATTCGCCCGCCAGCGTGCCTTCCAGCGTCGATTCGGCGTCCTTCGCGGTCGCCGGCGGCGGCGCTTCGCGCGGGGCCGTCGACGCGCACCCCGCCGCGAGCAGCGCCGCGACCAGGGCCAGCGTGAAGGTGAACGAGTGGCGGACTTGCGGCATGGGGGCGTCCGTGGACGGGGGAATCCGGGGATGCGCCCCGGTAGAATGTGCGGCCACGGGAGCTTAGCGCACGCGACCGAACGACCTCATGAGCCTCCTCGTCCTCGGCATCAACCACCAGACCGCACCCGTCGGCTTGCGCGAACGCGTGGCGTTCGGCAACGACGCGATGCCGCGCGCGCTCGCCGAATTGCGCGCGCTGCCGTCGGTGCGCGAGGTCGCGCTGCTGTCGACCTGCAACCGCACCGAGCTCTACGCACTGGCCGACGATGCGGGCGACGCGCTCGCGCAATGGCTCGCCACGCATCCCGACGGCGGCGACCTCCACGCCTACCTGTACCGCCATCGCGACGCCGATGCGGTGCGCCACCTGTTCCGCGTCGCCACCGGCCTCGACTCGCTCGTGCTCGGCGAACCGCAGATCCTCGGCCAGGTGAAGGAAGCCTGGGCGAACGCACGCAGCGCCGGCACGCTCGGCGCGCACCTGGACCGGCTGTTCCAGCATGCGTTCACCACCGCCAAGCGCGCGCGCACCGACACGCGCATCGGCGCGAACCCGGTCTCGGTCGCGTCCGCCGCGGTGCGCCTGGCGCAGGAATCCTTCGCGCGTCTCGACGATTCGACCGTGCTGCTGATCGGCGCAGGCGAAACGATCGAACTCGCCACGCGCCACCTCGTCGAAGGCAAGGCCAAGCGCCTGCTGATCGCCAACCGCACGCTCGCGCACGCACAGGAACTCGCAACGCGCCACGGCGGCGTCGCCCTGCCGCTGACCGAACTCGACCGCCACCTCGCCGAAGCCGACATCGTGTTGTCCGCGACCGCGAGCCGCGAGCCCATCGTCACCCGCGCACAGGTCGCGCACGCGCTCTCGCAGCGCAGGCATCGCCCGATGCTGCTGCTCGACCTCGCGGTGCCGCGCGACATCGAAGCCGATGTCGCGACGCTCGACGACGCGTTCCTCTACACCGTCGACGACCTCGAACGCGCGATCGAAGACAACCGCCGCAGCCGCCGCGAAGCCGCGCGCGAAGCGGAGGCCATCGTCGACCTGCAGACCGCGCGCTACGTCGAAGCACTCGAAGCGAGCACGCGCCACGCACCGCTCAAGCGCCTGCGCGCGCACGGCGAGCGTTCGCGCGCGGAAGCGCTCGAGAAGGCGCGCGCGCAACTCGCCGCAGGCCGCGATCCGAACGAAGTACTCGACCTGCTCGCGCACACGCTGGTCAATCGCCTGCTGCACGCCCCGACCGCCGCGTTGCGCGAAGCCGCGCTGACCGGCGATGCGGAACTCGCGCGCGCCGCCGACAAGCTGTTCCCGCCGCTCCGATCGGGCGATGCGGACGATGCAGGCAGCGACGGCGGCGACGCGAACGCATGATCCCCAGCCTGCGCCGCAAACTCGAAGCGCTGCTCGAACGACGCGAGGAAGTCGAACGCCTGCTCGCCGATCCGGGCACGATCTCCGACGCCGACCGCTTCCGCGATCTCTCGCGCGAGTTCGCGCAACTCGAACCCGTCGCCACCGCGCTCGTCGCCGAATCGCAGGCCCGTCGCGACCTCGCCGGCGCCGAAGCGATGCGCAACGATCCGGAGATGCGCGAACTCGCCGACGAAGAAATCGAAACCGCGACCGCGCGCCTGGCCGAACTCGAAGGCGAACTGCTCGCGCAACTCGTCCCGAAGGACGCGCGCGACGAAGGCAACCTCTACCTCGAAGTCCGCGCCGGCACCGGCGGCGACGAAGCGGCGATCTTCGCCGGCGACCTGTATCGCATGTACGCTCGCTACGCCGAACGCCAGGGTTGGCGCGTGGAAGTGGAATCCGCGAATCCCGGCGAACACGGCGGATTCCGCGAGATCGTCGCGCGCGTCGAAGGGCGCGGCGCGTATTCGCGGCTGAAGTTCGAATCGGGCACGCACCGCGTGCAGCGCGTGCCGGAAACCGAATCGCAGGGCCGCATCCACACGTCCGCCGCGACGGTCGCGATCATCGCGGAAGAAGCGCCGGGCGTGCCGATCGAAGTGAATCCCGCGGACCTGCGGGTCGACACGTTCCGTTCTTCCGGCGCGGGCGGCCAGCACGTCAACAAGACCGAGTCGGCGATCCGCATCACGCACGTGCCGAGCGGGATCGTGGTGGAATCGCAGACCGAGCGCTCGCAGCACGCCAACCGCGACAAGGCGATGAAGCGCCTGAAGGCGATGCTCGTGGAAGCCGACATCGCGCGTCGCGAAGCCGCGCAGGCGCAGGACCGCAAGCTGCAGGTCGGCAGCGGCGATCGCAGCCAGCGCATCCGCACCTACAACTTCCCGCAGGGCCGCATCACCGACCATCGCGTGGAAGGCCTGACGCTCTACGATCTGCCCAACGTGCTCGAAGGCAACCTCGATGCGCTGGTCGAACGCCTGCAACGCGAACACCAAGCCGACGAACTCGCTCGCCTCACGGACAACGCCTGACATGACCGGAAACACGATCCGCCGCGCCACCCTCGACGACCTCGATGCGGTCGCGCCGATGTTCGACGCCTATCGCCGGTTCTACCACCAGCCGGGCGACGTCGATCGCGCACGCGATTACCTGCGCGAGCGCATGCAGCGAAACGAATCGGTCGTGCTGATCGCGCATCGCGACGGCCAGCCGGCAGGGTTCACCCAGCTCTATCCGATCTTCTCCTCCGTGCGCACCGTGCGGACGTTCCTGCTCAACGACCTGTTCGTCGCCGAAGGCGCGCGCCGCCACGGCGTCGCACGCGCGTTGCTCGATGCCGCCGCGGACTTCGCGCGCGCCGAGGGCGCCGCCGGCCTGATGCTCGAAACGATGGCCGACAACGCACCCGCCCGCGCCCTGTACCGCGCCGCGGGCTGGCACGAAGACGCGACCCAGTGGTATTCGCTGGATGTGCGCTAGGCTGCGCGCATGGCACAGGCCGCCGACTTCCACTCCCTCGCGCTCTGCGTGCTCACGGTCTCCGACTCGCGCACGCTCGCCAACGATTCCTCCGGCGACTATCTCGTCGAAGCGCTGACGCAAGCGGGCCACCGCCTCGCCGAACGCGCGCTGCTTCCCGACGATCGCTACCGACTGCGCGCGCTCGTCTCGCGCTGGATCGCGGACGACACGGTCGACGGCATCCTGGTCACCGGCGGCACCGGCTTCACCGGCCGCGACTCGACACCCGAAGCGCTGCTCCCGCTGCTCGACAAGGAGATGCCGGGCTTCGGCGAAATCTTCCGCGCGATCAGCTTCGAAGAGATCGGCACGTCGTCGCTGCAGTCGCGCGCGTTCGCGGGACTGGCGAACGGCACGTTCCTGTTCGCGCTGCCCGGTTCGACATCCGCCTGTCGCACCGCATGGGAGAAGATCCTGCGCGCGCAACTCGATGCGCGAACCAGGCCCTGCAACCTCGCCACCTTGCGCCCTCGCCTCAAGGAGTGAACATGCCGCTCGCCACGACCCTGCGATTGCTCGCG
This sequence comes from Noviluteimonas lactosilytica, assembly GCF_020866925.1. GTDB lineage: Bacteria > Pseudomonadota > Gammaproteobacteria > Xanthomonadales > Xanthomonadaceae > Noviluteimonas > Noviluteimonas lactosilytica. The sequence continues at coordinate 922,985 of NZ_JAJGAK010000001.1, forward strand.
AAGGCGCGCGGCATGAGCGCCACGGAACTGGCGACCGCGATCCCGCGCGCGGGCGTCGACACCGTGTCGGCCTGGATGCGCGGCGAGAAGCTGCCGGGCAAGGATCAACTCGACGCGCTCGCGCGCATCCTCGGCGTGCCGGTCGGCGCCTTGCTCGCGGAACTCGCGAGCACGCTCGATCCCGCGCGCACGCAGGGCGAACACGACCTGCTCGCCGCGTATCGCGCGATGAACACGCGCCAGCAGGGCGCGGTGCTCGAAATCGCGCGCGGTCTTGCGGGGCAAGCGTCGCCGCGTCCGCGATCGCCGGTTTCGACGCCGCGCAAATCGGCTTCGAAGTCGAAACCGAAGACCTCGAAATGAAGAAGCTCAAGCGCAAGGATTACGAAGCCGCGCTGGAGCCCATGCAACGCGAACTCGTCGCGATGGCCCGCTGGGCGCGCGACACCGGGCAACGCATCGTCGTCTTGTTTGAAGGCCGCGACACCGCCGGCAAGGGCGGCGCGATCGATGCGATCCGCGAACACATGAACCCGCGCCAGTGCCGCGTCGTCGCGCTCGGCAAGCCGGCCGACACCGGCGAGTGGTATTTCCAGCGCTACGTGTCGCACCTGCCTTCCGCCGGCCAGATCGTGCTGTTCGACCGCAGCTGGTACAACCGCGCCGGCGTCGAACGCGTGATGGACTACGCGACGCCCGCGCAGGTCGAACAATTCCTCGAACAGGCGCCCGCCTTCGAGAAGCAACTCGTCGACGACGGCATCCTGTTGTTCAAGTACTGGCTCGCGTGCGACCAGGCGAAGCAGGAAGAACGCTTCGCCGAACGCCTCGAGGATCCGCTGAAGCGCTGGAAGCTCTCGCCGATCGACCTCGCCGCGCGCGACAAGTACGCCGACTACACGAAGGCGCGCGAAGCGATGCTGCGCGCAACGCACACCGACCACGCCCCCTGGACGCTCGTCGACTTCAACGACCAGCGCCGCGGCCGTCTCACCCTGATCCGCGACCTCCTCGACCGGCTCCCCGACACGCACGTCCCCGACGCGCCACTCACGCTCGATGCGCTTGCGGGCAAGGCACGCAAGGAACGCTTCGGGGTTGTCGCTCCGATCAAGTCGTTCGGCGATTAGGGGAATGGAAGCGCGCGGGTGTTGAACGACGGCACGGCGCGCTTCCATTCCTCCAACCCTTCGTTGAAAGAGCGAAGAGCGAAAGCAATGCGCGCGATGCGCGCAGCGCCCGGCTTCGCCGTTGCTTTTGGTACGACAGAGAAGCGCAGGAGTTGATGCGGAAGTGCGGAGGGGTGTGCATGCGTGCATGGCCCGTAGAGCACGGCCAGGATGGCCGTGCGCCCGGTCTTTGGCTGGCCATGGATGGTCTTGCCAGGACCGGCGAAGGGCCATGCACGCATGCACACCCCTCCGCCCGTCTGGTGGAACGCCACCCCCGCGCTTCTAACCCGTATCGAACGACGCCCCAGCCTCGCCATCGTCCGCCGAGATGCGCTCGACGCGAGAGACGCGCGCATGCGGCGGCCCATGCTTGAGCCACTCGGCAAGGCGCTCGAGCGCCTGCACGTCGCCGACGGCGAGGACTTCGACGCGACCGTCGTGCAGATTGCGCGCATAGCCGCGCAGGCCGAGTTCGGTGGCCTGTTGCCGCGTCGATGCGCGGAAGAACACGCCCTGCACGCGCCCTTCGATGAAGAAGCGCGCGGCGGCCATGTCAGGCGCCCTTCGGCTTCGGACCGCCGGCGTCGGCGATCGCTTTCTCGATGTCGTGCGGTTCGACGGGGCCGATGAAACGCTTGGCGACCCGGCCGTCGGGGCCGATCAGGTACGTCGTCGGCAGGCCCGCGGGCGTTTCGAAATCCTTCGGCGGGTCGTACACGTCGACCATCGCGATCGGGTAGGAAACCGGATGTTTGATGAGGAAGGCCTGCATCTCCTCGGGCGTCGTGTCTTCGTAGGCGAGGCCGACGACGTCGATGTGTTCGCGCATCGTGTCGAGCGCGGAGAGCGCCGGCATTTCCTTCAGGCACGGGCCGCACCACGTCGCCCAGAAATTCACGACGACCCACCGGCCGCGATGGTCGGCGAGGTTGAATTGCTTGCCGTCGACGGTCGCGAGCGACAACGACGGCACGTCCTTAGTCGCCGACGGACGCGCGACCGTGGCCGCGGATGCGGGCGCCTGCGCGGTGGCGGCGGGTGCGGGTGCGGGCGTTGCTTCCGGCGCGGGCGTGGCGGGTTCGCGCTTGCACGCGGCGACGGCCATCGCGGCGATCACTGCGAGCGCGAGTGCGCCACGCTTTTGCCAGGCACGTTCATTCCAGGTGGACATAGAGGGAGGACACCTTCTTCTTCAACAATTCGCGCAGCGGGAGTCGCAGTTCGTCGAGCGCATGGTACGCCGACATGCCGAGGGGGTCTTCGCGCATCGGCACGTGCGCTTCGGCGATGGGGATGCGCAACTGGCACGCTTCGTAGAGTTCGGCGAGCGTCATCGTGTCGAGGTCGCGCGCGAGCAGCCATTCGCCGCTTTCCGCGCGACTCAGCAGCCCGACTTCGGACAACTGGCCCAGCATGTCCTGCACGAGCGAATCGGTCAGCACCGGTTCGAGCAGCTGGATGTCCTGGCTGTGCAGCCCGCGTCCGTGCTTCCGCGCCACGACGAAGCGGCCCAGCATGCGCAGCAGCCCGTACATCTCGTAGCCGACGGGCAGGCGCATCGATGCGGGTTGGTAACGAAACGCCGACATCGACGCGGCGAACGACGCGCCGAGCAGGATCGACGTCCACCCAAGGTAGATCCACACCAGGAAGATCGGCAGGAACGCGAGCGTGCCGTACACCTTGCCGTAGCTGCTGAAGCCGCCGATGAAAAAGGCGAGCCAGAACTTCACGCCTTCGAACAACAGCGCCGACAGCAACGCACCGGCGAATGCATGCCGCCACAACACGGTGCGATGCGGCACGACCTTGAACACCGCGGCGAAGGCGATGAGCTCGATGACGAACGGCGCGAGGCGCACGATCGCGTGTTCGAGCCAGCGTCCCGGTTCGGTTTCGAAGATCGCCATCGCGAAGAAGCGCGTCGACAGCGCCAGGCTCGTCGCCGCGACCAGCGCGCCGAGCGTGAACACCGTCCAGTACACCAGGAAGCGCGCGAACTTCGGCCGCGCCGTCGGCACGCGCCAGATGCGGTTGAAGGTCGTCTCCACGCTGTTGAGCGTGATCAGCAGCGAGACGACGAGCGCGACGATGCCCGCGGCGGTGAGCTGGCCTGCGTTGCTCGAGAACTGGCGCAGGTAGGTTTCCACCGCGCGCGCGGAGCTCGGCACGAAGTTGGAGAAGATGTAGTCGCTGAGCTGGTCGCTCCAGCGGTCGAAGACCGGGAACGCCGACAGCACGCCGAACACGACCATCGACAACGGCACCAGCGCGAACACCGTCGTGTACGACAGCGCGCCCGCGGCCTGGAACAGGTTGTCGCCGAGGAAGCGATCCCACAGGAAACGGAAGAACGTGCCCAGGCGATGGCGATCGCGCAGGTATCCGATCCAGCGATAGGCGGTGTCCAGAGGCTCCATCGCCCGAAGCCTACCCCACGACCGGTCAATCCCGGCAAACTGCGCGCCGGAGGTGGCACATGCCCGAGGTGTTGGTGCTGTACTACAGCCGCGGCGGCTCCGTCGCGCGGCTCGCGCGGCAGGTCGCGCGCGGGATCGAGGAAGTCGATGGCATGCGCGCACGCCTGCGCAGCGTGCCCCCGGTCGCGCCGGTCACCGAAGTGGCGGCCCCGCCCGTGCCCGACGAAGGCGCGCCGTACGTGACGCGCGCGGACCTCGCCGAATGCGCGGGCCTCGTGCTCGGAAGCCCGACGCGCTTCGGCATCATGGCCGCGCCGCTCAAGCATTTCATCGACGGCCTCGGCGCCGAATGGGCGAGCGGCACGCTCGTCGGCAAGCCCGCCGCGGTGTTCACCTCCACGGCGACGCTGCACGGCGGCCAGGAAGCGACGCTGCTGTCGATGATGCTGCCGCTGCTCCACCACGGCTGCGTCGTGTGCGGCCTGCCTTACACCGAGCCCGCGCTCAACACCACGCGCACCGGCGGCACGCCGTATGGCGCGAGCCACTACGCGGGCCTGCAGGACGATCCGCGACCGAGCGACGAGGAAGCCGTGCTCGCGCGCGCCCTCGGCAAGCGCGTCGCACAACTGGCATCGAGGCTCGCATGAGTTTTTCCACGCGCGTGTTGCTGGCGGGGCTGTTCGGCCTCGTGGCGCTGTATGTCTCCTGGTTCCTGCACAAGGGCTGGCCCACGGTCGCATGGTTCGCGGGGCCGCCGCTGCTGCTGGCGGCGTTAAACTGGCGCGGTGCGCAGAAGCCCGCCTTCTGGGCCGGTTTGTTCGCCCTCGGCTGGTTCTCCCACGGCGTGATGGTCGCCTGGTCGCACCCCGAAGAGCGCCAACTCGCGCTGATCGAAATCGTGCTGGCGTTGCTGGTGTTCACCGGCGCCACGATTCCGGGCATGCGTGCCAGGTTCGGCAAGCGCTAGTCGCGTTGGCGAATCCCCCATCACGTACACGAATTACGGCGTCGAAATGGAACAACTCTGCATCGTCACCACCGGCGGCACGATCGACAAGATCTACTTCGACGACAAGTCGGATTACCAGATCGGCGAGCCGCAGATCGGCGGCATCCTGCGCGAGCTCGGTGTCGCCTTCCAGTTCACGGTGATCCCGATCATCCGCAAGGATTCGCTGCACATCACGCAGGAAGACCGCGAGTTGATCCGCGCGACGATCGCCGCGCAGCCGGCGAAGCACGTGCTGGTCACGCACGGCACGGACACGATGGTCGAGACGGCGCAGGTGCTCGAATCGCTGACCGATCGCACGATCGTGCTCACCGGTGCGCTGAGTCCCGCGCGCTTTCGCGGGTCGGATGCGGAGTTCAACGTCGGCACCGCGGTCGGCGCGGTGCAGAGCCTGCCGCCCGGCGTCTACATCGCGATGAACGGGCGCGTGTGGGACATCCACCGCGTGAAGAAGAACGTCGCGGCGAACAAGTTCGAAGCGATCTAGAAACAGGGGTCCAGAAACAGGGGTCAGAGCACTATTTCGATGAAATAGTGCTCTGACCCCTGTTTCTGGACCCCTGTTTCTGCTGTTTCTGGACCCCTGTTTCAGAGCATCCCGGTCTCGAGGCGCGCGGCCTCGGACATCATCGTGCGATTCCACGGCGGATCGAACACGAGTTCGACGTCCGCCTCGGTCACCGTCGGGATCAGCTCCAGCTTGCTGCGCACGTCGTCGACGAGGATGTCGCCCATGCCGCACGCGGGCGCGGTGAGCGTCATGCGGATCTCGACTTCGCGCGTGCCATCGTCGCGCGGCTTCACCACGGCTTCGTAGACGAGGCCGAGGTCCACGATGTTGATCGGGATCTCGGGATCGAAGCAGGTGCGCAACTGCTTCCACACGAGCTTCTCGACGTCGTCGTCGCTTGCGCCGGCGGAGAGCTCGAGGGGTTCGGGCGGTTCCTTGCCGATCGCGTCGGCATCCTTGCCCGCCACGCGGAACAGGTTGCCTTCGACGAACACGGTGTAGCTGCCGCCGAGCGCCTGGGTGATGTAGCCGATGCTGCCCGCGGGCAACGTGACCTCCTCGCCTTGCGGGACGAGGACGACGTCGCAATCGCGTTCGAAGCGGACGGGTTCGCTGCTGCGGGAATACATGCGTGACAAGTGGGGGTGCGCGAGGTGCCGCGCAAGACGTCCATTCTAAACTTCGGCGGCCCGGTATGCTGTGCGGCACCGCAGGGAGCCCCGGATGCCGCCGCAGGACGTTCGTTCATCGACATGGCTGGGCGCCTTGCTGGCGCTGATCGGAAGCACCGGGATCGCCGCGGCGTGGGTCGCCGCCTCCATGCTCACCGCCTCGCAATCCGGCTGGATGGCCGTGATCGCCGCGCTCGACGCGGCGTTCCTGCTGCGCCTGGGCGGCGCGCGGCCGGGCCACCTGCGCATGGTGCTGGGCGTTGCCGCGACGCTGCTCACCATCGTCATGGCGCAGTGGGGCATCGTGTCGGCGAACCTGTCGGGGATGATGGGCCTTCCGGTCCTCGACACCGCCCTGCGCCTCGGACCTTCGCTCGCATGGACGCTGGCGAGCATGGCCAACACGACGATGGACCTGGCGTGGCTCGCGATCGGGCTCGTGGTCGCGGCGATCGCCTCGCGCTGATGCCGAGCTGACGAAGAGCGCGACTACGCGCCGGCCTGGCGCGCGAACGCACGATCGAGCACCTGCGCGAACAGCGGCATCGCTTCGCGGATCTGCGCGGGCGACAGGCCGCAATAGCCCATGAGCAACCCCGCGCGCGCGGGGCGGTGCAGGTAATGCGGGCGGATCGTGTGCAGGCCGAGACCAAGGGTTTCGCCGTGCGCGATGATCGCGTCGAGCGCCGCATCGGGAAGTCCGCGCAACCACACGACCAGGTGCATGCCCGCGTGCGAGTCGGCGATCTCGAGGCGATCGCCGCCGACTTCGCGCAGGCCTTCGAGCAATGCGGTGCGCCGCTCCTGCAACGTGCGCGTGCTGCGGCGCAGGTGGCGTTCGAAGCCGCCGGTCGCCATGAACCGCGCGAGCGCCGCCTGTTCGATCGCCGAGCTGCCGAAATCCTGCGCCCACTTCGCGGTGACCAGGTCGGTGCGCAACGCCGGCGGCATCACCAGGTATCCCAGGCGCAACGACGGGAACAGCGTTTTCGAGAACGTCCCCACGTACAGCACGCGACCGTCGCGATCGAGCGAACGCAGCGCGGCGAGCGGTTGCGTGTCGTAGCGAAACTCGCCGTCGTAGTCGTCCTCGAGGATCCACGTGTCGTGGCGGCGCGCGTATCCGAGCAGGCCGAGTCGCCGCGGCAACGACATCACCGCGCCGCTGGGGAACTGGTGCGACGGCGTCACGCAGATCAAACGCGGCGACTCCTCCGGCATCCGGTCCAGGCGCACGCCATCGGCGTCGCAATCGGCGCCATGCAGGCGCGCGCCGTGGATCTGCAGCACGTTGCGCAACGAGAAGTACTGCGGCTCTTCGACCACTGCGAGATCGCCCGGTTCGAGCAGCACGCGCGCGGCCAGCGACACGGCCTGCTGCGTGCCGCCGACCACCAGCACGTCGTCGGGCGTCGCCTGCACGCCGCGGCGGCGCGCGAGGTAATCGCAGATCGTTTCGCGCAGCGCGGGCAGGCCGTGCGGATCGGGGTAATCGGGCGGCGTGTACGCCGCCGCGTGCGCGAGTTCGCGCGCCCACGCGGTGGTGAGCGCGGGATTGATCAGCGGCAGTCCGTATTGGAACGAGTAGCGGATCGACGCAGGCGGCTTGCGTCGCAGGAGACGCGGGATCTGCGCTTCGCGCGCGCGTCGCGCGTAGGCGGTCTGCGGCGGTGCGACGATCGGCGGCGGATCGTTGGCGGCTTCCACCAGCAGGGGCGCGGCGACATAACTGCCCGAGCCCACGCGCGCCGCCATGAAGCCTTCAGCGCGCAATTGCTCGTACGCGGTGAGCACGGTGTTGCGCGACACGCCGATTTCGCGCGCGAGTGCACGCGTCGGCGGCAAGCGGCTGCCTTCGCCGAAGCGGCCGCCCGCGAGCGCAGTCTTCAGCGCGCGGGTGAGCTGTGCGTGCAGCGGGCCGCGTCCGTCGAGTTGCAGGTGCATAAAGGCCTCCGCGCAGCGCGCCTGGGAATGGCACCATTTCGGGCACCCCGATTGGCCCTTGCCAGAGCCAATCTGCGGGCGCCGAATGAGGCCAATCCTGCACCCCGGAGGTCTGCCATGCACGCCCGGCCCGCCTTTTCCCCGCTCTCCCTCCCCTCGGCCGCGCGTGCATGGCCCGCCTGGGCCTGGATCGTGGGCGGCGGGATCGCGTTGGCGCTGGCCGATCTCGTGTTCGCCGCGGGGTTCTGGTTCCTGCATTCAGGGACCGCGCCGGCGCGCATTCCGCAGTCGATCGCGGCGTGGTTCATCGGCACGCACGCCGCGCGCGCAGGCGGCATCGAGACCGCGCTGCTGGGCGCGGTGTCGTATTGCGCGCTGATCGCCACGCTGGTCGCGGTGTACGTGCGCATCGCCGCGCGCTGGCCGCGCGTGCATGCGCACGTCGCGTCGGTCGGCGTCGCTTACGGCGTCGCGTGCTACGCGCTGGTGCTGCGCATCCTGGTGCCGGCGTTCTCGGCGGCATCGTCGAACGCGCACGACATGCCGATCGAATGGACGCTCGCGTGCGTCGCCGCTTGGGGCGGCATCGGCTTCGGGTGCGCGTGGATCGCGCGGGCCATCCGGTCGCGCTGACGGGTTGCGCTGGAAGATCCTGCGGCGCCGGATTGGTTCCATCGCGGTGCGTGCGGGCGGCGCTCGCACCGCGCCACGCAGGTGTCGAGGATCGGCTCCGACGGCGAATGGTTCGCCGCATCGGAGGACATCCACATGCATCCTTTCGCATCCTGCAGCATCGCGCTGTGCCTCGCCGCGCTCACGACCAACGTACACGCCGGCAACTGCAAGTCCATCCACGCAGAGATGGTCGAAGTGCGCGTCACGACCGGCTGCGATGCCGGCGAGGCGGCGTGCTTCCTCGGTGAAGTCGACGGCAACCACGGCCTGCGCGGCACGACGCATTTCAGCGCGGATTCGGTCGGCGTCGCGTTGCCGACGTCGCCGGGCTCCCTGCCCTACAGCGGCGCGTTCCAGTACCGCCTGCCGACGGGCACGATCTCGATGCGCGAAACCGGCATGAACACGCCCGGCATGGTGGCCGCGCACCAGCGCGTCACGGAAGGCACCGGCGAGTACGCGGGCGCGACCGGCGACTTCTTCGTGCATGGCACGCGCGTGCCCGGCATCGTGACGACATCGGTGCACGGTACGCTGTGCCTGCCGTAACGCCGCGCGCGTCGACGTTGCGCGCGATGTCGCCCGGAAAAAACGAGGCCCGCTTGCGCGGGCCTCGTCGTGTCGCGTTGTCGCGGATGTCGCCGCTCGATCAGAACCGCTTGCCGACGTTCACGAACACCGTCGCGTGGTTGCCGCCTTCCTGGCCGACGCTCGCATTCGCGCCGACGTCGGCGTCCATGCCCCACATCTGCGTGCGAATGCCGAAGGCGAGCGTGCCGTAGTTGTCGTCGCGCTCGAGGTTCGGCACGGCGAACGGCAGCGTGCCCGGGATCGACAGCGACTGCGCGAAGGCTTCTTCCGGCATGTCCTCGAATTCGTGTTCCCAGGTCAGGCGCGCATACGGCGTCGTGGTCGGGGACACGTCGAAGCTCGCCTGCCAACCCGCGGCGCCGATCAGCGAATCGTAGTTCTGGTCCGGGTACGCGAGGCCCGCGGAGTCGACGCGGTCTTCGGCGAACGCATCGACGTCGATGCGCTGCGCGAGCAACGAAACGACCGGACCGTGCGTCACCGAGCCGGCGTGGAAGTTCCAGCCACCCTGCGCGCCGACGGTCCAGTTCTCGCCGTCGGGCGAACCGCGATACTCGCGCACGGCCGGGCCGAGTTCGACGAGGCGGTTCACGTCGTAGCTGACGCTGGTCCAGCTCAGCTGCGCGTTGACCCACAGGTCGTCGGTGTACCAACCGACGAAACCGCCGAGCGTGGCGTCGTCCTGGTCGAAGTCGCCGCGACGGCGACCGTAGTCGAAGTCGTTGCGACCGTAACCGGCGAACGCGCCGTACACGAACTCGCCGCTCGCCCAGTCGACGCCGAACAGCATCGAAGGACCGCCGCCGTCGTAATCGCCGGGCACGTCGTAGCGCTGGTTGTCGCCGCGCAGGTTGAACCACCAGCGCATGCCGTCTTCCGCGGGCTTTTCGACGATGTGCGAGCTGACCATCTCCGCGCGCGACTTGCCGATCACCTGTTCCGTGTACGGCAGCATCGCGATCTGGCGCGGCGCCTCGAGCACGGACAGCGCGTACTGGCCGAGCATCTGGTGCGTGGCGCCGGTCGGATGCACGCCGTCGGCGAACAGGTACGTCGACGCCGCATCCGGCGTCACGTAGTTGGCCGGGCTGCAGGTCAGCGACGACGCGGTGATCTGCGGTTGGCACGCGGTGCCGGTGACGTTCGAGAACCCATAGGCCGACGGCGACGCGACGATTTCCTGGATGAGGTGGAACGTATCCAGCGGAATCACGCGCAGGCCCTGCGAGGCGAGCGTAGAGAACAGCGCGTTGTTGTACGCGGTCGCGAGCTGCGTGCCGGTCGCCATCGCGATCGGCCCCTGCGCGAGCGCCGACGGCGTCAGGCCGATGTCGGGAACGGTCGGGACCAGGATGTACCTCGCGCCCGCGCCCGTGAGCGTGGCCACGTTGCCGACCTGCGCGCCGACGGCCAGCGCGAGCCGCTCCTGCGCAGGCGCACCGCCGGCGATGGCGAACAGGTCGTTCGCGCCGCCCCACACCGTGTACAGCGCGTTCGCATCGGCGCGGCCGCCGGTCGCGGTGAGGTAACGCTGGATCTGCGTATTGATCGACGGGATCTCGCCGAGCGCGCCGGCCGAGTCGATGCCCGTGTTGGCGCCGCCGACGGCCCAGTTCGTGCCGCCCTGGTTCCCGCTGGTCGCGTTGGTGCCGTAGTAGTTGGCGAGGTACTCCGACCACACCTGGGTCGGGTTGGTGCTGAAGCGGCCGAGGATCGCGGCCTGGGGGCCGGCCACCTGCACCAGCGCCGGGCGGAACCAGCCCGAGTCGGTGAGGCTGTCGCCGAAGAACACGGTCTGCGTATAGGTCTGCGCGGCAGCCGGCAGTGCGGCGAAGGCGAGTGCGGCGGCAAGCACGGTGCGGATCGGGCGGAAGGCCCGGTGGGTCTGCTTCATCAGTACGCGCTCCCTTGGCGTGCGGATGGGTATGGTGATTCGCATGCTGCCACGCCACGGGCGAGAATGCGCGGCATGAACATTCTGCTGAACGGGCAGCCCCGGACCCTCATGCCGGGCACCACGATCGCATCGCTGCTGGAAGCCGAAGGCTTCGGCGGCCGTCGCGTCGCGGTCGAAGTGAACGGCGACATCGTGCCGCGCGGCGCGCACGAGGCACATGCGCTGGCCGAAGGCGATCGCGTCGAGGTCGTGCACGCGCTCGGCGGCGGCTGACTTCGACGGGCTGGACTTCGCGCCCATCGATCGCCCAAAAAAATCGCGCGATGACACCATCGCGCGGTAACGGGAACCCGGCTGTCCGCGGCAGGGGGATTGCCGGAGGGACCCGTAGCTTTGCGACCCCGGCTTTCGCGCGGGTGTGCGTTTGGCGTACCGCGCGATGGGCATCGCGCGCAGCGGAAAGGAGCCAACGGCGATCCGGGTCAGGGGTGTGCCCGTCCGACGCTTTCCTCCCCACTCCTCCAGCCTTACGCGGGGCTCGAAGGCCACAGGACAAATCCCGCCGAAATCGCAACGAGGCTCGACGTTCGGGCAACTGCGACCGACGAACGGCGGTAACATGCGTGGATGCACGCAACCGCCCCCATCGCGGCCGACGACAGCCTGGTCGTCGCGGGCCGCCGTTATCGTTCCCGCCTGCTCACCGGCACGGGCAAGTTCCGGGATTTCGACGAGACCCGCCGCGCGACCGATGCCGCGGGCGCCGAGATCGTCACCGTCGCGATCCGGCGCACCAACCTCGGCCAGGATCCCAACGCGCCGAACCTGCTCGACGTCCTCCCGCCCGACCGCTTCACGCTGCTGCCCAACACCGCGGGCTGCTACACCGCCGACGACGCGGTGCGCACGTGCCGCCTCGCGCGCGAATTGCTCGATGGCCACAAGCTCGTGAAGCTCGAAGTGCTCGGCGACCAGCGCACGCTGTACCCCGACGTCGTGCAGACCCTCGCCGCCGCCGAGCGCCTCGTCGCCGACGGCTTCGACGTGATGGTCTACACCTCCGACGATCCGATCCTCGCGCGCCGCCTCGAAGAAATCGGCTGCGTCGCGGTGATGCCGCTCGCCGCGCCGATCGGCTCGGGCCTGGGCGTGCAGAACAAGTACAACCTGCTGGAGATCGTCGAGAACGCGAAGGTGCCGATCATCGTCGACGCCGGCGTGGGCACCGCGTCGGATGCATCGATCGCGATGGAGCTCGGCTGCGACGGCGTGCTGATGAACACCGCGATCGCCGGCGCGAAGGACCCGGTGCTCATGGCGCACGCGATGAAGCTCGCGGTCGAAGCCGGCCGCGCCGCATTCCGCGCCGGCCGCATCCCGCGCAAGCGTTTCGCTTCGGCGTCGAGCCCCGTCGACGGCATGATCGGCTGACACATCAATCAGATGCCCGCCGATCCGGTCGACAAGAAACCCTTCACCCAGGAACCGGGCGTGCGCAAGGTCCGCAGCTTCGTGCTGCGGCAAGGGCGCTTCACGCCGGCGCAGCAGCGCGCGTTCGATGAGCTGTGGCCGCGCTTCGGGCTCGACTACGCGGGCCAGCCGCGCGACTTCGACGCCGCGTTCGGGCGCAAGGCGAAGCGCGTGCTGGAGATCGGCTTCGGCAACGGCGAGGCCCTGCGCTTCGCCGCGCAGCACGACAAGGCGCGCGACCTGCTCGGCATCGAAGTGCACGCACCCGGCGTGGGCCGCCTGCTCAACGCGCTGGCCGCCGACGATGCGACCAACGTGCGCCTCTACCACCACGACGCGGTGGAAGTGCTGGAGAACGAGATCGCCGACGCCTCGCTCGACGAGGTGCGCATCTACTTCCCCGATCCGTGGCACAAGAAGCGCCACAACAAGCGGCGCCTGGTGAACCCCGCCTTCGCCGCCCTGCTCGTGCGCAAGCTCGCCCCGACGGGACGCTTGCACCTGTCCACCGATTGGCAGGACTATGCCGAGCAGATGTGGGACGTGCTCGACGCGACCCCGGGGCTGGCCAATCGCGGCGGTAAGCGCGGCGCCGTACCGCGGCCCGAATGGCGTCCGCAGACGCATTTCGAGACGCGCGGCCAGAAGCTCGGGCACGGCGTCTGGGATCTTTTGTACGACCGAGTGCCGGACGACGGCGGGCCAGGGGAACCGTACGCGTGAACGACACCGCGTTGATGCTCACCACCGACATGAAGCTCGTGCTCGGGCTGGTGGGCTTCACGATGGTGATGTTCCTGTTCGAGCGCATCCGTGCCGACGTCGTCGCGCTGGTCGTGCTGGTGTTGCTCGGGCTCACCGGGCTGGTCGCGCCGGAAGATCTCTTCGGCGGTTTTTCCGGTAACGCGGTCATGAGCGTGATCGCGACGATGATCCTCGGCGCGGGCCTGGATCGCACCGGCGCGCTGAATCGCCTCGCGGCCTGGTTGCTGCGGCGCTCGAAGGGCGTCGAGTCGCGCCTGCTCCTGCTCACGCAGGCGATCGCGGGCCTCAACTCCTCCTTCATGCAGAACCCCTCGGTGATGGCGCTGTACCTGCCCGTCACCTCGCGACTGAGTTCGCGCACGGGGCTGCCGCTGTCGCGCTTCCTGCTGCCGCTGGCGGTGGCCATCGTGATGGGCGGCTCGCTGACGATGGTCGGCACCTCGCCGCTGATCCTGCTCAACGACCTGCTCGTGTCGTCGAACGCGAACCTGCCCTCCGGCGCGGCGACGCTTGAGCCGCTGCACATGTTCGCGCCGATGCCGATCGGCCTCGCATTGCTCGGAGCGGGCCTGCTGTACTTCCGCTACTTCGGCGACAAGCGCCTGGCGCAGTACGACGTCGACCGCGGGGTCACGCCCGCGCGCACGCAGAGTTACTTCGCTCGTGCCTACGGCATCGAAGGCGATGTGTACGAACTCACGGTGACGGCCGATTCGCCGCTGGTGGGCATGTCGCTCGGCGAGGCGGAAGCCACGCGCGGTTCGCCGCTGCTGCTCGCACTCAAGACCGGCAACGAATCGCGCCTCGCGCCGCCCGCCGATGCACGCATCTGGGTCGGCAGCGTGATCGGCGCGATGGGCGAACGCCAGCAGGTCGCCGACTTCGCGCAGAACAACTTCCTGCGCATGAGCACGCGCCTGCGCACGTTCGGCGACCTGTTCAACCCGAGTCGCGCGGGCATCGCCGAAGCCGTCGTGCCGCCGACCTCGCAATACCTCGGCAAGTCGCAGGCCGAACTGCAGTTGCGCAAGCAATACGGCATCAGCCTGCTCGCGGTGAACCGCGACAAGACCGTGCACCGCGAGAACGTCCGCCAGCTGCCGCTGCGCGCCGGCGACATGCTCGTGCTGCACGGCATCTGGCAGGACCTCGCGCAGGCGGCGGAGAACAAGGACTTCGTGGTGGTCACCGACTACCCGAAGGGCGAGCAGCGTCCGCACAAGTTCAAGCTCGCGATCGGCATCTTCGCGGTGACGATGCTGCTCGCGCTGTCCACGCGCATCCCGGTGTCGATTGCGCTGATGACGGGCGTCGCCGGCATGCTCGTCGCCGGCGTGCTGCACATCGACGAAGCCTACGCGTCGATCAACTGGAAGACGGTCTTCGTCATGGCCTGCCTCATTCCACTGGGATGGGCGATGGATTCCAGCGGCGCCGCGGCGTGGATCGCGGGACACACGATCGAGCAGATGCCCGAAGACATGCCGTTGCCGGTACTCGAGATCGCGCTCGGCCTGTTGACGACCTTGTTCTCGCTGGTGATCGGCCATGTCGGCGCGACCATCGTGATGGTGCCCATGGGCATCAACCTCGCGCTCGCCGCGGGCGGCAATCCGACCGCGTTCGCGCTGATGGTCGCGCTGTCGGCGTCGAACAACTTCATGACCGCGTCCAACCCGGTGATGTCGATGATCACCGGCCCGGCGGGCTACCAGCCGCGCGACCTGTGGCGGCTCGGTGCGCCGCTGTCGTTGCTGTACCTGATCGTCGTGGTGATCGCGGTGAACATCATGTTCTGAAGCAGCATGTTCTGAAGCAGCATGTTCTGAGGCGTCATGTCCTGGCGATGCGGACGACGCCGTCGTCCACCGTCACGTCGATTGTGCGCAATGCGGCGCCGCGACACGGGCCCGCGACACACACGCCTTCCACGAGTTCGAACGTCGCGCCATGCACGGCGCAGATCAGGTGCCCGTTCTTGTCCTTGAGGAAGCGGCCCGGCGCCCAATCCAGCCGACGCCCCGCGTGCGGACACACGTTGAGGAACGCGCGCACCGCATCGCCTTCGCGATACAGGATCAGCGACTCCGCATCGTCGCCATCCAGGCGTGCTTCGAGTTCGTGAAAGCCGCCGTCGGGAATTTGCTCGATTCGGAGCAGCGTGTCGGATTGTGAGTCGTAGGGCGTCACGTTTTAACGAAGTCCTCACACGCGTTCCGGAAAGCGGCCGGATACTCGCGTCCCGGCACTGCCATCATTGTGTCACGGACCCCAAGATGACCGCTTTCGCGCACCGCTTCGATTTCCACCAGTTCCGCGCCGCGTTTTCGCCGCGCAAGCCGCGTAGCACGTGGTTGCGCGTGTTGCTGGGGTTGATCGGCATCGCCGTGCTCGTCGCGTTGGTGGCCGTGAGCGTCGTGGTCGGCGTGGCGATGATTTCCGCGGGCCTGCTCGTTCGCCTGTGGAAGAAGCGCGACAAGCGCGTGGCGCGCGATCCGCGGGTCGTCGACGGCGAATACCGCGTCGTCGACAGCCGCGTTGTCGACAGCCGTGCCCTGCCGTCGGCATGACCGACGTCGTCCCGGCGCACGCGCCGGTTCGCATTCCTGTTGAAGGCGGCGGCACTGCTTCGACGAGCACGTTCCCGGTGCGCCGCATCTTCTGCGTCGGCCGCAACTTCGCCGACCACGCGAAGGAGATGGGCGCAACGGCGCCTGCATCGAAAGCCGAACGCGGCGATCCCGTGTTGTTCACCAAGCCCGCCGACGCGATCGTCGTCGACGGCGTCGTGCCCTATCCCTCCGCGACGAACGACCTGCACCACGAAGTCGAACTCGTCGTCGCGCTCGGCGAAAATGCGCGCGTGTTCGGTTACGCCGTCGGCCTGGATTTGACGCGCCGCGACCTGCAATCCGCGGCGAAGGCGAAAGGCCTGCCGTGGGACACCGGCAAGGCGTTCGATCATTCCGCGCCGATCTCCGCGATCGTGCCCGCGGCGCAGGTCGGCGACCTCGCGCCGCGCACGCTCTCGCTCACCGTCAACGGCACGCTGCGCCAGCGCTCGACGCTGGACCAGATGATCTGGGACGTCCCCGACGTCCTCGAAGCGCTCGCGCGTTACTTCACGCTGCAAGCGGGCGACCTGGTCTTCATGGGCACGCCCGCGGGCGTCGCCGCGCTGCAGCCGGGCGATGTCTTCAGCGCGCGCCTCGACGACGTGCTCGCCCTCGACGGACGCATCGCGCCGCCCCTCGCCGTCGGCTAACCTCACCGTTCGCCGGCCCGTTTGCCGGCGCAAGGGAGGACAGTCGATGGGCATGCTTTCCGAGTTCAAGACGTTCATCGCGCGCGGCAGCGTCGTCGACCTCGCGGTCGGCGTCGTGATCGGCGCGGCATTCGGCAAGATCGTCACCGCGCTCGTCGACGGCATCGTCATGCCGATCGTCGCGCTGGTCACCGGCGGCGCGAGTGTCGCAGACTGGAAATACGTCGTCACGCCCGCGCAACTCGACGCGGCAGGCCAGCAGGTCGCCGCGGAAGTCGCGTTCCGCTACGGGCTCGTGCTGCAGACGCTGATCGACTTCACGCTGATCGCCTTCGTGATCTTCCTGTTCCTGAAGGCCTACAACCGCCTGCGCGCGACCGAGCCGGCCGCCGCGCCGCCGGAAGACGTGCTGCTGTTGCGCGAGATCCGCGACGCGCTCAAGCGTCCTGTCTGACCATGACCAGCGGCACCCCTGCCACGCAGGGGTCCGCTGCTACGCTCGCAATCTTTCCGCACATCCAGGGGTTCGTCCGATGCGCCTTGTCCCGACGACGCTCGCCGCCGCCGTCCTCGCTTTCACCCTCGGTGCCGTGCAGGCCGCGCCACAGACCGACGTGCAGACGAAGGGCGTGCCGACGAAGGGCGTGCTGACGAAAATCGCGCAGACCTCGGTCGACAACGCGACGCAGCTGCGCGAACGCGCGCTCGCCGACGACACCGCGTACGAGGTCGTCGAATCGCTGACGACCGAAGTCGGTCCGCGCATGGCGGGCAGCGAAGGCGATGCACGCGCGGTCGCGTGGGCGGTCGCGAAGTTCAAGTCGCTCGGTTACGACAAGGTGTGGACCGAACCGGTGACGTTTCCGAAGTGGGAGCGCAAGAGCGAGTCGGCCGAAGTCCTCGGCGATCACTCGCAGAAGCTCACGCTCACCGCGCTCGGCGGCAGCCCCGGCGGCACCGTCGAAGGCGAAGTCGTTCGCTTCGCCTCGCTCAAGGACCTCGCCGATGCGCCCGCCGGTTCGCTGAAGGGCAAGATCGCCTTCATCGACTTCACCATGGAGCGCGCGAAGGACGGCAGCGGATACGGCATGGGTTCGCAGATCCGCGGCGGCGGTCCGTCGGCCGCGATCCGCGCGGGCGCGTCGGCCTACCTGATGCGTTCGGCGGGCACGGATTCGCACCGCAATCCGCATACCGGCATCACGCACTTCGACGATGGCTTGAATCCGATTCCGTCGGCCGCGCTCGCCGCGCCCGATGCCGCGCAGCTCTCGCGCCTGGTCGCGCTCGGCAAGCCGGTGCGCGTGAAGCTCGCGCTCGACTGCGGCTGGACCGGCACGTACACGTCGCAGAATGTGATCGGCGAAATGCGCGGCCGCAGCAAGCCCGACGAAGTCGTCGTGATCGGCGGCCACCTGGATTCGTGGGACCTCGGTACCGGCGCGATCGACGATGGCGCGGGCGTGGCGATCGCGATGGGCGCGGGCAAGTTGATCGGCGACATGAAGCAGCGCCCCGCGCGCACGATCCGCGTGGTTGCGTTCTCGAACGAAGAGCAGGGCCTGTACGGCGGTCGCGCCTACGCGCAACAGCACATGGGCGACATCCGCAAGCACCAGATCGGCGCGGAAAGCGACTTCGGCGCGGGCCGCATCTATGCGTTCAGCACCGGCGCGCCGGAACGCGCGCTCGGCGCGGTGAAGCAGATCGCCGACGTGCTCGCGCCGCTCGGCATCGAATACACGCCGGGCCAGGGCGGTCCCGGCCCCGACATCAGTCCGTTCGCCGCGAACGGCCTGGCGTGGGGCGCGCTGCGCCAGGACGGCACGGACTACTTCGACTACCACCACACGCCGGACGACACGCTCGACAAGATCGATCCGAAGGCGCTAGCGCAGAACGTCGCCGCGTACGCGGTGTTCGCGTACCTCGCGGCGGATGCCGACGGGGATTTCGGTAGCGAGCGCAAGCAGGTGACGCCGCCGCGCGAGTGAGGCGGGGGCGGGGCGGGAAACGGGAAACGGGAAACAAAAGGCGGGAAACGGGAGTTCGGTCTTCCCTTCGGCTCGTAAGTCTGTCGGCCGAAGTGAAAGGCACTCTCCCGTTTCCCGCCTTTTGTTTCCCGTTTCCCCTTACAGCTTCACGCGCCCACGCAGCACGTCGGCAAACATCACCCAATCGCCCATCAGCGAATAGATCGGATGCTTGAACGTCGCCGGCCGGTTGTGTTCGAAGAAGAAGTGCCCGACCCACGCGAACGCGTAGCCGCACACGAGTGCGCCGAGCAGCCACCATGCGTTGCCCGTTGCGATCGCAACGCCGATCAATGCCAGCACGCCCCAGCTGCCGATGAAGTGCAATCGCCGGCACGTCGCGTTGGCGTGCTCGCCGAGATAGAACGGGTAGAACTCGCGGAAGCTGGCGAACCGGCTCATTTGCGCTCCGTCTTCTTGGCGCGATCCCAGTAGGCGTCCTGTCCTTCGAGCGGCAGCGTCGACAGCACCACGCCCTCCGCCGCCGCGAGGACTTCCATCTGGCGGAAGCGGCGTTCGAATTTCAGGTTCGCGCGGCGCAATGCGCTGCCGACGTCGACCTTCGCGTGTCGCGCGATGTTCGCGCACACGAACAGCAAGTCGCCGATCTCGTCCTCGAGGCGATCGCGCGCGAACGCATCGGTCGGGTCGGCGGCGATCGCGGCGAACTCCGCGCGTACCTCGTCGATCTCTTCGTGCAACTTCTCGATCACCGGCGCGGGGCCGGGCCAATCGAAGCCGACCTTCGCCGCCTTGTGCTGCAGCTTCACCGCGCGCTGCCATTCCGGCAGGCCGCGCGCGATGCCCGCGAGCGCGGACGTGTCGTCGTGCCCGGCGGCGTCGCGTTCGCGTCGCTTGTGTTCTTCCCACGCGACGGTCTGCGCGTGCGCGTCGCCGACCTGGTCGTCGCCGAACACATGCGGATGACGCCGCACCATCTTGTCGCAGATCGCTTCGACCACGTCGCCGAACGCAAACGCGCCCTGCTCTTCCGCCATGCGCGCGTGGAAGACCACCTGCAGCAGCAGGTCGCCGAGTTCGTCGCGCAGGCCCGGCAGGTCCTTGCGGTCGATCGCGTCCGCGACTTCGTAGGCTTCCTCGACCGTGTACGGCGCGATGGTCGCGAAGGTCTGTTCGATGTCCCACGGGCAACCGCCCTGCGGATCGCGCAGGCGCGCCATGATCGCGAGCAGCGCGTCGATGTCGCTCATACGTTCATCCATTCGCGCCAGGGCAGATCGGGATCGCCGATCGCGAGGAAGTCGCCGTTGAGCAGCGTCTCGCGCTGGTTGTAGCGCAGCGGGCGGCCCTTGGAATCGACGACGAACCCGCCGGCGCCTTCGACCACCACCTGCCCCGCCGCCGTGTCCCACTCGCTGGTGGGACCGAAGCGCGGATACACGTCGAGCCCGCCCTCGGCGATGCGGCAGAACTTGAGCGACGACCCCAGGCTCAGCGGTTCGGTCGGCCCCATGCGCGCGATGAACGCATCGGTGCGCTCGTCGCGATGCGAACGGCTCGCCGCCACGCGCAGCGGTTGCGTCGCCGGCCGCCGCGATTGCAGGACGATTTCGCCGTCGCCCTTGCGATGGAACGCCGGCCCGCCCTGCGTCGCGTGGTACAGATCGCCGGTGACCGGCGCCTGCACGACGCCGAAGATCGCCACGCCATCGACGATCAACGCGAGGTTCACCGAGAACTCGCCGTTGCGCTTGACGAATTCGCGCGTGCCGTCGAGCGGATCGACGAGCCACAGGCGGCGCCAGTCGCGGCGCACGTTCCAGGTCGCGTCTTCGGCGGCTTCCTCCGACAACACGGGGATGTCGGGCGTCAGCGCCTCGAGGCCTTCGACGAGGATGTTGTGTGCGGCGAGATCGGCCGCGGTGAGCGGGCTCTGGTCGGACTTGCGCTCGACTTCGAACTTGCCTTCGTAGATGCGCAGGATCGCGTCCGCGGCGCGGTGCGCAAGCGCGATCGCGCCTTCGCGCAACGTGTCGTGGATCTTCATGCGGCCTGCGTCCGGAGCCATTCGCGCACGAGGAACAGCGCCGCGATCGAACGTCCTTCCGAGAAATCCTCGCGCAGGATCAGCTGGTCCAGCGCTTCGAGCTTCCATGGCACCACTTCGAGCTCCTCGGGTTCGTCGCCGGGCAGGCGCTCTTCGTACAGGTCGCGCGCGAGCACCAAATGGGTCTGGTGGCTCATGTAGGTCGGCGCGAGCGTGATGGTGCGCAGCACCTGCAGCGAGCGAGCGCCGTAGCCGGCCTCTTCCTTCAACTCGCGGTCGGCGGCCTGTTCCGGCGACTCGCCGGCGTCGATGCGGCCCTTCACGAGGCCGAGCTCGTAACGGTGCACGCCGGCCGCGTATTCGCGCACGAGCAGCGCGGTTTCGGCGTCGAGCATGGGCACCACGATCACCGCGCCGTGGCCGCGCCCGTGAAGGCGCTCGTAGCGCCTGCGCTCGCCGTTGTCGAATTCCAGGTCGAGCCGCTCCATGCGCCAGGGACCGGCGTCGTGCTCGGTGATGCCATGGATGGTGGGCAGGCGGCGGGTCATGGTCGCAGAATGCACGGATGGACCGCGGACATGACCCGATGATAGCGCGCGACCTTGCAGTGCTGTGGCATCCCTGCACGCAGATGCGCGAACACCCCGACACCCTGCCGCTGGTGCCCATCGCGCGCGGCGAAGGCGCGTGGCTGGTCGGCCACGACGGGCGCCGCTACCTCGATGCGGTGTCGAGCTGGTGGACCAACCTCTTCGGCCACGCCGAGCCGCGCATCGCCGCGGCCATCGCGCGGCAGGCGGGGCAGCTCGAACAGGTGATCCTCGCCGGCTTCTCGCACGAACCCGCGGTCGCGCTCGCCGAGCGCCTGCTCGCGCTCGCGCCGCGCGAACCCGGCCGTGCGCCGCTGTCGAAGGTGTTCTACGCCGACAACGGTTCGGCGGGCGTGGAGGTCGCGCTGAAGATGGCGTTCCACTGGTTCCGCAACCGCGGCCAGGCGCAGCGCACGAAGTTCATCGCGCTGGAGAACGGCTATCACGGCGAAACCATCGGCGCGCTCGCGGTCGGCGATATTCCGTTGTATCGGCGCGTGTATGCGCCACTGCTCGCCGAAGCGATCTTCGCGCCCTCGCCCGACGCATATCTCGCACGCGATGGCGAATCGCCGGTCCAATATGCGGAACGCGCCGCCGACGAACTGCGCGACATCCTCGAACGCCACGGCCACGAAACCTGCGCGCTGATCCTCGAACCGCGCGTGCAATGCGCGGGCGGCATGCGCATGCACGATCCGGTGTACCTGAAGCGCGTGCGTCAGTTGTGCGATGCGCACGGCGTGTTCCTCATCGCCGACGAAATCGCGGTCGGCTTCGGCCGCACCGGCACGCGCTTCGCATGCGAACAGGCGGGCATCCAGCCGGACCTGATGTGCCTGTCGAAGGGATTGACCGGCGGCTTCCTTCCGCTCGCGGCGGTGCTCGCCACGCAGGCGATCTACGACGGCTTCCTCGACGAGTCGCGCGAGCGTGCGTTCCTGCACTCGCACAGCTACACCGGCAATCCGCTCGCGTGCGCGGCGGCGCTGCAGGCGCAGGCGATCTTCGACGAGGACGGCATCCTCGAACGCAACACGCGCACGGCGGCGACGATGACATCGTTGGCGGCGGAACTGCGCGACCTCCCGCACATCGCCGATGTGCGCCAGGCCGGCATGATCCTCGCGTTCGAACTGACGAAGAACGGCGACAAGGCGACACCGTTCGCCGCGCAGTCACGCGTCGGCCTGCTCGCGTATCGCAAGGCGCTCGATCTCGGCGTCGTGCTGCGTCCGCTCGGCGACATCCTGTACTGGATGCCGCCCTATTGCGTCGACGACGAACAACTCCGGCTGCTCGCCGACACCACGCGCGCCGCCATCCTCCACGCCACCCAGGACGCCGCCTGATGCGCACGACGCGGATCTTCGTCGACCAGCCCCTGCGATCGGGCAAGCGCATCGCGCTGCCCGAGGACGCCGCCGCCCACCTCGTGCGCGTGCTGCGCATGCAGGCGGGCGATGGATGCGTGTTGTTCGACGGCGACGGAGGCGATTACGCCGCGACGATCGTGTCGGCGAACAAGCGCGGCGTCGAGGCCGATGTCGGCGCGCGCACGCAGGTCGACAACGAATCGCCGCTGCGCATCACCCTCGTGCAGGGCATCGCGCGCGGCGAGAAGATGGACTGGATCCTGCAGAAGGCGACCGAACTCGGCGTGACGCAGGTGCTGCCGGTGAACAGCGATCGCAGCGAAGTGAAACTCGACGCCGAGCGCGCGGTGAAGCGTCTCGCGCACTGGCGCAGCGTGGTCGTGTCGGCGTGCGAACAGAGCGGTCGCGCGCGCGTGCCGGAGGTGTCGGCCGCGCAGCCCTTGGCGAACGTCGCGAATGGCCTGGCGTCGCCGCATCGCTTCCTGCTGGACCCGGAAGCGAAGGATGCGATCGCGACGATGCCCGCGTTCGAAAGCGATTGCGTGTTGGCAGTCGGGCCGGAAGGCGGTTGGTCGGAGCGCGATCGCGCGGTGCTGACTGCCGCGGGGTTCAAGGGCCTGCGATTGGGCCCGCGCATCCTGCGCACGGAGACTGCGGGAATTGCAGCAATTGCCGCATTGCAGGCGCGCTTCGGCGACTTGGGTTAGTTCGCGTCGCGTCGGGCGAAAATCACGCCGCCTTCAATGCTTCGCCGATCATCGACTCGATCTTCTCGAGATCCGGCAACAGCGCGCTGTCCTCGTTGAGCATCACGCGCGCCTGCACGCCATCGGGCAGCGTTTCGTCATCGCTGCCGCCATCGGCGACCACCGTGTCGCGCGACACCGTCACCAGGCGCGGGAAGCCCTGGGTCAGCATCGCGAAGAACGGCGTCTTCGCATCGCCGCCGAGTGCCTTGAGCACGACGACCTTGCTGCCGAGGCCGCCGCCGGCTTCGCTGGAGATGCCCGACAGGCGCGAGAACGTCACCAGCGGCAACTGCCAGCCGCGCCAGCGGATGCGACCAAGCAACCACGCTGGCGCATTCGCGATCGGTTCCGGGTCCGCGTACGACAACACTTCGGCGATCGTCGCGTTCGGCAGCAGCAGGCGGCCGCCGGCCACGGTGATGAGCACGCCCCGGATGTCGTGGGCGGGTGCGGCGGAAACGTGGGCGTCGGACATCGTCGTCAATCTCAGGCGGGCCAGCGCTGCAGCAGCGACTGGACGAGTTCGTTGGGCGCAGCGGCGGTGCCGCCGCGCGCGGTGAGCGCCATCGGCGCCGCCGCGTCGTAGCAACCGTCGGGCGACTGGCCGGCGACGAGCGCACCCTTCGCGGCATGCGCGAGCGCGCCATCGACGACCGCGGGATCGGCGCCGCTGAGCAGCAGCACGGCCGAGTCTTCCGCGGGCAGCGCATCGAGCAGCGAGGCACCCGCTTCGAAACGCAGGCCGCTGTTTCCGTCGATGCCGAGTTCCGGCGGCACGATGTACACGTTGCCCGCTTCGACCTGCGCACCGGCTTCGGCCAGGCGCACCGGCAACGTCGCCGCGCGCGCCATCTGCTGCACGAGGCGATCGTAGCGACCGCCGTCGAGGCGCTGGCTGATCAGCACGGCGCGCGGAAAACCCGCGGGCAGCGCGGTGAGGATCTGGCGCACCGCGTCCGGGCCGCCGATGCCGGCGAGGATCACGACGGCGCCGCGTGCGGCGTCGACCTGTGCACTCGTCGCGGCGGCCGCGATCGCATCGTCGGAGCCGACGAGCGACAGCGACGAGATCTTCTGTTCGAGTTCGGCGACGTTCTTGTTGAACTGCGGCGCGACCGGCGCTTCGCTCGCGCGTTGCGTCGCCGCGCTCGCGGGAACGTCGCTGAGCGCTTCGAGCGAGAGATTCGAGAAGCTCGGCATCGCGCGTTCGACTGCCGATGCGGCGAGCGCTTCGGGCGCAGCGATGTCGAAGTCGAGGCTCGGCAGCGATTCCTTCGGTGCGAATTCGCGCACGGCGGGCATGTCGATCGCGACGTCCGGTACGTCAAACGCGATGTCGACCGGCATGTCGAGCGGCATGTCGACCGACGAGTCGAGCGTGATCGAGTCGTCCGCGCCCACGTCGCCCGCACCGCCGATGTCGCGCAGCAGCGAATCGAAATCCTGCGCCGGCTCGCGGAACGCAGGCGCAGCCACCTCGATCGGCGCGGCGTCGCCGGCGAAGTCGAGGTCGTTGATGTCGTCGGTGAAACTGATGCCGGCATACGCGGACGCCACCGGCGCCGCTTCCAGTTCGGCTTCGAGTTCGGCGTCGGCGAACGCGGGCATCGCGATTTCGAGCGCTTCGGCGTCGAACGCTTCGATGTCCTGCGCTTCGATGTTGTGCGCTTCGATCGCCGCGACTTCGATCGCCGGCAGCTCGAACTCCGCGGCCTCACCGATGTCCGGTTCGCGCGGCACCTGCGAGGCGATGTCGTCGGCCTCGGCGACGAACGTTGCGATGTCCGCGTCGGCGTGGCGTTCTTCCGGCGCCGGCGGACGACCGGGCACGGGCAGCGCGTCGCTGTCGGGCTCGCGGCCCGGCGGCAGCACGTCGTCGTGGCGATGCAGCTTCGCGGCCAGGTGGCGCACCCAGCGCGCGGCATCCCAGCCTTCGCGACGCGCGGCGAGGTCGGCTTCGTCGAAGATCACTTCGATCGCGCGATCGGCCAGCACGTCGTCGAATTTTTCCAGCGCGTCCTCGACGGCGGGATCGAGTGCGACGAGCACCGTTTCCACCGCCGCGATGCGCAGCGCCTGCGGATCGATGGTCGAGGGATCTGCCTCGATCACGACCTCGCCGCCGGCTTCGCGCAAGGCCGCGCGCAGGCGTTCGCACGCCTCGCCGGGACGTGCGAGCAATGCGACGCGCGGGGCCTCAGCCATGGCGCGGACCGCCCTGCTCGGCGACCAGTTCGAACACGTTGCGCAGCAATTCGTGCTCCTGGTACGGCTTGCCGAGGTAGCGCTCCACGCCGATGTCGAACGCGCGCTGGCGATGCTTATCGCCGGTACGCGAGGTGATCATGATGATCGGCACGTTGCGCAGGCGCGGGTCGGCCTTCATCGCGGTCGCGAGTTCGTAACCGTCCATGCGCGGCATTTCGATGTCGAGCAGCATCAGGTCGGGCACGCGCTCGTCCATGCGTTCGAGTGCGTCGACGCCGTCCTTCGCGGTGGCGACTTCGAAGTTGTGGCGTTCGAGCACGCGGCCGGTGACCTTGCGCATCGTGACCGAGTCGTCGACCACCATGACCAGCGGCACGCGGCGCGATTCGACCTGCGGCGCCGGCGCGACATCGCGCGGCAACGCGGCCTGGCGGCGCACGAGCGGTGCGACGTCGAGGATCACGACCACCGAGCCGTCGCCCATGATCGTGGCGCCGAAGATGCCCGGCACCGAACCGACCTGCGGACCCACCGGCTTCACCACGATTTCGCGGTTGCCGACGACCTGGTCGATGCTCACCGCCGCGCGCAGTTCACCCGAGCGGATGAGCAGCAGCGGCATCTGCAACTGGCCTTCGGCCTTCGCGGTCGCGTGGCCGAGCAGCGAACCCAGGTCGTGCAGGCCGTACTGCTCGCCGCCGTACGTGTACGACGCGTCGTCCTTGCCGAGCTGGTCGCGCGCGATGCGGCCCACGCCGCGCACCGAGGCGATCGGCACCGCGTACGTGGTTTCGCCGATCTTGACGAACACCGCCTGCGTGACCGCGAGCGTCTGCGGCAGGCGCAGGGTGAACGTCGTGCCTTCGCCCTTCTTCGACTTGATGTCGAGCGCGCCGCCGAGCTGGCGGACTTCGCTCGCGACCACGTCCATGCCCACGCCGCGGCCGGCGAGGCGGCTGACGGTGTCGGCGGTGGAGAAGCCGGGTTCCATGATCAGCGCGTCGAGGTCGGCGTCGGCCAGCACCGCATCGCTGCGGATCAGGCCGCGTTCTTCGGCGCGCTTGCGGATCGCGGCGCGATTCAGGCCGTTGCCGTCGTCGCCGACTTCGAGCACGACTTCCGAACCTTCGCGGCGCACCGCGATGCGGATCGTGCCTTCTTCGTTCTTCTTGTGCTTCTTGCGATCGGCCGGCGATTCGAGACCGTGCGCGACCGCGTTGCGCAGCATGTGTTCCAGCGGCGCGGTCATGCGCTCGAGCACGTTGCGGTCGAGTTCGCCCTGCGCGCCTTCGAGCTTGAGTTGCACCTGCTTGCCGGTTTCGCTCGCCGCCTGGCGAACGACGCGGCGCAGGCGCGGCACGAGCGCGTCGAACGGCACCATGCGCGTGCGCATGAGGCCTTCCTGCAGGTCCGAGCTCACGCGCGACTGCTGCAGCAGCAGCGTTTCGTAGTTGCGCGTCAGGTCTTCGAGCGAGCCCTGCAGCGAGGTCAGGTCGGCCGCGGATTCGGCGAGGCCGCGCGAGAGCTGCTGGAGGTTCGAGAAGCGGTCGAGTTCGAGCGGATCGAAACGTTCGTCCGCGACGTCCTCGCGCTGGTAGCGCGCGATGATCTGCGCTTCGGTTTCGATGTCGAGGCGGCGCAGCTGGTCGCGCAGTCGCGCGTTCGTCTGCTCCATTTCCGACATGGCGCCGCGGAACGCACCCAGCTGCTGTTCCAGGCGCGAGCGGTAGATCGCGACTTCGCCCGCGTAGTTGACGAGGCGGTCCAGCAGGTCGGCGCGGATGCGCACCTGTTCCTGCGGGGCGCGCACGCCGACGTCGTCGTCGTCGCCCATCGGCTGCGCATCCATCGGCGCCGACAGCGGCTTGAGTTCCACCTTCGGCGCGGCGTGGACCTGGCGCGTTTCGAGCTCCGCGACGGGTTCGTACGTGCGGCCCTTCGCGCGCGCGTCGAACTGCGCGATCAGCTCTTCCGGCATCGCGATCGCGCGGCGTTCGCCGACGCGGGTGACCATCGCGTGCAGGCGGTCGAAACCGCGTTCGAGCAACGGGATGCCGTCGCGTCCGAGTTCGCTGCGGTGTTCGACCACCGCTTCGAGCAGCGATTCCATCGCGTGGCCGAGTTCGCCCACGGCCATGATGCCGGCCATGCGCGCACCGCCCTTGAGCGTGTGCAGGTCGCGCTGCAGGCCGACGAGGTGTTCGCGTTCGGCCGGGTTGTCGCGCAACTGCGCGAGCAGGCCGTCGGAATGGTCGAGCAGGTCCCCGCCTTCCTCGACGAAGATGTCGACGAGTTCGGGGTCGAGGTCGGTGAGGTCGAGCGCTTCGTCCGGATCGGCGGCGGTGGCGATCGCGTCGGCGAGCATCTGCGCGACGGCGGGTTCGTTTTCGACGGCGAGTTCGTCGGCTTCGACGACGGGTTCGGCTTCGACGACCGGTTCGACTTCGGGTTCCGGCGCCGCGTGCGCCTGCGCGGCTTCGGCCGCGAGGCGTTCGCGCGCCAGGCGCTCGGCTTCGTATTCGGCTTCGAGGCGCGCGTATTCGGCGGCTTCCTCGGCGGCGACGCGTTCGGCTTCGAGGCGTTCGGCTTCGAGGCGTTCGATCTCGGCGAGGTCGGCGGCGAGGCGTTCGGCTTCGATGCGTTCGGCTTCCGCCTGTTCGGCGGCGAGGCGTTCGGCTTCGGCCTGCTCCGCGGCGACGCGTTCGGCTTCCGCCTGCTCCGCTTCGAGGCGTTCGGCTTCGATGCGCTCGGCTTCCAGGCGTTCCGCCGCTTCCAGCGCCGAGCGCATGCGCTCGCCTTCCTGCGCAGCTTCTTCGATGCGGATCGCTTCGAGGCGTTCGGCTTCCACGCGCTCGGCTTCGAGCAGCGAGGCTTCGAGGCCGGCCTGCGCTTCGATCGCGGCGGCGTCGAATGCGTCGTCCACTTCCAGCGCGCTGGTGTCGAGCGCTTCGGTCGTGAGCAGCGTCGCTTCGTCGAGCGTCGGTTCGACCGGCGTCGCGAGTTCGATGGTCGGCTCGGACTCGCCGTCGAGCACGATGTCCTCGAGCACGATGTCCTCGAGCACGACGTCCTGAAGCACGACGTCCTGGAGCACGATCTCTTCGATGTCGCCGTCGTGTTCCTGCGCAGTGATCGGCAGGCCCGCGTCGACCGGGATCACGTCGGCGAGGTCGAGGAACGCGGACAGGTCGTCGCCCGCCATCGCCGGCGCTTCGAGATGCAGTCCTTCGACCTGCGGCGCTTCGACCTGTGGCGCTTCGACCTGCGATCCCTCGAAGTCCTGCAGCACCAGGCCGGTGTCGGTCGGTGCGGCGTCGGCGAGGTCGGTGAAGCCGGTGAGGTCCACGGTGCCGGTGAGTTCGGCCGCGTCTTCCATTTCGACCGGTTCGGTCGAGAGGAACGGCGACTTCGCTTCCGGCAACGTGTCGCGCAATGCGGCGACTTCGCGCGCGAGCGCGTCGAACACCGGCACGCGCGGCGTGTCGGACTGCAACGCATCGACCGTGCGGCGGATCGCCTCGGCGGTCGCGGCGAGCGCGGCGACGCCCGCTGCGGTCGGCAGCGCGTGCGCGGCGAGCATGCGGCGGATGTAGGTTTCGGCCGGGCCGGTGACGTTGGTGATGGCCGGGACTTCGGTCATCGCGAACGCGCCGTTCATCGTATGCACGGCGCGCAGGAGCGCGTCGTTGGCGGCGATCGGCTTCGCCTGCGACTGCGCGAGCCATGCGTCGATGGTGACCAGATGGCCGCCGACTTCGGTGCCGAGGATTTCGAGCAGCACCGGGTCGACGGTGGCCGCGACCGTCGCTTCGTCGGTCGATTCGACGACGAGTTCGTCGGCGACCGCGGGGATTTCGTCGATCGCCTCGATCGCGAACGCGCCGACATCCTGCGCGACGAGATCCGCGACGACCGGCGCCACGACTGGCGCGGCGGCGACATACATCGCTTCCTCGCCCGCGGCAACGCGATCGGCGATCGCTTCGATGCCGGCGAGGTCCGCGTTCAACGGCGCTTCGCCGCGCAGCGCGGCGTGCAGGTGCGGCAGCGTGTAGAACGCCTGGTCGACGAGACCGAGCACCGCCGGGGTCGGCGGACGCGTGCCGTCGAGCACGCGGTTGAGCATGTTCTCGACCTTCCAGCTGAACTCGCCGAGCGTCTTCGCACCGACGAGGCGGCCCGAACCCTTCAGCGTGTGGAAGACGCGGCGGATCGGACGCAGCTTCTCCATGTCCTCCGGCGCGGCGCGCCAGGCGGGGAGCATGGTTTCGAGGTGGCCGATCTCTTCTTCGAATTCTTCGAGGAAGACTTCGCGGATTTCGTCGTCGATGTCGTCGTTGGTCGCTTCGAAGCCGCCGGCGGCGCCGGTGGCGACGGGTGCGGGCGTCGCATGCACGACGGGCGCGGCGATCGGCGCGTGCGTTTCCGCCGACGGCGCGGGGACCACCGGCGCGTCCTCGGTCGCTTCGATCTCGAGCGTCGGTTCGTCGGCGATCGACGGCGCATCGTCCGCGACGTCGGTCTTCGCCTGTTCGGCGGGCAGGGGCCAGTAACGCAGCGTTTCCAGGCTCTGGCGCGCGATGTCGAGGATGCTGTCGCGGTTCGGGCGCTGGTCGCGCAGGGCTTCGAGGTAGTACTCGATCGACGCGAGCGCATCGGCGAGCGTGTCGAGTTGCTGGCCGTTCGGCACGCGCTTGCGGCCGAGCAGTTCGGTCTCGGTGAAACGGCGCACGCCGGTGAGGTAATCGGCCGGCTGCGGGAGTTCGAGGATGCGCAACGCGCCGGACACTTCTTCCAGCAGGCGCGGCACGTCGGCCAGCTGCTGGTGGTCCCAGCTGGTTTCGACGAAGGCGACGAACGCCTGGCGCGCGTCGCCGAAGTTGTTGATCGCTTCGCGCACGAGGATGTCGAGCACCTTGCGCGATTCGCCCGCGATGGTGTCGCCGTCTTCGCTTTCGGCGCGGCCGAGGCGCGCGACCTGGTCGTCAAGCGACGCATCGACGTAAAGCAAGGCACCTGCGATGTCGAGCAACGCGCCTTCGTCGGCCGGACGATTGCCCGCGACGATGTCGTGCATCGCATCGCGCTGCTGCAAGACGACGTTGCGCGCGACGCCCAGGCCCATCATGCCGAGCGTGTCGGCGACGCGGCTCAGCGCTTCCACCTGCGGCTGCAGGTCGGACACGCCGGTCTGCTTGGTGCGCAGGTGCAGGTCGAGCGCGTCCTTCACGCGCAGCAGGTCTTCCTTGATCGCGGCGGCGACGGTGTCGAGCAGCGCGCGATTGCGGCCGCTGAGACTGCCGCGCGCATGCGCGAGTTCGGATTCGGTCGGCAGCTGCGCCGCGAGGTCGAACGTGTCGCGCAGCGCATCGAGCGCGTTGTGCGCCTGCTCGTTGTGGGCGACGTGGTACAGCAGCTGGCGGGTCGGTTCGGCGGTGGGTTCACCGCGCGGCGCGGCAGCGAAGCCGTCGCCTTCGAACACGTGGCGCGCTTCGCGTTCGACGCCGGCGAACGCCTGGCGCAGCGCGCGCGTCGGCGGCAACGCACCGTCGCGCAATGCGGTCGCGACGGACGAGGCGACCCACAGCATGCGGCGCGTGGCTTCGTGGTCGGCGCTTTCGAGCAGACCGTCGATCGCCTTCGCGACGCCGGCGATGTTCGTCGGCGCACCGTCTTCCGGCCACGACGCGAGCGCATCGCGCAGCGCCGACAACTGCTGGCCGGCCATGAGCTGGCGGCTCTGGCGCGGCAGCGGCATCGGTGCGGGCAGGTCGGCGGGCAGCGGGCGGTCGAGGTTCGGCGCGAACAGCACGCTTTCGCTCAGGCCGGTCTCGCCGCGCGCGGCGCGCAGTTCGTTGAGCAGCGGCAGCAGGACGATGGGGATGTCCTTGTGCCCGCCCTGCAGACGCTCGAGATAATCGGGGAGCAGCACCACGCCGCGCATCAGCGCCGCGCAGGCTTCATCGCGATCGGCGACCGCGCCCACCGCGCCCTGCGGCACGACGAGTGCGAGCGCGAGGCGCTCCATTTCCTCGGCGACCATCGCCGGGGCATACAGCTCCACCATCCGCAGCGTTCCGTGCACCTGGTGCAGGAAGCTCGCGCAGAAGCGCATGTAGTTGGTGTCGGACGGATCTTCGGCGAAGGCCTCGATGTCCCTGCGCGCCTGGCGCAGGGTCTCGTCGATCTCCGGCTTGATCCAGCCGAGCGTGGTGGTGTCGATGGCGTCGCGCAACGCGGTCATGCCGAAATATCCCTGACTGCCGGCGCTTTAAGCCGGCAGCTTGAAGTCCGCGACCGAACGACGCAGGTCGGCTGCGAGCTGGGCCAGGTTGCCGATCGACTCGGCCGTCTGGCTCGCGCCCTGCGAGGTCTGCGAGGTGATCTGCTGGATGGTGTTCATCGTGGCGGTGATGTTCGACGCGGCGCTGGACTGCTGCTGCGCGGCGGTCGAGATGCCCTGAATGAGGTTCGACAGGTCGGACGACACCTTTTCGATCTCGCCCAGCGCCGTACCCGCGTCTTCCGCGAGGCGCGCACCGGCGACCACTTCCGAGGTCGTCTGTTCCATCGAGCTCACCGCTTCGTTGGTGTCGGACTGAATCGTCTGGACCAGCGTTTCGATTCGCTTCGTCGCGTTGGACGCGCGTTCCGCGAGTCGCTGCACTTCGTCCGCGACGACCGCGAAGCCGCGGCCCGCTTCACCCGCCGACGCTGCCTGGATGGCCGCGTTCAGCGCGAGGATGTTCGTCTGTTCCGAGATGTCGTTGATCAGTTCGACGATCGAGCCGATTTCCTGCGACGACTCGCCGAGGCGCTTGATTCGCTTCGAGGTTTCCTGGATCTGGTCGCGAATCGAGTCCATGCCCGCGATCGTCTGGCGCACGACGCCGGCGCCCTTCGTCGCGATCTGCACGGAGCGCTGCGCCACGTCCGCCGATTCGGCCGAGTTGCGCGACACCTGGTTAATCGACGCCGCGATTTCGGTGATCTTGTCGGACGCCGAGTTGATCTCCTGCGCCTGGTGTTCCGCGGCTTCGGCGAGGTGCATGGCGGTCGCCTGCGTTTCCTGCGCGCTCGACGCCACCTGCACCGACGTGTCGTTGATCGTCGCCACGAGGCTGCGCAGCTGCTCGACCGCGAAGTTGATCGAGTCCGCGATCGCGCCGGTCATGTCTTCCGTGACCGTCGCCTTCACCGTCAGGTCGCCTTCTGCGAGCGAGCCCATTTCGTCGAGGAGGCGCATGATCGCCTCCTGGTTGCGGTCGTTGAGTTCCTTGGTGGTTTCGAAGCGCTTCTGCTGCGCGCGATACAAGGAGAACAACAGGCCGCCGAGCGAGACGATCAGCATCACGCCCGCCGCTGCCGACACGAGCGGATGGCCGAGCGGATTGGTGCTCTTGACCGAACCGAACGCGGTCAGCGCGTCGAAGAGGCTCTTGCTGTCGTCGAGCAGCGCGTCCGAACCGGTCGTGATCGACGCCGCCGCCGACTGCGCGGCGAACAGGCTGTTCGAACCGGCGAGGATCGCGTCGAGGTCCTTCTTCATTTCCAGCCAGAGCACGTTGGCCTGGTTGAGCGCGGAGACGGACGCTGCGTTGGTGAGCTTCTGCACGTTGGCCGAACCGCCGTCGCGCAGGCCCTTCAGCACGTTTTCGAACACGTCGGTATCGCGCTTGAGCGCGTCGCCCGCGAGGCTCGCGGTCGCGCCGCCGGCGCGGATCTGCGTGACGCGCTGGGCCATGGTCGATGCGAGCACCACCTGGCGCAGGGCGATGTAGACCTGCGAGGACGGTGCGCCCGCCGCCGACATCGCGCGCACGACTTCGTCGAGCTGCGCCTGCAGCTGCGGGACGCGGGCGGTGAACTTGTCGGCGTGGCCGGCGAATTCGGTCACCGTCTTTTCGGCGCCGACCACCTGCTCCGCGCTGCGACCCAGCGGGCCCCACGTTTCGGCGACCGTTTCGATCGGACCGGCGACGCCGGCCTGGTTGCCGTAGCTGTCGCGCAGGCGGGCGACGTTCTGTTCGATCTCGGTCTTCGTGGCCTTGAACGAGGTGAATGCCTCGGCCTTGCCCGACACCGCTTCACGACCCTGGACCGCGAGCTGCTGCGAGAGCACCTGCAGGCTCGCCGCGTTGGCGTTGGCGCCCGAGAGCTTGCTGCCGCGGTATGTCGCGATACCCGTGTTCGCCGCGAGCGCCACAAGGGAGACGATCAACAAACCGATCCACGCCGTGGTTCCGACGCTGCGGCCCTTTTCCATCATCGTGCTCATATCGAACCTCTGTGCTCTTGCGGTGCGGCCTTAGGCCGCGGCTTGTCGGAATTCGGGAGTGCGGGCCAGCAGCGCCAGGCTGAAGACGCCCCACGGGTGGTCGCCCAGGCGGTAGGCCCGGTCGATGAAATGCGAGTAGCGGCCTTCGTTGATGCCGGCCGTGTCGATCTTCTGTTCCTCGACGAAGGAACGCTGGCCGTACAGCTCGTCGATCGTCACCGCGACGTCGCCGCCGGCCTGGCGCACGATCAGCACGCGCTGGCCTTCGTGCAGCACGGTGCGTTCGCCTTCGAGGAACTGCTTGAGGTCGACGATCGGCAGCAGGTTGCCGCGGATGTTGGCGACGCCGAGCATCCACGGCTGCGCGCCCGGCACCGGCGTGACCGGCGGCAGCGGCAGGATTTCGACGACTTCGTCGAAGCCCGAGGCGAGGCGGTGCGAACCGATGCGGTAGCCGACGCCGCGCCACAGGCCCGGCGCGTCCAGCTGTTCGGGAAGACCCGCGACGTGCGCGAGGCTGCGGCGCTCGTAGTCCGCAATGACCTCGTACGGCGACGGGCGCAGTTGCGACGGAGCGGTCATGACAGCCATGGCCTACGCACCCAGGAGTTCGTTGATCCGGGCGATCAGGCTCGGTTCGTGGGGCGGCTTGACGATGTAGTCCTTCGCGCCTTGCCGCAGGCCCCAGGCCTTGTCGGTTTCCATGCCCTTCGTGCTCACGATCAGCACGGGGATCGCGCTGGTCGCCGCGTCTTTCGACAACGCGCGCGTGGCCTGGAACCCGTTCATGCCGGGCAGGATGACGTCCATCAGGACGAGGTCCGGCAGCTCGCGCTTGCAGACGGCGATGCCGTCTTCGGCGCTGGCGGACGCGAGGACCTGGTGGCCGTTGCGTTCGAGCAGCTGGGTGAGCACCGCCGTATCGGTCGGCGAGTCCTCGATCAGAAGAATTCTTGCCATGTTGCGCCTTACCCCCCGGCTCAGGCGTGGTTGACGTGTTTGCGGATTGCGTCCAGCAGTTCTTCGCGAGTGAACGGCTTGGTCAGATATTGCTCGGAACCGACGATGCGGCCCCGCGCCTTGTCGAACAGGCCGTCCTTCGAGGACAGCATGATCACGGGCGTCGACTTGAACATCTGGTTGTTCTTGATCAACGCGCACGTCTGATACCCGTCGAGCCTGGGCATCATGATGTCGACGAAGATGATTTGCGGCTGGTTGTCGGCGATCTTGGCGAGCGCCTCGAAACCATCCGTCGCCGTGACGACCTCGGCACCCTCGCGCTTCAACAGCGTCTCGGCGGTGCGTCTGATCGTCTTCGAGTCGTCGATGACCATCACCCTCAGGCCACTGAGGCTGGTCGTCGCGTCTTCCTGCATCACGGGATCCCCTTCGAATCGCACGTCGCTCCCCTATTCCCCGGCGCCGCTGCGGACAATCTATATCCCAGCCCGGAGAATTGCTGTCAAGCGGAAATTCAGGCGGTTTTCGGTAGCCAACGCATTCACGCGCGGGGCGGCGGTTCGAGCGGGCCGGGGCGACGGTGCTGCTAACATCCGGCGCCATTGCCGCCAGCGAAGCCGCCCATGCTCGATGTCGTCGTGGTGATGGACCCGATCGGGTCGATCAAGATCGCCAAGGATTCCACGTTCGCGATGCTGCTCGAAGCGCAGCGACGCGGGCATACGCTGTGGTACGTCGTGCCCGGTGGACTGTGGGTGCGCGATGGACGCGCGGGTGCGACGGTGCAACCGCTCGCGGTGAAGGACACCTACGGCGATCACTTCAAACTGGGCGATGCGTCACAGATCCTGCTCGGCCCGGGTCATGTCGTGTTGATGCGCAAGGACCCGCCGGTCGACACCGACTATCTCAACGACACGCAGGTCGCGGGCCTCGCACAGAATGCCGGCGCCTTGATCGTCAACGATCCGCAGGGCCTGCGCGACCTCAACGAGAAGCTCGGCTCGCTCGAATTCCCGCAGTGCTGCCCGCCCTCGCTCGTCTCCCGCGACGCCGCGGCGCTCAAGGCCTTCGTCGCCGAACAGGGCCAGGTCGTGGTCAAGCCGCTCGACGGCATGGGCGGACGTTCGATCTTCCGCGTCGCCGCCGGCGAGGCGAACGTCAACGTCATCCTCGAGACCATCACCGCGAACGGCCGCCACTTCGCCGTCGCGCAGAAGTACCTGCCGGAGATCAGCGAGGGCGACAAACGCATCCTGCTGGTCGACGGCGAGCCGATCGACTATTGCCTCGCGCGCATTCCGCAGGGCGACGAATTCCGCGGCAACCTCGCCGCCGGCGGCCGCGGCGAAGGCCGGCCGCTGAGCGACCGCGACCGCTGGATCGCCGCGCAGGTCGGTCCCGAGATGCGCCGCCGCGGCATGGTCTTCGTCGGCCTCGACGTGATCGGCGACTGGCTGACCGAGGTGAATGTCACCAGCCCGACTTGCATCCGCGAACTCGACGCACAGTTCGGGCTCAACATCGCCGGTACATTGCTCGACGCGATCGAACGCCGCGCCGCCGTGGCGTTCGCCAAGCGCTGAACCCGCAACGAGCCCACCGCACTTAGCCGAATGTCGTCCGCAGTCGCCGCCCCGCCCCCGCCGCCGCAGATCGGCAACAACGAACGCCTCGGCGCGACCGCGGTGCTGTCGCTGATCCTGCATGGCGTGCTCGTGCTCGGCGTGGGCTTCGCGCTCGACGACGCCGCGCCCGTGCTGCCGACGCTCGACGTCATCCTGACCCAGGTGCAGACCCCGCTCACGCCGGCGCAGGCCGACTTCCTCGCGCAGGCGAACAACCAGGGCGGCGGCGAACACGACAAGGCCTCGCGCCCCGGCGAAGCGCAGATCGGCATCGCCGACCGGCCGACACCCGGCGTCGCGACGCAACCGCTGCGGCGCCAGTCGCCCGTCGCGCAACCGCCGCCGGAAGCGCGCGTGATCACCGCGATGCGTAGCGACGCACGCACTGTGCAACCGCTCGACACGCCGCCGCCGGTCGACGCGCCCTATCCCGAAGGCCGCGCAAAAGTGGAACGCGACATGGAGATGGCGCGCCGCGCCGCCGAGATCCAGCTGCGCAGCGAGGCCTACGCCAAGCGCCCGAAGCGCAAGTTCGTCTCGGCGAGCACCAAGGAATACGCGTACGCCGGTTACATGCGCCAGTGGGTCGACCGCGTGCAGCGCGTCGGCAACCTCAACTACCCGGACGAAGCGCGTCGCCGCCGCATCGGCGGCGTGGTCGTCATCAGCGTCGCCGTCCGCCGCGACGGCAGCGTCGAGAAAACGGTGATCGTCGAATCCAGCCACACGCCGATGCTCGACGAAGCCGCACTGCGCATCGTCAAGCTCAGCGAACCGTTCGCACCGTTGCCGAAGACGCCGGAAGACGTCGACATCCTGCACGTGACGCGCACGTGGCAGTTCATGCCGGGCGGCGAGTTGATCGATCGCTGAGGCGCTCGCGCTCGCGACGCATCGCAGGCCGCGCTACCCGTCGTTGACGGCGTGCAGCATTCCGCGCAGGCAGATGGGATACGCGGACACCGGAATACAGATGCCGCGGCGGAGGTCGCGCACTTCGTCGCCGACCGCTTCGATCAGTTGCACGAACTCCGCCAACGGCAAACCCGCCATCGGCGAACGGATACCCTGCAGGAAGTCCACTTCGAGCATGAGGTCGGCGCGCTCGCACCGCACCCTGCAGAACAACTCGCCCTTGAAACGCACTTCCGCCGCGAGGAAATCCGACTCGCCGGGGAACATCCAGTCGACGCGAAATCCTTTCATCAGTCGTCTGCACCTTGGTTGAGGTTGTAGGTGCAGGAAACACAAGATCTGAATAGAGACAGATTGGTACTTCTTTCTCGTGCGGGCGACGCGGGCCGTTCGCGAAGACGAGGTATCCACGTGGCTTGAAGATTTGTCGCGTCAGCTGTCTCGCCAGGCGCGCAAGCTGCCCCCCGTGCTTCGTGCAAGACGCGTGACGCGATTACTTCTTTCGGCGCGCCGCCACTTGTTCCGCCAGCGTCAGCGCCACGTTGTCGCGCAGGTAGGCAGGCTCGATGCGTTCCGGCGCCACGCCCTCGCCACGCTTGAACGCCTGCGCCGCGAGCCGCGCAACGTCCGCCGCATGCGGCAACGCACTCGCATCGATGCGCGCGAAACGCCCATCGAGCGTCGTGCGCAACGCACCTTCGACCGCATCGAAGCCCGTGCCGACGCCGCTCCATGCGTTCGCATCGTCGGGCAACACGACCGCCGTCGGCGCGACGACACGTTCGTCGTCGAGCGCGATCGCGTTGTCGCCATCGCAACGATAGGCCGCCGCGTACACCTCGCCCATCCGCGCATCGATCGCGGCGAGCACGCGCGGTGCGCGCGCCTGCAACGCGAGCGCGGCGAGCGTCGACACGGGCACGATGGGACGATCGAGCGCGAGCGCGATGCCCTGCGCGATCGCGATCGCAAGGCGCACACCGGTGAACGCGCCCGGACCGCGGCCGACCGCGATCGCGTCGAGTTCGGTGCGGCGCACGCCGGCTTCGTGGAGGACCTCGTCGGCCCATGGCAGCGCGAGTTCGGCGTGGCGGCGCGGCGCGAGATCGAAGCGCTCGATCACTTCGCCGTCGACCCACACGGCGACCGAACACGCTTCGGTCGCGGTCTCGAACGCGAGCAGCTTCACGCGCCGGCCTGTTCCGCCGCCGGCGGTTCCCACAATTCGACCAGGCCGCCTTCGGGATCGAGCACGTAACCGAACTTGCCCTGCTCGTTCGCCTCGTAGCGATCGAGCACGTTGCAGCCTTCGCTGCGCAACGCGGCGAGCGTGCCGTCGAGGTCGTCGACGCGCAGGTTGACCATGTACGCCTTCTCGCTGGGCGCGAAATACTCGGTCGTCGCCTTGAACGGCGACCACACGGTCATCGCCTCCGTGCCGGTGTCGGCGCGGCGCCAGTTGAAGATGTGGCCGCCCCAGCCCTCGCCCCCGACGTCGAGATGATCGGCGTACCACTTCGCGAGCGCGTCGGGATCCTCGGCCTTGAAGAACACGCCGCCGATGCCGTGCACGCGGGGACGATCAGCCATGGCGGGTCTCCTCGATGGGGGTGTCGCTGGAAGCCGAGTCTATTGGAGCCGTGTCGACTGGACGCGATTCTGCCGCAAAGAACGCCTCGACGTCGGCCACCTCGCGCGTGCGCGCGAACGGCGGCAGCGAATCGAAGAACACGCGGCCGTAACTCTTGCCGATCAGGCGCGGATCGCACAGCACGAGCACGCCGCGGTCGGTCTCGCTGCGGATGAGCCTGCCGACGCCCTGCTTCAGCGCGATCACCGCCTGCGGCAGTTGCTCGTCGCGGAAAGGATTTCCGCCGCTGCGTCGGATCGCATCCAGGCGCGCCTCGAACACGGGATCGTCGGGCGCGGCGAACGGCAGCTTGTCGATCACGACGACGCTCAGCGCATCGCCCGCGACGTCGACGCCTTCGCGGAAACTCGCGGCGCCGAGCAGCACGCCGTTGCCGGATTCGCGGAAGCGTTGCAGCAACACGTGGCGCGGCGCCTCCCCTTGCACGAACAACGGCCACGGTGCGCTTCGCAGCGCCTCGGCGGCTTCGCGCAACGCGCGATGCGAGGCGAACAACACGAACGCGCGCCCCTTCGACGCTTCGAGCACGGGCGTCAGCGCATCGACGACCGCGCGGCCGTAGTCGCGCGACATCGGTTCGGGCATGCGCGGCGGCAGGTAGCACAACGCCTGCGTGTTCCAGTCGAAGGGGCTCGGTTCGATCAGCGTTTCGGGATCTTCCAGGCCCAGGCGCGTGCGCAGGTGATCGAAGCCGCCGGCGACGGAGAGCGTGGCGGACGTGAAGACCCACGCGGCGTGCGAGCGCTCGCGGTGTTCGCGCAGGGGGCCGGAGACGTCGAGGGGCGTGCGTTGGAGGCGGAAGCCGCGCGGGGACAACTCGAACCAGCAGACGTCGCTGTGCTCGTCGCGCGCGTCGCGCGCGTCATGCCCGCGACGGCTGGGATGCGCGTCGTCGTCGCCCTGGATTCCAGCCTCTGCTGGAAAGACGTCGTCCGCATCATCGAAGTCGCGTTTCTCCGGCGTCTCCAACCACCGCCGCAACCGCGCCTGGAAATCCACCGCGCGCGCATGGCACGCATCGAACCCCGGCGACGCCTCGCGCAACCCCGCGAGCGCATCGCCGAACAACTGCATCGCATCGGCCAACTGCGCGAACGCATCGCGCACCGTCGGTTCGTGCAGCGCGCGCCCGCGCGTGCCGCGCGTCGGCAGCACTTCCATCGCCGCACGCAACACGCGCGTGATGTGTTCGAGATGCTGCGCCGGCCCCTGCACGGTGGCGATCGACGCGCTGACGTCCTTGCATTCGGCGATCGCATCGCGCGCCAGCTCGACGAGCGGCCGCGCGCCGACGCCTTCGCCGAAGAATTGCGCGGCGAGGTCGGGCAGCTGGTGCGCTTCGTCGACGACGAAGGCCTGCGCGCCCGGCAGGATTTCGCCGAAGCCTTCCTGCTTCAGCGCAAGATCGGCGAGCAGCAGGTGATGGTTAACCACGACGATGTCGGCGGACTGCGCGCGCGAGCGCGCCTGCACCACGAAGCATTCCGACCAGAACGGGCATTCGCTGCCGAGGCAGTTCTCGGCGGTGCTGGTGACCATCGGCAGCAGCGGCGAGTCTTCGGGCAGCGCGTCGAGTTCGGCCATGTCGCCGAGGCGCGTGCGGCCGCTCCACGCAACGATGCGCTGGAACTGCGCGATCTGCTCGCGGTTGGCGAAGCGCGGTTCGCCCTTCGCGCGTTCGAGGCGATGCTTGCACAGGTAGTTCGCGCGGCCCTTGAGCAGCGCGGTCTTCACCGGCGTGCCGAGTGCGTCGCGCACGCGCGGGAGATCGCGCAGGTAGAGCTGGTCCTGCAGCGCGCGGGTGCCGGTCGAAATGATCGTCTTCTGGCCCGACAGCAACGCGGGCACGAGATAGGCGAAGGTCTTGCCGGTGCCGGTGCCCGCTTCGGCGAGCAGCGTGCCGCGCGCATCGAACGCATCGGCGACCGCTTCGGCCAGGCGCTGCTGCGCAACGCGCGGGACGAAGGCGGGAATCGCGTCGGCGAGCGCGCCGCCTTCGGCGAGCGCGTCGCGCGCGGCGGCGGACAGGATCGACATCGCGCTCAGTATCGCGGCGGCGCGGTCACCTTGCACGCGTCGAGTTGGCGCTGCGCATCGGCGGCGGCGACGCCATCGCCGCGGGCTTCGCCCACGGCGCGGAGGGTCGCCCAGTGGCGGCGGCACAACGGACCGACCTGCGCGCCGACATCGTGCGCGCGACGGGCGAACGAGGCCGCGCCGTCGAGATCGCGATTCAGCAATGCGGCCTCGGCGCGTTCCTGCAGCACGGCGGGGTCGTCGCCGGTTTCGGCGAGCGCCTGGTCGAGCGCGGTCGCGGCGTCGGCGTAACGGCCTTCACGCTCGGCCTGGGCCGCGTTTTCACGCAGGCCCGCGACCATCGGATCGCGCAGCGGCTGGATCGCGAGTTCGTCCTTGCCGTCATCGTTGCCCGCGGCGGCGCGAACCTGCGCGACGAGCGCGACCGGGTC
This sequence comes from Noviluteimonas lactosilytica, assembly GCF_020866925.1. Taxonomy (GTDB): domain Bacteria; phylum Pseudomonadota; class Gammaproteobacteria; order Xanthomonadales; family Xanthomonadaceae; genus Noviluteimonas; species Noviluteimonas lactosilytica. Next base: position 964,248 of record NZ_JAJGAK010000001.1, read on the forward strand.
GTACGCGCGTTCGATGCTGTCGGGCGACGGCGGCGCGGTCGTCGCGCACGCGGCGAGGGTCGAGGCGAACACCACGGCGACGCACGCATGCGTCGCGACGCGGACGAAACGAAGGGTCATTGCTGTTCCTGCGGTTCCGGCGCGGGCTGCGGCGGCTGTTGCGGTTGCTGCTGCGGTTGTTCGTCGCGCCCGAAGCCGAACCAGTCGCGCCATCCGCTTTCCTGTTCCTCGGGCTGCTGCACCGTGCACGGTTCGAACGGCGGCTGGAAGCCGGCGACGAACGCGAATCGGCGCGCGCCCGGGCAATCGGCGCTGGTCGCGTGGCTGCCGACGATCCACTGCCAGTCGAGGCCCTTTTCGCCGATTTCCAGCGGTTTGCTCGGCAGGCGCGAGAAGATCCCCGACCACACGCGCATCGCGCCGGTCGCACCGTACAACCCGGTCGGCTGGTTCTGGTCGTTGCCGACCCACACGACCGCGAGGTGGTCGCCCGTGTAACCGGCGAACCAACTGTCGCGGCTGTCGTTCGACGTGCCGGTCTTGCCCGCGGCCTGCAGGCGGCCGAGGCCGTCGCTGAGCAACGGACGCGCGGTGCCGTTGGTCACCGCGTGCTGCAGCGCCGTGCCGATCAGTCGCGCGGCGATCGCGTCGCCTTCCTGCGCGGGCGCGGGCGCGACGTCGTAACGATTGACGGCCTTGCCGTTCTGGTCGAGCACGCCGCGCACCGCATGCAGCGGCTGGATTTCGCCACCCGACGCGAGGAATTGGTACAGCTGCGCCATCGCGTACGGGCTCTGGTCGACCGCACCGAGGATCAACGCCGGATGCGGTTCGGCCTCGATGCCCGCGAGCGTCTTGATCAGCGTGGCGAGGCGACGCGGATCGACCTGCATGCCGATGCGCACCGTCGCCTGGTTGTAGGACATGGCGAGCGCATCGACCATGCGGACCGTGCCGTGGCTGCGCCCGTCGGAGTTGCCCGGCGTCCAGCGCTTGCCGCGACCGAGCGTCACCGCGACCGGCGAGTCGTCGACGTAACTGGCGAGGGAGAACTTGCCCGGCTGCGCGAGCGCGAGCAGGTACACGAACGGCTTGAGCAGCGAGCCGACCGGACGCTGCGCTTCGACCGCGCGATTGAAGCCCTGCTCCTGGATGCTGCGGCTGCCGACCACCGCGACCACGTCGCCGTTGTTGACGTCGGTGACCACCAGGCCCGCCTGCAGCGCCGGGCGCGTCTTGTGATCGAGCGACTTCAGCGTGCGCGTGACCGCGCCCTCGGCGTATGCCTGCGCCGACGGCGTCATCGCGCTGAGTACCGTGAGGCCCGCGCCCTGCAGCGCGTTGGCCGGGAAATCGCGCGCGAGCTGGCGACGCACGAGGTCGACGTACGCGGGGAAACGATTCGCGATGTTGATCGGCGTCTTCGTCACGCCGAGCGGCGCTTCGGTGGCGCGCTTGAGTTCGTCGTCGTTGATCAGGCCCGTCTCGTGCATCTTCGCCAGCGCGAAGTTGCGGCGATCGGTCGCGCGCTCGGGATTGCGGCGCGGGTCGTACCACGACGGGCCGCGCACCATGCCGATCAGCAACGCGATCTGCTCGGTGCTGAGATCGCGCAGGTCGCGGCCGAACCAGAACTCCGACGCCGCGGCCACGCCATGGATCGCCTGCGAGCCCGACTGGCCGAGGTACACCTGGTTGAAATAGGCCTCGAGGATCGTCTTCTTGTCGTAGCGCGCTTCGATGATCAGCGCGTAGAGGATCTCGTTGAACTTGCGGGTGAACGTCTGTTCCTTGCCGATGCCGAGCAGGCCGCTGCGCGCGAGCTGCTGCGTGAGCGTGCTCGCGCCCTGGCGCGCTTCGCCCGAGCGCAGGTTCACCCACGCCGCACGCGCCATGCCCGACAGGTCGATGCCGTGGTGGCTGTTGAAGTCGCGGTCTTCCACCGCCTGCAGGCCGGTGACGAGGAGTTCGGGGACTTCCTCGATGCGCACGATGCGGCGCTCTTCCTGCTGCTGGCCGTAGAGCGTGGCGATGCGCGCGGGATCCAGGCGCGCCTGCTTGACCGATTGCTTGCGCGCGGCGTCGCGCAAGCTCGCCACGCGCGAGCCGGAAAGCTGCACTTCGATGCGGCGCGGCGCGACGGGACCGTCGACGTCGTTGAACCCGCGGCTCGCGATCAGCCAGCGACCGCCGTTGCGCGAGTACGAACCGGGCCGCACGCCCGCGCCGTCGTCGCGATACCCCGCGGCTTCGAGTTCGGTCTTCAGCGTCTGCGAATCCATCGCCACGCCCGGGCGCAGCACCAGCGGGCGCGCGTACACGCGCGTCGGCAACTGCCAGCGCAACTGGTCGAAGCGCTGCCCGACCTGGTGGTTGAGGTACAGCGTGTACGGGATCAGGAACCCGAGCCCGAGGCCGATCGCGGCCAGGCCCCAGGTCAGCAGGCGACGTCGCCACCCCGGGGAGGGGCTGCCGCGTCCGTCGTGGCCGTCGTCGTCTTCGTCGTATTCGATCCGCGGGGCTTTGGGCATTGACTCTGGGAGCGATGCGACAATGGAGCCGCGAGTCTAGCGCAGGGGCGTCCCGGCGCAGGTCGCGCCCCCCGACCCCCACCCTGTTTCTTCAGCCGGAGTTCTGCTGGCATGGCGATGACCCCGGCCGATGCGCGCTTCTACTTCCAGCGCGTGCTCGGCCTCGCCCACCGTGCGTTGTCGAGCCTGCGGACCCGCGGGTGGTCGGCGACGATGGCGCGCGCGAAGGCGCGGTTCGCCCCGGGCCCCGGCGTGCGCGCCGATGCGCTGTTCAACCCCGCGGCCACGCCCTTCGCCCCGTTCGCGCTGCCCGGCACGCTGCGTGCCGGCGACGCCGCACCGCGGGCCAGCATCGTCATCCCGGTCTACGGCAAGTTCCCGCTCACCCTCGCCTGCCTGCGCGCGCTCGCCGCGCATCCGCCGGCCAATGGCGCGGAAGTGATCGTGGTCGACGACGGCTCGCCGGACGACACCGGCGAACACCTGCCCCGCATCGACGGCCTGCGTTACCACCGGCGCGCCACGAACGGCGGCTTCATCGCCGCGTGCAACGACGGCGCGTCGCTCGCGCGCGGCGAATACATCGTGTTCCTCAACAACGACACGATCCCGCAGCCGGGCTGGCTCGACGCGCTGTTGCGCACCTTCGACGAACACCCGGACGCGGGCCTCGCCGGCGCGCGCCTGGTGCTGCCCGACGGCCGATTGCAGGAAGCCGGCGGCGTCGTGCGCAACGACGGGCATTCGGACAACATCGGCCGCTTCGCTTCGCCCGCGCATCCGCTGTATGCGTACGTGCGTCGCGTCGACTATTGCTCCGGCGCCGCGATCGCGCTGCCGACCGCGGATTTTCGCGCCCATGGCGGCTTCCACCAGGATTACGCGCCGGCGTATTACGAGGACACCGACCTCGGCTTCCGCGTGCGCGCGGCGGGCAAGTCGGTGTACGTGCAGCCGGCCGCCGACGTGCTGCATTTCGAGGGCGGCACCGCGGGCACCGACGTGCGCGAAGGGCCGAAGGCCGCGCAGGTGCGCAATCGCGAAGTGCTGCTCAAACATTGGCAGCACACGCTCGTGGCGCATCCTGGCCATGACGTCGCGCAGGCCGAATTGAGTCGACACCATTTCGGCAAGCAGGTGTTGATCGTCGACGCGGAAACGCCGACACCGGACCGCGATTCCGGTTCGCTGCGCATGATCAATCTCATGCGCCTGCTGCGCGAGGAAGGTGCGCACGTCGTCTTCCTGCCCGCCAACGCGCGGCACGACGGCGCGTACACGGAAGCGTTGCAGCAACTCGGCGTGGAAACCTGGTACGCGCCGTTCGCGGGGAACATGCCGGCGTGGTTCCGCGAACACGGCCCGCGCTTCGACACGATCGTGCTGTGCCGCCACTACGTGGCCTCCGAAATGTTGCCGCTCGCGCGCAAATACGCACCGCAGGCGCGCGTGGTGTTCGACACCATCGACCTGCATTACCTGCGAGAACGCCGCGGCGCCGACGTCGCGGGCGATGCGGCCCTGCGCCGCAGCGCCGACCGCACGCGCGCGCTCGAGCTCGACTGCATCGCGCGCAGCGACGCCACGCTGGTGGTCAGCGACGTCGAACGCGCGCTGCTCGCGCAGGATGCGCCCGGCGCGCGCGTGGAGATCCTGTCGAACCTGCATCGCGTCGCGGGGCCAGGGCAGTCGTTCGCGCATCGCGAAGACCTCGTGTTCGTCGGCGGCTTCCGCCATCCGCCGAACGTGGATGCGGTGTCGTGGTTCGTTCGCGACGTGTTCCCGCTCGTGCGCGCGCGCTTGCCGGTGGTGCGCTTCCACTGCATCGGCGGGCACGTGCCCGAATCGATCCTCGCGCTCGGTGCGATCGACGGCGTCGTCGTGCACGGGCACGTGCCCGACATCGAACCGTACATGCAGGGCGCGCGCATCGCGCTCGCACCGCTGCGCTACGGCGCGGGCGTGAAGGGCAAGGTGAACCTGAGCATGGCGCACGGGCAACCGGTGGTCGCGACGTCGTGCGCGGTGGAAGGCATGCACCTGCGCGATGGCGAGGACGTGCTGGTCGGCGACGAACCCGCCGCGTTCGCCGATGCGATCGTGCGCCTGTATTCGGACGAGGCGTTGTGGACGCGCTTGCGCGATGCGGCGCTGGTCAGCGTGGAGAAGCACTTCTCCGTCGACGCCGCGCGCGACGTGGTGCGTCGCATCCTGCTCGGCGCGTGAGAGGCAAAACAGGGGCAAGAACAGGGGTCAGAGCACTATTTCGCTCAACGAAATAGTGCTCTGACCCCTGTTCTTGCCCCTGTTCTTGCTCACCGCTGCGCCGAGCCTCCGCTCGCCATGCGGATCCGCTCGGCGAACGCGTCCAGGCCGTCGGCCGATGGATCCAGCGACCGCGCCGTATTCAACGCCCGCTGCGCCGTGGCGATCTCGCCCGCACGCAGACGCTCCTCGCCCACCGCGATCCACCGCATCGCCAGCCGATTGCGCGCCTGCAACACGCTCGCGCGACTGTCGCCGAGCTGGTCGCGCGCGTCCAGGCACGCTTCCGCACGCACGAGGCGATTCGCGCGCAACGCGTCGTCGTAGCAGGTGCGCGCCGCCGGGAGGAGCGTGGCCTGCGCGCTGCGCACCACCGGATCGTCCGGCGCGATCGCACGCGCGCGCCGCAGATGATCGTAGGCGCTGTCGCCGGGCGGCGTGAGCAGGTCGCCTCGCGCCTGCGCTTCGCGCGCTTGCGCGAGCAGGCGATGCACTTCGGACGAACGACCCGCGCTCGTCTGCGCCATCGGCAATCGCTCGCGACGCGCGCGCGATTGCGCGAGATGGCGTTCGGCGTCGGCGATCGCGGGCGACGTGGGATCGAGCGTGCGGGCCTGTTCGAGGCTTGCTTCGGCACGATCGAAATCGAAGTCGGACGCCTGGCGCTTGCTGCGTTGCGCCCACTCGGCGACGAGGCGATCCAGCCCTTCGCGCGCCTGCTCGTCGGTCGGATCGATGGCAAGCAGCGTGCGATACGCCTCCGACACTTCATCCAGGCGCTGGCTCTTCAATCCGCGCGAGGCGCGTGAACGCTCCGAATCGCGCGCCTGCGTGAGCGCGCCTTCCGCATCCGGCAAGCCGACGTGGCCCGGATCGTATTCGCGCACGCGCGCGACGATCGCCGCGGCTTCGTTGTATTCGCGCTTGCCGAGATGCTGCTGCGCCTGCTGCAGCAGATCTGAGAGCGCGTCCTCGCGCCCTTCGAGCGCGGCGTTGTTGGTCGGCTGCAAGGCGAGCACGCGCTTGTACAGCGGCAACGCGGCCGTCGCGTCGCCGTCGAGGCGGCCTTCGCTGCGCGCGACCTGCGCGTCCTGCAGCATCGTGTCGACGCCGACGACCTGGCTTTCGAGTTGGCGCAGGCGTTCGGTGATGCGATCGGCGTCGGCGGTCGGCACCGAGAGTTCGCGCGCGAGTTGCAGGTTGGCGTGCGCTTCGGCGAAGCGGCGTTTCTCGGTCGCGAGCGCGGCCTGCGCGAGCGCCGCCGTGCCGACGCGCTGCAGGCCCAGGCGCGCGTCCTGGCGATCGGGATCCAGCGCCATCGCCGCCGCGTACAACTCGCGCGCACCGCTGCCGTCGCGCGCGCTGAGGTGATTGCGCGCGAGCGCGGCCGCCGCGCTGTCGAGCATCTGCTGCGTGCGGGGCTCGGGATACACGCGATCGGACATCTGCTGGCGGAACGCGATCGCGAGCAGCACGACGCCGAACACACCGACCACCACCCATTCGACATGCCGCCGCATCGCCGGCGGCCAACGGCGCACCCAGTCGACGAAGCGGAGGCGGATCGGGTCGCGGACGCGGACGCGGGGCATGTCAGGTCGCGCGGCGTGCGTCGTCGACGCCGGGGATCGCAGCGAGCTTGCCGAGCAGCGACGACAGTTGCCCGAAGTCGGCCACGCGCAGGCGCAGTTGCAGGCGCACGCGCCCGGTGCCGCGTTCGGGATCGCTGTTGATCGCGGCGACGTGCGCGTTCTCCTGCGCGATCAGGTTGGTCACGTCCTTGAGCAGCCATTTGCGATCGAGCGCGAGCAGTGCGACATCGACATCGTGCCCGCCGCCGGTGCCGCCCCACTCCACCGGGAGCGCGCGCTGCGGTTGCGCGGCGGACAGGCGCGCGAACGTCGGGCAACCGACGCGATGCACCGACACGCCCTTGCCGCGCGTGAGGTAACCGACGATCGGCTCGCCCGGCAACGGCTGGCAGCACTTCGCGGGTTGCGCGAGCAGGTTGCCGACGCCTTCGATGGTGAACTCCGAGCGGCCCTTCTTCGACTTGCCGCGCGCGACGACCGCGGTGGTCGCCGGTTCCGGCTCCGCCAGCGCGCGTTCGTGTTCGAGCAATGCACGCCCGACCTGGTGCGGGCCGACGTCGCCGAGCGCGACGAGCACGACGAGATCGTCGTCGTTCGACACGTTGAACTTCGCGAGCACCGGCGCGAGGTCGGCCTTTGCCAGGCCGAGGCGCTTGAGTTCGCGATCGAGCAGTTCGCGGCCGGCCTGCAGGTTGCGCGCGCGATCGAGCTTGTGGAACCAGCTGCGCACCTTCTCGCGCGAGCGTGCGCTCGCGAGGAAGCCGTTGGACTGCACGAGCCAGTCGCGCCGCGGTTCGGCGACCTTGCCGGTCATGATCTCGACGCGATCGCCGCTGCGCAGCACGTGGTCGAGCGGCACGATGCGACCATCGACCTTCGCGCCGCGGCAGCGATGTCCGACTTCGGTATGCACGTGGTAGGCGAAATCGAGCGGCGTCGCGCCCTGCGGCAGATCGACGACTTCGCCGCGTGGCGTGAGTACGTAGATGCGATCCTCGGCGAGTTCGCTGCCGAGCTCGCGCATCAGGCTCGCTTCGTCGCCGGCCGGGGCTTCGAGCAGTTGGCGCATCCACGCGATGCGTTTTTCCATCGCCGCGTCGCTGGCCTTGCCGTGGCCGCGGCCTTCCTTGTATTTCCAGTGCGCGGCGACGCCGAGTTCGGCCTGCGCGTGCATCTCGTGCGTGCGGATCTGCACTTCGAGCGTCTTGCCTTCCGGCCCGATCACCGCGGTGTGCAGCGACCGGTAGTCGTTGCGCTTCGGACGCGCGATGTAATCGTCGAACTCTTCCGGGATCGGCAGCCACAACGCATGCACGACGCCGAGCACGGCGTAGCACGCGGGGATGTCGTCGACCAGCACGCGCACCGCGCGCAGGTCGTACAACTCGCCGATGGGCGCGTTCTTCTTCTGCATCTTCCGCCAGATGCTGTAGATGTGCTTCGGGCGGCCGGCGACTTCGCCCGCGATGCCCTGCGCTTTCAGCGCATCGCGCAGCGACTCCTTCACGTCTTCGATGAAGCGCTCGCGACCGCCGCGCTTTTCGTCGAGCAGGCGCGCGATCTGCTTGTAGGTCTGCGGTTCGAGGTAGCGGAACGCGAGGTCCTCGAGTTCCCACTTCAGCTGCCAGATGCCGAGGCGATTGGCGAGCGGCGCGTGGATGTCGCGCGTGAGCTGCGCGAGCGCACGTTGCTTTTCCACCGGCTGGTCGCCGGCCAGGCGCAGGCGCGCGAGGTGGCGCGAAAGCAGCACGAGCACGACGCGCAGATCGCGCACGATCGCGAGCAGCAGGCGGCGCAGGCCTTCGCTGTTGCCATGCCCGTGGCCCGTCGATTCGGCGTGCAGCGTCCACACCTGCGCGGCGGCGCGCTGGCCTTCGAGCAGCGCGGCGATCTGCGGGTATTCCTTGTCGACGCGCGTTTGCAACGCCGTGGCCAGCGCCGGCAACGAACGCAGCATCGCAGCGGCGGTCAGTTCGCCGTCGGCGCCGAGCTTGCCCAGCGAACCGAGCGTATCGGCGAGCACGGCGGGCGAATCCGGCGCTTCCGCGAACGGATCGCCTTCGACCTGCAGCATCGCATCGCGCAACGCCTGCGGGATCGCGTCGGCCGGCGGCGTCGCCAGCAACGCGGGAAGCGTGAGGGGGGTGTACCTGCTCAAGGACCTGGGCTCGGGGTCATGCGTTTCAACGCCCTACAGTACCGCGCCCCGTGCGAAGGGCGCGGCATGCCATTCAGTTTTCAGTGAAGCCGCTCCCCGCGCAGCCTGGCCAGCCGTGATGCGAGTCGCTTCGGCGAAACTCCCGCGCGCGCGCCCAGTTCCTGCGCGAACAGCGAGACCCGCAGTTCCTCCAGGTCCCAGCGCAGCGACTGCCATTCGGGGTCGTCGCGCAGGTCGTTCGCGGCCGCCGAGGCCAAGGCGTCGGCGAAGGGCTTGAGCTCCAGCATGCGCTGCTGGTCGCGGGCCGGATCGCGCAGGGCGCGCTCGCTGCGCAGGACCAGCGCGCGCAGGTAGCGCGGGTAGTCGGCGAGTGCGGTCGCGGGTACTTCGCGCAGGAAGCCCGGGGGCACGAGCGCCGCGAGTTGCCGGCGCATGTCGTCGAGGTTGCCGCTCGCCCAGCCGACCAGCTTGCTGTCGAGGCCCGCGCGCACGTCGGCGACGAGGCCGAGGATGGTTTCGGCCTGGCGCAGGCGTGCGGTCGCTTCGGGGAATAGCGCCTTGCCGATTTCCTCGCGCTTGAGCGCGAAGGTCTCCGCGCTGCGAATCTTATCGAGGCCGTCGTTGTCGAGGCCGTCGGCCGCCAGCGCGGCGAACGCGCCTTCGACAAGATCGGCGCGCAGGCGATCGCTGTCGCTGCCCGATACGTCGCGCGGCGCGGCCGATTCGATCGCGGCGTACAGCAACGCGAGCTTCGGCTGGATCGGCAGTTGCTTGCGCGCCTGCTTGAGGCGATCGGCGAGCGCGATGCGCAGCAGGCGGCGCACGCCCTGCGGATGGCGGCGACGCGCTTCCTCGCGACTCGCATGCACGGTGAGCGCGACCGATTCGCCGCGATCTTCGAGTGCGGGGTATGCGGGCACGCCGCCTGCGCCGGGCACCGATTCGGGAATCGCGCGCGCCGGGAATTCGACGAGACCCTGTTCGGCGAGGCCTTCGGCGGCGCGTGCGGCGAACGCGGCTTCGGCGCGCGCGCCGAAACGTTCGCGCAGGTCGGACAGGTCGCGGGATTCGGCGAGCACGTGGGCTTCGCCGCGTTGCGCGGATTTCGCGGTCGCATCGAGCAATCGCAGGTTCGCGTGCAGATGCGGTTCGAGCGAGGCGATGTCGAAATCGCCCGCCGTCACCGCAACGCCGCCCAGCTTGTGCAGGAACCGCGCGAGCTCGCCTTCGATCGCATCGGCGGTCGGTTGCGGAAATGCTTCGGCGAATGCGCGCGCGAAATCCGGCGCGGGAACGAAGTTGCGGCGCAACGCCTTGGGCAGGGACTTGATCAGGCCAGTCGCCTTGTCGGCGATGAAGCCCGGCGCGAGCCACGACAACCGCGCCGCATCGAGCGCGTTGAGCAAATGCAGCGGCACCACGACCGTCATGCCGTCATCCGGCGCACCCGGCTCGAAGCGATAGCGCACCGCGAGCCGCGCATCGCCGAGCGCGAAATACGGCGGGAATCGCGTGGCGTCGCTCTCGTCGCCGACCATCAGGTCGGACAGCGACCATTCGAGCGCCGCCTTCTCCTCCTTCGACAATCGCGCATACCACGCATCCAGCGCCTGCGCGTTGTGCACGTGCGGCGGCAGGCGGTCGAGATACCACTGCGCCTGCCAGTCTTCGTCGACGACCAGGCCCGCGCGGCGCTGCTTGGCTTCTTCTTCCTTCGCCTTCGCGAGCATCGCGAGGTTGCGCGGCAGGAAGACGCTGCGCGTATTGATCTCGCCGGTCACCAACGCATCGCGCGCGAAGATCTGGCGCGCTTCCTCGGGGAACAGCGCGCCGTAATGGATCGGCCGCTTCGGCGCGAGCACGAGGCCGAACAAGGAAATCTGTTCGCTGCCCACCACGCGCCCCTGCGATCGCGCCCAGCGCGGATCGTGCTGGCGACGCGCGAGCAGGTGCGGCAACGCGTCGATCGCCCATTCCGGTTCGACGGTCGCGTTGGTCAGCGCCCACACGCGCTCGGTGTCGAGCAGCGTCGCGGACAACACCCACGGCGGCGGCTTCTTCGACAGCGGCGAACCGGGGAACAGCTGGAACTTGCGCCCGCGCGGACCGTCGTACAGGTTGCGGTCCGCGCGATTGCCGAGTTGCGTCGCGAGGCCCGTCATCAGCGCGCGATGGAGGTCTGCGTAGGGCGCGTCTTTCTCGTCCTGGTTCCAGCCGAGCTCGTCGCACAGCAGCTTCAACTGGCGATGCAACTCGCGCCATTCGCGCAGGCGCAGGAAGCCGAGGAAGTGCTTCTCGGCCCACGTGCGCAGCTTCGATTGCGTGAGGTCTTCGTGCGCGACGCGGTAGGCGTCCCACAACTTGAGGATGCCGACGAACTCCGACTTCGGATCGGCGAACTGCGCGTGCGCGTTGTCGGCCGCGGCGCGCTGGTCGGCGGGTCGCTCGCGCGGATCCTGGATGCCGAGGAACGAGGCGATGACCAGCATCTCGCGCAGGCAATGACGTTCGTGCGCGGCGACCAGCATGCGCGCGAGCTTCACGTCGACCGGCAGGCGCGCCATCGTGCGGCCGATGGCAGTGAGCTTGCGCGTCCCCTTGTCTCCGTCCTCGATCGCGCCGAGTTCGAACAAGGTCTGCCAGCCATCGGCGATCGCGCGCGGTTCCGGCGGTTCGAGGAACGGGAATTCCTCGATGCGCCCGAGGCCGAGCGACAACATGCGCAGGATCACGCCCGCGAGCGCGGCGCGGCGGATTTCCGGATCGGTGTACTGCGGGCGCGATTCGAACTCCGCCTGCGAATACAGGCGATACGCGGTGCCCGGCGCGACGCGGCCGCAGCGGCCCTTGCGCTGGTCGGCGCTGGCCTGGCTGATGTCTTCGATGTGCAGGCGGTCGAGTTTCTGCCGCGGGCTGTAGCGCTTCACGCGCGCCAGGCCCGGGTCGACGACCGCATGGATGCGCGGCACCGTCAGCGAGGTCTCGGCGACGTTGGTCGCGAGCACGATGCGCCGCTGCGGGCCGGGATTGAACACGCGATCCTGGTCGCGCGCGGAAAGGCGCGCGTAGAGCGGCAGGATTTCGGTGTGGCGATATTTTCGCCGTTCGAGCGCGAGGTGCGCGTCGCGGATCTCGCGTTCGCCCGGGAGAAAGATGAGCGTGTCGCCCATCGGGCGCTCGCGCGCGATCTCGTCGCACGCCGCGATGATGCCGTCGAGCACGGTGCGATCGCCGGCGTCCTCGCCCTCGCCTTCCAGCGGGCGATAACGCACTTCGACCGGATAGCCGCGGCCTTCGACATTCACCACCGGCGCGTCGCCGAAATGCGCGGCGAAGCGCTCGGTGTCGATGGTCGCCGACGTGACGATGACCTTGAGGTCCTTGCGGCGTTCGAGCAGCTGCTTCAGGTACCCGAGCAGGAAATCGATGTTGAGGCTGCGCTCGTGCGCTTCGTCGATGATCAGCGTGTCGTAGTCCGACAGCCAGCGATCGGACTGGATCTCGGCGAGCAGGATGCCGTCGGTCATGAACTTCACCGCGGTCTGCGCCGACACGTTGTCGCTGAAGCGCACCTGGAATCCGACCGCGCCGCCGACCGGCACCGCGAGTTCCTCGGCGACGCGACGCGCGACCGCGCGCGCGGCGATGCGCCGCGGCTGCGTGCAACCGATCATGCCCGCCGCGCCGCGGCCTGCGGCCAGGCACAGCTTGGGCAGCTGGGTGGTCTTCCCCGAGCCGGTTTCGCCCGCGATCACCACCACCGGATGGCGGCGGATCAGTTCGACGATGCGGTCGGCCTCGGCGGCGATGGGCAGCGACGGATCGACCGCGGCCTGCGGCAGCGAGGCGGCCCGCGCTTCACGCGCGGCGACCGAGCGCTGCAGGGCCTGCGCGAAGGCCTCGCCCAGCGCCTCGTCCTGCGGCTTCGCGTTCCAGCGCGACCACAGGCCCAGCAGCCGTCCCCGATCCCTCGACAAGGCCCCGTCGATGGCCCGGCGCGCCTGCGCAGACGCGGCCTTTGCACTCCCTTCCATACACTCCGTGGCCGATAGCCTTGTTCAATCGCAGCGACAGCAACAATCGACTATTCGTCGGGTCGCCGCCCCCTTTATTGTGACCGCAACCCCCCGCAACAAGGAGCGACAGCGCATGTCCACCCCCGCGAAGAACCTGAAGGAAGATCCGAAAGTCGGCCAGACCGCCCCCGAGATCGACATCGGGATCGAGGCCGGCGACCGCAAGAAGATCGCCGAGTCGCTGATGGTCGTGCTGGCCGATGCCTTCACGCTTTACCTGAAGACGCACAACTTCCACTTCAACATCACGGGCGAGATGTTCAACAGCCTGCACGCGATGTTCGAGGTGCAATACAACGAGCAGTGGATGGCCTTCGACGAAATCGCCGAGCGCATCCGCGCGCTGGGATACAACGTGCCGGCGTCCTACGAGGACTTCCAGCGCCTGACCAGCATCAAGCCCGGCACCAAGGTCGAGCATACGGACTGGCGCGAAATGGTCCGCCAGCTCACGGTCGGCAACGAGGCGGTGTCGCGCACGGCGCGCCAGGCGCTCGGCGTCGCCGACAAGGCCGGCGACGACCCGACGGTCGACATGCTCACGCAGCGGCTGAAGGTGCACGAGAAGAACGCGTGGATGTTGCGGGCGTTGCTGCAGTAAAGCGATAGAGCGGGAAACGGGAAACCCGGGAAACGGGAGGTTGGACTTCGCTTCGGCTGAGGGACCGTCGGCCGAATCGTAGCTCGACCTCCCGTTTCCCGCTTCTCGTTTCCCGTTTCCCTTTTTGCCGAGCCCTCGGCAACGATTCGCTTGCACCGCTTGTTACCCTACCGCGCATGCAACACGCGCTCGACACCCTCCGCCACGTTTTCGGATACGACGCCTTCCGCGGCGTGCAGGGCGAGATCGTCGAACACGTCGCCGGCGGCGGCGATGCACTGGTGCTCATGCCCACCGGCGGCGGCAAGTCGATGTGCTACCAGTTGCCCGCGCTGCTGCGGCAGGGCACGGCGATCGTCGTCTCGCCGCTGATCGCGCTGATGCAGGACCAGGTGGAAGCGCTGCGCCAGCTGGGCGTGAAGGCGGCCTTCCTCAATTCCTCGCTCGATGCGGGCGCGGCGCTCGCGGTGGAACGCGAGTTCGCCGACGGCGCGCTGGATCTGCTGTACGTCGCGCCGGAGCGGTTGCTCACGCCGCGCTTCCTGTCGCTGCTCGATCGCGCGCGCGTCGCGTTGTTCGCGATCGACGAAGCGCACTGCGTGTCGCAGTGGGGCCACGACTTCCGCCCGGAATACCGGCAGCTCACGCTGCTGCACGAGCGCTGGCCCGAGGTCCCGCGCATCGCGCTGACCGCGACCGCGGATGCGCCGACGCGGCGCGAGATCGTCGAACGCCTCGGCTTGAAGGACGCGCGCCAGTTCGTCAGTTCCTTCGACCGGCCCAACATCCGCTACACGGTGGTCGCCAAGCAGGACAGCCGGCGCCAGCTCGTCGATTTCCTGCGCGAGCGGCGCAACGATTCTGGCATCGTGTATTGCCTGTCGCGGAAGAAGGTCGAGCAGACCGCCGAATTCCTCGTCGCGCAGGGCTTCACCGCCCTGCCCTACCACGCCGGTCTCGACGCGGAGGTGCGTGCGCAGCACCAGCGCCGCTTCCTGCGCGAGGACGGCGTCGTGATGTGCGCGACGATCGCCTTCGGCATGGGGATCGACAAGCCCGACGTGCGTTACGTCGCGCATCTCGACCTGCCCAAGTCGCTCGAAGGCTATTTCCAGGAAACCGGCCGCGCCGGCCGCGACGGCGATCCGGCCGACGCGTGGATGGCCTACGGCCTCGGCGACGCCGTGCTGCTGCAACGGATGATCGAGGAATCCGAATCCGGCGAAGAGCGCAAGCGCCTGGAGCGCCGCAAGATCGAAACACTGATCGGCTACTGCGAATCCACCGCGTGCCGACGACAGACTCTGCTCGCGTATTTCGGCGAGGAACACGACGGCGATTGCGGCCACTGCGACAACTGCATCGCGCCGCCGAAGAGTTGGGACGGCACCGTCGCCGCACAGAAGGCGCTGTCGTGCGTGTATCGCACCGGCCAGCGTTTCGGCGCGGCGCACGTCATCGACGTGCTGCGCGGCGCGGACACGCAGAAGGTCCACCAGTTCGGGCACGACCGCCTGAGCACCTACGGCGTCGGCACCGAGCTCGATGCGAAGCAATGGCGCAGCGTGTTTCGCCAGCTCGTCGCGGGCGGATGGTTGCAGGTGGATGTCGAAGGGCATGGCTCGCTGCGGCTGACGCAGGCGAGCGCGGCGTTGCTGAAGGGCGAGACGACGTTGACGTTGCGTGCGGAAGCTGAGAAGGCGCCGAAGTCGCGGCGCGAGTCGCGCGGGGCGACGGAAGCGGCCGGTGATCTGCCACACGAAGCGCAATCGCGATTCGAAGCGTTGCGTCGCTGGCGCTCCGAGGTCGCGCGTACGCAAGGCGTCCCTGCGTACGTGATCTTCCACGATGCGACGCTGCGGCAGATCGCACTCGCGGAACCATCGAACCTCGATGCACTCGCGGAAGTCCAGGGCGTCGGCGCGGCGAAGCTCGAACGCTACGGCGCGGCGGTGCTGGAAACGCTCAGCGGGTAGCCAGACACGACGACGGGGAGGCCTCGCGGCCTCCCCGTCATCTCGCCCTGATCAAGGCGAAAACGAAAACGAAAACCGGTGGCAGGTTTTAGCGGTCGCTGCCGCTGCCGCCGCGGTTCTGGTCGCTGCGCTGGCCCTGCTGCTGGTCGCGCGAGGAACCCTGCATGTCGCGGTCGCTGCCGCTCTTGGACTGGCCTTCCTGGCGTTGCCCGGTCTGGTCCTTGCCCATGCCGTGCTTCTTGTCCTGGTTCTGCTGCTGGCCGCCCATGTTCTGCTGGTTGCGGTCGTTCGGATTGTTGGCCATCGTGGATCTTCTCCGTTGGTTACCAATATGCGGCGGTGTTTTCGCCGGCCCGCACAGTCTGCGAAATGCGGCGTGCGCAGCGCGTGATTCGTTCGCGCATTCAGTGCGCAATCGCGTGCACTGCATGAACCACTTCATGAACGTGCGGCCGCTTGCACAAACACGAATGCGCAATGCGCGGAACTTTTCGAATACTCCGCAATTACACCTTGGTGCAGAGTTTTTGCCCGCAAGGACAATCGGTCGCCGCGTCGCGCGTTGCTAGCCTCCACGACGCCACCAGCGAGAGAGATTTCCCATGCACCTCCTGCTTTCCAACGCGCGCGCGACGACGCGCGCGGCCGCGTTCGGATTCGCCCTGCTTTTCGCGCTCACGTTCGCCGGCTGCACGCGCGCGCCCTCCTCCGACGAAGCCAGCTCGATGGCGAACAACGCCACGATCAACGCATCGAGCATCGCCAACGATCCGGTCCGCCTGGACGACCTGCGCGAACTCGCGCGCGATGCCTACGTCTGGGGCTTTCCGATCGTCGACAACTACCGCGTCATGGACGCCTACGTGCTCGATCCGAAGAACCCCGAATACAAGGGCCCGTTCACCACGATCGCGAACAACGCGCGCCTGTACACGCCGCAGGACAAGGCGATCCAGACGCCCAACTCCGACACGCCGTATTCGATGGTGTGGCTCGACCTGCGCGACGAGCCGATGGTGCTGACCGTGCCGTCGATCGAGCGCAAGCGCTACTACTCGATCCAGCTGATCGACGCCTACACGCACAACACCGGCTACATCGGCAGCCGCACGACCGGCAACGCGCCGGGCCGCTACCTCATCGCGGGCCCGGGCTGGAACGGCGCGAAGCCGCCGGGCATCGCGCAGGTGTTCCCGATGGAAACGGAGTTCGTGTTCGCGGTCTATCGCACGCAGTTGTTCGGCGCCGACGACATGGACAACGTCAAGCGCATCCAGGCCGGATACAAGGTCGAACCGCTGTCCGCGTTCCTCGGCGAGCCGCCCGCGCCCGCGCACGCGCCGATCGAATGGATCAAGCCGGTGTCCGCGGAAGAACAGCGCACCTCGCTGGAGTTCTTCAACGAACTCGCGTTCGCGATGCAGTTCATCCCGACGCACGAGGCGGCGAAGCGCTTCCGCGAGCGTTTGTCGGCGGTGGGGTTCGTGCCCGGCCGCCACTTCGACTTCGACAAGACCGAACCCGCGATCCGCGACGCGATGCTCGCCGGCATGCGGGACGGCCAGGCCGAGATCGACAAGGAACGCAAGCAGCGCACATCGTCGAAGGGGATGTTCGGCACGCGCGCCGACATGCATTACGACGTGGTGTCGCGTGCGCTCGGCGCGCAGGTCGGCATCTACGCGAACTCGCCGGAAGAGGCGATGTACGCGACTTACGAAACCGACGCCGATGGCGAGCCGCTCGACGGTGCCCATCGCTACGTCCTGCGCTTCCCGAAGGACGGCCTGCCGCCGGTGAAGGGCTTCTGGTCGCTGACGATGTACGACCTGCCGGCGCAGTTGCTGGTCGACAATCCGCTCGATCGCTACCTGGTCAACTCGACGATGCTCGACACGTTGCATCGCGATCCGGACGGCGGCATCACGCTGTACCTGCAGCACGCCTCGCCAGGCAAGGACAAGGAAGCGAACTGGTTGCCCGCGCCGAGCGGCAAATTCTTCGCGGTGCTGCGGAACTACTGGCCGAGCGACGCGATCGTCAGCGGCGCGTGGAAGGGACCGAAGCTGCAGCGCGTCGATTGACGCAACGCATGCCTGCCGCGCTCACGCCGCGAGCGCCGGCAGGCGCGGCAACGCTTCTTCCGGGACGACTTCGGCGAAGCGTGCGAGGACGCGTTCGCCGTAACTCGGTTGCGACGTGCTCACAAGGTAAGCCAGCGCTTCGAGCAGGCGATCCAGCAGCGCGGATGGCTCTGACGTCGACTGGATCGCGAGGCGCAACTCCACCGCCGTCGGCGAACGCTGCAGTTGCAACATGTCGATGAGGTACATCTTCGCGGCGGCCAACGAGCGGCGCTTGGTTGTCGTCGCTGCAGGCGTCGGTGCCGGCGCCGGCACCTGGATCGCTGCAACAGCGGACCGTGGAACCGGTGCAACCGGCGGCAACGTCCGCCCCCAATCGTCCGCCGACGCGAGATACCCCCCGCTCACAAGTCGATCGATCGACGCCGCGCTCGCATCCCCGAGCATCGCGATCAACTCGTCGCGCGTTCGCTTGCCGTCGGCAAGAATGAGAATGCGGCGGTCGCGCAGGTCTACCGCGCCGGCCTTGCCGGCGTCGAGCACGTCGCGTGCCTTGTTCGTCTTGGCCAGTCGCATGGCGGTTCCCCCTGAGGCGCGACAGCCTAGTTCGCGGATATGAGCGTTCGATGACAGCGGTCACGCCGTCGCGCGCACATGCACCGGCAGGCACACGCGAAAGCGCGCGCCCTTGCCGAGCCCCGCGCTGTGCGCTTCGATCGACCCCCCCTGCAATTGCACGAGGCTGCGCGCGAGCGCGAGGCCGATGCCGAGGCCGCCGTCGTTGCGGTCGGGCGTCGGTTCGGCCTGCACGAACAGGTCGAACACGTGCGGGATCAGCGTCGCGTCCAGGCCGATGCCGTTGTCTTCGATCTCGACGCACGCACGCTCGTCGTCGACGAAGCAGCGCACTTCGATGCGGCCACCGTCTGGCGTGTACTTCGCGGCGTTGCTGAGCAGGTTGGCGAACACTTGCGTCATGCGCGCCGGATCGCCTTGCAGCAGCACCGGCGCATCGGGGAGCGAGACGCGCAGGACGTGCCCCTTGCGTGCGGCGAGCGGCGCGATCTGTTCGATCGCTTCGCGCAGCGAACGCGCGAGATCCATTTCGCGCATGTCGAGGATGGCGAGGCCGCGCGTCACGCGCGAGACGTCGAGCAGATCGTTGACCAGGTGCGTCACGTGGCGAACCTGGCGTTCGATGATCGCGCTCGCTTCCTGCACGCGGGTCGGCTCGTCGGGCGCCATGCGCAACAGCGCCGCCGCGGTGCCGATCGGCGCGAGCGGGTTGCGCAGTTCGTGCGCGAGCGTGGCGAGGAAGCGGTCCTTGCGCTGGTCCGCGTCGCGCAACGCGGCGAGCGCGGCTTCGCGATCGGTGACGTCGGAGCCCTGCACGAAGATGGCGTAGACGCGACCGTCGTCGCCGACGATGGGCTGGTAGACGAAGTCGACGAAGCGCGGATGCAGTTCGCCGCCCGCGCCCTGGATATGCACTTCCATCCCGCGACCGACGAAGCGCCGGCCCGTTTCGCGCACCTGGTCGAGCAGGTTGATGTAGCCCTGCTCCGCGATCTCGGGGAGCACGTCGACGAGCCTGCGGCCGAGGAAGTCGCGCTTGCCGGTCAACGCTTCGTAGGCCGGGTTCGCGATCTCGAAGGTGTAGTCCGGACCCGACAGCACTGCCATGAACCCCGGCGCCTGCGCGAACAACGCCTGCATGTGCCGGCGTTGCGCTTCGAGCAAGCTGTTGGCGTCCTGTACGGCGCGCGCGCGCGACACCACGCCTTGCCAGAGTTGTTCCGGCGTCGCGCCGCGCTCCTGGCGCGCGGCTTCGAGCTCGATGCGCGTGCGTTCGACCTCGGTGACGTCGGTGGTGTGTTGCAGCACGCCATGGACGCGACCGTCGCCATCGAACAGCGGCGTGTGCGTCGCGCTCCAGTAGCGTTCCTCCACCACGCGGCCCGACGCGGTCTCGCGCTCGATCGTGAAAGGCACGAGCGCGAGCATGTCGGGGCGGCCGGTGTCGAAGGCGCGCTCGATCGAACGCCGCACGGCTTCCGCCTGCGCCTGCCCCGCGCCATCGACTTCACCGGGGAACGCGTCGAAGACGCGACGCCCGATCAATGCTTCGACGGTCGTGCTCAGGATGCTCGCGTAGGCCTCGTTGACGGCGAGGTAGCGCAGGTCGCGGTCGACGACCATGTAGGGATTCGGCGATTGGCGGAACAACGATTCGAAGTCGACCACGCCTGGCTCCGTGCGCCACCGGGGAAGTCGCGGGGGTCGCGCATTGTGGCGAAGCGCGCGTCATCGCGGCTTCACATCGCGCGGGGCGCGCCCTAGAAGGACTGCGCGGCGTGCCAGCGCAGCGCGGTTTCGATGATCGGTTCCAGCCGGTCGTACGCGGGGCGCCATCCGAGCGCCGCGCGCGCACGGTCGCTTGCCGCCACCAGCACGGCCGGATCGCCCGCGCGCCGCGGCTCGATCGAATACGGGATCGCGCGACCGCTCACCGCTTCGGCCGCCGCGATCACTTCGCGCACGGAGAAGCCGGTGCCGTTGCCGAGGTTGAACGCGTGTGCACCCGCTTGCGCGTCGAGGAAGTCGAGCGCGCGCAGGTGTGCATCGGCGAGATCGTCGACATGCACGTAATCGCGCACGCACGTGCCGTCCGGCGTCGGCCAATCGTCGCCGAACACCTTCAATGCGGGACCGGTGCCGAGCGCGGCGCGCAACACGTTGGGAACCAGGTGTGTTTCCGGCGCATGCGATTCGCCGATCACGCCATCCGGGCTCGCGCCCGCCGCGTTGAAGTAGCGCAGCGCGACCGAACGCAATCCGTATGCGGTGGCGGCATCGGCGAGGATGCGTTCGACCATCGCCTTGCTCGCGCCGTAAGGATTGATCGGTTGCCTCGGATGATCCTCGTCGATGCGCGCCGACTGCGGTTGCCCGAACACCGCGGCGGTCGACGAGAACACCAGGCGATCGACGCCATGGCGCCGCATCGCCTGCAACAGCACCAGCGTGCTGCCGACGTTGCTCGTGTAATACGCGTACGGATCGGCGACCGATTCGCCGACCAGCGAACGCGCGCAGAAATGCATCACCGCATCGAAGCGCGCGTTGCCGAAGACGCGATCGAGCGCATCCGCATCGCCGATGTCCGCTTCGACCAGCTCGCCCCAGCGCACCGCTTCGCGATGACCGGTGGAGAGATCGTCGAGGACGGTGACGCGGTGGTCGCGTTCGGCGAGCCAGCGCGCCATGTGGCTGCCGATGTAGCCCGCGCCGCCGCAGACCAGGACGTGCTTCTTTGCGGCAGGCTTCCTGGAGTCGGGCGTGTGCTCGGGCATGCGCGGAAGGATGCCCGGAAACGAACCGGGGCGGGAAGGCCCGCCCCGGTTCGGGTCGATCGATGGAGCAGGATCAGAAGTCGGCGCGGATCTGCAACCGCAGCGCCTGGCCCTCGAAGAGGTCTTCCGCGCTGCCTGCCGTGCCGTACTCGAAGGTGACCCGGACCGCGCCGAACGCCGCTTCGAGGCCGAACGCCGCGAGCGCGCTGCGTTCGTCGAGGCCGCGCACCGCGAGCACGTACGGCGAGGCCGGCGCGTCGAGGTACCACAGCTGCTGGTTCACCGATGCGCCGTTGCGGTCGCGCACTTCGACGCGCACCTTCGGCGTCAGCGTGCCCCAGTTGAAGCGCAGGTCGTGGAAGGCCTCGGCACCCAGGACGAACGCCGAGTTGCGTTGCGACACGTCGCCGTACTGCAGCGCCAGCGGGCTGGTCGCCGATTCGGCGAAGCCGTCGAGCTCGGTACGCGCGTGTTCGTAGCGCAGGTACGGGACCAGGCCGCGATCGCCGTTGCGCCATTCGCCGCTCAGCTCGACACCGATGAACGCGTTGGTGCCGTCGCGTTGACCGACCACCACGCCCGCGTCGCCGAGGGCACGACGGCTGTCGAGGTCGAGGTCCGTGCGACCGGCGACGGCCGCGAGGCCGAAGGTGTCGCCGAGTGCGACGCGGCCGTACAGCATCCACGTCTTGCCATCGACATCGCCGCGATACCCCGACGCGCGTTCTGCGATATCCCAGCCGGTGCCGAGCGCGGCGCCGAAGCGGACCATGCCGAGCTGCATGTCGGCGCCGACGGTGAACGCGCCGGTGACCGAGGTGCCGCTGGCGTAGTTCGTGTCGTGCGTGCCGGAGGCCCACACTTCGATCGGCTGCTTGCATGCTTCGTTCGACTCGCCTTCCGACGGCGCGCACGGCGCACGCGGCGCGTCGAGTCGGCGGAACACGTGCGACATCTGCATCTCGCCCTGGCGACGCGCGGCACCGAGTTGTTCGGTGACGCTGTCGATCACGCTCGGATCGCGCGTCGGATCCGGACGCACCAACGCGCCGATGATCAGGGTGAAGGCGCGCGAGCCCGCGTGGCCCAGGTCGTCTTCGCCGCGCACGGTGAACGTGTAGGTGCCCGGCGTCGTCGGCGTGCCCGACAGCGTGCCGTTGTTCGACAACGTCATGCCCGCCGGCAACGCACCATCGGAAACCGTGAACGTGTACGGCGCGGTGCCGCCGGTGGCGCCGAACGTCGCGCTGTACGGCGCACCGCCGTGGCCTTCCTCGAGCGTGCCCGGCGTGATGTCGAGCACGATCGCTTCGGCGACGGCGAGCGTGTATGCGCGCGTGCCGAAGTTGCCGTCGGCGTCGGTCGCGGTGACGGTGAACGTCGCATCGCCCGCGGTCGTCGGCGTGCCGCTGATGTGGCCGTCGGCAGCGAGCACGAGGCCTTCCGGCAGCGTGCCTTCGGTGATCGCGAAGGTGTACGGCGCGCTGCCGCCGTTCGCGGTCAGCACTTGCGCGTACGCATCGGCCGCGGTCGCACCCGGCAGCGTTTCCGGATCGACGTTGAGCAGGTCGCCGCCGGCGATCGCCAGCGCATAGGCGTGCGTCGCGGTGTCGCCGTTCGCGTCGGTGGCTTCGACCGAGAAGGTGAAGTCGCCGGCCGCGGTCGGCGTGCCGGTGAGTTCGCCGTTCGCGGCGATCGCCAGGCCCGCGGGCAACGCACCCGAGGCGAGGCCGAACGTGTACGGCGCAGTGCCGCCGGTCGCGGTGAACGTCTGCGCGAACGCGGTGCCGTTGGTGCCGCCGGCCAGCGTGTCCGGGGTGATCGCGATCGTCGCGGCCGCGATGGTCACGGCATACGCACGCGCGCCCTTGTCGCCATGCGCGTCGGTCGCTTCGACGGTGAAGGCGTACGAGCCCGCACCCGCCGGCGTGCCGGCGAGCTTGCCGTTCACGAGCGTCAAACCCTTGGGCAACGTGCCCGACGTCAGCGCGTACACATACGGCGCGCTGCCGCCGGTCGCGGCGAAGTCCTGCGAATACGCCTTGCCGTTGCTGCTGTTCGGCAGCGTCGCGGGCGTCACCGTGACGGACGCGGCGCCGACGACGAGCGCGTAGGAGCGAATGGTGTTGTCGCCGTTCGCATCGACCGCCTTGATGTCGAAGTGGAACGTGCCCGCCGCCACGCCCGGCGTACCGGCCAGCGTGCCGGCCGACGTCAGCGAGAGGCCCGCCGGCAACGTGCCCGAGTCGAGCGAGAACGCGTAGGGCGCGGTGCCGCCGTTCGCGGTGATCGACTGCGAGTACGCGGCGCCGTTCGCGGCATTGGGCAGCGAGTCGGGCGTGATCGCGACGGTCGCCGGATCGACGATGAGCGCGTAAGGCATCGACGAGGTGTCGCCGTTGGCGTCGGTGACGGTGACGGTGATGTCGTACGTATCGGCCGGGCACGTCGGCGTACCCGACAGCACGCCACCCGACGACATCGCCAGGCCGTTCGGCAACGTGCCCGTGGTGATCGCGTACGTGTAGGCCGGCGTACCGCCGGTCGCGCTGAGCGACTGCGAGTAGGCCGCGCCGTTCTTCGCGGTGGGCAGCGCGTTCGGCGTGATCGCGATGACCGCCGGGTCGATCGTGACCGTGTAGTCGCGCGAACCCGTGTCGCCGTTGTTGTCCGTCGCGGTGATCGTGAAGGTGTAGGAACCTGCGACCGTCGGCGTGCCCGACAGCGTGGCGCCCGACAGCGACAGGCCCGTCGGCAGCGCGCCCGACGCGGTGAACGTGTACGGCGCATTGCCGTCGGTCGCACCGAAGGTCGCGCTGTAGGCGGCGCTGTTGATGCCGCTGGGCAGCGACGACGGCGTCACCGCGATCATCGCGGACGCAACGCCGAGCGTGTAGGCCTGGTCGAGCGTGTCGCCGTTGGCGTCGCGCACGCGCACCGTGATCGGATACGCACCGGCGGTCGCGTTCGGCGTGCCGGAGAACGCGCCGGCCGACGAGAAGGCGATGCCGGTCGGCAGCGCGCCCGACACGAGCGAGAACGTGTACGGCGCGGCGCCGCCCGATGCAGTGAGGTCTTCCTGGTAAGCGCGCGCGTTCACCGCGCTAGGCAGCGTGCCCGGCGAGAGGGTGAGCGTCGCGCCGCCGATGACGAGCGAATACGTCTCCGTCGCGGTGTCGCCGAATGCATCGGTGACGGTCACGTCGAATGCGTACGAACCGGAGGCGCCGTTCGGCGTACCGGACAACACACCCGCCGGCGATAGCGCGAGGCCCGTCGGCAACGCAGTCGACGCATACGCGTACGGCGCGGTGCCGCCCGACGTGGTGAACGTCTGGCTGTACGCGACGCCGTTGGTCGCACCAGGCAGCGAGGCCGGCGCGATCGCGAGCGTCGCGGCGGAGACCGCGACCGTATAGGTGCGCGAACCGGTGGAAGCGAAGCTGTCCGTCGCGGTGATGGTGAAGGTGTACGAACCCGCGGCCGTCGGCGTGCCCGACAGCGTGTCGCCTGCCAGCGCGAGGCCGGTGGGCAGCGTGCCGGTATGCGAGTACGCGTACGGTGCCGTGCCGCCCGACGCGGTGAACGTCGTGCTGTACGCGGTGCTCTTCGTGCCGGCCGGCAGCGTCGTCGGATCGACGGTGACCGTCGCGGCAATCACTTCCAGCGAGTACGCCTTGACCGCGGTGTCGCCGTTCTGGTCGGTCGCGGTGACGGTGAAGTTGTACGTGCCCGTCGCGGTCGGCGTGCCCGACACCGTGTCGCCGAGCAGCGTGATGCCCGGAGGCAACGCACCGGCGGTGATCGTGTAGACGTACGGGCCGGTGCCGCCGGTGGTGAACAGTTGCTGCGAGAACAACACGCCCACGGTCGACTGCGGCATGAACGCCGGCGCGACGCCCATCGACGCGGGATCGATGGTGAGCGTGTAGCTGCGCGAGGTCGACGCAAGCGCTGCATCATCGACGCGGATGGTGAAGCTGTACGGGCCCGCGGCAGTGGCCGGCGTGCCGCTCAGCGTGCCGTCGGAGGCGAGCGTTACACCGGTGGGCAGCGTGCCGGACTCGACGGTGAAGGTGTAAGGCGCCACACCGCCTGCGGCGATGAACGATTCGGAGTACGCGAACCCGTTCCTGCCATTCGAAAGCGAAGTCGGACCGAACGTGAGCGGCTCGGCGACGATCGTGAGCGAAATCGTCACGGTCTTCGAATCGCCGTTCGCATCGGTCGCGGTGACATCGAACGTGTACGTGCCCGGCGTGGTCGACGCGCCCGACAGCGTGCCGCCGCCCGACAACGTGATGCCCGGCGGAAGCGTGCCGCTCGTGGTGAACGTGTACGGGCCGGTGCCGCCGCTCGCGGTGAACGTCGTGTTGACCGGCGTGCCGCTCGCGACATCGGCGAGCGACGACGGCGACACGGTGATGCTGGCCGGCGTCACGACCAGCGTGTAACCGTGCAGCCCGCTGTCGCCGAGCATGTCGGTCGCGATGACGTTGAAGTTGAACGTGCCCGCGCTGGTCGGCGTGCCCGAAAGCGTGCCGTCGTTCTGCAGGGTCACGCCGGTCGGCAGCATGGAGGCCATGCCGAGCGAGTAGATGTAGGGGGCGGTGCCGCCGGTGGCGGTGAACACCTGGCTGTAGGCGACGCCGTTGTTCGCGCTGGGCACGGAGCTCGGCGACAGCGAGATCGTCGCTGCGGTGATCGCGACCGTGTACGCGCGCGTGCCGAAGTTGCCGTTGGCATCCTGCGCGCGCACGGTGAAGTTGGAGGTGCCGATCGCATTCGGCGTGCCGGTGATCGCACCGGTCGACGGCGCGATCGACAGGCCGCTCGGCAGCGAACCGGCGGAAATCGAATACACGAACGGAGCGGTGCCGCTCGAGGTGACCGTCTGGCTATACGCGGTCGACCTGGCGCCGTTGGGCAGCGATGCCGGCGCAAGGACCAGCGAGTTGCTGCCCGCGATCGCCACCGTGTACGCGCGCGTGCCGGTGTTGCCGAGCGAGTCGGTCGCCTGCACGGTGAAGTTGTAGCTGCCCGCGACATTCGGCACGCCCACGATGAAACCGGAGGCCAGGGAGACTCCGGTCGGCGGCGAGCCCGCGCTGATCGCGTAGGTATACGGACCGGTGCCGTTGCCCACGCTGAGCGCCTGCGAATACGGCACCGTCGTCTGGCCGCCAGGCATGATCGACGGGAGGACGTTGAGGATCACCGGCGGCGCCGCGTTGATCGTGATCGAGAACGTCGACACACCCGTGCGCGACGATGCATCGGTCGAGCGCACGGTGAACGAGTACGTGCCCGCGAGCGTCGGCGTGCCGCTCAGCGCGCCGGTGGTCGCGAGCGTCACGCCCGGGGGCAGCGTGCCGCCGACGAGCGCGTACGTGTACGGCGAGCTGCCGCCGGTGGTCGTCAGCGATCCGCTGTACGCGGTCCCGACCGTGCCGGTCGGCGGCGTGCCGCCCACCGTCAGCAGGCACGAGCCGGTCGCACCACCGGTCACGTTGAACGAGAACTCGTTGCTGCCGTTGAACAGCGCCGTCGTTCCGTTCCCCGAGATCTGGAGGGTGAACTTCTTGTTGCCGTTCGTGGCGCAGGTCATGCCGCTGACCAGGCCCGAACTCGACACCGAGATGCCAGCCGGCAACCCCGCGCCGACGACCGTGAACGTGTACGGCCCCATGTAACCCGAAGGTCCCGACGGCACGATCTGCTGCGAATAGGCCGCACCGGCCGTCACGCTCGCGAGATTGGTTTCGACGGCGATGCCGTCGACGGTTCGGACGGAAGCGAATGCAGGCGCGGCGATGAGCGTCGCGACGGCCACGAACGTGGCGGCCGCGGCCCGAAGAAGGCGGCTGAGCATGTTGCGGATTTCCCCTGTGAGAGCCCCAGATGCCTTTCACGTCCCCCTGACGCGGCATGTGGCGCGGCGCGAGTGTGACATCGGCCCGGAACCGATTTCAACCTCCATCACACTTCCGGACATTCGTTCTTGCGTTCTCTGATTTGGACGACGACAGCCTCGGTCAATAGGTGACCTTCGGTGTCACTTCCGGACCGCCACGGCCCTGCCCCACGAGGAACTTGATCGCCTGGCGCACATCGCCGAAGGTCGTTGCATCGCGGCGGCAGGGAAACGAGTGCGATGAAGTACTGCGACCTGGTGATGAAGGGCGGGATCACGAGCGGCATCGTGTATCCGAATGCGGTGCTCACCCTCGCGCGCGAGTTCCGTTTCAAGAGCGTGGGCGGAACATCGGCGGGTGCGATCGCGGCCGCGGTCACGGCAGCCGCCGCGTATGGCGATCGACGCATCGCAAATGGCGATCCCGCGATGCACGACGCACCCGGCGCAGGGTTCGATGGATTGCGCGACGTCGCCGCGCAACTCACGACGCAAGGCTTCATCCATCGCCTCTTCCAGCCCGCGATGGGCGTGCGCAATGCGTATCGCGCGCTGGTCGTGTGCGCGGGCGCCGCGCCGAAGTGGAAGAAGATCGCGGCCGCATCGCTCGCCGTGCTGGCGACGGCGCCGCTCGAATTCCTGCTGGTGTTCGGATTGCTGCTCGCGCTCGGGTATTCGCTCGCGAACACCGGCGGCCTGCTCGCGATGCTCACGCCTTCCTTTTTCTGCGGTTATGCGGCGGCGACGGTGTCGTCGGTGTTGCGCGTCGCACGCGTGGTGCGCGGCAACCAGTTCGGGCTGTGTGTCGGCATGCGCGAACGCGGCGCATCGACGCCCGCGCTGACGGAGTGGTTGCACGCCACGCTGCAGCGCCTCGCCGGCAAACCGCTCGATGCGCCGCTGACGTTCGCCGACCTGTGCGGCGCGCCGCGCTTTCCCGGCGAACCCGCGACGCCCGACGCACTCGTGCTGCGCATGATCACCACCAGCATCTCGCATCGCGAACCGCGCACCCTGCCCTTCCGCGACGTGCGCTTCTGGTTCCTGCGCGAAGAGTTCGATCGTTTGTTCCCGAAGGTCGTCGTCGACTGGATGGTCGACAACGGCGGCGCGCCGGAGCAGGTGGAAGGCAAGACGTATTACCCGTTGCCCGCGGACGACGACCTCCCCGTGCTCGTCGCCACGCGCATGAGCCTGAGCTTCCCGTTGCTGGTGAGCGCGGTGCCGCTGCACGAGCCGGCGAAGCGCATGCCGGCAGAACCCGAAGCAGTGATCGAACCCGAGCGCGCGCCCGCAACACCCGCGAAATCCGCCGCCGACAGCGTCGATCAACTCGCCGCTGGCGGCGCGCGCACGCCATCGTCGGGCACGCCGTCCACGGACGCGCCGTCGAGGGACGCGCCGTCGAACATCGCGTCGATGCGCACGGTGTGGTTCTCCGACGGCGGCATCGGCAGCAACTTCCCGATCCACCTGTTCGACGCCGCGCTTCCGCTGTGGCCCACTTTCGCGATCAACCTGGTGTACGCGGCGGTCGACGACACCAGCGTGTCGCGCCACGGCGCGATCTTCCTGCCCGAACGCAATGCACAGGGTTGGCAACGCACGTACGCGCGACTCGGCGACGGCAACGCGGCGGGCGACGTCGCGGGCTTCCTGTTCGGGATCGTCGCGACGATGCAGAACTGGCGCGACCTGTTGCTCGCGCGCGCACCCGGCCAGCGCGACCGCATCGTGCACGTCGCACTGGAAGGCGACGAAGGCGGGATGAACCTCAACATGCCGCAGGCGGTGCTCGAACGCATCGCGGCGAAGGGCGCGGCCGCGGGCGAACGCTTCAACGCGTTCTCGTTCGAGAACCACTACTGGATCCGCTGGCGCAACCTCGCCTCCGGCCTGCAGCGCTACACGCTGCAGGTCGCGCGCACGCATGACGCGACGCTGCGCATCCCCGATTACGCGAGCGCGTATGCGTTGCCGGAATCGCCGGATGCGGCGCCGCCCTCGTATCCGTACACCGATTACTTCCAGCGCAACGAATCCACGCGCCTGCTGCTGCAACTCGTCCACCAGGGCGAGGCCTGGGCCGACATGCAGCCCGACCTCACCCAGGGCGCGCCGCGCCCCTTGCCGCAGATGACGATCACGCCGATCTATTGAAGGCTCACCGCCACGGCGTGTTCCAGGTGATCTGGGTGAACGTGCCCTGCGATGCCTTGCAACTGTCGATCGTCGCGAGCTGCGGACTGCCTTCCTCCGTGAAGGTCGCGATCGCCAGCCCGCCTTCCGCGACGGCTGCGAACAGGACCGACGTGCTTTCGATGAGCATGCCTTCGTTCACCGACGCCGCGATCGTGCCGTTGACGCCGTTGAACGTGGCCGATGCAAGCGTGAAGTTGTGGAAGGTCGGCACCGCGACGATCCCCGAGGCAGCCTTGTTGCCCTGGCAGGTGAAGCTCATCTGGGTCGACGTCGTGTCCTCGTAGTTGTACCTGCGGATCGACACCGTGCCCTGCTGCGGCAGGATCGTGCCCGGGCTCGTGCCGCAACGATGATCCGTGCCGGCGGGCTTGAAGCATTCGACGTCGTTGTCGATGCCCAGGCTGAAGAACACGAACGGGTTGCCGCCGCCGCCCAGCGCGCGCACGTCGAACGTCGGACCCGGAGGACCGCCGACATCGAACTGCTGCGACTGCTGGTGCGTCTCGTCGACGTCGGCCTCATCGACGCCGCCCAGGTTGACGTTCGGCGAATACACCGCGATGCCCGAGTTCGAACTGCGCGTCTGCGCCGTGTTCTGCGCCGTGCCGTTGGCGATGCCGGTCGTCCGGCCGCCCGAGGGATCGTCGGGATCGGTGGCAAGCAGGTTGGCGCTGTTGACGTTGATGATGCCTTCCGGCGCGGCGGTCCACGCCGCGATCTCGGTGAGGTTCGCGGTGGTGAACGGCAGGAACTGCAGGATGCAATCGGCTTCCGCATCACCCGAAGGGCACGGATCGTCGTCGCCATCGGCAAAGGCTTCGCTCACTTTCTCGCGCGCCTTCTCCTCGAGATGATCGACATACAGGCCGCGCGCATGCAGGAAGCGGTAGTCGGTGTTGGAGACGACCGGGAGCGTGATCGGCGTGGTCGGGAACTCGCTGAGGAATTCCGCCTGCGGCGTGGCGCCCGGCGGCACCGCCTGGCTGCCGTCGTACAACGCGAGGTAATCCTTGACGAACGTGGTGTACTGCGCGACCGCCGCGTCGGTGGGCTCGCGGGACTTCGCCGGCACACCGTTGTCGTCGGGTTTCGTTTCGAGCAGCCCGAACTGGCGCTGGTACAGGTCCGCCGCGGTCCGCCAGAACCCATCGATGCGCACGAGACGGCACGAATCGACGTAGGTGCCGCCATTCGTGTTCGCGGGCGAAAGCGCGCCGTTGGCGGCGGCGTCGTACTTGATCTCCTCGCCGACGCGTTCCGGATCGAACTCCACGCCGGTGCCGGAGTCGTGGTGGTCGCGGCAGCATTCCTGGCACAGCTCGCTCTGCGTGACGCCCGAACGCGGGCCCGACGCCTTCGTTTGACCGGGCGCGGCGATGTTGCCGTCGGGGATGTGCACGGCGTAGGCGTCGCCCGTCCAGATCGCGGGCCACAGCGCCGTGCGATAGATCTCCGGCAGGTTGGCGCCACCGGCGCCGTATCGGCAGCTGCACTTGATGACCTCGTTGTCAAAACGCTTCGTCACCACCACCGAGCTGTCGCCGAACTGCTGCGGCGGCGTGTAGTTGAGCACCGAGAAGCGCGTGCCGACGATCTCCTGGTTCTTGCCCTGGCCGATGAGTTCCGGCGTGGGGTTGCCGGTGCCGTTCATCATCTGCTGGTCTTCCGGCCCCATCGCGATGGGAAGCACGCCGGACGTCGCGGGGTCGATCGTGCGCACGATCGGGCCGCCGGTGGGGTTCTCGGTCGGATCGGGCGGCACGACGACGAAGTTGGTCAGCGACATCGAGCTGATGTCGGAGACGAGCTGGTTCGAATGGACGCCGCCGGTCGCATCGGTCCACGTGGCCACGAGGCCGACGCGCTTGAACTGCGCGGTGCGCGGATTCTGGTTGGCCGGCGCGGGCGCGGGCGTGGCGAAAGTGGCGTCGCCGTACCAGGTGTTGACAGTCTGTTGCACCGACAGTGAACCCAGGTTCGCCTGCTCGCGCGCGCAGTCGAGCCAATCGTCCGCGCTGCCGTCGTTGTCGCAGCCATCGCCCGCCGCGCCTTCCACGCTGGTGAGCGGAGCCGCTGCGCCTTCCGGCGCAAGGCTGCCGTAACCACCGCTGCGCAGTTCGTCGATGCGCGCGGTCAACATCGCCGCGACGCGCGCACGCGCCTTCGCATCGGCGGAGGCACGGGACAAACTGCCCTGCAACGCCGCGAGCGCCAGCAGGCCGACGCTCAGCACGACGATCGCGACCAGCACTTCGAGGAGGCTGAAGCCCGTCGCCTTGCGTCCATCGTGGAATCGCACCATGGCTGCCGTCTCCTCAGTACGCTTGCTGGTCGGTCCACGCGCCCGGCAGGGTCGAGTAGACGAGTCCGGCTTCTTCGATGACGCCGCGCAGCACGTTGCCGTCGTAGATCACCGCGGCGGTGCCGTTCGCCTTCAACTGGCCCTGCACGACGAGCGCGCCGTAGATCGCGGAGCCTGCGTTCATGAACAACATGCAGTTCGCGGGGCAGTTGCCCGTGAGGCTGCTGCCCGTCTCGGGCCGCAGCGTGGCGCCGGTGTCGCGCACGAACACGTAGCCGAAGACCACGCCGTGGATCGTGATCGGACCATCGAGGATCAGGAACACCGGCGCATCGGGCGTGCCCACCTGGCCGGTGAGGTCGCAGGCTTGCTGGCACCAGATGACGCCGGCGCTGTTCGGCGCGTCGTTGATCATCGCGTTCGTCGCGAGTTGTTCGGCGCGCACGAGTTCCGCGTTCGCGTCTGTCGGAATGATGTGGTCGGCGATCTTGTACAGGTACGCCTCGTCGGGGCCGACCGAACGCGTGACGCCGTTGTCGGTGTTCTGGTACAGGATCGCGCCGGCCTTCGTCTCGGCGAAGCAGTCGAGGTTGTTGTCGAGCCACGCCTCCACGCCGAACACGAACTTGAACATGTCGGGCGGGAATTCGCAGGTCGGATGCGACTGCGCATCGGAGCGCACGTTGAAGTTCGCGCCTACGTGGCCGCCGGTGTTGTAGCCCGTGTCGCTGTTGGTGCCCTCGTCGATGTCGAGGATGTCGATGCCTTCGCAGTCGTCCGACGGATCTTCGCAGCGGTTGATGCCGCTCTGGTCGTAACTGAGCGTCGCCGGCGCGCCGTTGGTGTCGCACTTGCAGTCGTCGCAGCGGATCGTGCTCTGGTAGAGCGTCGGCGTGTGGTTGCCTTGCGTGTAACGGAAGAACTCGTCGGCGTAGCAGGTGTTGGGCGTGCCGTGCTTGTCGATGTTCAGCCGAGTCCATACCGACACCGGCACGCCGGTGCCGCCCGCGTTGGGATTGGTCACGACCTGCAGGTTGCCGGTCACGTCGACCGATCCCGACGCCATGATCGGCGGCGTGTTCATCACTTCGTCGCCGAGCTTCGGATACTGGCCGACGGTCTGCACCAGCGTGCTGCTGGTGTTCTCGCCCGGGAATTTCGCGACGCTGACGAAGGTGGCGACCATGACACGCGACGAACCGATGTCGCCGCACGGAATGCCTCCGGCGGTTTCGGCCGGGCCGTTCGCGTAGCACAGCACGGGCGCGACGCCGTAGGCCACGTTCTGTCCGTTCGCGAGCGATGCGATCTTGGACGCCGCCGGCAACGGCAGCATGTAGCGCGACAACTCGGGATCGATGTTGGCGATCGTGTTCGGCACGTCGCCGCGCAACCGGAACATCTGCTCGCGACGCGACACCGGCGCGGTGGTCGGGTCGCCGTCATGGTCGAACGTCGCGCCGCTGACGGCGCCGCACGGGAAGTTGGTTTCGGTGGCGCCGCAGCGTTGCCACAAGCCGGCGGTCTGCATCATCTCCGGGTGCTGGCGGATCAGGTACTCGAAGCCCTGCGCCAGGCCCGCTTCGGCGACTTCGTTGACGACCTTCGCACGCATGTCGTTGCCGGTGCTGCGTTGTTCGAACATGCCGACCTTCAGCGCGAACAGCGTCAGCAATCCCGCGAGCAGCAACAGCACGAAGGCGATGACCAGGACGGTGCCCGACGCATTGCGGCGGGGGGACAGGCGGGGCGACGCATGCATGGCGCGTTCTCCGACGGATTCAGATGCCGGCGCCGACCGAACGCACGTAAACCGTCTGGCTCATCGTGCGGGTGGGCTGGACCACGTTGGGGTTGGTGTCGACGAGGCGACCGCTCAGCGTGATGGTGAACTCGCGCTCGAACATTTCGCTGGCCGCGTCGGTGGAAGGCGTGAACGCGATGTCGGTGATCTCGACCTGCGGCGACCCGAGCGTCGTCGTGGCGTCGCCGTCGGCACAATCGGCGGGGCGATCGTCGTTCGTGGCAAGCACGACATTGCCGTCGTCGACGCGGACGATGTGCCAGGGGCCGCTCGCGGCGCCTTCGTAGCCGTAGATGATGCAACCGGCGTTCGCGGTGTCGATGGCGCCCACCGGGTTGCCTGCGGGCGCGAGCGCGACGGTGAGCGGATCGCCCACCGAGCGCGCGCGGCGCATGTCGTTGGCGACGAGGTTCAGCGTCGCGCGCAATTCCTGGTGCAGGCGCGTGGACTGCAGCGTCTGCCGATTGGAGCGCACGATCGCGACGACGAGCGCGACGACCGCGGCGGCGACGATCAGGCTCAACGCCATCGCGACCATCATTTCGATGAGCGAGAAGCCGCGCTCGCGACGGCGGCAGGACAAGGTCATTCGCATACCAGCATCCCCGACAGGACCGGCTTGGTGGCCGGCGTGCAGGCGAAGGCCTGCCCAAGCGCGTTGACCCGGATCTCGACGTCGTACTTGCCGGTCGGCGAGGTCAGCGTCACCGTGCGATCGCCCAGCGGCACGATCGCGCCGAGGGTGCTGTTGAAATCGAACGCGGCGGGCAACGCGCCGATCGACACGTCCGTGTAATCGGCGGACGCGACGACCTGGCGACCGCCCGACACGAGGCAGACGCCGGCGTTTGCGCAGTTGCACTCGGTCGCACCCGCGGCGGGCACGCCACCCACGGGCGGGATCGCGGCGTTGGCGCCGACGCACCACGCGGTGCCCGAACCGCGCATCGCGATGTTCACGTCGAGGTCGTTGCGCACGGCCTCGGCGCGCGCGTTACTGATGAGGCTGACGACGTCGTCGGCCGCCGCGCGCACGCGGTTGCGGTCGAAGAAATCCGACAACGACGGTGCCGCGAGGGCTGCGAGCACGGCCAGCACCGCGACCGTGATCATCAACTCCATCAGCGTGAAGCCGCGGGAACAGCTCGCACGAGTACGCATGGTTCTTCCGCCTGCAGACATGCACACGTTTGGCAACGCAGGCAGGTCGCCTTCACGGGCATGCAACGGACGGGCGGATGGCTTCGGCGGACGAACGAATGCGAAGCGCGAAAGTCAGCTTGGTGAACTTGTTTTCACCGACACTCGAAAGACTGCATGACGTTGTCCTTGTCGGTGTAGATCGTCAGGCGATCAGGGCGAAAATCTTTCCGCTCCGTCGACGCGGGCGCGACGATCCGCCACAGGCCCATCCCGCTTTCACGCAACAGGCGGCGCGCGTTGTCCTCGGTCGCGGGCTGGCCGATCGCCCAATCGAGCTTCGAGGTGTCGCACTTCGCCACGCCGGGATCCTGCGTCGACATGGGCGCGCATGCGGCGAGCGTGAAGGACGCAATCACGGCGACGATCGCGCTTGCTGCGGTCGCGACTTCTGCAATCGGGCGGCGCATGGCAGGCTCCTGCGAGTGGACGCCTGCACCCTACTCCTGTGCGATGGCGCGGGCTACGCGGGCAGCTCGCCGGCCGAATGCGGGTCGATCGCATAGGGCTGCGATTCCGCGAGGTGGCCGGGTTGCGCTTCCACGCGCGCGACCCAGGCGCGGAAGGCCGGGAAGGGTTCGAGCGACAAGCCCGCTTCCCCGGCGCGCGCGGCGTAGGCGAACAGCGCGATGTCGGCGATCGTGTACGCCTCGCCCGCGATGAAGGGACGTTGCGCGAGCTCACGGTCGAGCAACGCGAGCGCGCGCAGCGACGCGGTGCGCTTGCCTTCGACGACGTCCGGCGCGCGCTGCTTGCCGGTCATCGTCCAGTGCCGCAGCGAGCCGATCACCGACTCGACGTTCTCCTGCTCGAACGACAACCACTGGTGCACCTTCGCGCGCGCGAACGGTTCGCCCGGCAGGTACGCGGTGCCGTCGGCGAGATACGCGAGGATCGCGTTCGACTCGGCGAGCGCGCGGCCGTCGTCGAGTTGCCACACCGGCACCTTGCCCGTGGGATTCAGCGCGAGGAAACCGGGCGAGCGGCCCTCGCGTTCGAAGATCGACACGAACACCGTGCGATGCGGCGTGCCGAGGTGCTGCAGCAACTGGCGGATCTTCCAGGCGTTGCGGGACGGAAGGTAGTCGTAGAGCGTGGGCATCGTGGCGTGTTCTGGCGTGGGGGACGAAGCGCGAGTCTCCTCCGCAGTCGTCCCCGTCGCCATCCGATTCCTGCCTTGCGTGCGCGCCCCTTCTTCGTCACCCGACCGGGCGATACCACCGGCCGCGGCGCGACCTGTACAGGAAAGCACCCCGCAACAACGGAGATCGACATGCGCACGCTTCCCAGGTGGGCGCCGGGCGTCGCACTCGCCATCGGCTTGTGCATCGCGGGCGCGACCCACGCGCAACACGTCGTCGTCGACGGGTCCATGTGGCTGAAGTCGTCGACGGAGACGCGCAAGGTGTTC
Organism: Noviluteimonas lactosilytica; assembly: GCF_020866925.1. Lineage (GTDB taxonomy): Bacteria > Pseudomonadota > Gammaproteobacteria > Xanthomonadales > Xanthomonadaceae > Noviluteimonas > Noviluteimonas lactosilytica. Next base: position 999,717 of record NZ_JAJGAK010000001.1, read on the forward strand.
CTCATCGGCGCAGGCAACATGGTCGCGCTCGAGAATGCCTACGCGAAGAAGAAAGGCACGCCGCCGCCGACCGTCGGCACGATGGCCGCGAAAGCGGTCGAAGGCATGACGCTCGACGAAGTGTCGGATCGCATCACGCGCTGGTACGAAGCCAACCCCACGCGCTAGGACGTTCCCGTCATGGGCGTGTTGTGGATGGACATCGTCAAGCCCGCCAATCCCTGAGGAAGACGCCATGAAACGCACGTTGAGATTGTTCGCCGCGCATTGCGTGTTGTTGCTCGCCGCATGCGCGACCGTCGCCGGCACCGCGATCGGCGCCGGCATCGGCAGCGTCTCCGGCAACACCGCCGCGGGCGCGATGATCGGCGGCGGCGTCGGCATGATGGTCGACGTCATCGACTGACGCCCGACCCCCGCGGGCCGGGGAGTGGCATACGGCGGCGCATTGCAGAGTCCCGGGCGGGTCTCTACAATTGCGAACGATTCGCATCTGGGCCGTTCCGGCCCGGGTGCACCTCCCCTCAAAGGCCCTTTCATGCCCGCCCACGCCGCGCGTCGCCGCGCCCTGTCCCTGGCCGTCCTGGCCGCCCTCGCCTCCTTCACCGCTGCCGCCCAGGAGCGCGTCATCGACACCGTCGAGGTCGTCGGCAGCAGCGAGACCGCGACCAAGACCGACACCCCGATTTCCGAAATCCCGCAATCCGTGTCGGTCATCTCCAGCGACGAGATGCGCGATCGCGCGGTGCACGGCGTCGAAGAAGCGGTGTGGTTCACCGCCGGCGCGCAGGGCGGCGGCTACGGGCCCGACCCGCGCAGCGACTGGCTGCTGGTGCGCGGCTTCACGCCCGCGCGTTATCTCGACGGCATCGCGCTCGCCGATGGATCGAACACCGGCATCACGCGCATCGAGCCCTACGGCCTGGAACGCGTCGAAGTACTGAAGGGCCCGGCCTCGGTCGGCTACGGTGCGATGCCGCCGGGCGGCCTGCTCAACTACATCAGCAAGCGCCCGACCGAAACGGACCTGCGCGAAGTGGAACTGCAGGCCGGCACGTTCGGCCTCGCGCAGGCCGCGGTCGATTTCGGCGGCGCGCTCAACGACTCGGGCACCTGGCTCTATCGCCTCACCGCGCTCGCGCGCAACAGCGACGACGTCGTCGATTTCGTGCACGACGATCGTTACTACGTCGCGCCCGCGCTGACGTGGAAGCCCGACGAAGCGAACACGCTCACGCTGCTCGCGCGCTACCAGCGCAACGACACCGTCGCCGGCGGCGGCTTCCTGCCTTCGCAGGGCACGCTCGATCCGAATCCGAACGGCAAGATCCCGATCAACCGCTACACCGGCGAACCGGGCTACAACACCTACGACAAGACGATGCAGTCGGCCGGTTGGGAGTTCACCCACGACTTCGGCGGCGGCACGGTGTTCGGCCAGAGCGCGCGTTACGGCACGACCGACATCGATCCGGCGACGACGGTCGGCGCGTTCGGCCTGCTCGGCGACCTGCGCACGCTGTTCCGCTACATCTGGGCGACCGAAGAGGAATCGAAGAACTTCGGCATCGACAATCACCTGCAGTTCGCGTTCACCACCGGCGGCGCCGAACACACGGTGCTGATGGGCATGGACTATCGCAACGCGCGCAACAACTACGCGTCCGCGTTCTCGTTCACCGCGCCGACGCTCGACATCTTCAACCCCGTGTACGGCGCGACGATCGTGCGCCCCGACTACACCTCGCGCGTGATCCAGCACCAGTCGCAGGTCGGCTTCTACCTGCAGGACCAGGTGAAGATCGATCGCTGGGTGGTGACCCTCGGCGGCCGCCAGGATTTCGTCGGCACGACCACCGAGGACGTGATCGTCGGCGGCGGCGGACGTCGCCAGAGCGACGACAAGTTCTCCGGCAAGGTCGGCGTCAACTACGTGTTCGACAACGGGCTTGCGCCTTACGCGGGCTGGTCGCAGTCGTTCCAGCCGACGGTGGGCACCGATTTCTTCGGCAAGGCCTTCGTGCCGACGACGGGCGACCAGGTCGAAGTCGGCCTGAAGTACCAGCCGCGCGGCAACCGCATCCTCGCCACGATCGCCGCGTACCGCCTGCTGCAGCAGAACACGCTGACGGTGGATCCGAACCACACGCTGTATTCGATCCAGCAGGGCGAAACCGAAGTGCGCGGCGCCGAACTCGAAGGCCGCTGGTATGCGACCGACGGCCTGAGCCTGTTCGGCGCGTACACGTACGCCGATACGGAAGTCACGCAATCCAACGACCCGCTGTCGCTCGGCAAGCAGATCCCGCTGCAGCCGAAGCACGTGGCGTCGCTCGGCTTCGATTACACCTTCACCGCAGGCGCGCTGTCGGGCTTCGGCTTCGGCGCGAGTTCGCGTTACACGGGCGAACACTACGGCGATGCGTACAACGAATGGCAGACGCCGTCGTACACGCTGTTCGACGCGGCGATCCATTACGACGTCGGTCCGTGGCGCCTGCAACTCAACGCGAACAACGTCGCGGACAAGGAGTACATCAGCGCGTGCAACAGCGCGGCGTGGTGCTACTACGGCTATCCGCGCACGGTGACCGCGACCGCGCGGTTCCAATGGTGAATGCCCCAGTGGTGATGCGTTGCTGACCCTGCTCGCCATCGTTGCCACGCTGCTCTCGGCCGCATCGCTGCATGCGGGCTCGCCGCATGGGCGATGGCCGGGCGCCGCGCGACGCGCGTTCGGTCGCAAGGCGATCGGTTTCGCGATCGCGGGGGTCGCGCTCGCGGCATGGATCGCGCGACTCGGCATCGGCGCGGGCGCGTGCGCGATGGTCCTGACGTGGATGTTCGCGTTCGTCTTCCTGCCCTACGCGATGACGCTGCGCGCAGGGGAGCCGCGCTGATGTGGGCGCGCGCAAGCGCCGGCGTCGTCGCCGGTTTCTTCCTCTCGGCAGGCATCGTCGGCCTGGTGTGCTGGGGCTTGCCCGGACCGTGGACGTCGACGATCGTCGGCGGCCTCGTCGCGTTCTTCCCGGTGTGGATGGGCGTGATGGGCGCGAGCTTCGCCTTCGCGAACGGACGCCGCGCGTGGGCGTGGCTGGGTTCGCTCGCGGTGTTCAGCATGGGCGCGCTCTGGGGCCTGCAGCAATTGGCGTGGGTGGCGTGACGCGATGAAGTTCAGTGCCGACACGCTCCGCAAGTTCACCACCGTCCACACGTGGGTCGGCCTGGTCGCGGGCTTCGCCCTGTTCGTCGCGTTCTACGCGGGCGCGATCACCGTCTTCCATCACGACGTGCAGGCGTGGCAATCGCCGCACGGCGTGGCGCGCAAGGCCGAATCGCTTGCCGACGCGCAGCGACTGCTGGACGAAACGCTTCGCCTGCATCCGGAAGCGCGCACGCACGTCGGCATGGTGTTCCCCGGCGGCGAGTATCCGGTCGCGTCGAGCTACTGGGTCGATGCGAAGGGCACGTGGCAGTTCGCCACGCTCGCCGATCCGCAGGGCCGCCCCGAATCCACCGGCACCGAGTTGCCGGAACTCGTCAACGCGCTGCACTACACGCTGGGCCTGCCGATCACCGCGGGCACGTGGCTGATGGGCGTCGTGAGCCTGTTGTATGGACTCGCGTTGATTTCCGGCGTCGTCATCCACCTGCCGAAGCTCGTCGAGGATCTGTTCGCGCTGCGTCGCGGCCGCAACCTCAAGCGCTTCTGGCAGGACGCGCACAACGTCATCGGCGTGCTCAGCCTGCCGATGCACGTCGTGTTCGCGACCACGGGTGCGCTGCTGTGCCTGCTCGCGTTGCTGATGGCGACGATGAACCCGCTCGTGTTCCGCGGCCAGCTGATGACGGCGCTGCCCGCCGCGATGGACACCGCGCCGCAGGTCGCCGCATCGGAACGCGCGCAGCCGATCGCCTCGCTCGCCTTCCTGCATGCGCGCGCGATCGAAGTCGCGCGCGAACACGGCGTGCCCGACTTCGAACCCGCCTACCTGAAGCTCGCCAACGCCGGCGACGCCAACGCGATCATCGAGATCAGCGGCGCCAGCGAACGCGCGGTCGGCGCGATCGGTTCCGTCGCGATGAACGCCGCCACGGGCGAAGTCCTCGCCACGCAATTGCAGGGTGCGCGCGACGCCAACCACGCCACGCTCTCCGCCACGTACTCGCTGCACTTCGGCGACTGGGGCAACGCGTGGGTGCGGTGGATGTATTTCCTGCTCGGCCTCGGCGGCGCGTTCCTGTTCTATTCCGGCAACCTGTTGTGGATCGAATCGCGCCGCAAGCGCAGGCAGCAGGCGCAAGGCCGCGCGCAGTGGTGGATGGCGCGCGCGACGGTCGGCGTGTGCATCGGCGTGTGCGTCGCGATCTCCGCCGCGTTCGTCGCGGCCGCGGTGTTGCAGATGCCGGCGTGGCGCACGCGCGTGGATCTCGACACCGGCATCCGCGTCGCGTGCCTGGCCACGTGGATCCTGTGCGCGACCTGGGCCGCGTTGCGGCCGCCGATCCGCGCGGCGCACGAACTGCTGTGGCTCGCCGCGATCGTCACCGCGCTGGTGCCGATCGCACATGGCGTCGCCACCGGCGCATGGCTGTGGACGAGCGCGGCCGCCGGCGACATGTCGCTCTTCGCGATCGACGCCGGTGCACTTGCGCTCGCGTTCGGCTTCGCGCGCCTCGCGCAAGCGTCACGCAAGCGCATGCACGATGGCGATGGAAACAGCGTGTGGGCGATCCAGGCCACGACCCCATGACCACGCCACTCGACAACGCCGACATCGTCCGCCTCGTCGATCGTTTCTACGACCGCGTGCAGGCCGACCCGATCCTCGGCCCCGTGTTCAATCCCGCCGTGCACGACTGGCCGGAACACAAACGCACGCTCGTGTCGTTCTGGAGTTCGATCGCGCTCGGCACGCGCAGCTATCGCGGCAATCCCATGGCGATGCATCGCCCGCATGCGATTCGCGAAGAGCACTTCGCGCATTGGCTCGCGCTGTGGCGCGAAGTCGCGGAGGCCGAGCTGCCCGCCGAACACGCGGCCATGTTCATCGAACATGCGAATCGTATCGCGCAGAGCCTGCAATTCGGCCTGGGACTGATGCCGCGGCGTGGAGTGATCCGCGGGCTGCCGGTGATCGGCGACGACCTTTAGTCCATGTGCGACGCGTTGCGATCGCGATGCTTTCCCAGCGCACGATCCGCCCGCCCCGCCACCCATTTGACGAATCGCGACCACCGTCCGCGCCGCGTCTTCCGCGAGCGCGCCGATTCATCGACCAGCCACGCCACCTGGATCACGTGCCGCTCGCCTTCGAACGGCAGGTGCCCGTGCCACGAACACTCGGTGCGCTTGAACGCCGCGAGCGTGCCGTAGAGCGGCGGGATTTCGGGAACGAGCGTCGCGTCGATGTCGTTCGTGGCCGACAGGAAACGCAGGCAACCGGCATGCGATCCGTCGGGCCAGTGCGGGTTGAGGTACAGCAACGCGCTGGCGACTTTCGACAGGCTGTCGGTGTGGATCGACCCGTGCCGCTCGTTGAGCGAACGGCAGATCGTCACCAGCGGCGGATGGCGCGACATGCCGGCGATGCCGAGTCGCGCACCCAGCGCATCCGCGAAACCGGGCGCCGTCAGTTCGGCGACGAGCGCGTTGACGCTCGCACCGCAGTCGCCGACGTCGTGCGGGAAATACCCCGCGCCGCGATAGCGCGGAAAATCCGCATCCAGCGCCGACACGTACGCCGGATCGAGCACGTCGTGCGCGATCAGCAAGGGGAACGGCGCCTCCCGGACGTCGGCGACATCGAGCTGGTCCGTTCGCAGCAACATGCGGGAAATCTTCCGGGGAGCGCGTTCAAGCGCCCGTGAAGTCAGACCGCTGCGTTCTCGACCGCCCGGCCTTCGGCGAGCCATCCCGACACACCGCCCGCGAGCGGACGCACGTTGCGGAACCCGCGCTTGCGGATCGCAAGGGCCAGCACCGCGGCGGAGACCTCGTTCGGACAGTCGCAATACACGACCACGGTCTGGTGCGGCATCGCCATCGCTTCTTCGGGCGTCGATGCAAAGACCGCGCCGGGAATCCAGCCGGTGCTGCGACGATCGGCTTCGGCGCGCACGTCGAGGATGAGCGGCGCGTTGCCGGAGTCGATCATCTGCGCCAGTTCGGCGGACGACACGCGCGCCATGCGCAGTTGCCGCAGGAACCACTGGCGACGGCCCCACTTCCACGCGATGTACGCCGCGACGATCGCGAGCAGCGCGGGCAGCGCCATGTGCCCGAGGTCCGCGAGATCGGCGAGCAGGTCGTCGACCGCGTCATGGAAGACCACGCCGAGCACCACCGCGCCGCCCGCCCACAACGCGGCGCCGATGCCGTCGAAGAACAAGAAGGTGCGCGTGCGCGTGCCCGATTGTCCGGCGAGCGTCGTCGCGACGGCGGCGAACCCCGGCACGAACTTGGCGATGATCAGCGACGCGACGCCGTACTTCGCGAATGCACCACGCGTGCGGATCACGCACGAATCCGGCGACAACGACAGCCGGCACATCAGGCGCACGATCCGGTTGCCGAAGCGCCGCCCGCCGGTGAACCACACCCAGTCGGCGAGTATGGCGGCGACCGTCGCGACGGCCAGGATCGGCCAGACCGACTTGCCGTCCATCACCGCGAGCGCGGTGGTGACGATGATCGCCGGATACGCGGGCACCGGGATCCCGCCCTGGTCCAGCAGGACCGTGACGAAGACCACCACGAGCCCGTAAACGGCGATGAGGTGCAGCAGCGAATCCATGGCGAGCGAGCCCCCGATCAGGAACCCGGGAAATGGCGACGCATTGTGCGCCTCCAAGACGCCGCACGCGGATCGCAGCGTTGCGGCATCGCCACGTCAGGCTGCCAGGGCCACGGACAGTTGCACGATCCGCGCTTCGAGCGAATAGCGGCGCGCGATGTCCTCGCGGTGCGCCTCTGCATTCGCCCGCCACCGCGGCCACGACGCACGCAGCGAACGCAGCAATTCGACCGCATGATCCAGGTGCGGGTCCGCCCAGTGCATGTCGATGTCGTAGAAGTCGACGAAGTCCTCCATGCCGAACACCGGCGCGAGGTTGCTGCGCACGACGCCCTGCGGATGGAGGAATTCCATCGGCGCCGACCAGCCGGTATGCACGACCGGCGTGCCGGCGAGCGTGGCCTGCCACGCAGGCAGCCCCCAACCTTCGGCATGCGCAAGGCCCACGACGCCATGCGCCGAGGCATACAACTCGCGCATCTGCCGGTCGGAAAGAAATCCGGTCGCCAATTCGATGCGCGGCAACGCACGCGCGGGCCGCATCTGCCGCAGGACCGACTGCACCGCGTCGTGCATGAACTTCGTGTTCTGCGTGGCGTCGCTGAAGCGATGGGCCTTCAGCAGCAAAGTCGCATCGGGATCGCCGTCGAACGCTGCGCAGAAAGCACGGATCAGACCGGTGGGATTCTTGCGTTCGGACCACTGGAAGACCGACAGCAAGCGGAAGCGATCCGCGGCCGGGCCCTTCCTGTCGGCATCGTACTTGCCCGCATCGGCATCCGGGCCGACGACATACACGGGCACCGTGACACCGGAAGCGATGAACATCGCGCGCGCCCACGCCGACGGCGTCCAGATCGCATCCATCGCGTTGCACATCCCCACCCATGCCGTCGGCAGGCGATCGGCCTCGAACACGGTGAAGCCGATGTTGCGCACGCCCGGCAAGCGGAACTGTTCGAACAACGGCGGGATCATGTTGACGATGTTGACCTCGGGCGCCACGTGTTGCTCGAACAACCCACGCGCCTGCGCGGCGAGCGGACCGAAGTCGGCGTTGCTCGCCTGGATCGGAAGTTCGACCACCGCCACCTCGTGACCCGCCTGCACGAGCTGGTTGATCACGATCCGCCCCAGTTCCGCGTAGCCCATGTGCGACTGGATCGGGCTGCAGAAGCGCACTTTCATCGGATCACTGCCTCGATGCGCATGGCCATGTCGTCGTGGAACGGATTCCAGCTCAGCCGGTTGAGGCTGTCCTGCGAGACCGCGAGCGTGTTGCGTTCGCCGCGCACCGCGACGGTGCCGAGTTGCAGGTGCGCGCGTCCCGTGGGGACGTTGCCGTACAGCGGATCGTCGGCGGGAAACGGCAGGGCGACGTGCGACAGGGAATACACGTCGGCAGGGTAACGCAGCGTCGTTGCCTCGACTTGCACGTGCGTGCTGCCCGCGGGGCGCGTGCGTGCCACGACGCTGGCGTCGTCCGGCGACGCCGTTCCGATCACCGTCACCGTGTACCGGCGTGCCGGACCTTGCAGCGCCGCTTGCGACCACTGCGTCGCGTTCGTGCGCAGGATGGGGGCGAGCACGCGATTGCGGTTCACGTCGAACAACACGAGTTCGCTGCCGTTGGCGGGCAACGCATCGAACAAGCGCGTCGCCACCGCGGGCGCGTTGACCGTGTCGTCGACCACCGACTGGAACGCCAGGATCGGCGGCACGCGATCCATCCGTCCCTGCGCGGCGACGTCGGCGATCGCCGCGCTCACGTCGCTCGTCACCAGGTAGGACTCGCGCGCCGCGCGCACGGGGAACGAGTTGTACTTGAAGGCATTGAACTCGGGCAGCACGTCGAGCCAAGCCGACCGCGCGAATCGCGGGAAGAACGACGGCAACCCTGCGAGCCCCGCATAACGCGCGAACGCATTCACTTCGATCATCGGCGACACCAGCACGACGCGCTCGACATCGTTGCGCTCGCCGCGCGCGATCCGGCGCATGACGTGCAGCACCGCGAGCGCGCCGCCATTGGAGTAGCCGACGAGATGCACCGGCACGCGCCCCTGTGCGCGACGCGCGGCTTCGCGCATCGCCATCTCCGTCGCCGCTTCCCATTCCTTCCGGCCTTCGCGCGTCAGCCCCGCAGGCACCGTGCCGTGCCCCGGCATGCGCGGCACGATCGCGACGTAGCCGTGCCGACGGTACACGTCGGCGAGACTGCGCATGCTGTACGGCGCGTCGGTCAGCCCGTGCAGCATCACCGCGACGCCGCGCACCTCGCCCGCGGGTTCGAGCACGAACGAGCGATTCCAGTCGCGCCCGAAGGCCATCGGCGACGCAAGGCTGCCATCGACGTAACGATTCAATGGCGTGCGATCGCCCGCTTCCATCTTGTCCTGCAAGTCGCGATGCACTTCATCGAACATGCGCTGTTCCGCCGCGACGTACTCCGCCCAACTCGCCTGCGCGATGTCGTGCGCGTCCATCTCCACCGGCGCGACCTTGTGCCACGCGCGCAACGACGGCCCCTGCGTCGACTGCCACGCACGCAACGCCAGCAGCACGACCAGCAACAGCAGGATCAGCGCCGCGAACTTGCGCACGACCAGGACGACGCCGCCGAGCGTGCGTCGAAGGAGCGAACGGCCGGGTGTCGGGTTCCCCATGCGCCGCAAGTCTAAGCGCCCGCGCCCCCGGGCGCCTGGAACACGGCGACTGAAACACGGCGACTGAAACACGGCGACTGAAACAAGAGGCCCGTGTAAACGGTGGCCCGCATCCCGTTACACCATGACTGATGGCCCACCGGCCGGCCCCATCCCGGGTGGCACACTCGGGGTTTGCCGTGATCCAACCTGCCAGGGGAAATCCATGAAGCGAGTGCTGTTGGCGGCCGCTGCCGCCACGTTGGTGTTTGGCCTGCACGCCGAAGGCCTGCACGTTGAAGAGCGCGTCGACCTGTCGATGACCAGTCGAATCCGCCAGGAGGCCTTCAACCACTCGCAGGTGATGGCGCTGCTCGGTCATCTCACCGAACAGATCGGCCCGCGCCTCACCAACTCGCCCGCGATGTCGCAGGCGAACGACTGGACGCGCTCGAAGTTCAACGAGTGGGGCCTGGCCAACGTGCGCGACGAAGCGATGACCGACGCATTCGGTCGCGGCTGGGAATTCCGTTCGGCCAGCGTGGAGTTGCTCAGCCCGCGCGCCTACCCGCTGCGCGCGTTGCCGAAGGCGTGGACGCCCGGCACGAACGGCCCGGTCGAAGGCGAGGCGATCGCCGCGAAGATCGAATCGAAGGCCGACTTCGAGAAGTTCAAGGGCAAGCTGCGCGGCAAGATCGTCTTCCTCAGCGAAGCGCGCCCGTACAAGCCGGGCGAGAAGCCCGACTGGCATCGCGAGACCGACGAAACGCTCGGCGAAATGAAGGCGCTCGCCGTGCCGGTCGACCAGACCGCCGAAGCCCGCGAGGAAGCGCGCGAACGCCGCCGCAAGCGTTACGAATTCACGCCGCAGCTCAACCAGTTCCTCATCGACGAAGGCGCGATCGCGTCGGTCAGCGCCAGCGGTTGGGACAACGGCATCGTCCTGTTGTCCGGTGGCGGTTCGCGCAAGGCGGGTGAATCCGTCGGCGTGCCGTCGCTCGCGATGTCCGCCGAGCACTACAACGCCGTCATGCGCACGCTCGCGCGCAAGGAACCTGTGCGCCTGCGCGTGAACGTCGATGCGCGCTTCACCAGCGAGACCGACCAGCCGGCCTACAACACGCTCGCCGAAATCCCCGGCACCGGCCCGCACAAGAACGAAGTCGTGATGATCGGCGCGCACATGGATTCCTGGCACGCCGGCACCGGCGCCGCCGACAACGGCGCGGGCGTGGCGGTGATGATGGAGGCCATGCGCATCCTCAAGGCCGCGGGCGCGAAGCCCGATCGCACGATCCGCGTCGCGTTGTGGACCGGCGAGGAACAGGGCCTTCTGGGCTCGGCCGACTACGTGTCGCGCCACTTCGGCAAGTTCGCCGAGACCACCGATCCGGAAGAACTCAAGCTCCCCGAGTTCCTGCGCACCAAGCGCGGTGCGCTCCAGCCGGGCCGCGACTACGAGAAGCTCGCCGCGTACTTCAACCTCGACAACGGCGGCGGCAAAATCCGCGGCATCTACGCGCAGGAGAACATGGCCGCCGCGCCGATCTTCGAAACCTGGCTGAAGCCGTTCAACGACGTCGGCGCGACCATCGTCACCCAGCGCAACACCGGCAGCACCGACCACATCTCGTTCGACCGCATCGGCCTGCCCGGCTTCCAGTTCGTGCAGGACGACCTCGACTACTTCACCAACGTCCACCACAGCGACCTGGACGTGTACGACCACATCGTCGCCGAGGACCTGAAGCAGGCGTCCGCGGTCGTGGCGTCGTTCGCGTACAACGCGGCGATGCGCAGCGAGAAGCTGCCGCGCAAGGCGGTCATCGCGGACTGACGCGACTTTGCTGCACGTCGTCGGTCATTTCGGCCTGCGCCCACGGCGCAGGCCGAACCACATGTGGGAGTTGGCTTCGGCCGACGCGATGACGCCGCGTGCTTCCTGCATGTCCGCGGGTAACGGCGCTAGCGTGACGAAATAGCTCCAGTAGCCGAAGGCCGCGAGTACGGCCCCGAGTACGACGTGCCAAGGCTTCGCCGTGCTGGTCATCGAGCGTGTCGTGCGTTCATGCCGGCACGCTAGCACCCCGCTGCAGCTCACGCACGCGCTGTTCCAGGAACTCGAAGTAGCGATCGATGTAGCTGATGCCGTTCTCCCGGTCGATCAGCCACGGGTTCATCAGCGTGTGACGCAGGATCGCGAGGCGATCGGCGTCGCCGTCGAACGTCGCGGGGTCCAGGCCCAGCTCCGTCGCGATGCGGTGCAGTTCGGCGATGCCGAGCGCATCGGGCCGCAACGTGGTCATCGAGCCGAAGAACTCCTTCACCTGCAGCGGTCGTTGCGGATCGCAGCGGAGTTCTTCGTGCAGCAGGCGCACGAACGCATTCGCGCGCGCGACATCCGTGTTGCCGACCGGATTGAGCGCCAGGCACACGATGTTGCTGTCCGGCGCGAACGGCACCTGCGCATGCACGACGTCGGCGACCGCTGCGGCAAAACGTTGCGCGCGCGCATGGAACGCTTCGGCCGCCGACACCGTCTGTCGCGGCAACATGCCGAAGTGCGCGTGGTCCAGCGGCAACACGCGGTGCGTGACGTAGACGGCGGCTGCGGCAGCGCCCGACTTCGAGCCTTCCGGGATGTATTGGCCGAGGCGACGGTAGCGCGCCATGTAGCGCGTCGATGCCGGGCCGTCGAACACGTAGTCGGCCTCCTCCGCCAACAGCGCCATCGCGCGGTGGTCGCGGCAAACGAACGCCCCCGACCCGTAGGGCAGGTAGCCGAGCTTGTGCGGATCGACGGTGACCGAATCGGTGTCGGCGAGTGCGGCGAATGCGGCATGGACGTCGGGCAGCGGAAAGCGCGCGAAGTCCGTGGCCACGTCGTCGCGCGCGCGCAGGCTGCCGTCTTCGTTGCGGAACAGCGTGGCGAGATATCCGCCCCATGCGCCGTCGACGTGCACGCTGAAGCCGAGCCCGCGCGATTGCATCGCGTCGCGCGCGGCGACCACGCGATCGATCGGATCGACGGTGCCGTACTCGGTCGTGCCCAGCACGCCGACCGCCATCAGCACCGGCTCGTGCCGACGCAGGCAACGTTCGAGCGTCTCCTGCAAGGCGTCGGCATCCAGGCGCATGCCGCGCTCGGGCAACAGTTCGAGTTGCGCACGCCCGAGGCCCAGCAACTTGACGCCCTTGCTCCACGAGTAATGCGCGGTGGTCGGCGCGAGCACGCGCGGCGGTTTCAGCGTCGGGTGCCGCTCGAAGAATCCGGCGATGCCCAGCGTCTCGATGCGTGCGGCTTCCACCGCGGCTTGCCACATGCGTCGCTGCGCAGGCGGCTGTGCGTCGCGCCATTGCCGCCAGCGTTCCGACAACGCGATGCCCGCAGCGGGGCCGGTGTTGAAGGCGAGCCAATCGTCGTCGGGAACGTCGATGTCCGGGACGCCCACCGCACGCAGCGCCACCGGGAAGGCCTTCAGTGCGAGCGCGAGCCGCAACGCCTGGTAGTTCGCGACGGTGCCGCCCGAAGTGAGATGTCCGAAGGCGCAGTCTTCGCGCTCGGGGTCGTCGGGATAGCCGATCATGCGCGCGAGTTGCAGGCCCGCACGCACTTCCAACTCGACGGTGACGGGCGCGGCGTCTTCGCTGACGTTGTTCGGGTTGTACGGCAGCGTCAGCAATTGCGCGGCGAGTCCCGGCAACAGCAGGTCCGACGCCATGTGGCCGATGTATCGCGGACTGTGGAACGGCACCGACTTCTTCAGCGCGGCCGACAGCGCGTGCAGTTCGCGCCGCATGCGCGCCTCGAACGCCTGGTACGCCGGTTGTTGCGCGGCGCGCGTCGGGATCGCGGGCGGATCTTCCGGATGGAAGTTGCGCCGCCAGTAGACATGGTCGCGCAGGAACTCGACGACGAGTTTCTCCAGCAGCGCGTCGTTCTCGCCATAGGGACCGAGGAAACAGGCATCGAGGACGGCGGCGTCCTCGCGGGCGCCCAGGGGCTGCGGAAAGTCGGCGAGGCGCATCGGGTTGGCTGGCATGGAAGGACAGAGACCAGCGTAGCCAGCACGCGCGCCCGCCCCCTTGATGCAGATCAAGTCGCCGGATGCGACTACGGGAATCGCATGGCCGCGTCGACGGCACGGAAACGCGGCAGGTCCCGCAGGTTGTCCCAGCGGCTGTCGACGCGCAGGAACGTCATGCGGACGTCGCTTTCGCGCAGGCCTTCTTCGAGCAGATCGAGCGCGCCGTCGGTGTCGCCGAGCGCGTTGCGCACGGCGGCGATCGAAGTCGGCGGCAGGTAACCGTCCTTCGCGCGTTGCTCCATGCGCGCAAGCAACGCTTCGGCATCCGCGCGACGATCGGCGCGCGCGTACACCATGCCCAGCACCGCGAGCACCTGGCTGCATTGATCGCAAGCCTCAGCGGCGGTTTCGAGATCGCGGATGCCGCCTTCGACGTCGCCGCCGTAGGCCTTCTCCGCGCCGCCGAGCATCCGCGCCAACCAGAAGTCCGGTTCGACATCCTGCACGCGGGCGCCCGCGCGTTCGGCTTCTTCCTCGAAGCCCGCCTCCCACAACATCCCGGCGCCGAGCAGGTTGAACAGCGGCGACAACGGCTCGAGCTCGACGGCCCGCCGCGCATGTTCACCCGCTTCGGCCTTGCGCCCGATGTTCGACAGCAGGTGCGCGTAGGCAAGGTGCGCTTCGGCGAGACTCGGGTTCAATGCGATCGCGCGCTTGAGCGAGGCTTCCGAACCGGTCCAGTCGCGGTCGTACCAGAAGCGCACGAAGCCCTGCGATGCGTAGGCTTCGGCAAGATTCGGATCGAGCGCGAGCGCGCGATCGATGGCCGCCTTCGCGAGCGGGAAATGCACGCGCGGGTCCGCATCGGCCGTCATCACCAGCGTGCGATGCGCGAACGCCATGCCGGCATAGGCGCGCGCGCACGTCGGGTCGAGTTCGATCGCGCGGCGAAACGAGGCGAGCGCCTTGCGCATCGCTTCGCCCGAGGGGCGTTCGAACTGGTGCCGGCCCGCGAGATAGGCGCGGTACGCCCCGGCATCGTCGCCATCGCACGGCTTCGCAGCACCGGCGCGTGCGCGCGCATTCAGCGCGAGCGCGCCGACCATCGCATCGGCGAGGCGGTCCTGGAGGGTGAACACGCGATCGGCGCGTTCGTCGAACGTGCCGGACCACAACGCGTTGCCATCGGCCGTGTCAAGCAGGCGCGCGCTCACCCGAACGCGGTTGTCGGCCTGTTGCACGGTGCCGTCGATGACGTAACGCGCACCGAGTCGCGTGGCCGCATCGATGGGGTCGCGGCCCGGTTCCAGTGCGCGTTCGCTGGAGGCGAGCGAGCGCACGCGCAAAGATGTCGAATCGCCGATGCGGGTGATGAGCGTGTCCGCCAGGCCGAGTTCGAGCAGCGGATCGCGTTGCGCGCTCGAGAGCGTGCGGAACGGCAGGACCGCGAGCGCGGCATCGGGTGGGGCCTGCGTCGCCGGGCGGTTGGTCCAGCGCCAGGCCACGAGCACGCCGATCAGCGCGAGGAGCACGCAGGTGATCGCGACGACCGGCGCGCGCTTCGACCGGCCCGCACCGGCGGGAGCAGCGCCGCCACCCGGCGTCGCGGGCACCGCCTCTTCCCCTTCCACCACATCGGCGACGAACCGGTAACCGCGACCGGGCACCGTCACGATGAAGCGATGGTCGCCGGGTTGCGTATCCAGCGCGCGCCGCAGCGCGGCGATCGCTTGGGTGATCGTGTTCTCCTCGACCACGCGGCCGCTCCACACGGCCGCCGCCAGTTCGTCGCGCGTGACGATGCGATCGCGCTGCTCGACCAGGAACACCAGCACGTCGAAGGCCTTGGCAGGAAGCGGCAAGGGCGGCCCATCGACTTCGCGCACTTCACGCGCGCGCGTGTCGACGCGAAACCTGTCGAAGCTGTAGTGCCGGGGGCTCGCGTCGGGCATGCGCTTCACCTTTTTTCAGAAAGCTTCACCGGATTTCGATGGCGTGGGAGGCCACCGCACGGCGAGGGTCGCGCTCCCCGGGGGCGTCGACCCCCATTCGCGGAGCTCCGCCATGAACGCCATGAAGCGCCTGTTCCTTGTGCCGATGCTGCTGTGCACCACGTTCCCCGCACTCGCCGTCGACCCGGTGAAGACCGGCGCGCTGCCCGTCGCGGCCAACAACATCGTGGGCACCTGGGCGACCGATGGGGCCGTCGGCCCGTGCGGCAGCGGCGTCACCCCGATCCCGATCCGCGGCTACCTGCAGTTCCAGGCCGGCGGCACGGTGCTCGAACTGCCGCGCTTCCCGCCCGACGGCGTGCCCAATGCCTTCGGCGTGGCCGGCAACAACCAGCGCTCGTACGGCGTGGGCACGTGGTCCTACAACCCGCTCACGCATCAGTACACGATGAAGTTCCACTTCGACTGGTTCGTCGACAACGTCTACCACGGCTACAACATCGTCGAACGCACGTTGCTGCTGAGCAACGACCGCAAGGCGATCGCCGGCCCCGCGCGCGCGACGCGCTACGCCGCGAACGGCACGGTGCTTTCCGTGGTGTGCGGCAGCGCCGTTTCCACGCGCCTGTAACCGAAGGCGCGCCGCAGTGCGATGGCGGCGGCGCGACGGCACGGCCTGCGGTCGACGACGCACGCGTCGGACGCAGCCGTCGCCATCGCGACGTCGCCGCATTCGATGGCCGGCGTCGCCGTTCACTCCCTGGCGTCGCGTTGGACGAATGCACGCGCCGCGGCGATCTCGCTGCGTCCATCGGCATCGCCGACTTGCGCGAGCAATCGCGTGTAGTACGTGCGTGCCTTCGCGCGGTCGCCTGCGCGTTCGGCGGCGCGCGCGGCGCCGAGGAGATTGCGGAAGCGATTCGGGTCGTTGCGCAGCGACGTTTCGAAAGCGGCGAGCGCGTCGGCCGGCCGATCCAGTTCGAGCAGCATCTCGCCGAGCATCTCGCGCGCGGGGATCACGCGACCCGGCATCATGATGTGCTCTTCGGTCCTGTCCTCGCGATCGGCCGTCTCGCGCATCAACGCCAGCGCCTCGTCGTCGTGTTTTTCCGCGCGGGCGATCCATGCACGGATCGCGCCGGCCTGGAGGTCGGCCTGTTCGACCCAGTAGCCCTTGTCCTGTTCGACCATGCGCGTGCGCAGCGCTTCCAGTCGCGCGACCTCCGACTTTGCCGCGGCCGTTTCACCGAGGCGCGCCGCGCCGATGCCGCGCGCGAATGCGTTCACCGCTTCGGCTTCCGGGAATTGCTTCCAGTCGAATGTTTCTGGGAGCGGATGCAACGCCAGCTTCGACGCCGCGGCCCAGTCATGGCGTTCGAGCGCGTAACGCGCAGGGACGGACGCGCTCGCGTAGGCGACCTGCCGCACCTGGTCTTTCGGCGTCGCCGATTCGACGAACGCCACCAATGCACGCACGTCTTCGTCTCGCGCGAGTTGCAGGTCGGCGTACGCCATGTAGTCGATCGCATGGAAGACATCCGGATCGCGCGTGGCGGCCGCGCGCGATCGCTGGTTCGTCGCAATGGACTCCTGCCACTGGCCGGCACGGGAAAAGATGTGCGACGGCATGTGCAACGCATGCGGCGAATCCGGTGCGATCGACGCGTAACGCCGCGCCGCGTCGAGCCCGCGATCCGCGATCGCGGGGAAGTCGTAGGCGTGGATCAGGAAGTGCGCGATGCCGGGATGGTTCGGGTTCGTGGCGAACAACGGCTCGAGGAGCTTCGCGCTCTCGAGTTGCCGCGCATACGTCTGGTCGTTGCGGTCGGCGGTGACCTGCAACCAGAAGGCGTACTGGATCGCCGCTTCGCTGTCGTCGGGCCACCGCGCGCGCAGTCGCGCGAGCGCGTCCGTGTACGCCTGCGCCCGCTGCTTGAACGGCACGGTGTCGTAGTCCTCGAAGACGACGGCGATCGCGTCGATCCAGTCGCGCTCGCGCTCGGTCTTCGCACCGAGTCGCTTCGCCTTCTGCACCATCTCCCACCCGTGCGCTTCCTGCTTCGCGCTCGGCGGAGAGCCCAGCGGGTTGGCGAGGCTCGCGACGGCGAGCGCCCAGTACGCCATCGCGCAATCCGGATCGGCGGCGAGCACGTCGGCCGCGGCGGCGTCGATCTTTTCCCAGTAGAAGGAATAGAGCATCGCGGCGAGGACGTCGAACTTCTCCTGCGCCTCATGTTTTCACGACACCGGGAAATCCACGTCACCGACTGCGGCGTGCATCGCGGCGTGGTGGTCGTCCGCCTGCGCGCGCGCATCGCGTGGCCACGACACGCCGAGTGCAACGAGACATCCCAGGGTCAACGGTGCAATCGATCGCAGGAACATCGACCTCTCCTTCGGTGCCCTCGACGAATCAATGAACGGCTTGGCGCAGTCCGTTCGGACATGCCTAACGTTCGCGCGTTCGTTCGCGCTCCCACGGCGGCGGATCGCCCAATCGCTGCGCAAGGAAGTCGACGAACGCGCGCACGCGGGGCGGCACGAGGCGGCGCTGCGGCATGACTGCGTGGATGCCGGTGTCGGGAGGCGGATAATCGGCCAGCAGCACTTGCAATCGCCCTGCACGCAGATCGCCGTTGACGTGCCACGTCGAATGCAACGCGATGCCCATGCCGGCGACGGCGGCATCGCGCAGCAGCTCGCCCTGGTTGCTTTCGATGCGACCCTGCACGCGCACGGCGACTTCGCCATCGGGCCCCTGCAAGCGCCACACATCCTGCCGCCCTTGCGTGCCGACGAGCAGCAAACATTCGTGGCGCGCGAGATCTTCGGGTGTTTGCGGCGCGCCGT
The DNA here is from genome assembly GCF_020866925.1 of Noviluteimonas lactosilytica. Lineage (GTDB taxonomy): Bacteria > Pseudomonadota > Gammaproteobacteria > Xanthomonadales > Xanthomonadaceae > Noviluteimonas > Noviluteimonas lactosilytica. The sequence goes on from NZ_JAJGAK010000001.1 coordinate 1,017,989, forward strand.
GCTTGCGCAGGTAGTCGGGCGATGCGCACAGCACGCGTCGATTGCTCGCGAGCTTGCGCGCGACGAGCGTCGAGTCGTCGAGCGCGCCGATGCGGATGGCCAGGTCCGTGCCCGCGTTCACCAGGTCGACCTTCAGGTCGTTCAAGTCGACGCTGACGCGAACGTCGGGATGGAGCGCGAGGAACTCCGGCAGCAACGGCGAGATGTAGAGGCGGCCGAACGTCGAGGACATCGTCATGCGCAGCGTGCCCGCGATGCCGCCGCCCGTGCGGCGCAGACTTTCGGACAGCGCGTCGAGGTCTTCGACCAGCGCGCGACCTTGTTCGGCGAGCAGCAGGCCTTCGGGGGTCGGCGTCAGGTGGCGGGTGGTCCGATGGAGCAGGCGGACGCCCAGGTCGCCCTCCAGCCGCTTCAGCCGCTGGCTGGCCACCGCGACCGACAGGTCCAGGCTGCGCGCCGCCGCGCTGATCGACCCCAGGTCGAGCACCCGCAGGAACAGGGCGATGTCGCCGATGCGATCCATGGATTATCAAGGGATCGTTGAAAGTGCTTCCACATATGCGCGGTTTTTTGAAAGAGCGCAAGGGCTCAGGCTGTGCATTGCCCCCATCCCGGCCCGACCTCCATGTCCTCCGCCTCGATCCCGCTCCCCGCCCCGACGCGCCGAATCCCGCTCGCGCTCTACGCCCTCACCGTCGGCGCCTTCGGCATCGGCACCACCGAGTTCGTGATCATGGGCCTGCTGCTGCAGGTCGCCGACGAGTTGCAGGTCACCATCGCGGCGGCGGGCCTGCTGATCTCCGGCTATGCCTTGGGCGTCTTCGTCGGCGCCCCGTTGCTGACCGCGGCGACCAGCCGCATGCCGCGCAAGCGCGCACTCGTCGCGTTGATGGTGATCTTCACCCTCGGCAATCTCGCGTGTGCGCTTGCGCCGAACTACGCGTGGCTGATGGCCGCGCGCGTGCTGACGTCGCTGGCGCACGGCACGTTCTTCGGCATCGGTGCGGTCGTCGCGACGGGGCTTGTCGCGGAAGAGCGCAAGGCGTCGGCGATCTCGATCATGTTCACCGGGCTTACCGTGGCGACGTTGCTCGGTGTGCCGGCGGGTGCGTGGCTCGGTTTGCACTTCGGTTGGCGCGCGACGTTCTGGGCCGTCGTCGCGATCGGCATCGTGGCCACCGTGGTCATCGCTGCGCTGGTGCCCGCCGACCATGGCGATCGCAAGCAGATCTCCATTCGCGAAGAAGCGAAGGTGCTCGGCCGCCCGCAGGTGTTGCTCGGCCTGGCGGCAACGGTGATCGGCTATGCCGGCGTGTTCGCGGTGTTCACCTACATCCAGCCGATCCTGACGCAGGTCACCGGCTTCGCCGACAGCGCGGTGTCGCCGATCCTGCTGGTGTTCGGCGTCGGCATGATCGCCGGCAACCTCGTCGGCGGCCGCCTCGCCGATCGCCGCCTGGTGCCGACGCTGATCGGATCGCTCGCGGTGTTGGCGCTGGTGCTCGGCGTCATGACGTTCGCGCTGCACAGCAAACCCGCGGCCGTGTTGTTCACCGGCCTGCTCGGCGCCGCCGCGTTCGCGACCGTCGCGCCGTTGCAGTTGCGCGTGCTGCAGAAGGCGGAAGGCGCGGGGCAGAGCCTCGCCTCCAGTTTCAACATCGCGGCATTCAACCTCGGCAACGCGCTCGGCGCGTGGCTCGGCGGCGTGGTGATCGCGCGCGGTCCGGGCCTCGGCGCGGTGACGTGGGTGGCCGCGCTCGTGACGCTCGGCGGACTGGCGATCGTGTGGTGGAGCGTGCGCAGCGATGTCGCGCAACGCACGCCGGCGACGGGCGATTGCGTCGCCGACGCCGCCTGACACTCCACTTCGAACAAGGAGCAACACATGGAAACCCGCTTCCTCGGCGCGTCCGGCTTCAAGGTGCCCGCGCTTGGCTTCGGCGCCGGCACGTTCGGCGGACAAGGGCCGTTGTTCTCGGCCTGGGGCAACAGCGATGTCGCGGCGGCGACGCGGCTCATCGACATCTGCCTCGAGGCCGGCCTGAACCTGTTCGACACCGCCGACGTGTATTCGAACGGCGCGTCGGAATCGATCCTCGGCGCCGCGATCCGCGGCCGGCGCAGCGACGTGATCCTGTCGACGAAGCTCACGCTGCGCGCCGGCGATGATCCCAACGCGGTCGGCGCTTCTCGCCATCACCTCCTGCGCGGCGTCGAACGCGCGTTGCAACGGCTCGACACCGACTACATCGACGTATTGCAGCTGCACCACTTCGACGCGATGACGCCGGTGGAAAGCGTCATGCGCACGCTCGACGAGCTGGTGCGCGCCGGCAAGGTGCGCTATCTCGGCGTGTCGAACTTCTCCGGCTGGCAGTTGATGAAATCGCAGGCGATCGCGGATCGACATGGCTACGAGCGCTTCGTCGCGAACCAGGCGTACTACTCGCTGATCGGCCGCGATTACGAGTGGGAGTTGATGCCCGTCGGCGCGGATCAGGGCGTGGGCGCCATCGTGTGGAGTCCGCTCGGTTGGGGCCGCCTCACCGGCAAGCTCCGCCGCGGCCAGCCATTGCCGGAAGGCAGCCGCCTGCACGACACCGCCGCGTTCGCGCCGCCGGTGGAAGACGAACGCCTGTACCGCGTCGTCGATGCGCTCGATGCGATCGCAGCGGACACCGGCAAGACGATCCCGCAGATTGCGTTGAACTGGCTGCTGCAACGACCGACGGTTTCGTCGGTATTGATCGGTGCACGCAACGAAGCGCAGCTGCGCGACAACCTGGGCGCGGTGGGTTGGTCGCTGACGCCGGAACAGGTGGCGACGCTCGACAAAGCGAGCCATGCGACGCCGCCGTACCCGTACTACCCGTATTGGAACGGGATGTTCGCCGAGCGCAATCCGCCGCTGGTCACGCCCTGATCGACTACTGACGCGCCAGGTACATCCGCATCCTGGCTTCCTGGTCCTCGACGGCGCCGCCCGACACGTCGATCAGCGCCTTCCGCACCGTGCCCGTGAACGCGAACGGCGCCGCGTAATCGTCCATGACCGGCGCGCCCGTATCGGCGCCGACGGCGACGCCCGCGGCAAGGCCGAGCGTCAGGGGAATGGTGACCGGCAACTCTCCGCTGCCGACCGGGTGCGCATCCACGAACAACTTCACGTTGGCCGGCACACCCTTGCCCTTGGCGATGTCGGCCTCGCCCGTCGGCGTGAATTCGAAGCTGAAGATGTGGTCGCCTTCGGGGATTCCGCCGTTGCTGGATTGCACCTTGAAACGCTGGTCGGCGACGTAGTTGTAGCCGTAGGTGAGCTTGCCGTCCTCGACGTAGAACGAAAAACCGCCATCGTTGCCGCCCATGCAGAACAGCACGCCTTCCGCGCCGCCCTTGGGCACGTTCGCGTGCACCGACACCGAATGATGCCGGTTCACCAGCAAGGGCGCGGCATTTCCCGGCACCACCTGCGTGCCCGGGTAATACACGTACTTCTTTCGCCCGACCGCGATCTGCGGCCGCTCTTCTCCGAGCCGCAACGTTCCGCGGCTGTCGATCGGCAGCACGTTGTACTTGCCCGCCTCGACGTACCACATGCCGATCATGGCGATGAGCCGCGCTTTGTCGGCTTCGGCCAGGTCCTTCGTTTCCGCGAAATCGTCGTTGAGGTTGTAGAGCTCCCACCCGTGCGCGTCGAGCTCGGTGAGTTTGTCGTGGTCCATCGGCGCGCCGAAGCCCAGGCCGGATTCGGTGAACGACGTGCCCGGCCACGGACACACGGCGCGCCAACCGTCGTGGTACAGCGAGCGATGGCCGAACATCTCGAAGTATTGGGTCACGTGCAACGAAGGCGCCGCGGCATCGTCGAACGACGACTTGAGACTGAATCCCTGCAGCGGTGATTGGGTCACCCCACGGATCTTTGTGGGCGGCGCGATTCCCAATGCATCCAGCACGGTCGGCACCATGTCGATCGCATGGCAATACTGCGTGCGGATTTCGCCCTTCGCCTTGATGCCTTTCGGCCAGCACACGATGAACGGATCGGCCGTGCCGCCGCGGTAGGTCTCGCGCTTCCAGCGACGGAACGGCGTATTGCCCGCGTGCGTCCAGCCCCATGGATAGTGATTGAAGAACTTCGGACCCCCGATGTCGTCGATCGCAGCGAGGTTCTTCCCGAGGTCGTCCGGCACGTTGTTGAAGAACTTGCCTTCGTTGACCGAACCGTGCGGACCGCCCTCTGCGCTGGCGCCGTTGTCGGAGATCACCATGATCAGCGTGTTCTCGTATTCGCCCATCTCCTTGAGGAACGCGATCAACTCGCCGATGTAGTGGTCCGTGTGCTCCAGGAATCCGGCGAACACTTCCATCATGCGTGCGTACAGGCGACGCTCGTCGGCGGGCAACGAATTCCAGTCCTGCACGTCGGGATCATGGCGCGACAGCGACGTGTTGGCAGGAACGATGCCGATGGCTTTCTGCTTCTCGAACACCTTCTCGCGATAAGCATCCCAGCCATCGTCGAACTTGCCCTTGTACTTGTCCGCCCACTCCTTCGGTACGTGATGCGGCGCGTGCATCGCGCCGGTGCAGAAGTACATGAAGAAGGGCTTGTCCGGCGCCACCTGCTTGGCGTCGGCGATCATCGACTTCGCTTTCTCGACGAGGTCGGGCGTGAGGTGATAGCCCTGTTCCGGCGACGTCTCCGGTTCGACCTGGTGATTGTCGGCGACCAGCTCCGGGTAGTACTGGTGCGTGTCGCCACCGAGGAATCCGTAATAGCGCTCGAAGCCGCGGCCGAGCGGCCAGCGATCGTAGGGACCGGCGGCCGACGTCGCTTCGGCGGGCGTGAGATGCCACTTCCCGAGCGCGTACGTGTTGTAACCGTGCTGCAACAGGATCTCCGAGAGCGTGCCGTTCTCGAAGGGCATGTAGCCGTTGGCGCCCGGATAGCCCATGGAGCCTTCGGTGATGCACGCCAGTCCGTTGGAATGATGGTTGCGACCGGTGATCATGCATGAGCGCGACGGCGAACACAGCGCCGTCGTGTGCATGCTGCTGTAGCGCAGTCCATCGTTGGCGAGCGCATCGAGGTTGGGCGTGCTGATCGGACTGCCGTAACACCCGAGCTGCCCGAATCCCGTGTCGTCGAGCACGATGAACAAGACGTTCTGCGCGCCCTTCGCCGCGCGATTCGGCGCCGGCCACGCCGGTTGCGAAACATCGAACGTCCGGCCGATGACGCCGGAGAAGGCTTGGCCCGCGGGATATTCCTTGAGAGGCATGACGGATCCTGGATTCGCGCACGACGCGTCGCCCGGGAATCTTGCGCCCCGTTGCCGAGCCGTGCGTCCGAAGTTATCCGTAGCGCCGATGCGTAAATCTACTTACGCGTGCGCTCGTGAGGCGATGCGATGCGCCGATCAACGCCTTGCGTACTCGAACAACTCGACGACGTTCCCGGAAGGATCTTCCACCAGGATCTGGCGGCCCGCGCCTGCTTCCGCCACATCGCCTCGAAAGTGCGCACCGGCTGATCGCAGATCGTCGATCATGCCGTCGAGGTCTTTCGTGACGAGCATGAACCTGCTCCACCCGCCCGGTTGCGGATGACCGCCCGCTTTTCCCGCGCTACCGGCGCCGGGCGCGTTGAGGAACAGGTGCAGGTCGTCGCGCGTGAGTTCGGCGAATGCGCCGGGGTTGTGTTTTTCGATCGAGAAGCCCAGCCGGTCGCGATAGAAGTCAACGGCCTTGTCGATGTCGTTCTCGATGTAGCGCACGGACGCCATGGTGCATCCCTCCGATAATGGAAGCCCCACGCACGAATGTTGCCAATGCAGGCGCACCGGCGCAGTGAACTCATCCGTGTCGTGTGCAGCGACGAAAAAATGACTCCCCCGCGCGGGGGATGCCGCCGGCAGGGCTTGCTCAAGCAACGTTGCGGGCCCGCCATCGCCACACGGAGCCGTGCCATGCGTCGATCGATCCTCGCCACTGCAGTGCTTTGCGCCGCCTGGCCGATGATGTCGACGGCGGCCGGCCCGACGCAGGTCTACGGCGCATGGCATTGCTCGGACGACATGTGCACGTGGGGCGTGCCGCGCACCGTCGCGGAGTTCGATGCGAAGAACCATTGGCTGATCGATCGCGGCGACGGCCGGCCTTCGGTCAACCTCGTCGTGCTGAGCTTCGTGCATCCGCTGAAGCTGTTGAACGAAACGACCGACGCCACGACGCTCAACGGCGTGCCACGCGGCATGACGCCGCAGATGGTCAACTACTTCACCAGTCGCAACGTCCGCGTCATGCTGTCGATCGGCGGCATCACTTACGTCGATGCTTGGAACCAGGCGCTGGCGCAGGATGCGACGCTGTTCGGATTGCGCGCGGCGCAGCTCGCGAACGCACTCGGCGTCGGCATCGAGATCGACTACGAAGAGAACAGCGATCCCGACCTCGTGGGCCTGCAGGTGTTCATCACCGCGTATCGCTCGGTGATTCCGTACGACGCCACGGGCAGCAACCCCGCGGCGCGACTCACGATCGATCTCGCCGCCGGCGATCGCTGGCTGATCGATATCGGCCGCAAGGCGACGCGCGACTGGTTGCGCACGAATGCACCCGTGCTCGATTACGCCAACGCGATGGTGCCCGCCAAACAACCTTCGGCGACATCGGCGATCGCGAACTGGAAGGAACACATCGACGGCAAGTCTCGCTACAACCCGGTGTACCCACCGCTGGCGCCGGCCAAGTTCACCGCGGGGCTGTATCTCGCGGGCGCCAATCGCGCGCGGCCGGAGTGCAACAAGTTCGCTGCGTCGCTGCAGAAGTCGACGGGCTCGTTCGTGACGACGGCCGCGCCCAACGGCGCCGGCACCACGCCCGGATTGCTCGGCTACATGTTCTGGGCCGCGGAACGTCCCTCGCGTGGCACGACCACGCAACCGCCCAATGGTTGCGAAGCGGGCGTCGGCGCCGGCGCTACGACGTACGACATTCCGATCCCGATGCCGGCGCTGCGACAGCAGTGACAGCGCCGACTGGCGCGAATTAATGCGACCATCGCGGAGGGAGAAGCTGGCCGCCAATCCATGCGCCTGAAGTACCTGTTCGGCGAATTCGAGCTCAATCCGGCGACGCGGGAACTCGTGCGCAACGGGAGCCCGGTGGCGCTGCGCGCCCGGTCGCTGGAATGCCTCATCTACCTGATCGAGCATCGGGATCGCGCGGTGGGCCGCGACGAGTTGATCTCGGCCGTGTGGGGCCGGGTCGATGTCGGCGACACGGTCGTGGCCCAGACCCTGCTGCGCGCGCGCAAGGCGCTGGACGACACCGGCAACCAGCAGGGGATGATCCGCACGCTGCCGCGCTTCGGCTATCGATGGGTGGCGCCGGTGCAGGAAGTGCCGCTCGCGCCGGACGAAGTGCCTCCGACGCTCGAAGTGGAGGCCGAAGCGGACACGGGCGACCCACGACACGTCGACGAAGCGGTCCCGCGCATCGATGTCGCGGCGCCCACGCGCTCGACCACGGACACGCGACGCCGATGGCCCCGCGGCTGGTCGGCGTTCGCCGTCCTGCTGGTCGCGATCGGGCTCGGCGCCTTCCTTTATCTGCGTTCGAAAGACACGCACGCGCCCGCGATGGCGGACGACCTCGTGCTGGTCATGCCGATGACCGTCGTTCCGATCGATTCCGAGAATGCGTGGGTGCGCCTGGGCGCCATGGACTACATGGCCGAGCGATTGCGCAGCAGCGGCATCAACGTGTTGCCCAGCGAGCAGGCGTTGCGCACCGCCGCGGCGATCGAAGGCGACGCGCCCGACGTGGACCGCAGGAAGTTGCTCGCGCTCAGTGGCGCGCGCTGGATCGCGCAACCCGAGGCATTGCGGGAACGCGATGGCTGGCGCGTTCGCTTGCAGGTGATCGAAGGCGGCAAGGCGCGTTCGCTCGAAGCGCGCGGGGACACCGCGCTCGCCGCCACCGCTGCCGCAGCCGACGCGTGGCTGCGGCAACTGGGCAGGCGGGACGGCGCTGCGCCGCCGCCGACGCGGCTGGCCGAACGCCTGCATCGCATCGACGCGGACATCCTGGCCGGTCGCCTGACGGAAGCGCGTCGCGTCGTGCGGTCCTTGCCGCCGGCCGAACGCAGCGATCCGCGTTTCCTGCTGCGCGAGGCGAAGCTCGAGTTCCGCGCCGCCAACCTCGATGCGGCGGCCACGCTCTACCAACAGGTCCTGGACAAGGTGACCGCCGCGGATCCGGACACGAAGATCGGCGCGCTGATCGGGCTGGGCACCGCCTTCCGTGCGCAGGACCAGCTGAACGCAGCCGACCAGCGCTTCACGCAGGCGCTGGAAGCGCTGGAGTCGCTGCCCACCGATCGCGTCGATGCCCGGATGTTCGGCGTGGCGTACCAGGGGCGCGGCATCGTCCGCGTCCAGCGCGGCGAGATCGATGCCGGCATTCGCGACATGGGGCAGGCGCGCGTCTGGCTGCAACGCTCCGGCGATCGCATCACGCTCGGCGTGATCGGCCACAACCTCGGCAAGGCGGAGGCGATCCGCGGCGACTACCTGCAAGCGCTGCTCGAGTTCGATCGCTCGATCGAAACCTTCGAACGATTCCGCGTGCACGACTACCTCGCGAACTCCTTGTACGAGAAGGCCGAACTGCAACTCGCGCTGGCCAGGCCGGCCGAGGCGTGGGAAACGATCCGTCGCGCCGACGCGTTCCTGCCGAAGCTCGAGAGCGACGCGCTCGCGTGCGAGGTCCTGTCGACCAAGGCCAGGGTCCTGCTCGCGCTGGGTCGCTTGCGCGAGGCCGGCGATGCGCTGGCCGCGATCGCCGCGCGCGGCGTGCAGGACACCGATCCGCGACGACTGGAGCTCTCCCTGCGCCTGCACCTGGCGCGAGGCGAAGTCGCCCAGGCCGGGCGCCTGGCCGCGCGAGGCCCGGTCATCGGGGATGCGAGCCGCGGGCTGTTGCTGGCCGCGGTCCAGGCCGCGTTGCGCGCCGGCGATGTCCCGCTCGCCGAGAAATGGATCGCCGGCGTTGCGCAGGGCGAAGGCACGGGAGATCGCGACTTCGCCCTCGCGCTGGCGCGGGCGCTCGTCCTCCACGCCGGTGGCGACCGGGCGGGTGCGCTCGCGCAGGCGGAGCGGGCGGCCGCGCTGGTCGGGCGCCGCGCATCGCCCGACATCGAAATCCAGGCCGGCGTCGTCCAGGTCATGTTGCTGCTCGACCTGGAGCGGGCCACGGCGGCCTCGGCCATCGTCGGTGAGCTGGAGAAGTACGCGGAGTCCGATTACCGGGTGGCCTGGGTCATGCCGAAGCTCTACCAGGCGCTGGGCGATCCGCGCGCGGCCGCTTCCGCACGCGTGCGTGCGATGGCGCTCGCCGGGGAACGCGACTCCGCGGTCGCCCCCCTCCTCTGATTCCCTCGCCGGGCGGGGCGCCGCGTCGCCCGGCCCGGTGTGACCCGCGCATTTCCTTTCGATTTCCGTTCCATCACCGCGCCCGATTTCCCCCTTGTGGCGTGCGGGGCCGGGAATGGAACGTGGTTCCCCTGCGCTACGAACCCAGGGGAACCCCATGCATCTGTTCACCAAGTTGTCTTTGCTCGCGGCACTGACGACGGTCGCCGGCGACGCGCTCGCGCTCGACAACTCGCCCACCGGCCGTGCCCTCGGGTTGCTGCGCAGCCACGGCGCGCTGGCATCGGCCTCCGCCCACGACGGGTTCCTGGCGCGCGACGTGATCGTCGATGCGGACGGCACCGAGCACGTCCGCTTCGACCGCTCGTACCGGGGCCTGCCGGTGATCGGCGGCGACGTGGTCGTCCATTCGCGCCAGGGGCGCTTCCGGTCGATGTCGGTGAACCAGCGCCAGCCGCTGCTGCTGCCGGTCCGCCCGGGCCGCGATGCGAAGTCCGCCATCGGCGCCGCGGGCGCCGCGTTCGGCGCGCGCACCGACGGCACGCCCGAAAGCACGCTCGTCGTGTACGCGCGCGACATCGAGCCCCGCCTCGCATGGCAGGTGCGCCTGCACAACGCGCAGGCCGACATGACCTACGTCGTCGATGCACAGGACCGCCGGATCCTCGATCGCTGGAGCAACCGCGAGACCGCCGCCGTCACCGGAAAGGCCAGGACGCTCTACTCGGGCGAAGTCGCGCTCACCACCAACAGCATCACCGGCGGCTACGAACTGCGCGACCCCTCGCGCGGCGGGATGCGCACGATCGACGGATCCAACGCACGCACCTCGGGCCAGGTTTACAAGGACAGCGACAACACCTGGGGCAACCACACGATCGCGGACGTGGCCACCGCGGCCGCCGACGCGCAATACGGTGCAGCCGTCACCTGGGACTATTTCCGGATCGCGCACGGCCGCCTCGGCATCGGCGGCAACGGCAAGGGTGCGTACAGCCGCGTGCATTACGGCCGCGGCTACAGCAACGCCTACTGGTCCGACACCTGCTTCTGCATGACCTACGGCGACGGCGACGGCGTGCATCTCAGCCCGCTGGTCGCACTGGACATCACCGGTCACGAGATGTCGCACGGCGTGAATTCGCAGACCGCGAATCTCATCTACTCCGGCGAGTCCGGCGGCCTGAACGAGGCCAACTCGGACATCCTCGGCACGATGGTGGAGTTCCATGCGAACAACGGCAAGGACACGCCGGATTACCTGATCGGCGAGGAAGTGTTCATCGACAACGTGGCCGGCAGCGCCAACCAGATGGCGCTGCGCTACATGTTCAAGCCGATCGCCGACAAGCGTTCGCCGAATTGCTGGTCCAGCGGCCTCGGCAACCTGGATGTGCATTACTCGTCCGGCGTCGCCAACCTGTTCTTCTATTTGCTCGCCGAAGGCACCGCCGCGAAGACCTACAGCGGCGTCAACCACACGCCGGCGACCTGCAACGGGTCGAAGTTCGCGGGCATCGGTCGCGCGAAGGCCGGGAAGATCTGGTACCGCGCGCTGACGGTGTACTTCACGTCCACGACGAATTACGCCGGCGCGCGCGCGGGGACGATCAGCGCCGCCAACGATCTTTACGGCATCGGCTCCGTGGAAGCGCGCGCAGTCGCCACCGCCTGGTCTGCCGTCTCCGTCAACTGACGAATCTCCAATCGAACCGCATTGCGCAGCCCAGGGGAAGCGATGATCGAGTCCAGCAAGAACGTCCGCGCGCGCAAGCAGCGCAAGAACGCGACCCTCGTGGTCGCTCCCGTTGCGCGCGCGGTGCGCGCCGCGCTCGCCGCATCGGCCGTGTTCGCGTTGTCGGCCGGCGTCGCGAACGCCGCGGTGCGCAGCCAGGATGCGGCGCCTGCCGCGTATCGCTTCGCCGCGCAGGAGGCGTTCGCCGCGGAGGCTGCCTTCCCGCCCCCCGTCGACGTGACCCGCGTCGACGGCGACGATCATCCGAGCAGCGTGCTCCCGGCAGGCAACGACGGCGCGTGGGGCGGCGACATCGCCACGCTCACCGAGATCGACAACGGCACCGACGTGCACGTCAGCGGTCATGGCGCGGACGTGCATGCGCTGTATGCCTTCGACGACAGTGTCACGATCGTCAACAACGCGGACGTCACCGCGGACGCCACGTTTCTCCTGGTGGGCGATTACGTGCAGGCGATCGGTGTGCGTGCCGCGGGTTACGCCGTCGATGTCCACAACGACACCTACGGGATGATCGGCGCGACGGCCGAGTCCGACGGCGGCCGCGCGCGCGCCAGGGCCGTGTACGCCACCGGTTTCTTCGAAAGCGTGTCCGTCGGCAACGACGGCGAGATCCAGTCGCATGCCCAGGCGAACGATGGGCGCGCGGAAGCGCACGGTGTCTATGCGTTCGGTTACGGCAGCGCCACGACCGTCGACAACGCCGGCGACGTCCACGCCAGCGCGCACGCGGACGGCGGCTTCGGCTACGCCACCGGCATCACGTCGATCGGGTACGGCTCGGGCGACAACGATGCGGTGGTCGTCAATCGCGGCTCGATCGATGCCGAAACCGACGCCGCGTACGCCTACGCATTCGGCGTCCTCAACCTGACGCGGCAGCGCTACGGCAGCGCGTCGTTCACCAACGACGGCGACATCCACGCGACCGCGACCGGCGACCTCGCCACCGCCACGGGCGTCCTCAACCTCGCCCTGCGCTACGGCGATGCGACGATGACCAACACCGGCACCGTCGAAGCCGTCGCCAACGGCACGATGGGCGGATCGGCGACCGGCCTGTACACCTATGCCAACGTCTACGATGCGACCGTCGACAACAGCGGCACGGTCAGCGCGATCGCCACCGGCGACATCGCCCTTGCGACCGGCATCGATGCGAGTTCGGCGCTGTACGGTGCGACGACGGTGCGCAACAGCGGCGACGTGACCGCGCACGCCTACGCCGGTTCGGGATTCGCCAACGCCGCGGGCCTGGTGGCCTCGTCGGAAAAGGAAGTCGACGTCACCAACGAAGCGAGCATCGACGTCGTCGCCCGTTCGGCGGACGACGCCGCGTTTGCGCTGGGCCTGTATGCCACGGCCGTGGAAACGACCACGATGCGCAACTACGGCGACGTGGGCGTGCTCGCCGAGAGCGCGAACGGCGACGCCATCGCGTATGGCGCGTTCGAGTTCGCGGGTTACGCGGGCATCGGCGTGATGATCAACGGCGGCGAACTCCATGCCACGGCCTCCGCCGGCGCGGGTGCGCAGGCGCACGCCACGGCCATCAACGTGATCGGCGACGTGGCGAGCGTCTTCAACGACGCCAACGCCACCGCAACGGCCACCGCCGGCGACGGCGGTCTCGCCGATGCGCGTGCCGCGCGGTCGTACGGCATGTACACGTCGGTCTCCAACTACGGCGCACTCGCCGCCGATGCAACCGCCATGGGCGGCGTCGCCGGCGCACGCGGCATCGATTCGCTCGGCGTCCTGGGCTCGACCGTCTACAACGCGGGCGACATCGTGGCCAACGCGGATGCAACCGGCGGCGAAGCCTCTGCGTTCGGCACGTACTCGGTCGGCATCTCCTCCGGCGCCGGCACCACGAACCATGGGACGATCGCGGCGCATGCCAGCGGCGATGCCGCCGACACTTACGGCGTCCTCAACGCATCGGCCTACTACGGCGAAGCGATCACGATCAACACGGGCAGCATCAGCGCGATCGCCGAAGGCGGCGTCGCCGCGGAAGGCGAAGAAGAAGCGATCGCCTTCGGCGTCTACAACTTCGCGCTGCTCTACGACTCGGTGGTCGACAACAGCGGATCGATCTACGCGGCGGCCATCGCCACGGCCGACATCCGCGGCACGACGGGCTTCCTGCAGGCCAAGGCCGTGGGCGCGGAAGCGCTCAGCGTCTACGGCTACGGCGACGCCGTGATTTCCAATACGGGCGACATCGACGCGGTCGCTGTCACGAGCCAGGGCTATGCGTCGGCGTGGGGCGCGGCGGTGCAGTCGACCGGCGCTTACGGCGGCATGGCGCTCGTCGACAACGATGGTTCCCTGTCGGCCTATGCCTATGCGGACATCGGTGTCGCGAGCGCCACGGGCGCCTACCTCCTCGACATCGCGGGCGATGCGCAGGTCGTGAACCACGGCGACATCAGCGCCATGGCCCGCGCCGAACGCGGCATCGTCAACGTTTCGGTCAACTACGCGTATGCCATCGGCGTGCAGGATGTCAGCATCTACGGCACGGCCAGTGTCGCCAATTACGGCAGCATCTCGGCCACTGCCTCCGCCGAGGGCGCCATCACCGGCGCGACGGGCATCATGGCCTACGGCGACTACGCCGTCGTTTCGAATGCCGCGGGTGCGAGCATCCGCGCTACCGGCGAAGTCGACCTGTTCGGCGGCGGGTTCGCGGTGGGCATCAGCGCCGGCGGCAACCATGGCGTCGACGTCGTGAACGATGGCGACATCGGCGTGTACGGACATGCCTACGCGTTCTCCGAAGGCGACAACGGTTTCTACGGCGCGGCGCAGGCGACCGGCATCGAGGCTTCGGCCGGCATGCAGGGCGACGTCTCGGTACTGAACAACGGCGACATCGTCGCCATCGCGCTCGCCGAGGACAGCGTCAGCTTCGCCCAGGGCGGCGCCGGTGCGGTCGGCATCAATGTGTATGCGAAGTACGACGCGAGCATCGTCAACAGCGGCGACATCCTCGCGTCGGCGCAGGCCGAGTTCGGCATTACCGGCGCCTACGGCGCGATCGCGCACGGCCACGACACCGACGTGGTCAACGCGGCCGGGGCCACCATCGTCGCCACCGCGTCGGTGGGCAGCCGATCGGGCGAGCAATACGGTGGTCGCGCGGTGTCGTTCGGCACCCACACGTTCGGCTCGGGGATGGAGGAAGGCGTCACGTACAACGCCGGCGTCATCGTCTCGCACGCCACCGCCACCTCGGATGGGACCAACGCGGTGCCGGCGCTTGCCACGTCCTGGGGCAGCGCCATCGGCGCGTACTCCAACGTGCTGGCCGGAACGGTGATCAACCACGGCGACATCGAAGCCGTCGCGAGCGCCGAACTCGGCTATGCGACGGCCTTCGGCGCTTACGTGACCACCGGTTTCGAGTCGGAAGTCGCCAATGCGGGCCGCATCCTCGCCAACGCGACCGCCGACAACGGCAATGCGTTCGCAGTGGGCAGCCATGCATACGCGTTGCACCAGACGGTGACCTACAACTGCGACGAATACGGCTGCGATTGGGCGAACCCCAACGTCGTCGTCGACGGCGGCGACGCGCTGACCGACAACAGCGGCGAAATCATCGCCACCGCAAGCGCGCTCGGCGGCGTGGGCTACAGCTATGGCGCCGTGGTGCTCGGCGCGTTCACGGCCAGCATCACCAACAGCGGCGTGATCAGCGCGGCCACGCACGCCGACGACGCGACCGCGATGGGCGTGGTGGTGCGCAGTGCCTCCGGCGCGCAACTCGACAACACCGGCCGCATCCTCGCCGGCGCCTACGGCGCCGACGCCACCGCAACCGCGGTGCTGATGGGCGACACCGGCAGCAACGTGCTGACCAACAGCGGCACCATCGCCGCATTCGGCGATGGCGAACGCGTCGCCGTGTCGTCGGGCAGCGATGCCACCGCGCGCATCGTCAACAGCGGTTCGCTGATCGGCGCGGTACGCACGGGCAACCTCGACGACGACCTGGTCAACGACGCGGGTGCGACCTGGCTCGCGATCGGCGAGTCTGGCTTCGGCGGCGGCGACGACCGCATCGTCAACCACGGCACGCTCGTCATGCAGGACGCCGCGATCCGTCTCGGCGGCTACGCGGCGGGCAACATGTTCGAGAACTTCGGCACCATCGCCGTGTCGGGCGACGCGAACGTGATCGACATGGACAACCCCTTCCCGGTCTTCAACAACGGCACGATCAGCTTCGTCGACGGCGCGGCCGACGACGTGCTGACCATCGTCGGCGACTTCGCCGGTGAAGGCACGCTGCAGCTCGACGTCGGCGGCCTGCACGGCACCAGCGACCGCCTCTACATCGACGGCAGCGTCATCGAATCGACGGCGCAGACGCTCGACCTGAACCTGCTGGACCTGCCGACGACGGCGAACGTCGACATCCCGCTCGTGCTCGTGGGCGGCGATGCGCTGGCCGGCGACTTCATCCTGGGCCACGTGCAGCACGGCACCGGCTTCGTGACGATGGACTTCCGCCTGGACACGCGCATCGATGCGAGCAACGCGACGCGCGACATCGTGTCGCTCGGCGTGGACGTCACCGGCCTCGACGACCTGGGTTCGCTCGCCGCGGCCATCGCGCCCGGTGCGCAGCGCCTCGTCGATGCGCAGGTCGGCACCTGGCACCAGCGCATGGGCGTGGTGCCGCGCCAAAGCAGCGACGCCGGCATGGCGCCGTGGGTGCGCGTGTTCTCCAGCAGCGGCGACATCGACGCGGACCATCGCAGCAACTTCGGTTCCGGCGGCCACTTCGGCTTCGAACAGTCGAACCACGGTTGGGAACTCGGCCTCGACACGCGCCCGGGCGACAACTTCGCCTTCGGCATGCTGGTCGCCAGCTCGGAAGGCACGCAGCACCTGGACGGCGCCGCCGGCAGCGACCGCTTCGACGGCACGTCGTTCGGCCTGTACGGCACCGGGTTCGGCGCCAACGGTTTCTACCTCGACGTCTCGCTGCGCTGGACCGGCATCGATGGACGCATGCGTTCGTCGGCAGGCGAACATCGCGTGGACGCGTCCGCCGAATCGTTCAACGTCGAGACCGGCTTTACCGCGTGGACGCTGGGCAACGGGATCGGGGTCGTGCCGCAGGCGCAGTACACGCGCACGCGCATCAGCGACATCACGCCGGTGCAATCGGGCCAGGCCGAGTTCGTCAGCGACGGGGGTGTGTCGTCGCGCGGGCGCCTCGGCGTGGCCTTCGACAAGCGTTTCGAGCACGCCGGATTCACGTGGACGCCGTACGGCTCGATCAATGCGATCCACGAGTTCGACGGCGAGTACGCGTACGCGATCAACGACGGCCTGCTCGGCACCACCAGCACCGACGGCACCAGCGCGATGGTCGAACTGGGCCTGGGCGCGCAGAAGGGCGGCCTGTCGATCACGGGCGGCCTCAACTGGATCGACGGCGGCGCGATGCAAGGCATCGGCGGCGGCCAGGTGAACGTGCGTTACAGCTGGTGATCTCCGAACAACGAACCAGAAGGTGAAGTAGCAGTGGAACAACAGAACAACCTGGCCGCGGACACGCAGGACGTGATCGCAACACCCGCCTCGCCGGCGCCGCCGGCGAAGCAACCCCTCGACCTGGCGCGGATGAAAGTCGAGAAATCGTGCTCGCGCGGCCTCGCCCCGTGGCTCGCGGCCAACCGGCTCTCGCTCGCGATCTCGTCGTACCAGAGCGGGCGCGTCTACCTGGTCGGCAGCGACAAACAAGGCCGCGTGTCGTTCTTCGAGCGCATCTTCGAACGCGCGATGGGCATCGTCGGCAATGCGCAGCGCATCTACCTCGGCGGGTTGTTCCAGTTGTGGCGCTTCGAAAACGTCCTGCGACGCAACGAGACGATCCACCAACAGTTCGACAAGTGCTACGTGCCGCGCAACGCACAGACGATCGGCGACCTCGACATCCACGAGCTCGGCATCCGCAAGAACGGCAAGGTGGTGTTCGTCAACACCAAGTACTCGTGCCTGGCCGAACTCAGCCAGACGCACAGCTTCAAGCCGATCTGGAAGCCCGACTTCATCAGCAAGCTCGCACCGGAGGATCGATGCCACCTCAACGGGCTGGCGATGGTCGACGGCGAACCGCGCTACGTCACCGCCGTGTGCCGCAGCGACAGCGTCGACGGCTGGCGCGATCGCCGCCACGACGGCGGCGTGGTGATCGACGTCACCACCAACGAGATCGTTTGCGAAGGCCTGTCGATGCCGCATTCGCCGCGCTGGGCGAACGGCAAGCTGTGGGTGCTCAACGCCGGCACCGGCCACCTGGGCTGGGTGGACTTCGAGAAGAAAGCGTTCGTGCCCGTCGCATTCGTCCCCGGCTTCGCGCGCGGCCTGTCGATCATCGGCAACGTGGCCGCGGTGGGGTTGTCGAAACCGCGCAACCAGCGCTTCGAAGGCCTGCAGCTCGACGAAGAACTGCGCACGCGCGACGCCGATCCGTGGTGCGGCGTGCAGTTCGTGTCGCTGGCCAACGGCGACGTCCTCCACTGGATCCGCTTCGAAGGCGACGTCACCGAACTCTTCGACCTCGCCTTCCTGCCCAACGTGCGCAATCCGATGATGGTCGGCCTGCGCACCGCGGAGATCCGCGAGCTGATCACGTTCGAACCGGAGACGGCGTCGGAAGCGGCGCCCGCCTGACGAGGATCGACGACGCAACCAGCCGTTCACATGCGCCCGCATGGGCGCATGATCGGTCGCGGGGAAGCATCGGAGACCACGATGAACGCGAACATGAGCCAGACCCCGAAGATCCTCTTCACCGGCAAGACCCACACGGTCGTCAAGCACGGCGACGCAAGCGGCGGACACGGCAACGTCGACCTCAACCTGTCGTCGCCCAATGCCGCCGCACGCATCATCGCGGACGTCGAACCGCACCCGTTGGCGGAGCAGCTGTTCGCCGGCGCATGGTCGGCTTGCTACATCACCGCCCTCGGCATCGCGGCCGACAAGAAACGCGTGAAGCTGCCCGACGACATGTCGGTCGACATCCAGGTCGACGTTGCGCAGTCGGGCGTCGCGTGGGTCCTGCAGGCGAAGTTCGACATCCACATGCCGGGCGTGCCGCAGGACGTCGCGGAAAAGATCGCGCAGATCGGCCACGACACCTGCCCGTACTCGAAAGCGACGCACGGCAACATCGACGTCGCGACAAACGTCACCACGTAACAGTAATGCGATGCGGCGCGGTGCGCTGCGGCGAATTATTTCCAGCCGCGCTGGCGGTAGATGTCGATGATCGAATCCGCGATGCCGTCCGCCGTGCGTTGCGCGGCCGCGCGGATCGATTCCGGGCCGCGTTCCTGCATCACGTTGGACGCGCCCGACACTGCCGCGCTCGTTCCCAATCCACCGAGGCCCAACGGCAACAGCACGCCCGGCAATCGGCCGCCTTGCGTGTCGGCTTGCGCGGAGGCGAGCGCGCGCCGGCCCGTCGATGTGATCTGGTAGGTTTCGACGAGCGTGCTCATCTGCGCGCGACCCGCGCCGAATCCCACCAGCATCCGCAGCGAACGACTGCCCGTATCGACCGACACGAACTCGCCGCGCACCACGACATCGCCGACCTTCGGCACCGGCCCCGTCGCGATGGGATACGCGTCGATCCCCGCCGCGCGCAACCGCTCGACAAGCCGCTGCGACACCTGCTGCCCCAACTGCTGGCCAACCGCCACGTCCTCCGCCGTCTGCGCAGGCGCGTTCGCATCGATGTAAGCGGAGATCTCCGTATCCGGCGGAAGCGCATCGCGCGCGCCGACGAAGTCATACACGAGGAGGCGTTCCGGTCGCGCAACCTCCTGCGTCGCATCGGCCTGCTCGAAGCGCGGCGTCGGCGTCGTCGCACAACCGGCCCACACCGCGCAGCACAAGACCAGTCCAAATCGCAGGCAGGCAAGCATGTCGATGCATCCGGTTGCGAAGGCGCGCACTAGACGCCCTGCCCGGTTACGCGCAAGTGAAGCGCACGAAGCGGTGTCGAATTGACCTTTGCGATGCGTGCAGCTAGCGTTCGCTGCCTCACGCATGGGAGACCGAAGTGCCCGCGACGCCCAACATCGTTGTATCCAGGCAGGATGCAGCCCGCCTCGAAGCCTTGCTGGAATCGGCGGGTTCGGAAGGCGACGTCGCCCGCGCACTCGCGGCCGAACTCGACCGTGCGGAATACCGCGAGCATGGCGACATGCCCGACGGCGTCGTCATGATGGGCTCGCACGTCCGATGCATCGACGAGACCACCGGTGAGCAACATGCGTTGACGCTGGTCTACCCGCCGGAAGCCAATTTCGCCGAGGGCCGCGTTTCGATCCTCGCACCCGTCGGCGCCGCGCTGCTGGGCCTCTCCGTCGGGCAAACGATCCAGTGGCCGCTCCCCGGTGGGCGCACGACGCGCCTCACGGTTGCCGCCGTCGCGAACGACTGAGTCGTCAGGACGCGCGCGCCCCGGGGGCCGAGTTCTCGGCGCGTGGCGCCAGCAACGCGACGACGCCGGTCGCGACGTCGTAGATCGCGGGAACGACTTTCAGCGTCCGATCCCTCACGCGCTCGGCGACAACGGTCGACGCATGCGTCAGCGTGTCGACCTGGTTGAGGACGTGCTCGCGCGTCACCGCGTCCACGTCGTGATCGCCCACGTCATGGATCGCCGGCAGGATGCCCGCGAACAAGGCGCTGATCTGGCCGGGCACCGGCGCGTTGCGGATCGCTGCACTGATCGCGCCGCAGTTCGTGTGGCCCATGACCATGATGACCTTCACGCCCAGCATGGCGACCGCATATTCCAGGCTGGCGATGACCTCCGTCGTCTCGGTGTTGCCCGCGATGCGCGTGACGAACACGCGCCCGATGTTCTCGTCGAGCACCAGCCCGACGGGCACGCGCGAATCCGCGCACGCGAGGATCGCCACGAACGGATGCTGACTGTCGGCGGTCTGCGCATGCAGCAGATCGAGGTCCTGCTGATAGAGCGTCGGCCGGCCATCCACGAAACGGCGATTGCCTTCGAGCACGAAGGCCAGCGCTTCGTCGGGCGTGGCGGGTTCCTGTCGCATGGCGATCGTCCAAGGCCCTTTCAGACTTCCACGACAACCACAGTCGCGACCGGTCGCGCGCAACGCCTGCTGAGTTCCAAAAAAGAAACAGGGGTCAGAGCACCATTTCCCGAAGGAAATGGTGCTCTGACCCCTGTTTCTTTTTTGGTGGGCCGTGATGGATTCGAACCATCGACCAGCGGATTAAAAGTCCGATGCTCTACCGACTGAGCTAACGGCCCACGTTGAAGGGTTGCACCCCGCTTGAGGGAGCGGATTCTAGCTTACGTAGCGTGTCGGGTCTTGCACGCCCGCGGCGGCGAAGCCTTCGGCTCGTAGCCGGCACGCGTCGCAATGGCCGCAGGCGCGCCCTTCCGCATCGGCCTGGTAGCACGACACGGTCTGCGCGAAGTCGACGCCCAGGCGCAGGCCCTCGCGCACGATGTCGGCCTTCGACATCCGCAGCAGCGGCGCGTGCACGCGGAAGCCCGCGCCTTCGACGCCGGCCTTGGTCGCCACGTTCGCGAGCTTGTCGAACGCTGCGATGAATTCGGGCCGGCAATCCGGATAGCCGGAGTAATCGACCGCGTTGACGCCACAAAACAGATCCGACGAACCCAGCACTTCCGCCCAGCCCAGCGCGACCGACAGCATGATCGTGTTGCGCGCCGGCACGTAGGTGACGGGAATGCCGGGGCCGCCGGCTTCGGGGACGTCGATGTCGTCGGTCAGCGCGGAGCCGCCGATCGAACGCAGGTCGACGACGACGGTCTTGTGCGCGGCGGCGCCGAGTGCATTCGACACGCGGTCGGCCGCGTCGAGTTCCGATGTGTGCCGCTGCCCGTAACGCACGCTCAGCGCGTACGGTTCGTAGCCCTGCTCGCGCGCGATGGCGAGCACGACGGCGGAATCCATGCCGCCCGAGACGAGCACGACCGCGCGCTTCTTCGCGTTGTTCAACGCCCCGGCTCCTCGCCCCACAGGGCCTTGTGCAACTGCATCTGGAAGCGCACGGGGATGCGCGCTTCGACGATCCAGTCGGCGAGTTCGCGCGGCGAGACCTGCGCGTGGCTCGGCGAGAACAACACGTCGCAACGATCGGCGATGCGATGTTCGGCGAGCACGTCGCACGCCCAGTCGAAGTCGGCGCGGCTGCAAACGACGAACTTCACCTGGTCGTTCGGCGTGAGCTGCGCGAGGTTGCTCCACAGGTTCCGCGCGACTTCGCCCGAGCCTGGCGTCTTGATGTCGACGACGCGCGAGACGCGCGGGTCGACGTCGCTGATGTCGATCGCGCCCGAGGTTTCGAGCGACACGATGTAACCCGAATCGCACAGTCGGCGTAGCAACCCGGTCACGCGCTTCTGCGACAGCGGCTCGCCGCCGGTCACGCACACGTGGCGCACGCCGTGGCGTGCGACTTCGGCGAGGATCGCGTCGATGTCCCACCACTCGCCGCCGAAGAACGCGTACGTCGTGTCGCAGTACTGGCAGCGCAGCGGGCAGCCGGTGAGGCGCACGAACACGGTCGGCCAACCCGCATCGCGGGCTTCGCCCTGCAGGGACAGGAAGATTTCGGTGAGCTTGAGACGGTCCGCCGTGGCGGCGGGGGCCGCATCGAGGGCGGGAGTGACTGCGGACATGCCGCGATTTTACAGGACCTCGCCGCTTCCCCCGGGGTGAAGGGGGCGATGCCCCCTTCGAATCCCCATCAACGCGGGCGGGGGTTCAGCGAACCCGGCCGAGCTGGATCGCGCGGAGGCGGTCTTCGGCCGTGCGGGCCGCGTCGGTGCCCGGGTACTGCTGGGCGACCTGCGACAGCGTGGCTTCGGCCGCATCCAACTGCTTGAGGCCGTATTGCGACAGGCCGACCTTGAGCAGCGCGCCCGGCGCCTTGTCGTGCGTCGGGTATTGGCCGAGCAGCGACTGGAATTGCTCGAGCGCGAGGTCGTAGTTCTGCGTGACGTAGTAGCTCTCGCCGAGCCAGTACAGCGCGTTCGGCGCGTACGTGCCCTGCGGGTAGTCGCGCAGGAACGCCTGGAAACGCTGCGCCGAAGTCACGTAGTCGCCGGACTTCAGCACGTCGAACGCGGCGTTGTAGGCCGCGCGCTCGTCGCCCGTCGTCGCGACGGCACCGGCGTCGCCGCGCACAGTCGGTGGACGGTCGACGCTCGCGGAAGGCGCCGACGTTGCGCCACTCGCGGGACGCACGGACGTCGACGCACCCGGCGGCACCGTCGTCGCACCCGTTTCGATGCGCGTCAGGCGCGCATCGACGTCGCCCCAGCGATTGGCGAGCTCGGTCTTGAGCTGCGCGTTCTCCTGCTGGGTTTCCTCGAGTTGCGAACGCAACGCCGTCACTTCCGAGCGCAACTGCGAAACCTGGTTGAGCAGGTCCACGTTGCCCTGGTTGTTGGCGGCCTGCTGCTCGAGCGCGGCCACGCGATCGGCGAGGCTCGCGCGTTGCGCGAATGCGGGAGCGGCGGCCACGAGGGCCGCCGCAATTACGAAACCGATGGCACGCGGGCGCCGCATCGCTTACTTCGCCGTGTAGACGATCTCGACCCGGCGGTTCTTCGCCCAGCAATCTTCGGTCGATTCGTTGCAGGTCGGACGCTCTTCGCCGTAGCTCACGACGGTGATCTGGCTGGCCGAACCACCGTTGGCCTGCAGCGCGGAAGACACCGCGTTGCCGCGGCGCTCGCCGAGGCCGAGGTTGTATTCGCGGCTGCCGCGTTCGTCGGCGTGGCCTTCCAGCGTCATGCGCGCCGAGGGACGGTCGCGCAGGTACTTGGCGTGGCAGGCCATCGCGGCCTGGAACTCCGGACGCAGCGCATCCTGGTCGAAGTCGAAGTACACGATGCGCTGGCGAAGGCAGGCGTCGCGGTCCAGGTCTTCGGGCGTGAAGGCGCCCGGGGTCGTGGCTTCCGGCGGCGGAGCAACCGTGCTCGGCACGGCCGGCGCCACCGGTTCTTCCTTGACCTTCTTGGAGCAGGCCGCGACCGCCGTCACCAGCATGGCGGCCATCAGCACGTTCTTCGCAGTTGCGTTCATCGTCGTTCCTCGTCTTCTCGCATTGTGGGAGCGGCCGCCGTTTCGCGGCGGCCGGGGGTCGAAAGTCTACGCCCGTTCAGCGCTTTTGCCGGTACGGGCCCCAGGCCGGTTCCTGGACGCTTGCGCCCTGCACGGGCAGTCGCGCGCGGGCGCGGCCGTCGGCGGACACGGTGTACAGCACGCTGCGCCCGCCTTCCTTCGCGGCGTAGAGCAGCATCGATGCGTTGGGGGCGAAGCTCGGCGATTCGTCGAGGTTGCCCGGCGAGAGCGGCGTCCACCGGTTGCCCTGCGCGCGATCCATCAGCGCGATGCGATAGGTGTTGCCGTTGCCCTGCGCGGTGGCGATCTTCTTGCCGTCGGCCGAGACCGTCGCGCGCGCGTTGTAGCTGCCCGAGAACGTGAGGCGCGTTGCGCCGCCGCCGCCGGCCGAGGCTTGATAGATCTGCGGACGCCCGCCGCGATCGGACGTGAAATAGATCGTGCCGCCGTCGGCGCTCCACACCGGCTCGGTGTCGATGCCGAAGTGGTTGGTGATCTGGCGCAACTGCTTGCTGCCCAGGTCCATCACGTAGACCTCGGGGTTGCCGCTGCGCGAGAGCGTCAGCGCGAGCTTGCTGCCGTCGGGCGAGAAGCTCGGCGCACCGTTGATGCCGCGGAAGCTCGCGACCAATTCGCGTCCGCTCGACGCCAGGTTCTGGATGTAGATCGCCGAGTTTCCGCGATCGAAACTGACGTAGGCCAGGCGCTTTCCATCCGGGCTCCACGACGGCGAGAGAATCGGCTGCGGCGAACTCACGACATCCTGCGAATTGTGGCCGTCGCTGTCGGCGACCATCAGGTTGTAGTGGCGGTTGTTGCCGGTGCCGCTCGCGGTCACGTAGGCGATGCGCGTCCAGAATGCGCCGCGCACGCCGAGGATCTTTTCGTACACCGCATCGGCGACTTGGTGCGCGAGGTCGCGCGAAGCGGCGGCCGGCGCGATCTTCGCTTCGCCGAGGATGCGTTGCTGCTTGGCGACGTCGAACAGTTCGTATTCGACGCGCAGGTTGCCGCCCTCGGGCAGCGCGCGACCGACGAGCAGGAACTCCTGCTGCAGCGCGCGCCACGTCGGGTAGTTCACTTCGCTCGACGCGGTCGGCCGTTCGACGAGATCGCGGTCGGGCAGCGTGCGGAAGGAACCCGAGCGCGCGAGGTCGTTGGCGATGATCGCGCCGATGTTGTCGTCGCCCCCCGCTCCACCGGAGAACGGGACGACCGCGATGGGCAGCGCCGAGGCGGTGCCGCCGACGACATCGACTTCGACTTGAGCCGTTGCCGCGAAGGGCAACAGGAGGAGGACGAGGGCGGCGAGCCGGCGCAGCGTTCGGGTCATCGTGGGGGGATCCTGAATGGAGCGGTGTTGTTAACAGCTTGGCCGTGAAATGCGGAACAAAGATGAACGGATCGGGACTTTCGAGCCCCGCCCGGACTCATTCGGCCCGGAATCGGAGGATCAGGCTGTCGATGAAGACACTTTCGAACCCGGCATACGGCAAGGGCTGGGCCTTGAGCACCGCGGCTTCGACCGAGCGCCGGGTCAGTTCGTCGTAGGGGCAGTTGGGCATCACCTCGACGCGTTCGACGCGGCCGCCGCGCGACTGTTCGATGCGGATCGGGCAGACCGCGCCACCCGGCACGTCATCGGGGCGCGTCCAGTTCATGCGCACCGCGTTGGAGATCGCGCTGAGGTAACGCGCGCGCAGGTCGTCGGACTGACCGCCCTGCCCCGGCGGCGGGCTCGCGGGCGCATCGGATTGCGCCGAGGCTTCGGCCGCGTTGTTGCGATCCGCGATCTGGCGAAGTTTTTGCTCGGCGAGGTTCGCTTCGCGCTTGGCGGCTTCGCGCTGGCGACGGATGTCGGCGAGTTGCTTCTGCCGCATCTGTTCCATCGCGCTCAGGCGTTGCTTGCGTTCGGCTTCCAGCTGCTGCTCGCGCTTGGTGAGGTCGATCTGTTCCTGGCGGCGCCGTTCTTCCTGTGCGCGATCGACCGGCGGTTTTTCCGCGATCGCTTCGGGCGTCGCGAGTTCCTGGTCGCGCGTGTCGGGCTTGGGCACCGGTTCCTGCGCGACGGGTTGCGGCGGCGTCGGCGCGACTTCGGGAAGCGGCTCCGGTTCGGGTTGCTGTTGCGGCGTCGTTTCTTCCGGCGCGACTTCGGCGGGCGGTGGCGGCGTCGCCTGTTCGGGGCGCTGCGCGAGCGTGCGTCGCATCGACGCCGTCAACGCGTTCGGATCGATCAACTCGGCTTCGATCACCGGGCCCTTCAGCAATTCCGGCGCGCCCGTGCGCGTCCAGTACAGCCCGAAATACACGAGCGCGAAGAACAACGCGTGCAGCAACAGCGACGCGAAGAACGATTGCACCGTATCGGCGCGACGCTCCTTCACTGCTTCGCTGCCCCGGCCGGCTGGGCTCCGGCCGGCGAGCTCATGAGGCCCGCACGCGGCACCTGCGCGCGCGTCTGCAGCGCGGTCAGCACGTCGTAGACCTTCTGGTACGCGACGTCATTGTCGGCGGCGACGTACACCGGCACGTCCTTGTTGTTGCGCACGAAGGCGCCGACCTTTTCGACGAGCTGGTCCTGCGTGACCGGTTCGTTCTTCGCACCCTGCAGCGTGAGCCACAGGTTGCCGTCGCGATCGAGGCTGACGACGATCGGTTCCTTCTTCTGTTCGACCGGGCGCGCGTTGGACTGCGGCAATTCGATGTCGACGCCGAGGTTCAACAGCGGCGCGGTCACCATGAAGATGATCAGCAGCACGAGCATCACGTCGATGTACGGAACGACGTTGATCTCGGCCTTGAGCTTGCGCTTGCGGTGGCGGCGCGAAGGCGTGGCGTTCATGGACGGCCCCCGTTAGTCGTCGACGTGGGCCTGGCGCTGCAGGATCGAGGAGAACTCTTCGGAGAACGCGTCGTAGCGCGTCGCGATGCGTTCGACCTTGGTCGCGAAGCGGTTGTACGCCCACACCGCGGGGATCGCGGCGAACAGGCCCATCGCGGTGGCGATCAGCGCTTCGGAGATGCCCGGCGCGACGGTCGCGATGGTCGCTTCCTTCACGTTGGCCAGGCCCTGGAACGAAATCATGATGCCCCACACCGTGCCGAACAGGCCGACGTACGGGGAGATCGAGCCGACGTTGGCGAGGAATTCGAGGTTGTGTTCGAGGCCGTCGAGTTCGCGCGAGGTCGTCGCACGCATGGCGCGCTGCGCGCCTTCCAGTTGCATGCGTCCGTCGACGCCGCGGCGCTGGCGCACGCGGTTGAACTCGCGGAAGCCCGCTTCGAAGATCGCCTCCAGGCCTTCGGCGCTGCGGCCGCGTTCGGTGGCGCCGGAATACAGTTTCGACAACTCGGCGCCGGACCAGAAGCGCTCTTCGAAACGTTCGGCATCCTTCTCCGCGCGATCGAGCATGCGCTTCTTGCGGAAGATGATCAGCCACGACGCGATCGAGGCGAACAGCAGCAGCAGCATCACCAGCTGCACCGGGATGCTCGCGTGCAGGATCAGCTGCAGGACGTCGAGGTGGCCGCCCGGCGCGGCGGCGGCCGCGGCGGCCTGGCCCGCCTGGTCGGCGATCTCCACGGTCTGCGCAGGCGCCTGTTCCGGCAAAGCTTGGGTGGCGGCTTCCTGCAGCATCAGGATCGGCGTCATGCGGGGGTCTCCACGAGGGCGTTCAACGAGTCATGCAACGGTTGGGGGATCGCAACGGGTTTGAAGCTCGACGCGGACAGCGCCGCGATACGGACCTCCGCGTCGAGCAGCAGTTCCCCGTCGCGGTGGATCGACTGCACGAGCACGAGGCTCGCGCGCCTGCACTGCGTCAGCGAGACCGACACCTGCAGGGCGTCGTCGAGCCGGGCCGGCAGGCGGAAGTCGATGCGCATCGCGCGCACGGCGAACACGAGATCATGTTCGTCGCGCAGGCGCGACTGGCCGTTTCCCTGCGCGCGCATCCATTCGGTCCGCGCGCGTTCGAGGAACGCCAGGTACTGCGCGTGGTAGACCACGCCGCCAGCGTCGGTATCCTCCCAGTAGACCCGTGTCGGCCAACTGAACACCGGCTCACTCACGGGTTGCATCGTCCGCGTTGGTCGTGTCCGGTCCGGTGAAGAGGTCTTGCGCACCGGTCTTCGGGCGCAGGCCGAGGTGGCGATAGGCCTTCGCGGTGGCCATGCGGCCGCGCGCGGTGCGGACGAGGTAGCCCTGCTGGATCAGGTAGGGCTCGATCACGTCTTCGAGCGTACCGCGCTCCTCGCTCAGCGCGGCGGCGAGCGATTCCACGCCGACCGGGCCGCCGTCGAAGGATTCGACGATCGTGCGCAGTAGGCGGCGGTCGAGTTCGTCGAAGCCCTGCGGGTCGACCTTCAGCATCTGCATCGCGGCGTCGGCGACGGCCTTGTCGATGCGGCCGTCGGCGCGAACCTGCGCGAAGTCGCGCACGCGGCGCAGCAGGCGGTTGGCGATGCGCGGCGTGCCGCGCGAACGGTTGGCGATTTCCGCCGCGCCTTCGGGTTCGCACGAGATGCCGAGGATCGTCGCCGAGCGGCGCACGATGCGCGTGAGTTCTTCCGGCGTGTAGAACTCCAGGCGCTGCACGATGCCGAAGCGATCGCGTAGGGGCGCGGTGAGCAGGCCCGCGCGCGTGGTCGCGCCGATCAGCGTGAAGGGCGGCAGGTCGAGCTTGATCGATCGGGCCGCGGGGCCTTCGCCGATCATGATGTCGATCTGGAAGTCTTCCATCGCCGGATACAGCACTTCCTCGACCACCGGCGAAAGGCGATGGATCTCGTCGACGAACAGCACGTCGTGCGGCTGCAGGTTGGTGAGCAGCGCCGCGAGGTCGCCGGCCTTCTCGATCACCGGACCGGACGTCTGGCGCAGCCCGACGCCGAGTTCGTTGGCGATCACGTGCGACAGCGTCGTCTTGCCGAGGCCCGGCGGCCCGAAGATCAGCACGTGGTCGAGCGCCTCGCCGCGCGCCTTCGCCGCCTCGATGTAGATCTGCATCTGCTCGCGGACCGGGGCCTGGCCCAGGTATTCGTCGAGCTTCTTCGGGCGGATGGAAGCTTCGATGGCTTCGTCTTCGCGCGTGGAGGCGGCGGTGATGACGCGGGGTTCGTTCATGGGGCTATCGTCGCATGTTGTCGGCCAGGCGTTTCGCGAGGTCGCGGAGCGGCAACACGACGGTCAGCGGCTCGATCGGCGACGGCACGAATCCTCGGTCGAGGTAAAAGGACCTGGCCGTTTCGTCGATCGCATGGCAGAGGATCGCCGCGATACCGGGGCCTTCCTGCGCGGCGCGGAGGCATCGCCGCGACGCATCCTTCAACAGGCCGCTTCCGATGCCTCGACGCTCATGGTCTTCGTGAACGGCGAGGCGCCCGAGCAACGCCACGGGGATCGGATCGGGCATGTTGCGCCGCATCTTCGCGTTGGCCGATTGCGCGTGGCGGATCGATCCCGCGGCGAGCGAGTAGTACCCCACGACGGTGTCGCCTTCGCACACGACGAATGTGTTGGAAGCACCGCTGGCCTGGCTGTCGAACGCGCGCTCGCGGAGCCAGCGCGCCAGCGACGCGTGCCTGCATCGAAAATCGTCGGTTCGATGAAGTTGCGCCAGCCGCTCCGGCGGGCGAAGCGTCGGCGCCTCAGGCTTCCCAGGGCGCACGCTTGGTGAGCATCCGCAGGGCGGCGTCGCTGACCGGTTCGTCGATCAGGCGATTGAAGTCGTTGAGCTGCTTCGTACCCAACTGGAACGACGTGCGATCGGCGAGCACTTCATGCGCGCGCTCGGAGAGCGTCTGCAGCATGAACTCGGTGCGCTTCACGCCCAGCGCATCGGCGGCCTGGTCGATCAGGGCCTTCATGGCCTTCGACGCGCGAATGTTGATGGTGGCGGCCGCGGGTTCGCGGCGGCCGAGGGCGATGGCCATGGGACGACCTCCTGCCGAAATGTGCGCACATTGTAACGCCAGCGGGGCCGGCGGCAACCGCGACCTCTTCGGCAGGATTCAGATTTCGACCTGTGCGCCCAGTTCCACCAGCCGGTTGCCCGGGATGCGGAAGAACCCCGTGGCCGGCGCGGCGTTGCGGTGCAGGAAGGCGAACAGGCGGTCGCGCCATACGGGCATGCCGCGGTGGCGGCCGGCGACGATGGTTTCGCGGCTGGCGAAGTACGTCGTGTCCATCGGGTCGAACGGGATGCCGACGCGTTCCTCCATGTCGCAGGAGCGCATCAGCGCCAGCGGCACGTCGGGGACTTCCATGAAGCCGAAGCGCACCGTCACGCGGTAGAAGTCGT
Organism: Noviluteimonas lactosilytica; assembly: GCF_020866925.1. Classification (GTDB taxonomy): domain Bacteria; phylum Pseudomonadota; class Gammaproteobacteria; order Xanthomonadales; family Xanthomonadaceae; genus Noviluteimonas; species Noviluteimonas lactosilytica. The sequence continues at coordinate 1,047,669 of NZ_JAJGAK010000001.1, forward strand.
CGCCGATCGCTTCGATCTTCAGGCGCGCATCCTTGGGCGCGTGCGGCACGTTGAGCGTTTCCACCGTGAGGAACACGTTGCGCTCGTGCAGCACCTTGTTGTGCTTGAGGTTGTGCAGCAGCGCGTGCGGCACCATGCCCTTCTGCGCGATCAGGAAAATGGCGGTCCCCGGCACGCGCGTCGGCGGCGCGAGCATCAGGCCGGGCAGGAAGGAATCGAGCTGGATGCCTTCCTTGCGGATTTCCTCGTACAACAGCTGGCGACCACGGCGCCACGTGCGCAGCACGGTGAACACGAAGATCGCGAGCACGACGGGGAACCACGCGCCGTCGAGGAACTTCACGCCGTTGGCGACGAGGAATGCGACGTCGATGATCCCGAACACCACGCACAGCGGCAGCACCCACGCGCGCGCCTTCGGCCACATCGCGCGCGCGACCAGGAACAGCAGCAGCGTGTCGATCAGCATCGTGCCGGACACCGACACACCGTACGCCGACGCCAGGCCCGTCGAGCTGCGGAACATCAGCACGACCGCGATCACCGCGAGCATCAGCACCCAGTTGATCCACGGGATGTAGATCTGGCCGATGGTTTCCTTCGACGTGTGCTGGATGCGCATGCGCGGGATGTAGCCGAGCTGCATCGCCTGGCGCGCGACCGAGTACGCACCGGTGATCACCGCCTGCGATGCGATCACCGCCGCCGCGGTGGCGAGCACGATCATCGGGATGCGGACCATGTCGGGCACGGCGAGGTAGAACGGATTGCGCGCGACGTCCGGGTCGAGCAGCAGCAGCGCGCCCTGCCCCATGTAGTTGAGCATCAGCGCGGGCAGCACGAACCAGTACCACGCGTGGCGGATCGGCCGCGCGCCGAAGTGGCCCATGTCCGCGTACAGCGCCTCGCCGCCGGTGACCGCGAGCACCACCGCGCCGAGGATGAAGATCGCGTGCCCGCCGTGCGTTGCGAAGAAGTTCATCGCCCACCACGGGTTGATCGCGTGGAAGACCTCGGGGTTGTGGCGGATGTTGATCACGCCGATCACCGCGAGCGCGACGAACCACACCACCATGATCGGCCCGAACACCTTGCCCACGCGCGCGGTGCCGAAGCGCTGCGTGACGAACAGGAACACGATGATGCCGAGCGTGAGCGGCACGACCCACGAGTGCAGCTGCGGCGCGACGACTTCCAGGCCTTCGATCGCCGACAGCGTGGTGATGGCCGGCGTGATCACACCGTCGCCGAAGAACAGCGACGCACCGAAGATCCCGAGGATGCCCACCGCGTACGCCGAGCGCGAATCTTTCGGCAGCGTACGCTGGGCGAGCGCCATCAACGCCATGATGCCGCCCTCGCCTTCGTTGTCGGCGCGCATGATGATGGTGACGTACTTCGTGGTCACCACGATCATCAGCGCCCAGAACACCAGCGACAGGATGCCGAGCACGGTGTCGTGGTTGGCGACCAGGCCGTAATGCGGCGAGAACGCTTCCTTCAGCGTGTACAGCGGGCTCGTGCCGATGTCGCCGAACACGACGCCGACGGCGCCGACGGAGAGCGCGAGCAGCCCTGTCGATCCGCCATGCCCGCTGGCGTGCGAAGTTGCCTTTTCGTTGGCGGCCATGGTCTTGACGGACTCAGCGGAGCGCGGACTTTAGCGCCTTGCGGATGATGGTCGCGGCGTCGTCGCCGGCTGCGGCGGCGTCACGCACCATCCGCGCCGCTTCCGCGGGCTTGTAACCGAGTTGCTGCAGGGCGACGACCGCTTCGGATTGCGGATCGGCGGGCACGCCGCCCGTGCCCAGCGGACCGCCACCGCCGCCGAGGTCGGCCGCGCGATCGCGCAGTTCGACCACCATGCGTTCGGCGGTCTTCTTGCCGATGCCGGGGATGCGCGTGAGCGCGGTGACGTCGCTCGCCTGCACCATGCGCGCGAATTCGTCGACGCTGACGCCGGAGAGCACGGCCAGCGCGATCTTCGCGCCGATGCCCGACACCCGCTGCACGTCGCGGAACAACCGCCGCTCGTTCTCGCGCAGGAAGCCGTACAGCGACACGCTGTCTTCCTTTTGCGCGTAATGCGTGAACAACGCGACCTCGCGCCCGAGTTCGGGCAGGTCGTAGAACGTGCTCATCGGCGCTTCGAGTTCGTAGCCCACGCCGTTGACGTCGACCACCAGCCACGGCGGCTGCTTGTGCACGAGGATTCCCTTGAGGCGTCCGATCACCTGTGTCTGTCCTCGTGTTGTCAGCGGCGGCGCAGCAGCGCGACGCTTGCGCCCGCGCGCAATGCGGTCGCGCTCATGTGCGCGTGCGTGAGTGCGACGGCCAGCGCATCCGCGGCGTCGGCCTGCAGGCGTGCGTCGGGGAGTTTCAGCAACAGGCGCACCATGTGCTGCACCTGGGCTTTCTCGGCGGCGCCGCGGCCGACCAGCGATTGCTTGATCAGGCGCGGCGCATATTCGTGCACGGGCAGGTGGCGACGCACGACGGTCGCGAGCGCCGCGCCGCGGGCGTGACCCAGCTTCAGCGCGGAACTGGCGTTCTTGTCCATGAAGACGGTTTCGATCGCGACCTCGTCGGGTCGCCAGCCGTCGATCACCGCTTCGAGGCCTTCGCACAGGCGGCCGAGGCGCGCGGGGAAATCGGCGGCGTCGAGCAGCACCAGCGCTTCGCAATGGACGAACGTGCAACGCCCCGCCTCGTCGACGTCGATCACGCCCACGCCGGTGCGCTGGGAACCGGGGTCGATGCCGAGGATGCGGGTCACGTTGTCGAGTCTACGCTGCGTCTTACGCGTATGCGGCGTCGCCGAGGTCGGCGTTCGAATAGACGTTCTGGACGTCGTCCAGGTCCTCGAGCCAGCGCAGCAACTTGGCGACCTGGATGGCGGTGTCGCCGGTCACGGCGATGTCGTTGTCCGCGCGCATCGTGATTTCGCCGAGGTCGGCCTTCAGGCCCGCGCCTTCCATCGCGGCCTTGACGCTTTCGAAGGCGTCGGGCGCGGTGAGGACGTCGATCGCGCCGTCTTCCGGGTAGACGACCACGTCGTCGGCGCCGGCTTCGATCGCGAGGTCGGTGATGCGCTCTTCGTCCGCGCCGGACGCGAACGAGAGGACGCCGAGCTTCCTGAACATGAAGGCCACGGAGCCGTCGGTGCCGAGGTTGCCGCCGAACTTGCCGAACGCATGGCGCACGTCGGCGACGGTGCGGACCTTGTTGTCGGTGAGGCAGTCGACGATCACCGCGACGCCGCCGGGCGCGTAGCCCTCGTAGCGGATTTCCTCGTAGGTGACGCCTTCGAGTTCGCCGGTCGCCTTCTTGATCGCGCGCTCGATCACGTCCTTGGACATGTTGACCTGCAGGCCGCGGTCGATCGCCGCGCGCAGGCGCGGATTGGAAGCCGGGTCGCCGCCGCCGGCGCGTGCCGCCACGCCGATTTCGCGGATCACCTTGGTGAAGATCTTGCCGCGCTGCGCGTCGACGGCGTTCTTGCGCGCTTCGATGGAGGGGCCACGACCCATGGGGAACCCGATGCCTTGCGTTGCGAGGGCGCGGATTCTACGCGGCCGGCCCTGATCGTGCTTGCGAAAACGCGCCGTCGCGCAGGAAGGCCACCGCCTGCCCGGCCGCTTCGGCCGAAAACAGCAGGCCGCTGTGGCTGGCGTCGACGACCACGTGGTCCTTCACGCCCGCAAGGCGGGTTTCCTCGACCGCGACCGTGCCGTCGTGCTCGCTGCCGAAGCCCGCGAACAAGGCCCCGAGCCCATGCGGCACGCGGCCCGCGACCACGCCGACCTCGGCGCCGCAGGTCGGGCACGCCCGGAAGCCTTCGCGCAACAGGCGCGCGCTGCGCCCGAGCATCGCGCCCGCCATCGGCCAATGCAGCATGCCCGCGGCCGCGCCGCTGCCGGTGAGCGGCGAGCCCAGGCACACGACGCGCCGCACCTTCAACTGCGGCGCATCGGTCAGCGCCTGCAACGCGATCAGGCCGCCGAGGCTGTGCGCGACGATGTCGAGTTCGCGATCGCCGATCGCCTCGATCAGGCGCGGCACCGCGCGATCGGGCCCGTCGGCGACGCTCAGGTAGGAGAAGACTTCGGTATCGAACCCCGCCCCGTGCAGCTTGCCGGCGAGCCAATGCATCGCCATGCCCGGCATCCACAGGCCGTGCAGCAGGAGCACGGTGCGGCTGGTCGGGGGATGGGTCATCCGGCGTTCGCGCGCGCCTTCGGCGAAGCGGCGGCATCGCGACGCAGGATGAATTCGGGGTCGCGCGTTTTGCCGACCAGGAATTCGTAGCCGCCGACCTTCTGGAACCCAAGGCGTTCGTAGAACCGCTGCGCGCCGAAGTTCTGCGAGTACACGCCGATCCACAGCGTGCGCGGGCCGTCCTGTTCGAGCCAGTCGAACGCGGTCTGGATCAGGCGCGAACCGACGCCGCCGTTCTGCGCGGCCGGCATCAGGTAGATGCGCTTCAACTCGCCGTCTTCGGGCTTCACGTCGGCGTGCGGCAACGTGCACGGACGACCGGCGAGTGCGTAACCCACCGCTTCGCCATCGCGCTCGACGAGCCACAGCGCGCAACCCGGATCAGCGAGGTACTTGTCGTGCTGTTCGAGCGAATAGCTGTCGCGCACGAACGCCGCGAGGTCTTCCGGCGGATAGAGATGACCGAAGGCCTGCACGAACGCGCGCTCGGCGACTTCCGACAAACGCATGGCGTCGGCCGGCGTCGCGCGGCGAATCGTGCAATCGCCGGCCATGACGTTCACTTCGCGACCTTCTCGCGCACCTGCACGTGCACTTCGGCCAGCTGCGCATCCGGCACCGGCGACGGCGCGCCGGTCATCAGGCACTGCGCGGTCGTGGTCTTCGGGAACGCGATGACGTCGCGGATCGATTCGGTGCCCGCCATCAGCGCGGCGATGCGATCGATGCCGAACGCGATGCCGCCGTGCGGCGGCGCGCCGTACTTCAGCGCGTCGAGCAGGAAGCCGAACTTGCCTTCCGCTTCTTCCGCGCCGATGCCGAGCAGCTCGAACACCGCGCTCTGCATCTTCGAGTTGTGGATGCGGATCGAACCGCCGCCGATCTCGTTGCCGTTGAGCACCATGTCGTAGCCGCGCGACACCGCGGACTTCGCGTTCGCGCGCAGGTCTTCGATCGAATCGACCGCCGGCGCGGTGAACGGATGGTGGAGCGCGACGAAACGGTTCTCTTCGTCGTCCCACTCGAACATCGGGAAGTCGGTGACCCACAGCGGCGCCCAGCCTTCGGCGACGAGGCCGAGATCCTTGCCGAGCTTCAACCGCAGCGCGCCCATGAAGTCGGACGCGCTCTTGTACGTCGCGGCGCCGAAGAAGATCGCATCGCCGGTTTGCGCGCCGGTCGCCTTCAGGATGGCGTCGAGCGTCGCATCGTCGAGGAACTTCGCGATCGGCGAGCTCACGCCTTCGCGGCCCTTGGCGAGGTCGTCGATCTTCATCCACGCCAGGCCCTTCGCGCCGTACTTGGCGGCGTGCGCGGCGTAGTCGTCGATCTGCTTGCGCGAGAACTGCGCGCCACCCGGCGTGCGCAGCGCGACGACGCGGCCGTCTGCGTGGTTCGCCCAGTCGGTGAACACCTTGAATTCGCAGGTCTTCACCAGCTCGGCGATGTCGGTGAATTCCATCGCGTTGCGCAGGTCGGGTTTATCCGACCCGTAGCGGCGCATCGCTTCTTCATACGTCATGCGCGGGAATGGATTGGCCAGCTCCACGTTCATCACTTCGCGGAACACGACACGGATCATTTCCTCCACCGTGTCCTGCACGTCGCGCTCGCTCACCCACGCGAACTCCATGTCGAGCTGCGTGAATTCGAGCTGGCGGTCGGCGCGCAGCGCTTCGTCGCGGAAGCAGCGCGCGATCTGGTAGTAGCGGTCGAAGCCCGCCATCATCAGGATCTGTTTGAACAGCTGCGGCGACTGCGGCAGCGCGTAGAACTCGCCGTGGTGCATGCGCGCGGGCACGAGGAAGTCGCGCGCGCCTTCGGGCGTCGCCTTGGTGAGGATCGGCGTTTCGATGTCCTGGAAGCCGCGCGCGTCGAGCCAGCGGCGCAGCGACTGCACCAGCTGGATGCGCGTGCGCATCATCTGCTGCATTTCCGGGCGGCGCAGGTCGAGGTAGCGATACTTCAGGCGGATGTCCTCGCCCGGGTTCTCGTGCGCGTGGAAGGGCAGCGGCTCGGCCTTGTTCATCAGCTCGATCGAGGTCGCGACGACTTCGACCTGGCCCGTCTTGATCTTCGGGTTGACGCTCTGGCGGCGGCGCACGGTACCGGTGATGCGCAGGCAGTCTTCGTAACCGACGTGCGCGGCGGCCGCGAGGACCGCGGCGTTGCCTTCGGCATCCGACGGCTCGGCGACGATCTGGACGATGCCTTCGTGGTCGCGCAGGTCGATGAAGCACAGGCCGCCGAGGTTGCGGGCGACGTCGGCCCAGCCGCACAGGGTGACGGTCTGTCCGACCAGCGCCTCGTCGACGAGGCCGCAGAAGTGGGTACGCATGGGGGCTCCAGCCGATTGTGTTGCCCGGCGACGGGCGCCGGAAAGATGGCCATTCTAGCCGGTCGCCCGCGCCGGGCGGCCCTCATTCCCGTGCGAGTCCTGCGCCGCCCGGTTGCGACGTTGGGCTTATGCAAGGACCACTGAGGGGGCGGTCGCATGGTGTTTCCGCCGGAGCGCGAGGCGGTCTACGTCCGCAGGATGTTCGGGTGGCAGCGGGCCCGCCTGCGGCGGCTGGTGCTGCTCGCCCCGTTCCTGCTGCTGTTCTTCATCGCGCTGGAGGCGCTGCTGATGCCGGCGCCGATCGGCGCGTGGCTGCGCGCGCCGGCGACCTGGGTCAGCTTCACCGTGCTGCTGGCGATCGCGATCTGGATGCGGAGCCTGCGCGACGCCGATGCCTTCGCATGGGCCGGGGTCGCGCTGCAGACGCTGTTCCTGCTCGCGTGCGCGCTCAGCACGCGACCCGGGCACGGGGGCCTCGCCCTGCTGCTGCCGATGTTCGTCGCCACCCCCTTGGTGACCGCGCCGTTCTGGGCGCGGGCGCGCACGGTGGTGGTCGCTGTGCTGCTGGCCTATGCGGCCGGCGGGTTCGCGCTGTGGCACAGCGCGGCGGGGAGCACGGTGTGGCTCGCGTTCGGGATCCAGGCGGTGGTCGGCGCCATCGTCGCGCTTGCGATGCACGCGACGGTCGACCACGCGCGCCGCAGCTACTTCCTCGCCGAAGAAGAACTCGCGCAGCGCGCGCAACTCGACGCGCTCACCTCGGTGCTGAACCGCCGCCACTTCATCGAAACCGGCGAAGCGCTGCTGATGCACACGCGCCCGGGCCACGCGCTGACCGCGTGCTTCCTCGACCTCGACCACTTCAAGCGCGTGAACGACGAAGGCGGCCACCGCGTCGGCGACAAGTTGCTGGCGGCCGTCGCGAAGGTGCTGCTCGAACTGCAGGGCGCGGGGCGCCTGATCGGCCGCGTCGGCGGCGAGGAATTCGCGCTGCTGCTGCCGGGCATGCGCGCCGACGAAGCGGAAGCCTTCATCGAGCGCGTGTGCGAGCGCATCGCCTCATTGTCGGTCGATGGCTTCTCCTGCACCGCGAGCGTCGGCGTCGCCGAGTGGCATGCGGGCGAAACGTTGTCGGACCTGCTGCATCGCGCGGACCTCGCGCTGCTTGCGGCGAAGCGCGCGGGGCGGAATCGCGTGGTGCAGTGGAGCGCAGGGGTCGCTGCCTGAACTTGTGGAGAGCGCGGCTTCGGATGGGCGGCTCGACACGCGCAGGTGTATGTACCCCGCCGGTCCTGCCAAGCGCCATCCATGGCCAGCCAAGGCCCGTGCGCAAAACCATCCATGGTTTTGCTCGGGGTACATACACCTGCACGTGCCGACCCGCACTTCGGATTCACTCCCTCCACATCTTCAGCAGAAGAGCGGAGACGTCGACGAAGTGGGGGCGATGAATTGTTTGTGCGGAGGGGTGCGCATGCGCACCCCTCCGCCCGTCCGAAGCGACGCGCCCAATCCGTCTACGTGCGACGCGTTACTCGGACGACGAAGGCTTCGACTCGGCCGGCTTCGACTCGATCGGCTTCGCCGACCCCTCGGTCAGGTTCTTCTTTTTGTCGCCGTCTTTCTTGAAGTCGGTCTCGTACCAGCCGCTGCCGGAGAGGCGGAACGACGGCGCGGTGAGCTGGCGCTTCACCTGGTGCTCCGCGCCGCACGCGGGGCACGTCGTCGGGTCGGGGTCCGACATCTTCTGGAGTCGGTCGAACTCGTGGCCGCAGGCGGCGCATTCGAAGGCGTAGATGGGCATGGCGATTCGATAGGGTCGGTGCGGTGGGGAATCAAGCGGCGTCGTAGAGGGACAGCAGGTCGGCTTCGGCGCGTTCGAGCTCAAAGCGCAGCGTCGCCTGTTGCTTGCCGAGGTCGCCGGCGCGGCCGTCGGTGTAGGCCTTCGGATCGGCGAGTTCGGCGTCGATGCGCGCGATCTGCGCTTCGAGGTCGGCGACGCGGGCCTCGGCCTTCTGCAGCGCGTGGGTGTTCACTTTCTTCGCGGCGGGCTTCGAAGCAGCGGGCGCCGGTGCGGGTGCGGGGGCGTCGGCGGGCTTCGCCTTCGCGGCCTTGTCGGCCTTCGACGATTCGCTGCCCGGGCGCGAGCGCAGCCACGCCGCGTACTGGTCGAGGTCGCCGTCGAAGTCTTCGACCTTGCCGTCGGCCACGCGCACGAAGCGATCGCACACCAGGCCGATCAGGTGACGGTCGTGCGAGACGAGCACGATCGCGCCGTCGAAATCGCTCAGCGCTTCGGCGAGCGCTTCGCGCATGTCGAGGTCGAGGTGGTTGGTCGGCTCGTCGAGCAGCAGCACGTTCGGTTGCTTGAACGCGATCATCGCGAGCGCGAGGCGCGCCTTCTCGCCGCCGGAGAATCCGTCGATCGATTCGAACGCGCGGTCGCCGGGGAAATTCCACTTGCCGAGGAAATCGCGGAACACCTGCGTCGCCGCATCGGGCGAAATCTTCTTGAAGTGATCGATCGGCGAGGCGCCCGCGGTCAGCGATTCGACCGTGTGCTGCGCGAAGTAACCGATGCGCATGTCCGGATGCGCGATGCGGTCGCCATCGATCAGCGGCAGTTCGCCGACCAGCGTCTTCACGAGCGTCGACTTGCCGGCGCCGTTCGGGCCGAGCAGGCCGACGCGATCGCCCGCTTCGAGGCTGAAGCCGACGTCGTGGAGGATGCGCGTCGCGCCGTAACCGCAGTCGGCGTGGCGCAGGCTGACCAGCGAGTTCGGCAGCTTCACCGGTTCCGGGAAATCGATGTGCAGCGAGCGTTCGGCGCGCACCGCCTCGGTGCCGGCGAGTTTCGCCAGGCGCTTCATGCGCGACTGCGCCTGCTTGGCCTTGCTCGCCTTGGCCTTGAATCGGTCGATGAACGACTGCAGGTGCGCGCGCTCGGCCTGTTCCTTCTCGAACGCGATCTGCTGCTGGCGCAGTTGTTCGGCGCGCTGGCGTTCGAACGCGGTGTAGTCGCCGCTGTACAGCTTCGCGCGCTGCTCGTGCAGGTGCAGCGTGTGCGTGCAGATGTTGTCGAGGAACTCGCGGTCGTGCGAGATCACCAGCAGCGTGCCGGGATAGCGCAGCAGCCACTGTTCCAGCCACAGCACGGCGTCGAGGTCGAGGTGATTGGTCGGTTCGTCGAGCAGCAGCAGGTCGCTCGGCGTCATCAGCGCGCGCGCGACGTTGAGGCGCACGCGCCAGCCGCCCGAGAAGTCGGACACGGCCTTCGCGTGCGTTTCCGGCGGGAAGCCCAGGCCGTGCAGCAAGCGGCCCGCGCGCGCGGTCGCGTCGTAACCGTTGAGCTCTTCGAGTTTCTGGTGCGCCTCGGCGACGGCTTCCCAGTCTTCGTTGGCGAATGCGTTCGCCTCCATCTGGATCGCCGCGTGCACGGCGGCGTCGCCGGAGAGCACGAAGTCGATCGCCGAATCGGGCAGCGACGGGGTTTCCTGCGCGACCGAGGCGATGCGCGCCTTGCCGGGCATGTCGACGTCGCCCTTGTCCGCCTCGACCTCGCCCATCATCACCGCGAACAGCGACGACTTGCCGGTGCCGTTGCGCCCGACCACGCCCACGCGATAACCCGCGTGCAACGCGAGGTCGACATCGGACAGGAGAAGGCGTTCGCCGCGGCGGAGGGCGAAGTTGCGGAAGGAAATCATGAGGGGGAGGCGTGCAGCGGGAGGCCGGATTTACCGGCGCATTCTACCCGCCTCCCGCCCCGTTCACGCCTTCCGGAACGTGAGCTGCCCGCCTTCGGCCCCCACGAGGATCGTGTCGCCGCTCGTGAATTCGCCGGCCAGGATCTTCGTGGCCAGCGGATTTTCGAGCTGCTGCTGGATCGCGCGCTTGAGCGGGCGCGCGCCGTAGACGGGGTCGAAGCCCACGTTTCCGAGCAGCTGCAGCGCCGGATCGGACAGTTCGATCCGGATCCCGCGCTCGGCCAGCCGCTTGCCCAGGTATTGCGTCTGGATGCGCGCGATCTCGCGGATCTGCGCCTTGTCGAGCGGATGGAAGACGACGATCTCGTCGAGGCGGTTGATGAATTCCGGGCGGAAGTGCGCCTGCACCACGCCCATCACCGCCGCCTTCATCTGCACGTAGGACTCCGGCGTATCGCCCGACAGTTCCTGGATCATCTGCGAACCGAGGTTCGACGTCATGACGATCACGGTGTTGCGGAAATCGACCGTGCGCCCCTGCCCGTCCGTCAGGCGCCCATCGTCGAGCACCTGCAACAGGATGTTGAACACGTCCGGATGCGCCTTCTCGACTTCATCGAGCAGGATCACGCTGTACGGGCGGCGGCGCACCGCTTCGGTGAGGTAGCCGCCCTCTTCGTAACCGACGTAGCCCGGGGGCGCGCCGATCAGGCGCGCGACCGAGTGCTTCTCCATGAACTCGCTCATGTCGATGCGCACCATCGCATCGGACGAATCGAACAGGAATTCGGCGAGCGCCTTGGTCAGTTCGGTCTTGCCCACGCCGGTCGGGCCGAGGAAGAGGAACGAACCGTTCGGCCGATTGGGATCGCTCAGACCCGCGCGTGAACGGCGGATGGCATCCGACACCGCGCGAACCGCTTCGGACTGGCCGATCACGCGCTGCTGCAGCTGCGACTCCATGTTGAGCAGCTTCTCGCGCTCGCCTTCGAGCATCTTGCTGACGGGGATGCCGGTCCAGCGCGACACGACTTCGGCGATTTCCTCGGCGGTGACCTTGTCCTGCAGCAGCGTGAAGCCCTTCGTCTCGGCTTCCTGCGCGGCGTGCAGCTGCTTCTCCAGTTCCGGCAGCTTGCCGTACTGGATCTCGCTCATCTTCGCGAAGTCCTGCTTGCGCTGCGCGGCTTCGAGTTCGAGCTTCGCCGCTTCGATCTGCTCCTTGATCTTCGTCGCGCCCTGCAGCGTGGCCTTTTCGGCCTTCCACACTTCCTCGAGATCGTTGAACTCGCGTTCGAGCTTTTCGATTTCCTGCTCGAGGTCGGCCAGGCGCTGCTTCGATTCGGCGTCCTTCTCCTTCTTCAGCGCCTCGCGCTGGATCTTCAGCTGGATCAGGCGGCGTTCCTTGCGATCGAGTTCCTCCGGCTTGGAGTCGATCTCCATGCGGATGCGCGAGGCCGCTTCGTCCATCAGGTCGATGGCCTTGTCGGGCAACTGGCGATCGCTGATGTAACGGTTCGACAAGGTTGCAGCAGCGACGATCGCGGGATCGGTGATCTCCACGCCGTGGTGCACCGCGTAGCGCTCCTTTAGGCCGCGCAGGATCGCGATGGTGTCCTCGACGCTCGGTTCGCCGACGAACACTTTCTGGAAGCGGCGTTCGAGCGCGGCATCTTTCTCGATGTACTTGCGGTATTCGTCGAGCGTGGTCGCGCCGATGCAATGCAGCTCGCCGCGCGCGAGCGCGGGCTTGAGCATGTTGCCGGCGTCCATCGCGCCTTCGGCCTTGCCGGCGCCGACCATCGTGTGCAGTTCGTCGATGAACAGGATGATCTGGCCTTCGTTCTTCGCCAGGTCGCTGAGCACGGCCTTCAGGCGTTCTTCGAACTCGCCGCGGAACTTCGCGCCGGCGATCAGCGCGCCCATGTCGAGCGACAACACGCGGCGGCCGCGCAGGCCTTCGGGCACTTCGTTGTTGATGATGCGCTGCGCGAGGCCTTCGACGATGGCGGTCTTGCCCACGCCGGGTTCGCCGATCAGCACGGGGTTGTTCTTGGTGCGGCGCTGCAGGACCTGGATGGTGCGGCGGATTTCCTCGTCGCGACCGACGACCGGATCGAGCTTGCCGTTCTCGGCGCGCGCGGTGAGGTCGATCGTGTATTTCTCCAGCGCCTGGCGCTGGTCTTCGGCATTCTCGCTCTGCACCTTCTCGCCGCCGCGCATCCCGTCGATGGCGGTCTCGAGCTTCTGCTTCGAGGCACCTGCGGCCTTCAGCGCGCGGCCCGCTTCGCCGGAATCCTCGAGCGCGGCGAGCAGGAACAGTTCGCTCGCGATGAACGCATCGCCCTTCTGCTGGGCGAGCTTGTCGGTGACGTTGAGCAGGCGCGCGAGATCGTTGCCGACGCTCACGTTGCCGGCCTGGCCCGAGACCTTCGGCAACTTGTCGAGCGCTTCGCCGAGGCGTTCGCGCAGCAGCGGCACGTTGACGCCGGCCTGCGAGAGCAACGGGCGCGTGCCGCCGCCCTGCTGGTCGAGCAGCGCGGCGAGCAGGTGCACCGGTTCGATCACGCTGTGGTCGCGGCCCACGGCCAGCGACTGGGCGTCGGCCAGCGCCTGCTGGAAGCGCGAGGTGAGTTTGTCCATGCGCATGGGAGGGGATCCTCATGAAGATGAGCCGGGCGCTGGGCCCGGCAATAGCCTGTAGGTGCGGGCGTGGAGACCGGATGCAAGCCGGGGCCGGGTATCCTGTGCGCCGTTTTCCAAGGCTCGGCGGGTCGTTTCGGCATGGCGCGGTGGAAGTGGGGGGCGCTCAACGCGCTGCAGGCGGTGATGGTGCTGCTGGTGACGGCGGTCGGTTTCCCGGTGGCGCTGCTGCTGGGCCTGGTGTCCGGCCCGGGCGCGGCGCTGCGGGTGGCCTCGTGGTATTGGGCGCCGCTGCTGTTCGGCGGCGCGGGCGCGAAGCTCGTGGTCGAAGGCGCCGAGCGCGTCGACTGGTCGCGGCCGCAGGTGCTGGTCGCCAACCATCAATCGATGTTCGACATTCCCTCGCTGTTCGCCGCGGTGCCGGTGCCGCTGCGCTTCATGCTCAAGCGCGAACTCGCGTCGATGCCCTTCATCGGCTGGTACGCGCGTTTGATGGGCATGGTGTTCATCGATCGCGGCAATGCACGCGATGCGAAGCAGAAGCTCGGCGAAGCAGCCGACCGGTTGCGCGACGGCGCGACGCTGGTCGCCTTCCCCGAAGGCACGCGCGGCACGACGGGCGTCGTCGGTGCGTTCAAGGGCGGCGCGTTGCAGGTCGCGCTCGATGCAGGCGTGCCGGTGGTGCCGGTCGCGATCGAAGGCACCGGCGCGGTGTTGCCGCCGTCCGGCTTCCGCGTGCGGCCGGGCACGATCCGCGTGCGCTTCGGCGCGCCGATCGACACCGCGGGGCTGGAGCGCAACGTGCTCGCGACGCAGGCGCGCGAGGCAATCGTCGGCATGCTGCAGAAAAACAGGGGTCAGAGCACTATTTCGGAGGAAATAGTGCTCTGACCCCTGTTTTTGCCGCGCCACGTCGCGCGGGCGTCGACCATCAGAATTCGATCCGTCCGTGCCAACGCGAACGCTCGGGATCGAAGGTGAGCGTGTAGCGATCCTCCGCGCCGCACGTCCAGGCATTCGCGCCGGTCATGACGCAACTCGGCGGCAAGCTTTGCCCGGTCGCGCGGTAGGTGAACGACACGCGGTCGTTCTCGAGGTCCGTCGAGATGGTGATGTCGCTGGCGTCCCCGGGCAGGTCCACGGGCAGCCAATGCGCCGTCGGTGAGCCTTTGACATCGGTCATCGTGGAGAACCTGGCATCCGGCTTGTCGGGACCGCTGAGCGCCAGCGACACGATCGCGAACACAGCGAACAGCGCCACCAGCGCGACCGCGCATCGCACGAAGAACCGCGATGTCATCGCAGCCACGCGATCGTCGCCATGCGCCCCGTGCGCCGGTCGCGCCGGTGCGAGAAGAAGCGCGCATCGCCGATCGTGTCGAAGCCGCCGCCGAGCACGTCCATCACGCCCGCATGCGCGAGGCGCTGGCGCGCGAGTGCGTACAGGTCGACGCGCGAATGCCCCGGCCGCGTGGGAATGAAGGCCGCCGCGGCCGCGGGGTTCTGCGATACGAACGCATCGAACACTTCGGCGCCGACTTCATACGACGCCTGCCCCGCCGCCGGCCCGAGCCACGCGGCGATGCGTTCGCGCGGCGCATGCATCTGCGCGAGCGTCGCCTCGAGCACGCCGGCCGCGAGGCCGCGCCATCCGGCGTGCGCGACGCCGAGTTCGTCGCCGTCGCGCGAAGCGAAGACGACGGGCATGCAGTCGGCGGTGAGGATCGCGAGCACGGTGCCGCGATGGCGCGTCACCGCCGCATCGGCTTCCGGTTCGTCGGCCCCGGGTTCGACGACGACGTGCGTGCCGTGGACCTGGCGCAGCCAGCGCGGGCGCGACGGCAACGCGAACCGCTCGACCAGTTCCGCGCGATTGCGTTCGACGACATCGGCGTCGTCGCCGCTGCGCAGGCCGAGGTTGAACGTATCGAACGGCGCCACCGAATGACCCGCGCCGTAACGCATCGTGGTGAACGCCGCGACGTTGCCCGGCGCATCCCAGTCGGCGTGCACCACCGCTTCGGCGGGAAGCGTGTCGCTCACCGCGCCGACTCCGCCGCCGCGCGCTGGTCGTCGCGCAGGGCGTCCATCAACGCGCGCAGATCCGCGGGCACCGGTGCGGTGCAACGGATCGGCTCACCGCTGAGCGGGTGCGCGAATTCGAGGGTTTCGGCGTGCAGCGCCTGGCGCTTGAATCCGCGCAGCGCTTCGACGAGTTCCGGGGTCGCGCCGCGCGGGAGCTTCAACGGCCCGCCGTACAGCGGATCGCCGACGATCGGGTGCTTGAGGTGCGCCATGTGCACGCGGATCTGGTGCGTGCGGCCGGTTTCGAGGCGGCATTCCAGCGCGGTGTGCGCGCGGAAGCGTTCGCGCAGGCGGTAATGCGTCACCGCGTCCTTGCCGTCGTCGCGCACCGCCATGCGGATGCGGTCGCGGGGGTGGCGGTCGATCGGGGCGTTCGCGGTGCCGCCGGACACGAGCGCGCCCACGACCACGGCGAGGTACTGGCGATGCACGCCGCGCGCCGACAACTGTTCGACCAGCGAGGTATGCGCCGGCAGCGTGCGTGCGACGACCATGACCCCGGAGGTGTCCTTGTCGAGGCGATGCACGATGCCCGCGCGCGGCAGCGCGTTCAGCGACGGGTCGCGATGCAGCAACGCATTGACCAGCGTGCCGGCCGGGTTGCCCGCGCCCGGATGGACGACGAGGCCCGCGGGCTTGTCGAGGACGAACACCGCGTCGTCTTCGTAGAGGATGTCGAGGGCGATGTCCTCGGGCTCGGCGTCGGTCTGGATCTCGAGCACCACGTCGAGGGTCACCGCCTCGCCGCCGCGCACGGGATCGCGCGGCCGCACGGGCCGGCCATCGAGCAGGGCGTCGCCGGATTTGATCCACTCGGCCAGGCGCGACCGCGAGAACTCGGGGAACAATTCGGCCAGCACCGCGTCGAAGCGTCGGCCAGCCGCGGCCTCCGGCACGACGGCGGTGCGCGCGGCGGCGCCGGCGGCGGGATCGTTGGGTGTCATGCGCGCTCCGGTTCAGCCGGCGGTCCCGGATGCGGGCCGGCGGCGGTTGGCAGGCTGCTATTATCGACCCTTCGTGCGCCCTCCGCGCCCCTCCAGTACACGCCCCAGCCCATGACCCAGCGCTCCATCACGCGTTCCCTCCACCTGGTGCTCCTCGTCGCCGTCCTCTTCGGCGCGACCGGGTGCGAGTCGATCAGCAAGCTCTGGAAGAACGAAGACGCCAACGAAGGCCAACCGGTCGACGTCCTGTACGACAAGGGCCACGAGCTGATGACCGAAGGTCGCTGGGCGAGCGCGTCGGAAACCTTCCAGCGCCTGATCGCCCAGTACCCGTACGGCGCCTACACCGAGCAGGCGCTCATGGAAATGGCGTACGCGCAGTTCAAGTCGGGCAGGCACGACGACGCGGTGTCGACGATCGACCGCTTCATCCGCACCTACCCGACGCACAAGAACATCCCGTACTTCTATTACCTGCGCGGCCTGTCCAACGCCACGCGCAACGCGATCTTCCTGCAGCAGGTGTTCTCGCTGGAGTCGAGCAACCGCGACCTGACCACGCCGATGCAGGCGTACAACGATTTCTCGATCGTGGTCGAGCGTTACCCGAACAGCCGTTACGTGCACGACGCGGCCGCGCGCATGATCGAATTGCGCGACCTGTTCGCCAAGCACGAACTCGACACCGGCCTGTACTACCTGCGCCGCGGCGCCAACGTCGCCGCGATCTCGCGCGCCAAGTACCTGATCGAAACCTACCCGCAGAGCAAGTGGCAGAACGACGCGGTCGCGCTGCTCGCCGTCGCCTACGACGAGCTGGGCAACGAAACCCTCGCCGCCGACGCGCGTCGCGTGCTGAAGGAAAACGAGCCGGACCATCCGTTGTTCGCCGGCGAGTGGCCGGACTTCCCGTCGAAGTTCCGCAAGCTCAATCCCTTCGCGGGCGAGAAGTCGGGCGCCGAGCGCGACTGACGAGCGAAAACAGGGGTCAGAGCACCATTTCGAAACGGCGGCCGCGAGGTCGCCGTTTTCGTTTGGCGATCCGCTCAGCCGTACCCGTTCGTGATCGGGTAACGGCGCTCGCGGCCGAATGCGCGACGCGAGACCTTCGGGCCCGGGGCGGCCTGGTGGCGTTTCCATTCGCTGATGCGCACGAGGCGCAGCACGCGGTCGACCGTCGCGGCGTCGAAGCCGGCGGACACGATCTCGTCGCGCGCCTGTTCGAGGTCGACGTGGCGATACAGGATCGCGTCGAGCACGTCGTACGGCGGCAGGGAGTCCTGGTCTTTCTGGTTTTCGCGCAGTTCCGCCGACGGCGGGCGGTCGATCACGTCGACGGGGATCGGCATGCCGCCGTGCGGCGCGGAGCCGCCGAAGGCGTTGCGCCAGCGCGCGAGTGCGTAGACCTCGGTCTTGTACAGGTCCTTGATCGGGGCGTAGCCGCCGCACATGTCGCCGTAGATCGTCGCGTAGCCGACCGCGTACTCGCTCTTGTTGCCCGTCGTGAGCAGCAGGCCGCCGAACTTGTTCGACAACGCCATCAGGATCACGCCGCGGCTGCGCGATTGCAGGTTTTCTTCGGTCACATCGGGCGCCTGTCCTTCGAACAACGGCGCCAGCGCTTCGAGGAATCCGGCGAACGGTTTCTCGATCGACACCGCTTCGAGCTTCACGCCGAGCGAGCGGCACTGCACGTCGGCCAGGTCGTTCGACATGCCGGCGGTGTAACGCGACGGCAGGCGCACCGCGGTGACGTTGTCCGCGCCGAGCGCATCCACCGCGAGCGCGAGCACCATCGCCGAATCGATGCCGCCCGACAAACCGAGCCACGTCTTCGTGAATCCGTTCTTGCCGCAGTAATCGCGGATGCCGCGCACGATCGCGCGCCACGCGAGTGCGTCGCGGCTTTCCTCTTCTTCGATCGGCCACGCGACGGGCGCGAACTTCCGCGTCGCGCCGTCGAAGTCGGCGACGAGCCAGTGATCCTCGAACGCGCGCGCGGCGGGATGCACCTTGCCGTCGCCGTCGGCGATCACCGACGCGCCGTCGAACACCACCGCGTCCTGCCCGCCAACGAGGTTGAGATACGCGAGCGCGACGCCGGATTCGCGCACGCGCTCGGCGATGAGGTTGTCGCGCTGCGCGTGCTTGTCGCGCTCGAACGGCGAAGCGTTGGGTACGAGGATGAGTTGCGCACCAGCGTCCACCGTGCGTGCGACCGGCTCGGCGAACCACAGGTCTTCGCAGATCACGACACCGACATTGACGCCGTCGAGTTCGAACACGCACGACTCGCCGTCGGGATCGACGTCGAAGTAGCGACGCTCGTCGAACACCGCGTAGTTCGGCAACTCGCACTTGCGATACGTCTGCGCGACGTCACCATCGCGCAGCACGCTCGCGGCGTTGTAGACGATCGCGCCGACCGCCTGCGGCCAGCCGACGACGGCCACGATGCCGGTCGCCGCTTTCGCGATCTCCTGGATCGCGCGTTCGCAGTCGAGCAGGAAGCGCGGTCGCAGCAGCAGGTCTTCCGGCGGATAGCCGCTGACCGCGAGCTCGGGGAACAGGACGATGTCGGCGCGATGTTCGTCGCGCGCCTGCGCGATGAGGCGCGCGATGCGATCGGTGTTCGCGGCGACCGCGCCCACCGGGAAGTCGAACTGCGCCAGGGCGATGCGGAGCGTCATGCCGCGCAGTCTACCCGGCCGCGCTGCGTGCCACGCGTCAAGCCACGACTCACCCTACGAACAGGCCCGCGAGCTGCTCCGGCGCCACCGGCTTCACGAGGTGCAGGTCGAATCCGGCTTCGATCGCGCGCTGGCGGTCGGCCTCCTGCCCGTACCCGGTGACCGCGATGACGGTGGCCGCCTGCGTGCGCGGGTCGGCGCGCAGGCGGCGGACGACGTCGTAGCCGTTCATGCCCGGCAGGCCGATGTCGAGCAGTACGACGTCCGGCGGGGATTCCTGCGCGAGCACCAGCGCCGCGTCGCCGTCGTGCGCGACGCGCACGTCGTGCCCGAACGCTTCGAGCAGGTGCGCGAGCGTCTGTGCGGCATCGATGTTGTCGTCGACCACCAGCACGCGACGCGACGCCAGCTGCGCAGCGGGCGGTGCAGCGACCGGCGTGCGTTCATCGGGCGGGGCCGCGGACACCGGCAAGGTCACGATGAATTCCGAGCCGCGCCCGGCGCCGTCGCTCCGCGCGATGATCGCACCGCCGTGCAGTTCGACCAGGCTGCGCACGACGGTGAGGCCGATGCCGAGCCCGCCCTGCGAACGATCCAGTCCGCGTCGCGCCTGCGCGAACAGGTCGAACACATGTTCGATCGTGTCCGGCTCCAGGCCGATGCCGTTGTCCCGCACGCGCAGTTCGACGACATCGCCGTGCGTGCGCAGCGAGACGGTGACGTGGCCGCCCGGATCGGTGTACTTCGCCGCATTGGTGAACAGGTTGACGAAGATCTGTTCGAGCCGCACCGGATCGCCCGACACCATCACCGGCCGTCCCGGCATGGTGACCGCGACATCGTGGTGCTTGTCGTCCATCGCGCCCTGCACGCTTTCCAGCGCGCGATCGATCACGCCGCGCAGGTCCAGGCGCGTGCGATCGATGTCGATCAATCCGCGCGTGATGCGCGAGACGTCGAGCAGATCGTTGACCAGGCGCCCCAGGTTGCCGGTCTGCCGTTGCAGCACGTCGAGCAGGTGGCGCGTGCGGTCGCTTTCGTTCGTCGCGCCCGCCTGCAGCAGCGCGACTGCGTTGCGCACCGGCGCGAGCGGATTGCGCAACTCGTGCGCGAGCATCGCGAGGAACTCGTCCTTGCGCCGGTCGGCGTGCTGCAACTGCGCCATCAACGACTCGATGCGGCGCCGCGCGAGCACGTGCTCGGTGACCTCGTAGGAGAACACGAGGATCGAATCGATCGTCCCGTCGTCTTCGCGCACCGGCTGGAACACGAAGTTGAAGATCGAATCCTCCAGCTTCCCGGTGTTGGTGCGATCCAGGTGCGCGAGCGCCTCGGTGCCGATGTACGGCTCGCCGGTGCGGCGCACCTGGTCGAGCAGGCCGATGAAGGGTTGGCCTTCGAGTTCCGGCAGCGCTTCGCGAATGGGCTTGCCGATGATCGGCCGATTGCCCGCGAGCGCGAGGTATGTCGCGTTACCCAGCTCGATGACGTGGTCGGGGCCGCGCAGCAGGGCGAACGCCGCGGGGGCCTGTTCGAACAGGTCGCGCAGCAGGGTGCGCTGGCGTTCCACTTCGCGGCGACGCTGCGCGCGTTCGATCTGCAACGCGACGCGCGCGAGCAGTTCCTTCGCGGAAAACGGTTTGACGAGGTAGTCGTCGGCGCCGCCTTCCATGCCGTCGGCGCGCGCGTCCTCGCCGGCGCGCGCGGAGAGCATCACGATCGGCAGGTGGCGCGTGCGCGGGTCTTCGCGCAACGCGGCGGTGAGGCCGAAGCCATCGAGGCCCGGCATCATCACGTCGGTGAGCACGAGGTCCGGCAGGTGTTCCTGCGCGGCGGCCAATGCGTCGTTGCCGTTGCCGACCGCACGCACCGTGTAGCCGTCGCCTTCGAGCAGGCGGCGCACGTAGTCGCGCATGTCGGCATTGTCGTCGGCGAGCAGGATCTTGCCCTGCAGGATCGTGCCGTGCGATGTCGCGTGCGTATCGACGGCCGGCGCATCGGAGGTCGCCGCGAGCCAGCGTTCGGCTTCCTCAACGTAGCTCGCCGCCGCGGTGCCGGGCATCGCGGCATCGATGGCTTCCACGATGTGTTCCGCGGGCAGGTGCGTGCGGCCCATCGGCAGCGACACGGTGAAGCGCGTGCCGATGCCCGGCGTACTGTGCGCATCGATCCGCCCGCCGTGCATTTTCACCAGTTCGTGCACGAGCGCCAGGCCGATGCCCGAGCCTTCGTGCGTGCGGGCGCGGGCGTCCTGCACGCGATGGAAGCGTTCGAACAGGCGCGGCAGTTCTTCCGGTGCGATGCCGATGCCGGAGTCCTCGACGATCAACACCGCATGGCCGCGCTCTTCGCGCATGCTCACGCGAATGCCGCCGTCGAAGGTGAACTTGAACGCGTTCGACAACAGGTTGAGGACGATCTTCTCCCACATGTCGCGATCGATGTAGACCGGCGCGGACAACGCGGGCGCGTCCACATCGAGCTGCAGGCCGGCCTTCTCGGTGGCCGAACGGAACATGCTCGCCAACTCCGCGGTGTAGGCGTCGAGTTGCACGGGCACGTAACGCGCCTGCACGCGTCCCGCTTCGATCCGCGAGAAGTCGAGCAGCGCGTTGACCAGGCGCAGCAGGCGTTGCGCGTTGCGATGCACGGCGGCGAGGTCTTCGCCGAGCAGCGCCTGCGTGTCGCCACGCAACGCTTCCTCGACGGGCGCGAGCAACAATGTGAGCGGCGTGCGGAATTCGTGGCTGATGTTGCTGAAGAACGTGGTCTTCGCGCGGTCGAGCGCGGCCAACTGTTCGGCGCGGCGCTTTTCGTGCTCGTAGGCCTGCGCGTTGGCGAGGCTGGTCGAGATCTGTCCCGCGACCATCTGCAGGAAGTCGCGATAGCCCTCGTCGAACAGGCGATACGGATTCAGCGCGGCGACGAGCCAGAGGGTGTGGTTCGCATCGCCCGACGCCACCGGCAACACGATCGCCTGCATCGGGGCGTCTTCCCACGGCCCGGTCGGCAGCGATGCGGGCAGCTGCGAGGCACGCACGCGTTGCAGTTCGTGCGTGGCGAGCGCCTCGCCGAGCGGCCACATCGTGTCGTCGAGCGGGATCACGAGCGGTGCGGCGGGATGGCCGGGCGGAATTCCCGCGGCGCCCACCAGCGTCGCCTCGACATCATCCGCCTTCGCCGCATACAACATCGCGAACGGCAGGTCGTGCGGATCGCCGGCGAGCGCTTCGATCGCGCGCTCGCGCACTTCTTCCGCCGTGCGCGCATCGGCTGTGCGCGCAGCGAGGTCGCGCAGCAACGCGAGCTGGCGCTCGCCGACGATGCGGCGCGTCTCGTCGGTGTTGGCGCAGAAGATGCCGCCGGGGCCGCCTTCGTCGTCGGGAACGGGACTATAGGAGAAGGTGTAGTAGGTCTCCTCGCGATAGCCGTTGCGCTCCATGATCAGCAGCATCGATTCGTCGTAGGTGCCTTCGTTGTTGTTCAGCGCGGACGCCACGCGCGGCGCGATGTGCCCCCAGATCTCGTTCCACACCTCCGCGGCGGGCATGCCGAGCGCGCGCGGATGGCGCGCGCCGACGATGCTGCGGTACGCATCGTTGTAGAGATTGATCAGCTCGTCGCCCCACCACACGAACATCGGCTGGCGCGAGGTGAGCAACACACGGACGCACGTACGCAGGCTCTTCGGCCAATGTTCGACCGGACCGAGCGGCGTGCGCGACCAATCGATCGCGCGCATCAACGCGCCGGTCTCGCCACCGCCCGCGAACAATTCTTCCTGCACCTGCACCTGCGCGTTCATTTCAGTTCCCCCGAACCGGCGCGCATGCTGGCATTTGTCGTGTGCAGTGGCCCTTCACGCCGTCTTCTCATTTTTGCGGGCCTCGCGGTGGCCGGCGCGGAGCAGGCGCAGGGCCGCCTGTTCCCATTGCCGCGGGCCGCGCACGGACGAAGCCGCCTGGCGCAGGCGTCCGCTTTCGAAAACCGCGAACACGGCCGGGTCGATGTACGCGCGCCGACAGACCGCCGGGGTGTTGCGCAGCGCGCGCGCGACGCGCTCGACGGCGGTGTTGCACATCGCCCTGATGGCGCGCGCATTCGGCGAGCCGTCGGCCTTGCAGGGCACGTCGTGCAACGCGAGCACCTGCAGCGCGGCCATGGTCGCGCCCCAGGTGCGGAAGTCCTTGGCGGTGAAGTCGTCGCCCATCGCTTCGCGCAGCCAGTCGTTGACCGTGCCCGAATCCATCGGCTGCACACGGCCGTCGTCGTCGACGTACTGGAACAACGATTGCCCCGGCAGTTGCTGCACGTGCCGAACGAGCTTCGCCAGCCGCGCATCGTCGAGCACGATGTCGTGCTCCTGCCCGCTCTTGCCGCGGAACTTCAGGCGCAGTCGCCCGCCCTGCAGGAACGCGACGTGCTGGTTGCGCAGCGTGGTGAGGCCGAAGGACTTGTTGTCCCGCGTGTATTCGTCGTTGCCCACGCGCGCGAGCGTGTCGGCCATCAGCGCGACGACGATCGCGGCGACCTTCGCGCGCGGCAGGCCCTCGAGCGCGAAGTCGCGCTTCACCGCCCGGCGCAGGCGCGGCAACGCGGCCCCGAACTGCACGATGCGATCGAACTTCTCCGTATCGCGCACCGCGAACCAGCGCGGGTGGTAGCGGTACTGCTTGCGCCCGCGCGCATCGCGGCCGGTCGCCTGCAGGTGACCGCTCGCATTCGCGCAGATCCACACGTCGCGCCACGCCGGAGGGACCGCGATCGAGCGGATGCGCGCCAACGTGGCCTTGTCGCGCACGACGCGCCCGCGCGCGTTCACATACGAAAAACCCCGGCCTGCGCGTTTGCGGCGCAGGCCGGGGTCGGTATCGCTGACATAGGTGAGCCCGCCGTTGCGTGCGGACTCGATGTTCGGATCGATCGCCATCGCGGCAGGGTTGCCGCGAGGGTGTCAACGCCTCGTCTTCGGCGCGAATGCGCCCGTCACGGCCGCCATCCAGGGCTCGCATGCCGTCAACAGGTCCGGCGGGACCGAATACATCGGGTCCCGCGCATCGAAGAGCACGGCGCGGCGCATCTGCGCGCGGACGAGCGTGAAGGCCTGCTCGCTCGTAAGACGACTGTTATCGAACATGAGCGTCATGTCGGCGATGGGCGCCGCATGCCCGATGGCGGCCTGCGTGCGGGCGAACCTGTGCGTCAGTTTTGCGGTATCGACTGCATGCCCGCCCTGCAACGTCCTCGTCAGCACACGCAGGATCGACATGTCGACGGAGGTGAGGCCGACGAAGACGAGGACCACGAAGTAACCAGCCCGCTGCATTTCGCGGATGTCGTCGACCTTGGACTCGTGGCCGCCACCCGGCAGCGGCTTCCAGTGGGAGAACACCGTTTCGAAGGCGAATGGCATCTGATGCTCCATGACGAGCCGCTTGAATGCGCGAACGCCATGTTGCGAAAGGATTTGCCACTGCACCTGCTCGTCGCGCAACTCGCGCGCCCATTCGGGAATACGGCCGGTCTGCGCGTCCGGCTCCGGCAGAATGGACAGCATCATGCGATCCGCGTTGATCAGCGGAATGCGGAGCGTATCGGCGAGTTGCTCTCGCCAGAGCGTGGATTTTCCCGACCCGTTATGACCGGCCAGCACGAACGCCACGGGCTTTGCGCCGTGCGTCCGTTCGAGAAGCGCTTGCAGTGTTGGCGGTCTTGGGGGCACGAGTCGATGCGCGGAACTTGCCGTCCACGAATCGTCCCACGACGCGCGTTCCATCAAACGACTCACGCACGATGAGAGTCGGATCAGATGGATATACGGAAAAGGCGTACACCTTCGATGGATCAGGACCACTGAAGACGACCGATCGATCGATCCCCGGCTTGCTCAACGCTTTCGCAAGCTTGCGCACGAGCACGGTCGTCGTGTCGGCCTTCCGAACCTCGGGCTTCGCGGTGCGCCCCACCTTCACCAACTGCACACCGGGTCCAAGTTTGGCCATCGTCCGTCCCCTCACCAATCGGGACGACCTGGCCGATCCATTCGATGGTTTGCGCGCTGTAGCCATGTCCCGATCATCGCGCAAAAAAAGAGCGGGCGCACGAGGCGCCCGCTCCCTGTGTCTTGCGTTGACGGCGGTTACTTCTTCAAACGCGCCGCGATGGCCGCACCGAGGTCGCCCGGCGACTTCACCGTGGTGACGCCGGCCTTTTCCATCGCTTCGAACTTGCCTTCGGCCGTGCCCTTGCCGCCCGAGGCGATCGCGCCGGCGTGGCCCATGCGCTTGCCCTTCGGCGCGGACGCGCCGGCGATGAAGCCGACGACCGGCTTGGTCACGTACTGCGCGATGAATTCCGCGGCTTCTTCTTCGGCGGTGCCGCCGATCTCGCCGACCATGATGATGCCTTCGGTCTGCGGATCGTCCTGGAACCACTTCAGCGCGTCGATGAAGTTGGTGCCGTTGATCGGGTCGCCGCCGATGCCGATGCAGGTCGACTGGCCGAGGCCCACGTCGGTCGTCTGCTTCACGGCTTCGTACGTGAGCGTGCCGGAGCGCGACACGATGCCGATCTTGCCCGGCATGTGGATGTGGCCCGGCATGATGCCGATCTTGCACTCGCCCGGCGTGATCACGCCCGGGCAGTTCGGGCCGACCAGCACGACGTCGTCGTAACCGGCGAGCGCGTTCTTCGCGCGCAGCATGTCGAGCACCGGGATGCCTTCGGTGATGCACACGATGACCTTGATGCCCGCGTCGGCCGCTTCCATGATCGCGTCGGCCGCGAACGGCGGCGGCACGTAGATGACGGACGCATCGGCGCCGGTTTCGTTCACCGCATCGGCGACCGTGTTGTACACGGGCAAGCCGAGGTGCAGGGTGCCGCCCTTGCCCGGGGTGACGCCGCCCACGACCTTGGTGCCGTACTCGAGCATCTGTTCGGCGTGGAAGGTGCCCTGCGAGCCGGTGAAGCCCTGGACGATGACCTTGGTGTTGCGATTGATCAAAACGCTCATGGAGTCGTCAGTCCTTACTTCGCGGCCGCGGCCGCGACGGCCTTCTTCGCGCCGTCGTTGATGTCGTCGGCGGCGATGATCGCCAGGCCCGAATTCTTGAGGATGTCCTTGCCGGCTTCGACGTTCGTGCCTTCCAGGCGCACGATCACCGGAACCTTGACGTCGACTTCCTTGACCGCCGCGATGATGCCCTCGGCGATCATGTCGCAGCGGACGATGCCGCCGAAGATGTTGACGAAGATCGCCTTGACGGCCGGGGCGCGCAGGATGAGCTTGAAGGCTTCGGTCACGCGTTCCTTGGTCGCGCCGCCGCCGACGTCGAGGAAGTTCGCCGGCTCGCCGCCATTGAGCTTGATGACGTCCATCGTCGCCATCGCAAGACCGGCGCCGTTGACCATGCAGCCGATGTTGCCGTCCATGGTCACGTAGTTGAGGTCGTGCTGCGAAGCGAGCACTTCGGTCTCGTCTTCCTGGCGGATGTCGCGCATCGCGACGAGGTCCGTGTGGCGGAAGCTGGCGTTGTCGTCCGAGTTGATCTTGCCGTCGAGCACCGCGAGGTTGCCGTCGGTCATGATCGCCAGCGGATTGAGTTCGACGAGCGCGAGGTCCTTTTCGTTGAACAGGCGGAACAGGCCCAGCATGATCTTCGTCAGCTGGTTGACCTGCTTCGCATCCAGGCCGAGGGCGAAGCCCATCTCGCGGCACTGGTAGGGCTGCAGGCCCTGCACGTAGTTCACGTGCAGCGTCTTGATCGCGTCGGGGTTCTCTTCCGCGGTCTTCTCGATTTCCACGCCGCCTTCGGCGGAGGCGATGAAGGTGACCGCCTTGCTGGTGCGATCGACGAGCACCGACAGGTAGAGTTCCTTCGCGATGTCGGTGGCCTGGGTCACCAGCACGCAATCGACGGGCAGTGCGACGCCGGCCGACTGGTAGGTCTCCATCTTCGTGCCGAGCATGCCCTTGGCGTAGTCGCGGACCTCGTCGTAGGTCTTCGCGAGCTTGACGCCGCCGGCCTTGCCGCGGCCGCCCGCATGGATCTGGGCCTTGACCACCCAGAAGTCCCCGCCGATGGCCTTGGCGGCGTCGACCGCCTCTTCCGCCGTGCGCGCGACGCGCCCCGCCGGGACCGCGATGCCGTAATCGGCAAACAACTGCTTCGCCTGGTATTCGTGGAAGTTCATTGAAGTGGGGGGTGGGCCGCCAAAAAGGGGCCGTATTGTCGCCGATGCGAGACCCCCGGGGCAAAGCCGCCTCCCCCTATACTCGCCCCAACCTCATCGGGGACCCCCTGTGACGCGCATGCCGCCGCGGTCGACCGCCCCCGCCACCGAATACGCGCTCCGGCGCGAGCTTTACTTCTTCACGCTCTATCGCGCGCTGGAA
Organism: Noviluteimonas lactosilytica; assembly: GCF_020866925.1. Taxonomy (GTDB): domain Bacteria; phylum Pseudomonadota; class Gammaproteobacteria; order Xanthomonadales; family Xanthomonadaceae; genus Noviluteimonas; species Noviluteimonas lactosilytica. Next base: position 1,074,689 of record NZ_JAJGAK010000001.1, read on the forward strand.
GCGGGCCTGCTGGCGCTCGTGATGTTCAGCCCGTTCGGCGACATCTTCCGCGAGCCGCGCTTCCCCATGCTGGGCGGCGCGACCGCGGTGGGATACCTCATCGCGGCGATCGTGCTGATGTTCACCGGGCGCGCCGGCAACCTCACGGTGCAGGCGGTCGGCGGCGTGCTGGTCGACATCCTCGCGGCGGCGCTGGCGATGCACGCGCTGCCGTCGGCGGCCTCTGGCATCGCGCTGATGCTGTTGTTCAACATCGGCGCGGCGGCCTTGTTCGTGCCGATGCGCGTCGGGCTGGGCATCGCGGGGCTCGCGAGCGCGGCGCTGATCGGCGAATACATCTGGTCGGCCTACCAGGGCGCGCCGTCGGGTCGCTCGCCCGCGGAGTTGCTGATGTTCGCGGTGAGTTTCTGCGCGGTGGCCACGCTCTCGAACATCCTCGGCAAGCAGATGCGCGCGAGCCTGGCGCTGGCCGACCAGCGCGGCGCCGAGGTCGCGAACCTGGCCGAAGTGAGCGAACTGATCATCCGCCGCATGCGCATCGGCGTGCTGATGGTCGATGGCACCGGCAAGGTGCGGCTGGCGAACGAAGCCGCGATGCTGCTGGTCGGCGGCCAGATGGGCGATACGCTGCACGCGCTCGCGCCCGACCTCGACACGCGACTGCGCCGCTGGCGCCACGACGGCGTCGCGGACGAAGCCCCGATGCAACTCGGCGCCGACCTGCCGGAGATCGTGCCGCGCTTCACGCGCCTGCTCGCCGACAGCGACCAGTCGCTGGTGTTCCTCGACGACACCACCCTGCTCTCGCGCCGCGCCGAATCGATGACGCTCGCCACGCTCGGCCGCTTCTCCGCGAGCCTCGCGCACGAGATCCGCAATCCGCTCGCGGCGATCTCGTACGCCACGCAGCTGCTCGAAGAGTCGAAGGAAATCCTCGACGCCGACCGCCGCCTGCTGGAGATCATCCACCAGCAGACGATGCGCATGAACGGCATCGTCGAGAACGTGCTGGGCCTGGCGCGCCGCGAGCGCGCGCAGCCGGAGTACGTCGAACTGGTCGGCTTCGCGCGGCGCTTCATCGAGGAGTACCGCACCAACCATCCGCTCGAAGGCGACACGCTGCAGGTCACCGCGACGCAGGGCGCGATCCCCGCGCTCGCCGATCCGCGCCAGCTGCACCAGGTGCTCGTCGCGCTGGTCCACAACGCGCTGACCTACGGGCGCATGCCCGGCCAGCCGGCGCGCGTGCACCTTCACATCTCCAACGCGCACGGGCCGCAGATCGACGTGCAGGACCGCGGCCCCGGCATCCCCGAAAGCGTGGCCGCGCAACTGTTCCGGCCGTTCTTCACGACCTCGGGCCACGGCACGGGGCTCGGCCTGTATATCGCCCGCGAATTGTGTCGCGCCAACCAGGCCACGCTCGAGTACGTCGCGATGCCGGGCGGCGGTTGCTGCTTCCGGATTCGACTTGCGGGACCGCATTCATTGTTGCCGACCTGACGCCCGATGTAAGGTTGCGGGTAAGGGGAAGGGAACCAGATGAACGACCAGCGTAGTGCCTTGATCGTCGACGACGAGCGCGACATCCGCGAATTGCTCGTCCTCACCTTGGGCCGCATGGGGCTGCGGACGGAAACAGCATCGAGTCTCGGCGAAGCGCGCGCGCTGCTCGCCGTGCATCGCTTCGACTTGTGCCTCACGGACATGCGCCTGCCCGACGGCTCGGGCATCGACCTGATCGCCGAGATCACCGCGCAGTATCCGCAGACGCCCGTCGCGATGATCACCGCGTTCGGCAACGTCGAAGCCGCGGTCGAAGCCTTGAAGGCCGGCGCGTTCGACTTCGTCAGCAAGCCGGTCGACCTCGCGGTGTTGCGCGGCCTGGTGAAGCACGCACTCGATCTTCCGCAGCGCGGCGCGCGCCGCCTCAATGCACCCGCGAGCGATGCGCTGGCCACGCGCCTGTACGGCGATTCGCCGGCGATCGTCGCGTTGAAGCAGACGCTCGGCAAGGTCGCGCGCAGCCAGGCGCCGGTGTACATCGCCGGCGAATCGGGCACTGGTAAAGAACTCGTCGCGCGCACGATCCACGAGCAGGGCCCGCGTGCGAGCGGTCCGTTCGTGCCGGTCAACTGCGGCGCGATCCCCGCCGAACTGATGGAGAGCGAGTTCTTCGGCCACAAGAAGGGCTCGTTCACCGGCGCGCACGTCGACAAGATGGGCCTGTTCCAGGCGGCCGAAGGCGGCACGCTGTTCCTCGACGAAGTGGCCGAACTGCCGCTGCCGATGCAGGTCAAGCTGCTGCGCGCGATCCAGGAGAAGTCGGTCCGCGCGGTCGGCGCGAACAACGAAGTCGCGGTCGACGTGCGCATCCTCTCGGCGACGCACAAGGACCTCGCGGCGCTGATCGCCGACGGCCGCTTCCGCCACGACCTGTACTACCGCATCAACGTCATCGAGCTGCGCGTGCCGCCGCTGCGCGAACGCCTCGACGATCTTCCCGGTTTGTCGTCCGCGATCCTGCATCGCCTCGCCGGCCAGCAGGGCCGCGCCGAACCGGTGCTCGCGCCCGACGCCGTCGACGCGCTGCGCGGCTATCCCTTCCCCGGCAACGTGCGCGAACTCGAGAACATCCTCGAACGCGCGCTCGCACTCGCCGAAGACGACCGCATCGAAGCCGCCGACCTGCGCTTGCCGACCTATGGCCCGCCGCTCACCGCGCCGATGAGCGCACCCGCCTCCGTGCAATTGCGCGAAGCGCTGATCCGCGATCCGCGCCAGGCCGACCCGCGCGACAGCATGACCAGCGCGTTGCCGAGCTACATCGAAGAGATCGAACGCAACGCGATCCAGCAGGCGCTCGAAGACAACCGCTACAACAAGACGAAGGCCGCCGCGCAACTCGGGATCACGTTCCGGGCGTTGCGTTACAAGCTGAAGAAGCTCGGGATCGATTGAGCCCCGCCGCGCGCCATTGGATCGCGCTGCTGGCGCTCGCTGCGCTGTCGGCGTTCCTCCAGTTCGCCAACGTCCGCCAGACCGAACAGGGCGGCGTCGTGCACGGCGATGCAGTCAAGTACGTGTTCTACGCGTACAACCTCAAGCACCACGCAACCTTCTCGCGCTTGCAGACTTTCGGCGCGCAGGCCGATGTCGTGCCCGTGCCCGACAAGCTGACGCTGCCTGGCTATCCGTGGTTCGTGTCGAAGTTCCTCGGCGACGGGCCGCCGGACCAGGCGTTCCTGTGGCGGATCGAGGCCGCGCAGGCGCTGCTCGGCGTGGCGACGACGCTGCTCGCCTTCCTCGTAGCATTGCGGCTCGCGCCGTTCTGGTGGGCGTTCGCGGCCGGTGTGCTGGTCGCGACGCAACCACACCTGGTCGTCATCAGCGACTACCTGCTGACCGAAACGCTGTTCACGCCGCTGGCGCTCGCGTTCGTGCTCGCGTTCCTGCGCGCGGCGGCGCCCGACGGCAACAAGTGGCACGCGGCGATCGCGGGGCTGTTGCTCGGCGTCGCCTGCCTCGTGCGTCCGCAATTGCAACTCGTGCCGTGGCTCGTGCTGCTGGCCGTGTGTTTCGTGCCGCGGTTGCGGCCGCGACTGAAGCAGGCGGCGCTCGGCGCGTTGTTGTTCGCCGCGGTCGTGCTGCCGTGGCAGGTACGCAATGCGCAGGTGCCGTTGCCGGCGGGCGAACCGGATCTCCTGGTGCAGTCGATCTACCACGGCGCGTTCCCGGGAATGATGTACGAAGGCGACCTGCGCACGCTGGGTTACGCGTATCGCTTCGATCCCGATGTCGCCGCGCATTCGCGCGACCTGCCTTCGGCGTTGGCCTATATCGGCGATGGGTTCGCCGCGCACCCGGGGCGCTACGCGTATTGGTATTTCATCGACAAGCCGCTGATGTTCCTGGCGTGGGGACACATCGCGGGCGTCGGCGACATCTTCATCTATCCGGTCACGCGATCGCCGTGGCTGGAGCGACCGCTGTTCCGCGCGCTGCGCGAGGCGCACTTCTGGCTGCATTGGCCGTTGATGCTGGCGATGCTGGCGACGATGGTGGTCGCATTGCGGCGGCCCGAGTCGTTGAGTGACGATGCCGGGCAGCGCCGGGCGATGGTGCTCGTGTCGACGCTGCTCGCGCTGATGCTTGTGCTTCATGTGCTGGGGCTGCCGTTGCCGCGGTACAACCTGCCGTTCCGTGCGCTCGAAGTGGCGCTGGCGATGGCGGGCCTGCGCGCGACCTGGGTCACGATTCGGCAAACGAAGCGAAGCTCATCCGGCCGCAGTGCGCCTGCTACAGACTGACGAGCTTGGTCACTTTGTGACACGAAGGTCCGCCACCCCACGGATTCACCGGCCTAAACAGGGAAATTCGTGATGTGCCGCACCCCCAATGGGAGCGCGAGTCGACGTGTCCCATTTGGCATGCAACCTGCGTAACATTCCGGGCACGTGCAACGTTGCACGGCTGCCCGACGGATCCGGAGAGGCCGGAGCCATGCGCGGCACGTGAAGTTCAAACACTCCTAGGGGATACACACATGAAGAAGCAGCAGGGCTTTACCCTCATCGAACTGATGATCGTGGTCGCCATCATCGCGATCCTGGCCGCCATCGCCATCAGCCAGTACCAGGACTACGTGATCCGCTCGCAGGTGTCGGAAGGCTCGTCGCTCGCCGACGGCACGAAGACGGCGGTCGCCGAGTTCGTCAACAACTACGGCCGTTACGGCGCGAACAACACCTCGCTGGGCCTGGCCGCGTCCACCGGCATCACCGGCAAGTACGTCCTGTCGGTCGACGCCGCGAACGGCCCGATCGTCGTGACCTTCGGCAAGGACGCGCACACCGCGATCACCGCCGCCGGTTCGAACCAGCTCGTCTTCTCGCCGATCACGCACGCCGGTTCGATCGAATGGCGCTGCAACACGACCGCCACGACGATCAACAACAAGTACCGTCCGACCCCCTGCCGCACCTAATCGCGACCGGGCAAGCAGTACCGGAGGGGCCGCCCAGTGCGGCCCCTTCCTTTTTGTGAGGGAGGCCACACTCCCATTCACCGGGCTGGCACACTGCTTGCGTCGGTATCGCCATAGACCGCTTCAGCATTCATGCCCGGGGGGGCGCTGCATGAAATCCGACCAGTCCGGCTTCACCCTGATCGAACTGATGATCGTGGTCGCGATCATCGCGATCCTCGCCGCCATCGCCGTGTCCCAATACCAGGACTACGCGATTCGCGCCCAGGTCGCCGAAGCGGCATCCCTCGCGGATGGCGCCAAGACCAACGTCGCGGAGTACGTGCAGAACCACGGGCGCTACGGCAGCAACAACACTTCTGTCGGCCTCGCGGCTGCGAACCAGATCCTGGGGCGCTACGTGACCAACCTCGATGCCTCCGGCGGCACCATCGACGTGACGCTGGGCAACCAGGCCCACCAGCACATCCAGGGCGGCCATCTGATCTTCTCGCCGCGCACCCATGCCGGCAGCATCGAGTGGGTCTGCAATCGTTCGAACACGTTGAACGAGAAGTACGTCCCGCCTGCCTGCCGTCATTGATTCCGTGATAGCCCCGTCGCCGAAAGCGACGGGGTTTCGCTAGGATGCGCCCACGCCCGACCGCGGCGTCCACAGGCGCCGCCGCATGCCCCAACGCTTTCGCAGACTGCAGGACCATTGGGCCCCGCTGGCCTTCGCAGCTGTCCTGCTCCTCGCCCTCCTTGCCTGGTGGCCCGGTGTTTCCGGTGGCTTCCTGTTCGACGACTTCGTCAACCTGCCCGCGCTCGGCGGAATGGGCGCGATCGACAACGCACCCGCGTTCTGGCGTTACATCACCTCGGGCACGGCCGATCCCACGGGACGCCCGCTCTCGCTCCTGAGCTTCCTGGTCGACGCCAACAACTGGCCGGCCGATCCGGCGCCGTTCCTGCGCACCAACGTGTTGCTGCACCTGCTCAACGGCGCGCTGCTGTTCGTGTTGCTGCGGCAACTCGGACGTCGCCTCGATGGTCCATCGTCGCGCGCCGATGCGGCGGCCGTCGTCGGCGCAGGCGCGTGGTTGCTGCATCCGTTGTTCGTGTCGACGACGCTGTACATCGTGCAGCGCGAGGCGATGTTGCCGGCGACGTTCACGCTCCTCGGGCTGATCGCGTGGGTGCACGGGCGTGCGCGATTCGCGATGTCGCCGAACGCCGGCATCGCATGGATGGTCGGCGGCCTGGGGCTGTGCACGCTGCTGGCGGTGCTGAGCAAGGCGAACGGCGCCCTGCTCCCGGTACTCGCATGGGTGATCGACGCGGTCGTATTGCGACCGGGCGATGCGGCCGGGATCCGCGAGGATCGACGCCTGCGGGCGGTGCGCGGCGTGTTGTTGATCGCGCCAAGCGTGCTGCTGTTCGCGTGGCTGGCGTTGCAGCTGCGTCATCTCCACCATGATTTCGGCATTCGCGAATGGACCATCGCCGAACGCCTGCTGACGCAACCCCGCGTGTTGGTGGATTACCTGCAAGCACTCGTCGTGCCACGCGTGTTGACGACGGGGCTGTACAACGATGGTTACGTCGTGTCGACGGGGCTGATGTCGCCCGCATCGACGTTGCCTGCATTGCTCGCGATCGTCGCGCTGATCGTCGCCGGCTTCGCGTTGCGTCGCCGCGCACCGGCGCTCGCGTGCGCGATGCTCTTCTACTTCGCCGGACACCTCATCGAGTCGACGGTGCTCCCGCTCGAGCTGTACTTCGAACATCGCAACTACGTGCCCGCATTGCTGCTGGGCTGGCCGCTGGCGCGTGCGATCGTCGGGCTCCGCCTGAACAAGGACGCACGCGCGGCGTTGTGCGCCGTGTTGTTGCTGATGCTGGCAGCGACCACCTGGCAGCGCGCGTCGCTGTGGACGCAGCAGGACAAGATGGCCTACCTGTGGGCCGACAGGAACCCCGACTCGTCGCGTGCGCAGGCCACGGCCGCGTTGTTCGAGATGCGCACCCTGCCGCCGCTCGCGGTCATGCGCTTGTCGCCCCTGGTGCAGGCCAACCCCGACGACTTGCAGCTCGCGCTCAACCTCGCGAGTGCGCGCTGCGCCGCGGGCGGCCTGGGGCCGCGCGACGTGGATGCGGTCGCATACGCCCTGCGTCACGCCACGCACGGCGACCAGCTCGTCTATCGATGGCTCGGGGAGGCGCTGGGGCTCGCGCAGGCGGGCAGTTGCGGCGGCGTCGACGTCGCCACCGTCGCACGCTGGATCGATGCGACACGCACCAACCCGACGATCTCGCAGATCGCGGGCCGCCAGCAGGATTTGCATTCGCTCGCCGGCCAGGTCGCCCTCGCGCAGGGCAAACCCCAGGTCGCGCTGGACGAATTCGATGCCGCGCTCACCGCGAGCCCGAGCCCGCAGGCGGCGCTGCAGCAGGCCGGCATGCTCGCGAGTGCAGGTTGCTTCGAACAGGCCATCGCGCATCTCGATCGCGCGCCGATGCGGCCTGCGTCCGACGCATCGTCGCCCTGGAACATGCGTCGCGCGCACGACTGGGTCATGCAACGCCAGGGTTTCTACGAACACGAGCGCACCACCCTGCGCGCGATCATCGCCGAAGACCTGCGCACGCAGGGCCAGGGGAAGTGCGGCGCATGAGGTTGCTCGATCGCGACGCACGCAAATGGACGGCGATGGGGCTGCTGCTCGTCCTGTGCGTCGTAGCCGCCTACGTGCCGGGCCTGCACGGCGGTTTCATCTTCGACGACTACCCGAACGTCATCGACAACGCGCGGGTCAAGCTCGAGCACCTCACCGCGAACGGGCTCAGCTCGGCGGCGTTCTCCTCGGAAGCCAGCTCGCTGCAGCGGCCGATCGCGATGCTCACCTTCGCGCTCAATTACTACTTCACCGGCTTCGACGGCGCCGCGATGAAGTGGACGAACATCGCGATCCACTCGATCAACGCGCTGCTGGTGTTCGGACTGGCGAACCTGGTGCTGGTGCTCGGCGCACCGACGGCCTCGGCGCAGCGGCGTCGCTGGACGGCGGGTTTCGTTGCCGCTGCGTGGGCGCTGCAGCCGATCAACTTCTTCGGCGTGCTGTACATCGTGCAGCGCATGGAAAGCCTGTCGCACCTGTTCGTGTTCGGCGGGTTGTGGTTGTACCTGGTCGGTCGCCAGCGCCAGTTGCGCGGCGAGAGCGGACGCTGGCCGATGGGCATCGGCCTGTTCGGTGGCACGGCGCTGGCGCTGCTGTGCAAGGAATCCGGCGTGCTGCTGCCGCTGTATGCCTGGCTGCTGGAACTGTGCCTGCCGGCGCTGCGCAATGCGGCGGACCGGAGGCGTGTGCAATGGCTGTTCGTCGCGGTGCTGTGGTTGCCCGCCGTCGCGGGGCTCGCCTGGCTCGCGCCCTATGTGCTGCGACCGGAGACCTTCGCCGCACGCGACTTCACGCTCGCCGAGCGGTTGCTCACCGAACCGCGCGTCGTGTTCGACTACCTGCAGTGGACGGTGTATCCGCGCCTGTCCGAGTTCGGGCTGTACCACGACGACCTGGTCGTTTCGCGCGGCCTGTTCGCGCCCGCGACGACCGTGTTCGCGCTGGCCGGAATCCTGCTGCTCGCGGCGCTTGCATGGTGGCTGCGGCGCAAGCGCCCGATCGCGGCGCTCGGGTTGCTGTGGTTCCTTGCCGCGCAGTCGCTGACCGCCACCATCATCCCGCTCGAACTCGTGTACGAGCACCGCAATTATTTCGCCTCGCTCGGCGTGTGCCTGCTGATCGCGGACCTGCTGTTGCTGTGGCCGACGCGCGAATCCGCGCGCCGGATCGGCGTGCTCGTCGCGGGCTTCGCGCTGCTGTACTACGGCGCGACCACGCACCTGCGCGCGCGGGAATGGAGCGAGCCGTTGCGCTTCGCGCAGATCGAGGCGGCCAAGCACCCGAATTCGCCGCGCGCCACCTACGGGTACGGGCGCATGCTGGTGATCGCGAGCGACTACGACGCGAATTCGCCGCACCTGCAACCTGCGATCGTCGCGCTCGAACAAGCCGCGAAGCTCCCGAAGAGCGGCCTGCTTCCCCACAGCGCGTTGCTGCTGACCGCTGCGCACACACAGACGGCGATCCCCGACGCATGGTGGGACGACATGACCGCGCGGCTGCGCGCCAACCCCGTCGGTCCGCAGGAGATCAACGCGATCAGCAGCCTCGTGCGCTGCTCGCGCGATTCGGAGTGCCGCTTCCCGCCCGACCGCGTGGTCGCGCTGTTCGAAGCCGCCCTCGCCCGCAAGCCCGTGCCCGACATCTACGCGCTGTGGGGCGATTACACGCTCAATGTCCTGCGCCGCCCGGAGGATGCCATCGCGCTATCGAAGCGTTCGGTCGAGCTCCGTCCCGACGTCGCCCAGTACCGCATCAACCTCGCCATGCAGTTGATCTACGTCGGCCGCATCGACGAGGCCCGGCGCGAGATCGCCACGCTGCGCGGCCTGGGGCGCCTGGGCCAGAACGAGGCCGCGGCCGCGATGCTCGAACAACGGATCGCCGATCGCGCCGGCGGACCGACATAATCGCCGCCATGCCTATGCGCGATGTGTTGATGGTCAGCACCTCCTACCCCGCGGACCTGCGGGACTGGCGGGGCTTGTTCATGCGGCACCTCGCCGATGCGCTCGGCCGGCATCCGGCGATCGACCTCGCCCTGTGGGCCCCGCCCGGCGAAGCGGGACCCGGCGTGCGCTTCGACGTCACGCAGGACGAGCGCGAATGGCTCGGCGCGCTGATGCAGGCCGGCGGCATCGCGCATCTCGTGCGGCGCGGCGGCATGCGCGGCGTGGTCGCGGCGATGCAGCTGCTGCGCGCGTTGCGCGGCGTGTATCGACGCAACGCGAAGGTCGATGTCTTCCACGTCAACTGGCTGCAGAATGCACTGCCCCTGCCGCACGGGCCGCAGCCACTGCTCGTCACGGTCCTCGGCACCGACATGCAGTTGCTGCGCCTGCCCGGCATGCGCGCGCTGCTGCGTCGCGCGTTCCGCGGTCGGCCTGTCGCGATCTGCCCGAACGCCGACTGGATGCTGCCGGAACTCGAGGCCGCGTTCGGCGATGTCGCGACGGTGCGCTTCGTGCCCTTCGGCATCGATCCGCGCTGGTATGCGCTCGAGCGGCGCTTCGAAACGAACGCGACACCGAAGTGGTTGTGCGTCTCGCGCATCACCGCGAACAAGATCGGTCCGTTGTTCGAGTGGACCGAACCGATGTTCGCGCACGGCCGCGGCGAGTTGCACCTGTTCGGCCCGATGCAGGAACAAGTCGCCTTGCCGTCGTGGGTGCACTGGCACGGGCCCGCATCGCCGGACGATCTGCGCGACACCTGGTTTCCGCAGGCGCACGGCCTGATCACGCTGAGCCAGCATGCGGAAGGACGACCACAGGTGATGCTCGAAGCGCTCGCGTCGGGTTTACCGATCATCGCGTCGCGCCTGCCGGCGCACGACGATCTGCTGTCCGCAGGCGATGGCGGCGTGTTGTGCGATTCGCCCGACGCCGTGCGCGCCGCGTTGGAATCGCTCGCCGAACCGGCGGCGAACCGCGCGCTCGGCCTGCGCGGACGCGCGCGCATGCAGTCGGACATCGGCACGTGGGACGATTGCGCCGAACGTTACGTCTCGCTCTATCGACAACTGCAGGAGCGCGCGCGCCGATGAGCGATCCGGCTTCGATCGATTCGATCTTCCTCCTCGGCGCGGGTGGCTTCATCGGTCGCCATCTCGCCGGGCGTTTCGCGCAGGCGGGCATCCCCGTGATCGCGGCCACGCGACAGCCGACGGCCTTCGATCACCCGGGCATCCGCAACGTCGTCGCGCCATGGGACGACCGCGAACAGTTCGCGCAATGGTTGCCGCAGTGCCGTGCGATCGTGCACGCGGCGTCGTCGAGCACGCCGGGCAGCAGCGCCGCGAAGCCGCAGCTCGACGGCAACCTGCGCACGACGCTCGCGATGATCGAAGCGTTGCAGGACACGCCGGCGTGCCGCCTGCTGTTCCTGTCGTCGGCGGGTACGCTGTACGGCGATCGCGAAGCGCCCGCGCGCGAAGACGATCCGCTGCGCCCGCGCTCCTACCACGGCGCCGGCAAGGCCGCGGCCGAACACTTCGTGCATGCGTGGGCCACGCAGTACGGCGGCACCGCGGTGCTGCTGCGTCCCTCCAACGTTTACGGGCCCGGCCAACCCGCGCGCCGCGGTTTCGGCATCATTCCCGCCGCGTTCGACTGCGCGCTGCACGGCACGCCGCTGACGATCTTCGACGGATCGACGGTGCGCGATTACCTGTACATCGACGACTTCATGGCCCTGTGCGATGCGACGCTCGATGCACCGCTCGATGGTGGCGCGCACGTGTTCAACGCCGCATACGGCGAAGGCGTGTCGCTCGACACGCTGATCGACCGCATCGACGCCGTCACCGGCCGCGCGATCGAACGCCGCTACCAGGCCGCACGCCGCGTCGACATCCACACCATCACCGCCGACACCACCGCCGCGCGCTCGACCTTCCCGTGGTCGCCCGCCATCACGCTCGACGAAGGCCTGCGCCGCACATGGCAGTGGTTTTCCACCCAGGCCTGAACGCCCCCGCGCATCCGCGCGTGTCGGTGTGCATCGCCAACTTCGATGGCGAGGCGCTGCTGCCTGCGTGCATCGAGTCGGTGCTCGCACAGCAGGGCGACGTTGCGATCGAAATCCTGGTGCACGACGACTGCTCGCGCGACGGCTCGGTAGCGCTGCTGCGCGAACGCTGGCCGCAGGTCCACGTTATTGCCGCGGACAAGAACGTCGGTTTCTGCATCGGCAACAACCGCATGGTCGCGCGCGCGCGCGGCGAGTACGTGCTGCTGCTCAACAACGACGCGGCGCTCGCGCCCGATGCGATCAGTCGCCTGCTGGAAATGGCGGAGCTGATGGGCACGCCCGCCATCCTCACGCTGCCGCAGCACGACTGGGACACGGATGCGCTGGTGGATCGCGGCTGCCTGCTCGATCCGTTCTGCAATCCCATTCCCAACGTCGACCCGACGCGCGACGACGTCGCCTACGTGATCGGCGCGTGCCTGTGGTGCCCGCGCCTGGCGTGGCATGCGCTCGGGGGTTTTCCCGAGTGGATGGAGTCGATCGGCGAAGATCTGCACCTGTGCGGCCTCGCGCGCCTACGCGGCATGCCGGTGCGCGCGTTGCGCGAGAGTCGCTATCGGCATCGGCAAGGTGCGACGTTCGGCGGTAATCGTGCCGACGCGGGGCTCCGCACATCGATCCGTCGTCGCCGTCTGAGCGAACGCAACAAGACGCGCGCACTGATTCTCCTCACTCCGACCTTCCTCGCGTGGCCGCTGCTTGCAGCGCATTTGGCGGCGCTGGCGATCGAAGGACTGGCGTTGTCGCTGCTGCGCCGCGACGCCACATTGTGGCGCGAGGTCTACTGGCCCGCGCTTGCGACACCCTTCTGCGAATGGTCGGTGCTGCGTGCGCGGCGCAACGAAGTGCAGGCAACACGCGCGATCACCGTCGCAAAGTGGTTCTCCACGGTGCGTTGGCAGTTGCGGAAGGTGGCGATGTTGCTGCGCTACGGCGTCCCGACGGTTCGATAGTCGCGGCGGATCACACCGGTTCCATCGACGGTCGGGCGTGGCGTCGCTTATTCATGCGGCTACCTACCCGAATGCCCGGAAGTTCCACCAAGCGATAGCTTGCCTCGCACATCAGCAGCAACACAGCAAGCAGCGCCGCAGCGCACGCCATCCACGCCGCGAGTGCGCCGATATCCAGCGCGAGGGTGTCGTACAGCCCCTGCAATCGCGGCCGCAATAGCCAGATCACCAGCGGATGCAGCAAATAGATGCTGTAGCTGCGCTCGCCCAGGTAATGCATCACGGCATTGCCGCGATGCGAAACCGTTGCGCCCCGCCACGTACACAACAGCGCAAACGCCAGACCCCACAGGATCGTCCCCAGCCCCGCACCCGTCCGCAACATGTGCCCCTCGGGCAATGCGAGCAATGTCGCGATGGACGCAACCGACGCAACAGGTGCGATGCGCTGCACCCAGCGACTTCCCGAGTCGTCCGAAAGCGCGATACGGTACGCGAGCAAGCCGTAGGCGAAGAAGCACAGGTTACTGGGCAGCATGAAGTTCGCCCAATCGCCGTGCTCGCGGAACAGCAGGATTCGCCCCGCGCACGTCATAACGGTCGCGACCACCGACAGGACGACGGCGGCACGCATCGTACGCACGGTGAGCAACAACACCGGGAACAACACGTAGAACAGCATCTCCACGCCGACGGTCCACCCAGCCGGCACGATGCCGTCCTTTGGCGAGAAGGCGGTGGTGAATGTGAGGTTCAATAGCACGCGCCACGGATCGACACGATTGCCTCCGGCGACCTGGAAACACACGATCATCGCGAGGATCAGGTAGAACAGCGGCGCGATACGCCAGAAGCGCTTGGTGAAGAAAGTCGTAACCCATTGCGGGCGATCGACGTGCCGTTCGGTCGAATGCATCAACGAGAACGCGCTCAGCACGAAGAACAGGTACACGCCTTTCGCAAAGTCGGCCGCGACGAAAGCGAGCGATGGGGGCACCGCGACCGTCGTCAGGTGCGCAAAGTGGAACAGCACGACGGCGACCGCTGCGAGTCCGCGCAAAGCGTGGATCCCCGGGATCAAGCGATCAGCGGATACGGTCCCCGACGTCACGGTCGCTTCCGCCCGCGCCCCCTGCGCAATGCTCATCGTTCTTCTGCCCCCCGGGCCGGCACTGCCTCCAGCACAATCTGGATCGCAAACAGGCTCGGCCACACACGCCCCAGGAAGCGCAGCGGCTCCCGGATCAGCGCCGGATACTTGTGCAGACCGACGTAACCATCGATGCGCACGACGCGCAGGCCCGCGCCTTCGATCAGCGCGACCATGGTGTCCTTCGTGAAAAACCGCAGGTGCGTGCGATCGAGGATGCCGTAGTCCTTGTAGTCCCAGCGCCCCAGCAGATGTGTGAGGCGATTGGCGGCGAAGGCGATGTTGGGCAGCGACAGGATCGCGCGGCCGCCGGGCTTCAGGCGCGGCACGAGGTCGGCGAGCACGCGTTCCGGCTGCACGAGATGTTCGAGCACGTCGCCGAACAGCAGGAAGTCGTAGGTGCGCCCGTCGGCCGCGGGCACGCCGTCGTCGAGGTCTGCAACGTCGACGCGGCGATAGCCGGCCGCGCGCGCCTGCTGCGCCTGCGTCGCGTCGCGTTCGATGCCGTCGACGATCGCGTTGGCTTCACGCACGAGCACGCGACCGAGCGTGCCGTTCCAGCAGCCGACGTCGAGCACCTCGGGCTGCCCCGCATGCGCGCGCACGGCGCGGACGAAGACCGGGTTCGCGTGCGCGTAAACATCGACGCCGGCGTCGCGCGTCATGGCGTCACCTGGCGCAGGCCGAGTGCGGACGCGGTCGCATCGAGGAACGCATGGCCATGCTGCTGGTCGGGTTCGAGGTGGCAGCCCTCGGCCCATTCGTTCCAGGCGTTGAGGAAGACGAGCCGCCGCGACGGCGCACGCGTCGACACGCGCGCGAGGGCGTCGTCGAGCCAGCGTTTGTACTGCGTGGCGTCGTGGTTCTCGATGATCGTGGCCGACGTGCGGCGCACGGTGTTATCCCAACTCGGGAACACGACCGGATAAGTCGTGTCGGCAATCGGCGCACGCGCGATCGAACGATCGACGTACGCGGCGTAGTCGACGATCGTGTTGAGGCTGCGCTTGCCGAGCCAGCGGTTGTTGCGCAGCGCGTCGTACCAGCGCGCAGGCAGCAGGCGCTGCAGCAGCGACACCGCGTGGCCGGTGGGGTTCTTCGTCGCAGGAAAATGCTTGCGGTTCGGTTCGAACTCGACGACGCCGTCGAAGCCGAGCGCCTTCAGGCCGGCGGTGTCGTGCTTCGAGAAGCCCGTGCGCACGCCGCAGAACCACGGCTCGACGCCCAGCTTCTCCATGCAGGTGCGCCGCCACGTTTGCAACATGGCGGCGACGTCGGGCATGTCTTCGGGCAGGTAGATCACGAACAGCGGGCGCCCCTCGACGCGCAGGTAGCGCGGATCGGCGAACACGCCGCAGAGCCAATCGATATGCGCCGCATCGTCGGCTTCGTCGTAGTCCTGGCGCATCAGCACATCGTGTTCGCGACCGCTCCACGCGCGCGACCACGTCTGGTTCGCCCAGCACAGGCAGAACGGGAAATCGGGCGCGCCACTCGCGAGCACTTCATCGAGCGGGCGGTTCAACAGGCGCTTGCCCTTGAACCAGTAGTGGTAGTAGCAGAACGCCTCTATGCCCGCCGCGCGCGCGAGATCGACCTGCTGCTGTCGCGTTTCCGCCACGCGCAGGTCGTAGAAACCGAGGTCCGCGGGAAGGTGCGGCTGGCCGTGGCCTTCGAAGCGTGGCTTGCCCGTGACGACGTTGGTCCACTCGGTGAAGCCCGTGCCCCACCACGCGTCGTTCTCCGGGATCGGATGGAACTGCGGGAGGTAGAACGCGATCGCGCGGGCGCGCGGCGCATCGCCTCGCGTGGGCGCATGCAGGTTCACGCGAGGACCTCTCCCGCATGCACGACCTGCAGCGTCGGCAACGGAAACACCAGCGAGCGTCCCGAGTACGCCGGATTGGCGAGGAAGTGGCGGCGGAAATGCCACGGCAGCACGAGGTGGTAGTCATGGCCGTGCGCGAGCACCTCGCTTTCCGCGCGGATCGGCAGGAACGTGCCCGGCGTCATCGCGCCGAACTTGTCGGGATTCACTTCGCCGACTTCCGCGATGTCGTCGGACGTGATGCCGCAGTACTGCAGCAGCACGTTGCCCTTGGTCGACGCACCGAGCGCGGCGATGGTCTTGCCTTCGGCCTTCGCCCGGTCGATGAACGCACGCAGGCCGTCGCGCGACTGCGCGGTGCGGCGTGCGAAGTCCTCGAACGGCGCGAGCGTGTCGAGCCCGCGCGCCTGTTCCTCCGCGAGGATGCGCGCGACTTCGGGGCTCTCCGGCATGCCCGACGTCGACTTCGCCGCGGTCACCGAGAAGCTGCCACCGTTGACGTCGTTGAACTCGATGTCGACGATCGTGAAGCCGACGCGGTCGGCCATCCACTTCACCTGCTTCAGCGCGTAGTACTCCAGGTGCTCGTGGCACACGGTGTCGTACGACAGCGCATCGAGCATCGCCGGCATGTAGCTCTGTTCGAACACCCACACGCCGTCGTCGGCGAGCACGTCGTGCACGTCCTGCATGAACGCCATCGGTGCCTCGAGGTCGTAGTACATCGAGAACGACGTCAGCACGCGCACGCGCTTGCCGGGGCGCACCTTGCGCAACGTATCGGCGGTGAAGAAGTCCGCGCACAGGTCGACGTTCGGCTTGTAGTACTGGCGGAACTTCGCGCCGGTGGGATCGATGCCGAGCAG
This sequence comes from Noviluteimonas lactosilytica, assembly GCF_020866925.1. Taxonomy (GTDB): domain Bacteria; phylum Pseudomonadota; class Gammaproteobacteria; order Xanthomonadales; family Xanthomonadaceae; genus Noviluteimonas; species Noviluteimonas lactosilytica. The sequence continues at coordinate 1,091,165 of NZ_JAJGAK010000001.1, forward strand.
GTCGGCGCCGATCGATTCCGGATAGGCGCCGAGCGTCGTGCCGTCGTTGGCGCCCACGTCGACGACGAGGTCGCCCTCGCGCAACGCCACGAGGCCGAGCACGCGCGCGACCTTTGCGTGCAGGTGGCGCACCATGCTCGCGTTGAGCCCGGAGCGATAGCCGTAGTTGTCGCCGTACATCTCGCCGAGGTCGTAGGAATGCGCGAGTTGCAGCAGGCCGCACGCCTGGTCGCCCATGCACTTCACCAGGCGCAGCGGACCGGTGGTCACGTGCGCGTCGCGCGAACGCGGGAACACGCCGGTGAGCATCTGTTCGCCGAGGTCGAGGACCTGCGCCAGGTGGGTGTTGCCGCAGATGCGGCAGCGGTGAAGCGGTTGCGTCATGACATCGAATCCCTGGAAGCGAGCGACGCGATCGAGGCGTCGACCATCAGGCGCACGATCGCGCCGAAATCCGTCGAGGGCTGCCAACCCAGGACCCGTCGTGCCTTCGCGGCATTGCCCACCACGGGGCCGCGGCGATCTTCGCGCAGGTCCGTGGTGTTTCCCTTGACCCAGTCGCGATAGTCGAGCCCGACATGGGAGAACGCAAGGTCGCAGAACTCGCGGACCGTGTGGAGTTGGCCGGTCGCGACCACGTAGTCGTCGGCATGATCGTGCGCCAGCATCAGGCGCAGGGCGTGGACGTAGTCCGGCGCGTAGCCCCAGTCCCGTTGGGCGTCGAGGTTGCCGAGGCGCAATTCATGGTCGAGACCGGCGCGGATTCGCGCCACGGCATCGGCGATCTTGCGCGTGACGAAGGCCTGCCCACGACGCGGGCTCTCGTGGTTGTAGAGGATCGCCGAGCAGGCGAACACGTCGTGGCGCGTGCGAAACGCCTGCACCGTCGCATGCGCGAAGAGCTTGGCGGCCGCATACGGGCTGCGCGGGCGGAACGGCGTCGACTCGTCCTGCGGCGCTGCCGCGGGGTCGCCGAACATCTCGCTGCTCGACGCCTGGCAGAACCGAATCGACGCATCGGCATCGACGATCGCCTGCAGCATGCGCGCGACAGCGATGCCGTTGAGCTCGCCGATCGCCACGGGGTCGTCGTACATCCCGGCGCCCGTGGAGAATGCGGCGAGGTTGTAGAACTCGGTGGGCCGCACCGATCGCAGCAACTGCGCCAGTGCATCGACATGGGCGAAATCCCACTCGGTGTACTCGATGTCGGGGAGCCGCGCCGCGCGCGGCGTGCGTCCGGCGCGCAGGAGCCCAACCACACGGTGTCCTTCCGCGCGCAGCTGTTCGGCGAGGTAACTGCCGTCCTGGCCGCTGATGCCGGTCAGAAGAACCGTGGCCATCAGTATCCCGCCGAGCGCGCGACTGCGCGCGAGACGAAGGTGGCGTGCGGACTCCGCGACAGGTCGTAGATGTTCATGCGCGCATGCCGCGCGAACAGGCCGCAATACAGGCTCGACATCCCATTTGCGAACGTGGCGGGCACGACCGCGATGGCGCGCGAGACCACGCGTTTGAACGCCGACATCGGACGTTCGGCGAGATAACGATCGTACTCGTCGCGTGCGTAACCGCCGATGCTCCGGTACAGCCAGAGCTTGCGCAGCTGTCGCCAGGGCTCGCGCGCGGAGATGCGCGCCTTCGCTTTCGACGACACGCTGTCGAAGGACCAGACCAGCGACGGCCACTTGAACATCCAGATCTCGAAACCGCGCGGCGTCCACATCGCGTTCCCGTATCGGATCGTGATCATGGGTGCGGCAATGACGCGCGTGCGAGGTGTCTGCGCCTGGAAGATCACGCCGACATGGATGAACAGCGATCCATAGTAGGCGGCGCGATCGCGCGCGAGCCAGAAACTGCGCCGTATCACCACGCAGCCGATGAAGCTCAGCGCGTGCGCGGCGTCGACGAGCAGGCTATCTGCGTCTTCGGGTGCGTACGTCGAGTCGGCGCCGGCCGCGACCAGCGTATCGCGCAACGCGCCGCCGAAGTCGACGGTGCGCACTTCCGTGTTGACGACGACGAGATCGACATCGTCGCCCAGCGCCTCGACGACGCGATCGATCGCCCCCGGCTTCAGCAGGTCGTCGTCGGTCATCAGCCAGCAGAACTCACCCTGCGCGTGCGACACCGCAATGTCGTAGTCCCGATCGACGCCAGAGTTCACAGGCAGCCGAACGTAACGTACGCGCGGGTCGGCGGCCGCATATTTGCCGACGATCTCGCCCGTGTTGTCTTTCGATGCGCCGTCGACGATGAGCAGCTCGACGTCGTCGCGCAACTGGGAGACGATCGTGTCGAGGGTTTCACCGATGAACGCACCGCGATTCAGTGTCGCGATGCAGATGGAGAGCCGGGGTTGCATCACACCTGCTCGAGCGGCTGTCTGGCCATCATCGCGAACTGGCCTGCGTGGTCTTTTCCGTAGGCGCGAAGCTGGTAGCGGTTCTCGATGAAACCCTGGCGCGGCTGCAGGTCGGCAATGAAATGGGAGTCCAACTGCTCGGCATCGACGAAAAATGCGTTGACGCCGTTGGAATCGATGGCGACGAAGCTGTAGCCGCGCTGATCGAAGAAACGCTTCCAACCCGCGAGCGACACGCCGTAATACAGCTGCGAGGGATGCGCCGTCGATCGACGGAAGTCGTCGCGGTACGTCGACGCCACGCTGCGCTCGGGGCCGAACGCCGAGTTGTATTCCACCGACACGATCTTCGGACGAAACCCGCGCGCGAACAGCGCGTTCGCAATGTGGTAGTCGTTGCCGTCGATATCCAGCGAGAACACATCCGGATCGCGAAACGCGACCTGGTCGAGGATCGCATCCACGGTGCCCAGCGTGACGAACATCGACACGAACTGGCTTCCGATGCTGTAGCGGCCGACGTTGCGCCGGGCACGCGCGGACTGGCGCGGATCGCCTTCGATCATCAGGCCTTCGTATCCCGCGGTCGTGAGCAGCCAACTACTGTTGTTCTCGGTGCCCTCGGCGGCGCCGATCTCGACGACGTAGCGATTCGGCGCTTCCAGCTGGCTGCGCAGGACATCGATGATCCCGTCCTCGCCGTTCTGGCTGAAGCCGGAGAACTCCCAGCTCGCCGGGTGGCGGGGATCGACAAGGCGGGCCGCGCGCGACGCGCCGCCCTTCGCCAGCGCAATCGCGATGCGCTGTCGATCCTTGTAGTCGATCAGGTAATCGATGACCCTGCCCAGCATCCGTTCACTCCGTTCCTCTCATTGCGCGGGCGTCGGGCGACCGAATGCCATCGCCAACACGCGCCTGAACTCGCGGGGTTCGAAGCTGCCCGCGACACCGATCGCAATGCCGACGAGTGCTGCGATTCCACCGATCCCCAAGGCCACCCAAGGCCCGACGGCGAGCGTGCGGCATATCCACGCGCCAAGCAATGCCGGAATGAATGTCGCCAACGCGGGGACCCCCGCATTGCGCAAAAGCCAGGACCAGCCCGCGAACGCCATCACCTTCCGGCCCGTCAGCCATGTTCCGACCACGACGTAGAGCGCGTTGATGGACGCCCAGCCAAGCGCGCCCCCGAGGGCGCCGAATCTTGCAGCCAGCGCCAGCACCACGGGAATCATCACGATCAGCAACCCCAGCGCGGTGACGAAGGCGAGCTTCGGTTTGCCGGCGGCAAGCTGCAGGCTGTAGGGGAAATACATGATCCCGTTGAGGGCCGAACCGATCGCGAGCCACGCGGCCAGCGGCGCGACCTCCGAGGCGACCTTGGCATCACCCAACCAGAGCGTGACCAGCGGTTGCGTCTGGAACACCAGGCCGAAGGCCAATGCGAACAACGCCGTCGCAAACAGCTTCGTTGCCGACTCGTACAAGTACTTGAGCGACGCGCCGTCGCCTCGCGCGATCAGCGCGGAAAACTTGGGGAAGAGCGTGTTCAGCGTTGGCGTCGTCAGGATCTGAAGTCCGCTCACGAGCAACGCGGCAAGCATGTAGTGCGCGAAGGGCTCGAGCGAAATGACACGACTCAGCACGATCTTGTCGAACTGCGACAACACCAGGCCAGTGATCGCCACGCCCGACATCCACGCGGAGAAATGCCACACGCGCCGCAGGTCCCTGAAGTCATACGGCGCATCGCGCTCACCCACCGCGCGACGCGCGAGCACGCGCAACACGATCGCGTGCAGCAATCCGAACGCCGCCTGCACGATGAAGAACGCTTCGATGCTCCGGACGCCCCACGCGAGCACCGCGATGGTCGTGATGGCCGCGCAGATGTTGATCGTCATGCTCGTCGCCGCCGAGCGCGCGAGACGATGCGCGCCGACCAGCGCGCCGTGGTAGAGACTGATCGGCCAGCGGCACGCGAGGTTCACGCCCATCAGCATCACCGCTTGCGCGACGGTCTCGGCGGGCAATGCCCTCGCCTGCAACCAGTGCGAGCCGATCCATGGCGCGACGAGCGCGACCAGGGCGGCGATGAGGACAGCGACGCCGATGTACACCACCCCCAACGTGCGCAACAGCGACGCAGAACGTCGTTGCTGGCCGACCTCGGCGCCATGCGCGATCTCGCGGCTGACGGTTGGCGCTAGCCCGAGGTCCAGCACCTGCAACACGGTCTGCAGCGTCGCGTAGAAGCCGATCAGGCCATACGCCTCCATGCCGAGGAAACGCAGGTAGAACGGGAGTGCGATGAGGTTGATCAGCACGACGACGACCGAGTTGGCCATCGCCGCCGCCATGTTCCGCGCAAGGCGCATGCGCGCTACTCGTTGAAGTCGTCGGCGCGGTAGCCGTGCTGGGTGATCAGCGCGTCGCGCTGCGCGGCGCGGAGGTCGGCGTGCGCCATCTCGCGCACGAGCTCGTCGAAGCCGATCGAAGGTTCCCAGCCCAGTTCGCGCTTGGCTTTCGACGCATCGCCGAGCAGCGTGTCGACTTCCGTCGGGCGGAAGTAGCGCGGGTCGACCGCGACGATCACGCGGCCGTTGGCATCGACGCCCTGCTCGTCCAGGCCGCTGCCGCGCCAGGTCAGTTCGATTTCCATCGCGCGTGCAACGGCGGCGACGAACTCGCGCACGCTGTACTGATGGCCTGAGGCGATGACGTAATCGCCCGGGTTGTCCTGCTGCAGGATCAGCCACTGCGCAATCACATAATCGCGCGCATGGCCCCAGTCGCGTTTCGCGTCGAGGTTACCCAGGTACAGGCAGGACTGCAGTCCAAGTTTGATGCGCGCCAAGCCGCGCGTGATCTTGCGGGTGACGAAGTTCTCGCCGCGTACCGGGGACTCGTGGTTGAACAGGATGCCGTTGCTCGCGTGCACGCCGAACGCTTCGCGGTAGTTCACCGTGATCCAGTACGCGTAGAGCTTCGCGGCGGCGTACGGCGAACGCGGATAGAACGGCGTGGTCTCGCGCTGCGGGATTTCCTGCACCATGCCGTACATCTCGGACGTCGACGCTTGGTAGAAGCGCGCGCGCTTCTGCATGCCGAGGATGCGGATCGCTTCGAGCAGTCGCAGTGTGCCGAGCGCGTTGGTGTCGGCGGTGTATTCGGGCTGTTCGAAAGAGACCGCCACGTGGCTCTGCGCGGCGAGGTTGTAGACCTCGTCCGGTTGCACCTGCTGCATGATGCGGATGAGGCTCGACGAATCGGTCACGTCGCCGTGGTGCAGGAAGAAGCGCACGCCCGCTTCGTGCGGATCGCGATAGAGATGATCGATGCGCTTGGTGTTGAACGACGAGGCGCGGCGCTTGATGCCGTGCACTTCGTAGCCTTTGTCGAGCAGCAACTCGGCGAGGTAGGCGCCGTCCTGGCCGGTAACGCCGGTGATGAGCGCGCGCTTCACGTCAGTAGCGATCCTGTTTGTAGGTCAGCGCCGTAATCTGCTCGGACACCAGCCCGATCAGGAACACGATCACCGCGGCGCTGATGAGCAGCGCACTCATGTTGGTGAAGCGGCCGTACGTCGCGAAGCTCCACGCGTAGTAGGCCACGCCCAGCACGCCGAAGCCGAGCGAGGCGGGCGCGAACAGCTTCAGCGGCGAATACAGCGTCGCGATGCGGAAGATGATGATGAGGAAGCGCGCGCCATCGCGCAGCGGGCGGATGTGCGAGCGCCCGATGCGGCGCGCGACGTTGATCGGCACATAGGCCACCGGGTAGGCGCTGCGGAAGAACGCCATCGTGCTGGTGGTCGGGTAGCTGAAGCCGTTCGGCAGCAGGTGCAGGAATTCGCGGAAGCGTTCAGCGCGCGCGGCGCGAAAGCCGGATGTGAGGTCGGCGACGCGATGCCCCGTCATCCAGCTCGCGAGCCGGTTGTACAGGCCATTGGCGAGGCCGCGACCGACGCTGGCCTGGCCGCCCGAACTGCGAGCACCGACCGCCATGTCGTAGCCCGCTTCGAGGCGCTCGAGCAGCTTGGGGATGTCGGCGGCGTCGTGCTGGCCATCGGCATCCATGAAGACGAGAATGTCGCCGGATGCGGCGCGCGCGCCCCGCTTGATGGCGGCGCCGTTGCCCATGGCGTAGGGTGAGGACAGGACGCGCGCCCCGAATTCGGCGGCGACGGCGGCCGTGGCATCGGTGGAGCCGTCGTCGACGACGATGACTTCGGCATCGGGCATGGTCGCCTTCAGCCCCGGCAGGGTCTGCCGAAGGCCGTCCGCTTCATTCTTGGCCGGAAGGATGATCGAAACGCGCATTGGCCGCTCCCCTGTCCCGTACAGGTTAAGCGAGAACCGCAAGTCCGGAATAGCGACGGTGATCCGTTGTGTGATCTGGGGTTTGGGGTATCTTCGGCAATAGATTAGGGGGAGAGACATGGCAACCGTTGCGACCGCCAACCTGGTGGGGATCACGGGCATTGCCCGGCGACTCGTCATGGATGGCGTGCTGGACGAGGCCCGCGCCCGCGAGGCGATGGAGCTGGCGACCCGTGAGCGCAAGCCGCTCGCGCTGTTCATGGCCGAAAAGAAGCTGGTGACCTCGGCGCAACTCGCCGCGGCCAACTCGGCTGAATTCGGCATGCCCATCTTCGACGTCAGCGCGCTCGACCCGAACCAGTCGGCGATCAAGCTGGTCAGTGAAGAACTGGTCCGCAAGCACGGGGTCCTGCCGCTCTTCAAGCGCGGCGGCCGCCTGTTCGTGGGCCTGTCGGACCCGACCAACAGCCACGCCCTCGACGAGATCAAGTTCCACACCAACCTGGCGGTGGAGCCGATCCTGGTCGACGAGGACAAGGTCCGCCGCACGATCGACCACTGGCTGGAATCGGCCGATGCGCTGGCCGACGCGGTCGCCGACAGCGAGGGGCTCGAGAACCTCGACTCCAGCGGCGGCGACGAGGATTTCTCCAACGACACGGGCGTGGACGCCAAGGGCGACGACACCCCGGTCGTGAAGTTCATCAACAAGGTGCTGGTGGATGCGATCCGCCGCGGCGCCTCGGACATCCACTTCGAGCCCTACGAGACCGAATACCGCGTGCGCCTGCGCATCGACGGCATGCTCAAGCAGGTCGCCAAGGTGCCGGTGAAGCTGCACTCGCGCATCGCCGCGCGCCTGAAGGTCATGGCGCAGCTGGACATCGCCGAGAAGCGCGTGCCGCAGGACGGCCGCATCAAGCTCAACCTCTCCAAGAGCAAGCAGATCGACTTCCGCGTCAGCACCCTGCCGTCGCTGTTCGGCGAAAAGGTCGTGCTGCGTATCCTGGACGGCGGCGCGGCCAAGCTCGGCATCGACAAGCTCGGCTACGAGGACGACCAGCGGAGCCTGTTCCTCGACGCCGTGCAGAAGCCCTACGGCATGGTGCTCGTCACCGGTCCGACCGGCTCGGGTAAGACGGTGTCGCTGTACACCGCGCTGAACATCCTCAACGACGAGACGCGCAACATCTCCACGGTCGAGGACCCGGTCGAAATCCGCGTGCCGGGCATCAACCAGGTGCAGATGAACGTCAAGCGCGGCATGACCTTCGCCGCGGCCCTGCGCTCGTTCCTGCGACAAGACCCGGACGTGATCATGGTCGGCGAAATCCGCGACCTCGAGACCGCCGAGATCGGCATCAAGGCCGCGCAGACCGGCCACATGGTGCTCTCGACCCTGCACACCAACGACGCGCCGCAGACCATCGCGCGCCTGATGAACATGGGCGTGGCGCCCTACAACATCACCTCGTCGGTGACGCTGGTGATCGCGCAGCGCCTTGCCCGCCGCCTGCACGACTGCAAGCGCGAAGTGCACCTGCCCGACCATGCGTTGCTCGCCGAAGGCTTCTCCGCAGACGAGATCCACGCCGGCTTCAAGATGTACGAGGCCGTCGGCTGTCCCGACTGCACCGAAGGCTACAAGGGCCGTACCGGCATCTACCAGGTCATGCCGATGACCGAAGAGATCCAGGACATCATCCTGTCGGGCGGCAACGTGTTGCAGATCGGTGAAGCCGCGCAGCGCTCCGGCGTGCGCGACCTGCGCCAGTCCGCACTCATGAAGGTGCGCAACGGCGTGACGAGCCTCGCGGAAATCAACCGCGTGACGAAAGACTAATTAAGAGACTTTGGGGGAACGCCAGATGGCCGTCACCAAGAACGCCGCCCGTAGCACGACGAAGCAGCCTGCAGCCGCACGGCGCGCCGAGTCTTTGCCGATCTTCGTGTGGGAAGGCAACGACAAGCGCGGCGTGAAGATGCGCGGCGAACAAGCCGCGCGCAACGCCAACCTGGTGCGTGCCGACCTGCGCAAGCAGGGCATCACGCCTTCGATGGTGAAGGTGAAGCCCAAGCCGCTCTTCGGCGGCAGCGGCTCGCGCATCACGGCGAAGGAAATCGCGGTGTTCAGCCGCCAGATCGCGACCATGCTCAAGTCGGGCGTGCCGATCGTGCAGGCGATGGAAATCATCGGCGGCGGCCAGAAGAACCCGAAGATGCGCGACCTGATCAACACGATCCGGTCGGACATCGAGAGCGGCTCGGCCCTGTCCGAGGCGCTGGCCAAGCATCCGGTGCAGTTCGACGAACTCTTCCGCAACCTCGTCAAGGCCGGTGAATCGGCGGGCGTGCTCGACACCGTGCTCGACACGGTGGCGACGTACAAGGAAAACATCGAAGCGCTGAAGGGCAAGATCAAGAAGGCGATGTTCTACCCGGCGATGGTCGTCGCGGTGGCGTTGCTGGTCAGCGCGATCCTGCTGGTGTTCGTGGTGCCGCAGTTCAAGGAAGTGTTCGCGAACTTCGGCGCCGAGCTGCCGGCCTTCACCCTGCTGGTGATCAACCTCAGCGAGTTCATGGTGAAGTTCTGGTGGCTGATCTTCGGCGTGATCGGCGGTGCGATCGTCGGCTTCATCATGCTCAAGAAGCGATCGCCTGCATTCGCGCACTTCCTCGATCGCATGGTGCTGAAGCTCCCGGTGATCGGCAAGATCATGCACGAGGCGGCGCTGGCGCGTTTCGCCCGCACGCTCGCGGTGACCTTCGCGGCCGGCGTGCCGCTGGTCGAGGCGCTCGACACCGTGGCCGGCGCGACCGGCAACACCGTGTACGAGCAGGCGGTGAAGCGCGTGCGCGACGACGTGTCCGTGGGTTACCAGGTCAACCTGGCGATGAAGCAGACCAACCTCTTCCCGCACATGGTCGTGCAGATGACCGCGATCGGTGAAGAAGCCGGTGCGCTCGACACGATGCTCTACAAGGTGGCCGAGTTCTACGAGATGGAGGTCAACAACGCGGTCGACGCGCTGGCCTCGCTGCTCGAACCGATCATCGTGGTGATGCTGGGCGTGATCGTCGGCTCCATGGTCGTGGCCATGTACCTGCCGATCTTCAAGCTCGCCGCCGTCGTCTGACGCTCGCTGGATGGCATTCCTCGATCAGAACCCCGGCCTCGGCTATCCCGCCGCGGCCGCCTTCGGGCTCGCCCTCGGCAGCTTCCTGAACGTCGTGATCCTGCGCCTTCCGCGCAGGCTCGAATGGCAGTGGCGGCGCGACAGCCGCGAAGTCCTCGGCGAGCCGGAGGAATACGATCCGCCGCCGCCGGGGATCGTCGTCGAACCCTCGCACTGCCCGCACTGCAAGCATCGCCTGGCGTGGTACGAGAACATCCCGCTGGTCAGCTGGCTCATCCAGCGCGGCAAGTGCCGGCATTGCCACGCACCGATCTCGGCGCAGTACCCGTTCGTCGAGTTCCTCACGATGGTGCTCGTGCTCGCGTGCGTGTGGCAGTTCGGGTTCGGCTGGCGCGGCTTCGGCGCGGTGGTGTTCACCTGCTTCCTTATCTCGCTCGCGGGCATCGACCTGCGCACGCGCCTGTTGCCCGACCAGCTCACCCTGCCCTTGCTGTGGCTGGGATTTCTAGCCGCGGTCGAGAATCTCTACGTCGGCCAGAAGGCGGCGCTGCTCGGCGCGATGGCGGGCTACTTCTCGCTCTGGTCCGTGTACTGGGTGTTCAAGCAGGTCACCGGCAAGGAAGGCATGGGCCACGGCGACTTCAAGCTGCTCGCCGCGATCGGTGCGTGGGTCGGCCTCAAGGGCATCCTGCCGACGATCCTGGTGTCGTCGATCGTGGGCGCGATCTTCGGATCGATCTTCCTGTTCTGGCAGGGGCGCGATCGCGCGACGCCGATTCCGTTCGGCCCCTATCTCGCCATCGCCGGCTGGATCGCGTTCTTCTGGAGCGAGCCGCTGATCGACGGCTACCTGCACCTCACCGGGTTGAAGTAAGCCGATGGACGCCGGCCTGCCGATGTACGCGGTCGGCCTGACCGGCGGCGTCGCGTCGGGCAAGAGCGCGGTGGCGGAACGCTTCGCCGCGCGCGGCATCGCGGTCGTCGACGCGGATGTCGCGGCGCGCGAAGTCGTGCAGCCGGGGCAACCGGCGCTGGCGGAAATCGCCGCGACCTTCGGCCACGATGTCCTGCTGGCCGACGGCCAGCTCGATCGCGCGGCGTTGCGTCGCCACGTCTTCGGCGACGATGCGGCGCGCCGCCAGCTCGAAGCGATCCTGCATCCACGCATCCGCATCGCACTGCACGAAGATGCGCTGCGTGCGCAGGGGCCGTACGCGATCGTCGCGATCCCGCTGCTCGCCGAAGGCGGTGGCCGCAATGCGTATCCCTGGCTCGACCGCATCCTGGTCGTCGACGTGCATCGCGAGATCCAGCTCGCACGCGTGATGGCGCGCGACGGCATCGACGCGATCCTCGCCGAACGCATGGTCGCCGCGCAGGCGAGCCGCCAGGCGCGGCTGGCGATCGCCGACGACGTGGTGGTGAACGACGGCGCGATCGACGAACTCGATGCGCACGTCGATGCGCTGGATCGGCGCTACCGGAAACTCGCGACGCTCAGGTAGGCCACAACCCGCGGATCGCGGCGATGCCCTGCGCGCCGTGCGCGCGCGCGACGTCGATGTCCTGCGCGCCCATTCCGCCGATCGCGTACATCGGCAACGCGACTTCCTCGCGCAACGCCGCGAATCCCGTCCAGCCGAGCGGCGTGGCGTCCGGATGCGTGAGCGTGTCTGCCACCGGGCCGACCACGGCGAAATCGCAGCCGAGCGATTCGGCGCGGCGCAGTTCGTCGAGCGTGTGGCACGACGCGCCGACGCGCATGCCTTCGGCCAACGGTCGCACGTCCAGTTGCATGAGCTGCGCGGCGCGCAGATGCACGCCGATGCGCAACGCCTGCGCCAGCGCGATGTCGCCGTTCACCAGGACTTCGGCGCCGTGGCGGCGACACGCATCGACCGCCGCTTCCACCAGTTGCGTCCAGCGCGCGGACGCGCAATGCGGTGCGCGCAATTGCACGCGACGGATGCCTGCGTCCAACGCGCGCTCGAGCGATTCGAGCCACGCGGCATCGGAGCCGTCGGGCGCGGGCGTGACGAGATAGCGATCGGGCTGCAGCAATGCGGCGACGACGGGGATGTCGGCCGGCGGCATCTGATACGACGCGAGCGTGTGCGGCGGCGCCCACGCGAGCGCCTGGCCATCGAGGCCCTTCACCGTGCCGCGCCACGCACCGACCATGCGCACGTCCAGGCGCAGGCGCTTGTGCGGATAGCGCTGCGGCACCGCGATCAGCGGCGCGCCGCAGTCGATATCGATGCCGAGTTCTTCGTGCAGTTCGCGGGCGAGCGCCGCTTCGGGCGACTCGCCGGGTTCGCGCTTGCCGCCGGGGAATTCCCAGAGGCCGGCGAGGTCGCGGCCTTCGGTGCGGCGCGCGAGGAGGATGCGGCCGGCCTTGTCGCGAATCACCCCGGCGACGACGTCGACCGGGGGCGTTTGCGCTTCGCGACTTCGGCCTTCGCCCATCTCAGATCAGGCCCATCTCAGGTCAGGCGAGCTGGCCGTGGCAGTGCTTGTACTTCTTGCCGCTGCCGCACGGGCACGGATCGTTGCGACCGACGCGCTCGGAGGGACCGGGCGGCAGCATCTCCAGCGAGGTCTGCGTGCCCTGGACCTGCGCCGCTTCCTCGTCGGCGCCGTAACCGCCGGTTTCCGGATGCTGGAACTGCATCTGGCGCGCGATCGCTTCGGCGCGCGCGCGTTCGGCGGCTTCGGCCTGCGCGATCTCTTCCTCGGTGCGGATGCGCACGCGGGCGAGCAGCGTCACGACTTCGCGCTTCACCTTCTCCAGCATCTGGCCGAACAGCTCGAAGGCCTCGCGCTTGTATTCCTGCTTCGGCTGCTTCTGCGCGTAGCCGCGCAGGTGGATGCCCTGGCGCAGGTAATCCATGCGGCCGAGGTGTTCCTTCCAGTTTTGGTCGAGCACGTTGAGCATGATGTGCTTTTCCAGCATGCGCATGTTCTCGCCGCCGATCTGCGCTTCCTTGTCGGTGAACAGCTGCGCCAGGCGCTTCTGCACTTCCTCGGCGATGCCCTCGGAGTCGATTTCCTTCTGCGCGGCGACGTGCGCCTGCATGCCGGCGCGCACGCCGAACTCGTTCTCGAGTTCCGCGTCCAGGCCCTGCAGGTCCCACTGTTCGTCGATCGAGTTGATCGGGACGAACTTGGCGACCATGTCGGCGACCACGTCTTCGCGGATGCCGGTGATGTTCTCTTCCACGCTCTCGGCGTCGAGCAGCTCGTCGCGCTGCTGGTAGATGACCTTGCGCTGGTCGTTGTTGACGTCGTCGAAGTCGAGCAGGTTCTTGCGGATGTCGAAGTTGTGGGCCTCGACCTTGCGCTGCGCGTTGGCGATCTGCTTGGTCACCAGCGGGCTTTCGATGATGTCGTCTTCCTTCAGGCCCATGCGCGCCATGACGCGCTGCACCCAGTCGGCCGCGAAGATGCGCATCAGGTTGTCTTCGAGCGACAGGTAGAAGCGCGACGAACCCGGGTCGCCCTGGCGACCGGATCGGCCGCGCAGCTGGTTGTCGATGCGGCGCGATTCGTGGCGTTCGGTGCCGACGATGTGCAGGCCGCCGGCGGCCTTCACCGCGTCATGGCGTTCCTGCCAGGCCTGGCGCAGCGGCGCCTTGTCGGCGTCGGGGGCCTCTTCGCCGAGCGCGGCGAGTTCGGCTTCGAGCGAACCGCCGAGCACGATGTCGGTACCGCGGCCGGCCATGTTGGTCGCGATGGTCACCGCACCCGGGCGACCGGCGTTGGCGACGATGTGCGCTTCGCGTTCGTGCTGCTTCGCGTTGAGCACTTCGTGCGCGATGCCCGCGGCCTGCAGTTGTTCGGACAGCAGCTCGGAGACTTCGATCGACGTGGTGCCGACGAGCACGGGCTGGCCCTTCGCGTGGCACTCCTGGATCTCGCGGACGACCGCGCGGTACTTGCCGGCGCGGTTGAGGAACACCAGGTCCGCGTTGTCCTTGCGGACCATCGGGCGGTGCGTCGGGATCACGACGACTTCCAGGCCGTAGATGTTCTGGAACTCGTAGGCCTCGGTGTCCGCGGTGCCGGTCATGCCCGACAGCTTGTTGTACATGCGGAACAGGTTCTGGAACGTGATCGAGGCGAGCGTCTGGTTCTCGCGCTGCACCGCCACGCGTTCCTTCGCTTCCACCGCCTGGTGCAGGCCGTCGGACCAGCGGCGGCCCGGCAGCGTGCGTCCGGTGAATTCGTCGACGATCACCACTTCGCCATCGCGCACGATGTAGTCGACGTCGCGCTGGAACAGCGCGTGCGCGCGCAGCGCGGCGTTGAGGTGGTGGACGACGTGGATGTTGTTCGCGGCGTACAGCGCGTCTTCGTCGCCGGTCAGCACGCCGGCGCTGCGCAGCAGCGCTTCGACGTGTTCCATGCCGGCCTCGGAGAGGTGGACCTGCTTGCCCTTCTCGTCGACCCAGAAATCGCCCTCGCCTTCCTCTTCCTTCTGGCGGGACAGGCGCGGGACGATCGCGTCGAGCTGGTGGTAGAGCTCCTGCGATTCGTCGGCGGGTCCGGAGATGATCAGCGGGGTGCGCGCTTCGTCGATGAGGATCGAGTCGACTTCGTCGACGATCGCGTAGTGCAGGCCGCGCTGGTAACGGTCTTCCTTCGCCAGCGCCATGTTGTCGCGCAGGTAGTCGAAGCCGAATTCGTTGTTGGTGCCGTAGGTGATGTCGGCGGCGTACGCGGCGTGCTTGTCCGAATGCGGCATGCCCGGATAGACCACGCCGACCGACAGGCCGAGCCAGTTATACAGCTTGCCCATCCACGCCGAGTCGCGGCGCGCGAGGTAATCGTTGACCGTCACCACGTGCACGCCCTTGCCTTCGAGCGCATTGAGGTAGGTCGGCAGCGTCGCGACGAGGGTCTTGCCTTCGCCCGTGCGCATTTCGGCGATCTTGCCCAGGTGCAGCACCATGCCGCCGATCAGCTGCACGTCGTAATGGCGCATGCCCATCACGCGGCGCGAGGCTTCGCGGCAAACGGCGAAGGCTTCGGGGAGGAGCTTGTCGAGCGACTCGCCCTTGGCGACTCGCTCCTTGAATTCCGGCGTCTTGGCCTGGAGCTCCGCGTCCGACAGCGCCTGCAGCTGCGGCTCGAGCGCGTTGATCTTCTTGACGATGCCCCCGAGCTGGCCGAGCAGGCGTTCGTTACGGCTGCCGAAGACACGGGTGAGCAAGCTGTTGAGCATCGAAGGACACCAAATTCAGGAGGGGTGCGGACGCGGGCAAGGCACGTCGTCCAGCAACAAAAAAGGGCGCGGGGCGCCCTTTGTTCGGCAACGCGGCATTGTAGCTGGGGACCGCGGCTGCGCCTATCAAGCCTGCCGCGCCATTGGAAGGCGCGGCAGGAGGGAAGTTCAACCGCGGGTCACGCTGCGGTTCTGGTTCTGGCCCAGGAACTTGCGCGGATTCACGACGCGGCCGTTCTCCCACACTTCGAAGTGCACGTGGGCGCCGGTCGAACGGCCGGTGGAGCCGGCCTTCGCGATCTGCTGGCCCGCGCGGACGAGGTCGCCGATGCGGCCCATCAGGCGCGAGTTGTGCGCGTAGCGCGTGACGTAGCCGTTGCCGTGGTCGACTTCCACCACGTTGCCGTAGCCCGAACGCACGCCGGAGAAGCTGACCACGCCGTCGGCGACGGCGAGGACGGGATCGCCGACCTTCGCCTTGAAGTCGATGCCCTTGTGGAACTGGTGGCCGCCGACGATCGGATCGGCGCGGCCGCCGAAGCCGGAGGTGATGTAGCTGTTGTTGATCGGATCGCGCGAGGGGACCGCGTTGCGGTCGAGCTCGCGGTTGAACAGCAGCGACTCCATCACCGAGAGCTGCTGGCCCGACGCGGCGTATTCCTTCTCGAGCGTCGCGAGCTCGCGCGACAGCTCGTCGCGCGGCATGTCGCGGATGGGGCCCGGACCACCGGTCGGGACCGGCTGTTCGAAGTCGAACTCGCCGTCCTCGAGCTGGCCGGCGCGCGTCAGGCGCTCACCGAGCGCGTTGAGGCGGTTGGCCTGCGCCTGGAGTTCGCCGAGGCGGGCGGCCAGCGCATTGATCTCGCGCTGCGACGCTGCACGGGTGGCGGCGAGTTGCTTGTCCTGCTTGTCGACCTTGGCGGTCAGGTGCGCGTTGTACGCACCGGCGATGCCAACGGAAGCGCCGAGCCCCAACACGAGGCCGGAAGCGAGCAGAATGCCGGCGGCGACCCCGGGACGACGCTGTGCGTGGTCCGTGAGTCGGCCGACGAGGCCCGTCGCGGGACGGTGCCGATTATTCAGTACGATTTTGAAGCTCATATCGATGTCGGATTCCAAGTCCAGGCCCAAGCAGCCCGCACGCGTAAATCGAAACACGGGGCCGCAAGCACCCATGGAGGCGTTGCTCGCGGACGCCGCCTTCGACCCCCTACGTCGTGCCCTCTGGCTTGACGCGCTGGATCAGCGGTTGCGCCCTTCCCTGCCTGCCGCACTCGCCCCGCACGCGCGGGTCGCGAACTACGACGGAAGCAGGCTCGTCTACGTCGTCGACGCCCCGGTGTGGCGAACCAAACTGCGGCTCATCGCACCGGACCTCCTCGACGCGGCCCGATCCCTCGGGCTCGACGTGGCCGAAGTCGTTGTCAAAACAACGACTCTCCCGTTCCACCCACCAAAGCCGGCGGAACCGAAAGCCACACCGATGTCGGCGGCTGCGAAGGAAGCGTTGCAGGCCGCGCTGGCGTCCCTGAAGGACCCCGAACAGGCGGGGCCCAAAGACTCCTGACTCTGGCCGACCAGGTCCCCGGGCTACGTTTGCCGCGGGGGCCGGATTCGGCTTGAGGGGGATGCTACCCCGCCCTTCCCACCGCTTTCGCTAACGAACCATTCGAGATTCGTTAGAAACCCGTTAAACCGACAGATTCGATTCACAGATCGATCACGCAGGTGACCCCGGAGTCGGATCGGGGTGAGGGTGGCCGACGGCATCACCCATGCGGGGGACGAATCCCCCGGCTGCGTTCACGCGATCGCAGGGTTTCCGTAGACGACGGGCGCGGCGGCCGGGTCGTCGAAGGTCACTTCGTCCCACGCCGAGGCATCGGCGAGGAGCGCGCGGACCAGCTTGTTGTTGAGCGCGTGGCCGGACTTGTAGCCCTCGAACGCGCCGATGATCGGGTGCCCGGCGAGGTAGAGGTCGCCGACCGCGTCGAGGATCTTGTGGCGGACGAATTCGTCGGCGTAGCGCAGGCCGTCGTCGTTGAGGACGCGGAATTCGTCGAGCACGATCGCGTTGTCCATCGAGCCGCCGAGGCCGAGGTTGCGCTCGCGCATGAACTCCAGGTCGCGCATGAAACCGAACGTGCGCGCGCGGCTGACTTCCTTGACGTACGACGTCGTGGAGAAGTCGATCTCCGCGCGCGACTGCGCGGCGGGAATCGCCGGATGGTCGAAGACCACGGTGAAGCCGATGCGGAAGCCGTCGTGCGGTTCGAAGCGGGCGACCTTGTCGCCTTCGCGCACTTCGATGGGCTTGCGGATGCGGATGAAACGCTTGGGCGCGTTCTGCTCGGAAATCCCCGCCGATTGCAGCAGGAACACGAACGGGCCCGCGGAGCCGTCCATGATCGGCACTTCCGGCGCCGACAGGTCGACATAGGCATTGTCGATGCCGAGGCCCGCGAAGGCCGACATCAGGTGTTCGATCGTCATGACCTTGCCGCCGTGCGACGACAGGCCCGTACACAACATCGTCTCGGTCACCAGGCCGGCATCGGCCGGAATCTCGACGACGGGATCGAGGTCAACGCGCCGGAAACGGATGCCCGTATCGACCGCGGCCGGACGCAGCGTGAGATAGACCTTCTCTCCGCTGTGCAGGCCCACGCCGGTCGCGCGGATCACGTTCTTGAGGGTGCGTTGGGGCAGCATCGGTCTGCTTGCTATCGATCGCTTTCTCGACGCCTCGGAGAGGCCGGGGGACTACGCGCGGCGTCTGCCGCAGCGGCCGCAAAGGGTACCACGCGACCCGCTGAATGCTTCGCCAAAGCGCGGACCCAGTGTCCCGCTTGCGCGGTGCAAAAGGGTCGGCCGGTAGACGCCGGCCGACCGAAGGACACCATGCGGGGCCGGCGCAGGCCCCGCATGTTTCATGTAACGAACCGCTTTGCGATCAGTCCGCCTGGCGACGCAGGAACGCCGGGATGTCCAGGTAGCTGCTGTCGCCGCCGAAGTCCGCCGCGGCGGGTTCGCTGCGACCGCCGCGCAGGCTCGACGAGGCCGACGTGCTGCCGAAGTTCGGCACCACCGGTTCGTTGAGGTTGGCCATCGCGTCGAAGTCCGGCTGGCCGGTCGTCGCGTTGCGGACGAGCTTGATCGGCGAACGCACCTGCGCTTCGCGATGACCGTGCTGCTCGTAGCCGCGCTGCGGCAACGCCTGGCGCGACACCGCGCGATTGAGGCCGGTCGCGACGACCGTGACGCGCACTTCGTCCTGCATGTCCGGATCGAGCACGGTGCCGATGACGACCGTCGCGTCTTCCGACGCGAAGTTCTCCACGGTGCGGCCCACTTCGTCGAACTCGGCCATGGTGAAGTCCGGGCCGGCGGTGATGTTGACCAGGATGCCGTTGGCGCCCGACAGGTTGACGTCGTCGAGCAGCGGATTCTGGATCGCCGATTCCGCCGCGGCCTGCGCACGATCGTCGCCGCGCGCCGCGCCCGTGCCCATCATCGCCAGGCCCATCTCGGACATGACGGTGCGCACGTCGGCGAAGTCGACGTTGATCAGGCCCGGACGCACGATCAGGTCGGCGATGCCCTGCACCGCGCCGAGCAGCACGTCGTTCGCCGCGCGGAAGGCCTGGATCATCGTCGCGTTGCGACCCAACACGGTGATCAGCTTTTCGTTCGGGATGGTGATCAGCGAATCGCAGTGCTGGCCGAGTTCGTCGATGCCCTTGAGCGCGACCTGCATGCGGCGGCGACCTTCGAACGGGAACGGCTTGGTCACGACGGCGACCGTCAGGATCCCCATCTCCTTGGCGAGCTGCGCCACGACGGGCGCCGCGCCCGTGCCCGTGCCGCCGCCCATGCCCGCGGTGATGAACACCATGTCCGAGCCCTGCAGGGCATCCATGATGCGTTCGCGATCTTCCAGCGCGGCCTGGCGGCCGACCTCCGGATTCGCGCCCGCGCCGAGCCCCTTGGTGACGTTGCTGCCGAGTTGCAGCTGCAGCTTCGCGCCGCAGTTCTTGATCGCCTGCGAGTCGGTGTTGGCGGTGATGAACTCCACGCCGTCCACGCTGCTGTTGACCATGTGCGCGACCGCGTTGCCGCCGCCGCCACCCACGCCAACGACCTTGATCACTGCATTCGGGGCCATCTTTTCAACCAGTTCGAAGTGCGCCATGTCCGTGTCCTCTTATAAGTGTTGTATGAACCACGACTTCCAAAGTGTTCCGTTGCCTGCCGCCGCCTTCCATTCCGCCTGCGCGTCTCCCGTGAGGCGCGCTCTCCGAATCAGAATTCGCCGCGATACCAGTTCTTCAACTTGTTGAAGAACGACCCCGCGCGTCCCGCCGAGATCGACGGTCGACGCGGGTTCTCGATCTGGCTGCCCATCAGCAGCAGGCCGACGCCCGTGGCATGCACGGGGTTGCCGACCACTTCGCCGAGGCCGGTCACGTGCTGCGGGATGCCCACGCGCACCGGCATCTGCAGCATTTCCTCGGCGAGTTCGACGACGCCTTCCATCTTCGAAGCGCCGCCCGTCAGGACCATGCCCGCGCGGACGTGCTGCTCGAATCCGCTGCGGCGAAGCTCCGCCTGCACCATCTCGAAAATTTCCTCGTAACGCGCCTGCACCGCCTGCGCGAGCGAGTGACGCGGCAGGCGACGCGGCGGACGATCGCCCACGCTCGGCACCTGGATGCTTTCTTCCGCGGTCGCCAGCTGCGCGAGCGCGCAGGCGTAGCGCACCTTGATCTGTTCGGCTTCCGGCGTCGGCGTGCGCAACATGTGCGCGATGTCTTCGGTCACCTTGTCGCCGGCGATCGGGAGCGAGGCGCTGTGCGCGATCGCGCCCTGCACGAACACCGCGATGTCGGTGGTGCCCGCGCCGAGGTCGACGAGCACGACGCCGAGTTCGCGTTCGTCGGGCGTCAGCACCGCGGTGCTCGAGGCGAGCGACGCGAGGATCAGGTCGTCGACCTGCAGGCCGCAACGCTGCACGCACTTGCTGATGTTCGCCGCCGCCGACTGCGCGCACACGACCAGGTGCGCGTGCACTTCCAGGCGCACGCCGGTCATGCCGACCGGATTGCGGATGCCTTCCTGCGAATCGTCGAGCACGTAGTCGCGCGGGATCGCGTGCAGGATCTTCTGGTCGGCCGGGATCGCGACCGCCTTCGCCGCGTCGAGCACGCGATCGAGGTCGGCGTACGTGACCTCGCCGTCGCGGATCGGCGCGATGCCCTGCGAGTTGCGGCACTGCACGTGGTTGCCGGAGATCGATGCGTAGACCGAGCGCACTTCGCAGCCGGCCATCAGTTCGGCTTCCTCGACCGCGCGCTGGATCGACTGCACGGTGGATTCGATGTCGACGACCACGCCGCGCTTGAGCCCGCGCGATTCGTGCGAGCCGATGCCGATCACTTCGATCGGACTGCCCGGCGAGTATTCGCCGACGAGTGCGGTCACCTTCGACGTGCCGATGTCCAGGCCCACGATCAACGATTTGTCGCCTTTGCGGTTCATGTATTTCCTTGCGAGGTCGTGCCAGCTGCCGCGGTCTGCGGCGGCACATCGGCCCACTGCAGCGCGAAGCCGTTGGTGTAGCGAAGATCGGCGCGACGCAGCACGCGCTGCGGCTGCGCCGTGAGTTGCGGAAGCAGGCGCGCGAAGCGGCCCAGGCGCGGGCGCGCGTCGCTGCGGCCGACGATCACTTCGGCGCCGTCGGACAGCACGAGCGACCAGCTGCCGCGCGCATCGAGATGCAGGGCGCGCACGTCGCGGCCAGTGCTCGCGAACAGCGCGCGCGATTCGTTGTACAGCGCGACGACGTCCTGCACGCGCGTCGCCGGCCCGCCGAGCGTCGGCAGCTTCGCCGGCACGCGGATGCCTTTCACCGGGAACAGGCGGCCGTGTTCGGACAGCAACTGGTCGTTGCCCCAGCGCGCGAAAGGACGATGTTCGACCACGCGCACTTCGATGACGTCGGGCCAGTGCTTGCGCACTTCGGCGCGTTCCACCCACGGCAGGCGCGCGACGGCTTCCTGCGCCTGTTCCAGCGGCACGGCGAAGAAGCCGCGCTGCGCGAACGGCAATACGGTGGCGCGCAACTGTTGTTCGTCGACATTGCGCAACGCGCCCTGCACGCGCAGCGTGCGCAGCGGCCAGCGTTCCGACGCGACCCAACCGTTGAGCAACGCAACGATCGGCAGCGCGACGAGCGCCACCGCCAGGGTCCACGCCAGGATGCGCAGCACTGCGTTCACTTGCGCGCACCTCCGTTGCGGTCGAGCGAGGTTTCGAGGATCCGCCAGCACAGTTCGTCGAACTCGATGCCGACCTGGCGCGCGGCCTTCGGCACCAGCGAGTGGCTGGTCATGCCGGGGGCGGTGTTCACTTCGAGCAGATGGAACTTGCCGGTCGCGCGATCGCGCATCACGTCCACGCGCGACCAGCCGCTGCAATCGACGGCCTTGAACGCGGCGACCGCGAGGCGGCGGATTTCTTCTTCGTCGTCGCCTTCGAGGCCGGGGCACAGGTACTGCGTGTCTTCGGCGACGTACTTGGCGTGGTAGTCGTACCACTGTCCCTTGGGCACGATGCGGATCGACGGCAGCGCGACGTCGCCGAGCACGGCGACGGTGAGTTCGTCGCCTTCGATGAGCTGCTCCATCAGCAGTTCGCCGCGCGCTTCTTCGTCGATGTAGCGCTTGGCGAGTTCGACCGCAGCGTCGAGATCCTTGTCGGCGTACACGCGCGACACGCCGACGCTCGAACCTTCGGCGGCAGGCTTCACGATCACGGGCAACCCGAGCGCCTTCGCCGCGGCATGCACGTCCGCGCCCTTGCCGAGCTGCACGTATTTCGGCGTCGGCAGGCCAAGCGACAACCACACCTGCTTGGTGCGGATCTTGTCCATGCTCAGCGACGAGCCGAGCACGCCCGACCCGGTGTACGGGACATTCAGCGCATCGAGCAACCCCTGCAGCACGCCGTCCTCACCGCCGCCGGCATGGCCGTGGAGGATGTTGAACACGCGCGTGAAATGCTTTTCCTGCAGTTCGCGAATGAGGTTGGGGATGCCGTCGACCGCATCGGCCGCGACGCCGCGCGCGCGCAGCGCTTCCAGCACGTTGCGGCCGGAATCGAGCGAGACCTCGCGTTCGGAACTGGTGCCGCCCATCAGCACGGCGACGCGACCGAACGCGGCCGGGTCCGTCACGCGCAGCGGCGGGAAATCGTGCGTACTCACTTCGTTGCTCCTTCGAAACCCTGCGTGGCGATCTGCTGCGCGGCGGCGCCGATGTCGCCGGCGCCCATGAGCAACAGCAGGTCGCCGTCCTGCAACACGTCCGGCAACACGCCGGACAGATCGAACGGGCCGCCGACCACGATCGGATCGACGCGGCCGCGTGTGCGCACCGCGCGTGCCAGTGCCTTCGCATCGGCGCCCGCGATCGGCGCTTCGCCGGCGGGATACACCTCGGTCAGCACCAATGCGTCGACCGTCGACAACACCGCGGCGAACTCGTCGAACAGATCGCGCGTGCGGCTGTAGCGATGCGGCTGGAACGCGACGACCAGGCGCTTGTCCGGCCAGCCGCCGCGCGCGGCGGCGAACACCGCCTCCAGTTCCTTCGGGTGATGGCCGTAGTCGTCGACCAGCTGCACCGTCGCGCCCTTCGCGGTCGTCAACCGTGCGAGCAGGTTGAAGCGGCGGCCGATGCCTTCGAACTTCGCCAGCGCGCTGGCGATCGCTTCCGGTGCAACGCCCAGCTGCCAACCGATCGCGGCGGCGGCGAGTGCGTTCTGCACGTTGTGGCGGCCGGGCAACGCGAGCGCCACCGGCGTGCGCGAGCCATCGGGCAGGTGCAGCATGAAGCGCATGCACGCGCCGTCCTGCGTCACGTCTTTCGCGCGCACGTCGGCGTTGGAAGCGAAGCCGTAGGTCATCACGTGGCGCGGCGTTTCCTTCGCCAGCGTTGCCACTTCCGGATCGTCGATGCACAACACAGCCAGGCCGTAGAACGGCAGGCGATGCAGGAACTCGGCGAAGGCGGCCTGCACGTTCGCGAAGTCGCCGCCGTAGTTCTCGAGATGATCGGCGTCGATGTTGGTGACGACCGCGACCGCGGGGTTCAGGCGCAGGAAGCTGCCGTCGCTCTCGTCGGCTTCGGCGACGAGCCACTGGCCGCCGCCGAGGCGCGCGTTCGCGCCCGCCGCGAGCAGCTTGCCGCCGATCACGAAGGTCGGATCCATGCCGCCTTCGCCCAGTACGCTGGCGACGAGCGAGGTCGTGGTGGTCTTGCCGTGCGTGCCTGCCACCGCGATGCCGCGGCGGAAGCGCATGAGTTCGGCGAGCATTTCGGCGCGCGGCACGATGGGGATGCGGCGGGCGCGCGCTTCCATCAGTTCCGGGTTGTCTTTCTTGATGGCGCTCGACACGACGACGCAATCGGTGTCGAGCACGTTCGCCGCGCCGTGGCCGCGATGGACCTTCGCGCCGAGTTGCGCGAGGCGACGCGTGACCGCGTTGTCGGCGTTGTCGGAGCCCGACACCTGGTAGCCGAGCGTGCACAGCACTTCGGCAATGCCGCTCATGCCGACGCCGCCGATGCCGATGAAGTGCACGCGCGGGTAGGCCTTCGCCAAGTCGCCGGTGGTCTGCAGGCGGCGCTGATCGTTCGTCATCACGCAGCCTCCTTGTGCAGGCGATCGAAGCGCGCGATTTCTTCGAGCACGATGTCGGCGACGCGCGCCGCGGCATCGGGGCGCGCGATCGAACGCGCGGATTCGGCCATCGCCATGCGCTTGACCGAATCTCCGCGCAGCGTGCGCAGCACGTCGCGCAGGCGATCGGCGAGCGCATCGTTCTGCGGCAGCAGCACGGCCGCGCCGCGTTCGACGAGGTATTCGGCGTTGCGCGTCTGGTGGTCGTCGACCGCCTGCGGGAACGGCACGAGCACGCTGCCCACGCCCGCGGCGCACAACTCGGCGAGCGTCAGCGCGCCGGCGCGGCACACCACGAGGTCGGCCCACGCGTACGCGGCCGCCATGTCGGCGATGAAGGGCTCGATGCTCGCGGCGATGCCGGCCTGCGCGTACGCGGCTTCGGCATCGGCGCGCATCTTTTCGCCGCACTGGTGGCGCACCTCGATTGTCGGATCGTTCAGCGCCTGCAGTGCCTTCGGCACGGCGGCGTTCAACGCGCGCGCGCCCTGGCTGCCGCCGAGCACGAGCAGGCGCATGCGCTCGTTGCCGCGCGCCATGCGCAGCTGCGGCGTCTGCACCGAGGCGATCTCGTCGCGCACCGGGTTGCCGACGACTTCTTCGATGACGCTGTGCGTGAACGTCTGCGGGAAACCGGTCAACACGCGGCGTGCGACACGCGCGAGCACGCGATTGGTCAAACCGGGCGCGCGATTCTGTTCGTGCACGAGCAGCGGCACGCCCGCGAGTTTCGCGGCGACGCCGCCCGGCCCCGCCGCGTAACCGCCGAAGCTGATCACCGCGCGCGGACGACGCTGCGTGACGACGCGCGCCGCGGCGCGCACCGCGCTCAGCACGCGCACCGGCGCACCGACCAGCGTCGCGATGCCCTTGCCGCGCAGGCCCTTCACCGCAATCGTGTCGATCGCGATGTCGTGTTGCGGCACGAGCTTCGTTTCCATCTGGCCGTCGGCGCCGAGCCACGTCACGTCGGCACCGCGCGCGCGCAATGCACGTGCGACCGCGAGGCCCGGGAAAATGTGTCCACCCGTGCCGCCGGCGAGGATCATGACGCGCGCCGTTCCGCGCTCGGTCGTGCTCATGCGAGCCTCCCGAGCGTGGGTTCGATGCGCTGGCGCAGGCGGCTCGTGCCGCGCGCACTCGCCGTCGCGGTGGGCGCGACCGGTTGCGTCGTCGCCGGCACGTTGCCCGGCGCCGGCGCTTGCGCTTCGCCGCGCAGGCGCGCGACCTGGCGCTCGGCGCGTTCGAGTTCGTACGACACGCGCAGCAACAGGCCGATCGCCATGCACGTCATCAGCACGCTCGAACCACCGGAGGAAATCAGCGGCAGCGTCAGTCCCTTGGTCGGCAGCAGCCCGAGGTTCACGCCGATCGACACGAAACTCTGCAGGCTCATCCACAGGGCGACGCCGAACGCGCAGTAGCCCGCGAAGTGGCGGCGCATCTCGACGCACTTCAGGCCGACCCAGAATGCGCGGCCCGAAAGCAGCGCATACAGGCCGATCACCAGCGTCACGCCGACCAGGCCGAGTTCTTCGGCGATCACCGCCATGATGAAGTCGGTGTGCGCTTCGGGCAGGTACGACAGCTTCTGCACCGACGCACCGAGGCCGACGCCGAACACTTCGCCGCGACCCACCGCCATCAATGCGTTGGTCAGCTGGTAGCCGCTGTCGAACGGATCCGCCCACGGATCGAGGAACGAAGTGAAGCGGCGCACGCGATACGGCTCGGCGATCGCGATCGCCGCGAGGATCGGCAGGCCGACGAGCACCGGGCCGAACATGCGCGGCATGTTCACGCCGCCGAGCACGAGCATGCCCGCGGTGATCGCGAGGATCAGCGACAGCGAACCGAAGTCGGGCTGCATGATCAGCAACGCGACCAGCGCGACCGCCACGCCGAGCGGCTTGAGCATCGCCTTCCACGTCGCGTTGACTTCGTCGCGGAAGCGCACGAGGTAACTCGCGAGCCACACGATGTAGAGCAGCTTCACCGCTTCGACGGCCTGGAAGTTCGACACGCCGAGGTTGAGCCAGCGCCGCGCGCCGTTGACCGTGCGACCGAGCCCGGGCACGAACACCGCGAGCAGCAGCACGAAGCACGCGAGCAGCAGCAATTGGTTCTTCGCTTCGATCGTCTTCAACTCGGTGCGCATCATCCATCCCGCCAGGCCCAGGCCGACGGCGAGGAACACGAGGTGGCGCACGAGGAAATAGAACGGGCCGACATCGAGCCCTTCGCCGATGGCGATCGAACTCGAAGCGACCATCACGACGCCCACCGACGCGAGCGCGATCGCCGCGCCGAGCAGCCACGGATCGAAGCGGCCCTCGATCGCGTCGAGCCGCGTGGCCTGGTGCCGGGCGTTCGTGCCGTCGGTCATCAGCGCACCTTCAACGTGGCCAGTCCGACCAGGACGAGGATCACCGAGATGATCCAGAAGCGCACGATCACGCGCGGTTCCGGCCAGCCCTTGAGCTCGAAGTGGTGGTGGATGGGGGCCATGCGGAACACCCGCTTGCCCGTGAGCTTGAACGAGGCGACCTGGATCATCACCGAGAGCGTCTCGACGACGAAGATGCCGCCCATCACGACGAGAACGAGTTCCTGGCGCACGATCACCGCGATGCAACCGAGCACCGCACCGAGTGCGAGCGCACCGATGTCGCCCATGAACACCATGGCCGGATACGTGTTGAACCACAGGAACCCGAGTCCCGCGCCCGCGATCGCGGCGCAGATGATCACGAGTTCGCCCGCGCCCGGCACCTGCGGGATCTGCAGGTAGTCGGAGAACACCGCGTTGCCCGACGCATACGCGAACACGCCGAGCGCGCACGCGACCAGCACGCTGGGCATGATCGCCAGGCCGTCGAGGCCGTCGGTCAGGTTCACCGCGTTGGAGAAGCCGACGATCCAGAAGTACGCGATCGCCACGAACGTGATCGACGCGAGCGGCAGCGCGACCGTCTTGAAGAACGGAATGTAGAACGTGGTGCCGACCGGCGTGTCCGCCGTGTACCAGAGGAACAGGCCGGCCGCGAGTCCGAACACCGACTGCAGCAGGTACTTCCAGCGCGACTTCATGCCGTTCGGGTCGCGCTTGACGATCTTGATCCAGTCGTCCCACCAGCCGATCGCGCCGAACGCGATCATCACCGCGAGCACGAGCCACACGTAGCGGTTGCGCAGGTCGCCCCACAGCAGCACCGACGCGACGATCGTGATCAGGATCAGCGCGCCGCCCATCGTCGGCGTGCCGGCCTTGGAGAAGTGCGACTGCGGGCCGTCCTTGCGGATCGGCTGGCCGCCCTTGAGCAGCGCGAGGCGACGGATCACCGCCGGCCCCCACCACAGCGAGAGCGCGAGCGCGGTGAGTGCGCTGAGGATGCCGCGGAACGTGAGGTAGCCGAAGAGCCCGAAGAGGCTCTGCAGTTGTTCCAGCCAGCGGAAGAGTTCAAGCAGCATGCGGATCGTTCCCCTGGTCGCGCAGCAGCGCGGACACGATCTTGTCCATCGCGCTTCCGCGCGAACCCTTGACCAGCACGCGCACGCCGTCGCGCAGTCCGCTTTCCAGCGCCTGCGCGAGTTGCGCGTGGGTCGTGAAGTGATGTCCGTCTTCGCCGAACGCGTCCACGGCGAACTTGCTCAACGGCCCGAGTGCGTACAGGCGGTCGATGCCCGCGCTCTTCGCGCGGCGACCGGCTTCGGCGTGCAGCAATTCGGCGTCCGCGCCGAGTTCGCGCATGTCGCCGAGCACGAGCCACGCGGTCGCACCGCTCGAAGCGAGCGTGTCGATCGCCGCGTTGAGCGAACCGGGATTCGCGTTGTAGCTGTCGTCGACGAGGATCGCGCCGCTGTCGAGGCGATGCGTGACCAGGCGACCGGCGACGGGGCGCGCATTCGCGAGACCCGCGGCGATCGTTTCCGGCTCGATACCCGCGCCGAGCGCGATCGACGCGGCGGCCAGCGCGTTCAGCACGTTATGGCGACCGGGCATCGCGAGGTCGACGTCGACTTCGCCGATCGGCGTGACGAGCACGAAGCGCGAGCTTTCCGCATCGAGTTCGATCGCCTGCGCGGTGACGTCGCTGCTCGCTTCCAGGCCGTAGCGGATCAGGCGGCGGCCATGCGCGCGCTCGGCGAAGTACGGCGCGAACGCATCGTCGGCGTTGATCGCGGCGACGCCGTCGGCGGGCAGCGCATCGTAGATCGCGCCCTTCGTGTCGGCGACGCCGAGCAGGCTGCCCATGCGTTCCAGGTGCGCGGGCGCGATGTTGTTGACGACGCTGATGTCGGGGCGCGCGATGTTGGTGAGATACGCGATGTCGCCCGGCTTGCCGGCACCCATCTCGTACACGGCGAACTTCGCGCCTTCGGGTGCGTCGAGCACGGCGAGCGGCAGGCCGATTTCGTTGTTGCGGTTGCCCGGGTTCGCGTAGACCGCTCCCTCTTCCGGGAACGCTTCGCGCAGGATCGACAGCACCAGCGTCTTCACGCTGGTCTTGCCGTTGCTGCCGGTGATCGCGATGACCTTCGTCCTGCGATCGCGCTGCACGCCGGCGGCGAGCGCGGCGAGCGCGCGTTCGGTGTCGGCGACGACGAGCTGCGGCAGCGGGCTGTCGCTCTCGCGCGACACGAGCGCGCAGATCGCGCCGTTGCGCGCGGCCATCGAGAGATGATCGTGACCGTCGAAGCGCTCGCCCTTCAGCGCGACGAACAATGCGCGGCCGTGCGGCATGCTGCGCGTGTCGGTGGCGACGACATCGACGACGACATCCGTGCCGTGCACGCGGCCCCCGACCAGGTTCGCGATGCGGGAGAGCGGCATGGCGATCATGCGCGCTGCTCCTGTGAGCGATGTTCCAGTGCGGATCTGGCCACCAGCGTGTCGTCGAAGGGATGCTTCACGCCGTGGATTTCCTGGTACGGCTCGTGGCCCTTGCCGGCGACGAGCACGATGTCGTTGGGGCCCGCTTCGCGCACGGCGCGGTGGATCGCCTTCGCACGGTCGCGTTCGACGGTCATGCGCGCGCTTTCGCCGCGCATCGCGTCGCTGAAGCCCTTGAGGATGTCGGCGACGATGACGTCGCCGTCTTCGCCGCGCGGATTGTCGTCGGTGACGAACACGCGATCGGCGAGGCGTTCGGCGATCGCCGCCATCTGCGGGCGCTTGCCGGTGTCGCGTTCGCCGCCGCAACCGAACACGCAGGCCAACTTCGCCGACGCATGCGCGCGCAGCGAGGTCAGCGCCTGTTCCAGCGCGTCGGGCGTGTGCGCGTAGTCGATCACCACCAGCGGCGCGCCATCGTGGCCGCCGAGGCGGTTCATGCGGCCGTGGATCGGCTGCAGGCGCGACAGCACGTCGGCGACGTTCGCGGGCGCATGACCGAGCGCGACCAGCGTGCCGCCGACCGCGAGCAGGTTGTCGACATTGAAGCGGCCGAGCAGCGGCGAGCGCACGGCGTGACGTTCGTCGCCGGCGATGAAGTCGAAGGAGACGCCGCGGTTGTCGAGCACGACGTTCTCCGCGCGCACGTTCGCCGTCGCGTCGCCGCGCGCGCTCGTGCCGATCCGCGTCAGCGTCGCGGGCAGCGCATCGAACAATGCGCGCCCGTAATCGTCGTCGATGTTGATCACCGCCGCGCGCAGGTCCGGCCAGCCGAACAGCTTGGCCTTCGCCGCGCCGTAGCTGTCCATGTCGCCGTGGTAATCGAGATGGTCGCGCGTGAGGTTGGTGAACACGCCGACATCGAAATGCACGCCCGCCACGCGGCCCTGGTCGAGCGCGTGCGAGCTGACTTCCATCGACAGCGCCTGCGCACCGGCGTCGCGCAGTTGCGCGATCAACTGGTGCACCTGCAACACGAGCGGCGTGGTGAAGCCCGTCGGCACGACGTCGCCATGCAGTCCCGCGCCGAGCGTGCCGATCGAACCGGCGCGCGTGCCGAGCAATTCCCACGCCTGCGCGAGCAGCTGCACGGTCGACGTCTTGCCGTTCGTGCCGGTGACGCCGACGGTCGTGAGCTTGTGCGACGGGAAGTCGTGGAAGCGATCGGCGAGTTCGCCCAGGCGCGCGCGCAAGCCGGGAACGGCGATCGCGTCGCTCGGCGCGGGTGCGGTTTCCGGTGCGGGCGGCTCGAACAGGATCGCGCGCGCACCGGCCGCCTTCGCCTGTTCGGCGAACAGCAAGCCATGCGCGCCGAAGCCGGCGATCGCGACGAAGCCATCGCCCGGCTGCACCGAGCGGCTGTCCATCACCAGGCCGGTGACGACGAGGTCGCCGGGGACGCCGGCGACATCGGGAAGGAGTTCGGCAAGGCGCATCGCGCGGGTCATCGCAACGCTCCTTGTTGCGCGGCAGCGAGCGGCGGCGATGCAATGCGTGCGGTCGCGGGTTGCGAAGTGGTGCTGGCGGCCGCCGGTACGACGGACACCTTCGGCTTGCGTTTCGCTTCCGCCGCGGCCTGCGCGGCGAGCCACGCGTCGAGATCGTCCGGAGCGACATCCATCAATCGCAGCGCACCATCCATCACGTTGTGGAACACCGGCGCCGACACCAGGCCACCGACGTACGCGAGCTCCGGTGCGGGATCGTTGACCACCACGACCATCGAGAAGCGCGGATCGCTCGCGGGCACGAGCCCCGCGAAGTACGACAGATAGCGACGCGAGTAACCGCCGCCGCTCGCCTTGCGCGACGTGCCGGTCTTGCCCGCGACGCGATAGCCGAGCACGCGCGCCTGTGTCGCGGTGCCGCCGGGCAGCGTCACCGTTTCCATCATGCGCAAAACTTCGTTGGCGACGACCGGATCCATCACCTGGTGGGCCTCGTTGCGCTGGCCCTTCACGAATGTCGGCGCAATCAGCTTGCCGCCGTTGCCGATCGCAGCGTACGCCTGCGCGATCTGCAGCGGAGTCACGCTCAAACCGTAGCCGTAGGACATCGTCTGTTTCGACGTGCCGCTCCAGCGCTCCGGCGGCGGCAGCAGGCCGGCCGATTCGCCGGGAAAACCGCTGTGCGTGCTCTGGCCATAGCCGAGCTTGCGCATGTAGCCGTAGAAGGTTTGATCCGACAGGCGGTGCACGATCTTCGCCGCGCCCACGTTCGAGCTCTTGGTGATGACGCCCGTGGTGTCGAGCACGCCGTAGTTGTGCGTGTCGGTGGTGCGGAAGCGACCGTTCGGCATCCAGCCGGGGTTGGTGTCGAACTTCGTCTGCGGCGTGACCGCGTGCGCTTCGAGCGCGGCCGCGACGGTGATCGGCTTCATCGTCGAGCCGGGCTCGAACAGATCGGTGACCGCGCGGTTGCGGTGCGCTTCGCGATTGCTGCCTTCCACGGCGTTCGGGTTGAACGACGGCAGATTGACCATCGCGAGCACTTCACCGGTCGCCACGTCGAGCACGACGGCCGAACCGCTCGTCGCGCCCTTCTCGAGCAGCGCGTTGCGCAGTTCGCGGTACGCGAGGAACTGGATGCGACGGTCGATCGAAAGCGTGAGGTCCTTGCCCGGTTCGGCGGCGCGGATGAGATCGACGTTCTCGACGATGCGGCCGCGGCGATCGCGGATCACGCGCTCGGCGCCGGGCTTGCCGCGCAGCCACTCGTCGAACGCGAGTTCGAGGCCTTCCTGCCCGCTGTCGTCGATGTTGGTGAAGCCGAGCACGTGCGCGACGGCGTCGCCCTGCGGGTAGAAGCGGCGGTATTCGCGCTGCGAGAACACGCCGGGAACGCCGAGCTTGACGATCGCCTGCGCGCTTTCCGGGCGCACGCGGCGCTGCAGGTAGACGAATTCCTTGTCCGCGCGCTGCGACAACTTGCGCGCGAGATGATCGGCGGGCACGCCGAGCGCCTGCGCGAGTTCGGGGATGCGCGTCGGATACTTGAGCAGGACCTGCGGGTTCGCCCAGATCGATTCGACCGGCGTCGACACCGCGAGCGGCTCGCCGTTGCGGTCGGTGATCATGCCGCGCGAAGTCGGGATCGGGATCTCGCGCAGGAACCGCGCCGCACCCTGCGCCTGGTAGAAGTCGTTGTGCACGACCTGCAGGTCGAACGCGCGCACGAGCAGCGTGAGCGAACACAGCCCGATCGTGCCGGCGACGATCGCCAAACGCCCGCGCAGGTTGAACTGCGCGCGGCCGCGCGGCTTCTGCCGCTGCGCACCGAACAGCGCGCGAATGCGGCCGCCGAGGCTGTTCGGCGTGCGCTTGTCGTTGGCGGACAGGCCCGGCCTCATGGGCGCACCACGACGGTTTCGTCGGCCGACGGGAACGCCATGCCTAGGCGATTGCGCGCCACCTGGTCGATGCGGTTGCTTTCCGCCCACGTCGCCTGTTCGAGTTGCAGGCGGCCGAAGTCGATGTTGAGTTCGTCGCGCTCGCGCTCCAGGTGCTTGAAGGCGATGAACAGCTGGCGATGTTCGTGGCGTGCGTAGACCACGCCGATGGCGGTGGCCACGTTCGCGAGGATCAGCACGAACACCACGATGCGCAGGCTCACGGGTTCACCCCGCCGAGCTTCTCGGCCACGCGCAGCACGGCGCTGCGCGCGCGGGGGTTGGCGGCGAGTTCGGCCGCGTCGGCCTTGGTCGCGTCGCCGATCGCGCGCAGCGTCGGCACGAACTCGGCGACGACGGGCATGCGGCGATTGGTCGGCGGCGCCTTCGCATGGCGCGCGATGAATTGCTTGGCGATGCGGTCTTCGAGCGAATGGAACGAGATCACCGCGAGGCGACCGCCCGGCTTGAGGCACGCGTGCGCGGCGTCGAGGCCGGCTTCGAGATCGGCGAGCTCGCGGTTGATGAAGATGCGGATGCCCTGGAACGAGCGCGTCGCCGGATGGATCTTCGAATCGCCGCGCGGCATCACCGACGAGATGAGGTCGGCGAGTTGCGCGGTGCGTTCGAGCGGCTGCGTCGCGCGGCGCGCCACGATCGCGCGGGCGATGCGGCGCGACTGGCGCTCTTCGCCGTAGGTGAACAACACGTCTGCGATTTCGCGCTCGTCGGCGCGCGCGAGCCACTGCGCCGCGCTTTCGCCGGACTCGGGGTCCATGCGCATGTCGAGCGGGCCGTCTTTCGCGAAACTGAAACCGCGCTCGGCGACGTCGAGCTGCGGCGAAGACACGCCGAGATCGAGCAACACGCCATCGAGGCCTTCGCGCGCTAGATCCCAGTGGCCGAGGTCGGCGAACGAGCCCCGGTAGATCGAGACGCGATCATCCGTGCCGAACTTGCGTTCGGCTTCGGCGATCGCTTCCGGATCCTTGTCCATCACCAGCAAGCGCCCTCCCGGGCCCAATTGCGCAAGCACGCCGCCTGCGTGACCGCCGCGACCGAAAGTGCCGTCCAGGTATCGTCCGTCCGCACGCACACGCAGCCCTTCCATGACCTGCGCAAACAAGACCGGAAGGTGGGCGGACCGTGCATCCGCGCCACCGCGGGTCACAACTGCAGTTCGAGCAGTCCGTCGCCCAGGTCCGCGTCCGTCAGGGTCTGACGGATCTGCGCCAGGTGCGCCTGCTCGCTCCACAGCTCGAACTTGTCGCCCATGCCGAGCAACACCGCCTTCTTCTCGAGCCCCGTCGCACTGCGATGGCTGGCGGGCAGCGAAATGCGGCCGCTCGCATCGGGTTCGACGAAGGTCGCCGCGCCGACCAGCTTCAGCTGCAGGTTGCGGCTGACGCTCTTGGTTCGCGGCAAGGCGTTGACCTGGTCGCGCATGCGCTCCCAGACCGGCATCGGATAGAGGTAGAGGCAGCCGGAGTCGAACGGGCTGTAGGTGACGACCAATTTGTTGCCACACTCACGCGCGACCTGGTCCCGGTAACTGGTCGGAATCGCCAGCCGGCCCTTGTCGTCGATTGTGATGGCGGTCTCACCCTGGAACATCGCCCTGCCCGGTCGTGCCCGTCTGCCGCGGGCTTCGAAGTTTGGAAAACCACGGATTCCCCGGATTTCCCACCAGTCGCCACGTTAGGCCCGGCCCACAGGGTTGTCAACAGCCTTGAAGCCTTATTTTCCTTTTTCACATCAAGGGCTTGCAGCGAACTTCAGAGTCTTGTTCAAGACTTATCCACTAGCCTCTGAATTGTCTCAAATTGTGAGATTCGAGCCGGTCCGAACCCGGCCGTTGCCACCGCCAGTGGCGTGAAGGTGAATATCGGTCGCGCCGTGTTGCATCGCAACACCCCGCGGGACCGCCGGCTGGGCGACAATGCCGCCCGGCGGAGTCGGACAGGCAACCGCGTCGCGCGCAAGCGCGCCGAGGAAAGTCCGGGCTCCACAGGGCACGGTGCCAGGTAACGCCTGGGCGGCGCGAGCCGACGGAAAGTGCAACAGAGAGCAAACCGCCGATGGCCCTTCGGGGATCAGGCAAGGGTGAAATGGTGCGGTAAGAGCGCACCGCGAGTCCGGTAACGGACCGGCACGGCAAACCCCACCGGGAGCAAGGCCAAATAGGGACCTCATGACGTTGCCCGCGTCGGGTCCGGGTAGGCTGCTTGAGCGTATCGGTGACGATGCGCCTAGAGGAATGGTTGCCTTAGACAGAACCCGGCTTATGTCTGACTCCGCCACAAGAAAGCCCGCGCAAGCGGGCTTTCTTGTTTTTCAGGCGGCGCGGGATTTCTCGAGGGCGTTGTACGCCAGCGCGCGGCCCGCTTCGCTCGTGGCGGCGAAGTAGAGGGTCGTGTCGCGGGTTTCCATCAAGGGCACCGCCTCCAGGATGTACGGCATCGAGGCGAGCGTGGTGCGCAGCGATTCGTGGAAGTAGTGGATGTGCGAGCGCGGGTTGGGTTCGGCGTCGTAGCCGGCGACGATCAGGCCGAGTTGCGCGAGCGGCGCGAGGCGATGCAGCAGGTGTGCGTACTCGTCCGCGGTGCGCTGGTGCACGAGGACGTCGAGGCACAGCACGAAATCGCGCGGGCGGCCGTCGAGGGCGTCGAACTGCGCCGGCGTGAGGAACCGCCAGTCGTTCCGCTTCGTGCGCGCGACGCGCAAGGCTTCGATCGCGATGTCGACGCCCGTGCCGTCGGTGCACGGCAGGTTGCGCGTGACTTCGAGGTCGCCGCAGCCCCAGTCGAGCACGGACGCCTCCGGCGCCAACGCGACGAGCGCCGACAACCACGCGCGTTTCAGTGCGAGCGCTTCGCCGCGCGATCCCGGCCCGCTGCCGAGCGCA
The DNA here is from genome assembly GCF_020866925.1 of Noviluteimonas lactosilytica. Lineage (GTDB taxonomy): Bacteria > Pseudomonadota > Gammaproteobacteria > Xanthomonadales > Xanthomonadaceae > Noviluteimonas > Noviluteimonas lactosilytica. The sequence goes on from NZ_JAJGAK010000001.1 coordinate 1,126,145, forward strand.
GGATGCGCGGCGTAGCGATGGTTCCAGAACGTGCGGTTGTCGAACGTGGCGCGCGTGAACGCATCGATCGCCGCGTTGACGCGCGCGACCGCTGGCGCGGCGCCCGGCACGAGTTCGCCGTCGAGCCGCATGTGCGCATCGAGCCGGCCGTGGTGGTGCAGCACGATCGCCGAATCGTCGGCCTGCGCGGCGCGCACGTGCGTCGGCACGTTCCAGGCCCCGGGCAGGAGATCCGCGTGCAGGCCGGTTTCCGCGAGCGCGAGGCAGAACGCGACCTGGTCGACGTGCACGCGCCAGCGTTCGAGGATCCCCGCGCGATCGAGCAGCCAGCGCGCCCAATGCGTCCACCTCGGCCCGATCGAATCGCGCAACGCGCGCGCATCGAGGACGTAGACGCCGCCGTCGAAGTGCCCCGCCAACGTTTCGAATCGCGCCGTCCCCTGGTCGGCGTCGCGCAGCGCGGTGCTGCGCACCTGCGGCAACGGCACGCCCGCCGCGCCGAACACGCGCTGCAGCACGTGCAGTGGTGGATTCGCCGCATCCACGAGCTTGCCCGCGATCGGCGCCTGCACGGCTTCGATCGGCAGGCGCGCGGCGAAGACCGTGTCGACGTCCATCAGCACGACGCGGCGCGCATCGCCGAAACCCGTGTCGAGCTGGCGCAACTTGTTGCAATGCGGGCTGCGCGCGTCGAACGGCGGCACGGCCAGCGTGCGCACGCCGAGCTTGGCGCACAACGCTTCGATGTCGTGCCGCAGCGGCGCGGCGTGGTGGACGACCAGGTCCTCGACGGCGATGCCGCCTGGGCCGAGCGCGGTCGCGAGCCACGGCACGAACGCCGCCCACAGGGCGGGCGTGTCGTCGAGGACGCAGGACCAGGCGATGCGCTGGCGCGGCAGGGGCACGTGGAGCATGCGCGGAAAACTAACAACGGCGCGGCGCACCGCTCATCGTCACTTGGGGCAACCGCGCGCGATGTCTCCGCCTTGCGTCAGCCGCCGTAGAGCGCCTTGCGCGGGGCGCCGCTCAATTCGGCGGCGAGTTTCGCGGCGGTCGACGGCGGCAAGTGTTCGCCGAGTTTCGCGTACAGGCGCTTGCCTTCGGCGATGCGCGCCTGCTCGTCGTCGCCGGCGCCCTGCACCAGCACGACGAACTCGCCCTTGCGCTGGTTCGCGTCCGCGCTCACGCGTGCATGCAGGTCGGCGAGCGTGCCGTCGAGGACGGTCTCGAACAGCTTGGTCAGCTCGCGCGCGACGACCGCGCGACGCTCGGCGCCGAAGATCGCGGCCATGTCGGCGAGCGTTTCTTCGATGCGGTGCGCCGATTCGTAGAACGCCAGCGTGCGGATTTCCGCGGCGAGCGGCGCGAGGCGCTCGCGGCGCGCGTTCCCCTTCGCCGGCAGGAAGCCTTCGAACACGAGGCGGTCGCTCGGCAATCCCGCGACGCTGAGCGCGGCGACGAACGCACACGCGCCCGGCACCGGGCTCACCGGAACGCCGGCCGCGCGCGCGGCGCGCACGAGGCGGAACCCGGGATCGCTCACCAGCGGCGTGCCCGCGTCCGACACCAGCGCGAGCGATTCGCCCGCGAGCAACCGCGCGACCACGCGTTCGGCGATCTGGTCCTCGTTGTGTTCGTGCAAAGCGACCAGCGGCCGTTCGAGGCCGAAATGCGAGAGCAGCTGGCGCGTGTGCCGCGTGTCTTCGGCACAGATGGCCGCGACGTTGCGCAGCGTGTCGAGCCCGCGCGACGAGAGGTCGCCCAGGTTTCCGATGGGCGTCGCGACGACGTGCAGCGTGCCGGGACGTGAAGGCGAGGACATTGGGAACCCTGTCGGCGAATGCGCACGTCGAGCAACGGTGTCGACGGGCGGGCAGGTAGAATCCTAGCCGCTTCCCCCCACGCCGCGCCCGCGGCCGAGGATCTGAATGCGTTCGAACGGACAGACGTGTGTCGGCAGGACCTGGTTGCGCGCCCTGCTGGTTGGCGTGCTCGCGATCGGTTTGGCGAGCTGCGCTTCGACCAACGTGGTGAAGCTGCCGGAGAGCGCGAGCCACGCGTTTTCGCAGCCGTTCTCGCAGGCGCGCGACCTCGCCCGCGGCCAGGACACCCTGCCCGCCGAGCAGAAGACCGACAACGCGCGCAACATCGAGCGCCTGCTTGCCGGCCTCGACGACGCGACGCTGTCCGCCGACGCCGCGGCCCTGCCGGCCGGCGATCCGCTGTATCCGTTCGCGGGCCAGGCGCTCATCCGCCGCGGCCTGCCGCTGCCGCGTCCGTTCGATCGCGGCGCGTGGCGATTCGACGCGGGCAATCGCCCGCCGGCCGAACGCGACGGGTATCGCCCGCCGGTGAAGCTCGCGGTGCTGCTGCCGCTGTCCGGTGGCCTCGCCGCCGCAGCAGCGCCGGTGCGCGACGGGTTCCTCACCGGTTATTTCGGCGAAACCCGCCGTCGCCCCGACGTCGCCTTCTACGACACCGCCGGCACGCCGGGTGGTGCGGTCGCCGCGTACCAGAAGGCGGTCGCCGAAGGGAACGACTTCGTGGTCGGTCCGCTCGGTCGCGACGAAGTCGGCGCCGTGTTCCGCGATGCGCAGACGACCGTGCCGATGCTCGCGCTCAACCGCGCGAACGTCCCGCCGCCGGCCGGCAACGCGAGCTTCTCGCTCTCGCCCGAAGACGACGGCATCGCCGCCGCCGAATTCCTCATCGACCAGAACGCGCGCCGCGTGCTCGTGATCAACGGCGTCGACGACGGCCTGCGCCGCGCGAGTGGCGCGTTGCGCGACGCGCTCGCCGAACGTGGCGGCATGGTGGTCGAGTCGCTCGACATGGGGGGCGATCCGATCACGCTGCTGACGCGCCTGCAGGCCGCGGTGCAGAAAGCAGGCCAGGTCGATGCGGTGTTCCTCGCCACGCGCGCGTCGGAAGCGCGCACGGTCGCGCCGTTGCTCGCATCCGCGGGACTGGCCGGCAAGTTGCGCGTCTCCACGTCGCAGTTGATCGCGGGCACGGGCAAGCCGGCGGACGACATCGCGCTCGACGGCATCGTGTATCCGACCGAACCGTGGACGGTGCGCGGCGTGTCGGGCCTGCCCGGCGCGGCGAGCGTCGCGTCGCGCCTCAAGACCGCACGCGGTCCTGCCGCACGCCTGTTCGCCTTCGGCCACGACGCGTGGCTGATCACCGCGTATCTCGAAAAGCTCGCGCTCGATCCGAACGGCAACGTCGACGGCGCCACCGGCACGCTGCGCCTGGATGCGGCGGGCAACGTGCTGCACACGCCGACGTGGTCGACGTTCCGCGGCGGCATGCCGGTGCCGCTCGCGGATGCGACCGCGCGCTGACGCGCCGGTTTCGCGGCAAGGCGTCGACCGTCGCGCACGCGGCGCCGCCGTCGAGGACGCGGCGCTCGCGTACCTGCTGGCGAACGGCCTGCGCCTGCTCGCACGCAACGCGGGCTTCAAGGTCGGTGAGCTCGACCTCGTGATGCGCGATGGCGCGAGCGTCGTATTCGTCGAAGTCCGCTACCGCGCGCATGCGGGATACGGCGGTGGCGCTGCGTCGGTCGACTTCGCGAAGCAACGCAAGCTCATCCGGGCCGCACAAGTGTTCCTCAAGCGCCACCCCGCGCTCGCGCAGGCGCCCTGCCGGTTCGACGTGGTCGAAGCACGCGGCGACCCGGCGCAGCCGACCTTGCACTGGATCCGCGCCGCGTTCCGCGCCGACGGCGCGTAAGCGGACGCATGAACGGGATGCCGGCCTGCACTTGACGCTGGCCGCGCGCGGCGTTGCGATGAAGGCCCACGCACGCCACCTCGGGCCCGCCATGTCGCCTTCGTCCCGCCGTCGCTTCCCGCGCGCGATCGCCACCTGGGTGCTGGCGGTCTGCGCGTTCGCATCGCACGCCCAGGATGCCGCGCCGGCAAATGCCGCGCCGGCAAATGCGAAACCGAAGACCTATCGCGTCCTGTTCGTCGGCAACAGCCTCACCTACGTCAACGACCTTCCCGCGACCCTGCGCGCGCTCGCCGCCGCGCAACCCACGCCCGCGAAGATCGAGACGCAAACCTTCGTCGCGCCCGGCGGTTCGCTCGCAGAACGTTGGGACGACGGCAAGGCCGCGGCCGCGCTCGGCGAAGGCCATTGGGATGCGGTCGTACTGCAGGAGCGTGGCGGCCTGCTCGCGTGCATGGTCGATCCCGCGCAACGCACGCAACCCGATTGCCGCGCGAGCGACCGCGCGCATCGCGATTTCGCCGACCGCGCGAAGGCCGCGGGCGCGCGCGTGTTGCTGCTGTCGACGTGGGGCCCCGACACGCAATATCAGTCGAAGCTCGACCGGGCCGCGAAGCAACTCGCGTCGCGCATCAACGCGCGCGTCGTCCCCGCCGGCGCCACGCTGCGCACGCTCGCGCAACGGAACGGCGACAAGGCCACCTTCCCCGACGGCATTCATCCGAGCGTGCTCGCGACGCTGGTGATGGCGGTGCAACTGCACGAAGCGATCGTCGGCACGGCGCCGCAGGCGACGGACGTGACGCTCGATTTCGCGTTGCTGCCCGCCAACGCCGCGATCCAGCCGGATACGCCGATGGAATCGCAGCCGCAGCTCAAGGGCGATGGCCGCAAGGTCGTGGTGAAAGCCGATGCGATGGCCGCGGCGATCGAAGCGGCGAAGTGAGCCTTACGCGCTGAAGTGCCGCCACCCGGCCGACGCCGGATGCCATTCGTTGCCGTCGGCATCGAATGCGCTCACGCGCTGCCCATCGACGATGCGCCCGATGCGCGTCACCGCGATACCGACATTGCGCGCGATCGTCGCGATCGCGTCGCGCGCGGCTTCGGGCGCGGTGAAGCACACCTCGTAGTCGTCGCCGCCCGCAGCCTGCAGGTGGCGCCGCGCATCGCCGCCGAACCCGGCACGCAACGCATCGGAGGCCGGCAACGCATCCACCTCGAGTTCGGCGCCGACGCCGCTGGCGACGCACACGTGCCCAAGGTCGGCGAGCAAACCGTCGGACACATCGATCGCCGCGCGCGCGACACCCGCGAGCGCACGCCCCAGCGCGAGCCGCGGTGTCGGCCGATCGAGTCGTTCCCGCAACGCATCATCGATCAGCGCATTTGCGCGCCATTGTTCGAGCGCCGCCGCGGCATCGCCGAGCGTGCCGCTCACCCAGATGTCGTCGCCGTCGCGCGCGGCCGCACGACGCAACGCGCGTGCAGGATCGACGAAGCCGTGCACGGTCACGCTCACCGACAGCGGTCCGCGCGTCGTGTCGCCGCCGACCAGCGCGACGTCGTGCATCGCCGCCAGGCGCAGGAAGCCTTCGAGGAAACCGTCGACCCAGGCCGGTTCGGCGTCGGGCATCGACAGCGACAACGTGCACCACGCGGGCGCGGCGCCCATCGCGGCGAGGTCGGAGAGATTCACCGCGAGCGCTTTCCACCCGAGGTCGGCGGGCGCGGTGTCGACGGGGAAATGCACGCCGGCGTTGAGCGTGTCGGTCGCCACGACCAGCGCCTGGCCCGCGGGCACCTGCAACAGCGCGGCGTCGTCGCCGATGCCGAGCAGCACGTCGCTGCGCGTCGTCGCCGCGCGGCGGCGGATGCGATCGATCAGGTCGAATTCGTCGGCGCTCACTTGCGCGACGCGTCGAACTCCGCCGTGCGCCACTCGGCGGCCGCATGGTCGAGCACGCCGTTGACGAACGTGTGCCCGTGTTCGGAACCGAAGCGCTTGGTGGTGCTGATCGCTTCGTTGATGACGACGCGATACGGCACGTCGATGCGATGGCGCAGTTCGTACGCCGCGATGCGCAGCGACGCGCGCTCGATCGGATCGACCTCTTCCATCGTGCGGTCGAGGTAAGGCGCAAGCCCGGCATCGAGTTCGCCGACATGCTTCATCACGCCGCGAACGAGATCCTCGAAATACGCGAGGTCGGCGATTTCGTGCACCTGCTCGTGCGCGAACTGCGCGATGACCGACTCCGCGGTGCCGCCCGACATCTGCCACGCATACAGGGCCTGCAGCGCGCGGCGGCGCGCGCGCGAACGCAGGACCGGGTCCATGCCGTCGTGGCGTCGGTTCAAGGCAGCTTCTCCAGCAAGTTGTGCATTTCGATCGCGGCCAGCGCCGCTTCCTCGCCCTTGTTGCCGTGGCTTCCGCCGGCGCGCGCTTCCGCATCTTCGAAGCGCTCGGCCGCGAGCACGCCGTTGAGCACCGGCACGCGGAAGTCGAGCGCGACGCGCATCAGGCCTTCGGCGCAACGATCGGCGACGTGTTCGTAGTGGCGAGTATCGCCGCGCACGACGCAACCCAGCGCGACGATCGCGACGTGGCTGCCCGCGGCGCCCAGGCGCGCGGCGGCCAGCGGCAGTTCCCACGCGCCGGGCACGCGGATCACGTCGACCGCCTCGGGGGCGATGCCGTTGTCGAGGAAGGCCTTGCGCGCGCCTTCGACCAGCGCGTCGGTGACGCGCGGGTTCCAGCGGGCGGCGAGGATGGCGAAACGGGCGCCGGGGTTGGCGCGCAGGTCGCCTTCGATGAAGCGCATGGGCGTGAAGACCTGGATCGAGGGGTTTTCAGGGGGCGCGCAGTTTAGCGCGCGGGCCATTCGACATGCGCCACGACCTCCAGGCCGAAGCCCGCCAGGCCCACCTGCTTGCGCGGCGTGCCCAGCACGCGGAGCTTGCCGAGGCCGAGGTCGGCCAGGATCTGCGAGCCCGCACCGGTGCGCCGCCATTCGGCCAGCGCGCCCGCGCGGCCCGTCGGCGCATGCGGCTGTTCGCGGATGCGGGCCAGCACGGCGTCGGCGTCCTGCACTTCGCCCAGCAGCACGAGCGCGCCGCGCCCTTCATCGGCGATGGCCTTCAGCACGTCGCCGACGGCGGGTCCGAAATCCGGGCGGCGCCAATGCACGGCGTCGGCCAGCGGATTGAGCGCATGCACGCGCACCAGCGTCGGCGTGTTCGCATCGGCCTGCCCGCGCAGCAGCGCGAAGTGCAGCGCACGGCTGAGCCGGTCGCGATAGGTGTGCAGCAGGAACGGGCCGTGCTCGGTGTCGATCTCGCGCGCGTCGACGCGCTCGATCGTGTGTTCGGTGGCGAGGCGATGGCGGATGAGGTCTTCGATCGAGCCGATCCTGAGCCCGTGCTCGCGCGCGAAGACTTCCAGTTCCGGGCGGCGCGCCATGCTGCCGTCGGGATTGAGGATTTCCACGAGCACGCCCGCCGGCTCGAAGCCCGCGAGCTGCGCGAGGTCGCTCGCCGCTTCGGTGTGGCCCGCGCGGCTCAACACGCCGCCCGGCTGCGCCTGCAGCGGGAAGATGTGGCCCGGTTGCGAGAGATCGTGCGGCTGCGCGTCGGGGCGCACCGCGGTGCGGATCGTGTGCGCGCGATCGTAGGCGGAGATGCCGGTGGTGACGCCCTCGGCCGCTTCGATCGACACGGTGAAATTGGTGCCGTGCGGCGAGGTGTTGTCGCGCACCATCGGCGGCAGGCCGAGCTGGCGGCAACGCTCGCGCGTCAGCGACAGGCACACGAGGCCGCGCGCGTGCGTGACCATGAAGTTGATGTCGCCGGGGCGGACAAGCTCGGCGGGCATGATGAGGTCGCCCTCGTTTTCGCGATCTTCGTCGTCGACGATCACGACCATGCGGCCGGCGCGCAGTTCGTCCAGCAATTCGGGGATGGTGGCGAAGCTCATGCGTGCGACTCTCTTTCCTTCATCAGGCGCTCGACGTAACGCGCGAGCATGTCCACTTCCAGGTTCACCGCGTCGCCCGGCTTCGTTTCGCCGAACGCGGTGTGCGCGATGGTGTGCGGCACCAGCGCGACTTCGAATCCGCTGTCGTCGACGCCGTTGACGGTGAGGCTCACGCCGTCGACGCAGATCGATCCTTTCGCCGCGATGTAACGGCGCAACGCGTGCGGCGCGGCGAACACCCAGCGTTGCGCGCGGCCGTCGTCCCACGTGTGCGACACGCTGCCGACGCCATCGACGTGGCCGCTGACGAGGTGGCCGCCGAGGCGATCGGTCGGCAGCATCGCGCGTTCGAGGTTGAGCGCGCGGCCGATCGGCAATTCACCCAGCGTGGTCAGCGCGAGCGTCTCGTTCGACGCGTCCGCTTCGAATCCGGCGTCGTCGATCGCGACCACGGTCAGGCACGTGCCGTTGACCGAAATGCTTTCGCCCATGCGCACGTCCGCGTCCTTGCCCCATGGCAAGGTGCCGACCTCGATCCGCAACCGCGCATCGCCACCGCGCATCTCGCGCGCGGCCAGCCGGCCGACGCCTTCGATCAAACCCGTGAACATCAGGACTCCCTGGTCTGTTTGCGGCGCGCGTGCACGAACATCGGCCAGCGCAGCGTGCGCGTCGTGTCCGGATCGCCCCACGCGCGCGCGATGGCCTGCGCATGCATGGCGACGGGGTCACGACCGTGTGCGTCGATGTAACGCTTGGTGGCCGAGTAACTCGAGAAGTAACCGAGCATGCGCGGCAACGTCCACTGCGCCTGCAACTCGAGTACCGGCGTTTCGATCCAGTCGAACGGCCACGCGAAATCGCGATACGCCTCGTCGATCAGCCGCCGCTCCGGCGGCCAGTAGTCGAGGATTTCCGCGCGCAGCGGATCGATCGCCTGCTCCACGCCTTCCGGCGCGATCATGTCCTGGTAGCCCCACGCGACGAGCACGCCGCCGGGCTTGAGCACGCGCGCGCATTCGGCGAAGAAGCGCGGCTGGTCGAACCAGTGCAGCGCCTGCGCGATGCACACGGCGTCGGCGGTCCCATCGGCGAGGGTCGTCGCTTCGCCCGGCTCGACGGAGAACCGCACGTTCTGCGGCCCCATCGCCTGCGCGATCTGCGCGGCGCTCGGGTCGGTCGCATGCACGTGGTCGAACACGCGCGCGAGGTCGCGCGTCGCCTGCCCGCTCCCGCATCCCGGTTCCCACGCGAGGCCATGCACGAGCACGATCGACTCGATCCACGCGAACAACGCATCCGGATATTCCGGCCGCGCCTGCGCGTACTGCGCCGCGACCGCGGAGAAATGGTCGGCAAAGCCAGGGTCGCCAACACCTGGATCGTCGAAACGTGCGCTCACGGCGCCGCGCCCGGCTGCAGCAGCACGCGCACGTCCGCGCCGATGCGGCGCGTTTCGACGATGCGCATCGACAGGCGCTCGGTCATTTCGTCGATGTGCAGGCCGTCGAACAATGGCCGCGCGCGTTCGCCGAGCATCAGCGGCGCGACATACAGCAGCAGTTCGTCGACGAGGCCCGCGGTGAGGAAGGCGCCTGCGAGCGTCGCGCCTGCTTCGACCTGCACCTCGTTGATCCCGCGCTCGCCGAGCAGCTTCAGCACCGCATCCAGGTCCATCAGGCCGTGCGCGACGTTGACCGCCGCATGATCGGCTTCGATGCCGCGCGGCATGCGCGCGTCCGGCGCGTGCAGGTACAGCGTCGGCGCGCCGCCTTCGCGCACGTGGCCGCGCGCGACGGTGGCGAGGCCGGGATCGAGTACCACGCGCAGCGGCGGCGCGAACGGCGTGTCGTCGCCGAGGCGCACTGTGAGATGCGGATCGTCGATCAGCACGGTGCCCGCGCCGGTGAGGATCGCGCCGGCGCGCGCGCGCCACTTCTGCACGTCGCGGCGCGCAGCCTCGCTGCTGATCCACTTCGAATCGCCCGATGCGAGTGCGCTGCGACCGTCGAGCGACGTCGCGAGCTTCACGCGCAACCAGGGACGTCCGCGTTCGATGCGCGAGAGGAAGCCGCGATTGAGGTCGCGCGCCAGCGGTTCCATCAGGCCGGTGTCGACCTGGATGCCCGCCGCGCGCAGCTTGTCGAAGCCGCTGCCATTGACCTTCGGGAACGGATCGGACATCGCACCGACGACGCGCGTGACGCCGGCGGCGATCAACGCATCCGCGCACGGGCCCGTGCTGCCCTGGTGCGAACACGGTTCGAGCGTGACGTACGCGGTCGCGCCGCGCGCGCGTTCGCCGGCCGCCTGCAGCGCGAACACTTCCGCGTGCGGACCGCCCTTGCGTTCGTGCCAACCGGTGCCGACGACTTCGTCGCCCTGCGCGATCACGCAGCCGACCATCGGGTTCGGACGCGCGGTGTATTCGCCCCTCGATGCGAGGCGCAACGCGCGCGCCATCATCGCGTGGTCGGTGGCGGTGAAACCCTGTGCTGGCACGCTCATGCAGTCACTCGCGGACGTAGGCGCCGCGCTCCTCGCCCTTGCGGAAGGCATCCATGTCCCACGGCCAGGCGGGGACCAGATCGGAGCCGTCCACGCGCAGGCGCATGCGGTCGAATTGCGTTTCGGGAAGTTGCGGCGGAAATCCCATCTCTTCGACGGCGAGTTCGACCGTGTCGCCCTCGCGCGTCCATTTGCCGCGCGCGCCGAGATCCAGCGCGCCGTACGTGAAGAACCACTCGAACGTGCCGTCCTCGCGGAGCAGCAGGCCCGAACCGGTCTCCATCACGCCGTCGAGATGGTACTCGCCGGCCAGCGCCGATTGCGTCGCCGGCGCGGCATGCTGCGTTGCATCCTGCGCCATTGCGGCGGGCGCCGCGCCGAACGCCAGCGCGAATGCCATCGCCGCCACGACCGGCAGGGCGCGCCGCGCGTTCACCGCCTGCGCACCTTCTCCGGCTCGCCTTCGAGCAACGGCAGTTGTCCCTCGCCCGCGGGCAGGTCGCGCTCCAGGCGATCCAACTCCTCGCGGAAATCGGCGACGTCCTCGAACGAGCGATACACGGACGCGAAGCGCACGTAGGCGACGTGGTCGAGCTTGCGCAGTTCGGCCATGACGAACTCGCCGACGCGACGCGATGCGATTTCCCGCTCGGTCGTCATGCGCAACTGGTGCACCACCGCGCGCACCGACGCTTCGATCTGTTCTTCCGACACCGGCCGCTTCTGCAGCGCGCGATCGAAGCCCTGGCGCAACTTGCGCGCGTCGAACGCCTCACGCCGACCATCGCCCTTGATGATCAGCGGCAGCTTGAGTTCGATCGTTTCGAGCGTGGAAAACCTTTCGCCGCACGCCTCGCACTCGCGGCGCCGACGAATCGTGGCGCCGTCTTCGCTGACGCGCGAGTCGATGACGCGGGTGTCGACGTGTTGGCAGAAGGGGCAGTGCATCAGGGGCGGGAAACGGGAAACGGGAAACGGGAGGAATGGGGCGCAGCACGCTCCTGTGACGTCTTCCGAAGCGCGGACTGCAGTCGCTTCAAGAGCTGGTCGACGCGAGCGATTTGATCGAGGCAACTGTCCGTCGATCGCGGCGAAGCAAGCGACATCCGGGCGACAAGCATTGTTTGGGTTCTCAATTCGGCGAGGGAGCCAGAGGCCATGGAAACGAACCGCAGGTAGTCAGGAATCGAAGCACGCGCGTTCCCTTCGGCAATGCAGGAAGGAACCGAAACGGCTGCACGACGCATCTGGGCGACGAGACCGTATCGCTCATCGCCCGGAAGCTCTTTGGTCAGTTCGTAGACACGCTCGGCCAACGCCATTGCCTGCTCCCAAACCACCAGTTCTCTGAAGTCCTTGGCCACCGACCTTCCCTGGTCAGAGGTGCGATCCATTCGCAGCCGTCATCCCGTTTCCCGCTCCTTGTTTCCCGTTTCCCGCTTGTCGGCTCCTCAGCCGTAGACGGGAAACGCCTTGCACTGCTTCGTGACTTCATCGCGCACGCGCGCGATGACCGCGGCATCCGTCGGCGCATCGAGCACGTCGCAGATCCAGTTCGCCAGCGCCACGCACTCGGCTTCGTTGTAGCCGCGCGTCGTCACGGCCGGCGTGCCCAGGCGCAGGCCCGACGTCACGAACGGCTTCTCCGGATCGTTCGGCACCGCGTTCTTGTTCACGGTGATGTGCGCCTTGCCGAGCGCGGCTTCCGCGTCCTTGCCGGTGATGCCCTTGCCGATCATGTCGACGAGCATCAGGTGGTTCTCGGTGCCGCCGCTGACGATCTTGTAGCCGCGCTTGATGATGGTCTTCGCCATCGCCTGCGCGTTCTTCACGACCTGCTGCTGGTAGGCCTTGAACTCCGGTTCCAGCGCTTCCTTGAACGCGACGGCCTTCGCGGCGATCACGTGCATCAGCGGGCCGCCCTGGATGCCGGGGAACACGATCGACTGCAGCTTCTTTTCGATTTCCTCGTCGGCCTTGGCCACGATGATGCCGCCGCGCGGGCCGCGCAGCGTCTTGTGCGTCGTGGACGTGACGACATGCGCGTGCGGCACCGGGTTCGGATAGACGCCCGCGGCGACGAGGCCGGCGACGTGCGCCATGTCGACGAACAGGTACGCGCCGACCTTGTCGGCGATCGCGCGGAACTTCGCCCAGTCGATGACCTGCGAGTACGCGCTGAAGCCGGCGACGATCATCTTCGGCTTGTGTTCGAGCGCGAGCTTCTCGACTTCGGCGTAGTCGATCAGGCCGGCGTCGTTCACGCCGTACTGCACGGCGTTGAACAACTTGCCGCTGATGTTCACCTTCGCGCCGTGCGTGAGGTGGCCGCCGTGCGCGAGCGACATGCCGAGGATCGTGTCGCCCGGGTTGAGCAGCGCGAGGTACACGGCCTGGTTGGCCTGCGAACCCGAGTGCGGCTGCACGTTCGCGTAGTCGGCGCCGAACAGCTGCTTGCAGCGTTCGATCGCGAGGCGCTCGGCGACGTCGACGTATTCGCAGCCGCCGTAATAACGCTTGCCGGGATACCCCTCGGCGTACTTGTTGGTGAGCTGGCTGCCCTGGGCCTCCATCACGCGCGGGCTGGCGTAGTTTTCCGACGCGATCAGCTCGACGTGGTCTTCCTGGCGGCGGTTCTCGCCGGCGATGGCGGCGGCGAGTTCGGGGTCGAAACCTTCGATGCGGGCGTCGCGGGGGAACATCGGCTGTCCGTGGGGATGTGGAAAGGCCGCAAGTTTAGCGTTTTGCAACGCCCGATCCCCGCTCGTCCCCTATAATCCCGCGATCCCGATTTTCCCTACGCGGCCCTGTCCACCGGCAGGTCGCCCGCGCCCGCCTGCGGAGCCCCGATGCAGTACATCTACACCATGAACGGCGTGTCCAAGACGGTCCCGCCCAAGCGCCAGATCATCAAGGACATCTCGCTGTCGTTCTTCCCGGGCGCCAAGATCGGCCTGCTGGGCCTCAACGGCGCGGGCAAGTCGACCGTCCTGAAGATCATGGCCGGCGTCGATACGGACTTCAGCGGCGAAGCCCGCCCGCAGCCCGGCATCAAGGTCGGCTACCTGGCCCAGGAGCCGCAGCTCGACCCGAACATGACCGTCCGCGAAGCCGTCGAGGAAGGCGTGGGCGAGGTCCTGCAGGCGCAGGCCGCGCTCGACCGCATCTACGAGGCCTACGCCGAGGAAGGCGCCGACTTCGACAAGCTCGCCGCCGAGCAGCAGCGCCTGGAGGCCATCCTGGCCGCCGGCGACGCGCACACGCTGGAAAACCAGCTCGAAGTCGCCGCCGACGCGCTGCGCCTGCCGCCGTGGGAGGCCGTGATCGGCAAGCTCTCCGGTGGTGAGAAGCGACGCGTCGCCCTCTGCCGCCTGCTGCTGCAGAAGCCCGACATGCTGCTGCTCGACGAACCGACCAACCACCTCGACGCCGAATCGGTCGAATGGCTGGAGCAGTTCCTCGCGCGTTTCCCCGGCACCGTGGTCGCGGTGACCCACGATCGCTACTTCCTCGACAACGCCGCCGAGTGGATCCTGGAACTCGACCGCGGCCGCGGCATTCCGTGGAAGGGCAACTACACCGACTGGCTCGTGCAGAAGGACGAGCGCCTTAAGCAGGAAGAGTCGTCGGAAAAGGCGCGCCAGAAGGCGATCCAGAAGGAACTCGAGTGGGCCCGCCAGAATGCGAAGGGCGGCCGTTCGAAGGGCAAGGCGCGCCTTGCGCGCATCGAAGAACTGCAGTCGGTCGACTACCAGCGCCGCGCCGAGACCAACGAGATCTTCATCCCGCCGGGCGAACGCCTCGGCCAGAAAGTCCTCGAGTTCAAGAACGTCAGCAAGAAGTTCGGCGACCGCCTGCTCATCGACGATCTCAGCTTCACGATCCCGGCCGGCGCGATCGTCGGCATCATCGGCCCGAACGGCGCCGGCAAGTCGACGCTGTTCCGCATGATCATCGGCCAGGAAACGCCGGACACCGGTTCGATCGACATGGGTTCGACGGTGAAGCTCGCCTACGTCGACCAGAGCCGCGACAAGCTGGAAGGCAACCACAACGTCTTCCAGGAAGTTTCCGGCGGCCTGGACATCCTCAACATCAACGGCGTCGAGATCCAGTCGCGCGCGTACATCGGCCGCTTCAACTTCAAGGGCCAGGACCAGCAGAAGATGGTCGGCTCGCTGTCGGGCGGTGAACGCGGTCGCCTGCACCTGGCGAAGACGCTGCTGCAGGGCGGCAACGTGCTGCTCCTCGACGAACCGTCGAACGACCTCGACGTCGAAACGCTGCGCGCGCTCGAAGACGCGCTGCTCGAATTCCCGGGCAACACCTTCGTGATCTCGCACGACCGCTGGTTCCTGGACCGCATCGCCACGCACATCCTCGCCTTCGAAGGCGACTCGCACGTGGAGTTCTTCCAGGGCAACTACCGCGAGTACGAGGAAGACAAGAAGCGCCGCCTCGGCGAAGAAGGCGCGAAGCCGCACCGCCTGCGCTTCAAGGCCCTCAAGTAAGGAGACGACGGATGAGCTTCATGCAGGCATTGAAGGCGCGCTGGAACGACAGCGCATCGCTCGTCTGCGTGGGGCTCGACCCGGAGCCGGCGAAGTTCCCCACGGGCTTCGCCGGCGACGACGAGGGCGTGTTCGACTTCTGTCGCGCCATCGTCGATGCGACCGCCGAGTACGCCTGCGCGTTCAAGCCGCAGATCGCGCATTTCGCGGCGCTCGGCGCGGAAGACGCGCTCACGCGCCTGATCGCGTACCTGCATGCCTCGCACCCGGGCGTGCCGGTGATCCTCGACGCCAAGCGCGGCGACATCGGCAGCACCGCGCAGCAGTACGCGCGCGAGGCGTTCGAGCGTTACGCCGCCGATGCGGTGACGGCGAATCCCTATCTCGGCCGCGATTCGGTGCAGCCCTTCCTCGATCGCGCGGATCGCGGCGTGGTGATCCTGTGCCGCACGTCGAACCCCGGCGCCGGCGACCTGCAGGACCTCGTCGTCGACGGGCGTCCGCTCTACCAGCACGTCGCGTCGATGGTCGCGCGCGACTGGAACGAGAACGGCAACTGCGCGCTCGTCGTGGGCGCGACATGGCCGGAACAATTGCGCGAAGTGCGCGCGATCATCGGCAACATGCCGATCCTCGTGCCGGGCGTCGGCGCGCAGGGCGGCGATGCGGAAGCGGTCGTGCGCAATGCCGCGAGCGCGGACGGCACGGGCCTGCTCGTGAGTTCGTCGCGCGCGATCCTGTATGCGTCGAACGGCGCCGACTTCGCCGAGGCCGCCGGACGCGCGGCGCGCGAGTTGCGCGACACGATCAACGCTGCGCGGCGCTGATTTTTTCGCGGGTTGGTTTCCGCGGATTCCTTCGCGCGGAAAAGTCCTACTAGTTCGTACGGCAACGAGAACGCGCGCAACTGAAGCAGCGCGCGAACATTGCGCCTTGCGCTGATCGTCGGCGTGTAGCCCGGATTGCAATGCTCACCTCTCCATCCGCAGAGAGAGAGGTTCCGATGTTGCGCACCCTGATTGCCCTGTCCCTCGGCCTCGCCGTCGTGCCCGTCGCATTCGCCGACACGCCGCCGACCGATATCCCGTACCAGTTCGCGTTGTTCAACGGCGCAGCCGCGGGCTCGTGCCTGCAGACGCCGTCCAACCTGCCGCTCGAAAACGACCGCGTGCACCAGGCGCAGTGCGAGCTCGCCGGCGACAAGCAGATGTTCGTGTTCGAGACGGGCGTGGCCGGCTATTCACTCCGCACCGCGCAAAACAATCTCTGTTTCGACGCGGCGACGGGTTCGAGGCCGGGCGACGCGGTCCGCCTGTCTCCCTGCGAACCCACCACCAACCAGCAGTGGAGCGTGCATTACACGCCGTCCAGCCCCGCCGTCGCGATGATCCGCAACGTCCAGGTGGGGCTTTGCCTCGACCTGGCCGACGGCTTCGCGTCGCTGTCCTCCTGCAGCATCACCAACGGCACCGGTCCGAGCTTCGTGATGAACCAGCAGATCTCGCGCCTGCCGGGCACCGCGACTGCGTTGCAATCCACCTTCACGAACAACTGCATGGCGCTCGACGGTCTCCCCTCGGAAACCGCGTGCACCAACGATGGCCGCACGAGCCTGCGCATCCTTCCGGTCGACAACGCCGGCAACACGTTCCGCTTCATGGGCACGGCGGAGCACACCTGCCTGCTCAACGTCGACGGCGTGCTGACCTACGACGCGTGCATCACCGGGCCGACCGCGCATTGGCGCCTCCTCGAACACTCGATGAGCACGCTGCCCGGCGGCGAAAAAGCGGCGATCTGGCAGGTGCAGAGCGGCGCCGATGGCCAGTGCCTCAACGTGAAGCGCGGTGGTGAGACGCTCGAAGCGCTGTCGCTGTGGCCGTGCGACACGGTGGGCAACGCGCTGTGGAAGTTCAGCACCTACTGATCGGGCAATGGTCAGCCGGTGGCGCTGCGCACTACGGCGCGCAGCGCCGAAACCGGAAAGCGTCCCCAGATCAACGCGAACACCGCCGCACGCTCGACAGGCGTGCGGCGTTCGGCTTCGAACTTGCGGAAGTAACGCCACAAGCCGCGGTGCTTGTGCCATTCGACGAACACCGGCCGCGACCGCGACGATACGCCGCGCAGGTGCACGACCTGCACATCGTTGGCCACCGCAACCGTTGCGCCGAGTTGGCGCGCGCGGCGACACAGGTCGAGATCTTCCGCATGCAGGCGATAGCCGGTGTCGAAGCCGCCGAGCCGATCGAACAGCGCGCGCGGCATCACCATCAACGCACCCGAGATCGCATCGACGCGTTGCAACGGTTCGCGTTCGTCCATCGGCACGCCGAGCTTCGCGTTCGCCGGCGAGCGCAGCATTGCGCCGAAGTCCGGATCGCGGCGGCGCGTCGCCGCATCGCGCACGCCCGCACCGTCCACCTGGTCCGCGCCGACGAGCGCGGCGCCGCCGAGGTCTTCCGCGGCTTCGCGCAAACGGCGCAACGTGTCGGTTTCCACGAGGCAATCGGGATTCACGAACGCGAGCCACGGGCGATCGCATTCCGCGCTGCCCTGGTTGCACGCCGCGCCGAATCCCGGATTGTCGGGATTGGCGATGAAGCGCACGCGCGGATCGGCCGCGGCATGGCGCTGCATGATGTGCAGCGTGTCGTCGGTCGAACCGTTGTCGACGATGCGCACCTGGCCGACGTCGTCCGCCTCGCGCACGCGCTGCAGGCAGGCGTCGAGCGAGTCCGCGCTTTCGTAGGCGACGATGACGACCGCGATGTCGCCGCTCACGCGAACAACTCCCGCTGTGGCGCGGGCGGGCCGAGCGTCGCGAGCGTCGATTGCAGGTCTTCGCGGACGGCGCGCAACGGATCGTCCATCAGGAATTGCGCGAGTCGTGCGTGCCACGCGGGCCAGCGCGCGGCGAGCGCGTCCATGTCGCCGTCGTCGGGCAGGCCTTCGCCCGGGCGCGCGACGAACGCGGTTTCGCACAGCGCGTTGCGCCAACCCAGGCCGGCGAGGCGCAGCGAGAGATCGACGAGCGCCGCCATCCACGATCCGTAGCTCGCGGTGTCCAGGCCGCCGGCGCGTTGGCGCGCGCGGCCACGCAACACGACCGCGTGGCCCACGGCGGCCGGCAACTCCGGGTGCAACGGCGGCATCGCGGCGCAGGCGCGTGCGAGGCGTTCGAGATCGTCGGGCATCGGCATGATTTCGCCGACGCGCGGCCAGGCCGCGACTTCGCCCGCGTTGCACCACGGCGTCGCGGTCGCGATGGCGGAATCGCGCGCGAGGCACGACGTCAATTGCTGCAACCACCCGGACGCGGGCCGCGCGTCGGGCGCGAGCACGACGACGTCGGCGTCGCCGCACGCCTTCAAGGCTTCATCCAGGTGCGCGACGTCGCCGACCATGCGCTGGCGGCGCGTGTAATGCGCCTGCATCTGCGTGCGCGCGAGCCAGCCTTCGATCACCGCGTGCGCACGGGGTCCGGCGCGTGCGTCGTCGGCAAGCCAGACGCGCGTCCCGGCGGGCGTCGCCGCATCGAGCGCGGACAGGCAGGCGTCGAGGGCGTCCTCGTCCACGCCCACCGGCACGAGCACGACGGGATCCATGCTTCAGCTCGCGCGTCGCGTTGCCGCGGCGCCACGCAGGAAGATCGGGTCGGACGGGTTCCCCATGCCACCCATCTTACGGTCTCGCCTGACGAAGAGAAGCATCGACCCGGGTTCGACGAACAACCCACGCGCAAGCGCCCATCGGATCGCTCGAGAGTGGCATCGCGACAGGTCCCTGTCGCAACCCCACAACGAGGAGCAATGCATGAACAAGATTGCGCTTTGTACGCTGGCGATCGTGGCCGCAGCCACTGCCTCAAGCCCCGCGCACGCCGACCGCGACGATCGCGACGTGGCCGTCAAATGCGTCGCCGAATACGTCGAAAGCCGGTGGCCCTGGCGTGCGACGACGCCTTACGTGCCCGACAACACGCAGTTCCGCTTCGTCTGCCCGGGCGTGTCGGGCGCGCGCACGATCCCGCAGCTCTACCAACTCGATTACTCGATGATCGGCCTGCCGTTCAAGGAACCCGCGCCGGGTAACGCGGTGCGTTACGTGGTCTGGCTGGAACGCTGAGCCAAAAAAGAAGGCGGCGGCGCTGCGAGCGCCACCGCCTTCTTCGTCGTCGCACGAAAACGCGCCGCGCTTACTTGCGATACAGCGGTTCCAGCGCGCGGAACTTCTGGCCGTATTCGTCCGTGAGGTCGCGCGCTTCCTGCGGGTTGCGGATGATCGTCGGCGTCAGCAGCACGATGACTTCGGTGCGGTCGGTGGCGTTGGTCTGCGTGCCGAACAAGCCACCGATCCACGGAATGCGGCTGAGGCCGGGAATGCCCGAGGAGCCCTTCGTGCGCGTGTCCTGGATCAGGCCCGCGAGCATCACCGTCTCGCCACTCTGGATGGCGGCTTCGGTCTTCAGTCGACGCGTGTCGATGCGCACGTTGCCCTGCGCGTCGGCGGGAATCGCACCCGGCGTGCTCACTTCCTGCACGACGTCGAGGAACACCATGCCGTCCTTCGTGACGCGCGGGCGCACCTTGAGGATCGTGCCCGTATCGAGGTATTGAACCTGCGCGATGGTATTCGTCGGATCCGACGTGCCCGTGTTGACGCTCACCGACTGGATCGGGATGCGGCTACCGACGTTGAAAGTCGCCTCGGCGTTGTTGCGCACGAGCACGGACGGGGTCTGCAGCAGGTTGACGTCGGAGACGCGATCCAGCGCGTTGATCACTGCCATCGCGTTGGGGCCCAGGAAGGTCGCCGACAGGCCGCCCGTGATGGCGCCATTGGTCCCCACCGTGATGCCGCTGGCGGACGCCGCGGTCGAGCCCCAGATCGATCGACCCAACGCGAGCGCGCGCAACGCCGGATCGGGAATCGCGTTCTCGAAGTACCAGTTGACGCCGAAACGCAGGTCGCCGGAAAGCTTGATCTCCGCCACCTGCGCTTCGATGTGTACCTGCATCGGCATCGTGTCGAGGCGTTCGATCACGTCGCGGATGGATTGCCACGCGCCCGCATTCGAGCGCACGAGCAGCGTGTTGGTTTCGTCGACCGCGGCGACCCCGACCGTGTCGCCGTTGACCTGCAGGGTGACGGCGCTGTTGCCGCCCGTGCGCGGACCGAGCGACATGCCTTCACCGAGTCCGCTGCCCGACCCGCTGTCGCCGCCGATCTGCGCATTGCTGGTGCCGTCGCTGTCGACGCCGGTGTCCTGGATCTGCGTCGACTCCAGCCCCGGCATCAGCGACGCCGAGCCGCCGCCCTGGTCCGACGACCCACGCCCGCCACCGAACACCTGCGCCAGACGATCGGCGAGGTCCTTCGCCTTCACGTACTTCAGCTCGTACGAGAACAGCTGCACTTCGCCGCCCGCGCCTTCGATGCGTTCGAGCCACGACTGGATCTCGTCGAGGTAGCGCGGCTGCGGCGTGATCACGAGCACCGCGTTCGCGCCGTCGAGCGGCAGGAAGCGGAACATGCCGGCGACCGGCGACTTGCTCTGTTCGCCGAACACCTTCTCCAGGTCGCCGACGACCTTGCTCGCCTTGCCCGACCTGAGCGGGAACACGCCGACCGACATGCCCTGCAACCAGTCGACGTCGAAGATCTCGATGGTGCGCAGGTAGTTCTCGAGTTCGGCGCGCGTGCCGCCGATGGTGATGACGTTGCGCGCGTTGTCGGTGGTGATGATCGCGTTCGGGCGCGCGTAGGGCGTGAGCACCTTCTTCATCTCCTCGGCGGAGATGTAGCGCAGCGGCACCACGCGCGCTTCGAATCCGCGCGCGAGCGCGGGCGAACCGGTGCGCGGCGCGACGGTGCCGGACAGCGCGGAATCGGCGGCGACGATGTTGTAGCGCCCGTCGGCGAACACCATGCGCGCGTTGTTCCAGCTCAACACCTGTTCGAGCAGCGACATCGCCTGCGCCGGGCTCACCGGGCGCGGCGTCGCGAGGGTCACCGTGCCCTGCACGCCCGGCGCGATCACGTAGTTCTGGCCGAGCATGTCGCCGAGGATGGCCTTCACCACCGCCGGCAGGGATTCGCCTTCGAAGTTGAACGTCGCCGCGCCCGAACTGCCGCCGAGGTTCGGTGGCGGCGCGCTCGCCGCACTGCGGTTGATGACCTCGCCGCTGCCGCGCCGGATCTGCGCGGAAGGCGCGCCGGTGATGGTCGCGTTGTCCGGCAGTTCCGACGTCGTCGTCCCCGTGCCGTCGAGCACGGGGCGCGGGAGGTTCGACTGGATGACGGGGCCGGAGCGATCGCCATCCTTCCTGATGTTCGCCACCGGTTGGGACGTGCAGCCGGCGAGCGCCACCAAGGTCGCGGCGCACAGGAATGCCGCGAAGTTGGATCGTAGTGTCGTCATGGCTCGTTCTCGTCTCATTGCTGCGCCGGGGGTTTCTGGTTCTGTTGCTGGCGTTGCTGTTCCTGCCGGAGTTGCGCGCGTCGCTGTTCGATGCGTTTGCGGATCGCGTCCATCTGCTGCTCCGGCGTCATCGGTGCGGACTCGAGGCTCGAACCTGTCTGCTGCGGCGCGGTCGCGGTAGCGGCTGCGGGGTCGGCCTGCGTGGTCGGCGGCGGTGGCGGTGGCGGCGGAACTTCGTTCGCGTCGGTCATCTCGACGGGTTGGTCCATCACGACCTCGGCGCCCGGTTGCGGCGCCGCGGCACGCGTGGGCGCGCTGCCGCCCTTGCCGTCGAACACGCGCAGCTGGAGGGTCTTTTCGCCCTGCGGGCCGACGAAGGTCGCGGAGCGCGGTTCCACTCCGATCAGTCGCCAGCCCTGCGCTTCGGCCGGCGCTTCATCCTGCTTCATGCGGATCGACTCGCCGCCGGCGGCGGGTTGCACGATCGCCATGCGCACCTGCGGCGTGATCAGCACGCTGGTGAGGATGAAGTCGAACTGTTGCGCCTGGTCGTCTTCGCCCTGCGGCTGCAGCGAGAACGGTTGCGGGCGGCGATCTTCCGAGAACAACGGACGTTCCGCGGCTTCCGCGTACTGCGTCAGCGGCCCGATGCGTTCGGCCTGCGCCTTCGGCACGGCGGGCAACGCCTGCACGAGCGCGGGATCGTCGGGCAGGCGCGCGATGCGGCCGCCCATGTTCGCGAGCGACAACACCCACGCGAACAACGCCCATCCGGCGACGGTCGCCAGCAACCAGGTGCGCGGGCCGGCATCAGCGATTCGCACTGCGGCCTCCGCGTTGCGCCTGGTTGGCCGCCGGACGCGGCGGGATGTAACCGTACAGATCGAAGCTCACGTCCAGGCCGCCGCTCTGCGCGCGCCCCTGCCCCGGCGCATAGAAGTAACGCTGCGCGAGGATGTTGAGATTGTCGACGAACACGCGCGGGCTGCCGCCTTCGAGCGCGTGCAGCACGCTCGCAAGCTCGCCTGCGCCGCAACGCAGGCGCACCTGCACGGTGACGCGCGGGAAGCGTTCGGCCGGGCGCTGTTCGCTCAGCGGCGAACGGTTGGTGATCGCGCAACTGCGATTGCCGGGGCTCGCCTGCGACACCACCGCTTCGAGGCGCTGCACGAGGCCCGCGGTCGCGAGTTCCGGCGTCGTCTCCGGGAGGAAACCGGGGCGACTGGCCTGCGCCGTGCGCACCTGCGCGAGGCGACGCTCGACATCGGGCGCCTGGCGCAACTGCGTGCGCACGCGCAGTTCGCGTTCCTGCAAGGTCGCGATGCGGTCTTCGGCGTCCATCATCGGCGCCGTCCACCACGGATGGAGCAAGACGAAATAGGCGAGCACGAGCGCGGCCACGAGCAGGCCGAGCGCGAGCCAGCGATCGCGATCAGTCGTTTGCGGCGCCACGCGACGAGCCCTCCTGCCGGTTCTGCACGGTGGGTGCGACGATCGCGAGGTCCGCCGTCAGCGTGAAGCGATCCTTGCCGCTGCGCGGATCGGATTGCAGTGCGCCGGCGAGCGCGGGCGCGCGCCACAACTTCGAGCCTTCGAGGCGCGCGACGAGTCCGGACGCTTCGCTGCTCAAGCCGATCAACGTCAGCTTGTCGTTTTCGATCGCGACTTTTTCCAGGTACGTCGTGTCCGGCAAGCGACGCGTGAGTTCGTCGAGCACTTCGATCGCGCTCGGGCGGCCGCGCCGCAACTGATCGAGATAGAGCTGGCCGTCGACTGCATCGACGAGTTGCTGGCGACGCTGCGAGGCGGTGCGCGCCTTCGCCGTCTGCGCGTCGACTTCGGTTTCGAAGCGATCGGCCGCGCTGCGCCGGTTGTCGAGCACCTGCCACAGGCCGAAGCCGAGCGCGAGCAATGCGACGAGACCGAACACCCAATGCCACGTCGCCCACGGATCGGCGCGATGGCGGCGCATCGCGGGCGGCAACAGGTTGACGCCGAGCGGCGTGCCGCCCGCATCGGCGAGGTCGACGCCGGACAGCGTCGAGGCGACGCCGCCGAGCGCTTCGAGGCGCGGCTGCATCGCGGACAACGGAACGGCGACGAGTTCGACATCGAGCTGGCCGTCGCTCGCGCGCCGGCCGAGGATGCGCGCATCGAATGCGGCGGTCTCGGCGGTGAAAGGCGTCTGCCGGTCGATCTCGAACGACACCACGTCGCGCAGGCGATCGGCGGCGCCGGCGGGCAGCGTCATGCGACGGCGCAGGCCGGCGGACGCAGGCAGCACGAGCCAGCGCGGCAGGTCGACGATCGAGGGCGCGAGCACGCTCGCGAGCGGATCGGTGTCGATGCCGAGCGTTTCGCCCGCGGGCAGTCGGCCGATGTCGCGCAGGGTCTCGCCCGAGATGCCGTCGCCGGCCTGCAGGCGAAGCTGCAGCGCGTCGAGCCCTTCGGCAGCCGGCGCGTCCTGCGACAACAGCAGGCGATCGCGGCCGAGGCCGAGCGCCGCGCGCCAGCGCGCGGGCAACCACGCGGCCAGGCCGCGCGACCACCACGCAAGCCAGCCACCCGCGCCCGGCAGGACGCGCGTCTGGATACGGCCAATGCGGTCGCGCAATGCACTCATCGCGAAGAAGCTCCCTCCTCCCAGCGCAGCGGCGTGTAAGCGGATCCGGGCAATCCGTTCCCCCCCGCGCGCACCACGACCCGCAGCAACGCTTCGCGTCCATCGCGAAGTCGCGCACGGCTGTCGATACTATACGTGCCGCTGCCTGCACTCACTAAAGGCTCCCCTCCCTCGAGGATCGGGGCTGTGCCGCCCGAAGACGGATCCCATGCGCGGCGCCTGGCGATCGTTGCGTCCGGATCGATCCCCATCGCCCGCAACACCCCTGGCGAAGCAAACGCGGGGTCGGGCCGCGTGCGGCCGCTGAACACGGTCAGGTCGTTTTCGACCTTCGCGTACAACGCGGGCGTCATGCCCAGGACCTGTTCGAGCTCGGCGACGCTTTCGAAGGGGGCGTCCTTCGCACCGTAGTGGCGTTCGGCCGCGGCGTAGTCGCCATCCTCGGCGCCACCCTCGGGTTGCGTGAGCACGTCGGGGTCGCGCCAGTCGAGCACCGCGGCGGCGAGCTTGCGCGCGTCCTCCATCGGCATCTCGCCCGAGTGCTGGAACAGCGAGGCCAGCAAGGCGAGGTCGGCCTGGTTGAGGTCGATCTTGCCGTTCTCGTCGGTCAGCGCGACTTCCATCGTCGCGTCGCCGAAGGCAAAGCGATAGGGACGACCGTCCGGGCGCCACTGCCGGCGCGGATCGGGATCGGCCACGCGCACGAGCGCGTATTCGAAGCCGGCGCGCGCGGCCTCGCCCGCGATCACGCCGCGATGCAGCACGCGTCCCTGCAGGCCCTCGATCTTCGCGGTGAGCG
Organism: Noviluteimonas lactosilytica; assembly: GCF_020866925.1. Lineage (GTDB taxonomy): Bacteria > Pseudomonadota > Gammaproteobacteria > Xanthomonadales > Xanthomonadaceae > Noviluteimonas > Noviluteimonas lactosilytica. The sequence goes on from NZ_JAJGAK010000001.1 coordinate 1,150,724, forward strand.
CGAACGCACCGATCAATCCGGTCAGCAACGCGATCAGCCACAGCACCAGCAACAGGGCCGCGCCGCGCATGCGGGAACGATGCGCGCTCACAGCGAACTCCCGACGAAGCCCGCCGACAACTGCGGCGACACGACGATCGCCGGCCATGCGCGTCCCTCGATATCGCGCAGCGTGACTTCGACCTGCACCGGCAGGCGGTCGCTCATTTCCCAGTGGTCGCTCCATTCGCCGAGGCGGTTCTCGGCGGTGATGCCGCGGTAGCGGAACGTCGCTTCGCGCAGCGGACCGGCGAGCAGTTCCGGTTCGCGCGGCGGATCGTCGGGATGCGTTTGTCCTGCGAGCACGAGGGTGAACGCGACTTCGAGCCGCGCGCCGTCCTGGCCGTCGACGATCGTCAACTCGTGCAGGTAGGGACCACCGCGTCCGAGATAGTCCGGCAGGTCCGCGACGAAGCGCATGCTTGTCGCGTCGCCCTCGAAGCGGCGCGGCATCCCGGTCTCCGCGTTCATGCCGAACTGCACGGGCCGCATGCCGCCGATGCGCCGGCGCAGGAACAGTTCCACCGCGCGCATGTGTTCGTTGCGTTGCGCGATCGCTTCGCCGCGGGTCGCGGTCGCGGTGGCGGCGCGCAATGTCGCGAACGCGAGCGCGAGGCCCGCCGCGAGCAGCATCGTCGCAAGCAGCACTTCGATCAGCGAGAAGCCGCGCTGGGCACGCATGGGAACGGCGCGTCGCATCACAGCGGCGTTCCTCCCGGGAAGTTCGTGGGCGCGACGAGGCGCAACGACTGCACGCGCAGGCGATTGCGCGGACTGCCGTCGCCCCACGACACCTGCAGGTCGAGCGACATCAGTTGCGGCGCGCCGGGATCGACCGGCTGAGGATTCTCGGGCCCGGCCGGATCGCGCCATTGCGCGATGTCGAGCGTCCAGCGATAACGCCCCGCTTCGAAATCGCCTTCGGTGTGTCCGGGCGCGAGCGCGACGCCGACGCCCTGCTGCGCGAGCAGCGTCTGCGCGTGCATCGATGCGCGACCCGCGTCGTCGGCCCAGCGCACCTGCTTCGTCGCGCCGGACAGGATGCCGAGCAGGATCGTCAGCCCGAGCGCGAGGATCGCGAAGGCGACGATCACCTCGATCAGGGTGAAGCCCGCGGCGCGGCGCGCGAACGTCGTCATCGCGCCACCTGCCCGCGGTGCAGCTTCACTTCGCCGGTCAGCCATTGCACGTCGACGTTCCAGGCCGCTTCGCGCGAGCTCAGTTGCACGCGACCGCCGGTGGAAGCGCCGTCGGAGAAGAACACGATCGAACCGATGCCCTGCACCGGTTGCACTTCGCGCGCGCCGGTGAAGGTGACGCCGAACTTCGGATCGATCGTGCCGCCGCGCTCGTTCGGCGCGGTCCACGTGTGCGCGGCGGGATCGATGAGGAAACGCTGCGGCTGTCCGGTGGCGATCGCCTGTGCGCGCGTGTAGCGCAGTTGCGCCGCGATTTCCTTCGCATCGGCGCGCAGGCGAATGCCGGAGAACCCGTTCGTGACCGCGGCCGCGGCAAGCGCGCTCGCTGCGGCGATGAGCAGCAACACCATCAACACTTCGAGCAGGGTGAACCCTGCGTCGTTGCGTGGCGCGTGGAGCCCCCGGGACGCCCGGCGCTGCAGCACGTGGCGTCCGAGGGAAGTCATCACTTACTCGAACGCGATGTCGGCATCGACGCTGGTCCCGCCCGCCTTGCCGTCCTTGCCGAAGCTCATGAGGTCGAACGGCTTGTTTTCGCCCGGCATCTTGTATTCGAACGGATGGTTCCAGGGATCGTTGAGTTCGGCGGTCTTCGCATACGGACCGAGCCAGCCGCTCGCATCGCTCGAAACGAGTTCGTTGAGCGAGCCCGGCAGCGCGCCGGTGTCGGATTCGTACTGCTGCACCTTCTCCGCGAGCGTCTGCACCTGCGCCTTCGCGAGGTTGACCTTCGCGCGATCGCCGCCGCCGAGGATGCGCGTGGCCGCGAACGCCACGATGCCGCCGATCAGCACGACGACGATGATGATTTCGATCAGGCTGAAGCCGGCCTGCGCGGAGCGGGCGACGGGCGCCCTGGAATTCCGGGTGAGATTCATTGCAATCATCCGATGGCGTTGGTGAGATCGTAGATGGGCATGAGCACGGCGAGGATGACGACGGCCACCACGCCCGCCAGCACCATGGTGATCACCGGGACCAGCGCCGCAAGCATCCGGTCCAGCGCGGCACTGGTCTCCGCCTCGAAGGTGTCGGCGGTCTTGAGCAGCATGGTGTCGAGCGCGCCGGATTCCTCGCCGACCTGGATCATCTGCAGCGCAAGGCGCGGGAAGCGCTTGCCCTTGCCGAGCGCCGTCGACAGGCCGACGCCGCCTTTCACGTCGTTGGCTGCGGCTTCGACATCCGCCGACAGCACGAGGTTCCCCATCACGTTGCGGCCGATGCCCAGCGCAGTCAGCAACGGCACGCCATTGCGCAGCAGCGTGCCGAGCGTGCGCGCCAGCCGCGCCGTTTCCAGGCGCGCGACCAGCTGGCCGATGAACTTGCGCTTGAGCAGCCATTCGTCGAAGCGCGCGCGGAACACCGGATCGCGCCGCTTGCGGTCGAACCACCACAGCGCGAGCGCTGGGATCGCGAGCAGCACGAACCACCAGTCGCGCACGAACAACCCGATGCCGAGCACGAAGCGCGAGAACAGCGGCAGTTCCGCGTCGAGGCTCGCGTACATCGCGGCGAACTGCGGCACGACGTAGCCGAGCAGGAACAACAGGCTCAGCCCGACGATGGTGAGCAGGATGATCGGATAGATCAGCGCGTTGATGACGCGCGCGCGCAACGCACGCGACCGTTCGAGGTAATCGGCCAGGCGCTGCAGCGTTTCGTGCAGCGAACCGCCCGCCTCGCCCGCGCGCACCATGTTCACGTACAGGCGCGAGAACGTGCCGTGCTGGCGTTCGAGCGCGGTCGACAACGCGCTGCCGCCGCGCACCGAATCGCGGATGTCGCCGATGGTGCGGCGCGCCGCTTCGTCTTCGGGAAGTTCGAGCAGGATCGACAGCGCGCGATCGAGCGGCTGTCCCGCGGCGAGCAGCGTCGCGAGTTGCTGGGTGAACTGCACGAGGCGTTCGCCCGCGAACGGCTTGGGCTTGAACAGCGCGCGCCACGTCGATTCGCCGCCGCCTTCGGACGCGAGCTTCGCTTCCACCGGCAGGTGCCCCTGCTCCTGCAGGCGCACGGCGACTTCGCCTGCGGTCGCGGCCTCCATCTGGCCGTCGAGCAGTTCGCCGCGTGCGTTGAGCGCCTTGTAGCGATAGAGGGGCATGCGTGTGTCGATCAGGCGTCTTCGGTGACGCGCAGGACTTCTTCGATGGTGGTGACGCCCGCGAGCGCCTTGGCGAGGCCGTCTTCGTACATGGTGCGCATGCCGGCCTGGCGTGCGAGTTGTTCGATCTCGCCCATGCCGGCATGGCGCATGACGGCGCGGCGCAATTCGTCGTTCATCACGAGGAACTCCATGATCGTCGTGCGGCCGAGGTATCCGGTCGACGAAACGTCCGAAGGTTGCGGGCGATAAAGGAAGATCTCGCCGGTCGGCTGGTAGCGCCGCAGGCCGAACTTCTCGATTTCCTCCGGCGACGCCGGATAACGCTCCGCGCTTTCCGTGTGCAGCCGGCGCACGAGGCGCTGCGCGAGGATGCCGTTGACCGTCGAGGTCAGCAGGTAATCCTCCACGCCCATGTCGAGCAGTCGGGTGATGCCGCCGGCCGCGTTGTTCGTGTGCAGCGTCGACAGCACGAGGTGGCCGGTGAGCGCGGACTGGATCGCGATGCGCGCGGTCTCGAGGTCGCGCATTTCGCCGATCATGATGATGTCCGGATCCTGGCGCACGATCGAACGCAACGCATGCGCGAAGTCGAGCCCGATCTGCGGCTTGGCCTGGATCTGGTTGATGCCTTCGATCTGGTATTCGACCGGATCCTCGACGGTGATGATCTTGACGTCGCTGGTGTTGAGCTTGCTCAGCGCCGTGTACAGCGTGGTCGTCTTGCCCGAACCGGTCGGACCGGTGACGAGCAGGATCCCGTGCGGTTGTTCGAGCACGTGCCGGAACTGCGGCAGGAACTCGTCCGTGAAACCGAGGCGGTGGAAGTCGAACACCACCGTTTCGCGATCGAGCAAGCGCATCACGACGCTTTCGCCGTGCGAGGTCGGCACCGTGCTCACGCGCAGGTCGAGTTCCTTGCCCTGCACGCGCAGCATGATGCGGCCGTCCTGCGGCAGGCGACGCTCGGCGATGTTGAGCTTCGCCATGATCTTGATGCGCGAAATGATCGCGGCCGTGAGATTGGCCGGCGGGCTTTCGGCTTCCTCGAGCACGCCGTCGATGCGGTAGCGCACCTTCAGGCGGTTCTCGAACGGTTCGATGTGGATGTCCGACGCGCGCAACTCGACGGCGCGCTGGATGACCAGGTTCACCAGGCGGATGACCGGCGCTTCGGACGCGAGGTCGCGCAGGTGTTCGACATCGTCGACGTCGCCGCTTTCGCCTTCGGCGGTTTCGATGATCGCGCCCATCGCGCTGCGACCCTGGCCGTGCCAGCGTTCGATCAGGTCGTCGATCTCCGAACGCAGCGCGATGCTCGCGCGCACGTCGCGGCCGGTGGCCAGACGCACGGCGTCCATCGCATACAGGTCCTGCGGATCGGCGACCAGCACGTCGAGCACGTTGTCGCGCTCGGCGACCGGGACGACGTGGAACTGCTTCATGAACTTGGGCGACAGCGCGTTCGTTTCCGGCGGCAATTCGGGTGCGTCCTTCGCGCTGGCGAGCGGCAGGCCCAGCACGGCGGAGGCGGTTTCGGCGTGGTCGCGCTCCGACACGAGGCCGAGGCGGGCGAGCAGGCCCAGCAGGCTGCCGCCGGTTTCTTCCTGCAGTCGGCGGGCCCGGGCGAGGTCGGCGTCCTTCAGGCGGCCGCGTTCGACCAGGGCGGCGACGATGCGCTCGTCGGCCGCGGTTTCGATGCCATCCCCCTCTGGCGTGGTGTCGACGATGGCGTTCATGGTCCTCGTTCCGCGCGACGGGGGGCCATTCCGTGACCCGGGCGCCGACTGTAGCAGAGCCTTCATGAGCCCCGGCGCGCCGACCGGCGGTGGCGGAACGCCGTTCGGCCGGTGCCGGACGTTGACGATGCTGCGCCGCACGCGTCGGCAGACTGTGACCGAGTTGGCATTTCGGTGCCGTTTGCTCGAACGCAGCACACCAAGTCCTACAGGGGGACCCCATGTACACCCGGAACGTGCCCGCGCGGCTGCGCGGCATCCTCGTCGTCGCTGTCTGTTTGGCGGGCGGCTTCGCCGCTTCGCCGGTCTTCGCGCAGGGGGGGCCACCTCCGGGTCAGTGCCCGCCCGAGGCGCGCATCCAGTCACTGGCCCAGACGGTCAACGAAGGCGGCAACGTCACGCCGAGCGGCAACTCGTCGAAAGGCACGAACCTGACGTACCAATGGTCGGTCGACTCCGGCCCGGGACCGGTCACCTGGAATCCCAACGCCAACGTCGCCTCGCCGTCGTTCGTCGCGCCGCAAGTGACGGGCGACCGGCAGATGGTGATCCGTCTGACTGTCACCGGTTGCAGCGGGCAGACGCATTTCACGACCGGCACGATCCTGATCAAGGATCTCACCGCGCCGCCGACCAACACGAAGCCGACCGCGATCGCATCGGCGAATCCGCCGATCGCAAGTGAAGGCGTGACGGTCACGCTCGACGGCTCGGGCTCCACCGATCCCGAGAACAATCAGCTCACCTACGCGTGGACGCAGACCGGCGGCCCGTCGGTGACGCTCTCCGACGCGAGCGCCGCACAGCCGACGTTCGTCGCGCCCAACCTCACCAATCCCGAGGGCGCAACGCTCACCTTCAAGTTGCGCGTGACCGATACCGGCAGCCTGTTCGACGAGACCACCGTCGTGGTGAACGTGCTGTTCGCCAACGACAGCCCGTTCGCCTCGCTGCACTGCCCGCTCACGGTGAACGAGGGTGCGAGCGTGACGCTCGACGGCAGCGATTCGAAAGACTACGAAGACGATGCGGGCGGCACGATGCTGCATTACCGCTGGAGCCAGTTGCAGGGCCCGCCGAACATCGACGTCGGCAACGAAACCGGCGAGACCGTGACTTTCAATGCGCCCGTGCTCGGCACCGGCGAAGCGGGCTACATCGAGTTCGAACTGCGGGTCACCGACAGCGGCAACCTGCACACGACCGCCTCGTGCGCGATCTTCATCGAGGACGTCACCGCACCGGTGTTCTCCGGCGACGAAGATCGCACCGAGGAAGCCACGGGGCCCGACGGTGCGAACGTGTTCTACGACGGCCTCGCCGCGATCGACAACGTCGAAGGCGACGTCAGCGACGCGATCGTTTGCTTGCCGCCGTCGGGCTGGCTGTTCGGGATCGGCCCTGCCACCACGGTGGAGTGCGCGGTCGAAGACGCGAACCACAACGGCAACGAGACCAGCTTCGACGTGCTCGTGCAGGACACGACGAAGCCGGTCATCGCGCCGCAGAACGACATCGCGATGGAAGCGACGGGCCCGGCCGGGCGCGTGGTGACATTCGATGCGCCACAGACGTTCGACGTCGTCGACGTCGACCTGGTCGCCACGTGCGATCCGCCATCGGGTTCGACTTTCCCGCTCGGATCGACGATCGTCGACTGCGATGCGACCGATACCGCGGGCAATGCCGCGGCCACCGAGTCGTTCACGGTGACGATCCACGACAAGACCGCGCCCGAGGTCACCGTGCCGGACGACATCACGCTCGAAGCCACCTCGTCGGCAGGCGCGGTGGCGACGTTCGACGCGAGCGCGACGGACATCGTCGACGGCGACGTCGACACGACGTGCGTCCCGCCGTCCGGCAGCACCTTCGCGCTCGGCACCAACGGCGTGACCTGCTCGGCGACCGACAAGGCCGGTAACACGGGCAGCGCGTCGTTCTCGGTGATCGTCGAAGACACGACGCCGCCGACGCTTTCGCTGCCCGACGACATCACGGCGGAAGCGACCTCCTCCGCGGGCGCGATCGTCTCCTTCGTCGCGACGGCGTCGGACATCGTCGACGGCGACGTCGACGTGACCTGCGCGCCCGCCTCGGGCTCGCAGTTCGACCTCGGCGACACGACGGTGAACTGCTCCGCGACCGACGTCGCCGGCAACACCGCGAACGGCAGTTTCAAGGTGACCGTCGAAGACACGACGCCGCCGGTCGTCGACGTCCCCGACGACATGACCATCGAGGCGGATATTCCCGGCGGCAAGGTCGTGACGTTCGCGGCGTCGGCCCTGGACCTCGTCAGCGGCAGCGTCGCGACGACGTGCTTGCCGGCGTCCGGCAGCACGTTCGCGCTGGGCTCGCACACGGTGGCGTGCTCCGCGACGGATGGCGCCGGCAACACGGGCCACGCGTCGTTCTCGATCACGGTGGAAGACACCACCGCGCCGTCGCTCACGATGCCCGGCGACATCACGAAGGAAGCCACTTCGCCCGCCGGCGCGACGGCGACGTTCGCGCCGACCGCCACCGATCTCGTCGACACCAGCGTGGACATCGTCTGCGTGCCGGCGTCGGGCAGCACGTTCGCCCTCGGCGACACGACGGTGGATTGCACTGCGACCGACGACTCGGGCAACGACGCTGCAGGCAGCTTCACCGTCAAGGTGGAGGACACGACGCCGCCGAACATCGCTTCGCACGACCCCGTCAACGCAACGGCGAGCGCGAACTCCGGCGCAAACGTTGCCTACGCGAAACCGACGGCCACCGACATCGTCGACGGCGATGTCGCGGTGAACTGCCTGCCCGCGTCAGGTTCGTGGTTCAACGTCGGCTCGAACACCATCACCTGCACCGCGAAGGACAGTCGCGACAACACCGCGACCAGCACCTTCCAGGTCATCGTCAGCTACAACTTCTCCGGCTTCTTCCGCCCGGTCGACAACCTGCCGGTCGCGAACGTGGTGCAGGCCGGCCAGGCGATCCCGGTGAAGTTCTCGCTCGGCGGCAACCAGGGCATGAACATCTTCACCGCCGGTTACCCGCGCGTGCAGGTGATGAGCTGCGCGAACAACACCTTGCAGGACACCGTCGAAGAAACGGTGACTGCGGGCAACAGCAGCCTGCAGTACCAGACCAACGGCGAGTACCACTACGTCTGGAAGACCGACAAGGCGTGGGCGGGCACGTGCCGCCAGCTGCAACTGACGTTCGCGGACGGCAAGACGCAATCGGCGAACTTCACGTTCAGGAAGTAAGGCGCAACTCCCCAGGTGCGCAAAAGAGGAAGGGCCCGCATCGCGGGCCCTTTCTCTTTCACCGGCACTGCGCGCCGATCGACATCAGGCAGATCGGAATCAGCCGACCCACTTTCGCGCGTTGCGGAAGATGCGCATCCACGGGCCGTCGTCCGGCCAGTTGCGCGGCGCCCAGCTGTAATTCGCGGTGCGCAGCGTGCGTTCCGGATGCGGCATCAGGATGGTGGCGCGGCCATCGCGCGTGGTCAGGCCCGCGATCGCATCGGGCGAACCGTTCGGATTCGCCGGATACAACGCCGCCGGCTTGCCTTCGCCATCGATGTAACGCAGCGCGACGAGCGCCTGCTTCGCATCGGCCTCGTCCGCGAACGCGGCGCGGCCTTCGCCGTGCGCGACCGCGACCGGGATGCGCGCGCCCGCCATGTCCTGCAGGAACAGCGACGGCGACTGCGCGACTTCGAGCAGCGCCAGGCGCGCTTCGTACTGTTCGCCACGGTTGCGCAGGAAACGCGGCCAGTGTTCGGCGCCGGGGATGATGTCCTTCAGTTGCGCCATCATCTGGCAGCCGTTGCACACGCCGAGCGCGAACGTGTCTTCGCGCGCGAAGAACTTCGCGAACGCATCGCGCAGGTCGTTGCGCTCGAGGATCGACGTCGCCCAGCCGCGACCCGCGCCGAGCACGTCGCCGTAGCTGAAGCCGCCGCAGGCAACGACGCCCGCGAAGTCTTCCAGCCGCGCGCGGCCCGCGATGAGGTCGCTCATGTGCACGTCGATCGCGGCGAAGCCCGCGCGGTCGAAGCCGTACGCGGTTTCCACCTGGCTGTTGACGCCCTGCTCGCGCAGGATCGCCACGCGCGGACGCACGCCGGTGTTGATGTACGGCGCGGCGATGTCTTCGCTCGCATCGAACGGAATGCGCGGCTGCAGGCCGGGCGCGTCGAAGCGACGCGCGGTGGCGTGTTCTTCGTCGGCGCACTCGGGGTTGTCGCGCAGGCGCTGCATCTGGTGCGTGACCGACCACCAGGCGTCGAACAGTTCGTCCCAGCGCCATTCGGTCAGCACCGCGCCTTCGCGCAACACGCGCACGCAGGCGGCGGTGGTCGGACGCGCGATGCGCTGCGCGCAATCGATCAGGCCGTGGCGCGCGACGAGGTCGGCGAACTCCGCGCGATCTTCCGCGGTGATCTGCACGAGCGCGCCGAGTTCTTCGTTGAACAGCGTGCGGAACGGATCCTCGCCCCAACCGTCGAGCGAGATGTCGAGGCCGAGGTGCGATGCGAACGCCATTTCGCACAGCGCCGCGAACGCGCCGCCGTCGGAACGGTCGTGGTAGGCCTGCAGCACGCCGGCCTCGCGCGCGTCGCGGATCAGCTCGAAGAACGCGCGCAGGCGCTGCGGATCGTCGAGATCCGGCACCGCGCCCGCGAACGCGGGCAGCGCATTGGTCGCGCCGACGCCGGAATGCGGATGGCACTGCGCGAGGATCGAACCGCCCATGCGCTGCTTGCCCGCGCCGAGGCCGATCAGCCACAGCTCGGTCTCCGCGTCGCGCGTCAGCAGCGGCGTGAGCTGCTGGCGCACGTCGTCGACCGGCGCGAACGCGGACACGATCAGCGACACGGGCGACACCGACTTCTGCTGCACGCCGTCGCTGGTCCACTGCGCCTGCATCGACAGCGAGTCCTTGCCGACCGGGATGCTCAGGTCGAGCTCGGGCGCGAGGCCCAGGCCGACCGCGCGCACCGCGTCGAACAGCTTCGCGTCTTCGCCGGGGTGTCCGGCGGCGGCCATCCAGTTCGCGGACAACTTGATGCGATCGAGCGAGGCGACCGGCGCCGCGCACAGGTTGGTGATCGCTTCGCCGACGGCCATGCGCGCCGCGGCGGAGGCGTCGAGCAATGCGAGCGGCGTGCGTTCGCCGATGGCCATCGCTTCGCCGCCGAAGCCCGCGAAATCGGCGAGCGTGATCGCGCAGTCCGCGACCGGCACCTGCCACGGACCGACCATCTGGTCGCGCGCGGTGAGGCCGCCGACGGTGCGGTCGCCGATCGTGATCAGGAATTGCTTGGACGCGACGGTCGGATGCGCGAGCACGCGCAGCGCGACGTCGTGCAGGTCGAGCGTGGTCGTCGCGATCTCGGGCCAGCGCGGCGCGGGCGGCGTCGACGTGTCGCGATGCATCTTCGGCGCCTTGCCGAAGAGGACATCCATCGGCAGGTCGATCGCGCGATCATCCGGCAGGTGTTCCAGCGTGGCGCCGTGCGCGACGACGAGGCGTTCTTCCGCGGTCGCATGACCGACGACGGCGAACGGGCAACGCTCGCGCAGGCACAGCGCGGCGAATTCCGCGACGCGGTCCGGCGCGATGCCGAGCACGTAGCGTTCCTGCGATTCGTTGCACCACAACTGCATCGGCGACAGCGACGGGTCGTCGGTCGGGATGCGGTCGAGGTCGATGATGCCGCCGACGCCGGAGTCGTGCAGCAACTCGGGGATCGCGTTCGACAGACCGCCCGCGCCCACGTCGTGGATCGACAGGATCGGATTGTCTTCGCGCAGCGCGACGCAGCGGTCGATCACTTCCTGCGCACGACGCTCCATCTCGGGGTTGTCGCGCTGCACGGAGGCGAAGTCGAGGTCTTCGGCGCTTTCGCCCGAAGCGACCGAACTCGCGGCGCCGCCGCCGAGGCCGATCAGCATCGCCGGACCGCCGAGCACGATCACCGCGTCGCCCGGCGACAGCGGGCGCTTTTCGACCATGTCGCGATCCATCGCGCCGAGGCCGCCGGCGAGCATGATCGGCTTGTCGTAGGCGCGCACGAGGCCGTCGCCTTCGTTGAGTTCGAAGGTGCGGAAGTAACCGTTGAGGTTCGGCCGGCCGAATTCGTTGTTGAACGCGGCCGCGCCGAGCGGACCGTCGGTCATGATTTCCAGGGCGGGCGCCATGCGCGGATTCAGCGCGCGCGGCATTTCCCACGGTTGCGGCAGCGTCGGGATGCGCAGGTGCGAGACCGAGAAGCCGCACAAGCCGGCCTTCGGGCGACCGCCGCGACCGGTCGCGCCTTCGTCGCGGATTTCACCGCCCGCGCCGGTCGACGCGCCGGGGAACGGCGAGATCGCGGTCGGGTGGTTGTGCGTTTCGACCTTGATGCAGAACGCGCCGGGCGCGGCGGGCTCGCTGCGATATTCGAAGGTGTGCGGATGCGGGCGGAAACGTTCGACGCTCGAAGTGCCCTCGACCACCGCCGCGTTGTCGCTGTATGCCGACAGCGTGAACTGCGGCGTGCGCGCGTGCGTGTGCTTGATCATCTTGAACAGCGAGGCGACCTGGCCGCTCGCCTGCGCGCTGTTCATCAGCATGTTGCGGTTGTCGATCGACCACGAGGCGTTGAAGATCTTGTGGCGGCAGTGCTCGGAGTTCGCCTGCGCGAACATCATCAGCTCGACGTCGTGCGGGTCGCGCGCGAGTTCGGTGTAACGCTGTTCGAGGTATTCGACTTCGTCGGTCGCCAGCGCGAGGCCGAGGCGCGCGTTCGCGGCATCGAGCGTCGACACCGGCACGATCTCGAGTTCGCTGCGCGCGGGCGTGGCGAACATCGCGGCGCCGGCATCGCGCTCGGCGACGATCGATTGCGTCATCGGATCGTGCAGCAGCTTCGCGACCGCCGACTGCGTGGCGGCATCGGCGGGCCAGCCCGCGAGGTCGATGCGCAGGCCGCGTTCGACGCGCTTCACGTCGAGGCCGGCGCCGTGCAGGAGTTCGGTGGCCTTGCTCGCCCACGGCGAGATCGTGCCCAGGCGCGGCAGTACGAAACGCGAGACCGCGTCGCCGTCGCGCGGCGCCATCGCGTCGCCCGCTTCGAGGATGCGGTGCAGCGCGGCGCGATCGATCTGCGCGGCGTCGCGCGCCGGTTCGATCCAGTAGGTGAACCAGGCACCGGAGATGCGCAGCGCGGGGGCCACCGCCCGAAGGCGGGCTTCGAGCCGTTCGCGACGGAACGGCGACAGGGCCGGCAGGCCCTCCAGGACGATCATTTGAGGCCGGGACCGTGGGATCGGGCCCGGCATTCTACTAGGTCAGCGGCCCCCGGCCCCGCCCCGGCCCGTCGACGGGTCGGTCGCGTTCGACCGGCCGACCGATTTCCCGGCCGAAAGCTTGTCCAGCGCCGCGCGCAGCTGCTGCGGGGTGAGGTAGCCGCCGAGCGTCGTGCCGTCGGGCGCGAGGATCATCGGGGTGCCGGTGAGGCCGACGCGCTGGCCGACGTCGTATTCCATCGTTACCGGGTTGGTGCAACTCTTGCTCGGCACCGGGCGGTCGCTCTTGGCGTCGGTCAGTGCCTTCTTGCGATCGGCCGCGCACCACACGTCGACCATCTTCTGGTGGTCCGGGCTGCCCAGGCCCATGCGCGGGAACGCGAGGTATTCGACCGCGATGCCCTGCTTGTTCACGTCGGCGATCTGGCCATGGAACTTGCGGCAGTAGCCGCATTCGACGTCGGTGAAGATGGTGACGGTGTACTTCGGGTTCGGCGGCGCGAAGACGATGCGGTCCTTCGCGGGGATCGTCGCGACCAGCTTGCGGCGCACGGCGTTCATCGTTTCCGAGCTGAGGTCCTCGCCGGTCAGCGTGTTCGATGCGTTGCCCTGCACCAAATACTTGCCGTCGTCGCTGATGTAGACGAGCTGGCCGCCCGCCACCACGGCGCGGAAGCCCGGGAACGGCGCGGCGCCGACGTAATCGATCGGGATCTGCGAATTGATGCGGCGCACGGCGTCGCGCGCGCGCGCTTCGGGCGTGCCCGCCTTGACGAAGGGCTCGATCGCCTTCGGCTCCTTCGCCGGGGCCGTCGACTTGGCGCCGGGCTTCGCGGCCACCGACGGCGGGCCGTCCTGCGCGCAGGCGGACAGGCTGAGGGCGACGCAAAGGAGACTGAGGGTCAGGCGCTTCATTCGGACATCCGGAGCTGGGGCAGCGGATTCTGTCACTTCCCCGCGCCAAGGCCAGTACCGCTGGTCACGGATTGGTCTCCGGCTGGCGTATTCACCCTCGCGGATGATGGCGGGCATGCAGCTTCTGCAGGTGTTCGCGGGCCACGAGCGTGTAGATCTGCGTGGTCGAAAGTGAACTGTGGCCGAGCAGCATCTGCAGCGCGCGCAGGTCGGCGCCGCGATTGAGCAGGTGGGTCGCGAAACTGTGGCGCAAGCCGTGCGGGCTGATGCGCCGCGGGTCGATGCCGGCCGCACTCGCATACTGCTTCACCAGCAGCCAGAAGCGCTGGCGGGTCGGCGCTTCGCCGCTGTGCTCGAGGAACAATGGCGCGAGCGCCCGCTTGCCGGCGATCTTTGGCCGCGATTCGGCGAGATACCGCTGCAACCAGTGCTGCGCTTCCTCGCCGAGCGGCACCATCCGCTCCTTGCTGCCCTTGCCCATCACGCGCAGGACGCCCTGGCGCAGGTTGAGCCCGGTCGCCGGCAGCAGGCACAGCTCGCTCACGCGCAGGCCGCACGCGTACATCAATTCGAACATCGCGCGATCGCGCAGGCCGATCGGATCGTCGACGGCGGGCGCGGCGAGCAGCGCATCGATCTCCGATTCCGACAAGGCTTTCGGCAACGAACGCGGCAGGCGCGGCGGATCGATCAATGCGGTCGGATCGTCTTCGCGTTCGCGACGCCGCACGCAATGCGCGTAGAACGCGCGCAGCGTCGAGAGCAGGCGCGAGTTGCTGCGTGGCGAATACCCGTCGTGCGTGCGCTCGGCGAAATAGTCGAACAACGCCGCGCGATCCGCGCCCGGCAGGCCGCCGCCCCGCCCTTCGCGCCAGCGCGCATAGCCTTCGAGATCGCGGCGATAACTGTCGAGCGTGGCCTGCGCGACGCCGGACTCGGCCCACAGCGCATCGAGGAAATCGGCGATCGCCTTCGCATCCGCCTCGGGCACGGGCGCGCGCTGCATGGCGATCGCGCGGCGCTGGGTGGGCGAGGACGGCATGCGGTCCAGCTTATCCGACGTATCCTTGCCGGATGGCGACCCCGACCGAAAAACCCCGCGCGCTGGTGTCCTGGCGCCTGCTCGCACTGCTCTACGACGCGTTGCCGGTGCTCGCGCTGTGGTTCCTCGCCTCGGCGGGATTCACCGTGGCCTTCACCTTCCTCGGCCACCACGATCCGCACCAGAACATCGCCCCTTTCAGCCCGTTGCAGTGGCTGCTGTGGGCGCTGTGTTTCGCGATCGCGGGCGCCTACGCCGTGCTCAGCTGGCGCCGCGGCGGACAGACGCTCGGGATGCGCCCGTGGCGATTGCGCGTGGTCGCGGCGAACGGCGGCACGCCGTCAATGCGCGCGCTCTGCGTGCGCTTCGCGGTCGGCACGGTGTCGCTGCTCGCCGCGGGCCTCGGGTTCTGGTGGGCGTGGATCGATCGCGATCGCCTGGCCTGGCACGACCGCGCGAGCGGCACGCGCCTGCTGCGCGAACCCAAACGCTGATCCAAAGCAGGCCGATCGATCAGCCGCTGCGCCTGCGGAACAACACCGCCGACACACCCATCATCACCGCGAGCGGCAACAGCAACGCGATCCGCACGTCGAGGTGGAAGGCCTTCGCGAGGTTGCCGAACAGCGTCTGCAACATCCAGAAGCCCAGCGCGAACACGATGCCGATGAACAGGCGCTTGCCCAGCCCGCCGCTGCGCAGCGAGCCGAATGCGAACGGCACCGCCGCCAGGCACAGCGCGAGCACGTTGATCGGATAGAACCAGCGGCTCCAGTAGATCTCCTCGAACTCGCCGGCATCCAGGTTGTTGCGCCGGAAATACTCGATGCTGCTGCGCAGTTCGCGCGAAGGCAGGTAGCGCGGACGCGTCACGCTCGCGGCGAGCGCGGCGTCGTCGAGCTGCGTCTTCCAGCGTTCGACCGGCACCGTTTCCTGTTGCACCGACCGCTCGCCGAAACGCGTGCGCACGACGTTGCGCAACACCCAGCCCGACGGGCGATGTTCGGCGACCGCGGCCTTGGCGATCGACGCGAGGCGACCCTGGTCGTCGAACTGGTACAGGTCGATGTTCTGCAACTCGAGCCACTGGTCGCCGTTGGCCGAACGTTGCTGGCCGCCCGACGCGTTGAGGAACATGTCGCCTTCGCGCGCCCACACGCCGGCATATTGCGCGAGGATCATGTTGTTCGAACGCGCCTGCGCCTTGAGCGTGTCGGCCTGGCGCTGCGCCCACGGCGCGAGCGTTTCGCCGTTCACCACCATCAACAGCGTGAGCGTTGCGAGTGCGAGCGCGACCGCGCCGCTCAGGCGGCGACGCGAGAGACCGAGCGCGCGCAACGCGGTGAGTTCGGAACTCGCGGCGAGCT
Source organism: Noviluteimonas lactosilytica (assembly GCF_020866925.1). Taxonomy (GTDB): domain Bacteria; phylum Pseudomonadota; class Gammaproteobacteria; order Xanthomonadales; family Xanthomonadaceae; genus Noviluteimonas; species Noviluteimonas lactosilytica. The sequence continues at coordinate 1,166,418 of NZ_JAJGAK010000001.1, forward strand.
GGCCCAGGCCCATCAGCGCACCGACCACGGCGGCGGTCGGGAACAACCCGTACGCGCGGCGCGGCGCGGTGTAGGCGACATACACCAGCGCTTCCATGAAGCCGTAACGGCCCTGGCCGATGTCGGACAACTCGCTGATCAACAGCGTCTGCACGAGATCCAGGCCGAGCACGATCGCCCATGTCGCGAGCACCGTGCCGAGCACGACGCGACCGATGTAGAGGTCGTGCAGTTTCGGGAACGGCGTCATGCCGCGGCCTTCGGCGCGCGCGGGCGCTTCATGCTGCCGTCGCGCATGTACAGCCACGCCGCGAACGCGAGCAGCGGCACCAGCAGCCACCACAGGCCCGCGGCCGCCGGCACCCTGCCCTCTTCGATCCATTGCGTGCCGAGGACGGTGAGGTTCATGCCGACGAGATAACCGAGGAAGGCGACGAGCACGCGCCCGTAACGCGCCTGGCGCGGCGCGGCGCGCGCGAGCGGCACGGCGATCAGCGCGAACGCGAGCGTCAGCAGCGGCGGCGCGATGCGCCAATGCAGTTGCGCGGCTGCTTCGGGACGCGCGTCGCCGAGCAGGTCGGGCGTGGGCAGCACGACCGGATCGTCGGCGGCGCGCTTGCCTTCGATGTCGGGCAGGCGCAGTTCGTTGCTCGCGTAGCGCATCAGGCGGAAATCGCGGCCAGCCACGGCGGGGCCTTCGACGCGGAAGCCTTCTTCCAGCTTCAGGTAGCGCGAGCCGTCCGCATCGAGCGACAACGCGCCGGTCATCGACGTGCTGACATCGATGCGGTTGCCGGAGGCGCGATGCACGAACATGCGCGAGAAGCGCGTGCCGTCGGGCGACATCGCGCCGACATAGATGACGCCGCCGTTGTTCGGCAGCGCGATGAACTTGCCGGGCTCAAGGCCCGTGATGACGAGGTTGCGGTTGGCTTCCCACACCATCCGGTCGCCCAGGCGCTGCGCGGCCGGGCCGAGCCACAGCGAGCAGATCGCCACGACCACCACGGCCGGCAGCACGACCATCATCAGGGGACGCAACAGGCGGCCGGGCCCGATGCCGACCGAGGCCAGCACCGGCATCTCCGAATCCCGGTACAGCCGGCCGATGGCCAGCAGCAGGCCGAGCATCAGCGACAGCGGCAGCAGGATCGGCAGGAAATTGACCAGGCGCAGGCCCAGCTGCGACAGCACCAGCCCGGCGGGGACGCGGCCGCGGGCGATCTCGCTGAGGAGGTCCGCGAAGACGCCGCCGAGGCTGATCAGGCCGAGAACCACGAACGCGGCCAGCACCGACTGGGCGAATTCGCGCGTGAGATAGCGGTCCAGCTTCGGCATCGGGCCTCGTTGCTCTAGAATTCCGCCTTCGTTCGCCGGGATTTCCGGCCGCGCGGCATGAAGGCCCCGCGATTGTACGGAAAAGGAACCGGTGCGATGTCCCTCGAATTCACGTTGAACTCCGCGGCCGCCGCGAACACGGCGACCGATTGCGTCATCGTCGGCGCATTCGCCGACGCCAGCCTGGCCCCTTCGGCGCAGGCGATCGATGAAGCCAGCGGCGGTCGCATCGCAGCATTGATCGCGCGCGGCGATGCCAGCGGCAAGATCGGCCGCGTCGCCCTGCTGCACGATCTTGCGAACGTCGCCGCGCCGCGCGTGCTGGTGATCGGCCTCGGCGATCGCGACAAGTTCGGCGCCGCCCAATACCTCAAGGCCGTCGGCGACGCCGCGCGTGCGCTGCGCACCGGCCCGGTCGGCTCGGCACTGTTCACGCTGTCCGAGATTCCCGTGAAGGACCGCGACGCCGCCTGGAACATCCGCCAGGCCGTGATCGCCGCCGCGCACGCGTGCTATCGCTACACCGCCACGCTCGGCGCGAAGAACAAGAAGCGCGACGAAACGGGCCTGGCGTCGATGGCCATCGCCGGCGACGACGCGCAGGCGCTCGCGCAGGGCAAGGCGATCGCCGCGGGCGTCGCGTTCTCGCGCGAACTCGGCAACCTGCCGCCGAACATCTGCAATCCGTCGTACCTCGCCGCGCAGGCGCAGGAGTTCACCGCGCGCTTCCCGCAGGCCGAATGCGAAGTGCTCGGCCGCGATGCGATGGCCGAACTCGGCATGGGCTCGCTGCTCGCCGTCGCGCAGGGCTCGGCCAACGAGCCGAAGCTGATCGCGATGAAGTGGAACAATGGCGGCGACGCCAAGCCCTACGTCCTCGTCGGCAAGGGCATCACCTTCGATACCGGCGGCATCAACCTGAAGACGCAGGGCGGCATCGAGGAAATGAAGTACGACATGTGCGGCGCCGCGACGGTGATGGGCACCTTCGTCGCCGCGGTCGGCATGCAGTTGCCGATCAACCTCGTCGTCGTCGTGCCGGCCGTCGAGAACATGCCCGACGGCAACAGCTATCGCCCGTCCGACGTCATCACGTCGATGTCAGGCAAGACCATCGAAGTGGGCAACACCGACGCCGAAGGCCGCCTGATCCTGTGCGACGCGCTCACCTGGGCGCAGCGCTTCGAACCGCAGGCGATGGTGGACGTCGCCACGCTTACCGGCGCGTGCGTCATCGCGCTCGGCAAGTACGCGACCGGCCTGATGAGCAAGCACGACGACCTGTCGAACGAACTGATCGCCGCGGGCGAGACCACGTTCGATCGCGCGTGGCGCCTGCCGCTGTGGGACGAATACCAGTCGCTGCTCGAGTCGAGCTTCGCCGACGTCTACAACATCGGCGGCCGCTGGGCCGGCGCGATCACCGCGGGCTGCTTCCTCGCGCGCTTCACCGAAGGCCAGCGCTGGGCGCACCTGGACATCGCGGGCGTGGCGAACGATGAAGGCAAGCGCGGCATGGCCACCGGTCGTCCGGTCGGCCTGCTCTCGCAATGGTTGCTGGATCGCGCGGCCTGATGCCGCGCGCGGATTTCTACCTGATCGCCAAGCCGCGTTTCCGCGCGGAGCCGCTGCGCCTGGTGTGCGAACTCGCGCGCAAGGCGCACGACGCCGGCACGTGGACGCTGATCCTCGCGCGCGATGCGCAGCAGGCGGAAATGCTCGACGACATGCTGTGGGACATGGGCGAGGACGCCTACATCCCGCACCAGATCGCCGGAGCGGACATCGACGAGGACGAGGCCGCGGTGTTGATCGCGGCGCCCGACGTCGACGCGCCGCTGCGTCCGATCGTGATCAATCTCCGCGACGGCGCGGTCGAAGGCGCGGTCGAACGCGTCCTGGAAGTGGTGCCCGCCGACGAGAACGCCCGCGGGCCGTTGCGCGAACGCTGGAAGGCGTACCAGGCGCGCGGCTTCGAAGTGAACAAGCACGACATGTGATCCGATGAGCGACGAAACCCCCATCCTCGCCCCCAGCTACGACCCCTCCGCTTTCGAATCGCGTCTGTACGCGGAGTGGGAGGACGGCGGCGTTTTCAAGCCGCGCGGTGAAGGCACGCCGTACGTCGTGCTGCTGCCGCCGCCGAACGTCACCGGCACGCTGCACATGGGCCACGCGTTCCAGCACACGCTGCAGGATGCGTTGATCCGCTACCACCGCATGCACGGTTTCGACGCGCTGTGGCAGATGGGCACCGACCACGCGGGCATCGCGACGGAAATGGTGGTCGCGCGCAATCTCGCACGCGAAGGACTGACGCGCGACGGCCTCGGCCGCGCGGGCTTCATCGACAAGGTGTGGGAGTGGCGCGAACAGAGCGGCCACACCATCGAACGCCAAATGCGACGCCTCGGTGCGTCGGGCGACTGGTCGCGCAGCATGTTCACGATGGATCCGATGGCCGCCGACGCGGTGATCGAATCGTTCGTCCGCCTGCACGAAGACGGCCTGGTCTATCGCGGCAAGCGCCTGGTCAACTGGGATCCGGTGCTGAAGACCGCGATCTCCGACCTCGAAGTCGTCAACGAGGAAGAAGACGGCCACCTGTGGTCGATCTCCTATCCACTCGCCGACGGCAGCGGCACGCTCGTCGTCGCGACCACGCGCCCGGAAACCATGCTCGGCGACACCGCCGTGATGGTGCATCCGGAAGACGATCGTTACGCGCACCTCATCGGCAAGGCGGTGAAGCTGCCGCTGACCGATCGCGAGATTCCGATCATCGCGGACGCGTACGTGGACCGCGAATTCGGCACGGGCGTGGTGAAGGTCACCCCCGCACACGATTTCAACGATTACCTCGTCGGCCAGCGCCACGCGTTGCCGCTGATCAACATTTTCACGCCGGACGCGGTCACCAACGAGCACGTGCCGGAGAAGTACCGCGACCTCGATCGCTACGTCGCGCGCAAGGCCGTGCTCGCCGATCTCGAAGCGCAGGAGCTGCTGGTCGAGACGAAGCCGCACAAGCTGCAGGTGCCGCGCGGCGATCGCACGGGCCAGGTGATCGAGCCGTATCTCACGGACCAGTGGTTCGTGAAGATGGACGGCCTCGCGAAGCGCGGCATGGAGCTCGTTGAGAAGGGCGACGTGCAGTTCGTTCCGCCGAATTGGATCAACACCTATCGCCACTGGATGGAGAACATCCAGGATTGGTGCATCAGCCGCCAGCTGTGGTGGGGCCATCGCATTCCCGCGTGGTACGACGCCGCGAGCGGCACCTGCTACGTCGGCCGCAGCGAAGACGAAGTGCGCGCGAAGCACGCGCTCGGCAGCGACGTCGCGCTCACGCAGGACAACGACGTGCTGGAGACCTGGTTCTCCTCGCAGTTGTGGCCGATCAGCACGATGGGCTGGCCGGACGAAGCGAAGATGGCGCAGCTCGGTTACGACCGTTACGTGCCATCGTCGGTGCTCGTCACCGGCTTCGACATCATCTTCTTCTGGGTCGCACGCATGATCATGGCGACCGACCACTTCACCGGGCGCGTGCCGTTCCGCGACGTCTACATCACGGGCCTGGTCCGCGACAAGGACGGCCAGAAGATGTCGAAGTCGAAGGGCAACATCCTCGACCCGCTCGACATCATCGACGGCATCGCGATCGACTCGCTGGTCGCCAAGCGCACCACCGGCCTGATGCAGCCGAAGATGGCCGAGAAGATCGAGAAGGCCACGCGCAAGGAATTCCCCGACGGCATCGCCGCGCACGGCGCGGATCCGCTGCGCTTCACGATGGCCGCGCTCGCGGGACCGGGCCGCGACATCAAGTTCGACCTCGGCCGCGCCGAGGGCTACAAGAATTTCTGCAACAAGTTGTGGAACGCCACGCGCTTCGTGTTGATGAACACCGAGGGCAAGACGTTCAGCGGCAAGCCTGCGCCCGTCACCGACGCCGAAAAGTGGATCCTCGCGCGCCTCGAGGAAACGACGGTGCAGGCCGCCGAGCACTTCGCGTCGTACCGCTTCGACCTGTTGTCGCAGGCGTTGTACGAGTTCGCCTGGAACGAGTTCTGCGATTGGTTCGTCGAACTCGCCAAGCCCGCATTGAACGGCAGCGACGCCGCCGCCGCGGACAGCACGCGCCACACGCTGCTGCACGTGCTCGAATCGTTGCTGCGCCTGCTGCATCCGCTCGTGCCGTTCGTGACGGAGCAGCTGTGGCGTTCGGTGGCGCCGCGGTTGTCGATCGACGCGTCGACGATCTCGCTGCAGGCGTATCCGGAGGCCGGCGACAACACCGGCGACTTCGCGCAGGCCGAAGGCGACATCGAATGGCTGAAGGCGATGGTGAGCGCATTGCGCCGCATCCGCAGCGAACTCGGCGTGTCGCCCGCGAAGCAGATCGCGTTGCTCGTGCAGGGCGGCGGCGAGATCGAGTGCAAGCGCATGGGTCGCTTCGACTCGCAGCTGCGCTTCCTCAACCGCATCGAACGCATCGACGTGCTCAACGGTGAACCGCCGGCGGCCGCCGGTGCCCTCGTGGGCGAGATGAAGTTGTTCGTCCCGCTCGAGGGGCTCGTCGACCTCGGCGCCGAACGCGCGCGGCTGGACAAGGAACTCAAGCGCGTCGAAGGTGAGCTGGCCAAGTCGACGAACAAACTCGCCAGTGACACCTTCGTGCAAAACGCCCCCGCAGCCGTCGTCGAGCAGGAACGACAGCGACTCACCGACTGGACCGCACAACGCGATGCGCTCGCCGCGCAACGTGCCCGCCTGGGCTGACGCACTGCGGTCGAACACGCTGCAGTCGAACGCAATGCGGTTGTCCGATTACGCCACCGGGCGCGACAACAACTTCAACCTCGTCCGGTTCCTGGCGGCGTTCGCGGTGCTGTGGAGCCACAGCTACGCGTTGTCGATCGAATGGGAGCCGTGGATCGACTTCCTCCGCTACACGCCGGCCGGCGTCGCGGTGGATGTGTTCTTCGTCACCAGCGGTTTCCTGGTGACGGCGAGCCTGCTGCGACTCGGCGACGTCAGACAGTTCCTTCGCGCGCGCGCCTTGCGCATCTTCCCTGCGCTGATCGTGATGTCGTGCCTGCTCACCTTCGTGCTCGGGCCGTGGTTCACGACGCTGCCGCTCGGCGAGTACTTCACCGAGAGCGAGACGTGGAAGTTCCTCGTCAAGAACGCCACGGTGCTGGCCGGACTGAAGTTCCGACTGGAAGGCATGTTCCCGGACAACCCGATCGACCGCGTGGTCAACGGGTCGCTGTGGACGCTGAAGTTCGAGTTGTACTGCTACATCACGCTGGTGCTCGCGTGGTGGCTTGCGGCGAAGGTCTCGAAGTCCGACGCGTTCAAGCTGTTCACCCGCGTCGTGGTCATCGGCACCGCGCTGATGCTCGCCGGATTCTGGTGGGCGCACGAAACGGGCAACCCCACCTGGGGCGACTTCCGCCTGTTCTTCATGTTCTTCTGCGGCGCGGCGTTCTGGATCTTCCGCGCGCGCATCCCGATGCACCCCGCACTGTTCGCCGCGATGGCGTTCGTGCTGCTCGCCGGCGTGGCGATGCCGACGTATTTCTTCTGGGTGTATCCGCCGACCATCGCGTACATCGTGCTGTGGCTGGCGTACGTGCCCGGCGGATGGATCCGCAGGTTCAACAGCGTCGGCGACTACTCCTACGGCTTGTACATCTACGCCTTCCCGGTGCAGCAGGCGCTGATCGCATCGTTCCCCACGCAGGGTCCGCTGTTCGTTTTCGCTTGGGCCTCGGCGATCACGTTGCCGCTCGCGATGTTGTCGTGGCATCTGGTCGAAAAGCCGATGCTTGCGCGCAAGACGGCCAAGCAGACCGCGTGAATTCCGGGGTCTTGGTGAACGTCGCTCACCAAATTCCATGATGATGCGTTGGATTCGCGTGCGTGATGGCCGCGAATCCGAACGCATTCGCGTTGGCCCTCGTGTTCCTGTGCTGCGAGGTTGCCATGAACGATACGGCGCACACCAAGAGCTCAGCGCAGTACAGCCCAGTTGGGCTCGATATCTCGATCGATGCGGAAGGATCGACCGACCCCAACGATGAGCTTCGCGCGCGCGAACTGGAATGCATCCTCGGCAAGCAATCTGGCGACTCGTCGAAAGTCCGAGCGTGGGGCCTCGCGCTTTCCGGAGGCGGCATCCGCAGCGCGACGTTTGCACTGGGCGTACTGCAGGCCCTGGCGAACCAACGTTGGCTTGGAGGATTCCACTACCTTTCGACCGTCTCCGGTGGCGGCTACATCGGCGCGTTCCTGCAGGGCCTGCTCAAGCATCATGGCTTGGAACACACGATCGACGAGCTCGATCCCGCGCGCAACGGTCCCCGCGACAGCAAACGTTGCAACGACAAGCCGCGAGGCCAGACGATCCGCGAGCTGCGCGCGTACAGCAATTACCTGACGCCGAACAAGGGACGCCTGTCGGCGGATCGCGTCACGCTGATCACCACGTTCATCGGCAACATGCTGTTGACGCAGCTGCAACTCGTGGGTTGGTTTCTCCTTGCGCTGGCGATCCCCTACGCAACCTTCCTGGCAGCATCGCAACTGACGCCCAGTTACGGGACGCTGGCCCTGGCAAGCATCTGCGCGTCCGTTGCCATGGCGATTCGCGGCCTGGACCAGATGGCCGCCGACGCAGCTGCGGAGAACTCGCAGGTGCATCGGTCGACCGCATCGGCGCAGTACGCACCGCCATTGCTCCTGACGCTTGGAATCTTTCTCGTTGCCTGTCTTGCATTTCCAAGCAGGCCCGGATCACTGACGACGGTTCCGATTTCCCTCTTCGACCCCATCGTTGCTTCCCTCGTTGCTCCAGCAATCGCTCCCACGGGCATCCCGATCGGGGTCGTTGCCATTGCCGCCGCTTTCATCGCAGCGCAGCTGACTTGGGTATTGCTTTGGCTGTTCCGCAAGAAGCGCAAGCATGGCCGTGGGCGAAAGCTGACGCTTCACGTTGTGATTGCAGCCTTGTGCGCTGTGTTGGCAGCTGCCGGGTTGTGGGCCATCCAGTGGAACTACGGGTCGTTCGTCCGGTGGCCTAAAGAATGGGGCGTGCTGGTGTTTGGGGCGCCGATCGTGTTCCTTGTCTTCTTCTGCGCCAGCTTGTTGTACGTGGGATTGACGCTCACTCGAGAGGAAGATCGCGTTCCTCGCGAACGGTGGGCAAGGTTGCTGGGGCGAATCGGACTGTTCGTCCTCTTCACCATTTCGCTTCCTGCCGTAGTGATTGCCTACGGCCCCCCGCTTCTCAACATCGACCAGGACTCGCCGTGGATCACGCAGATCGCGGCCGTCGCACCCGTTGTGTGGGGTGCGCTGGGCGCCTACGCGGCCTATTTCGACAGAGTCGCCGCGCCGGGGCGCGTGACCTGGCGAACCCACGCCAAGAATCTCGTGATCGGCCTGGCACCCGTGGCCATGGTCGCCGGCGCTCTCGTGCTGAGCGTCAAGCTGGGGGAGGTGTTGATGCTCGGCCTCAACTCGCGCGGATACGACGAGCTTCAGGACTTGACTGACAAACTGTTGCCGGCGATGTGGCCGCAGATCGCCGGAAAGTTTCTTCTCATCGCTGTCGTGTTGTCGGTCATGCGCGTCCTGATCGACGACAACGAGTTCAGCATGAACGGCTTCTATCGAAATCGACTCGTCCGTTGCTACCTCGCCCCCTCGCGCAATCAGCGCAGGCCGGATCCGGATATCGGTGTCGATACGGAAGACGACATCTGGCTGAAGGACCTCGCAAGCATCCACGGTGGGCCCGGCGAGCCGAACGCGACCGATCGGCCGCTGTATCCCCTGGTGTGTTCGGCCGCCAACCTGATGTCGACGCGCGACCTGGACTGGCAGGATCGTCGTGCTGCGTCTTTCATCTTCTCGCCGCGACATTGCGGACACGTTCCGCTGCCTGGAAGAAAAGGTGCATTGGGTGATCGCTGGCCTTCCCCCGACAAGCGCGAGGGAGACAAGGCTTCCGAGGAAGAGCAGCAAATGCTCGGCGCGTTCGCGGACGGCCCGCAGCCCCTGACGCAGACGGTAACGCTCGGCACCGCGATTTCCATTTCAGGCGCGGCCGTCAGCCCTCAAATGGGTTATCACAGCTCGCCCGCGGTAGCGTTCCTGTTGACGTTGTTCAATGCGCGCCTTGGCTGGTGGGTTGCGAACCGCAATGGAAACACCGGGTTCCTTGCCCAGATGCGGCGCATCCTGGTCAACAAGGTGCTCTATGAGCTTTTCAGCAGGAGCGCGGCCGACGCTCCGCACACGTACGTCTCGGACGGCGGACACTTCGAGAACCTCGGGATCTATGAACTGGTTCGACGCCGGTGTCGATTCATCCTTGCGGTCGATGCATCCGCCGACCCCGACCGCGACTTTGAAAGCCTGGGGAACGCAATCCACAAGTGCCGCGTCGACCTTGGCGCCAGCATCGATATCGATGTCTCGCTCATGCGCCCGGACAAGCGTGGTTACTCGCGCCGGTTCGCGACGCTCGGCAAGATCAAGTATGCGAACGACGAAACCGGCTTGATCGTCTATCTAAAACCTTCGTTGCTGGGGAACGAAACGGCGGATATCGCGCACTACGCCGCAGCGCATCCGAGTTTCCCGCACGAGTCGACCTCGGATCAATTCTTCGACGAACACCAGTTCGAGGCGTATCGCCAATTGGGCTACATCGCGGGCAGGCGCCTTTGCGGACTGACGCGCATGGAACAGCCGGGCGACCTGCCCATTCGCGCCGAAAATCGCGGACTCAGCGAACTGAACCTCCACCATGACGGGATAAAGGAAGAATTGCTGGTCGAACTCGAGCATCGATTGTTCGAGCCGTCGGATGCCATCGCGTTGCGATTCTCGAAGCACAGCGCCGCACTGTCGCGTTTGCTGGAACGCCAGCGTCGCACGAGCGAGCTCAAATGCATGGATGCCTCCCTGTATCGCGGCTGGGCGCATGCCGTCGGAGGCGATGTGTCGTCTCCGAACGCGCTCCCCCGGAAAACCGAGGAGTTCCGGGCGTGTTTCTATTTCGCGCAGGAAGTCATCCAGCTCATCGAATCCGTGTACGTCGACCTCGATCTCGAACGCAACTTCAACCACCCCGACAATCACGGCTGGATCAACTATTTCCGGCAGTGGGCGTCCGTGCCGATGCTGCGTCTCGCGTGGGCATTGGGATCGCAGTCGGTCGGCCGGCGCTTTGCGCGCTTCTGCGAGAAGTCGCTCGGCATGCCTCGCATGAGCGAATCGCTCAAGATGACGTGGGATAGGGCGATCGACGAGAAGCGCCTGAGGGAACTGGCGGACGGCCTGCATTCTGCGGGCAAGATCAGTCGGATCGAGCAGGAAGTCATGCTCTCGGACCCGGTGAAGGAACGCGTCATGCGTGGAATTCCACTGCAGGTCGGATTGTTGAACTTCGCCTGGGCGAAGATCTTCGAGGGTCCGCTTCCGAACCTGCGCAACCTGGATTCGTTGAATGTCGGAATGCTGCTTGCGATTCCCAGCGGCCGCGCGGGGAATTCCCCGGACACGGTCATCGTCAGCAGGATCCAGGATCACATGCGCCGGCTGGGGCTGGGTACGGAAATGCTCGCGATTGCCGCACGCAAACTGAAGAAACTGGAAACCGCGACCATTACGCCGGGCAACTACGGAGAATCGATTGGACCGGTTGATGTCAAGGCCGCACGACGTCAGCAACGCAAGCTGCAGGCAATGCTGGATCGTGCCTGCTCTCTGCGAAACCAATGTTAGGCGACGTCATCAACGCTTCGTGGCATTTGCGCGCGCCGGCACGGGCGGCGGATTCGCCTTTTCATACCTCTCCCCTTCCACCAGCGTCCAGCCCACCAGTTCCTGCACGATGTTCGTCATCGCGGTGCCAAACGCGCGCGTGACCTCGCCCACCGCGGTGCCGCTGGCGGGCACGCGCTGGCGCAGCGTGCGCGTGGCGACGACGACGTTGGTGCGGTTGGCGACGAGCTTGGCGACGATCTCGACGTCGGCCTGCGGCGTGGCGCCGCCGGCGTAGTCGGATTCGAAGCGGCGGATGTCGAGCAGGAGTTCGTAGTCGCCGGCGATGCCGGTGCCACGCCGGCCGACGCCGCCGATGCGGCCGCTGTCCTCGAACGCCGCGAGCACCGCGTCCTGCACGAGGTCGGGCGCGGGTTCCGCCCACACGGCGCCGTGGTAGACCTGCAGTTCGCCCTCCGACGGACGCACGACGATGCGCGGCGAGTCGAGCAGTTCCGACGCGTGCGGCCGCGGCAACTGCAATTGCCATTGCACCGTCGGCCACGACGGGTCGGGCTGCACCTGCGCTTGCGGTGCATACAACGACAGCGGTTCCTTCTTCGGCACGATGCTGCATGCCGGCAACGACAGCATGCTCAACGCGAGCAGCAGCATCGACAGCGCCGGGGCTGCGATCGATCGAACGGGCGTCGTCCTGCTCATTCGGGCACGAACTCCTTGGGTTGCTGGCGGCCGAGCACGTAGCCCGCCGGATTGGCGTCGAGGCGGCTCGCGACGCGGCGCAGGTCGCGCACCAGGCCGCGCAGTTCGGTGAGCGCGGGGCCGAGTTGCTGCACGCCGTTGGCGAGCGGCGCGCGGTTCTCGGCGAGCATGCCGTTGGCGTTCTGCGACACTGACTCGAGTTGCGCGAGCGTGCGATCGAGCTTGTCGACCAGCGCCGGCAGGTGTTGCACGACCTCGCGATCGAGGCGTTCGACCGTGGTGTTGGTGGTGGCGAGCGTCAGCTTGAGTTGCTCGCTCGCCTCGCGCGCATTGACGATCAGCGTGCCGACATCCTCGCGCTGCGCGGCGACGGCGCCGGTAAGCTGCTCGATGTTCTCCAGCGAATCGGAAATGCGCCGCACGTTCTCTTCGCTCAGCACGCGGTCGAGGCGCTGCACGAGGCGGTTGGCGGTGTCGGCGATGTTCTGCAGCGCGGAGGGCTCGGTGGCGATGGTCGGCACCTGGTCGCTGTCGTTCGACGCCAGCAGCGGCGCGTTCGGGCTGCCGCCGCTGAGCTGGATGAAGGTCGGGCCGGTGAGGCCGTCCTGCGAAATCTTCGCGTGCGTGTCGGTCTTGATCGGCGTCATCGTGTTGATGCGCACCTGCGCGATCACCTTGCGCGGATCGTTGGGCGCCAGGCGCAGGTGGTCGATCGTGCCGACGTTGATGCCGTTGTAGCGCACGCTGCCGCCTTCGAAGAGGCCGGTCACCGCTTCGTTGAAGACGATGCGGTAGGTGTTCCATTCGCGCTCCGACGACCAGTTGGCCGCCCACAGCGCGAACAGCAGGCCGAAGATGCTGACCGCCAGTGTGAACGCGCCGATCAGGACGTAGTTGGCCTTGGTTTCCATGTCGCCTCCTTCAAGCCATTGTGCCAGCGCCGGCCTCGCGGGCGGCGCGGCCACGCGGGCCGTGGAAATATGCCTGCACCCAGGGGTGGTCGAATCGCTCGACGTCCTCGATCGGCGCGTTGACCAGCACGCGCTTGTCGGCGAGGACGGCGACGCGGTCGCAGATCGTGTAGAGCGTGTCGAGGTCGTGGGTGATCAGGAACACCGTCAGGCCCAGCGCGCGCTGCAGGGTCAGGATGAGTTCGTCGAAGGCCGCGGCGCCGATGGGATCGAGCCCCGCGGTGGGTTCGTCGAGGAACAGCAATGGCGGATCGAGCGCGAGCGCGCGCGCCAGGCCTGCGCGCTTGCGCATGCCGCCGGAAAGTTGCGACGGCAATTTGTTCACCGCATCGGCGGGCAAGCCGGCGAGCTTCACCTTCAGCAAGGCGAGTTCGTAGCGCAGCGTGTCCGGCAGTTCGGGGTGTTGCTCCTTCAGCGGCACCTGCACGTTTTCGCCGACGCTGAGCGAGGAGAACAGCGCGCCGTCCTGGAACAGCACGCCGGTGTTGCGTTCGATCTGGTTGCGGTCGTCCTCGTCCTCGCTGCGCGCGTCGACGCCCATGACTTCGATGCGGCCCGCGTCGGGTCGGCGCAGGCCCAGGATCGAACGCATCAGCACGGATTTGCCGGTGCCGGAGCCGCCGACGACGCCCAGGATTTCGCCGCGCCGCACTTCGAGGTCGAGGTTCTCGTGCACGACCTGTTCGCCGAAGCGATTGTCGAGGCCCCGGATGCGGATGACCATGTCGTTCGTGTCGGCCATGTCAGATGTCCATCTGCATGTACCAGAGCGCCATGATCGCGTCGATCACGATCACCAGCGAGATCGTCTGCACGACGCTCGACGTCGTGCGCTCGCCCACCGACTGCGCGGTGCCTTCGACCTGCAGGCCTTCGAGACAGCCGATCAACGCGATCACCGCGGCGAACAACGGCGCCTTCGACAGGCCGACGAGGAAGTGGCGGACTTCGATCGTTTCCTCCAGGCGCGACAGCCAGGCCTGCGGTGCGATGTCGAGGCTGAAGGCGCCGACCGACAGGCCGCCGAGCAGGCCGGCGATCATCGCGATGAAGGTGAGCAGCGGCAACATCACCAGCAGCGCGATCACGCGCGGCAGGACGAGCAGGTCGATCGGATCCATGCCGAGCGTGCGGATCGCGTCGACTTCCTCGCGGCTCTGCATCGCACCGATCTGCGCGGTGAACGCGCTCGCGGTGCGACCGGCGAGGATGATCGCGGTGAGCAGCACGGCGAATTCGCGCAGGAACGCGACGCTCACCAGTTCGACGACGTAGATCTCCGCGCCGAAGTCGCGGAGGATGTTCGCGCCGAGGAACGCGATCACCGCGCCGACGAGGTAGGAGAGCAGGAACACGAGCGGCACGGCGTCGAGGCCCACCTGCTCCATGTGGTAGACCGTCGAGGTCAGGCGGAAGCGGCGCGGCTGCGCGAGCATGCGCCCGAACTTCATCAGGTTCTCGCCGAGGAAACCGATGAGCGCGAGGATTTCCTTGTAGTTGTCGTGCACCGCGAAGCCGAGGCGGGCCAGCGCGGCGCTGACGCCGTATTCGCGCTTCTTCGGTGGACGGTCGTCCGCAACGTCCTCGATCGCGGCGACGAGCGATTGCTGGTCTTCGCGGAAGTGGAAACTGTCGAGGTCGAGCCCGCGACGCCGCGCGAAGCGCAACAGCAGGAGCACGCCCGCGGAGTCGAGGCTTTCGATCTCGCTCGCATCGACGGCGTCGACGCCGTCCGGTGCGATGCGGAGTTGTTCGGCCATGGCGCCGGCATGCACGAGCGTCCAGTTGCCCTGCAGTTGCAGGCGCATGGATCCGTCGGTGGCCAGGCTGGGTGGGCGGCTTGCGTCGCGCATGGGTGTCCCCTCTGCGGCGGAGGATACTTAAGTCCGCGTCATGGCGGGCGTTGACGCGGTCGGCGCAGCGTTCAAAGCAGGCGGGCATCCGACTTGCGATACCAGGCCGCGATGCGCGCGCCGTCCCAGCACAGCGTCACATGTTCGGCCTGCTGCGCGGGCGGCACGGCGGCCTTCGGCGTGAACAGGGCAACGCATTGTCCTCCCCGGCGGCGCACGCTGTCGTGGACGATGCCCGGCTCGGCGGCATCGCGCTGCGCGCGTGCGAAGGCCTGCGATGCGGCGTATCGCTGCGGGTCGAGGACATCGGGCTGCGCGCGCTTGCCGCGCAGGTCCACCAGGCGGGCGCGGACGGCGACGCGATAACAGCGCAGGTCGACCTCGATCGCCGGCTCCGCGGTGCGCGCGAGGAAACGCGCGCGGTGGTGACCGACTTCGGCGACCGCGGTCTCGAGGTCGTTCGCGGCGTAGTAAACGCCCCACGTGCCATCGGAGAAGCGCGAGCCCTCGGGGTTGAGGTGCGTGAACGCGGACATGATCGGCGTCGTGCCGGGCCCGCTGATGCGCTGGTCCTGCGGCACGATCGACAGCGCGCCCGCTTCCTGGCGCAGCCGCGGATTGCCGAGCGCCTCGATCGCGAACACGACATCGAGGTCCGCCGGATCGGCCACCGCGTCGAACAGACCCACCGCCGGGTAGCGGCTCGCGACGAGCCGGCACGAGGTGTCCCACGCCAACTGGACGCGCGTCACCCGCATGCGTGCGTCAGGACCATCCGCCGCGTTGCGCGTCGAGGTACTGGCGCACGACGTACAGGTCCGACACCTGGCCGGCGAGCATGCGATCTAGCGCCGTCTTGCCGCCGAACAACGGCGCGGCGTTGTCGCGATGGAGCCAGGCGTGCGCGCGTTCGGGAATGGGCAGCAGCACCTGCAGCGCCGCGTAGATGCCGAACAGGTGCGACAGGCGCTCGAGCGTCGCGTTGTCGAGGCCGCGCTTCACGCGCCCGTGCTTCCATTCGTAGAAGGTGCTGCGACCGCAGCCGAGCAGCTGGCGTTGTTGCTCGTTGCCGAGATCCCACGCATCGGCGATGCGGAAGAAGGTACGCAGCGCAGCGGCGGCGGCCTCGGGGGTGGCGAGGTCCGGTGCGTGGTCGAGCTTGGCAAGGGGCTGGGCCATGGCGACCTCCGGGAGGGAGATGTCGCCGTTGTAATCCATTGGTGGACGAATTGCAATGTTACGTCCGTTTGTGGAGCCGTACTCGACATGCGCGTCGGCAACCCGGATGTCGTCGTCTCCATGCGATGCTGTGGTCATGTCCGCACCTCCTTCCGTGTCGATGCCGCCTCGCGCGCAACACCTCGAAGTCGCCGATGCCGGCTATGCCGAACGCATCGCCTTCGTGCTCGAAGTCGCCGAGCACCTGCATGCGTACGGCACGACCGCGCAGCGACTCGAAGGCGCCGTGGTGGCCGTCGCGCAACGGCTCGGACTCGACTGCGAAGCGTGGTCGAATCCCACGGGGATGATCCTGTCGTTCAACGACCCGCGTCGACCCGCAGGTGTCTCGGATACGACGCGAGTCATCCGTTTGGCGCCGGGGGACACGGATCTTTTCAAGCTCTGCGAGGCCGATCGGATCGCGGAAGACGTCATGGCGGGTCGCGTCGGCATCGCGGAAGGACATGCGCAACTTCGCGCACTCGGTCGCCCTGCGAGCAGGCGCGAACGCGCGATGCAGGTGATCGGTTTCGGCATGGCGTCCGCCGCCGTCGCCGGCCTGCTGCGCCTGCCCTGGCTGGACATCGCGACGGCGGGATTGATCGGCGTGTTGATCGGCCTGCTGGAACTCGCATCGCAGGGACGCCCGCGCCTGCAGGAAGCGGGCGACGCGATCTCCGGCGTGGTCGCGGGCTTCGTCGCGATCGCGGTGGCCAGCCTCGTCGGCCCGCTCAACCTCAACACGGTGACCATCGCGTCGCTGATCGTGTTGCTGCCCGGCATGGCGCTCACCAACGCGGTGAACGAACTCACCAGCCGGCATCTCGTGTCGGGCACCGCGCGTTTCGCCGGCGCGCTGACGACCGTGCTGAAGCTCACCATCGGCACGGTGATCGCGTTCAAGGTGGCGGAACTGGCGGGACTGCAACCCCACATCCGTGCGTCGCGGCCGCAACCGGACTGGGTGGAAGGCGTCGCCGTGTTCACGGGCGCGCTGGCGTTCGCGGTGCTGTTCCGCGCGGCGAAGCGCGACTGGTGGATCGTGATGCTCGCGGCGGCGTCGGGCTATCTCATCGCGCGCTTCGGCGGGCAGATGTTCGGCAGCCCCGCCGGCGTGTTCCTCGCCGCGCTCGCGACTTCCGCCGCCGGCAATGCGTATGCGCGCCTCGCGCAGCGCCCGGGCGCGCTGGTGCGCGTGCCGGGCATCATCATGCTCGTGCCGGGCAGCGTCGCGCTGCGCGGCGTGATCAATCTCGTGCAACAACAGAACGTCGATGCGGGCGGCGATGCCGCGCTCGCGGTGCTCAACACGCTGATGGCGCTGGTCGCGGGGTTGCTGTTCGGCAACCTGCTGGTCAGCGCGCGCCGCAACCTCTGACGCGCACCGTCCCAGCGAAGGCGGGGATCACTTGATCAGGAAGTCTTCGAGCTTCTTTCCGCCGGCGATCTGCGTCGCCATCCACTTCGGCTGCTGGCCGCGGCCGGCCCAGGTTTCCGACGGGTTCTGCGGATTGCGGTACTTCGGGGCGACCTTGCCTAGCTTGTAGCCCTTGGTCGACTTGCGCGCGGCGGTCTTCGCGACGCCATTGCCCTTCGATGCCGCCGGCGCCGGTGCGCCACCGAACAACTCCGCGATCGAATAGCCCTCCGCGCGCGCGAGCGCGGTGAGCTTCTTGCGCACCAGCGCGATCGGCTTGCGCTTGCTCAAGGTCGTGCGGCGCTTCTTCGCCTGCGCGATGAGCGACTCGAGTTCCTTGGCCGACAGGCCGCTGAGATCGATGGACATGAAGCGTTCCTCCGCAAGGTGAAGGGTGGGCGTCAGCCGCGCAGCTTCGCGAACAAGGCGTCGCGATCGAGCTGCTCGGCGTCGGATGCCGTGCGCGCACGATACTCGAACGTCCCCGCGGCCAGGCCGCGTTCGGACACGACCACCCGGTGCGGGAGCCCGATCAGCTCGATGTCGGCGAACATCTGACCCGGACGCAGGCCGCGATCGTCGAGCACCGCGTCGATGCCGGCCGCATTGAGCTCGCGGTACAGCGTTTCGGCGGCGGCGGCGACGGTCGCGTCGTTCTTCGGATTGATCATGCAGACCGCGACCTGCCACGGGGCCATCGCGTCCGGCCAGACGATGCCGTTCGCGTCGTGGTTCTGCTCGATCGCCGCGGCGACGATGCGCGAAACACCGATGCCGTAGCAGCCCATCGCCGGCGTCACCGCCTTGCCGGCCATGTCGAGCACGGTGCACTTCATCGCTTCGGCGTACTTGCGGCCGAGCTGGAACACGTGGCCGACCTCGATGCCGCGCGCGATGCCGAGCGTGCCCTGCCCGTCCGGCGATGCGTCGCCGGCGACGACGTTGCGCACGTCGGCGACGATGTCGGCGTCGGCCAGGTCGCGACCCCAGTTGACGCCCGCGACGTGGAAGCCGTTCTCGTTGGCGCCGACGACGAAGTCGGCCATCGCGTCGACGCTGCGGTCGGCGACGATGCGAATCGGCTTTCGCGGATCCAGCGGGCCGAGGAAGCCCGGTTCCGCGCCGAGGTGTTCGAGGATTTCCGCTTCGGTGGCGAGGCGATAGTCCGCGAGGCCCGCAAGCTTGGAGAGCTTGACCTCGTTGACGACGTGGTCGCCGCGCACGAGCACCAGCACGAAGCCATCGTCGCCCCACACCGCAACGGATTTCACCGTGCGATCGAGCCCGATGCCCATCAACGCGGCGACGTCTTCGCACGTCTTCTGCGTCGGCGTGTCCACCTTGCGCAGCGCTTCGGCCGCCGGCGCGCGCGCGCCCGGCGCGATTGCCTCGGCGAGTTCGACATTGGCCGCGTACTCCGAGCCGTCGGAGAAGGCGATCGCGTCCTCGCCCGAATCGGCGAGCACGTGGAATTCGTGCGACGCGCTGCCGCCGATCGCGCCGGTGTCGGCGAACACCGCGCGGAACTTCAGCCCCAGGCGCGTGAAGATGCGCGTGTAGGTGTCGTACATGTTGCGGTACTCGTCGCCGAGCGACGCATCGTCGACATGGAACGAGTACGCGTCCTTCATCAGGAATTCGCGCGCGCGCATCACGCCGAAGCGCGGGCGGATCTCGTCGCGGAACTTCGTCTGGATCTGGTAGAAGTTCACCGGCAGCTGCTTGTAGCTCGACAACTCGTTGCGCGCGAAGTCGGTGATGACCTCTTCGTGCGTCGGGCCGTAGCAGTACTCGGCGTCCTTGCGGTCGCGAATCTTGAGCAGCTGGCCGCCGAACTTCTGCCAGCGCCCCGTCTCTTCCCACAACTCGCGCGGCTGGATCGACGGCATCAGCAGTTCGATCGCGCCGGCGCGATTCATTTCTTCGCGCACGACGGATTCGACCTTGCGCAGCACGCGCAGGCCCAGCGGGCTCCACGTGTACAGGCCGGCGGCGAGCTTGCGGATCATGCCCGCGCGGAGCATCAGCTGGTGGCTGACGACTTCGGCGTCGGCGGGCGTTTCCTTGACGGTGCGGAGATGGAACTGCGACAGGCGCATCGGGGGCTTCGAGGGGGAATGACGGACAGAACGGGCATTCTGCCACGGGATCCGCCCCTGCCCCCGGCGCCTGCCCGGGACCGCACGCGCGTCAGTTGCTGCAGTTGGCCTGGACGGCGAGCTGCATGTTCTCGGTTTCCTTCTGGCGCTGCGCGGCGTCGAGGACGGCGTCGTTCTTGCCGTCGCCGTCGTTGTCGACCGCGACGCCGTAGCTGTCCTTGAGGATCTTGAGGTTGGCCTGCGCCTGCTTGCAGGATTCGGCGCGCTGCTTTTCGCGCGCGGCGACCGCGGCCGGATCGATGGCGGCGGCCACGGCGGCGTTCGTCGAAGGTGCGGCGGGCGCGACCTTCGGGGCCGCGTTGGCGACCGGCACCGGCGTCACCGGGACGGGGTCCGGGCGGAACTCCTTCGTCTGCGTGCCCTTCGGCGGCGGCGTGTCGGAGTAGTGGGTGACGCCTTTCGCGTCCTTCCACGTGTACACCGCTTGCGCGAAGGCGGGCAGGCACGCCACGAGGACGATGCACCCGAGCACGAGCGTTCCCGGAACGAGGCGGGGCGGAACATCGATTTTCCAACCAGGCATGTCGGCGCTCCCTTGCGGACTCGGCGCCGATTGCAGCACTGCCCAACGGGCCGCGCAAGCGCCCGGCGTCGCAAGCGCTACACTCGTCGCATGGAGCCCATCGAAACAGCGCGGCCGCGACCGCGCGGCATCTACCTGCTGCCCAACCTGTTCACGACCGGCGGCCTGTTCGGGGGGTTCTTCGCGATCATCGCCGCCGCCCAGGGCAAGTTCGAGCCGGCGTGCATCGCCATCTTCGTCGCCGCCGTGCTGGACGGCGTGGACGGTCGCGTGGCGCGGATGACCAACACGCAGAGCGAGTTCGGCGTGCAGTACGACTCGCTGGCCGACCTCGTCAGCTTCGGCATGGCGCCGGCGCTGGTGATGTACCACTGGGCGTTGTCGGCGATGAAGCTCGACGGTGCGATGTTCGGCAAGGTCGGCTGGCTCGTCGCGTTCCTGTATGCCGCGTGCGCGGCGTTGCGCCTGGCGCGCTTCAACAGCCAGGTCGCGCAGGTCGACAAGCGCTGGTTCATCGGCCTGGCCAGTCCGGCCGCGGCGGGGCTCGTCGCGAGTTTCGTGTGGACGTGCCACGACCTCGGCCTGAGCGGAAGCGAGCTGCGTTACGCCGCGGCCGCGGTCACGATCGTGGCCGCGCTGCTGATGGTGAGCCGCGTTCGCTACAACAGCTTCAAGGGCAGCGGCCAGGGCGCGAGCGCGGAGCGCGTGCCGTTCGCCGCGATCGTTGTCGCCGTCGCGGTGTTGATCGCGTTGTGGATCGATCCGCCGCGCGTGTTGCTCGCGGCGACGGCGTTGTATGCGGTCTCGGGTCCGCTGCTGTGGTTCCGCCGCCGCAAGATCGCGAACGTGCCCGGATGAGCGACGCGCGCGCAACGTGGGACGACTACCAGCGCGAGATGCTCCACGCGCTCGGGCATGTCGTCTACGTCGCGGTGGGCGACGAACCGCCGCCCGACACGCCGCTCACGCAGGCGCTCGCGCGCGTGGCGAAGACCGATCTCGCCGGCTTGCCGCGCCTGCCCGACCTGGATTCGCTGCGCAAACCCGCGGCCAAGCGCGCGCTGTGGCCCGCGTTGCGCGCGTTGCGCAAACAGGCGTCGCGTCCATGAGCGCCGTCGCCGTCGACAGCCTGCCGGCACCGTCGCTGCGCCCGATGCGCGAAGCCGACCTGCCCGAGGTCATGGCGATCGAGCAGCGCGCGTACGAATTCCCGTGGACGCAGGGCGTGTTCCGCGATTGCCTGCTCGCGAACCATCCGGCGTGGGTGCTCGTGCAGGACGGCGAATTGCTCGCCTATGCGGTGATCAGCGTCGCCGCCGGCGAAGCGCACGTGCTGAACCTGTGCACGTCGCCCGACATGCAGGGTCGCGGACACGGGCGCCGCCTGTTGCGCGCGATCCTCCAACTGGCGCGCGGGCGCGGCGCGCAGCGCGTGTTCCTCGAAGTGCGACCGTCGAACAAACCCGCGATCGCGCTCTACCACGACGAAGGATTCAACGAGATCGGACGTCGGCCGCGGTATTACCCGGCGCGCGACGGGCGCGAGGATGCGTTGGTGATGGCGCTGGAGTTGCTGGTCGACGAAGACTGACGCACGTTGCGGAACGTCAGGTTGATGCGCGGCCCCACCGCGCGCGCCGTCGGCGGCACCGCATGCAACCAGTTGCGTTGCGTCGCGCCCGCCATCACCAGCAGGCTGCCGTGCGTGAGATCGAGGCCGAGCGACCGCTTGCCGTTGCGCTCGCGCATGCGGAAGCGCCGCGTGTCGCCCAGGCTGATCGATGCGATCAAGGGTTCGGGGCCGAGTTCGGGTTCGCTGTCGCGATGGAAGCCGAGGCGGTCGGCGCCGTCGCGGTACAGGTTCGCGAGCGCGCTGTTGAAGGGCGCGTCGAGTTCGCGCTGCAGCCGTTCGCGGATCGGCGCCAGCGCGTCGGGCCACGGGTGCGGCTCGAACAGCGTGCCCGAATAGCGGTACGCGACATCGCCCATCCAGCAGCTCAGCCGCGGTGCGTCGAGCGTGCGCCCGTACACGGTGATGCGGTGGCGTTCCCACGGCAGGCCCTCGCGCAGCGCCTCGAAGAGCGCATGCCCCTCCCCCGCCGCCAGCCAGTCCGGGTCGAACGCGAGGCGCGCACCCGGCAGTTCGATCGCCTCCAACGCCATGCGCCGTAGAATGGCGCGATTCCCCGGAGGCCGCCATGACCGAACAAGAACGCGACGTGATGGAGTACGACGTCGTCACCGTGGGCGCGGGTCCCGCGGGCCTGGCCTTCGCGATCCGCCTGAAGCAGTTGAACCCCGACATCTCGGTGTGCGTGATCGAGAAGGCCTCGACCATCGGCGCGCACATCCTGTCGGGCGCGGTGATCGAACCCGGTCCGCTCGACGCGCTGCTGCCGGGCTGGCGCGACAACCCGCCGCCGATCTGCGTGCCCGTCACGCACGACGAGTTCCATTTCCTGACGAAGACCGGCGCGACGAAGGTGATCGTGCCGCCGCAGATGCACAACAAGGGCAACTTCATCGTCAGCCTCGGTGCGTTGTGCGCGTGGCTCGCGCCGCAGGCCGAAGCGCTCGGCGTGGAGATCTACCCCGGCTTCGCCGCGAGCGAAACGCTGCACGACGAAGACGGCCGCGTCGCCGGCGTGCGCATCGGCGACATGGGCATCGCGAAGGACGGCACCCACAAGCCCGGTTACACGCAGGGCATCGACATCCGCGCGAAGGTCACCGTGCTCGCCGAAGGCGCGCGCGGCCATCTCACCAAGCGTCTGATCAAGCGCTTCGATCTCGCGCGCGGCAAGGATCCGCAGGGCTATTCGATCGGCATCAAGGAACTCTGGCAGGTGCCTGAAGAACGCACGTCGCCCGGCAAGGTCGTGCATTCGCTCGGCTGGCCGCTGGACACGAACACCTACGGCGGCAGCTTCCTGTATCACCTGGACAAGGGCCGCATCGCGCTCGGCTACATCAGCGGGCTCGATTACAAGGATCCGGAATTCAAGCCGTGGGAAGCCTTCCAGCAGTGGAAGAACCACCCGAGCGTGAAGCCGCTGCTCGAAGGCGGCAGCATCGTGTCGGCCGGCGCGCGCGCGATCGTCACCGGCGGTTTCCAATCGCTGCCGACCGTCGAAATGCCCGGCGCGCTGCTGATCGGCGACACCGCGGGCACGCTCAACGTGCCGAAGATCAAGGGCACGCACCAGGCGATGAAGTCGGCGATGCACGCGGCCGAGCATCTCGCTGCGTCCGATCTTTCGCCGGAGGGCTTCGACGCGAAGCTGCGGAACTCGGACGTGATGCACGAGCTGCGCCGCGTCCGCAACATCAAGCCCGGCTTCAAGAAGGGCATGTGGTTCGGCCTGTTCAACGCGGCGTGGGAAACGGTGACGCTCGGCCTGTCGCCGTGGACGCTGAAGAACAAGGCGGACTGGAATTCGCTCGACAAGGTCGGCGCGCACGAAGCGCCGAAGTACGACTACGTGCAGCGCGAACTCGCCCCGCGCGACCGTCTCGCCGGCGTGTACTTCGCCGCGACCGAACACGACGAAGACCAGCCGGTGCACCTCGTCGTGCACGATCCGAGCGTGTGCGTCACCCGCTGCGCCGCCGAGTACGACAATCCGTGCACGCGCTTCTGCCCGGCCGGCGTGTACGAGATCGTCGACGATCCGGAGGGTCCGGCGAACACCGGCAAGCGCCTGCAGATCAACGCCGCCAACTGCGTGCACTGCAAGACGTGCGACATCAAGGATCCGTACGAGATCATCACCTGGGTCACGCCGGAAGGCGGCGCGGGGCCGAACTACCAGAACCTCTGACGCAGCGATCCTCGAACGAAAGATCGGTAACGAAAAAGGCCGGGCGTCGAAACGCCCGGCCTTTTCGTTTTTCTGCAGCGATCCCGTGGATCAGCCGGACGGCGTCCAGATCAGCGCGACCGAGCTGATGTGCTGCTGGCTCTGCCCGCTGGGGACGAGCCAGATCGCATTCGCACCGTTGCTCGAGTTGCGCCACAGGATGTCGTCGCGACCATCGCCGTTGAAGTCGCCGAGGCCGATCACGTTCCACACGAGGGGCAGCGAAGGAACCGCGCGCTGCGTCGTCGCGTTGCCGTTCAACCACAGCGTGTTGCCGCTGGTGTTGAGGTTGCGCCACAGGATGTCGGCGCGGTTGTCGTTGTCGAAGTCGCCGATCGCCGCGACCGACCAGCCGGACGTCGTCAACGAGGTGACGTACATCTGCGTGTTGGCGTTGGCCGACAGCCACACCGTGTTGGCGCCGTTGATCGTGTGGCGCCACATGATGTCGTCGCGACCGTCGGCATTGAAGTCGCCGACGCCGACCGGCTGCCATTCCAGCTGCGCCGAATTCAGCCACTGGCCCATCGCCGAACTGCCCCGGCGCCAGAGGACGTTGCCGCCCGTCTGCGTGTTGCGCCAGAAGATGTCGTCGCGACCGTCGCCGTCGAAATCGCCGATGCCGGCCACCTGGAACGGCGGCGCCAGCGTGGCGATCGACATCGGCAGCGAGCCGTTGCCCTGGCGCCAGATGGTCTGCTGCCCGGTGATCGTGTTGCGCCACAGGATGTCGGAGCGACGATCGCCGTCGAAGTCGCCGACGCCCTGGATGTCCCACGCCTTGTTGGGAACCGTGGGCATGCCCATCGGCGTGCCGCCGTTGCCCGACAGCCAGGCCGTATTGGCGCCGGTGCCGTGGTTGCGCCACACGATGTCGCCGCGACCGTCGCCGTTGAAGTCGCCACGAATCCAGTTGCCGCCGATCGGTGCGCGACGCGCGCGGAAGTTCGCGACGGCCGGCATCATCTCGTTGAGCGAGCGCACGTTGTCCGCCGTCGTCGGTTCGCCGCAGGCATTGCCGCCGCACACGGTGATGCTGGGGTTGGCGAAGACCAGGTAGCCCGGTTGCGCCGCCGAACTGCGCTGCGCCATGACGGTGTAGAAGTCGCCCTGCGGACCGGATGCCCGGTAACCGAACGAATAGGGCGAGCGACCGTACTCGTCCGGATCCAGCACGTTGCCGTCTGAATTCGAGTCGTCGGTGCCGGCGGCGGTCGGGATGTCGTGCTGCTGGCCCATGAGGTGGCCGAGTTCGTGCGCGAGGTAGTCGTCGCGGCAGATCACGGCGTTGTCCGGGGTGCCGTTGCTGTCGCTCACGACCGAGAACGCGAACGGCGCATCGGACGCATCGATCGCGGTCTGCATGCCGCCGATCAGCCACGCGGTGCCGCAGCTCGTGTTCTCGGGGTTGTTGAACACGCGCACGAGCGACACGAGGTCCGCGCCGTATTGCTCGCGCAGGGTGGCCAGCGGTGCGAGCGCCGCCGGACGCGCCGCCGTCGAACACGTCACGCCGCGGTTGGGGAGGCGAAGCTGGCCCGGCGTGGCGCCGACGCAGGTCACGCCGGTGAGTTCGAACAGCGCGGTTTCGTTCGACGTGTTGTCGGGATAGGTCACCTGCTGCGTCTTCACCAGTCGAATCGCGCCCTGCGCATTGCTGGAGGCGAGCGCGGTGTTCGCGATGTCGACGAGGTGGTTCAGGCGCGTGACCGCCTGCGAATCGCCACCCATGAACGCGACGTAGCCATTGGTGTAGCCGATGAGGAGATCGACGGTCGTGGCACCGATCGCGGCCTGCGCACTGCTCGTGCGCGGCACGGTGAGCGACTTGCGCTTCACCGCTTCGACGGCTTCCTGCACGGGCGCTTCGACGGCCGCGTACGCATCCTGCACGTTCGGTTCCGGCGCGAGCTTAGACGCATCGACGTCGGCCATGTAGGTGCGGCCGGCGAGGGTCGTGAGATTGAAGCCCTGCCCGCCCGGAGTGCGGATCGACGCGAACACGGCCTTCGGGCCGAACGTCACGACCGCCTTCGCATCGGGCTGGCCGTCGACATTGCCGACCCAGGTCCAGTTGCCGTCGTCGTGTTCGACGTGCGATTCGTATTTCAGGCGCACCGGCACGCCGGACGGCGTGGGCATCGTCATCTCGCCTTCGGCGATCGCGGCGCGCGCATGCGCTTCGCTCACGCGCACCGGAAGGAACGTGGTCGCACCGCGATGCACGACCTGGGCGGAGTCGTCGAGCGCGGCGAACGCGTTACCGGGAAGTGAAGCGGCCGCGACGGACGAGACGCCTTTCGCGACGAGTGGTTGTGAACCCGATGGGGTGCGCGCCGTGTCGGACACTCCCCCGAGGCGATTCGATTGGCCGGTTTCCTGCGTGCAACCCGCGAGGAGACCGCCGGCGATCGCCAATGCCAGCAAACTGATGCGCATGTCAGTGACCCTTCCCTGTCCTGTCAGAAAGAGCCAGCTGTATGAACCTCCGGGAATCGAGGCCGCGTGAACATCCCGCGGCCCCGTGGTCCGGTTTGCCTCACGCAATGCTTACGCGAGGCGCTTCCAATGCATCACGGCACGACGAACCAGCCGCTCGCGTAGGTGCCGGCGCCGGCCGGATAGCTGCCCGGCGTCGTGGTCGTGGCGCCGAAACCGGTGCCGTTGCCGAGCCACATGCGCACGTCGCGGTTGGCGCTCGTCCAGGCGACATCGAGCTTGCCGTCGCCGTTGTAGTCGCCGAGGGCCGCGACGTTGTAGCTCGCTCCCATCGTGGCGAAGCCGATGCGCGTGCGCGCATAACCGTTCATCACCCAGTAGCTGAAGTTGTTCGAAGCGATCTTGTTCGAACGGCTGATGATGTCGTCCTTGCCGTCGCCGTCGACGTCGCCGGCGCCCGCGTACTGCCAGCCATCGGCGAAGCTGCCGGCGAACGCGGGGTACGTGCCCGGCGTCGCGGACGTCGCGCCGAAGCTCGTGCCGTTGCCGAACCAGAGGCGCACGTCGCGGCCCGCGACGAACACCAGGTCGAGCTTGCCGTCGCCGTTGAAGTCGCCGAGGCCCGACAGGACCTGGCTCAGGCCCATCGTCGCGGTGCCGGTGCGCACGCGCGTGGCGCCGTTCTGGATCCAGTACATGACGTTGTTCGACGCGAGCGTCGGGTTGCGGAACACGATGTCGGACTTGCCGTCGCCATCGATGTCGCCCGCGCCCACGATCTTCCAGCCGGCGGCGTAGTTGGCCACGCCCGTGGGGAAGGTGCCGGGCGTCGTCGGCGTTCCGCCCCAGCCGGAGCCGTTGCCGAACCAGATGCGAACGTCGCGGTTCACGCTCGTCCAGACGATGTCGAGCTTGCCGTCGCCGTTGAAGTCGCCGGTCGCCGCGATCGAGTAGCTCGTTCCGAGCGTCGTGGCGCTCGAGCCGGTCGTCGTCGGGCCGTTCTTCAGCCAGTACCAGACGTTGGTGGTGGAAATGCTGCCGTTGCGCAGCAGGATGTCGGACTTGCCGTCGCCGTTGACGTCGTTGCGCGTCAGCGCGCGCGGTTGGATCGAACCGTAGAACGAGGCGATCATGGGGATCGTCTGTCCGAGGCTCTTCGCGTTGTCGTCGTTGGGCGTGCCGCACACCTGCCCTTCGCAGATGCTGATGCGCGGATTGGAATACACGCGCACGGCTTCCTGCCCGTCGCCATAGGCCATGATCGTGTAGAACTGCGCCGTCTTGTAACCGAACGAATACGCGAATCGGCCGTATTCGTCGGCCGACAGCGTACCGTCGCCCGCCGCGGTCTGACGGTCGTGCGCCGAGCCCATGTTGTGCGCGACTTCGTGGGCGAAGGTTTCGTCGCGGCAGTAGTAACCGCCGTCGCTGCCACCCACCAGGCCTGCGGAATCGCTCACGACGGACACGGCGGCATACCGGTCGGCCATGCCGATCGCGACCTGGCCACCACCGAGCAGCCATGCGATGCCGCAGCCTTCGTTCTCGGGCTCGTTGAACTGGCGCACGAGCACCATCAGGTCGCCGCGGTAGGTCACGCGCGCGTTGGCCAGCGGCTGCAACGTGGCGGGAACCGGTGCATCGTGGCAATCGAGGTTGCCGTTGGTCGTTTCGGTGCACGCCACGCCGGTGAGTTCGCGCAGCGCGGTCTCGTTGTCGGTCGCATCCGGATAGTTGACCGCGACCGAACGCACCATGCGCACGCGGCCCACGACCTGGCTGTTGGTGAAGGCCTGGTTGGTGACGTCGACGAGATAGGTCAGTCGCGTGTTCGCCTGCGACGTGCCGCCAAGGTCGAGCGCGAACTTGTTGGTGTAACCGATCACGACGTCGACGGTCGCCGCTTCCGGCACGGCGCCCTGTGCGGTGAGCTGCTGCGGCTGCGCGGCGGCGAGCGACATCACCTTGTCGCGCGCGCCGGCGAGCGCGGGCGGCACGACGGCATCGCGTCCCTTCCACTTGCGGGCGGACGCGTGGAGCAGCGGATTGGTTTCCATCACGAACGTGCGCCCCTTCACCGAGGTGATGGCCAGGGGCGGCTTGTTGCCGTTGGGCACCGAGCCGAACACGGCGTCGGGGCCGAAGGTGATGATGGCTTCGGTGCCCGGGCGCGCGCCCTCGGGGCGGCCGATCCAGGTCCAGTTGCCGTCCTCGTGCTCGACGTGGCGGTCGTAGCGCAGGCGGATCGGCGTGCCGTCGGGCGACTGCAGCGCCAGGGTGCCGGAGACGATCGCGCCCATCGCATGCGCTTCGCTCAGCGCCACCTCGTGCCAGGTGTAAGCGCTGCGCTTGATCGGCGTGGCGCCGGTATAGGCGAGCAAGTGACCGCTGTCGGCGAGGCCGGCGATCGGGCGCGGCACGCCGCGTTGCAATGCAGAGGTCGTCGCGTGCGTGGCGTTCGTCGAGGCGTTGCCTTGACCGGCGAGTCCATTGCCGGTGGAGGGCGCGTCGGGTGCAGCGCAAGCCGCCAGGGCCAAGGCGCTGGCGATGAGCAGAGGAAGGCGCATTCGTTGGTTCCCGATGTAGTTGGATTGACGCTGCGAACCGTGGGAGACGGCCCCCTGAAGCAGCGTGCGCGGGACACTCCGGTCCCACGCAACTACAGCATTATCCCGATGCATGACGGGACGCAACCCATCCCGCCTGTCGTGTTCAGGAATTGCGAATCGGAACCCCGGTTTTCTCCGCCAGCTCGGCCTGGGTCACGCCCGGGGCGAGTTCGACGAGCACGAGACCGTCGGGCGTCACGTCCAGCACCGCGAGTTCGGTGATCACGCGATTCACCACGCCAACACCGGTCAACGGCAGCGTGCATTGCGGCAGCAGCTTGTGTTCGCCGCCCTTCGCGGTGTGCTCCATGAGCACGACCACGCGCTTGACGCCGGCGACCAGGTCCATCGCGCCGCCCATGCCCTTCACCATCTTGCCGGGCACCATCCAGTTCGCGAGGTCGCCCTGGTCGGTGACTTGCATCGCGCCGAGGATCGCGAGGTCGATGTGGCCGCCGCGGATCATCGCGAACGAATCGTGGCTGCCGAAGTAGCTCGCGCCCGCGCGTGCGGTGACGGTCTGCTTGCCGGCGTTGATCAGGTCGGGGTCGACTTCGGCATCGAGCGGGAACGGGCCGATGCCGAGCAATCCGTTCTCAGATTGCAGCCACACGTCCATGCCTTCGGGAATGAAGTTG
Organism: Noviluteimonas lactosilytica; assembly: GCF_020866925.1. GTDB lineage: Bacteria > Pseudomonadota > Gammaproteobacteria > Xanthomonadales > Xanthomonadaceae > Noviluteimonas > Noviluteimonas lactosilytica. The sequence goes on from NZ_JAJGAK010000001.1 coordinate 1,195,952, forward strand.
GCCACGAGCGTCGGCAGGCCGATGCCGAGGTTGACGTACGCGCCGTCGGTGAGTTCCTGCGCGGCGCGCTGCGCCATCTGGTCGCGGGTCCAGGCCATCACATGCCTCCCTGGCGGACGGTGCGCTGTTCGATGCGCTTTTCGGGCGTCGCGTTCACGACGATGCGGTCGACGTAGATACCGGGCAGGTGCACGTGGTCGGGATCGATGTCGCCGATTTCGACGAGCTGTTCGACTTCCGCGACGCACGTCTTGCCGGCCATCGCGCACGCGGGGTTGAAGTTGCGCGCGGTCTTGCGGAACACGAGGTTGCCGGCCTTGTCGGCCTTCCACGCCTTCACCAGCGAGACGTCGGCGCGCAGCGCGGTTTCCAGCACGTAGTGGTGGCCGTCGAACTCGCGCGTTTCCTTGCCTTCGGCGACGACGGTGCCGTAACCCGTGCGGGTGAAGAAGGCGGGGATGCCGGCGCCGCCGGCGCGCAGGCGCTCTGCGAGCGTGCCCTGCGGGTTGAACTCGAGCTCGAGTTCGCCCGAGAGGAACTGGCGCTCGAATTCCTTGTTCTCGCCGACGTACGACGAAATCATCTTGTGGATCTGGCGGGTCGTGAGCAGCTGGCCGAGGCCGAAGCCGTCGACGCCGGCGTTGTTCGAGATGACCGTGAGGCCCTTCACGCCCGTGTCGCGGAGGGCCGCGATGAGGGCTTCGGGGATGCCGCACAGGCCGAACCCACCGACCGCGAGCGTCTGTCCGTCGGCGACGAGGTCGGCCAGCGCCGTGGCCGCGTCGCGGAATACCTTGTTGCCGGCCATGGGGCCTCCGATGCAAAGAGCGTGAAGTCTAGCGCCTGCGGCGCCGCGGCCCCATCCGACTTTCGTCCCCCGTGGCCGCCGACCGGCTAAAATCGCGGTCCGCTTCGTTCAACGGATTCGAGCCAGCCCCATGAAGATCCTCGTCGGCTACAAGCGCGTGGTGGACTTCAACGTCCGCATCCAGGTCAAACCCGACGGTTCGGGCGTGGTCACCGACGGCGTCAAGCTGTCGGCGAATCCGTTCGACGAGATCGCGCTCGAAGAAGCCCTGCGCCTGCGCGACAAGGGCGTGGCGACTGAAGTCGTCGTCGCGACGATCGCACCGGCCGACGCGCAGGCCCACCTGCGCAACGGTCTTGCGATGGGCGCCAACCGCGCGATCCACGTCGTCGCCGACGGCCCGGTTTCCTCGCTCACGGCCGCCAAGGCGCTGCTGAAGCTCGTCGAGAAGGAACAGCCCGACCTCGTGATCCTCGGCAAGCAGGCGATCGACGACGACGCGAACCAGACCGGCCAGATGCTCGCGACGCTGTGGGGCCGCCCGCAGGCGACGTTCGCATCGAAGCTCGACGTCGACGGCGGCAAGGCGACCGTCGTGCGCGAAGTCGACGCGGGCCTGGAAACGCTCGAAGTCGACCTGCCGGCGGTGGTCACCACCGACCTGCGCCTCAACGAGCCGCGCTTCATCAAGCTGCCCGACATCATGAAGGCGAAGAGCAAGCCGATGGAGTCCATCGCCTTCGCCGATCTCGGCGTCGAAGCCGGCGAAGATCTCAAGACCACGCATTACGCGCCGCCTGCCAAGCGCAGCAAGGGCGTGATGGTGAAGGACGCGGCCGAACTGGTCGCCGCACTCAAGTCGAAGGGGCTGCTGTAATGGCTAAGGTTCTCATCGTTGCCGAACATCTCGACGGCAAGCTCAATGCGTCGACCGCGAAGGTCGTGTCCGCTGCGAAGGCGCTGAATCCCGAATCGATCGACGTCGTCGTGCTCGCCGCCGATCCGGCGAACATCGCCGCGGAAGCCGCGAAGCTCGCGGGCGTGACGCGCGTGCTCGCGGTGGCCAACGCGGCGAACGCGAATCCGGTCGCGCAGGTGCTCGCGCCGCAGGTGGCGAAGCTCGCCGACGGTTACACGCACGTGTTCGGCCCCAGCACCACGTTCGGCAAGGACCTGATGCCGTGCGTCGCGGCGCTGCTGCACGTCGCGCAGGTGTCCGACGTGATGGCGGTGGAAGGCACGCATACATTCAAGCGCCCGATCTACGCGGGCAACGCGATCGTCACCGTCGAAGCGCCGCAGGGCCGCACGGTGGTCGCGACGGTGCGCACCGCATCGTGGCCGGAAGTCGCGCGCGACGGCAACGCCGCCGTCGAAACCGCGAACGTCGACGCGACGCTGCCGACGCACACGCGTTACGTCGGCCTGGCCGCCGGCAAGTCCGATCGCCCCGACCTGCAGAGCGCGCGTCGCGTCGTCTCCGGCGGTCGCGGTGTCGGCTCGGCGGAAAACTTCAGGATCGTCTACGACCTTGCCGACAAGCTCGGCGCCGCGGTCGGCGCATCGCGCGCCGCCGTCGACGCCGGTTACGTGCCGAACGAACTGCAGGTCGGCCAGACCGGCAAGATCATCGCGCCGGAGCTGTACGTCGCGGTCGGCATCAGCGGCGCGATCCAGCACCTGACCGGCATCAAGGACGCGGGCACGATCGTGGCGATCAACAAGGATCCGGAAGCGCCGATCTTCGAGATCGCCGACATCGGCCTGGTCGGCGACCTGTTCAAGCTGCTGCCGGAACTGGAGCAGGCGCTCTGATGACGTCGAAGAAGAAGGTCATGGTGGTGTTCGGGACGCGTCCCGAAGCCATCAAGATGGCCCCGGTCGTGCATGCGATCCAGGCCCATCCGGCACTCGAAGCGCAGGTCGTCGTCACCGCGCAGCACCGCCAGATGCTCGACCAGGTGCTCGCGATCTTCGCGATCCGCCCGGATGCCGACCTCGACATCATGCAACCGGGCCAGACGCTGCCGGACATCACCGGGCGCATCCTGCAGGGAATGACGCCGGTGTTCGCGCAGTTGCAGCCGGACATGGTCCTCGTGCACGGCGATACGTCGACCACGCTGTCGACGGCGCTCGCGGGCTTCTACGCGCGCATCCCGATCGGCCACGTCGAAGCGGGCCTGCGCACCGGCAACATGCACGCGCCGTGGCCGGAGGAAATGAACCGCCGCCTCACCGCGCCGCTGTGCGCGCTGCACTTCGCGCCGACGGAAGGCTCGCGCGCGAACCTGCTGCGCGAGGGCCTCGCCACCGACCACATCCACGTCACCGGCAACACCGTCATCGACGCGTTGCTCGAAGTGGACGCTCGCCTGAAGGGCGACGAGGCGCTGCACGAATCGATGCGCCAGCGGTTTCCGTTCCTCGATCCGTCGAAGAAGCTGGTGCTGGTCACCGGCCATCGCCGCGAGAACTTCGGCGCGGGCTTCGAACGCATCTGCAAGGCGCTGGCGGCGATCGCGCAGCGCGACGACGTGCAGGTCGTCTACCCGGTGCACCTGAACCCGAACGTGCAGGAGCCGGTGCGCCGCCATCTCTCGCAGCTCGACAACGTGCACCTCATCGAACCGCAGGATTACCTGCCGTTCGTGTACCTGATGCAGCAGGCGCACCTGATCCTGACCGACTCGGGCGGCGTGCAGGAAGAAGCGCCTTCGCTCGGCAAGCCGGTGCTGGTGATGCGCGACACGACCGAACGCCCGGAAGCCATCGACGCGGGCACCGTGCGCCTGGTCGGCACCGACGATGCGCGCATCGTGTCCGCGGTGCTGCAGTTGCTCGACGACCGCGCGGAATACGCGCGGATGTCCGAAGCGCACAACCCGTACGGCGACGGCCTGGCCGCGCGGCGCATCGCCGATCTGGTCGCCGCGCACCTCGGCGCGCAGGCCTGACCGTCAGCGGGCGTCGACGAGCGCCCGCAGCGACGCGATCGTGTGTTCGTAGAAGGGTTGCGTGTAGTGGTACGGCGCGACGCCCCAGCGATGCGCCGGGTCTCCGACGATCAACGCGTCCGGGTAGTCGATGCTCGGCAGCGTCCAGCGCTCCGCGACGACGTCGTAGAGACGGCACAACGTCGCGTTGCTGCGCCGGATCCAGCCCATGCTCGACACCGGGGTGCCATCCGGGAAGTGTTCGGCCCACAACGCGCGATTGAGCACGACTCGCGACGTATCGATCGCGCCGAGGAATTTCTCGAACCCGGCGAGCCACGCTTCGACGAACGCATCGCTGTCCGGCGCGATCGTTTCGCGTCCCTCGATCGACAGCCCGCCCTTCTGCATTTCGCCCGAGTAGCTGTAGAAGCTATCGTCCGCCCGCACCAGCGGAAAGCGTTCGTCGATGCAATCGACGAGCAGCACGTCGTGCGGCGTGGCGGCGATGGTCGCGAGCGTCGTCTTGTCGAGATCGTTGAAGAGCATGCGGCGCTGGAACGCGCTCGGGAGATTCGCGACGACTTCGCGCGCGGACGCGTCGTCGACGCGCGCCATGCCGATGCTCGCCATCGAGGTGCGCGCGAGGTACGCGGCCACTTCGAACGCACCGGGCACCTGCTCCAGCGCATCGCGCGAGACGCAGCTGCCGAGGATGAAGACGCGCTTCAAGGATTCCACCAGGCGTTCCTCCACTCCGTCAGATCGTCGCGCTGGCCGGCCTGCCGTAGACCCAGGTCCGCATCACGACGAAGCTGACGACGGCCAGGCAGGCTTCGACCACGAGTTTCATGAGCCATGCCGGCGCGACGTGCAGGGCATTCAGGCCAATGAGTGCGAGCGTCCCCAGCAACGTCATGGCGCACCAGGTCGCCACGAAGCGCGCGCCCGAGCCGACGCCGATGACGCGCCCGGCATCGCTCGAGAACGTCACCGTGCCGTTGAGCACGTAGCCGAACGCGGCGCCGCACAACCGCGCGGCCACGTTGGCGACGCCGATGTCCACGCCCAGCGTCGTGAGCGACACGAACGCGAGCCAGTCGATCGCGACCTGCACGAGTCCCACCACGACGAACATCATCCCCTGCCGCATCGACTTCACTCCGGGTGCGCTCAGGTCCGATCCATCGGATCGCGCGGCGTGGCGGAAATGTCGTAAGCGAGGAACGCAAGGACAAGCTGCAAGCCGAGGATGATGGACAGCGCCGAGATCATGACCGTGCCCGCGGTGCTGGGCACGTCGGTGCGGATCGACTGCACCCATTCCGATGCGCCGAACACGATGCCGAAACCGAGCAGGCAGACGCCCGCCACCAGCTCCACGCTGGCGATCGAGAAGTCGCGGAGGAAGTAGTTGTAGAAGATGCGCTTGGCGAACGTCACCGCGTGGCGCACCGCGAACTCCGGCAGCACCTTCGTCACCCGCAGGCTGCTCTTCTCGTCGCCGTAGACGGCATCCATGTTGATGTCGCGCACCACCGCACGCAGCGTGTTGAGCCGGAACAGCATGTCGGTCTCGAAGAAGTAGCGCTTGCTGATGCTTTCCAGCGGCAGGTGCGACAACGCGCGGCGGTGGATCGCGGTGTAACCGTTGGTGGGATCGAAGATGCTCCAGTAGCCGGTGGAGAGCTTCGTCATGAACGACAGGCCGGCATTCCCGACCAGGCGCACGAAGGGCATCCTGCTCATCACGCGCAGGTCGAAGAAGCGATTGCCCTTGGTGTAGTCGGCTTTGCCCTGCAGCAGCGGCGCCACGAAACGCGGGATCAGCGCCGGGTCCATCTGCCCGTCGCCATCCACCTTCACCACGACATCCGCGCCGTCCACCAGCGCCTGCGCGTAACCCGCCATCACCGCGCCGCCGACGCCGAGGTTCACCGGATTGCGCAGGACCTGCACGCGCGGATCGCGGCAATTGGCTTGCACGAAATCGCCGGAATGCTCCGGGCACGCATCGTCGACGACGTAGATCCGCCCGACGCTGTCCGGGATGCGCTCGATCACGCCGAGCACGTGCTCGCGCACCCGGTAGGACGGGATGACGACGCAGATCGCGGGCGCCTCAGGGGTCATTGCGCTTCTCCAGTCGGGGTGACCAGGAAAATCTCGGAATGCATTTCGCGCTTCATCCACGGGATGTAGCCCGCGGGAACGCGAGCTTCCTTGTATGCGGCTTCATCCAGTTCGAACTTCCTGACGATCGCGCGCTGCCTGGGGAGCCACCACGTGCCATCGTCCGCATCGGAGTCGGCGAAGTAGTACCCGACGAAATCCAGGCGCCATTCGCCGCGCGCGACGCGCCGCACGACTTCCTGGTTCAACGGCGCCTTCGAAGTCCACAGCGTCTTCGCATCGGTGCCGTACAACAGGAACGGCCCGGGCGGCAGGTGCGCGACGTCGAGCTTGCTCGCATCCGCATCGCGATACCCGGCTTCGGCGAGCAGCAGCAGGCGGCAACGCTTGAGGTCGACGTGGCCGAGTTCGGAGACGTCGTAGATCGGCAGGCCCGGCGCCTTCGACGTCATGTCGGTGATCACCAGGCGGATCGCATTCTGCGCGCGCGAGGAGTAGGCGACGCCCCGCTCGCCGAACTGGCGCGTGACGCCCACGGCGAGCATCGCCACCACGGCGATGCCGGCCACCAGCGCCACGCGATCGCGCCAACCCTCGCGCTTGCCGAGCGCGATGAAGATCAGCACCACGGCGGGGAACATGCACGGCGCGTAGTAGCGCGCCTGCATCACCGGCGGAACGTACTCGTGGAAACTCGCGGTGCCGATCGTGAAATAGACCAGCGGCCAGACGAAGAACAGCGCCGGCACGATCCACTCCATCGCCTCGATGCGCGTGCGCCGAAGGAGCGTCGCAACCGTCAGGACGATGGCGACCGCCAGTGCGATGCCGAACAACGTGGTCGTCCACGGATCCAGGCTGTCGTAGAGGAACGTGAAGCGCTCGACGGGCGTGTGGCCCTGCGCGTCCAGGTAGCTCTGGAAGTTGTGCGACTCGGCGGTGTTCAGCAGCGCGACGTGCCACTGGCCCGCGAAGATCTTGTGCGCGATCGCTTCGGCCGCGAGGAACGCGAGCGCGCCCGCGACCAGCAGGAAACATTCGCGCCATGCGGTGCGCGCGAACTTCCGTCGCAGCAGGTCGATGCCGATGAAGCCGGCGGGAATCAACGCGATGACGGCGTTGCTTTCCTTGACCGCCGCACCGAAGACCATCAACGCACCCAGCGCGACGGCGATCCATGCCCGCGGTTGCCTGCCCTCGCGGTTCGCGCGCAGCCACTTCGCGAGCAGGACCAGCTGCATCGCCACGAGGCACGAGCTGAAGATGTCGGGGAGCAGCGCGCCCGAATTGACATACAGCAGCGGGCACAGGGCCACCGCGATGGAGGCCAGCAACGCGCGCGACTCGCCATGTCGCCGCACGACCGCCCACGCCAGGAACGGCAGGGCGACGTAGAACAGCGAGTACGACACGATGGCCGCGTCGATCGACGTTCCCCCCGACGCCCACAGGAAGAGCGCACCCGGCAGCAGGAAGACGAGCCTGCGCTCGGCGTTCGAATGCAGGTCGATCCACTCGCCGCCGACGATCTTCTGGATGCCGATCAGGTAGCGGGTGTCATCGCTGCAGTACAGGCCCGTGTAGAAGAGATACGCCAGGACCACGGCCAGGGCCGGGCCCACGAAGGGCAACACGTGGCAAAAGCGAGCTGTTGCAGGCAAGAGTCACCCCTCGTGACGTCGAGCAATCCATTTGCGAGGGCGCGCGCATCCGGCGCGCCCGGTGTCGGCAAGGCTTATTCGGGCTTCCAGACGAAGTAGACCGTGCCACGCGAGTCCGCGTTGAGCATGGTCATGCCCGGCTGCGCCTGGGTCGTCGTCGCGGTGATGCGATGACCGCTGTTCCTGCCGTAGTCGCCCACGAACGCGCCATTCGGTTCCTGGAAGGCCTTGTAACGGCGATAGCCCAGGGCGGCCAGCTTCGACTCGATGCGCTTGTCGATCTCCGCCGCGTCGACTTGCTGGAATTCGATCACGAGCTTGCGATAGCGCTCGGCGCCCTGGTCTTCGGTCTTCTTCGAGCGGATCTGGTACTTGAAGTCCGGCACGAACCCGCCCGGGAACTCGTTGCTGTCCGGCGCGACGGCCGGCGTGGTCGCGAGGGCGGCGGCGCCTTCGGCCGCGGTCTGCTTCGGCGCCTGCTGGGCGGACTTGTCCGAGCACGCGGCAAGGGCGGCCACGAGGACCATCGTCCCGATCATCTGCTTGTACATGGTGTGTTCCTGGAAATTGAGGGGAGACATCGACAGCGTGTCGCTTAGGTCAGTGCGCGAAGCGTGGCAGCGTGGTTCGACGTCAGGTGGTGCCAGCTGTTGGCCTGCGCGCGCTCGATTCGCGCGGCGACGGCCTGCTCGCCGGTGAAATCCTCGCCGAGCGCCTGGTGGATCGCATCGACCCATGCATCGGGCCCATCCGCGACGATCAGTGCCGGTGCTTGCTCGGTGATCGCGTCCATGGGCGTCGACACCACCGGGCGACCGGTCGCGAAGTACTCCCACAGCTTCAACGGATTCACCGCATGCATGGCCTCGTTCACCACGAACGGAATCAGCAGCACGTCGTACCGGTTGATCGCGGCCGCACCGAGTTCCCGGCCGACACGCGCGGTGAAGCGCACGTTGTCGAGGCCAGCCAGTTGCCGCTGGAGCTCCCACCGCGTGTCGCCTTCGGCGAGTTCCACCTGGCCGTGCAGGACGAAATCGACCTCCGGCATCCGCCGGCAGACTTCCAGGACCAGCGCCCAGTCGAAGAAGTTCGAAAGATTCCCGAGGTAGCCCGCGACCGGCCGGCCAGGCACGCGATGGTTGCCGAGGTGGTAGCGCGCGAACGTATCGAACGCCACGCCGTTGCCCACCAGGCTTGCCGCTCGCGCCGATGCGGCCTTGCGGTCGAACAGCGGTTGCGACGTGAAGAATACATGCTCGGCCTGCGCCAGCGCCTTCGGCTCGGCGTCGAGCGTGGCCCGATGCACTTCGCCCGTTCCGAAATCCATCGTGTAGTCGTCGTAGACCTCGTACACGTAGCGGCGCTTGTCGCCGAGGCGCAACGCCTGGTCCGGCTTGTAGACCCAGTGCAGGACCCGCGCGCCGCGCCAGTGCTCGGCGACCAGGCCGTCGAGGACGGCCAGCGGATCGTCGCCTTTCCCCTGGTATTTCGCCGATGCGACCTCCGGCGGCATGCCGCCGGTGAACAGGCGGGTCCGGAAGATGTTGTCGTGTTCGTGGACGAGTTCGCCGGCGGCCATGCGCTTCAACTCGGACGCAGGCGCCCAGCCCAGCTTCGCGATGGTCGCGTAGTGGCTTCCGGGCTCGATCACCAGGACGTCGAAGCGGTCGGCCACGTTCGCGGCCAACGCCTCCAGCATTTCGCGCCGATGGAAGTTGCGCCATTTGTCGATGGCCCACACCACCAGCACGTCGCGCCGCTTGCCGGACTTCGCGGGCTGCGCTTGCGCGTCGCCGCCGCCCGACAGGAGTCGATCCCACTCGCCGACGATCTCCGACGTGTCGTAGCGACTGCGGATGATGTCCTTCGCCTGTTGCCGGACACGCGCGCCCGCGGCGCTGCGGTTATGGAATTCGATCAGCGCCGCCGCTTCGCCCGCGTCGCGGACCAACGGGAATTCCGGATAGATGTCCTGCGCGCCTTCGCGCGCCCACAGCACCGGGACCGCGCCCGATGCCGCGCCTTCGGACAAGGCCATGTGGAAGCTCTCGTGGTCCGAAGGCGAGAGGATCGCGCCGATCATCTGCAGCCAGTGATGCACGTCGTTGCCCTGCGGGTCGAAGATGACCCGGTGGCGCAACGGTCCTGCATTGATGCGCGCGTACACCTGCATGTAGTAGTCGCGTTCGGCGGTCCGCGCCCAGAGCCACGGAATGGTCGCCGGGTTGGCGCCCTTCACGCGCAGGCAGTAGCGGTCGTCGCGGCGCGCGAGCAGTTCGAGCGTGTCGATCGCGAGATCCAGGCGCTTGCTCGACGGCGCCGTTCCGATGAGGCCGAGCGTGAACTCCGCGCCACCGTGCTTGGGCAGGTTGTAGCGATCGACGTCGACGAAGTTCGCGAGCACCGAACAGATCTCCGGCGGGATCGCAAATTTTTCGACGCAGTCGTGGAGGATGTGCGCACCGACGAACAGCACGCGCTCCACCTTCGAGTAGTCGATCTGGCCCGGGAACGCCGTGCGGCGTTCCTGCTGGTGCAGGCGGACGATCAGTCGCTGGTGCGGGCGCTTGTGGCGCGCGTAATACACCGCATTGCCCAGCGCCCATTCGGCCACGAGGATGTCGGCCCACTCCAGCAGCGCCTGCGATTGCGCGGGGTCGTGCGCGTCGTGCCCGGTCCAGGCGTCTTCGCGGAACTCGTACTTCCCCGTCTTCTCCAGCGCGCGCTGCAGCGGATACCAGAACTTGAGGTCATGCCCGCTGACCCCGACTCGAATCTTCCTGCTCATTCCCGGTGTTCCCGATTTATTCCACGAGCGCCCGTGCTTCGGCGCCCTGCCCCGACCGCACGAAGTTGGCGGTGTCGCTTGCAAACGTCTTGATGCCTTCGGGCAGCCCGCTCGCGGATTGGCCGAAGAACGATTTCGCGACCCGGCGATTGGCGGCGAGCAACTCGCGACGGCACATCAGCGTGAGCGGATCGAGTGCGATGCCCGACTGGTACTGCGAGTCCTCGCGACCGTCCGCCGGCTTGCCGGTCAGATCGGCGCCGCCATAGCGCGCGGCATGCAGCAGGTCCTGCAGGTAGTGCTGGCCGTAGGCGGCCGTCGGGGACAGGCGCGCGATCATGCCGCAGCCCTCCTCGGCGTGGCCGCGCGACAGCGCGTCCTCCACGCCTCCGTCCACGCGCGCGACGACAACGTGCGGCGCATCGGCGCGGATCTCCGCGGCCGATGCGAGCAACAGGCGCGCGTGCACGCCGGGCGCCAGCGCCTGGCGCTGGAACGCAGCGACCACGGCATCGGCCTGCGCCTGGTCGCCGACGTCGGCGACGACGAGCGCGTCTTCGAACACATCCGCTGCGGGCGACTCGATTTCCAGCATGTCGAGCACCTGGCGGAAGCGGTGGCGATACGTGTGCCGCGCGAACACGGCGCGGATGCCGGCGAGGCTGCGGCGACGCCATTCGGCATCGTCCGTCATCAGCACGCGGATGGCCTCCTCCGCCTCTTCGCGCGTCCGCACATGCCACACCAGGTCGTTGCCGAACGCTTCCTCGGTCCCGCGCGACCACGTGCTGACGATGGGCGTGCCGCACGCGAGCAACTCGAACACGCGACGGGAGAACATCGTCGGCGAATCGATCACCGAGTTCACGTTGAGGAAGACACGGTAGTTGCGATACGCCTGCCCGACTTCCGCGTACGGCAGGCGGCCGCGCACGAAGGGCGAGAAACGTTCGGGGAACGCGAAGTCGGAGGGCGCGCTCGCATTCGCGGAGTAGTTGCGGTCGAAGATGTCCAGGTCGAACGCGGTGGCCGCATCGAGCAGCATCAGCTGGTCGGCGCGACGGTCCTCGAAACGATTCGCGTAATAGCTGCCGGCGAAGCAGACCTTGTCGTTGCGCGCCGCGGAGCCGATCGGGTTGTGCAGCGATTCCTCGGCCGCGAACTGCAGCACGCCCACGCGCGCTTCGGTGCGGGCCTCGTACTCGGGAACGGCTTCCGCGGCCGTGGTCAGGACCACGTCGAAACGCTTGGCGTTGTCGATGAAGTTGTTGAAGTGGACCGGGTCTTCCTTGTTCCAGAAGACCGTGGGCACGCCGCGGCTCTGGAAGCCATCCACCATTTCGCCCAGTTCACGACCCGGCGGATTGGCGTAGCTCGCCACGCGGTACTGCCACGTGCCGTGGTTGCCCTTCCACGAGGACTCGACGAACAGGAAGCGCGGCTTGCACGTCTCCAGCAGTCCTTCCCAGTTGTCCGGGCGCGGTTCGATCATCGAGGCGTGCGGTGCGAAGCAAGCGCGCGAGAACTCGTCCATCACGCTCATCACCGGCACGGTGCCCGGCCGGATGTCCTGCTTCCAGCCGATCGTCGACAACGCGTTGGCCGGATCGCCCGCGGGCATCGCGGGAATCGACGACCTGGCCGCCGATCCGCCCGTCGAGGCCAGCGGCGGGACCACCACGGGCCTGAGTTCGGGCAGCGGAGCAGGCGTGGCCGGGATGCCGTCGCTTCCGCGACGACGGTAGGCACGCGCGGCGCGCACGATCGCGCGGGGAAAACCGATGATGCCGCGCGGGCTGCGCAGGCCGAGGAAGGCCTGTCCGATCGCGAGCGCAACGGAGTGTTTGTAACGCTCGTTTTCCTCGTGGAGGCGGTTGACCACTTCGGTGAACTTGACCGCGCGCTCGCGCTCGGCCTCCAGGTGCGCGTAGTGACCGCTGCGCTTGTGCTGCGCGTGGACGAGTTCCTGTCGCAACTCGTCCATTTTCCCGCGCGTCTGCTTCGCGCTGTCCTGCAACTCGGTCGCGCGCTTCGCGGACGCCTCGAGCTGCTGCTGCATGGCGCGGACGCGATCGGCCTCGGCGCGTTCGCTGCCGCGCACCTTGACGAGCTCCGACTGCAGCTCGACGACCTGGGTCTGCAGGGCGGCGATGCGTTTCGCATCGACCGCATGTTCTTCGCGCAGCGCATGCATCTGCGTCGACTGCTCGGCGTGCGCCTTGTTCGCGGTGTCCAGCGCGGCCTGCAGGCCGTTGCCGCGCTCGGTGCGCACGGCGAGATCGCGTTCGAGTTCGAACGCGCGCGTGGTCATCTTCTGCTGCGCCTCGCGCAGGACCTTGGCGTTCTGCTCGAGGGTCGCGTTGGCCTTCGCGCGTTCCTGCGCGATGGCGCTGAGGGTGTAGTAGCCGGTCTGCACGTCGAGGGCGCCGGTTTCGGTCGCGCGCAGCAGGCCATCCGATTCGTCGCGCGCGGCTTCGCCGGCGGGGCGACGGTCGGCGACGATGCGGATGTAGCCTTCCAGGACTTCGATGGCGTCCAGCGTGAATTCGTCGGCGAGCGCTTCGTGCAGGTGGCGCGGGAAGATCGTCGACTTGTGGTCCGGCCACGGGTGCAGGCCGTAGGGCACGGTGACGACGATGCGCCCACCGGGTGCGACGCGCGCCGCGCCCTGGCGGATGAAGCGCACGGGGTTGGTCTGGTGTTCGACGACCTCGCCCATGATCACCGTGTCGTACTGGCCGTCTCCGAGCGCGGCGAGTTCGCCGCAGCGGAAATCCAGGCGCTCCTGCACCGTCGCGATTTCCTTCGCACGCTCGCCCATCGCGTATTCGATCGCGGGCGGGTAGATGTCCAGCCCGGTCACGCGCAGGCCTTCGCGCGCCATCAGGATCGAGGCGATGCCCTGGCTGCAGCCGACGTCGAGCACGGTGTCGCCGCGCGCCTGCGCGCACATCCAGTTGATGCGTTCGCGCGTCTTCTGGCCGAAGGCGGCGCCCATCGCATCGTAGTAGGCCTCGTTGATGCGATCGGCCCACGGGTTGTCGTCGTGGCCGTCGTGATCGTGATCGTCGTGCATGGTCATGTGGCGGCCTTGCGTCAGGACTTCGTGGTGTTCCAGAAACCGGTGGCGTCGATGACGGCCTTGCCGGCGGGGCGTTGCATGCTGCGGAACGCGGAGTGCCCGACCAGCATGACGATGACGTCGGCGGCCTGCACGGTGGACTCCAGCGGGCCGAAGACGATCCCGTCGGTCGCTTCGCCGGAATGGCCGATCGCATCGGAATACGGGTCGATGCACGTCACGCGGCCCGGATAGCGCGCGGCGATCGCGCGCGCGATCTGCAGCGAGGGGCTTTCGCGGAAGTCGTCGACGTCGGGCTTGTAGGTCAGGCCCATGCACGCGATGCGCGGATTCGGCACGCTCGCCGCGGCGACGGCGTGCGCGACCTGTTCGAGCACGTACATCGGCTTGGCGTCGTTGACTTCGCGCGCGGTGCGGATCAGGCGCGCGCGTTCCGGCGCACCCGACACGATGAACCAGGGATCGACCGCGATGCAGTGGCCGCCGACGCCCGGGCCCGGGTTGAGGATGTTCACGCGCGGATGGTGGTTGGCGAGCGCGATGACCTTCCACGCGTCCAGGCCCCAGTCGCCGCAGATCATCGAAAGCTCGTTCGCGAAGGCGATGTTGACGTCGCGGAACGCGTTCTCGGTGAGCTTGCACAACTCGGCGGTGCGGTCGTCGGCGGGGATGCACGCGCCGCGCACGAACGCGTGGTACAGCGCGGTGACGCGCTCGGTGCAGCTCGGCGACATGCCGCCGATGATGCGATCGTTCTCGACGAGTTCCTGCAGCATGCGGCCGGGAATGATGCGCTCCGGGCAGTACGCGACGTGCACGTCCGGCGCAGTCTCGCCGTCGAGCGGGAAGCGCAGGTCGGGGCGCAGCGACGCGAGCAGGCGCGCCATCGATTGCGTGGTGCCGACCGGCGAGGTGGATTCGAGCACGACGATATTGCCCTTCGCGAGCACCGGCGCGATCGAACGCGCGGCGGCTTCGACGTAGCGCACGTCCGGCGCGTGCGTGTCGTGGTCGGCCGGCGTCGGCACGGCGATGATGAACGCATCGGCCGCGGCGGGCGCGATGGCCGCGCGCAGCGAGCCACCGTCGACGCAACGACGCACGAGTTCCGGCAGGCCGGTTTCCTCGATCGGCGTTTCGCCGGCGTTGACCGCGTCGACGACGCGACGCGCGATGTCGATGCCCAGCACGCGCTTGCCGCTCGACGCGAACATCGCGGCCGTGGGCAGCCCGATGTAGCCGAGGCCGACGACGGCGACGTCGGCGCGCGTCGCGTCCGACCCGGCCTCCGCGGCGCGAGCGGGGTTCTGGATGGTGTCGTTCATCGATGTCCTCTGATCGCGATGCGCGGCGCTTCGTTGGCGTCGGCATGCGCGTGGTCGTTCCGTGGTTCGGTCTCGATGGCGCGCACGAGCGTGGAAGCAAGGCGGTGCCAGGCGTGTCGGGTGATGTCGTAACCGGCGTTGCCGGGACGCGCGACGCGGCCATTGCGCGCCTTCTCGTCCAGCAGCGCGCGCAGGCGCGCGGCCAGCGCATCGGCGTCGCCGCGCTCGCACCATCCGAGGCCCGCGTCGCGCACGAGCTGCGCGCCCGCGTCGTCGTCGATGCCGCCGACCTGCAGGATGGGCGCGCCGGCGCCGAGGTATTCGTAGAGTTTGCCGGGGACCTGCACCGGGTCGTCGTTGGCGATGTTCACCAGCACGTCGCACTTGCGCTGCAGCGCGAGCGCGCGGCGGTGCGAGACGAAACCGAACAGGCGGACCTGCCCGGGCTGCGTGGCGGCTACTTCGACGATCGCCGACGGCACGTGCGCGCTGGCGATGTTGAGGCGCACGCCGGGCGTCGCGGCGATCGCGTGCAGCAACGCATCGACGCGGCGGAACGCGTAGAAGCTGCCGGTGTAGAGCAACTCCAGCCGCTGCGGATCGAAGGCCGGCACGGGGAGCGAAGTCGGGTCGAACGTCGCGTCGTAACCTTGCGTCAGCACCAGGCAGCGCTCGCGCGGCAGGCCGTGGCGCTCCGCGAGCAGCGCGCACGTGCGCGCACTCGTGACGGTGACGAGGTCCGCGCGTTCGCACGTCGCGCGTTCGATCCTGTGTGCGCGGCGACGCCAGCGGCGCGGCGTGTACGGCGCGAGGACCGGATCGCCCAGGTCGGCGATCCAGCGGAAGCCGCGCTCGCGCGCCTGCAGGCCGAGTTGCAGCGTGTTCGCCGGTTCGTGCGAGGTGATCACCGCATCCGGGCGGAACTCGTCGAGGACCGCGTCGAGTCGCTTGCGCGCCCACGGCAGCCACTCGGTGCGCGCGTCGGGATAGAGCACGAAGGCTTCGATCGCCTTCAGCACTTCCATCACGTGGCCCTTCCAGTTCAGGCCGTGCGCGAAGCGGCGCTTGATCAGCTTCTCGGTGCGATCGCGCAGGCGGCCCTTCCAGTTGAGGCCGTCGGTCGACACGTTCCACTCGGTGACCGAGTCGTCGATCGCCCCCTGCGGCTGGCGACGCTGGCGCGAGGCGACGAAGCCCGCGAGCGGACCCGGATACACGCGATGCACGACGACGCTCGCCGGCAATTCGGGCATGCCCGGGCCGCGCGACACGAGATCGGGTGCGAGCACCTGCACGTCGTGCCCGGCGTTCGCGAGCTCGCGCGCCAGGTACGCCCAGCGGATCGCCTGCGGCGACGGCATGGGCGGGAAGTCGTAGGCGACGAGCAGCAGGCGCATGCGATCAGGCCGCGCTGGCCGGCGCGGGTGCGCGCAGGCTTTCTTCGTAGGACTTGATCGCCGACTCGATGTCGCCGAAATGCACGAGCTTGCCTTCCTGCAGCACCAGCCCCTTGTTGCACACGTCGCGCAGCAGCGCGGTGTTGTGGCTGGCGAGCACGACGATCTTGGCGCCGTCGACGCGGCTGCGCATGCGGTCGCGCGCCTTGTGGATGAACGCCGCGTCGCCCGCGCCGATCCACTCGTCCATGATCATGATGTCGTGCTGCTCGGCCGTCGCGATCGCGAAGCCCAGGCGCAAACGCTGCCCGGACGACAGTGTCTTGAGGCGATGGTGCGTCTTGTCCTCGAGTTCGGCGAACTCGAGCACGGGCAACACGACATCGCGGACCTGCGACGCGCGCAGGCCCATCGCGGTGCCGCGCAGGTAGATGTTTTCCAGCACCGTGGCTTCGTTGTTGAACCCGAGCGAGACGTTGAGCAACGCCTGGCGCGAGCCTTCGATGTCCACGTGTCCCGTCGTGGGCTGGTACGCACCGGTCAGGATGCGCAGCAGGCTCGATTTGCCGGCGCCGTTGCGCCCCAGCAGACCGATGCGGTCGCCCGCGTTCGCGGTGAACGACACGCGGTCGAGGATCGTGCGGAACTCGCGGCGCGGCGGATCGAAGGCCGCGCCCCACAGCGTCTTGAACAGCGATGTCGCCGAGCGCGCGTTCTGCAGGAACAGCGGCAGCTCGAGGGTGATGTCGTGGGCGTGGATGTGCGTGCTCATGGCCTTACACCCACACCGGCACGTAGCGCGAATAACGCCGGTACAGCACGGCCGCGGCCGTCCAGCCGATCACCGTCATGGCGGCCATGTAGACGTACGTGAGCGTCTCGATGTGATTGCCGAACAACGGCGCGCGGATGATTTCGATCATGTGGTACAGCGGGTTGGCGCGCATGAACCATCCGTGCGGCGTTCCCCACGGCGCCATCTCCGGCGGCCACAGGATCGGCGTGAGGATGAACGCGAAGATGAAGATGCTGCCGGTGAGTTCGTTGACGTCCGGATAGCGCGCGCCGAGGAGCGCAACGACGACCGAGATCCAGAACAGGTTCGACACCACGAGGAAGAACGCAGCCGGCAACGTCAGCAGCCCCGTCCAGTGCAGCGCCGGCGACAGCAGCAGCACCACGACCACCAGCGGCATCGCGGCGAGCAGGTAGAACAGCGACTTCGCGAGCACGCGGAACATGAAATCGGTGAGGCGCAGGTGCCCGTCGAGGATGAAGCCCGAATGGCCCAGCAGCACCGTGCACGATTCGGTGATCACCGAGGCGAACAGGCGGTACAACAGGTAGCCGATCGCGAACACCGGGATCGACGCCATCGGATCCTTGTTCTGCAGCAACGCGTAGAAATAGCCGATGCCGCCGACGTACAGCATCGGCGGCAACAACAGCCACACCATGCCCAGCCGCGAACGGCGGTACTTGGTGACGATGTCCAGCCAGCTGGAATAGGCCCAGAACCCGGGCTCGCGCACGCTGGCGCGGATGTGGTCGAACAGTTCCATCTCAGGCCAGCGCGCGGTCGAGGTCGCGACGCAGATCGTCGAGGTCTTCCACGCCGACGCTCAGGCGCACGAGGTTGTCGAACAGGCCCAGCTGCTCGCGACGCTCGGGCGGGATCGACGCGTGCGTCATGATCGCCGGGTGGTTCACCAGGCTTTCGACGCCGCCCAGCGATTCGGCGAGCGTGAACAGTTCGGTGCGTTCGCAGAAACGCTTCGCGCCGTCGAGGCCGCCCTTCACGAAGATCGTGACGATGCCGCCGAAGCCGTCCATCTGCTTCTGCGCGAGCGCGCGCTGCGGGTGCGAAGCGAGGCCCGGGTAGGCGACGCGTTCGATCGACGGATGCGATTCGAGCCACTGCGCCAGCGCGAGTGCGTTGTCGCAGTGCGCGCGCATGCGCAGGTGCAGCGTCTTCAGGCCGCGCAGGGCGAGGAAGCTGTCGAACGGCCCCTGCACCGCGCCGATCGAGTTCTGCAGGAACGCGAGCTTGTCCGCGAGTTCGGCGTTGTCGCCGACCACGAGGATGCCGCCGACCATGTCGCTGTGGCCGTTGAGGTACTTCGTCGCCGAGTGCATGACGATGTCGGCGCCGTGTTCGAGCGGGCGCTGCACCATCGGCGAGGAGAAGGTGTTGTCGACCACCACGAGCAGGCCGCGCGCCTTGGCGATCTTCGCGATCGCGGCGATGTCGACGAGCTTCAGCAGCGGGTTGGTCGGGGTTTCGATCCAGACCAGCTTCGTGTTGGGCTTGAGCGCGGCTTCGAACTTCGCCGTGTCGCTCATGTCGACGTACGAGAAATCCAGGCCGGCCGAACGGCGGCGCACGCGTTCGAACAGGCGGAACGTGCCGCCGTACAGGTCGTCCATCGCGACGACGTGGTCGCCGCTGTCGAGCAGTTCGAGCAGCGTTGAGGTCGCCGCCAGGCCCGAGGCGAACGCGAACCCGCGCGTGCCGCCTTCGAGGCCGGCGATGCAGCGCTCGTAGGCGAAGCGCGTCGGGTTGTGCGTGCGGGAGTACTCGAAGCCCTGGTGCACGCCCGGGCTCGACTGCGCGTACGTCGAAGTCGCGTAGATCGGCGTCATCACCGCGCCGGTCGACGGATCCGGCGATTGTCCCGCGTGGATGGCCAATGTGCCCCGGCCGTAGGCCTTGCCCGTCTCGTCCTTCATGTCGCCCTGCCCGGCCGTGAAAATGCCGTCCAGTTTAGCATCGGCCGCTTACTGGACCCTGCGGCGGAGCCAGTTCAGCAAGTCGATCCGCGTGATGAGTCCCAGGAAACGGGTCCCATCCGTGACGATGGCCACGTGGCCGCGGTCGAAGACCGGCAGCAGGGCCTCCATGGGCGATCCCACGTCGAGGATGTCGAGCTTGGACACCATCGCGGTCGAGACCGGGTCGCGGAAGCGGTTCTCGTCGCCGTAGACATGCAGGAGCACGTCCGACTCGTCGACGATGCCGACGATCTTCTCCCCGTCCATGACCGGCAGCTGCGAGACGTCGTACAGCTTCATGCGCTGGTAGGCGGTGACCAGCAGGTCGTTGGGACCGACGACGATGGTGTCCTTGCGCGAATACGGGCGCAGGATCAGGTCGCGCAGGTCGCCCTGCGATTCGCGCTCCAGGAAGCCGTTGTCCAGCATCCAGTAGTCGTTGTACATCTTCGACAGGTACTTGTTGCCGGTGTCGCACACGAACACGAGCACGCGCTTGGGCTCGGTCTGTTCGCGGCACCAGCGCAGCGCGGCGGCGAGCAGCGTGCCGGTCGAGGAGCCACCGAGGATGCCTTCCTTCTCCAGCAGCATGCGCGCGGTGAGGAAGCTTTCCTTGTCGGGGATCGCGTAGGCCTTCTTCACCCGCGTGAAGTCGGAGATCGGCGGGAGGAAGTCTTCGCCGATGCCTTCGACCATCCAGCTCGCCGACTTGTCGGACAGCGTGCCGCGGTTGATGTATTCCTCGAGGATCGAGCCGACGGGATCGGCGAGGATCAACTCGGTCTTCGGCGAATGATTGGCGAAGCAGCGCGACAGGCCGGTCATCGTGCCCGAACTGCCGCAACCGAACACGATCGCGTCGAGGTCGCCGTCCATCTGGCGCAGGATCTCGGGGCCCGTGCCGAACTCGTGCGCGGCCGGGTTGTCGGGGTTGCCGAACTGGTTGATGAAATACGCGCCGGGCGTTTCGCGCGCGATGCGTTCGGCCATGTCCTGGTAGTAGTCCGGATGGCCCTTGGCGACGTCGCTGCGCGTGAGCACGACCTGCGCGCCCATCGCCTTGAGGTTGAAGATCTTCTCGCGGCTCATCTTGTCCGGGACGACGAGGATGAGCTTGTAGCCCTTCTGCTGCGCGACGAGCGCAAGGCCGATGCCGGTGTTGCCGGCCGTGCCTTCGACGAGCGTGTCGCCCGGCCTGATATCGCCGCGCTTTTCCGCGGCTTCGATCATCGAGATGCCGATGCGGTCCTTGACCGAGCCGCCGGGATTCTGGCTCTCGAGCTTGAGGAACAGCGTGCACGGGCCGGCGTCGAGACGCTGGGCCTGCACGACCGGCGTTTCGCCGATCAGTTCGAGCACGGATTGATGGATCGGCATGCGCGTTTCGTCCCGCTGGCGGCCGCGTGCGTGCGGCGGAGCAGGAGATTATGCCGGGGAGAAGCATGCGGCGGAGATGCCACCGCGGGCGGCGCCTGCAGACGAGGACGCCGGCGCCGCCCGCGACGGTGGTGAAGCGTGTTGCGATGAATCGTGTCGGGGCCGCTAGTGGTTGGCGGCGTACATCGACGTGAGGCGGTCCTTCGCGAGAAGCTTTTCGCGCTTCATCTTCGACAGTGTGAGGTCGTCGATGGCGAGGACGCCGAGTTCGGCGTCGAGTACTTGTTTGTCGAGTTCCTTGTGGCGCTGGTACAGGGTCTTGAACTCCGGGTTGGCCTTGATCAGCGCATCGAGTTCCGCCTGCGGTTGCCCTTCGAACATGTCAGCCTCCTCTGGATCGTGATGCCTCAAAACGCAAACGCCCCGGGCCGGTCACGGCACGAGGCGTTCGAAGATTCGGTCGATTTCATCGCGGGTCGCCTGGACATTCATCGGGGCGCCCGCCCGGAAGGATTTTCCGGTGGCACGCTCCTCGAATGCGGGCGTCTGGGTCATCGGCCTGGTCTCTTCAAGCCGAGCAAACGGAGTGCTCGGGGAATCGACGCTACTCCTCCGCCGTGGCGGCGGCAAGGGGACCTTCGATGATTTGCGGCGCCCTGCCGACGGTCGGCAAGGCGCTGTCAAATGATTGAAAATAAAAGGTTATTTATCGGCGACGATGATCTCGACGCGGCGGTTGCGCGCCCGGCCCGCCGCGGTGCCGTCGTCTGCGATCGGAGCCGTTTCGCCCATGCCCGTGGCCTGCATTCGCGACTTCGGCACGCCTGCGTTCGCCAAGGTGTCGCGCACGGCGTTGGCGCGGCGTTGCGAGAGCTGCTGGTTCGCGTCGGCTTCGCCCTGGCCGTCGGTGTGGGCCTCGATCGAGATGCGGCCGGTCGGCGCCGCGGCGATGTAGGCGCCCAGTGCGGCGACGTTCGCGGAGGCGGCCGCGGTCAGCGTCGACTTGCCCGAACCGAAGGACGTGCCGTCGAGCGTGAAGACCTCGCCGCGCGCATCGCGCTTCGACGCCGGCAGCGATCCGGCGCCGGTGAGTGCCGCCTCCTGGCGGGCGAGCGCGGCTTCCTTCTCGCGTGCGGCGGAGAGCTTCGATTTCTGGTCTCCGGCGACGTCGAGGATGATCTCCTCGGCCTGCATGCGCGCGGCGGATTCGGCTTCGACGCTCGCGCGCAGGCGCTGCGCTTCTTCCATCTGGATCTGCGCTTCCACGCGCATGCGCTCGGCTTCCTGGCGCGCGCGTTCGGCTTCCTGGCGGCTCGCTTCGACGAGGAGGTCGCTGCGTTCGCGGTCGAGGCGATCGACGTCGCGGCGCGTGGCCTCGGTGCGCGCGGAGAGTTCCGCCGTTTCCACGCGCCGCTGCGCGACCTGCGTGGCCTGCGCGCGGTCGCTCTTGCGCACGTTGGCGAGCGCGTCGACCGACTGGCGTGCTTGCAGGCGCTCGTAGGACGCCATGCCCTGGAGGCGGGCATCGGCGTCGAGCGCGATGAGGCGTTGCGACATCGCGGTCTGCGCGTCGGCGTTGGCCGGCACGTTCGGCTCGGTCCAGGCCAGCGGCGCCGGGCCCGCATCGTCGGCGCCCAGCTGCAGGCGTTGGCGAAGATCGGCGATCTCGTTGCGGCGCTGGTCGTAGTCGGCCTGCGTGCTCGCGGCGCGGCTGCGGGCGAGCGCGAGGTCGCCCCACGATGCGGCCGACTCGGCCAGCAGGCGCGCATCGTCCTCCTCTCCCTCGGACATCGCCGACTGCGCCCGGCCCAGCGCGTTGCGCGCATTGGCCAGCTCGGCGGCCGCGTACTGGTCCGCATCGGCGTTCTCGGCACGCGCCACCGACTGCTGCGCTCCCGCCAACTCGTTGGTCGGCGGCGGCAGGCTCGAGCAGCCCGACAACATCGCCGTCGTGACCAGCGCGACAGCGATCACAAGGCCGCGCAGCCTCGCATGTTGCGTTTCAGGGAAGTGTGCGAAGCTTGGGCGCATAGGGGTGCCGTGCCTGGGTTCGTAGGGGATTCGACGCGCGGTCATTGTGGCAAGCCGGGCCGCGCATGCAAACGGTCGCATCGGGGCACTGAATACCAAGGGGTACGCAAAAATGGACATCGGCTATTTCCTGAAGCTGATGACGGAGAAGAACGCCTCCGACATGTTCCTGACCACCGGCGCGCCGGTGTACATCAAGGTCGAAGGCAAGCTTTATCCGCTCGGCAACACGGGCCTGCCCGCGGGCATGGTGAAGAAGATCGCCTACTCGCTCATGGATGAAGGCCAGGTGCCGATGTTCGAGCGCGATCTCGAACTCAACATGGCGATCGCCCTGCCCGACTCCGGCCGCTTCCGCGTGAACGTGTTCAAGCAGCGCGGCGAAGTCGGCATGGTGATCCGCGCGATCCGCAGCGTGATCCCGTCGATCGAGGAGCTGCAGCTGCCGCAGGTGCTCAAGGAGATCATCATGGCCCCGCGCGGCCTGGTGCTGATCGTGGGCTCCACGGGTTCGGGCAAGTCGACCACGCTCGCCTCGATGATCGACCACCGCAACAGCACGTCGGCCGGCCACATCCTCACCATCGAGGATCCGATCGAATACCTGCACAAGCACAAGAAGTCGATCGTGAACCAGCGCGAAGTCGGCCTGGACACGCACGCTTTCCACAACGCGCTGAAGAACGCGATGCGCGAAGCGCCCGACGTCATCCTCATCGGCGAAATCCTCGACGCGACCACGATGGAAGCGGCGATCGCGTTCGCCGAAACCGGCCACATCTGCCTGGCGACGCTGCACTCCAACAACGCCGACCAGACGATCGAGCGCATCCTCAACTTCTTCCCCGAGGCCGCGCACAAGAACGTGCTGATGAACCTCGCGCTCAACCTCAAGGCGGTGGTGTCGCAACGCCTGGTGGTCGGCGTCGACGGGCGCCGCGTGCCGGCGGCCGAAGTGCTGATCAACACGCCGATGATCCGCGACCTGCTGCGCCGCGGCCAGGTGCACGAGATCAAGCAGGCGATGGAAGAGTCGCTGGAAGCAGGCATGGAGTCGTTCGACCAATGCCTGTTCCGCCTCTACAAGGAAGGCAAGATCGAGAAGGAAAACGCGTTGAACGCGGCCGACTCGCGCGATGGCCTCGCCCTCAAGTTCCGCCTGTCCGAAGGCGCGACCGGCGAACACGACCCCTACGCGGACGTGTTCGACGCCAAGGTCAACTGACGGGCGCGTCGGGCTGCTTTTCCGGGCGCGCGGCGTCGAAGGCCGGCAGCGCCAGGCACGCCTGTTCGATGCGCACGATCGTCGGGAAGCGCGCGACGTCGATGCCGAAGCGGCGCGCGTTGTAGACCTGCGGGATGAGGCAGCAATCGGCGAGCGTCGGCATGTCGCCGTCGCAGAACGCGCCGGTCGAGGGATGGTCGACGAGCATCGCCTCGAACGCCTCGAACCCCTCGATGATCCAGTGCCGCACCCATTCGTCGCGCTCGGGCTGCGGCACGTGCCACTCGCGCTCGAAGTACTGCAGCACGCGCAGGTTGTTGAGCGGATGGATGTCGCAGGCGACGAGCTGCGCGAGCCCGCGCACGCGCTGACGGTCGCGCGCCGTGGCGGGCAGCAGCGGGGACTCGGGCCACACTTCGTCGAGGTATTCGAGGATCGCCATCGACTGGCGCAGCATGCGCTGGCCGTGTTCGAGGACGGGCACGAGGCCCTGCGGATTGGCGGTGCGGAATTCGGGGCGGTGCTGCTCGCCGCCGTCGCGCAGCAGGTGCACGGGGTACGACTCGTACGGCAGGCCCTTGAGGTTCAGGCCGATGCGCACGCGATACGCGGCGCTGGAGCGCCAGTACGAGTACAACCGCAACCGATCGTTCACGTCAGCCCTGCTCCCCAGTGCGCCCGCGTGGGTTGCACCTTAGCTCGCTTCGATGCGCTGGTCGATGGCGCCGAAGATCGAGTCGCCGTTCGCATCGAACATCTCGATGCGCACGCTGTCGCCGAAGGACAGGAAGGGCGTGGTCGGCTTGCCGTGCTCCAGCGTTTCCACCGTGCGCTTCTCGGCGAAGCACGAGGCGCCCTTCGAGGTGTCCTCGTTGGCGATCGTGCCCGAACCGACGATCGTGCCCGCCGACAGCGGGCGCGTCTTTGCCGCGTGGGCGACGAGCTGGGCGAAGTCGAACTGCATGTCGACGCCCGCTTCCGGCGCGCCGAACCAGGCGCCGTTGACGTGCGTCACGAGGGGCAGGTGGACCTTGTTCGACTGCCACGCATCGCCCAGTTCGTCGGGCGTGACGAACACCGGCGACAGCGCGGAGCGCGGCTTGGACTGCAGGAAGCCGAAGCCCTTGGCGAGTTCGGCGGGAATGAGGTTGCGCAGCGAGACGTCGTTGACCAGGCCCACGAGCTGGATGTGCGTGGCCGCGCGTTCCGGCGAGACCGCCATCGGCACGTCGTCGGTGACGATCACGATCTCGGCTTCGAGGTCGATGCCATAGCTTTCGTCGACGACCTTCACCGCGTCGCGCGGACCCAGGAAGCCGGCGCTCGTCGCCTGGTACATCAGCGGGTCGACGTAGAAGGATTCCGGCACTTCGGCGCCGCGCGCGCGGCGCACGCGTTCGACGTGCGGGAGATACGCGCTGCCGTCGACGAATTCGTACGCGCGCGGCAGCGGCGCTGCGAGCGCGGCGACGTCGAGGTCGAACGCGTCCTGCGCTTCGCCTGCGTTCAATGCATCGGAGAGTGCGTTCAGGCGCGGGGCGGCGTTCGACCAGTCTTCCAGCGCGCGCTGCAGCGTCGGCGCGATGGCGGTGGCGCGCACGGCGCGCGTGAGGTCGCGGGAGACGACGACGAGCGTGCCGTCGCGGCCGCCTTCCTTGAGGGAACCAAGCTTCATGCGGAGACTCTCGAACGCGTGGGAGCCGCGCATTGTAAGCGCCTGAACGAAAAAACCCGCCTTTCGGCGGGTTCGTTCGTATTTGGCAGCCCCGGATGGATTCGAACCACCGAATGCCTGAGTCAGAGTCAGGTGCCTTACCGCTTGGCGACGGGGCTGTATAAAGCTGGGCTTGCGATTGTACCGCGATTCGCGAAGCGGATCGTGCTCTGCAGGATCAGCGCTTCGAGAACTGCGTGGCGCGGCGGGCCTTGTGGAGACCGACCTTCTTGCGCTCGACTTCACGCGCGTCGCGGGTCATGAAACCGGCCTTGCGCAGTTCGGTCTTCAGCGTTTCGTCGTATTCGACGAGCGCGCGCGAGATGCCGAGGCGGATCGCACCGGCCTGGCCGGTGATGCCGCCGCCTTCGACCGTCACGACGACGTCGAACTTGTCGGTCGACTGCGTCAGCTCGAGCGGCTGGCGCACGATCATGCGGGCCGTTTCGCGACCGAAGAAGTCTTCGATCGTGCGGTCGTTGATGGTGATGGTGCCGTTGCCCTTGCGCAGGAACACGCGGGCGGTGGAGGACTTGCGACGGCCGGTGCCGTAATTCTGCTGGATCGCCATGACGTTACCTTAGATATCCAGGGGCTGCGGCTGCTGGGCCGTGTGCGGGTGGTTCGGGCCGGCGTACACCTTGAGCTTGCGATACATGGCGCGGCCAAGCGGATTCTTCGGGAGCATGCCCTTCACGGCGGTCTCGATGACGCGCTCGGGATGGCGCTCCAGCGCCTGGGCGAGGGACTCGGTCTTCAGGTTGCCGATGTAACCGGTGAACCGGTGGTACATCTTGTCCTGGAGCTTCTTGCCGGTCACGTGGATCTTCTCGGCGTTGATCACCACGAGGTAATCGCCGGTATCGACGTGGGGCGTGTAGACGGGCTTGTGCTTGCCGCGGAGGCGGCGGGCGAGCTCGGTGGCGAGGCGGCCGAGGGTCTTGCCGTCGGCATCGACGATGTACCAGTCACGCTGGACGGTCTCGTTCTTGGCGCTGAAAGTCTTCATGCGTAACTCTTCTTGGGTACATGGTCGGGCTTGTTCCGGCGACCCGTTGCAGGAGCCGGAAGGTTGCCGCGCGATGTAGGGCGGAACAAAAGAGGCGGAATGATAGCCGCGCCCCGGGGCCGCCGCAACCCTTCAGGTCGCGTGGATCGCGGGGGCGGCGGGCCATCCGGGGGGCGCGGGGCCTTATTTGGCCTGCGGCGCGGCCGCCGGGACCAGGCGCACGGAGCCCTTGATGTACTCGATGTACTCGGGGAACTCGAGGCCGTTGTTCTTGTTGGCGTCGTACGCCGACATGGGCGGCGCCGACTTGCCGAGGCGCTGCACGATCAGCAGGTTGGCGAACTCGCCCGCTTCGAGCTTCCCGCTCTTGTCGGCATCCTGGCGCACGAACTCGGCCTGCATGCGCTGCATCACCATGTCGCTGCGCAGCGCGGCCCAACCGACGAGGAACTCGTTCTTCGACAGCGTGCCGTTCTTGTCGGTGTCCCACTGGGCGAACACGGCGTCGGGACCGCCCTGCTGCTGCGCGGCGGCGGGTTGCGCGGGCGCAGGCTTGTTCTGCGCGAACGCCGGCGAAGCGGCCACGAGCGCGATCAGGAAAACGTTGCGGATGTTCATGCGGCCTCCGAGGGGGAACTGAGCGCCCGGAAGTTTAAACTGCCCCCATGGACCGCGCCCTGACCCCGCTCGATCGCGTGCTGGCCGATGCCCAGAACGCCCTCTCCACCGTCTTCGGCCGCCCCGACGCGGGCCGCGCGAACCCGGCCGGAGACACCGCCGACGTGGTCATGGAGGACGATGAACGCCGCCACGCGGCCGGGCTCATGCGCATCAACCATGTCGGCGAAGTCTGCGCGCAGGCGCTTTACGTCGGCCAGGCCGCGGTCGCGCGCGACCCGCGCACGCGCGAGCAACTGCTGGCCGCCGCCGCCGAGGAAACCGACCACCTCGCGTGGTGCGCAGACCGCCTCGCCGAACTCGATTCGCGCCCCAGCCTGCTCAACCCCGTCTGGTACGCCGGCAGCTACGCGATCGGCGTGATCGCCGGCCTGCGCGGCGATGGCTGGAACCTGGGCTTCGTCGTGGAAACCGAACGCCAGGTCGAAGCCCACCTGCACGAACACCTCGAGCAACTTCCCGCCGCCGACCTGCGGAGCCGCGCGATCCTCGAAACGATGAAGGAAGACGAAGCACGCCACGCCGACCATGCGCAGGCGCAAGGCGCGCGCGTGTTGCCGCAACCGGTGCCGACCATCATGGCGGCCGCATCGAACCTGATGAAGACGATCGCCTACCGCATCTGACGCGATCGGCGACGCAAACAAAAAGGCCGGCGATTCGCCGGCCTTTTTCGTATCACTCGGACAAATTTCGCCCGTGGTACAGCTCTTCGATTTCGCGCTTGAGGCGCGCCTCGATCTTCATGCGCTCCTTGAACGAGAGGTTCTTCGCCTTCTCTTCGAAGAGGTAGTTGTCGAGGTCGAATTCCTTCAGGTGCATCTTCGTGTGGAAGATGTTTTCCTGGTAGACGTTGACGTCGAGCATCTCGTAGCGCGACTTCACGTTCTTCGCCAGGTAGTCCTGGATCGAGTTGATCTTGTGGTCGATGTAATGCTTCTTGCCCTTGATGTCGCGGGTGAAGCCACGCACGCGGTAGTCCATCACCACGATGTCGGATTCGAGCGACTCGATCAGGTAGTTCAATGCCTTCAGCGGCGAGATCACGCCGCAGGTCGCGACGTCGATGTCGGCGCGGAAAGTCGCGATGCCGTTGTCCGGATGGGTTTCCGGGTACGTGTGCACCGTGATGTGCGACTTGTCCATGTGCGCGACCACCGCCTCGGAGATCACGCCCTTGGCGAGCGCCTTCTCCACGACCGGCTGTTCGCTGATCAGGATGGTCACCGACGCGCCCTGCGGGTCGTAATCCTGGCGGGCGACGTTGAGGATGTTCGCGCCGATGATCTCCGCCACGTCCGTCAGGATCTGGGTGAGGCGGTCGGCGTTGTATTCCTCGTCGATGTATTCGATGTAGCGCTGGCGCTGCTCTTCCGACACCGCGTAGCAGACGTCGTAGATGTTGAACGACAGCGCCTTGGTCAGGTTGTTGAAACCCTGGAGCTTGAGGCGCGGCAGCGGCTTGACCATCTGTCGAATCCTTGGGTGGTGCACGGCGAGGGGGTGCCGTCGAGGGGCGCGATTATGCGGCATGCGGGCCCGTAGGGGGATCGCGCGGCGTGCACGCTATCTACCGCTGCTCGGAAATTGGGCCTAAGCTCCAGCGATCCCCCGTTCCACTCCCCTTGTTCACGACGCCGAGCCCATGAGCCCAACCCTGTCGCCGCACGCCACGCCGCTCCGTCGCGCCACCAGTCCCCTTGCCCCCGACGCGCCCACGCTGGAGCGTTTCCTCGCCCAGTGCCACCGCCGTCGCTATCCCACGCGCACCGATGTCTTCCGCCCCGGCGACCCGGCCGGCACGCTCTATTACGTCGTCAACGGCTCGGTGAGCATCATCACCGAGGAAGACGACGGGCGTGAGCTGGTGCTCGGCTACCTCGGCGCCGGCGAGTTCGTCGGCGAGATGGGCCTGTTCATCGAAACCGAGAAGCGCGAAGTGGCGCTGCGCACGCGCACGCCCTGCGAGCTCGCCGAGATCAGCTACGAGCGCCTGTATCAACTGCTGCTCGGCCCGCTGGTCGCCGACGCGCCGAAGATCCTCTACATGATCGGCGCGCAGCTTTCGCGCCGCCTGCTCGATACGAGCCGCAAGGCCGGTCGCCTCGCCTTCCTCGACGTCACCGACCGCATCGTGCGCACGCTCCACGACCTGGCCCGCGAGCCGGAATCGATGAGCCATCCGCAGGGCACGCAGCTGCGCGTGTCGCGCCAGGAGCTCGCGCGCCTGGTCGGTTGCTCGCGCGAAATGGCGGGCCGCGTGCTCAAGAAGCTCGAAGCCGAGGGCAAGCTCCACGCCCGCGGCAAGACCGTCGTGCTGTACGGGACGCGCTGATGGAAGCCGACGCCGCCGTGACCCTGCGGGTACGAGGCGTCGGCCCGGACGACGCGAAGGCGGTCGCCGCCCTGCTCGACGTGCTCGGCTATCCGTGCACGGCCGAGGAAGCCACCGCGCGCATCGCGGCCTGCCGTGAAGAACCGCGGCAGTTCCTGGTGCTCTGCGAATGCAACGGCGAGCCCGCCGGGCTCGCCGCGATGAAGCTGAACTACTCGATCACGCGCGGCGCCGACGTCGCGCGCATCACCGCGATGGTCGTCGACGAAGCGCACCACGGCGTTGGCATCGGTCGGCGCCTGCTGCGCGAAATGGAAACGCTCGCGCGCCGCAACGGCGCGGTGCGGCTCGAAGTCACCAGCAATCCTTCACGCAGCGGCGCGCACGCCTTCTATCACGCGTGCGGGTACTCGGATGGGTCGCGGCACTTCGTGAAGCTGCTGGGCGACTGAGGAGCAAAAACAGGGGTCAGAGCACCATTTCGACGAAATGGTGCTCTGACCCCTGTTTTTGCTTGCCTCTGGTTACTCGCCGCCGCGCTCGACGCAACCCCAGTTGAGGATCGGCGTGCCAGCCGGCAACACGCGGCGGAACATCTCGATGCGGCCCGGCTTCGGGTTCACCACCACCGGCTTGCGCGCCGCGAGCAGCAACGGCAAATCGGCTGCGCTGTCGGAATACGCGACTTCGATCGGCCCATAGCCCGCGCCGCGCACCATGCGCATCTTGTTTTCGTGGTGGCAGTGCTCGCGCGTGACGAGGCCGCCGAGGAAAGGGCGCGAGAGGCTGCCGATCACGGGCAGGTCCTTGTGCGCGACGAAGTCGAGGATCGCGCGCGCGAGTTCCGGCGGCGCGCCGGTGGCGACGAGGACGCGGTCGCCGGCCTTGCGATGCGCTTCGAGCACTGCGAGCGCCTTCGGAAGCAGGCGCGAACGGATGCGTTGTTCGTCGCTCGCGACGTATTGGTCGATCAGCCTGTCGAGCTCGTTGCGCTCATGCAGTCCAAGCGTTCCGATCCAAAGGAACCCCGAGATCCCGAACCGCCGCGTCGGCAGGAACGCGACGAGCGGCAGCAGCAAGGGCGCGGCGAGGATCGCCGCAACGCGACGCCACCAGCTGCGCTTGATCAGCCACAGCACCAGGTGTCCGCCCGAATCGCCGTCGTACAGCGTGTGGTCGAAGTCGAAGACGACCAGCGGCGGCGTTGCGTCGTTGGCGCTCATGCGAACAACTCGCGCAGCGCTTTGCCCGGATCCTGCGCACGCATGAAGGTTTCGCCGACGAGGAACGCGTTGATGCCCGCGTCGCGCATGCGCGCCACGTCGGCGCGCGTGCCGATGCCGCTCTCGGTGACGAGGATGCGGTCGCGCGGCACCGCGTCGCGCAGTGCGAGCGTGGTGTCGAGCGACACGTCGAAGGTGCGCAGGTTGCGGTTGTTCACGCCGAGCAGCGGCGCGGGCACCTGCAGCGCGCGTTCGAGTTCGTCGATGTCGTGGACTTCCACCAGCACGTCCATGCCGAGTTCGAGCGCGAACACGGTGAGGTCGGCCAGCTGCAGGTCGTCGAGCGCGGCGACGATCAACAGGATGCAGTCGGCGCCGAGCGCGCGCGCTTCGTAGACCTGGTAGGCGTCGATCGTGAAGTCCTTGCGCAGCACCGGCAACGCGCAGGCCTCGCGGGCCTGCCGCAGGTACGCGTTGCTGCCCTGGAAGTAGTCCACGTCGGTGAGCACGGACAAGCACGCCGCGCCGCCGGCTTCGTAGCTGCGCGCGATGGCCGCGGGATCGAAGTTCGCGCGGATCACGCCCTTCGACGGGCTCGCCTTCTTCACCTCGGCGATCACCGCGGGCAGGTCCCGTGCACGCTTGTCGCGGATCGCCTGCGCGAATCCGCGCGGCGCCGGCTGCGCGAGCGCTGCTTCGCGCATCACGGCGAGTGGACGCATGCGCTGGCGTTCTTCGATTTCCTCGACCTTGCGCGCGAGGATGGCCTGCAACACGTCGTTCATGCGGTCATTCTGCCCGTTATCCCCGCGTCGGCTTGCCATAGGCGCGTTCGACTTTCGCCACGCGCAACTCGAAGTGCGCGTACCAATGGTTGCGGCCGTGCGCGCGCGTCGCCGCATGGTCGGCCTGGTGTTTCCACGCGCTGATCGCCGCTTCGCTCGCCCAGTACGAGACGGTGAT
This sequence comes from Noviluteimonas lactosilytica, assembly GCF_020866925.1. Taxonomy (GTDB): domain Bacteria; phylum Pseudomonadota; class Gammaproteobacteria; order Xanthomonadales; family Xanthomonadaceae; genus Noviluteimonas; species Noviluteimonas lactosilytica. The sequence goes on from NZ_JAJGAK010000001.1 coordinate 1,227,412, forward strand.
GCCGAAGCCGTCGCTCCCGCGCACGGTTTCCGCGCCGAGGTAGCCGGGCTGTTGCTCCGCGAGCGCGAGCATGCGGTCGGCGGCTTCGGCGTACCCGGGTTCGTCCTCGCCATTGCGCAGCGAAGAGAAGATCACCGCGTAATACGGCGGGTCGGGCAGCGCTGCGAATCCCGGCGGCAAGGTCATGGGTCGACTTCCGCGAGGCTGCGCGTGGTGGAGACGAACTCGTCGAGCTTCGCGCGCGCAGCACCGGATGCAATCGTGCGTCGCGCGAGCGCGATGCCTTCGTCGAACGATTCCGCGAGCCCCGCGACATACAGCGCCGCGCCCGAATTCAACGCGACGATCTCGCGCGGCAGGCCCGGCATGTCTTCCAGCGCCGCGAGCAACATGATCTTCGACTCGCCCGCGTCGTTGACCCGCAGGTTGCGCGAGGCGGCCATCGCGATGCCGAAGTCTTCCGGATGCACGTCGTATTCGCGCACCACGCCATCGCGCAGTTCGCCGACCAGCGTGCCGGCGCCGAGCGAGATCTCGTCCATGCCGTCGCGGCCCCACACGACCAGCGCACGCTGCGCGCCGAGTTCCTGCAGCACGCGCACCTGGATGCCGACGAGATCGGGATGGAACACGCCCATCAGGATGTTCGACGCGCCCGCGGGATTGGTGAGCGGGCCGAGGATGTTGAAGATCGTGCGCACGCCCATTTCGCGGCGCACCGGCGCGACGACCTTCATCGCCGGATGGTGCAGCGGCGCGAACATGAAGCCGATGCCGGTGCGCTCGATGCATTCGGCGACGCGCTCGGGTGAGAGTTCGATCTTCGCGTCCAGCGCTTCGAGCACGTCCGCGCTGCCCGACTTCGACGACACGCCGCGACCGCCGTGCTTCGCCACGCGCCCGCCCGCCGCGGCGACGACGAACATCGACGCGGTGGAAATGTTGAACGAACTCGCGCCGTCGCCGCCGGTTCCGACGATGTCGACAAGATGCGTGCGATCGCGCACCGGCACCGGCAGCGCGAACTCGCGCAGCACCGACGCCGCGCCGGCGATCTCGCCGACGGTTTCCTTCTTGACGCGCAGGCCGGTGAGGATCGCCGCGGTCATCGTCGGCGACACTTCGCCGCGCATGATCGCGCGCATCAACTCGACCATCTCGTCGTGGAAGATCTCGCGATGCTCGATCGTGCGTTGCAACGCTTCCTGGGGCGTGAGGGCCATCGTCAGCGTTCCAGGAAATTCTTGAGCAGCGCGTGCCCGTGTTCGGTGAGGATCGACTCGGGATGGAACTGCACGCCTTCGACCGGCAACGTGCGATGGCGCAGGCCCATGATCTCGTCGAACGAACCGTCCGCGTTCTCCGTCCACGCCGTGATTTCGAGGCAGTCCGGCAACGTATCCTTCGCGACGACGAGCGAGTGGTAGCGCGTCGCTTCGTATCCATCGGGCAGCCCGGCGAACACGCCGAGGCCTTCGTGGCGGATGCGCGAGGTCTTGCCGTGCATGATCGTCTTCGCGCGCACGACGTCGCCGCCGTAGACCTGGCCGAGGCTCTGGTGGCCCAGGCACACCCCGAACACCGGAATGCGCGGGCCGAGTTCGCGGATCACATCGAGCGACACGCCCGCATCGTTCGGCGTGCCGGGCCCCGGCGAAATCATGATGCGTTCCGGCGCGAGCTTCTCGATTTCCCCCACCGTCAGCGCATCGTTGCGCACGACCTGGACTTCCGCCCCCAACGTCTGCAGGTACTGCACGAGGTTGAAGGTGAAGCTGTCGTAGTTGTCGATCATCAACAGCATGGCGCCAATATCACCTTGAATTTGCAGGATCTTTTCCGCCAAAGCTGAGCGCTGGACCACCTTTGGGACCACCTCGGCCGGCGGACGGGTGCCACGAGCCGATACATGATGCCTCCACCCTGCCTGTATTCATACGCGGCTCGTTGAGGCGGTCCTCAGCCCCATGTCCGCGCCCCGCATCGGTACGCAGATCGATTCCTCGAATTTCCGGGCGTTGGCAATCGATTGCGCCAAGGGGCCAAGGGCTTCAGCGCGCTCAATGCTGAATTTCTGATCGCGGGAGCCCTGCAGCCACCTCACGAAACGAGGCCAGGGCGGCCTCTAGGTGTTCGATGATCTCCAGCGCGAGCACATCCGGCGACGGAAGATTGTCGAGATCGTCGAGGCTGTCGTCTTTGAGCCAGAAGATGTCCAAGCTGGCTTTGTCGCGCGCAACCAGGTCCTTGTAGTCGAAATAGCGGAATCGCTCCGACTCCTTGCGCTTATGGCGATTGGCTGGGCTGTATGCGTCGACGAATTCCTGCAGATCCTCGCGGCGCAACTGCTTGGTCTTCAGGGTGAAGTGCTTGTTGGTGCGCAGGTCGTAGATCCACACCCCCTTGGTGTGGACCTTGCCGTCCTTTGGCTTGGCGTCGAAGAACAGCACGTTCGCCTTGACGCCTTGGGCATAGAAGATGCCGGTGGGCAGACGCAGCAGCGTGTGGACGTCGCAGGTTTCCAATAGCTTGCGGCGGATCTTCTCGCCGGCGCCGCCTTCGAACAGCACGTTGTCCGGCAGCACCACCGCAGCCTGGCCGGTTATCTTGAGCATCGAGACGATGTGCTGAAGGAAGTTGAGCTGCTTATTCGAAGTGGTCTGCCAGAAGTCCTGGCGCTCGTAGGTGAGCGCGTCGCGGTCCTCCTCGCCATCCTCGTTGGTGATGGTCATGCTGCTCTTCTTGCCGAAGGGCGGATTGGCCAGCACGTAGTCGAACTTCTGCTTCGGCTCGGAAATCAGGGCGTCGGAGCGATCCACTGTCGGTTCGCCGTCGAGGTCACCGACGTTGTGCAGGAACAGATTCATCAGGCACAGACGGCGTGTGGCGGCGACGATCTCGTTGCCGAAGAAGGTCTTGTGCTTCAGGAATTTCTGTTGGTTCTTGTCCAGCTTCACGCCGTTACGGGTGAGCCAGTTATAGGCGCCGAGGAAGAAGCCGCCGGTGCCACAGGCCGGGTCGGCGATGGTCTTGCCGGGGTCAGGCTGCACACATTCGACTATTGCCTCGATCAGCACGCGCGGGGTGAAGTACTGACCGGCGCCGCTCTTGGTGTCTTCGGCATTCTTCTGCAGCAGGCCTTCGTACAGGTCGCCCTTGGTGTCAGCGTCGAGGCTGATCCAATTCTCGGCGTCGATCATCTGCACGAGCCGCGCTAGCTTGGCCGGGTCCTGGATCTTGTTCTGCGCCTTGAAGAAGATCGCGCCGAGCATGTCGGGCTCTTCGCCCAGCTTGTGCAGGACCTTCAGGTAGTGCGCTTCCAGCGGCTCGCCGGTTTTGCCGCGCAGGCCGGTCCAGTCGCAGCTCTTGGGGATGTGGGTGTCGCGGTTGTAGGGAGGCTGCGAATATTCGTGGGCCAGTTTCAGGAACAGCAAGTAAGTCAGCTGTTCGAGGTAGTCGCCGTATCCGACGCCGTCGTCGCGCAAGGTGTGGCAGAAATTCCAGATCTTCTGGACGAGGGCGGTGCTGTTCATGAGGTCTTCCTGCGGCGGCGTTGGGTGCTGCCGTTATTGCTGGCGCGTTCTGCGCGGATCCGTGCCAGCAGTTCGCTGGCGGGTTCTTCGTCTAGGTCTTGTGGGACCAATTGGCCGGCGAACGCGGCCTTTAGCAGGTTCTTGCGTTGAGCGGCAGCCTGTTTTAGCGACCGTTCCGTCGCGGCCACTTGCCCCCTAGATTCAGCGAGCGTCGCGGCAAGGCTTTCCATGGCGACGTCCTGCTCCGACAAAGGAGGCAATGGCACCGGAATCTTTGAAATCTTTCCAACGCTCAATGTGTAAAGGCCACTGGTTGTTGCGGCAAGCGCTGTCATGCGCTGGATGCCACGCAGTGAGTTCAGCCATGCCTCAATGAACTCGCCTTTGACTAGAACAGGACGAGCGCGAATCAGGTGGTTCTGATGGACAGCATTTTCGATAGAGCCATCCCATAGCGCACAACGGCCAATTTCAGTGAGGCTCCCATTTCCTTCGACGACTAGGATGTCCCCCTTTTGAAGAGCGAGCCTCTCGAGCTCACCTTCAAAGAGCTCGATCTCGTGGATCTCATCCAGCTTCAGATGACCTCGCGCCACGTTTGCGACGCGCAGAAATGGGTAGCGATTTGCCACTGGCGCGCGAGATGGCTGTTTCTGGATGCCGCCTTGTATCTCGGCCAACTGATCCAAGCTCGCCCACGTCCAGCCGTCCGGCAGTGGTGGCAGGTCGGCGAGATCTGGCGCAACGGGCTCGGAGTACTTGGCTCGCCAGCCTTTGGGCGGCGCGGTGCCTTGCTCGGCGAACTTGGCTAGTTGCTTCTGCTCCCAGCGGGCGCGGCGTTCGCGCAGGATGCGTTGCAGCAGGTCGGCGCCGGTTTCCTGCGGCTTACCGGGGGCCGCGCGCCAGTCGGCCGTTAGTGCGCCTTCCACCGCTGCCTTCAGCAGTGACTGGCGGTACTGCGCCAGCTTGCGCTGCGCGGCCTTCAGTTCGGCCACACCTGCATCGAGGTCGGACAACAGTTCTTCCAGCTTTTCGATGATGCGGGCCTGTTCCTTGCACGGCGGAATCAAAACGTCGAGGTCAAGCAGGATGCGCTGATTCAGATTCACCATCGTTGTGCCGACCGCCTCAGCCGTCAGGTGCTTGACGACTGCATCGCTTGACAACAAACCTTGCAGGAAATCAGAGGCGATGCCTTGTCGGGGTCGAACGATGAGAGACCCTGTTCCACATAGCCAGCCCACCTGGGTGGCCTGCACAACCGCGCAGCGCCCCATTTCGCCTCGCCGACCGAGGACCACGTCGCCAAAGTCGAGCCGAAACTCATTCAGGCGCTCTGCAGTTTCCTGACTCACACGATGCTTCTGGGACGGGTTTATTCGCCCATTTTCAATGTGCATCGGGTTGACAATGGGAATGCCGCCGTCGACGTAGTCATGCTGATGTAGCGAACTGCCAAATGGGCCCGTTCTGAGTTCGACGACGTCCTTCAGTTTTGCCGATTCCCACCCGCTTGGTACTTCTCTCAAGCCACCAACTCCTCATTCATCTCAGTCAGCAGTTCATCCAGCTGCCCGCCGAATACATTCCACGCCTTCTGCAGCCCGCCCTTGCCGGCCAGCTGCGCGTAGTCAAAATCGTCGCGCTCGATGCGGCAGCTGCTGGCGATATGGTCCTTGACCAGTCGCAGCCACTCCATCTGCTCCGGCGTGAACGCAGTCGCGCGCCGGGCATTGTGGCGGAACACCCATTCGGCGAAGCGCTTGTCCACGCTGTCGGCGAACGGCCGCAGCTCCTCGTCCATGCCTAGGGCGAAGCGCACCAGCGAGACCATGTCCGTCAACTGCCGGCGCACGCCGTTGCCGCGGACCTTGCTCTCCTGCACGCGCGCGTAGGCCGACCACAGCTTCTCGGTGGTCAGCATCAGCGGCGGCCGCGACAGTGCATCGTGCAGCTCGTCGATCATATCGAGGGTCAGCTCGCGCCGGCTGTAGGGTTGGGCGTAGAAGAAGCCCAGCGCCGCGATTTCGTCGCGATGGTTTTCCAGGAATTCGCAGAAGCGGCTGACCGTCGCCTCGGCATTGGCCTGCGCCTGCGCGGCAAACTCGCTGCGCGTGACAGTGTCGAGGTTGAGGTGGTCGATCAGCTGCTCGCGTTCGCGGCGGGCAGATTCGATCAATTCGCGCAGGGCCGGGGCGTCGAACGGCTGGCACGCGGCGTCCACGCGCTTGCGTCGTGCCGCGTCCAATTCCGCTTCGGTCAGCGTGGCTTCGCTCCGGGTGACGCCGGCGGCCTTTGCCGTGTCCAATGCATCGGCGGCGACGCGGTCGGGGTCGAGCGCCTGCACGAGGCCGCGCGCGAGGTCCTGTAGGCCGAGACCGCCGCTGGCCTGCTTGATCCGGATCAGCGCCTTGTCGTCCAGCTGCTTGGCCAGCCGCACCAGGCGATTGCCAAGGCTCAGTACCGTGTCCGGATCACGCGCGCCCACGGCCACGCCCTTGAGCAGGTTATCCAGGCTGAGCGTGGGCGTGCGCTCCAGCGGCCGGCTTTCGGTCTTGAGCGATTTCTCCACGCCCACCGCGTCGATTAGGACGAAGTGGGTCTTGGCGCCGTCGGCGGAGTTGCTGACCTTCTTCAGCGACTCGGCATCGAGGCTGCGCACGCCGCGGCCCTTCATCTGCTCGTAGTAGCCCTTGCTGCGCACGTCGCGCATGAACAGCAGCACTTCCAGCGGTTTGACGTCGGTGCCGGTGGCGATCATGTCAACGGTGACGGCGATGCGCGGGTTGTAGTCGTTGCGGAAGCTGGCGAGCACCGTGTCGGCGTCGTCGCCGGCCACGGGCTTCCCGGTCTCCGGATCGAGGCCGGCGCGGTAGGTGACCTTCTTGCAGAAGGCGTTGCCCTCGTCGTAGATCTCGCGCACGGTGCGGATGATGTCGTCGGCGTGGCTGTCGGTCTTGGCGAAGATTAGGGTCTTCGGGGTTTCCTTGCGGTGTGGGAAGATCCTGGTCTCCACCGCGGTCTTCATCGCCTGGATGACCTGGCGGATCTGGCTAGGGTTGACCACCGACTTGTCCAGGTCGGTGGCGCCGTAGGCGGTGTCTTCCTCGGTTTGTGCCCAGCGCTTGGCCCGGGTTTCGCGGTCGCGGTGGTCGACCCATTCCTGCGCCTTCAGTTCAGCGCCCTTGCTGGTGACCTCGGTTTCGATCTCATACACGTCGTAGCCGACGTTGACGCCATCGACCACGGACTGCTCGTAACTGTACTCGGCGACAACGTTCTCGTTGAAGAAGCCGTAGGTGCGCTTGTCCGGTGTGGCGGTGAGGCCGATCAGGAAGGCGTCGAAGTAGTCCAGCACCTGCTTCCAAAGGTTGTAGATACTGCGGTGGCACTCGTCAATGACGATGAAGTCGAATTGCTCGATTGGCACCTGCGGGTTGTATTGCACCAGCCGCGCCTGGGTGTCGGCCTGGCCGACTTCGTTGAGCGAGATGTCTTCGCTGGTTTCGGCCAACTCGGTGCCGGACAAGATCGAGTACATGCGCTGGATGGTGCTGATGCAGACCTGCGCGTGCGGATCGATGTTGCTGGAGGACAACCGCTGAACGTTGTAGAGCTCGGTGAACTTGCGGGCGTCGTCCGGCGGCGTGTAGGCCATGAACTCCTGGTGCGCCTGCTTGCCGAGGTTGCGGGTGTCGACCAGGAACAGGATGCGTTTGGCGCCGCCGAACTTGAGCAGGCGGTAGACCGATGTAATGGCGGTGAAGGTTTTGCCGGCGCCGGTAGCCATGTGGATCAAAGCGCGCGGTTTGTTCCTGGCCAGTGACTTCTCGAGGCCGGTGACCGCGTTGATCTGGCAGTCGCGCAGGTTGCGCTCCAGCAGCGGCGGCATCTGGGTGAGGCGACCGCGCAGGGTGTCGGGTTGTGCGGCCCAGTCGGCAAGGGTTTGCGGGCGGAAGAAGTTGAACAGCTCGCGGGCCCGCGGCGCGGGGTCGGCGCCGTCGGTGAAGTAGATGATCTGGCCGGTGCCTTCGTAGAGGAAGCGCAGGGGCTTGCCGCCGTTGCGCCATTTCAGCGTCGCGTTGGCATAACGCTCGGTCTGAGCCTCATGAGCGCTTAGGTTGGCGCCGGCTTCGTCGCGCTTCGCTTCGATGACGCCTACGGGTTCGCGGTCGACGAACAGCAGGTAATCAGCTGGACCCGTGTCGGTCGGGTATTCGCGGACTGCGACGCCCTGCCCCGCCCCCAAGTTGACGTGCTTAGTGTCCTGGACGAACCAGCCGGCGGCTTCCAGCTTACGGTCGATTAGTTGGCGTGCGCGCGCTTCCGGCGTCATGCAGATCCCTCCCCAGACATCACTATAGCCGGCCCCGGCCCGCTGACCCCTGTGCCCCTCGGTATCCTTGCTAGGGGATCTCGGCGGAACAGGCGATGGAGAAGACGAAACGAAAGCCCACAGCAAAGCGCAAGGCTGCCCCCCCGGGGAACGTCAAGCCAAAGCCCAAGGCGTCGCCGAAAACCCGCGAACGAGGGAAATCCCAGGTGCGTCCGGCGGTGGACACTGTGCGCGCATCCCGCGACGGCCACGAGTTCCACGAAGCTTGGGTTGCGCGTAAGTGTTTGGGCTTGCTGTTGCCTCGGGATGAGCTGGTCGGCATTGCAGTAGAAGGTTTTGCCAACGAAGACCAGCGCGGTGTCTCGAACGAAGGCAACGAGATCGCCGACGCGGTGCTGTACTTCGGACGAAGTGCCAACCTCCAGCACGCCAAGCGCGTGGTCGCGGTCCAGGTGAAGTACTCCAAGGCGGCCGAGCACAAGCCGTTTCGGGCGGCCGACGCCAAGAAGACGATCGGCAAGTTCGCGCGCACGTATCGCGCCTGCAAAGCTTCGCTTGGCACGAAGAAGGCGTGGGAGAAGCTGCGTTTCGAGCTGGTCACCAACCGGCCGATCGAGCCCGCGCTAGTCGACGCGATACAAGGGCTGGCGGCGCAAAGCCCACTCAAGGGCCAAGCGAAAGAGCAGGCGAAACAGGTGGCGGACGCCTGCAAGCTGACCGGCACGGACCTCGCTGAGTTCGCCGCGAGGCTAGAAATGATCGGCCTGACGGGCGATCTGCGCGATAACAAGCAACAGCTCGCGCTCACCTTGGTGGACTGGTCGGATGCGCGGGACCACATGGCCCGTCGCCGGCTCGCGGATATTCGCGACATGGCGCGCGACAAGGCCGGTCTAGTCAAGCAGCACCGCAACGTCATCGTGCGCACGGATGTGCTGGCTGCCCTGCACCTGACCAGCGATCGCGACCTACTTCCGGCGCCGGCGAGCTTTCCGTCGATCGGGAAGGTCGTCGATCGCGTGCAGTTGGAGGACACCGTCAACCGCATCCCGCGGCTCACACGACCGCTGGTCGTGCATGCCGAGGGCGGCTTCGGAAAGACTGTCTTCATGAACTCGTTGGCCGCCCGCCTGGGTGACCAGCACGAGACGATCCTGTTCGACTGCTTCGGCATGGGCCAATACCGTGCGTCTGACGACAGCAGGCACCTGCCGAACCGCGGCCTAGTGCACATCGCGAATGAGCTTGCCTGTCGGGGCCTGTGCGACCCCTTGCTTCCCTCGACCAGCCATAGCGAGGACATCCTCCGCGCCTTCCGCACGCGCTTGGAACAGGTCGTCGCGACATTGCGCCGGGGCTCGGCGGACCGGCAGCTGATCCTACTGCTCGATGCGATCGACAACGCCAGCGAGATCGCCCGCGATCGCAACCAGGATTCGTTCCCGCGCCTGTTGCTGCAAAGCCTGGAGCATGGCACTCCCATTGCCGGCCTGCAGGTCGTCGTCAGCGCTCGAACTCACCGGCGATTGGACGCGACCGGCGAGATCTCCGCCGACGAGCTCGAGCTGCAGCCCTTCGTTGAGCAGGAAACCCGGGCGTTCCTTCGCACCCGCGTAACCAAGTTGACCGAGGTCATGGTCCAAGTGGGGCAGGCCCGGTCTAAAGGCAATGCGCGCGTGCTGGAACACCTGGCGGCGGAACCGGACCTGCTGGCGCCGAGCGAAATCGACAAGCCCATCGACTTGGACGATCTCATTCAGCACCGCATCGATCAGGCCTTGGTCGAGGCGCGCAAGTTGGGCAATGCCGAGCAAAACATCCGCGCCTTCCTCGCGGGCCTCGCAACCTTGCCTCCCCCGGTTCCGCTCAAGGAGTTCGCCCAGGTCAACGGCATGCCAGAAGGCGCGGTCGTCAGCTTTGCTGCGGACCTGTCACCGCTGTTCGAGCAGACTAAGCACGGCCTGATGTTCCGAGACGAGCCCACGGAAACGCTCATCCGGCAGAAGTACGCCGGCGACGCGGCGCCGCTGCGCGAGCTGGCGAACAACCTGTTCGCCATGCAGGCCGAATCGGTCTACGCGGCCACCACGCTCCCTGATCTGCTGCTCCAACTCGAAGATGGCGAGAAGCTCTTCCACCTCGCCTTCGACGAGCGGCTGCCTTCAAGCATCACTGGCACCGTGGGCCAGCAGGCAATTCGGCATGCGCGGTTGCGCGCCGCGGTGGCGCACGCCGTTCGCGTCAACGACCTCGACCGCCTGGTGCCCCTGCTCGTCGAGTTGTCGACCTTGGCGGCGATGGACGAGCGGGGAACGACGTACCTGCTGGACTACCCCGATCTAGTGGTCGCGTCGGCCGATCCTGATTCGCTTCGGCGCATGTTCGATGCGCGAACCAAATGGCCCGGTTCCCGCCACGCCCGCCTTGCGATCGCGCACGCGCTGATGGGCGAGACCGCCGAGGCGATCTGGCACGCGCAGTGGGTCTACGAGTGGCGTGAGCACTATCTCAATCAGAGGAACGAAGACCACGACCGCGCGCACCCGACGATGCTGGACATGGCGTCGCTCCCGTTCTGCAGCTTGCTCCAGGGCGACGGCACGGCCGCGGCCCGCGACCTATCGGGCTGGGTCAGCGCCGAGTACGGGTACGACGTCGCCGCGGCGATGTTCGGACTGGCGCGACGGCCCGAAGCGGCGCGCATCCTCCCGCCTGAGGTGATCCGAGCTTGCGTCGACGCACTGGCGTCCATCGGGCCTATCGCCGCAGCGATCCGTTACGCGGCCGGGAATCCGGAGCAGCAGCGCGTCCAGCTCAAGTCGCTCGCGGCGAAGTGCACGGCGGACGGTCCGGTGAAGCTTCGCGACCACTACCGATCCGAGGAACGCGCTCTTGTGCAGGGCCTGGTGGAAGCCGCGGCAATGGCGGTGCGCATGGCGATGCCCGTTCAGGCGACATCGATCCTTGCGGCACTGCCGCTGGCTCCGCCCCGCCTCCATGTATTCATGGATGCGTCGTATTGGACGGGTGAGATCGCTACATACATCGCCCGGCAGGTCATCGCCTGCTGTGCGGCCGGCACACCGGTAGGGCCGCGCAACTTGCTGCCGCGCGAGCTGGACGAACTCGCGGCGACGTTGCCCTCCAATCTGTCGGACGAGGCGTTCCGCAAGGCCCTCAATGACGCGCTGGACGCGGACTACCAAGCGAAGGCCAATTCCGCTCGGGACGCCAAGGAAGACTCGAGTCATCACTACAGCCACAAGTCATCGGCCCAGGAGTTCATCTCCCGGCGACTGTCGCAGTGGCTGGACCTCGCGCGCGACTTCGCGAAGGCGCTGGTCGGCTCGGATGTCGCCAACCCAACCTTGTCGCCGCTGACGGCACGATGGATCACGCTCCGCAACACTTCGGATTACCACTCGGGAGGACACTCGGCGCAACGGCAACACAACGCGGTCGGCGAGCGCTTGCTCGCGACTGCTCTTGCTGCGAATGACGGATGTCCTCCCGACGAAGTGAGCGCGTACATCGACGCAGCTAGCGAGCCAGACACCACGCCCCTGCCCAACCTGATCGGCCTCGTCGCCTTGCTAGCATCGCGGCCAGCCTTCCATGCAATGGCCGGCGCGCTTGCGATCAAGGCGAACACGGCCATCGAGAGAGAACACGACGTCCCCGATCGCGCGAAGCACTTCGCGCGACTCGGTCGGGCGATCGCAATGGCCAGCCCCGCAGAGGCAGTTGCGTACTTCCGCAAGGGGCTCGAACAGTTGGACGCGATCGGTTCGGGCGATTACCGCTACGTCGAGGGGCTGATGCATCTCGCCGGCGCCCTGACGGGCGAGGGCCTCGGTCAGCGTGAGAGCCACACTCTGTCCAACATTTGCGAGCTCAACCTTGGCGAGGAGCGCAAGTTCGGCTGGGGTCCTTACGGCGCTGCGATGAGCAGGGCCGCCGGTTTGACTGGCTTGGGAAAGCTGGCGCGGTGGCAGGACCGCAATCGGATCTCGTTGGACTACACGCTGTTGCCGTACGTGCGTGCGTTGGTGCAGGACGACAAGCTCGATGCACCGCTCGCGATGACGCTGCTGCGACTGTCCAACCCGGCGGAGCTGTACGAGTGCGGGACGTCGCAGCTCGTCGCCACATTCGAAAGCAAGCCGTCGGCGCGTGACCCCGGCGTGGCGACCGAGCTCGTCACGCAGTACCTCCAGAACAATCCCGGTTCATTGGGCTCGGACACACCTCGCACGCTCGCACGCTTTGCCGGGGCGGTGCTGGGCGAGAACGCGTGGGAGCGCCAATACCTGGAAGCGGCGGCAGACCAGATCGCAGTGAAGCGCGATGACTACAACACGCGCACGAACTGGCGGGCGCCCGGCGCCGATGCCTCGCCGCGAACCTGGGAGGCCGAACAGGCCGCGGCGAAGTCGCACATCCTGCAGCTCGCCGCTGGCATCGATCCGCTCGATGAGGTCGCAGTGGCGCGCGTTCTCGATGTGGCCCGCACATATCACCGGAACATGCGCTACTCCGGCGATGTCCTCGATTCGCTGCGTTCGAGGGTCGCCTTCCAGGCTTGGCCGGACTATCTCGCGCTCGTCGCGCGGCTCGAGGTGTTGAACCTCTACGAAAAGGAACAGGAGCTACGCGCCTGCAAAGCGCAATGGGCAGCCGCCTCGCTCGCCGTGGCTGACGCGCTCAAAGCGTGCGCGGCGGTTATCGCACGCGTGAACGCGCGCGAGTACATCTCATACGAGTATCTGTCGGTCTCACATGTCCGCGCCCTAGAGGAGATTTGCGGTCTGGAGCGTCGCGACGTGCTAATGCTCCTGATCCACGAATTCACCCGCCCCAAGATGGCGGTGCCGGCCTCGGTGTGGCTCAACTTCGCTGCGGAGTTCAACGCGCGAACCAGCGTGGGCGTGGGTGAGCAATCCCTCATGCGCCTTCTGCGGAGCGGCCCGGCGCGGCTGGCGTCGAACACCGAGGACGGCGCGTGGCAGCAGTCGCTGAGCTTCACCGGAGATGCGGTCGAGGCGACTGCGGGCATGATCTGGTACCAGCTCGGGTCGCCGGTCACCCGGCAGCGGTGGTTGGCCGCCCACAGCCTGCGCACAGCGGTCCGACTGGGCCGCCCCGACGTGCTGGATGCTGTCGTGACGAAGTATCGGCGCCAAGAAGCGGTGCCCTTCCAAGCGCCGGAACTGCCGTTCTACTACCAGCACGCCCAGCTGTGGCTGCTGATCGCAATGGCCCGCATCGCGCTGGATGCGCCGAAGCACATCGCTCGACACGCCGACTTCCTCGAAGCGATCACCTTCGACTCCGCGGACCGCCACGTGCTTCGTCGACATTTCGCGGCGCAGGCCTTGCTGGCGTGCGCGGATGCAGGTCAGGTGAGCTTGTCCAAAGCGCGCCTCCAGAAGCTGAAGAGCGTAAACCGTTCGGGCTTCGCTAGCAGGAAGGAGAAAAACTATTACGGGACCGACTTCTCCCCTATGCGCCCCAAAGGCATGGCCGAGCCGCAGCCCGAACTGCACTTGGATTACGACTTCAGCAAGGACGACGTCGGACGGCTAGCGCGCCTGTTCCGGCGCCCGCATTGGGAAACGGTCGATGCCCTCGTCGCCAAGGTGCGCGAACATGATGCGGACATCGTGTACATGAGCGATCGGAAAGGACGATCGCGGCCAGGGCGTGATCATTATTCGCGCGGCATCGATTCGGAGTACCAGAGTTACGGCGAGCATCTGGCCTGGCATGCCTTGTTTTCGCTGGCCGGGGATCTGCTCGCCAAGTACCCAGTGGTCTGGCCTAGTTACGAGGCGGACGATCCTTGGGCCGATTGGCTGTCGCGTGGGATCGTGACGCACCCGGGCGGCTTCTGGCTGGCGGACGGCACGGACCCCCAGCCGCTGGACACGTGGCTCTCATTGACGGTCGCAGGTGAATCCTCAATGGATCTCACGGCGGACCCGACTGCACTACGGACGTTGCTCGGAATCCGCGATACGGTCGGAGATTGGCTCACAATCGATGGCAGTTGGCACTCCAACGAAGGCGTCGAGATCCGGGTGATGTCGGCGCTGGCGTCGCGGAACGAAAGCCTCGCGTTGGCCAAGGACGTGGCCGCGATGGGTCCATTCCAAGCCTACCTGCCACAACTGCAGACGTATGAGGACGACGGTACGGCCTCGAAGCGCGATGCGCCCTACGTGCCGTGGATTGTGCGCAACGAGGCCTATTCGCGCCTGGACGAGACGGATGCTTTGGGCGCCGCGGGCGCGGTGCAGCGCCCGCGATTGAGCCACGACGCGACCACGTTCGGCAATCTGCGACCCGTCGATGCCTTCGGCCGCACCTGGGCGGATGCCGCCGGTGAGACCGTGTTACGGGCCGACGCATGGGTCGAGTCGGACCGTGAGGGGAAGAGCGAAGGCTCGCGCTTGTGGTGTCGCACCGACTTCGTGGGTGCGTATCTAGAAGCCCGCGGCGCGGACTTGCTTTGGCTGGTGCTTCTGCGTCGCTACAAGGAAGGCTCCGGAGGCGGGCCCAGCCGCTTCTGGCACACCACCGCGGTCATCCGACTGAAATCGTCGCTCGAGGTGACCTACTACGCGGGCCGGGCCAACGAACTCGACGAGTCGAAGTTCTAGCCTTCATGCAATCAATTTCAGTTTGGCGGAAGTAGGCGGAAGGATTCACTACCCCCAAACTAAGTGAATGGCGAGTTAAGGGGAAGCGTCCGGCGAGTGCCCGACGCCGGATGCGACCGACCGCATCCGGCGGCACGGCGATCAATGCTTGTGTTCCAGTTCGCCGGTGATGACGAAGTCCTGGACGATTTCCTGGAACACGGTGTGGTTCGCGTCGACCAGGGAGATTTTGACTTTGTGGGGACCAACCTTCAGGTTGGCGATGTCGATCGACGTTGTTGCGAACGGCTTTTGAGTACGGACAGGTCTGGTGCGCGGCGTCGACGATTGCCCGTGCTGCGACGTGATCGAAACCGGGGATGCGTACGTCCAGCCGCCCCTGAAGGAAGAAGGACTCGCCCGCCAGGACAAGGTCGACCTCGGCATCGATCGAGACGTCCGGCGGAAGTGCGACCTTCGCCCTGCGCGCGGCAAAAGCCATCGCCGATTCGAAGCACGCCGACCAACCGGCGGCGAACAGTTGCTCCAGATTGGTGCCGGCCGCGCTCGGCAGCACGCTATGGCAGGCGGTGGGACAGCTCAGCTCGTGGGCGCGCGAGCATGTGGACGAGATCCTCGTGTCGAGGAAACAGTTCGACGAAAACGTCTCGAAATGGTTACCGCGTGACCATGGAAAGGCGCGGCTGAACCAATGGATGGGTGCGCCGCGTGTGGCCCCCGGTTCGCGGGGGCCACACGGTTCGAATCAGACGACGTTGATCTCTACATCGATGTTGCCGCGCGACGCCTTCGAGTACGGACAGGTCTTGTGCGCCTTCGCGACCAGGGCCTCGGCGACTTCGCGTTCGATGCCCGGCAGGCTGACGTTCAAACGCGCCGCAAGAAACGCGGACTCACCGGTCAGTCCGAGATCGACTTCGGCATCCACTGCTGCGTCGGTCGGCAACGCGACCTTCGCTGCTTGGGCCGCCTTGGCGACGGCGGAGAGGAAACAGGCCGACCAGCCTGCAGCGAACAGCTGCTCGGGATTTGTGCCGGGGCCGTTGCTGCCAGGCGGGGACAGGTCGACGACCAGTCGATCGTCGCTGCTGCGGGATTTGCCGTGGCGACCACCAGTCGTATGCGTCTTGCCGGTGTAAACCACTTTCTCGATAACGTTGATCATGAAATCACTACTTCTTGCTGTGGGGGGGTTCGCCATTGCGTGCGACCCGTCCGGCGATGGCGGACACCGGACGGCGAGTTGCGCAGTCATCGGAACGATGCGCGGATCTCTTCGATCGCCTGTGCCGGCGCCTGCAGATGCGGGTAGTGGCCGACGCCAGGCAGCACGCGCAGTTCCACGTTGGTCTTGCGTGCGAGTTCTGCACCCATGTCCGTCTTGATGTAGACGTCCTTCTCGCCCCAGACGATCTTGACTGGCGTGCGGAGGCGCGCGACGTTCGACTCGAAGTGGTCCTGGTCGCGCGTGAAGTGCGCGTAGTAGTTGGCGAAGGCATCCACGGGGGTCGTCGTCCCGGCGTCGCTCCATGCGCGCGCGATGTCCTCCTTGAACTCGCGCGGGATCTCGTAACGCGCGTCGTCCGGCAATCCTCGGAAGAAGGTGTTCGCGAGGATCTCGTCGCGATTCTTATTCATGAAAGCGCGCACCTGGTCGGCCTTGGGCTGCGCCTTCAATGCTTGCAGGCTCTCGTACATGTACGCCGGCCGGTCGAACGGCGCGAAGTCGCCCACGATGATCGTTTTAGCGATGTCGGGCTCATCCAGTGCGAGGAGTAGCGCCGGCAGCGCGCCGATGTCCGTGGCGTAGATCGTGAGCGTCGATCGATCGAGCCCAGCCTTGGCGATGTATTGCCCGAGGACGCGCGCATAGTCCTTGGGCGCGTAAGCGAAGCGGTCTGTGCTCGGCCGCGACGACAGGCCGTATCCGGGCCAGTCGAACGCATGGACGTCGTAGTCCTTGCCCAGTTCGACAGCGATGTCCTTGTAGGCGTACACCGATTCCGGAAACCCGTGCAGGAGCAGCACGGTTCCCTTTGGGTGCGCATTGCGCACGACCATCCTACGGAGCGTGATGTCCTTGTCGATGTCGACGAAGTCGATCTTCGCTTCCGGCGGCTTGTCGGCGCGCTCGGCGGCGGACGCCGACGTGACCAGCACGCCGCCGATGAGCGCAGGCGCGAAGAATTTGAAGAGCAAGTGGTTCATGGTAGTCAACCTCGATGCTTGAATGAATAAGGGGGCGTGTGCGTAAACCTCCAGCCGCGCATGGCGACGTGCTTGTACTCGACGAAGTCTTCCAACGCCGCCAGGCCGTTGAGGCGTCCGAGCCCCGATTGCTTGAAGCCGCCTTCCTCGAGCGCGTCGTGCACAAGCGCCCAGTCGTTGATCCAGACGGTACCCACATCCAGTGCCCGCGCGACGCGCATCGAGCGCGCCGAATCGCGCGTCCACACGCTGGCGGCAAGGCCGTATTCGCTGTCGTTGGCGAGTGCGGTGCCCTGCTGCTCGGTGTCGAACACCTGCAGGGTCAGCACCGGGCCGAAGGTTTCCTTCTGCACAATGTCCATCGACGCATCGTCGATTTCCAGCAGGGTCGGCCGGTAGAACGCACCGAACGCAAGCGGTCCGTCTTCCACCGGGCCGCCCCGCACCAGCGCCTTCGCACCGGCGGCGATCGCGGTCTGCACGGCCGAATCGACGCGCTGCACGTTGGCCTTGTCGATCAGCGGGCCCATGTCGCTGGCCGGGTCGTTCCCGGGCCCGACGTTCACGGCGGCGATCCGCTCCGCGAGACGATTTCGCAACGCCTCCGCGACGCCGCGCTGCACGAGCACGCGCGAGCCAGTCATGCAGAACTGTCCGGAGAACACGGTCAACGCCTTGGCCAACGTGGGAACGGCCAAATCCAGGTCGGCGTCGTCGAACACCAGGGGGTTATGTCACGGAACTTGAGTCGAGCGTCGATGGCCTTCTGTTCGGCCTTCAGGCGCAGCAGCTCGCGCCGCTTGCGCTCAGTTCGACGGAACGATCGTGCCCGACGGCGTGGATCGCATGGAATCGCTGCGCATGAGATGCGCGCACGCTCGATCACCTGAAGGAACAGTATCGCCATTGCAAGGCGCTTCTGGTCGTCGGCGATGGGGCGGCGCTGCTCGATGCGACGGGCATTCCGCGCGAATTGCCGGACGGCGCACCCGATGAGGGCATCGTCTTCGGCGAGGATCCGCGGCGCGCGATCCGCGCCTACATGGACGTCGCCGGTCGGCGACACTGGCAACGGGAAAGCGACCCGCCTCGGGTTTGACTCGACGAGGACTGTTGGCGAACGGCTAGTAGGAGAACCACCGGCAAAGCGGGGCCAGACCAAGAAGCCGGGTTCGACCCGCGAATGTCCGCTTTCGGTGGCGGTTTCAACCGGTCAACGCAACAGCCTGTCGATATCGCTCGATCGGTGTTTCGAAGTTCAAGGTCTTACGTGGCCGTTCGTTGAGCTGCCTGGCGACTTCATCGAGCTTGGCTTGGGAGAAGTTCGACAGGTCGATGCCTTTCGGGAAGTACTGCCGCAGCAGGCCGTTGGTGTTCTCATTCGACCCGCGTTGCCAAGGGCTTTGCGGATCGCAGAAGTAGACTTGGATGTCGGTCGCCAGCGTGAAGCGGCGATGGTCGGCCAACTCCTTGCCGCGATCCCATGTCAGTGATTTGTAGAGCTCGTCAGGGAGCAGGCGTGCAGTGCGGATCAACGCATCCACCACCGTCTGCGTGTCCTTGCGATCGACTTTGACGAGCATGACGTAGCGCGTGCTGCGCTCGACCAATGTGGCGATCTGGCTGTTGCCACTGCCGCACAACAGGTCGCCTTCCCAATGCCCGGGAACGGCCCGGTCATCGGCGTCGGCCGGGCGCTCGCGGATCGACACGGTGTCGCTGATCCGGCCGTGGTCGCTGTTCTTCTGCGTGTGGTGGCGCGAACGACGCATCGCCCGCGTGCATCGCAGGTGCTCCAGCAATTCTTTCTTCAGCGCGCCCCGCGACTGGATGAAGAGCGTGCGATAGATCGTTTCGTGGGACACCTGGCTGGTCGCATCGTCCGGAAAGGTACGCATCAACCAACCAGCGATCTGCTGCGGCGACCAGCGCTGTTGCAGCTTGTCCGCCACCCGTTCCGCCAGCGTTGGATGCAACGCCAGCTTACAAGTCTTCGGCCGATGTGCCCGGTCCCAGGCCGCCTGGTCGGCATGGCTTGCGCGATAGCGTTCGGCGCCGCCGTTGCGTCGGATCTCCCGGCTGATCGTCGACGGTGATCGACCAAGCTTCGCCGCAATCGAACGAATGGATTGCCCGACCACCAGCGCCCGCGAGACGTCTTCGCGTTCGGCCAGGCTCAATGCTCGAACCGATCGACGTCGCGCCGGCGGTCGAATGCCGCCGGACTCTGCGAGGACCCCGCGCACCGAGGTGTGGTGCCGATCAAAGAGCCGGGCAATCTGGTGCAGCGACTCGCCCTTCGCCCAGCGATCCCACATCAGGGCCTTCTGCGCGTCGGTGTATCGGATCCGGGTCCTTTGCTTCAATCGCAACACTCCTGCTGCCTTTGCAGCCAGCCTTGTGTTGCGTCGATCGTATGAAACCGCCGCCAAAAGCGGACATTAGACCGGCCTACTGGCGTCCCCTTTATTGTGGTCCAGCATATTCATACGCGAGACTTAATCATTCCCGCGCAGCCCTGGGTCCACTTGGGGTCGCTGGAGTCGAGACCCGAAATGATCCGCACACGTTGCCTGTCCGCCGAGGTGGCGCGGCCGCGCGCGATCACGTCGACTAGTTCCGCAGTCCAGTCCCCCGCGAATACCTGCATGTGTTGCGAGAGCCAGTCGCTCGATCGTGCATCGGCAGGTACGGCATACGCCTGCGCGACGCGGTCGGCGCGAAGCCTGCGCCATTGCTGCAGCAGCACGTCTGGTTGAGGGTGACTGTGCACCAGGCTCTGCAACACCAGGTGCTGCACCGCCACTTGAGCCTGGACAACCGCAAGCTCGTCGCGCCAGGTTTCCATGTCCCGCTCCGGGCGATGGTCAATTCGGCTCGCTCGTCGCCGTCGCGAGGGAGGCCTTCTGGATCTCGTCGACAACGAGATCCCACGGCGGCCCGTCGGCTCCGCGCAGATCCTCCCAAGCTTCGGCAAGCACGGGCTCCAATTCTTCCCACGTCGCGTGCGCGCATTCCTCCTTGGCTGTGCGGATGATTGCCGTCAGCAAGTGTGGTTCGGCCGCGTTTGGCATTGTGTTGTAGTACGACATGACACCACCGTTCGAATGCAATTTGGTCGTCGCCTTTCAATGCAGGAACCACGTTTCGCGAACGAAGTCGCGCACGTGTTCCCAGGGCAGACGCTCCCGGAGGGGTGAGCGCGCGGTCCACGCCTGGCGGGCTCGCGGCTCCACCTCGTTCCAACGCAAGCCCCGGCAAAGCTTCTGCAGGAACTTGGCGAAGGACGCGACCTCGGCGGCATCGGAGAGGAGCTTCCTGGTATCCATGGCATCCACCTAACATAGCGGCCGGCCCACCCACGTGAGCCGGCCGGAGAAACGCTCACTGACTGGAGGTTTGGTCCTCCAGCACGCGGCCACCCAGGTGGTTCACCTGGATGCGGCGGGGGGTCGTTTCGGGTCGTTTCGGGATGGACACTTCCAGCACGCCGTTGCGGCCCTGCGCCGAAATGCCCTGGGCATCGGCGCTGCCAGGCAAGGCGAATCGCCGATGGAAGACCCCGTAGCTGCGCTCGATGCGCGAGAAGCGATTGGTGCGCGATGCAGTCTCGCTTTTGCGCTCGCCCTTGATGGTGAGGATGCCGTCGTCCATCGAGACTTCGATGTCGGCAGGCTCAATGCCCGGCAAGTCGGCGAGCAGGAGGAACCGCTCGGGCTCCTCGAGGACGTCCACGCGCGGCGTCCATTGGCTGGTGACGATGGAACTGTCGTCGGTAGCGTCCTGTTCGAACCTGCCGCCTTCGAACATGCGGTCGACGACGCGGCGAAGTTCATTGTGCAAGTTGAGGCCCGTGGGCCAATCAGTCTGACGAACCATGTTCATGGCAAGTCTCCGGATTTTCCTGTGTTGATCCTGGTGGCGACGGGGGTTCCGTCGCGCGGGAAAATACCAATTCCGCTGCGAGTTTCAAGCCATCGGCGATGAGCGCTCTAAGGAAAAATTCAGGCAGATTTTTGCGGCGCACAATGCGGCGATGAGCCTTGGGAATCTGCTGAACACGCCGCTTGCCGAGCGTAAAACTCCGTCCGGCAAAAATTTCGCCCAGGATCTACTGCGGCTCGTACGAGGGCTCTACTTGACCGACGTAGTTGGCGACGCCAGTGCCGCGCGAAGGCAATTTCGCGGTCGCGCCGATCCTCGAAGCGGTTCGATTAGCCGCAGTTTGCAGGCGCGACGATGCTTCTCGTAGAGCGCGATGTGCTCGGCAATACCGAGGTGGACAGTTCCCACGCCCGGGCGAAGGGCTCATGGAGGGGCGCCCAGCCGAAGCCAAACGGCACGGACGTCGGCTTCCACCGAATCCCACGTGATCGCATGCGGGCTTGTGCCCCACGCGCTGCGGGCCCGCTGTTCAATATCAGGCCAACGCGAATGTGGAAAAACTTCGAAAAGCACATGCGCGAAAGCAGCGATCTCGGTAGACCGCCGATAGCCGTCTGGCTGGATGCCCATTAAAGCGCCTCCAAGGAGCGCGAGCTGCACTGAGGATCAACGTCGGCGATCCAATCGCTACCACGGTGCCGTCGAAACAAATTATGAACTGCATCGAGCGGGCGTGATCGAACTTAATCTAGCACCTCCCCTAGCAGGGCTCGTGAGTTGGCGACTACTCACGAGAAGTAAAAATCGCTCTTCGAGATCAGAGCAAAATTGCGCGTGGCCATCTCCCTTGCGACGGTCATGACCTGGCAAAAGGAATCTGCTCTGACCTCACCCAAGAACTCGACGGAGGGATTTTCGAACCACGGTGAGGTAGCGCCACTCGGCGCTAGGAGATAGCCTCCATCGCGACAGCGAAACGCAATGAATGTCTTCACTTCACCTCCGCTCAATCGCGATCCTTGGCATGAAAGCACTCAAGGCGGTATGCGAACGCGTGCAACCCGTGAGGCTTTACTGAGCGGTTGCTACAAAGTGGCCAACAATGCGGCCACGCCTCCGCCTCGCTAATTCAATGCCCCGAGAAGGTGAGAGGGCGCCAGGACAAATTTCCGCTAGCCGATAGCGGGCGTTTCGTCGTTACGCCGACTGCTCCTTGATCGCCGTCGTGCAAAGTCGCGCGTGGAGCGCGGAGAACAGGTCCAGCTCCTTAAGAGCGTCGAAGATCTTGCCTTCGTACGAACCACCGGCAATTATCGAGTCGCAGATTGCAAGGAAGTGCTTCTCATCGTCCGTCATGTTGAAATCGACTTCTAGCAGCCCTTGCTGAAGCACATCGACAAGCGTAAGTGCCTCGCCGCGAGTTAGCGACATTTGTTGGGACACGGTCGCAATCGCGTACGCAGCAAGAGTGAAAGCCTGCCGAATTGTTTCCGCAACCGCGTGTGGGCCGATCATGGTGTTGGATACCGCCGGAAGGTCGACCGCGGCACCGAGTCGCGCGATGCTGCCCTCTTGGTACGTCGCTACGCGGAACAAACTTTCCGCGGAGTGACGCAAGGCGTTCGCCGAATCTAACCAGATTGGTTGCGAATCCATTGCCGGTGCTTATGCGTTTGGACGATCTACGGTGCGCTTCGCGCGATGAACAAGCCATCACGATCAGCCATGACCAGGGCGGCGAATTTATCGCTGACTAGCCGTGTTTGATCGCGCCCGTGGAACCGGCGGGGGGAGCGACGGGGAACATGCGCTGCTCGCGCCATCTCACCTCGTTCCGAGCGTCGTCCGACGAAAGGCCGCTTTCGCAAAAGCGGACGCTGGCGCTTCAGGCGCCACACGGCGAAGGGTGACCTTTCGACACAAAAGAAGCAGGTTCCAAATCCAGCGAGCGCCTTAGCCCTCAGCCGTGAACGCATCTAAAGCTGTACGGCTTCCCTATACCCGTCATGGACATCACATCGAACGCTCAGAAGCGGTCCATAGTGGGATGCCACGCAACTCGCGCCGGTTCTCAGTAGCTCGCCTGACCGCCAGACCACTGAGGTCGCATGTCGGTCATGGCAAGCAAAAATGAAACTCAACAGACGCAATATCGTGCGTCGCGTGAGCAGCCTACTCCGCGGCTTCACCCCTCAGAGCCCTGTCTCGACCATCACACGCGATGGATGGCCCCCGATTTCGAGCACTCCGGAGCTGCGTCGTCGCAGCACCGATGCCTCTCCGTGGCTCCCTCATGGGCCTCGCGACGATTGGAAGCGTTGAGATGATGGCCATTGCAGATTCCAGATCAGGATCGATCAGCGCCCTTCACCTGGCGGTGGATAGCTACATCGCCAGCCTGCGACGTGCATTTCCTGCCGAACCCTGGCGGACGGTTAAGTACTACGCAGAGCGCGCATGGTTCGCAGCAGATCTGGCCGAAGTTCCTTGGGAACAGGTCGAATCTCGTATTGAAAGTGCGTGGGACAGGCCGGTTTCCGCTTCGCCGGCTGCGCGGCAGGCCGCCGCCGACTCAACCGAATACGCAGCGTTGCCCGTCGCCCGCCGGGCTCAGCAGGATGACGTAAGAGGGGGCCGCCAGACGCCACGCGACCCAGCCTGGGACTATGGCATGCACGGGTGACAACTCGGAGTGCCGCGATATCTCGAAGTTTTCGCGGCCCCACGAAGGACGGGGCTTGAGCCCCGTTTTCGTTTGCCGCTTGCCTGGCCGCGATCAACGTCGCGCGATGCTCAACGACGACGGGTGCGCGACGTCGATCCCCCGCTGAGCCCATAACTCAAGCGGCGCACGTAATGTCATGGCATGAAATTCTCGCGCTCGCGCCAAGGCACCCGGAGCGCTTGCGGAGTCACGAAGTCATGACAAGCAATGGCGCATGGTCTTCCTAGGCCGCCGTGCCATTCGCGTTATCTCGACATCCGCCGACTTGCGAATCGCTGAGCGCTTGGAGCGCCGGTAGGCGAGAGGTGTGAGATGGTTTCCTTCCCCAGATTGATTGAGTGGCGCACATGGCGCTGGCGTGCTGTCGTGTCCGCACTGCAGGCGACAACTCGCAGCTTCACTTTGCGTGACCTGCTGGATTCGCTCGAAATGTACCGCAATCGCACGAACTCGTCCCATCTCAGCCGTTTGATCGCTCTGTTGAAGGAGGATCTTGCGACTGCAGCGCGCTATCCGGAGCGACGCGGCGCGCCCGATACGCGCAGGACACTGGGTGGCTGGAGACAGCGCTACAACCATTTGGATCGATATTTGACGCTCGAAATTGCCGGGGCGCCGGATGGGCGCCAAGCGATTCTCGTACCAGATGATTGCAACACTCAGGCTTTGTCCGCGGCCGAGTACGAGGGCTGGCCGCTACCGCTTACGCGGAAAGGAGTATGAAATGGGAAACGAATGGACAAGTGGAATTGAACGTGCGCGCGAATCGGATTGCCATGTAGCAGCTTTGCTGACTTCTGCACTAATTGCGCGCGCTACGCACCCATGCGGAACAGGCGCCGAGTTGGAGGCTGCGAACGCGGTGAATCTATATCGTTGCGTGCTTGCGGCGCTGGCCCAGGGCGAGCGTGATCGGCTTGTGGGGGCTGGGAGTCCAACGAGGGATTCGGCGAACATGCAGGCGCTGGGCGTATCAAGGGACGGCGTGAAGTATCGGTATAAGACCTTCCTGTATGACAAACTCGATGACGCCTTGAACTATGCTCGGATCGATCGCGAGCGGGTCGACTAGCCTTGGCTGGCGGCGACTGGGTTCGCGGCGCCGACAAGCACATTGTCTTGGCGGCACCTGCACCTGGCGGCCTTATATTCGCGCGAGCCAGCGCCCCAGACGGACCCGGCCCGTCCTTGGTGCGCCGATTAACTCGGGGAGAGTATCCGTCTGAGGCGCACAAATTCTAAGCGGCCCAAGGCCTAGTGAGCGCAATCGCCAGTGTCCTTTTTGGCCAGAGCGTAGAGGCCTTAGCCGATGCTGCCCTTGGCTGAAGTGGCACTCTTTCCCACAAAAAACGGAGCTTTCGCTCCGTTTCTTTTGCCGCATGCCTGGCCTCGATTAACGTCGGGAAGTCCCCGCCGCATCGCTCTGGGCCGGAGCGGACTTTTCAGCGTTCACTTTTTCGCCGCTTTCCGTCGTGGACGGCTTGGCGTCCTTGTGGGACGCGTCTTTCGACCCAGTCTGCGCAGACTGTCCGGGCTGGACGTTGGACTGGCGCTCGTTGCTATTGGTGCTGTTGGTGCTGTTCATGGGAATTACCTTGCGAAATGGCCGAAGCCGTGGAGGAGCCAGCGAGAAGGCTGGCTTCGAAGGCTCAAGGGCGAGGTCGCAATTCAGTGAGTGCCGTCGGTGCCGGCGTCCGTGCCGTCCGGTGCTCAGTGACAATAGGGGGTGTGACGTGACAGGGGTGCGAGGGCTGGCTCGCGAAGGTTAGACATTGGAATGGCTACTCCTCGCCCTCCATGCGCGGGGCGTATCACAAGGTTCATCGCAATGAGCGTATGAGTCGGCTTCAAGACGGTCGCCAACTGAAGGGCGACGAGGACGTAGGCAGGAACAAAAATGGCCGCTTTCAACGACGAAGAGCGAGATGCGTTCTTCGGCTCCATCGCCAAGGATGGGACCGGGGCCGAACACCTTGTAGGCCTCACCGCGGCAGAAACTACCGAGTACCTCGCCTTTCGAAAGCAATCGCTGGATGGCCACACAGTTCACGCAGGCACCTTCAGCGAACACATGGCGCTTTACCAGAAGCATCGGAAAGCTTGCCGAGCCCGATTGATCGAACCCAGCGAGTAACCGCTGTTCCGGTGACGTGGTTCGATCGATAAAGCCGAATGTCCGCTTTGGGTCGAAAGCGGTCATCGATGAGGCGATTCGCAGCCACGACTCCTCCATGGAACGGCGGCTGACCACATGCAATCAATTTCAGTTTGGCGGCGAGATGCGGAAGAGGCTTAGGATCCGCGGTCGATCGCGTCGCGAATGGCGGGAACCTGCCCTGCGATCTCACGTGCAAGGAAACCGGTCGTGCCGATCGAGCGCTCGAGGCGTTCGCCGGCGCGTCCATGCAACGCCACGCCCCACACGGCCGCCTGGTCCGGCGCCGCGCCCTGCGCGATGAGCCCGCAGATGAGTCCGGCGAGCACGTCGCCGGAACCCGACGTGCCGAGCCCCGTGCAGCCGCGCGCGTGCCGCCAGGCTCGCCCCTCCGGGTTGGCGATGACGGTTTCCGCACTCTTCAACACGATGGTCACACCATGTTCGGTCGCGAACCCTCGAGCGATCCCGAGGGGGTCGGCTTCCACGTCCGATGCATCGATACCTAGGAGCGCCGCCATTTCCCCGAAGTGCGGCGTCATCACGCAGATTGCATAGCTGCCTTCCGTTGCCGCGGGCAACGCGCCCGCATCGAGCACGACCGCTTTCGCACGTTGGAGCACGCAGGTTGCGAAGCGCCGCGTCGCGGGCGTTTCCAGCATGCCGGGCCCGACGAGCACCGCATCCGCGCGTTCAACGTCTGTGTCGACATCGAGCCCGAGGCGTGCGATCTCGCCGTGTGCATCCTTGGGCAACCCCGACAGCTTCGCTTCTGGCAGCGCCACCGCCATCGTCATCGCGAT
The DNA here is from genome assembly GCF_020866925.1 of Noviluteimonas lactosilytica. Lineage (GTDB taxonomy): Bacteria > Pseudomonadota > Gammaproteobacteria > Xanthomonadales > Xanthomonadaceae > Noviluteimonas > Noviluteimonas lactosilytica. The sequence continues at coordinate 1,253,719 of NZ_JAJGAK010000001.1, forward strand.
CGATGCACTCGTCGCGACCTGCAGCTTGCCTGCGCCCGCGCGCATTGCGGCGATTGCTGCAAGCATCGCTGCGCCCGGAATGCGCGTGCTGCCGCCGATGATCAACACGCGCCCGCGCTCTTCCTTGCCTTCCATCGCCGCCGGATCGGGCAGCGGCCAGCGGCGTAGGAGCGCATCGGTCACGCGTCGGGGCGTCATTTCGGTCCCACGGGCCGGTCGGGCGCGGTGGTCACCGGCGCGCCCGCTTCCTGCAGTGGCAGGGCGAGGTTCGCCTGGACCAGGTGGAAGCGCGCGCCGGGTGCGTCGCGGTCGATGGCGTATTCGGTGATGCCGCAGTTCGGCACGTCCGCCTTCGCGTCGTGCGCGAGCACTTCGGCTTCGTCCATGCATTCGAGTAGGTAGCGGAAGCAGTTCACGATGACTTGATGCCCGACGATGAGCACGCGATCGCCCACGTGGTCGCGACGCAACACTTCCAGCAGGCTGCGCAGGCGCAGGATCACGTCGCACCAACTCTCGCCGCCGGGCGGGCGGAAATAGAACTTGCCGACCAACTTGCGCTGCTCGGCGAGCTCGGGGAATTTCTCGGAAGCAGAAGGCGATTTGATCCGCTGCAATCGACTGCACGAACGAGTAAGGCGACGGTGCGGGCGAGACGCTTCAAACCAATACCACGACATACGCCAATTAGCCTGTAGAATCAACAGCTTGCACAGGCAATGATGCGGCGTTCGCGGAGTGTGGGAGGCGGCGCCTCAGCCCGCCTCCACGTCGACGTGGGCCAAGTAGGCCTCCGCGCCGTCGAGCAGCGCACAGGCCGCCATAGCTTCGCGGCGCTCTTCTTCAATTCCCAAGGCATTGCGCGTGGCTTGCAGCTGTTCCAGCAGGCTCGCAAGTGCTGTCATGCGCGAGGGGTCCTGATAGGTCCAGAACTTGGGAGAGACCATCAGCTTCTCCAAGTAGCCGATCACCCATTCCAGGCGGCTCACCTGCTTGTTGCGACGTTTGCGGTAGATGGGCTCGAAGACCATCAACTCCTGCGGGAAGGTCCACGTCTCAGCGTACGTTGGGCTCTCCAGGAGGATGCGTTCGACTGACCACCCCCGGGACAACCGCTTCGACACGGTGTTCTGCGACAGGTTGACCAGCTTCGCCAGCTCGCTCGTCGTGAGGCGGCGGCCATCGGGAAGTGATACTCGGCCGCGCACGCGACGCTGATTCGCGCGCTGGGTCCGCTTGGATGCCCACCGCACGTTCCCCGGGCGATACCCCTTAGATTTCGTTCCGGCGATGTTGTCGACCGTCCAGTGCGTCTCGGGCTGCGGTCCGAGGTGAATTAGCCATTCGCGGAAGTCGCCGAACGCCGGGTGGAACTCGGTATGCGTGGTACGGGCCCACTGCTTGCGGCTGCGGTAGCTGTTGTACTCGCGGGGGTATCGGCGATGGAGGTCGGTCAGCCGTTTCGACATGACCACATCACGCAGGAGGGTCAGGTACGCAACGTTGTACCCGAGCTGCCGCTCCCACAACTCGTGCACCTGCTTCGATGGGCCCAACACCGGTATGAATTGCAGGTCCTCGCAGCGTGCCACGGCACGCGTCACAGCGAGCGTGATCTTCTTGTTGTGGACGAGGTCTTTGAGACGAGGAGGCAAGTGATCAAAGCCTGCATACGATGCAGTAGTGCACGCTGTCACGTCCGAAATCGCCGCGAGGTTGGTCTTCAGGACCGACAAGTGCGGCAAGTCGATGATGCCGGTGAGGAAATCCGGCGAACCTACGACTTCGGCCTGTGGCTGATGTTGCAAGTGACATGTCATGCAAAATGCCTTGGTGTCCTGATCATCGTCGCGATCAAGCTGCGTGTCAGTCGTACCGCGCGTGCGCGTCATGACGCACCCCCTTGGCGGTCGAACTCGACGTACTCGCGAATGTCTCGCCCGAGGTACCGCACGCGTCCTTTCACCTTGACGAACTTCGGCCCCGTGCCGGCGGCACGCCAGTAGGACATCGTGCGCACGCAGACGCCTAGGGCGCGCGCGGCCTTCGGCGTGGTGAGCAGGTCCTCCTCGTCGGGGATCAGCTCCAAGTGTGGGTTGAAGGGAACGATGGCACGCTTGCGAAAGATTTCGGCCAGCGCAGCGTGCTTAGGCGTTACGGCCAGATGCCGGTCGAGGTCCTTCGGCCAGTAGCGCACCTCGTCACCGATTCGGAAGTGGTGAGGACCAATTCCTTCTGCCCTCATGCTGTCGAGGGTGCGGGGTGATACGCCGATGTAGCAGGCAGCGTAGAAGCGGCATAGACCCGGCGCGGGCAATTCCAGGTTGCTCTTACCCATGGCCCTGCCCCCCTTCGGTACCACCCTTCTTTAGCAGTGCACGCACGGCAGCTTCGTCGTACATGATGCGTTTCGGCCCGATGCGGACATACATCGGCCCCGCGCCAGTCTCACGCCAGTTAAACAGGGTGCGCACCGATACACCCAGCAATGCGGCTGCTGCCTTGCAGGACAAACGCTTTGGCATATCGTTCACGATGCACCCCCTTGCTGTTCGAACAGCGGGCGAATCGTCGAAGTCAACCAGTAACGGCGGCCATCCTTTCCATCGGCGGGGGGAATTCGCCCGCACTTGAGGTACGCGTAGACCGTGGAGTGGCTGCAGCCATAGAGGTACATCAAATGCCCGACGCGAAGCCGGCCAGGTTGGTCGAGCGGCACGGGCAGCGGCTTGGGGCGAATCGCGTGGGAGCGCGAGGTGGAGTTGCTGATTTTCATGTTGCGAGCACCAAAATCTGGAGTAATGAAGTCGGCCCCATCCGTGGCCATCACTCCATTGGTGTCCGCTTGAACTTGCGCAACGCGCTCAGTTCTCAGCTGGATGAAATCTTATTTCTTCCTCGCCATATTGCAAGGTTTGTCAGTCACTCCTTGCCTATTCGTTAAGGCCTTCGACCATCAAAGACCACTTCTCCATCATGTCGCGACGCTTTTCGAAATACTGCGCCTTGTTGTACGTCGACGCGATCCGATTTCGCGGCTCATGTGCCAGTTGCTTCTCAATGATCTCTGAGGCAAAGCCCGCTTCGTGAAGCACCGTCGACGCGGTAGCGCGGAAGCCATGGCCACTCAGGCGGCCCGAGTAGCCGAGGTATTCGAGCGCCCTGTTGATCGTCGTGGCGGACATGGGCTCATGGGGATCGCGCCGGTTCGGGAAGAGCCAATGCGTCGACAGCCCCATCGCCCTCAACTCGCCCAGCAGGGCCACCGCGCGCAGACTTAGCGGCACCAGATGGTCGCGTCCCATCTTCATGCGCGCACCTCTGATCGACCACAGGCCGTTCTCTAGGTCGAATTCGTCCCAGGTGGCGTTACGCAGCTCTGACGTGCGCACGAAGGTGAGAAGCAGTAGCTCGATGGCGATGGCCGTGGCGGGGCTCGTGAATCGGCTCCGGTGACCGTACGAGCGAACCGCCTCCAGCAAGCCTGGTAGTTCCGCCTGTGCAAGACCCGGGTGATTACGAACTCGCGGGCGGATGATCGCGCCCTTAAGATCCGCCGCAGCATCTCGGTCGCACAGCTTTCTCGCGATCGCGAAGCGGAACACCGCACCGCATAGCTGACGCTCGAAAAGCGCCATGCTCACCGCTCCCTTCTTCCTGTCGTTCTTCTTGCCGGGCGGCACGCGACGTGCCGCGACGGCTTCCAGCGCGATGAGCAGTTGCGCGGCCGTGATCTCGCTGATCGGAAAATGGCCGAGGGACGGGAAGATGTCCGCGTTGAGCGCGCGCTGCACCTGCGCGGCATAGCCCTCGGACCACGTGTTCTTCTTCTTGCCCATCCACTCCAACGCGACGGCTTCGAACGTCGAGGCCTCGCGGGCGCGCTTCAGTTCAAGGGGGTGGTGCCCAGCCGCAACGGTCGTCCGCGCGCGGTCATGGAGGTCACGCGCGTGACGGAGCTGAAGCTCTGGGAAGGGGCCCACCGTGAAGGAGTACTGGCGGCCGTGGAGGCGATACTTGTAACACCACGACTTCGCGCCCGAGGGACGGACTCGGAGGTAAAGCCCTCCGCCGTCGGTCAGCTTGTACTCGCGTTCGCGAGCCCGCGCGTTAGTTACTGCAGCGGCCGACAGGGCGCGCCTCACGGCATGATCCTCAATCGAAAACCCACGCGAGAATTGTATCGCGGGACCACCAAGCGGACCACCAAAGTGCGCTGATGGTTCTTTAGGGGGATTGAGGAAAAATAGCTAAAAACACGAACAAAACGTGAATTCGACGAAGTGACCTTGAGGCCCTTTTAGTCAGTGTTACGACACTGGTGATTTTCGATCATCAACAGCATGGAGGGACGACCGGGGCCGCGGGCCCGCTCGGGGCCCTCCATGATGCCCGTTTTCCCCCGGCACCGGGGCCGCCCCTCAATGCGATGGTGATGCGGCCCATTCGAGCGGCGTCGTCGTGGGGCGGAATGCCCGGAATCCCACGAGACGCCGCTCTTTTACGTCAGTAGGCGCCCATCACCGAAACATTGCCGAATGCGTTCTCGCCGACGACCAGCAGGTAGTACGTTCCGGCGGGCGGATTCGTGATCTGCACCGTTTCGCTGTTGCCAGGCTTGGCCGAGCTGCGATCGAAACTCGTCGCCGTCGGCACGCGATCGCGAGCCACGTACAACGACACGTTGCCGGTGCCGCCGTACGTGCGCAGGTTCAAGCTGGTGCGGCCGGCGGGCACGACGATGCGGTACGTCACCGCCTCGCCGGCCGTGCCGCCCAGGCCCGAAACGGCAACGCGGTTGCTCAGGAGGGTGCCGGTGTCGACCGGGATATCCTGGGTGGAGGCGGACACCGCCGCAGCGGCGTCGACGATGCCCGAGCCGATCGACTGGCTGAAGGGCGGCGCCACCGTGAACGGCTGCGCGGTGCTGCGCAGGATGGTCTTCACCTGTGCTGGCGTCAGCGCCGGCCTGCCGGCAGCGACGGCGGCGCTCTGCATCAGCGCGACCACGCCGGCCACGTGCGGGCTGGCCATCGAGGTGCCGATCATTCCGACGTACGAATCGCCACCCGGACTGGCGATTGGTGCCTGCGTGCCGGTGTTGCCCAGCGACCAGATCCAGCGGTCATTCGGATCGGAACCGCTGGTGGCATTGCCGCCCGGTGCCGCCACGGCAACGGATGCACCGTAGTTGGAGAAGTGCGAGCGTGCGCCATCGATACCGGTCGCGCCGATCGTGATGACGTTCTTGCAGCTGGCCGGCGAGAACTGGGAGGCGTCGGTATTGCTGTTGCCCGCTGCAACCACCACGGTGGTGCCGCGACTGACCGCGCTGTCGATGGCGTCCTGCGTCACACGATCGCTGCTGCAGGCGCCGTAACCGCCGAGGCTCATGTTGATCACTTCGGCCGGATTTGCATTCGCCGGCACACCCACCACGGTGCCGCCGGACGCCCACACGATCCCGTCGGCGATGTCGGAGGTGTAACCACCGCCCGTACCGAGCACGCGCACCGGCTGGACCTTGGCGTTGAACGCCACGCCAGCCATGCCGATGTTGTTGTTGGTCACTGCTGCCACGGTACCGGCGACGTGGGTGCCATGGAACGAGCTGGGATCGCCACCCGCCCAGTCGCCCGGATCGTGCGCATCGGCATCGCGGCCATCGCCATCGTTGGCGACAGCGGTGTCGTTGATGAAGTCGTAGCCCGGCACGATATTCGCGTTGAGATCGGCATGGTCGAGATAGCCCGTGTCGAGCACCGCCACGACAACACCCTCGCCGGCCGTCGTGCCCCAGGCTTCCGGCGCGTGGATGCCGGTGGTGGGGTGGCTGTAATGCCATTGCAGGCCGTAGTACGTGTCGTTGGGAACGAAGGCGAGACGCTGCTTGAGGTAATCCGGCTGCGCGAATTCGACTGCCGGATCGGCTCGCAATTGACCGAGCAACGCATCGGCCTCGGTCTGCGTCAGGCCGCGCGACAGTCGAACCAGGTCGGCGCCGATGGCGAGCTTGCGAACGTGCTCCAGGCGCAGTGCGGTGCGTGCACCGTTGGCCTGGATCGCAAGACCGGCGACGCCCGCGCGCGTCGCAGCGGCATTGACCTCGCCCACCAGGATGTCGGCGTTGCGCGAAGCCGCTGCACCGCTCTTGTACTTGACGATGAAGCGATCAAAGCGCGTCTGCTGCGCCAGGCGCTCCGGCAAAACCTTGCGGCCGGAAACCGGCGATGCCGCTCCCGTTGTGGCGTTCGCCGCCTGCGCATCCAGCGACGACGCAATCGGTGCCGTGCGATTGGCATGGACCGCCGCGAGCGCGGACAGGGCGGTGAATATGGCGCCGGTCAGCGCGCCGACTCCGAGAAAACGGGTGCTTCTTTTCATTACTCTCTCCACAGAAATTGATGCGTCGTGAACTGTTCGATATGCGCGGGGATCCCGCGCATATCGGTGGCGGTCGTGCTGGGCTGGAACGCTCCGCTTACCAGCCGAGGCCCAGGCCAGCGCCGACCGAGGTGTCATCGCTGCTGCTGGCGCCGCCGATGGTCACCGTGGCGCGATCGGAGATCGCACGCTGATAACCGATCGAGATCGCGGTGGCGCCGTTCTGGAAACCGACGCCGACGCCGAAGCGGTTCTGGGTACGGACACCGGCCGCACTGGTGGCCATGTTCAGCATTGCCGCGCTCATTGCGCCCTGCTGGTCGATGCGGTGGTCCTGCTGGTCGAGGCGATTCCACACGTCGCCGGTCAACTGGCTGAACTGATCGCTCAACGCGTTGATGCGGCTGTCGGTGTAGGTGTTGGCACGGGTGAGCGTCTGCGTCGCGGTGGTGTCGGTGTAGGTGTTGGCCGACGCCAGCGTCGCCGCATCCCCCGTCTGCATCTGCTGCATGTTCACCGCATCGGTCGCGTTGACGGCCGCGGCGACGTTGGTCACGCGACGCTCGTTGCCGTCGCTGCCGACCGAAACCGTGTTGGCTTCGTTCGCCACCGAGCCCTGACCGATCGCCACCGCACCATCCGCAGTCACCGAGGCGCCTTGACCGATGGCGGTCCCGTTGGCCGCGGTCACGTTGCTATCGGCGCCCACTGCCACCGCGTTGGTGGCCACAGCATCGATGGTGCTGTTGTTGCCGAGCGCCGTACCGTTGGCGGCGCCGACGGTCGAACCGTTGCCGACCGCGGTGTCGTTGACGTCGTTCGCGTGACTGCCGTTGCCGATCGCCAGACCGTCGCCGGTGCCGCCGGGCAGGCCGGCGCCGGTTTCCAGCGACGACAGGCGGCCGTCGATTCCGCTCAGCACCCCGTCGATCGCCGCAAACGCAGTACCGACGTTGCCGTAGCTGGCGCCCTGGATCGTGTAGCTGGGCGCCGTGAACATGCCGTTGGCGTCGAACATCGCACCGCCACCGAACATCGCCGCCATCGACGACAACTGACCGAAGTTGGCCGCATCCATCGCAGTCGTGCCGGCCTTGACGTTACCGATCGTGGTGCCGCTGGCGCCCGACAGGGTCAGCGTGTCCTTGCCGGCATCGTCATAGCTGACCGCGTGGGCGATCGTTCCGGCGAAGTTGCCGATCTGCGTCTCCAGCGTATCGACGCGACCTTCGACCACGGTGACACGGTTGTTGGTGTCGAACAGCTGGCTGCCGTTGACCGCTTCGCTGCTGGTCGCGCTGAGTGCGCCTGCCGCCACGTTCGCGATCACCGTGCCGTTTGCACCGGCCAGGGTCGCGCGATCCTTGCTGGCATCGTCGTAACCCACCGCGTTCGATGCGACGGCACCGACCGCGGCAGCGACCGTGTCGAGCTGGTCCTTGTTCACTGCATCGGTGGCCGCGGTGCCTGCTGCGACATTGGTGATCTGCCGTTCGTTTCCTGCCGAACCGATCGACAGCGCGTTGTCACGGTCGGCCAGCGAATTGGCGCCGATCGCGACGGCGTTTTCAGCCACGACCGTGCTAAATGCGCCCAATGCGGTGGCGTTGTCGTTGAAGGTTTCCGATCCAAGGCCGAGGGCGATCGCGCCGATTCCCATCGCCACCGTTGGGCGCAACTCGTAACTGCCGTCAGCGAGGACCCTCGCACCGAACCCGCCAATCGCGATGCCCTGCGCATCGCCGACGTAACTGCCAGTGCCGATCGCGACGCCCTGATAGGCACCGCCGGCGACCGTGGCCATCAAACCCAGCGCGAGGCCGCCCGTGGCGTCGGCACCGATGGAGGCGGCAGCGCCCATTGCGACGCCGCCTGAAGCGCTGGCGTCGACGCCCGGACGCGCACCAGTCCATATCCCTTCCGTCGTTCCGGTATTGATCGCCACCGACACGTCGGCGGCCGCACTCGACCCGGCGCCCATGGCCACGGCATAGAGGCCCGATGCATTCGACGAAGTGCCCATGGCCACGGCATTGACGCCCGATGCATACGACGAGGTGCCCAAGGCCACTGCATCCATGCCGGTCGCCACGCTGCCGAAACCGATGGCATTCGAGGTCTCGCCGAGCGCAGTGGCGCCGGTGCCGATGGCGTTCGCACCCATCGCGCCGGCGTAACTGCTTCCGCCAATGGCGTTGGAGTAGTCGGCATCGGCCATTGACTGGAAGCCAAGCGCACTGCTTTCCACGCCCTTGGCGACGCTCAGCGCACCGCTGGCCGTGCTGGACTCGCCCTCGGCGACGCTCATCGCGCCGACCGCGGTCGCGTTCATCTGCAAGGCCTGCGCCTGGTCTCCCAGCGCGAGCGAGCCGTCGCCGATGGCGGCCGCCTGGAAGCCGAGTGCGACGGCGTGGGAGCCGACGGCCATCGTGGCTTCGCCGGGCCCGATCGTGCCGTCGCCGTCGAGATCGACACCCATGCCGCCACCGAGCGCGATGCTGCCGTCGCCAACCGCGGTCGACCAATACCCTCCCGCCACGGCAGCGGTGCCTTCGGCCCAGCTCAGACCGCCGAGGCCCATGGCGCCCTCGCCGATGGCAAAACTGGAATCACCCAGCGCGACGCCGTATGCACCGCTCACGGCGCGCGAGTGCGCACCAAGCGCGACACCACCCAGCCCATTGGCGCCGGCGCCAAAACCTCCAACGAGGCTCCCGTCGCCGTACGCCTGGGCATCGCCGCCGATCGCGGTCGAGCCCGTGCCCATCGCGACGCTGAGCGCGCCGACCGCGGTTCCGCCCTGCTCGGCTTCGGCCGCGGCCGCGGCGCCGATCGCCGTATTGCCGAGACCGACCGCCCATCCGTCGCCCGCAGCGTAAGCACCCTGGCCGACCGCGACACTTGCCTCGCCGAACGCCATCGCGCCCTGGCCGAACGCACTCGCGCCCAGGCCGGCGGCGATACTGTTCGCGCCGACCGCGGTGGTTGCGTTCTGGATCGCCGCGCTGCTGCTGCCGATGGCCAACGCACCGGCACCGGCAATCACCGCATCGTCGCTGCCATCGTGGGCACCGTCGGCGGCAAAGTAGTTGTCCGCATCGCCAACGGCGGACGGCACTGCCTGCGTGGCGGCATTGATCTGATCGAGCAACGCGCAATCGACCTGCTTGCCGACCGTTCCGTCGGAGTTGCGGATGTTGCAGGTTTCCCCGTTGCGCTCGATCGTGACTTGCTCGGCACGCGCTTGTGGCATCGCCAATGCGGCGAATCCGAAAGACACCGTCGCCGCACCCAACATGGCATCGGCCAGACGTCGACGCCCGCTTTTCTTGCCACCCACCTGGCCCAGCTCCGAGGTGACCACCATCATCTGCCTGGCGTCGCTCCACACCAAGCCGAAAATCTTGTTCATCAACTTTTCCCCACGTTTCGTTGAGTGAAAGCAAACGACGCCCGTCGGCCATGAACGGTCGAATGAACGACCGCCGCCGCTGCATCAATGCAGGTTGTTTTTGATCCGCCCTGGTTTCGACCGCTGCGCGAAGTCGCTTGAAACTTTCTCGACAGCCGGCGCGAGCGGCGAAACTAATTGGCCGCGGCGACGGTTGTCACGCACGCCTGGCTCATCGAATACTCACCGTTTGCTCACACTGCGCGCGATGTCCCACGCGCGGCGAATGCGCGCGATGCGATGCATGCAGCGTTACGACATTGGTGATTTTCGATCATCAACAGCAGGGCGCGCGCGTTCGACGACGCGCGCGCACCTGCCCGGCCGGGCCTTCAGTGCAGCACGCCCAGCAACGCCTTGGCCGTGGCTTCCGACGACGACGGGTTCTGCCCCGTGATCAGCCGGCCATCGACGATGGCCAGGCTCTGCCAGTCGTCGACCTTCTCGAACTTGCCGCCGAGGCGCTTGAGTTCGTCTTCGACGAGGAACGGCACGACATTCGTCAGGTGCACCGCTTCCTCTTCCGAGTTGGTGAAGCCGGTGACGCGCTTGCCCTTCACGATCGGTTCGCCGTTCGATTCGACATGTCGCAACACGGCGGGCGCATGGCACACCGCGGCGACGGGCTTGCCGTTGTCGTAGAAGTCTTCGATCAACTTGATCGAGTCCTGGTCTTCCGCAAGGTCCCACAACGGTCCGTGTCCGCCGGGGTAGAACACCGCGTCGTAGTCGGCGGCCGACATGCGATCGAGCGGCCACGTGTTGGCGAGCACGACCTGCGCTTCCATGTCGGACTTGAAGCGGTCCTGCGCATCGGTCTGGTTCTTCGGATCGTCGCTCTTCGGATCGATCGGCGGCTGCCCGCCTTTCGGTGAAGCGACCGTGACATCGGCGCCCGCATCCTTGAACACGTAGTACGGCGATGCGAATTCCTCCAGCCAGAAGCCCGTCTTGTCGCCGGTGTTTCCGAGTTTGTCGTGGGAGGTCAGGACCATGAGGATCTTCATGGGGTGGCTCCGGAGTCGAGGCACCGGCGATTGTCCGCGCCCATGGGTTAGGCGCGGGTTACACCGACGTTCAACGCTTCATCGCGCGCGGCGTGGCACGGTTGGGCCATGCAAACGCGACGCCTGCGCATCGCAGCGACTGCCCTCGTGCTCGCCACGGCCACCGCCGTGGCGACACCGCACGATTGCGGGCAGCGCTTCCTGGAGGACCTGGGTTGGCGATTCGTTCCATCGGATGGAGCCACGGTCGAGATCAGGCCGGGCACGCCGTGCGACCGCGCGGACCTCGTCGACGCATGGCGCGCCGGCGATCTCGTTGTGTCGATTCCGCGTCGCTTCGACGACGCTGCGCGCGCGCGATTGAACGACGTGCTGCTGCATCATCCCGCGACACGATGTGCCTACGGCTTTGCACTCGGAGCAGCGACGCGGCGTGCCGTCGATCGGCTCGCCGGCAATCCCGGTTATCGCTTCTCTGCCGTGCAGGTCGGCTGGATCGGCTTCGGTCCCACTGGCTCCGCGCGCGACGGCTGGAAGCCGATCGCGCTGTTCGGTCGCGGGTACCAACCGCGCGGCGCGAATTCGCGCGCGATCGAAGCGTTCTACGCGGGCCACGTGCGCAGCGAATGCGGCGTGGGGCGGCAGATCGCGCAGTACGCGACGCAGGCGGAGTTGTACGGCATGCAGGCGTTCGACGAAGCCTTCGATGCCGACGAAATCGTGATCGGCACGTTCAACCGCCTGCATCCCACGCGCAGCATTCTGCTCGGAACGTCGGCGGGTACGTTCACCCACGACGGGCGCGCGATCGCCGCGTCGAAGGCCGGGCGCCAGGCGTTCATGGGGTTGCCGGGTTTCATCTTCCACGTGTTCGACCGAAGTAAGCTCGACGACATCCACAACCAGGCGGAGAACTTCGTCGTCTACGACGTCGATGCAAGCGCTGCCGCGGCGCTGCGCGCGCATGCCGGTTTCGAGTACTACAACGCGCGCAATCGTCGCATCTGGGAGCTCGCATGCTCGTTGCCGGGACCGAAGCCGCGGCGGCATTTCGAGCGCCTGCTGTTTGAACGAGATCCGACGTTGCGCGCTGCGTTGTCGCCGCAAGCGCAAGCGACGCTTGCATCGCTCGATGCCGAACTCGCTGATCCCTTCTACACGGGCTTCGACATTTACGTGCACAAGCAGGGCGTCAAGCCCGTGGGCTTCCATATCGCACGCCTGCTCGATCGCAATCCGCGCACGCCCTTCCGCATCGAGTTGGCGCTGCACAACCTGCACACGACGCTTTATGACCGGTGGGTGGCGTATCGGGTGGCCGTGTGCGGGCGCCCCGGCCCGTTCGCCATCCAGCGCAGCGCGGCCAGTCGCGTCGGGAATGGTCGATAGCGCGTCGTAGTGATGGAGGATGTCTTCGAGTGCGTTGGCGCGTTCGTGGTTCCTTCACGCGCCGACTGGCTTCCTTGCAGGCATGGCACGTGCGACGAAGGCCCTCGACCCGACGAAACCCACCGCGAAGCGCGAAGCGAGCGGACGCTCGAAGCGCAAGCCGCCGGTCAAGGCGTTCGTGCGGCGCGTGCAGGGCGGATTCGCCGGCGCGTTGTTGCGCCGGTTCGTCGACGCGGACCTGATGACGCAATCGGCCGCGCTCGCGCTCTACGCGATCCTGTCCCTCGCGCCATTGCTGCTGTTGCTCGTCTGGCTGACGTCCGCGTTGTTGCCGGGCACGCAGGACGCCGTGATGGACCAGGTGCGCCTGCTCGCGGGCGTCGAGGCCGAACGCGTCGCGCGCACCATCGTGTCGAATGCGCAGGCGCGGCCCGACACCGAGTCGATCGCGGGCTGGTGGAGCGTCGCGTTGTTGTTCGTCGGTGCAACCGCGGTGTTCGCGCAGTTGCAGGATGCGCTCAACCGCATCTTCCGCACCGAGGCCTCGCGCCTGCCCGGCGCGCTCGCGTGGTTGCGCAAGCGCGTGTTCTCGCTCGGCCTGGTGTTCGCGATGGGCTTCCTGCTGCTCGTCTCGATGACGATCACGACGGCGTTGCAGTTACTGTTCGGTCGATTCGACTGGATGTTGCCGATGATCGCGAACGTCGCGTCGTGGCTCGTCTACGCCATCGGCTTCGCGCTGATGTACCACTACCTGCCGGATCGCTCCGTCGGGTGGCGACGCGCGTTGCAGGGCGGCGCGATCACCGCCCTGCTGTTCGTGCTCGGCCGCGCGGCGATCGCGTGGTACCTGCAGCGCGCCGACCCCGGATCGGCCTACGGGCCGATGGGCACGATCGTGCTCGCGCTGGTGTGGATCTATTACGCGGCGCTGATCGTGTTCGTCGGCGCGCTCGTGACCGCGGTGGTCGACGAGCGCGCCAAGGCGAAGGGGGCGAAGGCGAAGACCGCGAAGACGTGATCAGGCGGCTTCGGCGAGCGTCTCCCCGCTGCCGCCCAGTTCCTTCGGGAAGTCCTTCAGCTTCGGCAGGCCGTCGCGCATCGGCAGGACGGTCTCCGCGTAGTTGACGTGCAACGCGGGCTCGAACTTGAGCGACGGCAATGTCGCCGCGTACACGTCGACCAGGTTGAACGGCGGATGGAACGTCATCAGGTGTCCGCCGCACTTCGTGCAGAACTGGCGATCGCTGTTCGGCGTCTTGTTGTAGTGCCCGACAAACTCGGCGCCGCGCGTCACGCGCACCGACGCCGGTTGCCACAGGGTGAATGCGTTGACAGGTCCGGCCGACCAGCTGCGACAGGAACTGCAATGGCAGTAGCCCATCGCTTCCGGTGCGCCGGTGGCTTCGACTTCGACGGCGCCGCAGAAACACGAGCCGTGATACGTGCTGGTCATGTGGATCTCCCGGGGGAATGACGCCGTGACGCCGGCGTCGTGCGTTGCGGTGCGATTGCAGTTTCGATGTTGCGCAGCGCCGTTTCGAAGGCCGAGAGCACGGGCGCGTTGTCGTCGAGCGCCCACGCCACGAAACTGCCGCCTTCGAGCGCGCCCAGCAGCAGGTGCGCCGTTTCGAGTGCGTCCACGTCGGGCTCGAGCACGCCGGAGGCGATGCCTTCTTCGATCTGTTCGACGAGCCAATCGATGTGCAGCTGGAAGAAGCGCGCGATCACGGGCCGCATCGAGGCAGGCAGCGCGGCGCGCTCGGCGGCGAGTGCGCCGCACAGCGGGAGCAGGCCGCGTTCCATGCCGTCGAGGAACAGTCGCGAATACGCGCGAAGCCGTTCGCGTGCGTCCGCGCGCGTGGTGGCGAGATCGGCGAGCGTCGCGACGAACTTCGCGAGGTAGTCGTCGACCAGCGCCGCCAGCATCGCTTCCTTCGTCGGGAAGTGGTGGTGGATGCTGGCCTTGCGGATCGCGATGCGTTCGGCGAGGTCGGCGTAACTGAAAGCCGCGTAGCCCTTCGTCCGGAGGAGGACCTCGGCTTCCGCGAGCAACCTGGCGCGCGTTTCGGGCATGGCGCTATTTGCCTACTAGTAGGTAGGCCGCGCAAGTGCGCAATCATGTGGGTACGCGGCTTGCATCGCGCAAAAAAGAAGCCCGGCATTGCCGGGCTTCTTCGATCGACCTTACGGATGAGTTCGCTTACGCATACCGCACGTCGAAACGGTCGAGTTCCATCACCTTCGCCCACGCGGCCACGAAGTCGCGCACGAAGTCCGCTTCGCCGTCGCTCGACGCATACACCTCGACCAGCGCGCGCAACTGCGCGTTGGAGCCGAAGATCAGGTCGGCCATCGTCGCGGTCCAACGCACCTTGTCGGTCTTGCGATCGCGTCCCTCGAACACACCAGGCTCGGCATCCGACGGCTTCCACGCGGTGTTCATGTCGAGCAGGTTGTGGAAGAAGTCGGTGCTCAGCGTGCCGGGGCGATCGGTGAACTGGCCGTGCTTCGTGTTGCCCGAGTTCGCACCGAGCGCACGCATGCCGCCGACGAGCACCGTCAACTCCGGTGCGGAGAGCGTGAGGAGCGCCGCCTTGTCGATGAGCGCGGTCGCCGCGAGTTTCTCCGCGCCCTTGCGGATGTAGTTGCGGAAACCATCCGCCGCGGGTTCGAGCACGAGGAAGGAATCGGCATCGGTCTGCTCGGGCGTGGCATCCGTGCGGCCCGGCGTGAACGGCACTTCGACGGTGTGGCCGCCCTTCTTCGCCGCGGCTTCGATTGCCGCGTTTCCGCCCAGCACGATGAGGTCGGCGAGCGAGATCCGCTTGCCGCCGCCGCTTTCGTGGCCGCGCTGGATCTCCTGCAACTTCGACAACACCTTGTCGAGTTCCGCGGGTTCGTTGGCTTCGAAGTTCTTCTGCGGTTCGAGCCGCACGCGCGCGCCATTGGCGCCGCCGCGCAGGTCGGTGCCGCGGAACGTCGACGCCGAGGCCCAGGCCGCCTTCACCAGTTGCGGGATCGAAAGACCGCTGTCGAGGATCTTTTTCTTGAGCGCCGCGACGTCGTTCTTGTCGACGAGCGGATGATCGACCGCAGGCACCGGGTCCTGCCAGATCAGGTCTTCCTTCGGCACGAGCTTGCCGAGGTAACGCGCCTTCGGTCCCATGTCGCGATGCGTGAGCTTGAACCACGCACGCGCGAACGCATCGGCGAACTCCGCCGGGTTCGCCGCGAAGTGGCGCGAGATCTTTTCGTAGATCGGATCGAAGCGCATCGCGAGATCCGCGGTGGTCATCATCGGCTGGTGCAACTTGCCGGGGATGTGCGCGTCGGGGACGTTCGTGTTGGCGTCGCCCTTCGGCTTCCACTGGTGCGCGCCGGCGGGGCTCTTCGTCAGTTCCCATTCGTTGCCGAACAGCGTTTCGAAGTAGCTCATGTCCCATTGGGTCGGCGTCGCGGTCCACGCGCCTTCCAGGCCGCTGGTGATCGCGTGCGCGCCGATGCCGCTTTCGAACGTGCTCTTCCAGCCGAGGCCGAGTTCTTCGACGTTCGCGCCTTCCGGTTCGCGGCCGACGTGCGTCACCGGGCCCGCGCCGTGGCACTTGCCGAACGTGTGTCCGCCTGCGACGAGCGCGACGGTCTCGTAATCGTTCATCGCCATGCGACCGAACGTGTCGCGGATGTCGCGACCCGATGCGACCGGATCGGGATTGCCGTTCGGGCCTTCGGGATTCACGTAGATCAGGCCCATCTGCACCGCGCCGAACGGATTGGCGAGTTCGCGCTCGCCGCTGTAGCGCTCGTCGCCGAGCCACGTGGATTCCGGGCCCCAGTCGATCGGCTGCGGTTCCCACACGTCTTCGCGACCGCCGCCGAACCCGAAGATCGGCCCGCCCATGTCCTGGATCGCGACGTTGCCCGCGAGGATCATCAGGTCGGCCCACGACAACTTGCGCCCGTACTTCTGCTTCACCGGCCACAGCAGGCGGCGCGCCTTGTCGAGGTTGCCGTTGTCCGGCCACGAGTTGAGCGGTGCGAAACGTTGTTCGCCCGAACGCGCGCCGCCGCGTCCGTCGAAGATGCGATACGTCCCCGCGGCATGCCACGCCATGCGGATGAAGAACGGACCGTAGTGGCCGTAGTCGGCGGGCCACCAGTCCTGCGAATCGGTCATCACGCCGCGCAGGTCCTTGACGACCGCATCGAGGTCGAGCGTCTTGAATTCGGCGCGATAGTCGAAGCCTTCGACCATCGGGTCGCCCAGCGTCGACTGGTGCAGCACATCGAGGTTGAGCTGGTCCGGCCACCAATGCGCGTTGTTGCGGGTCTTGCGATGACTCATGACCGGGCACTTCGATTCGTCGTTCATGGGCGGCTCCGTGACGGGTGGCGGGAGGGTGGATTCCTGATGTTGAGCCTCCCGCGGCCATCGGGATAATCGAACGTTCGAATCGGGGCGATAGCTTCAATGAATCGCCCCGACAGGTTGCTGCAGTGCGTCAGGGCTGGAACCAGTCCGATGCGCCGCCTTGCGGCAGGTTCACCCAGGTGCCGCTCGCCACGTTGAACAAGCGCATGTACGGATCGCCCACGTAGAGACCGCTGCCGGGCTCGGACGGCATGTAGACCGTGCGATCGGTCAGCAGGCGCGTGGCGTCGCGCGAGAACTCGACGGCGACGTACTCGATGTTGTCCACGATCGGCGGCGTCACTTCGACATCCGTGCTGCCGTCGGCCGACATGACCCACACGTGGTCGTAGACGATCAACGGGCCGGAGTCGCTGAACTGTCGCTTCGTGTACGCGAAGCGCGAGCCGCCCTGCGACCACAACGGATATTCGCCTTGCGCGCGCGGCACGAGCACGTCGGTGGCGAAGTTCACCGCATCGATGCTGCCGTCGCCCGCGTACAGTCCATTGGTGCCGGAAGGATGGAAGACGAGGTAACGGAAATCGTCGAACGTCTGCGCGGTGAGCAGCGTGGCCGCGCCCGTGCTCGCGTTGACGCTGTACGCGCGCGAGAAGTACGGAGGCTCCAGGCCGCTTCCGCGGAAGCTCGTCGAGATGAACAGGCGCGTGCCATCCGAC
Source organism: Noviluteimonas lactosilytica (assembly GCF_020866925.1). Taxonomy (GTDB): domain Bacteria; phylum Pseudomonadota; class Gammaproteobacteria; order Xanthomonadales; family Xanthomonadaceae; genus Noviluteimonas; species Noviluteimonas lactosilytica. The sequence goes on from NZ_JAJGAK010000001.1 coordinate 1,271,041, forward strand.
GACCACATCGGTCGCGTATCGATGTATGCAGGACCGGGCGGGCAGAAGATGTTGCGCTGCCCCGTCGCGTCGGGACGCACGATCGCCAGGCATGCGCCGGACGCGCCTTGCGCGATGTAGGCGATCATCCCGCCGTCGCCGCGCCAGGCGGGCCCATGGTGGTCGGCTGTTCCGAAGGTCAGGCGCGTGCGGTTTCCGCCCGTCGCGGTCATGCGCCAGAGCTGTCCGGCGCCGCCGCCGGACCTGAATGTGTAGACGAGCGTGTTGCCCGAAGGCGACCAGCGCGGATCGAAGCGATACGTGCCCGCGGTCATCGGCGCGAGTTGCAGGAAGCCCGTGCCGTCGATGTTGACGCGATAGAGCGTCGAAGAGCGAAGCGTGAAATCGGTGTTGAACACGCCGCGCACGAATGCGACGCGGCTCTGCGCCGCGCATGGCACGGCAACGGCGAACAGCAATGCGCCGGCCGCGATGGCGATGGAAAGTGAACGATGCATGGTGCGACTCCTTTTTCGGCACGCATCGAATTCCACGCAGCGCACGCACCCATGCGGTCACAGGTGCGCAAAGTTCACGCCGCTACCAAAAAAAAGGGCCGTGCGCTTCCTGCGCACGGCCAAACCCATCCACCTTCAGGGAACTGATCGGTACGTCGAATCAGAACGTCGCGAGCACGGTGAAATCCGAGGAGGCCTGCTCGCCGTACACGCGCACGAAGTACTCGCCGGCCACGGGGCGGGCGATCGCGATCGCTTCGATCATCCCGAGGCGCGCGGAGCGCCATCCGTACGCCGTCGTCGACGGCACCACGTTGCGCGCGAGATACAGCGACACATCGCCTGCGCCGCCGAACGTGCGCACCGTCAGTTGCGAAGCGCCCGCGGGGACGGTGATGCGATACAACTTCGATGCACCGGCGCCGACCGTCTGGCCGGCAACCGGCGCAGCTTTCGCGAGCGGTGCGGCGAAGTCTTCTTCGCTCACGCCATTCGCCGCCACCTGCACCACCGCCGGCAGATCGAGGATGCCCGAGCCGATCGGCGTGGGGCCCGGCGGCTGGATCGGGAACGGACGCGCTTTGCCACGCATCACTGCGAGGACGAGGTCCGGCGTGAGCGGCGGATGTCCGTGCGCGACCGATGCGCTCTGCATCAGCGCGACCGCACCGGCGACATGCGGCGATGCCATCGACGTGCCGATGAGTCCCATCACCACGTCGCCTGCCGGGCTCGCGACCGGGGCCTGCGTGCCGCTGTTCGCGGTCGACCAGATCCACGCCTTGTCGCCGGTATTGCCGATGTACGCGTTGCCGCCGGGCGCGGCGATCGCGACGTTGGCGCCGTAGTTCGAGAAGTAACTGATCGCGCCGTCGGAGCCCGTCGCGCCGACCGTGATGACGCCGCGGCAGCTCGCCGGCGTGAAGTACGCCGCGTTGTACGCCGAGTTGCCCGCGGCGACGACCACCGTCGTGCCGCGCGAGATCGCACCGTCGATCGCATCCTGCGTCGCCGGATCGTCGACGCAACGGCCGTAACCGCCCAGGCTCAGGTTGAGTACTTCCGCCGGCGTCGGGTTGTTCGGCACGCCGGGCACCGTGCCGCCCGAGGCCCAGGTGATCGCATCGGCGATGTCGGAGGTCAGGCCGCCGCACTTGCCGAGCACGCGCACGGGCTGCACCTTCGCGCCGTAAGCGACGCCCGCGACACCCTTCGCGTTGTTGGTGACCGCCGCGATCGTGCCCGCGACGTGCGTGCCGTGCCACGTGCTGTTCGAGATGACGCCGCTGCAGAACGTTTCGTTGCCGGTGAGGAAGTCGCCGGGGTCGTGCGCGTCCGCGTCGCGGCCATTGCCGTCGCCGGCGATGTCGGGGAACGGGAACGGCTGATCCGGATCGGGCTGGCCGTACCAGCTGATGAAGTCGTAGCCCGGCACGATGTTCGCCGCGAGATCCGCGTGGTCGACATAACCGGTGTCGATCACCGCGACCACGACGCCGTTGCCGTTCGTCGTGTCCCACGCCTTCGGTGCACCGATGCCGCCCACCGCGTCGTGGAAGTCCCATTGCAGGCGCGTGAAGTAGGTGTCGTTGGGCACCGTGTCCATGCGCTGCTTCATCGTGTCGGCCTGCGCCCACGCGACGTTGGGATCGGCGCGCAGTTGCGCCAGCACGAGATCGCGCTCGACGGTATTCAATGCGCGCGACGTGCGCACGAGCGTGGCGCCGCGACCCATCGTACGCACGCGCTTCACCGACAGCATGGACGCCGACGACTGGCGCACGCCTGCCGTCTTCGCCGCGGTGGCGAGCAGCGTTTCCGGCGTGCCGGTGCCGCGCAGCTTGACGATGAAGCGCGAGAACGACGTCTCGGTGCGGTACTTGTCGAGCGTGATGGGCGCGGCGGATTTCATCATGCCGCGGTTGCTCGCGCTACGCACATCGACCGCGTTCGCGTTGACCGCCGCACCGCACAGCGCGACGCACAAGGTGGTTTTCAGGATCATGTTCATTGAGTGCGCTCCTTACAGGTCGATGCCGAAGCCGACGCCGGCCGAGCTGTCGTCGTTGGAGAACGCGCCGCCGATGCTGAACGAGGCGCGGCCGAAGGACTTCGAGTAGCCGACCGACAACGCCGACTCGCTGTTCTGCACGCCTGCGCCGACGGCGAGGCGACCGCGTTCGCCGTGACTGTTCGCGGCATTGATCGCCATGCTCATCATCGCGGAGCTCATCGCGCCCATCTGGTCGATGCGTTCGTCCTGGCGTTCGAGGCGACGATCGACTTCGCGACTGAGGTCGACGAACTGGTCGTTCATCGCGGCGATGCGCTGGTCGGTGTACGCGTTGGCGTTGGTCAGCGTGCGCGCGGCGACGGTGTCGGTGTAGGTGTTGGCCGACGCGAGCGTCTGCGCGTTGGCCTGGTCCAGCTGGCCCTTGTTCACCGCATCCTTCGCCGCGACACCGTTGGCGACGTTCTTCACCTGCGTGCCGTTGGAACCACCGAGCGTCACCGAATCCTGCGTGGTGTCGTCGTACGCGATGTCGTCGTTGTCGCCCGGTTGGGTCGGATCGGTGGGATCCGTCGGATCCGTCGGATCCGTGGGGTCGGTCGGATCGGTCGGCGGCGGAATCTCGATGCCGTCGATCGCCTGCTGCAAGCCGGTGAGCTTGGTGTCGACCGCGGCGAGCGCCGCACCGACATTGCCGTAAGCGGCGCCCTGGATGCGGTAGTCCGGTTGAATGAACACACCGTTGGTGAACGTCGCGCCGCCACCGAACGTGTTCGCAAGCTGGTTCGCCTGCGCCATGTTGACCGCGTCGTTGTCCTGTGTGCCCGCGGACACGTTGACGATCTGGCGCGTGAACGCACCGACGGTGGTGCCATCGCGACGCATCCACGACTGCGAAGCACCGACCGACACCGTGTTGTCGCGATCGGTCATCGAGTTCGCACCCAGTGCAACCGAGTTCTCGCTCAACGTCAGGCTGTTGTAGCCAAGCGCCATGCTGGCGGTGCCGAATGCCTGCGCGCCCTGGCCGAAGGCGATCGCGAATTGCGGCTGCTCGGGGCCGTCGGTGCGCCACGGCCCGACGTCGCACCCGGGCGTGTCCGGGGTCGGGCAGCTTTCCGGCGGCGGCGCCGCCTGCGGGCGATCGCCGCCCGTCTCCGCCTGCGTGCCGATCGCGATGGAACCGGTGCCCCACGAGTGTGCCTGGTAACCGATCGCGGTCGATTGCATGGTCTCCGCAATGGCGCCGTTGCCCACCGCCAGCGTCATCGGATTCCAGGCCATGGCCCACGCACCGATCGCCGTCGACTGGCGGTCGTGCGCGTACGCGCCGTAGCCGTAGGCCGTCGCGAACTCGTTGTCTGCATGCGACAGCGCACCGATCGAGGTGGTGTAGGCCGCGTAGCCCTTCGCGCCGGCACCGATCGCCACCGACTCCATGTAGTCGGCCATGGCGAAGGTGCCCAACGCGACCGACTTCCAACCGGCCTGCGCGCGGTAACCGACTGCGATGGCGAGATCGTCGTGGGTTTGCGCGCCGGGGCCGATCGCGACCGACACCGCGCCCATGCTCTGCGCGCCCGGTCCGATCGCCGTCGACAACATGCCGTCTGCGCGCGTGACAAACAACGCCTCGCTCTCACCGGGGATGTCCGTCAGGACCGCCTGGTTGCCGATCGCGATGCTGCCGTCGCCGTTGCTGGCGGCGTTGTAGCCGATGGCCATCGAGATGCCGCCCAACGCACTCGAGCCGTAGCCAAGCGCGGTGCTGTAGTCGCCGAGCGCGGCCGTGCCGAAGCCGAAGGCAGATGCGCCGATGCCGGTCGCGAGGCTCAGCGGGCCGACGGCCGTGCTGTCGTCGCCGAGTGCCGCGGCGCCGAAGCCGAAGGCCGCTGCGTTCTCGCCGAATGCGTAGCTGGAAGGACCCACGGCGACCGAGTTCGTGCCGTCGGCGATCGCGGCGTCGCTGCCGTCGCCTGCGCCGTTCGCATCGACGTAGTCGGTGGCGGATGCGAGGTCCTGCGTTTCGACGATCTCGTCATTGGTGTCGATGGCGGGATCGGTTGCGGCGATTGTTGCCTTATCGGCAACAGGCGGATCGACTGCGAAAACCGGCGGCGCTGCGAGTGCGAGCGCGATGGCGATCGGGATGGAACGGCGCGCGCACGCGGCCGTCGAACCGTTGACGATTCGATGCATGTGGGTGGACCCCTGGGGAGCGTTGATTGATTGCGGCCGCGATGCTTGCGGTCGCGCGTGGTGTGCAATGCTTCCGTGCTTCAGACATCATTCCAATGAGCGGCAGAACACTACTTTTCGCCGTGATGACTTGTCACGCACGCGATCTCCCCGATTTCTCGCGCACTTCTCACGCTTTTCGACCCGGTTCGAAATGAAGCACGACGCCCACGCCTTCGCCCCGTTCCGCATCGTGCCGCGCTTTGCCGCACCGCTCGTTCGCTGGTTCTCGAACGTCCCCATCGACGATGCGATGGATCGTCGCAACGCGCCGACGATGCAACTGCTCTTCGCGTTGATGGCGCTCACGTTGACGGTGAGTTGGGCGCGCCACTTCGCGGCGATGGAGATCGCGCCGCGCATGCACGTGCTCTTCGGCACGGACATGGTGACCGTCGCCTGCGCGCTGGTCGGCATCGTGTTGATCCGACGCGGCGAATTCCGGCTCGCGGTCGGCCTGTACCTCGCGTCGTTGCTGCTCGGCCTGCTCCTGAGCCACGCGGTACTCGGTTACCAGTTGCTCGCGGTCGACCAGACTTCGCAGATGCTGGCGCTCGCCGTCGGTGGCCTCGTCCTCGGGCGACGCGTGCTGTGGATGGTGTTCCTCGTGCTGATGGCAGTGGCGTGTGCGGGATTCGCGGCCGACGCAGCGGCAGCCGCCGCTGCGGGTGAGTCGTCCGCACTGGCGTGGCACTTCCTGCCCTCGGCTTTCTTCAGCCACTTCGTCGTCGTGGTGGTGCTCGATCGCTGCATCACCGCGCTGCGCACCGCGCTGCGCGAATCGGAAGCGCGGCGCGCCGCGCTGCAGTTCGAAATCGACGAACGCGAACGCATGCAGGCACGCCTGCTTCACGCACAGAAACTCGAAACGATGGGACGCCTGGCGAGCGGCGTCGCGCACGACTTCAACAACGTGCTCGGCGTCGTCATCGGCTACGCCGACGCGCGCCATCGCATCCACGACATCGGCGACGACCCGCGCGAGATCGCGCGCGACATGGCCGACGCGCTGGAAGGCATCGATGCATCGGCGCAGAAGGGCGCCGCGCTCGCGCAACGGCTGTTGTGCTTCGGACGCAGCGACGCACCGCCGCCGGTCGTGCTCGATGCAGGAGCGCTATTGGCGGACGTGCAACCGATGTTGCGCCGCCTGTTGCCGCGCTCGATCGCGTTGACGCTCGACCTCGCGCCGGAAGCGCTGCCCGTGCGACTGGATCGCGCGCAGTTCGAACTCGTCGTGCTCGACATCGCCTCGAACGCGCGCGACGCGATGCCCGAAGGCGGACAGTTGCGCATGTCGGCGCGACGCGCCGGCGACCACGTGGAGATCGTCTTCTCCGACACCGGCCACGGCATGACCGCGGCAGAGATCCAGCGCGCGTTCGAACCGTTCTTCAGCACGAAACCGGCGGGCAAGGGAACGGGCCTGGGCCTGGCGGCAACGCGCAACGTGGTCGAACGCGCGGGCGGAACGGTTGCGCTGGAGAGTGCGCCGGGGCTGGGAACCACCGTTCGCATCCGGTTGCCGTGCGTGGAGCAAAAACAGGGGTCAGAGCACCTTTTTTACAGCACGACGTAGCCTTCGCCGTGCACGCAGGTGAGCGGGAAGTCTTCCGCGCTCGCCTTCTGCACCTTGCGGCGCAGGCGATGGATCAGCGAATCCAGGCGATGCGGATCGAAGTCGTCGGGGTCTGGCGAGAGATGGCGGAAGATCGCGTCGCGCACGATCATCCTGCCGGGCTTGTCCATCAGCAGTTGCAGCAGGCGGCGTTCGGTCTTGCTCAACGCGATATTCGCGCCGGCCGGCGACATCAGGCACCAACCGTCGGCATCGAGTCGCCATGCCGGCGCGCGCGGGCCGAAGCGCGCGGGCTGCACGCGGCGCGCGACGCTGTGCAACGTCGCCGCGAACAGCCCGAGATCGACGGGCTTCGACAGATACGCATCCGCGCCTTCGGTGAGCCCGCGAATGCGATCCGCGGTTTCGCCGCGTCCGGTCAGCATCACCACGCCCATCGTCGGCCAGCTTTCGCGCAGCGAACGCGCGAGCGCGAAGCCATCGGCATCCGGCAGGCCGACGTCGAGCACGACGATGTCGGGCGGCGCTTCGAGCAGGCTCGCCTGCAATTGCGCCGCGGTGCGCATCGGCACGAGGGCGAAGCCATACTGGCGCATGCGCGGAACGAGGACGTCGTCGCGGAGTGTGTCGTCGTCTTCCACCACGACGATGCGAAGGTCGCCGTAGGCGACGTTGAAGGCGTTCATGCGGGCCGATGGTAGTGGACGAGTCCTGCGCAAGATTGTCCACGCGGTGAGGAACGCGGCCCACCCGTGGGCAACACTGTTCCATCTTCGGCTCAGCGGCGGTTCACGTCTCGGGCGTCGAACGCGTCTTACGCGCCCACGCGAAGATTTCGCGGAACACCGGGCGCAGGGCGCGCGCCTTGTCGGTCAGCGCGTACTCCACGCGGGGCGGCACCTGCGGGTACAGCGTGCGAAGCACCATGCCGTCGCGCTCGAGCTCGCGCAACTGCGAGGTCAGCACGTGCTGGGTGATGCCCGGCAAGGCCCGGCGCAGCTCGTTGAAGCGATGCACGCGCTTGCCCAGCAACCAGAGGATCTCGAGCTTCCACTTGCCGCTGAAGGACGCGATGGTGCCGCGGATCACGTCGTTGATCGGCACGACGCAACTCGCGTCGTCGTGGTCGCAGTCGTGCTGGGCGGAATCGGGGGAGTCGGTATGGTCGACCATACTTGGTGTGGTGTTCCGTCGTACTTGTGGGGGCGTTGCACCGTTCCTAGATTGCCGGCTCGCCGACACGCCCGCGTCGGCCCGAACGGTGACCATCATGAAGATTCTCCATCTCGATTCCAGCATCCAGGCGGAACAGTCCGTCACGCGCAGGTTGTCGGCCGCGATCGTCGAGCGCCTGCGCAAGGTGTCGCCGCAGGCCGTCGTGACCTATCGCGATCTTGCCGCCGACCCGCTGCCCGAACTCTCCCCCGAGCAGTTGCGCACGCCTTCGACCGCACGTGAATCCGCGCTCGACGAACTGCTCGACGCCGACACCATCGTGATCGGCGCGCCCATGTACAACTTCACCATCCCCTCGCAGCTCAAGGCCTGGCTCGATGCGGTCGTCATCGCCGGCAGGACGTTCCGCTATTCGGAGGCGGGCGTGGAAGGCCTGCTGGGCGACAAGCGCGTGATCATCGCGTCCTCTCGCGGTGGCGTGTATTCCCCGGGCGGCGCGATGGCGGCGTTCGACCACCAGGAGGCGTACCTGCGCAACATCCTCGGCTTCGTCGGCGTGCGCGACGTGGAAGTGATCCGCGCCGAAGGCGTGCGCATGGGCGAGGACGCCGCGCATCGTGCGATCACGGACGCGATGGCGTCCGTCGGGCAGCTGCGTTCGGTGGCCTGATCACGGGTGCGCGATCACGGCTGCGGTTCGGGTGTCGCGCGTATCGCAGCGATGCCTTCGCTCGTCCACGCGTGATAGACCAGCATGACGACGAAGACCGAGATCGCGATGAGCGGATGCACGAACCATCCGGCCAACGCGGCAAGCGCGAACAGCGTGACGCCCACGAGCGGCCGCACGCGCTGCGCGGTGAGTACGGAGACCACGTCCGGCGAGCGCAGCAATTCCGGGTGTCGCCGCAGATAGGCGAACACCGGGATCCATGCCGCCGACATCGCGCCCGCGATCAACGCATACGCCACGACCGCGGATTGCTGGTCGTGGCGATTGCCCGTTTCGAACGACGTCGCGAGCACGCCGGTTGCGAACGGCATCAGCACCGTCGTGCCGAGCACGCCGAGGTTGATCCAGTTGAACGTGCGGTCGATCCCGCGCAAATGGCGGAACAGCCCGTAGTGGTTCAACCAGATCACGCCGACATAGAGGAAGCCCAGGAGATACGCGAGATACCCCGGCCACCCTTCGATCAGCGCATGCGCGAGACCGCCCGGCTCCACTTCGGGCCGATGGATCTCCACCGCCAGCAACGTGATCACGATGGCGAACACGCCGTCGCTGAACAGCTCGGTGCGTGCGGTGGACGCGGGCGCGCTGGCGGTCATGGGTTCTTCGCGGGTTCGACGCGGCTCCAGAGTGCATCGAACGCCTTCGGATCGAAGAACGCAACCACGTCGACCACCCGTCCGTCGGCGACGCGCATGTACCACGTATAGGTGTTGACGTAGGGCACGCCGTCGCGCGCGACTGCGCGGCCGTCGAACAGCACGACCACGGTGTCGCCATCGGCGTAGAGCTTGCGCACTTCGGGCTTGAGCGGATCGCGCATGCGAGCACCGAACGGCCGGATGACGCGCGCCATGAAGGCTTCGCGGTTCTCATAGGTGCCCGCTACCTCGGAGGAACCGACGATCGTCCACCGCGCGTCGTCGGCGAGCAGGTCGAAGATGCTCTGCGTCCCGTCGCGCCATCGATCGAATGCATTCGAAATCAGTTTGCGGTTCGCGTCCTCCCCGCCGCCGGCCTGTGCACGCACAACGCCGGCGGCGAGGAGCATCGCGGCCGCGAACAACGCTTTCGTGGTCGTCCGCATCGCCATCGCCTCCTCAGATCGCGCTTTCCCACGCGGCCTGCTGGTGTTGCTTGAGGAAGTCCTCGACGGTCTTGGGCACCACGTTGCGGAAGCGGCCCTCGTCCAGTGGGACGATCTCGATCATGCGATCGATCATCTCCTGCGCGTCGAGTCGTCCATCCGGCGCGGTGAGGAAGCGATCGAACTCCTCGCGCAGCGCGGCGCGCTTGGTCACATGCTTCGCATCGTCGAGCCAGCGGAACGGATTGTCCGCCATCGTTTCGTTGTAGCCGGTGTAGTACGCGCCCGGGTTGATCGTCTGCACCTTGATGCCGTACTGCGCGAGTTCCTGTTGCAGCGCTTCGGCGATGGATTCCAGGGCATGCTTGGTCGACACGTACGTGCCCCAGTTCGCCGGCGTGAACAGGCCGCCCATCGACGAGGTGAAGACGACCTTGGCTTTCTGCTTGGCGTCGATCCATTTGCGCACGAAGCCCTGGGTGAGCGCGAGCGGCAGGAACACGTTCGTCTCGAAGTTGCGGCGGACGAGGTCCATCGGGATCTCGAACACCGGGCCGGCTTCGCCCATGCCCGCGTTGTTCCAGAGGACGTCGACATCCCAGGTCTGCGCATAGGCGACGTCGTACGGATCGGCGAGGTCGAGTTTCTCGACGCGCAGGTTCGTCAGCCCCAGCGCTTTCGCCTTCTCGCGCAACGGCGTGACCTGGGGGGCGATCTGCACCGATGCGATGACGTCGTGCCCCTTCTGCGCGAGGCCGATGGCCGAGGCCTCGCCGAAACCGGAACCGGCGCCGGTGATCAGGATGTGCTTCTTGTTCATGCGACTCTCCAACGTGGGGTTTACTTCGATTGACGAAAAGCGGCCTCTCCGGCCGCGGCGATGTCGCGGTCCTGCGGCACGGCGCCGCCCGACACGCCGATGGCGCCGACGACCACGCCGTCGGCATTGCGCAACGGTCGGCCGCCCGCGAACACGACGAGGCCGCCGTTGCTGTTCTCAAGCCCGAACGCGGGCGCGCCGGGCTTGCAGTACTCGAAGACGCCCTCGCTTTCGAGGTTGAACAGCACCGATGTGCGCGCCTTGCCGATGGCGAGCTCGATCGAGCCGATCACCGCGCCGTCCATGCGCGAAAACAACTTCAGGTGACCGCCGCCGTCGAGCACGGCGATGTTCACGGGAACGCCGAGTTCTGCGGCCTTGCTGCGGGAGGCGGCGATGGCCGTTGCGGCTGCTGCATCGGAAAGCAATGACATGGTCGCCTCGATCCGGTTGAGTAGGTCGCGATCAATGTGCAGTGCATGGGCGTTGGCCCGCTTGCACGATCGTGCTCAACCGCGTGAGGTCATCGATCCGCAACGTGTGCCTGGAGATGGATGAGGCGTTGCGTCGTTCTGCTCTCGACGACGAACACGCACATCGCGGCGAGCAGCCCCGTCGTCGCGAGCGTCGCGGCGCCGACCACCAGGCGCACGGCCCACGTCGCGATGCCCGTCTCCGCGTCGATGTACACGTAGGAACCCGCGAGCCCGCACACGGTCGCGATGCCGAACATCGCGACGGTGACGTAGAGCAGGTTCAACGACACGAGCAGCAAGCGGATGCGCCGCGATGCCAGCGTCATCGCCAGCGCGGGATCCGAGTACGAGCGCAGCAACGTGCCCGTTCCGCCGCTTGCTTCGGCGCGCATCTCGCGCCAGAGATTGATGGCGAGGCTGTAACGCACGCTTGCGCCGTTCTGCATGACCGCGCACGCGTTCATCAGGATGGCTGGTCCGCCGATGAAGGACAGCGGGACGAAGAGATCATTGGGGTTCATCGTGCGTCCTCCTGGCGATCCGTGCGGAAGCGATGTCGGCCCGCAGGATGCGCAGGACCTCCGCGACGACCTCCGGACTCGAGTAAAGGTCGTGGCCCGCATCCACGATCGATGTCGACGCAGCATCGGGAAGCAGCGCGCTGGCAAGCGGCACCACGCCGTCGCCCTCGGGGCGTGCGCCGGCACGGCGTCCCGCGATCGTGTGGTAAGCGATGCCGGGCGCAGGCAGTAGCGATTCGTTCGCGCGCCTGACGGGTTGCGCTTCCTGCAGCGTCGAGATGCTGTTGATGCTGGCGGTCTGGAATCCCTGGCGCAGCGCGGGCTGGATCGCGTCGGGGTGCGCGCGCGCGATGCGACGGAGCGATTGCATTTCGTCCGCACGATGCCCAGCAAGCCTGTGGGCGATCCGGCTGTACCAGCGATCGGCGAGCGGGCTGCCGCGATGCGGCGCGGCCAGGAAGATCGCGCGACGGATGCCGGGATAGGGCGCGAAGACCAGCAGTTCGCGCGCCATCCGCACGTCGTCGGCATCGCCTTGCAATGCCGATGGTGCCGCGGTGAACGATGCGGTCCACAACGTATCGCCACTGTCGGCGGACAGCAGGCGCGCGATGACGCCGCCGAGACTGTGTCCGACGATCACGATGCCCTCGCGCGCCGGATCGTCGCGCTCGGGATCGAGGATTTCGAACGCACGATCGAGGTAGCGTGCGATACGCCGGCGTGTCACCAGCAACGGCGTGTCGGTCGAATAGACCACGTGCCAGATCTGGAACGCGTTCCGCAGCGATCGGTCGCCCCAGACATCGTTCGAAAGCCGCGCCCAGACCAGCGGGCTGCTTCCCAGTCCGTGCAGCATCACGAGCGGGCGTTTGGCGGGGTCGTAGTCCTCCATCAGGTAGACGCCTGCGCGATGGGCGACTTCATCGCCGCCGAGCAGGCCCCAGATGGCGAGCCTGCCGATGGGAGATTCGCGCATGCCGACGGCGTAGGCCGCAGTCGTGTCTTCCGCCAGCGCCACTTCGGTGGCGCCCACGCGATGCGTCGGCAAGCGCAGCGGGTTGCCGATCACCAGCCGTGCATCCGCACCCGCGTCTGCCTCGAGCCACGCCGTCGCCGGCCTGAACACGCCGGAATACGGAAGCAACTCGCACACGGGTGCGTCGTCGCACCTGTCGGAGATCACGGCCAGCGGTACGCCGAAGCCCGGCTGTCGATGCCGCACGCCGCCCGGGATCCACACGGGAACATCGTCGGCCCTCGTGATGACGACCTCGGATGCGAAATACGGCGACAGCCCACGGAACTCGACGACGACGCGACTGCCGTTGATGCGACTGTCGCCTTGCGTCCAGTGGCTGCGCCCACGAAGCGCCGTCGACATCCACGCGTCCGTGCAAGCGTTGGCTTCCGGGATGCGGGTCGCGTCCAGCGAACAGGCGAGCGCCTCCCGCGAAGGTGTCTTCACGCGCGCGCCGGCGCAACCGGCGAGCAGCAACGCGAAGACGACACACGCCCACGCGCATGATCGTTCCCTGCCCATCCCTGCATCATCCACGCGGCACGCCCACGGGCTTGCACGAACGTGCGCAATGCGCGCCCCGCCCGCCCATGCCGTACGCTTGCCGCTTCGATACAAGGAACACCCCATGCAGACCACCGACCTGATCCGCGCCTACTACGACGCCTTCAACCGCGGCGATCGCGACGCGATGCTCGCGCTGCTCACCGACGATGTCGTGCACGACCTCAACCAGGGCGCGCGCGAAACGGGTCGCGACACGTTCCGAGCGTTCATGGCGCGCATGGATCGCAGCTACAGCGAGCAGTTGCGCGACATCGTAGTGATGGAGAGCGCAGACGGCGCGCGCGCATCGGCGGAATACGTCGTGCACGGCACCTACAAGGCGGACGACGAAGGCCTGCCGAGGGCCACGGGGCAGACGTACGTGTTGCCGGGTGGCGCGTTCTTCGACATCCGCGACGGGCGCATCGCGCGCGTCACCAACTACTACAACCTCGGCGACTGGATCGCGCAGGTCGAAGGCGCGCAGTGAGCGAGGTGCGGATCGAGACGGTGCCGGGCCCCGCGATCGGCGAGCGCATCGCCGACGTCGCGCGGCTGCGCATCGCCGTGTTCCGCGATTGGCCCTACCTGTACGACGGCGACGAAACCTACGAAGCGCACTACCTGCGGACCTACACGCGCGCCGCGGACAGCGCGTTCGTGCTGGCCTGCGATGGCGAGCGCGTGATCGGTGCGTCGACCGGAATTCCGCTCGACGCGGAGGCGCCGGAGTTCCAGGCGCCGTTCGTCGCACGCGGCATCGATCCCTCGCGCGTGTTCTATTGCGGCGAGTCGGTGCTGCTACCCGCGTATCGCGGACGCGGAATCGGCCACGCGTTCTTCGACGCACGGGAAGCGCATGCGCGTGCGCTCGGCCGATTCGACTGGATCGCGTTCGCCGCGGTGGATCGCGACGACGCCGACCCGCGCCGCCCGCCCGATCATCGCGGCAACGAGGCGTTCTGGACGAAGCGCGGTTACGCGCGTCGGCCCGACATGGCGATGCGCATGGCGTGGAAGGAAATCGGCGAACATGCTGCATCGGAGAAGCCGCTGACGTTCTGGCTGCGCTCGCTGGAGGACATCGGATGAAGGTCGCCGTCGCCAAATACGCCATCGGCATGCCCACGGGTTTCGATTCCTTCGCTGCCAGGCAGCGCGACATCCTTGTGCAAGCCGCGCACACGGGCGCGCAGGTCGCGGTTCTGCCGGAATATCTTTCGCTGGAACTCGCCGCGACATTCGACGACGCGGTGCGCAGCGACCTGCATGCATCGCTTGCCGCAACGCAGGCGTACCGCGATGCATGGCTGTCGCTGTACGCAGACCTCGCGCGCGCGTTGTCGTTGTTCGTGCAGCCGGGCACGTTCCTGACCGACGTCGGCGGCGGTCGTTATCGCAATCGCGCCTGGTGGTTTTCGCCCGACGGCCGCAGGGGCTTCCAGGACAAGCTGCAACTGACCGCGTTCGAGAAGGACACCGGCGTTGTCGACGGCGGCGATGCGTTGCATGTCGTCGAGGCACAGGGCATCCGCACCGGCATCAGCGTCTGCTACGACAGCGAGTTCCCGCTGCCGGTGCGCGCGCAATACGAAGCAGGCGCACGCCTGCTGCTCGTGCCGAGTTGCACGGACACCGACGCGGGTGCGCGACGCGTCGAAGTCGGCTGCCTCGCGCGTGCGCTCGAGAACCGCATCTTCGTCGCGCAGTCGGTCACCGCCGGCATTGCCGGATGGACTCCCGCGCTCGACGTCAACACGGGCGAGGCGACGATCTACGCGCCGATGGATCGCGGGCTGCCCGCCGACGGCATCCTCGCGCGCACGCGCGGCGACGAGACCTGGGCGATCGCGGACCTGGATTTCGCGTCGCTGGAAGCCACGCGTTCGAACGCGCAGGTCGCGAACGACCGCGACTGGAGCGGCCAGCTCGCGGATCGCGTGCGCCGCGCCACCGTGGAATGAATCAGCGGTTCGTGTAGCAGGCGTTGCCCAGCCCCGTCCCGATCGTCATCACGCCCCAACGCTTCGCCTTGCGCATGCGGTGACGTTCGCCGAGGCCCTGCGCGACCGCGTCGTTATGCAGCACGACGCGCGGCGGCGTGCCTTCGATCGCGTCGAGGCGTTGCGCGAGCGTATCGGGCAGATCGAACGGCGCCTCCCAATCGCCCGGCAGGTTCTGCGCGCCCATCGAGATGCGGCCGTCGCTTTCGATCAGGCCGGGCACCGCGATGCCGACGAACGGTGCGAGCGGAATGCGCAACGTGCGCGCCTGCGCGATGAGACCGTTGAGCATGCCCGCGAGACGATCGATCGCTTCGCGCCGACTGGGTTCGTCGTCCGCGTGACGCCAGTGCATGCGTTCGAGCATCGAGGCGCCGGAGCCGTCGTCGTTCTTCGCGAGGCCGTGCGCGACGAGGCCGCAGCGCAGGTTGGTGCCGCCGATGTCGACGGCGAGCAACGCGTCGCTCGATTCGGCGAGATCGTCAGGCAGCAACGACGCCCATCCCAGCAACGCCGCGTCATCGGGATCGGCTTTCAGACGCTTGAGCTTCACCTCGATGCCCGCGTCGCGCAGCACGCGCCGCGCGCGGCGCAGGCCAAGTCGACCGAATTCGCTCGTCGACATGCCGCCGCCCATCAGGATCGCTTCGACGTCGCGCCATTCCTCCTGTTCGAGGAACACGCGCACGACGTGCGCGAGGCGCGCCGCATACGACTCGATCGCGACATGCACCACGTGCGCCGCGGCGGCGGGGCCACCGAGCAGCACGCGGTCGATATCCTTCTTCGACAGCTCGCTCGACGGCGTATCGCCGAACGGATCCTTGCCGATGCGGTGCTTGTCGCGCGCTTCATCGAGCAGCGCGCGGAACGCGGTCTGGCTGGCGCGATCGCCGAGGAAGCCATCGCCTTCGGGATCGGGGATGGCGAGGCCGTAGCCGTCGATCGACAGACCCGGCAGCGAGGCCGCGCCGTGTTCGCCGCGCGTGTCGGAGCGTTTATCCATGGCGCGCAGCTTGGGCAGCGCGCCGTGAGCCGTCGATGATGGACGCCTGCCTGGCGGGAACTACCAGGGCAGCGTGGTGCCGTTGGCGTGCTGGAAGGTGCCCGAGCGTTCCGGCGTCAGCGCATCGATGCGTTCGATCAGTTGCTTCGCCGCCTGTTCCGGCGTGACATCGCCGCTGCCGCCGACCATCTCGGTCGCGACGTAACCTGGATGCAGCAGCACGACGGCGATGTTGCGCGGTGCGAGATCGAAGGCGAGCGACTTGCCGATCGCATTCAGCGCGGCCTTCGATGCGCGATAGCCGTAGTAACCGCCCGACGTGTTGTCTTCCATCGAGCCCATGCGACTCGTGATCAATCCGATCTTGCCGCCGTCGGCGATGCGCTCGCGCAACGCGTGCACGACCTGCAGCGGACCCAGCGTGTTGACTTCGAACTGGCGGCGGATGCCGTCGAAGGCGGGATCGGCGAACGAATCGCGCTCGAGGATGCCGGCGTTGGGGATGAGGATGTCGATGCGCGTGTCGCCCAGGCGCTTCGCGAGCGCGCCTATGGCCGCTTCATCGGTCACGTCGATGCCCGCTTCCACCTGCGCGCCGGTCGCATCGAGCGCATCGCTCGACTTGCGGCACACCGCGATGACGCGATCCCCGCGCGCGATGAAGTGACGGGTGAGCGCGAGGCCGATGCCGCGATTGGCGCCGGTGATGAGGACGGTCTTCGCCATGGCCGAGCTTCCGTGTCGTGGAGATGCAGGCGACGTGGGGTCGGGACGATTCGGCTTCAAGCGTCGCGTGGCGACACCTAGGCTGCGCGCCCCTTCCACGTCCGGCGCGCACCCATGCATCGCCTGCGCCGGTTCCTGCTGGCCTGCGTCTTCGTCGCCTCGTTCGTTGCCGGCTACACCTGGACGGGGACGGAGGCTCGGCACACGACGCGGGCGACCAAACCCTCGCCCGTCTGCGTGCTGGCGTTCGATGGTCGCGCAGGCACGATGATCGTGGATGCGAAAGCGATCGATCGCCTCGCACCGGGCGAGGTGATCGAAACGCGTTATGGCGCGCACGAGATCGCGCTGCGCATCGAACGCACGGAACGTCGCCGCGACCACCTGTACGTCGCGATGGTCGGTGTCGATCACGTCGATGGCGATTCGAAGCGCACGTCCGGGGCGTTCCATTTGTACGACGATGGCTCGGTGACGCACTTCGTGAACCACGCCGACGTGGTGTTCGACGTGCACGGTCGCGCGAATGCAAGACTCGTGTTCGGCAATCGGCGAGGCGCGCGGCAGGCTCCATGATTCGCGGGATCGATCCGCGCGCCCCGCACGACACTGCAAAGAACCAGACGATTCGGCTTCAAGCGGACTGGCGCCGCCCC
This sequence comes from Noviluteimonas lactosilytica, assembly GCF_020866925.1. Classification (GTDB taxonomy): domain Bacteria; phylum Pseudomonadota; class Gammaproteobacteria; order Xanthomonadales; family Xanthomonadaceae; genus Noviluteimonas; species Noviluteimonas lactosilytica. The sequence continues at coordinate 1,288,137 of NZ_JAJGAK010000001.1, forward strand.
TTAGGCTGCCGCGCTTCTTCCAACCCGGATCCGCCCATGAAGCGCCTGCTTGCTTCGCTGTTGTTCCTGCTCGCCCTGCCCTTGTCGGCCCTCGCCAGCGGTGGCGGCTCCCCGCCGCCGCCGTGGAATCCGCCGAACAAGATGACGGTCTTGTTCGCCTATTCGTCGGAGATGGAATCGCGCGGACAGGTGTGCTTCACGCGACCGAAGGATTACTACAAGCGCTTCTGCGTCGATGCCAACCGGCATGCGACGGAGATGACCGATTACCTCAACTACGTGTTCGAGGCCTCGCAGATCGGGCTGCAAGCGCTGCCGAAGGCGGCGCCGTTCGGGCGCCATTTCGATCCCGCCCCCGCCAATATCGACGCCAACAACGCCACCAGCCGCGCGTTGTTGCAACGTCACCAGGCCAACGTCGTGATGGTCGTTCGCGCCGATATGTGGGACGGCGTCGGCGGCATGTGCGGCTACGCGATGACCACGCTGCAGTACTGCTGGGGCGCATGGTTTCGACACGATTTCGAACCCTTCAAGCGGGTCGTCGCACATGAACTCGGCCACTGGTTGGGCATCACGCACTGGTACGGCGAGTGGTACCGGGATATTCCGATGTACGCGGCGGGGTATGGCACCTGGGCATTCGTCGACCTGGTGCATCCCCGCGGTAAGCGAGGCAAGAGCCTGATCGTCAGGGACACCTATTCGGACCACGAACGCTGGTGCAATTCCTTCCAGCGTTGCGGCGATTACCACACCGGTTCGGCTGCGCGTTACCTGCGTGACAAGTATGGACGCTGGAAGCGATGAGCGCCGTGGCGTGAACGCTGAAACGAACGGGCGACGTTCGACGGCGCGCCTTCCCATGCTCACGTTCACGCTGGTCGTGGTGGCGGGTTTCGCCGCCTGGCAGTGCCGCGATGCAATGAAGCGCTACGTCGAATTCGACGCGACGTCGCAGATGGTTACGCCGATGGCCACTCCGCCGAGCGCGACGACATTCGCGGGCGCCCCGCCCGTGCTGCAACTCGGCGCGCGCGTCGATGGCGGTGTGCCTGCGATGACGCCACTGGGCGCGCCGACCATCAAGGAAGCGCCGACGCAGGTCGTCGCCTTCGACGGAAAGCGCGGCGAGATCGTGATCGATCCGCGTGCGATCGACGCGCTTCGCCACGGCGAGTACGTGTTCGCCCGCTATGGCGAACACGTCGTCGCGCATCGCGTGCATCGAAAGGAGCGCCGCGACGACCACACGTATGTTGCGATGGCGGGCGTCGATCCGTTGGACGGCGGTCCGTTGGCGACCTACGCCTCGTATCACCTGTACGACGACGGCACCGTATCGCATTCGGTGAACCACGATGGCGTGGGCTTCGAGGCGCGCGGCATGGCAGGCGAGTCGATCGCGTTCGAGAACCTGCGCACGAACGACGCTCCGGCCGCGCCGCCTCACGCGCACTGAAGGCGCCATCGTGTCGTTGGGCATTGCCGGGCGTCTCGTCGCTGCGTCGATCGCGCTCTGCGGCGGGGCCGCGTACGCTTCTGCGTTCGCGGCCCCCGGCGCTGCGCACTTCGCTTTGCCTGCGCTGTGCGTGCTCGCGTGGCAATGCGTGCACGCCGCGACGCCTCGCCATGCGGCTTGGTCGGGATTCCTCTGGGGCCTGCCCGCCTTCGGCGGCGGACTCGCGTGGTTGCACCACGCGTTGCACGACCTCGGCGGTACGTCGCTGGCGATCACGTTGCCGGTGATGGTGTTCATCGTCGTTGTGCTTGCGGGGTATGTCGCCGGCGCGGCGTGGCTCGCGACACGCATCGGCATCACGAAGGGTGCGCGTGCCTCGGCGTTCGCGGGCACGTGGTTCGTCGCCGAGTACACACGCAGTCATGTATTCATCGGCTTTCCGTGGATGCTCGCGGGCGACAGTCAGTTGGACTTGCCGCTCGGCATGCTGGCGCCGTGGACGGGCGTGTATGGCGTCGGCTTCGCGTTGGCCGGCGTCGCGTCGCTCGCTGCATGGCTGTTGCCACGCAGGCGCATCACGGCGGCAGGCCTGGTACTCGTTGCGTCGCTTCCATCGACGCCGACGATCACGAACGCAGGCTCCCAAGAGGATGCGTGGCGCGTCACGGCCTTGCGGCTTCCCGCGGAACAAGCGCCGGGCGGCGACGCTGCATGGGCCTGGTATCGCGACCGCACGTTCGCACTGGGCGCCGACCATGATCTCGTCGCCTGGCCCGAGCATGTCGCCCCCGTCCATGCACACGAGCTGCGCGACGACATCGTCGCCTTGTCACTGCACGCGGCATCGCAGGGATGGCCGCTGCTGTTCGGACTGCCTGTTCAGGAACACGGCGGCCGCAGCTTCAACGCGATGCTCGCCGTCGGCGACGGCCACGGTCGCTACGACAAGCGCGCGCTCGTTCCTTTCGTCGAACACACGCCATACCGCCTCCTGATCGGGCGCACGCTGACGCTGATCGAAAACAAGATCGCCGGCTTCACGCCGGGCGCGCCGCGCGCGCCGATGGTGGCGAATGGCCGCACGTTGGCGTCGGCGATCTGCTACGAAGCCGCCTTCCCCGAGGTCGTGCGCGAGAACCTGCGCGCCGCGGGCGAGCCCGCGCTCCTTCTCTTGCCGAGCAGCGATCGCTGGTACAGCGACGGCGCGGGCGCGCGCCAGATACAACGCATGGCCCGCATGCGCGCGCGGGAAAACGGCATCGCGGCCGTGCGCGTCGCGACAGAAGGCACATCGCTGTTCATCGATCGCGACGGACGCGTGACCGCATCCCTCGACGCGCAGGGCGATGCGCTGCTGACAGGCACTGTGGCGATTGGCCAGGCCGTCACGCCATGGTCGCGTTTTGGCATGGCGCCGACGTGGCTCGGATTCGCGCTCGCGCTGGGGATTGCGTGCGCATTGCGGCGAGTTTCACGCCCGACCTCGCATAACTGAACGCCGGCTGTGTATTCCCGCATGCCATAAGTCACGCGCGTGCAATTTCACGTCCTGCGCGTTCGCGCGGCTCCGTTAGGCCTGTTTACATGCAGAACAGGTTGCACGCGTGAGGAGCTACGAACCCATCGACATCGGCGAAGCCGCACGCCGACTCGGCATCAGTGCCGCCGCGCTGCGGCTGTACGAAAAGCGCGGCCTCCTCCCGAAGGCGCGACGCACCGCGAGCGGCTATCGCCAGTATTCGCAGGAAGACCTCAAGCGCGCGCGCCTCGTGCGTCGCGCACGACGCGCGGGCCTGTCGCTGGCGCAGATCGCGCAGGCGATGCAACGCGATGCCACGCGCACCTGCCTGCAACGCCTGTTGCGCAACCATCTCGCGCGCCTGGAGGGCGAAGCGAAACGCATCGAACGCCTGCAACGTCATCTGCGCCGCTGGATGGGCGAAGACGTCGATTGATGCGCGAGCCCCGCGCGGCCTCCTTGCCGCGCGGGGTCGCTTCCCACCCTGGCCTCAGAACCGGAAGCGCGCGCCCAGGCGCCCGCCCATGCCTTCCATGTCGCCCACGCGGGCTTCGATTTCGCCGTAAAGATCGACGCGCCCGATCGTCCATTCCACGCCGCCGGCGAAGCGACCGAAGCTGCGATCGCCTTCGTCGGTCACGCGCACCTGGTCGAGGCCGAGGTCGTACAGCGTGTCGTCGCCGCCGCCGAATTCGCGCGCGATCGACATCGACGCGTACGGACGCACGCCGCTCCATCCGTCGGTGCCGATGCGCAGGCCAAGTTCGCCGGTCGACACCGCGGTGTCGTCCCAACGCACGTTGCCGGAAGCGCCGACCTGTTCGGGCAACGACACGTCGATGTGCGCGACGCGCAGGTTGGGCTCGATCCACATGCGCGAGAGTGCGAAACGATGGCCGCCTTCGAGTTCGAAGCCGATCGCACTGCCGTCGCCTTGCGCCTGCAGTCCGATCGAGTGCCAGTTGGTATCGACGTCGATGCGATCGCCGCGCAGCACGGCGTTGGCGAACCAGCCCTCGTTCGCGTAACGCGCATACAGGCCAAGGTTGAGCGAATCGAGTTGCGTGTCCTCCGCGCCGCGCAGATCCATTGTCGCCTTGCCGTAGCCGCCGGTGATGCCGGCGCGCCAGTTCCCGATCGTCATCTCGGCGCCCGCCTGCAGGCCGTGGTGGTTGCCCTGCCATTCGAGTTCGCGCGAGCCGAGTGCGTGCGAAAGTTTCGACGTGCCTTCGAAGTCGCCGCCGACGGCCTGCATCCACACGCCGTTCGCGTCCACGTCGTCATGCGTCGCGGTGAGGTGCGTCGACACGGATTGCACGCCCTGTCGCCAGACATCGCGCACGCCCGCGGGCACTGCGGCCGCGAGATACGCGGCGTCGGTGAGGTCGCTTTCGAGCGTCCAGCTGTCGAGGCCGTCCCAGGCGAGCCGGAAGCCGATGAAGCCGAGGTTGCGGCTGCCTTCGGCAAGCACGAGTTCGTTGCCGGTCTGCGCGCCCTGCGAGGTCAGCACCTGGATGCCCGACATGCCGAGCAACGCGCCGCGACCGACGAGATCGAGTGCCAGCGCGTTCGTGCCGGACAGCGTGCCGACGTCGATGCGATCGGATGCGTGATTGACGATGTCGAGATCGACGGCGAGCGTGCCGCCCGCGCCGTTCAACGTGCCGTCGATGGCGAACACATCGCCCGTGCGACCGTTGACTAGCGAGACCTCGCCCGCATTGTCGAAGCGTTCGAGGCCTTGCAGCAACATCGACGTCGCGCCGTCCTGCAGGGACACCGTGCCCGCGTTCGCGAAGCGATCGTCGCCGTCGCCGAACAGGCTCGAGCCGGAGGACATGAACGCACCGCCATTCGAAAACACATCGTCGCTGCCCGACAACTGCAGGCGCCCGATGACCGAACCGCTCGATCCCACGCGAATGTCCGCGGCGCCGTCGCCCCAATCGTTGCCCGCCACCTGGATCACCGGGCCCGTGCCGCTTTCCACCGTGCCGAGGATGTCGATGCGCGTGCCCGCGCCGGTCGCGGTGTCGATCGCGGTGGTCGCGCCGTACACGGTCGCGCCTTCGGCGACGCCGATCGTCGCGCCGCCGGTCTGCGAGGCCATCGTGATCGCGAAGCCGGATTCGGCGCGCACGTATTCGTCGACGAGCAGCGACACGTCGCCCGACACTGCGTTGAGGCCGATGGCGAACCAATCTCCCGTCGTCGCGTACGTCTGCGCGCGGCCGACGCGCGCGCTCACGTCGCCGGCATCGGTGCCGACGTACAACGCTGCCGAGCGTTCGCCGTATGTCGCGATCTCGTCGATGTCGACTCCGACGTTGCCGCCCGTCAGCACGCTCAGGCCGTAGGAATCGTTGCCGTAGGTCGTGAGGCGCTCGGACTCGACCCCGACCTCGCCGACGGTCTCGATGTGGAGCGCGTCCGACCCGTTGCCCATGGTGAACACCGACTGGTTGCGGACCGCGACGGTGCCGAGCGCGCCGATGTCGATGCCGCGCGACTCCTCGCCGATCGTGCCCGCGCCCTCGACATCCATGAACACGTCGCCGTTGAACGCGAGCGCGGCGATGCCCACGCCGTAATCGCCTTCGGTGCTGACCCAGCCCGCGGTGATCGAGATGTCGCCGAGCCCGGCGCCGGCGAGGATGCCGATCGCGCCCAGCCCGCTCGCGGACGCGGTGTCGACGGAGATCGCGATGTCGCCGCCTTCCCACGATTCGGCGAAGATGCCGGTCGCGAACAGGCCTTCGGCGCGAACGAAGCCCGCGTCGACCGACACCGAACCGTTCTCCGTCGACAGCCACAGGCCGCTGCCCAAATCGCCCTGCGCGATGCTTTCGCCCGCCAGCACGGTGATGTCGCCCGCCGTCGTCTGCGCGAACACGCCTGCGCCGTTCGCGCCCGACAACACGCTCGCGACGTCGACCGTGACGTTGCCGCCGAGGCTCTGCGCCTGGATGCCGATCGCACCTTCGACATGATTGGCGTAGACGTTGACGTCGCCGTTGGCGAGTGCCGCGACACCGAGCGAGCCACCGATCACCTGGTCGACGCGCACATCGACGGGTCCCGAGTTCGACACGATGTCGACCGCGGGCCACGCATCGCTGCGGATGACGGTGCCGTCCTCGGCGTGCAGCGACAACGCGCCCTCGCCATAGATCACCACGGCGGTGTCGCCTTCCGGCAACAGCGTGCCGTCGACGACGACGCCCTGCCTGAAGATCACTTCGAGATCGGAAACACCTTCATAGCGCACCTGCGGGAGTGGATCGGTGGTCGGCGTGCAGACGACCTGGCCAGACGCGGCAGCGCCGCATTCGTCCGCGGCGAACGCGGGAAGGGAAGCGGCGCCGCACGCGATCAACAGCGCATGGGCGAGGACGTGGCGGCGAAGATGGAGACGGGAAGGGGGAACGGCGGACGTCACAGCGGGAACTCCGATTTGGGGTCCGGCGACGCTCGACCTTCCACCTGCTGCAAGGTCAATTCATCAAAGGTCACGACGGGGGGACATCGTTGGCTTTTGGTTCATTAATCCCCGCTGGGTAGAATGGCCCCGTGGCTACCCCCGTTCTCGACCTCCAGACCTTGCGCAAAGGGTGCGCGCACTGCTCCTTGCAGCAGTTGTGCCTGCCTGCGGGCATCGGCGTGGAGGGATTGCAGCAGCTCGATTCGATCGTGCGGCGGCGTCGGCCCATCGCGCGCGGGGAAACCCTGTTCCGCACGGGCGATGACCTGTCTGCGGTGTACGTCGCGCGCGACGGCGCGTTCAAGACGATTTCGATCAGCGAAGACGGCGAGGAACGCGTTGTCGGGTTCCATCTGCCCGGTGAGTTGATCGGGCTGGATGCGCTCGGTGACGAGCGGCATCGGTGCGATGCGGTTGCGCTGACGACGGCCAATGTGTGCGAGGTGCCGTTCGATCAACTCGCCGACATCGCATCGCAGGTGCCGGGCCTGCAGCATCAGTTGTTGCGCGTGATCGGCCGCAGCGTCGGGCGCGACCAGGATCACCTGGACATGCTCGCGCGTCGGCAGGCGTCGGAGCGCATCGCGTTGTTCCTGCATGGGCTGGCCGAACGCTTCCGCCACATCGGGCAATCGGATGCGCAGTTCAAGTTGCCGATGAGCCGCGAGGACATCGCGCATTTCCTCGGCCTGGCGCTGGAAACGGTGAGCCGCGGCTTCACGCGCCTGCAGGAAGACGGCGTGATCGAAGTCGACGGGCGCCGCATCGCGATCCTCGACCGCGTCGAACTCGATCGCCTCGCGCATCACCCCGAAGCCGCGGATGCGCGGCGTCGCGTCAGCAACTGACGCGCGACTTCGGGCGACGCTGCGACTTCCGGCGACGCTGCGACATCAGGCGACGCTGCGGCATCCGAGCGCTTCGAGCGCGCCATGCACCGCAGGCACGTGCACCAGCCACGGCCCCGCGAGCGTCGCCAATCCCGCGAACAGGATGACCATCGCCGACGCCATGCGCCAACCGCCGCGTTGCAGGCGTTGACCGAAACGCGCGCCGGCCCAGGTCAGCGGCAACATCACGGGCAGCGTCGCGAGTCCGAACGCCAGCATCGTCAGCGCGCCGTGCCACGCACTCGCCTGCAACCACGCGGCGACGAGCAATTGCGTGCTGAGGCCGCACGGCATCCAGCCCCACAAGACGCCCAGGCTCATGCGCTTGGCCGCGGTGTCGGCGGGCAGCAATCGACGTTGCAATGGGCGCACGTGTTGCCACAGGCGCGCACCCGGCACGGAGAGGAACGCGAAGCGCCCGCTGCGATCGAGCAAACGCAATGCCGCGAGCACGAGCACGATGCCGACGGCCGCGCGCGATGCGACGACGAGGCCGGGCATGCGCACGACGCCGAGCAACGCGGAACCGACGCCGCCGGCCAATGCACCCGCGATCACGTAACCGGCGATGCGGCCGAGATTCGGCTGCGCGGCGGTCCACCACGTACTGCGCTGGCCGACCGACAAACCCGTTGCGATGCCCCCGCACATCGCCGCGCAATGCGCGCCGCCTAGCAGGCCGGTTAGCAAGGCGCCGCCGAGCACGAGCCAGTCAAGCGTCATCGCGGCGCTCCGGGGATTCGTTCGCGACGGGCGGTTCGTCGTCGGCGAGGATCGACAACGCAGGCGTTTCGAGATCCTCGAACTGTCCACCGCGCACGGCCCACGCGAACGCCGCGATCGCCACGATCAGCAGCATCAGCGCGAGCGGAACCAGCAGCAGGAGGATGCTCATGCGCGTACCCCATCGTGTCGGCGGCCCAGGCGCAACGCGTTGAGCGTCACCGTCAGCGAGGACAGCGCCATGCCGAGCGCGGCGATCCACGGCGTGACGAGGCCCATCGCGGCGATCGGCAACGCGACGAGGTTCCAGCCAACGGCCCACGCGAGGTTCTGGCGAATGATGCGGCGCGTGTCGCGCGCGAGCGCGATGGCGTCGGGAATCCGATGCAACGCGGGCGTCGCGAGCACGAGATCGGCGGCGCGCTGCGCGAGCGCCGCGCCGTCGCCGACCGCGATGGAGACGTCCGCGCCTGCGAGCACCGGCGCGTCGTTGAGGCCGTCGCCCACCATCGCGACGACGCGGCCCCGCGCCTGCAACGCATGCACGCGCGCGAGCTTCTGCTCGGGCGTCTGGCGCGCATGCGCTTCCTCCAACCGCAACGTGTGCGCGAAGCGATCGACGGCGACCTGTCCGTCGCCGCTGCACAGATGCAGCGCGAGACCCTGCGTGCGCAGTGCGTCGAGCGTCGCGGCCGCATCCGCGCGTGGGGCTTCACGCACTTCGAAGCGTGCGATCGCGTGGTGTCCGTCGCCGAGCCACAGCGCGCCGTCGTCACCGGGCCCCGCTGCGAAACGCGCGTGACCGAGGCGCCACTCGGTGCCGTCCACGACGCCGCGCACACCCTGCCCCGGCACGCTGCGCACGTTGCGAGCGGACACCGCATCGTGCGCGAACGGCGCGAACATCGCCGCGAGCGGATGCCGGCTGTCGCGTTCCAGTGCCGCGGCGATGCGCAAGGCCTCGTCGCGCGTGTATCCGTCGAACGTCTCGACGCTGGCCAACGCCGGCGTCGCATCGCCCAGGGTGCCGGTCTTGTCGAACACCACGTCGGTGATGCGCGCGAGCCGATCCAGCGCATCCGCGCCAACGGGCAGCACGCCCATCTTCGCGAGCGCGCCGTTGGCGGCGGCGAGCGCGGCGGGGATCGCGAGCGACAACGCGCACGGGCAGCTGATGACGAGCAACGCGAGCACGACATCGAGCGCACGTTCCGGTGCGTGGGCTTGCCACGCGACGTAGACGATCGCCGCGACGATCAGCAACACGGCGACGAACACCATCGCGACACGATCCGCGGTCGCCGCGATCGCAGGGCGATGCGCCTGTGCGCGATCGACCAGCGCCGCGAGTTGCGACAGGCGCGTGGCCGCGCCGGTCGCCGCGACGCGCACGCGCGCCGGCACTTCGCGACACGCCGTCCCCGCGAAGACGGCATCGCCGTCGCGCTTGTGCACGGGCCGCGATTCGCCGGTCAACATCGATTCCTCGAACCAGGCTTCGGTGCCGAGCAACGTGCCGTCGGCGGGGACCGATTCGCCGGCCGCGACGCAGGCGATGTCCCCGGCCTGCAGCGCCTCGAGCGGGATCGTTTCGCGCGCACCGTCGCGCTCGCGCACCGCGAACGCCGGCCGCGCACGCGCCAGCGCATCCACGCGGGCACTCGCGGCAGTGCGCGCGCGTTGTTCGAGCATGCGCGCGCCGAGCAACAGGAACACGAACATCACCGCCGCGTCGTACCAGACATGCGGCGCACCGACGAGCGTGGCGTACAGGCTGGCGAAATACGCCAGCAACACCGAGGTCGCGACCAGCGTGTCCGCGCCGAGCCGGCGCTCGCGCAGTTCGCGCGCGCAACCCGCGAGGAACGGCCAGCCCGAATAGAACACGACGGGGGTCGCGATGAGGAAGGCGACCCAGCGCAGGAAGTCGCGCATCGGGATCGACATCGCGCCTTCCGTGTCGAGGTACAGCGCTTCGGTGAACATCATCGCCTGCACCGCGCCGAGGCCGGCGATGCCGAGGCGCAGCAGCGCGCGATTGCGTTCGGCCACGCGCGCACCTTCGCGATCGACGCCAGTGGCAAGCCACGGTCGATAGCCGAGCGACAACAGGCGACGCAGCGGTTTCGACAGCGACGTTCGCGTCGGGTCCCAGGCCAGGCGAATGCGGCCGGTGACCGCGTTCGCCGAAACCTCGAGCACACCGGGCTCGCGCCGCAACGCGCGATCGATGAGCCATGCGCAGGCGGCGCAGCGCATGCCGTCGGTGAGCAGCACGAGTTCGCGGCCCCCGGGGATCGCGCGCGCGTGCGCTGCGAGGATGTCTTCGCGATCCCAGCACGACAGGTCGTCGGCATTGGGGTCGACACGGCCCGCGTGCGTCGTGCGCAACTTGTAGTAGTCGTCCAGGCGCGCGTCGCGGATCCATTGCGCGGCGGCGGCGCATCCGTCGCAGCAGAAGCCGCGTTCGACGCCTTCGATCGACAGGCGCGGCGCGTGCGCGGGCAGAGGTTCGCTGCAATGGAAGCACAGCGACGCATCGACAACGCGTGCGTCCCCGACACCGGCGGCAATCGTGTTCATTGCGCGCTCGCGAGCGCCGGCTGCACATCGGCGCCGGCGGCGCGCGCCTCCCAGCGACCGCGCAGGCGCCAGCTGCGATCCATCGGCGCGAGTTCGACGAGCCAGTCGTGGCCCTCGTCGAAGGATTCGACATGGCCGCTCCACCCCGTCGTCGAGGGCGTGAGCGCAATGCGCATGTCTTCCGCCGCGATCACCGGATGACGCAGCACGAGTTCGAGCTGCACCGCGCGATCGAAGCCCTCGCCCGCGGGCACCACGTCGAACACGCGACCGACGCGGCGCACCTGCGCGGACAATCCCAGCCGACGTGCTTCGAGGTCGGGCGCGAGGTCGGTGTCCTGCACCTGCGCGGTGCGCTTCACCGGATCGGCGACGGCGTCGATCGGACCTTCGGCGAGCCACAGCAGCGCGAGGCCCGCCACCACCGACAGCGCCGGCAGCGAAAACACCAGCCACACCAGCGGCTGGCGCCACGGTGCGAGTGGCGGGCGTTCGATCATCGCGATACCGGCCCGAAGAAGGTGCTCTCGACGATCTGCGTCGTGCGCTTCTCGCCGTCGAGGGCGGAGACTTCGAACCGCAGATCCTTGCGGCCGGCGACGCTCGCGGACGGCGCGAACACGGTGACCGGCACCGACGCGACTTCGCCGCCCGGCACTTCGATCGTCGGCGACTCGCGCAGCACGAGCCCCTGCGTGCCCGACACCAAGGTGACCGCGAAGTGCCGCGCTTCGTCGCGCTTGTTCGCGATCTTCAACGTGTAGCTGTTTTCGATGCCGTCTGCCGTCGTGCGATACAGCGCATTGCGATCGCGCAACGCTTCGACGGTGAACGGCGCGCGCGAGGCGATGCCGACGGCGAACGCGACGATCATCGCGAGCAGGATGCCGCCGTAGATGAACACGCGCGGCCGCAACACGCGCGTGGACTTGCCGTCGACCGCGTGCTGCGTGGTGTAGCGGATCAACCCTTGCGGGTAGCCCATCTTGCCCATCACTTCATCGCACGCGTCCACGCACGCGCCGCAGGCGATGCACTCGTACTGCAGGCCGTTGCGGATGTCGATGCCGGTCGGGCACACCTGCACGCACATCGTGCAGTCGATGCAGTCGCCGAGCTCGGCGACTTCGAACTTCGGCATCGGCGCGACTTCGCCGGCCTCGAACGTGATCGTGCCGCGCGCCTGCAGGTTGGCGTTGGCGGTGGTCGGATTCAGCGCCGCGCGGCGCACGTAGTCGGTGGCGACATCGAGCGCCAGCAGCCCGCGCGCGCGTTCGAGCACGCTCTGCAGGCCGCGCCGACGCGGGCCGCGCGGTTCGCCACGCATTGGATCGTAGGCGATCAGCAGCGTGTCGCGATCGAACATCGCGCCCTGGAAGCGCGCGTACGGACACATGTACTTGCACACCTGCTCGCGCAGGAAGCCTGCGTTGCCCCAGGTCGCGAACGCATAGAACAACACCCAGAAGGTTTCCCACCCGCCCCACTGGAACGGCACGATGCGAGAGCCGAGATCCTGGATGGGCGTGAAAAACCCGACGAAGGTGAAGCCGGTCCACAACGCGAACACCACCCACGCGATGTGCTTGGCGCCCTTGCGCACGAGCTTGCGCGCCGACCACGGCGATGCGTCGAGCTTCATGCGCGCGTTGCGGTCGCCCTCGATCGCGCGCTCGATCCACAGGAACACTTCGGTCCACACCGTCTGCGGACACGCGTAGCCGCACCACAACCGCCCCGCGATCGCCGTGACGAAGAACAACACGACGCCCGCGACGATCAGCAGCAACGCGAGGAACAGGAAGTCCTGCGGCCAGAACGTCAGCCCGAACACATGGAACTTGCGTGCCGGCAGGTCGAACAACACCGCCTGCCGCCCGTCCCAGCGCATCCACGGGAACAGGTAGAACATGCCGAGCAGCCAGAACACCGCGCCGATGCGCAGGCGCACGAAGCGTCCCGACACATCGCGCGGGTACACCTTGCGCTCGCTGACGTAGAACGTCCCCGCCTCTTCGACGAGCGCCAGGTCGATCGCCTTCGACATGGCTCAGCGCCCCGGCAGCGGACGGTTGAAGCGGCTACCCGGCCGCAGCAGCCACCACGTGAACAGGCTCGACGACGCGGTCGCCGCCCAGAACAGGAAGAACCCGATCGTATATCCGAGCTCGCGTCCCACCGCGATGCGCGGGAACGTGATGTCCCGCAAGGCAATGGGATCGACGAAGGCGAAGAACACCATCGTCGCCACGCCCGCGGCGAAGAAGCTCGGCCACGCGATCGCACCGATGCGTTGCGCCATCGGGCGCGGCGGATGGTCGAAGGTCGCGTTCATCACTGCGCTCCCGCCGCCGTGGCCTGCGAATTCGACAGCGACCAGACATAGGCGGCGACCAGGCGCGCGCGCGTCTCGCCGAGCAGTTGCTCGTGCGCGGGCATGCTGCCGTGGCGGCCCTTGGCGATCGTCGCGTACAAACTCGCACTGTCGCTGCCGTACAACCAGTAGTCGTCGGTGAGATCCGGCGCGCCGAGGTCCTGCTTGCCCTTGCCGTCGACGCCGTGGCAACTCGCACATACCGCCTCGAACAGCGGCTTGCCGCGCGCGGCGCCGTAGTTGTTCTGCATCAGGCGCGCGGGATCGGGCAATGCGCGCACGTAGGCGACGACGTCGCTCACCGCATGTTCGCCGCCGAGACCGGTGAGCACCTTGCCCCACTCCGGCATCACGCCCTCGCGGCCCTTCATCACCGTCGCCAGGATCTGCTCGGGCCTGCCGCCCCAATGCCAGATGTCGTCGGTGAGGTTCGGATAACCGACCGCGCCCTGCGCGGACGAGCCGTGGCACGTCGCGCACGTGTTGTTGAAGATCGCGCGACCGAGGCGTCGCGCCGCGGGATCCTGCGCGAGCACGTCGATCGACTTGCCGCGATACGGCGCGAACGTTTCATCGAGCCGCGCGTTGTCCGCGGCCTTCTGGATCGCATGCTGCCCGCTCGACGTCCATCCGCCGACGCCCGCGAATGCACCGAGCCCCGGGAAATACAGCAGGTACCCGATCGAGAACACGATCGTGATCCAGAACAGGTTGATCCACCACTTCGGCAGCGGCTTGTTGTATTCGGTGATGTCGCCGTCGTCCCAGTAGTGGCTGGTGTCTTCGGGCTTCGGGTCGCCGGGACGGCGCTTCGCGGTCCACCACAACAGCCAGCCGCAGCCGACGATGTTGATGACGACGAGCGCGATCACGTACCACGACCATCCGGGAGTCATCATCGTGCGTCCTCCTCGCGTTCTTCCTGCAGCGGCAGGCGCGCGGCCTTGTCGAACGCTTCGCGGCGGCGCGGGCTCCACGCCCAGGCCCATCCGCCGATGAACACCGCCAGCAACAACGCGGTCACGATGCCGGCCACCATGTCAGTTCCCCCTCGGTGCGTGACGGCCGAGCGCCTGCAGGTAGGCGACGACGGCGTCCAGTTCGGTCTTGCCCGCGACGTCCTTCGCCGCGTTCGCGATCTCGTCGTCGGTGTACGGATCGCCGATTGTCTTCAGCGTGCGCATGTGCGCGGTGATCGCCTGGCCATCGATCGTGTTGTGTTCGAGCCACGGGAACGACGGCATGTTCGACTCGGGCACCACCGCGCGCGGATCGATGAGATGGATGCGATGCCAGTCGTCGGAGTAACGCCCGCCGACGCGCGCGAGGTCCGGCCCCGTGCGCTTGCTGCCCCACTGGAACGGATGGTCGTAGACCGATTCGCCGGCCAGCGAGTAGTGGCCGTAGCGTTCGGTTTCGAAGCGCAGCGTGCGCACCATCTGCGAGTGGCAGTTGTAGCAACCTTCGCGCACGTAGACGTCGCGGCCCGCGAGCTGCAGCGCCGGGTAGGGCTTCACGCCGGGCAGCGGTTTGATCGTGTCGGCCTGGTACATCAGCGGCACGATTTCCGCGAGCCCGCCGAAGGACACGACCACGGCGATCAGCACCGCCATCAGGCCGATGTTCTTCTCGATCTTCTCGTGCGCGTTGTGCGGCTTGTCGGATTCGGTATCCATGCGATCAGGTCTCATGCAGGAGCATTGGCGGCGAGCGCGTTACCCGTCGCCGGGTTCTTCGCGGTGGCGTACGTCTTCCAGGTGTTGAACGCCATCAGGAACATGCCGGCGAGCACGAGCGCGCCGCCGCTGAAGCGGACCAGGTAGTACGGATACGTGGCATTGAGCGCTTCGACGAAGCTGTAGGTCAGCGTGCCGTCGGCGTTGGTCGCGCGCCACATCAGGCCCTGCATCACGCCGGCGATCCACATCGATGCGATGTAGAACACGACGCCCAGGGTGTGCAGCCAGAAGTGCGCGTCGATCCACTTGATCGAGTACATGCGCTCGGCCCCGAGCAGGCGCGGCAGCATCGCGTAGATCGCGCCGACCGAGATCATCGCCACCCAGCCGAGTGCGCCGGCGTGCACGTGGCCGACCGTCCAGTCGGTGTAGTGCGACAGCGAGTTGACCGTCTTGATCGACATCATCGGCCCCTCGAAGGTGGCGATCATGTAGAAGCTGATCGCGACGATGAGGAACTTGAGGATCGGGTCGGTGCGCAGCTTGTACCAGACGCCCGACAACGTGAGGATGCCGTTCAGCGCACCGCCCCAGGACGGCGCAAGCAGGATCAGCGAGAACACCATGCCGAGGGACTGCGCCCAGTCCGGCAACGCGGTGTATTGGAGATGATGCGGGCCGGCCCACATGTACACCGCGATCAGCGCCCAGAAGTGCACGATCGACAGGCGATACGAATACACCGGACGCTGCGCCTGCTTCGGCACGTAGTAGTACATCATCCCGAGGAAGCCGGCGGTCAGGAAGAAACCGACCGCGTTGTGCCCGTACCACCACTGCACCATCGCGTCGACCGCGCCGGTGTAGACGATGTATGACTTGGTGAAGCTCGCCGGCAGCGCGATGTTGTTGACGATGTGCAGCAGCGCGATGGCGATGATGAAGCTGCCGTAGAACCAGTTCGCCACGTAGATGTGGCGACCCGTGCGCTTGGCGATCGTGCCGAAGAACAGCCAGCCGTATGCGACCCAGACGACCGTGATCAGGATGTCGATCGGCCATTCGAGTTCGGCGTATTCCTTGCTCTGGGTGATGCCGAGCGGCAGCGTGATCGCTGCGGACACGATCACCAGTTGCCAGCCCCAGAACACGAAGCTCGCGAGCTTGTCGGAGATCAGGCGCACGCCGCACGTGCGTTGCACGACGTGCAGCGAGGTGGCGAACAGCGCGCTGCCGCCGAAGGCGAAGATCACCGCGTTGGTGTGCAGCGGTCGCAAGCGGCCGTACGACAGCCAGGGAATGCCTTCAGCCAGGGTCGGCCAATACAGCTGCGCGGCGATGAACAGGCCGACGGCCATGCCGACGATGCCCCAGAGGATCGTCGCGAGGGAAAACTGGAGTACGACCTTGTCGTTGTAGGCGACGCGTCGCGGCGCCTCCGAGGCATCGGTCGCCACGGTTGCAGTCGGAAGCACGACATCGTTCATGGGGGTCCCCGCTGTGAGTGCGCGCAGTCTCGCGAACACGGGCCCCGGCCACCTTGATCCGGATCAAATCGCGCTTTTCGAAGCAGCGCTCTCCGCCGGCGGGGGCCGCGTTCCGGATTCTGAATCCAACGGGGGATGGAAAGGTTTGCCGGACTCCGCTCGTCGGAATCCGGCCGTCTCCGGCGCCCCGGCGCGTTCACGCGCCCGCGTTACATGTCTCCCCGTTACAGCTGCGCGCGCACCGCCTTCACGAACTCCGGATCGGGCTTCGCACCCACCTGCTCCGTGCGCGCGACGATGCGCCCCTTCGCATCGAGCAGCACCAGCGCGCTGGTGTGGTTGAAGTTGCCGTCGGCGAGTTCGCGATAGCGCACTCCGAGCACACCCGCGACCTTGCGCACGTCGTCGGGCGCGGGCGCGGCGAGCGTCCATTGCGTCGGGTCCACATGGCGCTGTTTCGCCATCGCCTTCAGCTGCGCGGGCGTGTCGTGCTTCGGATCCAGGCTGATGAGCACGACGCCGACCTTCGCGCGTTCAGCCGGCGGCAGCGCGCGTTCGACCGCCTTGCCCGATTCGACGATCAGCGGGCACATGTACTGGCACGAGGTGTAGAACATCGCGACCACGCGCGGCTTGCCCTGCAAGGTGCTCCAGTCCTGCGTGCGGCCCTGCGCGTCGGTGAGCGGCAAGGCGAGCTTGTAAACCGAGTCGCCGGGGAGCGGCGCGGGTTTGCCGGCCGTGGCTAGCGGTGCGATGAATGCGAGCGTGGCTGCAGCAAGCGCGATCGCCGCGCGCGCGGTGAACGTCTTCATCGATGTCATGGTGCGCTCCTGGCGCAACGGAATCCGAGGTTGGCGGTGGCGTCGCGCCCTTCGAGCGAAGAGAGCATCGCCACGCGCATCAGCACGGCGTAGTTTTCGCGGTCGTCCATCGACAATGCGCCGGCGCCGCAGAATTTCAGCTTGTCCGGGTCGCCCTGGTCGCGGTTGTCGCCCGCTATGAGCAACGCGGAGTAATCGTCGGTCCATTCCCACACGAGGCCGTGCAGGTCCTGCACGCCGTAGGCGTTCGGCGACTGCAGGCCGGCGCGCGGCAAGGCTTCGTTGGAAGGTCGGGAATACCAGCGGAGGATGCGCTCGCGCCATGCGGGATCGCTGCGTGCGTCGCGGCGTGTTTCGTCCGCCGCGGCCGCGTATTCCCACTCGTTCCAGGTCGGCAGGCGTGCGCCGATCGATTGACAGTACGCATCGGCGGCGAACCAGCTGACCCACGTGACGGGCTGGTCCGCGCGCGCATTCGCGCCGAGCTTGTCGGCGCTTTCCCAATGCTGCAGGTAGCGGGATTCGGCGAAGACATCCGCCACGTCGCCGCGCTTCCATTCCGGATGCTTGCGCACGAAGTCGAGGAACTGCCCGTTGGTCACCGGCGTGCGCATCAGCGCGAACGGTGCGATGCGAACGGCCTTGCCCTTCGCATCGTCGTAGCGCAGCGCCGTCTTGAACGAACCACCGGGCAATCCGGCATACATGCTTGCAGAAGCGCGCGACGCCGCCGGGCCCGCCGCCATCGTCGCCCCCGCAACGATGCATGCGAACACCAGGCTACCGGCGGCGACGCGACACATTTCAGTGACCCTCGGAAGCGTTGGCCGGCTTTGCCGCGCGGATCGCGGCGGCCTCTTCCTTCGTCACGTGACCGCCCGGATTGCCCCAACTGTTGAGGACGTAGGTGGAGATGTTCGCCACTTCGTCGTCGGTGAGCTGGTTCATCGGCGGCATGTTGGAGTTGTAGTCCTTGCCGTTGACCGTGACCTTGCCGACGAGGCCGTGCAGGATCGCGTTCGGCACGCGCTTGGGATCGGCCGCGATGTAGTCGGACTTCGCCAGCGGCGGGAACACGCCTTCCATGCCCTGGCCTTCCGGCTGGTGGCAGGTGGAGCAGGTGCCAGCGAACAACGCCTGGCCCGCTTTCACCTGGTCCTCGACGGTGAGCGCACCGGTGGAGGCCGCTTCGGTCGCCTTCTCGACCGCCGCGAGACTGGGCTGCGCGCGATCGCCGAGATACACGGCATCGACTTCCTTGCCGGAGTAGATGTCCTTGCGTTCCGCGCCTTCGGCCTTGAGCACGGCGAGTGCGCCCTTGTTGAACGCGCGGAAGATGGAGTGGTCGACCAGCATGTAGCTGCCGGGCACTTCGACGTGGAAGTCCATGATCGCCGCGCCGCCCGCCGGGATCAGCGTGGTCTGCACGTTCTCGTTGTAGCGCGTGCCGCCTTCGAACCACACCTTGTCGAAGATCTCGCCGATCACGTGGAAGCTGGAGACGAGGTTCGGTCCACCGTTGCCGACATACAGGCGCACGGTTTCGTTGGTGTTGGCCTTGAGCGCCTTGTCGCCGGTGAGCGCGCCTTCCATGCCGTTGAACAGCACGTAGGTCGGGTGCTCTTCGATCGCCTTTTCCATGTCGAAGGGCTGCAGGCCCTTCTCGCGATACTTGCCCGTGGTGTAAAAGTCGCCCTGCATCACGTAGTACTCGCGATCCACCGGCGGCATGCCTTCCGGCGGTTCGACCAGGATCAGGCCGTACATGCCGTTGGCCACGTGCATGCCGACCGGCGCGGTCGCGCAGTGATAGACATACAGGCCCGCGTTGAGCGCCTTGAAGCTGAAGCGCGACACGTGGCCCGGCGCGGTGAAGCTCGATGCCGCGCCACCGCCCGGCCCGGTCACGCCGTGCAGGTCGATGTTGTGGGGCATCTTGCTGTCCGGCATGTTGCGAAGGTGGAAGACGACCGTGTCGCCCTGGCGCACGCGGATGAAGCTGCCGGGCACGGTGCCGCCGAAGGTCCAGAAGGTGTAGGTCACGCCTTCGGAGATCGGCATTTCCTTTTCGACGACATCGAGTTCGACGATCACGCGCGCCGGTGTCTTCCTTCCGGTAGCGGGGGGTACCATCGGTGGCGCCGTCACGACGGCCTTGATGTCGGGCCCCTGCGGCGGGCCCATGTCGCCCTTCAGCGAGCCACCACTGTCGGCGTCTTTCGCGACGGGTGCGGTCTTGTCGGCCCCGCCGCATGCGACCAGCGCGAACGCGCAGGCGGCAGCGAGGGCCCAGGTACGGAAGCGGTCAGCCATGATGGTGTTTCCCCTTGCGTGGACTTGCGTGGGGGCGGATGCGCCCTTCGGGTGCAGGATCGCGCTGCCTTGCGCTGCGTTTCCTGATCCAGATCAACTCCGGTGGCTGATGGAAACGGCCAACCGCGTTGGCTTGATCCGGGTCAAGGTCGCGAAAACCGCCCGGTTCGACCTTGTGCGTAGCGAAAACACCGGGGAAAACACATGCACCTCCAACGCACTGCCGTCGCTCTCGCCGCTTGCCTGCCGTTCGTCGGAATGGCGCAGGACAAACCCGCGGAGCCCGCGCCCTTCGACCTGGAATGGAACGCGCGGCTGCGACACGAGTCGGTCGACGACGCCGCATTTCCCAACGACTCGGATGCCACGACGTTGCGCCTGCGTCTCGGCTTGCGCGCGCACTGGGGCACGCATTGGTCGGCGCTGCTCGAAGGCGAAGGCATCGCCGCCACGGGCGACTACGACAGTGGCGCGAACGGGCGCATCGGCTACCCGGTGATCGCCGATCCGCAGGACGCGGAGCTGAACCAGGCGTACGTCGCGTGGAAGTCCGATCGCGTGCAGGCGGCGCTCGGGCGCCAGCGCGTGCAGTACGGCAACCAGCGCTGGCTCGGCAACAGCGGCTGGCGACAGAACGAACAGACCTTCGATGCGTTGTCGTTCGAGGCCAAGCCGTCGAAGCAATGGGCGTTGCGCTACGCGTTCCTGGACCGCGTGCATCGCGTCAACGGCGACGACGCGCGTGATCCGCTGGCACGCGAACGCGATCTGACGACGCATGCGATCGAAGCCTTGTTCGTGCCGCGCGCATCGATGCAATGGCGCGGGTATGCGTTGCTGCACGACGACCAGGACGTCGCGACCGCTTCCACCGCGACGTACGGCCTGCGCATGAATCTCGGCGAAGGCCCGGGCTTCGCGCTCGCCGCCGAATACGCGCACCAATCCGACTACGCGGACAATCCGTTGTCGTTCTCGCACGACTACTGGCTGATCGAACCGGCGTACGCGTGGCAGGACGTCACCGTGCGCGCCGGCATCGAGCATCTCGGCGGCGATGGGCGCCACGCGTTGCAGACCCCACTCGGGACGCTGCATGCGTTCAACGGCTGGGCCGACAAGTTCGCGGGCGCGACGCCGCCCGGCGGCCTCGACGATCGCTACGCGTCCCTCGTCGGCAAGGCCGGTTGCGCGAAGTGCGAGTGGATCCTGGCCTTCCACGACTACCGGGCCGATGTCGGCGGGCGTTACGGCAGCGAGTGGAACGCGTCGTTCGCGTTCCCCGTCGGCAGCAAGCTCAAGGGCATGTTCAAGCTCGCCGATTACGAGGCGGACGGCTTCGCGCGCGATACGACGAAACTCTGGATGCAACTCGAGTGGGCGCACTGATCGACGCGCGCCGGCGCATGCGCGATCAGCACGGCACCGGCGGCAACGTCTCCTGCAACGATTCCGGCGCGAGTTCGCGGGCACGCAACCACGCCGGATCGAACAGCGTCTGCGCGTATCGCTCCCCACGATCGCACAACAGGCTGACGATGCTGCCGTGCTCGCCGCGCATCTTCATGCGCGACGCGAGATGCAGGCAGGCGGCGAGGTTGGTGCCCGACGAACCGCCGTAACGCCGGCCGAGCCAGCGTTCGAGCCACCACGCGCACGCGATCGAACGTTCGTCGTCCACTTCGACCACGTCCTCGACCACGTCGAAGAGGAAGCCCGGCTCCACGCGCGGGCGACCGATGCCTTCGATGACGGTGGCGCGCGTGGCGACGGCTGCGACGTCGCGTGTGCGCCACCCTTGCGCGAACGCACCACCGGTGGGTTCGGCGACGCACAGCCGCGTCGCGAGGCCCTGGTAGCGCAGGTAGCGTCCGATCGTTGCGGACGTGCCGCCGGTGCCCGCGCCGCAGACGATCCACGTCGGTTCGGGCATCGGTTCCATCGCCATCTGGCGCAGGATCGATTCGGCGATGTTGTTGTTGCCGCGCCAGTCGGTCGCGCGTTCGGCGAGGCCGAACTGATCGAGGTGGCAGGCGCCGTTCGACGCATGCCACGCAGCGCGCGCATGCACGTCGGGCGGATCGTCGACCAGATCGCAGCGCCCCCCGAGCGCCTGCACGTCGGCGATCTTGCGCGGTGCGGTGCTGGCCGGCATCACCGCGATGAACGGCAGTCCGAGCATGCGCGCGAACCACGCTTCGGAAATCGCGGTGCTGCCCGACGACGCATCGACGACTGTCTGCCGCTCGCGCAGGCGTCCGTTGCACAGCGCATACAGGAACAGCGAACGCGCCAGGCGATGCTTCAGGCTGCCGGTCGGATGCGCCGCCTCGTCCTTGAAGTAGAACGGGATGCCCGGGAACTGCGGCAGGTCCAGGCGCAGCAGGTGCGTGTCGGCGGACCGGTTGGCCTCGCGGCGCAACTGGCCGATCGCATCGCGGATCCAGCCGCGGTCGGCGACGATCAGCGGGTCCGTCATTGCGCGAACCACCAGCGCACGAAGCCGAGCGGCTCGTGCGAGCGCGCGGTCGCGTAAATCGACGCGAAGAGCAGCAACGCACCGAGGAACGACAGCACGCGCGCCCGCTTCGTCTTCGCGCGCCGCAACGCGTACACGCCGAGCACGACGTAACCGACGAGCAGCGACAACTTCACCGCCAACCATCCGTTTGCGAACATCGCGCCCGGCAGGATCGTGAGCAGCATCAACGCGGCGGTGAGCAGCGCGGTGTCGATCGCGTAGCTGGTCCAGCGCACGGGCGCGGCGTTGGGCCATTGCGCGCCGGCGAGCGCGAAGCTGCCGCGCAGCGCGAACAGCCCGCCGCTCATGAGCGCGACCATGATGTGGAACGCCTTGATCTGGAGGTAATAGTCGTTCATGGCATCACGCGATCATCAGCCCGGCTTTCCGTCGATGCGCGGCGAGAGATAGATGCGCCCGATGCGCGCGACCCACGGCGTGAACGCGACCAGCCACCCGATCGCCGCGATCACCTGCCAGCGCATCGGATCGCCCGCGAACTCCGCCGCGACGCGTACGACCGCGACGAATTGCACCGCGACGAACGCGAACCACGCGACCGCCGGCATCACCAGCGGCCGGCCCGAATGCCCCTGCGTGACGCGCGTGACCATCGCCACCAGCACGCTGCCGAAGAACCCGACGAACAACGCATGCGCGGGCCCGCGGCCCAGCATGTACACGCCGGTCTGCAGGTACGCGATGCTCTGCACCAGGTACAGCGCGAACGTCACCGGCAACCACGCGAAGCCGACGAACAACACCATCAGCAGCCCGGGCGCCTTGCCGCGCGGCCACCAGCGCCAGCACAGGTAGGCGGTCAATGCGAACAACGGCAGGTCCGCGACCCACGCCCAGGCGTACGCATGCACGAGCTCGAAAGCGAGATGCAGCAGCAACAACGCGAAGCCCGCGCCGAGCACCCACATCGGCCGCCACGGCTTGTAGCCCGGCACCGTGTTGCCCGCGAAGAACGGGAACATGCGATGCGCAACGGTGAGGTACACCGGCAACAGGAAGCCGAACGTGCCGAGCTTGATCGCAACGAACGCCCACATCGCCGAACCACCGGCGACGAACACCGCCCACGCGAACAACCCAATCAACCCGAGCACCAACGCCGCGAGGCACGAACGCGCGTGCCACGTCGCACCCTTTTCGCTCACGACGAGCCACGCGAGCGTCCCCACGCCCCAAGCCCAGCCGCTGATCGTCAGCACGAGGCCGACTTCGATGCCCTTCGACCAACCGAGCGCGCCGAGCAACGTGCAGATCTGCCCGCCGAACACCCCGATGCCGACGGGCAGGTAACGCGCGCGCCGCAATTCCGGCAATCCCATCCACTTCGGGAACGTCGTCAGCAGGAACCCGAACACGAAACTCGCGAGCACCTGGTACTGCATGACGATCGCGTGCAACCACCCGGCGTACTGCGAGGGTTGCTCGAGATGCAGGACGCCGGGCCAGCGCGCCGAAACCAGCCACGCGGCCCACCAGGCCATCGCGAGGAGCACGTTCCCCGCACCGATGAAGAACATCACCCGGTGCGGGGCTTGCAGCACGTGTCGCATCAGCCTTCCGCCTCCGTCGCACCCGGTGCGAGTTCACGCTTGGGCGCGATCCACAATCGCATCACGAACCAGGCGAGTGCCACCGCACCGACGCTGAAGATCACGTCGCCCGGCACGCGCATCCACACGAGCATGTCGATGATCGGCCGCTGCATGAACTCGGCGGAGCGCGCGTACGCGTAACCGTGTTCGATCGCCGCGAGCAATTGCATCGTGCCGAGCGGCAACAACGTGAACACCGCCATCATCGACAGGCCGATGTTGAAGCACCAGAAGGCGACCTTGAGCGGTCGCACATCCCAATGCATCTGGCCGCGCAGCCCGCGCAGGCAGAACAGCACCAGCGCGATGCCCAGCATCCCGTACACGCCGAACAGCGCGGTGTGTCCATGGAGCGGCGTCAGATTCAGGCCCTGCATGAAGTACAGCGACAGCGGCGGGTTGATCAGGAAGCCGAACAGGCCCGCGCCCACCAGGTTCCAGAACGACACCGCGATGAAGAACAGGATCGGCCACTTGTAGCGCGCCATCCACGGCGTCGACTTGCCGAGCTTGTACGTGTGGTACGCCTCGAAGCCGATGTAGGCCAGCGGCACCACTTCCAGCGCGCTGAAGCTCGCACCCAGCGCCACGACCGCGGTCGGCGTGCCGACGAAGTAGAGGTGGTGCAGCGTGCCGAGCACGCCGCCCGACATGAAGATGATGGTCGCGAACAGCACCGCCACCGTCGCCGACTTCGCCGGGATCAAGCCGAGCTTCGTGAAGATCAACGCCATCACCGCGGTGGCGAACACTTCGAAGAAGCCTTCGACCCACAGGTGCACGAGCCACCAGCGCCAGTACTCCACTTCGGAGATGTGCGTGTGCTCGCCCCACATCAGCGCGGCGGCGAAGAACAGGCCGATGCACACCGTCGACAGGAACAGCAGGCCGACGATCGACTTGGTGTCGGTCGCAGGGCCCCGCAACACCGGCCACAGCGCGCGGCCGACCAGCGTCAGCCACACCAGCAGGCCGACGAACAGGAACCACTGCCAGAAGCGCCCCATGTCCGCGTATTCCCAACCCTGGTGGCCCCACCAGAAGTTGTTCGCGAGGCCGAGCTTCTGCATCACCGCGAGCCATTGGCCCGCGAACGCGCCGACCACGATGATCAGCAAACACACCCACAGGAAGTTGACGCCGAATCGCTGGAACTTCGGCTCATGCCCCGACATCGCCGGTGCGATGTACAACCCCGTGCCGAGCCACGCGACCGCGATCCACAACACGGCCAGTTGGGTGTGCCACGTGCGCGTGATCGAGTACGGCAACACGTCGGCGAGCATGAAGCCGTAGGCCTGCTGGCCTTCGACCTGGTAGTGCGCGGTCATCGCGCCGAGCAGGATCTGCACGAGGAACAACGCGAGCACGACCCAGAAGTACTTCGCGGTCGCGCGCATCGACGGCGTGATGCGCAGCGTCGCCATCGGATCGGATTTCGGAATCGTGTGCGGCTCTTCACCGGCCGCATGCGTGCGCGCATGGAACCAGCCGAGCAGGCCGATGCCGGCGATCAGGAACAGCACGCTGAAAGCCGACCACACCCACAACGACGGCGCGGGCGTGTTGCCGACGAGCGGTTCGCTCGGCCAGTTGTTGGTGTACGTGACTTGTTTCGCGACGGGTGCGCCGTTCGCTGGTGCGGCCGCGTCATCCGGGCGTTCGGTGCCGGCGGCCCACGCGGTCCACCAGAAGAACCCGGTGAGCGCACGGCGATGCGCGGCATCGGGCACCGTGTTGTTCTTCATCGCGTAGGCTTCGCGCAGTTCCGCGGTCGCCGGATCGTTGCCGAACAGGCTCTCGTAGTGCGCGGCGACATTCGACAGCGCACGCACGCGTGCGTCAGACAACACGATGGTGCCGGTCGCGGCGTCGTACGTGTTGGTGCGCATCGCCTCCTGCAGGCGGCCCTTCAACGCCGCCTGGCGTTCCGCCGGCAGTGCGGCGAACGACGGCGCGTCTTCTTCGCGCGCCCACGCATCGAGCATCTGCACCGCTTCGCGATGGAGCCAGTCGGCGCTCCAGTCCGGTGCGACGTAACCACCGTGGCCCCAGATGGAGCCGAGTTGCATGCCGCCCATCGACTGCCAGACCTGTCGGCCCTTTTCGATGTCGGCGCGCGTGTAGACCACCTGTCCGCTTTCGCTCGTCACGCGTTCGGGCATGGGTGGCGCCGCGCGGAAGATTTCCCCGCCCGCCCACAACAACACCCCGAACGAAACGACGAGCAATGCGGCCAGCCCCAACCACAACTTGCGGGTGCTGCTCATGACCCTGCCCTTACGCCGGGGACACTCCCCGGATTCGCAACAGATGCTCCGCCTGCGGCCTCGGGGCCGCCTTGACCCCGATCAAGTCGGGGGGCGTTTCAGGAGCGCAGGATCGGCGCGGCGAGCGTTTCGAGGCCGTCGCGGTCGGCGATCTCGAGGTCGCGGCGCTCCACGCGCACGAGACCGTCGGTCTGGAAACGCTTCAGCACGCGACTCACGGTCTCGGGCGCCAGGCGCAGGTAGTTCGCGATGTCGGTGCGCGGCATCGTGAGCTGGAAGCGATTCGGCGAGAAACCCCGCGCGGCCAGTCGTCGAGACAAGCCGATGAGGAACGCGGCCATGCGCTGGTCCGCCGACCAGTCGCCGGCGAGCAACGCAGCGCGCCCGATGTCGCGGCTCAACAGGCGGAACAAATGCTTCTGCAACCCCGGCACCTGCGCCGCGAGCACCGAGATTTTCGGGAACGAGAAGCGGCACAGCATCACCGTGTCGAGCGCGACGGCGTTGCACGGGTAATGCTCGCCGTCGATCGCATCCAGGCCGATGACTTCGCCCGGCAAATGAAAGCCCAGCACATGCTCGCGGCCGTCGCGATCGACGACGTAGGTCTTCACCGTGCCGGCGCGCACCGCGGCGATCGCGTCGAAGTGGTCGCCCTCGCGGAACACGTGGTCGCCTTCGTGCAGCGGGCCGACGTGTTCGACGAGCACGTGCAGGTCCATCAGCGCGCTCTTGTCCATGCCCTGATCGAGGCACGCCTGCGAGAACGCGCAGGTCGAGCAGAAATGCAGCCTGTCCCCGTCGTCCGCGAGGATGCTGGCGTCGGTCCGCGGGAAGGCGACCGGCTTCATGGCGCAACTTCCGGGCACGTCGTCAGATCGCGCGCGAGAAGCGCGGCGTGGCCACGGCGGTCGGCGAGTCGAGGTATCGGTCGAAGCACATCGCGATGTTACGCAGAAGCAGGCGGCCGCGCGAAGTCGCGACGATCCGGTGGCGGTCCACGCGCACCAGGCCGTCCTGCGCGAGGGGCGCCAGTTTGTGCAGCGCATCGGCGAAGTAGTCGCAGAAATCGATGGCGTAGCGGCGCTCGAGCGCGTCGATCGGGATCGTTCCGTGGCACATCAGCGCCTGGATGAGGTCGGCGCGCAGCTGGTCGTCTTCGCTCAGGCGCATGCCGCGGAACACCGGCAGGCGGCCTTCGTCGAGCGCGGCCTGCCAGCTCGCGAGATCGCGCGGGTTCTGGCTGTAGGTGTCGCCGACGTGGCTGATCGCGCTGACGCCGAGGCCGACGAGATCGCTGTCGGCGTGCGTCGTGTAGCCCATGAAGTTGCGATGCAGGCCGCCGCGCGCCTGCGAGGTCGCGAGTTCGTCGTCGGGCAGCGCGAAGTGATCCATGCCGATGTACAGGTATCCGGCATCGGTCAGCTTGCGGATCGCGAGTTGCAGCAAGGCCAGGCGCGTTTCCGCGTCGGGCAGGTCCTGTGCGTGGATGCGGCCCTGCGCCTTGAACAACGTCGGCATGTGCGCGTAGCCGTAGACGGCGACGCGGTCCGGGCGCATGTCGGCGACGATGTCTAGCGTTTCGGAGAAGCCTTCGAGCGTCTGCTTCGGCAAGCCGTAGATCAGATCGACGTTGACCGAACGGAAGCCGTGTTCGCGGCACGCTTCGATCACCGCGCGCGTCTCCTCGACGCTCTGCTCGCGATTCACCGCGCGCTGCACCTCGGGATTGAAGTCCTGCACGCCGAGGCTCGCGCGGTTGAAACCGATGTCGGCGAGTTCGGCGATGTCGGCGGGCGACACGTGGCGCGGGTCGAGTTCGATCGACAGGTCGCGCTCGGACGAATCGGCCAGGCGGAACGTGCCGCGCACCGTGTCGACCACTTCGCGCAATTGCGCTGGCGACAGGAAGTTCGGCGTGCCGCCGCCGAAATGGAGCTGGATCACTTCGCGGTCGCGGTCGAACAGTTGCGAGGCCAGGCCGATCTCGCGGAACAGGCGCGCGAGATAGGCTTCGCCGCGCGCCTTGTCGCGCGTGATGATGCGATTGCAGCCGCAGTAGAAGCACGGGCTTTCGCAGAACGGCACGTGCACGTAGAGCGACAGGCGGCGCGGGATCGGATCGCCGTTGCTCGCGGCCGCGGCGTCGCGGAACTCGCGTTCGCCGAAACCGTTATGGAAGTGCGGCGCGGTCGGATACGACGTGTAGCGCGGGCCCGGCACGTCGTAACGACGCAGCAGGTCGGTGTCGCAGGAGGCGGTCGGGGCGATGTCCATGGATCGCATCGTGGGGCGGGGTCGAACGGCGCGCCTTGATCGAAATCAAACGTACCGTGCGACCTCGCAACCGTTCATCCGCCGCAACCGCCGCAGCAGTCCGACGGCTGCCGCTCCAGGTCCTGCGGCGCCACGCACGCGCCGGCCAGGCCGAGCGCAAGCAGCACTTCGGCGTCGGGCAACACGGTCGAGATGCGCAGGCGGCCGTCGGTGTCGACGTCGACGAGCGCGGCGGGGTCCATCGACCAGAGGCGATCGGACACGGGTTCGGCAAGGCCGCCCACGGCGGCGAGAACGAGGTATTGCATGGCGATGGCTCCGATGAGGGTGGCGCCATCGTGGCCAGCGCGCGGCGTGCGCGCGCTGACCTGGATCAAGTGATCGCTGTCGCGTCCGGCGGGATCACCAGCGATAGATGTAGCCCAGCTTCAGGCCGCTGTCGATGAAGTCGAGGTTGCCGACGAAGTCGGACTTGTCTGCGTCGGCGGAAATCTTGCTGAGCGTGTAGTCGAGCGTGATGCCCGAACGCTCCCACGGGAACCATTCGACGCCGATGCGACCGAAGGTCACGTCCGCGTCGATGTCGTTGATGTTCGCCTTGAAGTAGCCGAGGTCCGCGCCGATGCGCCAGTCGTCGGAACCTGCGGGCGTCCACCGCCACGCGCCGCCGATCGTGAGCGACGGCAGGTCCGCGTTCGCTTCTTCGCGGAAGCCGCCGCCGATCTGGTTGCCGTTCACGTCGACCTGCAACGCCATCGCGATGTCCATGCGGTACCAGATCATGCCGACGCGCGGGCCCAGCGCCCAGTTTTCCTTCTGCGCGGCCCACCACACGTAATACGCCTCGTACGCGTCGATGCCCACGTCGACGCTGACGATGCTGTTCGCCAGGTACGTCGTGTCTTCGAACGTGATGTCGCGCGTGATCTGGCGCGTGGCGTCGGCATCGTTCTGGTAATAGGTGAGGCCGAACTCGTGCGCTTCCCACGGCCGCCAGGTGAAGCCGACGTAGCCGATGGTAGAACTGTCGTCGAGGCCGAAGTCCTTTTCGAGGTCGACGTCGGTGCCGCGCGCGGTCTGTCCGTCGGCGCGCACCTCGGTATCCCAACTCGTGATGTAGCCGCCGATGCGGAAGCTGGCGGTGTCGAGCGGTTCGACCGCGCGCGCCTGCTGCGGTGCAACGACCGCGAGCAGTGCAAGGCCGAGCGCGGAAATGCTGGTGATCCTCATGACGCCTCCTGGGCGGATCGGAATGCGGTCGATGGAAGCATGGTCGATCTGGAACATCCCCTTTCAAACCTCACAACGTCGGCGCCGTGATCGCCCGGACAGGGGTGGGAGGTGAACGCAGGTCTCTACTGGGCATCGCGGGTCTCCTCGGCGATGCGCAGGCTGACCAGCCGCGCGACCATCACCGCGAGATAGAGCTGGCCGAAGACCGCCTCGAACACCGCGAGCCCGCGCGCGATCGGCGTCACCGGCGTGATGTCGCCGTAGCCGAGCGTCGCCAGGGTCACGAAGCTGAAGTAGATGCCGTCCGGCAGGCTCATGTCGGGGATCGGCTGGCCGCCCTGCAGCAGCGAACCGGGCGACAGTTCCTCCATCACCACCCATAGCGCGCCGAGGAACACGCCGACCAGCAGGTAGGCGTTGAGCGCCGCGAGCAGGTGACGCAGGTCGATGCGTCGGCTCGATACCGAGTAGCGCAACGCGCGCGCGGCGGCGATGAACGCGATCACCGACCACACCACCATCGTGAGCGGACCGGTGACGCCGAGCGGCTGTCGCAACGGCGCGAGCCCGAGCGCGATCGCCAGCATGACGAAGATGATGAAGCCCCGCCCGCGCGCACGCTCTTCCATCGGCGAGATCGTGGTCGCGAGCAGCGTCAGGCCCAGGCAGACGTTGAGCAGGACGCGCCCCGACGGCAGCGCCGCGAGCACCGGCCCGAGCGCGGTCGTCGCGACCAGCAGCGCGAACAGCAACACCTGCCGATTGCGCGCCAGCCACTGCATCGCATTCGCGAAGGCCGCGGGCATGGGTCATTCCGGCGCGCCGGGCGCGTAGAAGAACACCGCGGCGAGGATGAGATACACGGTGAGCAACTGCGCGCCGCGGAACCAGTCGGTGCGCCCGTCGCCCGCGATCGCGTTGGTGATCATCACCGCGAGCAGCACGCTGACGACCAGGCCGGGCGTGAACACCAGCGGCATCGGTCCCGGTCCGACGAAGTAACTGAGCAACACCAGCAACGGCGCGATGAGCAACGCGAGCTGCACGCTCGCGCCCTGCGCGATCGACATCGCCAGCCCCATCTGGTTGCTGCGCGCGGCGAGGATCGCGCTCACCGCTTCGGCCGCGCCGCCGAGGACCGCCAGCACGAACACGCCGGAGAACGCGGGCGACAGGCCGAGCGATTCGGTTGCCGGCTCGATCACCGCGACCAGGATCTCGCTCATGATCACCACGCCGAGCGTCGCCGTGCCGAGGACGAGCGCGGCGCGCGCGGGCGACCATGCGGGCACGTCGTGTCCGCCGTGCCCGCCGTGGGCCGCGGGCGCGTCGTGCGCCGCATTCGCGACGGGCTGCGCGCGCAACGTGTAGATCACGTTGCACGCGTACATCGCGAGCAGCACCACCGCGATCCACACGCTCACCGAATCGATCGCCGCGGCTTCGGCCGGCCCCACCGCGCGATACGCGGCGGGCATGATCATCGATATCACCGAGAGGGTGAGCATCGCGGCGAGCGAGCGCGACATGGCGACGTCGTAGCGTTGCACGCCCCAGCGCTTGCCGCCGATCACCATGGCGATGCCCATGACCAGCAGGATGTTGCCGATGATCGCGCCGGCCAGCGAGGCCATCACCATCTTGTGCAGGCCTTCGCGCAGCGCGGCCAGGCAGATGATGAACTCCGCGGCGTTGCCGAAGGTCGCGTTGAGCAGGCCGCCGACACTTGGGCCGAGTTTTTCCGCGAGCACGCTCGTGGCCTGCGCCATGATCGCCGCGAGCGGCACGATCGAGATCGCGGCGGTCGCGAAGATCAGCAGCGTGCGATCAGGCGCGAAGTGTTCGAGCAGCAATGCGATCGGCGCGAAGACGAGGAGCCACTTCATCGGGTCGACTCCGTCGCGGAGGCTTGCGCATCGTCCTGCGTGCCTGCGACGAAGTCGCCGCCGAGGGCCAGGTGGAGGTCGACGCGGCGCACGAGGCGCTCGCGGCGCACGGCGAGCAACGCGACGTCGGCGGCGTTCGCGGCGAGCTGGCGGTTCATGACGTCGCGCAGATCGGACTTGCCGACGCGGTACGACTCCTCGGTCAGACCCGCGGCGCGGCGGCTGTCTTCCGCGGAGATACGCAGCAGTTCCTCGCGTGTGGCGAGCGTGGTCTCCGCATCGAGCGTGGATTCCACTTCGTTGAGCGCCTGCAACACGAGGCGCGCGTAATTGGCGACCGCTTCGCGTTGCTCGGCGGTGCGCAGGCGCACGTTTCCGGTGAGTTGGCCGCCCGTATACAGCGGCACGACCGCGGTCGCGCTGGCGCTCGCGGTGGTCTGGTCGGTGCTTTGCGCCAGGTTGGCGGCTTCGCGCGACACGCGACCGTAGCCGGCCGACAACGTCAGGCCAGGCCAGAACGATGCCTTCGCCGCGCCGACGAGATCGAACGCGGCAGCGACGCGCCTTTGCGCCGCCACCAGGTCGGGCCTGCGATCGAGCGCATCCATCGGCATGCCCGCCGGCACGGGGCCGGGGAACGGCGCGAGATCCGCACGCGACTCGATCGCGGCGGCGGGATACCGGCCGACGAGGATCTCCAGCGCGCGCAACGCGCTGCGATGCGCCAGTTCGACCTGTTGCGCGGCGTCGCGATAGTTGGCCTGGCTCGCGCGCGCGGTCATGACGTCGGTTTCGCTGCCGGCGCCGACGCGCATGCGATCGTTGCTCAGCGCGACGAGGCGTTCCGCATCGCTTGCCATCATGTTCGCGAGCTTCGCCTGCTGCGCGGTTTCGGCAGCGACGAACCACGCGCGCGCGACCGACGCCGCGAGCGATTGCCGCGCGAAGCGATAGTCCGCGCTGCTCGCATCGCGTTGCGCCATCGCCGCGTTGCGCTGGTAACGCAGGCGCCCCCACAGATCGATTTCCCATGCCAGGCGCAGCATCACGCCGCTCAGCATCGCGACGAGATCGGACACCGGCTTGGACCCTGCGCGACCGAGGATGCCGATCGCCGGTTTCAGTTGCGCGGCCGCGAGATCGACCTGTGCTTCCGCCTGCTCGACCCGCGCGGCGGCCATCGCGAGGTCCGGATTGTGCGCGAGCGCTTCGATCACGAGCGCATCGAGTTGCGGATCGCCGAAGGTCGCGAGCCACCCTGCTTCCACCGGCGCGGTGCTGGCTTGTCGCGCCCACGCCTGCGGCACCTGCACGTGTTGCAGCGCGTCGGCGCGCGTCTCGTCCGGCGTCGGTTCGGGCGCGGTCGCGCAACCGGCGAGCAGCGTGGCCGCCAATCCGAGCCCGAACGATGCGCGGCGTCGCGACATGGTGGCGGCCTCAGTGCAACTTCAGCACGAGCGCGTCGAGCTTCGTGCCCACGCGCAGGATCACCTTTCGGATGATGTGGACCATGTGGCCCTTCTCCGTGTAGATCGCGCCGTTGCCCTGCGCGCCCATCGGCATGAAGGTCTTCTCGTCGCGGCCCGCGGGCTTCAGGCGCACCGCGAAGCGTCCCGGCGGAATCGGTGCGACGCCGGTCTGCGGCACCGTGCCGGACAGCGGCAACTGCCCCGTGCCCGACGACCACACGATCGAATCGACCTTCGCCTTGATGATGCGGTTGGGGAACGTCTTCAGCGCGATCTCCGCTTCGTTGCCAGGCTCGATGTTGCGCAGTTCGTTCTGCGAATACATCGCGAGGATCCACTGCTCGTTCTCGACGAACGACATCACCGGGACCATCGGCAACTGCGCCGCGTACGAACCGGGACGCAACTGCAGGTTCACGACGGTGCCGTCGGCGGGCGCGCGGAACACGGTCTGGTCGAGCTCCCACTTCGCGTATTCGATCTGCGCCTTGAGCTGTTCCAGCGCGGCGCGCGCCTGCGCGACTTCCGACAACTCGCCCTGCTTCGTGCGCGCCGACAGCTTCTGCTGCACCTGCGACACGTTCGCACTCGTTTGCGCGAGGTCGGCGCGCAGGCTCTTGACGTCGGTCTGCGCCTGTTCGAAATCGAACTTCGTGCCCGCACCGGTACCCGACAGGTCGCGCGTCTGGCCTTCGCGCTTGCGGGCGAGTTCGAGCTTGGCTTCCAGCGCGCTGCGCGTCGAACGCACGGCCTTCAGTTCATCGCCCAACTGGCGCTGGTAAGCCTCCGCGCTGTCGAGCTTCGCGGAGAACTCCGGCAGTTTTCCTTCCAGTTCGGCGAGCTTCTGTTCGAAGGGCTCGGGGTCGATGCGGAACAGCACCTGGCCCTTCTTGATCGGGCGATTGGGTTCGATCGGCACTTCGATCACGCGTCCGGTGACGCGCGGCGTGACCTGCACGACGTAGTTGAGCACGCGCACGTCGGACGACGACGGCGCGACGACGTTGAGGTACAGGATCAACGCGGTCAGGCCGAAGATCGGCAGCGTGAACACGATGATCTGGCTGATGAAGTTCCAGGGCAGCAGCTTGAACTTGAAGAAGATCAGCCAGACGATGCCCGAGTAGATGAGGAGGAGGATGATCTCCATCAGGTCGTTCCTCCCGGGCCGCGACCGGAAGCCTGCGCGCTCGCCGCAGCGAGCTGCATTTCAAGCGACGCGATCCTGCGGCGCATTTCGGCGACGTCTTCGCGTGGTGCGGGCGCGGGCGCCTGCGCCTGCACGGGTGCTGCGGGCTGCGCGGGCCCGGAGTGCATGATTTCGTCGGGCGTGGGTTCCAGCGACACCGCATCGCCGCCGTGGCCGTGCGCCTCGCCGATGTCGGTGCCGTACGCCATCTTGTGCAGCACGGGCTTGGTGTACGCCCATACCCACGCGATCGGCCACAACATGCCGCCGAAGAACAGCGAGAGCAGGCAGATGACCTTGATCGCCGGCAACTGCGGATGCCGGCGCTTCTCCGCGATCTTCTCCGGCATGATGTGCAACCACCAGAACACGCCGATCAACACGACCGGCACGATGATGATGGCGACCCAGGCGATGATGTTGGCCGCCGTGTCGAGCGCATCGCCTTCGAGCAGCGACGCATGCGCGGGCGCGATCCACGCCAGGGTGAGCAGACAAAGCAAGCGACGCGTTGTTCTCGCCGACACGGGCCTCTCCTGCCTGTGCGTCGGATCGATCACCGACGAACGGTTCGGATGCTAGGCCGGCCCCCGAACGTGCGGATATTGCCCCTTGGGGATGGGTGCCTTTGGCTCGGCGGTTCCGACCAACGGCGTCCCTTCACGCAGCACCTCAGCGTTAGGCTTCATGCGTAGGGGATGAAGCCCGCCTTCCCCCGGTGGGCATCGGCGCACGCCATGGATCATCCAAGCGGCCGTCACGGGAAGTCTCGCGATGGAAACGTCGTGCACGCGGCGTCGTTCGGTGCCGCGCGCCCGCGCGGCCTGTTCGGGCGGCTGCTGTCGCCGGCGAAGACCGTTACATGGAACGACATGCGCGCGCTGCTCGATGCGGCGCCGTTCGCCGGCCTGCTGATCGATGGGGACGATCGCATCGTCGCCGCCAATCACGAAGTCGAGCGGCTGTTCGGCTATGGCCACGACGCGCTCGACGGCATGATGCTTGCATCCATCGTTCCCGCCCGCCGCCAGGGATTCGTCGAAGGCCGCACCGACGAAGTCGTCGCGCGTCGCGGCGACGGCACCGAAGCAGCGATCGACATCACCTTCAAGCGCGTCGCACTCGAAGAGCGCGATGCCTGGCTCGTCGTCGCCGCCGACGCGACCGAACGCTGGCGGATGCAGCGCGACGCCGCGCGCCAACGCGACGAACTCGCGCACCTCTCGCGCGTGGCGATGCTCGGCGAGTTGTCCGGCGCGCTCGCGCACGAACTCAACCAGCCGTTGTCCGCGATCCTGAGCAACGCGCAGGCGGCGCAACGCCTGCTGCGCTTCGATCCGCCGGAGATGACCGAAGTCGAAGACATCCTCGCCGACATCGTCGCCGACGATCGCCGCGCGGGCGATGTCATCCAGCGCCTGCGCACGTGGCTACGCAAGGAACAGGTCGAACACGTGCCGCTCGGCGTGAACGGCGTGGTGCTCGATGCGTTGCACCTGGTGCGCGGCGACCTGCAGCAGCGCAACGTCGACGTGCAGCTCGAACTCGCCGGCGACGTGCCGCACGTGCTCGGCGATCGCATCCAGCTGCAGCAGGTGCTGCTCAATCTCGTGATGAACGGCGCCGACGCGATGGAAGGGGCGACGACGCCGCGCACGCTGTGCGTGCGCACCGCAGCGACCGCGCACGGCGCGCGGGTGGACGTGCTGGATTTCGGCCGCGGCATCGCGCCGGAAATCCGCCACAGGATGTTCGAACCCTTCGAAACCACCAAGCCCAATGGCATGGGCATGGGCCTGGCGGTGTGCCGCACGATCGTGGAAGCGCACGGCGGACACGTGTGGGCGGAAGACCGGCCCGAAGGCGGCACGCGCGTCGCCTTCGAACTCCCCGAGGTGGCGCCATGAATGCGATCGAACCGCTGGTGCATCTTGTCGACAACGACCCGCAGGTCCTCAAGGCCGTGGCGCGCCTGCTCGCATCGGCGGGCTACCGCACGCAGACGAACCTCTCGGCGAACGAGTTCCTCGCGCGCTACGACCGGTCCGCGCCTGGCTGCCTCGTCCTCGACGTCGCGATGCCGGAACAGACCGGCCTCGAACTCCAGCGCGCACTCCATTCGAACGGCATCGATGTTCCGATCGTCTTCCTCTCCGGATGCTCGGAAGTCCCCGAATGCGTGCGCGCGATGAAGGACGGCGCGGTCGACTTCCTCACCAAGCCGGTCGACGGCGATGCGCTGGTCGAAGCCGTGCAGCGTGCCGTCGAGTTCGACATGCGCCAGCGCGAGCGCAGCGAAGAAGAACACACGCTCCACGAGCGCCTGGACGCACTGACGCCGCGCGAGCGCGAGATCCTGCCGTTCCTGGTCTCCGGCAAGCTCAACAAGCAGATCGCCGGCGATCTCGGCGTGGTCGAGAAGACCGTGAAGGTCCATCGTGCCCACGTGATGCACAAACTCGGCGTGCGCTCCCTCGCCGACCTCGTGCGCTTCACCGCGCGCGTGCACATCGCGCCGCAGGGCGCACGCGATTCCGCGCCGCCCGTTGGGCCAAGGGCCAATTGATGGCCCCATGAGCGGGGTCTAGCGTCCGTGCAATGCCCGGGCGCACGCCAGTAGTCGCGGTTGTAGACGACGAACCGCCCGTGCGGCGCGCGTTGCAGCGCCTGTTGCGGGCGGCTGGTTTCGACGTGCGGCTGTTCGCGAGCGGAGCGGACTTCATGGCGCATCTCGAAGGCATCGACTGCGTGATCCTCGACCTGCACCTGCCGGGCATGTCCGGCTTCGACGTGCAGGACGCGCTCGCTTCGCGCGGCGCGCAGATACCGGTCGTGGTGCTGACCGGCAACGACACGCCCGCCAATCGCTCGCGCAGCCTCGCCAACGGCGCGCGCGCCTACCTGTGCAAACCCGTGGACGACAAGGTGTTGCTGGATGCGCTCCGGCCGCTGACGTCCGCCCTTCATTAGCGATGCCCCACGCATCGTCCAGAGGCTCGACATGAACGACATTGCCCAACCCGCGACCAACGAACTCAATCGCGTCTTCGCAGCGGCGATCGCGCGCGAAGACCAGTGGCGGCAACTCAATGCCTATGCACGTGCGTGGGCCGATGCGAAGTCCGGCACCGATGCGCGCGAAGAGATCCGTGGCAAATGCCGCAAGCTGCTCGCGAACATCTCGCGGCTCGAGCATTGCTGGGCCTATCCCGGCACACGCCTGCTGGATTCGCTGCGGGGTTCGCTCGAAGGCGGCGACGCGACCGCGTTCGCGCGCCTGGTGCAGAAGGCGTCGGCCGCGTTGCAGTCGGGCGACTTCCGTCGGGAAGATGCCGCGTGGGATACCAACGCCGACGGCGACACGCGCGTCATCGACGCGATGCCGCCCGATATCGATGGCGGCGTCGGCAAACCCTACTTCGAAGTCCTCATCGTCACGCCCTCCGATCCCGCGCAGTGGCAACGCGCGGACGACGAAGTGCGTCGCATGCGTCGCCCGGAGGATCAGTTCCAGTATGTGCCCGTGCATGTCGGGAGCTTCGAGGACGCTGCGCTCGCGGTGATGGTCAACACCAACATCCAGTCGGTGGTGCTGGTCGACGGCTTCCAGTACGCCTCGAAGCACGACCTGCCCGACCTGCGCGAGTTCCTCAAGCGCAACATGGACGTCGACCAGGGCTCGGTCGAACCCGGGGCGCTGTCCACGCGGCTGGCGCAGGCCATCAACGGCTTCCGGCCGGAACTCGACCTGTTCCTGCTCTCCGATCGCACGCCCGAACTGCTTGCGGCGAGCGACGAAGCCGCGTGCATCCGCCGCGTCTTCCACAACATCGAAGAACCGATGGAACTGCACCTGGCGATCCTCGACGGGATCAAGGATCGCTTCGAGACGCCGTATTTCGACAACCTCAAGAAGTACGCGACGCGCCCCATCGGCACCTTCCACGCACTGCCGATCGCGCGCGGCAAGTCGGTGTTCGGATCGAACTGGATCCGCGACATGGGCCACTTCTACGGGACCAACATCCTGTTCGCGGAGTCGTCGGCAACGACCGGCGGCCTCGACTCGCTGCTGGAGCCGACCGGCAACATCAAGAAGATGCAGGACGCCACCGCGCGCGCATTCGGCGCGAAGCTCGCCTTCCTCGGCACCAACGGCACGTCGACGTCGAACAAGATCGTCGTGCAGGCGATCT
This sequence comes from Noviluteimonas lactosilytica, assembly GCF_020866925.1. Lineage (GTDB taxonomy): Bacteria > Pseudomonadota > Gammaproteobacteria > Xanthomonadales > Xanthomonadaceae > Noviluteimonas > Noviluteimonas lactosilytica. The sequence goes on from NZ_JAJGAK010000001.1 coordinate 1,326,123, forward strand.
GCAAGCCGGGCGACATCGTCATCGTCGACCGCAACTGCCACAAGTCGCATCACTACGGGATGGTGCTCAGCGGCGCGCAGCCCTACTACGTCGAAGCGTTCCCGCTCGTGCAGTACTCGATGTACGGCGCGGTGCCGCTGCGCACGATCAAGAAGGCGCTGCTCGACTGCAAGGCCGAGGGCAACCTCGATCGCGTGAAGGTCATCGACATGACCAACTGCACGTTCGACGGCCACATGTACAACCCGCGTCGCGTGATGGAAGAGTGCCTGGCCATCAAGCCGGACCTGGTATTCCTCTGGGACGAGGCGTGGTTCGGGTTCGCACGGTTCAATCCGCTGCATCGCGCGCGCACCGCGATGGGCGCGGCGGCCGCGCTCACGCGCCGCTATCGCAGCAAGGCCTATCGCGACGAATACAACGCGTGGAAGGAGAAGAGCGCCAATCTCGACGACAATGCGCTGCTCGACGCACACGGCATGCCCGATCCGGACAAGGTGCGCATCCGCGTCTACCAGACCAACTCGACGCACAAGTCGATGTCGGCGTTCCGCCAGGGTTCGATGATGCTGGTATGGGACGACGACTGGGGCCAGGTCGAAGGTCCGTTCAAGGAAGCGTTCTTCGCGCATACCTCGACGTCGCCGAACCTGCAGCTGCTCGCCTCGCTCGACCTCGCGCGCCGGCAGATGGAACTGGAGGGCTACGCGCTGACGATGCGCATGACCGAGCTCGCGCTGCGGCTGCGGAAGACGATCAACAGCCATCCGCTGATCTCGAAGTATTTCCGCGTCGCCACGCCCGCCGACATGATCCCGCCGGAGTTCCGCGAATCCGGGATCTCCGACTACGGCCCGCCGCATGGTTCGTGGGCCGACATGATCCATGCGTGGCACAACGACGAGTTCGCGCTCGATCCCACGCGCATCACGCTGATCTGCGGCGCCGCCGGCTTCGACGGCACGCAGTTCAAGGGCATCCTCGCGTCGGACTTCGACATCCAGATCAACAAGACCTCGCGCAACTCGGTGCTGGTCCAGACCAACATCAACAACACGCACAGCGATGCGGCGCTGCTGATCAAGGCGCTGGCCGACCTGTCGCGCGACATCGACAAGCGCCTCGAACAGGGTGGGCAAGCTGAGCGCGCAGCGTTCGACGCGCGCGTGAAGTCGCTCATGACGGACGTGCCGGACCTGCCGAATTTCAGCCGCTTCCAGGATGCGTTTCGCGACAACGCGAAGGCGCGCAGCAACGAAGGCAACATGCGGCCCGCGTTCTTCCTCTCCTACGACGCGGACAACTGCGAATACGTTCGCCTCGACAGCGAGGAAGTGGAGCGTCGCCTGAAGGAAGGCCCCGAGATGGTCTCGGCGCATTTCGTCATCCCCTACCCGCCGGGCTTCCCGATCATGGTCCCGGGCCAGGTGATCACGGCGGACACGATCACGTTCATGCGCAAGCTCGATGTCAAGGAAATCCACGGCTACCAGCACGCGCTCGGGTTGAAGTTGATCAAACCCGAAGTGCTCGCCGGCAAGTCTTTCTCTTCAACCCGCTGAGCCAGGCCTCGACGACCAAAGGAGGTCGCCATGCAAGGGTTCTTCCAGTTCCTCGCCGACAATCCGTACATCCTGTTGTTCTTCACCGTCGGCATGGCGGTGTGGGTCGGCAAGTTCGCGATCAAGGGATACGGGCTCGGCATGGTGGCGGCGGCGGTCGTCGTCGGTGCAGCGCTCGCGACGTGGGCATCGACCTACGGCGTGAAGCTGCAACTCGACAACTTCGCCAAGTCGCTCTTCTATTACCTCTTCATGTATGGCGTCGGATTGCGCGTCGGTCCCGCGTTCTTCAACAGCCTCAAGAAGGACGGCATCACCTTCACGATCCTCGCGGTGATCTGCGCGTTCCTCGGCCTCGGGCTCGTCGTGCTGATGTCGAAGTGGCTCGCGTTGCCGCCGGGCGCCGCGGGCGGCGTGCTCGCCGGTTCGCAGACGATGTCGGCGGCGATCGGCACGGCGGAAATGGCCGTCGAACAGGGCGCGTACAAGTTGCCCGCAGGCACGACCGCCGAAGCGGTCTCCGGCATGATCGCGCTCGGTTATGGCGTGACCTACATCTGGGGCACGGTCGGCATCATCCTCGTGTGCAAGTACCTGCCGCGCTGGTGGGGCGTGGATGCGCGCAAGGCTGCGAAGGAATACGAAGCGGCGCACGGCGTGAAGAACGTCGACGATGCGGGCATCACCGGTTACCGCGTCGGTGGGCTGCGTGCCTATCGCCTCGAGAACGCATCGACCGCGGGCCAGAGCATCGCGCAGTTCCGCAAGGCGTATCCGCAGTACCGCATCGCCAACGTGATGCGCGACGGGTCGTCGCTTGGCGCGAACGCCGACGTCGTGCTGCAGAAGGGCGACGTCATCGCGCTGGGCGGCCGGCTCGAAGAACTCACCGCGAACATGGGCCTGCTCGGCCCCGAGATCGCGGATGCCGGCGCGCTCAACATCCCGCTCGACCAGGCCGAAGTACTGGTCACGAAGAAGGAACTCGAAGGCAAGCTGCTGAAGGACTTCGCGAGCGACGAGTTCGCGGGCCAGGTCGCGATCAGCCGCATGGAACGTAGCGGCGAACCGTTGCCGCTCGGCACCGACACCGCGCTCAAGCGCTTCGACGTGCTGTACCTGACGGGCCTGAAGAGCGCGGTCAGCAAGGTCGGCGACATGTTCGGCAAGGTCGCGCGTCCCAGCACGTCGACCGACCTGCTGACGCTGTCGCTCGGCATGGTGCTCGGCCTGCTGATCGGCAAGATCAACGTGCCGGTGGGCGATTTCTCGGTGGGCCTGGGCAACGCGGGCGGCCTGCTGCTGTCGGGCATCCTGGTGTCGTCGGTCGTGTCGCGGCTGCGTTACTTCGGCAGTACGCCGAATGCCGCGCGCAACATCCTCGAAGACCTCGGCCTCGTCACGTTCATCGCGATCGTCGGCATCAACGCCGGTGCGACGCTGCTCGAACAGCTGACGGGCGCGGTGGCGCTGAAGATCTTCATCGCCGGCTTCGTCGCCAGCACGATCCCGCCATTCGTCACATGGGCCATCGGCCTCCACTTCTTCAAGATCAACCCGGCGGTGTTGATGGGCGGCGTGGCGGGTTCGCGCTCGCACTCCGGTCCCGCGCGCGAAGCGGCGAAGGAAATCGACAGCTCCGTGCCGTGGGTGGGCTTCCCGGTCGGTTACGCGGTGTCGGGCGTGCTGTACACCGTGTTCGGCTACTTCGCGATGGTGCTTTCGCAATGACGACTGCGCACGACAACCTGCGGGGTCGTGCGGCGTTGTGCGTCGCCCTGGCGTGCGTGCTCGCCTCGGCGACGGCGGCGGCGCAAACCACCCCGGCCACCACGACCCCGCCTCCACGCGACGCAGGAGATTCGAAGGAACAGGGCCAGACGCACCTGGGCGACAGCTTCGGACCGCTGACGTACGACGAGTGGGTCGAAGAGACACGCCGCAAGGCGTTCGAAGACACGGTGTGGAAGGTGCAACTGCGCAGCTATTACCTCGGTCGCGACAAGTACGACGGCACCGAGAGCGAAGCGTGGGCGATCGGCGGATGGGCGGGTTTCAAGACCGGTTACTTCCGCGAGCGCTATTCCTTCGGCGCCACACTCTACGGGTCGGCGCCGCTGTATGCGCCCGACGAGAAGGACGGCACGTTGCTGCTCAAGCCCGGCCAGGAAGGCTACGCGGTGCTCGGCGAAGCCTACGGCGAGATGCTGTTCACCCAGGACGTGCGCATGACGCTGGGCGCGCGGCGATTCGAAACGCCGTTCATCAACTCCAACGACAGCCGCATGACGCCCAACACGTTCCTCGCGGGCGTCGTGCAGGGCCTGCACGGCGATTCGAAGACGAGCCGCGGCGAGTGGCGCTGGGGCGCGGGCTACTTCGACAAGATCAAGGAGCGCAACTCCGACGAGTTTGTGTCGATGTCCGACGACGCCGGTGCGTCGATCAAGCGCGGCGTGTACGCGGCGGGCGTCAACTACACGCGCGGCGAACTCGCGGTCGGCGGCGTCAACTACTGGTCCAGCAACGTCATCAACATCTTCTACACCGAAGCGCGATACGGGATCCCGATTTCCGGCAACGCGAAGTTCAAGTTCGCCGGGCAGTTCATCGACCAGCGCAGCGTGGGCGACAACATGCTGACCGGCAGCGACTTCGATGCGCAGCAATTCGGGCTGAAGGCCGAACTCGCCGCGGGCGGCGCACTGATCACCACGGCGTACACCGACGCGCGGGGCGATCGCGACCTGACCGCGCCGTGGAGCGGTTATCCCGGTTACACGAGCGTGCAGGTGGAAGACTTCAATCGCGCCGGCGAAGACGCATGGCTGATCCGCGCGCAATACACCTGGCCGAAGGAAACCGGCCTGAGCGCCTACGCGCTGTACGTCGCCGGTTCCGATCCCGACGCGGACGACGCGTACGGACGCGGCGAGGCCGACTTCAACCTGCAATGGACGCCGCCCGAAGGCAAGTTGAAAGGTTTGATGGTGCGTCTTCGCTACGCGCGCGTCATGCAGGACGACCCGGGCGACACCGATCTCAACGACTTGCGGTTGATGGTCTATTACGACCTGCCGCTGTGAACGGAGGACCGAACATGGCAAGGAAACGTGTGTTGGCGGCCTGCATCCTCGCAGTCGCCGTCGCGCTTGCACTCGATGCGCATGCATCGGGCGTCGGACAGGCGACCAATCCCGCCGCCTCCACGCCGTCGCAGGCCACGCAGTCGCAGCCGGCGCAGTCGCAGACCTTCTCGAAGGAAGAGATCGCGCAACTCGTCGCGCCCGTCGCGCTGTATCCGGATTCGCTGCTCGCGCAGGTGCTGATGGCGTCGACGTATCCGGGGGATGTCGCGGACGCGGCGAAGTGGGCGAAGGACCATCCCGAGGCGAAGGGCGACGACGCGGTCAAGGCCGTCGCCAAGGAAGACTGGGACCCGAGCGTGCAATCGCTCGTCGCCTTCCCGCAGGCGCTGCTCATGCTCGGCAACGACATCAACTGGGTGCAGAAGCTCGGCGATGCGTTCCTCGCGCAACCCAACGACGTGATGGCGACGGCGCAGGAATTGCGGCGCAAGGCGCAGAGCGCGGGCAACCTGAAGTCGAACGAGTACCAGACGGTCTCGACCTCTTCCGAACAGGTGCCCGGCACCGGCCAGTCGACGATCGTGATCGAATCGCCGTCGCCGCAAACGGTGTACGTGCCGACCTACGATCCGAACACGATCTACGGGCCGTGGCCGTACTCGTACTACCCGCCGTATTACTACCCGCCGTCCGCGTACTGGTATCCGGGTTACGCCTTCGGCGCGGGCCTGGCGTGGGGCATCGGCATCGGCATCTCGGTCGGCATCTGGGGCGACTGCAACTGGGGCGGCGGCGACATCAACATCAACTCGAGCCGCTACAACGAGTTCAATCGCAACATCGATCGCGGCGACCGGCAGATCGGCGACGGCGAGCGCGGCAACCGCGGCGATCGCACCGGCAATCGCGGCGGCGACCGCCAGTGGCAACATGATGGATCGCGTCGCGACGGCGTGCCCTATCGCGACCAGGCCAGCCGCGAAAAATACGGCAATCGCCAGGCGGGCAGCGACGCACGCAACAGCTTCCGCGGCGAAGACGCCGGACGTTCGCAGCAACGCGACCAGGCGCGGCAGCAGATGGAGCGGCAGGGCTTCGAACCCGCGCGCAACAACCAGCAGGCCCGCGATCGCGCGTCGACGGCGTCGCGCGATCCGCGTGCGTCGCAGATCGGCAACGGCGGCGCGGGTCGCGCGCCCGGCGCAGGTGGCGCACCCGGTGGCTCCTACCAGCAGCGCGGCGCGAACAACGCGGCCTCGCGCGATCTCGCGCGCAGCTCCGGCGGTTACGGCGGCAGCTACGGCAGCTCGTCGCGCAACAACGCGTTCTCGGGCGCAAGCAACGCGGGCGGGTCGCGCGCGGCCTCGAACCGCGGCAGCTCGAGTCGATCCAGCATGTCGCGCGGCGGTGGCGCCGGGCGTTCGATGAGTCGTCCCTCGCGGGGCGGCGGTGGAGGGCGTCGTCGATGAACACCATCCGGAAAACACTCCTGTCGCTCGCGCTCTGCGCCTGCGCACTCCCAACGTTCGCGCAGCAGTCGTATCCCACGCCGGAAGCGGCGGCGGAGGCGCTCGTCGACGCACTCGGCACGACGAAAGCAGACGCGGCGAAGCTCGCGACCGTGCTCGGCAACGACTGGCGCGAGTACGTGCCCGAGGATGTCGACCGCAAGGACGTCGATGCCTTCCTCGCGCGTTACGCGGAATCGCATGGCACGACGCCCGGCAGGGACGGGCGCATGATGATCACCGCGGGCACGGGCGCGTTGTGGACGCTGCCCATCCCGCTATCGCGCGACGACAAGGGCTGGCGCTTCGACCTCGCCGCGGCGAAGGACGACATCCGCGATCGCCGCATCGGCAGCAACGAGCTCGACGTGCAGCAGGTGCTGCGCGCCTACCACGATGCGCAACTCGATTACGCCGAGTTCGATCGCGACGGCGACGGCACCCTCGAATATGCGCAGAAGCTCGTCAGCACCGACGGCAAGCACGACGGCCTGTACTGGGCGGACGACGACAGCGGCCAGATCAGTCCGCTCGGTCCGCGTTTCGGCGACGACAAGCCGAAGGGCGAGTATTACGGCTACCGCTATCGCCAGTTCGATGCGCAGGGACCGTCGGCGCCGGGTGGCGCGAAGTCGTTCAAGATCGGCGACAACATGTCGCGCGGCTTCGCCGCCATCGCATGGCCCGCGGAATACGGGCAGACCGGCGTGATGACGATGATGATCGGCTACGACGGGCAGATGTTCGAGCGCGACCTGGGCCCGAAGACCGACGAACTCGCGCGCGCGATGGCGACCTACGATCCCGACAGCGCGTGGAAGGAAGTGCCCGACGGCACGACGACGGCGTCGACGACGCCCTAGTCCTTCCCTTCCCAATGCGGCGGAGGCACCAGCTTCGGTGTCTCCGGATCGCCTTCGTAATGCGGCGTCATGATCTGCACGCCGGCGGCGTTGAACGTGTCCTGGATCTGCGCGTGCAGCGCGCTGAGCACGATCCAGCGCCGCTGCACGTCGCCGATGCGCGCGCGCAGGCGGTACTCGATGCCGAAGTCGCCGAGCGCGGTCTGCAGCACGAGGGGCGGCGGATCCGCGAGCACGCCCTCGGTCTTCGTCGCCGCATCGATCAACAAGCGCTGCACCTGCCGCCACGGCGCGTCGTAACCGATCACCACCATCGCCTGCAGCCACATGCCCGGGCCTTCGGCGGCGCGCGAGAGATTCTCCAGGCGGTCGCTGAGCAGCACGTTGTTGGGGAAGCTCACTTCCACGCCGAGCGGCGTGCGCACGCGCGTCGTGAACAAGCCGATCTGCTGCACGATGCCTTCGACGTCGCCGGCCCGCACCACGTCGCCGACCGACATCGTGCGCGAATACAACAGCGTGAATCCGGCGGCCGCCTGCGCAACGATGCTCGATGCGCCCAGCGACACCATCAGGCCGACGAACACGCTCAGGCCCTTGAACGCATCGGTCTCCGCGCCCGGCAGATACGGATACGCCATCGCGATGCCGAACAGCCACACGACGACGACCATGATCTTGCGCGTCGGTTCCGCCAGCTGCGCGTCGATGCCGACCATCTCGAAGCGGCCGTGCTGCACGCCGTGGAAGAACAACCCGACGGCCTGCGCGACCAGGCGCGCGACCAGCAGGATGACGGCGGCCGTCACCAACCCCGGGATCGCGTGCAGGATCGCGCCGCCCCAGTGTTCCAGTCGTCCCGACATCCAGCCGGTCATCGCACCGGCCCACGGCTGCGTCCACGCGAATTGCGCGAAGGTGAAACGCAGCCATTCCTCGAACACGACGATCACGATCACCCACGCGGCGAAGCGCGCAAGCCCACGGCCGCTCGCCGCGAACGCCAGCGCCATCTGTCGCGCGGAAGGATTGCGGATCGTCGACAGTCGCGCCGTCAGCCAGCGATCGGCGCGATGACGCATGCGCACGGCGACCAGGCGCAGCAGCCACAGCACGAGCATCAGGATCAGCGTGCCGGCGATGAACCAGCCGATCCCGCGCAGCAAGCGATCCGGCGTGCGTGCGCTCTCGGCGGCCTGCACGGCGTCGCCGAGGCGCGCGAGCGAACGATCGCGCATCTGCGCGAGCGTCTCGTTCTGCAGCGTGTCGACATCCGCGGGCGTGAGCAAGGTAACGAGCTGCCCATCGAGCATCAGCACGACGCCCTGCGGCGCCATCTGGTAACCCGGCTTCGCGATGCCGGGCGCTTCGACGATGCGGTCGATGTTCGCCTCCATGCCGCGCGCGCGCATCGCCGGCGTGTTGCCGAGGAAGGTCGAACGGAACGTGGCGATGTCGCGATTGTAGAAACGCGCGGTCGCGTGGGCCGGCGGTCGCGCGACCGTGACCAGCGTCGTCGCCGGCGCCGGGACATCGGCCGGCGTGGCCTGCGCCGCGCCGCACGCGAGCGCCACCCAAACGAAAGCCCAACGAAGCAGGCCGCGCATGCGAGTCCCCGTCAACGTTTGCGCGCAACGGCGCATCCGATGAAACCAACGCGAACGGCCGCCGCGCGCGGCCTCGTCGTCCCATCCACCATGGACCCGCCAAGGACTCGCCGATGCGCCCGTTCAACTTGCGTCCCTTCACGCCGAATACCCTGCTGATCGTCGCCCTGCTCGCCGCGACCCCCGCGATCGCCATCGCCCGCGTGCCCGATGCGCCCGCCGCGAAGCCCGAAGCCGAGTTCCCGCTCGAGGCGTATCGCAAGACCGTCGCATTGCGGGCCACCATCAACGGCGTGCCGGGCCGCTTCACGTTCGACACCGCCGGCGGCAGCACGCTGCTCTCGCCCGACTACGCGAAAAAAATCGGCTGCAAACCCTGGGGTCGCCTGACCGGTTTCCAGATGATGGGCAACCGCCTCGACACGCCGCGTTGCGACAACGTGACGTTCAAGATCGGCGAACGCGAGATGCCGCTCGAAGTCGCGTCGGTCCTCGATGTCACGCAGTTCATCGCGAAGGACGCCGAGCCCGTCGAAGGTTCGATCGCGCTCGACCTCTTCGCGGGCCGCACGATCACCATCGACTTCCCCGGCAAGCGCCTGCTGATCGAATCGCCCGAAAGCCTGCGCGAACGCATCGCGCACGCGAACGTGAAGGAACTGCCCGCGAAACTCTCCGGCGAAATCCAGGGCCGCGCGCTCGCGATTTCGATCAAGGTGGCGACGGCCGACGGCCCCGTGTACTTCGAGGTCGACAGCGGCAACGGCGGCACGATCCTCGTGTCGAAGCCCTACGCGAAGTACTTCGGCCTGGATCCCGACAAGGAAGGCCCGCAGGAAGCGAACTTCGCGATCTCGCCCGACTTCCGCGCAACCGGCATGGCGTTCACGCCCGACATGCTGCTCGACGGCAACATCGGCATGCCGTTCCTGCGCGACAAGGTGGTGACGTTCGATCTCGCGACGGGGCGCGTGTGGGTGGCGAAACCCTGACGATCAGGCCGGCGCGTTGCGCGCGGCGCCCACCATGTGGCCGATGCGCGCAAGCAACGCTTCCGCGTCGTAGGGCTTGGTCATCATGTCCATGCCTTCGCCGAGGAAATCGCCGACGGCCACCGAGTGGCGCGCGTAGCCGGTAAGGAACAGCACCGGCAACTTGGGGCGCGTCGCACGCGCGGCGTCGGCGAGCTGGCGTCCGTTCATGCGCGGCAGACCCACGTCGGTGAGCAGCAGGTCGATGGGTTCGGGGCCGTGCAGGATCTCCAGCGCGCGCTCGACGTCGGGCGCCTGCAGGCAGCGGTAGCCGGCGATGCCGAGCAACGTCGCGGTGAGTTCGCGCACCGAGTCGGCGTCCTCGACGATCAGGATCGTTTCGCCGTTGCCTGCAACGGGCGGGCCCGACTGCGACGTGTGGGGATCGAGCGCGATATGCGCCGCATCGCCGAGCGGCAACAACAACGTCACGGTCGTTCCCATTCCGGGCGTGCTGACGATGCGTGCGTCGCCGCCGCTCTGCCTGGCGAACCCGTACGTCATCGACAGGCCGAGGCCCGTGCCCTGGCCGATCGGCTTGGTCGTGAAGAAGGGTTCGAACACTTTCTCGAGCACGTCTTCCGGGATGCCCGACCCGTCGTCCTCGACGAACAACTCGACATAGTCGCCCGGCGCCAGGTCGCGCAACGCATGCCGTTCCGGCCGGCGCGTGCCGACCCGGATGCGGCCGCCGTCCGACATCGCATCGCGTGCGTTGACGACGAGGTTGAGGACCGCGTTCTCGAGCTGGTTGGCGTCCACCCGTGCGATCGCGGCATCGGGCTGGAGATCCAGTTGCAGCTGTACCTGTTCGCCGATGGTTCGATGCAGCAAGTCCTCCAGCGAGGCGATGCGCGCATTGATGTCGACCGTCCGCGTATCCAGCGGTTGCTGCCGCGCGAACGCGAGCAGGCGATGCGTGAGCGACGCGGCGCGACGCGCCGACGTCATCGCGGTGTCGGCGTATTGCTGCACGGCTGCGGTCCGGCCGGCGGCCGCTTCGTCCGACAACAGGCCGAGCGACGTGATGATGCCGGTGAGGAGATTGTTGAAATCGTGCGCGATGCCGCCGGTGAGTTGCCCGAGCGCATCCATCTTCTGCGACTGCACGAGTTGCATCTGCGTGGCGTCGCGCTCGGAGATGGCTTCCGCCAGGCGCGAACGCGCACTGTCCAGGCGCTCGGCCTGCTGGCGCTCGCGGCGACGGTGGTGGGTCACGTCTTCGACCAGCATCAAGCCGAGCTCTTCGCGCCAGGGCACGACGCGCCACTCGTACTCGCGCAGTTCCTGGTTCACGCGCATCGACAGCGCACCGATCCAGCGTTCGCCGCGCCCGATGCGCTCCTGCAGGCCCGCCAGCTGCACTTCCTGTCCGGGCTCCACGCGTGAGGCCAGCGATGCGTGTTCGCCGATCAGCGGCTCGAAGGCCGCATTGCGTTCGTGGATGACCAGCGCCGAATCGATGACGGCGATCGGCGCGGCGACGTTCGAGAAGATCTCGCGCAGCCGTTGCTCGCTTTCGCGCATCGCATCTTCCGCTTCGCGCACGCGCATCAGCGTCCGCATGGTCGCGAGCAGCAGGCCCGGATCGACGGGATGCACGAGGTACGAATCCGCGCCGCCTTCCAGGCCCGTGATCACGTCGCGCGTATGGATGGAGGCGGCCGATACGTGCACGATCGGCAGCAGGCGCGTGCGTTCGGCGCCGCGCAGGATGCGCACGATGTCGAAGCCGTTCATGTCGGGCAGGTTGACGTCGAGCACGAGGACATCGATCGGTTCGCGCTCGAGGATCGACAACCCTTCCGCGCCGGCCTGCGCTTCGAGCACGCGCCAGCCCTGGCGTTCGATCACGCGGCGCATCGCGTAGCGCGTCGCCGCGTTGTCGTCGACGATCAGCGTCGTCGTGCCCTTGCGGACCGAAGGCTCATTGTCCATCGCTGTCCTCCGCGGTCGTGTCATCGGCCAATCGCAGCGGCAGCAGGACCCAGAACGTCGAACCCTTGCCGACTTCACTCGTGACGCCCACCTGGCCACCGAGCAGTTCGGCGAATCGGCGACACAGCGACAACCCGAGCCCGGTGCCGCGCAGGCGACGCTGCAACGGCGAGTCGACCTGCGCGAAATCCTGGAACAGCGTCTTCTGCACGTCCGCCGGAATGCCGATGCCGGTGTCGGCGACGGTGAACCGCGCCCATGCATCGTCCTCGCAGACGGCGGACACGCGCACCGTTCCCTGCGGGGTGAACTTCAGCGCGTTGGAAATGAAGTTACGCAGGATCTGCGCGACCTTCTTGTCGTCGGTGTACATGGACGGCATGCCCACGGGCGCTTCGAACACGAGATCGACGCCCGCTTCCTCGACGATCGGCCGGAACATGCCGCGCAGCGCGGAGAAGAGGTCCACCATTTCGAACCAGTCCGGCGAGATCGACACGCGCCCCGCCTCGATCTTCGCGAGGTCGAGCAGGTCGTCGACCATTTCGGCGAGGTCGCGCGCAGCGATGCTGATGAACTGCACCTGCTGGTGCTGGTCGGACGACAGCGGGCCATCGATCTCGTCGTCGAGCAATCGCGTCATGCTCAGGATCGAGCCGAGCGGCGTGCGGAACTCGTGGCTCATGTAGGACAGGAAGCGGCTCTTCAGCGCGGAAGCTTCGCGCAGTTGCTCGGCCTGCACGTCGAGCTCGGCGTACAGGGCGAGGACGCCCTGGTTGGTTTCTTCCAGCTCCGCGCGCAAGTCCGCGGCCTCGCTGCGCAGGCGCATGAGTTCGCTGTTCGCCTCGGCGGGGGTCGCGTTGTTCATCGTGTGCCTCCCAGTGCGACGACGACGACCGTGGCGTCGTCGCGTCCGCGGTCGAAGTCGCGCATCAGCACCGCGGCGATGACCGCCGGGTGGCGCGCCGCGAGCCCGGGGTAATCGCGCAGGCTCCAGCGCGTGTTCACGCCGTCGCTGTGCAACACCAGCAGCTTGCCGGCGGCATCGGCGTAATCGAAGGACTGCGCGCGGCGGTACTGCACGCCGACGATGCCCGGATGCGACGCGAGGCCGCGCGAGCCATCGGGCGAGTGCAGCGCCCCCGAGATGTTGCCGATCCCCGCGAACCGCATCGTGCCCGGCGCGGCGTCGTACGCGGCGATGGCCACCGCGCCGCCGCGCGTGCCGGACATCGCCGCGTGCAGCGCGTCCATCGTGGTCGCGGGATCGGCGTGCCCGGCTTCGGCGAATGCGCGCGTCGCCGCATTCGCTGCCTCGTGCGCGAGCGGGCCGTGGCCGAGTCCGTCGACGACCACGACGCTGCATTGCGTGCCGGTCCAGGCGATGCCCCAACCGTCGCCGCATTCGAGCGCGCCGCCGAGTGCGCGCTGGCTCGCACCGTAGCGCACGTCGCGGTAGGTGCCGCCGCGCGGGAAGAAGCGCGCCATCACCACCGAACCCCGCGCATCGGAGAACAGGTCGACGACCTGCGCCTGCCGTTGCACCGCACCGAGCCCGATGCCCCGCGTGCCGCTCGTCGACATGCCGTCGGCGAGGCACGCCACGTAATCGAATCCGGCGCCACGATCGATCGCGACGAGCTCGACGCCTTCGCCACCGTCGCCCGCGATCGCCTGCACCTGCATCACGCCGCGACCCGCGTGCTTGAGCACGTTGGTGGCCAGTTCCGTGGCCACGAGCGCGACGCGACCGGTGTCTTCTTCATCGAAGCCTGCACGCTGCGCAACCTGCGCCGCGACGCGTCGAACCTGGCCCACGCGCGACGCGTCGTCGATCGGGATCTCGTGCGTTTGCGCACCCGCGCGAAGCAGTCGCATCACCTCAGGCCCACTTGGTGATGGTGACGCGCGTGCCCTGGCCCGGCGCGCTGTCGATATCGAACTCGTCGACCAGGCGCCGCGTGCCGGTCAGCCCCAGGCCGAGGCCGTTGCCCGACGTCCAGCCATCGGTCATCGCGAGCTTGAGGTCGGGGATGCCCGGGCCTTCGTCGCGGAAGGTCAGGCGCAGGCCCGCGCGCACGCCGTTCTGCACGATCGCCCAGTCCATGTGCCCGCCGCCGCCGTAGATGACGGCGTTGCGCGCGAGTTCGCTCGCGGCGGTGATCAGCTTGGTCTGGTCGACCAGGCGCAGGCCGCACTGCAACGCGAGCTTGCGCACGGTCTGCCGCGCGACCACGACATCCTGTTCCACCATCACGTCCTGGGTGCCGCTGGCGGGTGCGTTCATGCCGTCGTCGACCGCCGGCGCAACAACGCCATGCCGCGCTCGGCGTCGAGCGCAGTGGCGACGCCCGGCAGCGACAGGCCCAGTTCCACCAGCGTGATCGCGACCGCCGGTTGCATGCCGACGAGCACCGTCTGCGCGTCCATGATCTTCGACAGTCCGGCGATCGTGCTGATCATGCGACCGATGAACGAGTCGACGATCTCCAGCGACGAAATGTCGATGAGGACGCCGCGCGCCTGTGTCTTGCGGATGCGTTCGGCCAGGTCTTCCTGCAGCGCCAGCGCAAGCTGGTCGTGCATGTCGACCTGGATGGTGACGAGCAGGAACTCGCCCATTCGCAGGATGGGAATGCGCTCCATGATCAGGCGGCCTGGCGCGCCTTGACGACGGTGAACTCCAGACGCTTGAGCGCCAGCGCGAGCGCGTCGGCGAGGTTCGCCTTGGTCACGATGCCCTGCAGGTCGAGGCCGAGGTGCACGATCGTCTGCGCGATCTGCGGACGCACGCCGCTGATGATGCAGTCCGCGCCCATCAGGCGGATCGCGGTGACGGTCTTGAGCAGGTGCTGCGCCACGAGCGTGTCGACGGTCGGCACGCCGGTGATGTCGATGATCGCGATTTCCGAGCCGGTCTCGATGATGCGTTCGAGCAGCGATTCCATCACCACCTGCGTACGCTGCGAATCGAGCGTGCCGATCATGGGCAGCGCGAGCACGCCGTCCCACAGCTTGACCACCGGCGTCGACAGCTCCAGCAGGTCTTCCTGCTGGCGCACGATGACATCCTCGCGCGCCTTCTGGAACGTACGCACCGTGTGCATGCCGAGCGCATCGAGCATCTCGGACACCACCCAGACCTGGTCGGCGAGGTCCTTCGGCGACTCGGCGTATTCGGACTGCATCTGCTCGAACAGCGCGCGCTTGAGCGAGAAGATGAAGTTGGCGGTGTGCTGCGAATCGAACCCCTGCAACGCGCGGCTGCGCGAGAGGTTCTCGAGGAAGGCGCGCGTGTCGCTCCATTCCGGTGCGTCGATCTTCGCCGCATCGGCAGTGACGGACGCGGCGACGAGCAGTCGCAGGAATTCCCGCGCCTGCTGGTTCAGTTCCTGCATGCTGATGCGTGCGTCGCGCGTCGCGCCCGCGGTCTCGAGGTTCTGCGTCCAGCGCGCGAGGAGCGATTGCTCGTTGTTGCGGACAGCGTCGATGGTGCGCTGTTGAAGAACGGCCATGGATTGTCTTCCCCTGATTGAGAGCGGCATCATGGGGCCGCGTCGCGCGCAATGGAAGAGGTTGATTTACAAGGGTTTTTCACTCGTTCTTCACGCGCTGAACGCTACGCGCGCGCGTTGCGCCGATCAGGTCCGATCGACGCGGTCGAGCCGATGCACCAGGCAGTCGTCGAGGCCGAATGTGCGGGGCCCGACCACGCGAAACCCGAGTCGTCGGTAAAAGCGATGCGCGCGCTCGTTCGATGCGAGCGGATCGATCAGGATCGCGGACACGCGCGGATCGGCGAAGCAGCGCGCGATCGCCTGCTGCATCATCGCGGTGCCGTATCCCTGCCCCAATGCATCGGCTTCGCCGATCCAGATGTCGATCGCGCGCAGGTCGGGTTCGGCGTCGCCCCAGTAGTGCGACGCTTCGAGCGCGGGATCGATGATCTGCACGAAGCCGATCGCACGGCCGTCGACTTCGGCGATCAGTTGCTCGCGCCACGCGGGGTGCTTGTGCAGCTCGGTTTCCCATTCCCAATCGTCGTTGGGATCGGATTCGACGACGTG
The DNA here is from genome assembly GCF_020866925.1 of Noviluteimonas lactosilytica. Lineage (GTDB taxonomy): Bacteria > Pseudomonadota > Gammaproteobacteria > Xanthomonadales > Xanthomonadaceae > Noviluteimonas > Noviluteimonas lactosilytica. The sequence goes on from NZ_JAJGAK010000001.1 coordinate 1,341,788, forward strand.
GGGTTCGTCGTCCCAGCGACGCAACAGCGCGACATCGTCGGGCGTTGCGTCGCGAAGCGTCACGATGGCAGGAGTGCGCATGTGGTGATGTTACTCGCCGCGCACCCGCGCATTCCTCACGCCGGGCGCAGTTCGTCCGCGAAGCCGTGGTTCACGTCGCGGTGGCCCGCTTCGTCGGCGCGCACCGCGAGTACGACGTCGCGCAGGCGCGCGTTGTCGGCGAGCTGCCAGTACGCCTTCGCGATCGCCGGCGCGGGCACGTTCTCGACGCGCCCGGCGTCGATCTCCTCCAGGTACTGCGTGTAGCTGACGACCGCCTGTTCCTCGAAGTAGCCGACGAGGCGGTGCGCGGTGCGCGCGGACACGACGTACAGCAGCAGGAAGAAGGCGAAGAACGCGGCCTGCGCGAAGAGCACCAGCACGCGCTCCAGCAGGTTCGGCTTCGCGATCTCGATGAACGTCATCAGGTGCATGCGTTCGTTCTCCGCTTCCTGCATCAGCGCGCGGATCCAGCCGTGGTCGTGCTTCATCCAGCGCAGGCAGCGCAGGTGGATGAACGCAGCGCCGACCATGCCCGGCACCGCGGCGACCGTTTCGAGCACGATCGCGCGATTGCCGTAGCGCTTGGCGAAGAACGTGTCGGCGAGGAAGCGCAGGCCGCGCGTGATGCCATAGGCGACGCGGTCGGACCAATCGCGCGTGTTGCGGTGGGTGTCGAGCTCGTAGTCGACGGGCGTTTCTGCGACGGGGGCGATGAGGGTGTTCATGGGGGCTCTCATGGGGGCTTTTTGTTCGACGCCATGGTGTTCCCGCCTCCCGGCCGCAGCCTTGACCTGGATCAACCTGGCGTCGGCAGGATGAACCATTCAGTCGTGCGTCGGGCGACCTACTGTGTTGCCTGGATTTCTACAAACCCTTCGCCGCCTCCGCCACCGCACGGAACAACGCACGCCCCTTGTTCATCGTCTCCTCCCATTCCTTCTGCGGATCGGAGTCGTGGACGATGCCTGCGCCGGCTTGCACGTGCAGGCGGCCGTCCTGGATGACGGCGGTGCGGATGGCGATCGCGGTGTCGGCGTCGCCGTGCCAGCCGATGTAGCCGACGGCGCCGGAGTAGACGTTGCGGCGGATCGGTTCGAGGTCGCGGATCACTTCGAGCGCGCGCACTTTCGGCGCGCCGCTGACGGTGCCGGCGGGGAAGGTCGCGCGCAGCACGTCGGCATACGACAGGCCATCCTGCAACGTGCCAGTCACTTCGCTGACGATGTGCATGACGTGGCTGTAGCGCTCGATCACGAACTGTTCGCCGACTTCGACGGTGCCGGGCTTCGCGACGCGGCCCACGTCGTTGCGGCCGAGGTCGATCAGCATCAGGTGTTCCGCGCGTTCCTTCGGATCGGCGAGCAGCTCGGCTTCGAGCGCGAGGTCTTCTTCCTGCGTGCGTCCGCGCGGACGCGTGCCGGCGATCGGGCGCACGGTGATTTCGCCGCCCTGCAGGCGCACGAGGATCTCCGGCGACGAGCCCACGACCTGCGTACCGCCCACGTCGAGGAAATACATGTACGGCGACGGGTTCAGCGCGCGCAAGGCGCGGTACACGTCGACCGGCCGCGCCTGGAACGGCACCGACAGGCGCTGCGACAACACGACCTGGAAGATGTCGCCCGCGCGGATCAGGTCCTTGCTCTTCTCCACCGCGTCGATGAAGCCTTCGCGCGTGAAGCCGGAGACGAAGTGCGATTCGTCGAGCGCGGCGGGCACCAGCGTTTCCGGATAGCTCGCGCCGGCATGGCGCAGGCGATGCGTCAGTGCATCGAGGCGGCGGTTCGCCTTCGCCCACGCCTGCGGTTCGCGTGGATCGGCGTGCACGATCAGGTACAGCCGGCCCTTGAGGTTGTCGAACACCGCGAGTTCTTCGCTGAGCATCAGCAGGATGTCGGGCGTGCCGAGTTCGTCCGGCTTCTCTTCGCCCGTCTTCAGGCGCGGCTCGATGTATTGCACGCATTCGAAACCGAACCAGCCGACGAGCCCGCCAGTGAACCCGGGGAGCCCCGCGATTTCCGGTACCCGGTGCTCGGCGCGCAGGCGCTCGACTTCGGCGAAGGGATCGTCGATCTCGCGGAACTCGACGAGTTCGCCGAGTTCGGTCGCGTAGAACGTGCTGCCGGCGAACGCGTACACGCGCTTCGCGGGCAGGCCGATGATCGAATAACGACCGAAGCGTTCGCCGCCTTCCACCGACTCGAACAGGTAGGTGTGCGGGCCATCCGCGAGCTTGAGGTACACCGACAACGGCGTATCGAGATCCGACAGGACTTCGCGCACGACGGGGATGCGGGTGAAGCCTTCTTCCGCGTATTGCTGGAACTGTTCGTGGGAAATGGTCACGCGGTTGTCACGCAAGGTCGGGAGAATCGAAGGCCATCGCAAGGACGACGGACGGAAGCGGGATTGCTTCCACGAGGCCGATGCCGCAAGGCGTCGGCCTTCTCTTTTCAGAAGTCGAAATTACCTGCGCACCGCCGCGACGGCGTCTTTCATGCGCTTCACCACGTCGGCGTAATCGGGCTGGCCGAAGATCGCCGAACCCGCGACGAACGTATCCGCGCCCGCCGCCGCGATCTCCGCGATGTTGTCGGGCTTCACGCCGCCGTCGATTTCCAGGCGGATCTTGCGACCGCTGTTGTCGATGCGCTCGCGGACCACGCGCAGCTTGTCGAGCGCCGAGGCGATGAACGCCTGGCCGCCGAAGCCCGGGTTCACCGACATCAGCAGCACCATGTCGAGTTCTTCCAGCACGTAGTCGAGCGCTTCGACCGGCGTCGCGGGATTGAGCACGAGGCCCGCCTGGCAACCGTGCGACTTGATCAACTGCACCGTGCGATGCACGTGGCGGCTGGCCTCCGGGTGGAAGGAGATCATGGTCGCGCCGGCCTTGGCGAAGTCGGGGACGATGCGGTCCACCGGTTCGACCATCAGATGCACGTCGATCGGTGCGGTCACGCCGTGATTGCGCAGCGCTTCGCACACGAGCGGGCCGATGGTCAGGTTCGGCACGTAGTGGTTGTCCATCACGTCGAAGTGGACCCAGTCGGCGCCGGCGCGCAGGACGTTGTCGACCTCCTCGCCGAGCTTCGCGAAATTGGCCGAGAGGATGGAGGGCGCGATGACGGTGCTTTGCATGTCGGGGGTCCGGTGTGGGTCAGCGACGCTTGCGCAGCGTCTTGATGCGGTCGTAGGCGGTGTTGATCTCGCGGGCGCGGGTTTCGGCCTGGCGCTGGATCTCGGTGGCCGCGCCCGCGACGCGATCGGGGTGGTATTGCGCGATCAGGCGGCGATAGGCGAGGTCGACCTCGCTGTCGCTGGCCTCTTCGGTCAGGCCGAGGGCCGCGTAGGGGTCCTCCTTCGGGCCGCGGAACCAGTCGCGGTCGAGCGCATGGCCGATGAGCAGGCCGATCAGCAGCCCGAGCAGGGGGTTGGAGCGCAGCAAGGCTGCCCCCGCGAAGGCCCCCAACAATTTTCCGTACCAGCGCATGGGTGGGAAGTCTACAGGCGCTGCGCCCGGGGCCGGCGTACACTACGCCGCCCTGCTCGACAGACAGTGGCCGCGTGGCGATGCAAGAAACGAAGTCCCCCCGCCCCTCCCTCCTCCAGGCCGACCTGCCCGGGTTGCCGCTGCGGCATCGCGGCAAGGTGCGCGACGTGTTCGAGCTGCCGGACAACCGGCTGCTGATCGTCGCGACCGATCGTCTCTCCGCGTTCGACGTCGTGCTGCCCGACCCGATCCCGGGCAAGGGCGAGATGCTCTGCCAGATCAGCAACTTCTGGTTCGACCGCACCAGCGGCCTGATGCCGAACCACCTGACGGGCGTGGATGTCGCGAGCGTGCTGCCCGCGGGCGTCGATGCGTCGCTGTATGCGAAGCGCGCGGTGGTGACGAAGAAACTCAAGCCGGTGCCGGTCGAAGCGATCGCGCGCGGCTATCTCATCGGCAGCGGCTGGAAGGATTACCAGCGCACCGGTCGCGTCAGCGGCATCGCGCTGCCCGACGGCCTGCGCCAGGCCGAACAATTGCCGCAGCCGATCTTCACGCCGTCGACCAAGGCCGCCGTCGGCGACCACGACGAGAACATCGACTTCGACACGATGGTGCGCGTCGTCGGCGCCGAGCTCGCCGAACAGGTGCGCGACGCGACGCTCCGCCTGTACGCGTACGCACGCGACCACGCGGCGGCGCGCGGCATCATCCTCGCCGATACCAAGTTCGAATTCGGCACCGACGAAGACGGCCGCCTCTACGTCATGGACGAGATGCTGACGCCCGACTCCTCGCGTTACTGGCCCGCCGACGAATACCAGGTCGGCATCAGCCCGCCCAGCTACGACAAGCAGTTCGTGCGCGATTACCTCGAGCAGATCGGCTGGAACAAGACGCCGCCGGGCCCGCGCCTGCCTGGAGACGTCATCGAGCGCACGGGCGCGAAGTACGCCGAAGCGCTGCAACGCCTCGCCGGCATTTCCGTCGACTGAAAGCCACGCCATGCACGCGACCGCCGACATGCGTCCGATCGACCGCTGGTTCGCTAGCTACTCCGGCGATCATCGGAACGCGATCAACCAGCGCATCCACGTCGTCGCGGTGCCGGCGATCCTGTGGAGCGTGATCGCGCTGCTGTGGTGCATCCCGGTGCCGCCGGGCGGCTGGTTCAAGCCGGGGATCTTCGCGGCCCTCGCGATGGTCGCGGCGAGCGCGTACTACGTCCGCGCATCGCGCGTGCTGGGGTTCGGCATGCTCGCGGTGTTCTTCGCGATGTCGGTGCTCACCTGGTGGCTGCACGCCACGTACGGCACGCGCACGTTGCTCACGCTCGCGATCGCGGTGTTCGTCGTCGCGTGGATCGCGCAGTTCGTCGGCCACAAGATCGAAGGCCGCAAGCCGAGCTTCCTCACCGATCTCACCTACCTGTTGATCGGTCCCGCCTGGGTGCTGGCCAAGGGCCTGCGCAAGCTGGGTATCGCGTGGTGAACACCGCCGCGCGCGCGGGCGGCGGCCTGCGCGGGCGCGACCTCGTGCTGGTGCTGATCATCTGCCTGGCGTGGTCGGGCAACTTCCTGACATCGGCGTACGCGCTGCGCGAGATTCCCCCGCTGCTGTTCACCGCGGTGCGGTTGTCGATCCTCGCGATTGCCTTGTTCGCGTTCGTGAAGCGCCCGCCGGAAGGCCAATGGCCGCGCCTGGTCGCGGTGGCGTTGTGCAACGGCGTCGCGCACTTCGGATTGAGTTTCTGGGCGCTGCGCCTCGCGGGCGATCTCGCTTCGCCCGCGATCGTGATGCAGAGCTACGTGCCGATGGCCGCGCTGCTCGCGTGGTGGTGGCTCGGCGAACGGTTCGGCTGGCGCACGGGCGTGGCGATCGCGATCAGTTTCGCCGGCGTGCTCGTGCTGGGCTTCGACCCGATCGTGCTCGACTCGCCGATGTCGCTGGTGCTGATGCTGATCTCGGCGGCGTTCCTCGCGATCGGCACGGTGTTGATGCGACGCCTGAGCGGCGTCGACATGATCAGCCAGCAGGGCTGGACCGCGATCCTGAGCATCGTGCCCCTGCTTGCGCTGAGTGCGGTGTTCGAACCCGGCGGCCTGCAGGCGCTGCGCGACGCGACGTGGATCGGCTGGGGCGGCGCGGTGTATTCGGCGGTGTTCGCCTCGATGCTCGGCCACGGGTTGTACTACGTGCTCGTGCAGCGGCATCCGGTCGCGCAGGTCACGCCGTGGCTGCTGCTCGCGCCGATGGGCGCGGTCGTGCTGGGCATGTTGTATTGGGGCGATCATCCCGGACCGAGGCTGTGGATCGGCGGCGCGATGGTGCTCGGCGGCGTGCTGATCATCGCGATGCGGGCGTTGCAGAAGCTGCGCGCACTGCCGGTCGCCGAAGACATCTGACGCTGGTCGGATCGCACGATCGCGCGATGGCGCAACTGTTATCGTCGCGTCCTGGCGGGTCATCCCGCCGGTCGTGCGAGGGTGCGTCGCCATGGGCGGGTCGCCTCACATTTCGACGCTGCGAACGCTCGTGGTCGACGACGACCACCTCATGGTCGAAGTCGTGTCCATCGTGCTGCGCGATCTCGGCGTGCGTGGCGTCGACGTCGCGACCGATGGCGCAACGGCGCTCGGCCGGCTCTCCGCGTCGTCGTTCGACATTCTGGTCTGCGATCTCAACATGCCTGGAATGGATGGGCTGCGCCTGCTTGCGCACGTCGCCGCGCTTCCCGCGCATCCGTCCATCATCCTGTTCAGCGGCGAAGACCCCCGCATCCTCGAGGCGGCGCGGCAGTTCGCGGAAGCCAAGACGCTGACGATCCTCGGCACGTTGTCAAGCCCGTGACGCACGAAGGGATCTTCCCGTTGCTCGCAGCGTGGCGCCCACCGACGGAGATCCGGCAGCCCCCGACGCCGTCGCAACTCGATCGTGGAGGTCTCCGCGCGGGTCTGTCGGGCGACGCGATCGCGTTGGCGTATCAACCGAAGGTCGACTTGTCGGACGAACGACCGGTCGGCGCAGAGGCGCTGCTACGCTGGCGCGACCCCTTGGCCGGCGTCGTCTCGCCGGAGCAAGTCGTGCGCGTCGCGGAAGACTGCGGACTCATCGACGAAGTGAGCCTGCGCGTCCTCGCGCTCGCCGTGCGCGATCGCGCGACGCTGCTGCGCGCGGGCATCGACCTTCCCGTGGCCTGCAACGTGTCGATGCACAACCTGCGCGACATCGCGATCGTCGACCGCATGCACGCGATCGTGCTCGACGCCGGCGACGACCCCGCGCGGTTCACGTTCGAAGTGACCGAGACGCACCTCATCGACGACCTGCCGTCGGTGCTCGAAACCCTGATCCGCCTGCGCTTCCGCGGCTTCCGGATCGCCATCGACGACTACGGCACGGGCGCGGCGACGATGCAGTTCCTCATGCAGCTGCCGAGCACCGAGCTGAAGATCGACCGCCAGTTCGTCATGGCGGCCTCACGCAACGACGCGGGCCGCGCGATGCTGCGATCGGCCATTGCGCTCGGCGACGCGCTGCACCAGGACGTGGTGGCCGAAGGCGTGGAAACGGCGGACGACGCGCGCATGCTGCGCGAACTCGGCTGCCGGTACGCGCAGGGATATCACTACGCGCGGCCGATGGCGGCCGAAGCGCTTGCTACGTGGATGGCGCATCGGGCCTGAGTGCAGGCGCCCTCGGCGACGATTGCCGTCAGCGCGTCGCGCGGACTTCTTCCAGCAACCCCGTCATCCACGTCGCGCTGTCCATCTCGCGACCATCGGGCAAGCGAACGCGATACGACTTCCCGGTCATCGAAGAACGCGAACCGAGCTTGTCGATGAACTGCTCCGGCGTCTTGATGCGATCGCCCGCGGCCTTGCGCTTCCGCGCGAGATGCTGCGCCGCTTCGGTCGCGGTGTGCTCGGTGCCGTTGCGGATGAAGACGACACCCTTTGCGTGCGCGACCTTGTCGATGAGGGCGTCGATCTCCGCGGCGGGCGTGCGCTTGCTCGCGACCATGGGCGTCGGGGGTGCACTCGCCTGGGTCGCGGCAGGCGTTGCGATCGGGTAAACCGCGAACGACGCTGCGACGAGGGTGGCGCAGAGGAGCGGCGATGGACGCATGCCGGCAGTCTGCGTCGCGCCGCTCAACGCTCGATGAACATCGACGCGGTCGGACGGAACGGCCGCGGTGCATAGCCGAAATCGTTGCGCGCGGGCGTCGCGTCGAAGACGAGGTCGGCGCGCATGCGCGCGACCGCGGCGTCGCCGAAGCCGCCGATCTTCCCCATCGCGCGCCCGCCCAGCAGCGCGAGGGCGAAGAGGGGCGCGGGCACTTCGATCAGCGTCGGCGGCGGGTCGAGCACCGCCAGCACGCGCTGCACCATCTCGCGATACGGCACGCGTTCGCCGCCGGGCAGCGCGTACGCCTTGCCGGCGGTGTTCGGCGCATCGCACGCGTCGAACGCGGCGGCGGCGAGGTCGTGCACGTGGACGGGTTCGCGCAGGCCGTTCGCATTGCGCGGCAGGACGAACCGGCCCCATTGCCGCGCGAGCGATGCGATCCGCATGAGCGACTGGTCGCGGCCCGCGCCGTAGATCAGCGTCGGGCGCAGCATCGTCGCCTGCGCGTTGCGCGCGCTGGCCGCGTCGAACAGGCGCTGCTCGCTTTCGCGCAGGCGCTCGGCGACGTCGCGCTCCTGCTTGTCGGCGGAACCGCGCTTCACTTCGATGGTGGTCGAACCGAATGCGATCACGCGCGGGCAATCGATCGTCGACTTCTCGTACCACTGCGCGAAGTTGTCGAGCGGACCGCAACTGAAGATCACGTCCGCATCGCGCGGGACGTTCGCCGTGTAATCGGGCAACGCGACCTGGATCCACGCGAGCCCGGGCTGGTCGCGCTGGCGTTCGCGCGAAGCCGCGGTGACTCTCCAGCCCGCGTCGTGCAACCTGTCGACCAGCGGCGCGCCGATCTGTCCGGTCGCGCCGAAAACGAGTGCGTGCCGCACGTCAGGCCGCCGCGCGCGCGGGCAGCACCGCGCGCAACCACGCCAGGCCGGTCAGCGCGGCCAGCACCGATGCGACGAAGATGCCGAGCACCGCTTCCTCGTACAACACCGGATCGATGTAGGCGAGCGAGGCGATGAACAGGCTCATCGTGAAACCGATGCCGCACAGGAACCCCAGGCCCAGCATCGCGCGATGGTCCATGCCTTCCGGATAGCGCGCCCAGCCCAGCGCGCGCAGGGTTATGGCCGTGCCGACGATGCCGATGGGCTTGCCCGCCAGCAGGCCGACCGCGACGCCGAACGGCAATGCCGCCAGCGCCTGCGACAGTTGCAGGTTGCCGAGTTCGAGCCCCGCGTTGAAGAACGCGAACACCGGCAGGATGCCGAAGGCGACCCACGGATGCAGTTGGTGTTCGAGCGTTTCCAGCGGCGAGTACTCGATCGCGTCGTCGATCTTGTTGCGCTTGTCGACGTGCGGGATCAGCAGGCCCGTCGCCACGCCCGCGAGCGTTGCGTGCACGCCCGACTTCACCATGCAGATCCACAGCACGATGCCGAGCACCAGGTACGGCACGAGCGACTTCACGCCGAACTGCTTGAGCACGAACATCGCCGCGAGCATGGCGAACGCAGCGCCGAGCGCGACGTACGACATCTCGTGCGAATAGAACACCGCGATGACGATGATCGCGAGCAGGTCGTCGACGACGGCGATCGTCGACAGTAGTACCTTCATGCCGATCGGCACGCGCGAGCCGAGCAGCGCGAGCACGCCGAGCGCGAACGCGATGTCGGTGGCGGTCGGGATCGCCCAGCCGCGCATGGCCTCTTTGTCGCCATGGTTGAAGGCGGTGAAGATCAGCGCCGGCACGACCGTGCCCGCCACCGCGCACACCATCGGCAGGATCCGCTGCTGGCGCGTCTGCAGCTGGCCGCCCACCAGTTCGCGCTTGATCTCCAGCGCGACGAGCAGGAAGAACACCGCCATCAGGCCGTCGTTGACCCACAGCAGTGCAGGCTTGTCGATGCCGAGGGGGCCGACGGTGACCGCGACCGGCAGGTCGAGCAGCAGCTTGTACTGCGCGGACAACGGCGAGTTCACGCAAATCAGCGCGAACGCCGCCGCGAGGATCAGCACGATGCCGCCCGCGGCTTCGAGGCGGAAGAATTCGGCGAACGCGCGGATCGCGCGCGGATAGAGCTTGGGCTGTGGCTGCGTCATGCGCGAATTCTAAAGGCGCGGGCGCACGCGACGATCAGTGCGCGCCCGACGCCAGTACGAAGACGAGCCATGCCGCGTACGCTGCGACGAGGATTCCGCCTTCGATGCGGCTGATGCGCAGGTCGCCGCGCAGCATCGGGTAGAGCGCGATGGCGAAGGCGATGGCCGCGGGCAGTTCGAACTTCACGAACGAGGCCGGCAGCGGCAACGCGCGAAAGGTCGCCATGCCGCCCAGCACCAGCGTCAGGTTGCACAGGCTCGATCCGATGACGTGACCGGCGACGAGTTCACCCTGCCCGCGTCGCGCAGCGAGCACGGCCGCGGCGATTTCCGGCAACGCGGTGCCGATCGCGACGGGCACCAGGCCCGTGAGCAACGGACCCATGCCCATCGATGCGCCGACCGTCGGCGCCGATTGCACGATCCACTTCGCGCCGAAGAACAACACGACCGCCGAGATCACCAGGCGCGCGGCGTTGAGACCGAGCCCGCCGCGCGTTTCGGTGTAGTCGGACAGCACCTTGTGCACTTCTTCGGTGTCGCTGCGCGAGCGCGCGAGCGCGAATGCGACGACCGCGACGAAGGCGAGCAGCAACAACATGCCATCGATGCGCGACAACACGTCATCGAGCCCGAGCCCGATCGTCGCGATGCCAAGCACGATGAAGCACACCAACAGCGGCGAAAGCACCCGCCAGCGCACGACGAGCGCACCCGTCGCGCCGATCGCGGCGAGCCCGAGCGTCAGGCCGAAATTGACGAGATTGCTGCCGACCGCGTTGCCGAGCGCGAGCGATTGCGCGCCGACGAATGCGGCGCGACCGTTGACCACGAGTTCGGGGATCGACGTCGCGAACGCGACCAGCACCAGGCCCGCCACGAACGGCGACAACCCGTAATGCCGCGCCAGGCCCGACGCGCCCTTCACCACCGAATCGCCGCCGAGCATCAGGAACAACAGCCCGAGCAGGAACATCCCCCAGGTCTCCAGCATCGTCGCGCTCCGTTGCGTTGTGCCGGCGGGAGTCTAGCGCGTCAGGAGCAGCCCTCGACGTAGTCGACCTGCGGGGGCACGCCGATGCGCCATTCGGTCGCCTTGCCGGAGGCGTCGACGTCGAACACCACCACGCCCGGCCCGCCCTGCGGATCGGTGCCGCGCAGGTTGAGCGCGTGTTCGTCGTACTTGTCGCGTTGCTCGGCCAGGCCCGGATAGAGGCGATGCAGCTCGGCCTTGTCCATGCCGACCTTGCCGCCGCCGGGCGCGGCGATATCGGGCGTGCGCACGTCGATGCGGTTGAACTTGCTGCTTTCGATCATGAAGGCGAAGCGATAGCCCGCATCGGTGCGCGGTTCGGGGAACAGGTAGAAGCACCCGTTCGGTTCCGACGGTGCGCCTTCCATGTCCTTGCCCCAGGCCTGCCGGACCTGTTCCTCGCTCGCGCCCCAGTGCGCGGGGCCGAAGCCGGCGAAGGTGATCGCGCCCTCGGCGGGCATGACGCCGCCGGGCGCGGCGGGTGCGGCGACCGTGGCAGGCGCGGCCGGTGTCGTCGGAGACGCGGGGACCATCGTCGACATCGCCGGCGGCGTGACCGCTTCAGTCGTGGTGGCCGTGGCGGTCGTGGGCACGGTGGTGTCGTTCGCCGCATCGCGGCCGGTGCAGGCGCTGCAGGCGAGGGCAAGCGACAGCACGGAGATCGTGAGGGAAGCGCGCATTCGTGTTCCTCGGGGGGCGAATGCGCGCCAGCCTAGCGCGAAGGCGTCAACGCGGCGACACGAAGTGCTTCTTCAGGCCCTTCCAGCAATCCTGGTAGTCGCGCTGGCGATGCGCGGCGTCGATCGCCTGCGCGGTCGGACGGATCACCGCGCGCGTCTCGAACATGAAGGCCATCGTGTCCTTGATGACGTCGGGCTTCGACAGGTCGGCGTTCGACGCCTTGTCGAACGTCGCCGCATCCGGCCCGTGCCCGCTCATGCAGTTGTGCAGCGACGCGCCGCCGGGCGCGAAGCCTTCGGCCTTCGCGTCGTACACGCCCGTGACCAGGCCCATGAACTCGCTCGCGACGTTGCGATGGAACCACGGCGGGCGGAACGTATCCTGCGCGACGAGCCAGCGCGGCGGGAACACCACGAAGTCCAGGTTCGCCGTGCCGGGCGTGTCGCTCGGCGAGGTGAGCACGGTGAAGATCGACGGATCGGGATGATCGTAGGAAATCGAACCGATCGTGTTGAAGTGGCGCAGGTCGTACTTGCACGGCGCGTAGTTGCCGTGCCACGCGACGACGTCGAGCGGCGAGTGGCCGATCGACGCGCGCCACAAGTGGCCCTGGAATTTCGCGATCAGTTCGAAGTCGCCTTCGCGGTCTTCGTACGCCGCGTTGGGCGTGAGGAAATCGCGCGGATTGGCCAGCCCGTTGCTGCCGATCGGACCGAGATCGGGCAGGCGCATCAACGCGCCGAAGTTCTCGCACACGTAACCGCGCGACGCGCCATCCGGCAACGCGACGCGGAAGCGGATGCCGCGCGGCACGATCGCGATTTCCTGCGGCGCGACGTCGAGCACGCCGAGTTCGGTTTCGATATGCAGGCGGCCCTGCTGCGGCACGATCAGCAGTTCGCCGTCGGCGTCGTAGAAGTAGCGCCCGTCCATGTCGCGGTTCGCCGCGTACAGGTGGATGCCGACACCGTGCTGCCCCGCGGGCGAGCCGTTGCCCGCCATCGTGAAGAGGCCTTCGATGAAATCCGTCGGCGCGGCCGGCAGCGGCAGCGGACTCCAGCGCAGCTGATCGGGCGTGATCGGGCCGTTGTCGAAGTCGTTGTGGAAGTTGGGCTGCGCAAACGGCGCGAACGTCCCATGCATCGCCGCGGGCCGCATGCGATACAGCCAGCTGCGGCGATTCTCGCGACGCGGCGCAGTGAACGCGGTGCCGCTCACCTGCTCCGCATACAACCCATGCGCGACCTTCTGCGGCGAGTTGCGCCCGACAGGCAACGCCCCCGCGACGCCTTCCGTCGCGAACTCATTCGCAAACCCCGACTGATACCCCGTCGACTCGATCACGCGCGCTCCCGCTTCTACGAATCCCGAATCCCGAATCCCCAATCCCGGCCTCAAAGCACCCCGCGGCGCATCTGGTCGCGTTCGATGCTCTCGAACAGCGCCTGGAAGTTGCCTTCGCCGAAGCCTTCGTTGCCCTTGCGCTGGATGATCTCGAAGAAGATCGGGCCGATCGCGTTCTGGGTGAAGATCTGCAGCAGCTTGCGCTGCTTGGTCTCCGGGTCGGCGTCGATCAGGATCTTGTTGCGCGCCAAGCGCGGCACGTCTTCGCCGTGGTTCGGCACGCGCTGGTCGATCACGTCGAAGTAGGTGTCCGGCGTGTCGAGGAACTGGACGCCCTGCGCGCGCATCGCTTCGACCGTTTCGTAGATGTCGTCGGTGAAGCACGCGATGTGCTGGATGCCCTCGCCCTTGTACGCGTCGAGGTATTCGTTGATCTGCGACTTCGGATCGTTCGATTCGTTGAGCGGAATGCGCACGATGCCGTCCGGCGCGGTCATCGCCTTCGACACCAAGCCCGTCTTCGCGCCCTTGATGTCGAAGTAGCGGATCTCGCGGAAGTTGAACAGGCGCTCGTAGTAATCCGACCACTTCTGCATGTTGCCGAAGTAGAGGTTGTGCGTGAGATGGTCGATGAAGGTGAGACCGAAACCCTTCGGGTCCTGGTCGGCGCCCTGCACCGGCAGGAAGTCTTCGTAAATCGAGCCCTTGCTGCCGTACTTGTCGATGAGGTACAGCATGCAATCGCCGATGCCCTTCACCACCGGCGCATCGACCGCCTTGCTGCCGGCCTTGTGCGTGATCGCTTCGCCGCCGTTGCCGAGCACCGTCTTGCAGACTTCGTCGGCGGGCTTCTTGAAGCGGATCGCGAAGCCGCACGCGGACGGGCCGTGGGCCTTCGCGAAATCGGCGGCGAACGAATCCGGATCCTCGTTCACGAGGAAATTGACGCCGCCCTGGCGATACACGGTCAGCGCGCGCGTCTTGTGGCGAAGCACGGCAGTGAAGCCCATGCGGCGGAAATAGTCGTGCAGCAATTCGCCCTGCCCTTCGGGCGCGGCGAACTCGACGAACTCGAAGCCGTCGATCCCCATCGGGTTCTCGAAGGTGGTGACCTGCATGCCGAGGTTGGGCTGGGCGTTCATGGCATTCTGTTTTGCGGGGGAAAGCGCCATCCTACACCTCCATAGTTTCAGGTGAAACCATACCCCTCGGGATGTTGCGAATGAACGCCGCCGCCGACCAGCCGGGCCACGAAGGCCACGACCACGCCGAACTGGATCTTGACCGGTTCCTGCCCTATCGCCTGAGCGTGCTGTCCAACCAGATCAGCCAGGCGATCGCCAGGCTTTACCAGGCGCGCTTCGGGTTCGGCATCACCGAATGGCGCGTGATCGCGGTCCTCGGCCGCTTCCCCGCGCTGAGCGCGAACGCGGTGGCCGAACGCACGGCGATGGACAAGGTTGCGGTGAGCCGCGCGGTCGCGCACCTGCTCGAGCGCGGCCTGATCACGCGCGAGATGCACGGCGACGATCGTCGCCGCTCCGTGCTGACGCTCAGCGAAGCGGGCTATGCGATCTACGACGAGATCGTGCCGCTCGCCCTCGGTCGCGAACGCAAGCTGCTCGCGACGCTCGACCCGGAAGAACGCAAGCAGCTCGAACGCATCATCGACAAGCTGGCGAACGAAGGCTTGCCGGCGATGCTGGAGTGATCGTCCGGTGACTTGAGATCACACCTGGTGCATTCGATAAGCGATGGCGCCAAGAGGCTGAAGGCATCTGCATCCAATGGGCATCTCGCCCGCACGGTCATTTCTGGCAACTTCTCTGCAGGAGATGAGTCAAGCTTGCCGGACTCGACATCTGTGCTCGCAAAGTCAGGCGCGAACGGCGCAACACGCTTTGTCTTCGGCGACCAGACGCGATTGCTGGCCGGAACGAGTGGGTGGACCCACATCCTTCAAGAGCTCGATTCGCCAAGGCGCATGCGGTGGTGCTTGATGCGTTTGGTGATCAGAACTCCTAAGAACGCGATTTCAAAGACCGCATACGCCAAGCCCAAAAATGCGAGATACAGCCATCCGCTCGCGACACTTGGTCCACAATACTGCGACGCGAGACAGCGATGAACTCGAATAGCAATTTCCAAATCGATCGGGATCATCACGACCATAGGTAGAAGCAAGAGCGCAGCCAGCAGCCGGCGACGATGCCTCGCTGCGCCCCATGCGTGTTTGGCGATCGTCCATGATCTGATTGGAATTGCGCCAATTCCGAAGAGACCGAGCCATCCCAGCAACAGGACAATCATGTTTGTAGTCGCCGATGGGATCATGGTCCTTTTATCTGCCGCAGGAGGTTCCCTGGCCAAAAGGTGCCCGACTCGACGTTCGGGAATGACGGCAGCCCGTTCAGTACATCGGAGGAACGAATCGCGCAATCGCCTGCGGGCGTGATGCCGTATGTGTCGGCGAGCTGCATCGCACGATTGATGATTCTGGATTCCTCTGCAGCAGAAGTATCCTTGCAGGTCGATTCGACCGTCTGACTTCGGTGGTGTGCAGCAAATGCAGCCTTGGATGCTGCCTCCCCAACGACGATCTCTCCGCTCCCGCCGCCATTCGCAGCAGCAAACGATCCTGCCGGGTCATAAAGCGCAGGGCCTCCGCCGTCCCCGCGGGACGTGTAGATCGCCGCGTGA
Source organism: Noviluteimonas lactosilytica (assembly GCF_020866925.1). Classification (GTDB taxonomy): domain Bacteria; phylum Pseudomonadota; class Gammaproteobacteria; order Xanthomonadales; family Xanthomonadaceae; genus Noviluteimonas; species Noviluteimonas lactosilytica. The sequence continues at coordinate 1,357,318 of NZ_JAJGAK010000001.1, forward strand.
TCGCGGATGCCGCCGGGGCCTATTGTTGTCAGAAGGCAGGTCTCCAACCCGAGAGGGTCGATTGCGTTTACGGGGTTGCCTTCGACATAAGCATACGGATTGACTCCTGCCACCATGCCCAGAGGATCGGGCTGGGTATATCGCCCGGCCTTCAGATCCAATGTCCGGAATCCGTTTGACCAGAGATCGCTTTCAGCGTCGTAGTGCTGGCCCGAGAATCCGAGGTTCAGCCCTCCGATCAGATCCAGCGAAACGTTGCGATCGAACGCATAGTTGCGGGCGCGCCACAGATCCACCTTGTATCCGCTGGTCACGACTTCGGGCCGCCCCAGATGGTCGTTGTGCACGTACTTCAAACCCGGGTGGCTCAACGTGATCGGCAGGTCTTCGTACCAGGTGAGGATCGTGCTGTTGCTCGGCGTCAACATCGACACCAACTCACCACCGAACCACACGTAGTGGGTCCATCCACTCGTTCCATGCTCGGCCAGCAATCGCGTCTGGTCGCCGAAGACGAAGCGTGTCGCGCCGCTCAGGCCTGACTTTGCTACGCGCTGGTCGAGTGCGTTGACGGCGTACGTGGTAGTCCCAGCTTCGAGCGTTCGGCATGTGCCGTATTGCTCGCAGACCTCCACGTCCTTCGGTCGCGACACCTGCTTGATGCGGTTGAACGCGTCGTAGGCGAACTGCGTGGTCACGCCGCTGGTCGTGTCGCTGATGCGATTGCCACGCAGGTCGTAGTCGTAGACGTGGTGCCGGGCGGGATTCGATGTGCCGCTGATCGCCAGCAGGCGATTACTGTGCGGGTCGATCGCGTGCTGCTCGGTGCCACCGCCCCAGGTGTGGCGCGTGCGGTTGCCGTTCGCGTCAAAGGCGAGCGCATGGCCGCTCTGCTGGCTGATCGCGTCTGAAGCGAGCCGTCCATTGGCGTCGTAGCCGAAGGTCTGCGTGGTCGGCGGGCCCGCGCCGTTGGTGATCGCGTTGATGCGGTCGGCGCCGTCGAAGCCGTAGGTGAGGCTTTGCTTGACCTTGCCCGCCGTCATGTCGGTTGCGCTGATGCCGAACAGGCGACCGTTGTCATCGACGTCATAGCGGCGCTGCAAGCCATTACCGTAGGTCCAGCTCTCCGGTCCGCCGAAGGGGCGATAGCGCACGTCGCTCAGCACGGTTTGCGTCGTGCCGCCGTGGCTCGCAGTCATCGAGGTGATGCGGCCGAGCGTGTAGCCGTAGCCGACCGAGAGACCGCCGGGATACGTGAGCATCGCAAGGCGGCCGAAGGCGTCGTACTGGTACCGCGTCGTGTCTTCGACGCCTTGGGCGGTATCGACGCGCGTCAGCATTTGGCCGTATGGGGTGAAGGTGAAGCGCGTCGCGGCCTGCAACACCCCGGAGCGCAGGGTCTTCGCTTCGCACAGGAAGCCCGCGCCGCACGTGTCATAGGCGAACGTGCGCTGGTCTGCGCCGCCGGTCACCTTCGTGACGCGACCGGCGCCGTCATAGTCGAACACGAGGGTGCTGCCGTCGTTGCGGGTCGTGCGTTCGCGGAGACCCTCGGGGCTGTAGACGTGCGTCGTCTTGCCGGTATCGGGGCTGTCGAGTTCCAGCAGGTCGCCGAAGCCGTTGTACTTGTACGTTGTGACTAAACCGCGCGGGTCGGTTACGGAGGTAACGCGATCCGCGGGGTCGTAGGTGAACTTCGTGACCCCACCCATCGGGTCCGTCGACGTCGCCACGCGACCCAACGCGTCATAGGTCAGCCTGGTCGTCTCGCCCTTGCCGTTGGTGACTTCGGTGCGGCGGCCGTCGGCATCGTATGCGTACCGCGCAACGAGTTTCTTTTCCGCCCCGCTACGCTCGGCTATCAGGCGACCGAGTTCGTCGTATTCGTAGCTAGTGACCTGGGTCGCGACGAATGCGGCAACGAGCAGAAGGTTGGCGGACATGGCAGCAAGCGCATGAAAGGTGCGTGCATGCTGCCGATCGAATACACCTGCAGGGGCGGGATTGGTCGCTTATCGGGCCTCACCACTTCCCGAGCACGAACAGCGTCGCCCAGCTGTAAGCCACCTGGTAGAAAAAGACGAACGCGGCGACGACCAATTGCACGCGCCGGCTTTCCGCGCGCATGCCGATCACGAACGCGGTGACATACAGGACGAGGAAGATCAGGTACGAAGGCTGCAGCGCCCAGTCCAGGCCCTTGAGCAGCGCATCGGCGAAATCCACGACGGCGGCGACGAGCAGGATCGCGAAGAACCACTTCCGCCCGGCCATGAAGAAGACGTACGAATCGTCGAGGTCCTTCATGCCGCGCGGCACGAGCACCACCGCCATGAAGAACAGCAACATCGAGTACAGCAACACGAACAGGTACAGGCCGAACGTCCAGACCGTGCCGAGCTCGTGGAATTTGAACTCCCACCACCAGAACGACACGATCCACAGGAACACGTAGGCCACCCACAACAGGTAGACCGCCTCGAGCCGGATCGGCTTGCCATGCCCGCGCAGGCGATTCACGCCCACGCCGAGCGCGGCCAGGATATGCGCGAGCGCCAGGCCGACGATGATCGACACCGGCGCCATCACGTAGGCGAACTGATCGTTCACCTCGTGGCGAACGTGTCCCTCATCCCTTCGCGGCCAACACCTGCCGTGCTGCGTTGCGGCCCGCCGCGCCGCTGATGCCCGCGCCGCCGTGCACGCCGCTGCCGCACAGGTGCAGCGCGTCGATCGGGGTGGCGTGGTTCGACCAGCCCGGCAGCGGGCGCATGAAGAACATCTGGTCGAGGATCAGCTGGCCGTGGTTGAGGTCGCCTTCGGTGAGCGACCAGTCGCGTTCGAGGTCGGCCGGCGTGATGGTGCGGACGCTGCGGATCGACGCCTCGAGCGACGGGAACTGTTCGGCGAGCGTGTCGGTCGCGATGCGTTCGACGATGGCGCGAGCGTCGCTCCACTCTGCGCCGCGCAACTTGTACGGCGCCGATTGCATGTGGATCGAGACGACGTCGCCGCCGTTCGTGGCGCCGCTTGTCGTGACTTCGAGATAAGGACGCTGCGCGATCTCGCCGTACTTCGCGGCGTCGTACGCGCGCTCGATGTCCTTGAGCGTCGGCGCCAACGCGAGCGTGCCCGCGGGCAGGCCGTGCGAACCATCGGTGCGCAGGTGCACCTTCGCGACCGAGCCGCGCATCTTGATCGACTGCACGTGCCAGACGAATTCGGTCGGCAGTTCCGGTGCGCCGACAAGGCCGAGCAGCGTGCTGCGCGGATCGGCTGCGGAGAAGACGTTGGTTGCGCGGATTGCTTCGCCGTTCTCGAGTTGCACGCCGACCGCACGCGAGCGTTCGACCAGGATGCGTTGCACGCCGCTCGACGTGCGCAGTTCGCCGCCGTTCGCCTTCAACGCGGCGACCAACGCGTCCGCGACTTTCGCACTGCCGCCCGCGATCGGGCGATGCGCGAGACCGCCGCGATTGAGCCAGTTGTGCATCAGCGTGTAGCCGGTGCCCGCCGACATCGAGCCGAGCGTGAAGCCGTGGACGCCGACCGCCGCGATCGCGGCCTTCACTTCCTGCGACTCGAACCACTCTTCGGTGAACTCGACGGTCGACATCGACATCATGCGGATGACGCGGAACATGTCCTTGCCACCGAGCTTGCGCAGCGTCCACGCGAGCTTCGCGAGCGGCCAGCCTTCCTTCATGCCGATGTGCGGAAGGCGCGGCATGGGCGTGGCGTACGCGGCGTCGAGGAACGCGGCGGCGCGATCCATGAAGGCGACGAACTCGGGCCAGCGCTTCGCGTCGCTCTCGGAGAACTGGCGGATCGATTCGCGCGTCGCGTTGGCATCGGAGGTCGACAACACGAGGCGACGACCATCGGGCAACAGCGATACGTACGGAGCGGGCGCGCCGAGCGTCAGTCCGTGCCGCGCGAGATCGAGGTCGCGCACGATGTCGGGACGCAACTGCGCACCGGCGTGCAGCGGATCGTACGCGGCGCCGTCGAACACATCGCCGGCCAGCTGGCCGCCCGCGCGGTCGCGGCGTTCGAGCACCAGCACCTTGCGGCCGGCCTTCGCCAGGTAGTTCGCGGCGACGAGGCCGTTGTGGCCCGCGCCGACGACGATCACGCTGTTTTGAGGCATGTCGTAAGTCTTGTTCGCGCTCATCGTCACTTCCAATCCTTGAGGACTTCCTGTGCGGCCAGCTTGCCGGCCGCGCCCATCACGCCACCGCCCGGATGCGCGCCGGACGCGCCAAAGTAGTAACCGGGGAGCGGCGTGCGGAAATCGGCCCATTGCGGCGCCGGGCGCAGGAAGAACAATTGGTGCAGCAGCAGTTCGCCGTGGAAGATGTTGCCGCCGGTGATGCCGGCGATCGCTTCGATGTCCTTCGGCGTGATCACCTGCTTGCCGACGATGGCGCGGCGGATGTTCGGCGCGTAACGCTCGATGGTGTTGATGACGGTCTCGCCGAAGGCCTCGCGTTTCGCATCGTCCCAGCCGCCTTCGATGTCGTACGGCGCGTACTGCACGAAGCACGACATCACGTGGTGGCCCGGCGGGGCCATGTCGCGGTCGATCATCGACGGGATGATCATGTCGATATAGGGGTTCTTCGCGAACTGGCCGTACTTCGCTTCGTCGTAGGCGCGTTCGATGTACTCCATGCTCGGGCTGATCGAGATCGCGCCGCGGTGCAGCGCGTTCTCGCCCGGCAGGCAGGTGAAGTCCGGCAACTCGCTGAGCGCGATGTTGACCTTGCCCGACGAACCGCGCACGCGGAAGTTCTTGATCTGTTCGACGAACTCGCCGGGCAAATGCTTCTGCTCGACGAACTGCAGGAACGAGCGCTTCGGATCCGCCGCGGTGATGACGACCTTCGCCTGGAGTTCGTCACCGTTGGCGAGCGCGACGCCCGCCGCGCGGCCGCCCTTCACGATCACCTGCTGCACGGAGGCGTTGGTGCGGATCTCGACGCCGAGCGCGCGCGCAGAACTCGCGATCGCCGCGCTCACGCCGCCGTTGCCGTTCTTCGCGAAACCCCACGCGCGGAACGCGCCGTCGATTTCGCCCATGTAGTGGTGCAGCAACACGTACGCGGTGCCCGGCGAATGCGGGCCGAGGAACGTACCGATGATGCCGCTCGCCGACTTCGTGCCCTTCAGCGGATCGAACTCGAACCAGTCGTTGAGCAGGTCCGCCGCCGACATCGTGAGCAGCTTGGCGATCTGGTACAGCTCTTTTTCCGACAGGCTCTTCGCGTATTGACCGACCTTCAACAGGCCCATCAGGTCGCGTGGGCTCAGCGACGACGGATCCGGCGGCACCAAGCCGAGGATCGGCTTGATCGCCTTCGCGGCGCGCGCCATCACGCGGCCGTATTCGTCCGAGGCTTCGGCATCGCGCGGCGAATGGCGATACAGCTCCTGGCGCGTGAGGTCGTGGTCGTCCCACGCGGCGAGATAGTCGCCGTTGTCGAGCGGCGTGACCGTGCTCGGCAGCGGCAGGATTTTCAAACCATGCCGCGGCAGTTCGAGGTCGCGGATGATCTCCGGGCGCAGCAGGCTGACGACGTAGGAGAACTGCGAGAAGCGATAGCCGGGGAACGGTTCGGCGGTGACCGCGGCGCCGCCCACGACTTCGCGGCGTTCGAGCACGCAGACCTTCTTGCCCGCGCGCGCGAGATACGCGGCGGCGATGAGGCCGTTGTGGCCGGCGCCGATGACAACGGCGTCATATTGATTCGTCGTCATCACTTCTTCTTCCACTCGGGTTCGTAGAACGGCAGCTTCACGACCTTGCCCGGCGCGTGCAGGCGCTTGTGCTCGACGGTGACTTCCATCGCGAGCTGCGTGCCGGGTTCGTAGTACGGGGCCTGCAAATGGACCAGCGCGATGTATTTCTTCAGCACCGGCGACCAGGTGCTCGTCGATGCGTAGCCGACCTGCTTGCCTTCATGCATTACGGGCAGCGAGCCGCGCACGGCCATCGCGGGAATCTGCGGCGGCAGGCCGACAGCCGCGAACAACGGTTCCATGCCGGCCCAGTCGACTTCGAAGCCCACCAGCTTCCACAACGAACCGGCCTTCTGTTCGCGCTCCAGCGCACGGCGGCCGACGAAGTAACCCGGCTTGTCGAGATGCACCGCCCAATCCAGGCCCATCTCCAGCGGCGAAGACTTCTGGCCTTCGATCCACGCGTGGTTCGCGGCCGTGTAATCGACGTCGATCATGAAGAGGCCGGCTTCGACGCGCGCCATGTCCATCGCGAGGATGCCGCACGGCACGAGGCCGTAATCGTGGCCCGCTTCCATCAGCGCGTCCCACACGGCCAGCGCGTCGGCGACGTCCATCCAGATTTCGTAACCGAGGTCGCCGGTGTAGCCGGTGCGCGAGATCGTGACCTTGCGACCGGCCAGCGTGTTCTCCATGACGCGGAAGTACTTCAGCTTGTCGAGCGACTTGCCGCACACCTTGTTGAGCACCGTGCGCGACTTCGGGCCCTGCAGGCTGAGCGCGCCCATCTTCTCGGTGACTTCGGTGATCGACACGTCGAGACCGACGGCGTTCATCGACAGCCAGCGCAGCGACGGCTCGGCGGACGTGAGGCGGAAGGTGGTTTCGCCGAGGCGCGAGATGGTGCCGTCGTCGAGCAGCTTGCCTTCGTCGTCGCACCAGCCGGTGTAACCGACCTGGCCGACGGCCATCTTCGCGATGTCGCGCGGCACGAGCTTGTCGAGCAAGCGCGCGGCGTCGGGGCCTTCGATCATGTACTTCATCAGCGGCGAAACGTCGATCAGCGCGACCGCGTCGCGGATCGCCCAGTACTCGCGCTCGACATGCAGGTCGTAGGAACCGACCACGATGTGCCCGGCCCAGCGCCGCCAGTTCTGCGGCAGACTGAGTTGCGAGGTGCGTTCGTGGAAGGGCGTGTGCTTGAGTTGGAACTGCGGGACGGCGGTCATGGATGCTCGGTCATTTCGCAGGAACTGGTGCGGTGCGTGCGCACCGTGGGCGGGATCACGCTGAAGTCGCCGGCGAGCGCGTGCAGGTACCAGTCGACGAAGCGCTTGGGCGTGTCCTCGAACTCCGGATGCTGCGGGCCAGGTTCGAAGAACCGCGAGTTCACGCCCGCGGCGTTCAACTGCATGATGCGTTTGTCTTCGATCGTGGTGACGTGCCACAGCCACACCAACGCTTCGCGATCGTAGTCGACGCCCTCGACCGCATCGCCGTTGACGAACCAAACGATCTCCATGTCCGTCTTGTTGTTCCCGAAGGGAACGTAACGGAACAGGATGCAGTGGTCCGGGTAGTTGAGCATGTAGGTCAGCGGGCCGAACTGGCAGTCGCCCGCGCCGCCGTCATAGCCCTTGAAGTCGCCCATCAGCGGCGCGACCGGCGTGCCGTCGCGGCTGCCGGAGAGGTAACCGTCGAACAGCGCGTAGCGGCTCGTGTAGACGCACGACCCGAAGCCCGGCGCCTCGCGGAACATGCGATAGACGGCCTTCTCGATGTCGTGCACGCCGGTCTCGCGTTCGGCGCGTTCCCACATCGCGCGGTTGATCGGCGCGACGACCTCTTCGCGATCCTTGAACGTGTGCAGCTTCGAATACGCGCGGTGCGCGGTTTCGCAGTGGTAGCACTCGAGGTAGTTGCCGAGCGCGATCTTCCAGTTGGCGTCGACCGAATAGGTCTCGCGATGCGCGATCTTCGCGTTCTCGAGGTGATACGGACCAAGTTGCCCGTCGACCTGCTCGAGGCACGCGTTGAAGTCGTACGCGTCGGGATCGAAGTTGATGAAGATCAGGCCGAAGCGCACGGCTACGCGCGCCTGCTTCAGGCCGTGGTCTTCCTTGCGGAACCCGGGCATCGCGTCCATGTGGCGCGCGCCGCGCAATGCGCCGTCGGTGCCGTACACCCAACCGTGGTACGGGCACACGAACGTCTTGCAGTTGCCCTGCAGTTCTTCGCACACGCGCGAACCGCGATGGCGGCAGGAATTGATCAGCGCGCGGACCTGCCCGTCGTTGCCGCGCGCGACGATCACCGATTCCTGGTCGATCTCGTACAGGAAGAAGTCGCCCGGATTCGGGATCTGGCTGACGTGCCCCGCCCACAACCAGCTCTTGAAGAACAGGTTGTCGAGCTCCCGCTGGTACACCACCGACGATCGGTAGAAGTACTGCATGAGGCCCGCGTCGCGATCGCGCATCTGTTCGGCGACCGCCTGCTGCATGCGGGCGAGGTTGTCTTCGCTGTCGGCGACGAAATGTTGGTTCAGGGCAGTCATATCGTCGAATCTTAAGCCACGGCGGCCGGGCGGCGGACGCGCATGAACAGGTAGAGCGGCAGGCCCGCCGCCGCGAGCACCAACCCGAGCACGAACGGCTCGTGGCCCAGGCCCACGAAGGCGAACAGGGAGTACGCCACGCCGAACAGCGAGATCCCCAGCATCCCGCGCACGCCCGCCTTGTCGCCGCGCTTCCACATCACGCCCAGCGCGAGCGAGCAGCACAGGTAGAGCGGCAGGTTGGCCGCGGTCACCACCTTCGAGAGAAAGGTGAAGCCTTCCACCAGCGACTTGCTGTAGCTCATCAAGACCATGCCGCTGCCCAGCACGCCCGTCACCAGCAGCGCGATGACCGGCGCGCCGCGCCGGTTGTTGCGCGCGAGCGCCGCAGGCATCACGCCGTTCACCGCCATCGTGCGGGTGAGTTCGCCGACGAGCAGCGTCCAGCCGTTGAGCGCGCCGAGGCCGCTGACCACGACGAACAGCGCGAGCCAGCGCCCGATGCCCGCGCCGGCGAAGCGATCCATCACCATCGCGAACGGCGCATTGGCGCCGGCCAGCTCCTGCTCCGGGATCAACAGCATCGGCACGGTCGAGACGACGAGGTAGATCGCCGCCGTCAGCACGGTGCCGACGATGGTCGCGCGCGGAATCGTGCGCGCGGGATCATGCACGCGCGACGCGGGCACGGTCGCCGATTCCAGGCCGAGCATCGCGAACAACGCGATCGTCGAAGCCGCCATGACTTCGCCCGCCTGGATCGGCGCGGCCGGCGGATGCGCCGTGTAGACCTCGGGCGAGGTCAGCAACAACCACACGCCGAGCAGCGCGACGGCCAGCATGGGCAGCAACTTCAGCGCGGCGGTGGCGACCTGCACGCGTCCGCCGCTGCGCACGCCGAACAGGTTGATCACGACGAACGTCCACAACAGGATCAATGCCGCGATCGCCGGCTGCATGTCGGCGACCGGCGGAAACACCGCGCCGAGATAACCGACCACGCCGGTCGCGAGCGCCGCGTTGGTGATCCACAACGACACCCAGTAACACCAGATCGCGATGTAGGCCGGGATGTCGCCGAGCGTCGAGCGGATGTAGCCGTAGGGGCCGTCGGCGTTCGGCATCTCGCGCGCGAGGCGGGCGAAGACGCGCGCGAGCGCAACGCAACCGAGCGCGGTGACCAGCCAGCCGAGCGTCGCGTTGAAGCCGTACGGCGCCAGCGACGCGGGCAGCAGGAAGATCCCCATGCCGATGGTGTTGCCCACCACCAGCGCCGTGCACATCCAGAAGCCGAGCTTGCGCTGGCCTTCGTCGCCGTTACTTGCCATCGGAAGTGTCCTGTCGCGGCGGACCGCATTCTTCCGGGCCATCGCAGACCCGCTTGCCATTCTTGATCACGGAGCGTACGTCGCGCAGCACTTCGATGTCGGCGATGGGATCGCCGTCCACCGCGATGAGGTCGGCGAACTTGCCCGGCGCGATGGAACCGAGCTCGCCCTCGCGGCCGAGCATGCGCGCAGGCTGGATCGTCGCCGACTGGATCGCCTGCATCGGCGTCATCCCGTAGCGCACCATGTAAGCGAACTGGCGCGCGTTGTCGCCGTGCGGATACACGCCGCTGTCGGTGCCGTAGGCGATGTTCACGCCCGCCGCGACCGCCTTGCGGAAGCCGGCGCGCTGGGTTTCCGTCGTGTCGGTGTTCTTGCGCAGGATCTCGTCGGACCACCCTTCCGCGCGGCCGACCGTATCGATGTAATCGCCGTTGTAGATGTCGGCGACCAGCCACGTGCCGTGCTGCTTCATCGTCGCGATGGCTTCGTCGTCCATCAGCGAGCCGTGTTCGATCGAACGCACGCCCGCGCGCGAAGCGCGCTTGATGCCTTCCGCGCCATGCGCGTGCGCGGCGACGAAGCTGTGGCGCTTTCCGGCTTCCTCGACCGCGGCGCGGATCTGCGCTTCCGTGTATTCGGATTCGCCGGGCTCCGTGCCCGCGGCCAGCACGGCGCCGGTCGCGATGACCTTGATGAAGTCGACGCCACCGTCGAACAGCGCGTTCACTTTCTGCCGCACTTCCTGTTCGTCCTTCGCGACGCCGCGGCGGAATTCGTCGGGGACCACGGTGCCTTCCGGCAGGCCGGTGATCTCGCCACCGCCGCCGGGGATCGTGATGTATGCGCCCGCGACGAACATGCGCGGACCGGGGACCTGCCCCGCGTTGATCGCATCGCGCAACGCCACGTCGGCGAAGCCGCGGAACACGCCGACGTCGCGCACCGTCGTGAAGCCTGCGCGCACCGTGTCCCACGCGTTCTTCGCGCCGATGAAGGCGTCGCGCGCCGGCGTGCTCTTGAGCGGCGCGCCCGGATCGGCGGACTGGCCTTCGTCGGCGACGTGCGTGTGCATGTCCATCAGGCCGGGCAGTACGGTGTAGCGCGACCAGTCGATGACCCTGGCGTTGCGCGCGCTTGCTTCGGACCAGGGCTCGACGCGCACGACGCGTCCGTTCTCGATCGTGATCGCGCGATCGGCGAGCACTTCGCCCTTGTCGACATCGACCATCCTGCCTGCGTGGACGACGACCGTCTGCGCGAACGCGGTCGGTGAAAGTGTCGCGAACAACAACGCGGTGACGAGCTTCGTTGGTTTCATTACCGTCCCTGTGATTGGGCGCGCTCGTAGCGGCCGTAACGCTTCAGCAGGCGAACCAGCGCATCGTGCGGCAACGCGTTCGCATAGTGTCCGCCTTCGCCGCGCATGTCGCGTGAGGCGATCATCGCGTTGACGATGGCTTCTTCTGTGGCCTGCACGGTGGCGTTGAACAGATCGTCGAGGTGATCGTTGCCGACGAAGCTCGCTTCGTTGCGCGAGGCGCCCTTCGCGGCGGCGGCATTGGCGGTCGAGAACGCGACGAAGATGTCGCCCGATCCATTGCCCGCGTAGCTGCCCATGCGCGCCAGGCCCATGCCGGCGCGCTTGGCGATGCGGTCGAGCTGGTGCGGCAGCAGCGGTGCGTCGGTTGCGACGACGATGATGATCGAACCCGTGTCGCCGTTCGGCGCGTCGCCCGCGATCGCAAGCGCGGGGTCGGTGTACACGCGATCCGCGCGCAAGTGCTGGCCCACCGGCACGCCCGCGATGCGCAGCGTGTCGCGGATGCCGTAGTTCGCCTGCACGAGCACGCCGACGGTGTATTGCGCGTTCTCCAGCGCGACGACGCGCGAGGCAGAACCGATACCGCACTTGAATTCGTGGCACACCATGCCGGTGCCGCCGCCGACGTTGCCTTCCGCGACGGGGCCACCGCTCGCGTCGCGCAATGCTTGTGCGACGTGCTCCGGCTTCACGTGGAAGCCGTTGATGTCGTTGAGGTGCCCGTCCCAGGTTTCGGCGACGACGGGCAGGGACCACCAGTAACCGCTGGCATCCGCACCGCCGGCCTTCACGCGCTCGGCGATCACTGCATCGCGCACGACGCCGACGCTGTGCGTGTTGGTCAGCATCACCGGACCTTCGAGCTGGCCCGATTCCTCGAGCCACGTCGTGCCGGTCATCTCGCCGTTGCCGTTGAGCGCGAACCATCCGCCGAACACGGGCGTCTCAAAACTGTCGCGCCCGCGCGGCAGGATCGCGGTGACGCCAGTGCGCACCTTGTGGCCGTCCTCGCGGTCCTCGATGAGCGTGACCTGGCCGACGGTGACGCCCGCCACGTCGGTGATCGCATTCAACGCGCCGGGCTTGCCTTCGAACGGCACGCCGAGCGCACGTGCGCGCGGGTCCGCGGCGTGCGCGGTCAGGCTCGCGGCAACGGCGAGGCCCAACACGCATGCGCGCGCCAAACATTGCACCGATGACGGCACGACTGTCGGCATCACTCCCCTCCCTCTTCCCGCAGGAACCGCGAGTACCACCCCAGGTTCCGCATCATGCGGTCTTTGAGGTAGCTGGGAACAGTGAGGCCGTGGCCTTCGCCCGGATAGACGACCAGGCGCGTCGGCACGTTGCGCGCGCGCAGCGCCTGGTACATCTGTTCGGCGCCGAGGCACGGGACGTTGGCGTCCTCGTCCGCGCACTGGAACATCGTCGGCGTCGTGATGCGATCGCTGTGCAGGAAAGGGAAGCTCGCGCGGTCGTAGACGTCGCGGTTCGCCCACGGCGAGCCGAGCTCGAGCGCGTACTCGCGGATGTACTGGTCGTGCCCGTACATGCCGTACATGTTGGACGCGCCCGCCCCGCTGATCGCGGCCTTGAAGCGCGTGTCGGTGGCGATCACCGCATTGGTGAGGATCGCGCCGTAGCTCCAGCCGCCGATGCCGAGGCGATCGGGGTCGGCGATGCCCATCTGCACGACGTGATCAACGCCGGCAAGCACATCGCGTGCATCGACGTTGCCCCAGTCGGCGTAGATCGCCTTCGCGAAGTCGAAGCCGCGGCCCGAACTGCCGCGCGGATTGAGCGCGACGACCGCGAAGCCCTGCGCCGCATACGCCTGCCAATCGGGCATGAATTCGCGGCTGAACTGATACACCGGTCCGCCATGCAGGCGCACGATCGTCGGATAGCGGCGGCCTTCGACGTAACCGATCGGCTTGATCAGCAAGCCTTCGAGTTCGACGTCGCCGTTGCGGTAGTGGAAGGGTTCGGCGTTCGCGAGTTCGCGCTGCGCCAGGAAGGCATTGTGGTCGGCGAGCGTGCGCAGGCCCGTCGGCTCGACCGCGGAGATCGCGTACGGATGCAGGTCGTCGCCGCCGAGCACGACGACGCGGCCGTCCTTCGACACGTCGAGGTCATAGTCGAAGCGCGGCCCCTGCGTCAGCGGCGTCACCTTGCCGTCGTCGAGGTCGATGCGCGACAGCCAGGTCACCTGCGGGTGTTCGATCAGCGCGTAGACGCTCTTGCCGTCGGCCGACCAGCGCGGCTTGGTGAAGCAGCGATCGATGTCCGCGGGTACGCGTTCTTCGCCCGTCGCGACATCGACGATCGCCAGTTGCCACGGCGCGTAGTAGATCCACTTGTCCTCGCCGCTGCGCAGGTAGGCGATGCGCTTGCCGTCGGGGCTCCACGCGGGGCGAGTCTCCCAGTAGGGATCGAGGTCGGAGCCCTTGAACGTCGTGAGTTGTCGCTCGGTCGCGCCGGCCTTCGCTTCGACCACGTAGATGTCGAAGTTGAGGTGGCGATCCGGATCGACGCCGCGCTTGGTGACGTACGCGAGGTGCTTGCCGTCGGGCGACCACGCGGGCAGTTGTTCGTCGTGCGCACCGGGCGTGAGCAATTCTGTCTTGCCGCTCGCGATGTCGAACACGTACAGGTGCTTGCGCCGATCGTCGAGATAACCGGCGCCGTCTTCGCGAAACTGGTAACGCTCGGTGACGATGGGCGGCGGGTTCTTCGGTTTCTTCGCGCCGAAGGGTTGTTGCGGTTGACGCGCGATGAACGCCAGCCGCTTGCCATCGGGCGAGAACACGAAGTCGTCGATGCCTTCGCCGAACCTGGTCAGGCGCCTGGCTTCGCCGCCGTTCGCGGGCATCAGCCACACCTGCGTCGTCGCTTCGTCGCCGCCGCGATCGGAGAGGAACGCGATCGACTTGCCGTCGGGCGTCCACTGCGGGCGCGACTCGTCGTGCTTCGGCGTGTTGGTGAGGCGCTTGCGTTCGCCGCTTGCGTAATCGACGCGCCACAGGTCGGACTGCGACTGGTCTTCCTGGAGGTTGGCGGAGGTCGCGGTGTAGACGACCGTGCGGCCGTCCGGGGAGAGCGTGGGCTCGGTGAGGTCGACGAGGCGTGCGAGGTCGTCGACGCCGAAGCGCGTGGTCGGCGACGGCGTCGATGACTGCGACGTCTGTGCCGACTCCGCTGCGTGCGTAGTCGACACGAACAGCGCGAGCATTGCGCACAGGGCGCGAACGGACGTGGTTCCACGCGTCGGCGTTCCCTTGCGCATCACCGTTCCCTTGCGCATAACCGTTCCCGTGCGCACAAGCGCTCCTCTGCGCATCAGCGACCCCCTGCGCATCAGCGTTCCTCCGCGCGTTGGCGGAACTTGTCCTGCGCCTCGCGCAGGTATTGGAGCGTCGCGGCCTCTTCCTGCGCGTCGTTCCAATCGTCTCGCGCATCGGCGGCTTCGATCACGCGATCGAGCCAGGCAACGAAATAGGCCGCGTCGCCACGCGCATCGGGTGCGTCGCCTTCCAGCCACACCGGGTTGGTCGTCGCGTACGGATACAGGTCGAGCAGCTTCGGGTCGGCGTCGTCGTTCCATGCGCGCAGCAGCAACCAACCGCCTTGCGTTGCATCGAGCTCGCCTTCGACATCGAAGCGCATGCGGTCGCCGGCGAGGTCGAAGCGCTTCACGACCTCCCCGTTCGACACGAGTTCGAGGTGATCGACGGCGATCGGCGAGCGCATCGACACGCGATACGGCAGCTTGCCTCGCGCGGCGATCGATGCACCTGGCTTTTGCCCGTCGACCAGCAGGCCCAGCAGCGGCCCGTTGGTGACGAAGCCGCGGCCGGCCTTGAGCGTCGTCATCACGGCGTCGCCGTCGAGGCGCCCGTCGGTGTCGAGGAACACGCGGTTGATGCCGACCGGCCCGCGCAGCGACGCGTAGTTCGCCATCGTGTCGGAGCCTGCGCCCGCGGGGAGGCGATAGCCGAGATTGAGCAGGCGATACCACACGTTCGCCGTTGACTTGTGATCGGCGAAGCCGACGATCTCGATGTAGTCGACCTTGCCCTGCGCGACATCGGCGGGCAGCTGGTGCGTGAGTGCCGGGTCCTTCGCGGGATCGGGCACGGTGTCGAACGGATGCACGTAACCGACGACGCCCTGCTGCGCATGCGCGAGATCGGCGACGACGCCGTTGTGCGGCCATGGGCTCGCCATCGCGGTGTGGCGATATGCCGAGAAATCCGGCGTGACGTAATGATCGCGCAAGTTGAGCAGGCCGAGATGGCCCCAGAAACTCGTGTGGTACTCCTGCGCATGCGCGATGCGCGGATGGGTGTCGCCAGTCGGCGTACCGAAGTACGCGATGTCGGGAATGCGCTCTTCCTTGTTGACGATCAGGTTCTCGACGACGTCGAGGTCTTCCGCCTGCGCCTGGCGCGCGAGGTTCGCCGGCGTGTTGCGATAATGGCCGGCGTAGTTCATGTGCACGTGCAGGTCGACGCCGACGAAGTGGCCGAACTCGCGCGGCAAGGGTTGTGCGACGAGCGCGACCTGGACCGGTGTTTCGCGGCCGGCCACCGCCTCCACGCGTTGTTGCCAGAGCGCATGCGCGAAACCGTGCTGCACGGTCACGTCGGCCACGCCCGCCGGCACGTCGAGCGTGCACGGCGATGCGCAATGGAAGTAATGCGCTTCGGTGGCCAGCGTTGCGCGGTCGAAGCCATCGTCGGCGTGCATCCAGGCATCGCGCAGTCCGTGCGCGCGCCGGTCGCTGCCGACCACGGAGACGCGCGCGGGCACGCGCTGGCCCGCGCCGTCGCGCACATCGATCACCATGCGCGAAGTCGGAGCCAGCGTGCGCAGGCGCGTGGGCGTCACGATGCGGCTCGCGCCGCCGACCACATCCATTACCACGAGTTCGGTATTGCCGCCCTCGCCCGCGTTGCCGATGTAGGCGATGCGCTTGCCGTCGGGCGACCAGCGCGCGTTGCGTCGCTCGCTCGTGCCGAACGTGAGCGGCAGCGGCGCCGCGCCGTCCACAGTCGTCATCCACAACTGGTGCGTCTGCCGCCCGTGGTAGCTCGCGAACAGGATGCGGTGGCCATCAGGCGCAAGTTCGGGGCGCGTGCTCCAACTGGTTTCCTCGGACAGAAGCTTGCGAGACTGCGCGGGCGCGTCGACCTGCACCATCCGGATGTCGCCGGTGCCCCATGCTATTTCCGGATTGCCGACGTACAGGAGCGATTTTCCGTCAGGCGACCACGAGGGATTGATCGCGTGGTCGAATGCCGAATAGTAGTAACGATCGAGCTTGCTGCGCCGTTCGCCGAGCAACGGACGCGCATTGCGAAGGCCATCATCGCCGATGTCGGCGAGGAACAGATTGAAATGCCCGCTGCCTTCGGTCGACACCCACGCGATACGCTTGCCGTCGGGCGACAGGCGCGGTTCGACGTTGACTGAACCGCCTCGGGTCAGCGCGCGCGACTGCCCGGTCGCGAGATCCATGCGCCACAGCGCCATCGCGTTGCCGTCGTAGCGCGTGAACACCACGCTGCGGCCGCCGCGCGCGACATCGGGTTGATGGTCGTACGCACCGATCGCATGCGTGAGTTCGACGGCCTCGTCCTCGCCGATGCGCTGGCGCCACAACGATCCGCCCATGCTGTACACAAGCGTTTCGCCATCGGGCATGAAGCTCACCGACCCCGGCCCGGTCGTCAGTTGCGGCAGGTACAACTCGCGCCAGTAATAGTTGTGCGGCAAGTCGACCTGCTTGAGCACGGGCTCGCGACCCGAGGCCACGGCGAGCGCGGACGCGAGCAACGCGGCCACGCACGTCGCACGGACGAAGCGCCCCCCCCTGCCGCGCATCCGTCAGGCCCCGCGCCCGGACAACACCATCGCTTCCTGCAGGCTGGTGCGCAGCAGCGCCATCGCCTCGTCGACTTCCTCCCGCTTCACGTCGAGCGGCGGCATGAAGCGCACCGTGCTCGTGCCGCACGACAACAACAGCAGGCCGTTGTGGAAGGCGCGGGTGATGACGGCATCGCACAGCGCGCGCGCCGGCGAGCCGTCGGTTTCGATCAGTTCCATGCCGATCATCAGGCCCTTGCCGCGCACGTCGCCGATGCACGGGAAGTCGCGCGCCAGGTCGTGGAGCGCCGAGGTGAAGTGCGCGCCGACCGTCGCCGCGTTGCCGACCATGCCGCCTTCGACGAGATCGATCGTCGCGTTGGCCGCCGCGCAGGTGATCGGATTGCCGCCGTAGGTGTTGCCGTGCGCGCCGCGCTTCCATTGCGACATCAGGCGCTTCTTCGCGACCATCGCGCCGATCGGCAAGCCGGACCCCATGCCCTTGGCGAGCGTCATGATGTCTGGCGATACGCCCCAATGCTGGCTTGCGAACATGCGCCCGGTGCGGCCGATGCCCGACTGCACTTCATCGAAGATCAGCAGGATGCCGTGTTGGTCGCACAGCGCGCGCAAGCCGGCGAGGAAACCATCGGGCGGCACGACGTAACCGCCTTCGCCCTGGATCGGTTCGACAAGGATCGCCGCGACATCCGACGGCGGCACGCTGCGCTCGAACAACATGCGGATGTAGTCGAGCACCGCCGCGCCCTGGTCGTTGCCGGCGAACAACGGGCGATACCTGTTCGGATACGGCACGTGGGTGACGCCGGGCATGGTCGCGTTGAAGCCCTTCTGCTGCGTGTACTTGCTCGACGTGAACGACAGCGAGCCCATCGTGCGTCCGTGGAAGCCGCCAAGGAAGCCGATGAAGCGCGAACGCCCGGTCACGTATCGCGCGAGCTTGATCGCCGCTTCGACCGCTTCGGTACCCGACTGGCACAGGAAACTCATTGCCGGCTCGCCCATCGGCGCGATGCGCGCGAGACGTTCGCCGAGCCCGACCATCTGTTCGTGCCAGTAATCGCTGGAGATGTGCAGGAACTTGCTCGCCGCATCCGTCACTGCGGCGACGACCTGCGGATGCGCGTGCCCGGTGCTGCACACCGCGATGCCCGCGGCGAAGTCGAGGAAGCGGTTGCCGTCGACATCCCACACTTCCGTGCCGCGGCCGTGCGACATCACGAACGGATAGTCGCGCGGGTACGACGGCGAGATGACCTCGGCGTCGCGCGCGATCAGGGCGCGTGCGTTGGGGCCCGGCAATTCGGTCTGGAGGTGCGGGTTGGACATGGGGGGCGGGGTTCGGGTCATCGTCATGGAGTGGGCAGCACGACGGGGCGTGCATGGGCTTCGCGGGTACGCGCGTGCAATGCGCGCAACGTTTCGAGTTCGTGCGTGGTCGGTGGCGCAACCTGCTTCACTTCGCTCGCGACGGCGAGCGGCCAGCCGACCGCGTCGCGTGCTTCGTCGAGGGTGGCGTCGGCGAACAACGCGACGAGCTGCAGTTCGTCGGTCGCCGGATGCGGCGCGAGGATGCCGAAGTCGGTGATCACGGCGCGCGGACCACCGCCGCGCGCGGTCGTCTTCGCACGCGCACCGGCGCCTTCGCCAAACCCGGCCGTCGTGCGGAAGTCGAGCCGCTCGACGAAGCTGCGCTTGCTCGCCTTCAACATCACGAAGGTCTCGCGCGCGTGCGCGGCGATTTCCGGTGCGCCACCGGCACCGGGAAGGCGCGTGGAGGGCGTGGCGTAGTCGCCGATCACGGTGCTGTTCAAGTTGCCGAAGCGATCGATCTGCGCCGCACCGAGGAAGCCGACGTCGACGCGTCCGCCCTGCAGGTAATGCGCGAAGACGTCCGGCAGCGGCACGACGAATGCCGCGGTCTCCGCGAGTTCGCCATCGCCGATCGACAACGGCAACACGTCGGGCCTCGTGCCGATCGTGCCGGATTCGTAGATCAGCACGATGTCGGGCGCGTGCGTGAGGCGCGCGAGGTTGCACGCGGCGCTCGGCAAACCGATGCCGACGAAACACACGCACCGGTCGCGCAGCATGCGCGCGGCGGCGACGGTCATCCATTCGTTGCGCGTGGCCGGCGTCATGCGGCCCGCTTCGCGAGGCTGGCGAGGAATGCGGCGTGATCGACGGTGTCCAGCACGTGCTCGCGCATCCACGCTTCGAACGTCGCGCGGTCGCGCGCGATGGCGTCCCACTCCCGGTAGAAGGCATTGTCGCGCGCGTAGAACCCGTGCGCGTACGACGGATACGCGCCGCCCGGGCAATGCGCCACCGCGGTGACGATCCAGTGCGGCAACACGATGCCGTTCATCGCTGGCGGCAGCGCGTCGACGATCTCTTCGACGGTCACGATCAGCTTCGATGCAGCCATCGCCGCTTCGCGCGCCGCGCCGACGATGCCGTGCAGCGCGACGTTGCCCGCGCGGTCGGCGCGCTGCGCGTGCAGGAAAGTGACATCGGGATTGAGCGCCGGCACCGCGGCGAGACGTTCGCCCGTGAACGGACATTCGACGCGACGCACGCGCGTGTTCGCCTGGCCGAGATCGTTGTCGAGGTAGCCGCGCAACGTGCCGAACGGCAATCGCGCCGCGCCTGCGCAGAACGCCGCGGCCATGCCGGCGTGGCTGTGTTCGTCGAGTTCCAGCGGACGCGGCCACCGGTGCTCGACCGCGTCGCGCAACCGATGCAGCGAACCGACGCCGGGATTGCCGCCCCACGAAAACGTCAACTTGCGCGCGCAGCCCATGCCGATCAGCTGGTCGTACACCAGGTCCGGCGTCATGCGGATCAGGTGCAGGTCGCGCTTGTGCTGGCGGATCAACTCGTGGCCCGCCGCGAACGGAATCAGGTGCGTGAAGCCTTCCAGCGCCACGCTCGCACCGTCGGCGACGTGCGTGGCGACCGCTTCGCGGAGCGAGAGGAACGCCATCGCGTGGCTTACTCCACCACCGTGCGCGATTGTTCGCGCAGGTATTGCTGCAGGTAGTAGAACGACGCGATCGCCTTGCCGGTGGAGCCCGAGCCCTTCCATCCACCGAAGGGCTGATAGCCGGGCCACGCGCCGGTGGTCGCGCCCTGCGGGCGATTCGCGTAGGTGACGCCGGCTTCGATGTGGTCCTGGAACCACGGCACTTCATCCGCGCCGCCGTAGAAGCCCGCGGTGAGGCCCATGTCGGTGTCGTTGGCCAAGCGCATCGCGTCGTCGCGATCGCGGTAGCGATGCAGCATCACGATCGGCAGGAACATCTCCTGCTTCCACAACGGATGCGCGATGTCGGCTTCCGCGAGCACGGGTTCGACGTAGTAGCCGCGGCCGGCGGCCGCTTCGCGCAACTGCTTGCCGCCGCGGATCAGCTTCGCGCCGCCAGCTTCCAGATCCATCACGTAGCGCGCGTAGTTGGCGTAGGCGCTCGCGTTGACGACAGGGCCGAGCCAATGTTCGCGCTTGCGTGCGTCGCCGATGTTGATCGCGTCGATCTGCTTCGCGAGTTTCTCGATCAGCGCGTCGGCCACGGATTCGTGCACATACAACCGCGACAGCGCGGAACACTTCTGCCCGCCCATGCCGAACGCCGACCGCGCGATGCCCGCGGCCGCGCGATCGAGGTCCGCGTGTTCGGTGACGATGCACGGATTCTTGCCGCCCATCTCCGCGATGCATGGACGCGGAAACGCGCCGCCCGCCATCTGCTGCATCAGGTTGCGACCGACTGGCACCGACCCCGTGAACGTGATGCCCGCCGTCAGCGGATGTTGCGCGAGCGCTTCGCCCGCTTCGCGACCCGCGCCGGAGAGATAGTTGAACGTGCCCGCGGGAAATCCCGCATCGCGCAGCACTTCGGCGAGCAGCCTGCCCGACCACGGCGTGTCGGTCGCCGACTTGAACACGACCGTGTTGCCGGTGACGAGCGCGGCCGCGACCGGCCCACCCGCGAGCGCGAACGGGAAGTTGAACGGCGCGATCACCACCCACGCGCCGTACGGCCGCATCACGCTGCGATTGCGCGACACCATGCCGTCGATCGGATCGTTGGGCAGCGGATGATCGAAGCCGCCGTGCTTTTCGAAATCGTCGGCGTAGTGGTGGAAGAAGTCGACCGTCTCCTGCGCTTCGCCGAGCGCCTCCATGCGGTTCTTGCCGACTTCCAGGGTGAGTGCAGCGGCGATGTCGTAGACGCGCTGCTGCATGAGGTCGCCAGCCTTGCGCAGCAGTGCGGCGCGTTGCGCGACGGGCAACGCGCGCCACGCGGGGTACGCGGCATGCGCGGCTTGCATCGCGGCGTCGACGTCCTTCGCATTCGCAAGCGGGAATTCGCCGAGCACGAGGTTCGTGTCGATGGGGCTGTGCTTCGACGACCAGTTCGCCGGTTCGCGGTCCGCGCCGTTCACGAGCAACGGATGGCGCTGGCCGAACGTCGCCTCGAGTCGCGCCAGCGCAGCTTCGAACTGCGTGTGCATTTCCGCGGGCGGGTTGAACATCGTCGCGTAGGTCAGGCGGAAACTCATGTCGGTACCTTTGCGGAATGCGGCACGGGGGATGGGGCGAAGTGGCGCGCGAGCAGCGTGTCGAGCAGCGCGATCGCATCGGCGAGTTCGCGTTCCTCGATCACCAGCGGCGGCGCGAGCAGCAAGAGGTTGCCGCGCGTGGCGAAGGACACGCCCGCGGCCATCGCATCGTCGACCAGCGCCTTCAGCGCGGGTGGCGTCTGCGGCCACGGTGCGAGCGGTGCGTGCGTGCTGCCGCTGTCGGCAGGCGCGTCCTGCACGAGTTCGAGCACGACGAACAGGCCGTGGCCGCCGCGCACATCGCCGATCACCGGATGTCGCGACTGAAGTCGCTGCGCGTCGGCGAACAGTTGCGCGCCGAGCCTGCGCGAGCGTTCGATCAGACCTTCCTCTGCATAGGCCTGGAGCGCAGCGACGCCCGCGGCACACGCCAGCGGATGGCCGCAATAGGTCAGGCCCGTGTAGAGCATCTCGTGTTCGATGCGCGCGGCGACATGCTGCGCGATCACGACGGCGCCGAGCGGAACCGCGGCGCCGGTCAGGCCCTTCGCGAGCGTCATCATGTCGGGACGCGCGTCGTCGCCATGGCGCTGCCAGGCGAACCATTCGCCGCAACGACCGAAGGCGCTCATCACTTCGTCGGCGACGAGGTACACGCCGCGCTCCGCGGTGACGCGACGCAGCGCGGGCCAATACGAATCGGGCGCGACGATGCCGTTGGTGCCGGCATTCGGTTCCATCAGCACCGCGGCGACGGCGTCGGCGCCGAGTGCATCGATGCGTTCGGCCACCGCATGCGCCCCGCGCTCGCCGCATTCGTCTGCATTCGCGCTGCCGAACGGACAGCGATATGCATACGGCGGCGGCACGTGCTGCACGTTGAACGCCGCCGCATCGACTTGCTGTTGCGTACGCGAATCCCCCGACAACGCCATCGCCAGGTGCGTCGCGCCGTGGTACGAACGATCCCTCGCGATCACCGCGCCGCGCGGCTTGCGCGAGGCCTGGCGCGCGATCTTCACCGCGTTCTCGTTGGCGTCCGCGCCGCCGAGCGTGAAGAACACGCGGCCGCCTTCGAAGCCGGAGCGCTCGAGCAACATCGACGCGAGTTCGGCGCGCGGTTGCGCACCCCAGGCGTTGCTGACGTAACAAAGGCGCTCGGCCTGCGCGCGGATCGCTTCGATCAGGCGCGGGTGCTGGTGGCCGAGATTGCTGCACTCGGCGAGGCTGCTCATGTCGAGGATCGAACCGCCATCGGCGAGCAGCAGGCGCGCGCCGCGGCCGCCGACGACGGTCGGCGCGCGCCAGTCGGCCTGGACCGACCAGCTGTGCAGCACGCTGTGGCGCTCTTCGATGGCCATCCGCCGATCACCTCGCCGCGTTTGTGCGCTGTGCGCACTTCTTGTGCGTATTGCGCACCACTCTATTGAGCCTTTACGCTCGCCGTCAATCCACCGCGACGGGGTCACGGCACCAGCATGGCGAAGGCAGTACGCAACGATCCCACCTTCGAGGACAGTCGCGACTTCGTGCAATCGCTTGCACGCGGACTGTCGGTGCTGCGGGCCTTCGACGCCGAGCACACGCGCCTGGGCCTGGCCGACATCGCCTCGCGCACGAAGATGTCCCGCGCCGCCGCGCGCCGACTGGTGATGACGCTGGAACACCTCGGTTACGTGCGCAATGCGGGCCGCGAATACGTGCTGAGCCCGAGCGTGCTCGAACTCGGGTTCGGCTACCTCGGTTCGCTCAACCTCACCGATCTCGCGCAACCGCTGCTCGAAGACCTCGCCCGCGCGGTCAACCAGAGCAGTTCGATGGCGGTGCTCGAAGGCCAGTCGATCGTGTACGTGCTGCGCGTGCCGGGCCGCCGGATCATGAGCGTGACGCTCGGCGTCGGCGCGCGTTTGCCGGCGTTCTCCGCGTCGATGGGCCGCGTGTTGCTGTCGGGCCTCGACGAACCCGCGCTCGACCAGTGGCTGACCGAATGCCGCCCGACGAAGCACACGTCCTACACCGTCACCGACACGCAGCGCCTGCGCCGCATCGTCGACGAGGTGCGCCATCAAGGCTACGCGTACGTCGAACAGGAACTCGAACTCGGCCTGTGCTCGCTTGCGGTCCCGGTGCACAACGCCGACGGCCGCATCGCGACCGCGATCAACGTGAGCATGCCGTATCACCCGGATGCTTCTCGCGAGGCGATCCGCACGATCCTGCCGCAGCTCAAGCTCACCGCGTCGGCGATCGAAACCTGCATGCCGTCGCATCGCTTGCCGGCGGTCAGCGCATGAGCGCGAACGCATGAGCCCGGCGCGCACCGTCTTCGTCTGCGACGGCGTGCGCACGCCCTTCGGCCGCCATCGCGGCGGCCTGTCCATGGTACGCACGGACGATCTCGCCGCGCTGCCGATCCGACACCTCCTCGATCGCCACCCCGGCATCGACGCCTCGATCGACGACGTCATCCTCGGTTGCGCGAACCAGGCCGGCGAGGACAACCGCAACGTCGCCCGCATGGCCGCGTTGCTCGCGGGCCTGCCGGTCTGCGTGCCCGGCGTCACCGTGAATCGCCTGTGCGCGTCGGGCCTCGAAGCCGTCGGCCAGGCCGCGCGCGCGATCGCGGTCGGCGAAGCGGACCTCGTCGTCGCGGGTGGCGTGGAAGGCATGTCGCGCGCGCCGTACGTGCTGGGCAAGGCCGACGCGCCCTTCGCACGCGAACAGAAACTCGAAGACACGACGCTGGGTTGGCGCTTCGTCAATCCGGCGATGGTCGCGCGGCACGGCATCGATTCGATGACGCAGACCGCGGAGAACCTCGCGCGCGAACACGACATCGCGCGCGAAGACCAGGATGCGTTCGCGCTGCGCTCGCAGCAACGCGCGGCGCGCGCGATCGCCCGCGGGCGTTTCGCGTCGGAGCTGATGGCGGTGGGCAAGTGCGCCGCCGACGAACAGCCGCGCGCGGACACCTCGCACGAAAAGCTCGCGACGCTGGCGCCCTTGCTGGGCGCCGACGGGACGATCACCGCCGGCAATGCGTCCGGCCTGAACGATGGCGCGTGCGCGCTGCTGCTCGCATCGGGGGAGGCGGTGGCCCGCCATGACCTGGTGCCCCGCGCACGCATCCTCGGGATGGCCGCCGCCGGCGTTCCACCGCGGACCATGGGCCTGGGGCCCGTGCCCGCGATCGAACGCCTGCTGCAACGCATCGGCCTGGGGCTCGACGCTTTCGACGTCATCGAACTCAACGAGGCCTTCGCCGCGCAGGTGCTCGCCTGCACGCGCGCGCTCGGCCTTGCCGACGACAGCGAACGGATCAACCCCAACGGCGGCGCGATCGCCCTCGGCCACCCGCTCGGCGCCAGCGGCGCGCGCCTCGCGCTGACCGCTACCCACCAACTGCAGGAAACGGGGGGCGGTCGCGCGCTCCTCGCGATGTGCGTGGGTGTCGGCCAGGGCGTGGCCCTCGCCATGGAGCGCGTTTCGTGAGGTTCGTGAGGTCCCGGCCCTTCGGCTCTTGCGCGCAGCGCGCACACCTGCGACACGTGGGCCACCTGTTCGGGGGACGCGCGCCATGAACACGGTGGCCTCGCATGCGAAGTCGACCTGGCTCGCCCTCGGCGATCGACTCGCCGCCGCCGGCGACGCCGCGGGCGCCGACGCGGCCTACGTGCGCCACGTCCGCGACGCGGCGAAGGACCCGGCGCTGATGCAGGCCGCCGCCGCGCTCGCCGCGAACCGCATTCCCGACGCCGAAGCCCAGTTGCGCGCACACCTGATGCGCGCACCCACCGATGTCGCCGCGATCCGCATGCTCGGCGAACTTGCCGCGCGCATCGGGCGACAGGAAGACGCCGAGCGCCTGCTCGCGCGCTGCGTCGAACTCGCGCCGAGCTTCCACGCGGCGCGCCAGCACTACGCGCTCGTCCTGCATCGCGGCAACAAGCCGACCGAGGCGCTCGCGCAGATCGACAAGCTGCTGCGCCACGACCCGCGCAATCCGAACATCCGCAATTTGCAGGCCGCGGTGCTCTGCCGCATCGGCGAGTACGGCAAGGCGATCGACATCTACGCCGTCATCCTGCACGAACATCCGGACCAACCGAAGGTCTGGATGAACCAGGGCCACGCGCTGAAGACCGAAGGCCGCAAGGACGAATCGATCGCCGCGTATCGCCGCTGCATCGCGCTCGATCCGTCGTTCGGCGAAGCGTGGTGGAGCCTGGCGAACCTCAAGACGTTCCGCTTCAGCGAAGACGACATCGCGGTGATGCAGCGCCAGCTCGAGAACCCGTCGCTGGCGGTGGAGCATCGTTACCATCTGGACTTCTCGCTGGGCAAGGCGCTCGAAGACGCTGCCGACTACGACCGATCGTTCTCCCACTACGCGCAGGGCAATGCGCTGCGTCGAGAGTCGCTCTACTACACGCCCGCCGAGAACACCGCGCGCACGAAGCGCATCAAGCGCACCTACACGCGCGCCTTCTTCGACGAACGCGCAGGGTCTGGCTGCGAGGCCGACGATCCCATCTTCATCGTCGGCATGCCGCGCGCGGGCTCGACGCTGCTGGAGCAGATCCTGTCGAGCCATTCGATGGTCGAAGGCACGATGGAGTTGCCCGAGATCATCTCGATGACGCGCGAGTTGCGCCGTCTCGTCGACGAATCGCAGTCGCAGCCCTACCACGACGCGCTCGCCGCGCTCGATCGCGACGCGTTGCGCGGGCTCGGCGAGCAATACATGGAACGCACGCGCATCCACCGCAAGTCGGGTGCGCCGCGTTTCATCGACAAGATGCCGAACAACTTCGCGCACATCGGCCTGATCCAGCTGGCGCTGCCGAACGCGAAGATCATCGATGCACGGCGGCATCCGCTGGCCTGCTGCTTCTCCAACTTCAAGCAGCACTTCGCGCGCGGGCAGAACTTCAGCTACGGGCTCGACGACATGGGCCGCTACTACCGCGACTACGTCGAGTTGATGGCGCATTACGACGACGTCCTGCCCGGCCGCGTGCATCGCGTGATCTACGAACGCATGGTCGAGGACACGGAAAGCGAAGTGCGCCGCCTGCTCGATTACTGCGGCCTGCCGTTCGAAGCGCAATGCCTGCGCTTCTACGAGAACGACCGGCCGGTGCGCACCGCGAGTTCGGAACAGGTGCGCCGCCCGATCTACAAGGAGGGCGTCGACCAATGGCGCCACTACGAACCTTGGCTCGACCCGCTGAAGGCGGCGTTGGGTCCCGTGTTGGAGGCATATCCAGAAGCACCGCAGTTCTAGGCAACCGCAGTTTTGATCGATCGCTTGTTCACTTGGCCCCGGGGAGGAAGTCCAGATGACTCGTTCAAGACACACCACGCCACACCGTCGTAAACCACCAGCCCGGCTGCCTTTGGCGGCGGCGATCTGGCTCGCATTCGGTACCGCGTTCGCGCAGGACGCCGCGCAGGCGCAAGCGCAACCGACACCGACAGCGCAGGAACAGGCACCGGTGCTGGAGACCGTCACGGTCACGGCGCAGAAGCGCGCGGAAGACGTGCAGAAGGTGCCGATCAGCATCCAGGTGCTCGGCCAGGAAAAGCTCGACGAGCTGAACCTGCAGGACTTCAACGACTACGCGGCCTACGTACCGTCGCTGTCGTTCGATACCGGCGAAGGCGGCGCCTCGGTGCCCTACTTCCGCGGCGTGGCCAGCGGCGAAAACAGCAACCACTCGGGCCCGCAGCCGAGCGTTGGCGTGTACTTCGACGAACAACCGGTCACCACCATCGGCGGCGTGCTCGACGTGCACCTGTACGACATCGACCGCGTCGAAGCGCTCGCCGGTCCGCAGGGCACGCTGTACGGCGCGAGCTCGCAGTCCGGCACGCTGCGCATCATCACGCGCCAGCCGGATCCGGACGGCTTCTCCGCGGGTTACGCATTCGGCGCCAGTGCGATGAACGGTGGCGATTCGGGCTTCGTCGCCGAAGGTTTCGTCAATCTGCCTCTCAGCAACGGCGCCGCGGTGCGCGTCGTCGCGTGGGACAAGAAGGACGCGGGCTACGTCGACAACATCCCGGCCACGCGCACGTTCCCCACGTGGGACGACGACTCCGGCGGCAACGGCACGATCACCAACGTCGGCACCGTCGCGGAAGAAAACTACAACGACATCTTCACCCGCGGTGCGCGCGCCGCGTTGCGCCTGGAAGCGGGCGACAACTGGTCGATCACGCCGGCGATCATGGCGCAGAAGCAGGATTCGTACGGCAACTTCGCCAGCGACGACACGATCGGCGAGTACAAGGTCGCCAAGTTCTACCCGGAGAGCGCGCACGACGCGTGGATGCAGGCGTCGCTGACGATCGAAGGCAAGATCGGCAACTTCGACGTGACCTACGCGTTCGCCCACCTCAATCGCGACCTCGAAACGCAGTTCGACTACAGCGACTACTCGTACTGGTACGACACGCTCGCCAGCTCGGGCGCGTACTTCTACGACAACGCCGGCAACATCGTGAACCCGTCGCAGATCATCCTCGGCGACGACGAGTACGAGAAGAACAGCCACGAACTGCGCATCGCCTCGCCGGGCGACCAGCCCGTCCGCTTCGTCGCCGGCCTGTTCTGGCAGGAGCAGAAGCACGACATCTTCCAGAACTACCAGGTCATCGGCGACATCGCCGATTCGATCACCGTGCCCGGCTATCCGGATTCGATCTGGATCACCAACCAGGCGCGCGTGGATCGCGACGAAGCGGTGTTCGGCGAAGTGACGTGGGACATGACCGACCACTGGAGCGGCACCATCGGCGCGCGCCACTTCCGCTACGACAACAGCCTGAAGGGCTTCTTCGGTTACAGCGACGGCTACAGCAGCAACTACGGCGTCGCGCTGTGCTTCTCCGACGAGAACTTCCGCGGCTCGCCGTGCGTCAACCTCGACGACCGCGTCGAGAAGAGCGACACGATCTATCGCGCCAACCTGACCTACAAGATCGACGAGAACAAGTTGGTGTACGGCACCTGGTCGGAAGGCTTCCGTCCCGGCGGCCTCAACCGCAACGGCACCGTCGGTCCGTACCTGCCCGACTACCTGACCAACTGGGAACTCGGCTGGAAGACGACGTGGATGAACAACCGCCTCGCGTTCAACGGCGCGATCTTCCAGGAGGACTGGGACGACATCCAGTATTCGTTCCTCCCGCCGAGCGGCTCGGGCCTCACGGTGATCCGCAACGCAGGCAACGCGCGCATCCGCGGCCTGGAAATGGACGTGAACTGGGCGGCGACCTACAACTTCCGCGTCAGCGGCGGCCTCGCGTTCTACGACGCCGAATTGACGAAGGAGTACTGCGGCTTCAACGACCTCGCCGGCAATCCGGTGACGTCGTGTCCGCCCGGCACGATCAACCCGAACGATCCGCTGGATCCGGACGACGACGAAGCCGTCGACGGTCCGCAGGCGCCGGTCGGGACGCGCCTGCCGGTGACGCCGCGTTTCAAGGGCAACCTGACCGGTCGCTACGCGTTCGACGTCGGCACGTTCGAGTCCTACGTGCAGGGCGCGGTGGTGCATGTCGGCAATCGCCCGGCAGCGCTCACGATCGAAGACCTTGCCGCGTTCGGGGATCTCGAGTCGTACACGAAGGTGGACCTGTCGGCCGGTTTCCGCCGCAATAACTGGGCGCTGGACTTCTTCATCACCAACGCGTTCGACGAAGCCGGTGAGCTGACGCGCTTCGCGCAATGCGCCACCGACACCTGCGGCACGCAGTCCTACACGGTGCACACGCCGCCGCGCAGTTTCGGCGTGCGCTTCTCGCAGGAGTTCTGAGCCGACAACGTCCGGCGGCGGCCCGCGTGGCCGCCGCCGGTTTTTTTTCGCCAATCGACTGGACACGCACATGCGCAACCCCCTGACAGGCGCGCTGCTCGCACTCATGCTCTCCGCGCCCTGCTTCGCCGCGGACCTCACGCCCGATCAATCGCAGGCGCGCGAGCTCTACGCGAAGCTGATTTCGTACAAGACATCCGAAGGCCTGGGCCAGGTGCCGGTGATGGCGGGCTTCCTCGCCGACGAATTCCGCAAGGCCGGCTTCGCCGACGCCGACATCCACCTGTTGCCGGTCGGCGAGACCGCGTCGCTGGTGGTGCGCTACCGCGGGGACGGCAGCGGCGGAAAACCCATCCTGCTGATGGCGCACATGGACGTCGTCGCCGCCGATCCCAACGACTGGAAGCGCGATCCGTTCACGCTGATCGAAGAGAACGGCTACTTCTTCGGCCGCGGCACGAGCGACGTGAAGGACGGCATCGCCACGCTCACCGCGACGTTCCTGCGCCTGAAGCGCGAAGGCTTCGTGCCCACGCGCGACCTCGTGATCGTCTTCACCGGCGATGAGGAAACCGAGATGGCGACGACGCGCGACCTCGCGACCACCCACCGCGACCTCATCGACGCCGACTACGCGCTCAACTACGACGGCGGCGGCGGCACGCTCGAAGAGGACGGCACCGCGCGCACCTTCAGCATCCAGACCGCGGAGAAGGCGTACGCCGACTTCGAGCTCTCGACGCACGACGCGGGTGGCCACAGCTCGCGACCGACGCCGACGAATGCGATCTACCAGCTCGCAGACGCGCTGAAGAAGGTGCAGGCGTACCGCTTCCCGACGATGTGGAACGACACGACGCTCGCGGAGTTCGCGGCCGAGGGCAAGGTCGCGCCCGGCGCGCTCGGCGCTTCGATGCGCGCGTTCGCGGAGGACCCGCAGAACCAGGCCGCCGTCGAAACGCTCGCCGCCGATCCGGGCAACGTCGGCCGCACGCGCACGACGTGCGTGGCGACGATGCTGCGCGGCGGCCACGGCCGCAACGCGCTGCCGCAGTCGGCGACGGCGAACGTCAACTGCCGCATCTTCCCGGGCACGTCGATCGAAGACGTGCGCAAGACGCTGCAGGAAGTCGTGGGCGGGAACGTCGAAGTGACGACGATCGGCTCGCCGGTCTCGAGCGAGGCGTCGCCGTTGCGTCCCGACGTGGTGGACGCGGTGACACGCGCCGTGCACACGCTGTATCCGGACATCGAGATCGTGCCCAACCAATCCTCCGGCGCGACCGATGGCATGTACTTCCGCAACGCGGGCATCCCGACGTACGGCGTCGGCGGGATGTTCATGAAGGACAGCGATGCCTTCGCGCACGGGCTGGATGAACGCGTGCCGGTGAAGGGGTTCTACGACGGGCTCGATTACTGGTACGTGCTGTTGAAGGATGTCGCGGGCAAGCGCTGAGCGACCGATCTCCCGAAAGAAAAACGGCGGCCCGAAGGCCGCCGTTTTTTGTTGTCGTCATTCCCGCGAAAGCGGGAACCAGGCGCGTGTTACTTCACGCCGTGCATCAGCTTCTGGATCAGCGGTGCGATCAGGAACAGCAGCACGCCGCCCACCATCAGGTAGATGAAGCCCGACGTGTAGCCCGCGTGCGCGGATGCGACCGTCATGCCTTCGGCGCCGCTGACGTGGCTTGCGAAGATGCCCGACAGGTTGTTGCCGATGCCCGTGGACAGGAACCAGCCGCCCATCGCGAAGCCGACCAGCTTCACCGGCGCGAGCTTCGTGGTCATCGACAGGCCGATCGGGGACAGGCACAGCTCGCCCACCGACTGGATGACGTAAACCATGAAGAGCGTCCAGAACGGAATCTTGCCGGCGTCGTTCACCATGCCCGACAGCGCCGCCATCAACAGCAGGAACGCCAGGCCGTTGAAGATGATGCCGAGGCCGAACTTGCGCGGGATCGACGGGTTGTGGCGGCCCATCTTGATCCACGTCCACGCCACGATCGGCGCGAGCGTGATGATCGCCAGCGAGTTCACCGACTGGAACCAGCCCACCGGGAAGATCCAGCCGAACATTTCGCGGTCGACGATCTTGTCGGCGAGGAAGTTGAACGAACTGCCCGCCTGTTCGAAGAAGCACCAGAACAGGACGTTGAAGGTGAAGATGATCAGCATCGCGATCGCGCGGTTGCGCGCCACGGGACCCTCGCGGAAGCCTTCGACGAGGATCATCGCGCACAGCGCGAGGAACATCGCGGTCAGGATCCACTGCAGGTTGCCTGCATCGATCGCGAGCAGGAAGTAGAACACCGGGATCGCGACGATCGCCGCGAGGAGCACGTACAGGACCTTGTGCTTGCCGCCGTCGCCTTCCGGCGGACGACCGATGCCCGCGAGCTGGCGGCGGCCGAACCAGAACCACACCAGGCTGATCAGCATGCCCACGCCGGCGGTCATGAAGACCACCTTGTAGGTCGGCAGCTCCGGCGTGCCGCCGAACATGTTCTCGGCGATCCAGCCGGTCAGCAGCGGCGCGAACATCGCACCGAGGTTGATGCCCATGTAGAACAGGGTGAAGCCCGAGTCTCGGCGTTCGTCGCCGGTCGCATAGAGTTTGCCGACCATCGCGGAGATGTTCGGCTTGAACAGGCCGTTGCCCGCGATCACGGTGGCGAGTCCGACCTTGAAGATCGTCTCGTCGGGCCACGCGATCATGAACAAGCCCGCGGACATCACGACGGCGCCGAGCAGGATCGAACGCTGGTAACCGAGGATGCGATCGGCGACGTAACCGCCGAAGATCGCCGCGGCGTACACGAGGGCGAGGTACGCGCCGTAGATGCGGTTGGCCGGGGCTTCGCCCGTGCCGGACCCGTCGTAGAACTGCTGCACGATGTAGAGCACGAGGGCCCAGCGGATTCCGTAGAACGCGAAGCGCTCCCAGAACTCCGTCATGAACAGCATCCACAAGGGACGCGGATGCCCCATGACTTGCTTGAATTCCGGAATGGGCGCGCTCGCGCCCGGTGTCGTCGCCGCTGTACTCATGCGGTGGCCCCTGTTTCTCTAGACGTAGGTGCGCCCGCCGGGATGGCGGGCAATCCGGTCGATAGTCACCGGCTCAGCTTGGCCCGTCAAACCGGAAAAGTGTGATGCTGCGTTGCACCATCGGCGCAACGCGTATTCAGGCGGCGGGCGCAGGGTGGCCCGGAAGGCCGATCACGGTGCGGACTTCGAACAATTCCGGGAAGAAGGTGAGCTCCAGCGCCTGCTTGAGGAAGCCGACGCCGCTCGACCCACCGGTGCCTTTCTTGAAGCCGATGATCCGCATCACCGTGCGCATGTGGCGGAATCGCCAAAGTTGGAACTGCGTTTCCAGGTCGACCAGGTCTTCGCACAGGTGGTACGCGTCCCAGTGCTGGCGCGTGTTTTCGTAGATCGACTCGAACACCGGCACGAGGTCCTGCGAGAACGCATGCGGCTGCGACCAGTCGCGTTCGACGTGGCGCGCCGGCACCGGATGGCCGTGGCGCGCGAGGTAACGCAACGCTTCGTCGTACAGGCTCGGCGCTTCGAGCGCGGCCTGCAGCTTCGCCTGCCCTTCCGGGTCGTAGGCGAACACGCGCAGCATCTGCTCGTTCTTGTTGCCCAGCAGGAATTCGATCGTGCGGTACTGCAGGGACTGGAAGCCCGACGACGGCCCGAGGATCTCGCGGAACTCCATGTATTCCGACGGCGTGAGCGTCTCCAGCACCGACCACATTTCGGTCAGCTGGCGCAGCACCTGCTTGCAGCGCGCGAAGATCTTCTGGCACGGCTCGAGGCGGTCTTCGCGCAGGTGCGCGGTCGCCGCGGACAACTCGTGCACCAGCAACTTCATCCACAACTCCGACACCTGGTGCTGCACGATGAAGAGCAGTTCGTCGTGGTGCGGCGGGTTCGACAGGGGTTGCTGGGCCGAGAGCAGGCGCCCGAGTTGGAGGTAGCCCCCGTAGGTCAGCCGGCCTTCGAGATCGACGTGGATGCCGGCCTCTAGCTGGCGCTGGTTCTCCGGGCCGCCCTTCACCAGTCCGTCGTCTTCAATGCTCATGCGACAAGGGTATCATCCACGGTTCCTGTCGCCCGAGTCGAAGTTCGCAATGACCCTCGCCGCACAGTTCCAGATCGAGTACCTGCAGTACCTCGGGCCCGACGGCAAACCCGTCGCCGAACTGCCGCAGGCCTTCCGCGACGCCTCGGCCCTCGTGCCGTTGTTCAAGCAGATGTTGTACGTGCGCACCTTCGATGCGAAGGCGATCGCGCTGCAACGCACCGGCAAGCTCGGCACGTACGCCAGTTGCCTCGGCCATGAAGCCACGCACGTCGGCATCGGCGCATCGATGCAGGCCGACGATGTGTTCGCACCCAGCTACCGCGAATACGGCGCGCAGTTCATGCGCGGCGTCAAACCGCGCGAAGTCCTGATGTACTGGGGCGGCGACGAACGCGGCAACGATTTCTCCGGCCCGAAGCACGACTATCCGTGGTGCGTGCCGATCGCGACGCAATGCCTGCACGCCGCGGGCGCCGCGCTCGCGTTCAAGCTGCGCGGCGAGAAGCGCGTGGCGGTCACGTGCTGCGGCGACGGCGGTTCTTCGAAGACCGACACGTACGCGGCGATCAACTCCGCCGGTGCGTACGCGCTGCCGTTCATCCAGTGCATCATCAACAACGGTTGGGCGATCTCGGTGCCGCGCACCGCGCAGACCGGTGCGCAGACGCTCGCGCAGAAGGGCCTCGCCGGCGGATTGAACTGCCTGCAGGTCGACGGCAACGACCTGATCGCCGTGCTCGAAGGCATGCGTCGCGCCGTGGTCCGCGCGCGCAACGGCGAAGGCGGCAGCGTCATCGAATTCATGACGTATCGCCTGCACGACCACACCACCGCGGACGACGCGCGTCGCTATCGCGGCGAAGACGAAGTCAAGGCCGCGTGGACGCGCGAACCGATCATGCGCCTGCGCAACTACCTCACGCACGCCGGCGCCTGGAACGAATCCATGGAAACCGCGTGGACCGAGGAATGCGCCAAGCAGGTCGACGTGGAAATCAACGCCTACCTGGAACTGAAGGTGCAGCCGGTGACCGCGATGTTCGATTACCTGTATGCCGATCCGCCGCCCGACCTGCTCGCGCAGCGTGCGGCTGCGCTCGCCGCGGAGGGCAAGACCCATGGCTGAGCCGGCAGCAATCACGCTGATCGAAGCGATCACGCAGGCGCTCGCGTACGAGATGCGCGCCGACGAATCCGTCGTCGTGCTCGGCGAAGACGTCGGCGTCAACGGCGGCGTGTTCCGCGCGACCGCCGGCCTGCAGGCGACGTTCGGTTCGGAGCGCGTGCTCGACACGCCGCTCGACGAAACGACGATCGCCGGCCTCACCGTCGGCCTCGCCTCGCAGGGCATGAAGCCCGTCGCCGAAGCGCAGTTCGACGGCTTCGTGTATCCGATGGTCGATCACATCATCTGCCACGCCGCGCGTTTCCGTTACCGCACGCGCGGTCGCCTGACGTGCCCGATGGTCCTGCGCGTGCCGTGGGGCGGCGGCATCCGCGCGCCGGAACATCATTCGGAAGCGAACGAGGCGATCTTCACCAACGTGCCGGGCCTGCGCGTCGTGCTGCCGTCTTCGCCCGCGCGCGCCTACGGCCTGTTGCTGGCCGCGATCCGCGATCCGGATCCGGTCATCTTCATGGAACCCAAGCGCATCTATCGCCAGTACAAGGAAGTCGTGCCGGACGACGGCGAAGCGTTGCCGCTCGACGTCTGCTACGTGCTGCGCGACGGCACCGACGTGACCCTCGTGACCTGGGGCGCGCAGGTGAAGGAATGCCTGGAAGCCGCCGAAGCACTCGGCAAGGACGGCATCAGCGCGGAAGTCATCGACGTCGCCACGCTACGTCCGCTCGACTTCGCGACCATCGCCGAATCGGTGAGCAAGACCGGCCGCTGCGTCATCGTGCATGAAGCCCCGAAGACCGCGGGCTTCGGCGCGGAGATCGCCGCGCGCCTGGCCGAAGAATCGATGTACGACCTCGTCGCGCCGGTCGAACGCGTCACCGGTTACGACACCCACATCCCGCTCTTCCGCCTCGAGATGAAGTATCTGCCGAGCGTGGACAAGATCGTCGCCGCCGCCAAGCGCGCGGTCGCGCACGCCTGAGGACGACCATGACGACGAAACAGTTCCTGCTTCCCGACCTCGGCGAAGGCCTGCCCGACGCGACCATCGTCGAGTGGTACGTCAAGGTCGGCGACACCATCAAGCTCGACGACAACCTCGTGTCGATGGAAACCGCGAAGGCGGTGGTCGACGTGCCCTCGCCCGTGTCGGGCAAGGTGCTGAAGCTCGCCGGCGGCCCGGGCGACATCGTCATCACCGGCGCGGTGCTCGCCGAATTCGAGATCGATCCGTCGATGCCGCAGCGCGCGGAAGGCCAGGACACCGGCCACCACCACGGTCCGCCGAAGGGCGCCGGTGCGCACGTGTCGGAAGACAAGGTCGTCGCGTCCGACGAAGGCGGCGTGATCACCGAAACCGACGCGCCCGCACCGAAGGCCGAGCGCGAAGACAGCGGCACGGTCGTCGGTGCGATGCAGTCGTCGGATGCCGTGCGCGCCGAGGCCGCTTCGTCTGTCGGCGGCGTCAAGGCCGTGCCGGCCGTGCGCGCACTCGCGCGCAAGATGGGCGTCGACATCGCGCGCGTGCGTGCGACCGGGCCCGACGGCGTGGTGACGATGCAGGACGTCAAGAACGCGGCGGCCGATGGTTCCGCACGCGCCGGTGCTGCCGCGCCTGCGCCGCGCGCCGCCGCTGCACCCGCGGCCGCACCGGCGCAGGCCGCTGCGCAACGCACGACGGTCTCGCAGGCCGGCAAGCCGATGCGCACGCAGCCGCCTGGCGTGCAGGCGACGGGCCAGCCGGAACAACTCAAGGGCGTGCGCCGCAACATGGCGCGCGTGATGGCCGACGCGCACGCGAAGGTCGTGCCGACCACGCTCAGCGACGATGCCGACATCCACGCATGGGCGCCGGGCAACGACATCACCGGCCGCCTCGTGCGGTCGATCGTCGCCGCCGCGAAGGCCGTGCCCGCGCTCAACGCGTGGTTCGACGGCGACAACCTGACGCGCACGCTGCATCCGCACGTCGACATCGGCATCGCGGTCGACACCGACGATGGCTTGTTCGTGCCCGCGCTGCGCAACGCCGACGTGCTCGACGCGCGCGGCGTGCGCGAAGCGGTCAATCGCCTGCGCACGCAGGTCGAGGATCGTTCGATCCCGATGTCGGAACTCACCGGCTACACGATCTCGCTGTCGAACTTCGGCATGTTCGCCGGTCGCTACGCGACGCCGGTGATCGTGCCGCCGTGCGTTGCGATCATCGCCGCGGGCAAGGGCCGCCACCAGATGACGCCGGTGATGG
The DNA here is from genome assembly GCF_020866925.1 of Noviluteimonas lactosilytica. Lineage (GTDB taxonomy): Bacteria > Pseudomonadota > Gammaproteobacteria > Xanthomonadales > Xanthomonadaceae > Noviluteimonas > Noviluteimonas lactosilytica. The sequence goes on from NZ_JAJGAK010000001.1 coordinate 1,394,020, forward strand.
GCGGATTCGAATCGCACAAGGTCATCCCGCTGTCGGTGACGTTCGACCACCGCGCCTGCACGGGCGGCGAGGCCGCACGCTTCCTCAAGGCGATGCTGGACGATCTCGCGAAGCCACACTGACGACAGGAGCGACACCATGGCGCACCGCAGCCGACTCTCCGGTTTCATCATCGATTGCAATACGGACGACCACGCTGCGGCCGTCGACTTCTGGAGCCAGGCGCTCGGCTACCCGAAGGGCGAACACCTCCTCGAAGAGGACGCCGAATACACGTCGCTGAAGGACACGCCGTCCAACCTCTACGTCGAAGTGCAGAAGGTCGGCCATCCGTCGCGCGTGCACCTGGACATCGAAGCCGACGACCAGGACGCGGAGGTCGCGCGCCTCGAAGCGCTGGGTGCGAAACGCGTCGGCTGGGTGAAGCGCTGGTGGGTGATGGAAGCGCCGACCGGTCAGCGCTTCTGCGTCGTGAAGATGAAGGAACCCGACAAGGGGCCCGCGCCGAACCAGTGGTGACATGAAAAAGGCCGCGGAAGACGCGGCCTTTTTCATTGCACGTCAGCGCGGCGTGTCGTCCGCGACCACGCGATTCCGCCCGCCTTTCTTCGCGCGATACAGCGCCTGGTCCGCGCGCTCGAATACATTCTCCGGCGCATCGCTGCCGGGCGCGCCATCGGCGACGCCCAGCGAGACGGTGATCGGCGCCGACAATGCGAGCGCTTCCACCTGGCGGCGAATGCGCTCGGCGATTTCCGCGCCGCCATCCAGGCGCGTGTCGGGCAGCACGACGAGGAATTCTTCGCCGCCGAATCGCGCGGCGATGTCGGTCGCGCGCACCGAGCGCGAGATCGCGTCGGCCACCGCGCACAGCGCGCGATCGCCGAACAGGTGTCCGTGCCGATCGTTGATGCGCTTGAAGTGATCGATATCGAGGACGATCAGCACGTACGGGCCCGATGACAGGCGCGCGTCCGCTTCGTTCGATTCGCGCAGCTGATCCAGGCCAGTGCGATTGAGCAGGCCGGTCAATGCGTCGTGGGTCGCGGCGTACTGCAGGTCGTCGTGGCGGCGTTGCAGATCGTTGCGCGCATCTTCGGCGCGGCGCGCGACGGCTTCGCGTTGCGCGAGCAGGCGCCCCTGTTCGCGCAGGTAACGACGCAGTTCCAGCAGGTGTTCGGTCTGGCGCGCGAGGAGCTGCAGGCCTTCGAGTTGCTGTGCGGTGATCGTGCGCGGCGTGGTGTCGCCGACGCTCAGCACGCCCAGCGCCTGGCCTTCCGGGCTGAGCAACGGCACGCCGGCGTAGAAACGCGGACGCAGCCCATGCAAGCGGCGACGGCGCGCGTAGTCGGGACGCAGGTCGAGGTCGTCGACGACGAGCGTTTCCTGCGGCGCGTCGATCGCATGCCCGCACAGCGATTGCGAACGATCGAGCTGCGGCTGGTCGATGCCGGTGCGCGCCTTGAACCACAGGCGGTCCTGGTCGATGAAGGAGATCGCCGCGGCCGGCACGTCGCACAGCATGGACGCGAGCCGCACGATGTCGTCGAACGCCTGTTCCGGCGCCGTGTCGACGATCGCGTAGCGGTCGAGCGCCGCCTGGCGCGCGGCTTCGGCAACGTCGACGAACGACAGGGATGAGGGAACAGCGGACATTGCGGGGCCTGGGGGGACCGGGGGGGCCGGCTTCCTGCCGTCGCGAACTTCCTGAATGAGGGGGATTTTACGGATTGCCCGGCGTCAAACCGGAATCAGCGCCGCAACATTCGATGCCGGAGCCAGAACGCCAGCCCCAATGCCGTGAGGAATGCGCCATACGAGACCGAGGTCCCGACGATCTGCTGCCACAACCTCCCGAAGCCCCGATCGGCCCATTCCAGGGCCCAGTGGAGGCTGAGGAAGAAGGCCAGCGACGAGGCGGCCAGCGCCCCGAGGTCGAACCACGTCCGCCAGGACGGGCGCGGCTGGCGCGGGTAGATCCAGAAGAGCACTGCGAGGATCGCGAACCACGGGAGGAACAGGATCGCGGCGAGGTTGTGTTCGACGAAGGCGTTCATTGCGCCGCCTCGGTCTCCGCGAACCGCTGCAGTGCAGCGCGCAGGTCGTCGGCGCTGCCCGTCGGCGGCACGTGGCCGATCACGCCGTCGCCGAAGCGCACTTCGCCCGTTGCCGCATCGACTTCGAACGTGCGTCCGGCATCCTGCTTCGCGCGCGCGACCAACTGGCCCGCGTCGCGCGCGGAGTCGAAGCCGCCGCTCTGCAACAGCACGCGGTCGCCGTCGACGAGCTTGAAGTAGAACTTGCCGTCGGCCTCGCGATATTGCTTGAACATCGGCGCGGCGCGTTTGGCTTCGCGCGCTTGCGTCGTCGTCGCCTGCGACGAGAGATCGCGCAGGCCCACCGCTTCGCGCAGCGTGGCGAGCAGCGGCGTCGCGTACGTCGCGCGCAGGCGCTGCGCGCCGTCGCGCAGCAGTGCTTCGATGTGCGCGGGGTTGGCCATCAACGCTTCGTACTTCTCGCGCAATGGCGCGACTTCGCGATCGATGCGCTCGAACAGCTGCTGCTTCGCATCGCCCCACGCGATGCCGTCGGCGAAGGCCTTGCGCATCGCAGCCACTTCGTCGGCCGAGGCGAACGCCTGGTACAGCTGGAACAACGCGGAGTCCTGCGTGTCCTTCGCTTCGCCCGGCGCGCGCGAGTCGGTCTTGATCGCGAAGATCAGCTTCTTCAACTGATCGCGCGGCGCGAACAAGGGAATGGTGTTGTCGTAGCTCTTGCTCATCTTGCGGCCATCGAGGCCGGGCAAGGTGGCGACGTGCTCTTCGATCGCCGCTTCCGGCAACGCGAAGTGCTCTCCATAAAGATGATTGAAGCGCTGGCCGAAATCGCGCGCCATCTCGATGTGCTGCACCTGGTCGCGACCCACCGGCACCTTGTTCGCGTTGAACAGGAGGATGTCGGCGGCCATCAGCACCGGATACATGAAGAGGCCGGCGGTGACGCCCGCGTCGTCGTCGAGTTGCTCGATGCGGTTCTTGTCGACCGCGGCCTTGTACGCATGCGCGCGATTGAGCAGGCCCTTGCCCGCCACGCACGTCAGCAACCACGTGAGCTCCGGGATCTCCGGCACGTCGCTCTGGCGATAGAACCACACCTTCGCCGGATCGAGTCCGCACGCGAGCCACGCGGCGGCGATTTCGAGCGTCGAACGCTGCACGCGCGCCGGCTCCTGCACCTTGATCAGCGCGTGGTAGTCGGCGAGGAAATAGAAACTCTCGGTCGCGGCGTCGCGGCTGGCGGCGATGGCCGGCCGGATCGCACCGACGTAATTGCCCAGGTGCGGCGTGCCTGACGTGGTGATGCCGGTGAGGACACGGGTGCGCGGGGTCGTGGAAGGCATTGCGAAGACACGTGGAAACAAGGCGCCCAGTGTACCCGCGGCGCGCCCAACCCCGCCCGGACCACCCGTGCGTTCAAGGGAATGCACTGTTTACCGCTGGCTCCCTTTCCATCGCGAGGCCTACCGACATGTTGCGCAACCTGCTCCTGCTCTCTGCCCTGCTCGCCACGACCAGCGGTTGCCCGACCGCCTGGGGCCGCTCCCTCGTCGATGTCGACCTCGTCGACCGGGATACCGGGCAGTGGCTTCCCGAAACCCCGTGGCGCGGCGACATCTGGGTTCCCGGCGTGCCCGGCCATCGCTATGCCGTGCGCCTGACCAACACCTCGGGCGAGCGTGTGCTGGTCGTCCTGTCGGTCGACGGCGTCAACGCGGTCAGTGGGCAGACCGCGCATCCCTCGCAGGCGGGCTACGTCCTTGGCCCGTGGCAGAGCACCGAAGTCGCGGGCTGGCGCAAGTCGCTCGACGACGTCGCGCAGTTCGTCTTCACCGACCTGCCCGATTCGTATGCCGCGCGCACGGGGCGACCGCGCAACGTCGGTGTCGTCGGCATCGCGGTGTTCCGCGAAGCGCGGCCGATCGCGTACGAACCTCCACCGCCGACGGTCGTCCCTTATGAAGGCATGCGCGAAGAGAGCGCTCGCGCCGATGCGCCTGCACAGTCCGCACCACGCGCGCCGTCCGCGCAAGCGAAGGCCGCGAGCGAAGCCGACGCGATGAACCGCCAGCGCCTCGGCACCGGCCATGGCCAGCGCGAATACTCGCGCGTGGAATACGCGGACTTCGTGCGCGCTTCGCGCTCACCCTCGCAGGTGACCGAATTGCGTTACGACGATCGCGATGCGCTGGTCGCGATGGGCGTGTTGCCCCGGCCGCGTCCTTACTGGTCGACGCAGACGCCGCGCGCGTTCCCCGACGGGTTCGTCGCCGACCCATGAAAAAATGACGGCCCGGTAGAACCCGGGCCGTCTTTGTGCATCCCTGCAGCGGCGCAACACTCCTGGAACGCCGCGTGCCGCTCCTCGTCGTCGGACCTCGAACTTGGAACTTAGTCGTTCTTTTCCTTCGTGGCCGTGTCGTCGATCTTGTCGCCCGCTGCTTCGATGTCCTTGCCAGCGCCGGCGACGGTGTTGCACGCCGTGAGGAAGTTCAGCGAGAACAGGCCGAGGATCATCAGGTAGACCAGGCGCTTCGTCAGCGAACCTTTCATGTGTCGGCTCTCCTTGGTGGAATGTCGCGGGACGACACCCCGCCGTCCTCGCTGCCCATTCGACGCAAGCGACCGTGAAGCCCGCGTCGAGTGCCGAGCGGGCCTTGCTCATCCATTCAGCGGTGTCAATCGCGCATCAAGGTCGACTTGCCGAACAGGCTCTCGACCAGGTCGACGGCGAGCTTCGCGGTCGCGTTCTGCGCATCCAGCAGCGGGTTGAGCTCGACGATGTCCAGCGAGCCCATGCCGCCGCTGTCGGCGATCATTTCCATCACGAGTTGCGCTTCGCGATAGTTGGGGCCGCCCGGCACGGTGGTGCCGACGCCGGGCGCGATGCTCGGGTCGAGGAAGTCGACATCGAAGCTCACGTGCACGTGGGTGTCGGCGTCGACGCCATCGAGCGCTTCTTCCATCGCGCGCTTCATGCCGACTTCGTCGATGTAGCGCATGTCGTACACATCGAGCCCGTGTTCCTGCACCAGGCGCTTCTCGCCTTCGTCGACGGAGCGGATGCCGATCTGGCGGATCTCGCTCGGATGCAAGGCGGGCGCGTTGCCGCCGAGTTGCGTGAGTTCCTGCGGACCGAGGCCGCACAGGCACGCGACTGGCATGCCGTGGATGTTGCCCGACGGCGTGACGTTGTGCGTGTTGAAGTCGGCGTGCGCATCCAGCCAGATCACGCGCAGCTTCTTTCCGGCCTTGCGGCAATGATTGGCGACGGCGGTGATCGAACCGATGCCGAGGCAGTGATCGCCACCGAGCAGGATCGGCATGCGGCCCGCGGCGAGTTCCGCGGCGACGCCTTCCATCACGACGCGATTCCATTCGACGACTTCGCCGAGATGGCGATAGCCGTCGGTCGGCGGTTGCCACGGATTGCGCGGGCCATCGAGGTTGCCGCGATCGACGACATCGATGCCGCGCGCGGCGAGTGCTTCGGGCAGGCCGGCGATGCGCAGCGCTTCGGGCCCGAGGCCCGCACCGCGATGACCGGCGCCGATGTCGGTCGGCGCGCCCAGGAGACTGACGGGGGGATAGGAGCGGCTCATGCGGCCGATGTTACTGCACCAAGGGGCATGGTGCCGGCAGTCAGAATCGAACTGACGACCTACCGCTTACAAGGCGGTTGCTCTACCAACTGAGCTATGCCGGCGAACGCGCGCGCATCCTAACGCATTCGGAAGCGCGCGCGTTCATGCGTTTGCATGCCGTTCGTCCGTCGCAGGAACGCGCTCGGCGGCGATGCCCCCGAGGACAATATTCGCGCGCGGCGCTTGCGCGTCCCCTTGGCTTCCGCACCGAGGGGAAGTCAATGAACAAGATCTACCGCATCGTTTGGTCGACGGCGACGTCGACCTGGGTCGTCGCGTCTGAATTCGCGAAGGGCGATGCGCGCGGTAGCGTTGCGCGGTGCATGCCGGTGCGTCGCGGCGCGCTCGCGTCGATCGTCGCGTTGCTGCTCGGATTCGCGCACCCCGCATGGGCGCAGAGCCTGTTCTGGGATGGCACCGACACGAATGCGAACGCCAATGGCGGCAACGGCACCTGGAACACGACGACGACGAACTGGGATACCGCAGCGACCGGCGGCGCGAATGTGGCGTGGACCAACGGACTCGATGCGGTGTTCGGCAGCGGCGGCACGGTGACGATCGCGGCCGGCGGTGTCGACGCGCACAACATCACGCTCGGTGGCGTGAGCTATTCGTTCAGCGGCGGCCCGCTCACGCTCTCCGGCACGAATCCGACGATCAGTGTCGCCAGGACCAACAATTCCACGATCAACTCGGTGATCGCAGGCGGCAGCGGCCTGGTGAAAAGCGGCACGGGCGGGCTCAGCCTCGGTGGCGCGAACACGTACACGGGCATCACGCGCCTCACGCAGGGCACGCTGATCCTCGCGAACACGCAGGCGCTCGGCGCGGCCGGCAACGCGGCGACGAACTTCGTCGTGACGCCAGGCACCACGATCGCGTTCAACGCGAACATCGGGAACAGCTTCACGACGACGGGCACCGGCACGGTCAACATCGGCGGCACGGGCGGCACGTGGTCGGGCACGGCGACGCTGGGTGGCGCCACGACGTTGCTGTTCAACGGCACGAACGTGCGCGCGAGCGGCGACCTGTCCGACGACGGCGCGGTGCTGTCGATCACCAGCAGCGGCAGCACGACGCTGTCCGGCACGAACGCCTACACCGGCGAAACGCGCCTGACCGCCGGCATCCTCACGCTCGGCGCGATGACGTCGCTGCCATCGGATTCGAACCTCGTGTTCGACGCAGCGGCCGATGCGTTCCTCGCGATCCCCGGCGACTTCGCGCGTACGCTCGGCACCGGCGACGACCAGGTGCACTGGATCCGCAGCGGCGGCTTCATGTCGGCGACGGCGGGCACGAAGCAGGTGGACCTCGGCACCGATCTCGTCTGGGGCGTCACCCCGAACTTCATTCCGACCAACGGGACGCTCGATCTCGGCGCCACGCTCGGCACGCTCGATTTCGTCAACAACATCGCGCTGCCGACGGCGGCCGAATACACGGTGCACGACGTCGGCAACCTCGCCTCGCACGCGGTGTTGTCCGGCGTGATCTCCGGCGACGGTAGCCTTCTCACGCTCGGCAACATCACCGGCTTCGCCAACGGCTTCATCGAGTTGAGCGGCAACAACACGTTCACCGGCGACCTGATCCTCGGCGGCAGCAGCAACCAGGGCCACGTGATGGTGTCGAGCGCGCAGGCATTGCCCGATGATGCGGGCCTGTGGTTCCGCGGCGCCGCGACGTCGGCAGGCAACACGCTGGTGCTGACCGCGAACAGCGGCAACTTCACCCGCGCACTCGGCACCGGTGCGAACCAGGTGCAGTGGACCGGCAACGGCGGCTTCTCCGCAGCGGGTGTCAATCGCGCGGTGAACATCGGCGGCGGCGCGGCGTTGACCTGGAACGTCGGGAGCTTCGTGCCGACCAGCAACTGGCTCGTCCTCGCGACCGCGGGCGACGCCGAGATCGACTTCCAGAACGACATCGACTTCAACAACGCGGTGCGCACGGTCGTGTTCGGCACGGGCGGTACGTCGCGACTGTCGGGCGATCTGTCGAACGGCGGCGTCACCTATCGCGGCGGCGGCACCGGCGTCGTCGCCGGCAACAACACGTACGTCGGCGTCACGACGGTCGGCGTCAACAGCACGAACACGCAAGTCAGCGTGTCGTCGATCGGCAACGGCGGGCAGGCAGGCAACCTCGGCGCCGCGAGCAACGCGGCCGGCAACCTCGTGCTCTCCGCGGGGACGATCAACTACACGGGCGCGGGCGAAACCACCGACCGCAACGTCACCATCGCGGCGGGCAACGGCACGCTGCAGGGCAACGGCGCGGGCGCGATCGCGTGGGGCGGCGTCACCTCGCAGGCCGGCGCGAACACGTTGTTCCTGAGCGGCAACGCGCTTTCGACGACCGTCAATCGCGTCGCCGGCACGGTTTCCAACGGCGCGGGCACGCTGAGCGTCGACAAGACCGGCACGGGCACGTGGGCGCTCGATGGGACGAACACGTATACGGGCGTAACGCGCGTGACGGCCGGCGTGCTCGAAGTGTCGAACATCGCCAACGGCGGCATTGCATCGAGCCTCGGCGCTTCGTCTTCGGCGTCGACCAATCTCGTCGGCAACGGCGGCACGTTGCGCTACGTCGGCGCGAGCGACGTGAACACGAATCGCGCGTTCCAGCTCGCCAACAACTTCCGCATCGAATCGTCCGGCACGGGCGCATTGCAGTGGGCGGCGGCGGCGGACATCGACATGGCCGCCACCAACTCGACGCTCACGCTGGGCGGGACCAACAACAAACACAACGGAATCGCGGGTGCGCTGAAGAACCACCTCTCCGCAAACAACGTCAACCAGATCCGCACGGGGCTGACGAAGACCGGCACCGGCACGTGGTGGATCGACGCGACGAACGCCGGCTACACGGGCAACACGACGATCACCGACGGCACGCTGGTCGCGGCGACCGAAACGGGTATCAACGGGGGTTTCGGCGCGACGTCGAACAGCACGGTGTCGTCGGGTTACACGTCGACCAACAACGGCAGCAGCCTCATCTTGTTCAATGGCACCGGTACCGAAGGCGGCGTGCTCGGGCTCACCTCCGCCAGCATGGCGACGAGCAACGGCTTCACGCGCAGCCTCACCCAGGTGGCGCAGTCGTTCAACAGCAACGCGACGCCGCAGGCGACCGACGACAGCTTCACCCACGGCGTGCGCTGGACGGGCAGCGGCGGCTTCGCCGCGATGGACGGCACGCAGGTCGTGAACATCGGCGGCGGCACGGCGCTGAGCTGGAATTCCAACGGCTTCGTGCCGGCGGGCTCGTCGCTGATCCTCGGTGCGCCGAGCGCGAGCGGCACGGTGGATTTCCGCAACAGCATCTCGATGGTCAACGGCGTGCGCACCATCGAAACGCGCAACGGCAGCGCCGATGTCGATGCGATCCTCAGTGGCGTGCTCAGTGCGGGCGGCGCCGGCGCCGGACTCGTGAAGACCGGCGCGGGCACGCTTGCATTGACCGGCAACAACACGCTGGCGGGCAACACGAGCGTCCAGGCGGGCACGTTGCAGATCGGCAACGGCGGCACGACGGGCTCCATCGGTTCGAGCGCGGCGATCGTTTCAGCGGGTGCGGTGCTGTCGATCAATCGCAGCAACGCGCTCACGTTCACCAATCTCATCAGCGGCGCGGGCACGCTGCGCCAGGCGGGCACCGGCACGACGACGTTCAACGTCGGTCGCACGATCGGCGGCGTCGAAGTGCTCGCCGGCACGCTCGACCTCGATGCGGGCATGAACACGCAGACGTTGCTCATGGGCGCGGGCGCGCTGCGCGTGGGCGGTGCCATGCACACTTCCAGCGGCGATCCGCGCATCACGCTGAGCGCAGTGGCGGGCACGGCGAGCACGGTCGACGTGAAGTCGGGCGCGCTGCTGCAGGCCAGCGGCGATCTCGGCGACGAGAACGACACGTTGCGCGTCGCAGGCACACTCGACAGCGGCGCGGGCCTCGACCTCGGCGCGGGCGACGACGATCTGGAGATCCTCGACGGCAGCCTGATCACCGACATCCTCGGCGGCGCCGACGATGACGCCGCGACCGCGGCGATCACGACGAGCGCGGACGTCATGTCGCTGCGCGGCTTCGAGTCGCTGGAGAAAACCGGTGGCGGCGTGCTGCGCTTCATCGGCGCCATTCCTTCCGACATCGCTGACATCGACATCGCCGCCGGCACGCTGTCCGTCCTTGCGAACGCTTCGCTCGGCGGGCCCGCGACCGGCTCGGTTGCCAACGTGCGGGCCAACGCGACGCTCGACATCGCCACGGGCGGCGCCTTCGGTTGCGGCGACGGCAGCGATGCGTTGACGGTGTCCGGCACGGTCTCCGGCGGCGGCACGCTCGACCAGTGCGACGGCGACGACGTGCTGAAGCTCACCGAGACCGCCAACATCGCGGTTTCCGCCATCGAAGGCGGCGGCCATGTCGCCGGCGATCGCCTCGTCATCGCCAACGCCGCAACGATGGTGGTCGACGCCGCGCGCGTCACCGGGTACGAGTTGTTCGAGAAGCAGGACGGCGGCGCGTTGACGCTCACCGGCGCGCACGCGTATGCCGACGCAACGCAGAATGGCGGCACCGTCGACATCGCCGGTACGTTCGACTCCGCCGGATACACGATGACCGGCGCAACGGCGCTGCAGGTGCGCGGCACCGCAGGCAATGGTGCGGGTGCGATGTCGATCGATGGCGACACCGCGGCGCAATCGATCGATGTCGAAGCAGGCGCCACGGTGCGTGCGGTCGGCGACCTCGGCGCGGGTGCGGATGCGCTCGATATCGCCGGCGCGCTCGCGACGGGCGCCGGGATGTTGTCGCTGGGCGACGGCGACGATGACCTCTTCCTGCGCGACGGCGCATCGATCTCCGGCCTCGTCGACGGCGACACGGGCACCGACGACATCGAGGCGATCATCACCGGCAACGCAACGCTCGGGCGAGTCACCGGATTCGAAACACTCGCCAAGCGCGCCGCGGGCATCCTGACGGTCGACGGCGCCGGCGTTTCGACGCTCGACAGCGCCACGATCCACGCCGGCACGTTGCGCATCGCATCGGGCGCAAGCCTCGCGGCCGCCGCGGGCGCGTCGCTCGTCACCGACGTGCGCGCGAACGCAACGCTCGACGTGCTCGGCGCGTGGGGCTGCGGTACGCAGGGCGACACGTGGACGATCGCCGGCACCGTGAGCGGCAATGGCACGAAGGATCAATGCGGCGGCGACGACACGTTGACGCTCACCGATGGCGCGAGCATCTCCGGGTCATCGATCCTCGGCGGCGCGCAGATCGCAGAAGATCTCGTCGTCGTCGACAACGCGCTCGCGCTCGACGTCGGCAACATCGCGGGCTACGAACGCCTGCGCAAGCAAGGCACGGGCGAAGCGACGCTCATCGGTGCGCTCGGCTTCGACGCCGGCATCGATCTCGTCGGCGGCACGCTGGCCATCGACGGGACGACGCGCACCGGCGAAGTCGCGATGTCCGCCGACACCACGCTGCGCATCGACGGCACGCTCGAAGGCAACGGCGGCACCACCGCGACCATCACCGGCACGCTGGGCTCGCAGGAGCTGATCGTCGACGGTCTTGCGCGCATCGACGCGAACCTCGGCGACAGCGCGGACACGCTGACGCTAATCGACGGTGCGTCCGTGATCGGCGTGGTAGACGGTGGCGCGGGCATCGACACCTTCGACCAGGACCTCGCCGGCACGGCGACGATGGGCACGGCGCTCGGATTCGAGACGTTGCGCAAGCGCGGCGTCGGCACGCTGGTGTTCGATGGCGCGACCGCGTCGAACTTCGAGGATGTGCTGGTCGACAACGGCACGCTGCGCATCGCCTCCGGCGCGAACGTCACTGCGGCGGCATCGCGCACGCTCGACACGACGATTGCGGCGAATGCGACGCTCCAGGTCGACGGCGCCTATGGCTGCGGCACGACGAGCGACACGCTCGACGTCGCGGGGACGTTGTCGGTGAGCGGCACCGTCGACCAGTGCGGCGGCGACGACACGCTGACGCTGCACGACGGTGGAACGCTGGACGGCGCCGGCATGATCGACGGCGGCGCGCAGGCGACAGCGGATCGACTCGTCCTCGACTTCGCGACGTCTCGCGCGTTCGGCGCGAACCAGGTGACCGGCTACGAGATCCTCGCGAAGACCGGCGCCGGCGAAGCGACGCTCACGGGCGCGCAGGCCTACGCCTCGCGCGTCGACGTACAGGCCGGCGCGTTGTCGGTGCAGGGTGCATTGACGACCACCGACGTCGCGCTCGCCGCGAACACGACGTTCACCGTGCGCGCGGGCGGCAGTGCGGAAGGCCTCGCGGGCGCGGCCGCGAACGTCACGGGTTCGGCGGGCGTCGAAACGATCGTCATCGAAGACGGCGCGACGCTGTTCGCCGACGGCGACCTCGGCGACGGCGACGACGTGCTCGACGTGGCCGGCGCGCTAGACACGCGCGGTGGCACGCTGCAACTCGGCAACGGCGCGGACGAAGTCCACGTGCACGACACCACCGACCTGCGCGATGCGATCATCGATGCGGGCGCCGGCAACGACCTGCTCGACTTCACGCTCGGCAGCGGCGTCACCGTCGCGCTGGGGTCGACGGCGGGCTTCGAATCGCTGGGCAAGTCGGGCCTGGGCACGATGGAGATCGACGGCGGCAACACGTTCGCCGCGGTGCGCGTGAGTGCGGGCACGGCCGACGTCTCGGCGACGGGCGGCCTTCAGGCGCAGCAACTCGACTTGTTCGCCGGCGCCACGCTGCAGGTCGACGGCGCGGTGCGCGGCACCGATGGCAACGATGCCTTCACCGTCGCGGGCACGATCGACGGTGCAGGCACGTTCGACCTGGGGCTCGGCGACGATACGTTGACGCTCGAGGACGGCGCCGACACGTCGGGTTTCGCCGCCGCGCTGCGCGGCGGAACGGGCAACGATGCGTTGGTGGCGAGCATTGCGGGATCGGCCACGCTCGGCGCGACGAACGGGTTCGAGACGCTGCGCAAGCAAGGCGCGGGCGCGTTGATGGCGACGGGGGCGAATGCGCTGGATGCCGTGATGGTCGACGCCGGTACGTTGCGCGTCGATGCAGGCGGCATGATCGGCGGACACGACACGACACCGTTCGCCGCCACGATCGACGCGGGCGCGACGCTCGATCTCGCAGGCGACTTCGGCTGCAACGCGGGCAACGACACGATCACGGTTTCCGGCGTGGTCGAAGGCGGCGGCGCGTTGCAGCAATGCGGCGGCGACGACACGTTGGTCCTGCGCGACAGTGCGGAACTCGCGAGCTTCGCGGGCGCCATCGACGGCGGGACCGGCAACGATTCGCTGCAACTCGACGTCGCGACTGCGAGGAGCTTCGGCGGCGGCGCGATCAATTACGAAGTGCTGCGCAAGACGGGTGCGGGGACGGCGACGCTGACCGGGACGTTGGCGTTCGCCGACCAGGCCGTGTTGGACGCGGGCACGCTGGAAGTCGACGGCAACCTCGAAGCGCCGACGTTCACGCTGGCGAACGGAACGACGCTGCGCATCGACGGCAGCGCCTCGGGCGTAGCGGGCGCACAGGCGACGATGACCGGCGGCACGGGTACGAGCACGTTGATCGTCGATGCGTCGGGTGCGTTGCGCGCGAACGGCTCGCTCGGCGACGGCGCCGACCTGCTCGACCTCGCCGGCACGCTGGACACCGGCGCGGGCGCGCTGACGCTCGGCGACGGCGGCGACCGATTCACGTTGCACGACGACGCCGAGTTGATCGGCACCGTCGACGGCGGCGCGGGCATCGACACGTTCGAGACCGACATCGCGACAAACGCGCGCTTCGGCGCGGCGACAGGGTTCGAGGCGCTCGACAAGACGGGCGCAGGCGCGCTGCAGGTCGTCGGCCTGGCCGTGTCGGACTTCCAGTCGGTCGCCGTCACCGAGGGCTTGCTCGATATCGCGGGCAACGGTGCGATTTCCGGCGCCTCGACCACGCTTGTCGCGGACGGCGCGCACCTGCGTGTCGACGGCGCGTACACCGGCAGCGCGATCGGCGACACGATGACCATCGCCGGCACCGTGGATGGCGGCGGCGCCATCGCGCTCTCCGCGGGCGCCGATACGCTGACCCTGCACGCGGGCGGCTCGCTGCTCGCGAATGTCGACGGCGGCGCGGACGACGATCGCGTGGTGCTCGATGCAACGAGCGCGATGTCGCTCGACGCGAGTCGCGTGGTCGCCTTCGAAACCCTCGCCAAGCATGGCGGCGCGGAGGCGATGCTGACCGGCAACGCGAGTTTCGTTTCGACAGCGATCGACGCGGGAACGCTGCGCGTCGCGGGTGCGCTGCAGTCGCAATCGACCCACATCGCGGACGGCGCGACGTTGCAGGTCGACGGCACGGTCACCACCGGCGCGTTCGCGCCGGATGCAGGCGCCGCGACGGTGATCGTCTCCGCCGGCGGCACGCTCGATGCGGCCGGCGACCTCGGCGACGGCACGGACACGCTGGAACTCGCCGGCACGCTCGATACCGGCGGCGGCACGTTCTCGCTCGGTGCGGGCGACGATCGGTTCACGCTGCACGACGGCGCGGATGCGGGTGCAGTCGACGGCGGCGCGGGCGCGGATTCGTTCAATACGCACATCACGTCGAGCGCGGTGCTCGGCGCGGCGACCGGGTTCGAGGCGCTCGCGAAGTCGGGCGTCGGCACGTTGACGGTCGAAGGTCCGTCGGTGTCGCAGTTCGATCGCGTGTCGGTCGACGCAGGCACGCTCACGATCGCTGGCGGCGGCGCGTTGCTCGCCAACGGCGCGGGCTTCGCGACGACCGTGGCGTCGGGCGCGACCTTGCGTGTGGATGGCAGCTTCACCGGCAGCGCGGGGGCGGACACGATGACCGTCGCCGGCACCATCGCGGGGACGGGCGCGATCGCACTCGGCGACGGCGACGACGTGCTGGTACTGCGCGATGGCGCGGTGCTCGCGAATGTGATCGACGGCGGATTGCCGACCGCGAGCGACAGCGTCGTGCTCGATACCGCGTCCATGCTCGACTTCGATGCGACGCAGACGATCAACTTCGAAACGCTGCAAAAACTTGGCCTGGGACTCGCGAACGTCCTCGGCGATTCGTCGTTCACGACAGTGCGTGTCGATGCGGGCACGCTCGCGGTGGCGAACACGCTCTCGGCGAACACCTTCCAGCTCGCCGACGCTACGACGCTCCGGATCGATGGCCAGGCCATCGGCGCGATCGCCGGCAGTGCCGGTCTCAACACGATCGTGGTGGCTGGCGGCGCGACGTTCACCGGCGGCGGCGATTTCGGCGCGGGCAACGACGTGCTCGACGTCGCCGGTCGCCTCGACACCGAGTCCGGTGCGGTGCTGCTGGGCGACGGCGACGATCGCCTCGTCGTGCACGACTCGACCGCGATCGTCGGTGCAGGCGGCATCGATGCGGGCGCAGGCAACGACACGCTCGGCGTGGACGTGGGCGCAGGCAATCGCGTGCCGCTGCCGGCGCTCACCGGCTTCGAATCGCTGGCGAAGCTGGGCCAGGGCGCGTTGCAACTCGACGGCGCTTCCACCTTCATCGATGTCACCGCGAGCGAAGGCCTGCTGCACGTCGCGGGCAACGCTTCGCTCGTCGCGCAGAACCTGGTGGTCGAAAGCGCGGGCACGTTGCAACTCGACGGCGGCTTCGCGGGGACCGCGGGCGACGATGTCGCAACGATCGGCGGCACGGTGACGGGCGCAGGGGCGTTCGCACTCGGCGCCGGCAACGACCTGCTCGCGCTGCTCGACGGTGCGAACGTGTCCGCCCTCGCCTCCCCGCTCGACGGCGGCGCGGGCACCGACACGCTGCAGACCGACATCGCGACGACGGCGAGCCTCGCCGCGGCGATCGACTTCGAAGGTCTCGCGAAAACCAACGTCGGCACCTTGCGCATCGATGGCCCCGCGACGACGGTGTTCGACACGGTCGACGTGCAGGGCGGCACGCTGGTCGTCGGCGCGACTGCCCGACTGGAAGGCGCGACGTCGACGACGGTGGCGCAAGGCGCGACGTTGCAGGTCGATGGCGCGTTCGCTGGTTCGGCGGGCGACGATCTGTTCTTCCTCGCCGGTGCGTTGCGTGGCGACGGCGAGGTCTCGCTCGGTGCGGGACGCGACACGCTGCAACTCGCCGACGGCGCGACGTTCGCCGACACACCGGTCGATGGCGGCGACGGCAGCGACGTTGTCGTCGCCGAGATCGGGACGTCCGCGACGCTGGGGCCGATCGCAAACTTCGAATCCCTGCAGAAGCATGGTGCCGGCACGCTCACCGCGAACGCATCGCAATCCTTAGCGCTCACCGACGTCCATGCGGGCACGCTCGCGGTCGGCGCAGGCGCGACGTACCGCAGCCAGGCGACGATGGTCGCCGCGGGCGCGACGCTCGATGTCGCGGGCCGGTTCGTCGGCACCGACGGCGACGATACGTTCGCGTCTAACGGCATCGTGCGCGGTTCCTTCGATTTCGCTGCGGGCGATGATGGCGTTCGATTCTCCGGAGGTCCGAATGCGCCGCTGCTTCTCACCGGCGGCGACGGCAACGACACGCTGACGTTCGACGGCATGGCGCTCGATGACGGGCATGTCGCGAGCCTGCAAGGCTGGGAGCGCATGTCGCTCGAACACGGCAGCGCACTCACGTTGTCGACGGCGATGGATGGCGTCGACCTGCTGGCGATCGATGCCACGTCGTCGTTGTTCGCGCGCAGCGGCGCGTCACTGATGGGAAGCCTCTCGAACGACGGCGAATTGCATGTCGATGCGTCGCGCATGGCGATCACGGGCGGTTACGCGGCGGGCGCGAACGCGTCGTTGTTCGTCACCGTGTCGCCGGGCAGCAACAGCGCCGGCGGTCTCGACATCGCAGGCGATGTCACGGGCACGACGCAGGTCGTGTTCGCCAGCGACGGCTCGACCGGCGGCAGCACCGAGTCGATCCTCGTGATCGACAGCCCGGACGATGTGCGCGGCAATGGCGGCTTCACGATCGCGGGCAGCAGCGATAACGCGTTGCGCCTCGCGGGCAGCCCGTTCGCGTGGACGTTCGATCAGGCGGACGACAATCGCTGGTACCTCGACACCGACGCCACCGTGGTGATGCCCGAAGTCGCGGGCTACGCCACGCTCGCCGCTATCGGCTTCGACACGACGCGCACTGCGCAGCAGGCGTTGTTCGGCCATCTCGATTCGGTGCGCGGCTCGATCGATTGCGCGCGCGAGGGTGCGCACCGAGATGGCACGCTTCGCACGGAGCGCTCCGACTGCAGCGGGTTCTGGATCTCCGCCATCGCGACGGAAACGCGCGTCGGCGCCGGTCCTGGCTTCGCCTACAGCGGCGACGTCAACGGCATGTACCTCGGCGTCGACCGCACCCTGGACGATCGCGAGGATCGCGAAATCCGCGTCGGCGGCTACGCGGGCACGGCGCGGGGCAACTACTGGACGTCGGGCGCCTCGACGGGCCCGATCGCGGCGAGCGATGCGAACATGCGGCTCGAAGGCCCCGCCTACGGCGCGTACGCCGAGTGGCTCTGGTCGAACGGCTCCTACGCGAGCACGTCGCTCGGGCAGCAGCACCACGATGCCGAAGTGATCGCGAACGACGGCTTCCGCCAGCACATCAACGGGTCCAGCACCGGCCTCGTGCAACAGATCGGCTGGAAGCGCGCGGTAGAACACGGTTGGTCGCTCGAACCGCAACTGCAGGTCGGCGTCACCAAGCAGCAATGGCACGACGTGGTCGACGCGAGCGGCAAGGCGCTCACCCTGCACGACGATGTGCTTGGCCACGCGCGCGCGTCGCTGCGGGTGGATCGCGCGATCGATGCGAGCAACGGCACGTGGCGTCCGTGGTTCGCCGTCGGTCTCGAAGACACGTTCGGCGAAACCGCATCG
The DNA here is from genome assembly GCF_020866925.1 of Noviluteimonas lactosilytica. GTDB lineage: Bacteria > Pseudomonadota > Gammaproteobacteria > Xanthomonadales > Xanthomonadaceae > Noviluteimonas > Noviluteimonas lactosilytica. The sequence goes on from NZ_JAJGAK010000001.1 coordinate 1,411,699, forward strand.
AGCGTGTCGGTCGCGAGCGTGGCGTTGCCGAACGAACAAGTCGGCCAACGCTGGACGTTCGACGCGGGCCTCGAAGCGACCTTGCACGAAGGCGTGACGGTGTTCGGCGCGGTCGGCCTGGCGAACGAACTCAACGGGACGTCGAAGGAAACGCGGCAGGCGCGCTTCGGGGTGCGCTGGAATTGGTGACGGAGAACCGGGCGATCGATCTCCGGGTGATCAGCGCAACGTCGCGCAGTCGAGCGGCACGGTGCGCGGCGCGGCGATGTCCCGCGCCGCCACCGCCGCGTCGAACGTCGATGCGGCGGCGACGTCGATCCATCCCTGCGTCCGCACGTTGCCGATCGGCTCCACCTTCGCGCCGCTGAAACCGGCGGCGCGCACCTGCGCTTCGCGGCGCTGCGCGGACGCTTCGCTGCCGAATCGGCCCAGCGCGACGCCATTGGCATCCACGCCCGTCGGCATCACCAACAGATCGTCGAGCCCGGCGGCGGTCATGCGATCGGCCAAGGCTTGCGCCGCTTCGCGCGATGCGAGCGGCGGCACGAGCACGCGCCATCCGCGCGCGCCACTGACTTCGTTGCGCGAACGCGTGCGCACGACCTGCGGTTGCAGCACGTCGTTCGCGCGTCGCAACAACGCCGGGTTGTCGAAGGGACCGAACGACACGCAGCGCGCGTCGGCGGGGATCGCCGCGGTGGCGACGGACGAGGCGATCGTCGCGCGCGCGGTCGTGGTCGCGGGCACCGCTGCGGTGGCGGGCGCTGCAACAGACCGCGGTCGCGACGGCACTTCGCTCAGCAATTGCAGGCGCGACACGTCGGCGGGGAGTTCGATACGATCGTCGCGCTTCGGCGGTTCGCGCAACGCCCACCATGCGGCGATGCCGAGATTGAGGACGACCAGGAAGACGATCAGCGCGCGCTGGATCATGCGGTGCGCTCCAGGGTCGCCCAGTGCGCGAGGCCTTCGAGCACGAGACCCGGACGCGATTCCGCATCGGGAAGATGCATGCGCAACGGATCGGCGCCGCCGCCATGCAGCAGCACGCGCGGTGCGACGCCGAGTCGACGCGTCGCTTCAGCGAGGCTGCGTTCGATGAGCGCGATCGCCGCACCTTCGCACCCCGACACCAGCGCGTCTTCCGTGTCGTCCGCGAATTCAACGTAAGCGCCGCCGATCGGCGCAAGCTGCGTGGCGCGCGCATGCAGCATTTCGCGCATCAGCGTCGGCGACGGCGCGATGCGTCCGCCATGGTGGCGGCCTTCGCGGTCGACGAGATCGATCGTCAGGCCCGTGCCGACACCGACGACGAGCGAGGGCCACGCGTCGCGCGCCCCGATCATCGCCAGGAAACGATCGACGCCGAGCTTGTGCGGCGTCGCATACGCGATGCGCAAGCCGTCGAGGCGCGCACTCGTGCGTGCGATGCAAACCCGCCGGAACTTGCGCGACAACGCATCGAGCAGTTGCACGCGCGCGTCTTCGGACGCCACGCTCGCGACGAACGCGACGCCGCCCGAAGGCAACGCATCGAATTCCGACGGCGCGAACGCACGCACCGCCCCCGGCACGCCATCGTCGCCGAGCGGTGCGCACTTCAGGCGCGTGTTGCCGAAATCGAACAGCCAGTCCTGCGTCATGCGTCGCGCGTCCGAACGCTCACGTCGCCGGAGTGGACCACACGCAGCTCGCCGCCGTCGAGGCGCACGCGCAATGCGCCGTCGGGCGCGAGTCCTTCCGCGACGGCGTTCCGGGTTCCGTCGTGCTGGTGCAACACCACGGCGCGACCGGCCAACGCGTCGAGCGCTGCATGGCGTGCGAGGAAGGGTTCGAGGCCGTCGCGATCGAATTGCGCGAGCGCGGGCAAGAGTTGCGCGAGCACCGCGGCCGCGACCGCGTTGCGCGGGCGCGTTTCGCCGAGCGACGCGAGGTCGCACCAGGGCTGGTCGATCTCGCGCGCGATCGCCTCGGGCATGCGCACGTTGAGGCCGAGGCCGACCACCGCGCGCACCGGGCCGCCGTGTTCGCCGCCGCCTTCGACGAGCAGGCCGCCGAGTTTGCGCAGCCCCGGGCCGGCTTCGACGACAAGATCGTTGGGCCACTTCAGGCGCACCGATCCGTGACCCAGCGCCTGCAGGGCTTCGGCGGCCGCGATGCCCGCGACCAGCGACAAGCCGCCCAACCGCGCGAGCCCGCCGCCGAAGTGGCGGGCGACCGACAGATAGAGATGCGCCGCCAGCGGAGATGCCCAGGTCCGCCCGCGACGACCGCGGCCGCCCGTCTGCCGCTCGGCGAGCAGCACATCCGTTCCGCGCAGGCTCGTGTTGCGGCGCAGCAGTTCCGAGTTGGTCGAGTCGATCGACCAGGCGACCTCGAGGGTCGCCAGTTCCGCGCGGGCATCGGCCGGCACGGCCGCTTCGATGCCCGCCGCATCGAGCAGATCGAGCGGTTGCTCGAGCGCATACCCGGTGCCGGCGCGCGCCGCGATGCCCACGCCGGCCGCGCGCAAGGCCTCGATTCGCTTCCAGATTGCGGCCCGCGAGGTGCCTGCTTCGCGCGCGAGCAGGTCGCCGCTGGCGGGGCCTTCGGCGAGCCGGGCGAGGAGGTCGCGGTCGTCCATGCGGGATGCGGATGTGAGGCCGGGAAGAGGAAGCGGCGATTATGCGGGCGCGGTCCGCCCGACAGGCGGTCGGATCCCATGCAACCTTCTGCGCCGACACGGCATCCACGATATAGTCCGTGGCCCGACCCGCCTGGCCGTGCCCCCGCACCAGGATCTCCCACCATGACGTCCCGTGCCCTTCTCTGCGTCCTCCTGCTGACTTCCGGCACGACGGTCGCTGCGCGCGAAGTCCACCTCGCCGGCCCGAACGGCGGAGGCGGCAACGTCCAGCAGTGCCAGGAGATCGACAACGCGGTCGAGGAAGCCACCGCGAAGGTCCCGGCGAAGCCGCGCACGACGAAGACCACCACCGCGCCGAGCCGCAAGCCCGTGAAGGCCACGCCGGCCGCCCGCAGTTCGGGCGACGACGACGGTGCCGCGCCGCGCCTGTCGACGCCGCGCTGGCACAGCTTCCTGCCGGGCATGTTCCGCTAAGCACGCTTCGATAAGCGCGCCGCTTGCGTTCGCTCTTCCGGCGCCTGTTGCGCCCCGACCCCATCGATGACGCGCTCTGGCGCGACGCGATCGCGCGCGTGCCGTTCGTCGAAGCGCTCGATGCCGCGCGCACGACGAAGCTGCATGCCCTCGCCTCGCGCTTCCTGCACGAGAAGACGATCACGCCGATCGGCGACCTCGCGCTCGACGACGCGCAACGCGTGCAACTCGCCGCGCTGTGCTGCCTGCCGTTGATCGAGTTCGGGCCCGAGGGCCTGCACGGATGGTCGCAGTTGCTCGTGTATCCCGATGCGTTCCGCGTCAATCGCACGCATGTCGATGCGGCGGGCGTGATGCACGAATGGGACGACGAGTTGATCGGTGAGGCATGGGAATCGGGACCGGTGATCCTGTCGTGGGCCGACATCCAGGCCGATTTCGAATCGCCGCGCGACGGCTTCTGCGTCGCCGTGCACGAGATCGCGCACAAGCTCGATGCGCTCGATGGCGTGCTCGACGGCACGCCACCGTTGCCGCGCGCATGGCAACGCGATTGGGCGGACGACTTCCAGGAGGCGTACGACACGTTCGCCGATCTCGTCGATCGCAATCGCAGGACCGAGATCGACCCTTACGCCGCGGAAGCGCCGGAAGAATTCTTCGCCGTGTGCACCGAGTACCACTTCAGCGCGCCTGCGTTGTTGCGCCGATCGCTGCCGACTGTCGCCGCGCATCTCGAAAGACTCTACGGCCCTTCGCCGTTCGCCTGACTTACAACCCAGGCGGCAGCTTCACCTCGAAGCGCGCGCCGCCGAGTTCTTCCGAACGCTTCACTTCGAGTTCGCCGCGATAACCGCGGACGATGTCCTGCACGATGGCCAGGCCGATGCCGTGGCCCTGCACGCGTTCGTCGCCGCGCACGCCGCGTTGCAGGAGTTCGTGCACGCGTTCGGCCGCGATGCCCGGACCGTCGTCGTCGACGGCGATGAACAACCCGTCGCGCCGGCCCGGCGACGTCTCGCCCACGCGCACCGTCAACAACACGCGCGCGCGCGCCCACTTGAACGCGTTCTCGAGCAGGTTGCCCAGCAACTCCTGCAGATCGCCCGGTTCGCCGTGGAAGCGCGCATTCGGATCGAGGTCGAATTCGCACAGCACCTTGCGCGCGAAATAGACCTTCTCCAAGCCGAGCACGATCTGCTCGGCGTGCGGCTCGATGTCGATCGGCGCGGCGAACAACGCGTGGCCGCTCGAAGCCGCGCGCGCGAGCTGGTACGACACCATCTCGTTCATGCGCCGCAACTGCGTGGCGACTTCTTCCTTGAGTTCGTCTTCCGGCGTGGGGTTGTCGATGCGCGCGCGCAGCACGGCGAGCGGCGTCTTCAGGCTGTGCGCGAGGTCGGCGAGCGTGTTGCGCTGGCGATCGAGGTTTTCGCGCTCGCTCTCGATGAAGGCATTGATGCTTTCGGTGAGCGGTTCGAGTTCGCGCGGATGCTGCGCGCTCATGCGTACCTGCTGGCCACGATGCACGCGCTTGAGTTCGGCGACGACCTGGCGCAACGGACGCAGGCTCCAGCGCAGCACGAGCATCTGCAACAACAACAGCACGAGCCCCGCGCCGCCGAGGTAACCCCACAGCGCACGGCGGAACACACGGATCTGCGCAGCGAGCGCACTCGTGTCCTCGGAGATGTACACGGTGTACGGGAACTCGCCCTGCGGCCCCCCTTCGGCCCACACCAGGCCTTTGCCGAGGCGGTAGACCTCGCCGGGCTTGCCGTCGCTGCGCGTGATCGGCAGCGGGCCTTCGAACTTGTCGACCGCGGGCGCGAGCATGCCGCCGAGCGGAAGCTCGGGGCCCTGCGCGGACGGCGAATCCCAGTGGCCGCTGGGCAGCACGACTTCGGCGTAGAGGCCGCTGCCCGGGCGATCGAAGCGCGGTTCCGGCGGTGTGTCGGGCACGTAGAGCGTGCCGTCGCGCAGGAACTCGATGCCGCTCGCGTATTCGAGCGCGAAGCTTTCAAGCCGCGTGCGCAGGTTGCTCTGCGCGGTTTCGAGGAAGGCGCGATCGAGCGCATAACCCGCGAGCGCGAGGAAGGCCACGAGACCCAGACTCGCGGCGAGCAGCTGCCGCGACTGCAGCGAGCGCGCGCGCCAACGATGCTTGTCGAGGAGCGCGTCGCCCACAGGCTATAGGTCAGTCCCCGCTGCGCGGGATCGCGAAGCGGTAACCGCGGCCGCGCACGGTCTCGATCGGCTTGAGTTCGCCGTCGGGGTCGAGCTTCTTGCGCAGGCGGCCGATGAAGACTTCGAGCACGTTGGAGTCGCGGTCGAAGTCCTGCTGGTAGATGTGTTCGGTGAGGTCCGCCTTCGAGACCAACTCGCCGGCGTGCATCATCAGGTACTCGAGCACCTTGTATTCGTACGACGTCAGGTCGACGTTGGTGCCGTTGACGGTGACGGTCTGCGCAGCGAGGTCGAGCACGACCGGACCGCATTCGAGCGTCGGCTTGCTCCAGCCCGCGGCGCGGCGCACGAGCGCATTGATGCGCGCAAGCAGCTCCTCGACGTGGAAGGGCTTGACCAGGTAATCGTCGGCGCCTTGCTTGAGGCCTTCGACCTTGTCCTGCCACGACGAACGCGCGGTGAGGATCAGCACCGGGAATTTCTTGCCTTCGTCGCGCAGCGCCTTGATCAACTCCATGCCCGACATCTTGGGCAGGCCGAGGTCGATGATGCCGAGGTCGAACGGGACCTCGCGGCCCATGTACAGACCTTCTTCACCGTCCTGGGCGGAGTCCACGGCGAATCCTTCGCGCTTGAGGCGTGCCGAGAGGGTTTCGCGAAGCGGGGCTTCGTCTTCGACGAGCAGGATGCGCATGGTGACTCCGTGTCTGCGATGGCCTGAGCGGCCGTTGGCTCAGAGGGTGGGGTCGCCGTCGTCGTCGGAGCGTGTACGGGGCGGTTCCTGCTGCTGTTTGCCGCCCTCCTGGCGACCGCCACGGCCTTGCTTCTGCTGCGACGGATCGTCCCAGTACACCCGCACGCGACCTCGGTCGTCGATGATCTTGACACGATTCACGTCGCGTCCGTCCGACTGGATCTGCTCGGCGCTGAGGACCTGGCCGCTGCGCTCGGCGCGGCGGACCGATTCGGAGAGCTGCCGGTCGCGATGCGCCTTGCTCTGCTGCTGTTGCTGCTGCGCTTGCGGCGGCGTCCGCTGCGGGCGCTCGCGCTGCTGCTTCTGCTGCGGGGGCTGCGGCTGCGGCTGCGCCCACGCGGCCGCGCTGGCGCCCATCAGGGCGGCGACCAGCAAGACATGGCGGCGGACGGACGGCAACGGCATGGGCGCTCGGCTCGGGTTCCGGGGCTGCTCTGCAGCAGGGAGGCCATTCTTTTGATCGCGCAGTGAATCACGTCTGAACTTTTTCTTCACGCTTGCGCTTCGTTCATGGCCGGTCGCGGCGCGGATGGCGTTGCGTCGGGCTCAGTAGAGCTCCGCGACACAGCAGCGGAGCGAGCCGCCGGCGGCTTCGATGGCGTCGAGCGGGACCGCGCGGACGGTGAAGCTCGCCGCGTCGAGGGCCGCACGGGTCGCGGGGGTCAACGCGCGCTCTGCGCCCGCGCTCATCCATGCGACATCGCGCGACAGGGCGATGGCGTTGCCGGCGAAGGCGGCATGTTCGGCATCCGAGAGGACGATCGCGTGCGGCGCGTAGAAGTCCTGCACCGCCTCGACGACGCCCGGGTCGGCGAAGCCGCGCGGACACACGAGCGCGGCGCGACCCGCGAGGAGCGCGAGCACGACGTTGGTGTGGTATTCGCCCGGCGCGAGGTCGAACAGCAAGGTCGCGCGCAGGCCGAATGCTTCGTGCATCAGTTGCGCGCCGACTTCGTCGCAGCGTTCGGACAGGCCGCAGAAGCCGATGCCGCGCCCGCGATCGATGACCATCGAGCCAGTGAGCTCGCACGGATGCGCCTGGTCGGACAGGTCGATCTCCGCGTAATCGAGCACGCCGGCGAAGAACGCGCGGATGTCGTCGCGCGCGGCTTCGCGCTGGCGCACGGGATGGCGCATGCGGCCGACGATGTAGCGGCCTTCTGCGGTCGCGAAGACGTTGTTGGGGAACAGCGCGTCGGGCGTGTCGTCGTGGCCAGGGAAGCAGATCGTCGGCACGACTTCGGAGAGTGCGCGATGCAATTCGTGGTGTTCGCTCGTCGCGCAGGCGGCATCGAAGCGCGTCGCATCCGCCATGTAGCGATTGTCGGTCGCCGATTCGTGCGCGAGGCAGAAGCCGTCGGGCGAAATCAGGAACGCGCCACGCGCGGTCGGCGGACCGAAGTCCTGCGCGAGCGTGCGCGCATGCGAAACGAAGGCCTTGATGTCGCGCGTGATCATGCCGCGACCGCCGGATGTTCGGTGAGCGCGAGCGCGCGCTCGATCAGCGACCAGTCGGCGCCGGGCTTGTGCGCGCCTTCACTCAGCACCTGGCGGAACGCGCGGCCGCCGCGCTCGCTCGCGAACAGGCCGAGGAAGTGGCGCGTGATGTGCTTGAGATACACGCCGCGCGCGAGCTGGTCTTCGATGTACGGCCGCAGCGCGCGCAACAAATCGCCACGCGTGCGCAACGCGCCGCCGAACCACGCCACATCGAGGCGATGCAGCAAGTACGGATCGTGGTACGCGGCGCGGCCGAGCATCGCGCCTTCGACATGGTCGAGGTGCGCCGTCGCTTCGTGTTCCGTCGCGATGCCGCCGTTGACGATCACCTGCAAGCCGGGGCGTTCGCGCTTGAGCGCGTAAGCCCAGTCGTAGCGCAACGGCGGCACTTCGCGATTCTCCTTCGGCGACAGGCCCTTCAGCCACGCGTTGCGGGCGTGCACGACGAACGTGCGGCAGCCGGCGGCGGCGACGGTGTCGATGAAGGCGAGGAAGTGATCGAAGTCGTGGTCGTCGTCGACGCCGAGGCGACACTTCACCGTCACCGGCACGTCGCAGGCTTCGATCATCGCGCCGACGCTCTCGGCGACGAGCGTCGGCTCACGCATCAGGCATGCGCCGAAGCGCCCCGCCTGCACGCGATCCGACGGACAACCGCAGTTGAGGTTGATCTCGTCGAAGCCGTGCCCGGCGCCGATGCGCGCGGCCTGCGCCAGCAACTCCGGCTCACTGCCACCGAGTTGCAGGGCGACCGGGTGTTCGATCGGATCCATCGCGAGCAGACGCGTGCGATCGCCCAGTACCACCGCGTTCGCATGCACCATCTCGGTATACAGGCGCGCATGCGGCGCGATCGTGCGGTGGAACACGCGGCAATGCGTGTCCGTCCAATCCATCATCGGGGCGACGGACAGGCGCAACTGTTCCGGGGCGATGGCGGCGGATGCGGGCATGGGCCCGCATTCTACTGCGGGCACCGGCGCAGGGCCGGCGCGAGGCTGAACCTAGAGGTAGACGATGGTAAAGGTCGCCGAGCCGTCCAGCGCTTCGGGGCCGGTGATGTTGGCGACGCTCGCGGGCGCGAGCCACGGGCGAATGGTGTAGTAGATCTGCATCCAGTGCGTCGCTTGCGGAACGAGGGTCGTGGGATTGACCACCGTGAAGTAGCGACCCGCGGTATTGGTGAAGAACATGTTCTGCGCCGACAGCGCCGTCCAGCCCGTCGAATTGTTGCCCGCGGCAAACACGCTGCCCACCGGCGCCCCGGAGTACGCCCCGGCGACGTGGATCTGGTACGCGCCGATCTGCTTGCCCATCGACGTCATGCCGAAGCCGAAGGAACGCGCTGCGGTGTCCGGCGAACCATCGATGAGGTAGCGGCTGCTTGAACGGTTGTCGGTGACCGCGATGCCGATCAGGCCGGGCGATGAGCACGAGAGGTCGAGGATGTATTCAATGCTCTCCGGGCGCGGAATGGATTGCGTCGGATGGAACGCGGAGCGCGGCGTATCCGAAAGGACCACGTCCTGCACGGTAATGTGGCACGACGCCGGCGCCATCATGGCTTCGACTTCGAGCGGGACTTCATCGCCGCTCGTTGCGAAGCGCAGGCGACCGTGGCCGCTCCACGTCGTCTCGTCGTTCACCGCCAGGCCCGCGTCGAGCCATGCGGTCACGTCGATTTGTGCCGTCAGCGTCGTGCCCTGCACCGGCGCGCCGCTGCTGAAGGGCGTGACTTCGCGATCGGGCGACAAGGTCTGCGTCGCCGACATCGTCTGGATTTCCGGGCCGCCGTTGCCGGCCAGATCGACCGGCATGCCGTCGACCACCACGTTCGACAGGCGCACGTTGAAGCGGCCCGCGTTCTCCAGCGCCCAGCTCGACGCGACGGTGTCCGGCATCACGTCGATGTATTCGAGCGTCATGTCGCGCGGCGTCGGGCACGTGACGGTGAGCGTCGTCGTACGCGTGCCGAGCAAGCGCTCGCCCGGGTCGGTGGTCGCGAACAGCGTGCCATACGTGATGCGATCGCTGCCCAGGTCGTAGGTGCACGATTGCGCGTGCGCCGACAACCCCGGCCACAGGCTCGCGAGCGCGAGCACGGCGAGCATGGCGACGCGATGCGCCTTCGCGGCGAGGATGGCGATGATCGTCATGTGGTGGTCTCCTGCACCGCTTCTCATGGCGCAACCGTGACTTGGCTGACCTGGCCGATGGCCAGTTCCTTCTTGAGCGAACCCGGGCGGCAGGTCGCGTTGATGGTTTCGTAGTACGCGTCCGGATCGGGTGTCGCGGGGAGCTTGAACTCGAGGATGCATTCGCCGCCTTCTGGCAAGTGGATGCCGAAGGCCTCGCCCGCCGGATCGTTGGTCATGAAGATTTCGCCACCGTCGCTGACCATCGTCACGAGCTTGTTGCGCCCGTCGATGACGGTCGCACCGCTCGGCACGGGCGAGCCGTCCAGCATCTTCGCGAGCAGCAACACGCGGCGCGCACGCATCACGTCGAAGGCGATGTGCTGCACGCTGCCGCGGCCGACTTCGAGCTCGTGGCGCGCGTTGGCGACGTTGATGTTGCGTGGCAAGGTTTTCGTGATCAGCTCGATCGCGTTCATGCGATAGGGCTGCAATTGCGGCACGACGGCCTGCCCCGACCAGTCGGTCCACACCGGACCGGCCGGCGTCTGCACCTTCACGCCGGGCACGCTGCCCAGCTTGAGGATGCCGAAGCTGTCGTCGATCGGGTACGGCGAGAACGTCACGCCGTCGCGATGGAGCACGGCGCCGCCGCGCAGGCCGTAGCTCTTCGTGTTGTCGCCGTCGCTGCCGTGCGAGTAACCGAGGTCGAGCTGCGTGTAGCGCGGCAGCATCGACACGTCGGCGCGCATGTCGGTGTCGCCGTACTGCGTGTCGCGTTCGGCGTTGAGGCGATAGCGGAACGTGTCGGTCGGCGAGTCCTCGTAACGCACCGAGTAGCGATCGCGTTCCGCGCGCCGGTTGTAGCCGGCGGAGGCGCGACGCGAGGAACTGCCGAGCGGCACGGTGACCGTGAAGTACAGCGCGTCGTCGTTCTGTTCGCCGACGTCGTCCAGGTCCCATTCCGCGCTCGCAGACAACGAAACGCCGCGGATCTGCTTGCCCCACGACAGCGTGCCGCGTGCATACTCGATATCGTCGTACGTCGACGTGCGCGAGTACGACGCACCCAGCGTGCCGAGTTCGCGGCTTGCGAACGACGTGCCGACGCTCCACGTGGTGTCGGTGCGGCCCGCGGAGAACTCGCCTTCCTGCGTCGATTCGAGCAGGTCGCGGAAGCCTTCGGTGCGTTTCAGCGCGGAGGCGTTGAGCGAGACCGCTTGCGAGAGGCGTTGCTGCACGGCGAGGTTGACCTGCGTGCCCTTCTCTTCGCGACGGCTCGCATTGGCGTAGGCGACCTGGCCGGAGAGATACGTGCCCCAGTCGTCCCAGCGCTTCTGCGCGCCCACACCGACGGATGCATATCCCTGCGCGCCCATCGCGCCTGCCGAATACGTGCCGGTCTTGCCCGCCGCCCAGGTGCCGCTCGCGCTGGCGACCCACGGCTCGGCCTGCATCGTGTTGCTCTGGTCGCGCACGCGGCCGATGGTCGCGGTGTAACCCGTCGGCGCCGCGGTCGCGACGCTGTCGAGCGATGCGGCTGGCACGCTGAAGCGACGCTCGCTGCCATCGGCTTCGGTGACGGTGACGTCGACCGCGGAGACGCGATCGATCAGCTGCAGGTTGCCGAGTTGGAACGGCCCCGGCGGCACGACGGCCGAATAGATCAACGCACCAGATTGGCGCACGTCGACGCGCGCCTGCGTTTGCGCGATGCCTTCGATGACGCCGCGCACGCCCGGCGCGAGCCCCGTTTCCGGCTTCAACTGCACGCCGGTGACGAGCGCGCCGGCGAGCACCGCGTTGTCCATCGTCACGTCGCCGACCTGCAGCAGCGAACGCGCGCGCATCAGCGCGCGTTCGGCGTAGGTGTGGCGGCGTTCGAACTGGCTGACGCCGTTGGAATCCGAGTAGCTCTGCGCGCTGCGGAACACCCAGTTGCCGGCGTTGAGGCCGACCTCGGTGTTCGCGATCAGGTGATCGGAGTTGAGGTCGTTGAACTGCGTGCTGCTGCCGAACACTTCGTAATTGAGCAACCCGCCGGTGCCGCCGCGCGCATAGCCGGGCGTTGCGCGGCTTTCCGGCTTCACCGCATCCATCGGCACGACGAGCGAGATGCCGCCGATCTCCGGCTGCAATTCGGCGACCGCCATCGGGTAGGCATTCTCGACGGACGTGCAGGTCGCGCCCGGCGGCATCGCGGGCGGCTTGAGGCCGGCGACCTCGGCGAACGCGAGGTTGAAGCAAAGCTTGCCCGCGTTGTCGAACGTGGCGAGCGTCTTGCCGCGGCGCAGGCCGTTGACCACCAGGTCGACCTGGTGCGTGCCGGGCGTGAAGCGTGGCGCGCGCTTGAGATATTCGGCGAGTTGCGGATCGAAGCCGCGCTGCTTGAGCAGGTTCGGATCGAAGGTCGCGGTGTCGATTTCGTCGCCGGGGGCGGCGTCCGCACCGGGCGCCGGCAATTCGGCGCCCGGTGCGGAGTCGGCGGCGCGTGCGTTCATGCCGGCAAGCAGCACGCCGAGCGCGGCAGCGAGTGCGAGCGCAAGCGGATGCAGTGGCGGCAGCGGGAAGTCGCGTGCGTTCGATCGCATGGTCATGGGAGTCGGCAAGGGAGGAATGGCGCCATCCGTGGCACCGTGAAAAGCGATCAACGCGTGGTTGTGGGCGCAGGCAGCAGCGTGGGCGTCGGCGCAGTCGCGACCGGCGCGGTGGCGAGCGCGGTTTCGTACGCGTCGGTGACGTAGCCGTAGACGGTGGCCGGGCTGATCTTCACCTTCGTCGCGCCGGTGCCGTTCTTGCTGTCGACGGTGATCGTTTCGCCGGGCAGCACGTACGCGCGCGGCAACATCGCCTGGCCCGTGCCCGGCAGCAGGCGCACGTCCTGCGCGAGGCGCACGACGTAGGCGCTGTCGTTGCGCACGGTGAGCTTGTTGTTCGCGTGCGACCAGGTGAGCAGCGTCCACGGATCGCGCTTCATCGGCAGGCCCGCGGGATGGATGATCACCGGCAGGTTCTGGCGCACGCCGATACCGATGCGCATCGTGCCCGGTGCCGTGGGATCGCGATCCGGGATGCCTTCGATCAGGACGCGCTTGAGGCGCTGCGTCTTCAGCGGCGTCTTCGCCTGCAGCATGAAGCGCACCGTCTGCGTCTTGCCCGCTTCCACGCGCGAGACGAGCGGCTCGACGCGCAACAGCTTCTCCTTGTCCTCATCGATGTCGACGAGCGTGACGAGGAGCAGCGACGCACGTTTGTCGCTGTTGGTGACGTTGAGCGACGCCTCGCGATCGGCTTCGTTGACGATCACGACGGAGGTCTGCGGCACCATGCCGTCGGCGCGCGCGGACGACGCGGACAGCAGCGTGATCGCCATGGCGGTGCCGGCGACGAACGCGGTGGGCATGCGGGTAAAGATCGACACAGGAAACCTCCAGCAAAACGGAATAGGCCAGGATGTTCGGCGCATCGCACATGCGTGCACCGGGTGTGCCGGCGAGCCCGCCACGTTAGTCGCACAAGGCGAGACCAACGCTTCGACAACTCTGCTAGTCGGAGTTGAAACTTCAGCGGCCTGCGTGCACTGCCGAGGCGGTCATCCGCGGCATGCGAACGAGATAACGCGACGCGCTTTCGCGCTCAACGACCGCGGGTGCGCGCGGAAACACTGACGATGCGCACGAGAAATTGCCTTGCACCAATGTGCGGGTTGACGCGAGTCGTCCGGGCAAAAAAACGCCCGGCGGATGCCGGGCGCTTGATGGCGCAATGACGACGGTTGCTTACAGGTAGTTCAACGTCAGCGTCATCTGGCCGTCGATGGCCTGCGCGCCCGTCAGGGCGAGCGACGTGCTCGGCGCGATCGTCGGCTCGATACGAAGCGACCAACCGACGGTCGTCGCGCTCGCCGGACCACCGGCAGTCGTACCCACTGCCGTGAACTTGTTGCCGATGTGCGCTACCGGCGTACCACCTGCCGGCGACGTCCAGGTGCTGAGGTTCGACGACGCAATCACGGGAGTCGCGACCGTATCCGCAACTCCGTTCTCGGCGAACACCTTGTAGAAGCCGATCGGATTGCCGCCGGCGGTGTTGTTGAGGCCGAAGTTGTCGTCGCCCACGGTTGACGCGGTGCCGGGACGGTCCTCGACGACGGAAGTTGCGACCTTGGCGGCAGATGCACAGGTGATCAACACGTCGACGTTCTGCACGGTCAGCGGGTTGTCCGCGACGTCGCTCAACGTGGCCAGATCGACCTGGCCAAGGTCGATGGCGCCACCGTTCGAAAGCTGGATGGTGCACGAGGGCGGCGTGATGGTGCCGGTGACCGTGAGGTCGACCGAGTTGGCGTGGACAGTGCCCGCGCCGATCGTCAAGAGCGCGGCGGCCAGGAGGGAAAGTTGCAGCTTCATGGATGGACTCCGATAGCAGAAATAGGGGGGGCTGGCGCTCGTCGCATCAGATGTATTCGATGGTGATCGTCGCGCTGCCGTCCATGGTTTCCTGACCGGTCAGCTGGAGCGCATTGCGCGAGTTGATGCTCGGCGTGACCTGCAGCGTGAAGTCCACGGTGGTCGCCGCAACCGGGCCAGATGCGGCCGATCCGAAGGCACGGTAGCGCGCCGCGCCCGCCGAAGACGCTTGGACCCACCACGGCGGATTCAACGTGGCCCACGTTGACAGGTTCGTACTCTGAATCATGGTCCCGGCCGAGCCGTCGACAATCACCGATGCCGGAACGACGTGCAGCTTGAAGTGACCAATCTTCGCGCCAGTCGTCGTCTGCCCCAAGCCGAACGTGAAGTTCTGTGGATTGGCTTCAGTACCATCCTTGTTGTCTGCGGCAGTGAGGGCGAATTGCGTAGGCCCCGAGCAGCGGATCTCGGCGGCTTGATCGAAGAAGGCCAGGTCCTTGACAGTTGCCTGGTTCAGCGTCGACGCATCGATGTCACCGATGTTGTAAACGCCGCCGTTGGACAGCGTCACCGTGCAGGTGCTCGGCACGATCGTGCCGCCCAGCGTCACGACGCCAGTCGACTGCGCGTGCGCCGACGTGGAAACGGCCGCCAGCAGCGCAGCCGCGAGGAGCGAGTGTTGGAGTTTCATGTTTGCCTCTTTGTGGATCGGTGGTTGGAGGGAACTGCCGCCACGCGATGCACGCGGGCGAAACATCGAAGTTGCATGCCTCGAAGGCGCGAAAAGTAGTCAGGCGCTCGCGGATGCGTCATCGCGAATGTTCTGCAATGTGCGCATGTCGGTCGCAGGACCATTGGCGCGGCGCAAACGACATCACAGCGGCCGTAGCGCTTTCAATGATCCGAGTTACATCGGAGAACGCGCCTCGTGCATGTGGGAATGCGCTTCCACTTGCAGGTTCGAAGCGAAGGCGTCCGAAATGGCGAACGCCCGGCGCGAGGGCCGGGCGTTCGGTTGCACTCGAAGCAGTGCGGGTGTCGCGATTACAGGTACACGACCGTCAGCGTCATGCGGCCGTCGATGTCCTGCGGGCCGGTCAGGGCCAGCGTGTCGACCGGGGCGATGGTCGGCGAGATCGTCAGCTTCCACGACGCATTCGTCGCGGCGGCCGGACCCGACACGGTGCTGCCGACGGCGGTGTACTTCGCGCCGGTGCCGTGTTCGACCTTGACGCCGCCGGCCGGCGACGTCCACGCCAGCACGTCGAGGCTGCTGATGACGGTGGCGGCGGTGCCGTCGGCCATGCCGGTGCCGGCCTTGATCGTGTAGTGGCCGATCGGCGCGCCGTTGGCGGCGTTGTTGAGGCCGAAGTAGTCGTTGCCCGGGGTGTACGACGTGCCCGGACGATCTTCCGTGGCGATGGTGGCGAACTTCACCGGCGCGGTGCACGCGATGGCGACATCGACGACCTGGTCGACCAGCGGATTCACGGCGGCGCCGTTCATCGTGCTGATGTCGAGGATGCCGAGATCGACGTCGCCGTTGTTGGTCAGCGACATGGTGCAGGCGTCGGGCGTGATCGAACCGGTGACCGAGAGGTCGGCCGTCGAGGCGTGGGCATTGCCGACGGCGAAGACGAGCACGCCGGAAGCGAGGAGGGACGGGAACAGCTTCATGGATTCACTCCGAATGTGTTGACTGATGAACTTCGCGCGGTGGATTCGCGCGGACTCAGAGGTAATGGACTTCGATGGTCGCGCTGCCGTCGATCGGCTGCGTCGTGTCGAGCAGCAGGTTGCTGCGCGAGTTGAGCGTCGGCAGCACTTCGAGCGAGAACGTCGCGCTGGCGAACGCAAGCGGGCCGGCGACCGGGCCGAACGCGCGGTACTTCGCATCGGCGCTGGTCGACTTCGGCCAGTACGACGTGCCCGTGGTGGTGGCCCACGTGGTCAGGTCGCTGCTGCCGATGACCGGCTGCGCGACGGAATCGACGACGACCGAAGCCGCCGGGATGTTGAGCTTGTACGAACCGACCGGCGCGCCCGAGGTGAGCGCATTGCCCAGGCCGAAGTCGGCCGACGTGGTGCCCAGCGCGGTGCCTTCCTTGTTGTCGTTGACGTGCAGCGCGAGCAGCGTGCCGCCCGAGCAGGCGAGCGTCACGGCGTTGGTCAGCGGGGCGCGATCGCCCGGGGTGGTCGCATTGAGGTCGGACATGCGCAGCGCACCGACGTTATACGTGCCGCCGTTGGCGATGGTGACGCTGCACGAATTCGGCACGAGCTGGCCGCGAAGGCCGACGTTGCCGGTAGCGGCCTGCCCGAAGGCGGAGGTCGACACGACCGCGAGCACCGCGGCCGCGAGAAGCGAGTGATGGAACTGCATGGGGATCTCCGTTGGATCGAAGGGATGGAAGCGCGGGTACTGCATCGCGATGCCATCCGTTCATCGCGCGCATCGAGCAAAACGAAAACCCGATGGCGCGGCACCTTAGGGAAGCCATGCGCAGTGCTGCATCGGAATGGTCTTGCATGGGCGCGAACTTTTCGGCGGTTGCCCTTGCGTCCGACGCAATCGACATTCCTGCCCCTTGGTGCCCCTGTCCCTTGGTGCGATTCGCGCGGGAATCCTGCCGCTTTCCCCTGCGGACAATTGTTGCGTCCGCCGCGCGGGTGTTTTCTGGCCGCACACCGACCACAGCCAACACACAGCGGGGGAACACCATGGGACTCGACCTGGCTTATTTCGAGAAACGCGTGCGCAGCCTGGAGCAGGCATTGCATCGATTGCAGCTCGACCTCGAGGATGCGCACGAAATCGCGGGCCGCATCGTCGAGGAATACCAGCAGTGGGTACGCGAGGAAACGCCGGGGCGCGAGATGATCCTCAAGCGTTTGCAGGAACTCGTCGACAGTGGAAGGCCCAGGAGCGTGTTCGCAAAAACGCTCGTTCTTGAGTACGGGATCTCGCGCACGAAGTCGTATCAACTGGTGAAGGATTACCTCTGCGGGCGCGGTGAAGCGGCGAACAGCGACATGGAGATGGAAGGCGACGCACGCGTTTGACTCGATCGCGAAGGTTGAAAAGCAGAAGGCCGGGCGAGTGATCGCCCGGCCTTCTTGCTTCGTAGCTTTGCTACTCGATTACATGTACATCATTTCAATGGTGAACTGCCCATCGAGTGGAAGTGCGCCACTCAGTTGCAAAGCCCACAGTTCGCGGATGGTGGCGAGTATGTGCAATGTGAACTGCGCGGATGTGATGGGCTGGGCGACGGCGGCACCCTCGCTCACATAGGCGAAGCTTCTCCACTCTGTCTCTTCGGCCCATGGGTCCACATGAAACGCGCTGTACCAGAACGCGCCGGGGCTTGGTCCGGGCGCAGGATCGTTGACCATGTAACCTGCGCTTCCGTTAACCGTCACTGCCTCCGCGTGCCTGACTTGGTAGTACCCGATCGGTTCGTATGGCGCCGCCATACCCAAACTCAAATAACTGTCGCCACTGTCCCCTGTCCACTTATCATGAATGCTGAGGGCAATGTATGTAGGACTTGCACACGCGATCGAAACTCCGAGCGTCTTGAGATCCATTTGAGTGACATCGTATTCGTCGAGAGACGAAGCAGGAATGATGCCGTAGTCGACATTGCCGCCATTCTGGATCGACGTATTGCAACCGCCCTCTTCGACGATCCGCCCCGTCACACTCATCGTATCGGCCTCGGCCGCACACGCTCCCACCGGCAGCGCCATCGCAGCAGCCAGCACCAGCATCGAACTTGCAACTCGCATAGAACACTCCGGAAGCGCAGGACGGCGGGAGCGTAGCCGAGCGCGCACCGTGTGCCGCGTGCGAAACATCCGCGATCGCGCGTGTCGCGGTGCATTGCTCGAAACGCAATGCCATGTTGCCCTTCGGGACAATAGGCGCGCGCACGCTGCGATGGTCTGATGGCCGCACCTGCCCCACCCACAGGGCAGGTAGAGCCGAAGACGCCGCTGAGACGAGCCACCCCTACTCGCAGCCCGTCGGCCGACGCAGACTCCCTCTCTCCCTGACTGCGTCGGCGGCTCTCTCTTAAATCTCTCTTCCCCGCCCTACTCTTTCGACAGATGCGACAGCGCCGCGGTCGCGGCTTCGCGATCGTTGTCGTCAAACGGCACGATCGTCAGCGACGCGATGGTACCGTCGTCGATGCAGCGCACGTTGATGTTGACGCCATCGGGATGGCTGCGCGGGATGTAGAAACTCTTGACGCCGCACACCGAGCAGAATCGATGCTTCGCGACGCCCGTGTTGAACGTGTATTCGGTGAGCACGTCCTCGCCCGACAGCAGGCGAAAGCGCGACGCCGGCACGATCAGGTGCAGGAAGCCCGTCATGCGGCAGATCGAGCAATTGCAGTCGAGCGCTTCGATGTCGGCCGGCGCGTCGATTTCGAAACGCACGCGGCGGCAATGGCAGCCGCCGCGATGCGTGACCCGATCAGGTGTCGCGCCCATCAGTGCTTGCCGTGGCCCTTGCCGGAGTTGCCCTTCCCGGAGTTCCCCTTGCCGGAATTGCCTTTCCCGGAGTTGCCCTTGCCGGAATTGCCCTTGCCCTGGCTGTTCCCGTTGCCATGACCATTGTCGGCGTGCGACTTCGACGCCTTCGACTTGCCGTGGTTCGGATACACCTTCTGCAAGTCGGCATCGAGCGTGATCGGACGACCCCAGCGATCGTACGCGGGCACGAAGCCGTTCTTCAGTCGATGGAATTCCGGCGAGCCGGGCTTGATGCCCATCTGCTTGGCGATGTTGCCCCAACCCTGGCCGTGGTCGCGTTCGTAGGTGTCGACGACGTAGCGGCACGGGCGACCGATGATCGACGCGATGCTGCACGCCATCCACACGTCGCCCGGCGCCCAGCGGCGCGGACCGAGGAGGTCGACGACCAGGTCGCGCGGCGCGCCGTGGTAACGCACCAACTCGTCGACGAACGGATCGCGGTAGCGCGAGCCGTAGCGATTCATGTCGTTCAATTGCGTGTCGACCCACACGTCGCCGCTGCGCGGATTCCAGCCGAACCGGAAGTCCTGCGCGTGCGCCGCGCCACCGGCCGAAGCCAGCACGAGCGCGAGCACGATGCTCTTCATTGCGATGCCCTTCTTTGCGTGATTCATCTGCCTCTCCCTGCGAATGAGTCCGTGACGAGTGCAGTTTCAGCCGCTTCGATGAATACGTTCTGAAACCGGCGTCACGACTGGGGAGGCAGTCACATTCGGGGCGAGCCGACCGGCGAGAGGACGCGGTCCGGCCCCGCGGCCTGGCCCGCGCGGTCGACGACCACCAGGTTCCCCGCCCCGTCGATCGCATACAGGCGTTCGGCGCCCGACGTCGATTGCAGGCGGAGGATGCGGCCGTCGCGGCGCCACCGGCCCGACTCGCGGAAGTACTCGGCTTCCTCGCCATCGAGGAAGGCTTCGACGAGTTCGTATTGCGACACGACGCCGTTGCCGCGCTCCAGGCGCAGCCGCGTATCGATGCCATCGCAATCGGCGCACGCGAGCATGCCCTGCCAGCTCAGTTCGGCATCCGGGGAATCGAAGCCCGGGGCGGAGGTTCCATTGCGCGGCGCGCTGGTCTCGGCCGAACACCCCGCCAGCGCCAGCAGCGGCAGGAGGAGGATCGACCAACGGTAGCGGAATGCGGGCACGCGCCGATCATGCCGCACAACTCGTGCACGCGGCCACGACAAGTCCGGGCGGAGCATGAACTCGTCATCGGGGACCGTGCCATGCGCCTGCAGCTTTCGCCGTTCGCATTCCTGCGCCGCCACGCGTGGGGGCTGGCCGTGTTGTGCGTGGTGGTGGTCGGTTACTTCGCGACCGTCGGCTGGTTCGCCGAGAAGCTCGGCGACGACCTGGGGCGCTCCTTCAAGGCCGCGCCCGTGGTCGACGACACGAAACACCGCAGCGACTGATCAGCGCGCGGAGATCGTGAACTTGCCGAAGGCGATGCCGAGATCCCAGCCCTTGCCGGTGCCGGCGAGTGCGAGCGACACCTCGCCCTTGGTCATCACGTTCGCACCCGACGACTTGACCGCGCCGGCGTGCGCCTCGGCCTGCGCGTAGCTGCCGAGCGTTTCCTTGATGTCGTTGACGCCGGAGAACTCGCCGGTGCCGTTCTCGATCTTCGACTTGCCGAAGGTGAGGCCGCCGCCCTTGGCTTCCACGTGCACGGGCATCGACTGGCCATTGTCGCAGGTGATCGTGCCGTCGCCCGACGCGGTCTTGTAGAACGCCGACCAGCCGGCCATCGAGAACTTGAGCTTGCAGTCGGTCTCGGCGGCGGTCGCGACCGAAGTGGCCAGGATCAGGGCCAGGGGGAGGATCTGGATGGGGCGCAGGCGCATGGCGGCAACTCTCCAGCAGGGGGATGTGGTGCGCGGAGGCTAGCACCGTCGGGCTATGGCCGGTAACGGTCGAACCGCGGGTCGTAGTACGTGACCGTGCAGTTGCCCACGTTGTTGCACGTGACCCGACGAGCGGTGGGGTCATGGCCGTAGGCGGGGTATGCCGGGCGACGGTAGTGGCGGCGATGGCCGTAACGATCGTCGCGGTCGCGATCGCGCCAATCGCGGCGATCGACGATGCGGTAATAGATCGGACGCCCGTAGCGGTCGCGACCGATGACGATGCGATCGGAATCGCGATAACCGCCGTAGCGGTAATACGGTTGGCCACCGCGCACGACGACATCGGCGGCATCGACGATCACGCGAACGCGTTGGTCGTCCTGCGCGTGGGCTGGGTTCGGAACCAGCGCCGCGACCGTCAGCCCGGTCGCCAGCACCAACGGCGCGACCCGGCGCGCCATGCGCAACCTGTCCATGTTCGCCTCCCGCATCCGCGCGTCGCGGACACGGCGCGACGATGCGACCGCATCAATGAATGGCGGCGCAATGCGCGATGTCGTCGAGCGCCGCCGGCAAGCCCGACGCATCGCCGACGCGACGCAGGCGCGGTGCGTCGTCCGCGACCTCCGCTTCCGCTTCGTGCGCCCACGTCACGTGGTACGGCATGTACACGCCCCACCCGCCGAGCCCGAGCACCGGCGCGATGTCGGATCGCAACGAGTTGCCGACCATCGCGAACTCGCGCGGCTGCAATTCGAACTCGTCGAACAACCGCGTGTACGTCGCGGCATCCTTCTCGCTCACGATCTCGATGCGGCGGAACAGATCGGCGAGCCCCGACTGCTTCACCTTCGCTTCCTGGTGGAACAGGTCGCCCTTGGTGATCAGCACGAGTTCGTGCTTTGCGCCGATCGCTTCCACCGCGTCGCGGATGCCGGGCAACAGTTCGACCGGATGCTGCAGCAGCGACTTGCCGAGTGCGACGATGCGATGCAGGTCGCGCGACGAGACGCGCGCGTCGGTGATTTCCACCGCGGCTTCGATCATCGACAGCACCATGCCTTTCACGCCGTAGCCGAACAGCGCGAGGTTGCGCTTCTCCACGGCGTACAGGCGTTCGTGCGCGCGGGCATCGGCGAGGTCGACATACTGGCCGACGATCTGTTCGAAATCCACCTGCGCGCCGCGGTAATAGTCCTCGCTGCGCCAGAGCGTGTCGTCGCCGTCGAATCCGACGAGCTTGATGCGGTTGTCTTCCATGGCGCGGAAGCATAAACGACGAAGGGCGGCCGAAGCCGCCCCCGCATCATCGCGACGAACGCGCCCGGTTATGGCGTACCGGGCGGATTCGCCGACGTGCTCGCCGACGGCGGCATTTCGGACGACGTGGTGGTCGTCGTATCGGTCGTCGACGTCGTGGTACCCGTCGACGCATCCGTCGATGTCGTGCTTTCAGTGGTCGACTCGGTGGTCGACTCACTGTCGTGCGCGCAAGCGGCCAGCGTCAGCGACGCGAGAACGATGGCTGCTGCGGTCAGGCTACGAAGCGTGGTGTTCATGGGGTCCTCGTCTGTGTGCCTAGTCGGCGTAGGTCGGCCGGCCCCGAAGGGCCGGCCAGTGCGCCGCTGTTGCGGAGCGTGCGTACTTGCGCGCTCCGACTCGTGGTCGGTCGATCAGTCGATCAACCGCCCGAATCCGACTTGGCCCCACCCTTTTCGCTGGTTTCGAGGTAGGCCTTGTATTCGTCCTGGGTCAACTCGCCGTCGGCATTCGAATCGGCGGTCGAGAACGCAGAGGCCAGGCTCTGGACCGAAGCGGCTTCGCTGGCGCTCAGCGTGCCGTTCTTGTTGACGTCGAGGTCGGACCAGTTCTTCTTCTGCGGTTCGCCCGACGTCGCGGCGGTCGCTTCGTTGGTCGTCGCAGCTTCATTCTGCGTCTGCGTGGTCGCGTCCTGCGCGGCCTTGGTGGCGTCCTTCGCCGCGTCCTGCGCGGAGGTGGCGGCCTGGTCCGCGGCCTGCGTCGTCGACTGCGGATATTCCTGCGTCGGCGTCGGCGTCGTGCTCTGCGCGAAGGCGAGCGGCGCCGCGAACGTCAGGGCGAGGGCGAGGAACAGCGGCTTGCGATCGGAAAGCTTCATTCGTCGGTCTCCGTGGTTTGAACAATCGTCGCGCCGATGCTTCGGCTTTCGGCGACGGTTTGCACCTTGCGCCCGAGCATCTGAATCTCCGCGACCTGCCGGTTTGCGCCTCCACGCGGCGTTAACCACCGGACCTGCGAATTGCGCTACTCGCGGGCGGGGCCTGCCGCATGTCGGCGTTTTTGCTTGTTTTCAAGCGTTTTCGCCGGCGTTCGCGAGCTTGGTCCCCGCGATGTCGTCGTCGCGCGAATACCATTCATGCATGGCGCACAACCGGCCGCGACGACTTACGAAAGTTTTACCTGCGCCATGCAACGGCGTTAATGGCCGCCTCTCCACGATGGTCGCCAGCCCCCAACGACGGAACGCCGAGGACCCCATGTCGACCCCGCGCCAGACCCCACGCTCGAAATCCCGCACCGTCGGATCGCAACCCGCCGCACAGCAGAGTTCGGCGCAATCGATGTCGGGCGAACGCAAGCCAGGCGAAGAGCGACGCGATCGCGAACGCAACGCGCTCGACAACCAGGGAGCGCAGGGACGCAACGTGCCCTTCTCCCTGCGCGAGGAAGAAGACGACGACAACGCGACACGTCACTAGGTCGCGTTGCCGATCGAACGAACGAAGGGCGCCCGAGGGCGCCCTTTTGCGTTTCCGGCATTCGCCCGGCGGTTACGGTTGCTTGTTGGTCTCCGCGTGCGCGGTGTACTCGTCCGACGTCACGAAGCCGTCGGCGTTGGCGTCGATCGAGGAGAAGCTCGAATCGAAGCCGGTATTCGCGGAAGCCTCGGTCGAACTCACGCGTCCGTCCTTGTCCGCGTCGAGCGATGAAAACGCGTCGTTCGACTTCGTCGGTGTTGCAGTTGCCGCGACGGCCGGCGCCGCACCGCTCGCCGATCCGCCGAACTCGGCGGCAGTCACCTGGCCGTCTTCATCGGTATCCAGCGCGTGGAACCGCACAGCGAACGCGCTGTCCTTGTCCGCTTCGACCGCGCTGATGCGGCCGTCGCCGTCGGCATCGAGCCGCGCGAACGCAGGATCCTGCGCGACGGGCGGCACGGTCCCGCGCTCTTCCTGCGTAGGCGGTGCGGTCTGCGGTACCGAAGTCTGCGCGAAAGCAGGCAGTGCGATACCGGCGCCGAGCGCAATGCGCCAAACCAACTGCTGGGTCTTCATGGGGCGCTCCTCGTCTGTGGTCCCGGCGCGGGAATAGCGCGCCGGGTGCGAAGACCGCATCAAGGCCTCAGGCGTCGTTTTCCGTCGTTGCGCGCACCGTGAGATCGCCGTCGGCATCGATGCCGACGTCGATCACGATGGGGCGGCAGCACACCTGGCAGTCCTCGATGTAGCGCTGCTCGCCCGCGGAGTCGTCGACGAACACGGTGATGGACTCACCGCAGTAGGGACACTGGATGTCGACACCCGGCAACATGGCTCAGCGTCCCGCGCCGCCGAGGAAATCGCGCTTGCCCAGCGGAACGCCGGCGTCGCGCAGGATCGCGTAGGCCGTCGTCACGTGGAAGAAGAAACTCGGCACCGCGAACGTGGTGACGTAGTTCTGCCCGTCGAAGTTGAGCTCGGCCGCGCGCGTCTTCACCTGCACCGGGCGCGTTTCGCTGCCTTCGAACTGCGCCGCGTCGAACGATTCGACATACGCGATGCAACGATCGATGCGCGCGTACAACTGCGCGAACGTCGTCTCCTCGTCGGGGAACGGCATCGGCTCGGTTGCCGTCAGTCGCGCGCATGCGTTCTTCGCGTGGTCGGTGGCGATCTGCACCTGGCGCACGAGCGGGAACATGTCGGGGATCAGCCGGGTCTGCAGCAGCACGTCCGGCGCGATCTGCTTTTCTTCCGCGTAACGCTCGCCGGTTTCCAGCACGTGGCGCAGGTTGCGCAGCGCGCGCGCGAAGACGGGCACGGTGAAGGCATGCATCGGGGTCATCGGGGGCTCCAGCGGACCGTCGTGGTCCGGAGGTGGGTCAGGGTACGCCGATGCCGCGAAACCACCAGTCGGTATTGCCGGGCTTCACTGTCCCAGCCAATGGCCGAGCGGCGCGGGCCGCGCGAAGTGGTAGCCCTGGCCGTACGGGCAACCCATCAGTCGCAACACGTTCCACTGCGCGTCGTTCTCCACGCCTTCAGCCACGATCTCCGTACCGAGCGCATGACCCAGCGCGAGGATCGCTTCGATGACCGCCGAACTGCGCGGAGCGATGCCGCTGGCGAACGGCGCGACGAAGCTCTGGTCGATCTTGATCATCTTCAACGGGTAGCGATGCACGTGGCCGAGCGACGAGTAGCCCGTGCCGAAATCGTCGAGCGCCGCTTCCACCCCGCGCTCGCGCAGGCGCTCGAGCATCGCCACGACGTTCTCCGGATCGCCGAGCAGCGTGCCTTCGGTGACTTCCAGGCGCAGCGCGCGCGGATCGAAGCCGATTTCGTCGACGAGTTCGAGCAGGCGCTGGTCGAAATCGTTCTGCGAGAACAGGCGCGGCGACACGTTGAGCGTGAGGAACCGCTCCTCGCCCATCAATGCACGGCCGGACTCGAGCGCGAGCCGGAACATGCGCCAGTCGATCGGCCCGATCAGCCCGCTGTCCTCGGCGACCTTGAGGAACGCCGCCGGCGACAACACGCCACGTTCGGGATGTCGCCACCGCAGCAGCGCTTCGTAGCCGACCACGCCGGCGTCGTCGAGGCGCACGATCGGCTGGAACCACGGCTCGAACTCGTCGCGCACCAGCGCATCGCGCAGCGCCTGCTCGAGATCCAGCACGCCCATCGCGGTCTCGTGCATCGCATCGTCGAACATCACGAAGCGATTGCGTCCGTTGTCCTTCGCGCGATACAGCGCGACGTCGGCGTCGTGGAGGATGCGATCGACCGATTCGCAGCCGTTCCCGGCGATCGCGATGCCGATGCTGCACGAGAGCCGGATTTCGCGACCGGCGACATGCAGGGCAGGCTGCAACGCACGCAGCACGCGCTGCGCGACCTTGCTCGCGGTCTCGGGCTTCTGCACGTGTTCCAGCAGCATGACGAACTCGTCGCCGGCGATGCGCGCGACCACGTCGGGCTCGCGCACGCACGCGGCCAGGCGTTTGGCCACCTGTTGCAGGATCGCATCGCCCGCGCTGTGGCCGAGGCTGTCGTTGACCACCTTGAAGCGGTCGACGTCGATGTACAGCAATCCGAAACCGCAGGCCTCGTCGCGGCGCAGGCCGGCGAGCGCGCGCTCGACGCGGTCGCGCAGGTAGACGCGGTTCGGCAGGCCGGTCAGTGCATCGTGCATCACCTGGTGCTGCAGCTGCGCTTCGACCTGTTCGCGCACGACGATCTGGTCGCGCAGCTCGAGCGTGCGCGCTTCGACGCGGTGTTCGAGCTCGGCGTTCGCCTTGCGCAGCAGTTCCGCCGCGCGACGGCGCTGCAGCGAGCTTCCGATCTGGTAGGAGACGAAGGTGAGCAATTCGGCGTCGCGTTCGGTGAACGCGTCCTCGCGCTCGTAGCTCTGGACCGCGACGACGCCGATCGCGCCTTCGGTGCTGAGCAGCGGTGCGCCGAGCCACACGCAGGTCGGCGTGCCCATGACGTCCGGATGCACTTCGCCCGATGCGACCATCTTCGCGACGGCCGAGCGCGGCATCAGCTGCGGACGCTGCGTGCGCAGGACGAGTTCGGTCAGACCGCGGCCGTAGGAGCGCGCCGCCCAGTCGTGTTCGTGTTCGTCGGCCGCATAGGGAAAGGAGACGGTCGCGCCGTCATCGGAGAGCAGCGCGATGTAGAAGTTCTTCGCGTCGATGAGTTCGCCGACGACCGCGTGCACGTGCCGATAGAAGTTGCCGCTGGTTTCGTCCAGGCTCGCCAGCGCGGCGAGGCGGTACAGCGCGGCCTGCAGGCGTTCGCCGCGTTCGCGTTCGGCGACTTCGCGGCGCAGCTCGCTGTTGGCGACCTGCAACTGCTGCGTCCGCTCGACGACATGGCGTTCGAGTTCGTGGCGCCCGCGCTTGCGTTCCAGCGCGGTGAGGATGTGCTCGGCGACGAACGCGAGCAGCGACATCTCGGCGGTCGTGTAGCACCGCTCGCCCGTGTAGCTCTGCACCACGACGACGCCATAGACCTCGCCGTCGCGCAGCATCGGCACGCCGAGCCAATCGCTGCTGTCCGCGCCGTGCAGGCGCAACGCGCCGGAGACCTGCTCGCGCAGCTCGTCGGTGTCGCCCATCAGCGGGCGCTTGTCGCGGGTGAGGTACCAGGTCAGGCCGCGCTCGATGCTCGCGAGCGGCAGCACCTGGTCCGGCGAGATCATCGTGTTGTCGACGACGTCGGAGAAGTAGAGGAACCGCAACGCATCGCGCTCGCGATCGTACAGCGCGATGTAGAAGTTCTCCGCGTACATCAGGTCGGCGACGATGCGGTGCAGACCGCGCAGCATGTCGGGCATCTCGAGGTCGGAGCCGGCCATGTCGGCGATGGCGTACAGCGAACGCTGCAGCTTCTCCGCTTGCTCCAGTCGCGCGACGCGTTCGCGCGCGCGGCGCAGGTCGAGCAGGTCGCCCAGGCGCGCGATCACCGCCGGATCCGGCGAGAGGCACGCATGCGGGGTGTTGAGCACGGCCACGGCGCCTTCGCCGTCGTCGTACAGCACGCGAGGGCTCGCGTCGTCGTTCTCGCCCGCGCGCACGCGGTTCACCGCGTCGATCGCGTCGGCGACGCACTTCGCGTCGGCGCAGGCGTCGGGGAAGGCTTCGATGTCGCGCGGCCAATGCGTCGACCACAGCACGCACGCGCAATGCGTATCGAGGAGCGGGTCGTGTTCGAACCACGCCGCGACGACCTCGGCCGGCGTGCGCGCACGCATCAACGCCGCGGGCAGCGATTGCTGCGCCGCGGCATCGAGTGCCAGCGAGCGGCCAAACTGAACGGTCACCGAATCCCCCTCCCCTCAGCGCACATAGCCTAGAGACGGCCCGGGCTGCGATTCTGTGAGCTACGTCACCAAGCAGATGCAACGCATATCGCATCGGATGAACCCTTCAGGGGGTTCGGGGGGTATTTCGTTCACGCCCCTTGCACCTTCCGCAATGGAGCGTGCCGATCGAAGCCAAGGGGAGCTTTGATGCACGAGCCAATGAAGGCCACGCTGCCGCCCGATCTCGGGTCGGTCCTGGAAGCCGAACTCGACGCACTCGATCGCGAGATGCCGCGCATGCAGGCCACTGCGGGCAACGTCTTTGCGCTTGCCACCGCGTGGGCCGAACGCCACGCGGCCATCCTCGCGCGCACGCCGCCTTCGATGCGTGTCTCGATGGAAGCACGGCTTCAACGCATCGGTATCCGTTGGGGCGTGGTGCATGGCGCGCGCATGACGACGCAGTTTCCTGCACTCGGCTTGCCGCCGAAGCGCATCGTGCTGTCGAGCGATGCATCGCCCAGCGATTGATTCACGCGCCTGAACTTCGTTAGCGGCGCTTTCACCGGCCGCACGAGTTGCGATAACGCGTTGCTGCGTAACTTCGTGCAACGGCCATGTCGGCCGCACGGAGAGAGAGACAGCATGGCCAACCAACAGAACCAGGACCAGAACCGCCAGCAGAACACGCAGGGAAGCCAGCAGGGTTCGCAGCAGAATGTTTCCCAAGGTTCGCAACAGCAGGGTTCGCAACAACAGTACTGGCGCCAGCAGTTCCAGAGCGAGCCGTACTACCAGCAGGGCCGCCAGTTCGAGGATTACCAGCAGGCCTACCAGACCGGTGAACAGGGCCGTCAACAGTACGGCAGCGGCGGGCAGAGCTTCAGCCAGGCCGAATCGAACCTGCGCGGCGATTACGAGAACGCCACGCGCAGCAACAGCAACGCGTTGAAGTGGCAGGAAGGCGCAGGCCAGGCGTGTCAGGCTGCGTGGGATCGCGCGGGCTCGCAGGGTCAGTCGCAGGATCGCGACATGCAGCAGCAAGGCAAGATCCACGGCGAATCCACCGGTCGCACGAGCTGACGCCATGGGCACCAACGACCACGCACGCGAACGCGTGAAGCACGATCGCACGTCGCCCCCTTCGGGCCGCGACAGCAGTGCCGATCACGAGCATTCGCTGCAAGCCGGCAAGGACGGTGCGACCCAGCGCAAGTCGACGCACGAGAAAGAAGCAAAGACGCGCGACGAAGGCCGCGACGACCGCCGCAGCGGCAGCGACAGCAATCGCCACTGATTCGTGGCGGACAGGACCGACCGCCGGCAAGTCCGGCGGTCGGCGCATCACGCCCTGCGTTTCATCCGCAGCAGCGAATCCACGAGCGACAACAGTGGGATCGGATCCACCGGTTTCACCAGGTGCGCGTCGAAGCCCGCTTCGGCGCTGCGCTTTCGATCTTCGACCTGGCCCCATCCGGTGATCGCGACGACCACCAGCGCGTCGCCGCTCTCGTTCGCGCGCAGCCGGCGGCACACCTCGTAGCCGTCGACGCCCGGCATGCCGAGGTCGAGTAGTACCGCGTCCGGCGCGAACGCCACCTGCCATGTCAGCGCAGACGCCGCGTCGTAGGCGGTGCGCACCGTGTGCCCCTGCATGCGCATGAACAACGCGAGCGAATCGGTGTGCTCGCGATTGTCGTCGACCAGCAGCAGGCGCAGGCGCGTGCCGGGCGCCATCGGTTCGTCCGCGCGCGGCGGCATCGGGACGACGTCTTCCTGCCCGATCTTCAATCGCACTTCGAACTCGCTGCCCTGCCCGAGGCCCGCACTGCGTGCGATCACCACGCCGCCATGCATCTCGACGAGGCTGCGCACCAGCGTCAGGCCGATGCCCAATCCGCCGCCCGCGCGTCCCAGCGAGTGCTCGGCCTGGTGGAACAGGTCGAACACACGTTCGATCTGGTCGGTCGCCATGCCCAGTCCGTTGTCCTGCACGAGCATCACGACTTCCTCGCCTTCGCGACGCGCGCTCAGCGCGATGCGCCCGCCCGGTTCGGTGTACTTCGCCGCGTTGTTGAGCAGGTTCGACAACACCTGCGCGAGGCGCACGGGATCGGCCTGCAGCAACAACGGTTCGGCCGGCAGCGACACGACGAGCGCATGGTGGGCCGCGTCGAGCAGTGGCCGGCTCGTTTCGATCGCGCGCTCCACGACGTCGGCGAGCGCGACCGACTGGATGTGCAGCGGCACCATGCCGCGCGTGATGCGCGAGACTTCCAGCAGGTCGTCCACCAGGCGCACGAGTTGGCCGACCTGCCGGTCCATCACCGCATGCAGGCGTTCGGTGTCGACCTGCGCACCCGCTTCGCCGCTGTCGACGAGGTGCAGGATGTGCAGGCAGTTGCGCAACGGCGCGAGCGGGTTGCGCAGTTCGTGCGCGAGCGTGGCGAGGAACTCGTCCTTGCGCCGGTCCATCTCGCGCAAGGCGGTCTCGGCGACCTTGAGGTCGTGGATGTCGGTCGTCGAACCGTACCAGCCGATGAGATGGCCTTCCGCATCGTGCGCGGGATTGGCACGCACGATGAACCATCGGTACTCGCCGTCGTGGCGACGCAGGCGCAGTTCGGTTTCGAAGCGATCGCCCTGCAACGCCTCGCGCCACGCTTCGGCGGTGGGCTCGCGATCGTCGGGATGGATCGCGCGGTTACGTTGGTCGCGGCTCACCGCCTCGGATTGCCCCGTGTATTCGGTCCAGCGTTCGCTCAGCCAGGTCGTGTCGCCGTTGGCGGTGGCGCTCCACAACATCGACGGCGTCGCGTTGGCCAGGCAACGGAAGCGTTCCTCGCTGTCGCGCAATGCCTGCTCGGTGCGCAGGCGCGCCGACACATCTTCGAACAATACCGCGACGCGGCGACTGCCCGGCGTGCCGAACGGGAACGCATGCACCTCGTACCATCGCCCGAGCGCCGCAGCCGGCAGCAAGGTTTGCGCGGGCTGGTGCGTGCGCACGATGTCGCCATAGAAACGGTACCAGTGCGATTCGTGCGAAGGCGCGAGTTCGCGCATGGACTTTCCAACCACGTCGACCAGGCCCGTGTAGCGTTCGAACGCGTGGTTGGTTTCGAGGAACAGATAGTCGACGGGCTCTCCACCCTCGAAGATGACTTCGATCACGCAGAAGCCCTGGTCGATCGCTTCGAACAGGACGCGGTAGCCGTCGTCGGCGACCCTGTCGGAAGGCGCGACGTTGTCGTCGTTCGCGGGCAACGCGGGGACTTCCCCTTCGTCGAGCGCGAACAGCGTGACCGTGTAGGCGCGCAGGATCCCGGTGAAATCGCGCACGTCGTTGAACCGGCACAGCACTGCGGGCGCACCGCCCTTCGGTTGCGGGAAGCGCACCGCGATCACCATCGACGACCGCCCACCGTGCACGACCTGCAACGCATCGCGCACCTGCTGGCGTTGCGACAGCGCCACCAGCGTCGTGAAGTCGACACCACGCAACACATCGATCCCGCGCCCCAGCAGGCGCACCGCTGCCGCATTGATGTCGATCACGTGCCCGCCCGCATCGATGCGCACCAACCCGACATCGGCGCGATCGGCGATCTCGAGCCAGCGCGAAGACTGCGGCTGCGGCGCGGGGTCTTCGTGCGCTGGCGGCGAGGCCGGTTCGTCGATCATGGCCGTGCGCGGGGATCGATTTCGTCGAGCGCTTCGCCGATCTCGCCCATCGTGGAAGGCCGCACGAGGCGGGCGACTTCCTCGCCGTCGCGCAGGAACACCAGCGTCGGCCACAGCTTCACGCGGAACGAACGTCCAAGCGGCTTGCCGCGGCCGTCTTCGATCTTGAGGTGATGCACATCGGGGTGTTGCGCGAGCGCCGCTTCGATCGCGCCTTGGGCGCCGATGCAGAAGCCGCACCACGGCGCGCCGAATTCGATCACCGCAGGGCCCGGCCGCGCATCGACGGCCGCGCGTTCAGGCTCTTGCGATTCGTAGAGGCGCGAGTACATCGAGCTTCCATGCGGATGGATCGCCGCGCAGGTTAGTGCGACGCCGGTGATCGACGCGTGGGCGCGAGCTCAGCCTTTTCCGCTGCGTTTAGGTTGCAGTGCGGCGCGATAACTCGCGTAGAGCGTCTGCACCTTGTCGACGTAGTCCTCGGTCTCGGCATACGGCGGTACGCCGCCGTAGCGATCGACCGCACCGGTGCCTGCGTTGTAAGCCGCCGCGACGAGGACGAGATCGCCCTTGTAGCGTCGCATCAGGTCGCGGATGTGGCGCGCGGCGCCGTCGATGCATTGCGCCGACTGATACGGGTCGGCCACGCCGTACGCACGCGCGAGCGCCGGCATCAGCTGCATCACGCCCTGTGCACCCTTCGGCGACAGCGCGCGCGGATTGAAGTCGCTCTCGGCATGCGCGATCGCACGCAGCCAGGCGTCTTCGACGCCGGTCTTCTTCGCCGCCGCGCGGAACTGCACGGCGAACACGTCCAGCCGCGGCGCGCCGAGTTCGCCCAGGCCTTCGTGCGCCCACGAATCGCGCGGCGCGCGCACCTTCACGGGCTCGGCGACTTCCTTCCAGCCTTTGATGTTGCGCGTGCTGTAGACCTGCTTGCCGTCGATGCGCGTGGTGTAGAGATTGCCGCGCACCGGCCCCTGGTCGCCCCAGAAATTCTTCACCTTCGCCTTGCGGTCGTTGACGCGCTTGGGCTTGCACTTCGAACCGGGTTCGGGCGCGGTCGACAGGCTCAGGCGATTGTCGCGCAGGCATTCGTACACGGTGCGCGCCTGCGCACCCGCGAGCGGAAGCAGGCACAGGAGACCGGCGATGGCGAGGCGCGCGAACATCGGTCGCCATGAAACGCGCGTACTGTTCAGCGTCGCGTGAAGGCCGTGCGAAGCCCGGTCAGCGCCGCTTGGCCACCGTCTTCGCCATCGCGGTGCGGTAGCGCTCGTACAGCACCTGCACCTTCGCCACGTATTCGACGGTCTCCCGATATGGCGGGACACCCTTGTACTGCGCAACCGTCCCGATGCCCGCGTTGTACGCAGCGGCCACCAGGTCGAGGTCGCCCTTGTAGCGTCGCAGCAACTGCTTGAGATGGCGCGCACCGCCATCGATCGACTGCGCCGCGGAATACGGATCGGCCACCGCGTACTCGCGCGCGACTTCCGGCATCAACTGCATCACGCCCTGCGCGCCCTTCGACGACGTCGCCTTCGGATCGAACCCGCTTTCGGCATGCGCGAACGCACGCAGCATCGCGTCCTCCACGCCGGTCTTCTTCGCCGCGGCGCGGAACTCCTTGTTGAACCGGTTCAACTGCGGCGGACCGACGTGGCCGAGGCCGAGGTGCGCGGGCGATCCGGGCGGCGTCTGCACGGTAAATGCGAGCACCGGCACCGAACCCGGAAGCTTGCGCGTGCCGTACACGGTCTTGCCATCCTGCTGGCGTTCGTACAGCGTGCCCTTCACGACGCCGAGGTTGCCCCAGAGATTCGGCACCTTCGCCGCGTCGTCGTCGATGTGTTTCGCCACGCACTTCGAGCCGGGTTCAGGCGCGGTCGACAAACTGACGGTGCCGTCGCGCGTGCAGCGGTACACAGTGCGTGCGTGCACCGGCATCGCAACGATGGCGAGCACGAGGAGACATGGAATGGCGGCGACCGCACGCATGGGCGCGGAGCGTACTCCACGGAGGGTGGGATGATCGTGCACGGCCGATGGGTGGCGGTTTTGCTGGCACTGACGATGCTTGCGGCGTGCGCGCCGAAGCCGAAACCCATTCCGCCGCCCCCGCCCGTCGAAGTGCCCGCGTTGCCGCCGACCGTCACGCGTGGCGAGTTCCTGATCGAGGCCGACAAGAACGAGACCTGGAACGCGGTCGGCCAGATCATCGTCAACACACCCGGCGCCGAATACGAAGGCCGCGCGCAGATGCTGGACATGTACACGATCCGCTACCGCGGCGTGGAATTCCTGGTGCTGACGAAGTCGATGCCGATCTCCGACACCATCAAACGCACCACCACGCGCGTCACCGCGACGACGCCGGAAGGCAAGCCGATCGACACGATCGCGAGCGCGGAGTTGCTGGATTTGCTGGAGCGCAAGCTGCCGGCGGCGATCGAGGACGTGCAGGCGCGCTTCAAGGCCGAGGCCGAAGCCAAAAAGAAGGCCAGCGCCAAGTCGAAATCGAAGGCGAAGAAGAAAAAGAAGAAGTGATCACTTCGGCTGCGGTGCGAGCACGTGGTCGTAACTGATCACGCGCGCGAGCTTCCAGTCGTCGCCTTCGCGCTTCCACAGGTCGATGAACTTGCCGGTTTCTGTGAGTTGGTCCGGCTGGCCCGTCCGCAACGCGTAGAAACGATGCGTGCCCATCTGCATCGCGCCGTAGGCGCCGATCATGTGCACCGTCATCGAACCGGCCACCAGTTCGCGACGCGCACGGAAGTCGGTGCCCGCCTCCTGGCGCTTGCATCCGTCGGCGATGGCCTGCACGAACTGCGCACCGCTCGTCATCGACAGTCCATGCTTGTCGTGGAAGAACTCGAGGTCGTCGGCGACCAGCGTCTTCAACACGTCGACCTTGCACCCGAACGCCGCATCGAACAGCAGGCGGTCTTTCTCCGCGAGCGTTGCGACGATTTCCTGCGAAGCAGGCGCGGCGCCCGGCGTGAGATTGATCGGCGCGTCCTGCGCGAGGGCGGAGAACGGGAGGACTGCAGCGAGCAGGAGCTTGCGCATGGGGCGCGATCCTCGGGTCGGCGGCTGGTGACCTACTTTAGCCAATACCGCAGCAGCAGGACCGCGCCGAGGAGATTCAGGACCACCGTCGACCAAAACACTGTCTGGAAGGAGGCCTTGTTCGACTTGTGGCCCAACACGCCCTGCGCGAGCAACGCCCCCGGCCATCCGCCGAACAAGGCGACCGCATGCAGCGTGTCTTCCGGCGTGCGCCATTGGCCATCGCGCGCCGTGCGTTTGTCGCCCGCGTAAAGCGCGATGGCCACCACGCTCATGAACCCGTAGACGAACAGCATCACGACCGGCAGCTTGCCCGACCAACCCAGCCACGAGAACGCGGCGATGCTCGCCAGCGCCAAGACGATGCGTTGGGGTCGTCGGAGCCGTACCGGGTTGTCGCGATGCTGCGTCTTGACCGGCGCCACGGTTTGCCCGGCGAACCGGACGCGCGCTGCGTTGACGCGCCCCTTCTCGTCACGCTCCGCTTCATACGACAACAAGTCGCCGACCACCGGTCGACGTGACGCACGTTCGAACGCTTTCACGTGCACGAACGCACGATCGCCGCCGCCATTGGGCACGACGAAGCCATAGCCCTTGTCGTCGTTCCAATCGGTGAGGCGACCGGCGTAGCGCATGCGTCAGGCGTCGCCTTCGGCCTTTGCTTCGGCCTTGGCTTCGGCTTCCGTGCCTTCCTGCTCGTCGACCCACTCGTGCGCGTGATCGCCGTTGGTCAGGCGCATGCGGTTGCGTTCGACCTTGTCGCGACCCGCGACCTTCGTGGTGCGCGTGGTTTCGAACATCTCGATGACGCCGGTCGGACGATGCACGACGAACAGGCCTTCGTCCTTGACCTCGATCGACTTGATCACGTCGTCGAGCCCGTCCTTGTGTTCTTCGCCAACCAGCGTCGCGGCCATCGCGGCCAGCGCCTTGGCGCCCTTCACCGGGTCGATCGTCTGCTCGAACGCGACGAACAGATCGTCGGGGTCGTCTTCGGACACCGACAACGAGAACGTGAGCTTGGCGGGGAACGCCGGCCCGCCCATCGGGTTCGGCAACTCGGTCTCGACGCCGTAATCGGTGTCAGGCTCGATGTCGATGCCGACGAAACCGTTGTACCACTGCAGGTCGCGGCCGATCATCGCTTCGACGACGGCCGGTTGCGTCATGCGATCCAGGATGCCGTCGACCATCTCGGCGGCCTCTTGCCGATCGGACTCGTTCATGTCGCCTTGCTTCGCCAGGCCCTGCGAGGCGAGCGGGCGCATCGCCTCGCGCATGAACTTCGACAGCGCGTCGATGTTCTCGATGCGCGCGTAGTTGCCGTCCTTGTCGAGCGCGACGACGACCTCGAGGTCGCCGACCTTCGCGAACGTTTCGCGCGCGAGGCCTTCCATCGCCTTGTCGCCTTCGAGAACATCGAACTGCGGGTCGGCGCTGGTCCAGGTCTGCTGGAATCCGTCCGCCGTCGCCTGCGTGAGGCGCATCGTGTCGTTCGAGCGCGTGCGCTCGTGCTGGCGCTTGCCGTCACGGACTTCGACCTCGTTCGACTCGGTGGCGTACTTCAGCTCCATCCCCGCCTTCCACGGGATCACCCACTTGACGGTCGGCGCCGGCGCGGCCTCTTCGGCGAACGCAGGCAGGACGGGCAGCGCGCAGAGAAGCGCGACCGCGAGAGCGCGACGGTTGAGCATGGCTTGGGTCCCCTGACCTTCGGCGATTCGCCGAACGACGTGATTGTAGCGTTCACGCAAAGGCAACAGCCCCTGCCCGACATTCGCGCCACCTTCGCGCCCGGGGACCCCCATGTACAAGGTCATGCTGTGGATCGCGATCGGCATCGTGCTGGCCCTGGTCGCGGTGTTCCGCGTGCCCTCCTGGCCCACCGCGAACTCGACGGGAACGGCCGTGCATTGCCCCACCCTCACCGCGCCGATCACGCGCAACAATGCGCGACGCGAGCTCGATCGCCTGCGCCAGGCGCCCACCCTCGATGCACCCTGCATTTCCGAACTGGAGCAGATCGCCAGCGGCGAACGTCTCAGCGAAGCGCGTGGCGACTGGTGGCGGATGACCGGGCTGTGGCTGGTCATCGGGATCGGCGGACTGATCGTTTTGTACATGACGCGCGTCTTCAGGCGATTCGGCACGTGGTTCCGGCGATAGCTACACTCGTTCCATGCCGATCTGGATCGACCTGCTGTACGTCGCGTTCTTCGCGGCGGTCATGCCGCTGTACGGCTATCTCGTCTGGTGGCCGGGGTTCAAGCGTCGACAACGCATCTCGGCGGCGCAAGCGCGATGGAAGCTCTGGTCGGGCAGCAGCGTGGAGTATTGGCTGATCGTCGCGATCGGCGCGGCGATCTGGCTGTGGTTCGGCCGACCGTGGTCTGGCCTGAAGCTCACGATGCCCGGCGGCTGGGGCCTCGTGGTGGCCAGCGTGATCATCGCTGCCTACGCCGCCTATCAGCTGTATGCCATCTCGGCGCTGCGACGCGACGCGGACTTGCGCGCCACGCTGCGCGCCAACTTCTCCGGCGACGTCGCCGACGTCCTCCCGCGCACGCGCAACGAAACGTGGATGTTCACCGGCGCCTCGGTGAGCGCCGGCTTCTCCGAAGAGTTCTTCTTCCGCGGCTACTTCCCCTGGGCGCTCGCGCCGTGGCTCGGATGGTGGGGCGCGGCGGCGTTGTCGCTGGCGATCTTCGCCATCGGCCATATCTACCAGGGCATGAAAGGCGTGATCCAGACGGGCATCTTCGGCGCGATCTACACGTTGATCGTGTGGCTGACCGATTCGTTGTGGCC
Organism: Noviluteimonas lactosilytica; assembly: GCF_020866925.1. Lineage (GTDB taxonomy): Bacteria > Pseudomonadota > Gammaproteobacteria > Xanthomonadales > Xanthomonadaceae > Noviluteimonas > Noviluteimonas lactosilytica. The sequence goes on from NZ_JAJGAK010000001.1 coordinate 1,448,801, forward strand.
GGCGATCGTGTCGCATGTGCTGGTGGATGTGTTCGCTGGGGTAATGTCATGGATCGCATTGCGTGAAGAGGAGACCGCATGACCGCCATCGAAGATCGCTACGCAGGCCGGCCGTTCCTGCGCCTGCTGGAATGTCTCGCACTCGACGCCATCGATGAGCTCGATCCTGCGCAGCGCGCGGCGCTCGAGGAGATGGCGCCGAAGCTCGGTGCGTCGCTGGATTTCGAGGGAACGTGGCAGCAGATCGTCGCCGGGCAGATGCAGTGGGGCGACGGCATCGGCGACGCGATCCGCGAAGTGTGGGAGCGCAACAGCGCGATCGCGCGCGAGGAAGGGATCGAACTGACGCCCGACGAGTTCGCGATGTTGTTCGCGGACGCGAACACGGAGGACTATGCTGGCGGGCAACCGTCCAACGATGAGGCTCCCCCATGAAACGCCTCCTGCTTGCTGTCGCGCTCGGGCTGGGCATCGTCGCGGTTTCGTCGCACTCCGACGCCGCGCTGAAGGTCGACGCCAAGGCGCCTGATTTCACCGCGCCTGCCTGGCTCGCGGGCAAGCCCTTCACTTTCAAGCTGGCCGACGCGCTCGAGCAAGGGCCGGTGGTGGTGTACTTCTTCCCCGCCGCGCACACGCCCGGCTGCAACATGGAAGCGCACCTGTTCTCGGAAGCCATCGACAAGTTCAAGGCGCAGCACGCCACGGTGATCGGCGTCACCGCGGGCAACGTGGACGAGCTGGCGGATTTCTCGAAGGAAACCGAACACTGCGGCGGGAAGTTCGCGGTCGCCGCCGACACCGGCGCGAAGATTGCGAAGGAGTACGACGCGATCCTGGCGCAGAAGCCGGAGTGGTCGAATCGCACCTCCTACGTGATCGCACCGTCGGGCAAGATCGCGCACGTGTATTCGGACCTCAATCCGAACAAGCACGTGCAGGAGACGCTGGACGCAGTGACGGCGTTGGGGAAGAAGTAAGTCCGCTGCCTGCCCCGCATTTGCGGGTTTCGTCTCGCCACATCGTTGAATCTCCTGATCGAACGTCGAATCGCCGAGAGGTTCGACGTTCGCATCCTTCGTGCTCGATAGCGTCCATCCGGTCACCACACCGGATGGAGCGCGCAATGAAGAAGGAGCTGATCGCCAGCCTGCATCGCAACTTTGAAGAGGCGGTGCATGTCGAGGGCGACGTGGAGTATTGGCTGGCCCGGGAGCTGCAGTCTCTGCTGGGGTATTCGCAGTGGCGCAACTTCGAGCGCGCGCTGGACGACGCGCGGACGGCGTGCAAAGCAACTGGTGGATGCGTCGAGGACCATTTTGCTGACGCCAGCAAAATGGTCGACCTGGGGAGCGGCGCCGCGCGGCAAGTGCGTGATATCGCCCTGACGCGCTACGCCTGCTACCTGATCGCGCAGAACGGCGACCCACGCAAACCGGAGATTGCCTTCGCGATGAACTACTTCGCGGTGCAAACGCGCAAGCAGGAGATCGTCGAGAAGCGCATCGCGGAGTTCGAACGTGTGCAGGCGCGCAGCCAGTTGTCGCTGTCGCAGAAGGCACTGTCGAGTGCGCTGTTCGAGCGCGGCATCGATTCAACGGGCTTCGGTCGCATCCTCAGCAAAGGCGACCAGGCCTTGTTTGGCGGGTCGAATACGCAGGACATGAAGGATCGGCTGGGGGTGCCCGACAGCCGACCGCTCGCCGACTTCCTGCCCACCATCACCATCAAGGCGAAAGACTTCGCGAACGAAGTCACCCACATGCAGGTGAAACAGCAAGACCTGCGCGGCGAGCCCGACATCACCACGGAGCATGTCCGCAACAACGAAGACGTGCGGAGGATCCTCACCGATCGCAACATCCGGCCCGAGGCGTTGCCGCCCGGCGAGGACGTGCGTCGAGTCGAGCGACGCCTCAAGGCGGAGGAAAAGCAGCTGCCGCGCAGCGGGCGAGATCGGCGCTAGACTCCGCCGAACGCCCGCTTGCAGAGATCGCCATGCGTCGCTTCCTGTTCGCGTTGTCGCTCGGCCTGTTCGCCATGCCCGCCGCGATGGCGGCCGATCCACCCCCGCTCGCGCAGTACCACGCACGCGACGGCCGCGCCGATGCCTGGCAAGGCGGCGTCCGCATGATTCCGATCAAGACACCCGTTGGCGAGTTCAAGGTCTGGACCAAGCGCGTCGGCAACAACCCGCGCATCAAGGTTCTGTTGTTGCACGGCGGCCCGGGCGCCACGCATGAAGCGTTCGAGGCGTTCGACAGCTTCCTGCCCGCCGACGGCGTCGAGTACTACTACTACGACCAGCTCGGTTCGTACTACAGCGACCAGCCCGACGACCCGAAGCTGCTGACGACCGATCGCTTCGTCGAAGAAGTCGAACAGGTGCGCATCGCGCTCGGCCTCGACAAGGACAACTTCTACCTGCTCGGCCACTCGTGGGGCGGCATCCTCGCGATGGAGTACGCGCTCAAGCACCAGGACCACCTCAAGGGCCTGGTGATCTCGAACATGGTGTCGAGCATCCCCGCGTACAACAAATACGCGAGCGACGTGTTGATGCCCGAGCTCGATCCCGCCGCGCTCGCTGAACTCAAGCAGCTCGACGCCGCCAGGGACTACGCGAACCCGCGCTTCGAGGAACTCCTGATCCCGCACTACGAACACCACGTCCTGCGCCGCCCGATCTCCGAATGGCCCGAGCCCGTCGTGCGCAGCTTCATGAAGCACCTCAACAAGAAGGTGTACGTGCCGATGCAGGGCCCGAGCGAACTCGGCGCGAGCGGCATCCTCGCCGACTGGGACCGCACCGAGGATCTGTCGAAGATCACCGTGCCCACGCTCGTCATCGGCGCGCGCTACGACACGATGGATCCGAAGTACATGGAGATGATGAGCGAGAAGCTGCCGAAGGGCGACTACCTGTATCTGCCGAACGGGAGTCACTGCGCGTTCTACGACGACCAGGACGCCTACTTCGCGGGGTTGCTGAAGTTCCTGCATCGCGTGGACGACGACGCGAAGTGAGGTTCTACGCGTCGTGCGTGCTGCAGTATCGAGCCCGGGTTTCCTGCACCGATTCAACTACAAGCCGTTCGAGCACGCCGACATCGACATCGGCCAACCGCCGCACGGACAAGCAGGACTTGCCCATCTTGTGCTTGCCGAGTTTCGCGAGCAGCGCCGCCTGCCCCGGTAAATCGGGGACGAGGTAGATGGCCAGGTCCGGCTTGCGCGATGCGAAGCCCGCGACGCACGTCTCGCCGGCATGGCCGCTGTCGTATTTGTACGCGTAGCGATCGAACCCGACGATGCTCGTGCCCCACATTCGCGCGGGGTGACCGGTCGCACGCGACATCATCGCCACCAGCGTCCCGCAGTCGGCGCGGCGTTCGGCGTCGGGGAGCGCGGCGATGTACGCGTCGACGCTTGCGTCGGTCGGGACGGTCTTGGCCATGGCGTGGAGTCTAGTCCCGTCGAACGTCCCTGTTCTCCCGCGTCGACGTCAGTGATGTCCGTCCCCGTCGACGTGCGTGCTGGCAACGCCGACCTCGCCGCCGTCGTCGGTCGCTTCCGCGGTCACGATGCGGTGCTCGCCCGGCGGCAGTTCGACGGTCACTTCGAACGGCGCCTGCGTCGCGATGCCGGCCGATTCGAACGGCGCGTCGAATCGCGTGCCCTGCGCGACGAAGAACTCCACCTGTCGGATGCGACCATCGTCATCGATGGCCTCCGCCGACAGCACCGTCGTGCCGGGCGACGCGCCGGGGCGCGCTTGCATGCGCACCTTCGGCGGGAGGTTCTGCACGCCCACGACTTCGCGCTCCTCGATGGTCCTGCGACCCGCGTCGTCTTCGGCCACGGCGCGCAGGCGTTGCGCACCCTCGCGCGGTGTCCATTCGAACGCGGCGTTCGGGCCTTCCGCGCTGCCGACTTCCTGCCCATCGACGAAGAACGTCACCTTTCGCACGCGACCATCGGGATCGACGGCGTCGACGCCGAGCTTCGCGGGTTTCCCTGCGCGCACCAGGACTTCGTCCACGCCGATGCGCACGGTGGGCGCTTCCGCCGAGTCCGCGCGATTGGCGAGCAGCGCGGCGTCGAACACGAGGGCGGTGTCCTTGCCATCCGCCCCGCGCACTTCCGCTGCAATGACGTTCGTCCCGGCCCGCAGCAACTCCACCGGCAGCTTCACCGGGAAGAACGCGTTCTCGGCCGCGCCCGTCGCGCGGCGCTCGGTGCGATGCACTTCGCGGCCATTGAGGTAGACGACGGTGGGCGCATCGGCGCGTAGCCGCAGCGTCAGGTCGCGCAGGAAACGTGGATCCTGCACGTCGAACACCTTGCGAAAGTACGCGGCCTTCGCGCCCGGAACCACGCCCGACCGCGTTTCGAGATCGCTCCCGAAGCCGAACGGCGCCGGTGCTTCACGCCATTGCGCATCGTCGAAGCGCGGCGAATACCACTCGCCTTTCACGACGCCAGGTGCGACGCGCCATTGCCCGCGTTCCTTCACCAGGTGCAACGCCGACAGATCGAGCTGCGCCTGCACGCCGCCCACGTCCACACCTCCGTTCGGATCATTGCGCCGTTGCACCACGTCGAACTTCAACAACTCGCGCGTCGGCTTGTAGTCGGGTTTCAGTTCGAACACGACGAACAGCGGGAAGCGCTCGCCCGGTTTCAATTCGACGTCGGGCAACGTCGCTTCTCCATCGTGCAGCTGCAAGAAGATCGTGTCGCGCGGCACGAGGCTGGGCGAACCCTTTCCCTGCAAGCGACGTTCGAGATTCGAACGCTTGAAGCGTTGATGCTTCTGCCCGCGCGTCTCCATGCGTTTGAATATTTCCGCGGGCAAGCCGACGTGGATCGCCTGCACGTGGTCGCCGAGGCGGACCTGGCGATTGGCGGGTTCGCGCAACTGCAAGACCGTCGTCATCGACGCCTCCGTGTCGTTGGCGACCAGCATCGACATCATGGCCATCGCACCGCTGAAGTCGTCGACGATCTCGATGTTCTTCCACGCCAGGTTGTTGTTATTGCGCACGTTGGCGTTGACGTCGCTGGTTTCGGGCGTGGTGATGTCCTGTACGACGCGCGAGAGCAGGCAGAAGTGGCGCATGTCGCCCAGGCACGCGTAGTTGTTGGGATTCGGCGGATACCACGGGATTTCCAGCACGACCGCCTGCCCGGGCGCCAGCGCGGGAATGCGCAGCGGTGCGCTGTCGTAGATCGGCGGCGAGAGGATCGAACGGTCGAAGTTGGTCTTGCTGACGATGAAGCCGGTGCCCGACGTCCACGGATCCATCGCCGTGGCGCCCGAGCGCAGCAGGCCATCCCACGGATGCACCGGCGCGGTGATCGCCGGATCCGTGGAGGCGGTGCCGTAGGCCGTGGCGAGTTTGGTGCGCGCGGGATTCGCGCGTTGCCAGTTCGCCCACCGCTCGTCGACCTTGCCGTGGAGCAGGAAGAAGAACGGATCGCGCGTCGAAAGGTCGATCTCTCCGATGTCACCCACCCCGATTGTTGGCCCACCGCCCATGTAGACGTGCGCGTTGTCGTGGCTGGGGCGCTCGAGTTGGTCGCTGAAGTTCGTGGAAGCCGTCGTGCTGCGATACGCCGACCGCCCGACGATGGTCGCGTCGGTTTCCGTGCCGATGCTGGCGGTAGCGGGACTCAGTTGCCTGACCACCCCGACCGCGGGGGCAGACCACCCGATCGGCTGGAGCGCCGTCATCGTGGATCCCATCGACACGCCGGACGTTCCGCGGCCGGAGGCCCCCATAAATGTGGGCACGAAGAGATTGGAACCGGGATTGGTGCCGGTCGTGTTGGTCGGATCCTGCCGCCATTGCCAATACATCAGGCGCACACGCGGATCCGCTTCCTGCAGCAGGACCTCCAGGCGATTGATGAACTCGCGATGCCATGGCAGGAACGCCGGGTTCTTGTGCTCGGGCGTCAGCGCATGCACGTGTTGCTGCTTCGTCCAGTAGTTGTAGCTGGACAGCAACGCGAACGCCGGATCTGAACCGAGCTTCTTGAACGCGTTGATGTATTGCGTGCGCTCATCGTCTGTCGCGTTCGCGACGTTCTTGCGCGGCTTGGTGATCTCGGCGCCGAGCATGCGATCCACGCCACACACGGGGCCATAGTTGTTCGCCCAGCTCGCGGGCCATGACAGGCCCGTGGACGCCTTCGACCAATACAGCTGCAAGGTTTCGTTGCCGGTCGAAGCCGCATCGCCGCGGTTGCGAACGCGCACGTACACGTAGTTTGGAATGCCGTAACGCGGATCGCGATATTCCGGATTCTGGTGCGCCGCGGGCGTCCATGTCGGCGACGCCAGGGTGTAGGGGTCCGGCAGATACGCGGGATCGGGCGTCGTGCGAATCCAGATGTCCTCGGACAGCCACATCGGCGAGGGATCCGTGTTCGGCTCCACGCCGGTGTCGGCGGGCCGATCGGCGACGTACAGATCCGCCTGCGCCATCGCCACCGATGGCAGGCCGGACAACAACGCAATGGCAACGCACACCGGCAGGCAACGACGACGCATGGCACCCCTCCCTGGACGGCTGTTACCGGCGAAAACGCCACCGCCGGTGTGCGCGGGCCACGCGCGATGCGTCGACTTCGGTGAACAGGGGTATCGGCGTTACTCGCTGCGTTCGGCGTCAACGGCGCGCCGGATGGGAGGGAGACCGTTGGTGCACCGAACGCCGAGAGCGTTGGTATCGGGGAGAGGGGCGGTAGCGACGCGTGCGATCAGCGCGTCCCTGACTCACGCCATCGTGCGAATACCGTTCCACATGAAGTTGCCTATCGTGAAGAGGCCGATGAGCAGGGCGAAGATCGTGGCGATCATCCACTTCTTCATGTCCCCCAAGCCGCGATGCATTTCACTGATTCCACGATGCATTTCACTGATCCCACGATGGACGTCGGCTCGTACGCTCTCCATGTCCGCCTTCGTGCATAGCGTTGGCAACACGCTGTCCAGGCGTTGTTCCAACTTGGCAAGCCGCTCGATCATGTCGCTGTCCTCCGGTGTGATTTGGCCAGTAATGCGTGCCCAGCCCCTGAGCAGCTACCCACCGAAATGGGTAGCGCGACTCTAGCAAGGCGTCCTCGAGCCAATCTGCGACATTCGGCGGAAAGCGCCTTGATTCGTCATGCGTCAAGGCTCACTCGCCGCTTTGCGCCTTCTCGATTTTCGCCTCCACTTCCTTGGCGAAGGCCAGGACGCGTTCGGCCAGGTTCGCGATATCCGCGTCGGTGACGGTGACTGCGCTGCCGTCGATGCCCCGGCCCGAGCGATGCACGAGGTCGTATCGCTTCTTCACGTCTGCATCGAAACCGGTGTAGCCCAGCGTGACGCCCAGTCCGTGACTGAACATGGGAGCGACCTCGGTCGGCCGATGCCAAGCCATCGCCTGCATGTGCGCTTTAACCTCGGCACGCAACGCGTCGTAAAGCTCGAAGAGCTTCCCGAGCGAGATCTTGCGGTCCTTGAAACCGGGATGGCCGGCGACGAGGTTGCGAACGGTGTCCTCCGAATGATCGACCCAGTAGGACATCGTTTCGCGCAGGAATGTGTCGAGAGCCGACATCGCGCCCGCATAAGCCAACTGACGCGCGACGTTGCGAACAGCATCGTCGCCCTGGAGCGACAGAACGCCCTGCAACCTGCCGAGCGTCGCCTCGAGGCGCTGCATGGGCTCGGTGCGGGCGTCGACTTCGGCGTCGAAGAAGTCGTCGTAGTAGGTGAGTTCGGTCGGCGCCCACTGATAGATGCCGTCGCCTTCCACGACTTCGACGGCACGCTCGATCACGGCTTCCTCCACAAGCCCGCGGAACTGATCGCCGATCTGGTCTCCAGCCTCGTAGGGACCGCCGTGGACCCAGAGATAGCTGCCCTCCGAACTCGTGTAGGGCGCATCCTCCGCGGGATCGCAGAAGCGCGCACCGAACCATTGCACGAGCGCGGCAACCTGTTCGGTTCGGCTGGCCTTCTTGAGCCAGGCTTCGTTCACCGCGCAGGCGTGCTCGTCGGTGAAAGCTTCCGGTGGCAACTCCGGCAATTCGTCTTCCCAATCCATGCATGCGCCTCACCATTGTGATCGGGCGCGGACTTTACCCGAGTCGACACGTCAATCGGTCGCGCGCATTGCCACATCGGCATCGCGTCGGTGCGCGGAGAAGAAACAGACACAGCGCCGCCACTTGTCCTATGGGCGAATGGGTGTTTCCTGCTTGCCATGGGCGACGCTGGATGGCGTTCGCTCAATCGCTGCCCGCATAGGCGGAGACGGCAAGAGGATGATGATCGGTGCGGCTGGTTGACTGGGTGCGGCCTGTTGGCTGGATGCGTTCTGCAGGCTCCTGACGATCGCATCCACGCGATTCGCCAGCAGGGTGCCTGCAATGAACACGGCGGCGACCAGAACGACTGATGTGCCGATCGTCCACGACTTCATGTTGCTTTCGCTCTTCATCCAATTGGCCGTGCGCTTGATGTGGCTGGCTCGCTCGATGCAACCAAGCGCGCGTCCACGACCATCGCGCGTACGCTGTTCCAAATGAAATTGCCGATCGTGCAGAGGCCGATCAGCAGCGCGAATATCGTGGTGATCATCCACTTCTTTATTTCGCTTAGCCCACGATGCACGTCCGCTCGCAAGCTCTCCAGGTCCGCTTTCGTGCATAGCATCGGCAACACGCTATCCAGGCGTTGTTCCAGCTTGGCAAGTCGTTCGATCATGTCGTGTCCTCCAGTGTGATGCGGCCAGTGATTCGCCCATCGCCCCCTACGCAGCTGCCCGCCGAAACGGGTCGCGCGTTGCCATCAGAAACCGCCGTACGTATCGCGCATGTCGCACCTCCGGTTTGGCGGACGAATTGGCAGTGACTCTACCAACGCGCTCCCACGCGAATCTGCGACATCCGGCGGAAAGCGCCTTGATTCGTCATGCGTCAAGACTTGGGTGCGGCGCGGCCCTTTCGATTCTTGTGAGCGCTGTCGTAAGCGTCGACAAGCTGCGTCGAGAACGACGATGACGCAACGATCCCGTCGAGCTCTTTCGCCATGCGCGAGAAGTTCCAGGCGAGTGCGTCGGGGCGCAGGCGCGCGTCGTGGCGGCTAGCGTTGGTGCCGACGGCGGTGAGTTGCGCCATCAGGCGCAGGTGGTCGCGCAGTTGCACCAGTTCGGTGTGCGCGGCTTCGGTGATGGCGAAGACGGTGGACGCGCGCGGCGCGTCGGATTGCAGGGACATGGCAACCTCCTTCCGATTCGGAATGGACCTTGCGCCGGGGTGGCGCAAGATGTCGGGAGGTTCAAAGACCGCCGTGAGACGGTGGACTGATTTCCTCTTGCGAGGTGTTGTATTCGCCCCCTCCCGACGCAGAGGACATGCGTTTGATGCGACACCAACTCACGGAGGAGCTTTGAAACTCCGAAGTGGATCGTGCGCCCGCGCCCCAAGCAGAAGGAACCAGACGCGAGCGCACGATCCGAAGGATGCGTCGCGTTACTCGGCGGATTCGCCTTCAGGTTTTTCTGACTTCTTGCTGCGCTTGCGATGGCGGAGGCTCATCTCCTTCAGCGCGTCGTCGAGGCCCGCGTTGCCGCCGTGCGCCTTCAACTGCCCGTACACCATGTTGGCGACGACCATGACGTCGCTGCCGAGCGCGGCGATGGTGTCGTCGAGCTCCTCGGCGAGTTGCAGCAGCGCCTTGAGCACAGGGATGAGGTTGTCGCGCGCTTCGAGGTCGGCGAGCGCCGCGTCCATGTCGAGGCCCCGCGGCAGCAGGTCGAGGTTCTGCTTGCCCGTCACCAACCCGAGGCGGCCGAAGTTCTCGCTCGCGGGGCCCATCAACTGTAGCGAACGGCGCTCGTCGCCGGTGAGCGACAGCAGGCCAGGCAACGCCTGGCGCATCTGCGTGATGTGCGAGAGGAGCGCGGCCTGCAGCTCCTCGTTGACGATCATCGAGACTAGGTCTTGCTGCTTCATACGAAACTTCCGTCGTGACTGTGGGACGGAGTCTTCGCTTACTCGGGACGGAAGGAAATTGTGCCGTGGGGCAATGCGTTAGGGATCTCATGAGGAATGCGGGGCGTCTTGCGACGGGACGGCGATGCCTGAGGAGACGTTGGGCGCGTGTCGGGAGACGTTCGGTGACGTCTTCGAGTGGGTTGGCGGCGTGTCGGGAGACGTTGGGTGACGTCTTCGATTGGGTCGGCGACGTGTCGCGAGTCGTTGGGTGACGTCTTCGGGTGGGTTGGCGACGAGTCGGGAGACGTTGAGTGACGCCTTCGGGTGCGTGGATGACGTGTCGGGAGACGTTTGGTGGCGTCTTGGGGTGGGTCGGCGACGTGTTGGGAGACGTTGGAGAACGCCCTCCGTTAGGTCGGTGATTGGTCAGGAGACGTTGGTCGACGTCTTCGTTGTGCTGATGGGACGTGTCAGGGCGTTTCAGATGTTTTGTGTGCAAGGTACGTACCCGCGATCGCGTGGCACGTCCAGCCGCACGGCGCCCTCGTCGGTGAGGACCGTCTTCGCACTGCTTCCGTTGCGGGGGTTGCCTCCGCCGACGTCGGCTTCCAGGTGCACGTCCAGTTCGGCGTTCAACGCCCGCTCCAAGAACGCCTTCTTGAAATCGCGGAACATCGAATCCAACGCTTCCGGCGTCATCGAGCCCGTGACGAGTTGCTCCAGCAGCTCACGCGGAATCCTGACCTTCGGCGGCATCTCGCCGGCCATTCCCTTCTTCTTGCGCATCGACCTCTCCTTGGAACATCAGAGCAGGCCCTGCACAGAAAGTTTCTGACACCCTCGAATAGCTACTCCGTTGACGAGCGGCGCGGAACAATAAGTTGGTGACGAAGTGAGAGCGTGTCCTCGTCGTTCGTATGTTCCAAATGACCGCCGACCTCACGAAATCTGCTAAAGACCGCGCCCATCTCATTGAGTATCTCGAGTGTTCCGTCCCTAACCCTCCAGCCATATTCGTTCGCGTTTCTTCCTTCGCCTATCCGCCCATCTACAAGAAACGAGATGATCTTCGAGCCGGACTTCCTCGTTGGGTTGAAGACCAGCTCCCAACTTCCAGAGACGAGCAGCTTCTCTAGGACGCTGTCCTCCAAGCGTCGCTTCACTCGAATGCGCGCGGAAACCGCTGCGTTTGAGCGCAGAAGGGCCATTAGCGCGACTAGCACCGAAATCGCTGCCGAAAGCAGACTGATGGCCTCTTGCGATCGCTCGCTTGCTGCGGCCGACGCTCGATTCACCAGAAAGGTAGCCCACCCGCTGAATGTCGGCCAGAAGAAGCAGACCAAAGACAGCAAAGCCACCGTAAACGACAGGCGGACGTCGAACTTGTTAATTGGAAACGCGCGCACCTCGGGCGTTTGAGTTAACCACGCCGCCCAGAGTTGCCAAATCGTGTACGCAAGGACAACCGCAAAGATCACTTGAATCTTGTCGGGCGATGTGAGTTTGAGAGAGAAAATGGTCGAAGAACTGTTCGACTCAGCTGGCTCAATGCCCACAAAGACAGCTAGGGCAAGCAGGCCGCTTGCGACCATCAAGGCGCGGCGGCTCTTGAAGTAGGCGTCGTTAGGAGTGGTTAGGGACACCGACTATTGACCAAGAGCACGGCGGAGGTCTCTGTAGAAATCCTTCGTGGCGTAAGACCGCGCCAGCGACTCATTCAATACGCGACGATGTCCTGCAAAAACTGCGCTCGCTTGCTTTGACACCCTCGCGTACGCATCCAGGTCTTGTTCGTTCTTTAGGTACGGCCACTTCCTCAAGAACTCAGGCGTCATAGCCCCGTCTGCGGCATACGTAGCGAGAGGGAAGTCCTTCTCGGTAGCCACGCCGATCTCCCAAGGAACCCATTGCGAATACGCGGTATTGGTTGACACGACTGCCAGGAGCTGTGTGCATTTCCCCATTTCTGCACGAATGTGGTCCGCGAGCCTTTCGACAGAGCCACCCACGTAGGGGTCAATTACGTCGAGATAGCATTCGATCGAATGCTGTGCCTTCAGTCGATGGGCCACGCGCTGCGCTGCGGCGGCATCTTCCTGCTTGTGCGAAATAAAGACCTTCAACAGCGTCTCTCCTATGTCTTCTTCGCCGATGGCTTCCGGGAAACCCTTTCAGCGTTAATCCGACGGAGCATCCACTCAACCATCTCCGGAACCTCCATCGCAAGCATGTATTGCTCGTGCGACGTGATCAGGTCATTCATGATGGTTGTATTCGCCAGAAAGTCTTTGGCATTCACGAGACGCTTCATTTCGCCCCCTATCGCTTTGGCATCGCCGGAGCTAGCAGCACGATATGCATTCATCACCAGCTCGTGGAGCCAGGGCAATTCGTCCTTGATCAAGCCGGCGACGAGAAGTAGTGGCGTTGGGTCCGCGGGATCGCGTGACGCACGCACTATCTCGTTAAGCATCATGGGGTGAACGCGCCGGTTCGCTTTTCGACGCGAGTGCTCTGAGGGATCGAGGCGCTCTGCGACTCGCGATGGAAGAGTTTTAAGTTCTTCGATGATCTTGGCGACGGAGTTCTCCTCCCTTTCCGTCGACTTCTTTGCAGCGCCCGCGTCGGCTAGCGACTTGAGAATGCTCGCTTCCGAGGTCTTGAATGCTTGTACTTGGACTCTGACAACATCCGAGTCCAACTCCAGCCCTGGCACGCGGCGCGCAAGCTGATACACAAGCTTGGTCAAATCCTCTTCGCCGTCATCCATGTTTTGGAACTGGTAGAAAGGTCCAGCGCTTACCCGGCTCAGTGGAACGCCGAGTGCGATTCCGACGACGGGGGTATCAAGTTTCCCCTTCGCAACGCCCGCCTCGAAGAGAAGCCATGGCCTGTCCAAGCTGCGCTCGGTAAAGAGACAGATTACATCGGACGTCGCCTGAAGACGATCCATCAAGCGCTTGTACCACTCCTCGCCGAAATCAATGCCATCCGCAGTCTTTCGATCAGAGGAACGAAAACACTTGATCATGCCTGCGCTAACACTCTTCAGCAGTTTGCTGAATGCTTCGGCGAGCGCAGCATCTCGGTGGTCGTGACTAATGAAGACAAGCGGAGCATTACCGCTCGAAATAACGGGATCCGCAACACCCGGTGACGCTTGTCCTGAATCTCCCATCGCCCTTCCTTAGGATGCCCGCGCTGTTACGCCGCAACGCAGATCGTTGGCCAGTACGGAAATGTTCTCAAGAAAACGAACGCATGCAGGACCATGAAAACAATCGGCACGGCCACTTCAATGTGCGTCAGCGGCCGGTAGAGTTTTGGATTCTTCCCGCGCCCCATGGCGTCCCATTCTGCGTCATAAGGACTGATAGGAAGCCGCTTCTCAATCCTGTGGACGACAAGCCACTTCGCGGTGTTGAGATTCTTGTAAGACTGAATCAGCGCGCGCCAAAAATAGGCCAGCGTCACACCGGCTACTGCCAAGAGCCAGAGGAAGTCGTCCGAGCCCTTTGACGTGAGGTAGCCAACAAAAGCCAAGATGGCCGAGTTTACGCTCAGAAAGTACGAATTGGCCGTCGCTCTACGCGCGCTAATTCTGTCCGCCATCTCGACGTAAAGCTTGTACTGATCGAGAAGGTGCGAATACCACTTGTCGTTGTGCGGATAAACCTGCCCTTCTTGAATCTCGTTGAAGAGCTCTTGGCGATCTATCTCTGGCTCTGCCATCTCTACACCCGATCGATGAAGTTCGAGATCGTGGGCCAGCTCCACGCGACTGGCGAGGTGCCAGTCGGAACGGTCCGATCGATCGTGTAGGCCCACATGAAGAGAACCGGCTTACGTTCCGCCCTCGCACATTCGATTTCCCGTCGCTGCCCCGAAGACGAAAGCGAGTTCTTACTGATAAGCGCAATCACGCCATCGGATCGCCGAATCCTGGTAGTGACCTTCGATTTCCAATCGGATTCGTACGCTTCCCTGACCGACATGTCGATGAACTCAAACGGACACTTGGTCAGGAATGACTGTCCTTTGAGAAAATCGCGCTGACGCTCATCCTCGATTGCGAAGGCGACAAAGATTGTCTTCTTCACTGGCTCACCCGCACTTGCTGTAACCACAATTCAAGCAAGTCGCACACCCATCCATGATCACCACAGCCTTCGTCGAACACTTGTGGCACATCGTCGCGCTGGGCGGGAAACTCGCACCATCCCCAGTCACTTCGATCACTTCTTCCGTGCGCGCATCCGAGCCCGTAGCAACCCCCAGGCTCACTTCACTGTTTTTTTTTGACCCGCGATTCTCGTAAGCCGCGCGCTTCTCGGCAATCAACGCCCGCTGCGCAGCACTCATCTCCGGATCATGAATCAGCCCGATCGACTTGAGGTGGTCCTCGACGATCGCGCCCAGCTCCGCCACCAGCGACGGCATATACACGCCACCAGCCTTGAAGTACCCACCACGCGGATCGAACACGGCCTTCATCTCTTCCACCAGGAACGTCACGTCGCCGCCCTTGCGGAACACGGCCGACATGATGCGCGTGAGCGCGACGATCCACTGGAAATGCTCCATCGACTTGGAGTTGATGAAGATTTCGAACGGGCGGCGCAGTTCGTGCTCGGTGCCGGCGTTGAGCACGATGTCGTTGATCGTCACGTACATGGCGTGTTCGACCAGCGGCGACTTGATCTTGTAGGTGCTGCCGATCAGCACTTCCGGGCGCTCGATGCGCTCGTGCATCTGGATCACGTCGGCCGTCGGCAGTTCCGATTCGACGGTCGCGCGTGCCACGGCCTCGGCTTTCGCTTCGCGCGCCTTGTCTTCCGGCGTGACGACGGCGTAGCCCTTGATCTTCTTGTCGATTTTGACGGCCATGGCGGATCCCTTACGTGCTGATCTAGTTGTTGTGTGTGTTCGGTGTTGCGAAGTCCCCTCCTGTCGCCAGGAGGGGACGGTGTTGCTTACGCCGACTTGCGGGCGGTCTTGCGTGCGGTGGACTTGCGCGCCGTCTTCTTCGCCGCGCCCTTGCGGGCCGTCGTCTTGCGCGCGGTCTTCCTGGTCGCGCGCTTGGCCGCGCCCTTGCGGGCGGCGACGCTGCGGTTGGCCTTCTTGACCGCCTTCTTCACCGCGCGCTTCGTCGACGCGACTTTCCGCGTTGCCTTCCGCGCAGTCTTCTTCACTGCACGCTTGGCGGCGCCCTTCTTCGCGGCGACCTTGCGGGCGGTCTTCTTCGCTGCCCGCGTCGAAGCAGCCTTCTTGCCCGCTGCCGAACGCGTCGCCTTCTTCGCCGCACGCTTGGCCGCGGCCTTCTTGCCCGCGACCTTGCGCTTCAGCACCGCGGCTTCCTTCTTCGCTGCGGCGCTTGCAGTCGCCAGGCGCTTCTTCGCCTTGGTCACCGCCTTCTTCGCAGCCTTGCTCGCCTTGCTCGCCGTCTTCTTCGCGCCCGACACCGCCTTGCCCGCGCGCTTGGCGACGGACTTCGCGGTCTCGACCACCGTGTCGGCGGCGTTGGAAAGGGTCGCCGTGACCCCGTTGCCGTTGCTCATTTGCCCCTCCGAATGGGGAAGTTGGTGGAACAACGCGATCCTATACCTGCGCGATGCGTGAACAAGTGGTCGAGGCGGGCCCGTCAGAACTTCCCGTAATAGCCTTCCTTCAGGGCGTCGAAGAGGTTGGCGGCGGTGTGCATCTCGCCGTCGTACTCGATCTGCTCGTTGCCCTTGACCTCCAGGACGCTGCCGTCTTCGAGCTCGAAGCGGTAGGTCGTGTTCTCGAGGTCGGCTTCCTTGACCAGCACGCCCTGGAAGGCGGCCGGGTTGAAGCGGAAGGTCGTGCAGCCCTTCAGGCCCTGCTGGTGGGCGTAGCGGTAGATGTCCTTGAAGTCTTCGTACGGGTAGTCCGTGGGGACGTTGGCCGTCTTGGAGATCGAGGAGTCCACCCACTTCTGCGCGGCGGCCTGCACGTCGACGTGTTCCTTCGGCGTGATGTCATCCGCGGAGATGAAGTACTCCGGCAGCTTGGCCGCGGCGTCGTCGGCGAACGGCATGGCCTTCGCGTTGACGAGTTCGCGGTAGGCGAGCAGCTCGTAGGAGTAGACGTCCACCTTCTCCTTCGTCTTCTTGCCTTCGCGGATCACGTTGCGGCTGTAGTGGTGCGCGAACGAGGGCTCGATGCCGTTGGACGCGTTGTTGGCCAGCGACAGCGAGATCGTGCCGGTCGGCGCGATCGAGGAGTGGTGGGTGAAGCGCGCGCCGACTTCGGCGAGTTCGTCCACCAGCTCCGGCGCGACTTCGGCCACGCGCTGCATGTAGCGCGAGTACTTGGCGTGCAGGACCTTGCCTTCGATTTCCTGGCCGGCCTTCCAGCCGTCGCGCACCATTTCCGGGCGCTTGCGCAGCATCTCGGCGGTGACTTCGAAGCGCTGTTCCATGATCGGCGCCGGGCCCTTTTCCTTCGCCAGCGACAGGCCCATTTCCCAGCCGGCCACCGCCATGTCGCGGGCGATGCGCTCGGTGAACTCGCACGACTCCTTCGAGCCGTACTTCATGCGCAGCATCGTCATCGTGCTGCCCAGGCCGAGGAAGCCCATGCCGTGACGGCGCTTCTTCATGATCTCGTCGCGCTGCTGCTGCAACGGCAGGCCGTTCACTTCGACCACGTTGTCGAGCATGCGGGTGAACACGCGCACCACTTCCTTGTATTCCTCCCAGTCGAACTCGGCCTGGTCGGTGAAGGGGTTGCGCACGAACTTGGTGAGGTTCACCGAGCCCAGCAGGCACGCGCCGTACGGCGGCAGCGGCTGCTCGCCGCACGGGTTGGTCGCGCGGATGCTCTCGCACCACCAGTTGTTGTTCATCTCGTTGACGCGGTCGATCAGGATGAAGCCCGGCTCGGCGTAGTCGTACGTCGAGACCATGATCATGTCCCACAGGTGCCGCGCGCGGATGTGGCCGTAGATCTTGCAGGCGACCAGGCCGTCGTCGCGGGTGATGTAGTTGCGGTGGGTCGGCCACTCGCGCCACACGACCTGCTCGGCGTCGTTGATGTCGAGGTCGCCCTGTTCCTTCTCGTTGATCGGGAACACGAGCGGCCAGTCGCCGTCGTGCTCGACCGCGTCCATGAAGCCGTCGGTGATCAGCAGCGACAGGTTGAACTGGCGCAGGCGACCGTCTTCGCGCTTGGCGCGGATGAAGTCCTTCACGTCGGGATGCGACACGTCGAACGTGCCCATCTGCGCGCCGCGGCGACCGCCGGCCGACGAGACGGTGAAGCACATCTTGTCGTAGATATCCATGAAGGACATCGGGCCCGACGTGTAGGCGCCGGCGCCCGCGACGAACGCGCCGCGCGGGCGCAGCGTCGAGAATTCGTAGCCGATGCCGCAGCCGGCCTTCAGCGTCAGGCCCGCTTCGTGGACCTTGTCGAGGATGCCGTCCATCGAGTCTTCGATGGTGCCGGACACCGTGCAGTTGATCGTCGAGGTGGCGGGCTTGTGTTCGAGCGCGCCGGCGTTGGACGTGATGCGGCCAGCCGGGATCGCCCCGCGGCGCAGTGCCCAGGTGAAGCGCTCGTTCCAGTACTTCTGCTTTTCGGCGGTCGGTTCGGCTTCGGCCAGCGCCTTGGCGACGCGCTGGTAGGTGCCGTCGATGTCGGCGTCGATCGCTTCGCCGCCCTTGGTCTTCAGCCTGTACTTCTTGTCCCAGATGTCCGCCGAGGCCGGCTGCATCGGAATTTCCTGACCCGCGTTGTCCATCTTGACCGCCTCGAGGCGCACCGTGCTCATGCTGCTCCTTCTCCTCGTCGTGGCCGGGTCGTGCCCGGTTCTCGTTGTGTGTTGCCGGCGCGGCGTCGGGTCCGGTTCCACGGAAAGCAGTGGAAACGTCGCCATGAAGGCACGCTCCCTGCCACCGCCGAACTCTGGTTTTCCCCTGCCGTAACCGGGATTCCGGTCACGCTCCGTGCCTGTGACTGGGGACTGAATGAAACGTCGTGGAACACAACATTCAGGCCCTTCACAATTCGCCACCACTACATATTGTGGCGAACGGAGGGCCAAGCTACGCCCCGCCGCCTGAGGCTGTCAACGGGCTTGCGCAAATTTCCGCAGGTGTGCTGACGGGCGTCGCGGGGCTGCAGAAACGCGGTCGTGCGACGCGTCCGGCCATGTTCAACATCCACTTGATTCAATGACACGCCGATGCGATTTCACACGGCATTCCCTTTTCACTTCACGACAATGAAACCGATGCGCCACGCACCCCTGAAGACCATCGCCGCTTTGTCGATCGCCGCTGCGTTCGGCGGCTTCGCCGCGACCGCGATCCGCGAAGGCCTCGACGCGCCCGCGAAGGCCGAGCCGCCCGCGGCCACCGCCGTGCCCGCGATGGCGACCCTGCCCGCCGCGGTCGACGGCCAGATGCTGCCCTCGCTCGCGCCGATGCTGCAGCGGGTGACGCCGGCCGTGGTCAGCGTGCACACCAAGCAGCGCGTGCGGATCCGCAATCCCTTCGCCGACGACCCGATGTTCCGCCGCCTGTTCCCGCAGGTGCCGCAGGAACGCATCAACCAGTCGCTGGGTTCGGGCGTGGTCGTCGATGCGGCCAAGGGCCTGGTGCTGACCAACCACCACGTGATCGAAGGCGCGGACGAGGTGTCGGTGACGCTGTCGGACGGGCGCACGTTCCCGGCGACGTTCGTCGGCTCCGATCCGGACACCGACGTCGCGCTGATGAAGATCCAGGCCGACAACCTCGTCGCGTTGCCGGTGGCCAACTCGGACCAGCTGCGCGTGGGCGACTTCGTCGTCGCGGTCGGCAATCCGTTCGGCTTCAGCCAGACGGTGACCTCGGGGATCGTGTCGGCCGTGGGCCGCAGCGGTTTGCCGGGGATGGGATACCAGAACTTCATCCAGACCGATGCGTCCATCAACCCGGGCAATTCGGGCGGCGCGCTGGTCAACCTGCGTGGTGAATTGGTGGGGATCAACACCGCCACGTTCAATCCGCAGGGCAGTCGCGCGGGCGACATCGGCATCGGTTTCGCGATCCCGACCAACCTCGCCGGCAACGTGATGCGCCAGCTCGCCGACACGGGCGAGGTGCGCCGCGGCTCGCTCGGCATGGAAACGCAGACGGTCGACGACAAGCTCGCGCAGGGGCTCGGCCTCGACGCCGCGCGCGGCACCGTGGTGACGCGCGTGTATCCGAACTCGCCCGCCGCCGCGGCCGGCGTGCAGGTCGGCGACGTCGTGCTGTCGGCCAACGGCCAGCGCATGGACAGCCGCGAGGCGTTGCACAACTTCGAAGGCCTGCAGGCAGTCGGCAGCGAAGTGGAACTCGACGTGCGCCGCGGCGCCACGCCGCTCAAGTTGAAGGCCCCCCTGCGCGAGCAACCGCGTTCCTACGATGGCGCGGTGCTCGATACGCGCCTGGCCGGCGCCACGTTCGCCGAGTTGCCCGAACGCCTGAAGCAGTCGGGCCTGGGCGGCGTGCTGGTCAGCAATGTCGCGCGCGGCAGTCGCGCGGCGCAGAATGGCCTGAAGAAGGACGACGTGGTGCTCGCCGCCACCAGCGGCGAATTCAGCGACCTGGGCGGGTTCCGCGCCAGTTTCGCGCAGGCTCCGCAGCGCCTCGTGCTGCGCGTGCTGCGCGGCAACGCGCGCGGCGATCTGCCGATGCAGTGACGACAAGACACCCCCACGCAAGGAGAACGCGCATGTCCCCCGACAACAACGGTCGCGCCACCGACGCGATGAAGCAGGACCTCAACGAGGCCGGCACGCACTTCAAGGGCGCGGCCGTCGCCGCCGGCGATGCGCTCAAGGGCGCAGCCTCCGCCGCGGGCGACGAGATGCGCCTAGGCAAGGCGCAGATGAAGGCCGAACTCGCCGACGGCACGCTGTCCTCGATCTCCGCCGCGGAGAACCTCGGCGACGCCTCGCGCGAGCAGATGGACGCGCTGATGGACAAGGGCCGCGACCTGATCGACAGCGCGGCCGAATTGATCCGCGAACGTCCGCTCGCCTCCTTCGGCGTCGCCTTCGCCGCGGGCTGGATCATCGCCAAGCTCGGTCGCAGCAGCGACAAGTAAGCGCGCGACGACGCGATGACCGGCGAGAACGCGGACGAAGGAACGACCGACGACGGCGCGCGCGAGCGCGCCGCGCCCGGCATCGCCGATGCGCTGAAGGAACTCGGCGACACCGGCCGCGCGACCTGGGCCGCGGGTCGCGAAGCGGCGACCGCGTTCCGCATCCTGTTCACCGCCGACGTCTCGCTCGCGCGCAGCGCGTTCGGGCGCACGCTCGCGCTCACGGCGCTGGCGATCGTGTTCGGCGCCTCCGCGTGGTTGCTGCTGATGGCCGCGCTGATCGCGTGGCTGTCGATCAACCTCGGCTGGGCGTGGTGGTTCTCGCTGCTGCTCACCGGTGGCGCGAGCCTGGTGATCGCCGCGCTCGCGGGCTGGCTCGGCATGCGCTACTTCGAACACACGCGGTTCAAGGCGACGCGGCGCCAGCTCGCGCGTTTGGGCATCGGCGAACTCGCCGACATGATGCCGTCCGCGGGCTCCGGCAAGAGCGCGGAGCAAGGCGCCGAGGAAGTCGCGGAGAAGACCAACGGCGGCGCGAAGAAGAAGGGCCTCGGTGTCGACGTCACGCCGCCATGAGCCCGCCGCCCCGCAGCATCCCCACATCCCAATTGCAGAGTCCACCGTGAGCTTCGAAGCGCTCGTCACCAAGGTCAGCCAGGCCGAAGCCGCGCTCGAAGCGAAGGAGCGGCAGGCCGCTGCCGACTTTCGCCAGTTGAAGGGATCGTGGCGCGATGCATGGACGCCGGGACGCATCGTGATCGCGGGCCTGGTCACCGGCTTCCTCGTCGGCAGGCTCGAACCCGGAAAGAAAGCCGCGCGCGGCGGCGGCCTGTTGCAATTGCTCACCGCGCTGTCGGGCATGTTCGCGAGCACGCAGGCCACGACCGCCGCGGCCAAGGCCGAGGACGCCGCGGACAGCGCGGAGGATGTCGCCGAACAGGCGCCCGCGCCATGAGCTACACCTTCGAGACCGACCCACCCGAACCGGCGCCACAACCCCCGCGTCCACGTTCGTCCAACGCAGCCATCGTGCTCGCGGTCCTCGGCGTCGCCTACACGCTCTACGCCGCGCAGGCGTTGTTGCTGCCGGTGTTGCTCGCGATGTTCTTCGCGCTGGTCGGCAACCCGATTATCCGGTTGCTGCGTCGCATCTGGATCCCGCGCTTCCTCGCCGCGCTGCTGGTGCTCGGCCTCGGCATGTTCTCGACGTACATGCTCGGCCGCGAACTCGCGCAACCGGGGGCGGAATGGATTCGCGAAGTGCCGAAGGAATTGCGCGGCATCGCGCCGAAGCTGCGCTCGCTCACCAAGCCGATGACCGAAGCGGGCCGCGCCGCCGAGAACATCGCGCGCGCCGCCGGTGGCGAAACCGCCGGCAAGGTGCAGATCGTCAAGACCGAGGTGAACGATCCCTACCGCGTGCTGATCGCGACGCCGCGCGCCGTGGCGTCCGTGCTCGCGGTGGTGCTGCTGACGTTCTTCTTCATGGTGTACGGCGGCGATCTGCAACGCAACGCGATCGCGCTGTTGCCCGGCCGACAGCAGAAGAAGCTGACGGTGGAGATCCTCCACGCGATCGAGACCGAGATCTCGCGCTACGTGCTGACCATCAGCATCATCAACGTGATCGTCGGCCTGGTGTTCGCCGGGCTGCTGTATTTCCTGCTCGACCTGCCGGCGGACGAAGCGCTGTTGTGGGGCACGATGGCGGGCCTGCTCAACTTCGCGCCCTACGTGGGGCCGCTGATCGGCATCCTGGTGATGCTGCTCATGGGGTTCGTCAGCTTCGGCGAAACGCTGGAGGCGCTCGCGCCCGCCGCCCTCTACCTCGGCCTGCACACGCTCGAGGGGCAGCTGATCACGCCGATCGTGCTCGGCAAGCGCATGGCGCTCTCGCCGCTGGTGCTGATCCTGTCGCTGATGGTGTTCGGCTGGTTGTGGGGGATCATCGGCCTCCTGCTCGCGGTGCCGCTGCTGGTGTGCGTGAAGCTGGTGCTCGCCCGCATCGAGGGACTGGAAGGCTGGGCCCGGCTGCTCGAATGACGCGGCGCAGTGCAGCACCGGCATAGAATGCCCGGGTGAACTTGCACATCCGCGCCATCACCCTCGACCTCGACGACACCCTCTGGCCGTTCGCGCCGATCGGCGCACGCGTCGAGCACGTCCTGCACGACTGGCTGCTGGCCAACTGCCCGCGTACGGCGGAACGCTTCCCCGTCGATGAAATGCGCCGCCTGCGCGAAGTCATCAACGCCGAGCACCCGCATCTCGCCCACGACTTCAGCACGCTGCGCAAGCTCACGCTCGCGCGCGCGATGGACCTGGCGGGCGACGATCCGATGCACGTCGAACCGGCGTTCGAAGCCTTCTACGCAGAACGCAATCGCGTCGAGTGCTATCCCGACGCGATCGAAGCGCTGCAACGCATCGCCGCGCGCGTGCCGATCGCGGCGGTCACCAACGGCAACGCCGACCTGCGCCGCATCGGCCTGCATTCGCACTTCGCGTTCCAGCTCGGCGCGGCGCAGCACGGTTCTTCGAAACCCGATCCCGGCATCTTCCAGGCCGCATGCGAACGCCTGGGCGAAGCGCCGCAGCACGTGCTGCACGTGGGCGATGACATCGACCTCGACGTGGTCGGCGCCGCGCGCGCGGGCCTGCGCACGTGCTGGATCCATCGCGACGACCTGCATCCGCAGCCGACGTGGCCGTATCAACACGTGCGCCCCGACCTCGCCTTCCACACCCTCGATGCGCTGGCCGACTGGCTGGACGCGCACTCGCAGACGCACGCACAGGACAACGTCGCATGACCGCACCACCCGTGAAAACCCCGGATTGCTTCACCACCGACAGCGTGCGCGGCCTGCCGCTGTACTGCGTCGAGCGCACGGGGTTCGACGCGTGGCGCAGGCTGCAGTTGCCGGAACTCGGGGCGTGGATCGACGCGCAGACGTTCAACGCGGTCTCCGGCAGCGTGCTGTTGCTGCCGGGCAACGGCGGCGTCGCGGGCGCGGTGCTCGGCATCGGCGATCCGCAGGATCCGTTCTCCTACGCGCATGCGCCGTTCGCGCTGCCGCCTGGCGACTGGGCGCTCGCGACCGAACTCGCCGACGACGCGAAGCGCGCGCTGCAACTTGGCTGGGGCCTCGGCAGTTACAAGTTCACGCGCTACAAGGCGCCGCTGCGCGCGCCCGCGCGGCTGGTCACCGACACCATCGATGCCGAAACGCTCGACGTGCTCGCCGCAAGCGTGCGCGTGCGCGATCTCGTCAACACGCCCACCGAAGACATGGGCCCTGACCAGCTCGAACAGGCGTGCTGCGAACTCGCCGAAGCGCATGGCGGCCACATCGAAGTGGTCAGCGGCGACGACCTGCTCAAGCACAACTACCCCGCGATCCATGCGGTCGGCCGCGCGTCGCATCGCGCGCCGCGCCTGATCGCGCTGCACTGGGGCGACGCGGGCGCGCCGAAGCTGGCGATCGTCGGCAAGGGCGTGTGCTTCGACACCGGCGGCCTCGACATCAAGCCCGCCGACGGCATGCGCAACATGAAGAAGGACATGGGCGGCGCGGCGCATGCGATTGCGCTCGCGGGCCTGGTCATGGCGCGCAACCTGCCCGTGCGGCTCACGTTGCTGGTGCCGGCGGTCGAAAACGCGATCGGCCCGCAGAGTTATCGCCCGGGCGACGTGCTCAACACACGCCTCGGCGTGTCGGTCGAGATCGACAACACCGACGCCGAAGGCCGCGTCGTGCTGTGCGATGCGCTCGCGCGCGCGGTGGAAGACAAGCCGGCGCTGCTCGTGGATTTCGCCACGCTCACGGGCGCCGCGCGCATCGCGCTCGGTCCCGACCTGCCGGCGCTGTACGCGAACGACGAATCGGTCGCGACCGATTGGCTCGAAGCAGCGAACGCAGAGCGCGATCCGCTGTGGCGCATGCCGCTGTGGCGTCCGTACCTGCGCTACCTCGTCAGCAGCATCGCCGACCTCGCCAACGGCGGACCGTCGCGCATGGCGGGCAGCATCACCGCGGCGCTGTACCTCGAACGCTTCGTGCCGTCGACGCAGCCGTGGGCGCACATCGACGTGTATGCGTGGAATGACAGCGATCGACCGGGCAAGCCGGCGGGTGGCGAGGCGCAGGGGTTGCGTGCGGCGTGGGGGGTGTTGAAGCAGCGGTTTGGTTGAGGCGACGAAGGGAAACGGGAAACAAGAAGCGGGAAACGGGAGGTGGATTCCCGCCTCGGCCGAAAGACTGTCGGCCGAAGCGAAGGTTGGTTTCCCGTTTCCCGCTTCTTGTTTCCCGCTTCTCGTTTCCCGGGCCCTACAGCCATCCCTTCTGCCGCGCCAACCTGTACGCCTCGATGCGATTCCCTACGCCGAGCTTCCCGATCGCTTCGGACAGGTAATTCCGCACGGTCCCACTCGACAAATTGAGCTTCGCCGCGATTTCCGTCGCCGACATGCCATCGCCCGCGAGGCGCAACACCTGACGCTCGCGATCGTTGAGTGGATCGGCTTCGGTCCACGCATCCATCGCGAGTTGCGGGTCGATCGCGCGGCCGCCGCGGTGCACCTTGCGCAAGGCTTCGGCGAGATCTTCCGCGGGCGCGTCCTTCAACAGGTAACCCGACACGCCCGCGTCGAGCGCACGGCGCAGGAAACCCGCGCGGCCGAACGTCGTGACGATCACGACCTTCACCGGCAGCGCCTGGCGCTGGATGCGTTGCGCGAGTTCGAGGCCCGACAGGCCCGGCATTTCGATGTCGGTGACGAGCACGTCGGGCTTGAGGCGCTGCAGTTCGCGCCACGCGGCTTCGCCGTCGGCGGCCGCGCCCACGACTTCGATGTCGGTTTCGAGCGACAGCAGCGCGGACAACGCGCCACGCACCAGCGCCTGGTCTTCGGCGAGGAGGATGCGGATCATGCGGGCACGCCCACGCGCACGAGGACCTTCGTGCCGCCGCCGCGCGGCGATTCGATGCTGAGCGTGCCGTCCAGCGCGCGCACGCGATCGCGCATGCCGGCCAGGCCGTTGCCGTCGACCGACACGCCGCCGCGGCCGTCGTCTTCGACGCACATGCTCACGCTGCGCGCGTCGGTGTCGAAGGCGATGCGGGCGCGCGTCGCATTGGCGTGGCGCGCGATGTTCGTCGCCGCTTCGCGCAGCACGAGCGCGAGGCCTCGTTCGATATCCGGCGGCAGGCCGGCGGGTGGCGCGCCGTACTCCAGGTGCACGCGCGAGGATTCGAGCAGCAGCCGCGCGGACGCGAGTTCGGCGGCGAGGTCGGCGTTGCGGATGCCGGTCACCGCGCTGCGCACTTCGGCCAGCGCGTGGCGTGCGACGCGTTCGGCTTCCTCGAGTTCGCGCAGCGAGCCGGGCGGGTCGCGCTCGTGCAGCTTGCGCGCGAGTTCGAGTTTCAGCGTGATCAGCGACAGCGTGTGGCCGAGCAGGTCGTGCAGGTCGCGGCCGATGCGTTCGCGTTCGGCCGTCGCCGCGAGGCGCCGCACTTCGTCCTGCGACAGGCGCAGCGCGACGTCCTTCTGTTCGCTCGATCGCTCGACGTTGACGATCGCGCCGATGATCAGCGTCATGATCGGCATCCAGACCGTGACCTGCCACGGATAGCCGATCCACCAGCCCAGGCCGATGAAGATCGCCGTGAGCAACGCCCACTGCGCGAACCACGACGGGAAATGCGCGCGACGTCCCGCGTTGGCCATCACGCAGCCGAACACGTAGTAGCTGATCCCCGAGGGATACCACGGCATCAGCACGAAGCAGAGCGCCGCCATCCCGAGCGGGTACCAATTCGCGTGGCGGCGCGGCGCGACGAACACCTTCGCGTACAACGCCACGAAGATCGGATAGGACACCAGCGTGAGCACCAGCCACTTCCACGAGTACCGTCCGCCCATCATCGGCGTGACGAACACCCAGAACGACCACAGCAGGTGCACGCCTTCCTTCAGCGGCGAGCGTCCGATGCGCCTGGCTTCGGCGGCGATCGAGTCGGGCGCGGGCGCGAAGCCCAGCCGCGCGAACAGGCGCGCGGCGGGATTGGCGGAGGTCGGGTGCGCTTCGGCGTGCATGCGCGAGGATGCTACCGGCTCAGCCCGCCTTGCGCAGGCGCCGCGCCGCGAGCCACAACGCGACGACGGTGAACGCGGCCAGCGCGAGCACGTGCGGCAGCGCGCGCACGCTCGCGATGTCGACCGCATCCAGCGCCAGGGCATTGAGGTGATAGCTGGGCAGGGCCGGCGCGATCGCCTGGATCGGCTTCGGCAACGCCTGCAGCGGGAACCACAGTCCCGACAGGAACGCCATCGGCAGGTACAGCATGTTGATCAGCGCCGGCGCGGCCTGGCCCTTCACGAGCGTACCGAGCAGCAGGCCCAGCGCGCAGAACGGCAGCACGCCCGGCACGTTGCTCGCGAACAGGTGCGCGATCTGCGCACCGGTCAGCGGCACATGCGCGACGAACACCGCGAGCAGCGTCAGCAACGTCAGCACGCCCGCCGCCACCAGCATCGACATCGCCATCTTGCCGGCGAGATACGCGACCTGCGACGCAGGCAGCGCGCGGCGCAGCGTCAGCAGGCCGTTCTCGCGTTCCAGCGCGATCGACACGCCGAAGCCGAACAGGCCCGGCGCCATCACGCCGAACGTGCCGTACGACGCGAGCAGGTAGCGCGCGGCTTCCTCGCCCTGGCGCGCGAGGAACACGCCGAACATCAGGTAGAACACCGTGGGGAACAGCAGCGTCGGCAGCATGAAGCCCGGGTTGCGCAGATAGCGCAGGCACTCGCTGCGCATTTCCTCGAGGTAAGAACGCAACACGCGGCTGCGCGGCATCGCAAGCGTGCGCGGTCGTTCGGCGAGGATCGACAGATCGGTCGTTGACATCACGCAGCCTCCTGCAGCGATGCGACGTTGTCGTCGCGGGTGAGTTCGGTGAACGCTTCGGCCAGGCCCGCGGCGCGGATCTCGAGGTCCGCGAGTTCCGCGTCGAGCGCGAGCAGGCGGCGCGCGACGCATTCGGCCTGTTCGGTCGCGATGCACGTGCGATCGTGTTCGCGCGTGACTTCAACGACGCCCGGCCACGCTTCGATGATCTCGATCGGCAACTGCGTCGTGCAGCGCACGCGTTTCATCGCCACGCGCGCGCGCAACGCATCGACGCTGCCTTCGCTGATCACGCGACCGCGCGCCATGACGCACACGCGATCGGCGAGCGCTTCGGCTTCTTCCAGGTAGTGCGTGGTGAGCACGACGCCGTTGCCTTCGGCGACGAGGTGGCGGATCGCGGACCACAGCTTGCTCCGCGCTTCGATGTCCATGCCGACGGTGGGTTCGTCGAGGAACAACAGTCGCGGCCGCCCGCACAGTGCGAGCGCGAACTGCACGCGACGCTGCTGTCCGCCCGACAACTTGCCGTAGGGACGCTCGAGCAGGTCGGCGACGCCCGCGAGTTCCGCACTCTCCTGCACGCTGCGCGGCGCGGGGTACCAACTGCTGGTCAGTCGGATCAATTCGCCGACGCGCAACGTCGACGGCAGGTTCGCGTCCTGCAACATGACACCGATGTGGCGGCGCGCATCGATGTTCTGCGGATCCTGGCCGAACAGCTCGACCGTGCCCGCATCCGCGCGCAACAGGCCGAGCAGCAGGCCGATCGCGGTGGTCTTGCCGGCGCCGTTGGGGCCGAGCAATGCGAGGAGTTCGCCGCCGCGCAGCGCGAGATCGACGCCGTGCAGCGCGTTCACCTTGCCGTACGACTTGCTCGCCTGGTGCAGGCGCGCAAGCGCCCCGTCGCGACTGCTGGCCATGTGCAATCTCCCTGCGGATGTGGGGAGGATGCTGCGCCTGCGCCGCGGCGCCTTTCAGTCGCAAGCTTCATGGCCTTCGCATGACAAGCGTCAGGTGACGCGATGCATGTCCTGTTCGTACCCTGCATCCCGTCGAATGGCGTCCGTCCCGCCGCAGAGTCACACTACGGCCCTTCCGACGTCCTTGCGTCCAACACCCCCGAGGTTCCGACTCCAATGCCCGCCTCCGCCGACCTGCTGAAGGAATTGCGCATCGACCGCAGTGCACCGCCGCCGGCGCCGTCCTCGCGCAAGCGCCTGGCGCTCGCCGCCGTCGGCGTGGGTGTGCTCGCCGTGTCGATCGGCGCGTGGGTTGCGTTCGGTCGGCAACAACCGCTCGCGGTGCAGACGGCCGATGTCGTCGCGCTGGGTAACGGTGGCAGTGCGTCGGCGACCGTGCTCGATGCGACCGGTTATGTCGTCGCGCGTCGCATGGCCACGGTGTCGGCGAAGATCACCGGCAAGGTGCGCGAAGTGCTGATCGAAGAAGGCCAGCACGTCGAAGCGGGCCAGGTCCTCGCGACGCTCGATCCGGTCGACGCCGATGCCGAACGCGAACTCGCGTCGTCGCAGGTCTCCGCCGCGCGGAGCGCGGTCGGCGGCGTGCAGGCGCGCCTGAAGGAAGCCGAGGCCAACGTCGTGCGCCTCGATGGCCTGGTGAAACAGCAGCTCATCTCGAAGGCGCAGCATGACCAGGCCGTCGCCGAACGCGACGCGCTGCGCGCCGAACTGCTCACCACGCAACGCAACGCGCACGTGGCGAGCGATCGCCTGCGCATCGCCGACCAGGGCGTCGACAACACCGTCGTGCGCGCGCCGTTCGCCGGCGTGATCACCGCGAAGGCCGCGCAGCCGGGCGAAATCGTCTCGCCGATGTCGGCAGGCGGCGGCTTCACGCGCACGGGCATCGGCACGATCGTCGACATGGACTCGCTCGAAGTCGAGGTCGAAGTCGGCGAAGCGTTCATCGGCCGCGTGAAGCCGAAGATGCCGGTCGAAGCGACGCTCGACGCGTATCCCGACTGGAAGATCCCCGGCGAAGTGATCGCCATCATTCCCGCCGCCGACCGCGGCAAGGCGACGGTGAAGGTGCGCGTCGCCATCAAGGTCAAGGATCCGCGCATCGTTCCCGACATGGGCGTGAGCGTGAGCTTCCTCGACGCCGAAGCCAACCAGCAGATGGCGAAGGGCCCGACGGGCGCGCTCGTGCCGAACGATGCGATCGTCGAACGCGATGGCGTGAAGGTCGTCTTCGTCGCCGGCGGCGATCCGATGGTCGCCGAACAGCGCACGCTCAAGCTCGGTCGCGCGATGGCCAATGGCCAGCAGGTGCTCGGCGGCGTCTCTGCCGGCGAGACCGTCGTTCTCGATCCTCCCGCCACGTTGCAGGACGGCGCGCGCGTGCGCGTCGCCACCCCCGAAAACACGACAGAAGAGTAACGACGTACCGGCTTTCACGAATCCCGAATCCCCAATCCCCAATCCCGATCAGTCCCGGAGCCCCCATGTCCACGCTCGTCAGCCTTCGCAATCTGCACAAGACGTACCAACGCGGCCCGGAAAAGGTCGATGTCCTCCACGGCATCCAGCTCGACATCGCCGAAGGCGACTTCATCGCGCTGATGGGCCCGTCGGGTTCGGGCAAGTCGACGCTGCTGAACCTGATCGGCGGCTTGGATTCGCCCACTTCGGGCGAGATCGACGTCGGCGGCAAGCGCATCGACCAGATGAGCGCGGGCCAGCTGTCGCAATGGCGCTCCGACCACGTCGGCTTCGTGTTCCAGTTCTACAACCTGATGCCTATGCTGACGGCGCAGAAGAACGTCGAACTGCCGTTGCTGCTCACCAACCTCGGCAGCGCGCAGCGCAAGCGCAACGCGGAGATCGCGTTGCAGCTCGTGGGCCTGGGCGACCGCAAGGCGCACAAGCCGAACGAACTCTCCGGCGGCCAGCAGCAGCGCGTGGCGATCGCGCGCGCGATCGTGTCCGACCCCGCGCTGCTGATCTGCGACGAACCCACCGGCGACCTCGATCGCCAGTCGGCCGAGGAAATCCTCCAGTTGCTGCAGCTGCTCAACCGCGAGCACGGCAAGACGATCGTGATGGTGACCCACGACCCGAAGGCCGCCGAGTACGCGCGGCACACGCTGCACCTGGACAAGGGCACGCTCGTCGAACAAGCGCAGTTCGCCTAAAGGGGTGTCGCGATGAAATACCTCCATCTGATCTGGGCGGAGTTGTTCCGCCGCAAGACGCGCACCATCCTCACGTTGCTGTCGATCCTGGCCGCGTTCCTGTTGTTCGGCCTGCTCAATGGCGTGCGCGAATCCTTCAACGAAGCGGGCAAGAGCGTCGCGGGTGCGTCGCGCCTGCAGACCGGTTCCAAGCTCTCCTTCATCCAGACGCTGCCGCTCGCGCTCGACCAGCGCATCAGGAACGTCGATGGCGTGGATGCCGTGACCTACGCGAACTGGTTCGGCGGCGCCTACCAGGATCCGAAGAACCAGATCTTCAGCTTCGCGGTCGCGCCGAACTACCTCGACCTGTATCCGGAGATCGCGGTCGATCCGGCGGAGCGCGCGAAGTTCAACAACACGCGCACCGGCGTGCTCGTCGGCGAACAGCTGATGAAGCGCTTCAACTGGAAGGTCGGGCAGAAGATCCCGCTGCAGTCGACCATCTTCCCGAATCGCGACGGCACGAAGAACTGGGACTTCGAAATCGTCGGCACGATGCGCGCGAAGGACAAGAAGGCGGCCGGCTGGTACGACGGCCTGATCATCATGCAATGGAAGTACTTCGACGAGTCGACGCCCTACAACCGCGGCGACGTCGGCTGGTACGTCGTGCGGGTGAAGGATCCGGTGCAGGCCGACCGCGTATCGAAGGCGATCGACGCGCTGTCGCTCAATTCGCCGAACGAAACCAAGACGATGACCGAGGCCGCGTCGTTCGCGAACTGGATGAAGCAGACCGCCGACATCGGCCTGATCGTCGGTTCGATCATGGGCGCGGTGTTCTTCACGTTGCTGCTGCTCACCGGCAACACGATGGCGCAGGCGGTGCGCGAGCGCATCCCCGAACTCGCGGTGCTCAAGACGATCGGGTTCAGCAACAACTCGGTGCTGGGGCTGGTGCTCGCCGAATCGGTGTTGCTGGTGGTGATCGGCGGCGTGCTCGGCCTCGGCCTTGCTGCGGTGCTCGGTCCGATCCTCGGCGCGGGTTCGCAGGGGATGATCAACATGCCGCCGGTGGGCTTGTCGAGCTGGCTGCTGGGCCTGGCGTTGATGGCCGGCATCGGATTGCTGGTGGGGGCGTTGCCTGCGATGCGGGCGATGCGCCTGAACATCGTCGACGCGCTGTCGGGTCGCTGAGGAGATCGCCATGAACAAGATGAAATCGTTCCTCTTCGGCTTGCTGATGTTCGTCGTCGTCGTCATCGGCATCGGGCTGTGGCTCGGCGCGCCGTGGTTCGTCGTCGCGGGACTTTCCGTGGTGTTCGCCGTGTGGATGGCGGTGACGCGTCGCGGCCGGCAGGCGACTTCGGTCGCGCAGGTCGGCATCAGCACGATCCGCGAGCGACTCGGGTCTTCGTCGGTGATCGTGGTCGGCATCGCCGGCGTCGTCGCGGTGCTCGTGGCGATGTTCGCGATGGCCGAGGGCTACCGGCAGACGTTGCGCGCCAGCGGCAGCGACGACACCGTGATGGTGTTGCGCGGTGCGTCTGCCGCGGAAGTGATGTCGACGCTCGAACGCGAAAGCCTCAACGCGGTGATGGGCACGGCCGGCATCGCGCGCGACGCGCAGGGCCGTCCGCTCGCGTCGGCGGAAACCGTCGTCGCGGCGAACCTGCCGATCAAGGGCGGCGGCAAGGACGAAGACGGCAGCGTGCAATTGCGCGGCGTCGGCGACCAGGCCTTCGCGGTGCGTCCGAACCTGAAGATCGTCGCCGGTCGCCGCTTCGAAAGCGGTCGCCGCGAAGTGATCGTGGGCCAGGGCGCGAAGCGCCAGTTCGAAGGCCTCGAAGTCGGCAAGCAGATCCGCCTTGGCAGCGAAACGTGGACGGTGGTCGGCGAGTTCGCATCGGGCGATGCGATGGATTCGGAGATGTGGGCCGACGCCGACATCGTGTCCGCCGCGTATCGCCGCGGCAGCACGCGCAACTCGGTGATCGCCAAGCTCGAAAGTCCGAAGGCATTCAAGGCATTCAAGGCGGCGCTCGACGCCGACCCGCGCCTGGATGTCGACGCGACGACGACGGCCGAGTACTTCGCCAAACAGTCCGAGCAGATGGTGAAGATCATCCGCATCATCGGCATTGTCGTCGGTTCGATCATGGCGATCGGCGCGGTGTTCGGCGCGCTCAACACGATGTTCGCCACGGTGGCGACGCGTGCGCGGGAAATCGCGACGCTGCGTGCGCTCGGCTTCCGCAGCGTGCCGGTGGTGGTCGCGGTGATGCTGGAAACGATGTTGCTCGCGCTGCTCGGCGGCCTGATCGGCGGCGCGCTCGCGTGGCTGATCTTCAACGGCTTCACTGCATCGACGATCGCCGGCGGCGTCGGCCAGCTGACCTTCAAGTTCGCGGTATCGCCCGGCGTGATGTGGGAAGGCCTGAAGTGGGCGCTGGCGATCGGGTTCGTCGGCGGTCTGTTCCCGGCGGTACGCGCAGCGCGCATGCCGGTGACCGAGGCGTTGCGCGCGGCATGATCGCGCGCGTCGCCGCCCTCGCCTGCCTGCTGCTCTGGTGTGCGCTCGCGCCCACCGCGGTGGCAGGCGGGGCGAAGGGAAAACCCAAGCGCACGCCTGAAGTCGATCGCAGGATCGCGATCACCATCGACGACCTGCCCTGGCAATGGGCAGGTCGTTTGCATCCCGATGTGTTCGCCGCGCGCCATGCGAAGTTGATCGCGGCGGTGCGTGCGTCGGGCGTCACCGGCGTCGGCTTCGTCAACGAAAAGGAACTCGAAGTCGACGGCAAGGTCGATCCCGCGCGCGTGGCGATGCTGCGCGAGTGGCTCGACGCCGGATGGGAACTGGGCAATCACACGTGGGGCCACCTGGACTATCACGCCGTTGGCCTCGAGGCCTATGAAGCCGACGTGCTGAAGGGCGAACGCGTGCTGCGCCCGCTGCTCGCCGAACGCGGCGAAACCCCGAAGTGGTTCCGCCATCCGTGGTTGCGCAACGGCCGCACGCCGGAAGAACGCGCGGCGCTCGACGCATTCCTCGCGCAGCATGGCTATCGCACCGCACCCGTCACGGTGAACACCGGCGAATGGATCTGGGCGAACGCGTATCAACGCACGCTCGACGGCGTTGCACCGGATGCGGAGAAGCAGGCCACGCTCGCACGGCTTCGCAGCGAGTACGTGGCCTACATGCTCGCGAAGCTCGCGTTTCTCGAGCAACAGTCGCTGACGCTGCTCGAGTACAACGTGCCGCAGGTTTTGCTGCTGCACGCCAACGAACTCAACGCCGAAACATTCCCCGAGTTGATCGGCGGCATGCAACAGCACGGCTATCGCGTCGTGTCGTTGGAGGAAGCCGTGCGCGACCCCGCCTACGCGCGCGTCGACGGCTATCGCGGACCGCATGGCATCAGCTGGCTGCATCGCTGGGCGCTGGCGGAAGGCAAGCAACGCTCGTTCTTCATGGGCGACACGACGGTGCCGCGTTGGGTGATGGACATCGCGGGCGTCGAGACTGAATAGCGGCGCGATTGCACGCACCCGTTGGTGCGCGAATGTCGGGCTAGAATCCGCCCGAAGCCGTCGGGGGAAGACACATGCGTTTGGCAAGGAAGCTGGTGGCGATCCTCGGGATCGCCGGCGTGGTGGTGGCGTGCGTGCTCGGGGCGGTCGCGGTGTTCGCGATGCGCATGCCGCCCAGGATGGGCGTGGTCGTCATCGCATGCCTGATGCTGGCGTTCGCCTGCCGCCGCGTGTGGCTGCATCTCGGTGAGCGCATCGACGCACGCGATCGCCAGGACGTCGCCGACCTGCAGCGCATGTCGCGCTTCGAGGCGTCGCATCGTCCCGTGTTGCTGATCGGCGCCACGGTGACGATGACCCTGGTCGGAGGCTGGAGCTTGTCCATGGGCCTCCAGCCCGGCGGCGATCCCATCCTGCTGCTGTGCGGGGTGCTTCTCGTACCGTTCGCCCTGTTCTGCTCGTTCGAGTTGCTGCGACTCACGCTGCGCCCCGGCCCGATGTTGTCGATGGATGCGCGCGGGCTGGACTACGCGGCCTTCGGCACGATCGCGTGGGACGACATCGCGGGCATCGAGATGCACACGGTGACCATCAGGCGCCATGAACAGCACGTCCTCGACCTGGCCGTGCGCGCACACCCCCGCTACTTCGAACAGTTGTCGTGGATGTGGAAGCTCAAGCATCGCGCGTGGCGTGGCGGCAGGATGCGGTGGGTGCTGTTGTCGATTCCACTCAATGCGCTCAACCAGCGCCCCGAGTTGATCGTGGAGGCCGCGCGCCATTTTCGCGCGAAATCGTCGGCGCCGCTGTTCCGCCAGTGGTCGCGCCACCTCGATTTCGCCTTCGCC
The DNA here is from genome assembly GCF_020866925.1 of Noviluteimonas lactosilytica. GTDB lineage: Bacteria > Pseudomonadota > Gammaproteobacteria > Xanthomonadales > Xanthomonadaceae > Noviluteimonas > Noviluteimonas lactosilytica. The sequence continues at coordinate 1,483,333 of NZ_JAJGAK010000001.1, forward strand.
GAAAGCATGGCGAAGATGGACGAGGTCACGCGCGACCTCGAACGCGCGGCGGAATCGGGGGACTTCGCAGCAGCCGAGGCCATCATGCGGCGCTCCGAAGAAAACACGCGCGAACTCGATGCGTTGCTGCGCAAGCAGCGCCAACGCTAGCCGCGCGTCACGCCGAAGGCGCGCACCCTTCGGGCTTCAGCACGCGCTGCGTCGACGCCGGATGCTTCGCGAGATGCCGCGCCGCGCGCGTGGGTCGCGGCGCGAGCATGCCGCCGCAATTCGGGCAGCGGCCCTTGAGTTTCGTCGTCGCGCAGTCGACGCAGAACGTGCACTCGAACGAACAGATCAGCGCGTCGTGTGAATCGGGCGCCAGGTCCCCGTCGCAGCATTCGCAGTTGGGGCGCATCTGCAGCATCGGGGCATTCTCGACGAGGGGGAGGATCAACGCGACGTGGCGGACGCCGTCGCGAGCGAAGCAGCGCGCGCATTCGCGCGCCGTGCGCGCAACGCGCCGTCGATCGCGAAGATCGCCAGCGCGATCCAGATGCACGCGAAGCCGATCGCACGATCGCGATCGAAGGCTTCGTGGAAGACGAACACGCCGATCAGGAATTGCATCGTCGGCGCGATGTACTGCAGCAGCCCGACCACCGACAGCGGCACGCGCCGCACCGCATACGCGAAACCCACCAGCGGCAACGCCGTGAGCGCGCCGCTGACGATCAGCAGCGCGACCATCAGCGCACCGTAACCGCCGTCCGCCTGCGTCGCGAAGAAGCCGCCCTGCCCGTGCGTCTCGCTCCACGCGAGCAACGCGATGGACGGCAGCAGCAGGTACGCACCCTCGATGCCGAGACCGGGGATCGACGCGACGTGCGCAAGCTTGCGGATGAATCCGTACAGCGCGAACGATCCCGCGAGCAGCAGCGCGATCCACGGCAGCTGGCCGAAGCGCAGCGTCAGCCACAACACGCCGACCGTCGCGATCGCGACCGACAACCACTGCACGCGACCGAGGCGTTCGCGCAGGAACACCACGCCGAGCAACACGTTGAGCAGCGGATTGATGAAATAGCCCAGGCTCGTTTCGACCACGTGCCCGGCATTCACCGCCCAGATGTACAGGCCCCAGTTGAACCCGATCAACAGGCCGCTGAGCGCGAGCATCCACCACACGCGCGGCTTGGCGAGTGCTTCGCGCATCCAGCCGCGGCCCTGTTGCCAGCATAGGAACAGGCCGACGAGGACCGCGCTCCACACGATGCGATGCAGCACGATCTGCAGCGACGGCACCGACTTGAGCAGGTGCCACCACAGCGGCATGACGCCCCACAGGAGAAAGGCGCCGACCGCCATGGCGAGGCCACGGCGGTCGAGGGCGTGGGCATGGATCATGCGACGGGCTCGTTCTCGGGTGCGCGTTCGCGCGGCGGGGTCGATGCGGATTGCTGCGGCGGCTGCACCTGCGGCTGCGCGGGCGCTGCGGGTGCTGCCGACGCGCGTGCCTTCGCGAGCGTGATCAGCACGACGCCGGCGAGGATCACCGCCATCGCACCGATGTCGTGCGAGGTGAACACTTCGCCGCCGATCAGCGCACCGATCAGCACGGCGAGCGGCGGATTGACGTACGCGTAACTGGTCGCGAGCGCCGGGCGCACGTGGTGCAGCAACCAGATGTACGCGGTGAAGCCGAAGATCGAACCGGCGACGACGAGGTACAACAACGCGGCGGTCGCGCCCGCGCTCGGCATCACGGTGATGCGCTCACCCGCGACCACCGCCACGAGCACCAGCCAGAGCGTGCCGACGAGCATCTGCCCCGCGGCGGCCATGAACGGTTCCGGCAAGTCCTGGTCGCGCGACCAGATCGAACCCCACGCCCATGCGAGCGGCGCGATGATCAGGCACACGAGGCCCAGCGTCGAACCCGACAACTCGCCGCCGACGCTGAGCCAGATCACGCCGAGGAAGCCGATGATCAGGCCCGCCCATTCCATGCGCGAAGGATGCCGGCCGCGCATCATCGAGAACACGCCGGCGAACAACGGCATCGACGCGACCGCGATGGCCGCGAGACCCGAGCCGACCTGCGTCTCCGCGAGATTCACGAGCGCGTTCGACAACACGACCATGAAGATCGACAGCTTCGCGAGCGTGATCCATTGCTTCTTCGTCGGCGCAGGCGTGCCGCGCCAGCGCAGCACCGCGTACATCAACACGCCGGCGATCGCCATGCGGATCGCGGCGAGCGTGAACGGCGGATAGCCTTCGAGCGCGAAGCGGATCGCAAGGTACGTCGAGCCCCACAGGATGTAGACCGCGGCGAGCGCGAGGCCGACGGCGAGCGGGGAAGCGGGCTTGGTGGGCGTGCTCATGCAGTGCGTCGTTCGGGGGCGTCGTTGCGGGAAGTGGCGGCATCGATGCGGCAGGCGAGCCATTGCAGGCCGGACAGATGCTGGTGGTCGTGGCTGCACAGCAGGTGCATCAGGCCGCGCACGGTCACGGGGCCGAAGCCTTCGAACATCGCGGGCCGCGCGAGTTGTTCCGGCGTCAGCGAGGCGAGCATGGCGATGGTCTGCGCGCGCGCGGCTTCGAATTCCGCGAGCGCCAGTTCGGCGGGGCCGCGCGTGCCGCGCCCCTCGGCCAGCGCGTAGCTGTCGATGTCGGCGAGCACCGGCGCGTCTTCTTCCAGGGTGCGGCGGAAGCGGACGTGGTAACCCTCGAGTTCGATGTCGCGCACGTGCCACAGCTGGCCGAGCGGATCGAAACGTTCGCTCGGGATCCCGTCCCAGGGGTCGGGGCGGAAGCGGGCGTGGACGGTGGGGATCAGTGCGTAGTGCGCGCGCAATTCCTGCGGAAATCGCGCAAGGGCCGCGAGAAGCGAATCCTGCATGGAAGGTCCGACGTGGGGGCCGGGAGGGCACAGACTACCGGCGCCCGTCGAATCGCGCTTGAAAAATCGTGCGCCTGCGCGCAAGAATCTTGCGCCATGTCGACACCCATCACACTCGACGAATTCGACCACCGGCTGCTTGAGCTGCTGCAGCAGGATGCGGGCGCGACGCTGTCCGCGCTCGGCGAGGAAGTCGGCTTGTCCGCGAGCGCGGTGCAGCGACGCATCAAGCGCTATCGCGAAACCGGCCTGATGCGCCAGGTCGCGGTGCTGAATCCGGCGATGCTCGGCAACATCACCCTGTCGGCCGTGCTCGTCGCGCTCGAACGCGAATCGGCGCGCCACCACGCCGCGTTCTACGCGCGCATGCGCGGCGCGCCCGAAGTGCAGCAGTGCTACGTGCTCGCCGGCGAATGGGATTACCTCGTCATCCTCGCGACCACGGGCCTGCCCGCGACGCGCGAAGTCGCCGAACGCCTGTTCGGCAACGACGACACGCTCAAGCGTTACGAAACGCGCATGGTGTTCGAGCCGATCAAGCTGGGATTGCATCTGCCGACGCGGCCGCCGGTGAAGCGGAAGAAATAGTTCGCGTCGCTGCGCAATACGATTCCGCGATTGCCCGCGCCAGAACGGAGACTCAACGAGCCCGTCGACACCACCTGTTCGTAACGTCGAATGACAGCATCGATGCATCGCCGAAACGGAGTGTGCGATGCCCGCGTGGCCACCGGTCATCGACGGTGGCAAGCGATTCGATCTCAGCCACCTGGATCCTTTCATCATCGAATTCGAGCTCGACGGACTCCCGGTGCGTCTGCACGTGGCGTTCGGCGCGCACGTGTTCTCGAATGAGCGGGCACACGGCGTTCGGGTCGGCTTGCTGCGCGACGAGCGCTACTTTTGTCCTCGGCGCTATGCGACCAGCTTCGATGCAGCCCGGTACATGCACGAAGGATTCATCGACGGACACGTGCGCGCGTTCCTCGGTCGCAACGGGCAGCAGTTCTACACGCTGGACGCGGAGCACATCGCGATCTTCATGACGATCAGGAAAACCTCGCACGACGAGCGGGAGATCCATTGCCATGTCGTTTCGGCTTACGACCCGACTTGGAGCCGCAACCGGCTCCCGCGCGGCAAGCTCTACGCCGTTCGCACGGTGATTCGGCGCCGAATCAACGGCGACGCAATCCCGATTCGCTGAAAAAAAGAAGGCGCCCCGTTGCGGAGGCGCCTTCCAAAGTCGTTCTCGGTGGACTCTTTCGGCTTTCGCCTTATCCCGCTCCAGGCTGGGGGTAGAGGGAAGCTCTACCGATATCGCCACGCCTGACGCATCAGGCTCCGATCGGTGGCGACGATTCGATTAGGCCAGCAGACCAAAGACATGTCAACGAAACAGACCTACGCCGCTTCCTGTTCGCGACTTAACAAATCCTGCTTGAGCGGCAGACCCCAGCGATAGCCGCCGAGCGAACCGTCGCCGCGTACGACGCGATGGCAGGGCACGAGGATCGCAACGCGGTTGTGCGCGCAGGCATTCGCGATCGCGCGTGCGCCGCGGGGCTGGCCGATGTCCGCGGCGACCGCGGCGTAGCTGCGGATTTCGCCGCGCGGGATGCGCATCAGTGTTTCCCACACGCGCTTCTGGAACGCGGTGCCGAGCAGGTCGAGATCGACGTGCGCCGTCTTGCCGGCAAGCATGTCGGCGACGGCGCGCACGCGCGGTGCGAGGAATTCGTCGCGGCCGGCGTCGACGCGCTCGAGGTCGGCGCGCGGGAATTCGAGGTGCAGGCTGCGTTCGAGCAGCGTGTCGTCGTGGCCGAGTTCGACCATGCAGATGCCACGCGTGGTGGTCGCGACGAGCGCCTTGCCGAGCGCGGTGTCGACGATGCTCCAGCGAATGTGTTCGCCTTCGCCGCCTGCGCGATAACGCGCGGGCGTCATGCCCAGGCGCGCGGCGCCGTCCTCGTACACGCGCGACGGCGAACCGTAGCCCGCGTCGTAGAGCGCGCCGCTCACGTCGTCGCCTTCGCGCAACGCGACGCGCAATGCGCCGAGCTTGCGCTGCGCGAGGTACTGCGCGGGACTGAGGCCGAAGCGCGCGGTGAAGCTGCGCTGCAGGTGCGATGCGCTCAGGCCGACGTTGTTGGCCAGCGCTTCGAGCGAGGGGTCGCCCGCTTCGAGCAACTGCCGCGCGCGTTCGAGCTTGGCCGCCGTGCCCGCCGCTTCCGCCGTCTTGATCGCCATCTTCTTCATGGGGAAAAAGATACGGGCGCCCGGAGGCGCCCGCTATCCGTTTCTTGTTGATCCGCGCGTCGGGAAACCCTTACATCAGAGCCGCCTACGCCCGGTGGCCGTCGCTTACTCGGACCAGTGGCCCATCGTGCGCGAGGCCGGCAGCACCTGCTGCGAGAGCTTCTGGTCGCCGGTGAGCAGGGTCAGCGCGTCGGCGAGGATCGCGGCGGATTCGCGCAGCAGCGGGTCGGGGCGCTTCTCTTCCAGCTTCTCGCGCGCCGCGTCCTCGGCGATGTTGCGTTCGTTGGCCTGCAGGCCGTCGTCGCGATCGGTTTCGGCGAACGGATCCAGCGCCAGGCCCAGCGACTTGCGTTCGGCCTGGCGCTGCTTGCGCTTGGCTTCGAACTTGTCGCGCTCGGTGCGGCGCTCGACCTCGTTGAGCGAGACGAACTTCTTCGCCGCTTCCTCGCGGAACTGCGCGACGTCCTCGGACCACCACTGGAATTCCTTGTCCTTCGCCACGCGCGCGGCATGCATCGCGTCCAGGCGCGGCAGGATCGGCGCGAAGTTGCCGTACTGCACGTGCTCGACCGGCGAGATGCGCGACCACGGCAACGCGTTGTCGTAGGTGCTTTCGCCGAACTCGCTCGCGTCAACGGTCACCGGGAAGCGGATGTCCGGCACCACGCCCTTGTGCTGCGTGCTGCCGCCGCTGACGCGGAAGAACTGCGCGATGGTCAGCTTCACCTGGCCGTACTTGTCGCCGTCGTTCTGCGGCCAGCGATCCAGGTCGATCAGGTTCTGCACCGTGCCCTTGCCGAAGGTGGTCTCGCCGATGACGAGGCCGCGGCCGTAATCCTGGATCGCACCGGCGAAGATCTCCGACGCCGACGCCGAACCGCGGTTGATCAGCACCGCGAGCGGGCCGTCCCATGCGACGCCGGAGCGCGTGTCGTCCTCGACGCTCACGCGGCCGCCGGATTCGACGACCTGCACCACGGGGCCCTTGTCGACGAACAGGCCGGTCAGTTCGACCGCCTCGGTCAGCGAACCGCCGCCGTTGTTGCGCAGGTCGAGCACGACGCCGTCGACCTTCTGCACCTTCAGCTGCGCGAGCAGGCGCGCGACGTCGCGCGTCGCCGACGCGTAGTCGTTGGCGTTCTTCCGGCGGCCTTCGAAGTCCTGGTAGAACGCCGGCAGCTTGATGACGCCGATCTTGCGCGCGGGCGCGCCGTCGGTGCCGGGGATGGAGATCGTCTGCGCCTTGGCGGCCTGTTCTTCCAGGCGCACCTTGTCGCGGACCAGCACCATGCGCGTGGGCTTGGCATCGGCGAGCGATTCGGCGGGCACGACGTCCAGGCGCACGGGCGTGTTCTTCGCGCCGCGGATCTGTTCGACGACATCGTCGATGCGCCAGCCGATCACGTCCTTCATTTCGCCCGACGTGCCCTGCCCGACCGCGACGATGCGATCGCCCGGCTTGAGCTTGCCGCTGCGCGCGGCGGGGCCGCCCGGGATGATCTCGCGGATGACGACGACTTCGTCCTGCTTCTGCAGCACCGCGCCGATGCCTTCCAGCGACAGCGACATCGTGAGGTTGAAGTTCGCCGCGGTGCGCGGGTTGAAGTAGTCGGTGTGCGGGTCGATCGAGTTCGCATACGAGGTGAGGAACGTCTGGAACACGTCCTCGCCGTTGAGATCGTCGACGCTGCCGATCAGGTTCGCGTAACGCTTGTCGAGCGTCTTGCGGATCTCGGCCGGTTCCTTGCCCGCGAGCTTCAGGCGCAGCCAGTCGTTGCGCACCGACTGCCGCCACAGCGCGTCGAGCTGCGCATCGGTGGCCCACGGCGCCTTCTCGCGATCGTATTCGTAGCGATCGGTGCCGGTGAAATCGAACTTGTCGGTCTTCAGCTGCTTGCGCGCCTCTCCCACGCGCTCGGCGACGCGCTGCTTGTACACGGTGAACATCGCGTACGGCGCATCCATCCGGCCGCTCTTGATCGCGTCGTCCAGCTTCGCCTGGTAAGGCGCGAACGCGGCGATGTCCTGCGCGGTGAAGAACAGCTTGCCCGGGTCGAGCGCTTCGAGATAACGATCGAAGATGTCGCGCGACAGCGTGTCGTCCAGCGTGCGCGGGCGATACGCGAAGCGGCTGTCGGACAGCAGGCCGTACACGAGCTCGGCGGTCTTCGCCTGCGCGGCGGTGGGACCTGCGGGCAGTGCGGTGTCTTTGTCCGCGCTGGCGAGCAGTGCGATCGGCGCACTGAGGGCGAAGGCGAAGGCGAGGACAGGCAGGGTCTTGCTGAGCTTCATGGGCGCTTCCGGGCCCGCGTGGGGGCAGGCCTATAGGGGAACAACGGGGTGCCGCGGCAAAGACGGCGAGTCCAGACTGCGACTCGGGTCGATAGGCCGACAGTGCCGAAAGTTTCTTCGGTGCGCCAGCGGCAAAGCGTGAGAGTGGGGGTTCAGGGTTCGGGTTCCGTTAACGGGAAAACCTGCGCTGAACTGCCGGTTTCACGCCGCCACGAAGCCGGCGTCGATCGCCTGGCGGTCGGCGTGGTACGACGAACGCACCAGCGGGCCCGACGCCACGTGGGTGAACCCGAGCGACATGCCGAACACCTCGAGTTCCTTGAACTCCTCCGGCGTCCAGTAGCGCAGCACCGGATGGTGGTGCGGGCTCGGCTGCAGGTACTGGCCGATGGTGATCATGTCGACGTCGTGCGCGCGCAGGTCGCGCAGCGTCGCCTGCACCTGCTCCATGGTTTCGCCGAGGCCGAGCATGATCCCGGACTTGGTCGCCACGTCCGGGTGCTGCGCCTTGAACTTCTTCAGCAAGGTCAGCGACCACGTGTAATCCGCACCAGGCCTCACATTCGAATAGAGGTCCGGCACCGTCTCGACGTTGTGGTTGAACACGTCGGGCGGGTTGGTCGCGAGGATTTCCAGCGCGCGGTCCATGCGGCCCTTGCCGCGGAAGTCCGGCGTGAGGATCTCGATCCTGGTGCGCGGGCTGTGGTGGCGCACCGCGCTGATGCAGTTGACGAAATGCTGGGCGCCGCCGTCGCGCAGGTCGTCGCGGTCGACGGAGGTGATGACGACGTACTTCAGGCCCATGTCGGCGATGGTCGTCGCCAGGTGCAGCGGCTCGCCGGCGTCCGGCGGCTTCGGGCGGCCGTGGGCGACGTCGCAGAACGAGCAGCGACGCGTGCAGACCTCACCGAGGATCATGAAGGTCGCGGTGCCGTGGCTGAAACACTCGTGGATGTTCGGGCAGCTCGCTTCCTCGCACACCGTGACCAGGCGGTTCTCGCGCAGCTTGGCCTTGAGGTTGGCGACCGAGTTGCCGGATGGAATACGCACGCGAATCCACGAGGGCTTGCGCAACACCGGCGCGTCGGCGAACTGCACCGGCGAGCGCGCGATCTTGTCGCCCGCGATCTGCTTCTCTCCGGGCACGAGCTCACCGGGTGCGCGCGACTCGCCGACAACGGTCAGCGGGATGGCCTTGGACGTGGGATCGCTCATGGGAGGGTCGTCGGGAGTGCGGGGGAACCCGGCTGCAGCCGGAGTCCGAATTGTACGGCGAGGTGCTCGAGCAGCCGCGGTTTCACCGCTTCCAGCGATGAGGGACCGCCGAGGTCGAGCATCGAAGTCACCTGCAACCCCGCGTAACCGCAGGGATTGATGCGACGGAAGGGTTCCAGGTCCATCGCGATGTTGAAGGCGAGGCCGTGGAAGGTGCAGCCGCGGCGGACGCGGATGCCCAGCGCCGCGACCTTGGCCTCGTTCACGTACACGCCGGGCGCGCCATCGCGGCGCGCGGCGGTGATGTTCCAGTCGCCGAGGGTGTCGATGACGGCCTGTTCGATGCGGTCGACGTATTCGCGCACGCCTACTTTCAGCCGCTTCAGGTCGAGCAGCGGGTAGGCCACGATCTGGCCGGGGCCGTGGTAGGTGACCTGGCCGCCGCGATCGACGTGGATGACCGGGATGTCGCCGGGCATCAGCACGTGTTCGGGCTTGCCGGCCTGGCCGAGGGTGAAGACCGGGTCGTGTTCGACCAGCCAGAGTTCGTCGGGCGTGTCCTCGGTGCGCGCGTCGGTGAACGCCTGCATCGCGCGCCACACGGGTTCGTAGGCCATGCGGCCCAGGTCGCGCACGAGCGCGTCGCGCGCGACGGTCTCCGCACGCGGCGCGGCAACGACGCTCACAGCGTCCACTTCACCTCGGGATGCGCACGCAACGCTTCGTGCGCGAGGTCGTACTGCTCGCGCGAGTCGGCCTTGAAGGCGATGCGCACCGAGACGTACTTGCCGTTCGACGAATGCTTCCAGCTCACCGATTCGCGAAGCACGTCGATGCCCGCGTCCATCAGCAGCTTCGGCAGTTCGGCCTGCAGGTCCTTGTCGGCCGAGCCCATGGCGGACAGCTCGAACGTGCCGGGAAACTGGAAGCCGTGTTCGGGGTTGGCGGACTTGATCTCCATCGTGGCCATTATGGGTCCGGGGTCCGGCGAACCCAACCCCGGCTGACCACCGCCATAACCGGCGGAAGTTAATTAATTATTTGGCGGGCTTTCACGCAGGCCCCTGCCTACCATCGGTCGCCTGCCGCATGTCCCTCCACGTGCGGAAGGTGCGACACGCGATGCCCCATCCACACGATCCGTCGACCCTGCGCTGGCGCTTCGGCCCGCATATGCTCGATCCCGCGCGGCGCGAACTGCTCCGCGACGGCGTGCCGCAGGCGCTGCCTGCGCGCGCGTTCGAATGCCTGCGGTACCTCATCGAACATCGCGACCGCGCCGTCGGGCGCGACGAACTCGTGCGTGCGGTGTTCGGTCGTCGCGACGCATCCGATGCGCAGCTCGCGCAGATCGTGCTGCGCGCGCGCCGCGCGATCGGCGACGACGGCCAGGAGCAGCGCGCGATCCGCACCGTGCCGCGCTTCGGCTTTCGATGGACGGCCGAGATCGAAACGATCGAAGCGATGGTCGCGCCACCAGCCATGCCCACGCCGCCTGTCGAAGCGCCGCTGCAAGTGCACGCGATCGCGCACCCGCCGCGCGGCATCGCCAACGTTTCGATCACCGTGCTGTGCTTTGCATTCGCTGCCGTACTGATGCTCTTCGCGTGGTTCATCGCATCGACGCCCACACAAGCCGCATGCGTCGTCGAACCCGAAGTCCTTGATCCGACAGAGGAACAACACCCGTAAAGAAATCGTCATGCGTTTGGAATGACGCCGGTGGAAGGCGCGGCGAGGTTCGGCAACCCCCGCAGCCCCAACCCCCGGAGCAACACGCACCATGACGCGCACGAAGTTGTACGCCGCCCTCCTGTTGTCGCTCGCGACGCCCGTCGCGTTCGCGCAACAGGCCGGCGACACGAAGCAGGACGACGCCACCCAGCAACACACGATCGATGCGAAGGACAACTGTCGCATCGTCGAATCCGCCGAACCCGACGCCGACGGCATCTATCGCGCCGTGCTCGAGTGCACGCGCGCCGCCGCACCGGCCGCGACCATCGCGATCGACATGGGCGGCAGCGGCGGCGGCGCATCCCTCAAGGGTCCGCCGGTCGACTCCGACGGCATCGCGTATTTCTCCGCCAACGGTCCGGACGGCGTCATCGACGCGAGCGTCGCGGGCGTCAGCTCGGTCGCGATCGGCCCGTACACCAGCGCGCTCGGCGAAATGGCGGTGGGCATGGGCTTCGGCTCGATGGCGAACGGCGACTGGAGCGTCGCGATCGGTCGCGATGCGGTGGCCGACGACCGCGACATCGCGATCGGCCACATGGCCATCGCGAACGGCAACGGCGCCGTCGCGATCGGCGCCGCGCAGCCTTACGTCGCCGGCTGGCACAACACGCAGGCGATCGGCGCGCAGGCGACCGCGGTGGGCACCGGTTCGCTGGCGGTCGGCGACTTCAGCACCGCGTTCGGCAGCGGCGCGGTCGCCGATGCGATCGACGGCACGGCGGTCGGCAGCGCCGCGGTCGCGCGCGGCGAAGCCGCGACGGCGATGGGGCGCGGGTCGTACGCGCTGGGGCCGTTCTCGTCTGCGTATGGCGTGTCGGCCTGGGCGATGGCCGACAGCGCTTCCGCGTTCGGTTCCAACAGCACCGCCAATGCGGAATTCAGCAATGCATTCGGCGCGGGTTCGTGGGCCGACGGGACCTATTCGAATGCCTTCGGGTCGTTCGCCGAAAGCGGCGGCTTTGCGTCGACTGCGGTCGGCACGGCGGCGGTTGCGTTCAGCGCGAACAGCACCGTGCTCGGCGGCGCTTACTTCGTCGGCGCAGACGACGAGGGCGAAGGCTGGACCGGCGACATCGTGCGTTCGCTCGCGCGTGGCCAGGGCGCGACCGCCGTCGGTGCGGGCGCGCAGGCGCTCGCCGACCAGGCGATGGCGGTCGGCACGCTGAGCCAGGCGACCGGCCTCGACAGCATCGCGATCGGCGCGCTGTCGATGGCGGAAGGCGAGTCGTCGACGGCGTTGGGCACGTACAGCAGCGCGCTCGGCGCCGGTTCGACGGCCAGCGGCAACAGCGCGATCGCGCGCGGCGAATACAGCATCGCGAATGGCTTCAGCGCGGCGGCGATCGGCAACGACAGCGTCGCGCTCGGCGCTTACGCATCGGCGGACGCCGACAACGCGATCGCACTCGGCGCGCATTCGATCGCCGATCGCGCGAACAGCGTGTCGATCGGCGCGGCCGGCCAGGAACGCCAGCTCACCAACGTCGCCGACGGCACCGAGGATTTCGACGCGGTGAACGTGCGCCAGCTGCGCGCCGCGGGCATCGTCGACGCCGCCGGCAACACGTTGCACGCGGTGACCTACGACTCGACGACCGAGGAGCGCATCAGCTTCGCGGGCGCGGGCGGCACGACCCTGACCAACGTGCACGCGGGCATCATCGGCGCGAACAGCACCGACGCGGTCAACGGCGCGCAGATGTTCGCGATGGGCCAGGGCTTCGCGTCGATGCTCGGTGGCGGTGCGACGTTCGACGGCACGTTCACCGCGCCCAGCTTCAACCTGATGGGCAGCGTGTTCGGCAACGTCGGCGATGCGCTCGCGGCGATCGACTCGGGGCTGGCGGCACTCGACACGCGCATGACCACGATCGAACAACACGGAGGCGGCGCCGCCGATCCGCACGTCGACGTCGACGGCGGCAACACCGGTACCGACAACGCGCATGCGAACACGGGCACCGGCGCGGTCGCGGTCGGGGCGAGCGCGAATGCATCGGGCGAAGGCAGCGTGGCCGTCGGCGCGGGATCGCAGGCCACGGGCGCCAACAGCGTCGCGCTCGGCAACGGGTCCGTCGCCGATCGCGCGAACACCGTGTCGGTCGGTGCGCAGGGCGAAGAACGCCAGGTCACCAACGTCGCCGCGGGCACGCAAGACACCGATGCGGCCAACGTCGGCCAGATGAACGCCGCCGATGCGCAGACGCTCGCCGATGCGCAGGCCTACACCGACATGCGCTTCGACGAACTCGTCGCCGCGCCGATGCAGGCGGTCAGCAACCTGCGCGGCGAAATGAACAAGCGCTTCGACGAAACCGACGAGCGCATCGACGAGATGGGCGCGATGAACGCGGCCATGCTGAACATGGCGACGAGCGCGGCCGGCGTGAACCAGGTCAATCGCCTCGGTGTCGGCGCAGGCTTCAGCGGCGGGCAGTCGGCGTTGTCGCTCGGCTACCAGCGCCTCGTCAACGACCACACGACGATCACCGTCGGCGGTGCGTTCAGCGACGACGAAGCGTCGGCGGGCGTCGGTATCGGTATCGGCTGGTAATCCCTTTCCTTTCCCCTGAGGGCCAGGGACGGCCCGATTTTTTTTGGAGCACTCCATGACTGTTCGTCTTTCCGGCGTTCTCGGCGCGTGCGCGCTCGCGGCCGCCGTCTCGCTCTCCGTCGCCGGCGTCGCCGCGACGTCGTCCGGTCCGATCGTGCGCGAAGCCAGCGCGCCGTCGACCAGGCAGGTGCCGCAGCGTCGCTACATCGTGCGTTATCGCAGCGGCACGCTGCAGCGCGCGAGCACGACGCAGGCGCTCACGACCGCGCGCGCCGTGCTGGTGAACTCGGGCCTCGCCGCATCGGGCATCACCGTGCGCCACGTGCGACGCCTCGCGTCGGGCGCCGATGTCATCGCGTTCTCGCGTCCGCTCGACGCGGTGCAGGGCGCGCAGGTGATGCGCGCGTTCGCCGCCGATGCGTCGGTCGCCTCGATCGTGCCGGATCGCCGCATGTTCCATACCGGCGTCGTCGGCCCGACCGCGATGCCGAACGATCCGCTGTCCAGCGGTTACCAGTGGCACCTCTACAACTCGATCGGCGGCATCTACGCGCCGGCCGCATGGGACAAGTCGACCGGCGCGGGCGTCGTGGTCGCCGTGCTCGACACCGGCATTACCGATCATCCGGACCTCGCACCGAACCTGCTGCAGGGCTACGACTTCATCAGCGATCCGTTCGTTTCGCGCCGTGCCGACGAATCCCGCGTGCCCGGCGCGCACGACTACGGCGACTGGAACGACGACTGGATGCAGTGCGAGGTGCACGCGAGCAGCTTCCACGGCACGCACACCGCGGGCACGGTGGCCGAAGCGACGAACAACGGCATCGGCCTGGCCGGCGTCGCGCACGGCGCGAAGGTGTTGCCGGTGCGCGTGCTCGGACGTTGCGGCGGTTACACGTCGGACATCGCCGATGCGATCACGTGGTCGTCGGGCGGCGTCGTTCCGGGCGTGCCGAACAACACGACGCCGGCGGAAGTGATCAACATGAGCCTCGGCGGCGAGTTCGCGTGCGACGAAGTGCTGCAGGGCGCGATCGACGGCGCGGTCGCGCGCGGCACGACCGTCGTCGTGTCCGCGGGCAACTGGAACGCGGACTCTGCGCAGTTCGCACCGGCCAGCTGCAACAACGTCATCAACGTCGGCGCGTCGCGCATCGGCGGCGGCAAGGCGTTCTATTCGAACTGGGGCAAGGTCGTCGACCTTTCGGCACCGGGTGGCGGCGGCGGACAGGACGTCTATCCGAACGGTTACGTGTGGCAGACGCTCAACGACAGCCTCACGTCGCCCGAAGAAGGCAGCCCGGTGTACGGCGGCATGGCCGGCACGTCGATGTCGGCACCGCACGTCGCCGGCGTCGTCGCGCTCGTGCAGAGCATCGCGACGAAGCCGCTCACGCCCGCGCAGATGGAAACGATGTTGAAGGCGACCGCGCGTCCCTTCCCCGTCGCGATGAATCCCGCGATGCCGATGGGCGCGGGCCTGCTCAACGCGAAGGCCGCGCTCGCCACGGTGTTGCCGCCGTGCACGGGCGCCGATTGCGAATCCAACGCGATCGCGCTCGTGAACAAGCTGCCGGTGAAGAACCTCTCGGGCGCGATCAACTCGCAGCGCTCGTACAAGTTCGACGCGAAGACCGGCCTGACCAGCCTGAGCTTCATGACCTATGGCGGCACCGGCAACGTCAGCGTCTACGTGCGTTACGGCCAGGTGCCGACGACATCGGCGTACGACCAGGCCGCGATCCATCTCGGCAACAACGAAACCGTGCGCATCACCGTTCCGCGCGCGGGCACGTACTACGTGAAGGTCGTTGGCGCCGCGGCATATGCCGGCGTGACGCTGGAGGCGCGCGCCAACTGATCCCTGGTGGGAGAGGGCCCGCCGGCTCGCGCAGGGATGCGCAACGGCGGCACCCGGACGCCCGGCGGAACGCACCCCCTTGGTTCGTTCCGCCGGGCGTTGCTTCGAACGACAACTTATTCATCGACAGGGGGCTGTGCAGATGGAACTGAAGCAGGCGGAAGTGAAGCAGACGGAAGTGAAGCAGACGGAAGTGATAGGGAACATGCGCGTCGCGTTGTGCGCGATCGCGTTGGGCGTCCTCGCTGCATGCGGCGGCGCGGGTGGAAAGGCGGGCGACAAGCGACCAGCGAATGTCGCGACCTCGGCACGCGCCGCGACGACGGCGACGGCGACGGCGAAGGCGACGGCCGCCGCGGTGGGCACGCGCAGGATGCGCACGGGCGGCCCGCAGCCTGCCCTCCTCGCGAACACGGGCTTCACCGGCCAGGACTTCCCCGGCCTGCGCGAGTCGCGCACGTTGGCGAACTGCGATCCGGCCCACGCCGACAACGCGAACTACCGGACCAACGTGATCAACGTGGGGCCGGCGCAGGCGATCACGAACCTCGCACAGGTCGCGTGGGAATCGCTGCCGCCGCACACGATGGTGCGCGTCCATCCGAAGGCGACGCCGTACAACGAACGCATCTTCATCGTCACCGGCGACATCAAGGTGTGCGGCATCAGGGACGCCAACGGCGTGCGGCCGAAGATCTCCGGCCTGAACGCACGCGTGCGCAGCAGCAGCGCATTGCAAAGCCAGATCGGCACGCCGGCGGAGGAATACTCGACCGTCAATCGCGGCATCGTGGCCATCGCGCGCGACAGCGGCATCCGCAACATCGTCGTCGAAGGCCTGGACCTCACCGGCGCGATGTCGCCGCCCTACTCCGGCAGCAACCACGCCGCCAGCTACATCGGCATGGACAATCTCCCGCATCCGTACAACTCGCACACCGGCTGCCTGTACGTGTCGCGCGCGCAGAACGTCACCCTGCGCGACAACGCGTTCTCGTTCTGCCCGGTGGGCGTCTACGTCATCAGCCGCGGCCTCGATTACGGCGGCGATCACTACCTGACGCGCAACTTCCTGCTGGAAGCCAACCATTTCCACGACAACGGCCTGGTCGACGACTACAACGTGCACCAGGCGTACATCCAGGGCGTCAACTTCGTCGTCCAGTACAACTACTTCGGCAACCCGATCCGCCACGACATCGACGGCAACGGCACCATCGACAACGACGAGGCCTCCAACGGCAACGACCTGAAGATGCGCACCGTCGGCGAACTGGTGCGTTACAACTACTTCGAGAACGGCGCGCATTCGATCGACCTGATCGACGTGGAGGATTTCCGGCCGTCGGTGTTCCCGTGGTTCTTCGAACTGCTGGCCGACCAGGACCCCGCCGCCGTCACGCCTGCGTTGCGCGCGACGATGCAGCGCGACTGGCGCAAGTACGAGTTCGGCAGCTACATGTACGGCAACATCTTCCGCCGCGACCAGAAGGTGCATGTGCAGACCATGGGCGCGTCGATCGTGCACTTCGGTTCGGACAACAGTCCGATCGACGGGCGTCGCGGCAAGCTATGGTTCTACTTCAACACGGTGCTGACCGGGTTGAACAAGAACAGCAGCGCCGGCGCCGCGACGTTGTTCAGCTGCTGCCTCGACAACGCGAACTCCTGGGACTACTACGACGGCAACCTCGTGCTCGACGCCAACAACGTCGACTTCCGGATGATCGTCGGAGGCAAGGACTACGGCGTGATCCGGCGCCGCACGCCGACCGAATTCTGGGGTCGCTACGTCGCGCTCAACAACGCGGTGCAGGTCGCGAACGCCAACGGCACGCTCGACAACGCGCAACCCTTCCACTGGAACACGTACAAGGGCGAGCAGGTCGAGCTGCGCCGCAACTTCGTCACGAGCAACTGGAACCAGCCGTTGTGGACGGGCTACCCGACGCCGGGTTACGGCGACAACGAAGTCGCGCTCGAGGAGTTCAGCTACCCCGGCGCACACGATCGCCATCACGTCACCGGTGCCGTCAACCTGGCGACGGGAAGCCTTGCGCTCGATGCGCGGACGACGGCGCCGCTCGCCGGCAGCGCGGTGTGCGGCAAGGCGCTCGCGTGGACGAACGAAATCCCGGCGGCGGTGCGTCCGAACTACCAAGTGCGCCTGCAGGCCAGCGGCAGCGGCTGGACGCCAGGGGTGTTGCTGGTCAGCGCCCGCACCGCGCACACGACGCTGGGGGCGAGCCAATGCAACTGATACTGCGCCGTGCACTTTGCGTTGGCGTGCTGGGTGCCCTTGCCGCATGTGGCGGCAAGGGAGGTGCGTCGCATGACGCTGGGCGAATGGCGTCCGATCAGGTCGCCGCTTCGCGCATCGCCGTCGGCGCGCGTCCGAAGATCGAGCGCGCCGTCGACACCTCCGACACATCATCGCAACGCCTCCCGACACCGGTCGCCGCGACCACGGCCGGGCCATTCGCGATTCACCCCGGCATGCGCACCGGCGGCCCGCTGCGCGCCTCGCGCCTCGGCAACACCGGCATCGGCGGCAACGGCTATCTCGATTACGGATGCACCAACGATGCGCTGCGACCCGCGGGCTGGAGCAGTGTCTTCGTTCGCGCGGGCGCGGCGGGCAACGGCACGCGCGCCAATCCCTACGGCACGATCGGCCAGGCCATCGCCGCGGCGGGCGACGCGCGCATGATCGTGTGCGTCGCGAGTGGTCAGTATCGGGAGAACCTCGACCTCGGCATGCAACGTCGCCGCATGCTCGTCGGCGGATTGAACAGCACGTTCACCGCGCGCAATCCGCTCGCATCGCCCGCGATCGTCACGGCCGCCGACGCGGACGAACATGTCATGCGCGCAGAAGCGCCCGCGGAACTGGTGATCGATGGCTTCGTCGTGACAGGCAGCCGCAACCGCGGCATCGAAGCGACCGCCTGGGATGCGAACGAGCGCATCACCCTGCGCAACAACCACGTCCACCACAACGGCTGCACGTTGCCGACCGCGCGCACCGACTGCGGCGGCATCGATGTCGGCGGTGGTCGCACCGTCATCGTCGACATCGGCAACAACCTCGTCGAAGAGAACGGCGGCGGCCATCACGGCGGCGGCATCAACATCGGCGGCGGCACCGAGGCGATCGGCACACTCGATCAAACGACGGGCAACAACGACGGCTTCGGCGACGTGCTGACCATGACCGGCGCGATCGCGAACGTGCACCACAACGTCATCCGCAACAACCGCCTGTACGAGGCATCGTTGCCGCACGGCGCGGGGATGGCCATCGGCATGAACGGCGACGTGCACCACAACCTGTTCTTCGGCAACGACACGGTGTCCGACGGCGACCATTACGGCGTCGGCGCGGGCCTGATCGGGCAGCACGACCGCGGCGCGAGTGCGTCGGTCGCGCTGCTCGTGGTGCGCCACAACTGGTTCGAAGGCAACCGCACGACGAAGCTCGGCTCGGCGATCTTCCTCGACCAGTTCACCAGCGGCTACGTCTACGACAACGTCGTGGTGAGGAACTTCGGCACGGGCGCGATCATCGTCGACGGCAATTGCGGCGACACGTGCGATGGCCCGAACGGCAACCATGGCCGCAACTTCGCCACGATCGTCAACAACACCGTCGCGGACAACGAAGGCGCGGCTTTCGCCGTGCAGGACAGCACGGCGCACCTGTACTTCAACGTGTCCTGGCGCAATCGCGATGCGGAGATCGTCGGCGACATCGCGTCGCTCGACGGATCGCCGGGCGCCGACAACCGCATACGGGGCGCGCACAACATCATCGACATCGATCCGGCCGCATTCCCGCTGCTCACCGATACGCAGAGCGGCGAAGGGATCGCGAACCTGTTGCGCTCGCTGCAGTTCCAGGATTACCGGCTGACAGATCCGACGAATCCGCTGCATCCGTATCGGTTCGACCAGGTGTTCGTGCCGGCGATCGCGTTGCCGGTTGCGTTGCAGCCGCCGGTGGATGATTACGCGGGGTCGTCGCGGCCGGACAGCGGGGGGCGGTATTTGTACGGGGCGTATGGCAGGTAATTGAGAGGGAAACGGGAAACGGGAAACGGGAGTTCAACGTTCACTTCGGCTTGAGGTCTATCGGCCGAAGTTGATCTCTTTTTCCCGTTTCCCGCTTTAGGTTTCCCGTTTCCCGTTTGTTGCGATCAGCTGTCCCACCACATCATCAGCTCATCCCACATGCGCTTGAAGAACCCACCTTCTTCAACCGCACTGAGCGCAACCAGCGGACGCTGCGCAACGACCTTGCCGTCGAGCGTGACCTTCACGGTGCCGATCTTCTGGCCCTTCGCGATCGGCGCGACCAGGGTCTTCGGGATGTCCATGCTCGGCTTGAGCTGCGCGTACTTGCCGCGCGGCGTGCTCACCAGCAGCGGCGCGTCGACGCCGAGCTGCACTTCGTCGGCGGCGCCCTTCCACACCTTCTGCTTCGAGATCGCCTTGTTGGCGTCGTACAGGCGGTGCGTTTCGTAGAAGCGGAAGCCCCAGTTGAGCAGCGCCTGCGAATCCACCGCGCGCTGGTTCTCGCTGGTCGAACCCATCACGACGGAAATCAGTCGCTGGTCGCCGCGCTTCGCCGACGCCATCAGGCAGTAGCCGGCGCCGCTGTGGTGGCCGGTCTTGATGCCGTCGACCGACGGGTCGCGCCACAGCAGCAGGTTGCGGTTGCGCTGCGTGATCGGGCCGACCGTGTATTCCTTGATCTTGTTGTACGAGTAGGCCTCGGGGAAATCGCGGATCAGCGCGCGGCCGAGCTGCGCGAGATCGCGCGCGGTCGACACGTGGCCTTCTTCCGACAGGCCGTGCGGATTGACGAAGTGCGACGACTTCATGCCGACGCGCGCGGCATACGCGTTCATCAGCGAGGCGAACGCGTCTTCGCTGCCGGCGACGTGTTCAGCGAGCGCGATCGCCGCGTCGTTGCCCGACTGCACGACCATGCCCTTTTCCATCTCGAGCAGCGGCGCGGTCTTGTTCACCTCGAATCCGCTGTAGCTGCCCTCGGTGCCCGCGCCGCCTTCGCGCCACGCGTGCTCGCTCATCATCACCGGGTCGGTGCCCTTCACCTTGCCGGCCTGCATTTCCGCGGCGACGACATAACTCGTCATCACCTTGGTGATGCTCGCCGGTTCGACCTGCGCGTCGTAGTTCTCGCCCGCGAGCACTTGGCCGGTCGCGTAATCCATCAGCACCCACGCCTTGCCTTCGATCTTCGGCGGCGGCGGCACCGGCAGGTTGTCGCTCAGCGCGGCGGGCGCGGCGGCAGGCTTGGCGGCGGGCGCGGGCGTCTGCGCGAACGCGAAACCGAGGACGGACGTGGCGACGGCCGCAACGGCGACGGCGGCAAGGGGACGGACTTTCATCGGGAAAACGACTCCGGGGGACTACGGCAAGATCGGGATTCTAGGGGGCAACGCGCCGCGATGCGGGCGTTTTCGAGGGGATTCAGTCGGCAACCACGTTGGGGCGACCGAAACCGAGACCTGCGACGGTCGCGCTGAGTTCCGCGACGCGTTCGCTGGGGACCGGACCCACACGCAAGCGCCAGACTTTCTGGCCCGCCGCGTTGGCGTCGAGCAGGCGCGCACCGCGGATGCCCGCGTCTTCGAGCATCGCCAGAGCGCGTTCGGCGTTGGCGCGCGCGGCGAAGCTCGCGACCTGGAGGACGACGGCGTCGCCCTTCACATCTGGTGGGGACGACGCGCCCGGGCGCGGATTTGAAGCGGCCGTATCGACGCGCGGCGCAGGCGGCGGCGCGGCGACGGGCGCGGCGGGTGCGGGGGCCGGGGCGCCCGCGGCGCCGATGCCCTTCTCCGGCGCGCCGGGCTTGCCGGTCGCGACGCGCACGCGGCGTTCCTTCATCCAGCGATCGAATTCGTCGGCCGTCATCGGCTTGCCGTCCTGTCGCATGTCGAAGCGCCAGGGGCCCGCGGGTGCGGGTTCGACTTCGGCCGCCTGCGCAGCCACTTGTTCGGCGGCGGTCGCGGCTGCGATCGGCAGCGCGGCGACCATGCGGTCCATCGCGCTCGGCGATGCGGGCGGCGGCGCCTGTGGTTGCGAAGCGACGTCCTGCTGCGCGACGCGCATGTCGGGGCCGCTGCGTTCGTCCGTCGCGTCGTCGGCGGTCAGCGCGCGCACTTCGACTTTCGCGGTGCCCGCCGGATACACGCCCAGCTTCACCGCGGCCGCATAACTCAGGTCGATCACGCGCCCCGCATGGAACGGGCCGCGATCGTTCACGCGCACGATCACCGACCTGCCGTTGCCGAGATTGGTGACGCGCGCGTACGACGGCAGCGGCAGCGTCTTGTGCGCGGCGCTGAACGCGTACATGTCGTACACCTCGAGCGACGACGTGCGGCGTCCATGGAACTTGGTGCCGTAGAACGACGCCAGCCCTTGTTCGACGTAACCCTTCGGTTCGTCGAGCACGTGGTACTTCTTGCCGAGCACGGCGTAATCGCGGTTGCCGTAGCGCGAACGCGGTTCGTTGCGCACTTCGGGTTCGGGGATCAGGTGCACGTCGTCGATCGGCGGCGGCGCGGTGTCCTTGACGTGCGGCGCATACAGGCCGCCGGCGGTGTAGTCGCCGCGCTTGGACACGTCTTCCTGCGCCGGCGCGTAGGGCGAGCGCTTGCCGCCCGACGTCGCGCGTTGCGACGACTTCGACACGGTTTCGGAAGACTGCGATGGTGCCGGCGCCTTGCTCGGCGTGCTGCCGCAGGCCGCGAGCAGCAGGCACAGCGCCGGCAGCGCGCGCCTCATGGGGGCGTGGCCTCGGCCTGCACCGGCGCCGCCGGCACGGTGGCTTGCTGCGTCGCCTGCGCGACCTGCGCATCGCGGCCCGCGATCGATTCGGCGAGCTGGTACACCGCCGTCGCGTACATGCGCGAGGTGTTGTACTTGGTGATCGCGCGGAAGTTGTCGAACACCATCCAGTATTCGGTGCCGCCCGCGCCGGCGAAGCGCACGACCTGCACCGGCGCGTCGCCCGGCACCGCGATCGGCGGGCGATAACCGAGCAGCGCGAATGCGTCGACCGGCTTGGTCGCTTCGATCGCTTGGGCGTTGTAGTCCGGCGCGTTCGCGTCGCGCAGCGCCGGCAGCATCACCGTGCCACCGCGCACCCAGCCGCCCTTGCCGACGAAATAGTTGGCGACCGATTCGACGGCGTCGTCGATGCTGTTGAACAGATCGCGCGTACCGTCCGCGTTGCCGTCGACCGCGTACTGGCGATAGCTCGACGGCATGAACTGGCCGTAGCCCATCGCGCCGGCGTACGAGCCCTTCAACGTCGTGATGTCCAGGCCCGTTTCCTTGCCGAGCGCGAAGAACTGCGCGAGCTCGTCGCGGAAGAAGGCTTCACGTGCGTTCTCGCGCGCGGCCTTCGCCGGATCGCCGGTGCGCGGATAGTTGAACGCGAGCGTGTAGAGCGCATCGATGACCGGATAGCTGCCCTTGTTGCCGCCGTAGCTGGTCTCGACACCGATGATCGCGGTGATGATCTCCGCGGGCACGCCGTAGCGCGCTTCGGCATGTGCGAGCGCTTCGCGGTTCGCGGCCATGAAGGCCTTGCCGTCGTCGATCCGCTTCTGCGTGATGAAGATGGGGCGGTAGGCGCTCCACGGCTTCACGGCTTCGGCCGGACGCGACATCGCGGCGATGATGCCGTCGCGGATCTGCGCCTTTGCGAGCACCGATTCGATGTACGCGGGGTCGAGCGCGTACTTCGCCGCGGTCTCGCGCACGAAATCGGCGCGCGCGGCGCTGATGTCGCGCAACTGCGGCGGAATCGGCGCAGCGGGCTTCGCCACCGTCGACGACGCCGGAGGCGCGGTGGTCGCGGGAGGCGTCGGCATCGGCGCGGTGGGCGGCGGGGCCTGCGTCGCGCAAGCGGTCAGCGCGACGAGGGGAATGAGCAATGCGGCACGGAATCTCATCGGGCCGGAGGGTAACGCAGAAAAGCGAAAAGCGGGAATGGGGAATGGGGAATAGGGAGGGATGCCTTCACAAAGGCCGAGATGTCCGGTTGCCGAAGATCGGCTTTCGTCGTTCGAGGAGTCGTAAGCCGATCTTCGGCCAACGGGTCATCCAACGATCGCGAACGCCACTCTCCCCATTCCCCATTCCCTATTCCCGCTCGTGCTTCACGTCGTATGCCGAGGACGATGCGCGCCCACCGCCATGACGAGTCCGAGGCCCGCGAGCAACGACACGGCGGACGTTCCGCCGTAACTCAGGAGCGGCATCGGCACGCCCACGACGGGCAACATGCCGGAGATCATCCCGCCGTTCACGATCACGTAGACGAAGAACGCCAGGCCGATCGCGCCTGCGAGCAAGCGTGAATATCCGTCGCGCGCTTCGGCCGCGATCCACAGGCAGCGCCCGATCACGAACAGGTACAGCGCGAGCACCGTCGCCACGCCGACCCAGCCGAACTCCTCGCTCAACACCGCGAAGATGAAGTCGGTCGTGTGTTCAGGCAGGTAGTCCAGGTGCGACTGCGAGCCCTGTCCCCAGCCCTTGCCGGTCATGCCGCCGGCGCCGATCGCGATCTTCGACTGGATGATGTTCCAGCCGGTGCCGAGCGGATCGGATTCGGGGTCGAGGAAGGTGAGGATGCGGTCCTTCTGGTACTGCTTGAGCAGGAAGATCCACGCGACCGGCGCGACCGCGGCCACGCCCGCCGCCGCGGCGGCGAACCACCACCACGACAGCCCCGCGAGGAACAGCGCGAACACGCCGCTCGACGCGACCAGCATGCCGGTGCCGAAATCCGGTTGCAGCAGGATCAGCCCGAACGGCACCGCGATCAGGATCCCGGAGATGAGCACGACGCGGAAATTCGGCGGCAACGTTTCGCGCTGCAGGAACCATGCGAGCATCATCGGCAACGACAGCTTGATCACTTCCGACGGCTGGAAATAGAACACGCCGAGGTTGATCCAGTGGTTGCCGTGCTTGCCCTGCCCGATCACCAGCACGAGCAGCAGCGGGAGCAGCGAAACGCCGTACACGATCGGCGACCAGTGACGCAGCCGCGTCGGCGGAATGCGCGAAAGCCCCCACATCGCGGCGAGGCCGACCGCGAAGCGCGCGCCCTGCGCGAACACGAGGTGCGGCGTTTCCGCGCCCGCGCTGTACAACACCGCCAGGCCGATGCCCATCAGCGCGAGCAGCGCGCCGAGCAGCCACGGGTCGATCGTGCGCAACACGCGCCCGGCGAGGTCGAAGAGCAGGCGGGCGATCGCGTTCATCGCGTGGTCGCAGGTGTGGTCTGCGCGACTGCCTGCGTCGGCGCGGGTGCAGCCGGCTTCGCTGCGGCCACCGGAACTTCCGTCGTCGGCGGCGCGTCGGGCATCGTGCCGAGCAGCCACGCGTCGAAGATCTTGCGCGCGATCGGGCCCGCGGTGCTGCCGCCGAAGCCGCCGTGTTCGACCGAGACCGCGACCGCGATGGTCGGGTTGTCGGCCGGAGCGTAACCGACGAACAACGCCTGGTGGCGCAGGTGGAACGGCAACTGGTGCGGATCGACGCTAGCGCTGCCGCGGCGGCTGATCTTCTGCGCGGTGCCGGTCTTGCCCGCCATCAGGTACGGCACGCCGCGCGCGAGGCTGAAGCCCGTGCCGCCCGGCTGCATCGTGCCCATCATGCCTTCCTGCACCGCGCGCAGATGCGCGGGGTTGTCGGTGATGTGCGCGGCCTCGGGTTGCGGGATCGCCTGCCACGGCGTGTCGTAACCGTCGCGGCGCGCGGACGCCAGGTGCGGACGCACGAGGCGGCCGCCGTTCGCGATCGCCGCGACGCCGCGCGCGAGCTGCAGCGTCGTCGCGATCCAGTAGCCCTGGCCGATGCCCGCGATGACGGTTTCGCCCGGATACCAGTTCTCGCGCGAGCGCTTGGCCTTGTATTCCGGCGACGGCACGACGCCGCTGTTCTCGCCCGCGAGGTCGATGCCCGTCGGCGCGCCGAACCCGTACTTGCGCATGTAGGCATCGAACTTCGTGATGCCCATGTCGTACGCGAGCTTGTAATAGTAGAAGTTGACCGAAGCCGCGATCGACTTGCGCAGGTCCGTCCAGCCCGCGCCGCCATGCGCGTCGCGATAGCCGCGGCGCTGGCCCGGGATGTGGAATTCGCCGGTGGAGAACACCGCGTCTTCCGGCCGGCGCAACCCGCTGTCGAGGCCCGCGAGCGCGATCAGCGGCTTCACCGTCGAGCCCGGCGGGCCGCCGCCGAGCACGTTGCGGTTGAACAACGGACGCGACGGGTTGTCCATCAGCGCCTTGTAATCGGTGTGCGAGATGCCGTTGACGAAGAGGTTCGGGTCGTACGACGGCTTGCTCACCATCGCGAGGATCTCGCCGGTGCGCGGATCGATCGCGATCGCCGAACCGTCGAAGTCGCCGAACGCGGCGACCATCGCGCGTTGCAGGTCGAGGTCGATCGACAACCGCAGGTCCGCGCCGGGCACCGCGGGCACCTGGCCGAGGCGACGCAGCGCGCGGCCTTCGACGTTGGTTTCGATCTTTTCGTAGCCGACCTTGCCGCGCAGCGCGTCTTCGTAATAGCGCTCGATGCCGGTCTTGCCGGTGTGCGTCAGCGCAGCGTCGACTTCGCCCATCTTCGCCAGGTCCGCCTGGTCGATGCGGCCGACGTAGCCGATCACGTGCGCGAGCAGATCGCCGTAGGGATAGCGACGATTGAGGTACGGCACGAGTTCGACGCCGGGGAAGCGCCAGCGGTCGACGGCGAAACGCGCGGCCTCTTCTTCGCCCACGCGCAGCTTCAGCGTGATCGGGCGCCAGCCGTGGCGCGCCTTGCGTTCGGTCTCGAAGCGTTCGATGTCGTCCGGCGTGAGCGCGACGACCTTCGACAGGTTCGCGATCAGCTGCTTCGTGTCGCCGGCTTCGTCGGGCACCACGTCGAGGCGATACGCGGGCACGTTCTCGGCGAGCACGCGGCCCTTGCGATCGAGGATGAGCCCGCGACCCGGCACGACGGGGCGCGGCTTGATGCGGTTGGCTTCCGAGCGCGTCGCGTACTCGGTGTGTTCGAGCACCTGCAGGCGGAAATACCAGCCCGCCAGGCCAAGCAACGCCACCGTGACCGCGAAGAACGCGATCAGCGCGCGGGTGCGGAACTGCATCGCCTCGGCGAATGCGTTCTTCAGCTGGCGACGGCGCATCGGCTTGCCTTCAGCGATTGCGCCACGCACGCAGGCGCAGCGTGTCGAACAGGAGGAACAGCGGCGGCCACAGCAGCATGCCGATCACCGGCGCCACCCACGACAGCGGCGGTAGCGGCGCTTCGCCCAGCGCGAGGTGCAGGGCCGACGTCACGATGCGATCGTTGAGCAACAACGCGCCGATCGCCAGTGCCTGCTGCGACAGCGGGAAGAACCGCAGGCGCGCGCGGAAGCGCTGCAGGATGAACGCGAGGATCACCAGGCGCAGCGCCTGCTCGCCGAGCAGGTTGCCGAAACACAGGTCGGCGATCAGGCCGACGAAGAACGCGAAGCCCAGCCCCGCGCGATCCGGTTCCTCGAGCACCCAGTACGCCACCGCGAGCGCGAGCCAGTAAGGCCGCAACGGTTGCAGCAGCGCGGGAAGCGGCAGCAGGCCGAACAGCAGCGCGACGACGATGCTGACGGGCAGGACCCAGGCGGCGCGTTCGCGGCTCATGGGCGCTGGACTCGGGTGGCGGCGGACGCGGGGAGCGTCGCCGTCGCGGGCGCGGCGACGCTGGCGCTCACCGGCAACAGCGACGTGGATTCGGCGACGGGGCCGATCACCGGGCGTGCCGGCGCGCTGCGCAACAACAGCACGTCGCGGCCGCGATCGAGTTGCGCGGCGGGCGTGACGTCGCCGACGAGGAACGCGCGGCTCTCGTCGGGCCGCAGCGCGGAGATCGTGCCGACCGGGAAACCCGCCGGGAATCGATCGCCGAGGCCGGAGGTGACGACGACGTCGCCCACCTTCACGTCGCTCGACAACGGAATGCTCGCGAGCGAGAGACGATCGCTGCGCCCCGAGCCGTACGCGACCAGGCGCACGCCGTTGCGCAGGACCGCGACGGGCACCGCGTGATCGGGATCGGTGAGCAGCAACGCGGTGGAATGCATCGGCGTGACCGCGATGACCTGGCCGACGACGCCGCCGGCATCGATCACGACCTGGCCGACGCGCACGCCGTCGCCGCTGCCGGCATCGAGGACGAGGCGTTGCTTCACCGGATCGAGGTCGATGTCGAGGATGCGCGCGAGTTGTACGTCGAGGCCGCCGCGCTTCACCACGCCGAGCATGCTGCGCAGGCGGTCGTTGTCGGCGGAAGCGGCCTGCAGGCGCGCCATGCGCGCGCCGCTGACGAGCAGTTCGTTGCGCAGGCGGCGGTTCTCGGCCATCAGCGAACTGCGCGTGCCCGCGTCGTCGCTGATCGAATCGACCACCTTGCCGGGCCAGCCGGCCACGGACCACAGCGGCTGCACGAACACCTGCGCCTGCTGGCGCGTGTTCGACAGCCACCCACCGCGATGGTCGAGCACGATCAGGGCGAAGGCCGCCGCAAGGTAGGCCAGCAGCCGTAGCGTGCCGGCGATTTCGCCGGGGCGGGCAGCAGCGGGACCGGCGTAGGGCGGCACGATGGCGGAGACGGTTTTACCTGGGTTTCGGGGCGTGCCTTATTCCGGCGCGAAGAACTCGTTGCCGTGCATGTCGAGCATCTCGAGCGCACGGCCACCGCCGCGCGCGACGCACGTCAGCGGATCGTCGGCCACCTGCACGTGCAGGCCCGTCTCTTCGGTCAGCAGGCGGTCCAGGTCGCGCAGCAGCGCGCCGCCACCGGTGAGCACGATGCCGCGCTCGGCGACGTCGGCGCACAGTTCCGGCGGGGTCTGCTCCAGCGCCTGCTTCACCGCGGCGACGATGCCGGCCAGCGGTTCGCGCAGGGCTTCGAGGACTTCGTTGGAGCTGATGGTGATCATCTTCGGCACGCCCTCGGCGAGGTGCCGGCCGGAGATCTCCATCGTGCGGACATCCTTCTGCGGATAGGCGCAGCCGAGCTCGAGCTTGATGCGCTCGGCCGTCGCGTCGCCGATCAGCATGCCCTGCGTGCGGCGCACGTAGGCGATGATCGATTCGTCGAAGCGGTCGCCGCCGATGCGGGCCGACTGCGAGTACACGATGCCGTTCAGCGCGATCACCGCGACTTCCGTGGTGCCGCCGCCGATGTCGACGACCATCGAGCCGCAGGCTTCGGTCACCGGCATGCCGGCGCCGATCGCGGCGGCCATCGGTTCCTCGACCAGGTGCACCTCGCGGGCGCCGGCTTCCTCGGCCGACTCCTTGATCGCGCGGCGTTCGACCTGCGTCGAACCGCAGGGCACGCACACCAGCACGCGCGGGCTCGGGCGGAGCAGGCGCGACTTGTGCACCTTGCGGATGAAGTGCTTCAGCATTTCCTCGGTGTAGGTGAAGTCGGCGATGACGCCGTCCTTCATCGGGCGGATCGTGCTGATGTGGCCCGGGGTGCGGCCGAGCATCTGCTTGGCCTCGGTGCCCACGGCGGCGACGGACTTCGTGCCGCCGGTGAGGCGGTCCTGGCGGACCGCGACCACGGAAGGCTCGTTCAGCACGATGCCTTGGCCGCGGACGTAGATGAGGGTGTTGGCCGTGCCCAGATCGATGGACAGGTCGCTGGAGAAGTAGCGGCCGAGGAACTTGAACATTAGGGGATGACGCCTGCGTGGTGGCGGCAGCAGAAATCGTGCCGCGTAAGGGTCGCTAGCCTATCGTTCCCCCTGCCCCCCAGCAAGCACGCGCGTCGCGTTTTTTCCGGGGATTTCGAGCGAATCGCGCCCGGGGCGGACGGCGGGCCCGGTGGCCTCCGGCGCGCGCTGCCGCTACCCTGTGCGCCCTGCGGGCCCCGAGGCCCCCCAAAGCACAAGGTTCGACGATGTCTGCGCTGATCTGCGGTTCCCTGGCCTACGACACCATCATGGTGTTCCCCGACCAGTTCAAGAACCACATCCTGCCGGACAAGGTGCACATCCTGAATGTCTCCTTCCTCGTCCCGCGCATGCGGCGCGAATTCGGCGGCTGCGCGGGCAACATCGCCTACAACCTCAAGCTGCTGGGCGGCGATCCGATTCCGATGGCCACCGTCGGCCAGGACTTCGGCCCGTATCGCGAGTGGTTCACCGAACAGGGCATCCGCCTCGACCAGGTGAAGGTGATCGACGAGTTGTTCACGCCGCAGGCGTTCATCACCACCGACCACGACAACAACCAGATCACCGCCTTCCATCCGGGCGCGATGATGCGGTCGTACGAGAACCACGTGAAGGACGTCGCCGGCGTCACCTTCGGCATCGTCAGCCCCGACGGGCGCGAAGGCATGCTGCAGAACGCGAAGGAATTCGCGGAAGCCGGCACGCCCTTCATCTTCGACCCGGGCCAGGCGATGCCGCTGTTCAACGGCCAGGAACTGCGCGATTTCATCGAGCTCGCCGACTACGTCACCGTCAACGATTACGAGTCGAACCTGCTGCAGGAAAAGACGGGCTGGAGCGAGAAGGACATCGTGCAGCGCACGAAGGCCTACATCTGCACGCGCGGTCCGCTCGGCGCGCTGATCCACACGACGGGCAAGTCGTACGACGTGCCGCCTGCGCACGAACGCCGCGTCACCGACCCGACCGGTTGCGGCGACGCGTTCCGCGCCGGCCTCATCTTCGGCATCGAGAAGCAGATGGACTGGATGACCATCGGGCGCATCGGCAACCTGATGGGCGCGCTGAAGGTCGAACATCCGGGGACGCAGAACCAGCGCTTCGACTACGTCGAGTTCTCCGAGCAATTCAAGCAGCAGTTTGGCTACGCGCTGTAAGAAACAGCCGAGGGAAACGGGAAACAAAAAGCGGGAAACGGGAGGGCAGCATTCGATTCGGCTAACAGGTCCGTCAGCCGAAGCGAGACCCGACTCCCGTTTCCCGCTCTTTGTTTCCCGTTTCCCGCTCCTTGTTCCCCGTTTCCCGCTCTTTGTTTCCCGTTTCCCGCCTCTGCTCCTCGCTACATCACGTGCGCGAGCCACAGCAACTCCGGCTGCGCCAGGCGCTCGAATTCCTTGTAGGGCATCTGCACCGCATCGGTGTGCGTGCCGGCGTTGAACGCGATGTCCGGATGCGCGGCCAGGCGCGAGTCGACGAACACGGGCAGGCCATAGAGGTTGCCGAAGGGCGGCATCGCGCCGACTTCGCAGTCGGGGAACGCATCCTTGAATTCGGTTTCCTCCGCGAGTTCCACCAGGCGGCCGCCGAGTGCGCGCGACAGGCGCGTGAGATCGATGCGATACGCCGCGGGCATGACCATCATCGCGAGCGTGCCGTCGACTTTGAGCATCACCGTCTTCGCGAACAACTGGCGACTGAGGTGCGTGACGTGCGCGGTTTCGTCCGCGGTGACGGTGCGGTCGTGCGTGAGCGTGGAGTAGGACGAGTGTTGCTGGTCGAGGAAGTTGTGCAGGCGCGGTGACAGCATGGTCGCCTCCGCTCGGCGCCGGCCGTCGCTCCGCTGCGGCGGGCCGCTCTCGTGGACTGCGCGCGCGTCCTGCGTCGCGCCGTTGGAGGGGAGCTTAATCCTGCAGAAGTTAATCGGCGTGACGTTCGTCGGCGCGTCCCTTCGGGGCAAAGCGCGACGCCGTCAGGCGCTCGTCAATTCCATTTCGGCAGCTTGCCCGCGTCGACGCCGCCGGTCTCGAACACCGCGGTGCGCGTGCCGCCCGCCTTCACCGGGAAGGTGATTTCCAGCGACTTCGCGCCCTTCGCGCGACGCCAGAGTGCGCGTTCATCCTCGATGAACATCGCGATCGCCTCGTCGGTCTTCGGGCGCGACGCGTCCATCGCCTTCGCGGCGCCGTCGTCGGACTTCACCTGCACCTTGCAGCCGGCGTAGCAGTTGAAGTCGCCGGCTTCGAGCACGAGGTACGCGCTCTTCCCCCACTCGGGATGGTCGCGGAAGATCAGGCGCACCGGATGCTTCGCGCCGCCGTCGGTCTCGACCTCGTCCTTCGAGTAGATCGCCGCCGACACCTGCGCACCGCCCGTCATCGGCTGCACCTGGTAAGCCCACAGCGCGGCCATGCGGCGCGCGTCTTCCTCGCCGCGGATGTGTGCGCGCGCTTCGTCGAGTTGGGGCTGGATGCGCTTGGCCGCGGCGGACTGCGGGTAGTCCATCTGCAGCGAATCGCCGTAACCGCGCGCGAGCTTCCAATCCTTGCGCGCGAAGGCATCGTCGAATTCCTTCGCCTTCGCCTCGGCGATCGTTTCCTTCTCCGCTGCAACCTGCGCGGCCGCCTGTGCCGCGGCCTGCGGATCTTCCTTCGGGCCACACGCGGCGAGCGCGAGCGTAAGGGCGACGGCGAGTGTGCCTGCAGTTCCAAGGTCGAGTTTCATCGTGGCCTGCCTCGTGCGATCAGGAAATCGATGGCCGCGGCGACATCGACGGGCCGCTCCATCAACGACATGTGGCCGCAGTCGTCGAGCATGACGCCCGTCGCCTGCGGGATGCGTTCAGCGTACAGCGCCAGCGCGCTCGGATCGATCACAGCATCGTTGCGGCACCACAGCAGCAGCGTGGGCTGCGCGATGCGCGCGGCTTCGTCGCCCGGCAGGAAGCGGTCCGGGCCGCGGCCGATGTGGTCGAGCACGCGCTGTTCGAACGCGGCGTCGCGCACGCGGCGCGCGATGTACGCCTTGTCCGCCGGCCACGGGATCGACGGGATCTTGTCCTTGTCGAAGTACACGGTCGACAGGTAACGGTCGAGGCTCGCGCGATCGTGCACCGCGAACGGGTTCTGCCCCGCGAGGACTTCCTCGCCGAAGCGGTTGTCCTTGAAGCGCACGCCCGCCGCATCGAGCAGCGCGACGTGCGACACGAGTTGCGGATATCCCGCAGCGGTCAGCGCGACCACGCCGCCGCCCATCGAATGTCCGACGAGCACGACGGGCTTGTCCGGCGACACATGGCGAATGAAGGCCGCGAGTCGTTCGCTCTGCGCGAGGAACCCGTATTGCTCGCGCGGCAGGCGTTCGCTCTCGCCCCATCCCGGCAGGTCCGGGATCACCAGGCGATAGCGGCCGCCCAGCGCGCGCGCCACCGGGTAGAAGTTCTCCTTCATGCCGGTGAAGCCGTGCACCATCACGATCGTCGGTGCGCCCGGCTTGTCTGCTTCGCGATACGCGTAGATCCAGCGATGTCCCGCGACTTTCGTTTCGCGTTTCGACAGGTGCGCTTCGTGCAGTTGCCGCGCGAACTCCATCCGCACGAGGACATCGGGATCGCGCGCGACGAAGGCGATCGCCGCAAGCAACGCGGCCGCCACGAGGGCGGCCGCGATGACGACGGTGCGGCGTCGCGCCATGTCGCCGTGTTACTGCTGCGCGGGCTTCGGGTTTTTCGCCGCGTCGATCACCGACTGCACCGAACCGGTGGTGATCGGGTGATAGCCCGGCTTGGCCTTCGCGAAGGTCGCTTCCGCGAGCTTCAGGCCTTCCGGCGTCTTCGCCAGTTCGTTGTACGTCGGCATGATCAGCTTGCGACGACCGATCTTCTGCAGGAACGCGGCGATCGCTTCGTTCGCCTGCGTGTAGCCGCTGCGCACCGCGAGCGGATACCAGCGCTGCGCGATCTCGGCGTTCGGCGTGCCGGTGAACTTGTACGCGGCGTCCAGCGCGGCCATCTGGCTTGTGTTGAGCGTGGCCGGCATGCCTTCGATGAAGTGCACCCATTCCTGCGTCGTCCACTTGCCCGTCGCGTCCGCGGCGGGCAGCGTGCCGTCTTCCAGCCACGCCTTGCGCGCGGCGTCGACGGCGTCGAACTTCGGCGAGACGATCTGCGGCGCGGTCGTCGGGATGCCCGGCTCGTACAGCCACGCGTCGAACTCTTCCTGCGTCACCTTGCCCGGATACTTGTCGAGCAGGTTGGCCTTCGCGTAGTCGGCGAACTGCTGCGAGGAGATCGACTGGAACGCGAAGTGGTCGAAGTAACCGCGCAGGAACGCGTCGAACGCTTCGCGACCGTAGCGCTGTTCCAGGAACTGCATGAACCACGCGCCCTTCGTGTAGACGGTCGAGCTGAGGTTGTCGTCGGGATCCTTCAGGTCGCCCGGCTTGCCGGCGAGGCGCTGCAGCGACTTGTTCTCGTCGTTGAACTCGGCCTTCAACTCGTTGCGGCTGATGACGAGCTCCATGTCGGAGCGTTCCTTGCCGTACAGTGCTTCGACGAGGCGGTTCTCGACGTAGCTGGTCAGGCCTTCGTTGAGCCACGCGTCCTTCGCCGTCGAGAACGTCACCAGGTTGCCCGACCAGCTGTGCGCGAGTTCATGCGCGACCAGCGAAACGAGCGACTTGTCGCCGACGATCACGGTCGGCGTGGCGAACGTCAGGCGCGGGTTCTCCATGCCGCCGTACGGGAACGACGGGGGCAGCACGAGGATGTCGTAACGGCCCCAGCGATACGGACCGTACAGCGATCCGGCGGTGTCGATCATCTTGCCGGTGTCGGCGAACTCGGTCGCGGCGGGCTTGGCCATCGACGGCTCGGCCCACACGCCGGCGGTGTCGGTGATCGGCTGGAACACGAGGTCGCCGGCCGCGATCGCGAGCAGGTACGACGGAATCGCCTGCGGCATCTTGAACGTGTAGTCGCCGTCGCGCGCGGCCTTCGGATCGTTGTCGGCGCTCATCAGCACCATCGCATCCTTCGGCGCGGTGACGTGCGCGGTGTACGTGAAGCGCACCTGCGGCGTGTCCTGCAGCGGCACCCACGAACGCGCGTGGATCTGCTGCGACTGGCTGAACATGAAGGGCTGCTTCTTGCCCGCGGTCATCGCCGGATCGAGCCACTGCAGGCCCGACGCGTTCGGCGACGTCGAATACGTCACCCGCACGAGTTTCGGACGCTCCGGCGTTTCGATCGTGAGCTTGGTGCCGAGCACCTTGTCCGCGGTGTCTGCGAGCTTGAACTGCAGCGGCGCCCACTGGCCGTCCGCGCCCTGGCCTTCGATCTTCGCGATGTTGAGGTCGCGCGTATCGAGGATGAGCTGCGTGGCGGTCGGGTCGACCCAGTCGAGCGTCAGCGTCGCGGTGCCCGAGAGGGTCTTCTTCGCGAAGTCGACCGCGAGGTCGAGCGCGAGATCGGTGGTGCGAACCTTGTCGGGCTGCGAGAAGGAGTGTTCGTCGGTCACGGCGGCGGCCTGCGTGGCGGGAGCAGCGGCGGCGGTGGAGGACGCGGCGGGCGTGGCGGCCGTCGCCGGCGTTTCGTTCTTCGCACAGGCCGACAGCGCGAGCGCGGCGGCCAGGGACAGCATCAGCGGGGTGTGGCGCATGGAAGCGGACTCTCCGGAACCGGGTGGGGACGCAAGGCGGCCGAGTGTAGCCAAGCGGGCGCCGTCGCGCGCAAAGGTTCCGGAAACCCGGGCCTCGAAGCGCACGAAGCCCGGCACTTGGCCGGGCTTCGCGTTCATCTCCGCATGCGGGCGGGCATCACCATCGCAGGCGCGGGCCGACGAACCATTGGGTGTCGCCGCTGACGAACTTCACGTCACCGGCCACGCCCCAGTGATCGCCGAACATCGCGTGCGCCCCGACCCGCGCATACACCTCGCCGTCGCCGTGGCCAAGATCGCCGTAGCCGGCGAGCGCCCAGCCTTCGAGGTGTTTCGACAGGGCGCTGCGCACGCCGACCTCCGCCGTGATGCCGTTGCTGTCCGTCGAATACTTCGTGTCGAAGCTCGACCATGCGAAGCGCGTCACCAGGTCCATTCGATCGGACATTCGGTGGCGAAAACCCGCCCCCAGCGACCACTGCGTGACGTCCAGGCCCTCGATGTCGTTCGCGTTGGAATCCGCGTAGCTGCCGAACACGTGGAAGCGCTCGTCCAGCGACACCGAACCGGCCACGCCGTAGCCATCCGCGTCTCCACCGATGTCGGTGCGGACATAGCCGGCTTCGACGTAGTCGTACGACAGCGCGTCCTGCGCCGAGGCGGCGAACGGAGTCGCGGCCAGCAGGACGAACGAAAACAGGGAGCGGTTCATGCGCGGTCTCTCAGATGGTGTGGGTGCGGCGCATGGCATCACGCGCGCCGCACAGCGCTCCATCGGCCTTTGGTGAGGGGCGATGCTCGATGGGACGTCGCGCATCCCCGCCCCGACTTCCGGCACGGTCGCAACACAGCGCGAATCGCCATCCTCCGCGCCCATGCCTGCTTCGACTTCGACCGGCGCGCCGCGGCTCGCCCTGCTCCCGCTCGCCCTGCTGCTTTCCCTCGCGTCCGCGCCTTCGTTGGCGGCCGACGTTGTCGCGCGCGACATTCCGCGCGTGACCGGCGACATCGTCGTCGATGGCGTGCTCGACGAGGCCGCGTGGGAGCAGGCGGCGCCGATCGACCTCGCGTTCGAAGTCACGCCCGGCGACAACACACCCGCGCCGGTGAAGACCACCGCGCGAGTCGCCTACACCGACGACGCGCTGCTCATCGCTTTCCACGCCGAAGATCCGGATCCGGCGAAGATCCACGCCTTCCTGCGCGATCGCGATGCGTTGTACAGCGACGACTTCGTCGGCGTGATGCTCGATACGTTCGACGACCAGCGCCGCGCGTACGAGTTCTTCGTCAATCCGTTCGGCGTGCAGGCCGACCTGATCAAGGAAGAGTCGACCAACACCGAAGACGACAGTTGGGACGGCATCTGGAACAGCGCGGGCCGCATCACCGAGGCGGGCTACGACGTCGAGATCCGCATTCCGTTCGCGACGCTGCGCTTTCGCGACACCACCGGCGAACGCCGGTGGGGCGCGACGTTCCTGCGCGTGCGTCCGCGCGAATATCGCTACCAGTACTTCAGCAATCGCGTCGAACGCGGTTCGCGTTGCCTGACGTGCACATTCGACAAGATGGACGGCTTCACCGGCGTGAAGCAGGGCCGCAACCTCGAGATCACGCCCACGCTCACCGTGACGCATGCCGAAGAACGCGCGTCGCCGAATGCGAAGTGGGGCGGCGAAGGCACCGACATCGAGCCGGGCCTCGACGTCGCATGGGCGCCGAGCCCCAACCTGACGCTCAACGCGACGCTCAACCCCGACTTCTCGCAGGTCGAAACCGACCAGGCGCAGCTCGACCTCAACACGAGCTTCGCGTTGTTCTTCCCGGAGAAGCGGCCGTTCTTCCTCGAAGGCGCGGACTACTTCACGACGCCGCTGCAGGTGCTCTACACGCGGCAGATCGCCGATCCCGACGGTGGCCTGCGCGTCACCGGCCGCAACGGTGGCCAGGCGTACGGCGCGATCCTGGCGCGTGATGCGACGACGCAGTTGCTGGTGCCGGGGCCGCTCGGTTCGTCTTTCCGCTTCCTCGAACAGTCGGCGGACGACTTCGTCGGTCGTTACCGCTACGACCTCGATGCGCATACGAGCATCGGCGCCATCGCGACGTATCGCGCGGGCGAGGAGTATCGCAACGGGGTCGGCGGCGTCGACGCGCGCTGGCAGAAGGACGAACACACGCTGCGCGGGCAATTCCTGCACAGCGATTCCGCGTATCCCGACGGCCTCGCGCTGCGCGACACCGCACCGAAGGGCGACGCGCTGTACGCGAACTACCAGTTCAGCAGCCGCAACTGGCGCGCGAACCTCGGTCACTGGAAAGTCGACGACGGTTTCCGCGCCGACCTCGGCTTCATCACGCAGGTCGGCTACGACAAGCAACTCGTCGGCGGCGGCCACACGTGGTTCATGCCGAAGGGCTCGAACGTCACGCGCATCGAGTTCAACGGCGACTGGGACATCACGCATCGTTTCGACGGGCAGCTGCTCGAGCGCGAAGTCGAGGGATATCTCGCCGCGCGCGCGTCGCGCCAGGGGTATTACGAACTCGGGGCGCTGGGTCGCGAGCGGTTCTGGAACGGCCAGCTGTTCGACGAATCGTTCGGCACGTTCTACTTCGAACTCGTGCCGTGGTCGCCAATCAAGGTCGGCGGTTCGTTCGAAGCGGGCGATGGTCTCGATCTCGTCGCCTCCGAAGTCGGCCACCTCGTCGACCTCGAACCGTTCGTGCAACTCGACGTCGGCCGCGGCGTCAACGTCAACCTGACCTACACGCGCCAGCGCATGTCGCGCGACGGCGGTACCGCGTTCGATGCGAGCGTGCTCGACGGACGACTGAGCTGGCAGTTCGATCCGCGCCAGCGTTTCCGCCTGTCCGTGCAGTCGAGCGATGTCGACCGCGACCAGGCGCTGTACACGGTGCCCGTGCAGCACCACGCGAGCGACATCGCCGCGCAGCTGCTGTATTCGTACAAGCTCAACCCGCGCAGCGCGATCTACGCGGGGTATTCGGAAGGCGGCTATTCGGACGACGAAGCGCTCGACGTCTTCAGCAACACGCGCAGCCTGTTCCTGAAGCTGACCTACGCGTGGCAGCCGGGCTGACGCCTCAGACCTTGTAACCCGTGTGCACGGCGACGATGCCGGCGTTGAGGTTCTTGTAACCGCAGCGCGCCAAGCCCGCAGCTTCCATCATGCGCTGCAGGTCTTCTTGCGGCGGGTGCTTGCGGATCGACTCGGCGAGGTATTGGTAGCTCGCCGAATCCTGCGCGAACAACTTGCCGAGTTGCGGCAGCACCTTGAACGAGTGGAAGTCGTAGATCGGCTTGAACCAGTCGGCGCGCACTTCGGAGAACTCGAGCACGCGCGCCTGGCCGCCGACCTTCAGCACGCGATGCATCTCGCGCAACGCGGCGTCCTTGTCGGTGACGTTGCGCAGGCCGAAGGCGATGGTCACGAGATCGAAACTCGCGTCGGGGAACGGCAGCGCCTGCGCGTTGCATTGCACGTACGAGAATCCGCGCACGTTGCCGCGGTCGGTCATGCGATCGCGTCCGACACGCAGCATCGAACCGTTGATGTCGCCGAGCACGACTTCGCCCGCATCGCCGACGCGTTCGCGCAGGAGCGCGGCGACATCGCCGGTGCCGCCCGCGAGATCGAGCACGCGATCGCCGGGCTTCACCTGCGCGGTCGCCACGAAGTAGCGCTTCCACACGCGATGGATGCCGAGCGACATCAGGTCGTTCATCAGGTCGTACTTGCCCGCCACGGACGAGAAGACCTCGCCGACGAGCTTCTGCTTCTCGCCGACGGGGACATCGCGGAAGCCGAAATGGGTGGTGCCGGGGTCGTTGCGTTCGCTCATGCGGCCGATTATCGCAAGCGCGGCCGGTTCCGTGCGCGTCGTGCGTTGGCGGGGGCACGAACCCCCAACGGGAGGACCGACGTGAAGACGAAGCTCAGCTGGATGGTGGCCCTGGTGCCCGCGCTCGCACTCATGCATTCGGCATCGGCGCCTGCGGCCGATGGCATGGAACACGCGATGGTCAAGGCCGGCGAGGTGAAGTGGGGCGACCCGCCGCCCTTCCTCCCGAAGGGCGCGCAGTTCGCCGTGCTGGCGGGCGATCCCGGCAAGGCCGGCCCGTTCGCGATCCGCATCAAGATGCCCGCCGGCTACAAGATCGGGCGCCACTGGCACCCGACCGACGAGCAGGTGACCGTCATCGACGGCGACTTCCACGTGTCGATGGGCGAGTCGGGCAAGACGCACGACGCCGACTTCGCGACCGGCGACTACGTCAGCCTGCCCGCGAAGATGCAGCACGAAGCGACGACGAAGGGCGGCGCGACCGTGCAGGTCAACGCGATGGGACCGTTCGAGATCACGTACGCCGATGCGAAGGACGATCCGCGCAAGTCGGCGGCGACGGACGCGACGAAGTAACGCGCGCGAACCCTCCCCTGCCGTGGCGAGGGAGGGTGGTCGCGTTCAGAGGATGTAGCGCGACAGATCCGGGTCTTTCACCAACTCGCCCAGGTGCGAGTCGACGTACGCACGATCGATCGTCAGCATCGTGCCGTCGCGATCCGGCGCCTCGAAGCTCAGCGTGTCGAGCAAGCGTTCCATCACCGTGTGCAGGCGACGCGCGCCGATGTTTTCCTGGCGCTCGTTGACCTGCTCCGCGATGTCGGCGAGGCGATCGATCGCCTCGTCGTCGAAACGCAGCGCGACGCCTTCGGTCTTCAGCAACTCGACGTACTGGCGCGTGAGCGCGGCGCGCGGCTCGGTGAGGATGCGCACGAAGTCGTGCTTGCTCAACGCCGAGAGTTCGACGCGGATCGGGAAGCGGCCCTGCATTTCGGGAATCAGGTCGCTCGGCTTGGCGAGGTGGAACGCGCCCGAGGCGATGAACAGGATGTGGTCGGTCTTCACCGGGCCGTACTTGGTGCTCACCGTCGAGCCTTCGACCAGCGGCAGCAGGTCGCGCTGCACGCCTTCGCGCGAGACGTCGGCGCCGTAGCCTTCCGAACGCTTGGCGACCTTGTCGATCTCGTCGATGAAGACGATGCCATGCTGTTCGCAGGCGTCGATCGCGGCGGCGCGGATGTCGTCTTCGTTGACCAGCTTGCCCGCCTCTTCCTCGATCAGCAGCGGGCGCGCGGCCTTGATCGACAACCGCTTGGTGTGGGTCTTGCCGCCCGCGACCTGCGAGAACATCTGCCGCAGCTGCTGGCCCATTTCCTCCATGCCCGGCGGCGCCATGATGTCGACGCCGACGTTCACCGCGACTTCGAGTTCGATCTCGCGCTCGTCGAGCGCGCCGCTGCGCAGCTGCTTGCGCAACTTGGCGCGCGTGGCGGTTTCTTCCGGCGAGACTTCTTCGGGTGTCTCTTCGCTGGTGAAGCCGAACACGGTCGCGACCTGGCGCTTGGGCAGCAACGCCGAGAGGATGCGGTCTTCCGCGCGTTCCTCGGCCTGCGTGCGCACGCGCAGCTTGGCCTGCTCGCGATACATCTTCACCGCGGTGTCGGCGAGGTCGCGCACGATCTGCTCGACGTCCTTGCCGACGTAACCGACTTCGGTGAAGCGCGTGGCTTCGACCTTCACGAACGGCGCGTTGGCGAGCGTCGCCAGGCGGCGCGCGATCTCGGTCTTGCCCACGCCCGTGGGGCCGATCATGAGGATGTTCTTCGGCATCACTTCGTCGCGCAGGTCGGGTTCGAGCTGCATGCGGCGCCAGCGATTGCGCAGCGCGATCGCGACCGCGCGCTTGGCGGCCTGCTGCCCGACGATGTGCTTGTCGAGCTCCTGCACGATCTCGCGCGGAGTCATGGTGGAGGAGGAATGCACGGCGGCGAGATTGTTCATCAGAGCTCTTCGACCACGATGTTGCGGTTGGTGTAGATGCACACGTCGCCGGCGATCTTCAGCGACTCTTCGACGACGGCCCGCGCATCGAGCGTCGTGTGTCCCATCAGCGCGCGCGCCGCGGACAATGCGAACGGACCGCCGGAGCCGATCGCGATGATTCCGTCCTCGGGTTCGATCACGTCGCCCGTGCCGGAGATGATCAGCGAGGTCTCCTTGTCAGCGACCGCGAGCAGCGCCTCGAGTTTCCCGAGGCGGCGCTCGGTGCGCCAATCCTTGGCCAATTCCACCGCGGCGCGGGTGAGTTGGCCGTGTTTTTCGAGTTTCGATTCGAACAGTTCGAACAGCGTGAACGCATCGGCCGCGGCGCCCGCGAAACCGGCGAGCACCTGGCCTTCGCGGCCGAGGCGCCGCACCTTGCGCGCGTTCGCCTTCATCACGGTGTTGCCGAGCGTGACCTGGCCGTCGCCGCCCACCGCGACCTTCCCGTCGCGACGGACGGAGACGATGGTGGTGGCGTGGAAGCGTTGGGGATCCATGGGGGGACTGGCTCCGGGAAGCGTGTCCGGATCAGTTGGGGACGGCTGCTTTGGGGATCAAGCGGGGAAACGGGAAACATGAAGCGGGAAACGGGAGATTGGGCGCGAAGCGGCGTCACGGGCGCGTGCCGAATCGAGGTCAACCGATCTTCGGCTTATCGACTTCGCCCAACGACGGGCGCTCAGCTCCCGTTTCCCGTTTCCCCTTTCCCGCTTTTCCTGCGCGCCCGCGGATGCGCCGCGTCGTACACCTTCGACAAATGCCCGAAGTCGAGGTGCGTATAGATCTGCGTCGTCGAGATGTCCGCGTGGCCCAACAGTTCCTGGACGCCGCGCAGGTCGCCGGAGGATTCGAGGACGTGGCTGGCGAAACTGTGGCGCAGCAGGTGCGGATGCACGCGCTTGAACAGGCCCTGCCGCTGCGCGAGCGTGCGCAGCCGCAGTTGCACGGCGCGCGGCGTGATGGCGCCGTTGCGGCCGGGGAACACGAACGCGTCGTCGACCGGCCGTCGCTCGGTCTTCCACTCGGTCAGTGCCGCGCGCGCGAACGAACCGACCGGCACGCTGCGCTGCTTGCTGCCCTTGCCGAGCACGGTGACCAGGCCACTCGTGAGGTCGAGATCGCGCCAGCGCAGCGCGCAGAGTTCGGACAGCCGCAGGCCGGAGGAATAGAACAGTTCGAGCAGCGCGCGATCGCGCAAACCGAGCGGCGCATCGGTCGGCACTTCGACCAGCGCCTTCGCTTCGTCGGGATCGAGCACCTGCGGCAACTTGCGCGGCGCCTTCGGCGCGCGGATCGGTTGTGCGGGATTGGCCTGGATGCGGCCATGGCGCAGCAGCCAGCGATAGAAGCTGCGGCACGCCGACAACCGCCGCTGCAGGCTCTTCGGCGACAGGCCGCGGCGATGTTCCGATGCGATGAACGTGCGCAGTTGTTCGGTGTGGATCGCGTCCACGTCGATGCCCTGCGCTTCGGACCATGCACGCAACGATTCGAGATCGCGGCGATATCCGTCGAGCGTGTGCGGCGACATGCGCCGCTCCACGTGCAGATGCGCGAGGTACGCATCGATCGAGGGCATGTCGATCGAGCCCATGTCGATCGTGGACGTCAGCCCGGGAAGCGTTGCAACGCCGCCGACAAGGCTTCGCCCATCATGCGCAGGAACAGCGTGCCCATGCCCGGGAAGAAGCGATTGGGATCGCGACTGCCGACCGCGACGAGACCGACGCCCGGCAGCGACAGCAACGCGGTGGACTGCACGTCCTCCGCGCGCATGCCGTACAGCAGCGCGTGCTTGTCGGGATGCAGGCGGCCGCAGATCGGTTCGCCGTCGACGATCGCGTCGCGGAACGGCGCCAGGCGCGCGTCGCCGAGCGGGATCGATTGCCACCAATCGACGTCGTCCAGGCCCGACACCGCGTCGAACGTCACGATGCGCACGAGGTCGCCCTGGAAATCCTCTTCGAGCGACGCCGCCATCGCGCGCAGCGTCGTCGCCGGCGTGTCCTGGCGCATGAGGTTCAACGCGAGCTGGTGCGTGCGCACCGCGAGGCGTTCGTT
Source organism: Noviluteimonas lactosilytica (assembly GCF_020866925.1). GTDB lineage: Bacteria > Pseudomonadota > Gammaproteobacteria > Xanthomonadales > Xanthomonadaceae > Noviluteimonas > Noviluteimonas lactosilytica. The sequence goes on from NZ_JAJGAK010000001.1 coordinate 1,525,555, forward strand.
CTCCTGCGCGTTGCCGAACAATTCCTGCAGGCGACGCGAGAGCTCGCGATTCTTGTCGCGCAACACTTCGAGCTGGTAGCTCGCCAGCGACGCGGCGGGCCCGTCTTCGCGCGGCACCACGAGGCTCACCGCGAGATCGGGGAACTGCTTGAGGAACGTCGGGTGTCGCCGCAACCACGCAGCGACTTCATGCGCGCCGAGCTTCTCGGTCGTCTCGATCATGGCAACCACTCCCCTTCGAACACGAATGCGGCCGGACCGGCCATGGTGATCGGGCTGGCGTCGTCGGGCCAGGCGATCGAAAGCTCGCCGCCCGGCAGGGCGACGACGATGTCGCGATCGACGCGGCCGCGCCGCATCAGGATCGCCGCGGCGGCGCAGGCGCCGCTGCCGCAGGCCAGCGTTTCGCCGACGCCGCGTTCGTACACGCGCAACCGGATGCGATCGCGCGATTCGACCTGCGCGAAGCCGACGTTCACCGATTCCGGGAACGCGCGGCTGCGTTGCAGCGCCGGCCCCTGCACGCCGACGCGCGCGGTGGCGATGTCGTCGACTTCGATCAACGCGTGCGGATTGCCCATCGACGCAGCGCCGAAGTGCAGCGTCTGCCCATCGATCTCGATGTCGTACGCATCGCGCGGCTGTTCGCCCTGTTGCGCGAGCGGCACGTGCGACGGCACGAAGTCGGGCACGCCCATCGCGATGCGATAGCGCGCATCAGGCAACACGTCGACGGCATGCGTGCCGGCCGGGCTGTCGAGCTCGAAACGCGGTCCGCGCGCAGTGCCGTCGCGCACGACCCACGCGGCGACGCAGCGCGCGCCGTTGCCGCATTGCTGCGCCTGCGAGCCGTCGGCGTTCCAGATGCGGTAGCTCGCGGACGCGTTCGCGCTGCGCGGCGCTTCGATCGTGAGGATCTGGTCGCAGCCGACGCCCGTGTGGCGATCGGCGAGCGCGCGGCACAGCGCCGCGTCGGGCGCGGCCTGGCCGTGGCGCAGGTCGACGACGACGAAGTCGTTGCCCGCGCCGTGCATTTTGGTGAAGCGCAGGGAGCGGCCGCCGGCCGCGTGCGGCATGGTCATCGCATCGGATTCAGCGCGGCGTTCCGGTCGACCCATCGTCGTTGTCGATGTCGGGAACGGTGCTCGCGCTCGGCGGCATGACGGTGCCGCTTTCTGCAGGCAACACGATGGATCCGTTGTCCGCCGGCATCACCGTCGTGTCGGCGGCCGGCATCTCGGGCGGGCCGCCCTCGACGTTGGGCACGCGGATCAACGGACCCTTGTTGCCGCACCCGGCGAGCGGGAGGGCGGCAACCAGGAGGGCGGCCATGAGGCGATTGCGATTCATGGCCGCCAGTGTGTCACTTCGCGGCGGTGATTTGCACGTTCGAGGCGCCGAGCTGGTCGAGCAGGAACGCGTACATCTCCGACAGCTCGCGATACCGGCGAAACCGGCCCGACTTGCCGCCGTGGCCCGCTTCCATGTTGACGCGGAACAGCACCGGGCGATCCGCGCCGGCGGTGTCGAGGTCGCGCAGGCGCGCGACGTACTTGGCCGGTTCGAAATACTGCACCTGCGAATCCCACAGGCCGGTGCCCACGAACATCGCCGGGTACGCCTGCGGCTTCAGGTTGTCGTACGGCGAGTACGACAGCATGTACTCGTAGTAATCCTTCTTTTCCGGATTGCCCCACTCGTCGTATTCGTTGGTGGTGAGCGGGATGGTCGGATCGAGCATCGTGGTCACGACGTCGACGAAGGGCACCTGCGACAGGATCACGCGGTACTTGTCGGGCGCCATGTTGGAGATCGCACCCATCAGCAGGCCGCCGGCGCTGCCGCCGTACGCGGCGACGCGATCCTTCGACGCATAGCCTTCCTCGACCAGGAAGTCGGTGACGTCGATGAAGTCGGTGAAGGTGTTCTTCTTGTTGAACAGCTTGCCGTCGTCGTACCACTTGCGGCCCATCTCCTGGCCGCCGCGGATGTGGGCGAGCACGTACACCATGCCGCGGTCGAGCAGGCTCACCGCCGGGAGGTTGAAGCCCGGGTCGGTGGACGAACCGTAGCTGCCGTACGCGTACTGCAGGAGCGCGGCCGTGCCGTCCTTCTTGAAGCCCTTCTTGTAGACGACCGAGACCGGGATCTTCGTGCCGTCGCGCGCCGTCGCCCACAGTCGTTCGGTCGTGTACTTCGACGGGTCGTAGCCGATCACCGGGTCGCGCTTCATCAGCTTGCGCTCGCCGGTCTTCGTGTTGAGCTCGTACACCGTGGCCGGCGTCGTCATCGACGTGTAGGTGTAGCGCAGCCAGTCGGTGTCCGGTTCGGCGTTGATCGACAGGCCCATGCCGTACGCGGGTTCGTCGGCCTTCACGTATTCGGACTTGCCGTCGGGGCGCAGCAGGCGCAGGCGTTCCAGGCCTTCGCTGCGTTCGGCGATGGCGGTGAAGCCGTCGAACAGTTCGAAGCCGTCGATGAAGACGTCTTCGCTGTGCGGCACCCATTCCTGCCAGTCCTTGCGCGAGGTCGACCCGTCGGCGGCGGTGACGATCTTGAAATTCTTCGCACCGTCGGCGTTGGTGTGGATCACCCAGCGGCCGTCGTGGTGGTCGGCGTCGTATTCGACGTCGCGTTCGCGCGGCGCGAGGACCGCGAAGTCCTGCGGATCGGCGGCGGACGCGCAGCGGAACTCGCTCGACACCGTGCTGCCCAGTTGGATACACAGGAACTTGTCGTCGCGCGTGCGGCCGACGCCCATGTAGAAGCTGTCGTCCTTCTCTTCGTAGACGACCACGTCGTCCTTCGCCGCCGTGCCGAGCACGTGCTTCTGCACGCGCGTGGTGAGCAGCGTCTTCGGGTCGTTCCACACGTAGAAGAGCGTCTTGTTGTCGTCCGCCCAGACGACATTCGCCGCGACGCCCGGCACTTCGTCCGAATAGATTTCGCCGGTCGCGAGGTTCTTCACCTTGATCGTGTACTGGCGACGACCGACCGCGTCTTCCGCCCATGCGAGCAACGTGTTGTCCTGGCTGGTTTCCCAGTCGCCGACGCTGAAGTAGCCCTTGCCTTCGGCCATCTTGTTGACGTCGAGCAGGATTTCTTCGGGCGCGTCCATCGTGCCCTTGCGGCGCGCATGGATCGGGTAGTCCTTGCCGGTTTCGAAGCGCGTGTAATACCAGTAGCCGCGCTCGAGGTACGGCACCGAGGCGTCGTCCTGCTTGATGCGGCCGACGATTTCCTCGTACACCTCTTCCTGCAACGGCTTCAGCGGCGACATGAAGGCGTCGGCGTACGCGTTCTCGGCGTTGAGGTACGCGAGCATCTCGGGGTTCTTGCGCGTGTCGTCGCGCAGCCAGTAGTACTCGTCGTTACGCTCCGCGCCATGCGGCGCCTTGACGACGTGCGGCTTCTTCGCCACGTCGGGCGGTTGCGGGAGGTCGGCGGCGAATGTGGTCGAAGTCATCAGGAGCGTCGTGAGCAAGGGGATCGAGAGTTTCATTGTCGGTCCGTTAGGGTCGGGTCACTTCGACAGTTCGTTCCAGAGGAACGTGTAGGCGAGGGCGTTCATGTGCGCGGACTGGGCGTTGTTCGCTGCCCCGCCGTGGCCGCCTTCGATGTTCTCGTAGTAGCGCACGTCCTTCTTCGCCTCGAGCATCTTCGCCATCATCTTGCGCGCGTGGCCCGGGTGGACGCGGTCGTCGGCGGTCGAGGTGGTGAAGAGCACCGGCGGATACTCCTTCGACGGATCGAAGAGCTGGTACGGCGAGAACGACTGGATGAATTCCCAGTCGGCCGTGTCGGGATCGCCGTATTCGGCCATCCACGAAGCGCCCGCGAGCAAGTGGCTGTAGCGCTTCATGTCGAGCAGCGGCACCTGCACGACGATCGCGCCGAACAGCTGCGGGTACTGCACGAGCATGTTGCCCATCAGCAGGCCACCGTTGCTGCCGCCCATGATGCCGAGGCGCTTTTGCGTGGTGAGGCCCGACTTGACGAGGTCTTCGGCGACCGCGGCGAAATCTTCGTAGGCCTTGTGGCGGTTGGCTTTCAGCGCGGCCTGGTGCCAGCGCGGGCCGTACTCGCCGCCGCCGCGGATGTTGGCGACCGCGTACGCGCCACCCTTCTCCAGCCAGCCCTTGCCGACGCCGCCGGAATAGCCCGGCGTCATCGACACTTCGAAACCGCCGTAGCCGTACAGCAGCGTCGGCGTGGTGCCGTCGTTCTTCGCGTCCTTCGGCTTCACGAGGAAGTACGGGATGCGCGTGCCGTCCTTCGAGGTCGCGAAGTGCTGTTCGATGACGTGCGTGCGCGCGTCGAAGAACTGCGGGTTCGACTTGAGCGTTTGCGGCGCGGCGTCGTTCGACACGTCGGCGATCGCGAGCGTCGTCGGCGTCAGGTAGTCGGTGGCGGTGACCCACACCGCGTCGCTGTCGTCGGCATCGACCGGCGCGACGCTCACGGTGCCGATGGTCGGCGCACCGGCGAGCGGCTTGCGCGTCCATTCGCCCGCGGCCGGCGTGAGCACGAACAACTTGTTCTTCACGTCCTCCATGACGTTGAGGACCAAGTGGTTCTTCGTCCAGCCGAAGCTGGCGAGCGAGGTGTTGTCGGTGGGCGCGAACAGCACGGTGAAGTCGCGCTTGCCGGCCATGAAGTCGTCGAACTTCGTCGCGATCAGCGAGCCCGCGGCATACGTCGTGCCGCCGGCCTCGTACGCGTCGCGCAACTCCAGCACCAGCCATTCCTTGTGGACCGACTTGTTCGCCGAATTCGGCGCGTCGACCTTCACGAGCTTGCCGTCGGCGTCGCGCAGGAAGAGTTCATCGTTGTAGAACGCGATGACGCGATTGACGAAGTCGCGCTGGAAGCCCGGCGTGAGATCGCGCTGGGCGGCGATGTACATGTCCTGCGGCTCGCCTTCGTACACCTTCTGCGCTTGCGCCAGCGGCGTGCCGCGCTGCCACTGCTTGACGATGCGCGGGTAGCCGGAAGGCGTCATCGAACCGGGGCCGAAGTCGGTGTAGACGTACACCGTGTCCTTGTCGACCCAGCCCAGGCCGCCCTTCGCTTCCGGACGGAAGAAGCCGTCCTTCACCCACGTCCTGCTTGCGAGATCGAATTCGCGCGTGACGTCGGCATCCGAACCGCCGCGCGACAGCGCGACCAGGCAGCGCGTGTAATCGGGTTTCAGGCAATCGGCGCCGTGCCAGACCCAGTTTTCCTTTTCCGCGGCGTTGAGCGCGTCGAGGTCGAGGATGGTTTCCCACTTCGGGTCGGCCTTGCGGTATTCGGCGAGCGTCGTGCGGCGCCACAGGCCGCGCTCGTGGTTCTTGTCCTTCCAGAAGTTGTAGTAGTAGTCGCCGATCTTCTCGACGCCGGGGATCTTCGCGGTCGAATCGAGGATGGCGCGGACGTCGGTTTCGAGCTTGCGGAACTGCGGCGACTGCGCGAGCTCGGCCTCGCTCTTCGCATTCTGCTCGCGGACCCAGGCGATCGACTTGTCGCCCTTCACGTCCTCGAGCCACTGGTACGGGTCGTTCGCCACGGCGGGCTCCTGCTGCGCGGGGGTCCCCGTCGATTGCGCGAAGCTGGTACTGGCGGTGGCGGCGAGCCCGAAGGCGATTCCTGCGACGAGTCGGAAGGACGAACCCTGGGGCATGACGGCTCCGCGACGATAGGGAAGCCGTCACGCTATCACGGGCCCGCGATGCGGACCCGTGTCACCCCGCGCGGACGCGGCGCAGCGCCCACAACGCGCTGGCGGGCATCGCGACCAGCCACAGCGGGAGGAAGCCGATCAGCTGCGTGTTCGTGCGCGCCATCGGCAGCAGGAGGACGGCCAGGACGCCGATCGTGAGGAACGTGCGGAGAAAGCTGGCGGCGCGGGTGCTGTGGGCGGGATGCATGGCGTTGGGCTCCGTGTGTGTTGCGCGGAGCTTCGGCGCGCGTCATCTCAAAGGCTGCGAAACAGCGAAACAGGGGTCAGAGCACCATTTCCGTTGGAAATGGTGCTCTGACCCCTGTTTCGCCCGTTCTTCAGTAACCCGCTTCGTCGAGCGCCTTGTCGGCCTCGCGCCGGCCGATGTCGATCAACTCCTTCGCGCGCCAGAACTCGTAGAACTGGCAGGCATCTCGGGGGATGCGGATGACGAGTTCCGGCGGGTCGAGGGCCAGCTGCACGCGCGCGATCTGCGCCTGCATCGTGTCGAGCGAGCGCGCCATCAGGTCGGTGAAGCCCAGGCGCGTGCGCGCGGCGTCGGCCGAGGCGTCGCTCGCGCGCATGTGCATCCATGCGGTGAGCCAGCTGCGGCTGTTCGACGGGCCGGAAGGCGCGTCCTCTTCGGCCGGTTCGCCCGGCGGGCGTTGCGGCCAGCCGTGCATGTCGACGGCGACCAGGCGGTGCGCATCGGACAGGCGCGTGGCCGCGATCGGCAACGGCGCGAGCAGGCCGCCGTCCACCAGCGGCCGGCCGTGGATGATGTGCGGCGTGAACAGGCCCGGGATCGCGAAGGACGCGCGGATCGCGTCCCACATGTCGCCTTCGCGCAACCACACTTCGCGCTGGCGCAACACGTCGACGGCGACGGCGGTGAAATCGATCGGGAGTTCTTCGATCTTCGGCGAGCCCGCGATCTCGCGCAGCGCGGCGATCAGCCGCGTGCCTTCGAATAGTGCCGAACGCCCGAAGCCCGGATCGAGCAGCCGCAACATCGCGCCCCGATCCAGCGACAACAGCCAATCGCGATACGCGGGCAAGCGCCCCGACGCATGCAGCCCGCCGACCAGCGCGCCGCTCGAGGACCCCGCGATCGCCACGATTTTCAGGCTGCGCGCCTCGATCGCCTCGATGACGCCGATCTGCGCGAGCCCGCGTGCGCCACCCGCCCCGAGGACCAGCGCGATCTTTTCGTCGGTGCGGATCTTCGGGGGATCGGCGGGGGTCATCAGCGCTCGTAGTTCGAGATGGCGAGCGCGAGCAGCGCGCGCGCCTGTTCGCGCAGCGCCGGCGGTTCGACGATCTCGGCGTCGCTGCCGTAATGCAGCACGTCCATCAGCAACTCGCGCGAGTTGCTGTACGGCACCTTCAACTCGTAGCGACCGTCGGGCAGGAAGCGGCCCTGCTGCTGCGAATGCCAGCGTTCGTCGGCGACCCAGCGCGCGGCCTTCGGGCTGAACATGATCGTCGCCCAGTGCTTCGGCGGCCCGGAGAAGATGCCGTAGCTCGACGCCAGGTGTTCGTCGAGTTCGCTGTCCGGGAGATCGCGCGCTTCGCCTTCGCCCATCTTCGCCGTGCCGATGCGGTCGACGGCGAAGCTGCGCAGGCCCTCGCGGTCCTCGTCCCACGCATCGAGGTACCAGTTGTCGCGGTAATGAGTGATGCGTTGCGGCGACACGATGCGGCGCGTCTTCTCGTCGGTCGAGCGCGCGCGGTAGTCGAAGGAGAGCTTCTTCCGCCCCAGCACCGCCGAGGCGACGATGCGGAACACGTGTTCGTCGAGGCGGCGCGGGCGACTGGCGATCACGCGCACGCGTTCGACCGGCCAGCGCTTGCCGCCCGCCTGTTCCTCGAGCAGCTTCTCCACGCGCGATTGCAACGGCGCGAGCGCGGTCGACAGCAACCCGCCGCCGCTGCGCGCGAGCAACTGCTGCGCGGCGAGCAGCGCGTGCAGTTCCTCGGAGTTGAGCCACAGCCCGGGAAGTTCGAAGCGATCGCTTTCGCTCGCGTCGTACTTGAAGCCGGCCTCGCCGTCGCCCACCACCGGCGCCATCAGGCCGTCGCGCAGGAAGGCGAGGTCGCGGTAGACGGTGGCGCGCGAGCAGCCGAGTTCGTCCTGGAGGCGGGCCACCGTGACGGGGTAGCGCGCCGCCTTGAGCAGGCGATGCAGGGCGTTGATGCGTTCGTAGCGGTCCATGGGGGAATTAAAGCAGATGCGAACGTCCTACAATCGCTCCCCATGCGCGAGCCCGAGCTCAATCCGTCTCCGTCCCCCGGCGACGCCGTCCACGCGACGACCTGCTACATGTGCGCGTGCCGTTGCGGCATCAAGGTGTGGACCCTGGACGGGCGCATCCGCTACATCCAGGGCAATCCCGATCACCCGGTGAACCGCGGCGTCCTGTGCGCGAAGGGGTCGGCCGGGATCATGCAGCACTATTCGCCGGCGCGGCTGACGCGCCCGTTGCTGCGCACGGGCGAACGCGGCAAGGGCGAGTTCAAGGAAATCGAGTGGGACGAGGCGATGCGGATCGCGACGTCCTGGCTCGCGCCGCTGCGCGCGAACAACCCCGATGCCCTCGCCTTCTTCACCGGCCGCGACCAGTCGCAGGCGCTCACCGGCTGGTGGGCGCAGCAGTTCGGCACGGTCAACTACGCGGCGCACGGCGGTTTCTGTTCGGTGAACATGGCCGCGGGCGGCTTGTACACGCTCGGCGGCTCGTTCTGGGAATTCGGCGAACCCGACTGGGACCACACGCAGTACCTGATGTTGTGGGGCGTCGCCGAGGACCACGATTCCAATCCGATCAAGCTCGGGCTCGGGAAGCTCAAGGCGCGCGGCGCGAAGATCGTCGCGGTCAATCCGGTGCGCACCGGTTATGGCGCGATCGCCGATGAATGGATCGGCATACGCCCCGGAACCGACGGCCTGTTCGCGTTCGCGCTGATCCACGAACTGCTGCGCAGCGACCGCATCGACCTCGATTACCTCGTGCGTTACGCGAATGCGCACTGGCTCGTCGTGCGCAATCCCGGTGGCGCGGACGATGGCCTGTTCGCGCGCGACGCCGACGGCAAGGCGCTGTGCTGGGATCGCGAACGCGGCGCGGTGGATGCGCAGTCGATCGACATCGCGCCGGTGGTCGTCGGTGAATACGCGCTGCCCGATGGCCGCACCGCCGTCCCCGTCTTCCAGTTGCTCGCCGAGCGTTACCTCGATCCGCAATATTCGCCCGACGCGGTGAGCGAACGTTGCGGCGTGCCCGCGACGACGATCCGCCGCATCGCGCGCGAACTCGCGGCCGCCGCGTTCGACTCGAAGCTCTCGCTGCCGATCCGCTGGACCGATTCGTGGGGCCGCGAACACGACGAGATGGTCGGCCGTCCCGTGTCGATGCACGCGATGCGCGGCATCAGCGCGCACAGCAACGGCTTCCACACCTGCCGCGCGTTGCACGTGTTGCAGTTGCTGCTGGGCGCGGTGGATGCGCCGGGCTCGTTCCGCTTCCAGCCGCCGTTCCCGAAACCGCTGCCGCCACCCAATCGCCCCGGCAAGAAGCGCCGCGACGACGGTGGCCTCGACGCTGCGCCGCTCGGTTTCGTGCATGGCCCCGAAGACCTCGTCGTCGACGAAGACGGCCAGCCGCGCCGCATCGACCATGCGTATTCGTGGGCGTATCCGCTCGCCGCGCACGGGATGATGCACACGATGATCCGCAACGCGTGGGCGGGCGATCCCTACCGCATCGACACGCTGCTCATGTTCATGGCGAACATGAGCTGGAACTCGGCGATGAACACCGCCGAGACGATGCATTGGCTGACCGACAAGTTCGAGGACGGCGAATACCGCATCCCGCACATCATCTACAGCGATGCGTACGCGTCGGAGATGGTGGCGTACGCGGACCTCGTGCTGCCCGACACCACGTACCTCGAACGGCATGATGCGATCTCGCTGCTCGATCGCCCGATCTCCGATGCCGATGGCGCGAGCGACGCCATCCGCCATCCGATCTTCGATCCCGCCACGCAGCCGACCGACGACGGGCGCGCGCGCGACGTGCGCGGCTTCCAGTCGGTGCTGCTCGACCTCGGTGCGCGCCTGCGTTTGCCCGGCATGATCGAAGTCGACGGCACGCCGAAGTACCGCGACTACGCCGACTACATCGTGCGCCACGAACGCGCGCCCGGCGTCGGCCTGCTCGCAGGTTGGCGCGGCGAAGATGGTTCGCTCGAAGGCAAGGGCGCGCCGAACCCGAACCAGTTGCAGCGCTACATCGAACACGGCGGCTTCTGGCACACGCCTGTGCCGGACTCGGCGCGCTATTACAAGATGGCGAACCGCGATTACCTGCAGTGGGCGCATCGCCTCGGTTTCATCGGTAGCGACCAGCCGATCGTGATGCAGCTGTACTCGGAGACCTTGCAGAAGTTCCGCCTGGCCGCGCACGGCCATGGCGCGCTGCAGCCGCCCGACGAACACCGCACGCGCGTGGCGACGTACTTCGATCCGATGCCGATCTGGTACGAGCCGTTCGAGCACGACGAGACGTCGCGCGAAACCTATCCGCTCAGCGCCATCACGCAGCGTCCGATGTACATGTACCACGCGTGGGGTTCGCAGAACGCGTGGTTGCGGCAGATCCAGGCGCGCAACGCGCTGTACGTGCATCCGTCGACCGGTGCGAAGTACGGCTTGGCCGACGGCGACTGGGTCGACGTCGATTCGCACCACGGCACGATCACCGTGCAGGCGCGCTTCGCCGGCAACATGCAGCCCGACACCGTGTGGACCTGGAACGCGATCGGCAAGCGCCGCAGCGCGTGGCGTCTGGCGAAGGACGCGCCGGAAGGCACGAAGGGCTTCCTGCTCAACCATCTCATCTCCGACGTCACGCCGAAGGGCGAATACGCGAACGCCGATCCGGTGACCGGGCAGGCGGCGTGGTTCGACCTGCGCGTGCGCATCCGCAAGTCCGAAACGACGGGCGAAAGCGAACCGCAGTTCCCGCCACTGGCGTTTCGTGAAGCCGACGAGCGACCGCTGCGCTATGGCGCCGCCTCGCGCAATCGCGAACATCCCGGCAAGACCGAGCCGAACAAGAAAACACCATGACCGACCTGCCGCCGCCGTCGAAGAAGAAGCTCGGGCTCGTCATCGACCTCGACACGTGCGTGGGTTGCCACGCGTGCGCGACCGGTTGCAAGCAGTGGAACAGCGGCGGCGTCGCCGGCCCGGTGACCGACGAGAAGCCGTACGCGAAGGACCCGAGCGGCGTGTGGTTCAACCGCGTGCACAGTTACGAGGTCGCGCCGCTGGAAGAACAGCCCGCGATGACGCTGCACTTCCCGCGCTCGTGCCTGCATTGCGAAACGCCCGCGTGCGTCACCGTCTGCCCGACCGGCGCGAGCTACAAGCGCGCGTCCGACGGCATCGTGCTCGTCGACGAAGACAAGTGCATCGGCTGCAAGCTGTGTTCGTGGGCCTGTCCGTACGGCGCGCGCGAGTACAGCGAAGTCGAAGGCGTGATGAAGAAATGCACGCTCTGCGTCGACCGCATCTACAACGAGAACCTTCCGGAATCCGAACGCGAGCCCGCGTGCGTGCAGGTGTGCCCGACGCGCGCGCGCCATTTCGGCGACCTCGGCGATCCGGAATCGAAGGTCAGCAAGCTCGTCGCCGAACGCGGCGGCCTTCCGCTGCTGCCCGAACTCGGATACGCGCCGGTCAATCGCTACCTCCCGCCGCGCCCGCGTCGCGCGAACGAAGGCGATGTCGCGCTCGCCGATGCCCCGACTGAATCCGATGCCACGCCGAAGCGCTGGCTCGACCGTCTCCTTCGCCGCTGAGGAACCTGCCATGGCCGACAAGCCCACGGTGCTCGTCACCACCACGCACACGATCGAAGGTCGCCGCATCGTCGCCTACAAGGGGTTGGTCGGCGGCGACGCGATCCTCGGCGCGAATATGTTCCGCGACTTCTTCGCCGGCATCCGCGACATCCTCGGCGGCCGCTCGGGCTCGTACGAAAAAGTGCTGCGCACGGCGAAGGAAGAAGCGATCGAGGACATGATCGAACAGGCGCGCGAACTCGGTTGCAACGCCGTCGTCGGCGTCGACCTGGATTACGAGACGATCCAGATCCAGGAAGGCGGTTCGATGCTGATGGTGACGGCGTCGGGCACCGCGGTCGTGCTGGAGTAACCACGACGATGCATCCCGCGCTGTCGGTCATTTTCTTCACCACCCTGTCGGGCGCCGGCTACGGGCTGCTGTTCTGGGCCGGGTGGCACGCGCTGACCGGGCAGAGCGCGGCGCGCACGCTGCTCGTTTCCATCGCGCTGGCGATCGTGCTGTCGACGATCGGGTTGCTGAGCTCGATGCTGCACCTCGGCAAGCCGGCACGCGCCTGGCGCGCGTTCTCGCAGTGGCGGACGTCGTGGCTGTCGCGCGAAGGCGTGGCGGCGATGGCGACATTCGGCGTCGCGTTGCTGCTGGCGCTGGCGTTGTTGCCGTCGCAGATTTCGTCCGACGCATCCGGTCGCGCGGCGTTGTCGCTCGCGGGCAAGGCCGTCGCATTGCTCGCGATGGTCGCGGCGCTGGTCACCGTGCACTGCACCGCGATGATCTACGCGTCGCTGAAGCCGATCCCCGCGTGGCGGCATCGCTTCGTGCCGTTCGTCTACGGCGTGTTCGCGCTGTTCACCGGCGGCCTGCTGTTCTGCGCGATCGCGACGTTGCTCGGTCGCCCGATCACCAACATGGCGGCGTTCGGCGGCATCGTCGCGGCGATCGTGCTGTGCGTGCTGAAGCTGAAGTACTGGCGCGACATCGATACGCCGCTCCCCGCAACGCGCGGGGACGCGGTCGGCCTGCCGCAGCGCACGGTCAGCGTGTTCGAGCGCCCGCACACCGAGGCGAACTATTTGACGAAGGAAATGGGCTTCGTCGTCGCGCGCCGCCATGCGAAGTGGCTGCGTCGCATTGCCGTGGTGTTGTTCGCGGTGCTGCCGGTATTGCTGTTGTTGCCGGCGTGGATCTTCGTCCACGCCGATCTTGCGCCGTGGTTCACGGCGGCCGCGTTGTGCGCGGTGGCGGGCGCGTTTGTCGAACGGTGGTTGTTCTTCGCCGAAGCGAAGCACATGGTCACGCTGTACTACTGACGTCGCGAGGCAAGGGGCAACGCCCCTTGCGATCCCCGGCTTACTGCGCGTCGATGAAATCGCGCGCGCCCTGCGCGAGCAGGCGCTGCGCGACTTCCGTGCCGAGCGCTTCGGGCGATGTGCCTCGACCTTCCGCGCGAACGAAGCGGCCATCCTGCGCAGAGCCGACGAGGCCTTCGAGATGAAGTTCCGCGCCCACGCGCCGCGCGAACCCCGCAACCGGCACGTGGCAACTCCCGTGCAGCGCACGGTTCATCGCGCGCTCCGCTTCGACGCACTCGCGCGTCGCCGCATCGTCGAGCGCGGCGAGTAGCGCGAACATCTCCGGCGTGTCGTCGCGACATTCGATCGCGATCGCGCCCTGCGCGGGCGCGGGCAACCAGTCCGGCGCGTCCATGCGCGCGCGGATGCGCGATTCGAAGCCGAGTCGCGCGAGCCCTGCGCACGCGAGCACGATCGCGTCGTACTCGCCCGCATCGAGCTTCGAAAGGCGCGTGTTGACGTTGCCGCGCAGGTCGCGCAATTCGAGGTCGGGCCTGCGCGCGCGCAACAGCGCCTGGCGACGCAACGACGAGGTGCCGACGATCGCGCCCTGCGGCAACGCATCGAGGTTGTCGTGCTTGTTGCTGACGAACGCATCCGCATGGTCGGCGCGCGCCAGGATCGCGGGCATCGCGAAGCCCGGTTCGAGCACCATCGGCACGTCCTTCAGCGAATGCACCGCGCAATCGGCTTCGCCGCGCTGCATCGCGATCTCGAGTTCCTTGAGGAACAGCCCCTTGCCGCCGATCGCCGCGAGCGAACGATCGAGCACTTCGTCGCCACGCGTGCTCATGGGTACGAGCACGACGTCGAGCCCCGGATGCGCGGTGCGCAGGCGGTCGGCGACGTGTTCCGTTTGCCAGAGGGCGAGCGGGCTTTTGCGGGTGGCGATGCGGAGTTGGGGCATGGCGGGATTATCGCGCATGCGTAGAGAGGGAAACGGGAAACCAGAAGCGGGAAACGGGAGGCAAGGTTCGATCCGGCTCGCGAGTCCGTCGGCCGAAGTGGAATCCTGCCTCCCGTTTCCCGCTTCTGGTTTCCCGTTTCCCCGTCCTTGCCTACAGATGCTTCACCGTCTCGCGCAAATGCGCCACGCAGCGGCGGCTGACTTCCAGCGGATGCTCGCCGTGCCGCAGGACCGCCTGCACGTGGCCGTCGGGGGCGCGCTTGAGTTCGACGATCTCGTGGCGCGCCACCAGGCAGTTGCGGTGGATGCGCACGAAGCGGTCGCCGAATTCTTCTTCCAGCGACTTCAGCGATTCCTCGATGAGGTCCTCGCCGCGCGCGTGGTGCACGACGACGTATTTCTCCTCCGCCTGGAGGTAGTGCACGTCTTCGATCGGGATCAGGCGCAGGCTGCCGCGCAGCCTCGCGCACAGGTGCGTGCGGCGCTGGTCGGGTTGCGTCATGCCGTCGGCGCCGCCGCTGCCATTGCCGGTGCGGCCCGCGGCGAAGGTGCGCGCGCGTTCGAGCGCGGCGGCCAGGCGTTCGGGACGCACGGGCTTGACGAGGTAGTCGATCGCGGCGGCTTCGAACGCGGAGAGCGCGTGCGCGTCGTACGCGGTGCAGAACACCACGGCCGGTCGTGGTTCGAAGGCGGCGAGATGGCGTGCGGTCTCGAGACCGTCGATGCCGGGCATCGCGATGTCGAGCAACACGAGATCGGGGTGATGCGTCGCGCAGGCATGCAATGCTTCGCGCCCGTCGCCGGCTTCTGCGACAAGTTCGATGCCTGGCTGTTCCGCCAGCAGATCCCGCAGGCGTTCGCGCGCGAGCGGTTCGTCGTCGGCGATCAGCACTCTCATCGAGAAGCCTCCTGCTTAGAGGGGGATTCGAAGCTCAGCCAGATAGTAGCCCTCATGCCAGCGTCCTTGCACGCGTGCGCGGGGTCCGAATGCATATGCGAGTCGATGGGCGATGCTCCGTTGTGCGTGGCCGGTTCCGCCCCTGCCTTCCGTGGCGCGGGCGTCCACCATCGTGTCGCGCTCCCGCGGCGGCGGGGCGGGATTGTGGACGCTCAGGTGCAGGCCGTCGGGGCGGACCGAGAGTTCGATGTCGATGGTGCCCCCCGCGGGCAGGCGCGAAACGCCGTGCAGGACCGCGTTTTCGACCAGGGGCTGGAGCACGAGCCGCGGCAGCTTGAGCTGCCAGGGCAGGGGTTCGTTGCGTCGCCAGCGCACCTGCAGGCGATCGCCCAGGCGCAGTTGTTCGATCGACAGGTAGCGCTCGGCCAGTTCGACTTCCTCGGCGAGGGTCGACTCGCCCTCCCCCGCGATCAGCGCCGCGCGGAACAGGTCCGACAGGTCGAGCACCGCGCGCTCGGCCACCACGGCGTCGCGGCGGACCAGCAGGGCGATGGTGTTCATGCTGTTGAAAAGGAAGTGCGGCTTGATGCGCGCCTGCAACGCGTCGGCCTCGGCGCGCGAGCTGGCGCGCACCTGCGCCTGCCAGCCATCGACCGCGTAGAGATAGCGCAGCACCACGGCAACGATCAGCGTCGCGATCGCCGCGCTGCCGCCGACGAAGCGCGACAGCTGCATCGAGTCCGGCACCAGCCCGTACGACAGGCCGCGATCGACCGCAAAGACGAGCGCCGCGCCGGTGGCGGAGATCAGGGCCGCGACCAGCACCGCCGCGGTGCCGCCCACCCACGGGCGCAATCGCGACAGGGGCCGGCGCGCCACGCACAGCACCACCGAGACGGTCAGCGCGAGCCAGAGCGCGAACGCGCTCGCGGATGCGAAACGCGCCGCCGTCCATTCCGCGTCGGCCGAGGGCGCGAGCGCGATGACGCACACGACCAGTTCGGCGACGCCGAGCATGGTGGCCAGCCGCCCGAGGCGGCACAGGTCCGGCAACCAGGGTTCGCCGGGAGCGGGCTCCATGGTCAGGCGTCGAACCTGCGAGCGAACCAGTCGCCGAGGTCGCGCACTTCTTCCGGGCACACCGCGTGCGGCATCGGATACGTGCGCCACGTGACGTCGAAGCCGAGGTCCTGCAGCGTCTTCGCGCTCGCATGCCCTGCCTGCACCGGGATCACCGGATCGGCCTCGCCATGCGCGAGGAACACCGGTTGCCTGCGCGCTTCGGGGGTCGCGAGGTCGCGCGCGGCGTCGTGCGACATCGGGATGTAGGTGGACAACGCGACGACGCCCGCCAAGGGTGTCGTGCGCTTCAACGCACTGGCCAGCGCGATCGCGCCGCCTTGCGAGAAGCCCGCGAGGAAGATGCGTTCCGGCGGAATGCCGCGCGCCTGTTCGCGATCGAGCAATGCGCCGACCTGCGCGGTCGACACCGCGACGCCTTCGGCATCGGCGCGATTGGCGAGGTCGAAGTCGCGGATGTCGTACCACGCGCGCATGCGCATGCCGGCGTTGATCGTCACCGCGCGCACCGGCGCATGCGGGAAGACGAAACGCACGGACGGCCAGCCGGGACGCGCAAGCTCAGGCACCAGCGGGACGAAGTCGTGGCCGTCGGCCCCGAGCCCATGCAGCCACAGCACCGACCAGCGCGGATCGGGGCCGGTCTCTTCCTCGATGGTTTCGAGCAGGTCGATGGCGTCCATGGCGGCCTCCGCGGTCCTGGCGGCAGTCTAGTCCAAGTGCCGGTCGGCTCCATGTCGCAGCGACTGTCCGAGATGCGCCGTGCGGCACGTTGGCTCGAAGATCGGGGGCGCATCTTGCGACCCCGGCGGAGGAGCAGATGGCGGGCGCGCTGGGGCGGCTGTTCGCGGAGTTGCGGCGTCGACGCGTCGTGCGCGTCCTCGTCGTTTATGCCGTGGCCGGCTGGCTGGTGATCCAGGTCGCCGCGACCGTCATGCCCGGACTGCACCTGCCCGAGTGGTCGGTCACGCTGGTCATTGCGCTGGTCGTGCTCGGCCTGCCGATCGCCCTGGCGATGGCGTGGATGTTCGACGCGGGGCCGAAGGGAATCGAGCGGACGCCGCCGATGCAGGCCGAACGCGACGATCCGCCGGGTTCGGTCGCGACGCCCGCGCGGACTGATCCGCCGCAAGCGGCGCCCGCACCGTCGAGCCCGTCGGCGCCCGCGCCATCGACCACCTTCGCAGCGACGCCCGCTGCCGCTCCGATCGCGACACCCGCCATCCCCGCCGAACCCACCGCCGAGCCGCCGGCCCGCAGGCTCCATGCTGCCGTCGACGACGGCCGCCGCACGATCGCCGTGCTGCCCTTCGTGAACATGAGCGGCGATACCGAAAACGAATACTTCAGCGACGGCATCGCCGAAGAGATCCTCAACCTGCTCACGCAACTGCCGCAGTTGAAGGTCGCTTCGCGCACGTCGTCGTTCGCGTACAAGGCCAAGGATTTCGGCATCGCCGATGTCGCGCGCGATCTCGGCGTCTCCACGGTGCTCGAAGGCAGCGTGCGCAAGGCCGGCGAGCGCGTGCGCATCACCGCGCAGTTGATCGACACCGGCAGCGACTCGCACCTGTGGTCGGAAACCTACGATCGCGAACTCAAGGATGTCTTCACCATCCAGGACGACATCGCGCACAGCATCGTCAAGGCGCTGCGCGTGACCCTGACGCCGCAGGAACGGCGTGCGATCCAGTCCGTCGCGACGAGCGACCCCGAGGCGTACGACTACTACCTGCGCGGCCGCAGCTACATGTACTCGATGGCGCGGCGCGATTACGAACACGCGATCCGGATGTTCGAGCAGGCGATCGGCGTCGATTCCAAGTACGCGCTCGCGTATGCAGGCATGGCCGATGCGTATTCGCATCTCTACCGTTACGCGGAAGCCACGCCGGAGAACGTCGAGAAGGCCAATCGCGCCAGCGACCAGGCCGTGGTGCTCGATCGCGAGTCCGCCGAGGCGCATGCCTCGCGCGGCCTGGCGCTGCTGATCAGCGAGCGCTACGACGACGCCGAGCGCGAATTCGACACCGCGATCACGTTGAACCCGAACCTGTTCGATGCCTGGCACTACTACGGCCTCGCCTGCTCCTCGCGCGGCGACTACGAGAAGGCCGCGAAGATGTACGCACGCGCGGCAGAGGTGAGCCCGACCGATTTCCAGGTGCCGCTGTTCCTCGCGCAGACGCTGGCATCGCTCGGCCGCAAGCAGGACGAGATGCGCGTGCGCCTCGGTGCGCTCGGCACGCTCGAGAGGCACATCAAGCTCAACCCGCACGACACGCGCGCGCTCTACTTCGCCGCGCAGAACCTGTATCGCGTCGGCGAACGCGACAAGGCCGTGCAGATGGCCGAGCAGGCATTGAAGCAGGCGCAGGACGAACCGGTCGTGCTCTACAACGTCGCCTGTTTCTACGCGGAACAGGGCGACCAGGAACGCGCGATCGACCTGCTCGAACGCGCGGTCAGCCTCGGCTGGGGCGACCGCGCGTGGATGGAGCACGACAGCGACCTGGACCCGCTGCACGGGCATCCGCGGTTCCAGGCGCTGATCGAACGCATCGTCTGACCCTTCGCGTCGCCCGCATCAGAACCCGCGCCCGAACGCGAACGACATCGCGTTGTCTTCCGCGTACGAGTCGAAGCGCAACGACCACGCCCAGCGCGCATCGCGCCCACCGACCAGGCCGAACGAATACATTTGCGCATCGCGGTCGACCGGCGCGCCGTGCAGGTCGAACATCCAGCCGGGCGCGCCGACATAGGCGACCTGCGCCACGTCGCTCGCCTGGAACAGGTGGCGATGGCGCATGCCTGCATCCAGTCGCAGCCAGTGGCCCGAGTTCCAGCCCCAGTCGCGCGTCCACCGCGCGCCGATGTCGCCGCCGAGCCGCTCGTGCAGCGACGCATCGCCGACGAGCTCGAAGCCGGTGACGCCCTGCTCCGCGAACGCGCCCGCGCGCGCCTGCGACCAGTGCGCGGCCGCGAACGGCGTGATGCGGCCACCGCCGAATGCCATCGCGCGGCCCGATTCGAAATAACCGAACGTCGTGTCGACGTCGCGCCGCGTGTGCGCGAGTTGCGAGATGCCGCCGAGGTCGATGGTGCGTTCCAGGTCCATCGCCTGGCGGCTGAACCCCATCATGCCGGTCGCGTATCCGCGCTGGCCTGCGTGGTGCACGTACACGTTGAACTGCGGCGCGCGGCTTTGCGCGACACCGCCACCGCGCGCGAGATCCAGCGTGCCTTCGCTCCACGCGACGCTGCTGCCCACGCGCGTGCCGTTCGCGAGTTGCAGGTCGTAGCCGAACGTCGGCTTCTGCTGGAACGTGCCGCCCGCGACCGCGAACGTCGCCGGTTGCGCGGCCCAGCTTCCGTTCGCGCCGCGCGGCGTCGCGTCGAGATGCGCGGCGATGGTCGGCGCGGCCTGCAATGCGTTCTGCATATAGGCATCGACGGCCGCGACGTGGCCGTGGCCCGACAGGCTGTCGAACGTGCGCACGGCCTGCGCGTAATCGTCGATGCGTTGCACGATCGCCGCCGAGCGCAGCAGGCGATCCTGCGCCTGCGACAATGCGCGCGGATCGAACGTGCCCTTCGCGGCGCCGGTGGCCGCGAGCATTCCGTCGAACCGTCGCGCCGCCTCCAGCGTGAGCGCATCGCCGACCGGGGCGGCCGCCATGACGCTTTCCGCGGAAACGGCGGTGACGTCGAAGAACACATCGTTGGGCTCGTAGCGCAATGCGCCTTCGACGAAGAGGCCGGGCGAACCCCAATCCGCGAATTCGCCCGATACGCCGCCATCGGCGTGCAGGATCGGCACCGCGCTCGGCGTTTCCGGCAACGGATACCCCATGTAGTCCCAGTCGATGCCCTGCATCATCTGGACCAGGCCGGCCAGTTGCGCCAGCCCGGTGACCTCCAGCATCACGGGACGGTCGGCGCTGATCAGCACGGTCAGCGTGCCGGTCTCGGTCTGCACGAAGTCGCCTTCGATGCGCTGCGGGTACGCGACGCCGTCGACCGTGTCGGCCGAGAGGAAGCCTGCGTTGGCGACGTTGCCCGTGATCGTTCCGTACAGGTAGAGGTTGCCGTTCTCCGCGACGTCGACGTGGCCTTCGATCGCGCCGATGACGGACACGCCCGAATCGGCGGCGATCGCTAGATTCGATGCCAGGACCGCGTCGTAGTTGATGACCAGGCCACCCGCCTGGACGTCGGTGCCGCCGGCGAACGCGAACGTGCCGGTCCCGAGCGACAGCGTGCCGTCGCCTTGCTTGATGAGCGCGTGGGCGCTCGTGCGCCCGTCGGTCATCTCCAACACCGGTTCCGCCTGCGTCGGCGCGACGGTGCAGTCGGTCGTCATCGTGCCGGAGCAGGGTTCCGTCGACACCGGGGGCGGCGGCGCCGGTGGCGGCGGGTTCGATCGCACCATGCCGTAATCGCTGCTCCCGCCTCCGCACGCGGCGAGCAACGCGGTGGCGAGCAAGGTCGGAACGCAGGACAGCTTCGTGCGATTCATGTCGGCTTTCCGGTGGGGTTCGAAACGAAGCAACGCTGGATGGCCGCGCCAGCGGCGCTTCCAGCGACTGTTTCACCCATCGGGGGGAGCGGTCTCCGCGTGACTCCGGGTATCGCTGCCCTCAGCGCGTGTTGCGCACCACCTGGCCCTGCTTCATGACGAACACCGGGCGCTCGGTGGCGCGGATGTCCTGCAGCACGTCGCCGGGCACGGCGACGATGTCGGCGAACTTGCCGGACTCGAGCGTGCCGGTCTCGCCCTCGATGCCGAGCAGGCGCGCCGAACCGAGGCTGCTGGTCATCAACGCCTGCGCCGGCGACATGCCGAGTTCGACGTAGTCGCCGAACTCCTGCCCGTTCTTGCCGTGCGGGTACACGACGGCGTCGGTGCCCATCGCGATCGGCACGCCGATGCGCAATGCGTTGCGCATCATGTCGCCGTGCGACGCCGCGGCCGCGCGTGCTTTTCCGGCAACTTTCGGCGGATACGTGCTCGCCTTCTCCTCGACGAACTTGACGGTCATGCGCGTGGGCACGAGGTAGACGCCCTTCTCCTTCATGCGCGTGAGCGTTTCGGTCGTGAGGAAGCTGCCATGTTCGATCGAATCCACGCCGGCATCGATCGCCATGCGCGCCGCAAGGTCGCCGTGCGCGTGCGCGGCGACCTTGCGGCGCCATGCGTGCGCCTCGTCGACGATCGCTTCGAGTTCTTCCTTCGTCAGCTGCGGCACGTCGACGGGGTCGCTTTCCGACAACACGCCGCCCGACGCGCAGACCTTGATGTTGTCCGCGCCGTACTTCAGTTGCTCGCGCACCGCGATTCGGCATGAATCGGCACCATTGCACACGCCGTCCTGCTCGCCGAACTCGCGCACCAGGCCCGGCGGGAACGCAGATGCATCGCAGTGGCCGCCGGTCGAACCGATCGCATGCACCGACACCAGCATGCGCGGCCCTTCGACCAGGCCTTCGGCGATCGCGTTGCGCAAGGCGACGTCGATGTAGTCGGCCGCGCCCACTTCGCGCACCGTGGTGACGCCGGCCTGCAGCGTCGCCTTCGCGTTCGCCTGCGCGTGGAAGGACTGCTCCACCGGCAAGCGCATCATCGAGTTGTAGAAACCGCGCGTCCAACTCTCGTCGTAGTCGCCGGCGATGTGCGTGTGCGCGTCGATGTAGCCGGGCACGAGCGTCGCATCGCCGAGGTCGATGACCTGCGCCCCGGCGGGCGCGGCGACATCGCGTCCGACCGCTTCGATCTTCGTGCCGCGCACGACGATGCGACCGGGCGACACGAGTTGGCCGCTCTTGCCGTCGAACAAGTGCGCGGCCTGCAGCACGATGGGGGCGTCGGCCTTGGGGGCTTCGGGTTCCTGCGCGTGGCCCGCGATGACGACGAGACCGCCGACGGCGGCGAAACAGGCGGCTCCAACGAAACGGCGCATGCGATTCCCCTTGCGGCTTCCCCTGAAGCGCCGATCTTAACGTCACGTGCGCCGCACAAAAAAAGCCCCGCTTACGCGGGGCTTTCGGGGTCCACCCAACGCGCGTCAGTTCGCCGCGGCGGGCGTGAAAAGCAGATCCTGGTAGTCGAAGCTGAAGTCCGCGATCGGCGATTCGGCCTTCATCGTGATGCGGTCGACCTTGCCTTCGGCGCCGAGGCCGAAGGTCACGAGCGCGGGTTCGATGTTCGCGTCGTCCCACACCGCGCGGAAGGTGTCGTACTGCACGTGTTCGAGGCGACCGACCATGCCCGGCGTCTTCGTGAAGTCGACGCGCAGGCCGCCCTTTTCGTTCTTGATGTCGATCGGGCCATACCAGGCATCCTTGTAACGTCCGGCGTAGCTGGCGACCGGCAGCGTCGGCTTGCCGCCCGTGGCCTTGCGCGTCTTCGCGGCTTCGTCGAGCGCCGCGACGCCACCCTGCTGGCGGGTTTCGGTGAACTCGTCGAAGGCGGCGACCCAATCCTTCTTCGGCGCGCCGAGGTAGTGGTCGAGCAATTCGACCGCGATGCCGCGCATCACCTGGAAGTCTTCGGCGTTCATCAACACCGCGATGCCGACGTTCTTCTCGGGGATCATCGCGACGTACGCCTGCACGCCGAACACGGCGCCGCCATGCTCGATGGTCTTCACGCCGCGATAGTCGCGCACGCTCCAACCCAGCGCGTACGAGGAGAACTGCGGCGAGTAGTCGGCGATCTTGCCCGGGTACTTCGCCGTCGGCGTCAGCACGGCGGGCGTCCACATCTGCTTCGACTGCTCTTCGCTGAACACCTTGACCTGCTTGCCGTCGGCGTTCGTCCACGTGCCGTGGCCGAGTTGCACCTGCAACCAGTGCGCCATGTCGTTCGCGCTGGAGGAGATGCCGCCGGCGGGCGCGGCGTTGTCGCCGAGCGTCTTGCGTTCGTCGAGCACGCCCTGCTCGCCCATGCCGCGCACGCGGCCACCGAGGCGCGCATGCGGCCACGCGCGGTTGGGATTCGCGAAACGCGCGGACTGCTCGGTGACGGAGCTCGTCATGCCCGCGGGCTTGAACACACGCTCCTTGACGAACTTCTCCCACGACTGCCAGCTCACTTCCTCGATCAGCTGGCCTGCGACGGCGTACAGCACGTTGTCGTACGCGTAGCCGCTGCGGAAACTCGTCGCCGGCTTGATGTAGCGCAGCGCCTGCACGGTGTCCTTGCGACTGCGCGACGACGACGGCACGAACATCAGGTCGCCCGCGCCGAGGCCGAGGCCGCTGCGATGCACGAGCAGGTCGCGCACCGTCATCTCGTTGGTGACCCACGGGTCGTACATGCGGAACCACGGCATGTGATCGATGACCTTGTCGTCCCACGCGAGCTTGCCGTCGTCGACGAGCACGGCGAGCGCGGCGGCGGTGACCGCCTTGCCGGTGGAACCGGTGGGGAAGATCGTGTCGGCGTCGACCGTTTCACTGGAGCCGAGGCGACGCACGCCGTAGCCCTTCGTGTAAACGGGCTTGCCGTCTTCGACGATCGCGATCGCAAGGCCGGGCACGCCGTATTCCTTCAATGATGCTTCGACGCGGGCATCCAGTGCGTGCTCATCAAGATCAGCGGGTTGCGCGGCCAGCGCGGTATTCGCGATCCACAGCGTCGCCAGGATGGCGATGGCAGAACGTGCATGACGTCGATTCATCGATCGAGCCTCCTCTTTCTCGAGAGTGATACGTGTCTGAAATCTAGGAATGCGACGCGGCCAGCGGCCGCGACGCGCGCCGCCACAGGCGCCACACGCCGATGGTCAGCAACGGAAGGACGTACACAACGAGGAACAGCCACGCCAATGCGCGGTAGCCGCGTGCGATCAGGTCGACGAGACCGAAGCGCGCGGCGATGAAGATCGAACCGACCAGCAACACGCTCGCGATCGCGAAGCGCGCCTTGATCGAGAGTTCCGCCGCGCGCCGCGTGCGCCAGTGCGTCGCGATGCGCTCGTTGGCCGCATGCACGCACGCCGCGCCGCTCTCGAGCAACGCGCTGAAGATCATCGCCTGGAACAGGAAGTGGAACACCGGCATGTCGAGCTGGCGCAGCATGTAGTCGGACGGCAACGCTTCCGCGCCGATCGACGGATACCACGCGATCATGCACACGAAGAACAGCAGGCCCGGCAGCATCGCGAGCGGCCCGGCGATCACGCCCGCCACCACCGCGTCGCGGCGCGTCAGGAAATGGCGCGCGAGCGGCAGGATCATCACTGCGCCGACGATGTTGTAACCGGCGTAGGTGAGCCCGCCCGAGAGCCAGCCATCGGTCGGCACCGGCGTTGCGAATTGCTGCGCCGCCTGCCCGCCGAATTTCGTGAGCACGAAGATCACCAGCAGCACGTACACGCCGTACAGCAGGAACGACACCCACTTGAACAGGCGCTCCACCGACTGGTTGCCGTAGGCGGTGAAGGCGCCGATGCCGAGCATCAGCAGCAACGTGCCGACCAGCGTGGGCCAGCCGAAGACGGCTTGCCCGATCGCACCCGCCGCCGCGCCGAACACGGCGAGGATCAACACCATGAACACCAGGTACGCGAGTTCGAACACGAACGCGAACGGCCCGAGCAGTTCCGCGAAGAAGCTGCGGTAATCGAAACTGCGCGTGGCGTGCGCGAACGCGAACGTCAGCGCGCACATGCCGCTCCACGCGAGCATCGCGACGAGGATCGCCGCGACGCCGCCCTGCGGCCCGCTCGGGATGAAGTACTCCGCGAGTTCGCGACCGGTGGCGTAACCGCCGCCGATCACCGCCGCCTTGAACGCCAGGCCCGGCAGGATCCAGCGCTGGAAGCGCGAGCTCATGCGTGCAACCTCATGCGAGGCACGATGCCACGAGGCGCGCGAAGCTGTCCCCGCCGCGCATCGGATCGGCGACCGGCAAGCCGAGCCGTTCGCTTTCCGCATCGATGACGCGCTGCGCTTCCTGCGGATCGAGCTTGCCGGTGTTGAGGCTCACGCCCGCGCAGCGAATCCGCGGCGACGTACGCGACCCGAGCCGCAACGCGAGTTCGATCGTGTCGCGCAGGCCGGGCACCGGATAGTCCGGATGACCGAGCACGCGCTCGCGTCCGGGTTCGTGGCACACGACGAGCACGTCGGGCTGGCTGCCGTGCAGCAGCCCGAGCGACACGCCCGCATACGCGGGATGGTGCAGCGAGCCCTGGCCTTCGATGACATCCCAGTGCGACGGCGCCGCATCGGGCGACAACATTTCCGCCGCGCCGGCCGCGAAGTCCGCGACCACCGCATCCATCGGGATGCCACCGCCCGCGATGAGGATGCCGGTCTGTCCCGTCGCGCGGAACGTCGCATCGACGCCGCGTGCATGGAAAGCGCGCGTCAGTGCGAGCGCGGTGTACTTCTTGCCGAGCGCGCAGTCGGTGCCGATGGTCAACAACCGCTTGCCGGTGCGCGGCTTGCCGGTGCCGACGGGAATCGGCGAAGGCGGCACGCGCACGTCGATCAGGCGACGCCCGTGTTCCGCGGCGACGTCGCGCAACACCGGGAAGTCGCGCAATCGCGCGTGCATCCCGCCGACCAGGTCGAGCCCTGCACGCAGGGCTTCGACCAGGGCCTCGACCCACGAGGGCGGAATGAATCCGCCCGCGTTGGCCACGCCGATCACCATCGCGCGCGCGCCGGCGGCATGCGCCTGCGCGGGCGTGAGGAACGGCAACCCGGTGGTCACCGTCGCCCCCGCGACGGAGAACTCGCCGAGGCAGCGTTCGGGCGCCCAATCGCGCAATCCGAACGCTGTCTTCGCGTAACCGGGCTCGGTCGTGTCGCCGAGGAACAACAGGTAAGGCTGGGGCAACGTGAGCTCAGACATCTGTGCGGTCTTCGAGGTCGGTCAGAAGCGGTAATCGACCTCGATGCCGAACATGCGCGGCTGGATCGGCGACGCGGCGGTGAAGTGCGTGATGCCGGTGACCTCGCCCGTGACGTTGTTCATCGTGGAATACGCCTGCTCGTCCGTCGCGTTCTTGACGTAGGTGCGCAGCGTCCACTTCTCGTTGGAGAACGACGCGTACAGATCGAGCACGTTGTAGCTGCCGATGACCAGCGGCTCGTTGATCGTCGTCATCAGCGGAACGACCGGATCGACGGTGCTGATGATTTCGCGGTAGGTCGTGCCGTTGGCGCGATCGTCGACCCAGCGCAGGCCGCCGCCGACGTTCAACGCCCAGCCGTTGCTCACCGGGTAGTAGTAGTCGGCGGTGAACGACCACGTCAGGTCGGGCACGTAGGGCATGCGATCGCCTTCCAGGCCGGTGTTGACGTCGAGGCGCACGAGGCCGATGCCCGGGATGTCGCCGGCCGGGTTGACCGTGATCGTCGGGAAGTCTTCGTCGATCCGGGCGTCGTTGTACGCGGCGTTGAGGCCGAGCGTCAGGCCGTCGGCAGGACGCACGAGCACCGAGGCCTCGAGGCCGCGGCTCGTCGCTTCGCCGCCGTTGACCAGGCCGCTGATGCCATTGACCAGCGAAGCGACCTGGATGTCGGTCCAGTCGATCTGGTACGCGGTGAGGTCGAACAGCACGCGGTTGTCGGCGAACGCGGACTTCAGGCCGAGCTCGTAGCTGGTGAGCATGGAGGAATCGACGGTCGGCGGCAGGCCCGGCGCGAGGATGTTGGGGCCGCCCGGCTGGTAGCCGGTCGACGCCTTCGCGTACACCATCGTGTCTTCGTTGATCTGGAACTGCGGCGTGATGCTCCACGTCACCACGTCTTCGCTCGACGTGTTCGTATTCGAGCCGATCGGCAGGATGACGCCCTGCGTGACGTTCTGCGTGAAGTCCTGGTCGTTGCGCGCCCAGCGCACGCCGGCGCCGAGCTTGAACGCGTCGGTGAACTTGTACGCGCCGTTCGCGAACACCGCGGTCTCTTCGTAGGTGCTCGGGATGAAGAGTTCACCGAGCACGCCGATCTCGTCGTCCCACGGCGCGGGCAGCGGCTGGCCATCCATCTGGACGAGCGGGATGAACTGGTGGTTGTCGCCGTCTTCCTTCGAGTAGAACGCACCGACCAGCCATTCGAACGCCGTGCCCGCCTTCGACTGCAGGCGGAACTCCTGCGTGAACTGCTGCAGGTCGAGCGAGTAGTCGAGGTTGGCCTTGCCCGCTTCCAGGGTCGGATCGAGCGGCACGAACGCGAGCGGATACTCGCCGAACGAGAACGTCAGGTCGCTGCGCGTGAACGTTTGGGAATCGGCGTAGCTGGTCGCCGAGACGAAGTCGGCGAAGCCGGCGTCCCAGTTCACGGTCAGCGCGTAGTTGTCGATGTCCTTCGTGAACTTCTCGTCGACACCGACGTAGTTGCTCAGGCCGGCGATGCGGCCGTGCGTCACCGGATCCAGCGCGATGACGGCGTTGTTGTCGCTGTCGATCTTCTGCTGCATGGCGGTGAACGTCACATCGACGCCGTCGCCCTGCCACAGCAGCGCGGCGCGCGCGCTGGTCTGGTCGCCTTCGTTGATGTCTTCGCGGCCGTCGAACAGGTTGTCGACGTAGCCGGCGATGTTGTTGCCCGCGTAGCTGGCGCGCAGTGCGAGCACGTCCTGCTTGAGCGGCACGTTCACGCCGACGCGGTAACTGGTGCCCCAGTCGTCCGCACTGTCGGTGCTCGACACGCCGAAGCCGACGCGATACTCGGCCTGCGTCACGTCGGGCTTCTTCATCGTGTACTTGATCAGGCCGCCCATCGCGCCCGCGCCGTACAGCGTGCCCTGCGGACCGCGCAGCACTTCGATGCTTTCCACGTCGTAGGGCAGCAGGTCGAGCGTGTACAGCGTGGCCTGCTGGTAGAGGCTGTTGGAACCGACCGGCGTTTCGTCGACGTAGGTGCCGACGGTCGAACCCGGCGACATCGCCGCGATGCCGCGCATCGAAACCTGCGTCTGGCCCGGCGTGCCGCCGGACTGGATCGCCAGGCCCGGCACGTAGTTGGCGTAGTCGGTCATCTGCGTCGCGTTGATGTTCTCCAGCTGCTGGTCGCTCAGCTTGGTGATCGCAACGGCGACTTCGCGGATGTTTTCTTCGCGCTTGTTCGCGGTGACCGTGACCTTGTCGAGTTCCTGCGGCGTCTGCTGGGCCGACGGGCCCGAGGCCTGCTGGTCGGCGGCGGCGGCCGGCGCTGCGTCCTGCGCCAGGGCCGAGCCGGCGAAGCCGACGCTCAGCGTGATTGCGATCGCGGTGGTCAGCGTGTGGCGGCGCATCGATGCGCGGCCGCGCGGGTGTTGCTTCTGCATTTGCCCTTCTCCCCAAAGGTGCTTAGCGAATAAGCGTTGTGTGGTAGGTCTTTCTTGTCCGTCTCGGGATAGAAGCATCCTGATCGGAAAACTGTCAACCGGTCTGGGCTTGTTCCTCAGACCGTTGGTCGGCGGGTCGTCCATTCCCGTTGGCGGCCTCGGCGCGGAGGACCGTCGAATCGAGCGAGCGCAGCAGCACGCCGGCCAGCGAAGCGACCGCAGCCATCACGCCGAAGAACGCCGCGTGCCCCATCGCGCTCCACAAGGTGCCGAGCACGCCGGCCAGCAGGTTTCCGCCGAACGAAGCGAAGTACCAGGCGGCGATGGTCGTTGCGGCGTAGCCGCCGGGCGCGAGGCGCGCGAACACGCCGAGCCCGATCGGCAGGATGAAGAGCTCGCCGACGGTGAACAGCACGAAGAACAACGCGAGCCACATCCAGTTCGCATGTCCGCCCGATTGCGCATCGACGAACGCGAGCATCGCGAAGGCGAGCGCGACACCGAATGCACCGAGCGACATCTTCTTCGCCGGCGAGGGCTCGCGTCCGTTGCGTGCCTGCTTCGTCCACATCATCACGAGCAGCGGCGTAAGGAAGATGACCAGCAGCGGATTGAGCGCCTGGAACCACGTCATCGGGATCAGGAACGACCCTGCGTTGCGATCGAGGCCGACGTCGGCCCACAACGCGATCGTGTTGCCCGATTGTTCGTACGCGCCGCGGAACACCATCACGCACAGGCCGATCGCCACCAGCGCGAGGATGCGTTGGCGCATCGCTTCGCGCGGCATGCGCGGTGCGTCGATCGCCTTCGCCGCGGCCTGCGTCCTCGGACGTTCCGGCGGCAGCCAGCGCGCACCGAGCGTGTAGATCGCAAGGCCGAGCAGCATGCCCACGCCCGCCGCGCCGAAGCCCCAGTGCCAGCCGTACAACTCGCCGAGCGTGCCGCACACGAGCGGTGCGAGAAGACCGCCAACATTGATGCCGACGTAATAGAAGTTGTAAGCCGAACCGCGACGCGGATCGTCCTTCGCATACAGATCGTCGATCTGGCTCGGCAGGCTCGGCAGGAACAGGCCGTTGCCGATCGCGATCGCCGCGAGCGCGAAATACAGCAGCGATTCCGACGCCATCAGGAAGTGGCCGAACGACATGATCGCCGCGCCGATCATCACCGCGCGCTTGCGACCGAGCCAGCGATCGCTGATGACGCCGCCGAGGATCGGCGTGAAGTAGAACGTCGCCACGTACACGCCATAGACCATCGAGGCGTGCTGCTGGCTGAAGAGCAACTGCTTCGTCATGTAGTAGACGAGCAGCGTGCGCATCCCGTAGTAGGAGAAGATCTCCCACATCTGGGTGAAGAACAGCACCGCCAGGCCCGGCGGCTGGTTGAAGAACCAGCCCCGGGTCGAAGTGGTGCGCGTCGCGGCCGCGCTGGTCACAGCACCGCGTCCGGTGCGCCCCACACGTGGTCGGGGCAATCGATGCGACCGTTGGCGTAGACGACGCCCGGCGTGCGATCGCGCACGAGGAACGTCGGGCCATCGAGATCGACGATGTCGCAGTGCTGGCCGAGCACGAACGCCGGCGCCATCGCCAGGCTCGTGCCCACCATGTTGCCGACCATCACGCGCTTGCCGAGTTCGCGCGCGCGCCTGGCCATCATCAGGCCTTCGGTCAGGCCGCCGCACTTGTCGAGCTTGATGTTGATGACGTCGAAGCGATGCGCGCGCTCGTTGAGTTCTTCGAGGTCGAGGATGCTTTCGTCCGCGGCGATCGGCACGACGTGGTCGATGCCGTCGAGGTCTTCTTCGTGGTTGCGGCGGCACGGCTGTTCGAGCAGCGAGACGTCCGCTTCGACGAGCACGGGCAGCAGGCGTTCCAGCGTGTTCGGCACGTAGCCCTGGTTGGCGTCGACGCCGAGCCACACGTCGGGTCGCGCCTTGCGCACTTCGCGCAGGCGCGCGATGTCGAGGTCGGCTTCGCCGGTGAGCTTGAGCTTGATTGCGCGGGCGTGGTCGTACGCGCGCGCCTTCTGCGCCATCACGTCCGGCGCATCGGCGCCGACGGTGAACGTGGTGATGAGCGGCTTGGGTTGTGCGAGTCCCGCCAGCTGCCACGCCGGCATGCCGAGCGTGCGCGCTTCGAGTTCCCACAACGCGCAGTCGACGGCGTTGCGTGCGCCGCCGGCGGGCAACACGCGGCGCAGTTCTTCGCGCGTGACGCCCTGCTCGAGCGTGTCGCGCAGGCCTTCGAGGGTTTCCAGCATGTCGGCGGGCGTGTCGTGCGTGTAGTACACGCCGGCCGCTTCGCCGCGACCGATGTGGTGGCCCTGGCGGAGGTTGACGATGGTCACCGGCGAGTTTTCGAACACGTGGCCGGAGATGCGGAAGGGAGCGGACAGGCGCAGCAGTTCATTCCGCAGCGCGAGTTCGACGCGGTCGGTCTTGATCACTTGATTGGTTCCGGAAGGCGCGCGGCGGCACGTGGCCGCCGCGCGCAGGGTCGGTCAGTAGTTCGCGCTGAAGCCCACGAGGTGCGTCGCGATGCCCACGAAGAGCAGCGCCAGGCACGAGGCGGCGATCACGACGCTCCACAGCTTCGCCCAGATGCGGCGATTGCTGCGCAGCACGGTCCACGCATTCCACAGCGAGATCGCCGCGCCGATCGGCAGGAGGATCGTCGTGATCGAACGCATCAGGATGACCATCGTGTCGGCGCTCGGGCCCATGGAACCGAGGTCGGACATCATGATGAAGATCATCGCGACCATGCCGCCGACGGAGGCGAGCACCGCGAGCGAGGCGATGCGCACCCAGCGATGCGCGCGCGCATCGGCGCCGGCGAGCGCGTACTTCGCGCCGTAGTGGCGACGCACCAGCGCCGACACCGGCCACGCAACGACGGTGAGCAGCAGCGCGATGAGCGAGCCGAACAGCATCGTCAGGAACACGGCCGGCGTCTGCCACCAGGCCGCGCGCTGGAACACCATGATCGAGGCGATCGGTTCGGCGCTGAAGCGCGTCACTTTGCCGTCGACGACGTCGGCCGCGAGGCGGTCGCCGCTGTTGGTGTCCTGCCACACGAACGGGCTGATTTCCTTCCACTTCTTCGGCGCGCCGCTGTAGCCGGCGAGCATCGGCACGCTGATGGTGCCGTCCTCGTTCACGCTGACCTTGGTCTGGCCGAGCATGTAGACGAGATTCATGAAGTTGGAATCGGCGCGGCGGCTGCTGTTGTAGCTGCCCGCGATCATCGCGGCGTGCTGCTTGGCGGTCGCTTCATCGACGCCGGCGCCCGCGCCGCCGGAGGTCGGACCGGACGAAGGCAGGTAGCGATTGACGAAACCGGTGACCAGGCCGTCGCGGATGAGGCGTGCGCTGCCGTCCTTGCCGGAACTGTTCGTCGACACGTAGATGCCGACGTTGTCGTCGAGGAACAGCTGCAGGTCGCTATGGAACCACTGCGTGTCGCCGCCGTGCGCGATGGCGCGATGGCCGTTGGCGGTGGTTTCGTAGAAGCCGAGCATCATCTTGTTGAGCGGACCGACCGACGTCTGGCCGGTGCCGTGCATCTCGCGCGCGGTGTCTTCGCGGAGGATGCGCTTGTCGCCGAACGCGCCTTGCTGCAAGTGCGCGATCATGAAGTTGCCCATGTCCGAACCGGTCGAAGCCAGGCTGCCGGCGGGCGCGAGGTTGATGTACTCGTACGGCTGTTCCTTCCCGTCCGACGCCGACTTGTAGCCCTTCGACGTCATCGCGAGGAAGTTCTTCTGCACCGGCTGGCGGAACGTCGAGTTCTTCATCTCCAGCGGCTGGAAGATGTTCTGCTCGATGTAATCGTCGAACGACTGGCCCGACACGCGCTGCACGATGTAGCCGGCGAGCGCGGTCGCGTAATTCGAGTACGCGGGCGTGCTGCCCGGCTCGTACACGCGTTCCGGGATCCAGTGCTTGAGCGTCGCGTCGAGCGGAAGGACATCCTTCTCGTCGTTCGCGATCAGGCCGCGGATCACCTCTTCCATGCCCGTGGTGTGGGTCATGATGTTGCGCAGCGTCACCGGCTTGCCGTTGTAGGCCGGGATCTGGAAGTCGAGGTACTTGTTGACGTCCTCGTCGAGGTTCAGCTTGCCCTCTTCGACGAGCTGCATCACCGCGGTCCAGGTGAACAGCTTCGAGATCGAGCCCGGGCGGAACAGTGTCTTCGCCGGATCGACCGGCGTGCGCTTGGCGAGATCGGAGAAGCCGTAGCCCTTCTCGAGCAGCACCTTGCCGTCCTTCACCACCACGACCACCGAACCGGCGACGTCGGTCTGCTCCAGCGCGTACGGCATGAAGCCGTCGAGCCAGGCTTCCAGGTCGGTTGCGGTCAGGCGCTGCGTCGGATCGGGCATCGCGTCGGCCGGCGGCGGCGCGGCGGATGTCGCGGGCGATGTTTCGGTGGTCGGCGGCACGTCCACCGGCGGCTGCTGCGCGGCCGCGGTGAACGCGACCCCGAGCGCCATCAGCGCGGTGAACAGTGGGCGTTTGATCAGTCGCATCTCGTTTTCCTCTCCCCAGTTGAATGGCAGCCCAGGCGCCTCCCGCGCCATTGGCCGTTTAGGAGAATAAATGTCCTGATCGGAAAATTGTCAACCCACTTTGGTCATTCCCCCCTAAAATTCGGGCAGGCTGTATCAAAGGCGACAACCCCAAGGTGAGGGTTTCGCCCATTCAGGAGTGAGATTGCGCATGACCCCGCAGCACCAGACGATCGGAAGCCTTCTCCGGGCCCTTCGAAACAGGAACAACTGGACGCTCAAGGAAATGAGCCAGCGATGCGGGATCCCGCTCTCGACCCTGTCGAAAGTCGAGCACGACCGCCTCAGCCTCACCTACGACAAGCTGCTGCTGATCAGCCAGCGCCTCAACATCCGCATGTCGGAACTGTTCGCCGAGGAAGGCCTGGTGCCGGAGCCGGCGGTCACCGCGCGCCGAAGCATCGGCCGCATCGACGACGCGGTGCGCGTCACCACGCCGAACTACGACTACTTCTACCTGTGCCCCGAGCTGCGCCGCAAACGCATGATCCCGGTGCTCACGCGCGTGCGCGCGAAGAGCATCGAGGAGTTCGGCGAACTCGTGCGCCACCCCGGCGAGGAATACATCCACGTCATCGAAGGCCGCGCCGAAGTGCACACCGAGTTCTACGATCCGATCGTGCTCGAAGCCGGCGAAGCGGTGTACATCGACTCCAACATGGGCCACGCGTACATCGCCGCGGAAGGCTGCGAGGAAGTGCTGCTGCTCGGCGTGTGCTCGAGCGCCGACGAGCACATGATGGAATCGATGATGCACATGCACGACGGGACGTCGGGGAAGCTTGTCGCGGTGAAGTGACGCGGACAGGGAAACTCGTCATGCACACCGACACGCGCGACCCGAGCCTCGAACCCGCGACGATCCTGCTGCACAAACCGGTCGGCCATGACGCCATCGAAGGACACAAGCCGGCGCGCGCACTGGTCACGCCGGAGTCGCGGTGGACGGAAGCCTCCAGCGGCATCGAAATGCGCGATGCGCACTTCATCCGCCTCACGCCCCTCGTCGACCTCGACAACGACGCCAGTGGCCTGATGGTGTTCACGCAGGACGGCCGTATCTGGCGCCGGCTCACCGAGGACGCGGCGAAGATCGAACACGAGTACATCGTGGAAGTCGACGGCGACATCGCGCCCTACGGTTTGGCCAGGCTCAACCACGGCCTGCGTTTCGAGGGGCGCGAAATCCCGCCGTGCAAAGTCAGCTGGCAGAACGAAATTCGCTTGCGCTTCGCCATCAAGGAACCGCGGCCCGGACAACTGCGCGACATGTGCAGGCAAGTCGGGCTCGACGTCGTCGCGATCCGCCGCATCCGCATCGGCAGGGTGCCGCTGGGCAAGATGCCGGTCGGGACGTGGCGCTACTTTCCCGTCGGCGAGAAGTTCTGAGCGACGTCCGCGTCAGCGCGAATCCAGGTACAGCTTCAACGCGGCGACTTCCGCGTCCGTCAGCACGTGGAAGCGTTGCCGCCCCATCTGCGACATCAGGCCGGTCTTCGATTCGGTACCGGCGGCGGTGACGCCGGTTTTCATCAGGCGCGCGAACGCCTCCGGTGTGTAGGCCTTCGCGACGATCAGCGACGGCGCGGAATCGCCGGGCCATCCGTTGAGATCCCACGCGTGGCATTCGCCGCATGAGGTCATCGCGAGGTGCTTGCCGAGTGCGAGCGGTTCCGCGGGCGGCGCGGCGGGTGGCATGTTGCCCGGATCCGGGCGCATGTCGTCGAGATAGATGTACGTGCCATCGCGCACCTGGCGGACGACGTCCTCCGACCATTTGCCTTGCGGCAATCCGGGATTGTCGATGTCGGGCAGCGCGCGCAACCACGCGGTGATGTCGCGCACTTCGCGATCGCTCAGGTGCTGGAACATCTTGATCGGCATCATGAGCGGCACGTGGCCGTCGTGCGTCTTGCCTTCGCGCAACAACGCAGCGAACGCAGCGTCGTCGTACAGCGCGCGGCGTTGCGTCAGGTTCGGCGCGACGATCAGGCCCTGTTTGGGGTCGTCCATGAAGATGCCGCCGCGTCCGCCGTCGCGGTGGCAGCCGTTGCAGCCGACGCGCGTGGCGACGCGGAGGCCTTCGATGGGATCGCCGGCGGGCGGCGGAATGGTCGCCGCTGCGCGCTTGGCGGCCGACGGTGCGACGGGGGCTTCACTGCGCGAACAAGCCGACAAGGCGACTGCGAACAACGCGACCCACGCAATGCGATGCATGCCGACTCCTCCCCGGGCGTCGCAGTGGACAACGCAGCGCGCGCCAAGAAGCGGACTACACTGCGCATCCTTTCACCTCACAAAGGGAATTGCGTGCGTAATCGAATGCCGAATTGGAAGTGGTCGTGGGCGTTGTCGCTGGCGCTGCTGTGCGCCGGGACCGTGCAGGCGGGCGAACTGCGCGTCGAACGCACGGGCTACGCATTGCAGGCGGAACAAGTTGGAGACGGACCCACGGTCGTCGTGTTCGAGTCGGGTTTCGGCCAGGGCGCCGATGCATGGAAGGGCGTGATCGCCGACCTGGGCGCCGAGTGCCGTTGTGTCGCGTACGCGCGCGCGGGCCTCGGCAAGTCAGGCACCGACGGCAAGCCGAAGACCATCGAAGCGCACCTCCAGGATCTCGAGGCCGTGATCGACACGGTCGCGCCGAAGGGCAAGGTCGTGCTCGTCGGACACTCGTACGGCGGCCTGCTCGCGACCGAATTCGCGCGCCTGCATGCCGATCGCGTGCAAGGACTCGTGCTCGTCGACCCGGCGACGATGGGTCAGCGCCACGCGTTTCGCCAAGACAACGAAGCACGCCTGCTCGCCGACGACAAGGCGCTGCTGTCGATGCTGCCGCCGAACCTCGCCGAGGACTACAAGCTGCTGATCGCGCAACTCGATACGCCCGCTGCG
Source organism: Noviluteimonas lactosilytica (assembly GCF_020866925.1). Taxonomy (GTDB): domain Bacteria; phylum Pseudomonadota; class Gammaproteobacteria; order Xanthomonadales; family Xanthomonadaceae; genus Noviluteimonas; species Noviluteimonas lactosilytica. Next base: position 1,561,130 of record NZ_JAJGAK010000001.1, read on the forward strand.
GAAGCGGCGCGCACGCAGCCCGACGCCCCCGTCGCGCTGCTGACCGACACGTCGGTGGCGGCCGAGCCGTTCGTGTTCGAGGAAACGGCTGCCGGCAAGGCGCTGTGGAAGCAACAACATGCTGCGCTGTTCGCGAGCTATGCGCGTGGCGTGCATCGGTACTTCGCGACCGGGCACAACATCCATCGCGAGGATCCGAAGGCGGTGGCGGAGGCGATTCGGTTCGTCTCGAAGTAACGGATGCGTGGTCCGCAACGCCTGTCGCAAGGCGTTGCGGGCGACGACGGGTCAGACTTTCGCGACGAACTTGATCTCGATCAGCTGCGTCGGCAATGCAAGCCGCGGCGTAACCAACACGGTGCTCGCGACATTCGGTTTCTCGACACCGTAAGCCGCCTTGCGCACCGTCCCCGCCACGGCGAACGCGGCATCCATGTCGGTCACGTACAGGACTTCCTCGACGACGTTGTCCAGCGTCGCGCCGAATTGGCCGAGCAGCGACTTCGCGTTCTCGTACGTCTGCCGCATCTGGATCTCCATGTTCGCGTGATCCAGGATCCGGCCCTTCTCGTCGAGCGGCGGCGCACCGACCATGTTGCCTTGCGCGTCATGGCTGAGCTGGCCCGAGAGGTAGATCGTGTCGCCGACCTTCACCGCCTGCGCGTAGCCGTACGAGTCTTCCCAAGGCATGCCCATGCCTTTCGATTCCTTGCTGAGCTTCACGACGTGCTCCCGTGTTGCGACGTGGTCTTATGCGCAACGCAGTTCGGGGCGCGTTGGCGGCAGTAGCGCACGATCGATGCGCACATCCTCATTCAACGCAGGTGCGGCGGTACTTTCCTGCGAAGCAACGCCACGAGCTCCTCCTGCATGAAGTCGTAGTCGTCGGGAATGTCGAGCGAGACGACGCGCTTTCCGTTGAGGTGTCGTGCGAAGCGCGACGTCAGCTTCGCGCGATGCGCGCGTTCCATGACGAAGACGAGATCCGCCCATTCGAGCAGGTCCGGCGTCAGCGGTGTCTCCGCATCGGGCGCCAGGCCGGCGGATGCCGTTTCGACTTCGGGCCAATCGGCGAACACCTGCTCCGCAGTCGGGCTGCGCAGGCGGTTGCGGCTGCAGAGGAACAAGACGTGCTTGATGGTGGGCCCACCAGGACTCGAACCTGGAACCAAAGGATTATGAGTCCTCTGCTCTAACCATTGAGCTATAGGCCCCCGCGCGCCGGCATCTTACCGGCTTGACCTGGATCAGGGCCGCCTCGCCGGGGTGGGCGCAGAGTGCGCTCGCTGGAAGACCCCTTTCCCTCCCGGAGCTTCGCCATGAAAGCCCGCCATCTCCTGATCGTCGCCGCCGTGTTCGCCGCCGTGTTCGCCATGTGGGCGATCGGCACGACGCCCGCATCCACGCAGCCCGATACGCGGGCGCAGACGATCCGGCCGTTCGGGGCGTAAAAAAAGCCCCGCACTTGGCGGGGCTTTTTTCTCGTTCGCTTGCGCGACGTCGATCAGTCGATGTCGAGGAAGCTGCGCAGTTGTTCGCTGCGGCTCGGATGGCGCAGCTTGCGCAGCGCCTTGGCTTCGATCTGGCGGATGCGCTCGCGGGTGACGTCGAACTGCTTGCCGACTTCCTCGAGGGTGTGGTCGGTGTTCATGTCGATGCCGAAGCGCATGCGCAGCACCTTCGCTTCCCTCGGGGTCAGGCCGGCGAGCACGTCGCGGACCGTTTCCGACAGGTTGATGTTGGTGGTGCTCTCGATCGGGGACTCCACGTTGGTGTCCTCGATGAAGTCGCCCAGGTGCGAGTCCTCGTCGTCGCCGATCGGGGTCTCCATGGAGATCGGTTCCTTCGCGATCTTCATGACCTTGCGGATCTTGTCCTCGGGCATGTCCATTTCCTTGGCCAGCTCCTCCGGCGTGGCCTCGCGGCCGAACTGCTGGAGCATCTGGCGGGAAATGCGGTTGAGCTTGTTGATCGTCTCGATCATGTGCACCGGGATGCGGATGGTGCGCGCCTGGTCGGCGATCGAACGGGTGATCGCCTGGCGGATCCACCACGTCGCGTACGTCGAGAACTTGTAGCCGCGGCGGTATTCGAACTTGTCGACCGCCTTCATCAGGCCGATGTTGCCTTCCTGGATGAGGTCGAGGAACTGCAGGCCGCGGTTGGTGTACTTCTTGGCGATCGAAATCACGAGGCGCAGGTTGGCCTCGACCATTTCCTTCTTCGCCTTGCGCGCCTTCGCCTCGCCGTACGCCATCGCGCGGCTGATTTCCTTGATGTCGGGCAGCGTGAGGTACAGCGCCTGCTCGACGGCGATGGTGGCTTCCTGCTCGGCGATGATCTGGTCCTTGACGTCGCGCAGGCCCGACGACCACTTCTGCTTGCGCTTCAGCACGTCGTCGACCCAACCGAGGTTGGTCTGGTTGCCTTCCCACGCGCGCAGGAAATCCTTGCGCGGCATGCGCGCAACGCGCGTCGCGAGGTCGAGGATGCGGCGCTCGTGGTCCTTGATCTCGCCCACGACGTCGCGGAGCTTGCGCACCAGCGTGTCGGTCAGCGGGAGCGGCAGCTTGAGCGTCATGAAGATCTCGGCCATCTCCTCGCGGAGCTTGGCGACCGGCTTGGCGGTCGGGCCGTTCTTCGCATACGACTTCTGGAACTTCTGGTAGAGCGCGCCCATCTCGTCCATGCGACGCAGGACTTCGGCCGGATCCGGGCCGGTCGGGCCGGCTTCTTCGGCCTCGCCTTCGCCTTCGGCTTCTTCTTCCTCGGCGTCTTCCGCGTTCTCGTCGACTTCGGCGACCGCCGGGATTTCCGGGGCCGGTTCTTCGACGTCGTTGAAGCCCGCGACGATTTCGGCCAGGCGCTTCTTGCCGGCCTTGTGCAGGTCGTATTCCTCCAGCAGCAACTGGATCGACCACGGGAAGCTCGCCAGTGCCGAGAGCATCTGGTTGAGGCCTTCCTCGATGCGCTTGGCGATCGCGATTTCGCCTTCGCGGGTCAGCAGTTCGACCGTGCCCATCTCGCGCATGTACATGCGCACCGGGTCGGTCGTGCGACCGCCTTCGGAGTCGAGCGCGGTCAGCGCGGCCGCGGCTTCTTCGGCCGCGGTGTCGTCGACTTCGCGGCCTGCGCCGCTGGAGCCGGCGAGCAGGAGGGTTTCGGCATCGGGTGCAACTTCATGCACTTCGATGCCCATGCCATTGATCATGCCGATGATGTCTTCGATCTGTTCGGGATCGACGACGTCGTCGGGCAGGTGATCGTTGACTTCGGCGTAGGTCAGGTAACCCTGTTCCAGGCCCTTGCTGATCAGCTGCTTGATATCGGACTGGGGGGCCTGGCGTTCGTTGGCCATGTGGTGCGCCACCGTAGATGAGGGTCTGAGAGAACCCGGCATTATACCCGCCGGGGCTTGGATTGCCCGTAGCGATGCAAACGTCGGGACGAGGCAATCAGGGTCGGAGAAGGAAGGTGACCGGCCCGTCATTGACCAGTCGAACGATCATATGGGCACCGAACCGGCCGGTTTCCACCCTTCCCGCATGAAGTTGCCGACAGGTTTCGACAACTTTGTTGAAGCCCGGTTCAGCGATTTCCGGCGCGGCCGCGGTGCTGAAGCTCGGTCGCATGCCGGACCGGGTATCCGCTGCGAGGGTGAACTGGCTGACCAGCAGCAGCCCGCCCCCGGTGTCCTTGAGCGCGAGGTTCATCTTGCCCTGCGGGTCTTCGAACACGCGGTAGCCCAGGAGGCGCTCGGCCATGCGCCTGATGTGGGCATCGGTGTCGCCCGGTTCCATGCCGACGAAGGCGAGCAGGCCGGCGTCGATCGCACCGACGGTGGCGCCGTCGACTTCGACGCTGGCGGAAGACACGCGCTGGATCAGGGCAAGCATGGGCGGTGCGTCGCGATGGGGGCGGGCCAAGCTAACAGACCGCGCCCGCTAGACTGCACCCCGTGACCGACTTCGCCGCAGGCCTGCTCCACTTCCTGGCGACCGCCTTCGCTCGCCTGCCGTGGCCGTGGCTGCGGGGGATGGCGGACGGCCTGGCGCGCCTGTGGGTCGCGCGCGACACGCGCAGCGCGAAGGTCGTGCGGCGCAACCTCGACCTCGCCTATCCCGGATTGTTGCCGGCGCAACGCGACGACCTCGAAGCCGCGGTACTGCGCACGACATCGCGCCAGGCGATCGAGACCCTCCGCTTCTGGACCCGGCCGCACGCGCGCAATCTCAAACTGATCCGCGAAACGCAGGGCGTCGACCTGTTCGATGCGGCCGTCGCCTCGGGCCGCGGCGTCATCGTCGCCGCGCCGCATTACGGGAACTGGGAGCTGCTCAACCAGTGGCTCGCGTCGCGCACGCCACTGGCCATCCTGTATGCACCGCCCGATTCGGACATCGGCGAAGCCTTCCTCCGCCGCGTGCGCGCCGCGCACGGCGACGAGGGCCGAGTGACCCAGGTGCGCGCCGAAGGCCCCGCGATCCGCCAGTTGTTCAAGTTGCTGCAGGCCGGAGGCGTGGCCGGGATCCTGCCCGATCAGCAACCGAAGGCGGGCGACGGCGAGTTCGCGCCGTTCTTCGGCATCCCCGCGCTGACGATGACGCTGCTCACGCGGCTGGCGCAGCGTACCGGCGCGACGGTGCTCCTCGGCTACTGCGAGCGGGTCGGCGACACCCCCGACGGTCCCGCGTTCGCGCTGCGCTTCGAAGCCGTGCCCGACGCGGCCGAAGGCGTGGCCGCGCTCAACGCGGCGGTCGAACGCGTCGCGCGCCGCGACCCCGCGCAATACCAGTGGACCTACAAGCGCTGGTCGATCCCCGCGCCGGGCAGCGCGCTCGGCAATCCGTACTGGCCGGACTGCTACCCTGCGAGCGCGCAACGCGCCGCGTTGCCGACGGACCAGGGGTGATCCGATGACCGACGAGGCCGCGCCCGTCGACGAAGCGACACCGGGGGAAGGCCACGCGGGCTGGCGTCCGCTGCCGCCGCGCGCGCGTTCGCTGTTCGCGTTGAGCCATGCGATGTTCGGCGCGCTCATCGCGGTGCCGTTGTCGTTCGTCGCGTTGATGTCGGGGCGCATGGGCTTCGGGATCGCGATGATCGCGCTCGTGGCGCTCGCGATCGCGATCGGCGTGCGCGTCGGCGTGCGTCGCTGGAAATCGACCGCGTGGCGACTCGACGACGACGGCTTCGCATACCGCCGCGGCCGCCTGTTCTTCCGCGAAACGCGCGTGCCCGCTTCGCGCGTGCAACACCTCGACCTCAAGCACGGCCCGCTCGAACGGCGCTGGAAACTGGCGACGCTGATCATCCACACCGCGGGCAGCCGGATGAGCGCGGTGTCGGTTTCCGGCCTCGACCAGGACGATGCCGAAGCCCTGCGCGATCGCCTCGCCCGCCAGCTCGACGACGATGACGCCCTCTGACCAGCGCCGGCTGCATCCGTGGTCGTGGCTGTTCGTGCTGCTGCAGCAGCTGAAGCAGTTCATCGCGCCGATCGTCCTTGCGTTCTTCTTCGGCGGCGACCGCAACGAACTCTGGCCGCTGATCGGCGTCGGCGTGCTGACGGTCACCGCGGCGTTGCAATACCTCACCTATCGCTGGTCGGTCGGGCCCGACGGGCTGACGATCCGCAGCGGATGGCTGCATCGGCAACGTCGCGAGATCCCGTACTCGCGCATCCACAACGTGTCGGTCGAGCAATCGGTGCTGCATCGCCTGTTCGGCGTCGCGGAACTGCGCCTGGATTCTGCCGGCGGGCAGAAGCCCGAAGCCACGATGCGCGTGCTGAAGATGGAGGATGCGCTCGCGCTGGAGCGGCTGATCCGGCATCGCGGCGTGGCGCAGTCCTCGACGGACGCATCGAGCGACGCCGCGCCGGAAACGCAGGAACTCCTCGCGTTGTCGCCGGCCGAAGTGCTGCGCCTCGGCCTGATTTCGAATCGCGGCCTGCTCGTCCTCGCAGGCGCGTGGGCGGCTTCGACGCAGTTCAGTCCCCGCCTGCCGCAAAGGCTGTTCGAATCCTGGGGCCGTGCCATGTTCGGCTGGGCCGAGGAGCACCACTTCGGCATCGCGCAGTACGCGATCGCGGCCGCGACGTTGATCGTCGCGCTGCTCGCGCTGATGCGCCTGCTGTCGATCGTGATCGCGCTGCTGCAGTACTACGGATTCCGCCTGACCGAAGAAGGCACCCGCCTCACCGTCGAACGCGGCCTGCTCGCGCGTTCGCGCAGTTCCGCCGGCCGCCGTCGCCTGCAGGCATGGACGTTGCGCGAAGGCGTGATGCATCGGCTGTTGAAGCGGCGCAGCCTGTTCGTCGACACGGCCGGCGCCGGCGACAGCGAGGGCCGCAAGTCGCGCGCGCTGCACGAGCCTGCGCCGATCGCGACGCCCGCGACGTGCGACGAATTGATCGAGCACCTGCTGCCCGACGCGGGTTGGGGCGCACTCGAATGGCACCGGCTGCATCCGCGTTCCGCGGTGCGTTACTTCCTGTCGTCGGTGCCGTTCTCGATCGCGTTGGTGGTCGCGTCGACCTGGTACTTCGGTCCCGTCGGATTGCTCACGCTCGCCTGGCTCGGTTGGTCGTGGTTCGTCGCCCGCAAGCACGCGCAGCACGCGGGCTACGCGATCAACGCGCGGCTCGTCGCGGTGCGCGGCGGTTGGTGGTCGCGCCACTGGCGCTTCGCGGAGATCGACAAGCTGCAGGCGCTGCGGCTGTCGCACGGGCCGCTGGATCGGCGCTGGGGGATGGCGACGTTGTGGCTCGATACGGCGAGTGCGTCCGCGATGGCGCCGCCGTTGCGGATCGCGCACCTGCGGGAAGCGGAAGCGCGTGCGTTGTGCGACGACCTCGCGCGTCGATTGGCGGCGCGGAAGTTGCGCTGGTGACGTTCGCGCTGGTGACGTCCGCTACGTGACTCAACCCCCGCGCGCGAGTTCGAGGAACAGCGCCTCGTAACGGGCATGCATCAACTCGCGGCCGTACTTCTCCTGCGCCGATGCGCGGGCCGCGGCGCCGAGGCGCGTGGCTTGCGCGTCGTCCGTGAGCAGCGTCGCGAGCACATCGGCCAACGCGGCATCGTCGTGCTCCGCGACCAGGCGACCATCGACGCCGTCGTCGATCACTTCGCGCACGCCCGGCACCGCGCTGCCCACCACCGCGCACCCCGCGGCCATGCCTTCGATCAGCGCGAGCGGCATGCCTTCCCAATGCGTGGCGAGCGCGGCGACGCGATGCGTCATCAGCAGCTCCGGCACGTTGCGCGCGACGCCGAGGAAGCGCACCTGGTCCTGCACGCCCAGCAACGCGACGAGTCGATCGAGCGGCGCGCGATGGCGTTTCTTTCCACCGCCTGCGAACAGCACCGGCACGACGATGCCGCGATCGCGCAGGCGCGCGACGGCGCGGATCAGCGTCGCGTGGTCTTTCTGCTTCGACAGGCGCGCGACCATCACGATGCCGCGGGTGCGCTGCGCGACCGGATGCTGGTCGGCCTCGGCGAACGGTGCGAGGCGGATGCCGTTCGGGATCGCGATGGTGCGTTCCGGCGGCATCCCCGTTTCCAGCAGGCGCAGGCGCACGCCTTCCGAACAACCGACGATGCGATCCGTGCGTCGCGCGAGCCAGCGCGCTTGCTTCAGGCGCCACGCGGTGTAGCGCTCGCGCGTGTTGTGCTCGACATGCACCAGGTGCGGCACGTTCGCGAGCAGGCCCGCGTAGCGCCCCCACAGGTGCTCGCTGAAGCCGTGCGCGACCAGCACGTCCGGCTTGAACTCGCGACATAGCTTCACCAGCGACCAGATCGTCGCGGCATGCGACCAACCGGGGACGACGCGCAGCGGCACGCCGGCCTGTTCGAGTTCGGCGATGCGGCGCGGATCGGTGCGGCGCTTGCGACGCAGCACGAGCAGCGGTTCGATGTCCGGGCTGTCGACGCCCGCCTGCACCAACGCGATCGCGACCTGCGTGGCGCCGCCGGAAAACCCGCCGGTGACGAAATGCAGGACGCGCACGGGCCGGTCGAGTGCGGGCCGGTCGTGTGCGTGAAGATCGGAGGCAGGACGGTCGGGCGCTGGCATCCGCGCAGTCTACCGGCGGCGGGCATAATCCCGTGCATGTCGCAGCAACCCCTGCCCCTGTCCGGTGTCGTGATCACGAAGAACGAGGCGGACCGCATCGCGCGGTGCGTCGGTTCGATGGCCGCGCTGTGTTCCGAGGTGATCGTGCTCGATTCGGGCTCGACCGACGACACCGTGCGCATCGCGGCCTCGCTCGGCGCGCGCGTCGAGCAACTCGAATGGCAGGGCTTCGCGCTGCAGAAGAACGCGGCGATCGCGATGGCGCGCGAGAAGTGGGTGTTGCTGCTCGACGCCGACGAATGGCTGGAGCCACGCGCGCAGGACGAAGTGCGGCGGTTGTTCGCCGGTGACGTCGAACAGGCGGACGTTTGGTTGCTCACGCGCCGCACGCATTTCCTCGGCCACGCGCTGCGCGGCGGCAGTTTCGCGCGCGAGCCGGTGCATCGCCTGTTCCGTTCGAACATCCGCCACGGCCTGCGCGCGGTGCACGAGTACCTCGATGTCGAAGGCCGCATCGTCAAACCCTCGCGCATCGTGCTCGAACACGACACCGCGCGCAGCGCCGACGAATACTGGACGAAGTTGCAGCGCTACGCCGCGTTGTGGGCGGACGAACAACGCGCGAAAGGCAAGACGGCCGGTGCGTTGCGCGGCTGGTTCGCGGCGACGGCATACCTGCTGAAGAACCTGCTGTTGCGCGGCGGGATCATCGACGGCGCGGCGGGCTGGCGCTTCCACTGGCTGCACGCGCGTTACGCCAAGCGCAAGTACGATCTGCTCGCCCGCGCTTCAGTCGCCTGACGCATCGCCTGGCGACGGCCGGCACGCGGGCGCGATCGCCGACGCATCCAGCAACCACCACGTGCGGCGATTCGCGGTGCCGACCGCGCGCCCGTGTTCGCGGATCACGCACGCATCGAGCGCGGCGTCGAGCACGAACAGGCGACGCGCGTCCGGCGCTTCCAGCATCCACGCGATGCCCGCCTGCAGTTGCTGTTCGACCGGCTTGCGGAAACCGAACTCCTCGACGGGGCCCACCGCCTGCAGCAGGTTTTGTTCCTTCCAGCCCACGAGGCCGAGCGTCGCATCGTCGCCCGCCATCGCGCGGCCGCGCTCCATCACCGCGCGCGCGGAGTTCTCCGCGTCGAGCAGCACCGCGGTGCCGGAGAACAGCACGACGACGAGCAGCGCGAACGCGACGCCCGCGGCCTTCATCGCATCGCGGCGCCACCACGCGCACGCGGCGAGCATGCCCGCGCCGGTCGCGGCGAGCAGCCACCACAACGCATCGCTCGCCGGCGCGAGCCCGCGTTCGGCTTCGATCTTCAATTCGAATCTCGGATCGCCTTGCAGCGCCGCGGCGCCCGCGACGAGGAACACCAGCCCCAGCACGACGAACAACGCGAGCAGCAATCGCCGGAACCAGCGCGACGACGCCACGCGATCCATGTACGGCGCAGCCGCGACCGCCATCATCGGCAGCATCGGCAGGATGTACATGTCGCGCTTGCCCGGGCTCGCGCTGAAGAACACGAGCACGAGCAGCGCCCAGCCGAGCGGCAGCCAAACCCTTGCCTCGCGCGCACGGAACGCATCGCGCCAGCGCGGGAACAACCACGGCAACGCCAGCGAGAACGGCAGCCAGTAGCCCGCGATCACTTCGAGGAAATACCAGGCCGGCTGCGTGTGGTGCCACGCGCTGGTGTAACGCGTCGCGGTCTGCTTGAAGAGCAGCTCGCGCACGTAAGCCTGGTGTTCCGGGTCGCCGCTGGTCGACGCGGTGACGATCATCGGCACGAACCACACCGCCATCGCCGTGAAGAACGCGAGCGCGCCAAGGCTCCAGCGCATCGCATTGCCGCGACCCAACTCCGCGAGCCCGTTCCATCCGCGCCATCGCATCAGCGCGTAGGGAATCAGCGCGAGCAACGCGAGGAACCCGACGCCCTTGCTGATGACGCCCAGCCCCGCGGCGAAACACCCGACCCAGAACCAGCGCCACGCCGGCCCGAGCAGCACATGCCGCGCGATGCCGTACACGCCGAGCGTGATGAAGAAGACGACCGTCGGATCGATCTGCGCGCGCTTGGCCTGGTAGACGAACGCCACGCACGCGAGCACGCAAGTCGCCGCCCACAGGCCTTCCCGATGCGACCAGAGCCGGCGCGCGAGGTCGTACGCCAGCCACAACGTGCCGAGCGCGGCGAACAACGAAGGCAGCAGGAAGGCCCACGTCCAGTCGCGCACGACCGCATACGCGAGGCCGAGCAACCAGAAATAGAGCGGCGGCTTGTCCGCGTACAACTCGTGGCCGCGGTGCGGGAACAGCCAGTCCCCGCTCTCCCACATCTGCTTGGCGACGAGGACGAAGCGCGGTTCGTCGGCGGGCCACGGATCGCGCAGGCCGATGCCCGCGCCGAGCACCAGCAGGGCGATCGCGAAGAACCAGAACAGGTCGCGGCGTTGGCGGGCGTCGATCATGCGGCGCACCTTAAACCACGGGAGGGGGCGCGAGTTACTTGCGCAGGCGCGCGTAGAAGAATCCGTCCATGCCGCCTTCGCCCGGCAGGCGCTGGCGACCGGCGCCGCTGACGCGGCCGTAACGTGCGTCCAACGCCTCGACCGTCGCGCCCGGCGTGCGTTGCAGGAACGCGTCGACTTGCTGCTCGTTTTCTTCGGCGAGGATCGAACACGTCGCGTACAGCAGCACGCCCTCCGGAGCGAGCATCGACCAGCCCGCGTCGAGCAGGCGCGCCTGCACGTCGCGCAATGCATCGAGATCGGTTTCGCGGCGATGGCGCAGCACGTCGGGCTGGCGCCGCACGATGCCCGTCGCCGAACACGGTGCGTCGACCAGGATCGCGTCGAACGGCGCGCCGTCCCACCACGACGTGGGCTCGGTCGCATCGGCGGCGCGCAGCTGCGCCTGCGCACCGACACCGACGCGCGCATGCGTCTCGCGCACGCGCTTCAGCCGATGCGGGTCGATGTCGAGCGCCACCAATTGCAGCGTCGGGTCGCGTTCGAGCAGGTGCGCGGACTTGCCACCCGGCGCCGCGCACGCGTCGAGCACGCGCGCACCTTGCGGCGGCGCCAGCGCATCGGCGACGCATTGCGCGCTGCCATCCTGCACCGACACCAGGCCATCCTCGAAACCGGGCAGGTCGTGCACGGCGACGGGCACGGCGAGCACGAGCGCATCGGAAGGGAACTCGGGCGTCGTCGCTTCGATGCCCGCTTCGCCCAACCGCGCGCGGTACGCATCGCGATCGATGCGCGTGCGATTCACGCGCAGCCACATCGGCGCGGGCGTCGCGCTCGCGGCGAACACCGCGTCCGCATCGTTCTGCCAATCGCGGCGGATGCGTTTGCGCAGCCATTCGGGCCACGCGGCATCGGCAGCGACTTGCGGCAAGCCTTCGCGCAGCGCGCGTCGCAGCAGCGCGTTGACCATGCCGGCCTGGTGCGTGCGGCCCATGTTGCGCGCGGCTTCGACCGTCGCGTCGACCGCGGCATGCGCGGGCAATCCGAGTTCGAGTTGCGCGAATCCGACTTGCAGCAGCGCGCGCAGGTCGTCGTCGCGCCGACCGAGCGGCTTCGGGATCCACGCCTTCAGCGCGGCGTCGTAACGCGGCTGGCTGCGCACGGCGGTGAACGCGATCGCTTCCAGCAACGCGCGGTCGCGCACGTCCGGCAGCGTGGGGAGGCGCTGTGCGAGTTCGGCCTTCAGCGAACGGCCGCGTTGCAGCACCGCGTCGAGCGTTTGCGCCGCCGCGACGCGAAGCGCCACGCCGGGCGCGGCGGCCTTCATTCGGTTCGCGCGGCGCCGACGCGCAGGTCGCGGCGCGCGTTGAGGTAATCGGCGGCGGTGATCGCCTTGCCGCCCGCGCGTTGCAGCACGCGCAGGCGCAACGCGCCGCGGCCGCAGGCGATGTCGATGCCGTCGCGTCCGGCGTCGAGCACGGTGCCGGGCGCGGCATTCGCCGGGTTGTCGATGGCGACCGCGCGATGGATGCGCACGAGGTCGCCGGCGATGTCGCCTTCGGCGATCGGCCAGGGATCGAACGCGCGGACCTTGCGTTCCAGTGCGTCGGCGGGCTGCGACCAATCCAGGCGCGCTTCGGATTTCTCGAGCTTGCGTGCGTACGTCGCGCCTTCGGCGGGCTGCGGCTGCGGCACCGGCTTCATGCCGGCGCGCAACAGGCCCAGGCCATCGGCGAGCACCTGCGCACCGAGCTTCGCGAGGCGATCGTGCAACTGGCCCGCGGTTTCATCGTGCGCGATGTCGATCGACTGCCTGAGCAGCACGGGGCCGGTGTCGAGGCCTTTTTCCATCTGCATCAGGCAGGCGCCGGTCTGTGCATCGCCGGCTTCGATCGCGCGCTGGATCGGCGCGGCGCCGCGCCAGCGCGGGAGCAGCGAGGCGTGCACGTTCCAGCAACCGTACTTCGGGATGTCGAGGATCGACTGCGGCAGCAGCAGGCCGTAGGCGACGACGACCATCAGGTCGGGCTTCAGCATGCGCAATGCGTCGTGCGACAACTCGGTCTTCAGCGATTCGGGCTGCAGCACGGGAATGCCGCGCTTGAGCGCTTCGAGCTTGACCGGCGAAGGCGTGAGCGCACGGCCGCGGCCGGCGGGACGATCGGGCTGGGTGTAGACCGCGACGACCTCGTTGCGCTGCGCGGCCGCGACGAGCGACGGCACGGCGAACTCCGGCGTGCCGGCGAAGACGATGCGCATGCGGTCGTCAGGCCGCTGCGGTGCGACGGGCTTTCGCGAGCTTCTTGCGCACCATCTCGCGCTTCAGCGGCGAGAGGTAGTCGACGAACAGCTTGCCTTCGAGGTGATCCATCTCGTGCTGGATGCACACCGCGAGCAAACCGTCGACGCGCATCTCGAACGACTGGCCGTGGCGATCGAGCGCACGGACCAGGATCTCGTTGGCGCGCGTGACGTCGGCGAAGATCGTCGGCACCGACAGGCAACCTTCCTGGTAGACCTGTTCGCCGGCGCGTTCGAGGATCTCGGGATTCACGAACACGAGCGGCCGGTTCTTCTCTTCCGACACGTCAATCACCATGAAGCGCTGGTGCACGTCGACCTGGCTCGCGGCGAGGCCGATGCCCGGCGCTTCGTACATGGTCTCGAACATGTCGTCGACCAGGCGCTGGAACGCGGGGTCCGCCAGTTGCGCGGGCTCGATGATCGCGGCCTTGGTGCGCAGTCGCGGATCGGGGAATTCAAGGATGGGGAGCAGGGCCATGGCTTTCAAATGGGGGCGCCGGTCACAGGCGCAAGCGACTGGGTGTCCTAGGGTCGCGATTGTAGCGCCGCGCGCTTGCAAAGGCCCGCGGCTTGTGGGCTATAGTGGCCCGGCTTCAAGGGGAAAAACTCAAGGGGAGCGGACACATGGCCGCCATGCTTAAACGGCTTCGTACGGTTTGCGCGGTCGCCTTGCTGACCGTCGGTACTTACGCGGCCGCAGTCGAAACGCGCGGGGATCACCCGGATACCTATGTCGTCAAGAAGGGCGACACGCTGTGGGACATCGCGGGCACGTTCCTGAAGCGCCCGTGGTTGTGGCCGGAGATCTGGCAGGCCAACCCGCAGATCCAGAATCCGCACCTCATCTACCCGGGCGACGTCATCTCGCTGGCTTACCTCGACCGCGTCGCGGTACAGGAAGGCCCGCGTGCCGAAACGCCGGTCACCGGCGTGCCGCTGTCCGAAGTGGAGCCGTTCCTCAAGAACCTCCGCGTGATGGATCAGTTCGAGCAGCTGCCCTACGTGGTCGCGCTCGAGGAAGACCGCCTGCGCGCCAACAGTGGCCACGCGATCTACGTCCGCGGCCTGGCCGGCGCACAGCCGGGCGCCCGCTTCGCGGTGATCCGCCCGACGGTGGAGTTCACGCGCCTCGATCGCGGGCAGGTGTGCTGCGACATCTTCTTCAAGCAGGACCTCGACTTCCGTGGCCGCCGCATCTTCGCGGACTACGAGAACATGTGGACCAGCGCGATCACGCCGGACCAGGGCCAGGAACACCTCGGCTTCGAGCTGGTGCAGGTCACGACCGGTTCGCTCTCGCAGGTCGAGGGCAACGGCCATGACGTCAGCACGCTGGTGGTCGATGCCGAAGGCCGCGAAGTGCGCGCGGGCGACCGCATCGTGCCGGTCGAGGCCCAGCCTTACGACCTGCAGTTCTTCCCGCATCCGCCGAAGCAGCAGTTCGAATACGGCCGCGCCCGCGTCATCGCGGTCGCCGACCTGCTCCAGAACGGCGGCCCGCGCGATGTGATCGCGCTGTCGGTCGGTGCGCGCGACGGCATCGACAACGGCACGGTGTTCTCGATCTGGCGCGTCGGCAGCAACGTGCCGGACCGCGTGGAATACGGCAACAACCGCAGCGAAGACCTGTTCGGCGACGCCTCGCGCGTGCGCCTGCCCGACGAGTTCGCCGGCCACGTCATGGTCTTCAAGACCTACGACAAGGTCAGCTACGGTCTGATCATGTCGGGCATCAAGCCCACCAAGATCGGTTACGAGCTGAAGCATCCGGACGCGCCGTACTGATCGATCCATCGATCGGGTTCGGGGTTTCCCGACAGCACAACGCGACGGCGCCCTAGGGCGCCGTCGTCGTTTGCGGGGCACGCTCGTGCGATGCACGTGACGCTGCCGCTCGACGATCCGGATTACCCATCGCTGTTGCGGCGCACGCCCGATGCGCCGCGCGCGTTGCATGTCGACGGCGCGATCGATGCGTTGTGGCACCCATCGATCGCGATCGTCGGCAGTCGCAACGCGACCCCGGGCGGCTTCGACAACGCCCGCCAGTTCGCCCGTGCCTTCGCACGCGCGGGCTGGTGCGTCGTCAGCGGCATGGCGCTGGGCATCGACACGGCCGCGCACCTGGGCGCACTGGACGAAGGCGGAGCGACGGTCGCGGTCCTCGGCACCGCCATCGACGTCGCGTATCCGCGCCGCAACGCGGGCCTGATGCGGCGCATCGCGGCCAGCGGCGCGGTCGTGAGCGAATACCCGCCGGGCACGAAGGCGCACCCCGGCCGATTCCCCGCGCGCAACCGCATCGTCGCCGCGCTGTCGCTCGGGACGCTCGTGGTGGAAGCGGCACACGAATCGGGCGCGTTGATCACGGCGCGCCTGGCCGGCGATGCGGGTCGCGAGGTCTTCGCACTGCCGGGTTCGATCCACAACCCGATGAGCCGCGGCTGCCATCGCCTCCTCCGCGATGGCGCGACGCTGGTCGAATCGCCGGGGGAAATCATCGCCGCGCTGGCGCCGATCGCACTCGCGTATGCCGACGACTTGCGCGGCCGCCTTCACGCCCCCAACTGTGCAGTCGCTGCGTTGCAACACGCGTCACCGAGCATGGATGCGAACACCCAGCGCTTGTGGGAAGCGCTCGGACACGACCCAACCCCTATGGAAGCGCTTGTCCTCCGAACCGGATTGACGGCCGCCGAACTTGTCTCCATGCTGCTGGTCATGGAGCTTGAAGGGCGTGTGGTTTCCGAACACGGCCGGTACACGCGACGCGATACCCACAAAGCATCCTGAACCTCCACAGCGCCTCGCGGCGCAGGCCGAGGGAGAATGAAAGAGAGCATCCTGGACGTCCTGCTGTACCTGTTCGAGCACTACTTCACCAACGACGCCGTTCCGCCGGTAGGCGACCGCGACACCCTCCAGAACAGCCCGCTGTTCTCCGAGCTCACCGAGGCGGGCTTCTCCGCCGCCGAAATCCACAAGGCCCTCGACTGGCTCGACATCCTTGCCGAGCAGCGCCCCCAGGCGGCGACGCCGCGCACGGGCGGGCCCACCCGCGTCTTCCATGGCCCGGAGCTCGAGAAGCTCGACGTCGAGTGCCGCGGATTCCTGTTGTTCCTCGAACAGCACGGCGTCCTCGACCCCGGCCAGCGCGAGCTCGTGCTCGACCGGGCCATCGCCCTGGACCAGGACGAACTCGACCTCGACGACCTCAAGTGGGTCGTGCTGATGGTCCTGTTCAACCAGCCCGGCTCCGAGGCCGCCTACGCGTGGATGGAGACCCAGATGTTCCTCGACGAGCCCGAGCCGGTGCACTGACGAGCTTCGACGGCCGTCCCCGTTCGGGCGATGGTGACGCTGCCCGGCTTGACAGCGACGCCGGCCGCGTGACACCTCTAAAAAAGGAAACTCACCGACGCCCGTGGCCCCGGCCCCGGGCGTCGCCTTCTTTGTCCACCCCCATCCCCCCATGGCCAAGAACCTCCTCATCGTCGAATCGCCCGCCAAGGCCAAGACGATCAACAAGTACCTCGGCAAGGACTTCACGGTCCTGGCCTCCTACGGCCACGTGCGGGACCTGGTGCCGAAGGAAGGTGCGGTCGACCCCGAGCATGGCTTCGCCATGCGATACGACCTGATCGACAAGAACGAAAAACACGTCGACGCGATCGCCAAGGCCGCCAAGGGCGCCGAAGCGCTGTACCTCGCGACCGACCCGGACCGCGAAGGCGAAGCGATCTCCTGGCACATCGCCGAGATCCTCAAGGAGCGCGGCCTGCTGAAGGACAAGACGCTGCACCGCGTCGTGTTCACCGAGATCACCCCGCGCGCGATCCGCGAAGCGATGACCCAACCGCGTTCGATCGCAGCGCCCCTCGTCGATGCGCAGCAGGCGCGCCGCGCGCTCGACTACCTCGTCGGCTTCAACCTCTCGCCGGTGTTGTGGCGCAAGGTGCAGCGCGGCCTGTCGGCCGGCCGCGTGCAGTCGCCGGCGCTGCGCATGATCGTCGAGCGCGAGGAAGAGATCGAAGCCTTCATCGCGCGCGAGTACTGGAGCATCGAAGCCGAGCTCGCGCATCCTTCCCAGAACTTCACCGCCAAGCTGACGAAGCTCGACGGCAAGAAGTTCGAGCAGTTCACCGTCACCGACGGCGAAACCGCCGAAGACGCGCGCCAGCGCATCCTCAAAGCCGCCGGCGGCGCGCTGCACGTGACCGACGTGGCGAGCAAGGAACGCAAGCGCCGCCCCGCGCCGCCGTTCACGACTTCGACGCTGCAGCAGGAAGCCGCGCGCAAGCTCGGCTTCACCACCAAGCGCACGATGCAGGTCGCGCAGAAGTTGTACGAAGGCGTGGCGATCGGCGACGAAGGCACCGTCGGCCTCATCAGCTACATGCGTACCGACTCGGTGAGCCTGTCGGCCGAAGCGCTGAGCGAAATGCGCGACGTCATCGCGCGCGACTTCGGCACGCGCGCGTTGCCGGACAAGCCCAACTTTTACCAGACCAAGTCGAAGAACGCGCAGGAAGCGCACGAAGCGGTGCGCCCGACGTCCGCGCTGCGCACGCCTTCGCAGGTCTCGCGTTACCTCAACGACGACGAGCGTCGCCTGTACGAACTGATCTGGAAGCGCGCGGTGGCCTCGCAGATGGTGCCGGCCACGCTCAACACGGTCAGCGTCGATCTCGCCGCCGGCAGCGAGCACAGCTTCCGCGCGAGCGGAACCACGGTCATCGATCCGGGCTTCCTCGCGGTCTACGAGGAAGGCAAGGACACGAAGGGCGCCGAAGACGAAGACGAAGGCCGCAAGCTCCCGGCGATGAAGCCCGGCGAACGCGTGCCGCTCGATCGCGTGCACGCCGACCAGCATTTCACCCAGCCGCCGCCGCGCTTCACCGAAGCGGCGCTGGTCAAGGCGCTCGAGGAGTACGGCATCGGCCGTCCTTCGACGTACGCCTCGATCATCCAGACGCTGCTGTTCCGCAAGTACGTGGAGATGGAAAGCCGTTCGTTCCGTCCCACCGACGTCGGCCGCGCGGTGTCCAAGTTCCTCAGCAGCCACTTCGCGCAGTACGTCGATTACGACTTCACCGCGAAGCTGGAGGACGAACTCGACGCGGTGTCGCGCGGCGAGGAAGACTGGATCCCGCTGATGGAGAAGTTCTGGGGCCCGTTCAAGGAACTGGTCGAGGACAAGACCGAAAGCGTCGATCGTTCCGAGGCCACCGGTGCGCGCGAACTCGGCGCCGATCCGAAGTCGGGCAAGCCGGTGAGCGTGCGTCTCGGCCGTTACGGGCCGTACGCGCAGATCGGCACTGCGGAAGACGAGGACAAGCCGACGTTCGCCTCGCTCCGTCCCGGCCAGTCGATGCACACCATTTCGCTCGAGGATGCGCTGGAGCTGTTCAAGCTGCCGCGCAAGCTCGGCCAGGACGGCGGCGATGAAGTCTCGGTCGGCATCGGGCGCTTCGGTCCGTTCGCCAAGCGCGGCAGCACGTACGCGTCGCTGAAGAAGGAAGACGATCCGTACACGATCGACCTCGCGCGCGCGGTGTTCCTGATCGAAGAGAAGGAAGAGATCGCGCGCAACCGCATCATCAAGTCCTTCGACGGCAGCGAGATCCAGGTCCTCAACGGGCGCTTCGGCCCGTACATCAGTGACGGCAAGTTGAACGGGCGCATCCCGAAGGATCGCGAGCCGGCGTCGCTGACGCTCGAGGAAGTGATCAAGCTGATGGAAGAGACGGGCAAGCCGATGCGCGGGCGGTTCGGCAAGAAGGTGGCGAAGAAGGCCGCGCCTGCGAAGAAGGCGCCCGCGGAGAAGGTCGCGAAGGCGCCGGCGAAGAAGGCCGCGAAGAAGACAGCCAAGAAAGCCGCGAAGAAGACGGCGAAGAAGGCTGCCAAGAAAGCCACGAAGAAAACCGCGGCGAAGAAGGCCGTCGCGAAGAAGGCCTGATGCAGCGCCTCGCCCCCGACGCCGCCGCGACGCTGCTGCGCGGCGGCGGCGTGGTCGCGTATCCGACCGAAGCGGTGTGGGGCCTGGGCTGCGATCCGTTTTCCGAAAGCGCGGTCCTGCGATTGCTCGCGATCAAGCAACGCGCCGTCGACAAGGGCGTGATCCTGGTGGCGGCGGATCTCGCGCAGTTCGACGGCCTGCTCGCATGGGATCGCCTGCCGCGCGAACGCGTCGATGACGTGCGATCGCAATGGCCCGGTCCGCGCACGTGGATCGTGCCGGCCACCGCGCGCGTGCCGCGCTGGATCACCGGTGCGCACGACGGCGTCGCGGTGCGCGTGAGCGATCACCCGGTCGTCGTCGCGTTGTGCCGCGCATTCGGCGCACCGCTCGTTTCGACGAGTGCCAACCTCGCCGGCGAACCGCCGGCCTTCGCGATCGGCGAGCTCGCGCCCGCCGTGCTCGCGCACGTCGACGGCGTCGTCGAAGGCGAAACCGGCGGCCTGCGCGCCCCCACCGCCATCCGCGACGCCGCGACCGGCGCCGAATTGCGCGCCGGCTGAAGCGGGCGCACGATGCGCGCATGGCCACCGCCTGCCGCCTTGTCGCCGTCGCCTGTACGGTCCTGCTGGGCCTGGCCGCATCGCGCGCGCACGCGCAGTCCGTGACGATCTATCGCTGCGTCGACGCGAAGGGCCACCTCACCCTGCGCGACACACCGTGCGCGAAGGACCAGAAGCAGGAAACGCGCACCATGCAGCGGCCCACCGATGCGCCGCGCAAGCCGGCGCCCGCGGCCAGGCCTGCGCCCGCGCAAGGCGAACCGGTCGTCGTGTATCCGCGCGAGCGCGACGTCTATGTCCCGGCGCGCCCGCTGTACGAATGCATCACGCCCGACGGCGTGTCGTACACGAGCGACACCGGCGAAGGCAATCCGCGCTACGTGCCGCTGTGGACGGTCGGCTATCCCTCGTATGCCTTCGGCGGCGGCGGGATGGTCGGGACGAACTACATCGGCCCGTACGCCAACGCGGCCACCTTCGTGCGCGACACCTGCTACATGCTGCCGCAGGACGAAGTCTGCGACCGCGTGCGCGACCGTCGCGACGCGCTGAGGACCCGCTTCTTCAACGCCATGCCCAGCGAGCGCGATGTGCTGCGCGTCGAGGAACGCAGCCTCAACGCGCGCCTGGCCAACGATTGCGGCGGCCAATGACGCACGGCTGGGCTACGCTCGGCGCATGAGCCACGCCGCAACGTCGACCCTCGCCACCGCGCCGCTTGTCGTCGCACTGTTCATCGCCGCCCTTTTCACGGGCCACGATGCACACGCCACGACGATCTACAAATGCACCGACGCCAAGGGCGCGGTGACGATGCAGAACGACACGCCCTGCCCGCCCGGCGCGAAGCAGGAAGTGCGCCACATCGGCGAGTTGCCGACCGCGCCCGCGCCCGTCGCGAAGCCCGCCGAGGTGCGCGCCCCGATGGGCCCGCCGCCGGGCGCGCAGTTCGAACTCGTGCGCGGTCCCGCCACCGACACCCTGCCGGCCTCCACCGTTGCAAAGGCGGACCGCAAACCGCCTCCGGCGTTGTTCGAATGCAAGACGTGGGACAACGACACCTGGCTCAGCGAAACCGATTCACCGGAAGAACGCTGCGCACCGCTCACGACCACGGGCCTGAATGGCGATCCGAACCTCGGCATGGGCGCCGCGTGCGAGATCAAGCGCGATGTTTGCACCGCGCTCACCGAGCAGGCGCTGTGCACCGCATGGCAACGCCGCGTCGACGAAGCGAAGTTCCGCATGACCTACGCGCCCGCAGGCGAAGAAGACGCGCGCAAGGCCGAGTACGAACGCCGGGTCGCCGCATTCGTCGACACGACATGCCGTTGATGCGCGCACTGCGCACGACGCTTTCATGACAAACGTTTTCATTGTGCGAATCGCGTGGATGCGCGGATGAATTGCGCCGACTTACTTTTTCTTGACTTGCACCACGCAACTTTCTAACCGGCGCTTCCCTATGGTCGCTGCTCCCCTTCCCCCACGCACGAGGTTGGAGCATGGCGAACCAGACCACCGGCAACACCCCACGCGGCACGAGCAATCGCGGATTCGCAAGCATGGACCCGGAAACCCAGCGCAAGATCGCGCAGAAAGGCGGTGAGGCAGTCAGCCGCGACCGCGAGCACATGTCGATGATCGGCCGGAAAGGCGGCGAAGCCTCCGGCGGCAATCGCAACCAGAACACCACGCAGAACACACAAACCACCCAATTCGGCGGCCAGGAAAGCGAAGGCAACCGCTGAGCTTGGCGGCATCACCCCCAACGAAAACGCCCGCATCCGCGGGCGTTTTCGTTGATGCGCGCGTTGCATCACTCGAGCAGGTCGGCGCGACGATCCTCCGCGGTCCGGTCGTAATGCTTGCGCACGCAGGCGAAGCCCTGGCCGGCGAGCACCATGTTGCCGTCGATCCAGCGCACGGTGTGACCGTCCCAGGCTTCGATGCACCAGTGCTGTTTCGGCGCCGGTCGCGTTGTGCTCGCATTCGCGCGCGATCGCGCAGCCTGCCGCGGTGCCGGCTGCGCCGACGCGGAGGCGCCTTCGATCGCGAACACCTCACCGTCGAGATCGACGATGTACACGTTGCCGCCCTGGTCCGTGCCGAACGCGACCGGATTGTTGATCGCGCCGGCATCGGGCGTGAAGTCGGCATTACGCAACGTGAAGTTGTCGCTGCTCACCGTCGGCGGCGCGGCGAACAGCGCGTCGATCGGAATCGACCACACGTTGCCTTCGATGAAGTCCGCGAAGATGTATTCGCCGCGCAAGCGTTCCACCGGGCCGCGGTACACCACGCCGCCGATCACCGTCGCGCCTTCGCGCGGACCGGACCCATGCAGGTATTCCGCCGCCGGCGCACGGAAGCGCGAACTCTCCGGGCCCTTGAACGTGCGCGTGCCCTCGCGTTGCGCCCAGCCAAAGTTCACGCCCTCGTTGTCCTCGGGGCCGAGCATCACGTCGACTTCTTCGACGGTATCCTGCCCCACGTCACCGATGATGAGCGCGCCTAGCCCGGTGCCGAACGGCCCGAAGTCGAAGCTCGCGCGGAACGGATTGCGCAGGCCGAGCGCCCACACTTCGGGTGCGCCACCGGCGCTCGCGAAAGGATTGTCGACGGGCACGGCGTAGTTGCGCGTCGGATCGTTGGGGAACGCGTCGCGCGTGATGTCGATGCGCAGGATCTTGCCGAGCCAGGTGTCCGGGTTCTGCGCGTTGTCGTCGGGATCGCCGCTGCCGCCGCCGTCGCCGATCGCGACATGCAGGTAACCCGTGCCGTCGAAGCCGATCCAACCGCCGTTGTGGTTCGCCAGCGGATGAGGTTGCCGCAGGATCACGCGCATCGTCGAGGTGTCCGCGATGTCGCGATTGGACGCCGACACCGTGTAGCGCCGCACTTCGATCGTGCCGACGAGATCGGTGAGGAAGACGTAGAACTGACCGGAGGTCGGGAAGTCGGGCGACGTCGCGAAGCCCAGCAATCCGCGTTCGCCGCTCGTCGACACCTGTCCGCGCAGGTCGAGGAAATCGGTCGCGGCGATCGTGCCGTCGCCGGGCGAGAGAATGCGGATGCGGCCCGCGAGCTCGACCACGTACATGCGCCCCGAACCGTCGGGCACCGGCGCGATGAACACCGGCGACGCAAGCGCCTGCACGACGCGGCGCACGCGGAACGCGAGGCTGTCGCGATCGGTGACGGTCACGGTGAGCGTCATCTGCGTCGTCGACGTGCTGTCCGACGCACCGAGCGCGACGCGATACGTGTTGTCGGCGCCGGTGTCCTGCGGATTCTCGAAGTCGGGCGGCGTGACGAACGACAACGCGCCCGCGCCCGTGAGGTTGAAGAACTCCTGGTCGTCGCCGCCGGTGATGCGGAACGTCACCGCATCGTTGTTCATGTCGGTGGCCGCCGCGGTGTAGAACGCGCCGGCCGTGTCTTCGGCCACGGATACCGACGAGGGCGAGGTGAACACCGGTGGCGTGTTGCCGAAGGTGAGCGATCCGCTCACCGAGTCGCTGCCGCACGCGGCGGCGATCGCGACGACGGACACCAGGCACGACATGCGAAGCAGGTGGGCAAGCATGACCGTCGACTCCCGAACGGGGCCGGTCGAGCATGACGCGCGTCGCTTAAGCGGCAGGTGAAGCGAACGACCGTCCGTCAGAAAATGGGCGTCGATCAGAATCCGTAACGCAGGAATCCGCCGTCGACCGCGATGCACTCACCGGTCACGTACGACGCCGCAGGCAGGCAGAGGAACGCCACCGCGGCCGCAACCTCTTCCGGTTCGCCGATACGGCCCAGCGGCGTGCGCAGCAGCACTTCGTCCAGGTAATCCGGATCCGACAACTTGCCCTGCGTGCGGCGCGTGCGGATGTACCACGGCGCGACCGCGTTGACCCGGATGCCGTCCTCGGCCCATTCGACCGCGAGGTTCTTCGTCATCTGGTGCATCGCGGCCTTGCTCATGCCGTACGGCGCGCCGCTGCGCACGTGCGTTTCGCCCGACACGCTGCCGACGTTCACGATGCTCGACGCCGCGTGCTTCGTCAGCAACGGATGCGCGTAGCGCGAGAGTTCGAACGCGGAGAACAGGTTGATCTCGAAGATCTGCCGCCACTCGTCTTCGCTGTATTCCACCGCCGACTTGGTGAGATTGCCGCCGGCGTTGTTGACCAGGATGTGCAAGCCTTCGCCGAAGTCCTCGACCCAATCGAGCAATTCGCGACGTTGTTCGTCTTCGGCGACGTCGGCGACGAAGACCTGCACGTCGCGATCGGGGAAGTCTTCGGCGAGTTCGTTGCGTGCCGACTCCAGGCCCGCGGCATCGCGCGCGGCCAGCAGCACGTCGGCGCCGAAGCCGAGCAACTCGCGCGCGATCGCGCGTCCGATGCCGGCGCTGCCGCCGGTGACGAGGGCGAGCTGTCCATCCAGTCGCCAGCGCTTCGGGTCCATGCGAACTCCTCGGGGTCGGGTCGTTGTGCGCGGCACGCGCCGGCGTAGGATAGCCGCTGCCTTCCACTGGACGATGCCGCGATGACGCGAACCCTGGCCCTGGCGCTGTGTGTCCTTGCTTTCGCCGCCTGCTCGAAGCCGGAGAAACCCGAGACCGAACGCCGGCCCGAGCCGCAGGCGTCGACGACGGCGCACCAGCCCGACCCCGCGACCTGGAACGACGCGAGCAAGCGCGAGCCGCCCGCGACGCAGTTGCTCGAACGCATCCAGGCGCCGATGGACAAGGCGAAGGCCGTCGAAGGCACCGTGCTCGAACAGGGGCAGCAACAGGCCGCCGACATCGATGCGCAGACGGCGGGCAATGCGAGCCCGCCGTCGGGTCAATGACGCGCTGACGAGCGCGTCGACGCCGACAAGCGCGTCAGGTCAGAACTCGCAGAAGCAATACGCGAGCGCCTTCACCGGCGAGCCCGGGCGCTTCTGGAGTGCGCTGTCGAGGAAGCGCAGGTCGGCGTCGACCTGCGGCAGGTTGCGCGCGAGCACCGCACGCGCGACGCCCTGCGCGAAACTCGAGTCGTGCATCCACGCGCTGCCCGCGCGGCTCGACACGAAGCCGGCGAAGAAACGTTCGAACGCCGTCGCTTCCTTCTCGATGTAGCGCACGCGATACGCATCGGCCTTGCCGAGCTTGGCGCGCGTCGCCGCATCGTCGATCGCCGCCTGCAGACCGCCGAACGCGTCGACCAGCCCGCGCTCGCGCGCCTGCGCGCCGGTCCACACGCGACCGCGCGCGACCGCATCGATGTCGTCGACCGGACGCTTGCGCGCTTTCGCCACGCGCGTGGTGAAGTCGCGGTACCCCTTCTCGATCACCGACTGGATGATGTCGCCGACCGCGGGATCGAGGTCGCGCGTGATGTCGAACGCGCCTGCGAATCGCGTCGTGCCCACGCCGTCGGTGCGCACGCCGATCTTCTCAAGCGCGCGCGGGATCGTCGGGATCACGCCGAAGATGCCGATCGAACCGGTGATCGTCGACGGATCGGCGTAGATGCGATCGGCGTCCATCGAGATCCAGTATCCGCCCGACGCGGCAAGGTCGCCCATCGACACGACGACAGGCTTGCCCGCAGCCTTCAGCGCGACGACTTCGCGGCGGATCTGCTCCGACGCGAACACCTCGCCACCGGGCGAGTCGACGCGCAGCACGACCGTCTTGACGTTGTCGTCGTCGCGCGCTTCGCGCAGCAAAGCCGCGGTGGATTCGCCACCGATCGTGCCCGGCGGTTGTTCGCCGCCGGTGATCTCGCCTTCGGCCACGACCACCGCGACCTGCGGACGCGGATCGACTTTCTGCAAGCCGTTGTCGATGTGCGTCAGGTACGTGTCGAACGACACCTGGCGAAAACCGCCTTCGGCATCCGGATCGGCGACGCCGCGTTCGATCAGCAGGTGGTCGACTTCCTCTTCCGTCTTCAGGCCATCGACGAGCTTCTGCTGCAACGCGTGGCGCGCGAGGTCGCCGCGCGCGGCGGCGATGGATTCGGGCAGCGTGTCGATGCCGGCGGCGAGCTTCTGCGCGGACAGGTCGCGCGCCTTCGCGATGTCGGCGAGGAAGCGCTGCCACACGTCGTTCATCCAGAACAGGTCGGCTTCCTTCGCCTGCGGCGACGCGGCGTCGAGCACGTAGGGTTCGGCCGCGCTCTTGAACTCGCCGACCTTGAACAGGTGCACGTCGACGCCGAGCTTGTCCTGCAGGCCTTCGCGATAGAACTGGCGATAACGGTCGAGGCCTTCGAGCACGAGGCCGCCCATCGGATCCAGGTACACCTCGTTGGCCTGCGAGGCGAGCAGGTATTGCTCCTGCTGGTAGTAATCGCCGAACGCGACGACCTGCTTGCCCGCGGCGCGCACGTTCGCGAGCGCGGCGGCGACTTCGCGCAGCGATGCGTAACCGGAGGGTTCGAGGCGATCGAAGCGCACGTACACGCGTTCGATGCGCTTGTCGGTGCGCGCGGCTTCCAGCGCGCGCAGCAAATCGCGCAGCTGCACTTCCTCGCCTTCGCGATCGCCCATCACGCGCGCGAGCGCGCGGCTGGCCAGGTCGCTGCTGTACTGCTCGACGAGCTTGCCTTCCGGTGCGATCACCAGCGTCGTGCGGTTGTCCAGCGGACGCAGCCCGCCGCCCGAGAACATCAGCATCAACAGGAAGATCAGCAGCCCGAAGAACAGCACGTTGAAAACCAGGCGCCGCGTGAAATTCATCGCGTCCCAGATCCCGACGATCGCGCGGGCGATGGGGCCACGACGGCGGACTTCGTTCATTGCGTTTCGACTCCAGGGTGGGGTGCGCGGCGGCGCATCCCGGGGATGCCCTAGCCTAGCGGCTGGCGTGTGTGGACTTCATGCGCCGTCGGTCATGGCCGGCGCCATGCCAACGTCCATGGGGGTGCGCTTGGACGAGCGCAAGAATCGTGTCGACAACAACACGGCCGCAGTCGTGAGGCCGACGATCAGGCCGATCCACATGCCCTGCGGTCCCCAGCCGAGCCCGAGGCCGAGCCCGGCGCCGAGCGGCATGCCGACGCCCCAGTAGGCCAGCGCGGCGAGCAGCATCGGGCGGCGCGTGTCGCGCAGGCCGCGCAGGGCGCCGGCGGACAGCACCTGCACGCCGTCGGGGAACTGGAACGCCGCCGCGTACAACAGCAGAGTCGCGGCGAGCGCGGCCACCGCCGTGTCGGCCGTGTAGAGGCTCGCGAGCTGGTGGTTGCCGAACAGCAGCAGCACGCCCGACACCGCCTGCGTCGCGAACATCAGCGTGAAGCCGGCGAACGCCGCGCGGCGCAGCCCGTCGCGATCGCCGCGGCCGAGCGCGTGGCCGACACGCACGGTCGTCGCTTCCGCGAGGCCGAACGGGATCATGAAGCACAGGCTCGAAACGTTGATGGCGATCTGGTGCGCGGCCACTTCGACGCCGCCGAGTCGTCCGATGAGCAACGCGGTCGCGATGAACAAGCCGCCTTCCATCATCACCGTCACGCCGATCGGCAGGCCGGTCGCGAGCAGCGACTTCAGCACGGGCCACTTCGGCGTTTCGAAATGCGCGAACAGGCCCAGCGATTCGAAACGCTTCGCGCGCCGCAGGTACACCGCGAACGCGATCGCCTGCGCCCACATCATCGCCGCCGACGCGAGGCCGAGGCCGCCCGCGCCGAGTTCCGGCAAGCCGCCGACGCCCCAGGTCAACGCATAACCCAGCGGCACGAGCACGACCAGGCCGCCGAAGCCGAGCACCATCGTCGGCAGCGTCCAATGCAATCCATCGCTGAGGTAGCGCATGCACAGGTAGAGCGTCAGCGCGGGCACGCCCCAGCGAATGCCGTGCAGGAAGGCGACGGCGCCGGGACGGATCTCCGGCGCGATGCCCATCGGCTCGAGCGCGACGGTCACCACGCTCAGGAACGTGAACAACACGACGCCCAGCATCGCCGCGAGCCACAACGCCTGGCGGAACAGCGGCGCGATCTCGTCGCGACGCCCCGCGCCGTCGAGCTGCGACACCGACGGCGGGAACGCCATCAGCGTCCCCATCGGTACCATCATCGGCAGCCAGAACAACGCCGTGCCCACCGCCACCGCGGCGAGCGTCTGCGTGCCATGGTGACCGGCGATCACGCTGTCGACGAAGCCGATCAGGCCCGTCGACAGGTGGCCGAGGACGAGGGGGGCTGCGAGCGTCGCGCTGGTGCGCAATTCGCGCGCGAACGGCGGCGCGGAGGGCTTGGGGGTCATCGGAAGGGGTTGATCGTGAAGGGAGCCGCGCATTCGCGCTGGCGCCCGGTTGCGGAGCATCGCTATCTTAGCCGCCAGTCAGGGGACCCCATGAGCAGCGATCCAACCACCACGAGCGCCGCCGCGCAGCCACGGCCGGCCTGCCAGAACTGCGGCTCGCCGCTGATGGGCGAGCATTGCTATGCGTGCGGCCAGCCGGTGAAAGGGCTGGTGCGGCACTTCACGAGCATCATCGGCGACTTCCTCGACAGCGTCCTCAACATCGACGCGCGCGTGTTCCGCACGCTATGGCCGCTGTTCGCGAAGCCCGGCTACCTGTCGCTCGAATATTTCGAAGGCCACCGCATCCGCTACGTCAGCCCGGTGCGGCTGTTCGTGTTCCTCAGCATCGTCACGTTCTTCGTCGCGCAACTGTCGGTGGACTTCAGCGGGATGAAGGTCGGCGCGAACGGCAACGACGACATCGACAGCGCGAAGACCGTGCAAGAGGTGAAGCAGCGCCGCGACGCCGCCCTCGAAGGCCTGGCGACGGCGAAGCGCGACACCGCGCAGACGCCGGGCGTTTCGGTCGGCCTGGACGCCGCCGCGGACGCGATCAAGTCGCGCGCCGATCGACGCATCGCCGCGCTGGAAGCCGCCACGAAGGCCGGCACGCCGCCCCCGCCCCCCGGCTCGGGGCTCATCGTCGACGACGACGACGGCTCGATTTCCTTCAACGGCAAGCCGTGGGATCCGCAGACCAACCCGCTGCGCGTTTCGTGGCTGCCGGAAGCGGCCAATCGCAAGATCAACCAACAGGTCGGCCATTTCCGCGACAATGTGCGCCGCGGCGAGCAGGATCCGAACCTCATCAAGGACGCGGTACTCAGCACCGTCCCGACGACGCTGTTCGTGATGCTGCCGCTGTTCGCGCTGATGCTGAAGTTCGCTTACGCGTTCAAGCGTCGGCTGTACATGGAACACCTGATCGTCGCCCTGCACAGCCATGCGTTCCTGTGCCTGGCGCTGCTGGGGATGTTCCTGCTGATGGCGCTGCAGGATGCCTTCGGCGCCGCGGCGGGTCCGGTTCGCTCGTTCATCCGCCTGCTCGAGGTGGCGCTGGCGATCTGGATGCCGCTGTACCTGCTCATCATGCAGAAGCGTGTCTACGGTCAAGGCTGGCCGATGACCGTGCTGAAATACTGCCTGTTGGGGCTCTGTTATTCCGTCCTGCTTAGCTTCGGTGCCGCGTTCACCATGCTGGCGGGCCTCGTCTGGATGTGAAGATGGTCGTTTACGAAGTCAACCTGGAATTCGACGTGGCCATCGCCGCGGCCTACCGCGAATGGCTCGCGGCGCATGTCGCCGAGATGCTGGCGCTGCCGGGCTTCAAGCAGGCGGTGGTCCACGAAGTCGTCGATCCGCTGCCGACCGCGGGTCGCCAGGGTTTGTGCGTGCGGTACCAGGTCGAGGACCTGGCGTCGCTCGAGAACTACCTGCGCGAACACGCCCCACGCATGCGCCTCGACGGCCTGCAACGCTTCGGCGAAGAAGGCGTGCGCATCCGCCGCCGCGTGCTGCGCCACACCCCACTCTGACGTCGCGGACTCGGCCCTGACGTCGCGGCCCCGCGCTTACTGCGCGAGGCGCATCTGCAACCACGCCCCGCGACGCTCGTCTGCCGTCGACAGCAGCGCGCGCACGAGATCCGCGCGTTCGTGCGGCGGCACGCGTTGCGCGAGCACGGACAGATCCGCGCGCTCGGCGCTGGTCATGCGGCGCAACGCACGCAGCATCGGCGCGTGCTGCGCTTCGGGCATCTGCGCCAGGAGCGGTTGCAGCTTCGGGTAATCCACGCCGATCGCGGGACCGAGCAGCCAGCCGCGTTGCGCGAGCGGTTCCAGTGCGTCGAATTGCGCGCGTAGCGCCGCCTGTTCTTCCGGCGTGCGCCGGGCGAAGGCCTGCACCGCGTTTTCGACGGCTTCGGCGGCCACGGGATCCAGGCGACGCCATGCGTTGTAGCGTTCGCGCAGGGTCGCCTGCGTGGCGCGCGGCTGCGCGTCCCATTCCTTCGCGCGCTGCGCGAAGCCCTGGCGTTGCGCGAATGTCCACGCGTGCCACAGCGTCGCCTGGTCGCGCATGCCGTCCTGCATCGGAGCTGGGATGCGCGCGATGACCGAGCTCGTCGATGCGGGAAGTGCGATGTCCCGCGGGATCGCGAGCGGTCGCGTGCGCGAGGGTGCGACGAATGCGGGCGCGGGGTCCGATGTCGCGGGCATCGCGGGCATCGCGAGCGTCGCGGGCGCGGCGAGCACCGCGGCGGGCACGGGCGCGGCCACGCTCGACGCAGGCGCCTGCGCGTCGGCGGCGGGTTGCACGGCGAGCAGCGCGGCGTACCACGCGAAGAACGGCAGGTCGCCGGCGCGCGCGACGCCCTGGGGATCGGCGATCGCCAGGAAGTCGCGATGCGTCCACGCGCCGAGGTCCGCGTCGTAACGCGCGACCGGCGGATCCGCCGGCGGCAACGGCGCGGTGCGCACGAGGTCGCCGCGGAACGGCAAGTCGCCGAACCAATGTCCACGCCACCCGACGTACGCGAAGGCACCGACGGCGATGGCGACGCCCGCGGCGACCGCGATCGGACGCCACCGGCGGCCCGCAGGCGCCGAGCGCGCGTCGACGGCCTCCGTCGTGCGTCCGGGCATCGCGCGCGTCGCCTGCGGCGGCGCATGCAGCCGCCCGAGGCGGTCGGGCTGCATGCCTTCGATCTCCACGCGCACCGCGGCGACCCACGCCAGCCAGGCGTCGCGATCGGGCGTTCCGTCCTCGCGATACGGAATGGCGCGCTGCAACGCGGTGCGATACGCATCGGAGGACACACCGAGCGCTGCGGCCGCGTCGTCCATCTCCAGGCCCGCGACCAGGCGCAACAACAACGCCGCGCGCGGTCCGTTGCCGAGCTGCGCGAGCGGCGCCCATGTCGACGGCCACGCGGCATCGTCGGCACTGCGGCGCAGGTCGGGTGCGGCGAGCAGCAGGGACCAGAAGCGCACCGGCCAGACCGCCATCGGTGCGTCGGGCGCGATGCGTGTGAAGGCGCGGAGCGCGGCGGCGACCGCCGCGTCGCCCTTCGCTTCCGATCCGCACTGGCATTGCGCGAGCAGCGCGGCGCGTCGTTCGACGCCGCGCAGGAAAGCGGCCGTTGCGCCCGTCGACGCGGTATTCGTGGGGGCGTCGGCGGTCATGCGTTCGGCGTGCTCATCGGGTTCCGATGATAGCCATGCGGCGATGCAAATCGAGACCGACGAACGGCTTGACGAAGGCCCCGAATCCCGCTCCTCCAAGCCCGGCGCGGCTTTCGCCGAAAACGGTTGTGCACAGCGATAACGCGACCGTCATATGGGCGAGGGGCGGGACGGGATCGGTCCGCGTTACAACTTGGTTTCACGCCCAAGCTGTTGATTTCCTTGGCGTCTGCGGGGATGGCACTTTTTTCACCAACGTAGAGCTAACACACGTTTTTTCCCTTCAGGACAGCTGCGGAAACGCGCCATGCACAGATTTATCCACAGATCGTGTGGATAAGGACGAAACCCTTTTGGGATCACCAGCTTGCATGACTTACGTCACAGTGAAGGCAGCAATGCGCGGCAAACCAATGCGGTCACTCGGGAGCATGGGGCGCCACGCATTCATGCGCGCAGCAATGTCGATGCATCGGCCGCTTAGACTGCACGCGATGTCCTCTTCCGACGCAATGTTGCGTGTCGCGTTGCCGGTGCCGCTGGCTCGGCTGTTCGACTATCGCGCGCCCGATGGATTCGCCACCGCCGATGTGCCGATCGGCGCGCGTGTGCGCGTGCCGTTCGGTGCGCGCGAACTCATCGGTGTCGTCGTCGGCAGCGGCCCTGGTGAAGACGGCGCGCGCGAAACGAAGCCGGCGCTGGCCGTGCTCGACGGTGCGCCGTTGCTGCACGGGGAGTTGCTCGAATCGCTGCGTTGGCTCGCGCGCTACGCGCACGCCCCGCTCGGCGAAGTGCTCGCGACCGCGTTGCCTGCTGCGTTGCGACAAGGCGCGCCGGTGCCGGAAACCGATGTCGCGATGTGGCGGGTCGTCGAAGGCGCCGCCACCGAGAAGCTCAGGCGCGACGCGCTGCCGCATCGCCTGGCGGATCTGCTGGCGTCGCGCGCGCGCAGCGAGGACGAGCTCGACGAGGCACTGCCCGGTTGGCGCACCGCGGCGCGCACGCTCGCCACGCGCGGAATGGCCGAGTCGTATCGCGCCGCGCCCGAGCGCATCGCATCGGCCGGCGTGCCGGGTCCCGCGCTCAACGACGAGCAGCGCGCCGCAGTCGACGCGATCGCCGCGCAGGACGGCTTCGGCGCGGTGCTGCTCGAAGGCGTCACCGGCAGCGGCAAGACCGAGGTGTACCTGCACGCGATCGCCGACTGCCTCGCGCGCGACCGCCAGGCGCTCGTGCTGGTGCCGGAGATCGGGCTCACGCCGCAGACCCTCGCACGCTTCCGCGCGCGGCTCGGGATCGAAGTGCACGCGCTGCATTCGGGCCTCACCGACGCGGCGCGTGCGCGCGTGTGGGCCGCCGCCGCGCGCGGCGAGGCGCGCGTCATCGTCGGCACGCGATCGGCGATCTTCACGCCCCTGCCCGACGCGGGCCTGATCGTGATCGACGAGGAACACGACGGCAGCTACAAGCAACAGGACGGCATCCGCTACCACGCCCGCGACTTCGCGCTGGTGCGCGGCAAGGCGCTCGCCGTGCCGGTCGTGCTCGGCAGCGCGACGCCTTCGCTGGAATCGCTGCACAACGCGCAGACCGGCCGCTACACGCACGTGCGCCTGTCGCAACGCGCGGGCGATGCGAAGCCGCCGACCGTCCGCGTGCTCGACGTGCGCAAGCGTCCGCTCGATGCGGGCCTGTCCGCCGATCTGCTCGCGAAGTTGCGCGCGACCGTCGATGCCGGCGGCCAGGCGCTCGTCTTCCGCAACCGCCGCGGTTACGCGCCGGTGCTGCTGTGCCACGACTGCGGCTGGAGCGCGGCGTGCAAGCGCTGCAGCACGCCCGATCATCCGCATCCGATGACGGTGCATGCGGGCGGGCGACGCCTGCAATGCCACCACTGCGGCGCGCGCCAGCCCGCGCCGATGGCGTGCCCCGATTGCGGCGGCCTCGCGCTGCAACCGCAGGGCGTGGGCACCGAGCGACTCGAAGAGCGCTTGATCGAGCTGTTCCCGGATGTGCCGGTGCTGCGCGTCGACCGCGGCAGCACGCGGCGCCGCGACGCGCTCGAATCGCTGCTCGGCGAACTCGGCGACCGCGCCGGCATCCTCGTCGGCACGCAGATGCTCGCGAAGGGCCACGACTTGCCGAACCTCACGCTGGTCGCGGTCGTCGGCATCGACGAGGGCCTGTTCTCCGCGGATTTCCGCGCGGGCGAGAAGCTCGCGCAATTGCTGATCCAGGTCGCGGGACGTGCCGGGCGCGCGCGACGCGCGGGCGAGGTGTGGTTGCAGACGCACCATCCCTCGCACCCGTTGTTGCAGGTGCTGATCTCGGGCGGCTATCGCGCGTTCGCCGAACAGGAACTCGTCGAACGCGAGGCCGCGGGCTTCCCGCCGTTCGCGCATCTCGCGTTGCTGCGTGCGGAAGCAAAGTCGGCGGAGCCGCCGGCCGCGTTCCTCTCGCTGGCGAAGCAGATTTTCGATGCGGCGAACATCCCCGGTGTCGAAGTGCATGGCCCGCTGCCCGCGCCGATGCCGCGTCGCGCGGGATTCCAGCGCGCGCAGTTGCTGGTGTCCGCGCCGCAGCGACGCGCGTTGCACGCGGCGCTCGATGCAGGCCTGCCCGCGTTGCGCGATGCGCCCGAAGGCAGGCGCCTGCGCTGGTCGGTCGACGTCGATCCCGTCGACCTCTATTGACGCCACGCCCACGCGCCGATCGCGTACACGATCAACGCGATCGCGAGCGTCGCCACCAGTCCGACGTGCAACGCGACCAGCAGGGCCGCGATCGCCGCAACGACAGAGGCACAACCGTTCAATCCCCATGCCCACGGTACGAACGCCGGCGCCTCGCGTGCAAGCCGCGACAACCCCAACGGAAACGGGAGTCCCATCGCGAATGCGACCGGCGCGATCGTGACCAACGCAAGTCCCGCACGCACCCAGGGTGGCCACGCGGCGCCGATCGACAAGGCGAGCGGATACGCGAACAAATGCCACGCCAACCCAAATGCGATCGCGAGCACCGCCATGCGCGCCATGCGCGGCATCGCGTCGCGACTGCGCGCGATCCATCCCTGCGCCCACGTGCTGCCCAGGCCCGCGAATGCGAGGAACCCCGCGAGCCCCGCGCCGAAGGCGAGCAACGGATGGCCGACGAGCAACGGCAGACGCGACAGGCACGCGATCTCGATGAAGAGGAAGCCGAGACCGAGCGCGACGAAGTAAACGCCCGCGCGCCAGCGGGACACGCCGCTCGCGCGCGGCAACACCAGCAGCGGCAGCAACACGAGCGCGGCGCCCAGCGGGATCGCCTGCACCAGCGCGGCGACGAGCAGCAGGTAGCCCGAGTCGAGCAGCACCGCCGCGCCCTGCGCGCGCAGGCGCCAGAGTTCGGGCAACGTCGACCAGCGGAAGAAATTGGCGAAGTACGGGCGATCGTCGCGCGCGGGGGCGATGTCGAACTTGTAGTCGCGGATGTACGCGTGCGCGCGCGGCGACAGGAGTTCTTGCGCGCCGAGGAACGCATCGTCGCGCGGCAGCACGTGGATGCGATTGGCGTCGTTCGCGCGGATGCCCGGCACGTGCACGAGGTCGAAGCCTTGCGCGTCGGCGAAGGCACGGATGCGGCCGACTTCCTCCGACGTGAAAGCACCGCGCTTCGCGATCAACGTCCATGCATCCCAGTTGCGCAGCATCGCGATCGATGCGGCGGGGTCGGCGTCGCGCCCTGCTTCGGCCGCGGTCGCGAAGACCTTCAGCGCATCGCGCGGAGGCTGCTTGTCCCAGGCGGTGATCGCGACGATGCCACCTTCCGCGAGACGCTCGCGCGCGTCGTGCAAGGCTTCGACCGTCGCGCCGTAATCCTCCGCGACCGCCTGCACACCCGCGCTCCCCGCGGCGAACGACGTACCCTGCGCGAAGACGATGAGGTCGTAACGAGCGCGATCGTGTCGCAGGAAGCCGCGCGCGTCGGCGATGCGCACGCGGACGCGCGGGTCGTCGTAGAGATGCGCGGCCAAGGAGGCGTACGGCCCGCGTACGAGAGCCACGATGCGTGCGTCGCGTTCGACGGCGTCGACGCGCCTCGCGCCTGCCGCGAGCGCTTGCGCGACGTCGATGCCCGCGCCCGCGCCGAGCACCAGCACGTTCGATCGCGCACGCACCGCGTACGGCAATGCCGACGTGCTGCGTCGCAAGTACGCGAGCGCCGCCGGGTCGCGCCGGTCGACGATCACGCCCGCGGCGTCGCCGTCGAGGAACACGCCGAGTTGGCGCGGGGGCTCCTGCAGGTTCGACAGGCTCAGCCCCGGCGCGTGGCGCAGCGGCACGCGCGGGCTTTCGAGGACGGTGACCCAGCCGTACGCGCCTTCGCGCGAGGCGATGACGCGCGCGTCGCGAACGAGCAGCGCTTTCGCGAGCGCCTTGAACTCGTTCACCGGCGGTGTCGGTGGGCGCGTGCTCGCGACGAACGCGAGCACGGCGAGCGGCACGCCGAGCCACAACGCGCGCCGCATCGGCAACATCACCAGCGCCGCCGCGAGACCGAACGTCGCGACGGTCACGACCGCGCGCTCCACCGGCAGCCATCGCAGCAACACGAGCGCGACGATCGCACCCGCGCCGGCGCCGAGCAGATCCGCGCCATACAGGCGCGGAATGTCGCTGCCGAAGCGCGCGAACGCGAGCCCGAAGCAGCACGCCGCGAAGAAGAACGGCACCGACAGCACCAGGTACAGCATCGCGAACCAACCGAGCTGGCGCGGATTCCACGCGAGTTCCAATCCGTTGAACGGGATCGCGGCGGCGAGCGGCAATACGAGGATCGCGCACGCGGCGAAGGCGATCGCCGCCGCCGGGAACAACACGTCGAAACGCGCAACCGCCCGCGCGCCCGCGACGCTCAGCGCGCTCCCGCTCGCGCCATGCCCGAGCAACGCAAGACTGATGATGACGACGGCGAGCGGATGCCAGTGCGCGATCGCCAGCCAACGCAAGAGGAGCAACTGGTAGCCGAGCGCCCCCGCCGACACCAGCGCGATCGCGCACGACAGGCGCAGGACGCGCATGCGCGTGCGCTCAGTGATCGCCCGTCAACGGCACGAAGCGCACCGGCAATACGCTGCGCGTGCGCACGCGCCCCCTGGCGTCCTTCGTCACCAGCAGCAGGCGTTGCGTGAAGAACGACGTGCCGACCGGAATCACCATGCGTCCGCCGGGTGCGAGCTGCGCGATCAACGGCGGCGGCACGCTCTCCGCGGCCGCGGTGACGACGATGGCGTCGAACGGCGCGGCCTCCTTCCAACCGTAGTAGCCATCGCCGACGCGCGTGCGCACGTTGTCGTACGTGCTTAACCGTTCCTTCGCGGTTGCGGCGAGCGGTTCGATGATCTCGATCGTGTACACGTCGCCGGCCAGCAACGCGAGCACCGCGGCCTGGTAACCGGAGCCGGTGCCGATTTCGAGCACGCGATGCGTGGTCTCCGGCGCGGCGAGCTGCGTCATCAACGCGACGATGTAGGGCTGCGAGATGGTCTGGCCGTAGCCGATCGGCAGCGGCCGATTGTCGTAGGCGTATGACACCTGCGAGGCCGGGACGAACGCGTGGCGCGGAACACGGCGGATCGCGTCGAGCACGCGCCGGTCGATGGGCGTCGCGGCGTGTTCGCCGCGGATTTCTTCGACCATCGCGCGACGGTCCGCGGCGCGCGCATCGTCGCGTTGCCGAGGGCTCGCACTCGCGCCGCACGTTGCGGCGATCGCGATTCCCAGGACCAAAAAGGCGGACAAGGCACCCATCGCCGGGCGATGATAGGCGCAGGCACGAAAGGTGGCGTCAATGAACGCAGTCCCGCATGTCGTGATCGTCGGGGGCGGTTTCGCGGGGCTGTGGGCCACGCGCGCGCTCGCATCGGCGAAGGTGCGCATCACGTTGCTCGATCGCGGCAACCACCACCTGTTCCAGCCCCTGCTCTACCAGGTCGCGACCGCGGGCCTCTCGGCGCCCGACATCGCGGCGCCCCTGCGCCACATCCTGCGCGGGCAGCGCAACGTCACCGTGCTCATGGGCGAAGCGACCGTGATCGACAAGACCGCGCGGCGCGTGCAGTTGGCCAGCGGCGATGCGCTCGAGTACGACGCCTTGATGGTGTGTACCGGCGCGACCCACGCGTATTTCGGCCACGACGAATGGGCGCCGCACGCGCCGGGCCTCAAGACGCTCGACGACGCACTCGCGATCCGCCGGCGCGTGCTCACCGCGTTCGAGCGCGCGGAGGCCGAACGCGATCCCGCGCGTCGCGCCGCGTTGCTGACGTTCGCCGTCGTCGGCGGTGGCCCGACGGGCGTCGAACTCGCGGGTACGCTCGCCGAGATCGCACGCCACACGTTGCGCAAGGAATTCCGCAACATCGATCCGGGCAGCGCGCGCGTGCTGTTGCTCGAAGCAGGGCCGCGCGTGCTCGCGACGTTCCCGGAAGCGTTGTCCGCGAAAGCGGCGAAGCAACTCGCTCGCCTCGGCGTCGAAGTGCGCACCGGCGTACCGGTGTCGTCGATCGATGCGCAAGGCTTCGTGCTCGGCGACCAGCGCGTCGAAGCCTGCACGGTGTTGTGGGCCGCGGGCGTGGCGGCATCGCCGCTCGCGCGTTCACTCGATGTGCCGCTGGATCGCGCTGGCCGTGTCGCGGTCGAACCGGATCTCACGTTGCCCGGGCATCCGGAGATCTTCATCGCCGGCGATCTCGCGACGGTGAAGTGGGGCGAGCGCCTCGTGCCCGGCGTCGCGCCCGCGGCGAAACAGATGGGCAGCTACGTCGCACGCGTGTTGCGCGCGCGCTTCGCGAATCAGCCGGCGCCGCCGCCGTTCGGCTACAAGGATTACGGCAACCTCGCGACGATCGGCCGCCGCGCCGCCGTCGTCGACCTGCACGGCTGGCATTTCTCCGGTTACTTCGCGTGGGTGTTCTGGCTCGTCGCGCACGTGTTCTTCCTGATCGGATTCCGCAACCGGGTCGTCGTGTTGCTCGACTGGGCGATGGCGTACTGGACGTATCAACGCAACGCACGCATCGTCCTCGGCAAGGACACGATGTCGCGCTGACGCCGTGCGTGTGCGACGCGCGCGAGTTCCGTGCGCGCGAATTGCGCGTGCAATCGGAGACGATGTCTCATTGAGCAAGTCTGCTCCAGGTGGTGACGTGGCGCGGCCGATTCCGGCCTCGTTTTCTCCCACCAAGGAGCATTCCCTTGAAACTCCGCAATTCCTTCCATTGCGTTCCCCTGCTCGCGTGCTTCGCGTTGCCCGCGTTCGCGCAAAGCTCCGGCGATTTGTCCGTCACCGGTACGCTCGTGCCTGGTCCTTGCAGCATCGTGCTCGGCAGCGGCGGTGTCGGCGACTTCGGCACGGTCGACACGAGCACGCTGCTCGACGTCGGCATGAAGACACTTCCGACCGAACCCACCATCAGCCTCAACGTGACGTGCACGTCGCCGCGCCTGATTTCGATGACCGTGCACGACAACCAGATGGGCACGGTCGCAACCAACCTGCAAAGCATCGCCGAATGGTTCGGCTTCGGCCTGACCTCGACCGGTCAGCCTATCGGCGGCTGGCGAATCATGACCGAGGACGCGATGATCAACGGAGCACCGGTCGACACGCTCGAAAGCACCGACGGCGTGACCTGGACCGCGGCGGATTTCGGTTGGCACATGGAGAACCACGCCGGCGCACCGCAAAAGTTTCGCGCATGGGGCGCCGCGGCGCCGCAGGCCGTAAGCACGGCCAGCTGGAACCTCGACTTGCTGGCCCAGATCAATGGACGCAGCGAACTGATGCTTACGCAGGACACGCCGCTGGATGGCAGCGCCGTGATCCAGATCAACTACCTGTGAGCCGGCGTCGGCCCTCGCCCCAATTCGCAAAGGAGATTTTTTCCATGAAGCTGCGCCACAAACTGCTCACTTCCGCGCTGATCGCGCTCGCCGCGCCGGCCGCGTTCGCCCAGAGCTTCGCCGAGCTCAAGGCCACCGGCCTGCTGGTGCCGGGCTCGTGCACGCTCGCGTTGACCAACGGCGGCATCGTCGCGCTCGGCGCGATCAATGAAATCGACCTCGATCCGCAGGCCGAGACTGCGTTGCCCGCGGGTTCGGTCAGCGTCGACATCAACTGCACCGCGCCGACGAAGGTCGCCGCGATGATCACGGAGAATCGCGGGGGCTCTTCGACGCGCACGGGCGACGCGTCGTTCGGACTGGGCAAGACGTCGACAGGCGTTTCGATCGGCTTCTACGAAGCCGTCGCGAAGACGCCGATGGCCGACGGCGCGCCGTCGACGTTCATCACGGCGCCCAACACCGTCGGCAACCTGTGGGCGTCGCCGACGGGCGATGCGTTCCTCGAACACGGCACCGGCCGCAAGTTCGTGGCGTTCGGCACCGCTGCGGCGGGTCCGTCGTCGGTGACGACGGCTAGCCTCGACATCGAAGTGCGTCCGACCATCGCGCCGACGACGGTGCTGATGCTGCCGGCGCCGGAAACGATCGACGGCAGCCTGACGATGGACCTCGTGTACCTGTAACCGCGCGTCGCGTGCCGTGATCGCGTGCACGCGGAAACGAAAACGGCGCCTCGCGGCGCCGTTTTCTTCGTGCTTCGATTGATCGACGCGTTACGCGGTGAACAACGCGCGCATCTTCTTCAGCGCATTCGCTTCGACCTGGCGGATGCGCTCGGCCGACACGCCGTACTCGTCCGCGAGTTCCTGCAGCGTCACCTTGCTGTCGGGGTCGAGCCAGCGGCGCTTGACGATGTCGCGCGAACGCGCATCCAGGCGCGCGAGGCCTTCGCGCAGCAGTTCGAGCTGATTGTCCTGGCTGTCGGCGCGTTCGTAGGCCTGCGACGGGTCTTCGTCGTTGGCGACGAGGTACGCGACCGGCGCCGGCGGCGCGTGGTCGTCGTCCGAATCGGTGGGCGCATCGAAACCGATGTCGCGACCGGACAGGCGCGATTCCATCTCGAGCACTTCGCGTTCGGACACGTTGAGGTCGGCGGCGACGGCGCGCACTTCCTCGGCGTTCATCCAGCCCAGGCGCGTCTTGCTCTTGCGCAGGTTGAAGAACAGCTTGCGCTGCGCCTTGGTCGTGGCGACTTTCACGATGCGCCAGTTCTTCAGGATGAACTCGTGCATTTCGGCGCGGATCCAGTGCACCGCGAAGCTGACGAGGCGCACGCCGACCGTCGGGTCGAAGCGCTTCACCGCCTTCATCAGGCCGATGTTGCCTTCCTGGATCAGGTCGCCCATCTGCAGGCCGTAGCCATTGTAGCCACGCGCGACATGGACGACGAAGCGCAGGTGCGACAGCACGAGCTGCTTGGCGGCGTCGAGGTCTTCGCCATCGCGGAACGCACGCGCGAGCGCCTGCTCTTCGTCGACGGAGAGAACGGGGATCTGATGCACCGCACCGATGTACGCATCCAGCGATCCGAGCGCGCTCGGGATCGGCAGGTTGTTGGCGACGAGGGCGGTGGCGAGCGGTGTTTGGGTCATGGCGCGAATTCTAGCAATGGCCTTCTTGGATCGAGAGGGGGTGGAAAAGTTCGCAGTGTTGCAGTCATGCAACAACGACCGGCCGCTCCGGTTCAGGCAGCGGGCGATTGATGCCACATCGGGTGTCGCCGATCCGTCAGGGCCGACGACCGCAGACTTCCCCTCCAACGCTGTTGGGGACGGCACGGCCGGTGCACAAGGGTAGGGCACACGTCGAGGTCACATAGGGAGATACGGGGAAGGCGTGACGATGGCTTCACGCAACCCCGACGGGGCCTGAACGAGATTCCGCCATTCGCGGCTCGGAAGGACGACACCGTCTTGGGGTCCCCGATCTCCCGGCAGTCCCAACTGCATGGACGCACCCGTTCGCGGTGGCGCCACTGGGCGATTGCGGCCGCGCTCGGCCCGGGGCTGTGTTCGCTTGCCGTCGAGGCGGATGCGCAGGAGGCGCTGCTCGGCACCGTCCTTGAGGAACCGGGCAGCGCCGCACTGGGCTTCGTCTTCCGCAGCGAGTCCTCGGCCTACCGCGACGGCGGCAGGCGCGACGACTTCCTGCCGCTCTACCTCTACGAGGGCGAACGCTTCTTCCTGCGCGCGAACGAGGCCGGGGTGCGCGTGTGGCACGACGACACGATGGGCGTCGAGGCGTTCGTCGAGCGCCGGCTCGAAGGGTATCCGGAGGACACGGCGCCGCCGTCGCTCGAGGGCATGGAGGTGCGCAACACCGGGGCGGACCTCGGTGCGCGCTTCTACCTGCAGCAGGGCGCGTCGCGCTGGGACCTGAGCGTGCGCCACGACGTCGCCGACATCTCGCACGGCACGGAGGTGCGCCTCGGCTACGGCTACACGATCCAGGGCGACCGTTGGCGCCTGGAGCCGGTCGCAATCGTGTCGTGGCGCAGCGCCGACCTCAACGACTACTACTACGGCGTGGAGACATTCGAGGAACGGCCCGACCGCGCGGCCTACGACGCCGGCGCCGGATGGAACACCACGCTCGCGCTGTACGGCAGGTACCGCATCCTGCAGAACTGGAGCCTGATCGGAGGCGTGTACGCAACGCATCTCTCGTCCGAAATTCGCGACAGCCCGATCGCGAACGACGACGTGCGCTGGGGCGTGATGGCCGGTGCGACCTACGACTTCGGCAACGGCCAGGTGCGCTGGGACGACGACGACGCGCCGACGTGGGTCAAGGTCTTCTACGGGCGCGACAGCGGCGAGGGCTGTCACCTCGTGCGCATCATGACGCTCCAGTGCGTGAGCCTGAACGACGTGGATCCGACCGACGTCGCGGGCGTGCATGTCGGTCGCCCGTTCGTGTCGCGGCTCAACGGATGGCCGCTCGACCTCGTCGGCTATGCCGGTGTGCTGCGTCACCTCGAGAAGGGCCGCCAGCCGAACGGGTGGCAACTCGATGCGTACATGAAGGCGTTCTACTACGGCTTCCCGTGGAGCCATCGCGTCAACACGCGCCTCGGCTTCGGTATCGGCGTTTCGTACGCCGAGCGCGTGCCTTACACCGAAGTCACCGCGCAGGCACGGCGCGGGGAGAACACGTCGAAGTTGCTCAACTACCTCGAGCCGAGCGTCGACGTCAGCATCGGCGACCTGTTCGGCAACAAGCGCTGGCACGACGTGTACTTCGGATTCGCGGTCTCGCACCGCTCCGGCATCTTCGCCAGCTCGCAGTTGCTCGGCACCGTCGACGGCGGATCCAACTACATCTACGCCTACATCGAAGCCGCCTTCTGATCACGGCCGTGGGCCGATCACCGACTTCCTCCGCGCGCCATGACTGACCGGGTGCTGAAAAGTTCCTGTACCCGCCAGTTCTGAATTCAGCGCGCGTTTGTAAGGAAATTGGAAAGATCGCCGCCGCTGAGCTTCCCGACTCAACAAGGGACGCCAGCCTCCCCCATGACCAAGAAGGTTTTCCGCATGAAGCGTTCCCTCTTCCTCCTGGCCGTCCTTGCGGCCACGCCGTTCGCCGCCTCGGCCGCCGACGGAATCTCCTACAACTACGTGCAGGGCGGTTACGTCGCCACCAACCCGAACAACGGCGGCCTCGACGCCGACGGCTTCGGCGTCGACGGCTCGGTCGCCTTCCACGAGAACTTCCACTTCTTCGGCGGCTGGCAGAACCAGGAATTCGACGACACGAACTTCGACTTCGACCAGTACCGCTTCGGCGTCGGCTACAACCGCCAGATCGCGCCGAAGATCGACCTCGTCACGCGCGTGGCCTACGAGAAGTTCGACGCGGGCCAGGCCTTCGACGTCGACGGCTACAGCACCGAAGTCGGCATCCGCGGCGCCGCGAACGACATGTTCGAAGGCTATGCGATGGCCGGCTGGGAAGACTACGAGCAGGTCGACGGCGACTTCTACGGCAAGCTCGGCGCGCAGGCCAAGTTCAACGCCAACTGGGGCGTGGCCGGCGAAGTGAAGTTCATCGAAGGCGGCGACATGCAGTACTTCGTGGGCCCGCGCTTTACCTGGTAAGCGCATCCCGGAAGGGACGGACTTCGCGCTGCATTCCCTCGTGCAGTGCGATGCGAAGCCCGGCGAAAGCCGGGCTTCTTTTTTGCGTCAGCGAACGCGCTTCAGCGGAACAGCGCTTCGGGGTATTCGGGCTTCTGGTCGCGCGCGAGCAGGCGCTGCAGCCCTTCGGCCGGCGTGATGTCGCCATGCAGGACGGCCTGCACCGCGGCGGAGATCGGCAGTTCGACGCCGTGGCGGCCGGCCTGGCGCATCACTTCGTCGGCGGTCTGGATCGATTCGACGACCTGGCCGATTTCGCGCACCGCGTCTTCGAGTTGCTGTCCGCGACCGAGCGCGAGGCCGAGGCGACGATTGCGCGACAGATCGCCCGTGCACGTGAGCACGAGATCGCCGAGGCCCGCCAGGCCCATCAGCGTTTCCGCCTTGCCGCCGATCGCGGCGTTGAGCCGCAGCATTTCGTTGAGGCCGCGCGTGATCATGCCGGCGCGCGCGTTGAGGCCGAGCTGCATGCCGTCGGCCACGCCGGTCGCCACCGCGAGCACGTTCTTCATCGCGCCGCCGAGTTCGGCCCCGAGCATGTCGTCGCCGGTGTACGCGCGGAACGCGGGACCGTGCAGCACGTCGGCGACCTGCTGCGTGAACGCCGGCGAATCGCCGTGCACGGTCAGCGCGGTCGGCAAGCCTTGCGCGACTTCCTTCGCGAACGATGGGCCGGTGACGACCGACAGCGGCACGTCGTCGACCAGGCCGCTGTTACCGAGCACGTCGCCCGCGACTTCATGCAGGAAGCGACCGCTGCCGGGTTCGAATCCCTTCGTCGCCCACGCCACGCCCGCACGCGAAGGACGATGCGGTGCGAGCGCGCGCAGCGTTTCGGCAAAGGCGTGCGAAGGCACGACGACGAGCACCAGATCGGCGCCGCGCATCGCGTCGGCGAGATCGTGCGTCGCGCGCAGCGACGACGGCAGCGCGATGCCCGGCAGGTAGCGGGCATTCGCGTGCGTCGTGTTGAGTGTTTCGATCGCCGCCGCGTCGCGGCCCCACAGCACCGTGCGGTGTCCGTGGCGCGCGATCAGCGTGGCGAGCGCGGTGCCCCACGACCCCGCGCCGAGAACGGCGACCGACAACGGATTGTCCGAAGCGTCAGTCGCCATGGGCGGTCAGGCGTTGCCGACCGTCTCCGTACCGCCGAGGTCGGTGTTGCCCGACGTCATCTGCTGCGCGCGCTGGCGCAGGTTTTCCGCGTACAGGCCTTCGAAGTTGATCGGCTGCATGAAGAACGGCGGGAAGCCGCCGACCTGGATCAGCTGCGCGACGGTCGCCGCGGCGTACGGGTACAGGAGGTTCGGGCACTGCGTGCCGAGCATCGCGTCGACGCCCGCATCTTCGAAGCCCGCCAGCGTGAACACGCCGGCCTGCTGCACTTCGCACAGGTACGCGGTCTTGCCGGCCATGTTGCAGGTCAGCGTGACGCCGAGGACGACTTCGAACGCGGTGTCGCTC
Organism: Noviluteimonas lactosilytica; assembly: GCF_020866925.1. Taxonomy (GTDB): domain Bacteria; phylum Pseudomonadota; class Gammaproteobacteria; order Xanthomonadales; family Xanthomonadaceae; genus Noviluteimonas; species Noviluteimonas lactosilytica. Next base: position 1,605,557 of record NZ_JAJGAK010000001.1, read on the forward strand.
AGGCGCTGCACCTTCTGGTTGAGGTTCATCTGCAGCTCCGGCGCGCCGGATTCGTTGAACACCTGCGGAGCGCCGGGGGCCTCGAACGAGACGTCCTTGACGTAGATCTTCTCGACCGTGAAGGTCGCGCCGGGCTGGGCCTGGACCGCGCCGGTGGGGGTCGTCTCTTCGGACATCGTTGCTGCTCCGCGAATGCTTGGAAAAAGAAAAGGGGGGCGATTATGGCACGCGCCCCGGGATCGGCCCGTGCGCGTGTCGGCAGATGCGATGCGGGCTCAGCGACCCTTGACCAGGGGCAGGTCGGCTTGCTGCCAGGCGAGGATCCCGCCGTCGAGCCAGTAGACCTGTTCGAAGCCGGCGGCCTTCAGGCGCTTGGCGGCGCCCTCGGAAGCCTGGCCGGTGCGGCACACCGCGACCACCGGCATCGCCTTCGCGTTCGCCAGCACTTTGTTCTCCGGGTCGAACTGGCTCATCACCACGTTCTTGCTGCCGGGGATGTGGCCCTTCTCGAACTCCGCCGTCGCCGAGAAATCGACGACCAGCGCATTCTCGCGATTGATCAGCGCGGTCAGCGAGGCCGGGCGCAGCGCCTTGAACGGACGGAACAGGCGCGCGATCTCGGTGTAGAGCAGGAACACCGTGATGCCCACGAGGGCGATCACGTAGAAAACGTGGCGGCCGGCGAACGCCAGCAGTTCTTCGAAGTTCACGGGGGTCGGGCCTTGGAGCGGGCCGCGATTGTAACTGGCCCCGCCGAAGCCCGGCTTATTCGCTGAAGAAGTCGGGCAGGCCGCCCGCCAGCCACCAGGTCTTCGAGACCGGGTCGAAGTGCCAGCGTTCGGTGTAGCGCGTGGAGCGCTGCGTCAGGGTGTGGCGGTTGACGACCTCGATCTGGATCTCGCGGACCACGTCGCCATCCGGCAGGGTCTGCGACGCCATGTCGCGGTAGCCGGCGACCTGGATCTGCTTGTAGCGCTCGAGTTCGAGCTCGCTCAGCGGGTGCGCGTCGCGGTACTTCGGATCGACCAGCATCCACGCGCCTTCGAAGTCGCCCCAGCGGATCGCCGCGGAGTACGCGTACTGGTTGCGCTCCAGCTGGTTGCTGTCGTGCCCGGATGAAGCGCAGCCCGCGAGCGCGAGCAGGCACAGGCACAGCGCCATCCAGGCAGCACGGATTCGAATGGTCATCGGTGTCCCCTTCCCCAAGCTCGACGCTCGCATCCTAGCCTTTTCGGAAGGCGACGAAACGGGCCCGGAAGGTCGCGGCGTCGCCGCCTTCCGGAAGCCCGACGCGCGCCACGAGTTCGGTGCGCGCGCGGCCACGTTCGGCGAGCGTCGCGAGGAACGCGTGCCAGTCGGCTTCGGGCGCGGCCTCGGCTTCGGCCGCCAGGTCCGCGTACAGGGGCGCGACGTAGCGCACCTGGCTGTCGGCGACGAAGACATCGGCGCGCATTCCCGCGCCCTGGATGCGCAGCGTCACCACGCCCCACGCGGCCAGCGTCATCAGCGACGAGAGGCTGCCGCCGAACGCGCAGCCCTTGTCGTTGACGTTGTGCGAGAGCGGCGCGGTCAGGCGCAGCTTCTCTCCGTCGTACCCGGCGATCGCGACCTCCATCGCGGCGACCGGCGGCATGCCGCGGTAGTGCGCGTCGAGCCAGGACAGGAGGTGTTCGTTGGAAGCCAGCGTCATCGAATCGGGGACCTGCGGTTGCGGGGCGGCGCGGCAAGCAACAAGCTGCGCGACATGCGCGCGACCGCGAAACCACGACCGCCGGCATGGTACGTGATCTCCCTGCGGCCGGTGGGGCAGCACGATGCCGTGCGCCGCGCCGCTGCGCGGATGGGCATGGGCTGCATCGCGATATCGACGATGCGCATCGCGATCCGCGACGACGCCGACACGCGCGCGCGCCTTCGCGACGCGCTCGCCGCGCCGGTCGCGATCTTCACCAGCCCCAACGCCGTGCGCGCGGCCGCCGCAACCGTGTCGCTGCGCCGCAGGCGCGGACAACGCACGCTCGCGATCGGCGCGGGAACGGCCGCTGCGCTGCGCCGCCACGGCGTCGACGATGTCCTCGTGCCCGATCGCGCCGACAGCGACGCGTTGCTCGCGATGGACGCCTTGCGCGACGTCGACGGCACGCGCATCGGCCTGGTCACCGCGCCCGGCGGCCGCGACCGCATCGCACCGGGCCTGCGCGCGCGCGGCGCGGAGGTCGTGCGCGCCGATGTCTATGCGCGCGAACCCCGCGCGCCGACCGCGCGCGACTTCGACGCCCTGCGTCGCACGCGCGGACGCTGGGCGATCGCGCTGAGCAGCGGCGAAGCCCTGGCCACGCTGATGGCGCATTTGCCGGCCGACCTCGCCCCGGCGATCCACCGCGCGCGCGTCCTCGCCGGTAGCGAGCGCCTGGCCGACGAAGCGCGCGCCCTCGGTTTCGGCGAGGTGCGTGTCGCCGCAGGCGCCCGCCCGGGGGAGCTTGTGGCCGCGCGTGACGACCGGCCGCGACGCCACATCCGGTAGCATCCTCACGCCGTTCGCGACTCCCCCCGCCGTGATCGAACCTATCGCCGTGATCGAACCCGACGCAGATCCCGTCGTACCTCCCCGCCGCCGCAGCCGCGCGCCCGTCGCATGGCTGATCCTGCTGCTGCTCGCGCTCGCCGGCGCATGGGGCTGGCACCAATGGCGACTGCGCACCGACACCGCGCGCGCCGCGGCCTTCGATTCGGAGCAACGCGTCGTCGCGCTCGAAGCGCGCATCAACACGCTGCGCAACGAACAGCGCGCGAATGCGCAGCGCCTGCAGCAGGCCGAAGCGACCAACCGCCTGCTGCGCGACGAATTGCTCGGCATCAGCCAGCGCGCCGCGTTGCTCGAAGACAGCGTGTCGAAGCTCGCCGATCCCGATCGCCACGGCGCGCAGGCGTTGCGCCTGGACGAAGTGGAAATGCTGCTCGGCATGGGGCAGCAGCGTTTGCGGCTCGCCTCCGATCTCGACGGCGCGCGCCGCGCGTATGCGCTCGCCGCGGGTTTGCTCGACGGCATCGACGATCCCGCGTATCTCACGTTGCGGCAGACGCTCGCGCAGGAACGCAGCGCGCTCGACGCGAAGGGCGTGGATCCGGCGCGCGCCGCATCGGCGCAGCTTGCGACGTTCGAAGCGCAGCTCGCGCGCATCCCCGTCGCGCCGACCACGCGCGCCGCGGGCGACCAGCCGTGGTGGTCGCGCGTCGCTTCGCGCCTGGTCGACGTGCAGCCGAGCGATCGCGTGCAGTTGCGTGCGGCGAGCGATCGCGCCGCGGGCATGGAAGCGCTCGGCATCGAACTCACCCTCGCGCGCGCCGCGCTCGAACGTCGCGACACCGCCGCGTTCCGCGCGGCGCTCGCGCGCGCCGACGGCTGGCTGCCCCGCCTGTGGCCGGATTCGCCGGCGCTGCGCGACCGACGCAAACAACTGCAGGCGCTGCAGGCGCAATCGCTCGCCTTCGTTTCGCCGGTCGTGGGCACGACGCTCGCGCAATTGCGCTCGATGCGGGCGCGCTGACAAGGAGGCGCCATGAACCTGTTCCGCAACCTGCTGTTCTGGATCGTGCTCGCGCTGGTCGGTGCATTGGTGGCGCAGTTGCTGGTGCAGGATCCGGGCGAAGTGCTCGTCCGCTATCGCGGCCACGATTACCGCAGCACGCTGGTCGGCGCGACGCTGGTGCTCGCGCTCGCGTTGCTCGGCCTGTGGCTGGGGTGGATGGTGATCACGCTGCCGTTCCGCGGCTGGCGGGGATTTCGCCAGCGCCAATCGCGCCTGCGCCTGACCGACGGCCTCAACGCGTTGCAGCAGGGCCACTGGGCGCGCGCGGAAAAGCTGCTCGAACTCGCCTCCGAGCGTGACGAAGCCGCCGCCGTGGCGCGCGTCGCCGCCGCGCAGGCCGCCGATGCGCGCGGCGATGCGAACGCCGCGCAGCGTCATCTCGATGCACTCGCCGAACGCGCACCGATCGCCAGCGCCATCGCGCGTGCACAACGTGCGTTCGCGACGGGCGCGCCGGCCGAAGCGCTCGCGATCCTCGATGCGCCCGCCGCGCAACCGTTGCCGCCGCGCGGCCTGGTCTTGCGCGCCGACGCGCTGGTCGCGCTCGGCCGCGCGAACGAGGCGTACGGGATGCTCGGCGCGATGCGCCAGCAGCAAGCCTTGCCGAACGAACGCCTCGACGCCTTGCAGGCGCGCTGGGCCGCAGCCGCATTGATCGAATCGCCCGACGCCAACGCCCTAGCCGATCGCTGGGACGCGTTGCCGAAGCCGCTGCAGTCCGACCCGGCCGTCGTGGGCGCCTACGCATCGCGCGCTGCCGGCATGCGTTGGGAAGACGCGGCCGCGCGCAACATCGAGCAAGCGCTGGCGACGCAGTGGGACGAATCGCTGGTCGAGCGCTACGGCGCGCTTCCCACCACCGCGATCGACGCACGCCGCGCGCAACTCGAGCGTTGGCTCGCCGCGCACCCGGAAAGCCCCGCGACGCTGCGCGCGCTCGCGCGCCTGCAACCCTGGCCGACCGCCGAAGGCACGCTGCATCGCGCGGTCGCGCAAGGCGGCGGCGCGCCCGCATGGGAAGCGCTTGCCGAAGGCTATGCGACCGCGGGCGACGCGGAAGCCGCGCGCCTGTCGTACGCGAACGCGCTGCGCGCCACGCGCGGCGAACCGACCGTCGAACTGCCGAACCGCGACCTGCGCGACCGCATCCTCGACGAGGCCGCGATCGAAATCCGCGACGAACACGGCGTCCCGCGCCTGCGCGAGTGAGGAACAGGTGGGCAAGGGACCAAGCCCGCCGGATCGCCGAGTCCGCGTCGCCTTAGAATGCCGCGCATGCACACCCCCGCCGATGTGGAAGACGACGCCGGTTTTGATCGCGTCCGCGATTACCTGACCGGATTGCAGGACCGCATCTGCGCGGCCATCGAAGGCGCGGACGGTGTCGCGCGCTTCCGCGAAGACCCGTGGACGCGCGCGGAAGGCGGCGGTGGCCGCACGCGCATCCTGCGCGACGGCGCGGTGTTCGAGCAGGCGGGCATCGGCTTCTCGGATGTCTCCGGCACGAAGCTGCCGCCGTCGGCGACCGCGGCGCGCCCCGAACTCGTCGGTGCGACGTGGCGCGCGGTCGGCGTCTCGCTCGTCTTCCATCCGCGCAATCCGTACATCCCGACGACGCATGCGAACGTCCGCCACTTCCGCGCGATGCGCGACGGGAAGACGGTCGCATCGTGGTTCGGCGGCGGCTTCGATCTCACGCCGTTCTATCCCTTCGACGACGACGTGCTGCATTGGCACCGCACGGCACGCGCGCTGTGCGATCCGTTCGGCGCGCAGGCGCGCTACGACGCGCACAAGAAATGGTGCGACGAATATTTCTTCCTGAAGCACCGCAATGAAACGCGCGGCGTCGGCGGCCTGTTCTTCGACGACCTGCACGAAGACTTCGAACGCGACTTCGCCTACCAGCGCGCGGTGGGCGACGGCTTCCTCGATGCGTACCTGCCGATCGTCGAGCGTCGCCGCGACGTCGCGCATGGCGAACGCGAACGCCAGTTCCAGCTGTATCGCCGCGGGCGCTACGTCGAGTTCAACCTGGTCTACGACCGCGGCACGCTGTTCGGATTGCAGAGCGGCGGGCGCACCGAGTCGATCCTGATGAGCCTGCCGCCGCTGGTGCGCTGGGAATACGGCTTCGCGCCGGAAGCGGGCAGCGACGAAGCGCGATTGATGGACTATCTGCGCCCGCGCGATTGGTTGAACGAACTCGCTTGATCGCGGCGCGTCGTCGCGACGCGCTCAGCCGCGATCCTTCGGCACCACGCTGATCCGCCCGTCGGTTTCGAGGATCGCGATCTCGACATCTTCGAGCCGCAGCTCGCCGTTCTGGCGCAGCGCTTCCTCGAAATCGTTGCGACTGACGAGTTGGTGCCGCAGCACCTGCTCGAACAATCGCCCGTCGCGCGCGAGCACCACCGGGACGCCTTCGATCAACTTCTCCGCCACGCGACTGCGCGAACTCAGGAAGCCGGTCGTCCAGTTGAGCGTGATCAGCACCGCGGCGAGTAGCAGTCCGCCGACCAGCGATTGATCCGAACCGAGCAGCGCGTTCTGCACCGCGTTGCCGAGCAGCACGATCAGCAGCACGTCGAACGGCGTGAACTGCCCCATCGTCCGTTTGCCGGAGAGCCGGATCATGCCGAGCAGCACGACGTACACGACCACCGCGCGCAGCACGTACTCCCAGACGGGCATCGACAGCTCGAACATCGGAGGTCCCCCAGTCGATCGGCTCGCCGCGACTCTATCGCAGGCTACAAATGCACCGCCTACAAAATCTGCAGGCAATAAAAAGCCCCGCTGGCCAGGGGGAGACCGGCGGGGCTGGGGAGCGGGACTTGGGGAGGAGTCGCGCTCCGGGGATCACTCCAGGGGAGGGAGAGATCTGCGTCAGACCTTGCATCTGACGCGAGCTATATGACCATCCGGTACATGGACAGTTCGTGAAGATTTCAGTTAAGAAACCGTTGGATTCAGGAAGAATTCATTGCCTCGGGAGAGGCCTCACAAACCACATTTGTGCGACAAGCTCGTCAGTGGGCTTCGTCCCAGTTCAGACCCTGCCCGGCGTCGACGACCAGCGGCACCCGGAGCTCCGCCGCCGCGGCCATCCGGTCCTTCGCACCGGCCACCAGTTCCTCCACGAACGCCTCCTCGACCTCGAACACGAGTTCGTCGTGGACCTGCAGGATCATCAGCGCACGGCCGCCCAGCCCGGCGAGCCAGCGGTCGATCTCGATCATCGCCCGCTTCACGATGTCGGCGGCCGTGCCCTGCATCGGCGCGTTGATCGCCGCGCGCTCGGCGCCTGCGCGCAGGCCCTGGTTGCGGGCCTGGATGTTCTCCAGGTGCAGGCGGCGGCCAAAGACTGTCTCGACGAAGCCGCGCTCGCGCGCTTCCTGGCGCGTGCGTTCCATGAAATCGCGCACGCCCGGGTAGCGCGAGAAGTACAGCGCGATGTAGTCCTGCGCTTCGCCGCGGCCGATGCCCAGCTGCTTCGCCAGGCCGAACGCGCTCATGCCGTACATCAGGCCGAAGTTAATCGCCTTCGCCGCGCGACGCTCGTTGTTGGTGACTTCCTCGATCGTGCGACCGAACACTTCGGCGGCGGTCGCGCGATGGATGTCGTCGCCGCTGGTGAATGCGCGCAGCAGGTTCGGATCTTCCGACAGATGCGCCATGATCCGCAGCTCGATCTGCGAGTAGTCGCACGCGACGATGCGGCGGCCTTCCGGCGCGACGAACGCGCGACGGATGCGGCGCCCGTCGTCGGTGCGGATCGGGATGTTCTGCAGGTTCGGGTCCGACGAGGCCAGGCGCCCCGTCGCCGCACCGGCCTGGTGGTAGCTGGTGTGCACGCGGCCGGTGGACGGATTCACCATCTCCGGCAGCTTGTCGGTGTAGGTGCTGCGCAGTTTCGCGAGGCCGCGGTATTCGAGGATGACCTTCGGCAACTCGTGGAGGTCGGCGAGCGCTTCGAGCGCTTCTTCGTTGACGCTCGGCTGCCCGGTCGAGGTCTTCACCTGCACCGGCAGCTTGAGTTCCTCGAACAGCAACTGGCCGACCTGTTTCGGCGAATCGAGGCTGAAGGTGCGGCCCGCGAGATTGGTGGCGAGCTGCTGCGCGTCGAGCATGCGCTTGCCGAGGTCGGCGGACTGGCGCCGCAGTTCGGCGACATCGACGAGCACGCCGTTGGATTCGATGCGCTCCAGCACCGGCACGAGCGGCATCTCGATGTCGCGGTACACGGCGTCGAGCGACGGTTCGGCCGCGATCTTCGGGCGCAGCACCGCGTGCAGGCGCAACGTCACGTCCGCGTCTTCGGCGGCGTAGCGCGTCGCGTCTTCCAGCGACACGTGCGAGAACGGGATCTGCTTCGCGCCCTTGCCCGCGACATCCTCGTAGCGCACGGTGTCGTAGCCGAGGTAACGCTTGGCGAGCGAATCCATGTCGTGGCGACTCGCACCGGCGTTGAACACGAAGCTCTCCAGCATCGTGTCCTCCGCGTAACCGCGCACCGCGACGCCATGCGTGCGCAGCACGTGCAGGTCGTACTTGCCGTGCTGGCCGATCTTCTTCTTCGACGCATCGGTGAACAGCGGGCGCAGCGCGTCGAGCACGTCCTCGCGCTTCAACTGCGCGGGTGCGCCCGGGTAATCGTGGCCGAACGGGATGTAGCAGCCCGCATGCGCCTGCGTGGCGAGACTCACGCCGACGAGGTTCGCGGTGTGGGCGTCCAGCGAATCGGTTTCGACGTCGAAGGCGAAGGCATCGGCGGCCTGGAGTTTCGCGATCCACGCATCGAGCTGTTCGCGCGTGGTGACGGTCTCGTACTCGCCCTTCTCGCCGAGCCTGGGATCCGGCGCTTCCGCCGACGCAGCCCCCGTGCGCGCCCAGCCCGCTTCGGTGCCGCGCATCGACACCTTGCGTTCGGTCGCGCCCGGTGCGGGGGTGCCGTCGAGATCGCGCAGCGCCGCGTTGAAGCCGTAGCGCGCGTACAGCGTGCGCAGCGTGTCGACGTCGCGATCGCGCAGGGTCATCGACTTCGCAGGCTGATCGAGCGGCACGTCGGTCTTGATCGTCACCAGCTCGCGGTTGAGCGGCAGGCGCGGCAAGGCGGTGCGCAGGTTCTCGCCGATCTTGCCGCCGATCTTTTCGGCGTTCTCGATCACGCCGTCGAGCGTGCCGTATTCGGCGAGCCACTTCGCGGCGGTCTTGGGCCCGCACTTGTCCACGCCCTTCACGTTGTCGATCGCATCGCCCATCAGGGCGAGCATGTCGACGATCTGGTTCGCACGGACGCCGAACTTCGCGATCACGGCTTCGTCGGTGTCGAGCACGCTGCCGCTCATCGTGTTGACCAGGCGGATCGAACCGCCGTCGTCGAACGGCTGCAGCAGCTGCGCGAAGTCCTTGTCGCCGGTGGAGATGGTGACCTCCGTGCCTTCACGCGCGGCTTCGAGCGCGAGCGTACCGATCACGTCGTCGGCTTCCACGCCGGCGATGCGCAGCAACGGGAAGCCCAGCGCCTGCACGATGTCGCACATCGGCTGCACCTGCGCGCGCAGGTCGTCGGGCAGCGCCGAACGATTGGCCTTGTACTCGGGATACAGGTCGTCGCGGAAAGTTTTTCCCGGTGCGTCGACCACGAAGACCGCGCAGTCGGGACGCTCGGCGAGCGTCGCCCGGAGCATGTTCACGACGCCGAACAGCGCACCGGTCGGTTCGCCGGCGCTGTTGGTGAGCGGAGGAAGCGCGTGGAACGCGCGATACAGGTACGAGGACCCGTCGATCAGGACCAATTTTGGCATCCGGGGATTCTACGGCCCGTCCGACGAACCGACACGGCGCCGACACCGGCCGGGCGTAAGCTCGAGTTCCGTTCGGCGGAGAAGGAGGACTGCCATGACCCAGGTTTCCCTCGTACGCGCGCTGGCCGCGGCCGCCTTCACGGCGTTGCTGGCGGCGGGCTGCGCCACCACCGCCGACGACCCGTCGCAGCCGCCGCCGATCCCCGAAGGGGCCCAGCAGGCCACGCGCACCCACGCCAACGGCGATGTCATCACCGAGTACCGCGTCGGCGGTTCGCTCGCGATGGTGCGCGTGGTGCCGAAGAACGGGCCGACGTACTACGTGACCGACACCGACGGCGATGGCCACGTGGATCGCAACAGCGACGGCACGCGCAACGTGCCCGTCTATTTCAAGCTCTATGGCTGGTAAGCGGAGGACGCGATGACCAAGCTCGACAAGCCCATGCGACGCGAACTGCAGATCGGCGATCAGCTCTACACACTGACGATCGCGCCGGAAGGACTGAAGCTGGTCGAGAAGGGCAGGCGCAAGGGCATCGAACTCGCGTGGTCGGCGCTGGTGAACGGCGACGCGGCCCTGGCGAGCGCGTTGCAGGCCGCGGTCGCCGACGCGCAGTAAGCGGCGTCGCGTCACGCCGGCTCAGGCCGGCGTGAGGTTCGCGAATCCCAGCACGAGGATCTTCATCCCCACGTCCTCGAAGTTGACGTGCACCTGCGTGTGCGCGCCGCTGCCTTCGTAGCCGATCACGACGCCCGTGCCGAACGTGCCGTGGCGCACGACCGAGCCGAGCTTGAACGGTGGCGGGCTGGCCACCGCCGCCACGGCCGTTTCGCGACGTCCCTGCGCCATGTACGGGCGCGAGACCTGCACTTTCGGCCGCACTTCGTTGATCAGCGCCGCGGGAATCTCGCGCAGGAAGCGCGAAGGAATGCCGTACATGTCGGAGCCGTGGATGCGGCGCGCTTCGGCATACGACAGCACGAGTTTCTCGCGCGCACGCGTGATGCCGACATACGCCAGGCGACGCTCTTCTTCCATGCGCCCCGGTTCTTCCGACGACCTGGTGTTCGGGAACAGGCCCTCTTCCAGGCCCGCGAGGAACACCAGAGGGAACTCAAGGCCCTTCGCGCTGTGCAGCGTCATCAGCTGCACGCCATCCTCGCCCGACTGCGCCTGGCCCTCGCCCGCTTCGAGCGCGGCGTAACTCAGGAACGCGACGAGTTCGCTCAACGCCGCCGACTCCTCGTCGTCGCCGTGCTCGAAGCGCGAGGCGACCGACACGAGTTCGTCGAGGTTGTCGGTGCGCGAATCGAGCTGGCCCTTCGATTCGTTCGCGTAGTGTTCGCGCAGGCCGCTGCGCTGGAGCACGTGGTCGATCTTTTCCTGCAGCGGCAGCGCGTCGGTCTCGACCTGCAGGCCTTCGACCAGCAACACGAAGCCGGCGAGTGCGTTGCGCGAACGCGCGGCGAGCACGTTGCCTTCGCTCGTGCGCTTCGCCGCGTCCCACAGCGGAATGCCGTCGGCGCGCGCGACGCGGCGCACTTCGTCCAGCGTGCGCTCGCCGATGCCGCGCGCCGGCGTGTTGACCGCGCGCTCGAACGCCGCGTCGTCGGCGCGATTGGCCACCAGCCGCAGGTACGCGAGCGTGTCCTTGATTTCCGCGCGTTCGAAGAAGCGCATGCCGCCGTACACGCGATACGGGATCTGTTCGGCGAGCAGCGATTCTTCGAAGGCGCGCGACTGCGCGTTGCTGCGATACAGGATCGCGCATTCCCCGTGGCTGCCGCCGTCGCGCACCCACTGGCGGATGCGTTCGATCACGAAGCGCGATTCGTCGATCTCGTTGAACGCCGAATACAGGTCGATCGGATCGCCCGCGCCCGCATCGGTCCACAACTGCTTGCCGAGGCGATCGGGGTTGTGCGTGATCACCGCGTTGGCGGCATCCAGGATCGTCGAGGTCGAGCGGTAGTTCTGTTCCAGGCGCAACGTGGTCGCGCCCGGGTAGTCGCGCAGGAAGCGCTGCACGTTCTCGACCTTCGCGCCGCGCCAGCCGTAGATCGCCTGGTCGTCGTCGCCGACCACGAACACGCGCCCGGTGTCGCCCGCGAGCAGGCGCACGAAGCCGTACTGGATCGCGTTGGTGTCCTGGAATTCGTCGACCAGCAGGTCGCGGAAGCGATGGCGGTAGTGCGCGAGCAGGCCCGCGTTGTCGCGCAGCAGTTCGTGCGCGCGCAGCAGCAGCTCGGCGAAATCGACCAGGCCCGCGCGATCGCAGCGCTCCTGGTAGGCCTCGTACGCGCGCCGCATCGTGTCCATGAACCAGTCGCTGCCCGGCTGGATGTGCTGCGGGCGGCGGCCTTCGTCCTTCTGCGCGTTGATCCACCACATGATCTGGCGCGGCGGGAAACGCGTGTCGTCGAGTTCGAGTTGCTGCACGACGCGCTTGACCAGGCGCAGCTGGTCGTCGGAATCGAGGACCTGGAACCCTTCCGGCAGCCTGGCGTCCTGGTAGTGCAGGCGCAGCAGGCGATGCGCGAGGCCGTGGAAGGTGCCGATCCACATGCCGCGCGAACCGTGGCGCAGCAGGTGTTCGGCGCGATGCCGCAATTCGCCCGCGGCCTTGTTGGTGAAGGTGACCGCGAGGATGCCGTGCGCCGGCACCCCCATCACTTCGTTGAGCCACGCGATGCGGTGCATCAGCACGCGGGTCTTGCCGCTGCCGGCGCCCGCGAGCACGAGGTAGTGCCCGGCGGGCGCAGCGACGGCTTCGCGCTGCGCCGGATTCAGCGCATCAAGCAAATGAGAGACATCCATCCCGGCATTTTACGTGCCGGGCGTCGTGGACGCTTCAGTGCGCGTGTGCGTGTTCGCGCTCGCGCTTCGCGGCGCCGCCGGTCATGAGCTTGTCGGTCCACGCGATGCCCAGCGCCGACAGGATGAACACGCTGTGGATCACCGTCTGCCAGAGCACGCCATGCATCGTGACGTTGGTGCAGGCCTTGAGGCCGAGGTTCTGGGCGATGTAGGGCTTCATCGCCTCCATCGCGGCCAGGCCTTCGGGCGTGCTGCACAGGGGCAGGCCGTTGACCATACCGACCTCGATGAACGTCTTGAGCAGGTGGATCGAGGAGATGCCGATGATCGCCATCGCCAGCTTCACCTTCAGCACGCTGGCGTTGACGTGGCTCAACCACTCCGGCTGGTCCGGGTGGCCTTCCAGGCGCAGGCGCGAGACGAAGGTTTCGTAACCGCCGACGATCACCATCACCAGCAGGTTGCTGATCATCACCACGTCGATCAGGCCGAGCACGATCAGCATGATCTGCTGTTCGCCCAGGTGCGGCGTCTCGGTGATGAGGTGGACCAGCTCCTTGACGAACAGGTAGACGTACACGCCCTGCGCGACGATCAACCCGAGGTAGAGCGGGAGCTGCAGCCAGCGCGAGGAAAAGATCAGCGCGGGAAGGGGATTGAGGCGGCCGTTCTTCGGGGCGACGTCGGACATTCGGAGGTCTTGTGCAGGCAACGAGGCCGTCGAGTCTACTCGACGGCGGCGCCCGTTCGGCGCGGCGCCTACTCGATTGCGCTTCCGTGCATCAGCTGGCGCAGTTCGGCCTCGAGTTCGGCGATGCGTGCGCCGATGCGCGCGGTCTCTTCGTCCTCGAGGTGGCCGAGGCCGTCGAGCAGCGCGCCGAGCTGGTCCAGCCGCGACTTCTGCTCGGCGATCACGTGGCGGCGGCGGAACATGCGCATGTCGCGCACGTTGACGGCGTCGTCGGGCAGCGGTTGCCACGGGCGTTCCTGCAACAGCCAGCGCAGGCGTTCGGCGGCGCTGCGATCGGCGTCGCTCCACGGCATCGCGTGGCCGCGCACCGTTTCGCGCCAGCTCGCAAAGCTCTTGCGCGGCGCGATGCGCACGCCGTCGTCGGTCGACACCATGGGCTTGCGCGGATCGCCCGCCCACACCACGTCCTCGACCTGCTCGGCGCGGAAGAACAGCAGCCAGTCGTCGCGGCGACCGAACGGGATCGCGAGCACGCCGGCGAGGCCGTCGTTGGCGTTCGGAATGGCCCAGGTCGCGGCGATGTTGGTCGCGGGCAAGCGTTCGACGCCATGCCTGCGCGCCCATTGCAGCGCGTTCGACAAGCCTTCGAGCGTCGGCGTGCGGCCGTGCGTGGTCCATTGGCCATCGCTGCGCAGGGCGATGCCGTCGCAGGGCAGCATCGCGTCGAGGATGTCCATCGTCTCGCCGAGCGCGGTCGCGATGTGTTCCTGGCCCGTCAGGCGCAGCGCGAGGCGCTCGCGGGCGTCGCGGGCGCGGTCGTCCTGCAGTGCGGAGATCGTCTGCTCGGCCGCGGCGACGCGCATCGACACGAACAGGCTGAACATGTCCGCGGCCGCGCGCACCGACGGCGGCACCAGGCGCGGTTCGCGGTGGTGGCACGCGATCAGGCCCCATAGCCGCCCGTTGCCGACGATCGAGATCGACATCGATGCCCCGACGCCCATGTTCTTCAGGTATTCGATGTGCACCGGCGACACGCTGCGCAGCATGTGCTGGCTGAGATCGAGCGGCGCCCCGCCGGCGTCGACGCCCGGCAGGATCGGCACCGGCGTGTACATGACATCGGGGATCACGCGGATGCGATTGCGCACGTACAGGGCGCGCGCCTGCGCGGGAATGTCGGACGCGGGATAGCGCAGGCCGAGGAACGGTTCCATGTCGTCGGCGCGCGCTTCGGCGATCACTTCGCCCGCGTCGTCGTGGCGGAAGCGATAGATCATCACGCGGTCGTAGCCGGTGAGCGCGCGGATTTCCTCCGCGGTGCGCTGGTGGAAGCCGCGCATGTCGATCGCCCCGCTGACGCGCGCGATCATGCGCTGCGCGACGACGGTCGGCGTCTGCCGCGCGGGCAGGCCATCGCGCGGTTCCAGTTCGATGTGGACCAGCCCGTCGGCGACGTGCACGACGAAATCGCACAGGTGCGCCATCGCCCCGATGTTGCCGATCGCCGCGCGCTGCGGCGGCGCGCCCGGTTCGAGCATGTCGATCACTTCGAGCAACGGCGTCAGGACTTCGTCGGCGACGTGCTCGCGCAGGCTGTGGCCGATGACCGCTTCGGGCGCCATGTCGAGCAGCGCGGCGACGTTGGCCGACGCGTGCTGCACCGTCCAGTCGGGCAGCGAACAACTCAGGAGGTAGCCGTGCGGCTGGATCGCGCCGCTGAGATGGATCGGTTCGCGCGCGCAATCGGCGTCGGCGACGGACGCAGGCGTTGGCGTCGTGGGGTCCATGCGTTGGCGTTCCTCAGGTAAGCGGCGTGCAGGCGAGCTCGGCGCGGTGGAATTCGTGTTCGGCCGACGCGAAGGCGCGCGCGGCGGATTCGAGCATGCTGCGTTCGCCGGCGCCGTCGAAATCGGCGCGCTCGAGCGCGGCGACGAAGGCGCGCCAGCGCTTGCCTGCGCCAAGTCCGCCGTGGCGGAACAGGAAGGTCGCGCCGGTGCCCGGTCCGTGGCCGAGCGCTTGCGCATCGCCCACGAGCTGGGTGGCGCCGAGCGCGGAGCCTTCGATCACGTACAGCAGCCCCGCGGCGTCGGCGTCGCTGTCGATCGCGATGCGCGGGCTTTCCGGCAACGCATCGAGCGAAAGGACGGCGAGGTCTTCCACCAGCCAGGACGCACGCGCCGGGTCGCGCCATGCGCCCCACGTTGGGCCGAGCTTCGCATCGGCGAGCGCGCGTTCGGCATTGGCCACGAACGCATGCATCCCGAGCAGGTAGGTGCGGTAATGCACGGTGTTGCGAATCCCGAGCGCGAAGCGCGCGTCGAGCCGCACGTGCGCGGAGCCGGTGGCTCCGCGCAGGCGATCGCGATATCCGTTGTCGGCTGCGGCGGTCATCGAAGGCACCTTACACGATGCCTTCGACGCCACCTTCACCGCGCTGCACGGCTACTGACTGATGAATTTCAGCGCGGCCAGCTTCACTTCGGCAACTTCACTTCGTATTCGGCCGGATGTTCAGCGCCGAGGAGGTTTTCGACGAAGTAGTCCCAACGCTTGCGCATGACGTACGGCGAGTACTCGCCGTAACCGTGGCGCGCGTTCGGCAGGAGCAACAGGTCGAAATCCTTGTTCGCCTTGATCAGCGCATCGACGACGAGCAGCGTGTTCTGCGGCGGCACGTTGTCGTCCATCAGGCCGTGCATCAGGAGCAGCTTGCCCTTCAGCTTGTTGGCGTGCGACTGGTTGGCCTGGTCGTCGTAGTTGGTCTTGCCGTCCTTCGACGTGGTCAGCAGGCCCTGCCACTTTTCCGCCCAGTCGTCTTCGTAGTTGCGGTTTTCGTGGTTGCCGCTCTCGGCGATGCCGACCTTGAAAAACTCGGGGTAGCGGAACATCGCCGTGCCCGTCGCGTTGCCGCCGCCGGAGTGACCCCAGATGCCGACGCGCGTCAGGTCGATCCACGGATAGCGCTTGGCGAGTTGCTGCATGCCGGTGACCTGGTCGGGCAGCGTGTTGTCGCCGATGTTCTTCGCGTACGCGTCGTGGAAGGCCTTCGAACGATACGGCGTGCCCATGCCGTCGATGGCGACGACGACGAAGCCGAGTTCGGCGAGCGCCTGGTTGTCGCCGTGCGACGGCGCGAAGCCGTAGGTGCGCACCGAGCCGACCTGCGGACCCGGGTAGATGTAGTTGACGATCGGGTACTTCTTCGACGGATCGAAGTTCGACGGCTTGAACATCGTGCCGTAGAGGTCGGTCTTGCCGTCGCGCGCCTTGACCACGATCGGTTCCGGCGCGACCCAGCCCGCGGCCGTGAGGCGCGTGATGTCGGCCTTCGCGACTTCGGCGAGCACCTTGCCATCCTGCGCGTCGCGCAACACGGTCACCGGCGGCACGGCCGTCGTCGAATACGTGTCGACGACGTACTTGCCGTCCTTCGACAGCTTGAACGCGTGCTGCGCGTCTTCCGGCGACAGCAGCACCGGGTCGCCGCCATCGAGGTTCACGCGGTACAGGTGCTGGTGGTACGGGTGGTGGCCTTCTTCGCGATTCACGCCGGTGAACCACACCGTGCGCGATTCGGGGTCGAGGCGCACGACTTCGGCGACGTTCCACTCGCCTTCCGTGACCTGGCGCTTCAGCTTGCCGGTCGACAGGTCATACAGATAGAGATGGCCCCAGTTGCTGCGCTGGCTCCACCACAGGATCTCGTTGCTTTCCGGCAGGTAGCGCCAGTTGATCGCGTTGATGCCGGATTCGAACCAGTTCTTCGCGTCTTCCTGGAAGACATCGCGCACTTCGCCCGTCGCGGCATCGGCCGTGCGCAGCCACGTCTTCTGGTGATCGCGCGAGGTCGAAGCGAAACCGATCGACTTGCCGTCCTTCGACCACTGCACGTCTTCCCAGCCGCCGAAGCAGCTGACGTCGTCGCACTGGGTCGAACGATGCTGGTCGGGCGGCATCTTCAGGCGCACGACGTTTTTCGAGGGCACGTCGATCACGACGCGCTCGATCATCGTGATGTCCTTGTCGCCGACGAACGGGTACTTCCACGTTTCGATCTTCGGCGCACCGACATTCGTGCCGACGAGCGCCATCGTGCTCGTCTTGCGCTGGTCCTGCTGGAAGGTCGCGATCTTCGACGAATCCGGCGACCACACCAGGATCGCGCTGTCGTCGTGCACCCAGCCGGCGTTGTTGGTGGCGTAGCCGAAATCCTTCACGCCGTCGGTGGTGAGCTGCGTTTCCGCGCCGGTGGCGACGTCGCGCACCCACAGGTTCCAGTCGCGGATGAAGGCTTCGCGCTTGCCGTCGGGCGAGACGTTGGCGGGGCCGTCGCCGTCCTTCGCCTTCGTCGTGGGCTTGGCGACGCAGCGCGGCTTGCTCACGTCGCACAGGTAACGCACGCCCTTCACCGAGAAGTCGTAACGGCCATCGGCATTGAGGCCGACGCCCTGGATCGACTTGTCGAGGCGCTTGGCATCGACCGGCTTGCCGGTCGCGGCCTGCAGGGCCTTGGCCATCTTTGCGTTGTCGAACGCGGTGGTCGACTGGCCGGTGGTCGCATCGGTGCGCACCATGCGGACGCCGTTGGCGTCGTTGTCGAACCACACGAACGTCTTGTCGTCGAGCCACGTCACGCCCGTCGCGGCGTGGTCGACCAACGGATTCGTGT
This sequence comes from Noviluteimonas lactosilytica, assembly GCF_020866925.1. Taxonomy (GTDB): domain Bacteria; phylum Pseudomonadota; class Gammaproteobacteria; order Xanthomonadales; family Xanthomonadaceae; genus Noviluteimonas; species Noviluteimonas lactosilytica. The sequence continues at coordinate 1,623,141 of NZ_JAJGAK010000001.1, forward strand.
TCTGGGACAGCATCTTCACGGCGCGGTCGTAGTCCGCCGCCGTGACCTGCGCGGGCGACTGCGCCCACGCATTCGAAGTCAGCGCAAGCGTCGCGCCCACGGTCAGCGCACGCAGCGCCCCGCGTTGAACCTTCACACCCATGATCCCCTGCCTGTTGCAGCTACCGGAAGCGCCCGATGCTATCGCAACCGCACGGGGGTTCGGCCCGTGCCTGAGGTCCCGGCCATGAGGACCTGCGTCTCAGGTCACCCGCTTCAGCATGCGTTCGTCGCCGATGAAGCGCGCCCAGCGCGTGCCGATGTCGCTCCAGCACACGAAGTACGCCTCGGCGGCGATGTGCAGGAAGGTGGCCGGCCGCATCGCGAGGCGTTGTTCGGCCGCGCACAGCTCCCAGTCGTAGCCAAGCTGGCCGGCGAACAGGGCGCAGCGTGCGAGGTGGTAGCGGTTGCTGAGCAGGGTCACGCGGCGCGGTTTGCCGTCGGTCGGGATTTCGGCGATCAGCAGGTCGCGGGCGTTGCGCAGGTTCTGCAGGGTGTCGCGCGATGCGCCTTCCAGGCGCAGCGTCGGGCCCTGCGCGAGGTTGCGCGCGAGGAGTTCGCGTCGCGCGACTTCCGCTTCGCTCGGTTCGTGCGGTGCGCCGCCGCCGAGCAGGATCACGTCGCGGGGCGGGCGCTCGCGCCACACCGTGGCCGCGCGTTCCAGGCGCGCGGCGAAGTCCGCATCGATGCGGCCCTGCGGCGCGTGCTTGCCGAACACCAGCACGCAGTCGCCTTGTTCGGGCACGCACGGCGCCTTGCGCGCAACGCGCAGCACGTGGACGAAGTAGACGACATACACCAGGCCCGCACTCAGCAGGCACGCCAGCAGCGCGACCACGCCGGTGTGCAGCACATCCGGGTCGGCGGCGAGGCGGAGGCGATGGGCGACGCGGGTCGGCATGACCGCAGAGATGGGGATTTCGGGGGAGATGTAAAGCACGTGAATGATAGTCCCCGCGCGGCGCGCCATCACGCCGGTTGTCCACGGGGGCATGGCTATACTCACCCCGACTTTCGACGACCGCCCATCGCTGGAGCCGCGCTTGCCCTTCGATTCGATGCCGCAAGGCTCGCCCGCTTCGCCCATGCCGCCGCTCGCGATCCGTCGCTACACCGCGACCACCGCCCTCGGCCACGGGCGCGACGCGCAGCTGAATGGGCTGCGCGAGGGCCGCGGCGGACTCCGCCGCAACGATTTCGGGGGCGACGAACGTTTGGATTGCTGGATCGGCCGCGTCGACGGCCTCGAATCCGAAGCCCTGCCCGACGCGCTCGCGCAATGGGAATGCCGCAACAACCGGCTCGCGTGGCTCGCGCTGCGCCAGGACGGGATGCTCGATGCGGTCCGTGAGGCGCGCGCACGTTTCGGCGCCGACCGCGTCGCGTTGGTGATCGGCACGTCGACCTCGAGCATCGGCGCGAGCGAGGAAGCCTACGCGCGCCTCGTCGATGCGCCCGATGGCCAGCGTGCCTTTCCGAAAGACCTGCAGCGCCCGATCGTCCACACGCCGCATTCGCTCGGCGATTTCGTGCGGCATGCGACGGGGTTGAACGGGCCATGCGTGACGGTCGCGACCGCGTGTTCATCGAGCGCGAAGGTGTTCGCACAGGCGGCGCGCCTAATCCACGCCGGCCTCGCGGACGCCGCGCTGGTCGGCGGCGTCGATACGTTGTGCGGCAGCGTGCTGTTCGGCTTCAACTCGCTGGGCCTGGTGTCGCAGGACAAGTGCAAGCCGTTCGACGCGACGCGCGATGGGTTGTCGCTCGGTGAAGCCGGCGGCTTCGCGCTGCTCGAACGCGCCGATGCGTCGCACGCGGGCCTCACGTTGCGCGGCTACGGCGAATCCAGCGACGCGCACCACATGTCGCATCCGCATCCCGAAGGCCTCGGCGCGCGCCTGGCGATGGGCGATGCATTGCGTCGCGCGGGCCTGCAACCCGCCGACATCGGCTATCTCAACCTGCACGGCACCGCGACGCCCGCCAACGACACGATCGAAGCACAGGCCGTCGCCGCGATGTTCCCGGAAACGCTGCACGCCAGTTCGACGAAGGGCTGGACCGGCCACACGCTCGGCGCCGCAGGCATCGTCGAATCGGTGATCGCGATGCTCGCGCTCGAACACGGCGTGCTGCCCGGCATCCTCAACAGCAGCGAACACGATCCCGCGTGCGGTCCGCAGATCCGCTTCGATAACCAAGACCGCGCTGTGCGTTACGCGATGAACAATTCCTTCGGCTTCGGCGGAAACAACTGCTCGCTGGTGTTCGCCGCATGAGCACGCTCGCCGCGACCGTCGAAGGCATCGGCTTCTGGAGCAACGGCCTGCCGGACTGGAACGCCGCGCGCGCCTTCGTGCGCGACGGCACGCAACCGGAAGCCGCGCCCGCGCGTCCGTCGCCGCAACTGCTCGCGCCGAACGAACGCCGCCGCGCGCCCGACACCGTCGCGGTCGCGCTCGAAGTCGCGCTCGCCGCGTGCAACGACGCCGGTCGCGATCCGCGCGCGCTTCCGTCGGTGTTCGCCTCCACGCACGGCGACCTCGGCATCACCGATTACATGTGCGCGACGCTCGCGGCCGATCCGCGCTCGATCTCGCCCACGCGCTTCCACAACTCCGTGCACAACGCTGCCGCCGGTTACTGGACGATCGGCGCGGGCTGCACGCAGGCCACCACCGCGATCAGCGCGCACGCGGCGAGCTTCGCCGAAGGGCTGGTCGAAGCGTTGGTGCAGCTGGCGGCGGGCGAAGAGGCGGTGTTGCTCGTCGGCTACGACGGCAGTTCCTCGGGTCCGTTGTCGCCGATTTCGCCGAGCGCCGGGCTGCTCGGTGGTGCGCTGGTGCTTTCGCGCGCCGCGAAGCCCGATGCGCCGCGTATCGAAGTGCGCGTGCAGCAGGGCGACACACCCGCGGCTACGACCCGCCTGTCGGGCCTCGCCGGGACGAACGCGATGGCGCCGATGCTGCCGTTGTTCGAGGCGCTCGCAGGCACGGCGTCCGATGTGCGATTGTTTGCCGGCAACGGCCGCACCCTGCAGGTGGATATCGCGCATGGTTGACGTCAACGCCCTCGCCCGCCGGACCTGCGTCGTCATCCCGGCGCTCAACGAGTCGCTGCGGATCCGCGAGGTCGTCGAAGGCGCGCTGTCGCATTGCCCGAACGTCATCGTGATCGACGACGGGTCGGATGACGGCACGTCGGAGTGCATCGCGGATCTTCCGATCCTGCTGCTGCGCCACGAACAACGCCGCGGCAAGGGCGCGTCGCTGCGCGAAGGATTCGCCGAAGCGCTGGCCCGCGGCTTCAGTGGCGTGCTGACGATGGATGGCGATGGCCAGCATCTCGCCGACGACATTCCGCGCCTGCTCGATGCGGCGCTGCGTTATCCGGGATCGATGATCGTCGGCTCGCGATTGCGCAAGCGCGCGCAGCAGCCGTTCCATCGCCGCTGCGCGAACGAGTTCGGCGACTGGGGCATCTCGTGGGGCTGCGGTTATCGCATCGCCGACACGCAGAGCGGCCAGCGCTATTACCCCGGCAACGTGTGCGCACTTGGCGACGTGCCGGGCGAAGATTTCGTGTTCGAAGCGCAGATCCTGATTTCCGCGGCGCGCGAACTCGGCGTGCGCGTGGTCTCGGTGCCGATCGAATCGCGTTACCAGGGGCCGGGCGTCGCGGGGCAGTTCCGCAAGAGCCACTTCCGCCCGCTGCGCGACCTGTATCGCATCACGTCGCATGTCGTCGGCCAGGTCTTGTCGCTCGACGACGTCCTCGCCGAATACCGTCGAACGCGCAACACGCCGCCGGTGATCCACGATCCGAGCGGCGAGTTCGCCGCGCCCCCGCCACTGCGCTCGGTGCAGGAGCGCACATGAGCGCGCAGGCCGACGTCGTCATCCTCGGGGGTGGCCTCGCCGGCCTGGCACTTGCGATCCAGCTGCGGCAGCGCGATCCGTCGATCGCGGTCACCGTGCTCGAACGGCGCACGCATCCGGTGCGCGAGGCCGCGTTCAAGGTCGGCGAGTCGACCGTGGAGATCGGCGCGCATTACTTCGCCGATGTGCTTGGATTTCGCGAGCATCTCGAGACGCGGCAACTGCGCAAGTTCGGGTTTCGTTTCTTCTTCAGCGAAGGACGCGAAGACCTCGACCGCTGCACCGAACTCGGCGTCAGCGAATTGTTGCCGACGCCGTCGTGGCAACTCGATCGCGGGCGATTCGAAAATTTTCTCGGCGAACAGGCGCGCGCACTCGGCGTGTCGTTCCTCGACGGCGCGACGGTGCGCGCGGTGGACCTCGCGCAGGGCGATGCGCCGCACGTCGTGCAATACGATCATGCGAACGCGACCTGCGCGATCGCAGCACGCTGGATCGTCGACGCCGCGGGCCGCGCGAGCCTGCTCAAGCGCAAGCTCGGTTTGCTCGAAGCCAACGACCACGATGCGAACGCGGCATGGTGGCGCGTCGATGGTTACATCGAACCGCAGGACTGGTCGCACGATCCGGAATGGCTCGATCGCTGCCATCCGCCCGCGCGCTGGCGTTCGACCAACCACATGTGCGGGCCGGGCTACTGGTTCTGGCTGATCCCGCTGGCGTCGAACGCGCATTCGCTCGGCATCGTGTGCGACGCGAAGCTGCATCCACTCGACACGATGAACACGCACGCGAAGGCGATGGACTGGTTGCGCACGCACCAGCCCGGCGTCGCGCGCGCCGTCGACAAGCCGGAACACGCGCTGCAGGACTTCCTGTTCTTCCGCCACTTCTCCTTCGGCTGCAAGCAGGTGTTCTCCGGCGATCGCTGGGCGCTGACCGGGGAAGCGGGGTTGTTCCTCGATCCGTTCTATTCGCCGGGCAGCGACTTCATCGCGATCAGCAACACGTACGTGTGCGACCTGATCGCGAAGGACCGCGCGGGCGAACCGTTCGCGCCATACGCGGCGATCTACGAACAACTCTACAAGTCGTTCTACGAAAACACGCTGACGCTCTACCAGGACCAGTACCCGCTGTTCGGCGATGCGCAGGTGATGCCGCTGAAGGTGATCTGGGACTACACGTATTACTGGGCGCTGCTCGCGCCGATCTTCTTCGGCAAGCGGCTCACGGCGATCGCGTTGCTCGGGCGGTTGCGCGATGCGTTCGGGCTCGCGCGCGATCTCAACGTCGCGATGCAGGCGTTGCTGCGCGCGTGGTTCGAGCACAACGCGGGGGCGCCGGCGCCCGATGGCCGCTTCCTCAACCAGTGGTCGATCGACTGGTTCCATGAAATGAATCGCGCGCTCAACGACGCGCTCGACGACGCGGCGTTCGAAGCGCGCCTGCGCGCCAATGTCGCGCGCATGCGCTGGCTCGCGGCGGAAATGCTCGGCGAGGCCCGGCGCGACCATCCCGCGATCGACGACCATGGCCTCGATGCGCTGCTCGCGCCGTATCGCGAGGAAGACCGCGACGCGCCGGCGTGCCTCGACGACGCCTGGTATGCGCGCGTGCGCCAAGCGGTTTCCGATCCGTCCACCATCGAGGCCTGAATCCCGTGATGCACTCGCCGCTGTTGTTGCAGCTGGTCGTCATCCTTGTCGTCGCGCGCGGGTGCGGATTATTGCTGAAGGTTTTCGGCCAGCCGGCGGTGATCGGCGAGATGGCGGCGGGGTTGGTGCTCGGACCGATCGTGTTCGGTGCGCTCGCGCCGGAGGTGCATGCGGAATTGTTCGCGAAGGAATCGCTCGGCGGCCTGACCTCGTTGTCGACGCTGGGCCTGGTGCTCTTCATGTTCATCGTCGGCGTGGAATTGCGTGCACCGGATGGCGTGCGCGCGCAGGTCCGCGCGGCCGGCTGGGTCGGCGTGCTCGGCGTGTTGCTGCCGCTGGCCGCGGGCTTCGCGATCTCGCCGTGGTTGCACCCGCTGGCGCCCGCGGGCGTGGGGTTCTTGCCGTTCGCGCTGTTCATGGCGGCGGCGATGTCGATCACCGCGTTCCCGGTGATGGCGCGCATCCTCAAGGAACGCGGGATGACGCAGACGCGACTGGGTCGGCTCGCGTTGAGTTCGGCGGCGATCGCCGACGTGTTCGCCTGGATCATGCTCGCGTGCGTGGTCGCGCTGATCGGTTCCGGCGACGGCACGGCGGGCTTGCTGCGCACGTCGCTCGGGACCGTCGCGCTGCTCGTGTTCGTGTTCGCCGTGTTGCGTCCGTTGTATGCGTGGTTGCTGCGGCGCTTCGCGCCGACCGGCGCGCCGTCGCAGATGTTGCTCGCGGCGCTGCTCGTCGGTGCGATCGGTTGCGCGGCGATCACCGAATGGCTCGGCCTGCACGCGGTGTTCGGCGCGTTCCTGTTCGGCGCGTGCCTGCCGCGCGACGATCGCCTGCTCGGTTGCCTCGTCGAACGCCTCGAGTACCTGGCGATCGTGTTGCTGATGCCGATCTTCTTCGCGCTCGCGGGGTTGAACACGACTGCCGATGCCTTCGTCGGCGCGGGCATCGGCGCGATGTTGCTGGTGTTGCTCGCCGCGATCGTCGGCAAGGTGCTGGGCGGCGCGGCGGGTGCACGCATCGCCGGTTACGGCTGGCGCGAGAGTTTCGCGACGGGCGCTCTGATGAACGCGCGCGGCCTGATGGAACTGATCGTGATGAAGGTCGGCCTGGACGCCGGGCTGATCGGGCCGTCGCTGTTCACGATGTTGCTGGTGATGGCGTTGGTGACGACGGTGATGACGGGGCCGATGCTGACGTTGTTCGGCGGACGTTCGCCGGCGCTCGTCGATCCGTCGTCCGAGCGGGCGTGACGCTTACGTCATTCCCGATTACGTCGCCCCTGGTGACAGCATTCCCGCTTACGTCATGCCGCCGTCGACGCCGATCACCTGCCCGTTGACGTAGCTCGCGTCCTCCGAGCAGAGGAACGCCACGACCGCGGCGATCTCGTCCGGTTTCGCCGCGCGGCCCGCGGGCACCATCTGCTTGATCGCTTCCGGCGGAAACGCCTCCGCGGCCATCGCACCTTCGACCACGCCGGGCGCGACGACGTTGACCGTGACGTTGCGCGAGGCCATCTCGCGCGCGAGCGATTTGCTCGCGCCGTGCAACGCGGCCTTCGCCGCGGCGTAATTGGCCTGTCCGCGATTGCCGAGCACCGCGGCGACCGACGACACGCTCACGATGCGGCCCCAGCGCGTGCGTGCCATCGGCAGCAGCAGCGGTTGTGTCACGTGGAAGAAACCGTGCAGCGAGACATCGATGACGCGACGCCATTGTTCGGTCGACATGCCGGCGAGCGGTGCGTCGTCGTGGATGCCCGCGTTGTTCACGACGACCTGGATCGGGCCATCGGCAAGCAGCGTGTCGATCGCCTGGCGCGATGCGGCTTCGTCGGCGACGTCGAACGCGATCGCCTGCGCGCTGCCGCCGTTGGCACGGATGTCCGCGACGACGGCTTCGGCGCGCGCGAGGTTCGCGTTCGCATGCACGATGACGTGCGCCCCGTCGGCCGCGAGCCACCGGCAGATCGCACCGCCGATGTCGCCGCTGCCGCCGGTCACGAGGGCGCGTCGCTGGGTCATGGCACTGGCTCCTGTCGAAGCATGACGGCGGCGCGGCCTTCGGCCAGCAGCGTGCCGCGGTGGCGGATGGCGAAGCGATATTGCTGCGCGTCGTCGCTCGCGATCAACGCTTCGGCGTCGCATTCGAGCGGACCGGGCAGGTCGTCGATGCGCGCGCAGTGCAATTCGACGCCGCGCAGCGCGACGAGCATGCCGGGCGGCGCGACGCCGCCGCGTTCTCGCGCGAGCAGGCCGCCGTGCACGGCCATCGCCTGTGCGCCGTATTCGCACAGGTGCACGGCGCGCAGCAGGTCGCCGCTGCGCAGCGGATGCGCGGCGTCGCGGTGACCATTGCTGCGCAGTTCGACGCGCGTTGCATCCCAGGCGATCACTTCATCCCACAGGCACATCGCGCCGGCGTGCGGCACGAGCGATTCGATGACCTCGCGGCCGATCATGCGACTTCCTTGTGCGGATGCCTTGCGATCAACAGGCCGAGCACGAAGTTGCCGACGACGCCGAGCGTCACGGTCGCGCCGATCGCGCGCAGCACGGGGATCGACGACAACCCCAGCAGTGCGAATACGAGCAACGTCATCGCGCTGCACACCAGCACGGCGTGCAACGTGCGCACTTGCTCGTGGCGATCGTCGCCCGCGTGTTCGAAGAACAACGCGTAGTCCAGGCCCAGCCCCGCGGCGAGGATCAACGCGACCAGATGGAACAGCGTGAGCTCGACGCCCAGCGCGCGCAGCACGGCGAGGATCACCAGCGTCGTCACCGCCATCGGCGCGAGCACGCGCCACGTGCGCGGCCACGAACGCAGCGCGATGCGGACCGCCGCGATGAGCAGCAGCGCGGCGAGGCCCAGCGCCCACAACACGCGCTGGCGATAGGCGGCGACGAGCGATTCGGAGGCGGCCTTGAGGTCGACGAGTTGGCCGCCCGCGCGTTCGGCGATCGCGGCCACCTGGTCCGGCGCGGCGAGGCCGATCAGCGACACGAGCGCGGTCGCGTGGCCGTCGCGTCGCAGCAGCAACGCGTCGAGGCGCACCTGCAACGGCGTGCCCTCGAGGTCCTTCGGTTGCAGCACGCGTGCGTGGCGCGCGGCTTCGACATCGGCGAGGAACGGCGCGAACACCGCGCTGTCGCGGAACGGCGAGGCCTTCACCGCGACGTCCAGCGATTTGCGCAGCGCCTCGGGTTCCGGCAAACGCGCCTGGCGTTCGCGTTGCGTGCGCTGGCTCGGGAGGAATTGCGCGGGATGTTCGAAGCCCGCGAGCCAACCCTTCGCGCGCGCGCCTTCCAGGCCCGCGGCGAGGCGTTCGCTGCGTTGCAACGCATCTTCGACATCGCGTCCCGTCAGCGCGATCACGTAACGCACGTCGGGTGCGCCGAGTTCCTGGCGCAACTGCGCATCCTGCGCGAGCGCATCGGGCGGCACGGGCGTGAGGCGCGAGAGATCGTTCTGCCAGAACGGACCGGGTGCGAGCGCAGCAACCGCGGCGGCTGCGAGCGCGAGTCCGAACACCGCCGCACGCGGTTGCGGCAGGCGCGCGACCCACGCGCGCAGGCGTTCGAGCCATTGCGACGTCGCGGGATCGCGCAGGTCCGGATCGACGAGCGCGGGCAACAGGAAGCGCGTCGACAACGCAGCCGTCGCCAGGCCCACGATCGTGAACACCGCGAGTTGTTCGAGCCCGTCGACGCCCGACACGAAGAACGTCGCGTACGCGATGCACGTCGACGCCACGCCCGTCGCGAGTGCCGGCCACAGCGCGCGCACGCTCGCATACGGCTGCACGCCGGTGCGCTGGTGGCTGAAGAAGTGGATCGGATAGTCCTGCACCACGCCGATCAGCGTGAAGCCGAACGCGATGGTGATGCCGTGCACGTCGCGGAACAGCAACGCGACCGCGCCCAGCCCGGCGAGTCCCGCGCTCGCGAGCGGCAATGCGCCGAGCACGGGGATCTTCCAGTTGCGATAGGCGACGAACAACAGGAGCAGCAGGCCGATCGTGTCGATGAACCCGATCCAGCGCGCTTCGCGTTCGGTGCGTCCGCTGATTTCGACGGAGAACGCGCCGGGCCCCGTCATCGACAGGCGGCCGGGCGCATCGCCCCGCGCTTCCGCATACGCCGCGTTGATCGCGCCCACCGCATCCGCCTGGCCAGCGGGATCGAACCCCGGCGCGCGCGTCTGGATCGCGAGCAACGCCTGCCCGCCGCCGCGATCGAACCACACGCCATGCACGCGATGCGGTGCGGTGCCCGGCGCCCAGCTTTCCGCGAGCGCGAGCGTTTCGAGCGTCGGATCGCTCGGCACCAGCGGTTCGATCATCGCGGCCGCGGGCGAACCGAGGTCGGCGACGCGCGACTGGACCTGGTCGGCGAGGTAATCGGTGTCGAGGCGTTCGGTGTCGAGCGTTCGTGACAACAGATAGCGATACGGACGCAAGCGATCGGGGAAGGATTCCAGGCCGCCTTCGCCATTGGCGACGAAGGTGAAGCGCTTGTCGTCCGCGAGCGCCGCGCGCAGCGCGCGCGATTGCGACGCGAGCGTTTCCTCGTCCGCGCCCGACAACGCGGCGAGCAGCAGCCGCGAGCCCGGCCCTTCGCCGAGTTCGTCGATCAGCAACTTCTGTTCGGCGGTGCGCGGCGCCGGCATGAAGCGACGCAGGTCGCCGCTCAGGTGCAGGTGTTGCGCGATGAACCAGCCCGCGATCGCGAGGATCGCGAGCCACGACGCGGCGAGCGCGATCCGCGCGGCGGGTCGCAACGGCGCGTCGGTCATCGCGCCGTGCACAGCGCGGCGAGCTTGTCGGCGCTGGTGGTGCCGCGTGCGCTGCGCGCGGCGCCCGCGAGCAGCGTGCGTTGCATGTCGCCCTGCACCGGGCGCGTTTCGATGCAGCGCAGTTCCGCGCCGCGGCCGTGCAGGACGATGTCGCGCACCTTCGCGGCGAGTGCCTTGTCGCGCGGCACCAGCTGCAGCGACCAGGCCTGGCGCGTGCCGCTCGCATCGATTTCGTAGAAACGTTCGAGCAGGTCGCGATCACCGGCCAGCATCGCGCCGAAGCTCGCCTGCAGGCCCTGCAACTCGGGTGCGCGATCGAGCGAGAACGTGCGTACCTTGCCGTTGCGTTCGATGCGCGCTTCGCCGTTGCGGATCGTCGTCGTCTCCGCGTACGGCGCATGCACCGCGCGCACGAGCGTGTCGTCGGTGGGCCGGCTGTACTGGCCTTCGATGCGCAGCGGCGCCTTCAGCAGCTTCGAGCCGCGCACCTCGACGAAGTCGGTGTGGGTCGGCGCGGGGCGCGTGAGTTTCGACAGGATCCAACCCGCATCGATCGCCGACGCGGGCACCGAGGCTTCAGGCGGCGCGGCCGACGCCGCCATCCACGGCATCGCCAGCAGGGCGAGCAGGCAGGCCGTCGCGCGTCGTTGCTTGCGGCTGGTCATCCGAGGGCGCTCCGGTGGCTTGCCAGTAATCGTAGAAGTTGAACCAGTTGTACGGCGCGTTGCGTGCGTGGTGTTCCAGGCGCGCGGCGTAACGGCGGGCCATGTCGCCCAGCACCTGTGCGCGATCCTGCCGCTTGATCCTGATCGGCCCGCTGAACGGCTCGAAGACCAGTTCATACCGGTTGCCGCCGCGATACAGGCCGAAGGCGAGCACGATCGGCGCGTGCAGCACGGCAGCGATCAGCCATGGCGAGCTCGGCAACGGCGCGGGCGCGCCGAGGAATTCCACCGGATACGCGCCTTCGCCCGGATGCATGCGGTCGACCAGCAGCGCGACGATCGCGCCTTCGGCGATGGCCTGCTGGATCGCGAGCACGACCGACGGGCCGTCCTGGCTCGCATCGATCACGGTCGCGGCGATCTCCGGGTTCAGCGCATCGAGCAACTGCGTCATCGCCGGGTTGTGCGCTTTCTCCAGCACCACGCGCAGCGGCACGTCGGGACGCGCGCGCGCCAGCACGCGCAGGACTTCGAATGAGCCCAGGTGCGAGCCGAACAGCAGCACGCCGCCGTGGGTATCGAGCGCTTCGTGCAACTGGTCGACGCCCTGCACGCGCACGTCGAAGCGGCGCATGTCTTCGCCGAGCAGGAACACGCGGTCGAGGATGGTCGAGGCGAATGTGTGGATGTGGCGCGCGACGTCGAGCAGGCGCGCCGGCTTGCCCATCGCGCGTGTGAGGTAGGCGCGCGACGCGCGGCGTTCCGGTCCGCGCATCACCAGGAAATACGCGACGATCGGATACAGGAACGCGCGCGCGACGACGCGGCCGCCGCGCCGCGCGATGGTGCGGATCAACCAGATCGCGAACCAGCCGCCGCCTTCGGGGCGTTCCTTCCAGTGCGTGCTCATGCGCGCACCACTTCGCCCGCGGCGATCGGCGCGCCGTCGCGCGTGACGCAGAAGCGCCAGCGATCGGCGCCGCCTTCGGGTGCGCCGGGCTCGATGGCGATGTCCGCGACTTCGCCCGGCAACAACGGCTGCACGAACTTCACCTGTGGCAGGCGCATCGCACCCAGCGGCCCGTGCCGCGCCTCGATCGCCTCGATCACGCGATCCAGCACCACCACGCCGGGCACGACCGGGCGCCCGGGAAAATGGCCGGGCAGGCTCGGGTGATCGTGCGGAATGGCGAACTGCATGGGACGGGCGGGCCTGAGTCGTGCGGCGCGGATCATCTCACGCGGCCCACGGCGGCGGCGTGCAGCTAATCGCGCAGCAGCCCGCGCCACACGGCGGGACCGACCCGCGCCATGCGGCGGAGGAAGTCGAAGAAACTCGTGTAGCGCCCCGGGAACCGGCGCACCCGGTGGAAATATTCGCCGACGAACAGGCCGCCGACGACGCCGTAGTTCAGCATGTTGGCGAACCACGACCAGGCCTGGTGCGACACCGCGACCGGTGGCGCGATCCCGAGGCTGTCGAGCAGGCCGCCGGGCACCGCGCACATCGCGAGTAGCAGGTTGGCGACGGCCAGGCCCGAGAGCACCGCGGCCCAGGTCGCGGTGAGCTTGCGCGTGTAGTCGCGCAGCTCGGGGGCGAGCCGATCGGCGGTCTCGCCTTCGATCGCGCACACGATGCGCGTGATCAGCGGCGTGCGGCCTTCGCGCAACGTGCGGCCGAACGTCCACGCGATCAGCGCGACGAACGCCGGCGGCACCAGCAACAGCGGCAACTGGATCAGCGGCGAACGCGCGAAGAACGCGAGCCCCGCGCATGTCGCGATCGTCGCGATCCACGCCCACGGGCGCAGCCGCACGAGCGGTTCGAGCAGACAGAGGACGACGAGGTCGGCGAGCGCGAGCGCCGCGAACGTCCCGTCTTCGCGCAGGCTCGCCAGGTGCGCGAACACCGGATACGCGAGCAGCAACAGCAGCCGCGCGAGCGGCACGGCGTTCAAGCCGCGCGGTGTTGTTCGACGTGCGCCGACAGCGCGCGCAAGGACGCGAAGATGCGGCGGTTGGCGTCGTTGTCGGAACGCAGCTGGAAGCCGTACTTCTTGGAGATCGCGAGCGCGAGTTCGAGTGCGTCGATCGAATCCAGGCCGAGGCCTTCGTTGAACAGCGGCGCGTCCGGATCGATGTTCGCCGCCTCGACCCCTTCCAGGTTCAGGCTTTCGACGAGCAGCTCGGCAAGGTCGCGTTCGGCGGGGCTCAGCAGGGACATCGGCGTTTCTCGTGACCAGGGGCTGCGGGTGTTGCAGGCATTCTAGCCGCGCGGGCCTGTCCACGGTCCTGCACGGTCGCGCGGTATCATGCCGCCCGTCATGGATTCCCCAGCCTCCTCGCCCGGCCCCGCCGCGACCCTCGACGTCGACGTGCTGGTGGTGGGCGGCGGCCCGGCGGGCAGCACCGCGGCCACGTTGCTGGCGCGTCGCGGCCATCGCGTGCTGCTGCTGGAAAAGGCGCGCCATCCGCGTTTCCACATCGGCGAATCGCTGCTGCCGATGAACCTGCCGATCCTCGAGCGCCTGGGCGTGCTCGAACAGGTCCGCGCCATCGGCACGCACAAGCCGGGTGCCGAGTTTCCGGTCGACGACGTCAACTACAACACCTTCCGCTTCGACCGCGCGATCGACGCGCGATTCGGCTACGCGTTCCAGGTCAAGCGCGAAGAGTTCGACCAGTTGCTGTTCGAACACGCGAAGGCCAGCGGCGTCGACGCGCGCGAGCAGGTGAAGGTCGAGCGCATCGAATTCGGCGCCGACGGGCGTCCTCATGCCGCGATCGCGACCGACGCCGATGGCCGCGAACTGCGCGTGCGCATGCGTTACCTCGTCGATGCGAGCGGGCGCGACACGCTCATCGGCGCGCAGCTCAAGCTCAAGAAGAAGAACGCGCTGCACCAGTCGGCCGCGATCTTCAGCCATTTCACCGGCGTGACGCGCCGCGACGGCGAGGACGCCGGCAACATCACCGTGCAGCGGTTCGCGCACGGCTGGATGTGGCTGATCCCGTTGCGCAACGACGTGATGAGCATCGGCGCGGTGTGTTTCCCCGAATACCTGAAGACCCGCCGCGGCGACAACGAGGGCTTCCTCCTGCGCACGCTCGAGTCCGAGCCGGCCGCATGGGACCGCATGGCCGGCGCCGAACGCGTGGCGCCCGTGCACGTCACCGGCAACTACTCGTATACGTGCTCGCGCATGACCGGACCCGGGTGGGTGATGGTCGGCGATGCGTATGCGTTCGTGGATCCGGTGTTCTCCTCGGGCGTGTACCTTGGCATGAACAGCGCCGAACAGGCCGCCGACGTCGTGGACGGCGCGCTGCGCGAACCCGCGCGCGAGGCCGCCCTGCAACGCGCGATGGAAAAGCGCCTCAAGCGCGGCCTGAAACACTTCCAGTGGTTCATCTACCGCTTCACCACGCCGGTCATGCGCCACCTGTTCAACAATCCGCGCAACGTGTGGCAGGTGGAACAGGCCGTGATCTCCATGCTCGCCGGCGACGTCTTCGACAACAGGAAGGTGCTCCGGCGCCTGCGATTGTTCCGCATGATCTACACACTCACCGCATTGCAACTCGCGCCCCAGGCGTTCAACGGTTGGTTGCGCCGCAAGCGCCAGGTCGGCGTGTCCGTCGACGGCGACACCCTGCAGCCGGGGAATCCGTGAGCGCAGTCCGACCCCTCGCGCACGCGCCGCAATTGCGCGTCGATTACGTGAACGATGCGAGCGATGCATCGCTCGCGTTGCTGCTCGCGCAACCCGACACGCTCGCGGTGTTCGGTTTCGGCGACGCCGCCCCTGCACACCACGACCCGCGCTACCTGCGCGTGCCGCTGCATCCGCACGGCGCGGCACCGTTCGAAGTCTGGCGTTCGCACGGACCGGTGCATGTCGGCGTGCACGGCGCGGTGCATTACGCGGAAGACGACACGCTCCAGTTCGGCTGGATCGAGGTGGACGAGAACGGCGTCGGCCTCGAAGCCGCGAGCGCGGAAGCGTACGCAGCGATGTCGGCGTTCGTACGTTCGCGCGGCTTCCCGCACCTGCTGCGCAGCTGGAACTACCTCGACGCGATCACCGACGGTGCAGGCGACGACGAACGCTATCGCCGCTTCTGCGTCGGCCGCGCCGCGGGCCTCGGTGAAGTCACGATCGGCACGTTGCCCGCCGCGACCGCGATCGGCCGCCGCGACGGCAACCGCACGCTGCAGGTGTACTGGCTCGCCGGGCGCACGCCGGGCACGCCGGTCGAGAATCCGCGCCAGGTGAGCGCGTATCGCTATCCGCGCCAGTACGGCCCGCAGTCGCCGAGCTTCGCGCGGGCGATGGTGCCGCCCTCGCACGACATGCCCCTGTTGCTGTCCGGCACGGCGGCGGTGGTCGGACACGAGTCGCGCCACCACGATTGCGTCGAATCGCAGCTGGCCGAGACGTTCGCCAACTTCGAGAGCCTCATCGCCGCGGCCCGCGCGGTGCGCCCGGAATTGCCGCAACGCTTCGGCCCGCAGTCGCGCCTGAAGGTCTACGTGCGCGACGCCGACGCGTTGCCGCTGATCGAACAGGCGCTCGCCGAGCACCTGGACGTGTCCGTGCCGCGCGTGTTGTTGCATGCTGCGATCTGCCGGCGCGAGCTGCGCGTCGAAATCGACGGCGTCCTCTGACGCCAACCACTGGAGCGAAGAACGATGGGTCTGATCAGTCTGTTGTGGGGCATCGTCGCGATGTTCCTGATGCTCATCGCGTTCATCCCCCTGGTGGGCTGGGCGAACTGGCTCGTGATTCCGTTCGCCGCGGTCGGTGCGGTGATCGCCGCGATCGGCGTGATGCTCAGTGACAAGGGCAGCAACGGTCGCGCGAAGGCGGGCCTGATGCTCAACCTGATCGTCGTCGTCGTTGCTGCGGTGCGGCTGAACCTGGGGTTCGGCGTCATCTGACGCAGTCACGTTCGCGCCATACGCATCCGTTGATCCATCGACACGGACCGCTCGTCGGCGTGCATTCGTTACGCCCACGTGATGGCACGCGCGAGAACCGCGCAGTACCTCACAGACCTCACGTGAATCGTTCAGTACGCACGCGCGAGAACGTTTGAGCTCAGCGGGGAACTCTGCGCATCCTCGGACCAGGCCGCCGTTCCCTCGACAGCACCGGTGGCTCTCCGATCGACTCCATGAAGTTCGGATTTGCGTGCCGGTCTCCCCAATTCCACCGGCCGCGCGACTGTCGTCTTTTTTCAGGACGAAGGGGTTCCTCAATGAAGTTGAAGTCGACTCTGGCGTTGGCCGGCGTGACGCTGGTCTGCGCAACCACGATGGCGTGGGCGGCAAAGCCCGCACTCACGGGCCAGCAGAAGAAAGAAATGGCCGCGAAGGTCAAGGAGAACCACAAGAAGGCGCTTCCGCAGCCGCGCACGATGGCGGATGCGAACTCCATGCGCCTGAAGTCGACGACGGGCGCCGAAGGCGTTCGCGTTGCAACCGAATTGTGGCCGACGCTCTACGTGCAGACCGATGCGAACGGCAACAAGCGCATCGTCGATGGCGAGGGCGATTCGGTGCCGGCAGCGACCACGGAGGGCCTGCCCAATGAATAAGTCGATCCTCGCACTCAGCGTCGCCCTGGGCGTCGCGATCGCCGGCATGTCGCACGCCGCCGAAGTCGTCCCCGTCAACTTCGACGGTCCGAACGAAGGCTACAACGACCCCACGCCAGCGGCCCCCGTCGCCGGCAACCCGGGCGCCACCGTCGGCATCCAGCGCCAGATCGTCGCGCAGTTCGCCGCCGATCTCTGGGGCGCGATCCTGCAGAGCGACGTGCCGATCTTCGTCGGCGCGCAGTTCAATCCGCTCGGCGCCAACGTGCTCGGTTCCGCGGGTTCGACCCAGGCCTGGTACGACCACCCCAACTTCCCGATGCAGGGCACGCTGTACAACGCGGCGCTCGGCGACGCGCTGGCCGGCGAAGACCTGGATCCGGGCTTCACCGACATCACCTCGCAGTTCTCGTCGGACTTCACGTTCTATCTCGGCCTCGACGGCGCGACGCCGGCCGGGCAGATCAGCTTCCTCGACGTGGTGATGCACGAGTTCGGCCATGGCCTCGGCTTCGCGAACTTCGAGAACGAAGCGCAGGGCACGTTCCTCGCCGGCATCAAGGACATCTATTCGGTCTACACGTACGACAACACCCAAGGCCTGTTCTGGCCGGACATGTCGATCGCGCAGCGCCAGGCGTCGGGCGTCAACTACGGCAACGTGGTGTTCACGGGTGCGTCGACCGTCGCGGCCGCGCCGCTCGTGCTCGATCCGCGCACGCACCTGAACATCTCGGCCCCGCCGGCGATCGCGGGCAACTACCAGTACGGCACCGCGGGCTTCGGCCCGACCGCGCGCGTGCAGAACTTCCACGGCAACGTGGTCGTCTCGCAGGACGCGTCGGATGCAGCGGGTCCGAGCACGACCGACGGCTGCTCGCCGTTCACGAATGCCGCGGCCGTCGCCGGCAACATCGCGGTCGTCGATCGCGGCACATGCGGTTTCGTCGTCAAGGTGCTCAACGCGCAGGCCGCGGGTGCGACCGGCGTGATCGTCGCGAACAACGCGGCGGGCCCGGCCCCGGGCCTGGGCGGCAACGATCCGGCGATCACCATCCCGACCATCAGCCTCTCGCAGGCCGACGGCGCGTTGGTGAAGGGCAACAGCGGCGTGGTCGCGGCGATCCAGGCCACGGGCACGGGCCTGCAGGGCGCCGACGACGCGGGTCGCCCGCGCCTGTTCATGCCGAACCCGGTGCAGCCCGGCTCGTCCGGTTCGCACTTCGACACGAACCTGCTGCCGAACGCGCTGATGGAACCGTCGATCAACGACTCGCTCAATGCGGCGATGTTCATCGACAGCTCGGCCAACCTGCTGCAGGACACGGGCTGGACGTTGAACAAGGGTCCGGCGTACATCAACGGGTGCAACACCGAGGTCACGATCATCGACGATGCGGGCCTGATCGTCGGCGCCAACATCATCGCGACGAGCAACCTCATCGCGGCGACGTCGGCGAACAAGACCGCGTACATGGCGCGCATGGAGGCCTATCGCAACAGCCTGCTCGCCGCCAACCTCATCACCGGTCGCCAAGGCGGCAAGGTGATGCAGTGCGCGGGCAAGATCACGAGCCTCGCCAAGAACTGATCGCCACCGCGATCGCTGCAACACGGATCGGCGCCTTCGGGCGCCGATTCTTTTTTCGTGCCCCGGTCACGTGCGTGTGCGCCGCGTGAAAACCCCTTGTGAGGCTGGTCCACGCGTTTGAGCCGATCAACGGCTCGCGCGCATCCTCCGCCGACCTGTCGAGCAAGAGGGCAATCCCCCATGAAGGGCACGAACATGATGTTGCTGGCCGGCATTGCACTGGCCGGCGCCGGCGTCGCCACCGCGTCGCTTGCCGCCAATCCAGACAAGGCACGCCTGCAGGCCGAAGCGGCCGCGATCGCGAAGAACCCCAACGCTGCGATCGGCAAGCAGCCGAAGACGATGGCGCAGGCCGACGCCACGTTGTTCCGCACGAAGTCCGGCGGATCCGCCGTGCGCGTGCCGACCGAACTGTGGAGCACGCTGGGCGTCGCGAAGGACGCCAACGGCAACGTGCAGCTCACCGAATCCGAAGGCGAAGCGCCGGCGACGAAGACGGAGGGCCTGCCCAATGAATAAGTCCCTCCTCACTCTTTCCGTCGCCATCGGCGTCGCGCTCTTCGGTTTGGCGAACGCCGCCGAAATCGTCCCCGTGTACGCCGACGGCAACAACGAGGGCTACAACGACACCACGGCCGTTGCGCCCGTCGCCGGCAATCCCGGCACCACGCGCGGTGCGCAACGCCGCATCGTCGCGCAGTTCGCCGCCGACCTCTGGGGCCAGGTGCTCGTGAGCGACGTACCGGTGTTCGTCGGTGCGCAGTTCAATCCGCTGGGTGCGAACGTGCTCGGTTCCGCGGGCGCGACCTTCATCTTCCGCGACGAACCCGAGTTCCCGTTCCAGGACACCTGGTACAGCAGCGCGCTCGCCGATGCGCTGACCGGCACCGACTTGAACCCGGGCTTCACCGACATCGGCTCGCAGTTCAGCAGCGACTTCAACTTCTACTACGGGCTCGACGGCAACACGCCCGCTGGGCAGATCAACTTCCTCGACGTGGTGATGCACGAGTTCGGCCACGGGCTCGGCTTCCAGAACTTCGTCGACGAATCGAGCGGCGCGTTCCAGTCGAACATCGCGGACGTCTATTCGCGCTTCACCTTCGACAACAGCACCGGCCAGTTCTGGCCGCAGATGAACAAGCCGCAGCGCAAGGCGTCTGCGATCAACTACGGCAACCTGGTGTTCACCGGATCGAGTGCGCGCGCGGGTGCTGCGCTGGTGCTCGACGATCGCCAGTCGTTCCGCGTCACCGCGCCCGCGGCGATCGCCGGCACGTACGCGTACGGCACCGCGAGTTTCGGCGCGACGGTGTCGCCGGCGAACTTCGGCGGCAGCGTCGTCAACGCCGCCGACGCCGCGAATACGGCCGGGCCGTCGACGACCGACGGTTGCACCGCGTACACCAACGCGGGCGCGGTCGCCGGCAACATCGCGCTGGTCGATCGCGGCGGGTGCGGGTTCGTGGTGAAGGCTGCGGTCGCGCAGGCCGCGGGGGCGACGGGCCTGATCGTCGCGAACAATGCCGCCGGCACGCCCCCGCCCGGCATGGGCGGTACCGATCCGGCGGTGACGATCCCGGCGATCAGCGTGACGCAACCCGACGGCGCATTGCTCCGCCAGGCCAGCGGCGTGACGGTCGCCTTCGTCATCGACACCACGAAGCTGCAAGGCGCCGACGACCTCGGCCGTCCGCGGCTCTTCGCGCCGAACCCGGTCCAACCCGGTTCGACGGGGTCGCACTACGACACCGACCTCGCGCCGAACGCGCTGATGGAACCTGCGATCAACGATTCGCTCAACGCGGCGTTGAACATCGACATCAGCGCCAACCTGCTGCAGGACACGGGCTGGCGGCTCAACCCGGGCAACGCCGTGATCAACGGCTGCAACACGACGATCGACATCGTCGACGACGCCGGCCTGATCATCGGCGCGAACGTGGTGGCCACCAACAACCTGGTCGCCGCGACGTCGGCCAATCGTGGTGCGTACCTCAACGCGATGCGGGCCTATCGCGACCGCTTGAGCAGCGCCGGACTGATCACCAGCGGGCAGGCGAGCGCGCTGTCCACCTGCATCAACAGGGGCTGATCGGAACGCTCCGTCGCACCGACCCTCCCCCGTTCGCGGGGGAGGGTCTTCTCTTGGGGGCGTATCATGCGTCCCCATGACCTACCCCTTCGTCCGCCCGCGGCGCATGCGTCGCGACGAGTTCTCGCGCCGCCTGATGCGCGAGCATGTCCTTACCGCGAACGACCTGATCTACCCGGTCTTCGTGCACGAACTGCAAGGCCGCGCGCCGGTCGCCTCGATGCCGGGCATCGAGCGCGTGTCGATCGACGAACTGCTGCGCGTCGCCGAACAGGCGAGCGAACTGCGCATCCCCGCGCTCGCGCTGTTCCCCGTCACCGCACCCGACGCCAAGTCGCTCACCGCCGAAGCGGCGTGGCACGACGACGGCCTCGTGCAGCGCGCGGTGCGCGCGCTGAAGAAGAACTTCCCCGACCTCGGCGTGATCACCGACGTCGCGCTCGATCCCTACACCTCGCACGGCCAGGACGGCCTCGTCGACGAGAGCGGTTACGTCGTCAACGACGACACCGTCGAAGCGCTCGTGAAGCAGGCGCTGTCGCATGCGCGCGCAGGCGCGGACGTGGTCGCGCCGTCGGACATGATGGACGGCCGCATCGGCGCCATCCGCGGCGCGCTGGAACTCGACGGACACATCCACACGCGCATCCTCGCCTACAGCGCGAAGTACGCGTCGAGTTTCTACGGCCCGTTCCGCGATGCGGTGGGTTCGTCGGGCGCGCTCGGCAAGGGCAACAAGTTCACCTACCAGATGGATCCGGCCAACTCGGACGAAGCGCTGCGCGAAGTCGCGCTCGACCTCGAGGAAGGCGCGGACATGATCATGGTCAAGCCGGGCCTGCCGTACCTCGATATCGTGCGTCGCGTGAAGGACGAGTTCGGCGCGCCGACGTTCGCCTACCAGGTGAGCGGCGAGTACGCGATGTTGCGCGCCGCCATCGGCAACGGCTGGCTCGACGAGCGCGGCTGCGTGCTCGAAGCGCTGACGTCGATCAAGCGCGCCGGCGCGGACGGCGTGCTGACCTATTTCGCCCTCGACGCCGCGCGCTGGCTGCGCGAAAGCTGACCGGACGTCGTCCGGCGGCAACGCGTCCGTCGGACCGCCTGCGATTTCGACGCGGCTTGAATGCGGGAAATGCGACATTCGGGCCGAAGGCGGCCCTGCGTGGCCGCACGCCGGGCGGGCCGCCGTCAGATACGGTGCAGCCCACCCGGCGAGGTGGGCGCGACACATTCCAGGGACACCAACGAGGGAACCCGGCGATGAGCAAGCACTACGCGGTGTTCGGACATCCGGTCGCGCATTCCCTCTCCCCCAGGATCCACACCGCATTCGGCCGCCAGACCGGCATCCCGGTCGACTATGCGGCGATCGATGCCGAGCCCGGGCAGTTCGTGCACGCGCTCGGTGACTTCGCGTCGCGCGGCGGCGTCGGCGCCAACGTCACGTTGCCATTGAAGCAGGCCGCATTCTCGTTGTGCGACGACCTCACGGAGCGCGCGCGCCGCGCCGGCGCGGTCAACACGCTCGTGCGCAACGGCGACACCTGGCACGGCGACAACACCGATGGCGCGGGCCTGGTGCGCGACCTCACCGATCGACACGCGCTCGATCTGCGCGCGCGACGCACGCTGTTGCTCGGCGCGGGCGGCGCGGCGCGCGGCGTCGCACCGGCGCTGCTCGATGCGGGCATCGGCGACCTGTACATCGTCAATCGCACCGCACAGCGCAGCGATGCGCTGGCCGATGCGCTCGGCGAACCGGGCCGCGTGCATCCGCGTTACCTGCAGGACCTGCCGTCGATGGGCGAGTTCGACCTGATCATCAACGCGACCTCGGCCGCGCGCGACGGCGGCATCCCGTCGTTGCCGCGTTCGATCATCGGCCCACGTTGCGCGGCGGTCGACCTCAATTACGGCGAAGTCGCGATCCTGTTCCTCGCGTGGGCGCGCGCATCGGGCTGCCACGACGTGGTCGACGGCCTCGGCATGCTGGTCGAACAGGCCGCGGCAAGCTTCGCGCTCTGGCACGGCGTGCGCCCGGAAACCGATGCGGTGTACGACAGCCTGCTCGCGCGGCACGACGCATTGGTCACCGCGGACTGATCGCTTCAGCGCGCGTCGATCTCCAGCGCGCCGGCGAGGTACTGGTCCTTCAGGCGCACGTAGTGGCCGGCCGAGTAGTACAGCGCTTCGATCTCGGCGTCCGACAACATCCGCACCTTCTTCGCGGGGTTGCCGAGCCAGAGTTCGCCGCTGCCGACGACCTTGCCGGGTGCGACGAGCGCACCTGCACCGACGAAGCCGTGCTTCTCCACGACCGCGCCGTCCAGCAGGATCGCACCCATGCCGACCAGCACCGCGTCCTCGATGCGGCACGCATGCACGATCGCCTTGTGACCGATGGTCACGTCGCTCCCGATCACGGTCGCGAAGCCGCCGAGCTTCGCGTGCGGTCCGTCGTGGCTGACGTGCACGATGGTGCCGTCCTGCACGTTGGTGCGCGCGCCGATGCGGATGAAGTTGACGTCGCCGCGCACGACGGTGCCGGGCCAGATCGACACGTCGTCGCCGAGGACGACATCGCCGATGACCTGGGCCGCGGGATCGACGTAGACGCGCTCGCCGAGGACGGGAAGTTGGTCGAGGTAGGGGCGGACTGGCATGGCGATGATTCTACCGAGCACGAAAGTACGAAGTGGCGGGCATACACTGCCCGCATGAACGATGTGCTTCCCCTCGACGGCCTCGACAGCCGCCCCCTCGCCGCCGAAGCGGAACTCGCGCCCGTCCTCGAGCGCCTGCGCACCGCGTGGCGCGCGAGCAAGCCGAGCCTTGCGCAGCGCCATGCCGACCTCGGCCGCCTGCGCGCGGCGTTCTCGCGACGGCTCGAAGCGATGGACGCGGCGATCAGCGCGGACTTCGGTCATCGGTCGCCGCACGAAAACCTCATCTCCGAGGCGATGGTCACGCTCGCCGAGATCGACCTCGCGCGCCGCAAGCTCCGCCGTTGGGCGAAGCCGCGGCGCGTCGGCGTCGGCTGGAAGTTCTGGCCCGCGCGCGCGGAAGTGCGGCCGGCGCCGGTCGGCGTCGTCGGCATCATCAGTCCCTGGAATTACCCGGTGAACCTGGCGCTGGTGCCGCTGGTTTCCGCGATCGCGGCAGGCAACCACGTGTTCCTCAAGCCATCGGAACACACGCCGCGCACGAGCGCGTTCCTGCGCGAGTTGCTCGCGGAAGTGTTTCCCGCCGATCGCGTGGCGGTCGCCCTGGGCGGCGCCGAAGTGGGCGCGGCGTTTTCCGCGTTGCCGTTCGACCATCTGCTGTTCACCGGGTCGACCGCGGTCGGCCGCAAGGTGATGGCCGCGGCGGCGCCGAACCTCACGCCGGTGACGCTCGAACTCGGCGGCAAGGCGCCGGCCGTCGTCGCGCCGGATTTTCCGCTCGAACTCGCCGCGGCGCGCATCGCAAGCGGCAAGTGGTTCAACGCGGGGCAGACGTGCATCGGCGTGGACTACGCGCTGGTCGATGCGGCGCGGCGCGATGCGTTCGTCGAAGCGTTGCGTGCGCAGGTGCGCGCGCGTTTTGGCGATCTGTCGGATGCGTCGAACTACACGCGCATCATCAACACCGCGCAGTTCGATCGGCTGCAGTCGTGGCTCGACGATGCGCGCGCGCGCGACGCGGCAGTGTTGCCGCTGATCGATGTCGATGCGCAGCGCATGCGCGCCGAACGCCTGCTGCCGCCGACGCTCGTGCTCGACGCGCCCGACGACAGCCTGGTGATGCGCAACGAAATCTTCGGACCGATCCTGCCGGTGCGCACGTACGCGCGCATCGACGACGCGCTCGCCTACATCGCCTCGCATGATCGCCCGCTCGCGCTGTATCCGTTCTCCAACGATCGCGCGACGGTCGAACGCATCGTCGATGCGAACCTGTCCGGCGGTGTGTCGGTGAACGACACGCTGGTGCACTTCGCGGTCGACACGCTGCCCTTCGGCGGCATCGGCCCGAGTGGCATGGGCGCGATCCACGGCAAGACCGGCTTCGACACGTTCAGCAAGCTGTTGCCGGTGTTCCGCCAATCGCGCTGGGCAGCGACCGATCTGCTGCGTCCGCCGTACACGGGTTTCGTCGATCGGCTCGTGCGTTTCCTGTCGCGCTGAACTTCACGCGGTTTCGCGCGGGTGCACCCAGTTGGGGAGCAGCGTGTAGGGATCGAGCTTGATGGAATGGTCGTAGTCGACGCCCGCCGCGTCGAGACGACGCTGCATCTCGCCACTGCGCATCGCGTCGAACAACTCCGTGCAGCCGCCGATGCGCTCGCCGCCGATGAAAATCTGCGGGATGGTGGGCGCGAACTCGGCGCGTAGCGCCGCGCGGATCTTCAATCCGCGATCGTCGCGCTGGTAGGCGACCGAATCCAGGTCGACGCTTTCGTGTTCGATGCCCAGCCGCGCGAACAACTTGCGCACCGCCCAGCAGAACTCGCACCACTCCAGCGCGAACAGCACGACGGGCTTGTCGCGTACGATGTCGTGCACGAACGCGACCGCCTGCGCGTCGAGCGGTTCTTCGCGCGGCGGCGGTCGATCGATGGGACAGGCCGGTGGCGGCGCCTGCGCACGATCGAAGCGATAACCGGGCGTCGAGTGCGAGATCGCGTTCTCGTCGTCGTCCATCGTTTCGCGGATGTTCTCGAACAACGGCGTCGACATGTAGCGCTCGCCGGTGTCGGGCAGCATGCAGACGATGTTCGCGCCGGGCGCGCTGCGATTCGCGACGTCGAGCGCGGCGGCGAGGATCGCGCCGCTCGACGGGCCCGCGAGGATGCCTTCGCGCGTGGCGAGTTCGCGCGACAGGCGCAGCGCGTCGTTGCCGGCGACCGACACGATCTCGTCGACGAGATGTTCGGCGATCGCGGTTTCGGTCAGGCGCGGGATGAAATCGGGCGTGACGCCCTGGATCAGGTGCGGCTGGAAGTTCGGATGGCTGCGGCTCGGCGCGCCCGACGCATCGCGCGGTTGCGGCGTGCGACTGGCGAGGATCGGCGCGTTGTCGGGTTCGGCGACGACGATGCGGATGCGCGGATCCGTCGCCTTCAGCACGCGACCGACGCCGAGCAGCGTGCCGCCCGTGCCCGTGCCGGTGACGAACGCATCGAGCCGCTCGCCTTCGAAGTCGGCGAGGATTTCCTTCGACGTCGTGCGCATGTGCACTTCGGCGTTCGCCGGATTCTCGAACTGCCGGCACAGGAACCAGCCGTGCGCATCGGCGAGTTCGACCGCCTTGGCGAGCATGCCCGAGCCCTTGTCGGCCGCCGGCGTGAGCACGACCTTCGCGCCGAGGAAGCGCAGCAGCTTGCGCCGCTCGACGCTGAAGTTCTCCGCCATCACCGCGACGAACGGATAGCCCTTGCAGGCGCACACCATCGCGAGGCCAATGCCGGTATTGCCGCTGGTCGCTTCGATCACGGTCTGCCCCGGCCGCAACTTGCCCGAGCGCTCCGCGTCTTCGATCACCGCGCGCGCCATGCGGTCCTTCACCGAGCCCAGCGGGTTGAAGGATTCGAGCTTCGCGTAGACGTTGACGCCCGCCGGCGCGAGCTTGCCGAGCCGAACCAGCGGCGTACCGCCGATCGTGTCGAGTATCGTGTCGTATCTGGCCATGCCGGTACCAACGTCGGACCGCGGCCCAAAAGGACTGCCCAAAGGATGGCCCGTTGAAGATCGCCAGCTGGAACGTCAATTCGCTCAACGTCCGCATGCCGCACCTGGCCCAGTGGCTGCGCGACGCGCAACCGGACGTCGTCGCACTGCAGGAAACCAAGGTCGAGGACGAGCGCTTCCCCGACTCGCAGCTCGCCGAACTCGGGTACCGCAGCGTGTTCTGCGGACAGAAGACCTACAACGGCGTCGCACTGCTCAGCCGCGTGCCGTTCGCGAGCGAGTGCGTCACCGCGATCCCGAACTTCGACGACCCGCAGAAACGCGTGCTCGCCGCCACCGTCGGCGACGTGCGCATCGTCGACCTGTACGTGGTGAACGGCGAGAAGGTCGGCAGCGAGAAGTTCGCGTACAAGCTGCGCTGGATCGAAGCGGTACGCGCGTGGCTGCGCGAAGAATTGATCACGCATCCGAACATGGTCGTGCTCGGCGACTTCAACATCGCGCCCGACGATCGCGACGTGCACGACCCGAAACGCTGGCGCGAAAAGATCCTGTGCTCGACGCCGGAACGCGACGCGCTGCGTTCGCTGCTCGACCTCGGCCTGCACGACAGCTTCCGCCTGTTCAACGACGAGCCCGGCCACCACAGCTGGTGGGACTATCGCCTCGCCGCGTTCCAGCGCAACTGGGGCCTGCGCATCGACCTCGCGCTCGTCAGCGACGCGCTGCGCCCGCGCATCACCGCCGCCGGCATCGACAAGGCGCCGCGCACCTGGGAGCGGCCGAGCGACCACACGCCGGTGTGGTTGCAGACCGACTGACGACAAAGAAAAAGCCCGGCGATCGCCGGGCTTTCTGCTCCATCCCTGTCGCGGAGCCTCGGCCTTCCATGACCGGGCTCCGCATCCCGTGTGTGCGCTGTCTTAGCGCACGCGTCCGCGGCGGAACAGGTTGACGATCGCGAGCAATACCACTGCGCCGATGAGCGAGATGATGAAGCCCGTGACGCTGAAGCCTTCGTTGATGTTGGCGCCGCTGATGCCGAGCATGTTGCCCAGCCAGCCACCGAGGAAGGCGCCGACGATGCCGACGATGACGTTCAGGATGATGCCCTGCTGCGCGTCCGTCCGCATGATCAGGCTGGCGAGCCAACCCACGATGCCGCCCACGATCAACCAGATGATGATGTTCATGCACCCACTCCTTTGATTGGTCAGCTAATCCGATCGACCCCCCAGGGGAGGGGGTTCGGCGGCAGTGTCAACAGGCACGCGTGAAGGTGGAGTCAGAACTCCACAACGCCGGCAAAACGCGGTTTTTGCAGGGGTTTTTCGCTCGTGAAGAGCGTGTCAGAGACCGTGCAGAAGCGCTGCAAGAAGCTCGCGCGGCAGCTTGCCGGTTTCGTTGCGCGGCAATGCTGCAACGCATCGCAACGGCCGCGGAAGGAACACGGGATCGATCGTGCGACGCAACGCCGCGAGGATCGCGGCCTCGTCGAGCGACGGTGCGACGGCGAGTGCGGCGATGCGTCGGACGTTGCGTTCGCCGTCGCTTCCGGGGTGCGTACCGTCGAGTTGGAACACGATCCCGTCCTCGACACCGGGAATCGCGAGCAGCTTGCGTGTCATGTCGCCGAGCGACGCGCGCTTGCCGGCGATTTCGAGCAGGTCGGCGTTGCGGCCGCGCAGCAGGAAGCGGCCGTCGGCGTGGACTTCGACGAGGTCGGCGAGCACGACCGGCGTCGCGAGATGCGGCGCATGCACCGCGGTCCCGTCGGGTTGCGGCACGACGCGCACGCCGGGCAGCGGCGTCCATTCGGATTCGCATGCGGTGCGGCGGCGCGCGATGACGCAGGTTTCGGTGGAGCCGAACACTTCGCGCACTTCGCAGCCGAAGCGCGCTTCGGCGTCGCGCGCGAGTTCGGGCGACAGCGGCGCGGTCGCGGAGACGATCGCGCGCAGCGGCGGCAGTGCGCAGCCCGACACGAGCAGCGCGCGCAGGTGCACGGGCGTCGTCACCAGGATGCGCGGGCCGTGCGCATGCGCGAGCGCGCGCGCGATGTCTTCGGGGAAAAATGGTTTGGCCGCGTGCACCGCGACTTCGCACAGCAACGGCAGCAACACCGACATCTCCATGCCGTACATGTGTTGCGGCGGCACGGTGGCGACGATGTGCGCGTCGCCCTCGGGCCACAGGTCCGCGAGCGCGGCGAGGTTCTGCGCGGTGCTGCGGCGGAAGCTGCCCCACGTTTTTTCGTTCGCCTGCGGGCGGCCGGTGCTGCCGGAGGTGTAGCCGATCGCGACGAGTGCATCGTCGTCGAGCATCGGCGTGACGCCGACGCGCTGCGGCAATTCGTCGGGCAGGCGCAGGTAGCGCGCGGGTGCGGGGGCGAGGGCCGCGTCGCCGATGCAATAACTGTCGGGGTGTTGCGCGATCGCTTCGTCGACCGCGGCCGGCGCGCGCGAAGGCGGCAGCAGGTTCACCTGGCCGCGCATCGCGACGGCGCAGAAGGCGACGAGGAAGCGATAGCGGTCTTCGCACAGGTTGATCGCGTGCATCGACGCGGGAAGCATCGCGGCCACGCCGCGCACCTGGGCGAGGAAGACGTCGAGCGGCACGTCGCCGTGTTCGTCGAACACGATCGGACGCGCGGCGGCGCCCACCGCGATGGGCGTGGTCGGCGCTTGCGCGCCCGGCTCGATGACGGCGGACATGTGACCTGGCGTGTTTTCCGTTCGCGGCCGAGGCCGCCCCCCGTCGCATACTTTACGCCGGGTTCGTTCCGTCCATTCTTCTCCGTCCCGCATGCCGCCCTCCTTCACATCACCGGAACCGCGCTGGCACTGGCGCGATCACCGACGCGGCGATCCGGCCGAGCCGGTGGTGCGGGCGTGGATGACCGACGCGCTCGCCGTGCCGGCCGAGGCCATCGAACTGCGCCGCGACGAATACGGCCGGCCGCGCCTGGCCGGTGCACTGCAGGGCTTCGACGTGAGCTGGAGCCACAGCGGCGACGGCCTGCTGATGGCGCTCGGCGAAGGCGTCGACGTCGGCGTCGACCTCGAACGCGCCCGCCCGCGACCGCGCGCGCTCGAACTCGCCCAGCGCTTCTTCCACGCGAGCGAACACGACTGGCTGCGCGGCCTGCCCGAACCCGACCGCAGCGAAGCCTTCCTCCGCCTGTGGTGCGCGAAGGAAGCCGTGGTCAAGGCGCACGGGCGCGGCATCGCGTTCGGGCTCGACAAGTTCGGCCTGGCCGACGTCGACGGCGGACTCGGCATCGCGCATCCGCACGTGCTGCTCGGCGGGCCGTGGCGCGTGCATGAATGGGCCCCGCGTCCCGGCTACCGCGCGGCGCTCGCGTGGCGACGCCGCTAAGATGCGCGGCCCATGTCGACCACGCCCCCCGACCTGTCGTCCCTGCGCCCCGAACTCGAAGCGGGCCTGCGCGCGCTCGGCCTCGATGCCGCGCTCGCCGCACCGCTGCTCGAATACGTCGCGTTGCTCGCGCGCTGGAACGCCACCTACAACCTGACCGCGATCCGCGACCCGCGCGAGATGGTCGCCAAGCACCTGCTCGATTCGCTGGCGATGCATTCGCATGTCGACGCCATCGCGGCGGCCGGCGGGCGGCTGGCCGACCTCGGCACCGGTCCCGGCCTGCCGGGCATTCCGCTCGCCATCGCGAAACCCGGGCTGCAGGTCACGCTGGTGGAAAGCAACGGCAAGAAGACGCGCTTCCTCCGCGAGGCGGTGCGCAAGCTCGCGTTGGGGAATGTCGAGGTCGTCGAATCGCGGATCGAGGCGTACGACGCGCCCGGTCGTTTCGATGCGATCACCGCGCGCGCGCTTGCCACGCTTCCGCTGATTCTCGAATCCGGCGGGCATCTCCTGCGACCCGGCGGCGTTCTGCTCGCAATGAAGGGCGTCGTGCCCGCCGAGGAGATCGCGGCGCTGCCGCCCGGATGGGAGGTTCGTGAGATGCATCCGATGCGTGTCCCCGGTCTCGATGCCGAGCGGCACCTCATCGTCGTCGCTGCGGCATAATCGGGTTCCGGCGCCCGCGACCCATAGCAGAGCCGATCCATTCCCCGGGGGGATTTCGCGCCGTGACGGCCCGCATCATCGCTGTTGCCAACCAGAAGGGCGGCGTCGGCAAGACCACCACTTCCGTGAACCTCGCGGCTGCGCTCGCGCGCACGCCGAAGCGCGTGCTGCTCGTCGATCTCGACCCGCAGGGCAACGCGACGATGGGAAGCGGCGTCGACAAGCGCGAACTGCGCGCGTCGACCACCGACGTGTTGCTCGAGGAAATGCACGCGCCCTCGGCGATCGTGAAGACGCCCGAGGGGTTCGACATCCTCCCGGGCAACATCGACCTCACCGCCGCCGAAATCGAACTGATGGACGAGGAAGGACGCGAGCAGCGCCTCAAGCGCGCGCTCGAACCGATTCGCGACCAGTACGACTTCATCATCATCGACTGCCCGCCCGCGCTGTCGCTGCTCACGCTCAACGCGCTGACCGCGGCGGACTCGGTGCTGGTGCCGATGCAGTGCGAGTACTACGCGCTGGAAGGCCTTTCCGCGCTGATCGACACGATCGAAGCGCTGAAGCGCAAGCTCAACCCCGCGCTCGAAATCGAAGGCGTGCTGCGCACCATGTTCGACGTGCGCAACAACCTCGCCAACGCGGTGTCGGCCGAACTCACGACGCATTTCGGCGATCGCGTGTTCCGCACCATCGTGCCGCGCAACGTGCGCCTGGCCGAAGCGCCGAGCCACGGGCAGAGCATCGTCGCCTACGATCGCGCCTCGCGCGGCAGCGTGGCGTACCTCGGCCTCGCCGGCGAAGTGTTGCGCCGTCAGCGGGAACGCGAGCAGGCCGCGAAGGCCGCGCCGCAGGAACAGAAGGAAGTGCAAGCATGACCGTCGCGAAGAAGCGCGGGCTCGGACGCGGACTCGAAGCCCTCCTCGGGCCCAAGGCCGCCGCCGAAACCGCGCCGCTGGAAGCGCAGCCGGGCGAAGCCCTGCGCCAGTTGCCCGTCACCCAGCTGCAACCGGGCCGCTACCAGCCGCGCACCGGCATGGACCAGGCGAAGCTCGCCGAGCTCGCCGAATCGATCCGCGCGCAGGGCGTGATCCAGCCGATCGTCGTGCGCGAGATCGAAGGCGCCGCGGCCGGCAAGGGCGCGCGCTACGAGATCATCGCGGGCGAACGCCGCTGGCGCGCTTCGCAGCTTGCGGGCCTGGCCGAAATCCCGGCGGTCGTTCGCGTGGTCGACGACCACGCGGTCATCGCGATGGCGCTGATCGAGAACATCCAGCGCGAAGACCTCAATCCGCTGGAAGAAGCGCTCGCGCTTCAGCGCCTGATCGACGAATTCGACCTCACCCACGCGCAGGCCGCCGACGCGGTCGGCCGTTCGCGCGCGGCGGTGTCCAACCTGTTGCGCCTGCTCGAGTTGCCGTCGGAGATCCGCGTGCTGGTGGAAACGCGCGCGATCGAAATGGGCCACGCGCGCGCGCTGCTGACGCTCGCGCCGCCGGCCGCGGTCGCGCTCGCGCGCCAGGCCGCCGAGCACGAGTGGTCGGTGCGCGAAGTCGAACATCGCGTGCAGCAGCTCACTTCCGGCCAGGTCGCCGGTGCGCCGCTGCGCAAGGCCAAGGCCGCGAAGGCGAAGCCGCAGGCCGACATCGCGACCCTGGAACGCGAGCTCTCCGAGTCGCTCGGCACCCGCGTCAACGTGCTGCACGGCCGCGCGGGCAAGGGCCGGCTGGTGATCCACTATTCCGACCTCGATTCGCTGGACGGCGTGCTGGAACGCCTGCGCGGCAAGGCCGAGTAGGTTGAAACAATTCCGTTGGAGAATGCGGCGGGCGTGAGCCTGCCTGCACGGCCGCGCGGCTAGGCTGCGCGTCTTTTCGCAACCGGAGTCCGACTGCCATGACGGCCACCACCCTCGTTACCGGCGCCGCCGGCTTCATCGGCGCCCATGTCTGCCGCGAGTTGCAGGCGCGCGGCGCGCCGGTCGTCGGCCTCGACAACTTCAACGACTACTACGACCCGCGGATGAAGCGCGACCGCGTCGCGGCGTTGTGCCCCGACGTCGAGATCGCGGAAGTCGACCTCACCGACGGCGCCGGCCTGGCCGCGTTGTTCGACAAGCATGGGTTCACCCGCGTGATCCACCTCGCCGCGCAGGCAGGCGTGCGTTATTCGCTGGAGAACCCGCACGCCTACGTCGACAGCAACCTGATCGGCTTCGTCAACATGCTGGAGCTGTGCCGGCATCGCTTTGTGGAACACCTGGTGTACGCGAGTTCGTCGTCGGTCTACGGCGACTCGGCGACGCCGCCGTTCTCCGAGGAACAACGCATCGATCGGCCGCGTTCGCTGTACGCGGCGACCAAGGCGGCGAACGAATTGATGGCGCATACCTACGCGCATCTCTACGGGCTGCGTTCGACCGGGCTGCGCTTCTTCACCGTCTACGGTCCGTGGGGCCGGCCCGACATGGCGCCGCTGCTGTTCTCGCGCGCGGTCCTCGCCGGGCGGCCGATCCAGGTGTTCAACCACGGCCGCATGCGCCGCGACTTCACCCACATCGGCGACATCGTCGCCGGCGTGCTCGGCGCGATGGACGCACCACCGCGCCCCGCGGGCGAGGACGCCGCGGAAAACGGGCCGCATCGCATCTACAACCTCGGCAACCACACCCCGGTCGAGCTCGAGCACTTCATCGGGGTCATCGAGGAAGCTGCCGGCCGGCCCGCGGAAAAGGTCTACCTGCCCATGCAGGCAGGCGACATGGTCGAGACCATGGCCGATACTGCGCGCGCCCACGCGGACTTCGGTTTCGATCCCGCGACCCCCATCGAGGCGGGCATGCCGCAAGTCGTGCGGTGGTGCCGCGAGTATTTCGGAGACAACGCTTGACCCAGGCCCCGCAGCTTTCCGTCGTCGTGCCGGTCTTCAACGAGCAGGACAACGTCGGTCCCTTGCTGCGGGAAGTCGTGGCCGCGCTGCGCGGCCGCGTGGAGTTCGAAGCGGTGTTCGTCGACGACGATTCGAAGGACGGCACCCTCGCGGCGCTGCGTGCGCTCAAGGCCGAAGTGCCGGAGCTGCGCGTGCTGCACCACACGAAGCAGAGCGGCCAGAGCACCGCGATCCGCACCGGCGTGCGCCACGCGCGCGCGCCGTGGATCGCAACGCTCGACGGCGACGGGCAGAACGATCCGGCCGACATCCCCAAGCTGCTCGCCGCGCGCGCGACCGCGGAGCCGTCGATCCGCCTGTTCGCCGGCTGGCGCGTCAATCGCCAGGATTCCGGCAGCAAGCGCTGGGCCTCGAAGTGGGCCAACAAGATCCGCTCGAACATGCTGCGCGACGACACGCCCGACACCGGCTGCGGCATCAAGCTGTTCGAGCGCGATGCGTTCCTCGACCTGCCCTATTTCGACCACATGCACCGCTACCTGCCCGCGCTGATGCAGCGCGCGGGGTGGAAGACGGTCAGCGTGCCGGTCAACCATCGCCCACGCTCGGCGGGCGTGTCGAAGTACAACAACCTCAATCGCGCACTGGTCGGCATCCGCGACCTGATGGGCGTGGCGTGGCTGATCGTGCGCAGCAAGCGCACCGGGGTCGAGGAGGCCTGAGGATGCTGGAAGCCGCGCCGGTCGCAGCCGACTTCATGAACAGCCCGATCCCGTGGCTCGACTGGACCGGGCTCCACATGTCCCCGTGGAAGGTCATCGGCCTGACCGGGGCGCTGATGTTCGGCGGGCGGTGGCTGGTGCAGTTCGTCGCCTCGCGGCGCCACGGCAAGCCGGTGATCCCGCGGCTGTTCTGGTACATGAGCCTGGTCGGGTCGGCCATGACCCTGGCCTACTTCCTGTTCTCGGCCAAGCAGGACTCGGTGGGCGTGGTCCAGAACCTCTTCCCCGCCTTCACGGCCGCCTACAGCCTGTATCTCGATATCCGCTACCGCGGCTGGCACCGGGACAAGGCGACCCACTGAGTTGTCCGGCCCGGCCCGGGCGGGCATAATGCGCGGCTCGCTGCGGCAGTCCCGGGCCCAAGGCCCCCTTTGCAGCGTGGCCGTCGTACCCCAGGCCATGGGGTGCATCACAGACACCAATCGAGGTGCGCTATGTCCCGCGTTTGCCAAGTTTCCGGCAAGGCCGTGCTGACGGGTAACAACGTCTCCCACGCCAACAACAAGACCCGCCGTCGCTTCCTGCCCAACCTGCACGAGCGTCGTTTCTGGGTCGCCAGCGAAAACCGCTGGGTGAAGCTGAAGGTTTCCGCGCACGCGCTGCGCACCATCGACAAGAACGGTATCGACTCGGTCCTGGCGCAGCTTCGCGCCCGTGGCGAGAAGGTCTGAGGAGTAAACGACCATGGCAAGCAAGCGCGACAAGATCCGCCTGATCTCCTCGGCCAACACCGGCCACTTCTACACGACCGACAAGAACAAGAAGAACACGCCGAACAAGATGGAGGTCAAGAAGTACGACCCCGTCGTCCGGAAGCACGTGATCTACAAGGAAGGCAAGATCAAGTAAGCCTTCCGATCCGTTCGGAATGTTTCGAAGGAACCCGCCGCAAGGCGGGTTTCTTTTTGCCTGCGCGATCTGGCTGACGCGCTACTGCCCGCGTCGGTGCTTCACCAGCGATTCGACCACCGTGGGATCCGCGAGCGTCGACGTGTCGCCCAACTGCTCCGGCGCGCCCTCGGCGATCTTGCGCAGGATGCGGCGCATGATCTTGCCCGAGCGCGTCTTCGGCAGGCCGGGCGCCCATTGCAGGTGGTCGGGCGTGGCGATCGGACCGATTTCCTTGCGCACGTGCGCGATCAGTTCGGCGCGCAACGCATCGTCTTCGGCTTCGCCGTCCATCAGCGTCACGTATGCGTAGATGCCCTGGCCCTTGATGTCGTGCGGGAAGCCGACGACCGCGGCTTCGGCGACTTTCGGGTGCGAGACGAACGCGCTTTCGACTTCCGCCGAGCCGATGCGATGGCCGCTGACGATGATGACGTCGTCGACGCGGCCGGTGATCCAGTAGTCGCCGTCGGCATCGCGGTGGGAACCGTCGCCGGTGAAGTACTTGCCCGGGAACGTCGAGAAGTAGGTCTCGAAGAAACGCTTTTGATCGCCGTACACCGTGCGCATCTGGCCAGGCCAGGAATCCAGCAGCACGAGGTTGCCTTCCGTTTCGCCTTCGAGCACGTTCCCCTTGCCGTCGACGATCGCGGGCAGGATGCCGGGCAGCGGTTTCATCGCCGAACCGGGTTTCTGCGGTCGATCGAGCGGCGGGGCGATGAGCGTGCCGCCGGTTTCCGTCTGCCACCACGTGTCGGTGATCGGGCAGCGCGCGTCGCCCACGACGTCGTGGTACCAGCGCCAGGCTTCCGGGTTGATCGGCTCGCCGACGGTGCCGAGCACGCGGATCGACTTGCGCGAAGTCGCCTTCACCGGTGCATCGCCTTCGCGCATCAGCGCGCGGATCGCGGTCGGCGCGGTGTAGAAGATCGTGACCTGGTACTTGTCGACGATGTTCCAGAAGCGCGAGTAGTCGGGGTAATTAGGCACGCCTTCGAACATCACGCAGGTCGCGCCATTCGCCAGCGGCCCGTACACGACGTAGCTGTGCCCGGTCACCCAGCCGACATCGGCCGTGCACCAGAACACGTCGTCGTCGCGCAGGTCGAACACGCGTTCGTGCGTCCAGCTCGCATAGACGATGTAGCCGCCGGTCGTGTGCAGCACGCCCTTGGGTTTGCCGGTCGAGCCGGACGTGTAGAGGATGAAGAGCGGGTCTTCCGCGTTCATCGGCTCGGGGTCGCACGTGTCGGGCTGGCCTTCGACGACCGCGTCGACCCAGCGATCGCGCGGCATCTGCATGGGGACGGCGGCGCCGGTGTGGCGCACGACGAGGACGGTTTCGACCGAGTTCGTTCCGGGCAGCGCAAGCGCGGCGTCGACGTTCGCCTTCAGCGGAATGCGCTTGCCGCCGCGCAGGCCTTCGTCGGCGGTGATGACGAGCTTGCTCCTGCAATCGGCGATGCGGTCGGCGATCGAGTGCGGTGCGAAGCCGCCGAACACCACCGAGTGGATCGCGCCGATGCGCGCGCAGGCGAGCATTGCGACGGCCGCGTCGGGGATCATCGGCAGGTACAGCGTGACGCGGTCGCCCTTCGCGACGCCCAGGTTGCGCAACGCGTTGGCGAGGCGGCAGACGCGCGCGTGCAGTTCGCGATAGGGGATGCGTTGCGTTTCGCCGTTCGGATCGTCGGGCTCGAAGATCAGCGCGGTGCGGTCGCCGCGCGTCGCAAGGTGGCGATCCAGGCAACTGACGGTGGCGTTGAGCGTGCCGTCGGCGTACCAGCGGATGCGGAAGTCCTTCGCATCGAAGCTGACGTCGCGGATCTGCGTCGGGGCCTGCATCCAATCGATGCGTTGGGCGACCTTGCGCCAGAAACCGTCGGGATCGCGCGCCGCTTCGGCGTAGTCGCGTTCGTAGTCGTAGGCCATGCCGGCAACCTCGCGATGGAAGCCGACAGTGTGCCTCAGCGCGGCGGCGCCGCGAGTTCCTTCGCGCTCAACGCGCCGTCGCGATTGGCGTCCTGGCGCGCGAATGCGGCGGCCAGGCGCGCGCGGTGCGCCTCGCGCGTGATCGCCTTGCCGCGACCGCCGGGTTGTTCGGCCGGAGCGAGGACGCCGTCGTGGTCGGCGTCCATCGCGTCGAAGGCGTAGCTCAGCCAATCCTGGTATTCGACGAGCGAGATGCGGCCGTCGCGGTCGACGTCCATGCGGTCGAGGTAGTCGGCGCTGGCGACGACCTGCGCATGCACCGCCGGGAGCACGCCTGCGAACGCCAACACCAGAACCGAAAAACCCGCACGCGAGCGTGCGGGTTTTCGCGAATCGGGCAGCGCAGCGGACATCAGGCCTGCAGCTGGTAACCCTTCAGGCGCGCCGAGAAG
This sequence comes from Noviluteimonas lactosilytica, assembly GCF_020866925.1. Lineage (GTDB taxonomy): Bacteria > Pseudomonadota > Gammaproteobacteria > Xanthomonadales > Xanthomonadaceae > Noviluteimonas > Noviluteimonas lactosilytica. Next base: position 1,660,133 of record NZ_JAJGAK010000001.1, read on the forward strand.
TCCTGCAGCCCGCGAATGCCGCTGGCTTCGGCTTCCTTGCACCACGCCTGCAGGTTCTGCAGCGTCGCCGCAGCGTCGTTGCCGCGCGCTTCGAGCACGGCCGCCAGGCGGGCGCGGTGTTCGACCAGCGCGCGGATGCGCGGACGCTGCGCGACCCACTCCTGCATCTGCTTGCGCGCATCCGGCTTGAGCCAGCGACCGTCGTCGTTCAGGCCCTTGCGCAGCGCGCGCGGCAGCAGCGACTGCTTGCCGCCGGCTTCCGCGGCTTCCTCGCGCAGCGCAGGCTTCAGCACGTTGCGCTGGAAGTCGGTCATCGCCTGGAAGCGATGGGCGAGCAGCGCCTTGATCGTTTCCATGTCCGGCACGTTGATGTTCGGGCGCACGTCGAGCGACGGCGCGACGCGCAGGACCTTCGCCAGGCCCATCGCTTCGAACAGCTTGATCGCCGACCAGCCGATGTCGAACTCGAACTTGCGCAGCGCGAACTTCGCCGAGCTCGGGAACGCGTGGTGGTTGTTGTGCAGTTCTTCGCCGCCGATCCAGACGCCCCACGGCGTGAGGTTGGTCGCCGTGTCGGTGGTTTCGAAGTTGCGATAGCCCCACCAGTGGCCGAGGCCGTTGACGACGCCCGCGGCCCAGAACGGGATCCACGCCATCTGGATCGCCCAGACCGCGACGCCCGGCAGGCCGAACAGCGCGAAGCTGATGAACAGCAACAGCGTCGGGCCCATCGTGGCGTGCGGCGTATAGAGCTTGCGTTCGATGAAGTCGTCCGGGCAGCCCTTGCCGTACTTCTCGATCGACTCGCGATCCGTGCGCGCTTCGCGATACAGCTCGACGCCGCGCCAGAACACCATCTTGATGCCCTTGTGCATCGGGCTGTGCGGATCTTCCTCGGTCTCGCACTTCGCGTGGTGCTTGCGATGGATCGCGGCCCATTCCTTCGTGATCATCGACGTGGTGAGCCACGTCCAGAAGCGGAAGAAGTGCGCGATCACCGGATGGAAGTCGACGCCGCGGTGCGCCTGGCTGCGGTGCAGGTAGAGCGTGACCGAGAAGATCGTCAACTGGGTGGCGACGAGCAGGTAGACCAGCAGGCCGACCCAGCCGAACTGCATGAGTCCGCCGCCGAGGAAATCGAGAAAAGCGTGCATCGTGACTCCGAAGGGGAAACCGGGGGTATTTCGCCCCGAACGCGATCATGCCACCCGGAACGGGCCATGCGCCCAGGTACGGCATGGATCCGTGATGGGGATGTTCAGTCCTGATAACAACTTGCGGCCGCTTTCACACGACACTGCGCGCATGCCCGAGTTGCCCGAAGTCGAAACCACCCGGCGCGGCCTGGCGCCGCACGTCGAAGGACGCACCGTCGCCGGCGTCGTGCTCCGGCGCCCGGACCTGCGCTGGCCGATTCCGCCGGAGGTTTCGGCGCTTCTCCCCGGTCGGACGATCGAATCCGTTCGTCGGCGCGCCAAGTACCTGCTCCTCGACACGGAAGCAGGGAGCGCGCTGCTCCACCTGGGCATGTCGGGGAGCCTGCGCGTGTTGCCCGCCGCGACGCCTGTCGAAGCCCACGACCACGTCGACATCGTGCTCGCCGACCGCGGCCGATCGAAGGACCGCGTCCTGCGCTTCAACGACCCCCGGCGATTCGGCTGCCTGCTCTGGCAGGCGCCAGGCGAAGTCCACGAACTCCTGCGCGGCCTCGGCCCCGAGCCGCTGTCCGACGATTTCGACGGCGACTACCTGTTCGCCCGCAGCCGCGGCCGCAAGGCGCCGATCAAGACCTTCCTGATGGACCAGGGCGTCGTCGTGGGCGTCGGCAACATCTATGCGGCCGAAGCGCTCTTCGAGGCCGGCATCTCCCCCCTGCGCGAGGCGGGCCGGGTGTCGCGCGAGCGCTACCAGGCCCTCGCCGCAGCGGTGAAGCGCATCCTGGCCTACGCGATCGAGCGCGGGGGCACGACCCTGCGCGACTTCATCAGCCCCGACGGCCTCCCCGGGTATTTCGAGCTCGAACTTGCCGCTTACGGCAGAGGCGGCGAGCCCTGCCCGCGATGCGGAAAGCCGATGAAGGAGGCCTCGATCGGTCAGCGCACGACGGTCTGGTGCACGCGCTGCCAGCGCTGAATCATTCACCCCGGACGTTCGATACAGGGCGCAATGCGTCCAACGCGGGTATATTTCGCGGCCGAGGGGGACCATGTCCGAAACCGCCGACATCACGGAGTTGCTGGACGCCGCTCGCGACGGAGACCGTGGCGCGCTCGACCGTGTCCTGGCGACCCTGTACCAGGAACTCCACGCGATGGCCCGCCGCCAGCTCGCCGGCCAGCACGGGCACACGCTCGATGCGACCGCGCTGGTCCACGAGGCCTACCTGAAACTCGTCGGGCGCAATTCCGCGCAGTTCGACGATCGCGCGCACTTCTTCGCCTATGCCGCGTCCGCGATGCGCAGCGTCGTGGTCGACTACGCGCGCCAGCGCCTCGCGCAGAAGCGCGGCGGCGACCTGCACCGCGTCACCGAACTGCCCGAGGAAGTCGAAGGCGGGTTGCGACTGGACGAGGAAACCCTCGGCCTCGATACCGCCCTCACGCGCCTGGCCGCGGTCGACGCGCGCCTCGCGCAAGTGGTGGAGCTGCGTTACTTCGCCGGCCTGTCGGAACTGGAGATCGCCGCGCTGCTCAAGCGCTCCGAGCGCAGTATCCGCCGCGATTGGCAGAAGGCGCGCCTGTTCCTCCTCGCGTCCTTGAAGGACAGCTGACGGGGCACGACGATGGACCCCGAGCGCTGGCAACGGTTGTCCCCGCTGCTCGACGCGCTGTTCGAGCTCGACGACGACGAACGCGAACGCAGCCTGCGCCTGATGCGCGAGGAAGATCCGCAGACCGCGGACGATCTCGAAGCACTGCTCAAGCTCGAAACCGATCGCGAGGATTTCCTCAGCGAACCGCTCGTTGCACCACTGCCGGGCCCGCGCCCGGGCGTCGAGGTCGGTCCGTATCGGCTCGAACGCATGCTCGGCGAAGGCGGCATGGGCCAGGTGTGGCTCGCCGCGCGCAACGACGGCCTGTACCAGCGCCGCGTCGCGCTGAAGCTGCTGCGTCCGGGCCTCGTCGATCCGAACCTGCGCCTGCGCTTCACCCGCGAACGGCAGATCCTCGCGCGCCTCGCGCATCCGCACATCGCGCGTCTCCTCGACGCGGGCGTGAGCAGCGACCATCAACCGTATCTCGCGCTCGAATACATCGAAGGCGAGCCGATCACCGATTACTGCCGCGTGCACCGGCTCTCGCTCGAGTCGCGCCTGGACCTGTTCCACCAGGTCTGCGACGCGGTGTCGCACGCGCACGCGAACCTGATCGTCCATCGCGACCTCAAGCCGTCGAACATCCTCGTCACGCCCGCCGGCGACGTGCGCCTGCTCGACTTCGGCATCGCGAAGCTGATCGACGCCGACGTCGCCGCGCCGGAACAGACGCGCACCGGCGTGCGCGCGTTCACGCTGCACTACGCGGCGCCCGAACAGGTGCGCGGCGAGCCCGTGTCGACGATGACCGACGTGTATTCGCTCGGCGTCGTGCTGTACGAACTGCTCGCCGACGCCAAGCCCTACCGCCTGAAGCGCCAGACCGACGCCGAGTGGGAAGAAGCGATCCTGCAGGGCGATCCGACCAAGCCGTCGTCCGCACTGCAGCGCCAGGCCGACATCGGCGAGGCCGACAGCGCGATGCTCCGCCGCCGTGCGCGCATCGTCACCGGCGATCTCGACAACATCGTGCTCAAGGCGCTCGCGAAGAAGCCGGAGCAGCGCTATCCCTCGGTCGAAGCGATGTCGCTCGATCTCGAGCGTTACCTCGCCGGCAAGCCGGTGCTCGCGCGGCCGCAAAGCGTCGGCTATCGCCTGCGCAAGTACGTCGTCCGCCATCGCTGGGCGATCGCGACGAGCGTGATGGTGTCCGGCGTGCTCGCCGCGGCGCTGACCATCGTCGCGTGGCAGGGCCAGCAGGCCGTGCGCGAAACCGCGCGTGCGCAGGCGTTGCAGGACTTCGTCATCGGCTTGTTCGAAGGAACGGGCGCTGCACCGCGCGACGATGCGGTCGACATGCGCTCGCTGCTCGACAACGGCATCGTGCGCGCCAACCGCGAACTCGCACGCCAGCCGCTCGCACGCGCCGAAGTGTTCGGCATCATCGCGCGCCTGCGCCTGGGGCTCGGCGATTACCCGGAGGCGATGGCGCTGCTCGCGCGGCAATCGGAAATCCTCGCGTCGGTCGGCGACGACGCGCCCGCGAGCCTGCAGTTCGAAGCGGCGACGCAGCTCGGCTTCGCGCATCGCCAGCTCGACGATCCGCGCCAGTGCATCCGCGCGATGGAGCCGTGGATGGAACGCGCGCGCCGCGAACAGTCCCAACTGCCCGCGCAGGTCGCCGAGTTCTACTCGCAACTCGCGCGCTGCCGCAGCGCCGTGGGCGAGTTCAACCAGGCGCGGCAGTTGCTCGAATACGCGATCACGGTGCGCCGCGAAACGCTCGACGACGAAGCCGGCGTCGCGGAGAACCTGTTCGATCTCGCCGACGTCGACGCAGACGCGGGCAAGACCGAGGTCGCGCTGGCCGGCCTCCGCAACGCGCTCGCCTTCCTGCAGCAGAACGTGGGCGAACGGCATCCGCTCGCGATCCAGATCCACCGCCGCACCGCGATCCTGCTGCGCGAGATGGGGCGGCCCGACGAAGCGGCGAAGTCGGTCGACGCCGCGCTCGCGCTGTCGGGCGAACTGCTCGGCGAACGCCATCCCACCACGCTCGCGCTGCATCGCCAGCGCGCGTCGGTGTACATGGAGCAGGGCTGGCTCGACGTGGCCGAGCGCGACCTGCGCGACACCACGCCGCTGTTGATCGAACGCGTCGGCGACCGCCACGTCGACGTCGGCGCGAGCTTCTACACGCTGGGCATGCTCGCCTGGGAACAGGACCGCCTCGCCGAAGCCGAGCGCGATCTCGGCCAGGCCGTCGAGATCTGGCGCACGTCATCGTCGCGCACGCGCATGGTGCGCGCGATGGCCGACCACGCGCAGGTGCTGCAGGCGCTCGGCCGGGGCGACGAAGCGCGCCGGCAGATCGAGCAGGCGATGCAACTCGCCGTCGCGCAACTCGGCCTCAAGCATCCGCACGTCGCCGACATCGAATACGCGCACGGCCTGATGCTCGCGGCCGACGGCGATCATCCGGGCGCGAAGCAGCGGCTGGAACGCGCGGCCTCGTTGTCGCGCAATGCGGACGGCCAGCCGGCGATGGACACGCAATCGATCGAACTCTCGCTGGCGCGCGAACGCGCGCGCGACGGCGACGCCGCGGCCATCGCCACGCTCGGACAGATCGCCACCGCATCGGCCAAGGGCGCGGGCAGCGAACCCCGCAACCTGCGCTGGCGTGCGCGCGCTTACCTCGGTGAAGCGCAGTGCCGCGGCGCGGGCGCGGTGCAGGCGCGCGCCGAACTCGATGTGCTGTCGCTCGAAGTGCACGCCGGCCTGCCGCAGGGCGGGCGCCTCGTGCGCGAAATCGATGCGATCACGCACGAGTGCACGCCGGTCGCGCTGCTTGATCGCTAGTCGATCAGGGGCGGCTGCACCGGTTCGATCGTGCCGTCGCCGCGCATGATCTTCTTGAACTCCGCGCGCGACACCGACACGTAACGGTCGTTGCCGCCGATCTGCACCTGCGGACCGGCATGCACCGCGCGCCCCTGTTCGTCGACGCGCACGGTCATCGTCGCCTTCTTGCCGGTGTGGCAGATGGTCTTGATCTCGGTGAGTTCGTCCGCCCACGCGAGCAGGTACTGGCTGCCTTCGAACAACTCGCCGCGGAAGTCCGTGCGCAGGCCGTAGGTGAGCACGGGGATGCGCAGGCGGTCGACGATCTCGCTCAACTGCCAGACCTGCGATTTCGTGAGGAACTGCGCTTCGTCCACGAGCACGCAATCGAGCTTGCCGCTGGCGGCGGTGTCGGCGAACACGCGGGCGAGCAGGTCGTCGTCGCGACCGAACGCCATCCCCTCCGAACGCAGCCCGATGCGCGAGGCGACGACCCCCGCCTTGCCGGCGCGATCGTCCAGCGCGGGCGTGAGGACGAGCACGCGCATGCCCCGTTCGCGGTAGTTGTGCGCGGACTGGAGCAGGGTCGTGGTCTTCCCCGCATTCATCGCGGAATAGTAGAAATAAAGCTTGGCCATGCCGCGCATTATGCGGGAGCGGACCGGCTACACTGCGCCGCCCCGCGCGCGAATCACGGAGCGTCCCTTGCACGGCCTCAATCCTCCCCAACGCCAGGCCGTCGCGCTCGTCGACGGGCCGTTGCTGGTGCTGGCAGGCGCGGGGAGCGGCAAGACGCGCGTGATCGTGGAGAAGATCGCGCACCTGATCTCGTCCGGCCGCATGCCGGCGCGACGCATCGCCGCGATCACCTTCACCAACAAGTCCGCGCGCGAAATGAAGGAGCGCGTGGCCAGGCGCATCAAGGGCGACGCGGCCGAAGGCCTCACGATCTGCACCTTCCACGCGCTCGGCCTGAAGCTGCTGCAGATCGAGCACGCGAAACTCGGCCTGCGCCGCGGCTTCTCGATCTTCGATTCCGACGACAGCAACGCGCAGCTGAAGGACCTGCTGCCGCCGGGCAGCAAGCCCGACGTCGTCGACGCTGCGCGCAACCTGATTTCGCGCGCGAAGAACGCGGGCCTGTCGCCGGAGCAGGCGATGGAAGCCGCGCAGACCGTGCGCGAACGCGAAGCCGCCGCGTTGTACGCGCGCTACCAGCAGCGCCTGTCCGCGTTCAACGCGGTCGACTTCGACGACCTGATCCGCCTGCCGGTGCAGTTACTGGAATCCGACGAAGACGCCGTGCTCGCATGGCGCGAGCGCATCGGGTACCTGCTCGTCGACGAGTGCCAGGACACCAACGACGCGCAATATCGCCTGCTCAAGGCGATCGCCGGACCGAAGGGCCTGTTCACCTGCGTGGGCGACGACGACCAGTCGATCTATGCCTGGCGCGGCGCGAATCCCGACAATCTGCTATCGCTCGGCGTCGACTATCCCGCGCTGCAGATCGTCAAGCTCGAACAGAATTACCGCTGCAGCAATCGCGTGCTGCGTGCGGCCAACGCGCTGATCGCGAACAACCCGCACGAACATCCCAAGACGCTGTGGAGCGACCAGGCCGACGGCGAACGCATCCGCGTGTGGGAGTGCCGCGATTCGGCGCACGAGGCGGAGAAGGTCGCCGACCAGATCCACTTCCTCAACCAGTCGCGCGGTGCGCCGTGGAGCGACTTCTGCATCCTGTTCCGCGGCAACCACCAGTCGCGCGTGCTCGAGAAGTCGCTGCAGATGTTGCGCGTGCCCTACCACCTCACCGGCGGCACGGCGTTCCTCGACCGCGGCGAAGTGAAGGATGCGATGGCGTGGCTGCGCTGCATCGCCAATCCCGACGACGACGCGGCGTTCCTGCGCGCGGTGCAGTCGCCCAAGCGCGAGGTCGGCGCGACGACGCTCGCCAAGCTCGCCGAACTCGCGCAGCACGCGCACCTGCCGTTGTCGCGCGCCGCCGAATCGGTCGGGCTGCTGAAGCAGTTGCAGCCGCGCGCGGCGAACGCGTTGCAGGGCTTCGCCGACCTGTTGAACGGCCTGCGTCGCGATGCGTCGCACATGCCGCCGGCCGAACTCGTGCGCAAGCTCAACGAACGCTCGGGCCTGCTCGCGATGGTGCGCGCGCAGTGCAAGGACGAGGCGACGTTCCAGCGCCGCCGGCAGAACCTCGACGAACTCGCGGATTGGTTCGACGGCCCGAAGACCTCCGGTCCCGGCGAACTCGCCGCCGCGCTCGCGTTGCTCTCGCACGCGGACAAGGGCGATGCAGGCAACCAGGTGCGCCTGATGTCGCTGCACGCGGCGAAGGGCCTGGAGTTCCGTTACGTCTTCATCGTCGGCGTGGAAGACGGCAACCTGCCGCACGAAGCGTCGATCGAGGAAGGCCGGCTCGATGAAGAGCGCCGCCTGATGTACGTGGGCATCACGCGTGCGAAGGAGCAGCTGTGGCTCTCGCATTCGCGCGAAGCGCAGCGCTGGGGCGAGAAGCTGCGCCTGCTGCCGAGCCGTTTCATCGACGAACTGCCCGCCGACGAAGTGCAACGCGACGGCGCCGACCCGGTGGCCGACGCGACCGAGAAGAAGGAACGCGCGACCGCGGGTTTCGCCGCGATCCGCGCGTTGCTCGACGCATGACCGCGCGCGTGCGCGACATCGTCGATGCGGATGCGCCGGCGATCCTGGCGTTGAACCTCGAATCCGAAGCGGTGCTGAGCCCGATGGATGCGGCGCGTTACGCGCACCTGCGATCGCAGGCGGCGTATGCGCGCGTGATCGAGGAGGACGGCGCGGTCGTCGCGTTCCTGCTCGCGTTCCGCGAAGGCGCGGACTACGACAGCGTCAACTATCGCTGGTTCGATGCGGCGTACGACGCGTTCCTGTACGTCGATCGCGTCGTCGTCGCGCGTTCGCACCAGGGCCGCAGGCTCGGGGCGTTGCTGTACGACGATCTGTTCGCGTTCGCGCGCGCTGCGCGGTTGCCGCGCGTGACCTGCGAGTTCGACATCGAGCCGCCGAACGAAGCGTCGCGCCGGTTCCATGCGCGCCATGGGTTCGCCGAAGTCGGCACGCAGGCATTGCCGGGCGGCAAGCGCGTTTCGTTGCAGGCCGCCGTGCCCTGACACGTCGCGCCGCCTGGCACATCGCGTGCGGGCGGCCTCCGCTACACTCGCCGCCTCCTGATTCGCCGGATGTGTCGCATGCGCTTCGCCGTCCTCGCCGCCGCCCTGACGCTCGCCCTCGCCGGGTGCGTGACCTCCGCCGACACGATCGGCCCCGCGGAACAAGCCAACCAGGCTGCCGCGGTCATCGCGCAGGAAGATCCGCCCGCCGACGACAGGCTCAACGCCGTCGTGTGGTACCAGACGTCCGAAGAGCGCGATCTCGTGTTTCGCATCGTCTACCGCGCTGCTTCGGAAAAGCTGAAGGCCGCGCTCGCCGACAAGACGTGGGACGCGCTGCCGAAGGAAGACCGCACGACGCCCGTGAAGGGCCTGCCGCCCGCGATCATCGTCGACGTCGACGAGACCGTCCTCGACAACGCGCCGTCTTCCGCGCGCCAGATCGTCGAGCGCGGCGACTTCGACGACGCGCAGTGGGGCGCATGGGTCGAGGAGCGGAAGGCGAAGGCACTGCCGGGTGCGGCGGCGTTCCTCGACACGGCCGCGAAGCAGGGCGTCACCGTCTTCTACATCTCCAACCGCGATGCGGGCCAGGCCGAAGCGACGATCGCGAACCTGCGCGCCACGGGGTTCCCGATCGCGAGCGACGCGCAGTTCCTCGGCCTCGGCACCGTCGTCGACGGTTGCGAACAGGAAGGCTCGAGCAAATCGTGCCGTCGCCAGCTCGTCGGTCGCACGCATCGCGTGCTGATGCAGTTCGGCGACCAGGTCGGCGATCTCGTGCACATCGTGGCGAACACGACAGAGGGTCGCCGCGCGGCGGTCGCGCCCTACGAGGCGTGGATCGGCGAGCGCTGGTTCGTGCTGCCGAACCCGATGTACGGGTCGTGGGAGCCGGCGTTGTTCGACAACGATTGGCGCCAGCCGGCCTCGCAGCGTCGCGCGAAGAAGCAATCCGCGCTCGACCTCGCCAAATAAAATCAATGCGTTGTGACCGAATAGCTCAGGTATTGCATCAGCTACGGCCGCTGGGCTAGCCTGCTCGCATCCGGGTTCGCCCGGGGCCATGCCACAACCGATGTCTTCCGGCTCGTCCGGACCTTTGAAGGAGGCTTCGGCCTCCTTTTTCTTTGCCGGGTTCGGCGATGATCGGCGCCATGCCGAATCCGTCGCGTCCCGCTTCCCGCCTCGCACCCGCGCTCGCCGCTCCGCCGCTCGTCGCTGCGGTGCTCGTCGCCGCGTTGCTCGCCGCGTGCGCGCGTCCGCCGCCGCCGAAGCCCGGGGCGGAGCGTCCCGTCGATGCCGTGCGCGTGGTCGTCGATCGACTGCGCGACAACGATCCGGCGGGCTTCGCGATCGTCGCGATTCCCGCGTCGTTGCACGACCGGCTCGAGACGGCCTGGCGCACCGGGCGCAGCCAGTGGCCGCTCGACGAACTCCCGCTCGAGGATCGCCTGCCCGCGATGCTCGCCGCGCTCGCCCAGCCCGATGCGCGCAAGTCGCTGCAGGCGACGTTCGATCGACAGTTCGCGAATTCGTCGCGGGAACTGCGCTCGGCCGCGACCTCGCTCGGTGTGTTCGGCGTGCAATACATCCGCAACGAAGGCGTGTACAGCGATGCCGAGCGCGAGCATTACGCACAGGCCGTGTCGGCGGTCAGCCGGTGGGCCGCCCAGGCGCCGCTGTCGGATCCGCGGCGCGCGCGCGGTGCGATCGCATTGCTCGCGACCGCGGCGTCGCACACCCGCATCGACGCACCCGAGGACTTCGCGAACCTCGGCATGGACGAGTCGCTGCAACGCCTCGGTCCGTTCTTCTCGGCGGTGAAGCAGACCTTCGCTTCGTACGGGCTCGACCTCGACGCCACGTTCGATGGCCTGGAAGCCACGCTCGTGCAGCAGGCCGGCGACGACGCGCGCGTTCGCGTGCGCTACCGGCTGGGTTCGGAATGGGTCGATGCGGTGCTCGACGTGCGCCGCGTCGATGGCCGCTGGTACCTCGACGATTACCTGCGCAACGCGGAGGCCTCGCTGGAAGGCCCGGTGCCCCGCGTTCCGACCCTGCCGGCCGGTGCGACGTCCGTCCTCGGCCCCGCTTCGCCATAATGGCGGCGATGCCGAACCAGCCGAACCTTTTCGAAGAAGATCCCGCCCGCCCGGCCGCGACCCCGTCGCCCCCGGCGTCGCCCTCGCACGAGCCGCGCGCGCACGAGTTGCCCGCGAACCCGGTGCCGGAAGACGCGACCGCCGCGCACGACGCGCCGGAGTTGCCGCTCGACCTGCCGCCGCAGCCGGAGCCCGCGGATGCGGAAGCGCAGCACGCGCCGCCTCCGCTTCCCGCGCCGTCGAACCCGCTCAACGCGCGCCCGCCGATGTGGGCGCGCCTGATGGGCAAGCTGCTCGAACCCTGGATCCAGCTCGAGCTCGAACCCAAGACGCCCGCCGATTACGCCGACGGCCGCCCGATCTGCTACGTGCTCGAAGACTACGGGATGTCGAACGCGCTGATCCTCGAGCGCGCGTGCCGCGAAGCGGGCCTGCCATCGCCGCTGCAACCGATGCCCGGCGATCCGCTCGGCCGCAAGCGTTCGTACGTCGCGCTGTCGCGCCGCAACCGCAACACGCTGAAGGTGCTCGGCCTCGCGCCGGGTCCGGAACACAAGACGCACTCCGGTTCGCTCGCGCGCCTGCTGCAGGCGCATCGCGACGATCCGGCGCTCGACGTGCAGCTCGTGCCCGTGTCGATCTTCGTCGGCCGCGCGCCGGACAAGCACAGCGGCTGGTTCTCCGTGCTGTTCTCGGAGAACTGGACGATCGTCGGTCGCTTCCGCCGCCTGCTCGCGATCCTGCTCAACGGGCGTTCGACGACGGTGCAGTTCGCGCCGCCGGTCGCGGTGCGCGGCACGGTGGAGGAAAACCTCGATCCCGAACGCACGGTGCGCAAGCTCTCGCGCGTGCTGCGTGCGCACTTCCGTCGCATCCGCGCGGCGGTGATCGGCCCGGATCTCTCGACGCGCCGCCTGCTCGCCGACCAGGTGCTGTCCGCCGATTCGGTGAAGGAAGCGATCGCCGACCAGGCGCGCCGCGAAAATCCTTCGAACCCCGAGAAGGGCAAGGCCGAAGCCTGGAAGAAGGCGCACGCCTACATCTACGAGATCGCCGCCGACTACTCGCACCCGGTCGTGCGTTCGGCGAGTTTCCTGCTCAGCACGGTGTGGAACCGCATCTATCGCGGCGTGCTGGTGCACCACCTGGATTCGCTCAAGCAGAACGCGCCCGGCCACGAAGTCGTCTACGTGCCCTGCCACCGCAGCCACATGGACTACCTGCTGCTGAGCTATTTGCTCTACACGAAGGGCATCGTGCCGCCGCACATCGCGGCCGGCATCAACCTCAACCTGCCGGTGATCGGGCCGCTCCTGCGTCGCGGCGGCGCGTTCTTCCTGCGCCGCAGCTTCCGCGGCAACGCGCTGTATTCGGCGGTGTTCACCGAGTACGTGTCGCAGCTGGTCGCGGGCGGTTATTCGATCGAGTACTTCATCGAAGGCGGGCGCTCGCGCACCGGCCGTCTGCTTCCGCCGAAGGGCGGCATGGTCGCGATGACGGTGCGCGCGTTCGTACGCCAGCCCACGCGGCCGGTGCTGTTCCAGCCGGTCTACATCGGCTACGAAAAGATGCTCGAGGGCGACAGCTACCTCGACGAATTGATCGGCAAGCCGAAGCAGAAGGAATCGATCTGGCACCTGCTCATGAGCATCCCGCGGGTGCTGCGCAGCAATTACGGCCAGGTCGTGGTGAATTTCGGCGAGCCCATTCGCCTCAACGACATGCTGGCCGAACACGCGCCTTCGTGGGACGGCACGCCGCTCGACGAAGACGATCGCCCGGACTGGTTGTCCGACACCGTCGATGCCACCGCGCAGCGCATCCAGGTCAACATCAACCGCGCCGCCGACGTGAACCCGATCAACCTGCTCGCGATGGCGCTGCTGTCCACGCCGAAACACGCGATGGGCGAGGCCGACCTGATCGCGCAGATCACGTTGTCGAAGTCGCTGCTCGCCGAGCTGCCGTACTCCGAGCTGGTGACGGTCACGCCGCACACGCCGGAGCAGATCATCGCGCACGGCGAAGAGATCTCGATGCTGTCGCGCACCGCGCATCCGCTCGGCGACGTGCTCAGCGTCGACGACGACACCGCGGGCCTGCTCAGCTACTACCGCAACAACGTGCTGCACCTGTTCACGGCGTCGGCGTGGATCGCGGTGTGCTTCCTGCACAACCGCCGCCTGTCGCGCACGCAGTTGCAGCGACTGGGGCGCACGGTCTACCCGTTCCTCAAGTCCGAACTGTTCCTGCCGTGGGACGAGGCCGGCTTCGCCGAACGCATCGACCGCACGATCGACGTCTTCATCCGCGAAGGCCTGCTGACGCAGGTCAACGAGGACGAGGGCGGCATGCTCGCGCGCAGCGGCGGCCAGACCGACGAGGTGTTCCGCCTGCGTGCGATCGGGCATTCGCTGCAGCAGGCGTTCGAGCGCTATTACATCGCGATCTCGGTGCTGGTGAAGAACGGCCCGGGCACGCTGTCGTCGGGCGAACTCGAAAGCCTGTGCCAGCTCGCCGCGCAGCGCCTGTCGCTGCTCTACGCGCCGGCCGCGCCGGAGTTCTTCGACCGCACGCTGTTCCGCGGCTTCATCCAGAAGCTGCGCGAATTGCGCATGGTGTGGCCGAACGAAGCGGGCAAGCTGATGTTCGACGAACGCCTCGACGCCTGGGCGAAGGACGCGCGCATCATCCTCGGCCGCGAACTGCGCCACACGATCGAGAAGGTCAGCCCGGAAGCGGCGAAGCCGAAGGCGATCGAACCGCCCGCGCCCGTCGCGCAGGAACCGAGCGAACCGACGGAGCCTCCCGCCGGCGCGTGACGCGCGTCAGGCGGGCTCGTCGGGGATCAGCGACGACTCCATCTTCGCAATGCAGTCCTTGAGCTGCAGCTTGCGCTTCTTCAGGCGCTTGACGGCGAGTTCGTCGGCGTCGGGATCGAGTTGAAGGCGCACGATCGCCGCATCGAGGTCGCGGTGCTCGAGCTTGAGCTCGACCACGCGCTGCGCGAGGCGGGCAAGTTCGCCGGGATCGGTCGGCTGGGTCACGCGGCAGACTTTAACCCTGTCGGCGATGGCTGGCGAAATGTGCCCCGGAGGGTTGCGTCCGGATCCACTTGATGCGGGCATTTTTGGGGGATAGCATTCTTTCCACGACTTCTCCCTTGTCGCCGCCAACCCATCGGCGCCCCGGCTCGGGACGAGAAAACCGCCGCAAGGCGGTTTTTTCATGCCCGGAGGAAAGTCGATGGCGAGTCTGCCGACAGCGGTCTACGTGGATGGGTACAACCTGTATTACGGGCGATTGCGCGGCACTTGCTGCAAGTGGCTGGATCTCGTGGCGCTGTTCGAACGCCTCCTGCATGAGCAATCTCCGGCGGCCACGCTGGACAGGCTCCGTTACTTCAGCGCGCCGGCTTTGGCGCGTTTTGCGACGCACGGACAAGCGTCCGTCGAAGCGCAGCAGGATTACCACCGCGCGCTTCTCAAGCTTCATGCGCACCGCCTCTCGATCACGCTCGGCACCCACAGCTTCGATCGCACTGGCACGCTGCTCCCGAGATTCGTCGATCGGATGACATACGACCGCAGGGATCGCATACGCGTCTGGAAGATCGAAGAGAAGATGACCGACGTGAACCTGGCCTTGGCCATGTATCGCGATGCGTGCTCGGGCGAGTTCGAACAGTTGGTCCTGTGCTCGAACGACCGCGATGCCGCACCCGCCCTCCAGTCCGTGCGCGCCGACTTTCCCAACATCACGCTCGGCGTGGTTGCGCCGCGCTGGCCGAGCGAATCCGGCACCGAGGCGCTTCGCAAGGTGGCTGGCCCGCTTGCACGAAGCGCCGATTGGACCCGACACCACCTGCTCGATCAGGAGCTAAGCAACGCTCTGCTCCCATCCATCATCCACACCGGCCGAAAGCCCATCCGACGCCCTCCGCATTGGTGAACTTCGCCCCGCCCCCCGCACGATAGAATGCCCCTCCGCTCCACTCGCTTCGCTCTTCCCGATGTCCATCGTCCTTCCCTTGCTCGAGCCCCAGCCGCCGCGCGCGCGTCGCGTGGCGCACGAGCGGGTGCGCCTGGCCAAGCGCCTGCGCCACCAGGTCGGGCGGGCGATCGCGGACTTCGGGATGATCGAGGAAGGCGACAAGGTGATGGTGTGCCTGTCCGGCGGCAAGGACAGTTACACGATGCTCGACATCCTGCTGCAGCTGCGCGAGAAGGCGCCGGTGCGGTTCGAACTGCACGCCGTGAACCTCGACCAGAAGCAGCCCGATTTTCCGGAGCACGTGCTGCCGAACTATCTCGCATCGGTCGGCGTGCCGTACACGATCCTCGAGCAGGACACGTATTCGGTGGTCAAGCGCGTCGTGCCGGAAGGCAAGACGATGTGCTCGCTGTGTTCGCGGCTGCGGCGTGGTGCGCTGTATGCGCACGCCGAGGCGGAAGGCTTCACCAAGATCGCGCTCGGCCACCATCGCGACGACCTCGTCGCGACGTTCTTCCTCAACCTGTTCTTCCACGCGAAGATGGCCGGCATGCCGCCGAAGCTGCGCTCGGACGACGGCAAGCACGTCGTCATCCGGCCGCTCGCCTACGTGCGCGAGGCGGATATCGCGGAGTATGCGCAGGCACGCGGCTTCCCCATCATCCCGTGCACCCTGTGCGGCTCGCAGGAAAACCTGCAGCGCAAGCAGGTCGCGAAGATGATGGCGCAATGGGAGAAGGAGTCGCCCGGGCGCATCGAGAACATCGCGCGCGCGCTCGGCGATGTGCGCCCGTCGCAGTTGAGCGATCCGAAGCTGTTCGATTTCCTGGCGCTGGGTGCGCGCGGCGATGCGCCGCTGCCCGATGCGCATGCCTGGTTGTCCGGCGAAGCGCACAACGCCGACGACGACGCCGAGTAAGCTAGCCCCTTCCCCTTTTCATCGATTCCCGCCTGCGCGGGAATGACGGACGCCCTTTTCGATGTTCTTTCGCAACCTGACGCTATTCCGCTTCCCCACCTCCCTCGACCTCACCGAAATCGAAGCCCGCCTCGCCGAATGCGCGCTCAAGCCCGTCGGCGCGCTCGAGTTGTCTTCGCGCGGGTTCATCTCGCCGTTCGGCCGCGACGGCGAAGCGATGTCGCATCGCATCGCCGATGCGATCTGGCTCAGCGTCGGCAGCGAGGACAAGCTGCTGCCGGGTGCGGTCGTCAACGACCTGCTCCAGCGCAGGCTCGAGGAAGCCGAGCGCAAGGAAGGCCGCAGGCCCGGCGGCCGCGCACGCAAGCGGATGAAGGAAGACCTCGTGCACGAGTTGCTGCCGCGCGCGTTCGTGCGTCCGGGCCGTACCGATGCGCTGCTCGATCTCGGGCACGGGCTTTGCATCGTCGACTCCTCGTCGCGCAAGTCCGCCGAGAACGTCGTGAGCGAGATCCGCACCGCGCTCGGCAGCTTCCCCGCATTGCCGGTGAACGCCGAAGTCGCGCCGCGCAGCATCCTCACCGGCTGGATCGCGGGCGAGCCGCTGCCCGAAGGCCTGTCGATCGGCGACGAATGCGAACTGAAGGACGCCGCCGACAAGGGCGCCGTCGTGAAGTGCCAGCGGCAGGAGCTGCAAGGCGACGAGATCGCCAAGCACCTGGAATCCGGCAAGCAGGTCACGCGCCTGGCGCTGACGCTCGACGACCACGTGTCGTTCGTGCTCGGCGAAGACCTCATCGTGCGCAAGTTCAAGCTGCTCGACGGCGCGGTGGATTCGCTGGAATCGACCGAGCGCGACGACGTGCGCGCCGAACTCGATGCGCGCTTCGCGCTGATGGCGGCCGAAGCCAAGCGGCTGTTCAACGTGCTCGAACCCGCACTGAAAATCTCACGCGTCGAAGATTGATCATTCGGCGCGCGCGCGGCCTACAATCGTCGCGACTCCCCCGAAGTCATTCCCCGACGACCGCATGCCGCACCCGCTCCGTCGCCTGCTGGCGCCGCGTCCTCCCGTCATCGAACGCGACGTCACGTCGCTCGTTCTCGACGACGGGCGACGGATCGAGATCCAGCGCGTGCGCAATCCGCGCGCACGCCGCCTGCGCCTGTCAGTCGACGAACGCGGCGCGCGCCTGACGCTGCCGGCGCGCGCGAGCCTGGTGTCGGGCGAACGCTTCCTCTCCGAACATCGCACGTGGCTAGCCGAACAACTCGAGCGCTACACGCTCGAAGGCCTGCCGACGTTGCAGCGCGGCATCACCGCGGCGTTGCCCCTGCGCGGCACGGACATTCCATTGCGCTGGGAAGAAGGCCGTTTCACCGCGCTGGAGTACGACGCGCTCGCAGGCGTTGCGGTCTTCCGCATGCCGTCGCGCGCGGGCGACGCGGCGATGCGTCGCGCGCTGCGCGACTTCTACGAAGGCCAGGCGCGTGCCGACATCGGCCGCTGGCTGCCGCACTACCTGCCCTCCTTGCCGCGACCGCCGCGTCGCGTGCAGTTCAAGGTGATGTCGTCGCAGTGGGGCTCGCTCGCCCCGAACGGCGTGGTCGCACTCGATCTCGCGCTGGTGCTCGCGCGTCCTTCGGCGTTCGAATACGTGCTCGTGCACGAGCTGTGCCACCTGCTGCGCGCCGATCATTCGCGCGCGTTCTGGCACGAGGTTGAAATCCGGTTCCCGACGTGGCGCGAAGAACGCGACTATTTCCACGCCGACGGCCGCCGCCTGAAGGCGACGTTGCGCGCGCTGCTGGCCGGTTGATCCGCGCGCGCACGTTCTTCCTGTGTCCAGCCACGGGGGTTTTCGTCCAATGCGCAACCGCAATCTCATCCTTGTCGCCTGCGTGGCGTCGCTCGCACTCGTCGCGTGCGGCAAATCGCCGGGCGAACGCGCGGCCGAAGCCGCGATCGAACAGGCCACCGGCGGCAAGGCGACGGTCGACGCCGACGGCAACGCCGTCACCATCAAGACCGACGAAGGCGAGATGAAGATGACCGGCGGCGATGCGGCGAAGCTGCCCGCGACGTTCCCGAAGGACGTCTACCAGCCCGCCGGCGCGAAGGTCGAGAGCGTGATGGAGATGCCCGGCACGATGGTCGTGCAGTTCGACGCGGCCGGCGACATCGCGTCGCTCGCCGACGCCTCCGGCAAGATGATGGCCACGCACGGCTGGAAGCAGCGCCTGTCGATGCAGCAGTCGGCCGACCAGCAGGTCACGATGTACGAGAAGGACAAGCGTTCGGCCACGATCTCGCTCGTCGACGACGAAGCGAACGGCGTGAAGGTCAACGTGCAGCTGGTGGAATCGAAGCACTAGGCGCGCGTCGCCGGCGCACTACGCGCCGTTGAAAAACGCACCGATGTCCAGCGCGACGCCCTGCGGATCTTCCATGTGCAGGTGGTGCGTGCCCTTGCGCACCACCACCTCGCCGCGCGGCAGCATCGCCGCGCGTTCGCGGCGCAGCGCTTCCGGGAAGTACGGCGGCGCGGGATCGGCGTAGAGCACGCGCGTCGGGCATTCGATGTGCGCGACGAGGTCGCGCACCTGGCCTTCGGTCATGCGCACCGCGGTGGCGATCGTCAGGCGCGGATCGCTGCTCCACACGTAGCCGCCGTCCACTTCGCGCGTGCCGCGTTCGACGAGCAGGCGCGCGACCGGTTCGCTGAGATCGTTGGCCTGCATGCGCGCGCGGATCGCCGCGTCGCGTTCGGGAAACACGCGCAGCGACTTGCCTGCGAGCGCACGGCGCGCCGCCACCGATTCACGCAGGCGCTGTGCGGTGCGATCTTCGCGGTCGGCGAGCGCGCCGAGGGCTTCGATCGCGAAGAAGCGCGACACGCGCTCCGGCGCGGCGGCCGCGAGGATGCTGCCGATCGCCGCGCCCATCGAATGTCCGAGCACGGCGAAGCGTTCCCATCCGAGTGCATCGGCCGCATCGAGCACGGTCTGCACCGTGCCCGCGATCGAATACTCCGCGCCGGGCGGCAGGTGCGGGCTCGTGCCATGGCCCGGCAGGTCGAGCGCGACGAGATCGATGTCGTGCAGGTGCGCGGCGATCGGCACCCAGCTGGCCGCGTTGTCGAGCCAGCCGTGCAACGCGAGCACCGGCGTGCCGTTGCCGCCGCGCAACGCGGTGAGCCGGCCGTACGGCGTGTCGAGGACGACCTCGCGCAAGGGAACGCAGGCGGTCATTGGCGCAGCGCGCGCTCGGCGAGCGCAGCGAGCGCATCGGCGTGCGCCGGCGCGTCGTTGAGGCACGGGATGTAGCGCAGCGCATGGCCGCCGGCGTGGCGGAACGCGTCGGCGTTCAACTCCGCGATCTCCTCCAGCGTCTCCAGGCAATCGACGGCGAAGCCCGGGCAGACCACGTCGACGCGCTTCACGCCCTGGCGCGCGAGCGCTTCGAGGGTGGGCATCGTCGCCGGTTCCAGCCAGCGCTCCTTGCCGAAACGGGACTGGTAGGTGTGCACGTAGTCGTGCGACGCGAGGCCCAGGTTTTCCACGATCGCCGCGACGCTCGCCGCGCACTGCACGGCGTACGGATCGCCGTTGTCGACCACGCGCTGCGGCAGGCCGTGGAAGGAGAACACGAGGCGTTCGCCGCGGCCGTGTTCGCTCCAGTGCGCACGGATCGAATCGGCGATCGCCCGCACCCAGGCGGGATCGAGATGGTAGTCGGCGACCGAATGGGTCGGCATGTTGCGCGCGCGGCGCACGATGTCGTCGACCGACGCGGTCGTCGTCGTCGAATACTGCGGATACAGCGGCAGCACGACGACGCGGCCGATGCGCTCGCTGCGCAACGCGGCGAAGGCGTCCGGGATCGACGGATTGCCGTAGCGCATCGCATGCATGACCCGCATGTGCGGCAGGCGCTCCTGCACCGCGGCGGCGAGGTTGCGCGTGTGCACGGCGAGCGGCGAACCGCCCGGCATCCAGATGCTCGCGTACTTGCGCGCGACACGGCGGCTGCGCAGCGGCAGGATCACGCCGCGCAGCAACGGCGCCCACAGCCAGCGCGGGAGTTGCACCACGCGCGGGTCCATCAGGAATTGCGCGAGATAACGGCGCACCGCACCGGGCGTGGCCGCGTCGGGCGTGCCGAGATTGACGAGGAGGACTGCGGTTTCGTCTGTCATCCGCATAGGATGTCACGTGCGCGCGGCGGTTCGTTCACGATTCATGCCCGCGCGACCAGACTCATCACACCCGCCTTGCCCGACCCGACGCACCTCGACGATCCCCGGAGTCCCCCATGCCTGCAACGACCCGCCGCGTCCTGACCCTTGCACTGTCCGCCGCGATGCTCGCCGCCAGCCTGCAGTCCGCCGTCGCCGGCGTGCGCGAGGACGAGCGCGCGCGCAACGCGGTGCGCGTACTGACCGACATCCAGGCGATTCCCGAGAACGCGATCCCCGACAAGCTGCTCGACGAAGCGAAGGCGATCGTCATCGTCCCCGACACGATCAAGGCGGGCCTCGTCATCGGCGGTCGCCGCGGACACGGGATCATGGCGGTGAAGTCGCCCGACGGCACGTGGTCGAACCCGAGCTTCGTGACGCTCACCGGCGGCAGCATCGGTTTCCAGGCGGGCGTGCAATCGTCGGACGTCGTGCTCGTCTTCCGCAGCGATCGCGGCGTCGACTCGATCGTCAACGGCAAGTTCACCCTCGGCGCGGATGCGGCCGTGGCCGCAGGCCCGGTGGGACGCAACGCGGCAACGGCGACCGACGGGCAATTCAAGGCCGAGATCTGGTCGTGGTCGCGCGCACGCGGGCTCTTCGCGGGCGTCGCGCTCGACGGCGCCGTGCTGTCGATCGACGACGGCGCCAACCAGGCGACGTACGGCGAAGGCACCACGCCGCGCATGATCTTCGAGAATCGCGCGACGCAGGCGCCGTCGGCCGATGTGGTCGCCCTGCGCGACCAACTGGAAGAGGCCACCGCGCAGGCCCGCGCCAATCGCGGCACCGGTGCAACCGCCGCGGCCGGCGCGACCGCGAATGCATCCCCCGTCGCGGCGACGGCGCCGGTCATCGTCACGCCCGCAACGACGACGACCACGGCGTCGATGCCCGTCGTGCCGGTGGAAGATGCGCCCGCGCGCACCGAAACGCTGCCGCCGGCCCCCTGATCCGCGCATCGGACTTCACGCAACCGCCTGTTCATCTTCGGGCGGTTCTCACATCCGCTGGGGTATCCTGTTCGCCCTTTCCCCCCGCGAGGCATGCACATGGGTGGTTTCAGTCTGTGGCACTGGCTGATCGTGCTGGTGATCGTCGTCCTCGTGTTCGGCACCAAGCGCCTGGGCAACGTCGGCAAGGATCTCGGTGAAGCCGTGAAGGGTTTCAAGAAGGGCATGACCGACGAAGACAAGCCGGCGGCGCGCCTGCCCGATGCGAATCGCGAGGAGCAGGACGTCCGCGACCGCGAGCGCCGGGAGCAGGAACAGCGCAACGAACCGCCGCGCTAAAGGCGCGACGCGATGTTCGACATCGGCTTCGGCGAACTCTTCCTGATCGCGGTCGTCGCGTTGCTGGTGCTCGGCCCCGAGCGCCTGCCCCGCGCCGCGCGGTTCGCCGGGCTGTGGGTGCGCAAGGCGCGCGCCCAGTGGTACGCGGTGAAGTCGGAGTTCGAGAACGACCTCGCCGCCGACGAACTCAAGCGCAGCCTCGCCGAAACGCGCGAATCGCTGCGCCAGGCCGAAGCGCAACTGCGCGACGGCGCGGAGACGGTCCGCAATCGCATGCAGAAGGAATTCGACGAGGTGTCCGCCGCCGCCACGGGCGCGCTGGAACCGGGCGTCGAACCGGGCGCGACCTCCGAAGAACCGGGCGCGGAAGCCGACGCCGACGCGCAGGCGTCGACGCAGCACGCGCACGCCGGGCGCGACGCGAACGAACGCGACGAAAACGAGCGCTCGATGGAATCCGCCAGCCACATGGATTGGGAGCCCCCGCCGCCGAGCGACGAAGACGCCGGCGAAGACGTGGTCGACCCCGAGGCGGAACACCAGCCCGAACACGAACACCCCACGCCGCCGAAACACGCCGACGACGCCCATGCAGGACGCTGAGACCGACGACGCCCCGCAGACCCGCCTGATCGATCACCTGATCGAACTGCGGTCGCGCCTGATGTGGGCGGTCGCGGGCTTGCTGCTCGTGTTCGCCGCGCTCATGCCGTTCGCGGCCCAGATCTACAACAAGCTCGCGCTCCCGCTGATCAGCCAGTTGCCCGAGGGCGGCCGGATGATCGCGATCGATCCCGCCGGCGGCTTCTTCGTTCCGGTGAAACTCGCGTTCTTCACCGCGGTGTTCATTACCGCGCCGTGGTTGCTCTACCAGGCGTGGTCGTTCGTCGCGCCGGGCCTGTACCGGAAAGAGAAGCGCCTGGCCGCGCCGCTGCTCGTGTCGTCGGTGCTGCTGTTCTACGCCGGCTGCGCATTCGCGTACTTCCTCGTGCTGCCTGCGGTGTTCCACTTCCTCACGCAGTTCACGCCCGAAGCAGTGCAGATGGCGCCCGACCTCGGCAAGTACGTCGACTTCGTGCTCGTGCTGTTCCTCGCCTTCGGCGCGAGCTTCGAGTTGCCGATCGCGCTGGTGATCCTGGTGGCGCTGGGCTGGGTGACGCCGAAGCAGCTGCGCGAATGGCGCGGTTACGCGGTCGTCGGCATCTTCGTCATCGCGGCCATCATCACGCCGCCGGACGTCGTCTCCCAGCTGATGCTCGCGATCCCGATGATGGCGCTGTACGAAATCGGGATCATCGCGTCGCGCTTCGTCGCGCCGAAGAAAGTCGAGACCGAAGGCGACGCGGAACCCTGATTCAGACTTCGATGCCGCCGAACGAAGGCGGCGCGGGCGGCACGTCGCCACCGAACGTATCGCGCCACGCGATGTAAGCACCGCCCGCGAGCACGACCAGCAGCGCCGAGACGAACGCCAGCAACACCAGCATCGACAGCAGCGTGCCGACGGCCGGATGCACCAGGCTGCCGATCACGTTCGCGAGCATCGACAGCAGCAGGACCACGATCGCCGCGACGACCGTGCCGGCGACGAACAGGCCGGCCGCGACGAGGTTCGCGCCGACGTTGCGCACCGAGGCGCGCAGCGCGTTGCGCACCGCTTCGACGATGCCCTGCCCCGAGAACAACACCAGCGGCACCGCGAACAGCATCACCGCGTAGGTAAAATAGTTGTAGGCGAGCTGCACGACCATCAGCAGGCCCGGATGGCGCGGCTGCGGCACGACCGGCATTTCGCCGCCCATCGCACCGCGCACGGCGCCGAAGTAGTCCTGCCAGTAATCCGTTCCCGCGATCGCGACCGCCACCACGCCGCCGAGGATCGCGAACGCGATCTGCACCAGCCCGAGCAACGCGAGCGTGCGCAGGCGCGTCGAACGCATCGGCGCGAACAGGTCGCGCGCGCGCACCGGCCGCCCCGCTTCCGCTTCGCGGATCACGTGCATCAGGCCGCCGATCAGCACCGGCATGATCACCATCAGGCCGACGAACAACGGCACGAAGATCGAGGCGAACAGCATCGGGTTCGGCGCCGCGTCGCCGTCGCGCGTGAGCGCCACCGCGACGACGCCCAGCAGGATGGCGAGGCCGTACAGCGTGGCGATGAACAACGTCGCCGCGCCGAACACGGCCTTCGGATTGCGCGCGCCGATGTCGATGGCGGCGCGGAACCAGGCCAAACCCTGGGCGACGGGGATCTTGCGGACTTCCATGGACGCTCCGGTCGCGTGGGGGTCGCGATCAGGTGGGGGGCGCGATCAGTTTAGAGCAGGGATCAGGTATGCCGGGCGTGGTGCACGTGCCGCGCATGTCGCACGAACCGGCGCAGCACGCGGCGCGCATCCGGCGCGGCCGTCACGCCTCGACTCACCTGCTTCGAGCAACGCCCTTCCTTTTCGAGCGCATCGTGGCGCGCGCGTACGTAACCGCGCATGTGCGTGCCGCTGAATTCGGGATGGAACTGCACGCCCCAGACGTGATCGCGCCAGCGGAACGCATGCACCTGGTCCTGCGGGGAGCGCGCGAGCACGCGGGCGTCCTCCGGCACGCGCAACACCGACTGCAGGTGCGTGGCCTGCGCAGGGAACTGCGCGGGCAGCCCGCGGAACAGCGGGTCTTCGCCTGCTTCCGGGTGCAGTTCCAGGCCGATCGTGCCCATCTCGCGGCCGGTCGGGTTGTAGCCCACCTCGCCGCCGAGCGCGTGCGCGATCAACTGGTGGCCGTAGCAGATGCCGAACAGCGGCAGGCCTTCGTGCGCGGCCTCGCGCAACCAGGCGGCGCTGCGCTCGCTCCATTCGTGGCGGTCGGTGACCATCGCGCCCGACCCGGTGACGATGACGCCCGCGAATCCTTCCCGCGCCGGCAGCGGATCGCCCGCTTCGACATTGGCCACGACCGCGTCATCGCGCCGGAGCCCGGCCGCGACGCGGATCCAGTGGGGAAAGGTGCCGTGCCGGCGCATGGAAGCGACCGGCTGGCCTGTTTCGAGGATCAGGAAGGGGCTGTTCATGACGTACCGCACCTATACTAGCCCGCTTTTACGCCACCTCGTTTGCGCACCATGCAGCAGAACGGCAAGCCGGCCCTCCTCACGTTCCAGGAATTGATCCTGCGGCTCAACGCTTATTGGGCGGCGCAGGGCTGCGTGCTGATCCAGCCGCTCGACCTCGAGGTCGGCGCCGGCACGTTCCACCCGGCCACCTTCCTGCGCGCGCTCGGCCCCGAGCCGTGGAATGCCGCCTACGTGCAGCCCTGCCGCCGTCCCGCCGACGGCCGCTACGGCGAGAACCCGAACCGCCTGCAGCGTTACTACCAGTACCAGGTGGTGATGAAGCCCAACCCCGACAACATCCAGGCGCTGTATCTCGGCTCGCTGGTCGCGCTCGGCCTGGACCCGCTGGTCCACGACCTGCGCTTCGTCGAGGACAACTGGGAATCGCCGACGCTCGGCGCGTGGGGCCTGGGCTGGGAGGTCTGGCTCAACGGCATGGAAGTCACGCAGTTCACCTACTTCCAGCAAGCCGGCGGCCTCGAATGCCGCCCGGTGCTCGGCGAGATCACGTACGGCCTCGAGCGCCTGGCAATGTACCTGCAGAACGTCGACAACGTGTTCGACCTCGTGTGGACCGTCGGTCCGCAGGGGCCGGTGTACTACCGCGACGTGTACCACCAGAACGAAGTCGAGCAGTCGGCCTACAACTTCGAACACGCCGATGTCGCCGAGTTGTTCCACCGCTTCGATGCGTGCGAACGCGAAGCGATGAAGCTCGTCGACCTCGGCCTGCCCCTGCCGGCGTACGACCAGGTCTGCAAGGCCTCGCATTCGTTCAACCTGCTCGACGCGCGCCGCGCGATCTCGGTGACCGAACGCCAGCGCTACATCCTGCGCGTGCGCAAGCTCTCGCAGTCGGTGGCGGAGGCGTATTACGCGCAGCGCGAGAAGCTCGGCTTCCCGGGGCTGAAGTCTTCGGCGGAGATGGCCTGATGTCGAACGGAACGACGACGACGCACATGGAACCGCTGCTGATCGAACTCGGCACCGAGGAACTGCCGGTCAAGGCGTTGCCGGGGCTGGCGCAGGCGCTGTTCGACAACGTGATCGACGGGCTCGCGCGTCGCGGCATCGCGTTCGATCGCGGCGAAGCGAAACCGTTGTACACGCCGCGCCGCATCGCGGTGCTGCTGCCGGGCGTCGCGGTCGAACAGGACGAGCAGCGCAGCGAAGTGCTCGGCCCGTATCTCAATGTCGCGCTCGACGCCGACGGCCAGGCCACGCGCGCGCTGCAAGGCTTCGCGCAGAAAGCCGGCGTCGAATGGACCGCGCTGGAACGCACCAGCGATGCGAAGGGCGAACGTTTCGTCCATCGCGCGGTGAAGCCGGGCGCGAAGACCGCCTCGCTGCTGCAGGACCTCGTGCGCGAAGCGATCGCCGCGATGCCCATTCCCAAGCCGATGCGCTGGGGCGCGCACGAACATGCGTTCGCGCGACCGGCGCACTGGCTCGTGCTGCTGCTCGGCAATACGGTGGTCGAAGGCGACGTGCTCGGCGTGCGCGCCGGCCGCAACTCGCGTGGCCATCGCTTCATGCACGACAAGCAGGTATGGATCAACGCGCCCGCCGATTACGTCGACGCGCTGCGCGGCGCGAAGGTGCTCGCCGATCCGGACGAACGCCGCGCGATGATCGTCCGCGAAGTCGAAGCGGCCGCGGCGCAGGCCGGCGGCGTCGCGCGCATCGCCGACGACAATCTCGCCCAGGTCGAATGCCTGGTCGAATGGCCGAGCGCGATCCTGTGCGGCTTCGAGGCGGACTTCCTCGCGGTGCCGCAGGAAGCGCTGATCGCGACGATGGAAGACAACCAGAAGTTCTTCCCGGTGCTCGACGCGCAGGGCAAGCTCACTTCCGCGTTCGTCGGCATCGCCAACATCGTGTCGAAGGACGCGGCGGAAGTGCGCAAGGGCTACGAGCGCGTGATCCGCCCGCGCTTCGCCGACGCGAAGTTCTTCTTCGTCGAAGACATGAAGCAGGGCCTCGCCTCGATGCAGGCGGGCCTGGCCAACGTCACTTACCAGGCCAAGCTGGGCACGCTCGCCGACAAGGTGCATCGCGTCGCCGGCCTCGCCGAATCGATCGCGCGCGAACTCGGCTTCGATCCCGCGCTCGCACGCCGTGCGGCGGAACTGTCGAAGGCCGATCTGCAATCGCGCCTGGTCAACGAATTCCCCGAACTGCAGGGCATCGCCGGCCGTTACTACGCCGCCGTCGAGCTTGCCCCGGTCGAAGTCGCGAACGCGATCGACGAGGCGTACATGCCGCGTTTCGCGGGCGACGACGTCGCGCCGTCGCAGCTCGGCCAGGTCGTCGCGATCGCCGAACGCCTCGACACGCTCGCCGGCGGTTTCGCCGCGGGCCTGAAGCCGACCGGCAACAAGGACGCCTTCGCCCTGCGCCGCAACGCGCTCGGCCTTGCGCGCACGATCATCGAACGCGACCTCGACCTCGACCTGCCGCGCCTGCTCGACACCGCGCGCACGACGCTCGGTGCGGTCGGCGCGAATGCATCGAGCGAAGAGTTGTACGACTTCATCATCGATCGCCTGCGCGCGTACTACGCCGACAAGGGCGTGCCGCCGCAGCAGTTCGAAGCGGTGGCCGCGCTGCGCCCGGCGTCGCTGCTCGACTTCGATCGCCGCATCGCCGCGATCGGCACGTTCGCCACGCTGCCGGAAGCCGAAGCGCTCGCCGCCGCGAACAAGCGCATCCGCAACATCCTGAAGAAGGCCGAGGGCGACGTCGCTGCGACCGTCGACGCGGCGCGCTTCACCGAAGGCGCGGAACGCGACCTCGGCGATGCGGTGGACGCGGCCGTCGGCGAGACCGATGCGTCGCTGAAGTCGCGCGATTACGTCGCGGTGCTGGGCCGACTGGCACGGCTGCGTCCGCAGGTCGATGCCTTTTTCGACCAGGTGATGGTCAACGTGGACGACGCGGCCGTGCGCAACAATCGCCTCGCGCTGCTCAAGCGGCTAGCGGATCGACTCGGTTCCGTTGCGGCCATCGAGCACCTCTCTACGTAACTTTACGTAGAGGTACGTAGCCCCGTTCACGGTCGGGGCTTGTATCCTCGCCGCATGCGTCCGGTCCTCCCCCGCCCGGTCTTCCAATTTGCCTGCCTTGCCGTGCTCCTCGCGAGCGCGGCGCCGGCGTTCGCCGCGCAGGTGGCGGCCGTGGAAGTGCGCGGGCTCGACCCGGTGATGACGGACAACGTGAAGCGCTCGCTGTCGCTGGTCGATTCGATCGGCCGCGATGTGTCCGGTCGACGCCTCGCCTTCCTCGTGCGCGAGGCCGAAGCGGAAACGCGCGAAGCGCTCGAGCCGTTCGGCTACTACTCGCCCACGATCCAGGTCGAACGCACGCGCACGCCCGATGCGCCGGTCACGGTGACGATCGACGTGTCGCTCGGCGATCCGGTGCGCGTGCGCAACTTCGATGTCGGCATCGACGGCGAAGGCGCGGGCGATCGTTACCTGCAGGAGGAGATCACGGCGTTCGAACCGACGCACGGCGACGTGTTCGATCACGCGGTGTACGAGGCGTCGAAGGCGCAGGTGACGCGGCGACTCGCAGAGCGCGGCTACTTCGATGCGGACTTCGTGTCGCGGCGCGTCGAAGTCACGCGCGCCGACTTCGCCGCCGATGTCTCGCTGCGCTGGAACAGCGGCATGCGTTACGACATGGGCGTGATCACGTTCAACCAGACGCCGAAGCGCATCGTGCGCGACGCGCTGCTCGGCAAGCTCGTGTACTGGAACGAGGGCGAGTACTACCACCAGGGCCGCCTGGATCGCCTGCGCAAATCGCTCACCGCGCTCGATTATTTCTCGCGCATCGACATCACGCCGCAGCCGGAGAACGCGGTCGACGGGCAGGTGCCGGTCGTCGTGACGCTCACGCCGGCCAAGCGCGACATCTACACCGCGGGCGTGAGCTACGGCACCGACAGCGGCGCGGGCGTGCGGTTCGGGCTCGAGCGGCGCTACGTCAACGATCGCGGGCACAAGGCGCTCGCGCAACTCGATTACGCGCAGAACAGGAAGACGCTCACGTTGCAGTACCGCGTGCCTGCGTTCCTGTGGCTCGATGGCTGGTATACGGCGAGCCTGCAAGGCGCTGACGAACAGACCGAATTCGCCGACACGAGCCGCATCGAACTGGTGGGCAGCCGCAGCGGCGAGATCAATCGTCACCTCACCGCCATCGTGTCGATGCATCTGCTGCGCGAGCGCTGGCGGTTCCCGTCGGGGAATCCGGATGATCCGGTCGTGCCGTATCAATACGCGTCGCTGCTGTATCCGGCGTTGCGCGCGGAATACATCGACGCGGACGATCGCCTGTATCCGCGCAAGGCGATCGGCGGCACGGTGACGTTGCGTGGCGGCATCGAAGGCGTCGGTTCGGATGCGACGTTCCTGCAGGTGCATACGACCGCGCGCTGGATCCGCGGGATGGGGCCGGACAATCGCTTGTTGCTGCGCGGCGAGTACGGGCGCACGTTCACCAACGACCTGTTCCAGATGCCGCTGAGCCTGCGCTTCTTCGCGGGCGGCGATCGCAGCGTGCGCGGTTATGGCTGGCGCGAGATCGGGCCGCGCAACGGCGATTACGCGGAGGGCGCGAAGAACGTCGTCACCGGCAGCGTCGAGTTCGAACGTTACTTCACGCGCGACTATGGCGCGGCGGCGTTCGTCGACTTCGGCGATGCCTACGACGGCACGCCCAACCTGCATTACGGCGTCGGCATCGGTGCGCGCTGGCGTTCGCCGGTCGGCCCGGTGCGCATCGACATCGCGCGCGGCCTCACCGGCGACGAAGCGGGCTGGACCATCGGCTTCAACATCGGGGCGGACCTGTGAGGGGCGTGCCGCTCACGCCGGAACAGCGCGCGGAGCGCAGCAAGGCGCGGCGTGCGTTCGCGCGCAAGGTCGCGATCCGTTCGACGCTCGCGGCCCTGGCGCTCGCGGTGCTCGCCTTCGCGCTGCTGTACTGGTTGCTGACGTCGATCGGGGGTCGCGATGTGTTGCTCGCGCAAGTGGTCGCGCGCTTGCCGCCCGGCGCGACGCTGACCTGGGAGCGCGCGGAAGGTCCGGTGTCGGGGCCACTGACGATGCACGGCGTGCGCTTCGACTACGCATCGGATCCGGCGCGGCCGACGCGACGCATCACGTTCACGGCGCGCTCGATCCATGTCGATCCCGCGTTGCGGCCGTTGCTCGGTCGCACGTTGCGGCTCGATGCGCTCGACATTCGCGGCGCCACACTGGAGATCCCCGAGAGCGAGGAACCGTTCGAGTTCCCGCGCTGGCCCGAGTCGTTGCCGGCGATCGAGCCGCCGCTTGCGTTGCAGGCCGACACGATTCGCATCGATGGCCTGCGCGTCACGCAATCGGGTGCGCCGATGGTGGCGATCCGCAGCGCGAGCGGCGGCTTGCGTGCGTCGCGCGGGGCGCTGCACGTGGAGCACGTGTCGGTCGACAGCGATCTCGGCCGCTTCGCGATGCACGGCGACTACGTGCCGCGCGCGCGGTATCGCACCGACTTCACGGCGACGGCGGTGTTGCCGGTGCAAGGCGGGCGCACGGCGCCGCGGTTCGGCATCGTCGCGCGCGGTGATGTGTCGAAGCTCGATGTCTCGATCGCGGGACGCGTGCCCGCGCCGGCGCGCGCGACGCTGACGCTGCGCGGCGAACCCGATCCGACCTGGCACGTGCGCGTCGACGCGCCCGCCGTCGACTTCGCGTTGTTGAGCGGCGACGAACCCAGCGACACGCCGATGTCGATCAACCTGCGCGCCGACGGCCTGGGCGGACGCGCGACGATCCGCGGTTCGGTGCGGCAGGGCGATCTCGCCGCGGTGATCCAGCCGTCGCAGGTCCGCCTGGACGACAAGGTGCTGACGGTCGAGCCGCTGATCGTCGATGCACTCGATGGCCGCACGACGCTGCGCGGCTTCGCCGACTTGCGCGATCCGGCGCAACGCCGCCTTCGTTTCGCGATCAATGCGCGCGGGCTGCGTTGGGGCGGCACGCCCGATGCGCCGGCCGTGGTCGCGAATGCGGACTTCGGTATTGCCGGCAAACCGGAAGCGTGGGCGGCCAAGGGCGATGCGAATTTCGAACGCGAGGATCGGCGCGCGACGTTGTCGTTCGATGCACGTGGCGATACCGAACAGGCCACGATCCAGTCGATGCAGGCGCGCATGCCGTCGGGCACGCTCGATGCAAAGGGCAACGTGCGCTGGGCGCCGGTACTCGAGTGGAACGCGGACACGACCCTTGCGGGCTTCGACCCGGGGTATTTCGCACCCGAGTTTCCCGGACGCATCGAGGGGCGCATCGCGACGCGCGGCAAGGCGCGCCCCGACGGCGGCGTCGACGCATCGTTCGATGCACCTTCCCTGCGCGGCACGTTGCGCGGACGCGCACTCGATGCGCGTGCGAAGGTCGACCTGCACGGCAGCGACATCGACGGCGACGTGGCGATTGCGATCGGCGGCAGTCGCGCATCGGCGAAGGGCCGCGTCGGCGCGACGCTTTCGGTCGATGCGCGCTTCGAGCCTCTGCGCCTCGACGACCTGCTGCCGGGTGCGGGCGGCGTGTTGCGCGGCACCGCCACGTTGCGCGGACCGCGCACGACGCCGGACATCGCCGCCGACCTCACCGGCGACGGCCTGCACTGGGGCGAATGGCGCGCGGCATCGCTGCGCGCGAACGGCACGCTGCCCTGGCGCACCGGCAACGGCACGTTGCACGTGGATGCGAGTGGCATCGAGGCCGGCCTCGCCATCGACCGACTCGTCGTCGATGCACGCGGTGCGATGGAGAACCTCTCGCTCGATGCCGATGCACGCACGCCCTTCGGCGGCGCGACGTTGTCCGGCAACGCGGTGAAGCGCGGCGCGCAGTGGAGCGGCACGCTCGCGACGCTGCGACTCGTGCCGCAGAAGGGTTCGCCGTGGACGCTCGATCGCCCGGCCACGTGGCGTTGGGACGGCACGAGCGGCGCGTTGTCGAATGCGTGCCTGTCGACGACCGGCAGCGGCGCGGTGTGCGCGAATGCCGACTGGCCGCGTCGCGGCCTCGACGTGCGCGCCGATCGCCTGCCGCTGGAACTCGCGACGCCGTGGTTGCCGCCGCGCGAGGACGGCCGCCCGTGGTTGCTGCGCGGCGACCTGCAACTGGTCGGCGAACTGCGTCCGGTAGGCAACGCGTGGCGCGGCAACGTGCGCGTCGCGTCGGCGAGCGGCGGCATGCGCAACAGCGAACGCTCGCGTCGCGACCTGTTGTCGTACAACGGGCTGCAGCTCGAGGCGCTGTTCGATCCGCAACGCGTGTCGGTCGTGTTCGGTTCGACGTTCAACGAAGACGGCCGCATCGATGCGCGCATCGCGACCGGTTGGGACGACTACGCACCGCTGTCCGGCGACGTGTCGCTGCGCACCGATTCGCTCACGTGGATGGAGTTGCTCTCGCCGGACATCGTCGAGCCGACCGGCCTGCTCGAAGGCCGCGTCGCCCTGTCGGGCACGCGTGCGCAACCTTCGCTCGGCGGCCAGGCGCACCTGACGAACTTCCAGACCGAGTTGCCCGCGCTCGGCATCGAACTGCGCGAGGGCGACGTGCGGCTGGATGCGTTGGCGGATGGCAGCGCGCGCATCGCGGGCACGGTGCGTTCGGGCGAAGGCACGCTGCGCGTGAATGGCACGCTGGGCTGGCGCGGCGACGACACGCCGCTCGTGCTCAACGTCACCGGCGAGAACGTGCTCGCGTCCGATACGCGCGACGTGCGCGCGGTGATCGCGCCCGATGTCGTCGTGCGTTACGCGGCGGGGCAACCGATCAACGTGACGGGTCGGGTCGTCGTCGAATCCGGTCGCATGGCGCTCGAAGGACTCGAAGGCGGCGCGGTGCGTTCGCCCGATGTCGTGGTGCTCGATCCGGTCGATCCGGAGCGCGCGGTCGAAACACCGTTGGCGCTCGATCTCACGCTGTTGCTTCCCGAGGATGCGGTCGCGCTGAGCGGCTTCGGCCTCGAAGGCGCGCTCGACGGCGAGTTGCGCGTGCGCCAGCGGCCGGGCACCGAGATGATCGGCACCGGCACGCTGGAAATCGCGGGCACGTACAAGGCATACGGGCAGGAGTTGACGATCTCGCGCGGCGCGTTGATCTGGAGCAACGATCCGGTCGCCAATCCGACCCTCGACGTGCGCGCGCAGCGCGTCGTCGGCGACGTCACGGCCGGCATCCAGGTGCGCGGCCGCGCGACTGCACCGCAAGCCGAAGTGTGGGCGGATCCGCCGATGGATCAGTCCGAAGCGTTGTCGTATCTCGCGCTCGGCCGACCGTTGAGCAGCGCGAGCAACGAAGAAGGCCGCCAGCTCGACGCGGCGTCGGCCGCATTGCAGGCGGGCGGCGGCCTGCTCGCGTCGCAACTCGCGACGCGCCTGGGCTTCGACGACGCGGGCGTGATGGATTCGCGCACGCTCGGCGGCAACGTGTTCGGCGTGGGCAAGTACCTCTCGCCGAACTTGTACGTCGGCTACGGCGTCTCGCTGCTCGGCACCGGGCAGGTGCTCACGTTGAAGTACCTGTTGCGCGCGGGCTTCGACATCCAGATCGAGTCGAGCACGGTGGAGAACCGCGCGTCGGTCAACTGGCGGAAGGAGAAGTAGCGCAGCGGATCGGGGGTGTTTCGCTCGGCCCAGTGATGCGAGTCCGCGCGATGTTGGCTCCCCCTCTGGATGGAGCGCCGCCATGCGTTCGCTACTGCTTGCGTTATCCGCCCTGTTCTTCCTCGCGCCGGACGTGCAGGCCCAGGCTCGAGCCGCCTACACCATCCGCAACGTCCAGACCAACGAGTGCCTGACCGCCCTGGGAGAGACTTCGTCGTTCGTGTGGCGCAACGAACCCGTGCGGTTGATGCCCTGTGACGCGAAGTTGCCGCGCACGCAGTTGTGGCACCTGGATGAGGTTGCCGGATACCACTACTACAGCTACCGCGTCGTCAGCGCGGCCGGCGGTCGCGTGCTCGACATCCATCCTTCGACCCGGCGCGCCACGACGTACCCAGTGCTCCCGTGGTACCAGTCCAACCAGGTCTACGATCTGACGGGGTGGGCGCAGTGGACGTTCGAGTCGCACCAGGGCGGATGCCTCGATGCGTATTACCTCGCGTATCGCTACGGGCCCGAGGTCGGCACGTGGAACTGCCACCGGGGCAACAACCAGCAGTGGATGGTGCACTGGGCTGCCGAGCTCTGAACACGGGCGCTGGTGGCGCAAAAGAAAACCCCGGCCGTCGCCGGCCGGGGTGAAGTTGCGGACCCTTGCGGATCCGCAGGAGTTTCATCCGTGGCGTTCTTCGATCCGATCAGATCAGAACGTCACGCTCCAGCGGCGCAACGTGCCCGTGTCGCCGGCGGCGTTGTCGTTCACGCGGAGTTTCCACGTGCCGTTCAACAGCTCGGTCGACAGGTTCACGGTGTAGGTCTGGATGATGTTGTCGGTGCTGCTGCCCGTGCGGTTGTGCAGCGTGTAGAGGCTGCCGTCCGGCGCCACCAGGTCCACCTTCAGGTCGCCCTTGTAGGTGTGCAGGATGTCCACGGCGACCTGCGCGGTGCTCGGTGCGTTGCCACTGCGACCGGATACCGTGATCGGGCTTTCGATCGTGGTGTTGTCGCCGATCGCGAAGTCCGTTTCGTTGGCGTAGGTCTGCGTGCCGCCGCCGCCACCCGTCGAATAGTTGCCGACGAGCGTGACGCCGCTGAAGCTCGAGTAGGCCTTCAGTCGCACGTAGTACGTGCCCGCCGACGGCGCGGCGATCGTGCACGTTTCGTTGTTGCCGCTCAGGTACGGACGGCAGGTGTACGTGGTGTCGGTCGGCGCGCTGCCGAACCGCACGTACATGTCCGCATCGCCCGTGCCGCCCGAGATGGTGAACGTCAGGTTGGTCGCACCGGCCGGCACGACGAGCGTGTAGTTCGCCGAGTTGCCCGTGGTCGCGGAGATGCCGGTCACCGGCACGCCCTTCGTCAGCGCGATCGGCGTCCCGCCGCCGCCGCCACCTGCGCACGACACGCCGACGGCGGTGAACGCCGCGGTGACGTCGGCCTTGGTGAAGCCGAGGTCGGTCGCCGCGGTTTCGACGCCGCACGCACCCGAGTTGAACGTGCTGCTCGGGGTCCAGTACAGCGCATTCGCGCGCGCGAACACCTGGAAGGCCTTCGGCGTGGTCCAGCCCGCGGTCTTCGCCAGGGTGCAGAACGCCTTGTTGTAGACGCCCGACGAGTAATGCACGT
Source organism: Noviluteimonas lactosilytica (assembly GCF_020866925.1). GTDB lineage: Bacteria > Pseudomonadota > Gammaproteobacteria > Xanthomonadales > Xanthomonadaceae > Noviluteimonas > Noviluteimonas lactosilytica. The sequence goes on from NZ_JAJGAK010000001.1 coordinate 1,694,864, forward strand.
CGAGGCCGCTGGTGTACTGGCTGGCGTTGTCGATCGAGCCGCCGTCCGCGCTCGGCGTGCACATGTAACGCAGCGCGCCGTTCGGGTTCTTGAAGATCTCGCGGCCGATGTCGAAGTCGTTCGAGCCCTTCCAGTAGTACTCGGTCGCCTCGCCGCCCATGTCGGAGAAGGCTTCGTTCATGCCGCCCGACTGGCCCGAGTACGTCAGGTTCGAATGCTGCTCGGTGTAACCGTGCGACACCTCGTGGCCCGACACGTCGGCGTTGACGAGCGGATAGAACGTGCTCGCGCCATCGCCGAACGACATGTACGAGCCGTTCCAGAACGCGTTCTCGTACGACGATCCGTAGTGCACGCGCATGATCAGCTGGAACGTCAGCGCATTGCCGCCGGTGTAGGCGTTGTACATCTTCTGGATCACGCCGCCGAAGTGGTGCGCGTCGTTGAGCGGCGAGTACGCGCCGTTGATGGACTTCGTCGTGTTGCGCGGGCAGGTGTACGCCCATGCGGTGGTGCTGGTGCCGGTGCTGCCGTTGAGGTTCACCGTCTTCACGGTGGCGTTGTTCATCGTGCACGTCGAGCCCGACTGGGTGACGTCGAGGAACGGATACAGGCCGCCCGAGCCGAATTCGTACTGGCCCGTCTTCGTGTTGCCGCCGGGGCCGGTACCGACCAGCGCATGCGTCAGGCCATCCCACTGCTTGAGGATGCGGCCGCTGTTCGCGTCGATGATGACGAACGGACGCGTCGGCGAACCGCCGCGCGCGGTGTCGGCGAAGTACGACACGACGTACGCGAGGTGCGCGCGATCGTTGTCGTCGACGTAGACGAACTGCTCCGCCTTCTCGTTCTCCGTGCGCATGAAGCCGACGCGATTGCCGAGGCCCGCGCTCTTGCCGAGCGCCAGCGCATTGGCGGCGGTGAGCTTCGCGGCGCGCGCGGGCAATTCGGACGCCAGGCCGTCGACCATGCGGCCGAACAGATTGCGAACGTTGCCGTCCTTGCCTTCGCTGACCACCACATGCTCGCCCCACACGGGGACGCCGCGGAAGGTCTGCTGGTAGCGAACGTGCTTCGTGCCGTTCTTGTCGACGACGGTGCGCAGCTCGCGCAGCGACGAGTCGACATCCATGCCGAGCATCTCGGCGTGGCGGTCGCGGCCTTGCGCGGCGACGCCCATGCGCGCGGCGGCGGCCTTGTACTGCTGGTTGACGCGCGTGGCGTCGAGACGCTGCAGATCGACACGCTGCGCTGCGAACGCGCCTTGCGCGCACAGTGCCAGCGTGGTGGCAGCCGCGAGCGCTGCCAGTCGGTGTTGACGATTCACTAGGTGGTACCCCCGAAAGTGGATGAAATGAGCCGCGGTCCGTTGCGGCTTGCGTTCCTTGCACGACAACTGCATCCGGCCCCTGTCTTCGATCCACGTCTGTCGGTGGACCTGCGTCGCTCGGATCCCGCTCGTCATGGACAAGCGGTCGGCGGACGCTAGGGGCAGTGCGCGGGGGCGTCAAAACGAAAACGGTTTCGTCGTTGCGTCGTCACGCGCGGCGCGGTGCCGCGCCACAACAACCGGAATCGGTTCCAGCGTTGTTTTTTGCGGAGTTTGTGCGCATTGCGGCGCATCAAGCGCGGTGCTGGTTCACGCGGCTTGCACAAGCCTGTTGCTGCGACGCAGCAGGCCGATGCGCAAAAATTGTCACGCAGAAGCGCGCGTCACGCTTCGCGCGCAACTCATCCGTGGGGCGCGACCTTCATGCCGGCCAGTCGCGGTTGTCCGTCGACGATGTCGGTCCACACGACGAAGGCGACGCCGTTGCGCACCGCGATCTTCGGAAACCCCGTGCCGCGACCGCGGCCCGAGATGGCGGCGAGCTGGGTCTGCTGCTTCGCTTCGCCCTTCGTCGTGTAACGCGCGAGCTGCACGGTCTGGCCCTTCACGTCTTCGCGTAGCCACACGAGCCACGTGGAGTCGCCATCCATCGCGACATCGACGCGGCCTTGCAATGCGGCGCCCTGGTCGACGTCGATCGGCGCGGCGAAGGTGTTGCCGCCGTCGGTGCTGCGCGCCAGGCGGAGCATCGGCTTGTCGTTCGGCGCGGTGTACCAGACAACCGACACGTCCTTGCCCCACGCTGCGACCGACGGACCGTTGAGCGGGCAGCCTTCCATCTTCCAGCCGTCTTCGTGCACGGGCCTCGGCGTATCCCACTTGCCGGCGCGCAGGTGCGTGGCGGAGATGTCGCGGATTTCGGCTTCGGTGCGATCGCGATAGACGAGCAGCGGGCCGGAAGCGGTGAGCGCGGCATCGGTGCCGCAGCAATCGCAGGTGGATGCGTCGATCTCGGCGTCGCCGCTGCGCGCGAGGTCGCCGTCGAAGCGCGCGCCGCGCACGGTCATGGTGGCGGCGGCGCGTTCGTCTTTCGCGGCGCCCTTGGTTGCGTGCGTCGCGTGTTCGTCCTTCACTGCGTTCGCGCCGTGCTCGTGTTCCGCGCCCGCGGTCTTGCGACCGTCGAGCCACGCGATGCCGATCGTGTCTTGCGTTGCGGGCCACATCGAAACGAAACCGTGTTCGGTGGCGGTGCCGTCGTCGTTCACCGCGACGGGCGGCGCCCAGTGCACGCCGTTGTCGGGCGAGCGCGTGAGCATGATGTCGGACGCGTGCGGCGACGCGGGATTGGCGGGCGTCTGCAGCCAGTGCGCCCACAGCGCGCGGTCGTCGGTCATCACGACGTGCGGCGTGTTCGCCCAGTTGGCGGTGAGGCTGCGGCCGACGACGATGGTCTTCGGCGCCGATTCCCAGGTGTCGTTGCCGAGGTAGGTCGCGTACTGCATCGCGTTGCGGTCGCCCATGCGACTCACCCAGCTGATGAGGATGCGACCGTCGGGACCGACCGACAGGTCCGGCTGCGCGGCGCCGCCGGGCGTGGGCAGGCCCCACGGTTCGCGCGCCAGGCCCGAGTGGTCGTCGGGTGCGGCGGCGCCCTGTGCGGCGGGCGCGGTCGCGGATTCGCGCGAGCACGCGGCGAGCGCGAGCAGCGTGGCGACGACCATCGCGGCCGGGAGCGGCGCGAGCAGGACCGGTGCGGAGCGGAGCGTGGGGGTCTTTTTCATGGCGCGCAGGGTACTCCTGTCGCGCTTACGCCGGTGTTTGCGTGGCGCCGATCAGGCGACGCGCGTCGCGCGGGCGCGCGCCAGGTGCACGAGCAAGAGCGAGATTGCCGCGGGCGTCATGCCGGGGATGCGTTGCGCCTGCCCGATGGTCTGCGGCCGCGTGCGCGCGAGCTTCTGCTGCACTTCCGCCGACAGGCCGCGCACGACGGCATAGTCGAACGCCTCCGGGATCGGCGTCGTTTCGTGGCGTTGCTGGCGCGCGATCTCGTCCTTCTGGCGATCGAGGTAACCGGCGTACTTCACGCCGATCTCGACCTGCTCGGCGACCTTCGCGTCGTCGACGCCCGGCGCTAGCGACGGCAGCTGCATCAGCTTCGCGTAATCGAGTTCGGGGCGCTTCATCAGGTCGAGCGCGCTGGCTTCGCGCGTGAGCACGACGCCCAGCGTGTCGGCGAGTTCGCGGCCGAGCGTGTTGTTCGGCGAGGCCCATGCGTTGCGCAGGCGCGCTTCTTCGCGCACGATCGCTTCGCGCTTGGCGTCGAAGCGCGACCAGCGCGCGTCGTCGACCAGGCCGAGTTCGCGACCGACCGGCGTCAGGCGCAGGTCCGCGTTGTCTTCGCGCAATTGCAGGCGGTATTCGGCGCGCGAGGTGAACATGCGATACGGCTCGTTGGTGCCGTGCGTGATCAGGTCGTCGACCAGCACGCCGAGGTACGCCTCGTCGCGTCGCGGCGACCATGCGTCGCGCTGCTGCACGAAGCAAGCGGCGTTGAGGCCGGCGAGCAGGCCCTGCGCAGCGGCTTCCTCGTAACCGGTGGTGCCGTTGATCTGGCCGGCGAAGAACAGGCCGGCGACGCTCTTGGTTTCCAGCGAGGCCTTCAGGCCACGCGGATCGAAGAAGTCGTATTCGATGGCGTAGCCCGCGCGGGTGATGTGCGCGTGCTCGAAACCGCGGATCGATCGCACGAGGTCGAGCTGCACGTCGAACGGCAGCGACGTCGAGATGCCGTTCGGATAGATCTCGGCGACGTCGAGGCCTTCGGGTTCGACGAAGATCTGGTGCGAGGCCTTCTCGGCGAAGCGCACGACCTTGTCTTCGATCGACGGGCAGTAGCGCGGGCCGATGCCTTCGATCTGGCCGGTGTACAGCGGCGAGCGATCGAGCGCGCCGCGGATGATGTCGTGCGTGCGTTCGCTGGTGTGCGTGATCCAGCACGACACCTGGCGCGGGTGGTCGTCGCGCGAGCCGATGAAGGACATCACCGGGCGAGGATCGTCGCCGGGCTGTTCTTCCATCACCGCATAGTCGAGCGAGCGGCCGTCGATGCGCGGCGGCGTGCCGGTCTTCAGGCGATCGACCGCGAACGGACGTTCGCGCAGGCGCGCGGCAAGCGTGGTCGCGGGCGGATCGCCCGCGCGGCCCGCGGCGTATTGGGTCGGGCCGACGTGGATCTTGCCGGCGAGGAACGTGCCGGCGGTGAGCACGACGGCGGGCGCTTCGAAGCGCAATCCGGTTTGCGTGATCGCGCCGCGCACCGCGTCGCCTTCGATGATCAGGTCGTCGACGGCGGCCTGGAAGATCGCGAGGTTGGGTTGCGCTTCGACCATGCGGCGGATCGCGGCGCGATACAGCGCGCGATCGGCCTGGCAGCGCGTCGCGCGCACCGCGGGGCCCTTCGACGCGTTGAGCGTGCGCCACTGGATGCCGGCGGCGTCGGCCGCGCGCGCCATCGCGCCGCCGAGGGCGTCGATCTCCTTCACGAGATGGCCCTTGCCGATGCCTCCGATCGCGGGATTGCAGCTCATCGCGCCGACGGTCTCGACGTTGTGCGTGAGCAAAAGCGTGCGCGCGCCGGAACGCGCGGCCGCAAGCGCGGCTTCGGTGCCGGCGTGGCCGCCGCCGATCACGATCACGTCGTGGCGGTAGAAAGAGGTCATCGCGACATTTTAATCGTGCGTGGTTCGGGGACCTGAACCCTGCATGCGGAAGGTTGGCACGGTTCCTGCGATATCTCCCATGCACCCGGAAGTGGCAGGCGCTCAACGCGCCGCCAGATTGGAACAGGGGCTGGCGAGTACACGCCGGGGAAGCGCAGGGGCCGAATGTCGGGGGACGTTCGGCCCCTTTTTTTGTCTTCGATTTGGTCGGCGTGCAGGCGATCCGCGATGCCGTGTGTGGCGCGGGCGGCGTGGCCTCCGTTTGCGGAGGGTGGCCGACGCCCCGCGAGGTGCGGAACAGGGGGGATCCGTGGGTTCCCCGGGGGCGTCGACATGGTCGGCCTGCCGCAGGTTGCGTCGAAAAGCGACGCAACCCGTCACTCGCGACCTACTCTGCGCCCGGCCACGGCCGAGTGCAACCCCTTACGGTGTGTCGTCGGCCCCAGTTCGGGCGCGCGCGCGTTCGATGGCGCGATCGGTCGCGCCGGGCGACGTCGTGGTGCGCGGCAACGATGCGGGCGCGGGCGGGCGATACGTCGGCGGCGGCGGACGCACGACCGCGGGCGGAGGCGTGCGCACGTACGTCGGCGGTCGCACCTGCGCCGGCGGATTCGTTTGACCCTGCGTCGATCCACGCACCTGCGACGGCGGCAAGCCGCCCGGCGTGCGCATGCGATGCACGACGGGGCGTTCGATCGGCAGCGGATTACCGTAGCGGCGGCCCGGGCGTTCCAGTCCGTTGTCGTCGGGCAGCGGACCCGGCGGCACGTGCACGTTTCCGCCACCACCAGGCCCCACGACCGGGGGCGGGGTGTACGTCGGGGGCGGCGGGGGTCGATGTCCCGGATGGCGCGGCTTGTAGGGACCCCGGTAGTAGTAGCCGTACCAAGGGTCGTACCACCCGTGGCCGTACCCGCCATAGCCACCGTAACCCCCGTAGTAGCCGCGATACCCGCCCCAGTAACCGTAGGGATACGGGCTGTAGCCGTAGCCGATGTAACCCGGCCCGATATAGCGGTATTCCACGCGCGCGTCGCCGGAGTAGTAATCCCCGCCGTTGCCCGAGTGGTAGGTGTAGCCGGTCACGCAACCGCCGAGCAGTGCGGCGGCGGCGATCGGGATCAAGCGCAGCATGGACATGGTCGTCCCCCGTGGATGCGACGAGATTCCACCCGTCGCATTGAATTGCCGCTTAATTGTCCGGCGAGTCGGTTGTACTCGCCGGACCGTTGGCGCTGCGTTTAGCATGCCTGCATGAATCCGCCAGCCCAAGCCTTGCCGGCGTTCGCCGACGTCCTCGCCGCCGCCGCGCGCATCGCGCCGCACGCCCACGCCACGCCGGTGTTGCGATCGCGAGCGCTCGACGCGCTCGCCGGCGCTACCGTCGCCTTCAAGGCCGAACACCTGCAGCGTGCGGGCGCGTTCAAGTTCCGCGGCGCGTGCAATGCAGTGTGGTCGCTCCCGGAAGACCAGGCCGCGCGCGGCGTGGTCACGCATTCGTCGGGCAACCATGGCGCCGCGCTCGCGCTTGCGGCGCGCACGCGCGGCATTGCGTGCCACGTCGTCGTGCCCGAAGGCGCGGTGAAGTCGAAGCTCGCGGCCATCGAAGCCTACGGCGCGACGCTGCACCACTGCGCACCCACCATTGCCGCGCGCGAAGCCGCGTGCGCACAGGTGCAACGCGACACCGGTGCGATCCTCGTGCATCCCTATACCGATGCGCGCGTGATCGCGGGCCAGGGCACCGCCGTGCTCGAACTGCTCAACCAGTGCGACGGTGCGCTCGACGCGGTGATCGTGCCCGTCGGTGGCGGCGGTCTCGCCTCGGGCACCGCGCTCGCCGTCGCCGCGATGGCGCCCAATGCGCGCCTGTTCCTCGCCGAGCCCGCGGGCGCCGCGGAAACCGCCGCGTCGCTCGAACAAGGCAGGCGCGTCACCGACTTCGTGCCCGACACGATCTGCGACGGCCTGCGCGGCACGCTCGGCGAACCCAACTTCGAACTGCTGCGCGCGCACGATGTGCAGACGCTCGTCGTGGACGACGCCGACACGATCGAAGCGATGCGCCTGCTGTGGTCGCGCCTGAAGCAGGTCATCGAACCCTCGTCCGCGACCGTCCTCGCTGCGCTGCTGCGCCATCGCGAACGTTTCGCCGGGCTGCGCGTCGGCGCGATCCTCTCCGGCGGCAACGTCGATCTCGACGCGATCGCCGCGCTGTTCGCGCAAGGCCGCGCGTGAGCGGACCCGGCGGTCCGCAGTCGCCGCAGGCGCGTGCGCTCGCGACGCTGCGCGCTTACTACGAAGCGCTCAATCGCCACGATCCCGCCGCCGCGGTCGCGCTCCTGACCGAGGACGTGGTGCACGAGCTCAACCAGGGGCCGCGCGAAGTCGGCAAGGCGGCGTTCCGCGAGTTCCTGCAGCGCATGGAGTACTGCTACAGCGAGCGACTGCACGACATCTTCATCCTGTGCTCGACCGACGGCACGCACGCCGCGGCCGAGTACATGGTCGAAGGCGAGTACATCGCCGACGACATCGGCATGCCGCCGTCCCACAATCAGAAATACCGCATGCCGGGCGCGGCATTCTTCGCCCTGCGGGACGGGCGCATCCAACGCGTCAGCGACCACTACAATCTGCAGGAGTGGTTCTCCCAGGTCGCCCAGGCCTGACCATCGCGCGGGGCGCGCGAGCGCAACGGAGTATTGATGGACCTCTTCCGCAAGCCCGCGACCTGGATCGCGATCCTCGCGCTGTTCCTCGGCCTGGCGTTGCTGGGGCATCGGGGCATCTGGGATCCGGACGAAGGGCGCTACACCAACGTCGCGCTCAACATGCTCGACAGCGGCGACTGGTTGAACCCGCGCCGCAACGAGGAAGTCGGGCACTGGACCAAGCCGCCGATGACGTACTGGACGATCGCCGCCGGCGTCGCGGTCTTCGGCGCGAATCCCTGGGCCGCGCGCCTGCCGTCGGCGCTGTCGTACCTGTTGTGCGTGTGGCTCGTGTGGCGCATGGCGAAACGCATGTCGCCGGGCGCCGAAGCGCCGGCCGCGCTCGCGTACGCGACGATGTTGCTGCCCGTCGGCACGGCGCACCTGATCACTGCCGATTACGTGCTCACCGCGTTTTCGACGCTCGCGATGCACGGCTTCGTGCAGGCGCGCTTCGGCGCCGAGCGACCGCGGTTGTGGATCGCGACGGTGTGGATCGGTTTCGCGCTCGCGTTCCTGACGAAGGGGCCGCCGGCGCTGCTGCCGATGCTCGCACTGGTCGCGTTCGACATCGCGTTGCGCGGACGCGGGCAGCATCGCGTGTTCGGACTGACGGGCGTCGTGTTGTTCGCGTTGCTCGCGTTGCCCTGGTACGTCGCGGTGATCCTGGATCACCCGGGCTTGTTCGAGTACTACATCGGCGACGAAGTCGTGAATCGCGTGACGACCAACGAGTTCGGTCGCCACGGCGAGTGGTACGGGTGGCTGCAGGTGTATGTGCCGACGCTGCTCATCGGCACGTTGCCGTGGACGCCGGCGCTGTTGCGCTGGGCGCGGCGCCTGCCGTCCGACCTGCGTCGCTGGTGGCGCGATCGCGCGCAACGCGACGCCGATGCGCCGTGGCTGATGCTCGCGTTGTGGGTGCTGCTGCCGCTGATCGTGTTCTGCCTCGCGCGTTCGCGCATGCCGCTGTACCTGTTGCCGTTGTTCGCGCCGCTGGCGTTGCTCATCGCGCTGCAGCGCCAGCGCGAAGGCAAGGGCCTGCCGAAGTGGCCGTGGCTCGCCGCGTGGGCAGTGTTCGTGGTCGGCCTGCAGGTCGCCGTCGGCTTCTGGCCGACGCACAAGGACGCGTCGAAGTGGGCCGACGAGATCCGCAGGCGCACCGGGGGCCGGCCGGTCCCCGAGGTCGTGTTCGTCGAGGACATGACGCGCTACGGCCTGCACGTGCACATGGGCACCGGCACGCACATCGAGAAGATCGCGCTGGAACCGCTGCCGCAGTCGCCGTTCGACCGGATCTACGACGAGCTGCTCGAGCAGGAGCTGGAGGAGCACGAGGACGGCGCGGTGTGGGTCGCGAAGGCCGCCAAGTTCCCGGAAATCCAGGCCCGTATCGAACGGCAGGGCTTCCACGTGCAGCCGCTTGGCGCGCCTTATGAGGGGCGGATGCTGTTTCGCGTGGTTCGCCCCTGAGCCCGCATGCCGCCCGGGTGGGCGACAATAGGCGACTTTCCCGCCTCTCGCCGCCCGCCATGCACGAGCCTGACAAGAACGGTTCCATCTCCCTCACCCGCTACCTCATCGAGGAGCAGCGCGCCGACCGCATCGGCGCCGACCTGCGCCTGCTGATCGAGGTCGTCGCGCGCGCATGCAAGTCGATCTCGGTGTCCGTCGGCAAGGGCGCGCTCGGCGGCGTGCTCGGCGAAGCGGGCAGCGGCAACATCCAGGGCGAAGCGCAGAAGAAGCTCGACGTCATCGCCAACGACGTGCTGCTCGAAGCCAACGCGTGGGGCGGCCATCTCGCCGCGTGCGCGTCGGAGGAAATGGATCACTCGATGCCGATCCCCGACGTGTATCCGCGCGGCAACTACCTGCTCCTGTTCGATCCCCTCGACGGCAGCAGCAACATCGACGTCAACGTGTCTGTCGGTACCATCTTCTCGGTGCTGCGTTGCCCCGACGGCGTGACGAACGCGCAGGACGAACACTTCCTGCAACCGGGCACCGCCCAGGTCGCCGCGGGCTACTGCATCTACGGGCCGAGCACGATGCTCGTGCTGACGATCGGCAATGGCACGCACGCGTTCACGCTCGATCGCGAGATGGGTTCGTTCGTCCTCACGCAGCGCGACATGCGCGTGCCGGCGTCGACCAAGGAATTCGCGATCAACATGTCGAACCAGCGCCACTGGGAACAGCCGATGCAGGACTACGTGCGCGACCTGCTCGCGGGCGAGACCGGTCCGCGCGGCAAGAACTTCAACATGCGCTGGATCGCGAGCATGGTGGCCGACGTGCATCGCATCCTCACCCGCGGCGGCATCTTCATCTATCCGTGGGACAAGAAGGACCCGACCAAGGTCGGCAAGCTGCGCCTGATGTACGAGGCCAATCCGATGAGCTATCTCATCGAACAGGCCGGCGGCGCATCGACCAACGGACGCATGCGCATGCTCGACGTCGCGCCGACGCAGCTGCACCAGCGCGTGCCGGTGTTCCTCGGTTCGCGCGAGGAAGTCGCCGCGGCAACCGAATACCACCTCAAGCACGACGCGCAGGCCAAGCCCGCGGTCGCATGAGTCAGTCGTCGCTTCGCGCGTCCAGCCACTGGGCGCGCAGGCGGCGCACGTCTTCGATGAAACGCACGAAGTCGACGGGCTTCTGCAGGTAGCTGTCGGCACCCGACGCGAAGCTCGCGTCGATGTCGGCGGGCTGGCCGCTGCTGCTCAGCGCGACGACGGGGAGATGGCGCGTCGCGGGGTTGGCGCGAATCGCGCGCATCACTTCGCGGCCGTCGAGTTTCGGCAGGTTGAGATCGATCAGGACGAGCGCGGGCAAGGTGCCCGCGTCGTTGCCGTGCGTGCGCAGCCAATCGAGCGCGAACGCACCATCGGGCGCGACGACGAGCGGATGGTCGATGCCGGCTTCGGCGAACGCGAGCCGCGTGAGCTCGACGTCGTCGAGGTTGTCTTCGATCAGCAGGACGGGGGCGAGCGTCATCGCGCCGTGTCTTCGTCGGGAAGCGTGAGCGATGCGACCGCGCCCTCGCCCGGTTGGCCTTCGATGCGCAGCGAACCGCCGTGGCGTTCGGCGATGCGCCGCGCGATCGCCAGGCCCATGCCGCAGCCGTCGACGTTCGTGCCCGCATGCAGGCGTTGGTAGGGTTCGCCGATCCGCGATGCGTGCGCGGGATCGAAGCCTTCGCCGCGGTCGTGGATGCGCACGGTGAGCCCTTCGGGCGTGCGTTGCGCGTCCACGCGGATCTCCACGGGGCGATCGGTTGGCGTGAAGTGCCACGCGTTGTGCAGCAATTCCTGCAACGCGGACTTCAGGAGGCGTTCGTCGCCGCGCGCATGCAGGTCGGGGGCGATGTCGACCCGGGCTTCGCGCTCGGGGTGGGCGTCGCGCAATTCGGCGATGCACCAGTCGGCAAGCAGCGAGAGATCGACGGGCTCGATGCGCATCGTCGCGCTGCCCGCCTGCAGCCAGGCCTGCATGCGCGACAGCAGGCGCGCCATGCGGGCGCTGGCGTCGCGGATGCGGCGCAGGTGGTCGCGGCCCTGTTCGTCGAGTTGCTCGCCGTGCTGGTCGAGCAGGTACGAGAAGCTTTCGATCGCGCGCAGCGGCGCGCGCAGGTCGTGCGAGAGGCCGAACGCGAGGACGGCGTGGTCGCGGCGCAGCGCGGCGCATTCTCGTTCGAGGTCTTCGGTGTCGTGCACGTTGGGGGACCGGGCGGCGACGATGGACGCAGTGTACGCAACCGGCCGCGCGTTGCGTGGCGACGCAGTCCGCAGGAACGCATCCGGGTTCGCGCGCCTTTGCGCGCGTTCTTCACGCCGCTTCGACGTCAGAACAACTCCGCCTGCGGCGACGGCTTGCGCGGCGGAACGAACCTGCTCGCATCCAGCGGCGGAAGCCGGCCGAAGCCCAGGCGCGCATGCACCTTGCGGAAGCGCTGCTGGAGCAGTTGCGCGAACGGACCTTCGCCGCGCATGCGCGTGCCGAATCGGCTGTCGTAGTCCTTGCCGCCACGCATCTGGCGGATCAGGCTCATCACGTGCGCGGCGCGCTCGGGGTAGTGCAGCTCCAGCCATTCCCGCCAGACTTCCTTCAACTCGTGCGGCAGGCGCAGCAGCGTGTAGCCGGCGGCGCGCGCGCCGTGGTCGTGCGCGGCTTCCAGGATGTGTTCGAGTTCGTGGTCGGTGATCATCGGGATCACCGGCGCGACCATCACGCCGACCGGCACGCCTGCGTCGGCCAGCGTGCGCATCGCACGCAGCTTGCCGTGCGGCGCGGTGGCGCGTGGTTCGAGCTTCGACGCGAGCCGGTTGTCGAGCGTGGTGACCGAGAAGTAGACCGTAACCAGATTGTCCTTCGCCATGCTTGCGAGCAGGTCGACGTCGCGCTCGATCAGGCCGCCCTTGGTGACGAAGCTCACCGGGTGCTTCGTCTCGGCGAGCACTTCGAGGATGTCGCGGGTGATGCGGTAGCGGCGTTCGATCGGCTGGTAGGCGTCGGTGTTGATGCCCAGCGCCATCGCTTCGGGAACGTAGCCGGGCTTCGCGAGTTCTTCGCGCAAGCGCTCGACCGCGTTGGTCTTCGCGAACAGGCGGGTTTCGAAATCGAGGCCGGGCGAGAGATCGAGGTACGCGTGCGACGGGCGCGCGAAGCAATAGACGCAACCGTGTTCGCAGCCGCGATAGGGATTGAGCGAGAGGTTGAAGCCGACGTCGGGCGAGTCGTTGCGCGTGAGGATGCTGCGCGCGCGCTCCTCGGTGACCTGGGTGTCGGGATGGGACGGCGTGGTTTCCATCGAGCCGTCGAGGCTCGCGTCGTAGACCGAGCCCCAGCCGTCGTCCTCGCCGTGGCGCACGGTCTTCTCGAACCGCCCCGTCACGCGCGAAGCGGCGCCTCGTCCCTTGATCGGTGCTGTTGCCTTGCGCGCGTCGTCCACGCGGCTAGGTTACGCTCCGCCGTCGCATGGCGTGCTACGGAACCTGAACTGCATGTTCGCTCCCCTGCTCGATGCCTGGCACGCGTTGTCGCAGATCCACGGCATCGGCCTGTGGTTGACGCTCGGGTGGCTGGCGTATCTGTTCGGCCTGGGCGGCTGGATCGTGTTGCAGAAGCGCGAGCCGGTGGCGACGCTGAGCTGGCTGCTCGGCCTCGCGTTGCTGCCGTACGTCGGTTTCATCATCTACCACTATCTCGGGCCGCAACGCATCGTGCGCCACCGCCTGCGGCGTGCGCGCACGAAGGCGCCGCAGTTGCCGGCCGCGACCGCGGACGACGTCATCGCGCGCGAGCTCTCGCGCATGGGCGTGTCGACCACGGGCCTGCCGCCGACCACCGCGCGCGACGTGCGCATGCTGATCGACGGCGGCGCGAAGTACACCGCGCTGCTGGAAGACATCGCCGCGGCGCGCGATTCGATCGACATGGAGTACTACATCTTCCTCGGCGATCGCACGGGCACGGCCGTGCGCGATGCGCTCATAGAACGTGCGCGTGCCGGCGTGCGCATCCGCCTGCTGGTGGATGCGGTGGGCTCGGGCAAGACGCCGCGTCGCTTCTTCGCGCCGCTGGTCGAAGCGGGCGGTCATGTCGCCTGGTTCCATCCGATGCGCTTCGGCCGCATCTGGCGACGGCCGTGGCTCAACCTGCGCACGCATCGCAAGATCGTCGTGATCGACGGGCACATCGCGTACACCGGGGGCATCAACGTCACCGACGAAGAGGACGAGCGCCTGCGGTCGGATGCGTATCGCGACCTGCACCTGCGGCTCGAGGGCCGCGTCGCGCGTTCGCTGCAACTCGTGTTCGCGGAAGACTGGGCGTATGCGACGGGGCAGCCGCCGGTGTTGCCGCCCGTGCCAGAAGAAGTCGAACCCGGCACGTGGGCGGTGCAGGTCGTGTCGTCTGGACCGGATTCGCATTGGGAGGCGATCCACCGCATGCATGTCGCGGCGATCCATTCCGCAACGCGACGCGTGTGGCTGACCACGCCCTATTTCGTGCCCGGCGAAGCGGCGATGCAGGCGCTGACCTCGGCCGCGCTCGGCGGGCTCGACGTTCGCCTGCTGGTGCCGAAGGTCAGCGACTCGCGCGTGGTCACGCTCGCGGCGCGTTCGTATTTCGACGAGTTGCTGGCTGCGGGCGTGCGCGTCTACGAATACATGCCGCGGTTGCTGCACAGCAAGACGCTGCTGGTCGACGACCACCTCGCGATCATCGGCAGCGCGAACTTCGACCATCGCAGCTTCCGCCTGAACTTCGAGGTCTCGCTGCTGTTCCACGACGCACGCCTGGCCAGCGAACTGGAACGCGTGATCGAGCTCGACCTCGCCCACTCGCCGCGTGTCCGCGAGGACCGGCCGAAGCCGTTGTGGAGTTGCCGGCTCCCCGAGGCGATCGCCCGCCTCGTCTCCCCGGTGCTTTGATTCGTCCGAGTGTGCGCGGCGTCCCGCCCGGCGGGGCGCGCGGCCGCCGGGCTTCGGCGTACACTCCGCCGCAACCAGTCGAAGTTCACCGGGGAACGCAGATGCATTGGCTGATGTTGGCGCTGGCGATCGGGGCATTCGCGATCGCATGGAACACCACCAACGCCCTGCTGATGGGCCTGTTCCTGGTGGTCGCCCTGATCCTCCTGCTGGGCTGGATCCTGGGCCTGTATTCGGCTCGCGTCGGCGCGCGTGCGCGCGACGAAACGGCGATGATCGATCCGATCGAGCTGCGCCGCATGCGCGAGCAGGCCGAGGCGCGCAAGGTCGCCGCGCAGCAGCAACAGTCCGGCGAGCCGCCCGCGCCGTGAGCGCGGTGCGCGCGCGGTAAGCTGCGCGCATGGCCACGGTCCTCAGCGTCAACGTCAACAAGATCGCGGTGCTGCGCAATTCGCGCGGCGGCACCGAACCCGATGTCGTGCAGGCCGCAAGCACCTGCCTCGACGCAGGCGCGCACGGGATCACCGTGCATCCGCGGCCCGACGCACGCCATATCCGCGCCGAAGACGTGTATGCGCTCGCGGTGCTGACGCAATCGCGCGGCGTGGAGTTCAATCTCGAAGGCAATCCGTTTGCGCCGCCGCGTGCGGGGTACCCGGGGTTCGCCGCGCTGTGTGCGGAAACGCGGCCTGCGCAGGCCACGCTCGTGCCGGATTCGGATGCACAGATCACGTCGGACCATGGGTTCGATTTCTCCGGCGATCTCGGCTTGCTGCGCGAGCGCATCGCGGAGCTGCGTGCGTTGGGCTGTCGCGTGAGCCTGTTCGTCGATGCGGGCTGTCCCGATGTCGAGCGCGCCGCCGAGGTCGGGGCGCAGCGCATCGAGTTGTATACCGGGCCTTACGCGGAAGCGTTTGCGCAGGGCGATCCGAGCGCTGCGATCGCGGCCTGTGCGGACACTGCGCGTCGCGCGCACGCCGTCGGAATGGGCGTCAACGCGGGACACGATCTGAGTGATGCGAACCTGCCGGCGTTCCTGCGCGGTGTGCCGGACGTGCTCGAAGTGTCGATCGGCCACGCGTTGATCGGCGATGCGTTGTATCGCGGGCTCGATGCGACGGTGAAGCGCTACCTCGACGCGATCGCGCGCGCATAAAAAAACGCCGCCCGGAGGCGGCGTTTCAACAGACGTTGGTAAGCGTGTTGCGTAATGCTTGGTATTGCGTCAGCCCTGCTTCTGGACGAAACCGATCTTGATCATGCCTGCGTTCTTCGCGGAGGCGAGGACCTTGGCCAGGATGCCGTAATCGGCGTCCGGGCTCGTGTCGATTTCCAGCTGCGGCTGGTTGGTCGGGTCGCGCTGGACTTCGACTTCCATCAGGTTCTGCAGCGCCGAGACCGGCTGCGCGGCTTCGTTCCAGTAGACCTGGCCCGAGGCGTCGATGCGCAGCGAGATCGGCGGCGGCGGTTCCTTCGTCTGCGGCGGAGGATTGAGCGACTTCTGCGGCAGGTCGATGTCGATCGGATAGGAGAGGGTCGGTGCCGTCACCATGAAGATGATCAGCAGCACCAGCATCACGTCGACGAGCGGCGTGACGTTGATGTCGGCCATCGGGCCGCTACCGCCACCGGAACTGAATGCCATGGTTCTTTACTCCTAAGGGCTCAGGGCCGTTCTTTCTCGGCCACGAAGCCGACCTTGCGCATGCCCTGGTTCTGGGCGACCTGCACCACTTCCTGGACGACGCGGTACTTGGTCGTCCGGTCCCCGCGCACATTGATGGCCGGTTGCGGGGTCTTCTGGGCTTCGACCGAGAGGCGGCTCTCGATCTGGTCCTTGGTGATGGGCTGGTCGTTCCAGAACAGGTTGCCCTCTTCCGTGACCGCGATCGTGATGGGCTGCACCACGATCGGCTTGTCTCGGTCGAGATGTTCGAGCGTCGCCTGCGGAAGGTCGACCTTGACCTTATGGGACATCAGCGGCGCGGTGATCATGAAGATGATCAGCAGGACGAGCATGACGTCGACGAGCGGCGTCACGTTGATCTCGGCCATGGGGCCGCCACTGTCATTGCCGGTACTGAAGGCCATGGGGGAACTCCGTCAGGTGGTTCGACTGCTTAGCGCTTCGACGGGATTTCGCCGACGCGCGAACCCGTGGCGAAGAAGTCGTGCAGGTCGTGCGCGAAGGTGTCGAACTTGCTGTTCGTGACGCGGTTCAGGCGGACGAAGAAGTTGTACGCCAGCACCGCCGGGATCGCGACGAACAGACCGACCGCGGTCATGATCAGCGCTTCACCCACCGGGCCCGCGACCGCGTCGATCGACGCCTGGCCGGTGGCACCGATCTTGATCAGCGCGCCGTAGATGCCCCAAACGGTACCGAGCAGGCCGACGAACGGCGCGGTCGAACCGACGGTGGCGAGCACGGTCAGGCCGTTCTCGAGGCGCGAGGATTCGCGGGTCACGCCCTGGCGCAGCGCGCGGTCGACGAACTCCGAGCGATTCAGCGACTCGACGAGGCGCGAGCCTTCGTGACGCTGGTGGTGCGCGGCGGCCTGGGCGGCGTCGAGCGCGATCTTCGAGAACGGCTCGGCCTTGTTCTGCTCTTCCATGAAGCGGATCGCGTCCTGCGCGTTCGGGGTTTCCCAGAACGTGGTGACGACGCGGTCGGCGCTGCCACGGATACGGACGTTCTTGATCAGGTTGATCACGATCCAGTACCACGACATGGCCGACATGATGATCAGCGTGGCGGCGACGACGAGCTGGACGATGTAATCGCCCGGGTTGCTCAGCATTTCGCGCGCCAGGTGGTCGACGCCCATTTGCTTCAGCGCGTCGGCGTTGCTCCCGGTCGCGGCAACGGCGTTGGTGGTTTCCTGCAGCATGACGCTTACCTTCTGTCTGGAAAGAATGGAGTAGCTAAGGGAAGAAAAAAGTTATTGCTTGAGGTCGAGCGGCAAGATGCCGGCACCGGGCTGGCCCGGACACATCTTGATGCGCTTGGCCCAGTTCACGGCCGCACGGTCTACGTTGCGGTCGCGGCTCGACTGGGCGACGGAAACGTCAGTGACGGAACCGTCCGCGGTGAAGGTGATGTTCAGGCGCATCTGGCCGGTAATGCGGGCGCGGCCAACGGCGCTCGCGAGCTGGCCCTGCGGCGGCATGACGCAGATGCTGGCACGGAGGTCGTTCATGTCGCGCGCCGGACCCTGCGGGGCGGCGGGCGGTGCCGGCGGCGCCGGAGGCGGTGCCTGCACGTCGACCGGCGACGGTTCGTCGAAGACGACCGGCGGTTCTTCCGGCGGCGGCGGCAGCGGGCTCGGCTTCGGCACGGTCTGCGGCTTCAGCACGATCTGCTTGGGCGGTTCCGGCGGCGGCGGCGGCGGCGGCGGCGGGGGCGGCGGCGGCTTGATGAAGTTGACCAGGGTCACTTCTTCTTCTTCCACCTGTGCGCCCGGGGGCGCCACCGGCATGAGCAGCAGCATGAGTGCCGCGACATGCAGGGCGATCACGAAGGAGATACCGACAATGCGAGGCCAGTTCAAGGACTGGCGCAGGGTGCTGTCGGGATGCGGCAGTGTTTCCGTCATGCGCAAGGCTCGGGGGGTGGGACACCCGACGCTTTCAACGCGCCGGAGCTGCAATGCAGGCCGCTCTTGTTAAGCGGCCGCGGGAATTTCCAAGCATATACCAATCCCGCGGCCGTACACCAATGTCTTGGCCGCGGGATGTGATGGCGTTAGTCGGCGAGGATTTCTTTCGCTTCCTGCGGCTTCTTGATGCCCTTGTCGAGCGCCTTCTGGGCGGCGGCCTTCGCTTCGGCCGTCTTGCCCTGCGCGCGCAGGATCTTCGCGACGTTGAGGTAGGGCTCGCCGTCGGCGGACATCGGAGCGGCCTTTTCGTACCAGCCGATGGCGTCCATGTCGCTGCCGTTGTAGTAGGCGTTCTGGCCCAGCAGTGAGTACGCGCGGGCGAGGTCCGGGCCCTGCTTCAGGATGCCCTTCTGCGCGCCTTCGGTGATCACCTTCTCCGCGTCCTTGAAGCGCTCGGCGTTGAGGTAGTTCGAATACAGCACGCGCAGCTCTTTTTCTTCCGTGAGCATGCCGCGGTTGTAGCCGTCTTCGAGCAGCTTGGTCGCCTTGTCGTCTTCGCCGGCCGCCTGGTAGGAGGAGACGGCGTTGAGCAGCGCGCTCTTGTCGTTCGGGTTCTTCGCGAGCTGCGCTTCGAACGTCTTGGCCGCTTCGTCGCCCTTGCCGGTGCTGGCGAGCAACTGTGCGCGCAACTGCTGGTATTCCGGCTTGTCGGCCTTGGTTTCGTTGAGGAAGCGATCGAGCGTGGCGAGCGCCTGCTCGTTCTGCTTCAGCGTGTACTGGATGGCGGCGAGGTTGTACATCGCCGTGTAGTGGTTGTTGTTGTCCAGGCCGTCGGCGGCGATGGCCTTGGAGAAGAAATCGGCGGCCTTGGCGTCGTCGTTCATTTCGTTCGCCGAAGCGCCGGCGAGCTGGTAGGCGAACGACTTCTCGTACGCGCTGGCGTCGGACGCGGCGGCGACCTGGTCGGCGCGCGCGATCACGCTCGCGTAGTCCTGCTTCTCGTACGAGGCCTGCATTTCCTGCAGGGCCTTGAGGTTCTTGCCCTTCGCTTCGGCGTCCGGCGACTTGCGCGTGGCGTTCGGCCACATCGTCTGCGCGTCTTCCTGCTTCGCCTTCGCGTCGTCCTTTTCCTTGCCGAGTTCCTTCATGCGCTTCGCGCGCTGTTCTCGCATCGAGGTCGATCCAACTTCCTGCGCGAACGACGGCGCGACGACGGAGAAACCGATGATGGCGCACACCGCGAGGGCGAGCGGGGACAGCTTGGTCGTGATGTTCATGGGGGTGTTCCTCATCGGAGGCGAATCGTGGGCGAATTGGATGCCCGGGGGGCGGTCAAGCTAGCAGAAAGCGTGGCGGCTGTTGCATGGGACCAACGTCGGATTGTCGGCCGGTTCACCCGCAGGACGGCCGCCGTCCGGCGGCGCGGGCTTGCGCGTATACAGGCTCCAGCGAGGCCGCACGTTGCTGCAGTTCACGGATCCGGCTCTCGGGATTGGGATGGGTCGACAGCCATTGCGGCGGACGGCTGCTGTTCTGGCTCGCGGCGATCATGTTGGACCACAGGTTGACCGCGCCCCTCGGGTCGAAACCCGCCTGCGCCATCAGCTGCTGGCCGACGATGTCGGCTTCCGATTCCTGCTCGCGCGAACCCGGCAGCAGGAACCCCGCCTGCGCGATCGCACCGCCGCCCTGGACCGCCGCGTTCGCCGCGCCGCTGCCGTAGCGCGAACCCAGCAGTGCGCCGACGAGTTCGACCGCGCCCTGCGCGCCCATCTGGCGCGTGATGCGTTCGTCGTGGTGGCGCGAGATGACGTGGCCGATCTCATGCGCGATCACGCCGGCGAGTTCGTCCTGGTTGCGCGCGACACTGAAAATGCCGGTGTAGACGCCGACCTTGCCGCCCGGCAACGCGAACGCGTTGGGTTCGTTGTCGACGAACACCGCGCTTTCCCATCCCGTTTGCCAACCCTGCGGTAGCTGCGCGGTGATCGCGGACACGATGCATTGCACCTTGCGCACCTGGCGCGCGTCTTTCGATTGCGGTTTTTGCGCCTTCAATTCCGCGAAGGACTGCGCGCCCAGCTGGTTGAGCTGTTCCTGCGAGACGCCGCCGACGACCTGCGTGCGGCCGGTGGGCGATGTCGTCGTGGCGCAAGCGGCCGCGACCGCGGCGATCGCGCAGGCCATCGCGAGGGGGCGGAGCGTTCGGGGGAGGATTGGGCGCATGGCCGGATTTTCCGAATTCAGGTTGGATCCCGTATAGGGCAGTGGTCCTGAATTCTTCGTCAAGCGGAACGCCCGCGCGAAGCGGGCGTTGGCTTGTCGGTCATGTTTGCGTGCCGCGCGTGTGCGTCGCGCGGCGGGACGTTATACGGCCGCGTGCTCGCGGCCGCGTGCGTCAGACGTCGAGGTTGGCGACCTTGAGGGCGTTGTCCTCGATGAACTCGCGGCGCGGTTCGACCACATCGCCCATCAGCGTCGAGAAGATCTGGTCGGCGGCGACGGCGTCCTCGATGCGCACCTGGAGCAGGCGGCGCGTCTCCGGGTTGACCGTGGTTTCCCACAGCTGCTCCGGGTTCATTTCGCCGAGGCCCTTGAAGCGCTGGATCTGGCGGCCCTTCTTCGCTTCGTCCATCAGCCATGCGTGCGCATCGGCGAAACGCGCGACGGCTTGCGCGCGGTTGCCGCGGAGGATCTGCGCGCCTTCGCGCACGAGACCGTGCAGCAACACGGCGGCTTCGCGCACCGCGCGCAGTTCGCCGGTTTCGAACGCGGCGATCGGCAGGATCTGCACGATCTCCTCGCCCATGTGCATGCGGTGGACGGCGATCGCGGCGGGGCGCGATTCGGTCGCCGCGTGCAGCTCGAGGCGATAGCGCGGCTTGCCGAGGCCGCCTTGGTTGAGGCGTTTTTCGAGGGCATCGAATTGCGGGCGCAATGCGTCGCCGTCCTGCGCGTGGGCGTTGTCGAGCGGCACGAAATCGATCAGCGCTTCCAGCAACGCCGGGTCGTAACGATGCGCGTTGCGTGCAATCGCGTCGCGCGCGGAGGCGAAGGCGAGCAGGAGCTTTTCGATGTTCGCCGCTTCGATCGGCGGTTCGCCCTCTGCGGGGATGAGCGTCGCGCCTTCTACCGCGTTGTTCGCGAGATACACGTCGAGTGCTGCGTCGTCCTTCAGGTACAGCTCGTTCTTGCCTTGCTTGATCTTGTACAGCGGCGGCAGGCCGATGTAGATGTGGCCGCGCTCGATCAGCTCCGGCATCTGCCGATAGAAGAACGTGAGCAGCAGCGTACGGATGTGCGAGCCGTCCACGTCGGCGTCGGTCATCAGGATGATGCGGTGGTAGCGCAGCTTGTCCGGGTTGTATTCGTCCTTGCCGATGCCGGTGCCGAGCGCGGTGATCAGCGTGCCGACTTCCGCGCTGCCGAGCATGCGGTCGAAGCGCGCGCGTTCCACGTTGAGGATCTTGCCCTTCAGCGGGAGGATCGCCTGCGTCTTGCGGTTGCGGCCCTGCTTCGCCGAGCCACCCGCCGAGTCACCCTCGACGATGAAGAGTTCGGAAAGCGCCGGATCCTTTTCCTGGCAGTCGGCGAGCTTGCCGGGCAGGCCGGCGATGTCGAGCGCGCCCTTGCGGCGGGTCAGGTCGCGCGCCTTGCGCGCGGCTTCGCGGGCGCGGGCGGCATCGACGATCTTGGAGGTGATGGCACGGGCTTCGTTGGGGTGTTCTTGCAGGAACTCCTCCAAACGTGCACCGAACGTGCTCTCAACGACCGGTCTCACCTCAGACGAGACCAACTTTTCCTTGGTCTGCGAGGAGAAGCTCGGGTCCGGCACCTTCACCGACAGCACGGCGATCATGCCTTCACGCATGTCGTCGCCGGCCAGCGTGATCTTCGCCTGCTTGGCGATGCCGTTCTGTTCGATGTAGTTCGTCAGCGTGCGCGTGAGCGCGGCGCGGAAACCCTGAAGGTGCGTGCCGCCATCCTTCTGCGGGATGTTGTTGGTGAAGCAGAACATCGTTTCCTGGTACGAGTCCGTCCACTGCAGCGCGACGTCGACGGTGATGCCGTTCATTTCGCCGGAGACGGCGATGACGTTCGAATGCAGCGGCGTCTTGACCTGCGCCAGGTGCTCGACGAACGAGCGGATGCCGCCTTCGTACTCGAAGACGTCGCGCTTGCCTTCGCTGCCGTCCTCCTGCACGCGCAGGTCGGTCAGCGTGATGCGCACGCCGGAGTTGAGGAACGACAGCTCGCGCAGGCGTTTGGCCAGGATGTCGTAGTGGAACTCGACGTCGGAGAAGATCTCCTTCGCCGGCTTGAAGCGCAGCAGCGTGCCGCGGCGGTTCGAGGCTTCCAGCTGCTTGAGTGGATACAGCGATTCGCCCAGCGAGTATTCCTGCTGGTAGTGGTTGCCGTCGCGCCAGATGTCGAGCCACAGGTGCTCGGACAGCGCGTTCACCACCGACACGCCCACGCCATGCAAGCCACCGGAAACCTTGTAGCTGTTGTCGTCGAACTTGCCGCCCGCATGCAGCACGGTGAGGATCACTTCCGCTGCGGAAATGCCCTCTTCCTTGTGGATGTCGACCGGGATGCCGCGGCCGTTGTCGCCAACGGACACCGAGCCGTCTTCGTGCAGCGTGACGCTGACTTCGTTGGCGTGGCCGGCCAGCGCTTCGTCGATCGAGTTGTCGACGACTTCGAACACCATGTGGTGCAGACCGGTGCCGTCGTGCACGTCGCCGATATACATGCCGGGACGCTTGCGGACGGCCTCGAGGCCGCGCAGGACGGTGATCTTGCTGGAGTCGTAAGTGCTGGCGTTCTGGGCGACGGGCTGTTCGCCTTCGAGGTGTTCTTGCTGCGACATGCGGCTAGGGGCTCCCGCGACGCGTGGGTGCGCGTCGAGACACATTAGCTATGGATGCGTGCAGTCTACCAAACGCAGGTGGCCAAGGCCCGTCGCACGCGGGCTCAGGAGGCCTGTCCTTCAGGGCGGAGCCGGCCTTCCTCGACGCGGACGTGGGCGAGGCGCTCGGCGTGCGCCAGGAGCGCTGGCGGAGCTTCGGTGCCGGTGACGAACACCTGGGCGCCGGTGGCGACGAGGCCGTCGACCACGCGCGCCTGATGGTCGCGATCCAGCTCGGAGGCCAGGTCGTCGAAGGCGATGACGGGCCACTCGCCGGCCAGTTCGGCGTGCAGCCGGGCCTGCGACAGAAGCAGCGACAGTGCGGTGAGCTTTGCCTGACCGCGGGACAGCGCCTCTCGACCGGGAATGCCGGCGTAACCAATGCGCCAGTCGGCGCGATGCGGGCCAACGCTGGTGAATCCGGTGGCCAGGTCGCGGGAACGCGCCAAGAGGAGCGCATCGGCGAGGCTGAGCTCGTCACGGCGCCAGCCGGGCTGCAGGTCGAGGCGGTCGATGCCGAGAGACGGCGCGAGGTCGGCAGCCTCGCTGGCGAATCTCGGCATCCAATGGCCGAGATAGGCCTCGCGGCTGTGGGTGATGGCCTCCCCGCTTTCCGCCAACTCCCGTTCCCATACGTCGAGTTCCTCCGCTCGGCCGCCCGCCTTGAGCAGTGCATTGCGTTGTTTCAGTGCCCTGGCGTAACGACGCCAGACGACCAGAAATTCCTGTTCCACGTGGAACAGCCCCCAATCGATGAGCCTGCGCCGGTTCTCCGCCCCGCCAGTGACCAGGTCATGGCTGCCGGGTTCGAAGGTGACGACGGTGAGCGCGGCGCAAAGCTCGCCGAGATGGGCCACGTCAGCGCCGTCGAGGCGTCCCTGCCAAGCCTGACCGGTGTGCCTCAGCCCCGCCTTGCGGGTACGGCCGGTGGCCTCTTCCCACTCGATGAAGATCTCCACGGCCTGGGCGCCCTGCCGAATGAGGCCATCCCGTACCCGGCCGCGGAAACTGCGTCCGTAGGCCATGAGATGCATTGCCTCGAGGACGGACGTCTTGCCCGCTCCATTCGCCCCCGTCAGCAGGTTCAGCGATGGGCCCGGGGCCAGCGACACCCCGTCAAACCGGCGCAACCCCGCGATGTCGAGTCGGGTCAGGCGCATCGCGCCGCGCCAAAGCAGAACGCCCGGACCAAGCCGGGCGTTCGTGCGGGTTCCACGTGGAACAGACGCGTCATCACAGGCGAAGCGGCATCACCACGTGGCGGCACTTCTCGTTCCCGGCTTCGCGAACAAGCGCCGAGGAGTTGGCATCGCGCAGCTGCAGGACAACATGCTCGTCGCGCAGTGCGGAGAGGGCGTCCAGCAGATAGTTGACGTTGAAGCCGATCGCCAGGCCGTCGACGCGCGTATCGGCCTCGATCTCTTCCTGGGCTTCTTCCTGTTCCGGGTTATGCGCGTTGATCTTCAGCTGGCCGGGCGAGACCTCGATGCGGACGCCGCGGTACTTCTCGTTCGACAGGATCGCCGCGCGCTGCAGGGCAGCCCGCAGCACTTCGCGATCGACCTTGACCTCGCGGTCGGCGCCGATCGGGATCACCGCTTCATAGTCGGGGAAACGCCCGTCGATCAGCTTGCTGGTGAACGTCACATCGTCGCGCTTCACGCGGATGTGGTTGCGGCCGACTTCGAGCTCGAGTTCGCGATCGCCGCCTTCGAGCAAACGCTGCAATTCCTGCACGCCCTTGCGCGGCACGATGATCTGGCGCTTGGCCTGGGCACCGCCGTCGAGCGGCGATTCGCACAGCGCCAGGCGATGTCCGTCGGTGGCCACGCAGCGCAGCGCCTTGTCGCGCAGATCGAACAGCAGACCGTTGAGGTAGTAACGGACGTCCTGCTGCGCCATCGCAAACGCGGTGCGCTCGATCAGTTCCTTCAGGCCCGCCTCCGGCACACGCACGCGCTCGGTGGCTTCAACCTCGTCGACTGACGGGAAGTCGTTCGCGGGAAGGCTCGCCAGAGTGAAGCGGCTGCGTCCGGCCTGGACGGTGATCTTGTCGCCCGACTGCGAGACCGTGACCTTGCTGCCATCGGGCAGGGCGCGAACGATCTCGAAGAGCTTGCGGGCGGGAATCGTCGTCTCGCCGTCCTGCGCGTCATCGACGGCATGGCGCGCGACCATCTCGACTTCCAGGTCCGTGCCCGTCAGCGAGAGCTGCCCACCACGCACCTGTACCAGCAGGTTGGCGAGGACCGGGAGGGTCTGTCGGCGTTCGACCACGTTGACGACTTGCGCCAACGGCTTCAGGAAGACTTCGCGTTGCAGGCTGAAACGCATGCTGTCTGGTTCCCCGGATCCAAGCTCTGGAAGGATGGATAAATCAAAAGAGTGGTGGTGCTGGTGTAGCGAAAATCTGGGTGTTTCGGGTTTAACTGTTTGATCTTGAAACGTTTATTGTCGTGAGCAAAGCGTGTACAAACCGCCCTGCTGCACCGGGAAAAGTTGTGGATAACAAATCGGCCCCCTGGTCGGCGGACGGCTTATCCACAACTTGCCCCGCACTCATTCACTGAGTTTGCGGATGAGCTTGTCCCAGTCCTCCCGCAACTTGCCGTCGGTCTCCATCAGCCCCTTGATCTGGCGGCAGGCGTGCAGGACGGTCGTGTGGTCCCGACCGGCGAACGCGTCGCCGATCTCGGGCAGGCTGTGTTCGGTCAGCTCCTTCGCCAATGCCATTGCAACCTGGCGTGGCCGGGCCAGCGAACGCGTCCGCCGTTTGGACAGCAAATCCTTGACCTGCAAGCCGTAGTAGTCTGCCACGGTCTTCTGGATGTTGGGGATGCCGATCGCCTGCTGCTGCGCGCGCAACAGGTCGCGCAGCGTCTCCTGTGCGAACTCCGGCGTGATCGCGCGGCCGGTGAAGTTCGCGCGCGCCGACAGCGTGTTGAGCGCGCCTTCGAGATCGCGCACGTTCGAGCGCATCTTCTTCGCGATCAGGAACGCCACGTCCTCCGGCAGGCTCGCACCGCGTTCGCGCGCCTTCGACAGCACGATCTGCGCGCGGGTCTCGAAATCCGGCGGTTCGATGGCCACCGACAGGCCCCACGCGAGCCGCGACTTCAGCCGCGGCTCGAGACCCTCGACTTCGCGCGGATAGCGATCGCACGTCAGGATGATCTGCTGCTTGCCGTCGAACAGCGCATTGAAAGTGTGGAAGAACTCTTCCTGCGTGCGGTCCTTGCCGGCGAAAAACTGGATGTCGTCGATCAGCAGCGCGTCCACCTGCTGGAACTGGCGCTTGAACGCGTCCATCGTCTTGTCCTGCAGCGCCTTCATCATCGCGCTGAAGAACTGTTCGCTGCGCAGGTACATCACGCGCACGCCCGGGTTGTTCTCGCGCATCGCATTGCCGGCGGCGAACATCAGGTGCGTCTTGCCCAGTCCCGTGCCGCCGTACAGCAGCAGCGGGTTATGCGCGCGATCGCCCGGCTTCTGCGCGGCCTGCCATGCGGCGGCGCGTCCGAGCTGGTTGCTGCGGCCTTCGACGAAGTTGTCGAAGGTGTAGTGCGTATCGAGGTTGCCCTGGAAAGGTTCGACCGGAATCGGACGCGACGGCGCAAACGACGTGGCGCCCGCGACCGGCGCCGCCGGTTCGCGGCGCAGCGCACCGATCTCCAGGCTCACGTCCATGCTGCCCGCGTAATGCGCGACGAGCTCGCGGATGCGCTCCAGGTAGCGGGATCGCACCTCGTCCATCACGAAGGCGTTGGGCGCGTAGAGCACCAGCGCATCGTCGCGCAGCCTCGCCTGCAGCGGCTTGAGCCAGGTGTGCACATCCTCGGCCGGATATTCGGCTTCGAGGCGCTCGAGACAGCGGGGCCAGGCTTCCATCGGGGCTTTCTTGGGTCCGTCGACATGCCAGCACGCGAACGGGGCGAGCCCGCACGATGCTGTGGATAAGTGGGAGAGGGGCAGACTATCACCCGTACCCGGAAGCGCCAACGGAATCCGCGTCGTCGTTCCCTTATCGTCCCTTGGGTTGACCGAGTGCTCCGTGGCCCGCTAGACTTTCCAGTCTTTTCCGCCTCAAACACGCACCCGAGCCGCACTCATGGCCACCAAGCGCACTTACCAGCCCAGCAACTTGAAGCGCAAGCGCGACCACGGCTTCCGTGCCCGCATGGCGACCGCCGACGGCCGCAAGGTCCTCGCCCGTCGTCGTGCCAAGGGCCGTCGTCGCCTGACGGTCTGACCCGTTCGGCCTTCGCGGCCGAGCAGATCGCCTTCGCTTCGCATCCAATGGACGCCGGCCTGCCGCGCAGTGCCCGCGTCCGACAGCGGGCGGAATTCGACCGGGTGTTCGCCGACGGTCGACGCAACGCAGATCCCCTCCTGAGCCTGCACTGGCTGCGCAGCGACGTGCCTGCGCGGCTCGGCCTTGCCGTGTCGCGCAAGGTCGATCCGCGCGCCGTGGGTCGCAATCGCATCAAGCGCGTCCTCCGCGCCGAATTCCGCGCAATCCGCAACCAGCTGGCAGGCGGCGACTTCGTGTTCGTCGCCCGCGCCGCCGCGCGCGGCTGCGACGCGAATGCGCTGCGCGCCGCACTGGCATCGTTGTTGCGACGCGCCGGCGCGTTGCCCCCCGCCGGACCCGGCGGCACAATGCCCGGCGCTTGCCACCCGGGCGATCCGCCCCCATCCCCTTGAACTTTCGCGCGCCGCATTCGGCCGCGCGCGTCCTGCCGCCCGAGCCCTTCGAATGAACCAGACCCGCGTCTTCCTCCTGTTCGCCTGGATCGCCGTGGCGACGCTGCTCTGGATGGAGTGGAACAAGGAACAGACCGCCGCGCACCAACCCGCGCCGGTCGCGACGCAGGCCACGACGACGACGGGAGGCGCAGCCCCGGGCGCCGTGCCGAACGCACCGACCGCAACGGTCGCCGGCGTTCCCGCCGCACCCGCGCAGCCCGGCGCAGCGGCGACCGCCGCGACGAACGCCAATGCGAACAACGCCGTCACCGTCACCACCGACACGCTGCGCGTGACGCTCGACGGCGGCAACGTACGCAACGCCGAACTCCTCCGTTTCCCGCTCGACGCGAAGTCCGGCGAAGCCGGCAACGTCAAACTCTTCGATGCCGATCCCGCGCACTTCTACGAAGCGCAGAGCGGTTGGGTCAGCAACACCGGTGCGGCGCCCGACCATCTCTCGAACTTCGTGCCCGAAGGCGCCGAGCGCAACGTGACGCTCGCCAGCGGCGCCGACGCGGTGCGCGTGCCCTTCATCTGGACGGGCGCGAATGGCGTCACCATCCGTCGCACGTACACGTTCCCGCGCGGCGGCTACGCGATCGAAGTGCGCGACGAAGTCGTCAACAACGGCGCCGCGAACTGGCAGGGCTACGTTTACCGCCAGCTCGTGCGCAACCCGCCGCCGCAGAAGACCGGCTACACGAACCCCGAAGCGTTCGCCTTCCACGGCGCCACCTGGTACACGCCGGACGAGAAGTACGATCGCCGCAAGTACGAAGACTTCGTCGACGACGGCACGCTCGACAAGGAATCGACCGGCGGCTGGATCGCGCTGCTGCAGCACTACTTCTTCAGCGCGTGGATCCCGGGCGACAAGGACAAGTCGAAGTTCACGCTGACGACGACGCAGCAGAACGGCGTCACCCACTACGTCGTGCGCGCGCTCGGTCCTGGCGTCAATGTCGCGCCCGGCCAGAAGGCGGAAACGCACGCGCGCCTGTGGGTCGGACCGAAGCTCGTGAGCGCGATCGAAGCGCAGAACGTGCCGGGCCTGACGCGCGCCGTCGACTTCTCGCGCTTCTCGATCATGGCCACGCTCGCCGGCTGGTTGTTCTTCGTGCTGTCGGCGATCCACTCGGTCGTCGGCAACTGGGGCTGGTCGATCATCGGCCTGGTGATCCTGGTGCGCGCGCTGCTGTATCCGATCGCCGCGAAGCAGTTCCAGTCGATGGCGAAGATGCGCAAGCTCCAACCGCGCATGCAGCAGCTGAAGGAACGCTACGGCGACGATCGCCAGAAGCTGCAGCTCGCGACGATGGAGTTGTACAAGAAGGAGAAGGTGAATCCGGCGACGGGCTGCCTGCCGCTCTTCATCCAGATGCCGATTTTCCTCGCGCTTTACTGGATGCTTTCGGAGTCGGTCGAACTTCGCCACGCACCGTGGGCCTTCTGGATCGACAACCTCTCCGCGCGCGATCCGTACTTCATCCTGCCGATTCTCAACGTCGCGATCATGTGGGCCACGCAGCGCCTTTCGCCGATGACCGGCATGGATCCGACGCAGCAGAAGATGATGCAGCTGATGCCAGTCGTCATCGGTGTCACGATGATCTTCTTCCCCGCGGGCCTGGTGCTGTACTGGGTGACCAACGGTGCGCTGGGTCTGCTTCAGCAATGGTGGATGTTGAAGCGCGAGAACGCGCTGCCGGCGAAGGCGTAAGCAATCGCCGCATCATCGAACAAACAGCGTTGACCAGGAGCGAGCCGAATGGCTCGCTTCTGCTTTGCGAGCCCTGACGTAAGATGCGGCATCGCCTGGAGTCCAACGTGACCGACCACGACGCCGACACCATCGTCGCCATCGCCACCGCGCCCGGTGCCGGTGGCGTCGGAGCGGTGCGGTTGTCCGGTCCACGCAGCCGCGCGATCGCGGAAGCGATCTGCGCGTGCGAACTCGTTCCCCGCCATGCGCATTACGTGCGCATGCGCGCAAATGGCGAAACGCTCGACGACGGCATCGCGTTGTACTTCAAAGCGCCGGCAAGCTTCACCGGCGAACACGTCGTCGAACTCCAGGCGCACGGCAGCCCGGTCGTGCTGCAGAGCATCGTCGCTGCATGCCGCGCGCTCGGCGCACGCGATGCGCGTCCCGGCGAGTTCAGCGAACGCGCCTTCCTCAACGGCAAGCTCGATCTCGCGCAGGCCGAAGCCGTCGCCGACCTGATCGCGGCGGCCGACACACGCGCCGCACGCGCCGCGCGTCGTGCGCTCGATGGCGTGTTCTCCGATCGCGTCGATGCGGTGGCCACCGAACTGCTGCACCTGCGCATCCACGTCGAAGCGGCGATCGACTTCGCCGACGAGTCGATCGACACGCTCGGCGGCGAACAAGTGCGCGAAGGCCTCGCGCGCGCATCGCAACAGATCGCGCAACTGCTCGCCGACGCCGAGCGCGGACGCAAGCTGCGCGATGGCCTGCATGCCGTGATCGTCGGCCCGCCGAACGCAGGCAAGAGTTCGCTGCTCAACGCACTCGCTGGCAGCGATCGCGCGATCGTCACCGACATCGCCGGCACCACGCGCGACCTGCTGCACGAAACCGTGCGCCTGGATGGTGCGGAGCTCACGCTCGTCGACACCGCGGGCCTGCGCGAAGGCGGCGATGCGATCGAACGCGAAGGCATGCGCCGTGCGCGCGAGGAACTGCGTCGCGCGGACCTGGCGATCGTCGTGCTCGACGCGCGCGATCCCGCCGCGGGCAAGGCCGCCGTTGCCGATGCGATCGCCGACGTGCCGCGTCGCCTGTGGATTCACAACAAGGCCGACCTGCTGCACGCACCGGCAAGCGGCAACGCCGCGCGAGCAGCGGCAGCTCACCTCGGCGACGCCGATCGCGTCGAAGACGCACCCCTCGCCGACACCGTCCTCGTCTCCGCCCGCACCGGCGATGGCCTCGACACGCTCCATGCCCGCCTTCGCAGCCTCTCCGGCGCCGAAGCCGCGGACGCCAGCGAAGGCACCTTCACCGCCCGCGCCCGCCACGTCGATGCGCTCGCGCGGGCCGGGATCCACGTGGAAGAGGCCAGCGCACAACTGGGCCACGAAGCCCTGGAACTGGCCGCCGAGTCGTTGCGCGCCGGCCACGACGCACTCGGCGAAATCACCGGCCGGGTCGCCCCGGACGCCCTGCTGGGTCACATCTTCGGCAGCTTCTGCATCGGCAAATAAGAGGAGTTGGCCTGCCGGAGGCGTGAAATCCGTGGCGGGTCCTTGACAAACGACCCGCGCTGTCGCGTCCTACGCGGTACGTGCCCGCAATGGCGCACAGACAGGGGAGTGGTTCCGTTATGTACGCAAGATCCAAGTCGCAGCCGCGCGTGACGCGGATGCATCTTTTCGTGCTCGTCGCGATGGGCGTCGCCCTCGCCGCGTGCAGCAAGTCCGAAGGCCCGGAGACCGCCGGTACCGCCGCCACCGCGACCGCCGCCGCGGCCAAGCCGGTCGAAGCCGTGTCCGCCACCGTCGCCGCGATGAGCGCCGACCAGTTGCGTGAATCGGCCAGTTCGGCGCTGCGGGAACAGCGCCTGTACGCGCCGGCCGGCAACAACGCGATGGAGTACTACCTCGCACTGCGCGACAAGGCGCCGAGCGATCCGGCGGTCGCCAGCGCGCTGACCGACCTGATGCCCTACGCGCTCATCGCGACCGAGCAGAGCATCCAGCGCGAAGACTTCACCGAAGCGCAGCGCCTCTACGCGCTGATGGAAAAGACCGACAAGACCGCGCCCGCGCTGCCCCGCCTGAAGCAGACCATCGCCCAGCAGCAGCAGGCCGTCGCCGCCCGCGCCGAGCAGGAAAAGGTGCAGGGCGAGGAAGACGCCAAGCGCAAGGCCGAGCTCGAGAAGACGCGTGCCGCGCAGCAGCTCGCCTCGCAGCAGGCCGCCGCCAAGCAGCTCGCCGACCAGCAGGCCGCGCAGCAGGAAGCCGACCGCAAGGCCGCCGCCGACAAGGAAGCC
The DNA here is from genome assembly GCF_020866925.1 of Noviluteimonas lactosilytica. Classification (GTDB taxonomy): domain Bacteria; phylum Pseudomonadota; class Gammaproteobacteria; order Xanthomonadales; family Xanthomonadaceae; genus Noviluteimonas; species Noviluteimonas lactosilytica. The sequence continues at coordinate 1,726,343 of NZ_JAJGAK010000001.1, forward strand.
GCCGCCCAGCGTGAAGCCGCGCAGCGCGCCGCCGCCGCCTCGGCGCCCGCCGAATCGGCCCCGGCGCGGCCCGCACCGTCCGCTGGTGGCCTGCGTGCCGTGTCGACGCCCGCGCCGCGCTATCCGGCTGAAGCCGCGCGCCGCCAGCTGAGCGGCGAAGTGCGCCTGGAGATCACCGTCGGCACCGACGGTTCGGTCACCGCCGCGCGCGTCGTCGACGCCAACCCGCCGCGCGTCTTCGATCGCGAAGCGCTCACCGCGGTGAAGCGCTGGAAGTTCGCACCGCTCGACGCGCCGGTCACCACGACGCGCACGATCAGCTTCCGCCCCGGCACCTGATCCACCGCGACACGCAGTCCATCGCGAAGCAAAAGAAAAAGCCCGGCAATCGCCGGGCTTTTTTGTTGAACGCCACGTTGCTCGCGCGTCACGCCGAGATCGCGAGTCGCTCCTGGTGGTAACGCCGCGTCGCGGCGAGCCACAACACCAACGCAAGGCCGAAGCCCGCGACGAGATACACGACCCACTGCATCGGTTCGATGCCTTCGCCGCGCACGACCTTCAGCAACATCTGGTTCTGCGCGAGGAACGGCACGGTGAACATCCACAACTGATTCTTCACCGGGCTCACCATCAACGCGATGGTCGGGATCATCGGCAGCAGCATGAGCACGCTCATGTAGCTCTGCGCTTCCTTCACCGACTTCGCGCCCGCCGCGATGAACGTCAGCAGCGACGTGCCGATGAACAACATCGGCAGCAGGATCAGCAGCATCTTGCCGACCGCGGGCAGGCTCACGTCCATGTTGCGGCCGATGCCCGGCGAGAACGCCGCGCCGATCTTGAACGCGATCAGCGTGAGCAACAGCGACGTCGCACCCACCGCACACGCCGCCGCGATCTTGCCCGTCACCACCGCACCGCGATGCGCGGGCGTTGCGAGCAACGGTTCGAGCGACTGGCGTTCGCGTTCGCCCGCGGTCGTGTCGATGATCAGGTACGCACCACCGATGAACGCGCTGAGGATCAGCAGGTATGGCAGGAACGCCATCACCATGCCGCGCCGCGCTTCCGGCGTCGACAGATCCTTGTGCGCGACCGCGAGCGGCGCACCGACACTCGGATTCATGCCGCGCGCAAGCAGGCGCAACGCGCCGACCTGCGACCCGTACTGCGTCAACGCCGCCTCGATGCGACGTACCGGGATCTCCGAATCCTGGCGCGTGCTGTCGTGCACGATCTCCACCAGCGCCGGCGAACCCGCGTGCCAATCCTTCGAGAAGTCGTCGCCGATGCGCAGGTACACATCCTCCACCTGCGTGCGGATCGCGGTATCGAGGTCGCCGTCGAACTGCTTGCGATGGATGCCCTGGCCCGCGAGCCACGCGACGAGGTTCGGCGCGCGCTCCACGCCCACCATCGGCACTTCGAGCGGCTTCTCGATCTGGCTCTTCGCGCGCGTCTCGGCGAGCGTGAGGATGCCGAGCATGATCGCCGGCGTCAGCAACGGACCGAGCACCAGCGCGAGCATCAACGTCCGCCGGTCGCGCACGAACTCGAGCAGCTCCTTCATCACGATCGTTCTGATCGAATGCATGGACTTCATGCGTGCAGCCCCTCTTCCGAACCGATCAGGCGAACGAACGCGTCTTCCAGGTTCGACTCCCCCGTCTGCGTGCGCAGGTCATCCGCGGTGCCCTGCGCGACGACGCGACCATGCGCGATCACCACGATGCGATCGCATAACGCCGCGACCTCCTGCATGATGTGGCTGGAGAAGATCACGCAACGTCCTTCCGCGCGAAGCTGGCGCAGGAAGTCGCGCAGGCCGCGCGTGGTCATCACGTCGAGCCCGTTGGTCGGCTCGTCGAGGATCACGTTGCGCGGATCGTGCACGAGTGCGCGCGCGATCGCGGTCTTGGTGCGCTGGCCCTGCGAGAAGCCTTCGGTCTGGCGATCGAGGAAGTCGTCCATCTGCAACGCCGTCGACAACGCGCGCGTGCGCGCTTCGATCGTCGCCGCATCCAGCCCGTGCAACTCGCCGAAGTAACGGATGTTCTCGCGCGCGGTGAGGCGCTTGTACACGCCGCGCGCATCCGGCAACACGCCGAGCGCGCGACGCGCGGCTTCGGCATCGGCGGCGACATCCTTGCCGTCGACCAACACGCGCCCGCTCTCGGGCTGCATCAGCGTGTACAGCATGCGCAGCGTCGTGGTCTTGCCCGCGCCATTGGGGCCGAGCAGGCCGGTGATTTCACCGTCGCGCGCTTCGAAGCCCACGTCGTCGACCGCGACGACCGGCGCCTTGTCCTTGCCCTTGCCGGGGAAGGTCTTGCGGAGATGTTCGGCAGCGATCATCAGGGTTCCCATCCATTGAACGAAGTGAACGGCGGCGTGTAGACGAGGCTGTCGAGGCACTTCGCATCGAGCGCCTTCGCGTCCGCCGTTTCCAGGAATTGCGCGAACAGTTTCGGCATGCAGCCCACCGCGATCACGTTGTGGCCCTGCCCGCGCAGCACGAGCGCGCGACCCTTCGGCAGGTGCTTGACCACCGCGTCCGCGTAGCTCGGCGGCGTCACCGGATCGAGTTCGCCCGACAGCAGCAGCGCAGGCACCTGCGTCGCGAGCGGCGCATGGAAATCCTTCGGCATCGTGCCGCGCGGCCACACCGCGCACTGCGCCTGCATCAGATCGACCAGCGAGTTGCCCAGGATCGACGACGCCATCGATTCATCGACGCGCAACCCTGCCGCATCTTCCGTGCACACGACCGACAACTGCATGCCGTACATCATCGAGTCGGCCATCGATCCGCTGAGCATCTTCGACAGCGACATCAGGCCTTCGTAACGACCTTCGTCCGCTTCGTGCAGCAGCAGCGGCAGGATCGACGATGCGATCGGCGCATACGCATACATGCGCGCAAGGCCCGCGACGTGGCCCGGACGCAGGTACTCTTCCTGCATCTGCCCCGTGGCGGCATCGCGGAAGCGCACCAGCGGCGACTCCGCGCGCAGCTTCGCCATCAACGCATCGAGGCGCTTGCGCGGATCGCCGAGCGCCTTCGTGCAACCCGGCGTCTTGGCGCAACGACCGAACTGCAGGTCGAGCGCGGTCTCGAGGTTCCGCGCGAAATCGTTGCCGAGGAAGATCGCGTTGGGCGCGACCGAATCGAGCACGATCGTGCGCGTGTGCTGCGGGTAGCGCATCGCGTATTGCTGCGCGACACGCGTGCCGTACGACACGCCCATCAGGTTCACGTGCTGCGCACCGATGGCTTCGCGCACTTCGTCGAGATCGCGGATCGCATCGGTCGTCGTGTAGAAACGCAGGTCGGCGCGCTTCGCGAGCTGGTCGCGGCAGCGTTCCGCCATCCGACGCGCGGCGTCGGGCGACTCGTCCGGATCTTCCGACGGCTTGCCTTCGTCGTCGGCATCGCACTGCAACGGATTCGACCGCCCCGTGCCGCGCTGGTCGACGAGGAGCAGGTCGCGGTTCTTGCGCACGTCCTTGAACGCCGGCACCAGCGCCGCGAAGCTTTCCGTCGCCGACTGCCCCGGCCCGCCCGCGATCAGGAAAACCGGATCGGGGTCGTGGTTGCCGGATTCGTCGGCGGGCAGCCAGGCGATGTTGAGCGCGATGCGGCGGCCATTCGGCGCCGCGGGATTCTCCAGCACCGACAACGTGCCGCACTGCGCTTCCACGCTCGCCGCGCCCATCGGCGGCGACAGCGTGCAAGGCCTGAACGCGATGCGACCGAGCCTGCGTTCGGGTGCGGGTTGCGCGGCCACCGGCTTCGGTGGTCCCGCGGTTTTCTCGGGCTGCCGCTGCTGCAAGGCGCGGTAGCCGAACAGGCCGGCCACGACGGCCAGCGCCAGGATGAAGCGTGTCTTCCGGGACATCGGTGCGTTACCCCTCCACTCGTTGCTTCCAGCATGACAGGACGCAACGGCGGGCGGAACGTGACCGAAGGGACGGCTACTTGCTGCTGACGTACTTCTCGCGTCGGATCTGCTGGACGGGCAGGCCGTCGGCCTTCAGCGCCTCGAAGCACGCGTCGACCATGTTCGGGTTGCCGCACAGGTACGCGATGTCCTTCACGGCGTCGGGCGCGAACTCGCCGAGGAACTGCTGCACGTAACCATGGCGCACATCGGCGTGCGCGTGCGGCGAATCGGCGGCCGGCAATTCGCGCGAGAAGCACGGCACGAAGCGGAAGTGCGCCGGATGCTTGCTCGCGAACGCGCGGAACTCTTCGCCGTACAGCAATTCGACCGGCGTGCGCGCACCGAACAACAGCACGACTTCGATCCCGCGCTCGGCGATGAGCTGTTCGATCTGCGGCAGCATCGCGCGATACGGCGTCACGCCCGTGCCCGTGCCGATCAGCAGGTAACGCTGGTTCGCGTCGGCGGGCATCAGGCAGAAGCGGCCATACGGACCGCTCGCATCGACCAGGCCGCCTTCGTCGAGGCCTTCGAACAACGCGGTCGCCGCGCCGCCGGACACGTAGCTCACCGCGATCTCGACCGCTTCGCCCGGACCGAGCGCGTGGTCGTGGATGGTCGCGAGCGAATAGCTGCGCTTGGTCGCCGTGCCGTCCGCGTAATGGAAGTGCACCTGCAGGAACTGGCCGGGGATGAAGTCGAGCGGCTGGCCGTCGTCGCGCTGGAAGGTCAGGTGCGCGACGGTCGGCGCCAGCATGCGGCGCGCGGTGAGCTTGAGCGGGAAGTGGACGATGGCCAAGGCGTTGGGATTCTTTGTGCAACGGACCGTGGCGCCGGGCGCCACACGGGGCCGCCTATACTACCGGCTTCGCCGCAGGGCCTGCGGCCGGACCCCGTCTTCACGCATGTCCCCCGACGCAACGCCCCATGCCCTCGCGCCCGCGCTCAGCGTGCGCGACCTCCGCAAGACCTACGACAACGGCGTCCAGGCGCTCAAGGGCGTTTCGCTCGACGTGCGCCCCGGCGACTTCTTCGCCCTGCTCGGCCCCAACGGCGCGGGCAAGTCCACGCTCATCGGCATCGTCAGCTCGCTGGTGAACAAGAGCGCGGGCGACGTCGAGATCTTCGGCGTGGACATCAACCGCCAGCGCGGCGAAGCGATGCGCCTGGTCGGCCTGGTGCCGCAGGAAATCAACTTCAACCTGTTCGAGAAGCCCTTCGACATCCTGTGCAACTACGCGGGCTTCTACGGGATTCCGCGCGAAGAGGCCGCCGCACGGGCCGAAGAAGAACTCCGCCGCGCGCACCTGTGGGAGAAGGCGCAGGTCATGTCGCGCACGCTGTCGGGCGGCATGAAGCGTCGCCTGATGATCGCGCGCGCGATGATGACGCGGCCGCGCCTGCTGATCCTCGACGAACCCACCGCGGGCGTCGACATCGAGATCCGCCGCGGCATGTGGAAGACGCTGCGCGAGATCAACGGCGCGGGCACGACGATCATCCTCACCACGCACTACCTCGAAGAAGCCGAGAGCCTGTGCCGGCACCTGGCGATCATCGACAAGGGCACGATCATCCAGCAGGGGTCGATGAAGAAGCTGCTCTCGCAGCTCGACGTCGAAGGCTTCCTGTTCGACATCGATGGCGACGTGCCGCACGCGCTGCCCGACATCACGGGCACGAAGCTCGAACGCGTCGACGACCACACGATCGATCTCGAGATGCCGCGCGCGATGGATCTCAACCGCGTATTCGATGCGCTGAACGCCGCCGGCATCCGCGTGCGTTCGATGCGCACCAAGTCCAACCGACTCGAAGAGCTCTTCGTGCGAATGACGTCGAGGGAAGGCCAGTGAACACCACCGTCGCCGCACCCGAAAACGCATCGAATGCGCGCCGCCACTGGGTCGCGCTGGGCACCATCGTGCGCCGCGAAGTGACGCGCATCCTGCGCATCTGGGCGCAGACGCTGGTGCCGCCGGCGATCACGATGACGCTGTATTTCCTGATCTTCGGCGGGCTGATCGGTTCGCGCGTCGGCGAGATGGACGGCATCCGCTACATGGATTTCATCGTGCCGGGCCTGGTGATGATGAGCGTCATCCAGAACAGCTACGGCAACATTTCCTCGTCGTTCTTCGGCGCGAAGTTCGGTCGCCACGTCGAGGAGCTGTTGGTGAGCCCGATGCCGAACGCGGTGATCCTCGGCGGCTACGTCGCCGGCGCCGTGCTGCGCGGCCTGATGGTCGGCGTCATCGTGCTCGCGATCGCGATGCTGTTCACCCGCGTCAGCATCCCGCATCCGCTGGTCACGCTCACCACGGTGATCCTCGGCGCGACGATCTTCTCGCTCGCCGGCTTCGTCAACGCGGTGTACGCGAAGAAGTTCGACGACATCGCGATCGTGCCGACCTTCATCCTCACCCCGCTCACCTACCTCGGCGGCGTGTTCTATTCGGTGAAGCTGCTGCCGGGCTGGGCCGAGACGCTCACCCACCTCAACCCGATCTTCTACATGGTCAACGCCTTCCGCTACGGCCTGCTGGGCGTGAGCGACGTGCCGCTGTGGGTCGCGTATGCGTTGATGCTCGGGTTCGTCGCCGCGCTGTCGGCGCTCGGGCTGTGGCTGCTCAAGCGCGGCATCGGCCTGCGCAGCTGAGCTAGACTTGGCCACCGGCGTGGGGACGCCGAGGGGAACCAACGCAATGAAATGGAGCAGCATCGTGCTGCCCGGCCTGCTGGCCGTGGCAGGGGGCGCGTTCGCGCAGGACGCATCGCAGGAAGAAGCCGCCAAGCGCCAGGCGGAACAACTGGTCGCATCGCTGCATTGGAAGGAAGGCGAGATCGCCGTGCCTTCGGCCGACGCGAAGTTCAGGCTCGGGTCGCAGTTCCACTATCTCGAAGCGAGCGACGCGCAGAAGGTCCTCGAAGACCTGTGGGGCAATCCGCCCGACGACACCGTGCTCGGCATGGTCGTGCCGAAATCGCACGGGTTGATGGACGACGCCAGCTGGGCGGTGGTCGTGACGTATTCCGACGACGGTTACGTGTCGGATGAAGACGCCAAGTCGATCGACTACGCCGAACTGCTCAGCGACATGCAGGAAGAGATCAAGGACGAGAACGAAGCGCGCAAGGACGCCGGCTACGAAGGCCTCACGCTGCACCGCTGGGCCGAGCAACCGCATTACGACGCATCGAACAAGAAGTTGTACTGGGCGAAGGACCTCGAGTTCGAAGGCAGCGAAGGCCACACGCTCAACTACGACATCCGCGTGCTCGGTCGCGGCGGTTATCTCAGCCTCAACGCGGTCGCCAACATGGAATCGCTGCCGGAAGTGCGCGCCGACATGCAGCAACTGCTGCCGATGGTCGAGTTCGATCCGGGCGCGCGCTATGCCGACTACAACGCGAAGACCGACAAGGTCGCGGCCTACGGCATCGCGGCGCTCGTCGGCGGCGGGGTCGCGGCGAAGGCCGGCCTGTTCGGCAAGCTCGGCGTGCTGCTGCTCGGCCTCAAGAAGCTGCTGATCCCGATCGGCCTCGTGCTCGCGGCGTTCGGCAAGAAGATCGTCGGCTTCTTCACCGGCGACAAGGACCGGTCGAAGACCGTCCGCTGAGTCAGGGCAGGCGGAAGAAAGCGTTCGCCGCCGCGGTCGTCGCGGCGGCGACGCTCTCCACCGACTCGCCGCGATCGCGCGCGAGTTCTTCCACGATGTGCGCGAGGTACATCGGCTCGTTGCGTCGATGCGAAGGCTGCGGACGCACCGTGCGCGGCAGCAGGTACGGCGCGTCGGTTTCGATCATCAAACGATTCGCGGGAATGTGCTTCACCAGTTCGCGCAGGTGCAGGCCGCGGCGTTCGTCGCACAGCCAGCCCGTGATGCCGACGCGCCAATCCTGGTCGAGGTAGTCGAACAACTCCTCGCGCGTCCCCGTGAAGCAATGCACGACAGACGGCGCGAGCTTGCCGTCGAACTGCTTCATGATCGCCATGAAATCCGCGTGCGCGTCACGCTGGTGGAGGAACAACGGCTTGCCCGTGTCGACGGCGATCTGCAACTGCAATTCGAAGGCGCGGCGCTGCGCCGGACGCGGCGAGAAATCGCGGAAGTAATCGAGCCCGCATTCGCCGACCGCGACGACTTCGGGCAGCGCCTGCAACGCGCGCATCTCCGCGTCGCACTCGGCCGTGTATTCGGTCGCGTGATGCGGATGCACGCCCGCGGTGGCGAACAGCTCGCCCGGGTGTGTGCGTGCGAGTTCGGCCGCCTTCGGCGAGTGCTCGCGGCTCGCGCCGGTGACGATCATGCGCGACACGCCGGCCGCACGCGCGCGTTGCATCACGGCGTCGCGGTCGTGGTCGAAGCTGTCGTGGGTGAGGTTGGCGCCGATGTCGATGAGCATATGGGCGGCAAGTTTACCGGCCGGCACCGTAGACTTCGTGCGTGCGCGCCCCCGACTTTCCCATCGCCCCGCTGCTGCCCGAGGTGCGCGCGAGCCTCGCCGCGCACCCGCGGCTGGTGCTGGAAGCCCCGCCGGGCGCGGGCAAGACCACGCAGGTGCCGCTGGCGCTGCTCGACGAAGCCTGGCTCGGCGGCCGGAAGATCCTGATGCTCGAACCGCGCCGCGTCGCCGCGCGCGCCGCGGCCGGGTTCATGGCGAAACAACTCGGCGAGGCGCCCGGCGACACCGTCGGTTACCGCATTCGCTTCGAGAGCAAGGTCTCCGCGCGCACGCGCATCGAAGTGGTGACCGAGGGCATCCTCACGCGCATGCTGCAGGACGATCCGGTGCTCGAAGGCGTCGGCGCGTTGCTGTTCGACGAATTCCACGAACGCCACCTGGCCGGCGACCTCGGCCTCGCACTCGCGCTCGACGTGCAGGCAGGCCTGCGCGACGACCTGCGCATCGTGGTGATGTCGGCGACGCTCGACGGCGAGCGGCTCGCGCGTTTCCTCGATGCGCCGCGACTCACCAGCGCGGGCCGCGCATATCCCGTCGACATCGCGCACTTCCCCGCGCGACGCGATGAAGCGCTCGCACCGCAAGCAAGGCGCGCGATCGAACATGCACTCGCGCAACACCAGGGCGACGTGCTCGTTTTCCTTCCCGGCCAGCGCGAGATCGCGCAGGTCGATGCGGCGCTCGCCAACAGCGATGCGGTGCGCGCCATCGACGTGCTTGCGCTGCACGGTGAACTGCCCGTCGAACAGCAGGCGCGCGTACTCGCACCGGGCGAACGACGTCGCGTCGTGCTCGCCACCAACGTCGCCGAAAGCAGCGTGACATTGCCGGGCGTGCGTGTGGTCATCGACAGCGGCCTCGCGCGCGAACCGCGTTACGACCCCAACTCCGGGTTCTCGCGCCTGGACATCGTGTCGATCGCCCAGGCATCGGCGGACCAGCGCGCGGGCCGCGCGGGCCGCGTCGCCGAAGGCTGGGCGTATCGCCTGTGGCCGCAATCGCAACGGCTCGAACCGCAACGCCGCCCCGAGATCGCGCAGGTCGAACTCGCCGCGCTCGCGTTGGAACTCGCCGCGTGGGGCAGCGCCGACCTGCAGTTCGTCGACGCGCCGCCGGCCGGCGCGCTCGGTGCTGCTCGCGACCTGTTGCGTCGCCTCGGTGCGATGGAAGGCGACGCGCTGACAACGCTCGGCCGCCGCATGTTGTCGCTCGGCACGCATCCGCGGTTCGCGGCGATGCTGCTTGCATCGCGCGACGACGTCGGCCGTGCACTCGCGTGCGACCTCGCCGCGTTGATCGAAGCACGCGACCCGCTGCGTTCGCGCAGCGACGCGCTCGCCGAACGCTGGCGCGCGTTGTCCGCGTTCCGCAGCGGCCATGATCCGGGCGGCAGCCGCGCCGCGTTCGCCGCCATCGACGCGGCCGCGAAACAATGGCGCCGTCGCCTCAAGGTCGACGCATCGCCGCCCCGCGCCATCGACGCGCACCATCTCGGCGACCTCCTCGCGCACGCCTTCCCAGATCGCATCGCGCGCCAGCATCCGACGCAACCGCGGCGCTACCAACTCGCGAACGGGCGCATGGCGACGTTGTTCGACGACAGCGCGTTGTTCGGCGAGCCGTGGCTCGTCGCGAGCGAGTTGCGCCACGAAGCGAAGGATGCGCTGCTGTTGCGCGGCGCGCCGGTCGACGAAGCGGCGTTGCGTCGCGATTTTCCCAAACGCTTCGTCGAAGAAGACACGGTGCGTTGGGACGAAGCGCGCCGCGCACTCGTCGCGCAACGCGAGCGTCGCTTCGACGGCATCGTGCTCGAGTCGAAACCCGCTGGCCGCGTCGATCCCGCGCACGCCGCGCAGGCGCTGACCAACGCCGTGCGCGAACTCGGCCTCGACGCCCTGCCCTGGAGCGAAACGTTGCAGCAATGGCGCGCACGCGTGCGTGCATTGCGCGAATGGGCGCCGGACGAAGGCTTCCCCGATCTCTCCGACGCCGCATTGCTAGACACGCTCGACGCCTGGCTGCGCCCCGCGTTCGAAGGCAAGACGCGCCTCGATGCGCTCGATGCCGCCGAGTTGTCGCACGCGTTGCACGAAATGGTCGACTGGAACCTGCGTCGTCGCATCGATGCCTTGGCGCCCACGCGCATCGTCGTGCCGTCGGGCATGGAGCGCCGAATCGAATACGCATTCGACGACATCGACGGCGTGCGCCCGCCGGTCCTCGCGGTGAAACTGCAGGAATTGTTCGGCCTGGCCGACACGCCGCGGATCGTCGACGGCCGCGTGCCGCTCACCCTGCACCTGCTCTCGCCCGCCGGCCGGCCGCTGCAGGTGACGCAGGACCTCAAGGGCTTCTGGGAACGCACCTATCCAGACGTGCGCAAGGAAATGAAGGGACGCTATCCGCGCCACCCGTGGCCCGACGACCCGTGGTCGGCCGCGGCGACGCATCGCGCGAAACCGCGCGGCACCTGAAGCGACGGTCGCTGAACACCGCGCGCACCGATCACATGCGCTCAACACCGCCGCTCCGACACTGCCCAGCCAGACCCCTGCATTCGTCCCCGAGGGAGCAGACGATGAACACCAAGCTGATCGCGTTGCCCGAGAAAGCCATCGACCTCGCCGGCAGGTGGGGCGGACAGGCGATGGAACTCGTCCCGCGTGCGGGCCAGTGGCTCGATGCAGGCGTCAAGATCGGCGCGGTCAAGACGGGATCGAAAGTGGCGATGAAGTTCGTGCGCAAGCATCCGATCGCGACCGTCGCGACCGTCGTCGGTGCGGGCGCGCTCTGGTACATCGCGCATCGCAAGGCGAAGCAGGCGCGCAACGGCGCGAACGGCGACGCGATCGAAGGCAGTTCGCGCCGCGTCGAAGCCAAGCGTGCGACGAAGACGACGCGCGCGCCGCGCAAGACCGCGCGCAAGTCGACGCGCGCTTCGGCGCAATCTTCGGAGAGCTGAGTCGCGGGCTTCCCGTTGCGCGTGGAGCGTGATTACTCGGAGAGCATCGACGCCGGCAGTTCGATCACGAACACGGCGCCGCCGCCTTCGCGATCCTCGTACCACAGGTCGCCGCCGGCGCCGACGATGATCTGCCGCGCGAGCGAAAGGCCGAGGCCGCTCGACATCCCGTCGTCGCGTCCGCTCAGGCGCATGAAAGGCTTGAACAGATCGCGGCGTTTCTCCACCGGCACGCCGCCGCCGCGATCGAGCACGCGCAACTGCCAGAACCCCGTGTTGCCCGAACGCGCCACCTCGAGCGTCAGTTCGCCGCCGTCGGGCGCGTACTTCATCGCGTTGGTGATCAGGTTCTCGGCGACCTGGCGCAATACGCGACGATCGATCGCCACCGTGCCGCAGGGATCGGGCACGATCGCGTGCAAGTGCATGCCGCGGCTTTCGAGTTGCAGTTCGTAGCGCTGCGCCAACCACTCGACGGTTTCGCGCAACGCGGCGGGATGCGTGTGCGCTTCGACGCCGCCCGCGGCCGCGATGCGTTCCTGCCCTTCCAGGTAACGGCGGATGTAACCGATCGCGTCGTGCGCGCTCTCGTGGATCATCTGCAGGTAACGCGGCACGCGTTCGGGCTTGCAGCCGTCCTGCATGAGGATGTCGCTCGCGAACAGCACGCTGCTCAGCGGATTCTTGAGGTCGTGCGCGACGAGGTTGACGAGTTCCTGGCGTTCGCGCGCGACGCGTTCGAGCCGATCGCGCGCCTGCTTCAGCGCGACGTGCGCGCCGACGCGCGCGAGCAGCTCTTCGGGAATGAAAGGCTTGGTGACGTAATCGACGGCGCCGCTGTCGAACGCGCGCAGCAACAGTTCGCGATCCTGCGCGGCGGTGAGGAAGATCACCGGCATGTCCTGCAACGGCGCATGGCGGCGCATCTCTTCGAGCAACTGGAAGCCGTCCATGCCGGGCATCAGCATGTCGAGCAGCACCAGGTCCGGCGTGCGCGCGAGGGCTTGTTCCAGCGCTTCGTTGCCGGTCCCCGCGGGCACGACGTCGTACCCGTTGCGCGACAGCAACGTGCTGACGACGCGCAGATTGGCGGGTTGATCGTCGACGACGAGGATCCGACCCGGAACGGTTGCCGACTCTGGCATGTGCTTCCTTGTCCGAAGGTCCGCAACGATCTCCCTTCGTTGCGATACCTGAACGGGCTGATCAAGTTAACAGAACTACCCGGTGGCCGCTCTGCGCACGGCCGCCTGGACTGAACAGTTCAGCGGGACACCTCGCGCCACGCCCCCGGTTGCAGGCCCTCGATCCCGTGCGGACCGATCCCGACCCGCACCAGACGTAACGTGGGGAGGCCCACCGCGGCGGTCATCCTGCGCACCTGCCGGTTGCGACCTTCGACGATGACCAGCTCGATCCACGCGTCGGGCACCGTCTTGCGGAAGCGGACCGGCGGGTCGCGCGGCCACAGGACGGGGTCCGGGATCGCGCGGGCCTGCGCCGGCAAGGTGGGCCCGTCGCTGAGCACGACGCCGTCGCGCAACCGCGCCAACGCGTCCTCGGTGGGCGTCCCTTCCACCTGCGCCCAGTACGTCTTCGGCTGCTTGTGGCGCGGGTCGCTCAGGCGATGCGCGAGCGGGCCGTCGTCGGTGAGCAGCAGCAGGCCTTCGGAATCCGCGTCGAGCCGGCCCGCCGCATACACGCCCGCCGGCAGGCCGAAGCCGGCGAGCGTCGGCCGCGGCGGCACGCTGCGATCGGTGAACTGCGACAAGACCCCGTAGGGCTTGTTGAACGCGATCAGCATGCCGCGCGGCCTGCGCGCATCAACGCGCGCGCCTCAACCCGGCTTCTTGAAGCGCAGCGTCATGCGATCGCTTTCGCCGATCGCCTGGTACTTCGCGTCGTCCTTCGGGTCGTGCTGGTTGGTCGGCGGCAGCGTCCACACGCCGTTCGGATGGTCCTTCGTGTCGCGCGGATTCGCGTTCACTTCGCTCTGTCCGTCGAGCACGAAGCCCGCCTTCGTCGCGTAGCCGAGCACGAGCGCTTCGGTGAGGTAACCGCTGTCGATCTGCTTCTTCAGATCGGTGCCGGCATTCGCGCGATGGTCGACGAAGCCCAGCGTGCCGCCCGGCTTGAGCACCTTGAAGAACGCGTCGAAGTATTCCTGCGCGTTGCTGTCTTCCACCCAGTTGTGCGCGTTGCGGAAGGTCAGCACGACGTCGGCCGAACCCGCGGGACCGAAGTCGGGATCGCGCGCGTCGAAGATCCGCAGTTCGGCCTTGCCGTACAGCGCGCCGTTGCCGTCGATCTTGTCGCGCAGGCGCTTGTTGAGGTCGTAGCGATACTTCGGCTGGCCCGGGATCGCGTCGTCCCACACCGCGGCGACGTACTGTCCGCCGTCGCGCAGGAAGGGCGCGAGGATCTCGGTGTACCAGCCACCGCCCGGGGTGATCTCGATGACGGTCTGGTCCGGCTTGAGCAGGAAGAAGGACAGCGTTTCCTTCGGATGGCGGTACTGGTCGCGCTTCACCCAGGCCGGCGTGCGCCAGCTGCCGGCGATCGCGGTGTCGAGCGACGCGCCGGTCGCGTTGGTAACCATCGACGAATCGGAAGCGCTGGCCGCGGCCGCGCCGTCCTCGGCGGATGCGGAGGCGGAGGCCGACGATCCTTGCGTCGAAGCACAACCGACGAGCGCGGCAAGCAACAAACCGGACAGCAGGGGACGAACGGCGGGGCGAGTGCGGCGATCCATCGTGGCGACTCCGTCGAAGGGAGGGGAAGCGTAGCGCGTTCAGGTTTGCGCGGAAGTGTAGGCCTCGGCCTCCTCCAGCACCCAGGCCTGGAATCGCGCCAGCCCCTGGTGCGAGCGCGAACGTGGCGGCACGACCAGGTAATGGCTGAAGTCGGACTTCAGCTTCTCGTCGAACAGGCGCGTCAGCCGCTGCGAATCGATCAACGGCCACGCGAGCGTGAGCCTGCCCAGCACGATGCCCATGCCCTCGACCGCCGCGCGGTGCAGCGTTTCGGAGTCGTCGAAGTTCGCGACGTAACGCTTCGGCGCCTGCCCGCCGAAACGCGCGAACCAATTGCTCCAGCGTCCGCCCGGCGCGCCGAGCAACGGAAAATCGCCGAGCGTTTCGAGCGTCGGATGACCGAGGCGTTCGACCAGCGCGGGGCTCGCCATCGGCGTCAGCCAATCGTCGAACAGATGCACCGCATCGAGGCCGGGCCAATGGCCCGGGCCGTAGCGCAGGCCCGCATCCAGCTCCGTGTCGCGCTCGAAGTCGACGACGTTGATCGTCGACGACAGATGGATCTCGATCTGCGGATTGGCGGCGACGAACTTCGGCAACCGCGGCACCAGCCAGCTCGTCGCGAACGACGGCATCAGCGTCAGCGTCAGCACGTCGTCGCGCCGCGCGCCGAAGGGACGCAGCGCCTGGTCGATCGCATCGAGATGGTCGGCCACGCGATCGAACAGGCGTTGCCCGTCGGCGGTGAGTTCGACGCCGCGCGGATTGCGGATGAACAAGCGTTGCCCGAGGCGTTCCTCGAGCCCGCGGATCTGGTGGCTGAGCGCGCTGATCGTCAGGTGCATCGACTCCGCCGCCCGCGACAGATTGCCGAGGCGGGCCGTGGCGACGAAGCCCTGGAGGGCGTGGAGCGGTGGGCGCATCGGACCTCCCAGACTTGAATGAAATCGAAGGCTGGATACCAAAACCCGCGATTTTCAGCGGCCAAGGATGCGCCTATCTTTCATCCCACTCAAGAACGGAGCACGCCCATGCGCACCGAAACCGCCCGTCTCTACAAGGATCTGCTGTCGCTGCAGGGTCACCCGATCGACTCGGGGATCGAGGACGAACTGACCGGCGCCACGCCGGAATCCGAGCGCCGCGCGAGCGGCCGCCTGGACCGCGGCACGACCTGGTTCGAATCGTTCCTGCTGCTCGGTGGACACGACCCGATCGATCCGCACCAGGCCAACGATGCGATCGTTTCCCCCGAACGCATCGGGGTCGGCCACTGCTGAGTCGACGCTGTTCCCGCAAGTCGCCCTCCCCTGTATCGCAGGGGAGGGTCGTGATCGGCGTCAGGCCAGCGCGTCGATCGCCGAATTGAACGTCGCGCTCGGTCGCATCGCCTTCGCGAGCTTCGCGACATCCGGCCGGTAGTAACCGCCGATGTCGACCGCCGAGCCCTGCACACCGTTGAGCTCGCCGACGATCTTCGCTTCGTTGTCCGCGAGCGTCTTCGCGAGCGGCGCGAACGTCGCCTTCAGTGCCGCATCGCTGTCCTGCGCAGCGAGCGCCTGCGCCCAGTACATCGCGAGATAGAAGTGGCTGCCGCGATTGTCGAGCGTGCCGAGCTTGCGCCCCGGCGACTTGTTCTCATCGAGGAACTTCGCATTCGCCGCGTCGAGCGCGTCGGCCAGCACCTGCGCCTTCGCGTTGTCGTGGCGGTTGGCGAGATGTTCCAGCGATGCCGCGAGCGCGAGGAATTCGCCCAGCGAATCCCAGCGCAGGTAGTTCTCCGCGACGAACTGCTGCACGTGCTTCGGCGCCGAACCGCCCGCGCCCGTCTCGAACAGGCCACCGCCCGCCATCAGCGGCACGACCGACAGCATCTTCGCGCTCGTGCCGAGTTCCATGATCGGGAACAGGTCGGTCAGGTAATCGCGCAGCACGTTGCCGGTGACGGAGATCGTGTCCTCGCCGCGGCGGATGCGCGCGAGCGAATGCGTCATCGCATCGACCGGCGCGAGCACGCGGATGTCGAGACCGCTGGTGTCGTGATCCTTGAGGTAGGCCTCGACCTTCTTCAGCACCTGCGCATCGTGCGCGCGGTTCGCGTCGAGCCAGAACACCGCCGGCGTGTGCGACAGCGACGCGCGCGACACCGCGAGCTTCACCCAGTCGCGGATCGGTGCGTCCTTGGTCTGGCACATGCGCCAGATGTCGCCGGCTTCGACGTTGTGTTCGAGCACGACATTGCCCTTCGCATCGATCACGCGCACGACGCCGTCGTGTTCCATGTGGAAGGTCTTGTCGTGCGAGCCGTATTCCTCGGCCTTCTGCGCCATCAGGCCGACGTTGGGCACGCTGCCCATCGTCGCCGGATCGAACGCGCCGTTGACCTTGCAGTCGTCGATGACCGCCTGGTAAATGCCCGCGTAGCAGCGATCGGGAATGACGGCCTTGGTGTCCTGCAGCTCGCCCTTCGCGTTCCACATCTGGCCGGAGTCGCGGATCATCGCCGGCATCGAGGCGTCGACGATCACGTCGCTCGGCACGTGCAGGTTGGTGATGCCCTTGTCGGAGTTGACCATCGCGATCCCGGGGCGCGACGCGTATTCCTTCGCGATGTCGGCTTCGATCATTGCGCGCAGGTCTTCCGGCAGCGACGGCAGGCGCGCGTACAGATCGCCGATGCCGTTGTTGGGATCGAAGCCGGCGTCGATCAGCGCAGCCTCGTGGCGCGCGAGCACGTCGCGATAGAAGCGCTCGACCACGACGCCGAACATGATCGGGTCGGAGACCTTCATCATCGTCGCCTTCAGGTGCAGCGAGAACAGCACGCCGCGGGCCTTCGCGTCCTCGATCTGCGCATCGACGAAGCGCGACAGCGCCTTGGTGTTCATCGTCGCGGCGTCGACGATCTCGCCCGCCTTCACCTTCACCGCGTCCTTCAACACGAGCTTCGCGCCGTCGGTACCGGTGAACTCGATGCGCAGCGCGCCGGCGTCACCGATCGTCGCCGACTTCTCGCTGCCGTAGAAGTCGCCGCCGTCCATGTGCGCGACGTGCGACTTCGAATCCTTCGACCACGCCCCCATGCGATGCGGATGCTTGCGCGCGTACTGCTTCACCGACAGCGGCGCGCGGCGATCGGAGTTGCCTTCGCGCAGCACCGGGTTCACCGCGCTGCCCTTGACGCGGTCGTAGCGCGCCTTGATGTCCTGCTCGCGCTCGTCCTTCGGTTCGTCCGGATAGTTCGGCAGCGCGAAGCCCTGCGCCTGCAATTCCTTGATCGCGGCCTTGAGCTGCGGCACGGAAGCGCTGATGTTCGGCAGCTTGATGATGTTCGCGTCGGGCGTGGTCGCGAGCGCGCCGAGCTCGGCGAGGTCGTCGTTCACGCGATGCGCGGCGTCGAGCATGTCGGCGAACTGCGACACGATGCGGCCGGCGAGCGAGATGTCGCGCGTTTCGACGTTGATGCCCGCCGGCTTCGCGTACGCAGCGACGATGGGCAGGAACGACTGCGTCGCCAGGAACGGCGCTTCATCGGTGAGGGTGTAGAGGATCGTAGGCGTGTTCGACATGCGCGCGCTCGCGTGGCGTGGGTGGGGCGCGCGACGAACGCCGGCGCTGGGTCCGCCATTCTAGGGCTTATCGCGGCACGGGTCGGGCGGCGAGGGCCTTGATGTCAGCGGGCACGGCTGCGTTCGTGAGGGCCGCTCCGCGAACGCGCGCACGTGCCGAGACGACGGCGAAGCGATCTTCGTCGAGGCCGATGATCGGCATCATCGCCACCGGGAAGCGCGTGCGGAGCTCGTGCATCCGTGCTTCGTCCGTCGCCAGGGCTTCGGCAAGCGACAGTGCGCCGTACGCGTCCTCGACGCGCGGCGCGATCACGCCCCATCCATACCAGCCCGAAGGGTCGGCCGGCGCCACTGCGATCGCGTGCTTGAAGTAGCCCGACGCCAACGCGATGTTGTCGTCGAGCATCGCCATCCAGCCGAGTTCGAACGCGACGGATGCGGTGTACGGGGATTCGCGCAGCAGGTGCTCGAGGCCGCGTCGCAGTTGTTCGCGCGCTTCGTTGTGCACGGTCATGTTCGCGCCCCGCGCGTCGATGCCGCGCGCGTAGGTGTCGATCAGCGCTTTCGCCGAGGCGCCCGCACGATCGTCCGGCGCCGGCTGGCCCGCCCCGCGCGCGCGCAGGAACTCGACCTGGCGCGCGAGATCGCCGTCGTAGTCGGCCGCCGCGACGACATACGCATAGATCCAATCGGTCGAACCGACGATGGATTCGAACGGTGGCGTGTATGGCGTGTCTTCGACCGGCGGCGCGTGCGCGCGTGCACGCTGCACCGGCGCGGGTCGCGCGGGCACCGTCGCCGTGCGTGTGCCGCCGACCGCGGGCACCTGCGTCCACGGGTTGTAGCTGCCTGTCTGGCAGGCTTTCAGCGAGATCGCGATCACGATCCCCAGTGCTCCCAAGATCAGCATTTCGCCGAGTTTCCTCAGCGCGCGCGCGAACGGACCCGGCGGCGGTGGCCACGGGGTGTACGGCAGCGGCTGATAGCGACGAGGGAAATTCGGCTTCGGGATCGCCGAGTGCTTGCGCGCCTGGTAGGTCGCGCGGTTGGGTGCGGTCGGCCGCACGTTGGGTCGCGCGGTCGGCCGTCGCGTGTGCGGGGTCGTCGCCGTCGGCGAACGCGCGGGTTGCGCCGCGCGCGCCCTGCGCAACAGCTGCACGCGCTCGCAATGCGCGCATTCCATGCCCGCGTAATGCTGGTGCACCGCGTCGCGCGAGCACACCACCATGCGGCCGGTCGAGCGTCGCGCGAAGGATTCGAGCAACGCCTGCCACTCGTGCGCCGCGGGCCGCCCGAAGCCGCGCGACTCGAATGCGCGATCGAACATCGCGCGCAACTCCGACGGCATGCGTGCGTGCCCGCTGCCCGGATTCGGCGCGATGCTCGCGTTCGACCGCACGCCGTAGGCATACCAGCGACCGGCGATGCGCGAAGGAATGTCGGTCGGCACGTTCGTCGCGATCGGTCGGCCGGTGAACGGATGGATGCCGAAGTTGAGCAACTGGAAGATCACCACCGCGAGCGCGAAGCGATCCTGCGCCTGCTCGCCGTCCGTCGTGATGCCGCCGCGCTGGAATTCCGGCGCGAGGTAATCGGGCGTGAACTGCGGCGCGGGGAAGCGTTCGCCTTCGCCCTGGATGCTGAAGCCGTCGCAATCGAGCATCGCCATGTGCAGCGACTGCCGATGGAAGCGCAGGTTCACCGGCTTGAGGTCGACGATGTAGTGATGTTGCGCGTGCAGCGCGGCGACGACGGCGGCGAGGTTCGCGGCGAGCGTGATCTTCGGCCCCAGCCCCGTCGGCAACTGTTCCGCGCGCGCCTGCTTCTCCTGCAGGATGAGTTCGAGTTCGCACGTCGCCTGCACGTCGACCGCGGGCATCAGGAACCCGACGAAGCGCCCGTGCCGATCGTGCAACAGCGATGTCGGCCAAGCGATCTGCACGCGGCGCGACGCGCCCTCGACGATATCCGGCAAGTCGGGCGACAAGCGCAGCATCGCCGCGACCTTCCGCGCGTACGTCGCGTGGTCGATCGCGGGGTGATAAAGCTTGGCGACCAGGTGCGGCGATTCGCGCAGCAGGTAGACCGAACCGGCGCCGCCGCTCTTCACGAGTTTCGCCAGCGTGTGCCGCCGGCGCGCGTCGTCGAACAGCGCTTCGCCGGTGCGGTCGTTCATTCGCGCTGCAATGCGACCAGCAGGGTCTTGTCGTCGCTGGTGATGGTGTCGGTGCGCGGATCGGAGAGCGTGCCGAGCAGGGCCTGCGAACCCGTGCCGGCGTCGACGCTCACGAGATAGCGCGTGACCGGATCGAAGAACGCGCGATACGGCGCCGCGAGGTCCTTCGTCATCGCGAACGGCATCGCGCCGTCGGACATCAGCAACACGCTCGCGACCGGCCCCGCGATCGGCGACACGCGCAGGTGCGCTTCCCACTCGTCGCCGGTGACGAAGTAGGTTTCGTTGGCGTACTCGCCGTTCTCCGGCAGCGACACGGTGCACGCACCCGCTTCGTCGAGCGCGGCGCCGACGCCGTCGCCGATGTGGAAGAACCAGCCGCCATCGCGATCGGCGACAACGCCGACCAGCGTCGCGGCGAAATGCGCGAGTTCGGCGCCGTCGCGCGTCGCACGTTCGGCCAATGCAGCGCGCGCGGACGCGATCGCATCGCGCGCGCATACCGTCATCGCATCGAGCGATGCGGACGGCGCGATCGCGCCATCGCGCACGCGCGCAGCGACGAACGCAACGACCTCCGCCGACAACGCTTGCGCGCCTTCATGGCTGCGCGGCTGCGACCCCGCGCCATCGCACACGACCGCGATCAGCACCTCGCCTTCGCACGTGCGTGCGAAGGCATCCTGGCAGGGAAGGCCGCCGTCGACATGCGATCGTCCGATCGCCGCCGCGGCGCAGACATGCCACGGCATCGATCAGGTCGGCGCCGCCGACCACGTGTCGGCGGAAGGCAGCTGCGCCTGGCCGCCCGGGCGCGCTTGCGAGACGACCTTCATGCTCGCGCTCAACCACAGGAAGAGTTCGCGGAACTTCAGGCCGTCGAGCTGCTTCACCGCGGCCACACCCTTGCTGCTGAACTCGCCCATCGTCGCGGCATCCGCGCCGGCGCCGACGGCGAGCGGGAACACCGCGACCTTGTTCGCGCCTTCGGCCTGGCGGCAACGGTCCGCGGCCTGCTGCCACGCGTCGGTCGGATTGCCGTCGGACATCAGGAACAGCCACGGACGCGTGTACGCGACGCCCGCCGACTTGAACTGCAGCTTCTGCTCTTCGATCTTGTCGAGCGCGAGTTCGACGGCCTGCCCGGTGGGCGTCGTGCCGTTGGCTTCGAGCACCGGCGCGGTGAAGTCCATCGCGTCCTGCCAATCGCCGACGACGCTCACGCCGTCGTTGCCGCCGAACTCGACGAGCAGCAGGCGCACGCGCTTGGCGGCGATCGCGTCGGCCTTGAGTTCCTCTTCCAGCAACTTCAGGCCCGCGTTCAACTGGTCCATCGGTGCGCCCGCCATGCTGCCGGAGCAATCGAGCACGAGCACGAGCGGCGTGCGCTGTTCGGTGTTGTCGACGAGCGCGACGTCGGGGATGACGGGCTGGTTCATGGTGTTCCCGGATGCAAGGCCTGCGGCAGTGTGCATGGACGCGGCCTGCAAGAAAATGGGCGCGCCCCCGAGGACGCGCCCATGCGCTGTGCGCTTCCGGTAGCGGCCCCGCGTTACTTCACGTCGAACTCGCGCGTCTGCGCGACGTTGCCGTCGAGCATCACTTCGACCTTGTACTTGCCCGCCGGCCACGGGTTGCTGTTGGTGATCTCGAAGTCGAACACCTGGTCGCCCTGCAGCGACACGTCGCGCGCTTCTTCGTTGACCACCTGGTTGCTGTCGAGGTGCGACCACTTCGCGGCGAGCTTCGACGGCACCGCGACGGCGGCGTCGGCCGTGCGCGTCGTGACCGCGGCGATGATCTTGTCCTTCGTGCCGAACGTGGTCTTCGGCGCGGTGATTTTCATGTCGGTGCCGGCGGCGGAGCCGAGATCGACGCTGACGACCTGCGCGCCGGCGGGGGCGGGCGTCGCCGGCGGCAACGGCGCGGGCGCCGGCATCGTGGCGGTGGTCGACGGCGTGGTGGTCGCCGGCACTTCGGCTTCGCGCTTCTTGCAGCCGGCGATGGCGATGACCGCGACCAGCGCGATCGCGGAGACCTGGATCAGTCGAACAGGCTTCATGTCGGGGGTCCTTCTGATGGGGGGATCAATGCGGCGTGTCGGGCGAGCCGTCGCCATCGAGGTCGATGGCCGGGATCTTCAGCACCTGTCCGGGCTGGATCCGGTCGGGATCGTCGAGCTGGTCGCGGTTGGCGTCGAAGATCGCCTTCCATTTGCTCGCGCGGCCGTAGTGGTCCTTCGCGATGTGCGACAGCGTGTCGCCCTTCTTCACGGTGTAGGTGGTTTCTTCCGGCGCGATGCCTTCGCCGCGCACGGTGCCGGTCACGCCGCTGAAGTCGGGCTTCTCCGGGATCTCGCCTTCGTTGCCGCGAACAGTGCCCTTCACGCCACTGAAGTCGGGGACGCCAGGCTTGCGTTCGTTGGTCATTGCACGGTGCTCCCCCCGGCGTGGGGAATGCCGGGGACGGAACGCAGGGAAGCACGCGGCGCGTTAAGGCCGCCTCACCGCGTCGTGCTGACCGCGTCACTGGCGCAGCGCGCGAACCTCGACGGGCGGCGCGAGGCCGGGCGTGCCGCGCCACGGATTGATGTCGAGGCCGCCGCGGCGCGTGTACAGCGCTTCGACCGACAGGCGTTCGGGACGGCAGCGCGCGAGGAGATCGACGTAGATGCGTTCGACGCATTGCTCGTGGAACTCGGCGTGGTCGCGGAAGCTCACGAGATATCGCAGCAAGCCGGCGGCATCGATGCGCGGACCGCGATAGTCGATGCGTACTTCCGCCCAGTCGGGCTGGCCGGTGACGGGACAGTTGGATTTCAGCAGGCCCGAACGCAGGCGCTGTTCGACGATGTCTTCGCCGCACGACAGGTAAGCAGCATTCGGCGGACCGTAATCGTCGATCGCGACATCGAGCGCATCGACATCGATCACGTCGTTCGCCTCCGTCGCCATCGGCGGCAATCCGAAGCGCACGTCGACCGGCGCGCCCGCGGCTTCCGACAGATCCGCCGCGATGCGCACGCGCACGTCGTCGGCGCTGTCGAAGCGCGTCGCGTTGAATGAGTTCAGATAGAGCTTCAGCGACTTGGATTCGACCAGGTTCGGCGAATCGGCCGGCACGCTGAAGGTCGCGACGTCGACCACGGGCTTGCCGCGCGCATCCAGCCACGAGAGTTCGTACGCGTGCCAGCGATCGCGGCCGGCGAACGGCAGCGTGCCGTCGGCGGCGATGCCGAGCGCCGTGCGCCCAAGCGTGCGCGCGATGGGGAACAGGAGGCCGGCATCGTAGTGCCGCGGATAGTCGACCGGGCGGCCGAGGGGGAGCTCATGGGACGTCATCCCCGCATTCTACGAAGGGGACTCGCACTCCGCGCGTAACCGTGCGACGCTCGGCCGTCACCCGGGGGATAGACACACGATGGACCAGCGTTCGCAACCCGCGCTCGGCGCAGTCCACGGCGAGGCCGCGCTCATCCGTGCGGTCGGCACGTTCGCGCTGACCGCCGCGGTCATCAACGTGATCATCGGCGGCGGGATCTTCCGCATGCCCGCTTCGCTGTCGTCGCAGGTCGGCCTCGCGGCGCCGCTCGCGCTCATCGCCGGTGCGATCGCGATCATCCCGATCGCGCTGTGCTTCTCCGCCGTCGGCAGCCGCGTCTCCGCGACCGGCGGCCCGTACACGTACCTCACCGCGACCTTCGGCCAGTTCGCCGGATTCATCGCGGGCGCGCTGATGTGGATCAGCAACATCACCTCGAGCGCGGGCGTGGCCGCCGCGTTGTCGGAGCAGGTCGCGAACCTCGTGCCTTCGCTCGCCGGCCCGGTGCCGCGCGCGATGGTGATCACCGGCGTGTACGCGGTGCTGTTCGCGCTGAATGCGTTCGGCGTGAAGCTCGGCGCGCGTGCGATCGTCGCGCTCGCGACGCTCAAGCTCACGCCGCTGTTCCTGCTCGCGGCGATCGGCATCTGGTTCGTCGACTGGAGCCAGGTCAGTTTCTCGCTCGGCGCCGTGCCGTCATGGACCGCGCTCGGCGCATCGATGGCGCTGGTGATGTTCGCGTACTCGGGCATGGAAACCGCGCTCGTGCCGTCCGGCGAACTGCGCGATCCCTCGCGCAACGTGCCGCGCGCGACGGTCGCGGCGATTCTGCTCGTCGTGCTGCTCTACCTCGGGTTGCAGATCGTCGGACAGGGCGTGCTGGGCCTCGGCCTCGGCAAGAGCCCGGTGCCGGTCGCCGATACGGCGGCTGCGTTGTGGGAACCGGCGCGCGTCGTGTTCCTGGTCACCGCGTGCATCTCGATGACGGGCTTCCTGATGGGCAACCTGCTCGGCACGTCGCGCCTGGTCTACGCGCTGGGTCGCGACGGTTACCTGCCGCGCGTCTTCGGTCGCGTGTCCGAATCGCACCGCGTGCCGATCAACGCGCTGATCGCGCACGCGGTGCCGGCCTGGATCCTCGCGATCGCGGGCAGCTTCGACACCCTCGCGCTGATTTCCGGCGGCGCGATCTGCCTGGTCTACGGCCTCGTGAGCCTCTCGGCGTGGCGCGCGCAGCGCACCGACATGCGCGAACGAGAGAACGTCACGCCGTTCCTGCTGCCGGGCGGCGCGTTCATTCCCGCGCTCGCGGTCGTGTCGATGGTGCTGATCGTCTTCACGCTGACGAAGAAGGAATTCGCGGCGATCGGCATCGCGCTGGCGGTGCTCGTCGCGATCTACGCGGGGCTGCACTGGCATCGGCGCGGAAGGGCGTAACGCAAAGCCCGCCTTACGGCCGATGTTCCTGGGCGAGGTATTCCGCCGACTGCATTTCGATCAACCGCGACGCCGTGCGTTCGAACGCATGCTTCAGCCGGTCGCCCGAGTACAGGTCGATCGGCGCGGCATCGGCGGTGCAGACGAGGTTGACGTGGCGGTCGTACACCTCGTCGATGAGGTGCACGAAGCGACGCGCCGCGTCGTCCTTCTCGTTCGTCAATCGCGGGATGCCGCCGAGCAACACCGTGTGGCACTCGCGCGCGAGCTCGATGTAATCCGACGTGCCGCGCGGACCTTCGCAGAGCGCGGCGAAGTCGAACCACGCCATGCCTTCGGCGCGCGCACGCGCGGGAATCTCGCGGCCGTCGACCACGAATGGCCCGTCTTCGCGCGGGCAGCCGTGGCTCAACTCCTCCCAGCGCTCGCGCAACCACGCATTCGACTGCGGCTCCAGCGGCGCGCAATACACGGGTGACCGCGTCAACGCACGCAAGCGATAGTCGCGCGGACTGTCGAGGTGCACGACAACGCAGTGTTTTTCGATCAGCGCGATCGCGGGCAGGAAGCGCGCGCGCTGCAGGCCGTCCTTGTACAGCTCCGGGGGCGCTGCGTTCGACGAGGTCACCAGCACCACGCCTTCGGCGAACAGCCGATCGAGCAGGCGCGCGAGCAGCATCGCGTCGCCGATGTCGCTGACGAAGAATTCGTCGAGCACCAGTACGCGCAGGGATTCGCGCCATTGCTTCGCGATCGCGGCCAGCGGATCGCGTTCGCCGGTGTGTTCGCGCAGGCGCTCGTGCACTTCGCGCATGAAGCGGTGGAAGTGCGTGCGGCGCTTCTGTTCGATCGGCAATTGATCGAAGAACAGGTCGATCAGGAACGTCTTGCCGCGACCGACGCCGCCCCACAGGTACAGGCCGCGCGGCGCTTCACGCGTGTCTTTGCCGAACAGGCGCGACAGGAAACCGCCGTCGTTCGCCGGCGCGACGAGCGCGGCATGTAGGCGATCGAGTTCGGCGAGTGCGGCGTGCTGCGCCGGATCGTCCTGCCATTCGCCGCGCGCGACGCCGGCGGCATAGGCCGCCGACGGCTGCATCGAAGCACTCATGCGCCCGGCAACCAGGGACGCACGCCGGCCTTGATCGCCCCGCGCAGGTCCATCAACTTGCGATGGAAGAAGTGGCTGGTTTCGGGCATCAGCACGAATTCCGGCGGCGGCTTCAGCGTGTCGACCCACGCCTTCACCGCTTCGGCGTCGACGATTTCGTCTTCGGCGCCCTGGATCACCAGCCACGGGCAGTTCGGATGCGCGATGTCTTCGAAGTCCCAGCTGCGGCCCACGGGCGGCGCGATCGACAGCAACAGGCCGGGCTTCAGTTCCGACGCGAGCTTGTACGAGATGTAGGCGCCGAAGCTGAAACCGCCAAGCCACAACGTCGCATCGGGAAACTTATTGCGCACCCACGCGACCACCGCGCGCAGATCGTCGGCTTCGCCGCGGCCTTCGTCGAACTCGCCCGCGGACTGGCCGACGCTGCGGAAGTTGAAGCGCACGGTGTTCGCGCCGCTTTCGCGCAGGGCGCGCGCGGCCATCGTCACGACCTTGTTGTGCATCGAGCCGCCCTCGGTCGAGAGCGGATGGCAGATCACCGCGACGATCTTCGCGGAACCGGCGTCGGCATCCGCGCCGGGCGCACCGGCGTCGCCGGGCTGCGTATCGGACGCGGGTTCGGCGTCATCGCATGCGGCTTCGATGCGGCCGGCCGGGCCATCGATGAAGAAGGCATGGTCGGCGGGGGCGACGCCAGGGGGCGTTGGAGAGGACATGCGGGAAATGATGCACGAGGAGCGGTTCAGACCGTGCAATGCCGGTCGGGCCGCGGGGTCCGGAAACGAAAACGCCGCCCGGAGGCGGCGTTCGCAGCGTCGCAGGGCGGCGCTTACTTCACGTTGGCCAGCATCCAGTCGACCGTGGCCTTGACCTGCTCATCGGTGAGCGACGGATTGCCGCCCTTCGGGGGCATCACGCCGGCATCGCCGGTGAAGCCTTCGATGGCGTGCTTGTGCAGCGTCTCGGCGCCCTTGGCCGCGCGCGCGCCCATGCCGGCCGCGGTCATCGTCGGCGCACCGCCCGCACCCGAGGTGTGGCAGCCGGTGCAGAGCTGGTTGAAGATCACCGAACCGTCGAGCGTGCCGTCGTAGGCGACGTTCGCGGCCGCCTTCGAGGCAGCGGCGGCGACCGCGGCGGCCTGCGCGGCGGCGCCGGTCTGGCCCGCGTAAACGGCGCCCGCCGGGGCGATGCGGCCGAGCGTGCGCTGGGCGACGCGCGGGTCCGGATCGTGCACCAGCGTGCCCTGCAGGTAATGCGCGAAGAGGATGAGAATGACGGTCAGCGCGGCCAGGAAGCCGATCACCATCGAGAATTTCTTGAGGAAGTCGAGGTCGTAGTTGCGCACGATCCGTCCAGGGGCGCGTTGCCGCGCAGAAGCCAACAAAGAGCGCGGATTATTCCAGAAGGGCGCGCAGGGCGCGAGCCGACGGGGGTTCCGCATCTGGCCATGGCGCGCCCGGAGGGATTCGAACCCCCGACCAATGGCTTCGGAAGCCACTACTCTATCCGGCTGAGCTACGGGCGCATCGCGATGGCATTCCCGCGTTGCCGCGGGGCGCGCATTCTCGCATACAGGCGGAGGACCATGAGCTACGAACGCGACTACGCGCCGATTCCGCCGCCGGTCCCGGCCTGGCGGGAGCGCCTTGCGCAGTACTGGAAGCTGGTGCGCGGCGACCGCCCGATCGGCTGGCTGCTGCTGTTGTGGCCGACCTGGTGGGGCCTGTGGGTGGCCGCCGAAGGCATCCCGCCGCTGTGGATCCTTGTCGTCTTCACCGCCGGCGTCTGGCTGACCCGTTCCGGCGGTTGCGTGATCAACGACTACGCCGACCGCTGGCTCGACCCGCAGGTCGAGCGCACCCGGGACCGCCCGCTCGCCGCGGGCCGGGTGAGCGGGCGCGAAGCCCTCCTCGTGTTCGCGGTGCTGATGCTGGTCGCGTTCGCGCTGGTGCTGACGCTGAATCGCCTCACGATCCTCATGAGCATCGTCGGCGTGCTGCTCGCGGCGAGCTATCCCTACCTCAAGCGCTACACCTACCTCCCGCAGGTTTACCTCGGGCTCGCGTTCGGTTGGGGCATCCCGATGGCGTTCGCCGCGATCCGGGGCGAAGTGCCGCCGATCGCCTGGGTGCTGTACGGCGCCAACATCCTGTGGGCGACCGCGTACGACACCTGGTACGCGATGGTCGACCGCGACGACGACTTGCGTGCGGGTGCGAAGTCGACCGCGATCCTGTTCGGCGACATGGACCTGGTCGCACAGGGCGTGCTCTACGCGGCGACGTTCCTCGCGTTGTGGCTCGTCGGGCGCCAGGCGGGGCTCGGGGTGGCGTACTGGATCGGGCTCGGCGTCGCGGCGCTGCTCGTCGCGTACGAATTCGCGATCGCGCGCCATCGCGATCGCGATGCGTGCTTCCGCGCGTTCCTGCACAACCAGTGGGTCGGCGCGAGCGTGTTCGCGGGCATCGCGATCGCGTACTGGCAGGCGGCGCACTGAGTGGCCACGCCGACGACGACATCGACGCAGGGCGAACCCACGCCGACGGCCTGGCCCGCGCGCCTGGCCCTGCGCTGCGCCGACTGGACGGAGCGCTGGTTCCCCGATGCGTACGTATTCGCCGCACTGGCCGTCGCGATCGTCGCGCTGGCGGCGCTGGCGTTCGGCGCGACGCCGCACGACACGGTGTCCGCGTTCGGCAAGGGCTACTGGAGCCTGATTCCTTTCACCATGCAGATGGTGTTCGTGGTGATCGGCGGCTACGTGCTGGCGAGCGCACCCGTCGTCGCGCGTGCGATCGATCGGCTCGCGCGCGTTCCGCGAACGGGGCGGGGTGCGGTGGCGTTCGTCGCCGCGGTGTCGATGCTGACCTCGTTGCTCAGCTGGGGCTTCTCGCTCGTGTTCGGCGGCTTGCTCGTGCGCGCGCTCGCGCGCCGCGACGAATTGCACATGGACTATCGCGCCGCGGGCGCGGCCGCGTACCTCGGCCTCGGTGCGGTGTGGGCGATGGGCCTGAGCTCGTCGGCCGCGCAATTGCAGGCGAACCCGGCGAGCATGCCGCCCGAACTCGTGGCGATCACGGGCGTGCTGCCGTTCTCGCAGACGATTTTCCTGTGGCAGTCGATCGCGTTGACCGCCGTGCTGATCACCGTGTCGATCCTCGTCGCGTGGTGGACCGCGCCCACCGGCGAGGCCGTGCGCGGCGCTCCCGATGCGGTGCGCGATGCGACACCTCCCAGCCCCGCGCGCCGCACGCGTCCGGGCGAATGGCTCGAATTCAGCCCGCTGCTCACCATCCTCGTGTCGCTGCTGGCGTTCGGATACCTGGTCAGCCAGTTCGCCGCGCGGCCGGTGAGTGCGGCGATCGCCGACCTCAACACCTACAACCTGTTGTTCCTCTCGCTCGGATTGCTGCTGCATTGGCGGCCGCGCAGCTTCCTCGATGCCGTGGCGCGCGCCGTGCCCAGCACCGCAGGCGTGCTGATCCAGTTCCCGCTGTATGGCGGCATCGCGATGTTGCTCACGGCCGCGCCCGGCGCCGGCGACGTCACGCTCGCGCATCGCCTGTCGGCATTGTTCGTGGAGATCGCGAGTCACGACACGTTTGCGCTCGTCATGGGCACGTACTCCGCGGTGCTCGGGTTCTTCGTGCCATCGGGTGGCGGCAAGTGGCTGATCGAAGCGCCGTACGTGATGCAGGCGGCCAACGAACTGGGGTTCCACCTCGGCTGGTCGGTGCAGATCTACAACGCCGCCGAAGCCCTGCCGAACCTCGTCAACCCGTTCTGGATGCTGCCGTTGCTCGGCGTGCTGGGGTTGAAGGCGCGCGACATCGTCGGCTTCACGTTCGTGCAGCTGCTCGTGCACGTGCCGCTCGTGCTCGGGTTGTTGTGGCTGCTCGGCGGGACGCTGGACTACGTGGCGCCCGTGATGCCCTGACTGCACGCGGTGGCCACGCTCGAACGACATGTTCATGGCGCCCGCGCGCAGACCCATGCGTCGACGCGCTGCACGCCCGCACGAAGCAACGCTTCCGCGGCCGCATGCAAGGTCGCGCCGGTCGTCATGACATCGTCGACCAAGGCGATGTGCGAAGGAACGGGCGCGCCCGCGCGCACCGCGAACGCCCGCCGTACGTTGCGTCGCCGCGCCAGTGCATCGCGTTCCGATTGCGGCGCCGTCGCGCGCGTGCGCACCAGCAGCCGCGAGCGCATCGGCACCTGCAACGCACGCGACAACGGCCGCGCCAGCTCGAGCGCCTGGTCGTAACCGCGCGAACGCAACCGGCCCACATGCAGCGGCACCGGCACGAGCGCATCGGGCCTGTCGAGCGACGCGAACGCCTCCGCCATCAGCTGCGACAACAACCGCCCGGCGGCCAGGTCGTCATGGAACTTGAAGCGCGGCAGGAGCCGATCCACCGGCGCCGCATACACGCAGGCCGCATGCACCTCGCGCAGCGGCGGCGGCCGCATGCGGCACGCGGCGCAGGTCCCCGCGACCGGCAACGGCAATCCGCACCTCAGGCAAGCCGACGTCATCCGAGGCAACGCGCACTCGCAGGCCTCGCACAGGTCCATGCCGGGCAGGCCGGGCTCGCGGCACGCCAGGCACCGGCCGGGCCACAACAAGCGGCTGGCATCGTTGCGCAGCCAGAACCCGAGGCGGGCGCGGAGCCCGTCAACCTGGGGCGGGGAAAGTTGGTTGACAGCGACTGACATGGTTTCCAGACTGCCGGGCCTGCCTCGCCATTGCTGTCGGAAAACCCCCATGCCTGCTGTCAGCCAAGTGCGTAACGACTGGACCCGCGAGGAAGTGCTCGCCCTCTTCGCGCTGCCCTTCCCCGAACTGCTGCATCGCGCGGGCACCGTGCATCGCGAGCATTTCGATCCGACCGAAGTCCAGGTCTCGACGCTCCTCTCGGTGAAGACCGGCGGCTGCCCCGAAGACTGCGGCTACTGCCCGCAGGCCGCGCGCTACCAGACGGGCGTGGAAGCCACGAAGCTGATGAGCACCGAGGCCGTCGTCGAAAAGGCGCGCCAGGCGCGCGCGGCCGGCGCGTCGCGCTTCTGCATGGGCGCCGCGTGGCGCTCGCCGAAGGACCGCGACATCCCGAAGGTCGCCGCGATGATCCGCGAAGTGAAAGCCCTCGGCCTCGAAACCTGCGCGACGCTCGGCATGCTCAGCAACGACCAGGCCCACGCACTGCGCGACGCGGGCCTGGACTACTACAACCACAACCTCGACACCGCGCCCGACTTCTACGGCGAAATCATCCACACGCGCGAGTTCCAGGATCGCCTGGACACGCTCTCGCACGTGCGCGACGCGGGCATGAAGACCTGCTGCGGCGGCATCGTGGGCATGGGCGAATCGCGCGAACAGCGCGCCGGCCTGCTGCACACGCTCGCCACGCTCCCCGCGCACCCGGACTCGGTGCCGATCAATCGCCTCGTGCAGGTTGCCGGCACGCCGCTGGCGGGCACGAAGGAACTCGATCCGTTCGAGTTCGTCCGCACGATCGCGGTCGCGCGCATCCTGATGCCGGCCTCGATGGTCCGATTGTCCGCGGGCCGGGAATCGATGAGCGACGAACTGCAGGCGTTGTGCTTCACTGCGGGTGCCAACTCGATCTTCTACGGAGAGAAGTTGCTCACCACCGGCAATCCCGACACCGAGCACGACCAGCGCCTGTTCGAGCGCCTCGGCCTGCGCCCGATGCACGTGGTCTCGACCGAAGCCGCGTCGGACTGCAGCACCACGGTCCACGCCGCGATCACGGGCGCGGCGGCCTGAGCATGCGCCCGCGCCTGCACGAACGTGTCGCCGCCGCCCGCGCCCAGCGCGCGGCGCAGGCGCGCACGCGGGTGCGGCGCAGCGTCACGCGGCGCGACGGCGTCCGGCTGGAAGTCGACGGCCACTGGCTCACCGGCTTCTGCAGCAACGATTACCTCGGCCTCGCGCAGCAGTTCCAGGTGGTCAACGCGCTGCAGGATTCCGCCGCGCGCGACGGCGCGGGCGGTGTCGCGTCGCACCTCGTGTGCGGCCACCATGCGACGCACGACGCGCTCGAGAAAGAACTCGCCGACTGGCTCGGCGTGCCGCGCGCCTTGTTGTTCGGCAGCGGCTACATGGCGAACCTCGCGGTCGTGCAGGCCTTCCTCGGCGACGAGGACGTGTGCGTGCAGGACCGCCTGAACCACGCGAGCCTGATCGACGCCGCGCGCATGGCCGGCTGCAAGTTGCGCCGCTATCCGCACGCCGATCCCGAAGGTGCGCTGCGCCAGTTGCGCAGCGTGCCGGACACCGGCGCGATGCTCGCGACCGACGGCGTCTTCAGCATGGACGGCGACGTCGCGCCCATCCGCGAACTCGCGGTGATCGCGCGCGTGCAGAACGCGATGCTCTATGTCGACGACGCACACGGCGTCGGCGTGCTGGGTCCGGAAGGACGCGGCACCGTCGCGTCCGCGCGGCTGGGCGTGGACGCGGTGCCGCTGCAACTGGTGACGCTCGGCAAGGCGCTCGGCAGCTACGGCGCGGCGGTGGTCGGCGACGCCGACTTCATCGCGCACCTGGAAGAAACCGCGCGTCCCTACATCTACACGACCGCGTTGCCGCCGGCGCAGGCAGCCGCCTCGCTCGCCGCGGTGAAGCTCGCGCGACGCGAACAATGGCGACGCGAGAAGCTCGTCACCGCGATCGCGCGCTTCCGCAACGGCGCGGTCAAGCGCGGCTTCGAACTCATGGCGTCGCACACGCCGATCCAGCCCTTGCTGTGCGGCGAGGAAACGCACGCGCTCGCCTTCGCCGATGCGCTCGAAGCACAGGGCTTCTGGGTTTCGGCGATCCGTCCGCCGACCGTGCCGGAAGGCAAGTCGCGCCTGCGCATCACGATCTCCGCCTTGCATACGCCGCAGGACATCGATGCGCTGCTCGATGCGCTCGCATGGGCGCGCGACGCCGTCGGCCAGGGGTTTGGTGCGTCCGCCGACGCGACCGCGACGCACGCATGACGCACGGTCCGCACGACGCGCGCCGCGCTCTCGCGGCCATCGGCATCGCTTTGTTGTCCGCGCTGTTCTTCACCTTGACCTACGTCCTCAATCGCGCGGCCGCGAACGAGGGCGGCCACTGGCTCTGGACCGCTGCGTTGCGCTATCTCATCACGCTGCCGCTGCTGTTGCCGCTGATGCCGTGGCAGGGCGGCATCGCGCCGGTGTGGCGCGCGATGCGTGCGCATCCGCTCACGTGGTTGAAGTGCAGCACGATCGGTTTTGTCGTGTTCTACCTGCTGCTTTCGTTCGCCGCGTCGAGCGGGCCCTCGTGGCTGGTCGCGGGCAGCTTCCAGTTCACCGTGGTCGCGGGCATGTTGTGCGAGCCACTGCTGTATCGCGATGCGCGCGCGCGGGTGCCGAAGGCCGCGCTCGGCGTCGGGGTGCTGATCATCGCGGGTGTCGTGCTGCTGCAGTTCGGTTACGCGGAAGGCACGCTCAATCGCGCCGCGTGGATCGCGCTGGCGTGCGTGTTGATGTCGGCGGTGCTGTATCCGATCGGCAATCGCCTTCTGTTGCTGCATCTCGAACGCACCGGCGAACATCTCAACGCGACGCAGCGCGTGTTCGGCATGACGCTCGCGAGCCAGCCCGCGTGGCTGGTCGTTGCCGCGCTCGCGTACGCGAACGCCGGCGCGCCGTCGATGGGCCAGGTGTGGCTCGCCGCGGGCGTCGCGCTCGGCGCGGGCATCATCGCGACGATCCTCTTTTTCCAGGCCACCGGTATGGTGCGCGACTTGCCGGCCGCGCTCGGCGCCGCCGAAGCGATGCAGGCCGCGGAATTGTTGTTCGCGATCGGCCTCGGTGCGTTGTTCCTCGGCGAAGCCTGGCCGCGCGGCGTCGCGCTATGGGGCGGGGCGCTGGTGATCGCGGGCATCGGCTTGTTCGCGTGGCTGGTGTCGCGACCGACGCAGGCGCCGGCGCACGTCGTCGCGCCGGAGGAACCGCACGCATGAGCGCGCTGCACATCGACGTCATCGGTAACGGCCCGCCGCTCGTGTTGCTGCACGGTTGGGCGATGCATGGCGGCGTGTTCGCGCCGCTGGTCGCGCGCCTGCGCGATCGCTTCACGCTGCACGTCGTCGACCTGCCCGGCCACGGGTTGTCGCGCGATTGCGGCGTGCCGCTCACGCTCGACAACGTCGTCGACGCGGTGGCCGCGCACGTGCCGGTCGCGCCGTGGTGCGGTTGGTCGCTGGGCGGGTTGTTCGCGCTGCATGCAGCGACCACGCGTCCGCACGCGGTGTCCGCCATCGCGATGCTGTGTGCGAGCGCGCGCTTCGTGCGCGGCGAAGACTGGCGCTTCGGCGTGTCGCCGGAAATCTTCCGCGACTTCGCCAATGGCCTGCGCGAAGACTATCGCGGCACGCTCGATCGTTTCGTCGCGCTCGAAGCCTTCGGTTCCGACCACGCGAAGGAAGAAATCCGCGCGCTGCGCGACGAGCTGTTCACCCGCGGCGAACCGTCCGCGCACGTGCTCGCCGACGGCCTCGACCTGCTGAAGACCGGCGACCTGCGCCACGCACTGCCCGCGCTGCACGCACCGAGCGTGTGGATCGCCGGTCGCCGCGACCGCCTCGTCGATGCGCGCGCGATGCGCGACAGCGCCGCGCTCGCCGCGGGCCCGTCGCAGGTGCACGTGATCGACCACGCGGGGCATGCGCCCTTCCTCACCCACGCGGACGAAGTCGCCACGCACCTCGCGGCGGCCTTCCTCCAGGATTCGTTGCGCGCATGACGACGCCGCTGTTCGACAAGCGCCACGTACGCCGCGCGTTCTCGCGTTCGGCGGCGAGCTACGACGCCGCCGCGCGCCTGCAGCACGAAGTGGAAGCGAACCTGCTCGAGTCGCTCGACTATCTCGACGATCCGAAACTCGAGCGTCCCAAGCCACAGGTCGTGCTCGACCTGGGCGCGGGTCCGGGCCGCGCGAGCGCGGCGATGCGCAAGCGCTGGCCGAAGGCGCGCGTGGTCGCGGTCGATCTCGCGCTGCCGATGTTGCGCGAAGCGGGCAAGCGCAGCGGTTGGTTCCGACCATTCGATCGTGTCAACGCCGACGTACGTGCCCTGCCCTTCGCCGACGGCAGCGTCGACGTGCTGTTCTCCAATCTCTGCCTGCAATGGATCGAGGATCTGCCCGCCGTGTTCGCGGGCTTTCGTCGCGTGCTCAAGCCCAACGGCCTGCTGCTCGTGTCAACCTTCGGCCCGGAAACGCTGCAGGAACTGCGCGACGCCTTCACGCACGCGGATGCGACGCCGCACGTGTCGCCCTTCGCGACCATCGCGCAGTTCGGCGACGCGCTCGTGCATGCGGGCTTCCGCAACCCGGTGCTCGACCGCGATCTGTACACGACGACCTATCCCGACCTGCCGACGCTGATGCGCGAACAACGCGCGATCGGCGCGACCAACGCATTGCGCAC
Organism: Noviluteimonas lactosilytica; assembly: GCF_020866925.1. Classification (GTDB taxonomy): domain Bacteria; phylum Pseudomonadota; class Gammaproteobacteria; order Xanthomonadales; family Xanthomonadaceae; genus Noviluteimonas; species Noviluteimonas lactosilytica. Next base: position 1,761,565 of record NZ_JAJGAK010000001.1, read on the forward strand.
GCGCCGCCACACGCTGACCGGTCGCGCGCGCTTCGCCGCGGCCGCGCAGGCCTACGACGCGTTCCGCACCTCCGACGGCATGCTGCCCGCGAGCTGGGAAATCATCACCGCCATGGCCTGGGCGCCCGAACCGGGTGCGCCGATCCGCGAGGGCGGGTTCGAAGTGACCAGCGTGCCCGTGGCCTCGATCCCGGTCCGGCGCCGCCCCCGCTGAGCGATAGCCTGTTCACGGAAGGCCCGCTAAGGTTGGGCGGTTCGGGAACAGGATGCCCAACCCGGGATGCTCATGCGCAAGACCTTCGCGATCGCTGGCCTGGCGCTGGTGCTGGCGAGTTGCGGCGACAAGCCGCAGCCTCCATCCGCACCGCGTGCGAACGCACCGACGGCGCCCGCGACGGACGTCGACGCATCGCGTGCGTGGCTCGTGCGCGCGCTGACCTGCGGCGATCGCGCGTTTCTGCTCACCGACGTGAAGGAACAACGCGCGCGCCTGGGCCATCTCGCAGGCACGACGTGCGAACCCGCATCGACGGGCACGCCGTTGCGCTGCGCGATCACGCCGTCGTTGCGCATCGGCCAGGCGGACATCGCGTGGTTCGTCGTCGGCGGACCGAGCCAGGACCTGGCGACGATCATCCTGCCTGCGCCACCGGAAGCCTTGCGCACCTCGATCTCCGCCGGCGCCGGTGCGTTGTCGCCCAGCACGGACCTCGGCGACACGACCCTCCAATGCGCACTCACCGACAACGCCCTCGCGCCGGGCGCGATCGCGGGCACGGTCAAACGCGACGGTGATCCGTCGGCATCGGTCCGCGTATGCGCGTTCGAACTCGCCGAAGGCATGCCGACGTGCATCCGCACCGCGCAAGGCGAGCGCACCTTCCGCCTCGAAGTGCCGCGCGGCGATTACCTCGTGTTCGCGATCCCGGGCGACGTGCCGGAATCGCGCGTGGGTTTCACCGATTGCGAAGGCGACGCCACGGATGCGCCGTGTGCGCATGAGTTGAAGGTCGTCGTCGTGCGCGCGGGCGAAACCACCGAAGGCATCGATCCTTCGGACCTGCGCTCGCGCGACGAAGCGAGCGACTGGCCGCAACCGCCGCCGTCGGACTGAACCACGCCCCCTGCTGACAGCAGGCTGGCAGCAGCCCCCGCGCACGCTGGCGACCTTCCCCGCGAGGAGCGCCGTCGTGATCGTCGAATCGCCCGCAGTCGCAGTCGCATTGCCCCCGGTGTCCCGCCACGAGGCCACCTGCTGCCCCGTCGTCGAGTTGCGCCAGTACACGCTGCATCCGAACCAGCGCGATGTGCTCGTGTCGCTGTTCGAGCGTGAGTTCCTCGAAACCCAGGAAGCGGCCGGCATCCGCGTTCTGGGCCAGTTCCGCGACCTCGATGCGCCGGATCGCTTCGTGTGGCTGCGCGGTTTTCCCGACATGGCCCAGCGTCGCGATGCACTCGCACACTTCTACGAAGGCCCAACGTGGCACGCGCATCGCGATGCCGCGAACGCGACGATGGTCGACAGCGACGACGTGTTGCTGCTGCGTCCGGTCGCGCCCGCGTCGGGGTTCGCGCTCGACCTGTCCGCGCCGTTCGAAGCGCGCGACGACGGCGGGCTCATCGTCGCGACGTTGTATGCGTTCGATGCGCCGGTCGACATGGACTTCCTCGAGTTCTTTGCCGCCGACCTGCAGCCCGCGGTGGCCGCTGCCGGCGCGCGCGTGATCGCGAGCTTCTCGACCGAGTACGCGCGCAACACCTTCCCGCGGTTGCCGGTGCGCGAAGGCGAGCACGTGTTCGCGTGGTTCGCGCGGTTCGAGGACATGGCGGCATATGCGCGCTATCGCGAAAACCTGCTCGGCGCGCCGGGTTGGCGCGCACTCGCGGTCTCGCTGGCGCGCCGACTGCAGGGGCCGCCGCAGGTGCTGCGCCTCGCCCCGACCGCGCATTCCCGCTTGCGCTGAGGGAATCAGCAGGCACGATATGCGCGCATGCGCCGCGCCGACCGTCTCTTCCTCCTCATCCACGCCCTGCGCGGACGCCGCGTTGCGGTGCCCGCGCGCGCGCTCGCGGAGACGCTCGGCGTGTCGCTGCGCACCGTGTATCGCGACGTCGCCGACCTGCAGGTCTCCGGCGTGCCGATCGAAGGCGAAGCGGGCGTCGGCTACATGCTGCGCAAGGGCGCGGACATTCCGCCGCTGATGTTCAACGCCGACGAACTCGAAGCCCTGGTGGTCGGCACGCGCTTCGTGCGCGCGTTCGGCGGTGCGCGGCTCGGAGCGTCGGCAAAGACGGCGTTGCTGAAGATCGAAGCGGTGCTGCCGCCGGAACTGCGCGCGCGCAGCGATCGCAGCCGCATCTTCGCGCCGGAAGTCGCACGCATGGAATCGAGTGGACTGATCGATCGCCTGCATGCGGCGATCGACACAAGGCACGTGCTGCGGCTCGACTATCGCGACCAGGACGGCCGCACGAGCGCGCGCGAGATCGAACCGTTGTGCCTCGCCTTCTGGGGCGGCAGCTGGACGATCGGCGCCTGGTGCCGGTTGCGCGAAGATTTCCGCAGCTTCCGCCCCGATCGCATCGATGCGATCGACGAAACGGGCGAAGTGTTCGACGACGACCCGGCGCGCGGGCTCGACGCGTATTTCCGCAGCGTCGGCGGCGGTTGATCCGACGCCGCTTCAACGTCGCCGCGTCAGCGACGACGCATCAAACGTCGCCGTCGTTGAGCCAGCCTTCGCCCGTGCCGCGGTTGTACACCGTGTCGTTCGGCAACACGTCGCCGGCGGGAATCGAGCCTTCCTTTTCGATCCGCGCGTAGATCGGCGTGAAGTCCGGTCGCGTTTCCTCCATCAACTGCTCGTAGCTGTCGATGACGAAATACGTCTTCTGGAAGGTATCGATGCGATAGCGCGTGCGCATGATCCGCTCGAGGTCGAAGCCGATGCGATTCGGCGCGGCGCTTTCGAGGCAATGGATCGACTCGCCCTTCGAGCTGACGATGCCGCTGCCGTAGATGCGCAGGCCGTCGCTCTGCTTGATGAGCCCGAATTCGACCGTGTACCAGTACAGGCGCGTGAGATTCACCAGCGCCTCGGGGCCGATGCCGTGCGCCTTCACGCCGCCGCGGCCGTAGGCCTCCATGTAGTCGGCGAACACCGGGTTCATCAGCAGCGGCACGTGGCCGAACAGATCGTGGAAAAGATCCGGCTCGCTCAGGTAATCCATCTGCTCGGGCTTGCGGATCCACCAGGTCACCGGGAAGCGGCGATTGGCGAGATGGTCGAAGAAGGTGAGCTCGGGCAGCAGCCCTTCGACACCGACGAGCTCCCAACCGGTCGTCTTGCGCAGCACCCGGTTGAGGTCTTCGAACTTCGGGATGCGGTCGGGCGTCATGCCCATCGCGCGCTGGTTGCGCAGGAATTCGTCGCTCGCGCGGCCGACCAGCACTTGCTGCTGGCGCGCGAAAAGCGTCTCCCACACGTCGTGGTCGGTGGGCGAGTAGCTCGACCAGGGCTGGTCGACGACCGCCGTCGTGTACACCGGCACGTAGCCCTTGTCGGTGAGCTGGTGTTCGACGCGGTTCGGGGTGGCGGTGGTCGAGTTCATGAGGTCATCCTAGTGCGCGGCGGCGCAAGCCGCTTGCGTTGTTGCGTCGATCCTCCGGCCCGCCCGATGATTCCGGCGCGAAAAACCGGTGAAGAAGGGGCGGCATGGACAGCATTGCGAGGGTTTCCCCGGTCAACAACGTCAGGCGGCCGCCGACCCGGGCAGAGGCCTGGGCCCTCGTGACCGTGGTCGCCGGCGCCCTGCTGGCCTCGGCGCTGAACCCCACCGACCGCATGACCTGGTTCATGGAGGTCGTGTGGGTCTTCATCGGCCTGCCGCTCGTCGCGTGGAAGTGGAAGACCTTCCCCCTCACGCTCCTGCTGTCGTGCCTGCTCGCGCTGCATGCGCTCGTGCTCATCCATGGCGGCGCATACACGTACTCGGAGACGCCGATCGGTTTCGCGTTGCGCGACGGTGCGCAAGCGCTCGGGTTCGATGTGGTGCGCAATCCGTGGGATCGGGTCGGCCACTTCATGCAGGGCTTCGTGCCTGCGCTGCTCGCGCGCGAACTGCTCCTGCGCCTCACTCCGCTGCGTCCCGGCGGATGGCTGACCTACCTGTGCATCGCGGCCGCGCTGAGCTTCAGCGCGTTCTTCGAGATGCTCGAATGGTGGGCGGCGCTCGTCTACGGCGCCGACGCCGATGCGTTCCTCGCCACGCAAGGCGACGTGTGGGACACGCAGTGGGACATGTTCCTGTGCCTGTGCGGGGCGATCGTGTCGCTGCTGCTGTTCTCGCGCCAACACGACCGCCAGCTGCGTTCGGGTAACTGAACGACGCATTTCACGAAACGGCAGCGAACGCGACGCGATCATCCGCGCATGGCTCCGCATCCGGCACGCAAACCGCCCACCTCGTCGCGCGACGACGCCACCCGCACCGCCGCTGCACTGATGCACGACTTCGCATTGCGCACGGGCGTCATCGGCAACGCGCCACCGCAGCGCTACCTGTGGACCGACGCCTTCGCGGTTTGCAACTTCCTCGCGCTCGGCGACATCGAGTGCGCCGAACGCCTGGTCGAACAAGTGCACGCGATTCTCGGCAAACATCGCCCCGACGACGCGCGCACCGGCTGGATCGGCGGCATGGACGACCAGACCGCGCGCGAACATCCCACGCGCGGCGGCCTGCGCATCGGCAAGCCGTTGCCGGAGCGCGCGCCCGATGCGCTCGTCGACGCCGAACTCGAATGGGAACGCGACGGCCAGTACTTCCATTACCTCACCCGTTGGATGCACGCGCTCGACCAGTTCTCGCGTTGCACCGGGCAGGCCGACGCCGGTCGCTGGGCGCGCGAACTCGCGCAGTCCGCGCATCGCGCCTTCACCTACGCCCCCGCGCCCGGCGCGCCGATGCGCATGTACTGGAAGATGCGCATCGATCTGTCCGCGCCGCTGGTCGCGTCGATGGGCCAGCACGATCCGCTCGACGGGCTGATCACCGACCTGCAGTTGCGCGCGCATCGCCCGCAGGGCCGGGTCGGATTCGGCCCCGAACTCGACGTCGAATTGCGCGAGATGGCGGCGATCGTCGCGGGCACCAACCTCGCGACCGACGATCCGCTCGGCATCGGCGGCCTGCTCGTCGATGCGTATCGCGTCGCGCAGTTGCTGCGCGTGCGGCCCGGCGACAATCCGTTGCTCGGCCTCGTGGTCGGTGCGGCGGCGAGCGGACTGTCGCGTTACCTGGCGACGCAACCGTTCGCGCGGCCGCTCGCGCATCGCCTCGCGTTCCGCGAACTGGGCCTGGCGATCGGCCTGCAAGCGGTGACGCGCCTGTGGTGCGTGCTCGAACGCGACGCCGCGTCGCTCGACGCGCAACCCGGTTTGCGCAAGGCGCTCGACCATCTCGTTGCGCAGGTGCCGCTCGCGCGCAAGCTGATCGACACCTGGAGCGATGTCGAACGCAGCGGCGACCCGCATTGGCGCGCGCACGAAGACATCAACGCAGTGATGCTGGCGACCGCGCTCGTGCCGTCGGGTTACATCGAATTGGAGGCGTCGTCGATGTCGTCGGCCGCTTCTTCCTCGAGCTCCCAGCTGTAACGGTGCCGCGGGGCGGGCGGGTCGCTGTAGCGGAACGCGAATGCGGAGATCACGCCGCCGATCGCGCCGCCGAGGTGCGATTGCCACGACACCGTCGGATCGTGCGGCAACACCGCCGCGAGCATGCCGCCGGAGAAGGTGAACGCGATCATCGCCGCGGCGACCGACGCGCGATCGCGACGCAGCACGCCGAGCGTCGCGACGAGATACGCCAGGCCCTGCAGCACGCCGCTCGCGCCGAGGTGATGCGAACCCGCATCGCCGAGCAACCAAGCCGCCAGGCCCGAGGTCAGCCATGCGATCGGCAGCATGCGCACCGTCGCGCGCGGATAGACCGCGCCGGCGAGCGTGCCGAGCAGGGCGAGCGCGAGCAGGTTCGACACCAGGTGGTCGGGCGAACCATGCAGCAACGGCGCGGTGAGCACGCCCCACAGGCCCGCGGCCGACCACGGCGTCACCGCCAGCGCATCGACCGGCAACCACTGCTGGCACGCGAAGACGATGCACAGCGCGAGCGCCGACCCGATCGACCACAGCACGGCCCGCTGCAGTCGGCGCTTGTCGCGCAGGCGTTGTGAGGGCAGGTCGTCGGGGAGCGCGTCGGTCGGCAGGTGCATGCACGCGTGATGGCGCCGGCCGGCCGCCGGCACAAGGGGGCGGGTAAAATGCGCGGATGGACGCCCCCGCACCCACCACCGTCCGCCTGCGCAACGCCTGGCGGTCGTCGCATCCCTGGATCTTCCAGAAACTCGTCGAAAAGCCCGCCGTGCGGCCCAAGCCCGGGAGCATCGTCGATGTGATCGGCGTGGAAGGCGACTGGATCGGCCGCGGCTTCTACAACGGCCATTCGCGCATCGCGGTGCGTCTGCTCGAGTCGAATCCGGACATCGCCGTCGACGCCGCATGGTTCGCGCGCAAGATCGCCGCGGCCGTGCACCTGCGCCGCGACGTCCTGCAGCTCGACAAGGTCAGCGACGCCTGGCGCGTGGTGCATTCGGAAGGCGACGGCCTGAGCGGCCTCGTCGTCGATCGCTACGCGGATTTGCTCGTCGTCGAGTTCTTCAGCGCCGGCATGTTCCGCCATCGCGAGTGGATCTACGACGCGCTGCGCGAACAGTTCCCCGGCTGCCGCTTCCATTCCTTCGCCGACGAACACGTGCAAAAGCAGGAGTCGTTCGACTTCCGCGGCAGCGAGCCGGCGGCGCCGGCGATCATCACCGAACACGGCATCCGCTTCCGCGCCGACCCCGCGGGCGCGCACAAGACCGGCTTCTTCGCCGACCAGCGCGACAACCGCGAGTGGCTCTCGCACCTGTGCCAGGGCCAGCGCGTGCTCGACCTGTGCTGCAACACCGGCGGCTTCGCCGTGTATGCGGCGGCGCGCGGCGCGAGCGAAGTCGTCGGCATCGACATAGACAACGACGTCATCGAGATCGCCAAGGGCAACGCGAAACTGAATAACGTGCGCCCGCGCTTCGTGCAGGCCGACATCTTCCCGTGGCTGCGCGATGCGTCGAACAACGGCGAGCAGTTCGACGTCGTGATCCTCGACCCGGCCAAGATGACGCGCGACCGCGAGCAGGTGATCCCCGCGCTCAAGAAGTACCTCGACATGAACAAGCTCGCGCTCGGCGTGGTGAAGCCGGGCGGTCTGTTCGCGACGTTCTCGTGCACGGGCCTGGTGAGCGAGGAACAGTTCCTCGACATGCTGCGGCGCGCGGCGTTCTACGCGAACCGCACGGTGCAGGTGCTGAAAATCTCCGGTGCGGGTCCCGACCATCCGTTCCTCGCGCAGGCGCACGAGTCGCGTTACCTCAAGGCGGTGTTCTGCCGCGTGCTCGACTGAGGTTTTTCCCGGCGGTCGCAGCCATTGAGATGCGCGCGGCGCATTACACTGGCCACGCCTGACCGGAGGACCTTCGCATGACCGCCACCCTGATCCTGAGCTGCGTGCTCGCACTGGCGGTGGGGCTCGCGATCGGCGCGCTGGTCCTGCGGCGCAAGCCCGCCGCCGACATCGACGGCCAGGTTCGCGCCGCGGGCCTGGAAGGCGAGCTCGCCGCGCGCACCAGCGAACGCGACACCCTGCGCTCCGAAGTCGAGCGCCTGCGCGAACGCACGCGCGAGGACGCCGTCGCCATCGAGCGCGCCCGCGCCGAGGCCGACCAGGCCCAGCGCGCGCGCGCCGACACCGAAGCCTTCGTGCGCAACGCGCAGGAACAACTCTCCGCGAAGTTCACCGAACTCGCCGGCAAGGCCTTCACCGAACGCGGCCAGCAATTCGAACACAACGTCCGTCAGGCGACGGGCCAATCCAAGTCGGACATCGAGCTGCTGCTCAAACCGTTCTCCGACCAGCTCGGCGCCTTCCGCCAGCGCATCGACACCGTGTACGGCGACGAAGCGAAGGAACGCGCGTCGCTGCTCGGCGCCGTGCAGGAACTCAAGACGCTCAACCAGGACATGGCCATGAAGGCCGATTCGCTCACGCGCGCGCTGAAGGGCAATGCCAAGGTGCGCGGCGACTGGGGCGAGCTGATGCTCGAGAGCGTCCTGCGCAGCTCCGGCCTGGAAGAAGGCGTGCACTTCGACCGGCAGCAGTCGAGCACCGACGAAGAAGGCCGCCGCCTGCGCCCCGACGTGATCGTGCGCCTGCCCGACGACCGCCGCATCGTCGTCGACAGCAAGGTCAACCTGATCGCATGGCAGGAGGCGGTGAACGCCGACACGCCCGAGGCCCAGCAGGAGGCGATGCGTCGCCACGCGATCGCGCTGCGCCAGCACGTGCGCGACCTCGCCGACCGCAACTACCCGCGCGCGGTCGGCGCGAGTGCATTGGAAGTCACCATCGCGTTCGTGCCGATCGAAGGTGCGCTGTCGGCTGCGCTCGGCACCGACGATACGTTGCAGACCGACGCGTTCGAAAAGGGCGTCGTGTTCGCCTCACCCAACACGCTGATGGCGATGCTGCGCGTCGCCGATCGCCTGTGGACGCGCGACAAGTTGCAGAAGCAGGCGATGAAGATCAGCGAGACCGGTGGGCACCTGCTCGATTCGGTCATCGCGTTCCTGGCCGACTTCACCTCGGTGGGCGCGGAACTCGAGAACGCACAGAAGGCGTGGCGCGCCGCGCGCAATCGCCTCGAGGATTCGCCGCAGGCAGTCATCCCGCGCGCGCGTCGCCTCGCGGAGCTGGGCGTGAAGGGGAAGAAGAAGTTGCCGGCGGCCCTGGAGCCGGAAGACGACGATGAAGCGCTGGCGTTCCCGCAGCGCGAAGGCGGCGATTGAGCGTCAGCCGCCATCCATCGGCGTGACCGGGATCGCGTCGATCGGCACGGTCGGGTTGTTTTCTTCGCGCAGGTAGTCGGGCAGCGTCGAGTCGTCGTCGAGCTGGCGGTCGCCCCAGATCTGGTAATTGCGGCGCTGCAGCCACGCGTCGCGCACGAGGACGTAGTCGTCGGTCGCGCCTTCGCGCATCGCATCCACCGACAGCAGCTGCGTGCGCACGTCGACCAGCTGCAGGCCCTGCAGGAAGATGCGCAACTTGTCGTCTTCGACACCGCGCAACAACCCGAACGGTGCATCGCCGCTCATGCCGAACACGTCGCGCACGGTGCGGGGACCGAACAGCGGCAACTCGACGTAGCGCGAGTTCCGCCAGCCCCACACGCCGAGCGTCTGCCCGAAGTCTTCGCTGACGTGCGGCAGCCTGGCGTCCGACGCGGGGTCGAAGATGCCGCCGATGCCGAGCGTCATGTTCATCGCGAAACGGCCGAGCGCCTGGCCCGCCTGCTTCGGCTTGCCCTGCAGCAGGCTGTTGATCGCGCTGAGCGGCTGGTAGAGATTCGAGAAGAAGTTGCTGACGCCGAGGCGCAGCGGACGCGGCACCACCGCGACGTACGCCTTCGCCAACGGCCTGGCGATCGTGCGATCCACCGCGTTGTTGAACGAATGCATCCGGCGGTTGAAGGGTTCCCACGGATCGAACGCCTGCGGCAATTCGGCGGGCGTCGGCAGGGTCGGGTCGCCGTACTGCGCGTAGTCCGTGCCGTAGATCGCGTCGAAGTCTTCTTCCGCGCTGGTCGGTGCGTCGCTCGTTGCCGCATCGGCCGACACGGGTGCCGCGCTCGTCGAAGACGACGGCAACGCGATCGAAGATGCGACCGGCAATACGACAGAGGATGCGACCGGCAACTCGATCGACGCGGGCGTCGCGATCGACACCGGCGTCGCCACGCTCGTCGGCGCGGCAACGGACACCGGCGCCGCAACGGTCGCCGGCATCGCGATCGAAGACGCAACCGGCGGCGCTTCCTGCGCGAACACCAACGGCGTGCAGGCGGCGAGCACGCCGGCCAGCAGCGCGCGAAGGGGGACGAGGGGGCGATCCATGCCGGGCAGTTTAATGGGCGGTTCGGGGGGCGCGCTGGGACGGTGTGTCCTGAACGGACGTCAGGCGCTCGCGAAGGCGAGCGAATCGTCCAGCCGGTAGGCCGCGCGAAGATCGGCCAGGCCGGCCGGGTGTCCGACAACGGTCACGCCGCCGCCCGCGCGGGCGGCGAGCTCGGCGAGCAAGGCCATGCCCGCGCTGTCGACTTCCGCGACCTGCGCCAGATCGATGCGACGCACGCCGGCGATCAGCGGCAACGCCCGCGTCCACGCACCGGCGACCGCGGCGCGCACGAGCGCGCCGCTGACGACCAGCATGTCGCCGTCGCGAACGACGGCAACGGGCGCTGCGTTGCGGGCCGCTTCCTTCATCGCCGCTTCCATCAGGCGTTACTGCGCCTGCGCCTGGAGCTTGCCGGCGCGCAGGTCGGCGGCGACCTGCTTGATGCTCTTGTTGGACAGCGGCGCATCGAACTGCGTGCGGAAGGTCTGCACGAACGACACGCCCTCGACCATCACGTCGAACACCTGCCACTGCGCACCGGTCTTGCGCATCAGGTAATCGACCGGCGTCGCCTGGCCGCCGGCGCGGATGAACTCGCTCGACACCTTGACGATCGCGCCGCCGCGCAGCGGCGTTTCGCTCTTCACGCGCACCTTGAGGCCGGTGTCGAAGCTCAGGAGCGCCGAGCCGTAACGCGACATCAGGCTGTCGGACAACGCATCGGCGAACACCTTCACGTCCGCCTCGGCGGCGCCGCGGCCGTGGCGGCCGAGCACCAGGCGCGCCGCGTACTCGCGATCGAACATGCGATCGAATTCGGTGGCGATGAACTTGTTCAGCGCGGCCGGGTTGGTCTTGAACTCGTCGCGGCGCTTTTCGAGCGTGGCGACGATGCGCGTGCTGTTGGCGAGCACGAGCTGGCTCGGCGAGCCCTGCATCGCGGCGGCGGCGTTGGCGGCCGGGGCCGCGGGCGCCGCGTTCTGCGCGCGCACGATGGGGGAAGCGGCGAGCGTCAGGGCGACCACGACGCCACCGGCGACGAGCGCCTGCTGGAGCATGCCGCGCAACGATGCGCTGGCAGCGGACTGGTTTCGCTTCATGGGATCTCTTCCGTGGGGGTGGCGGAGGTGGAGGCGGCGGCCGGGGCGGTCTTCTCGCCACCGCCGGCGAACATGTACTTGCCGACCAACTGCATGAGGTCGACCGCGGACTGGGTCAAGGCGATCTCGTCCCCGGCCTTCAGGGTTTCGACATCTCCGCCCGGGGTCAGGCCGATGTAGCTCTCGCCGAGCAAACCGCTGGTGAAGATGCCTGCCGAGGTATCGGCGGGCAGGTCCTTGTAGCGGCTGTTGATCGAGAGCGTGACGATCGAGTCGAACTTCTGCGGATCCAGGCCGATTTCCGACACCTGGCCGACGACCACGCCGCCGATCTTCACGGGCGCCGCGACGCGCAGCTGGCCGATCGTGGAGAAGCGCGCGGTGAGCGGATAGGAATCGCCGCCGAAGCCCCACTTGTTGTTGGTCGAGGCGATCGCGAGGACCAGCAGGCTCGCCAGGGCGAGCAGCAGGAACGCGCCGACCGCGAATTCGAGACGGGGACCACGCATGGTCATCAACTCCTGAACAGCAATGCGGAAAGGACGAAATTGAACATCAGCACCAGCAGCGAGGCGTTCACGACCGCGCGGGTGGTGGCGACCGAGGTGCCCTCGATCGTCGGTTCGGCATGGAAGCCCACGTAGGCGGCGACCAGCGCGGACACCGCGCCGAAGAGCGCGGCCTTGATGAAGGCGACGAGGAAGTCGTCGTGGAAATCGACGCTGTCCTTCATCGTCTGCCAGAACGTGCCCGAGTCGATGCCGATCACGTGCACCGCCTCGAAGTAGCCGGCCGCGATCGCCATGCTGATGAAGAAGGCGGTCAGCAGCGGCACGCAGAGCACCGCGGCCCAGAAACGCGGCGCGACGGTCTTGGCGACCGGATCGATCGCCATCAGGCCGAGCGCGGTGATCTGGTCGGTCGCGCGCATCAGGCCGAGTTCCGCCGCGATCGACGAGCCCGCGCGGCCGACGAACAACAACGCGGTCAGCACCGGCCCGAGTTCGCGATACAGGCCGAGGCCGAGCAGCGCACTCACCTGGCCGGTCGCGCCGTAGGTCTCGAGCGCGCGATAACCGAGCAGCGTCACCGACAGGCCCACGAACGCACCGCCCGCCGCCACGATGGGCAGCGAGCGCGCGCCGATCTTGTAGATCTCTCGCGTGAGTTCGGCGAAGAAGTCGCGCGTCGGCTTCGACGCACGCAACACCGAGAGCGCGAAGAGACCGGCGGCGCCGAGCGAACGCGTGGCGGCGACGAAGGGCATCAGGCGGCCTCCGGCGCGCGCGCCGTCATGTCGAAGGGAATGGGACCGTCGGGCTGCCCTTCGAGGAACTGGCGCACGAGGGGATCGCGCGTCGCGTCGAGTTCGGCCGGCGTGCCGGAGAACACGATGCGGCCGTTCGCGATCACCACCGCGTGGTCGGCCACCGGCATCGTCTCGTGGACGTGGTGCGTGACCACGATGCTCGTCATGCCGAGCGTTTCGTTGAGGCGGCGCACCAGGCTCATGACCACGCCGCTCGCGATCGGGTCCAGGCCCGTCAGCGGTTCGTCGTACACCATCAGCGGCGGATCGAGTGCGAGCGCGCGGGCGAGCGCGACACGGCGCGCCATGCCGCCCGAGAGTTCGCGCGGGAACAGGTCCGCGGCCGCGCGCAGACCCACCGCATGCAGCTTCATCTCGACCAGGCGACGGATCACCGCATCGGGCAGATCGGTGTGCGTTCGCAGCGGAAGCGCGACGTTCTCGGCCGCCGTCAGGTCGGTCAGCAGACCGTTGCCCTGCAGCAGCACGCCGATCCGCTTGCGCATCGCGAGCAGGGGCTTCTGCGCCTGCGGCACCGATTCGCCGAACACTTCGACACGACCCGCGGCGGGCGCCAGTTCGCCCGTGAGCGCGGCGAGCAGCGTCGACTTGCCGCTGCCCGACGGACCGAGCACGGCCGTCACGCTGCCGCGCGGCACGACGAAGTCGACGTCGCGCAGGATCGTGCGGCCGCCGCGATCGAGGCGGAGACCGGTCATGCGCACGGCGGGTTGGTCGGAAGTCGTGTTCACGCGATCCGGAGTGAAGGTCTGAAGTCGAAAAAACGGCGCAGCTTGGCCATCCGGCGCTGAATGCCAGCGTAGCGAAAGCCGCAAACGTGAAAGGGTGACGCCGCGCATTGTCGCAAACGTCGGGCATCAAGCGGCGGTCGGCGCGATCCAGTCTCGGAGAATGCGACGCCGTCCGGCATCATTCCGTCCATGCAAGGACGCCCCGACTTCCGCCTTTACCACGGCAACGCACTGGACGTGCTCGCCGGCCTGCTGGCCGCCGAAGTCGCACGCATCCCGGACGATGGCGACTGGTTGCGGCCCGATGTCGTGCTGGTCCCGCAGTTTTCGATGCGCCGCTGGCTGCAGCAGGCGCTCGCCGAACAGGCCGGCATCTGCGCGAACCTGCGCTTCCTGACGCCCGGCGAGTTCGTCGACTTCGCGCTCGACGCGAACCTCGGCCCCGCGCCCGCCGCCGACCGCCTCGAGCCCGAGACTCTGCGATGGCACGTCCTGCGTGAACTCCAGCGTCGCCCGCCCGCCGCGCTCGCCGGCTTCCTCGGCAACGAGACCGACCCGCGCAAGGCCTGGTCGCTCGCCAACGCGCTCGCCGACACCTATGAGAAGTACCAGGCCTGGCGCCGCGACTGGCTGCTCGGCTGGGAGCGCCGCGCGCCGAAGGACGATTGGGAAGCGACGCTGTGGCGGTCGATCGCGCGCGACCGGGCGCATCGCGCGCGGCGCATCGGCGATTACCTCGAACGATTCGGTCCGGAGGGGCGCGAGGCGCCGGCGCAATTGCCGCCGCGCCTGTTCGTGTTCGCGTGCCAGAACGTCTCGCCCGACGTGCTGCAGGTGATCGCGAGCCAGGCGCGCGCGGGCACGCAGCATTTCTACCTGCATTCGCCCGCGCGCGGCTTCTGGGGCGACCTCGGGCGCTGGTCCGCGTACACGCCGTCGCTCGACGATGCGTATCTCGCGGCCGACGACACGCCGCCGAATCCGCTGCTCGGCGCCTGGGGCCAGGCCGGCCGCGATTTCGTCGCGATGCTGGTCGGCGGCGAGATCGCGACGCCGTCGTTCGACCTCGCGCCCTTCGCCGAACCCGTGCGCGACACCCTGCTCGGCCGCATGCAGGCCGACCTGCTCGACAATCGCGCGCCGATGCACGCGAACGTCGACGACGCGTGGCCGCGCGCGCAGGTCGATCGCTTCGACGCGAGCCTGCAATTCCACGCCTGCCACACGCGCCTGCGCGAAGTGCAGGTGCTGCACGACCAGTTGCGCGCGCTGCTCGAAACGCGACGCGAAGGCGAACCGCAGCTGCAGCCGCGCGACATCGCCGTGCTCGCGCCCGACATCGACGCCTATGCGCCGCACATCGAAGCGGTCTTCGGTGGCGCGCTCGGCACCGCGCGCGAGTTGCCTTTCACCATCGCCGACACGAGCCCGCTCGCGAGCGCGCCGATCGCCGAAGCATTCCTGCGATTGCTCGAGCTGCCGCTGCACGCGCCATCGCTCGCCGACCTCCTCGATCTGCTCGCGGTGCCCGCGATCGCCGCGCGCTTCGGCCTGGAAGACGCGGACCGCATGCGCGTGCAGGATTGGCTCGAATGCGCGGGCGCGCGCTGGGGCCTCGACGCGAACGACCGCGCGCGCCATGGCGCGGACGGCGACGCGTACACCATCGAGTTCGCGATCGAACGTTTGCTGCTCGGTTACGCGAGCGGCAGCGAGGAAGACATCGCCGGCATCGCACCGTGGTCCGAACTCGAAGGCCAGGCCGCGGAAGCGCTCGATGCGCTGTTGCGCTGCGTGGCGATGTTGCGCGAAATGCGCTCGCGCCTCGCAGGGCCGCATGCGCCCGCGACCTGGGCGACGCTCCTGCATCGCCTGCTCGACGAAGCCTTCGCGCCCGCGCGCGACAGCAGCGACGCCAGCATCCTGCGCCGCCTGCGCGATGCGGTCGGCCGGTTCTCCGAGGGCGCGGCGCGCGCGGACTACGACACGCCGGTCGAACACGCGATCGTGCTCGAACAACTCCGCAGCGAACTCGAAACCGCCGATGCGCGCGCACCGTTCCTCTCCGGCGGCATCTGCTTCGGCCGCATGGTGCCGATGCGCCTGATCCCGTTCCGCGTCACGTGTTTGCTCGGCATGGACGCGGACGCCTTCCCCGCGCGCGAAGGGCGCGATCCGCTGAATCGCATCGCGAACGCACTCGGCACGCCGGATCGGCGCAAGGGCGATCCCTCGCGGCGCGATGCGGACCGCTATCTGTTCCTGCAGCTGTTCGCATCCGCGGGCCGCGTGTTGTCGCTGAGCTGGTGCGGCATGGACCCGCGCGACAACTCGCGGCGCGAACCGTCGACGCTCGTCGCAGAACTGCTCGACGCGGCCGCGGCGTACCACGACGGCGACAAAGCACAGGTGCGCGAAGCGCTCGTCGTGCGCCACGCATTGCAGCCGTTCTCGCCGGCGGCGTTCGGCGCGGCGCACGCGGGCGAACGATTGCCTGCCGATGCGAAGATCGAACCGCGCCGCTTCAGTTACGACGCGCGCTGGCAGGCGGCGTCGAACGAACCGGCGGGCATCGAGGATGCGCCGGTCTTCGCGCCGGCCGAACTCTGGTTGCCGCAGCGCGAGACGTCGCGCGGTCCGTTGTCGCTCGACCGCCTGCGTCGCTCGCTGATGCGGCCGCAAGCCGTGTACCTGCAGGAAGGTCTCGGTCTCCGCCTGCCGGAAGACGAGCCGCCGCTCGCCGAGCACGAGCCGCTCGGCGCCCCCGATGCACTCGACCAGTACACGCTGCGCCACGCCGTCTTCGACGCATGGATGCGCGCGAACGGGCGACCCGATGCGCATGCGCTGCACGCACGCCTGCTCGCACGCGCGCTCGTCGCACCGGGTGCGGATGGACGCGCACAGATCGCCGATCTCCTCGAAGACATCGCGCCGTTCGCGCAGTTGGCGCTCGACAAGGGCTTCGGCGACGTCGCGACGCGCGCGTCCTTCGCGCACGAGTCCGCCGCGGGTGCGTTGCGCGGCACACTCGACGGCGTGCATCGACCCGGCGTGTTGCGCGTGGTGCTGCGTCCCGATGGCCTGCATGGCGGGCACGCGGTGCGTCACGGCCTCGAACGCTTGTGCGCGTCGCTGCTCGGCCTCAGGTTCTTCGAGCTCGCACGCCCGGAAAAAGATGCGCCGCCGGTGTGGAGCGACCGCAAACTGCCCACGCCGAAGCGCGCCGCCGCGACGCTCGACGCGTTCTTCGCGTGGCATGACGCCGCGATGCGCACGCCGCAGGTGTTCCTGCCGAAGAGCGGCCACTGCTTCGTCGAGGTGTTGAAAGAGAAGGACGCCGATGCCGCGATCAACGCCGCACGCAACACCTGGATGGGCACGTCGTATGACGGCGGCCGCGCGGAAGCCACGCCTGCCACGCGCGTGGCCCTGCGCGGGCGCGATCCGTTCTACGACGGCGACGAAGACGCGCTGAAGCGTTTCGCGCAACTTTCCGTGGCGCTGTTCGCCGCGCTCGAGAGCGGCGAGCCGCTCGACGCCGGGGTGTTCGCATGAGCGCCACCGTCTTCGACACGCCGCTCGACGCGCGCAGCCTGGTCGAGGCCAGCGCCGGCACGGGCAAGACGTACGCGCTCGCGGGGTTGTTCGCGCGCGCGGTGATCGTGCAACGCCTCGACGTGCCGCAGATCCTCGCGGTGACCTACACCGTCGCCGCCACCCAGGAACTGCACGAGCGCGTGCGCCTGCGCCTGCAGGCCGCCGCGCAACTTGCTGCGCAATGGCAGGAAGGCGACGGCGCCGAACGCGAAGGCGACGATGCGGAAACCGCGCTGCTTCGCCGCCTGCTCCACGACGCCCTGCACGACGCGTCGCGCGAATCGTTGCCCGCCTTGCGCCTGCGCCTGCAGCGCGGCGTGCGCGACCTCGACCTCGCCGCGATCACCACCATCCACGGCTTCTGCCAGCGCCTGCTCGCAGAACACGCGCTGCTCGCCGGCCAGCCGCTGCTGCGCACCGACATCGAGCCCGGCAACGCCGCGCAGCGCAGCCGCCTCGCGGTGGTGTTGTGGCGCACGCATGCGCGCACGCCGGAAGGCGCGGACTTCCTGCAGCGGACGTTCCGCGATGTCGATGGCCTCGCCAATTTGCTGCGCGATCTGCTGCCGCTCGAGCCGCTGCTTCCACCGCCGCCGGGAAGCGAGGCGATCGACGCGCGCGCCGATGCGTGGCGCAATGTGCGCGGTCTCTTCCTCGCGGAAGGCGAAGCGACCTTCGAAGCACTGCGCGGCGCCGTCGCGACCGGCGTCCTGAGCAAGGCGAAGAACAAGGCGATCCCGCTCGACGCGTTGTGGGCTTGGTTTTCCGCGCAATCGGACGCGCCGCCGCATCGCACGCATCCGCAACTCGATCGGCTGACGCCTGCATACCTCGAAGAGATCGTACTGCGCAGCCAGTACGCGCGCATTCCGCAGTCGGCGCTGGGCGACGCGGTGCAGCGTTACCTCACGGCCGACGACGCTGTCGACCTGCTGCGCCTGCATGCGCTGCGCGACGACGCGCGTCGCGAAGACCAGGCGATCAAGCGCGACGCGCACGTGCGCGACTTCGACGATCTCGTCGACGCGGTATTCGCGGCGACCGACGATCCGAACGTCGCAACGGCGCTCACCGACGCATTGCGCGAACAGTTCCCGCTCGTCCTGGTCGACGAATTCCAGGACACCGACGCGCGCCAGTGGGCGATCTTCTCGCGCCTGTTCGGCGACGGCGGCCTGTTGCTGGTCGGCGATCCGAAACAGGCGATCTATCGTTTCCGCGGCGGCGACGTGCAGACGTACCTGGAGGCGCGCGCGACCGCATCCATCGCAGCGCCGCTCGATCGCAACTTCCGTTCACGCCCGTGCGTGCTCGCGGCGGTCAACCGCTTGTTCGATGCCGCGCCCGCGGCCGATGCGCTGCTCGGCGAAGGCATCGTATTCGCGGCGACGCAGCCGGGCGGTCGCGCGCTGGATGCGGACCTGCGCATCGACGACTGCGATGCGCCGGCAATCACGCTGCAACTGTTGCCGGCCAAGCCGAACAGCAAGAAAGAATGGTCGAAGGACGAATCCATCGACCTCGCCGCGCGCACGTGCGCGCGCGCCATTCGCGATCTGTTGATGCGTGCGCGCTTCGAACGGGCGACACGTAGGGACGGCGCGGGCCATCGACCGATCGAACCGCGCGACTGCGCCGTCCTCGTGCGCAGCCACCGCGAAGGCATCGCGATCCGCGATGCGCTCACGCACCTCGGCGTGCCCGCGGTGAGCGCCGGTCGCGGCAGCCTCTACGAATCCGATGAAGCGCAGCAGTTGCTCGCACTCTTGCTCGCCTTGTCGACGCCGGGCGACGAGCGCCGCCTGCGCGCGGTGCTCGCCACGCCGTTGTTCGGCTACGACGCCGCCGCGTTGCAGGCGCTCGAAGCCGACGGCGAACAACGCCGCCGCTGGCAACAGGACCTGGCCGACTGGCGCCTGCGCTGGGAAGCGCATGGCCCGCAGCCGATGCTCGCGGATGTCGTCGCGCGCGAAGCCGCGCGCATGCTCGCGTTCGCGGATGGCGAGCGACGCATGACGCACCTGCTCCAACTCGGCGAGCAACTGCAGGAAGCGCGCGCGCGTCGGCTCGGTCCGCAGGGCCAGGTCGATTGGTTGCGCGCGGCGATCGCGCATTTCGACCGCGAAGACGAAACCCAGTGGCCCAACCTGGAATCGGACGCGAGCCGCGTGCAGATCCTCACGCTGCACAAGAGCAAGGGCCTGGAGTTCCCGCTCGTGTTCCTCCCGTTCGCGGCCATCGGTCGCGCCAACGGCAGCAAGGCGCGCGTCGTGCAGTACCACGATGCGACCGGGCGCCGCGTCCGCCAGTGGAAGACGCGCCAGCCGCAACCCGGTGCGCCGTCCTGGGACGAAGCCTGCACGTTCACGAAGCGCGAAGACGTCGCCGAAGACATGCGCCTGCTGTACGTGGGCCTGACCCGCGCGCGCGACGCGTTGTGGCTGGCGACCGGCCCGCTCGCGTCGAATACGCAGTCGTCGTTGCATCGCCTGTTCGGCGGCATGTTGCCGAACGACGCAGCGCAGGACGTGTTGTCGATGCGCGAGCCCGGGGAAGGCGACAACGCGCGTCTTCCGCCCGCGATCCCCGATGCGATCCCGGCGCCGCGTACGCCCGAACGCCGCCTGCGCCGCGACTGGTGGATCCACAGCTTCAGCCAGTTGCATCGCCAGCACGCGCACGGCATGCAGGCGCTCGCCGACGAAGCGCCCGCCGACGACGAGCGTCCGCTCGCGCCGATCGATCCGCAGGAAGCGGTCGCGCCGCGCTTCGCCGGCACGCGCTTCGGCAATGCGTTGCACCACGCGCTGGAGCATGTCGCGTTCGCCGAATGGCGCGATCTCGACGGCACGAACATCGATGCGAAGCAACGCGCGATCCTCCGCGATGCGTTGCGTTCGCAGGACTACCCGGAGTCGGATTTCGACGCCGGCGTGCAAGAACTCGCGCCGCTGATCGCGCGCACGCTCAACGCGCCGTTGCCCGAAGGCGTGCGCCTGGCCGATGTCGACGATGCCGCGCGCGTCGCCGAACTCGAATTCCACTTCACGCTCGCCGACGCGGACGTGCCGGCGCTGCTGGCCGTGCTGCAGGCGCACGGCATCGCGACGGGACGCCGCGACTTCGGCACATGGCCGCGCCTGTCGGGCCTGATGACCGGCAAGATCGACCTCACCTATCGCGTCGACGGGCGCGTGTACGTCATCGACTACAAGTCCAACCGCCTGCCCGGGTGGGATGCGGCGTCGCTCGCGCAGGCGATGGCGGCGAGCGAGTACGACCTGCAGGCCCTGCTGTACGCGGTCGCCGTGCATCGCTGGTTGCGCATGCGCCTGGGTGGACGCGATGCGGCGACGCAGGCCTTCGGCGGTGTGCGCTACCTGTTCTGTCGCGGGCTCGATGCGGGAGATCCCGCGCGCGGCGTCGCGACCCCGGCACTTTCGCCGGAATTGATCCATGCGGTCGACGATCTGCTGGGAGGCATTGCATGAGTGCGCAACGCGACGACGCTCCGCGCGCCTTCGACCTGGCCTTCGCGCAAGTGCTCGCGCGACGCGAGCCCGGCGCCGATCCGCGCGTCGTGGATGCCATCGCACGTGCGTCCTTCGCGATCGCGCAGGGCCATGCGGCGCTCGACCTCGATGGCGATGCCACGTTGCGCGATGCGCTCGCGACGTCGCGCTGGGTCGCGCGTCCGGCGGCCGATGACGAGGCCGACAGCGCAATGCCGCTCGTGCTCGAAGGCGACCTGCTGTATCTGCGCCGCTATCGCGAATACGAACGGCGCCTCGCCGCGGGCCTGCGCCGGATCGCCGCCGCGGCGTTCGACGCGGGCGACATCGATGCGCTCGCGCCGGTGTTCGATCTCCTGTTCCCGCGCGGTGCGCGCGACGCGCACCAGGCGCGCGCCGCCGCGCTTGCGTTGCGGCATCCGTTGTTGCTGGTCACCGGCGGACCCGGCACCGGCAAGACGACGACGATCGCGCGGTTGTTGCTGCTGGCCGCCGCGCAGGCGCACCTCGCGCAGCGTCCGTTGCGCATCGCGCTCGCCGCACCGACCGGCCGCGCCGCCGAACGCATGGCGCAGAGCCTGCGCATCGCCGTCGACCGATTGCGCGAAGCGGGTCTCGATGCCGCACTGTGCGATGCGTTGCCGACCGATGCCGGCACGCTGCATCGCCTGCTCGGTGCGATTCACGATCGTCCGCAGTTTCGCCACGGCCCAGATCTCCCGTTGCCGCACGACCTGATCGTGGTCGACGAAGCCTCGATGGTCGACTTGCCGCTGATGTGCAAGCTCGTCGAAGCAGTGCCGGACGGCGCGCGCCTCGTGCTGCTCGGCGATCGCGACCAGTTGCCTTCGGTGGAAGCCGGCGACGTGCTCGCGGCGATCGTCGATGCGGCGACGACGGTGGCCGACGATGCGCATGGCGAAACCCTCGCCGAACTCGCCGCGCCCATCGCGACGCCCGCGCGCTTCGCAGGCCTGCGCGTGGCGTTGCATCGCACGTATCGCCAGGCCGATGCATTCGACCTCGCGCCGCTCGCCGCCGCGATCCGCGACGGCGACGCCGACACCGCGCTTGCCCTGCTGCGCGGCGGCGAACTGCGCGGCGTGCATTTCCACGAAGACACGACCGACACGCTGGCCTCCACGTTGCGCGAACCCCTGCTCGCGCCGTGGCGCGTGCTCGGCGCCGTCGACGCCGACGCGCCCGATGCGATCGAAGCCGCGCTCGTCCTCGCGCAGCAGGCCCGCCTGCTCACCGCGCTGCGACATGGACCGCAGGGCGCAGTCGCGCTGAATGCACGCATCGAGGAAGCGCTCGCCGGCGCACAACGCGATCCGTATTTCCACGGGCGTCTCGTCGCGATCACCGAGAACAGCTATCGCCACGGGCTGTTCAACGGCGACCTCGGTCTGTGCCTGCGTGGCGAAGATGGCAGCGTCGTCTGGTTCCGCACCGCGGCGGGCCTGCGTCCGTTCCATCCTGCCGCCCTGCCCGCGCACGCCGGCGCGTTCGCGATGACGGTGCACAAGGCGCAGGGTTCGGAGTTCGACACCGTGTGGCTGCAATTGCCGAAGCAACCCGCGCGTACGCTCTCTCGCGAACTCGTCTACACCGCGATCACGCGCGCACGCGACACGTTGCATGTGTGCGCGTCGGAGAGTGTGTTGCGCGCCGCGTTGTCGGTGCGCGCGCAACGCGTGTCGGGTCTTGCGCAACGCCTGCGTGCCTGACGCGTGCAACGCGCGTGACGAAAAACATTTCGTCGAACAAGCTGAATTCGCCGCGGCGTCGTTGTTGCCGAACATTCAACTTCAAGCGGAAATTCTTCACTGTCGCTGCACCGCGTAATGCCTAAGTTGCGCAGCGTCGCGTCGCGCTTCGACGCGTCGTCCCCACGACAGGAGCAGCAAGATGAGCGATATCAAGAAGGACCACAGCGTTGGTGAAGGCACGGGTGCGGTGACGGGTGCGGTCACGGGCGCGGCAGTTGGTTCGGCGGGCGGTCCGGTCGGGACCGTGGTGGGTGCGTTGGCTGGCGGCGTCCTCGGCGCGAAGGCCGGCGGCAAGATCGCCGAAGCGGTCAACCCCACCGAGTACAACGACCACTTCAAGAACTCGTACCGCGACACCGCGTACTACAACAGCACGCGCGACTGGAGCGATTACGAGCCGGCCTACAAGTACGGCTACGACACCTATGGCCAGTATCGCGGCCAGCGTTTCGACGACGTCGAAGGCGATCTCGAGCGCGGCTGGGAATCCGGCAAGGCGAACTCGCGCCTGGCCTGGAACGAAGCCAAGGGCGCCGTGCGCGATGGCTGGCACTACGTCGAACGCGCGATGCCGGGCGATGCCGACCGCGACGGTCGCTGATCCCGTGCCGCAACGACTCGCGGTGCGAACGCATCGCTAGACGAGCCGGGGCAACCCGGACGCAGGGGCCGCCGATGCGGCCCTTGCTTTTTTCACCGGCATTGAACGCCTCGCCGCAGAGCATGGCATCGACAGCCGCCCCACCAGGAGTCGACGCGATGAGCATCCTGAAGAAAGACCACGTGGTCGGAACGGGCGGCGCAGCACTCGCCGGCGGCGCCGCGGGCGCCGCGCTCGGCGCGGTGGTGGCGGGTCCGCCCGGCATGGCCATCGGCGGGATCGCCGGCGTGGCGCTGGGTGCGACGGTCGGCGACCGCGTCGCCGAGTCGCGCGACCGACGCGAGAACCTCGGCCACTTCGAACAGATCTACCAGTCGATGCCCTACTACCGGGCCGGCTACACCTGGCACGACTACGGCCCCGCCTATCGCTATGGCCTGGACACCTACGAACAGCACGGCGAGGCGGGCTTCGCCGAAGCCGAGTCGATCCTGCAGGGTGCGTGGGAGGCGAATGCCCACTTCGGGTCGCGGATGGCGTGGCTCGAGGCCCGCCCGGCGGTCGAGCACGCATGGCGTTCGCTCGACGAAGCGCTCGGCAAGGCCGAGCACATGCCGCGGCCGCGCTGAACAGCCGGTACCATGGCGGCCCCCGCATGCAGGGCCGCCCCGCGATGAGCGATTCCCGCAACAACGTTTCCCGCGCCGACGCCGAAGCCGCCGTCCGCACGCTGCTGCGCTGGTCCGGCGAGGACCCCGCGCGCGAAGGCCTCCTCGACACGCCCAAGCGCGTCGTCCGCGCGTACGAAGACTGGTTCAGCGGTTACGCGCTCGATCCCGACGACTATCTTGCGCGCACGTTCGAGGAAGTCGAGGGCTACGACGAGCTGATCGTGCTGCGCGACATCCAGTTCGAGAGCCATTGCGAACACCACATGGCGCCGATCATCGGTCGCGCGCACGTGGGTTACCTGCCGAACGGCAAGGTCGTCGGCATCAGCAAGCTCGCGCGCGTGGTCGAAGCCTATGCGCGCCGTTTCCAGGTGCAGGAGAAGATGACCGCGCAGATCGCGGGTTGCATCCAGCGCGCGCTGAATCCGCTCGGCGTCGGCGTCGTGGTCGAAGCCGCGCACGAATGCATGACCACGCGCGGCGTGCACAAGCGAGGTGTGAGCATGGTGACTTCGACCATGCTCGGGACCTTCCGTGAAGACGCACGCACCCGCGGCGAGTTCCTCCAGTTCATCTCCGTCGGCCACGCGCACCGCTGAGCTCGACTGCCTCGTCGTCGGCGCCGGTCCCGCCGGCCTGACGGCGGCCACGTATCTGGCGCGCTTCCATCGGCGTGCGGTCGTCGTCGACGCCGGACGCAGCCGCGCGCGCTGGATTCCGACGAGCCACAACTGTCCGGGCTTTCCGTTCGGCGTCGCCGGCCCCGCGTTGCTCGAGAAGTTGCGCGCGCAGGCGGTCGGCTACGGCGCGGAGATCGTGAGTGGACGCATCGCCAGGCTCGAACGCGACGGCGACGCCTTCATCGCCTGCGCCGACGACGGCACGCGATGGACCGCGCGCTACGTGATCCTCGCCACCGGCATCGTCGACCAGATGCCGTCGATGCCCGGCCTCGAAGACGCGATCGCGCGCAACGTCGTGCGCATGTGCGCGGTGTGCGATGCGTACGAAGCGAGCGACGATCGCATCGCGGTGTACGCGCCGGCCGACGTCGCGATCCGCCACGCGGTGTTCCTGCGCACGTTCTCGCGCAACGTCGTGGCGGTGCGATCGGAGGCGGGCGAACCGAGCGACGCATGCGCGCGCCTTGCGCAGGAAGCGCGCGTCTCGGTGCTTCCCGTTGCACGCTCCCTCGAACACGACGGCCGTTGCTGCGTGTTCCGCCTGGAAGACGACAGCGTGCATCGCTTCGACACCGTGTATCCCGTGCTGGGCTGCAACGCGCAGTCGGAGCTGGCGACCGCGCTCGGCGCGCAGGTCGACGAGAACGGCGAGTTGCACGTCGACGGACATCAACAGACGAGCGTCGACGGCCTGTTCGCCATCGGCGACATCGTCAGTGCGTTGAACCAGATCAGCGTCGCGGTGGGCCACGCCGCGATCGCGGCGACGTCCGTGCACAACCGCCTGCCGCCGAACTTCCGCGAGGATCCGGAAGCCCAGCCGCCGAGTGCGGCCGAGCTTCCGAGTCCGGGTGGTGCGTGATTACGACTTCGACGCCACGCGGACTGCTCAGCTGTGGACGATGCGAGGCTGCGCCATCATGGCCATCGGCGTCTTCGGATCGTTCTTGATCATCGGATCGCAGAGGATGGTGGTGTTGCCGACGCTGTCGGCGACGACGACGCAATAGTCGGCGGTTTCGGCGACCGTGTTGATGTCGGTGATCGTGGCCGCGCTGGTCGACCCGATGCTGCGCGTGAGTTGGTTGTTTCCATCGCCGGTGAATACGACGTCGGAGATGCTGTAGCGATTGTCGGTGCTGAGGCTGACGTTGATCGTCGCCGTGCCCTGCCCGACCTGGGTTTCCAGGCCGCCGTTGTTGTTCGCGCCGCCCGAGTACTTGAACGCATAGACCTGGCCATTCGCGGCGATGACCTCGGTCCACCCTTGGCCGGGTTGCGGGCCGAACTTGACGTTGAGGTTGACACTCTCCTGGTTGGGCATGGCAAAGCTCCGTCGTTGAAGTTGGGGGAAAATCAGGAAGGGGGTCTCGGGTCGTTCTTGATCATCGGATCGCACGGGATTTGCACAGCGCCGTCCCTGGTTTCGACGATCACGCAGTAGTAGCCATCCATGCCTTCGGTGTTCGCGTCGTCGATCACAAGGCGGTTCGCATTGGACTTCTTCTTGTCCATCCACAACTGGTCGCCGGAGTTCTCGAACGTCACGTCGTGCATGCGGAAGTCGCTGTCGGCATCGAGCCGCACGGTGAACTCCACGGCCTTCTCGTTCTTCCGCGCGTGGAAGACGCCGTGTCCGCCTTCCCCGCCGTCGAAGTGGTACCAGTACTCCTTGTCGTCGCTGCCCATCGTGGGCGTCCAGTCCTTGCTTGCGGGCTCGCGTGCGACGTGCAGCGTCGCGATCTTGTCGTTGCTCATTGGAGGGCCACCTCCTGCCGGGCCAGGTTGGATTCGAGCTTGCGGGTGCGCTCGAGCCACTTCGACACGCGCGTGTCGTTGGGCTCTGCCTTCAACATCGTTGCGAACATCTGTTCGGCTTCCTTCGCGATCGGCATCGCGCGGCGCGGCTGGCCGATGCCGTCCAGCGCCGCGCGCCAGTAACGTGCGATCGCCTGCTGGCTCGCCCACGTACGATTCTCGGGATCGTGGCGACGAAGTGCGTCGGCCTCGCGATTCGCGGCTTCCATCGCGACGCGTGCATTGACGAAGTCGCCGTTGTCGAAGCGCGCCTCGGTGAGCAGCAACTGCGCGTCGACCCAATCGCGGCGCCATTCGGCGACATCGGGTTCGGCCTTCCGGCGCGCGGTCGCGGAGTCGAGCAGCGCGGCGAACCATGTCTCCGCTTCGGCGTCGCGTCCCTGGCGCTTGGCGTTGGTGCCGAGCCAGGAAATGATCACCGCCTCTTCTTCCTTGAGCTTCTGGTCGTTCGGGCGTTGCTTCACCCAGCCGCGGAACAACTCGAGCTCGCGCTTCATCGCATGCTCGGCGGCCTCGTGGTGGCCGCGCGTTTCCTGCATCACCGCGAGGTTGTGGTAGCCGTACGCGGCTTCCTTCTGCCAGTCGAAATTCTT
Source organism: Noviluteimonas lactosilytica (assembly GCF_020866925.1). GTDB lineage: Bacteria > Pseudomonadota > Gammaproteobacteria > Xanthomonadales > Xanthomonadaceae > Noviluteimonas > Noviluteimonas lactosilytica. Next base: position 1,788,029 of record NZ_JAJGAK010000001.1, read on the forward strand.
CGGGTCCATCGGCGCCAGTTGCAGCGCACTGTCGCGATAGCGCGTCAGCCAGCGCTCGGCTTCGTCGAGGTTGCCTTCCTGCATCGCGACGTAGCCGATCCAGTATTCGGTCTGCGCACGATCGAACAGGCGCTGGCCCTTGCTCGTGTCGCGTTCGTACAGCGCGCTCGTGCGTTCGTGCGCTTCGCGGAACGCGGTCATCGCCGCCTTGTAGTTGGTGGCTTCCAGGCGCACCTGGCCGATGCCGGTGAGCGAGCGCGCCTGTTCTTCCAGCGCGGTGTCGCTGAGATCGCGCGGATCGAGTTCGGCGAAGTAGGTCGTCGCCTTGTCGTCGACCGTACGCATCAGGTCGAGGCGGCCGACCGTCGTGAGCTTCTGCCGCAGGTCGCCGAGCATGAAGCCGAGCAGGTCTTCGGCCTGCGCCTGCCGGCGTTGCGCATCGTTGCGCGCGAGATGCGCGGTGATCGCGAGGCTCGAGGTGATCGCCATGCCCGCGACCGAAGCGGCGGCGACCAGGGCAAGCCGACGATTGCGCCGCTGCGCTTCGCGTTGCACCAGCGTGTCGTAGCCGACGCCGAGCAATCCGGCGATCAGCTTGAGAACCGCGCGATCCTTGCCGTCGCCTTCCGCGCGCGCATCGGCGGCGAGCGGCTCGCGTCCGTCCTCGATCGTCGACGGCGGGAAGCAGTTGTCGACCGTCGGTTCGCCGTCGACGATGAAGCAGAACACGCGATCGGCACGGCCGTTGGCGAGGAACGAGCGCACTTCGGCGTCGACCCACTGCGATCGCGCAGACGCTGGCGAACACACCACCACCAGTGCGGCGGATTCGGACAACGCTTCCTTGATCGTCGTGCTGAGGTCGCCCGCGGTCGGCAGCTCGTCGCGATCGCGGAACACGACGCCGAGGCGCGCGGGAATCGGCCCATCGCGTCCGTGCGTGCCGACCAGCCGCTTCGGCACGCGGTACGACTCGAGCTTGCGCATCAGCCATCGCGCCCAGTGGGCGTCGTTGTGGCTGTAGCTCAGGAATACGCAATAGCGCACGGTGGCGCGGCCCGGAGATGGGCCGTTCTCGGGGGACGTTGGACGAACGCTCCGGCCCGCTACCAGCGGACACCATGCCGACGGACGGTCTAGACTGGCCGCCGCAGTTTTCCCGGAAGTCCGCCCCCCGTGACCGCCAACGCCCTGCCCGGCGCGCGCAAGGCCGCGCTCGCCTTCATCTTCATCACCGTCCTGATCGACATCCTCGCGTTCGGCCTCATCATCCCGGTGTTGCCGCACCTGCTGGTGGAGTTCACCGGCGGCGACATGGTCGAGGCGGTCGGTTGGGTCGGCGTGTTCGGCGTGTTGTTCGCCGGCATCCAGTTCTTCAGCGCGCCGATCCAGGGGGCGTTGTCGGATCGATTCGGGCGGCGGCCGGTGATCCTGTTCTCGTGCCTGGGGCTCGGCGTCGATTTCATTTTCATGGCGGTCGCGCAAACGCTGCCGTGGCTGCTGGTCGGACGCGTGGTGTCGGCGATCTTCTCGGCGAGCTTCACCACCGCGAACGCCTACATCGCCGACGTCACCGAACCGTCGAAGCGCGCGCAGGCCTACGGCATGATCGGCGCCGCGTTCGGCCTGGGCTTCATCATCGGCCCGGCGATCGGCGGCCAACTCGGTCACTACGACATCCGCCTGCCGTTCTGGTTCGCGGCGGCGCTCGCGCTGTTGAACTTCGCGTACGGGTGGTTCGTGCTGCCCGAATCGCACCCGGTCGAACGCCGTACGCCGAAGTTCGACGTGCGCAGCGTGCATCCGTTCGCCGCACTCGGGCTGTTGCGCAGGTACCCGGCGATCTGGGGCCTGGCCGCGGTGGTCTTCCTCGTGAACCTCGCGCACTACGTGTATCCGAGCGTGTTCGTGCTGTTCGCCGACGTCGCGTACGGCTGGGACGAACGCATCGTCGGCTACGTGCTCGGCGTCGTTGGCGTGCTGAGCGTGATCGTCAACGCGGTGCTGGTGAAGAAGATCGTCGGCGCGATCGGCGAGCGCCGCGCGTTGTTGCTCGGCCTGGCGTGTGGCGTCGTCGGTTTCACCATCTACGGCTTCGCGCCGACGGGCACGATTTTCCTGATGGGCATGCCGATCATGGCGTTCTGGGCGCTCGCGATGCCGTCGACGCAGGCGATGGTGACGCACCAGGTCGAACCGGAAATGCAGGGCCGCATGCAGGGTGCGCTCACGAGCCTGGCGAGCCTCGCGGGTGTCGCCGGTCCCGCGGTCTACACGTCGGTGTTCGCGTTGTTCATCAGCGATCACGCGCCGGCGAAGTTGCCGGGCGCGCCGTTCCTGCTGGCGGGCGTGTTGCTTGCCGCAGCGGCGTTGGTCGGCTGGCGTTTCGCGCGTGTGCGTACCGAAGCACGCCATCCGCGCGAAGGCGGAGAACCGGAAGTCGCCAGCGAGCCTTGATCCCCGCTCTCGCGGGGATGGTGCTTAGCGCTCGAGGATCGCGACGACGCCCATGCCGCCGGCGGTGCAGATCGACACGAGGCAGCGACCGCCGCCGCGTTCCTTCAGTTCCTTCGCCGCCGTGGCGACGATGCGCGCGCCGGTGGCCGCGAACGGGTGACCGGCCGCGAGCGAGGAACCGTTCGGATTGATCTTTGCGGGATCGATGCGACCGAGCGGCGCCTCGAGGCCGAGGCGCGTCTTGCAGTATTCCTCGCTCTCCCACGCGCGCAGCGTGCATAGCACCTGCGCGGCGAACGCTTCATGGATTTCGTAGAAGTCGAAGTCCTGCAGCGTCAGGCCGTTGCGGCGGAGCATCTCGGGCACGGCGATCGTCGGCGCCATCAGCAGGCCTTCGCCATGCACGAAGTCGACCGCACCGACGTGCGCATCGCGCAGGTGGCACAGCACTTCGAGATCATGCGCGGCTGCCCATTCGTCCGTCGCGACCAGGCACGCGGACGCGCCATCGGTGAGCGGCGTGGAGTTGCCGGCGGTCAGCGTGCCGCGGCCCGACGTCTTGTCGAACGCGGGCTTCAACGTCGCGAGCTTCTCGATCGACGTATCGGGACGCAGGATGTTGTCGCGCGCGACGCCGCGGAAACTCACCACGAGATCGTCGAAGAACCCGCGGTCGTACGCCGCGGCGAGCTTGTGGTGCGAAGCGACTGCAAGTTCGTCCTGCGAATCGCGCGAGATGTTCCACTGCTTGGCCATGTCCTCGCAGTGGTCGCCCATCGACTTGCCGGTGCGCGGTTCCGCGACGCCGGGGAAATCGGGCTTGAGTTCGCGGAAGTGGAAGCCCTTGAACGCGGCGAGCTTGTCCTTCGTCGTCTTCGCCATCGCGGCGGCGAGGATGCGGCGGCGGAGCTTCTGGCCGTAGACGATCGGCACGTCGGACGTGGTGTCCGAACCGCCGCCGACGCCCACGTCGATCTGGCCGGTCGCGATCTTGTTGGCGATGTGCACGACCGAATCGAGCCCCGTGCCGCACGCACGCTGCAGCGTGATGCCCGGCGTCAGCGGCGACAGGCCCGACGATAGTGTCGCTTCGCGCCCGAGGTTCCAGTCGCTGGAATGCTTGATGACCGCGCCGAGCGCGACTTCACCGAGCTGTTGCCCGTGGAGGCCGTATTTTTCGACGAGGGCCCCGAGCGTGCGTACCGACATGCCCAGGTTCCCGACATCGGCATACGCCGTGTTCTGCTTGCAGAAGGGGATGCGGACGCCGCCGAGGATGGCGACGGGACGGCCGTGCAGCATCGGACTACCTCGTCGATCGCGGCCCGGCGCGCGAGCCGCGCGGGCATAATGCGACGCAGTGTAAACCCCACCCCCATCGGGGCCAATCCACGTTCCCGGACCCCAGATGAACGACACGACGCCGGATCTGCAGTTGCTCGGCGCATTGGCGCTGGAGCTGGCGCCCGGCACCCACGCCGAACGCGAGGCGTTGCCCCAGGCCGACGCGGGCGCGCTCGCGCAGCGCATGGCGCAGGACCTCGCGGGCTTCGCCAGTGAGGCCGACGCCTTGCAGCTGGTGACCGTCGGGGCGCACTACGACGTTGTCGAACTCCTGCGCCCGGGCTGGTCGCTGCATCGCGAGCTCGATCAGCTGGCCGCGCGTGCGCCCGGCGACGCGAGCGGACGCGTGATCGCCTTCGGTGCGCACGACGACAAACTGCCGGGCGCCCTCACGCCGCAACCCGAACATGCGGGCGGGCCGTTGCGCCTGGTGCCGTTCGTGCTCGGCGGCGACGGCGCGATCGCCGCGCGCGTCGGCGACGTATTCGAGCGCGACCTCATGGAACGCGGCATGGCCGGCGCCGCGACTGCCCTGCTCGCCCAGGATGCGTTCGGCATGCGCGTCGAACACGCGCGTTACCTCACGCTGCACGACCTGGCCGCGATGATGGCGCTGCAGTACGAACACGCGGGCCTGGCGCCGCTGTGGCCCGTGGTCGAAGCCGCGCTGCTCGAGCCCGATGCGGAAGAATGGCTGGAAAGCGGCCCCGAACCGGTCGTGCATTACGCCGATCGCGAGGCGCGCATCGCACTGTTCACGCCGCAGGCCTGGCGCGAACGCTACGCCGCGCAGGCCGCGCACGAAACGACGAGCGAATGCGACAAGCTCGAACGCGCGTTCGAACATTTCCAGGCACGCCAGCGCCAGTTCGCCGCGGTGCTCGAAGCCCACGGCATCCCGGTGACCTTCGTGCATTGCGACAAGGACAACGACGCGCACGCCGAGTTGGCGTAAGCGTCGCGCGCTTCACGCGAGGCGCGTCATTCCCGCGGAGGCGACAGCCCCGGCACATTCGCAAGCAACGCGTGGAAGACCTTGTACCCCTCGTCTTCCATCCCGAGCGATTCATACGTGCGCTGCGCGTTCTCGTTTTCGCGCTCGACGCACAAGCGCAACCCGATGACGCCCGGCGTGTCCTTCGCCATCGCCTCGACATGCCGGTACAACGCCGAGAACACGCCCTTGCGCCGATGTTCCGGCGGCACGTACACGCTCTGGATCCACCACCACGCGCCGTTGCGCCAGTCGCTCCACTCGCTGGTCAGCATGAGCGTGCCGACCGGCACGCCCAGCACTTCCGCACCGGCGATCGGCGCGTCTTCCATCGCGACGAAGTAACGCGCCTTCGCCGGATCGGCGATGCCGCTGGCCACGCCCGCGCGCACGGTGGCGGAATCGAGCGTCTTGCCTTCGGTTTCCTTCGCCATCGCCGCGTTCCAGTCGGCGATCAGCGTCGCGTCCGCGGCATGCGCGGGGCGGATGCGGAAGGCGTGCGCGGTCATCGAATGATCTTGATCGGTGCGCAGGCCACGCGCGCACCCGAGTTGCCCGCAGGCTGCGAGGTGTAGTCGTCCGCCGCCGCGTGCACGACGAGCGCGCGGCCCGCGATGTCGTTCGCCGCGCCGCCGCCGAGCGACACGCCCGCGAGGTGGATGTTGAGGTTCGCCTGTCCCTGCGGGTCGGCGACGATGTTGTCCATGTCGCCCGCGTGGTGCGCGGCCGCGCTCGACTTGCCGTGCGGCTGGCCGGTCGGATTGAAATGACCGCCCGCGCTGCTCGCATCCGCCGCGGTGCAATCGCCCTTCTCGTGCACGTGGATCGCATGCACGCTGTTGGGAAGGAAGCCGCCGATGGTGCCGGTGAGATGCACGCCGTCGCCCATCGGCGACAACGTCACGCGACCGCTGACCAGGCTGCCCGATGCGGACGCGAGATTGGCCTGCCCTTCCTGCGCGGTGCTCGGCGTCGGCGGCGGCGCCGGTGCGGGCGGCGGTGCGCTGGCGCACGCGGCGAGGGTCAAGGTCGCGGCAACGACGAGTGCGTGGCGGTTGAGTGCGTGGCGCATGAGGGTCTCCTTTCCTATGGGCGCTTGCGGCCTGGGCCGAGCTTGCGGGTGAGCGTGTTACGACCGAGTCCAAGCCGTTGCGCGGCCTCGCCGCGATGGCCGTGGGTGTGTTCGAGTGCGGCATCGAAAAGCACGCGATCGAAGCGTTCGCGTGCGTCGGTGTGCAGGTCGGCATCGCCTGCGGCGAGGCGTTCGCGGGCCCAGCGCGCGAGCGCCGCTTCCCAATCGTCGCCCTGCGACGCCTCGCCCGTCGACGGCGCGAACGCGGCATCGAGCTCTGCAGTACCGATCGTGTCGCCCGGCGCGAGCGCGGCCAGGCGCCAGCAGAGGTTCTCGAGTTCGCGCACGTTGCCCGGCCAATCGTGCTTGCGCAGGCGTTCGAGCGCGGGCTTGGCGAAACGTTTCGCGGGTGCGCCGAGCTTGCGCGCGGCCGCGGCGAGGAAGCGTTCGGCGAGCGCGGGCACGTCCTCGCGGCGTTCGCGCAGCGGCGGCAGGTGCAGGCGCACGACGTCGAGGCGATGCAAGAGGTCCGCGCGGAACTTGCCTTCCGACACGAGGCGTTCGAGTGCCTGGTGCGTCGCGGCGATCACGCGCACGTCGACGCGGATCAACTCGCGCCCGCCCACGCGGAAGAACTCCCCTTCCGCGAGCACGCGCAGCAATCGTGTCTGCAGCGACAATGGCATGTCGCCGATTTCATCGAGGAACAACGTGCCGCCGTCGGCTTGTTCGAAGCGTCCGACGTGGCGTTTCGTTGCGCCGGTGAAAGCGCCGGCCTCGTGGCCGAACAACTCGCTCTCGAGCAATTCGGCGGGAATCGCGGCGGTGTTCAAGGCGACGAACGGCCGATGCGCGCGCGGCGACTCACGATGCAACGCGCGTGCGACGAGTTCCTTGCCCGTCCCCGTTTCGCCGGTGATCAGCACCGACAACGGCGCCTGCGCGAGACGCCCGATGCTGCGGAACAACGCGCGCATCGCGGGGGTATCGCCGATCAGTTCCTGGTTGACCGCGGCCGGCACGGGCGCGACGGGCGCGGCGCCGTTGCCGGCGTTGGGCATCGCGCGGCCCGCGAGCGCGACGGCGGCATCGAGGTCGAACGGCTTCGACAGGAATTCGTAGGCGCCGCCGCGGAATGCGCCCGCGGTGCTCGCGATGTCGGTGTACGCGCTCATCACGATGACGGGCAACTGCGGCGCGGCGGCCTTCAGGCGTTCGAGCAATGCGAGGCCGTCTTCGCCGGGCATGCGCACGTCGGTGAACAAGAGGTCGGGCGCGCCGCGCGAACGCAAGGCGTCGAGCGCATCGCGCGCATTCTCGAAACCGTCGACGGCATACCCCGCTTCGCGCAGCGCGGTTGCGAGCACGAAACGCACGGCGCGATCGTCATCGACGATCCACACGCGCGACGGACGGACGTCAGCCATCGGGCGTCTCCTCTTCTTCCAGCCATAGCGGCAACAGCAGCGTGAACACCGTGTGCCCGGGGCGCGAGCGATACGCGAGCGAGCCGCGATGTTCGCGCGCGACCTGCTGCGCGAGCGCGAGGCCCAGGCCCGTGCCCGCCGCATGCCCGCTGACCAGCGGCAGGAAGATGCGTTCGGCGAGTTCTTCAGGCACGCCGCGGCCGTCGTCGATGATCTCCAGGCGCAGCGCGATCGGATGCAGCGTGTCGCCGATGCGCACGCCATGTTCGGCGCGCGTGCGCAGCGTGATGTTCGCGGCGCCCGCGTCGATGGCGTTGCGCGCGAGATTCCACACGGCCTGCGTCAGGCGATCCGCATCGCCGAGCACATCCGGCAACGACGGGTCGTAATCGCGCACGAGGCGCACGGCCCAGCCCGCGTCGCTTTCGGCCAGGCGCAGCACGCGTTCGAGCACCGCGTGGATGTTCAGCGGCTCGAACGGACGCGGCGGCGCGGGCGACAACAAGCGATCGAGCAACCCGGTGAGGCGATCGACTTCGGATTCGATCAGCGAGACGAGTTCGGTCGCGGTCGCGTCGTCGACGATGCGACGGTCTAGCAACTGCGCGGCGCCCTTCAGACCCGCCAGCGGATTGCGCAGCTCGTGCGCGAGACCCTTCAACGCGGCCGACAACGCACTCGGCAGCAACTGCGCGGGATCGTCGCCGGGGAACTCGTCGACCGGGTGCGCCTCGATCCACCAACCCCCATGCTCGCGCGGCGTCAGCGTCACATCTGCGAAGCGCGGCGCCTCCGCGCCGGGGAACGCGAGCGGCACGCGCCGCAGCCGAGCCCCCTCCCCTTGCCCCGAAATGGCGCGAATGAAGGCATCGCCCTCGAACTCCAGCGCCGCGAGCGGCATGCCTGCCAGGCGCTTCGCACTGACCCCGAGCCAACGCGCGCAGGCGGCATTGGCGCCGAGAATCCGGCCATCGGCGGCGGCCCACGCGATGGGCGTGGCGAGCAGATCGAAGGCGGCGTCGGGGGAGTTCATTGCACCAATGTAGTGCAGATTTGCGCGGGGAGCACGGGATACCTTTGGTCTCCTGTGACCGAAGGTATCGGGTCGTCAGGCTTCCCCGTGTTCCAGCCAGCGAGCCATGCGTACTCGTGCATCCGCGTGCGTGTGGATGCGGTCCGCGAGGACGGCAGCCTCGCCACGGAAGACGCCTTCATGTATTGCGCGTCGCTCTTGCGGATCCTCGCCGTCATGCGGCAAGGACTCTGTCGTTTCAATGCCGGGCGGGGTCGTCATGCTCCAATCGTACGGCCCACGCGGAAGCTATCGCTCTCGATCACGCAGGGACTCTTCGATCTCCAGGTTCTCCAAGTCGCGACCAACGGATGCCGCGGCAACCAGCTTCCCGCCGCGGTAATAGCGCGCGGTGAAGTCCTGGCCTTGCAGGTCGCCATCGATCCGCACGTCGTCCCACTTGCCGGCGTATCCGCAGTAGCGCACTTCGACGCCCTGGTGGTGGGTCCAGAAGTAGGGCACGTCGTCGAAGGCGTGTTGCGCGCCGAGGATGTTGGCGGCCGCGGCCTGGCCCATGCGTTCGGCGTGGACCCAGTGTTCGATGCGTGCGTGCTCGACGCCCGCGTGTCCGTCGCCGATGGGGAAGCGCGCGACATCGCCGGCGGCGAAGATGCCGGGCGCGGAGGTCTGCAGGAACTTGTCGACCACGATGCCTTCGTCGACGTTGAGGCCTGCCGCTTCCGCGAGCGATGTGCGCGGCGCGACGCCGGTGCCGACGAGCACGAAAACGACGTCGATGCGGTCGCCGCTTTCGAGTGCGAGTGTGTTTCCGTCGAAGCTCGCGGGCTTCTGGCCGAGGTGGAACTGCACGCCTTTTTTCGCGTGAAGCGATTGCACGAAGGCGCCGACCTCTTTGCCGAGCGCGCGTTCCAGCGGCACGGCATCGGGCGCGACGACATGCACGTCGAGACCGCGTTGTCGCAACGCGCCCGCGGCTTCCATGCCGATGAAGCCCGCGCCGATCAGCGCCACCGACTTCGCGTTCGCGCACGCCGCGATGATCGCGCGCGCGTCGGCGAGCGAGCGCAGCATGAAGACGTTGCTCGCGTCGAAACCGGGCAGGCGGAGCGGGCGCGGGGCCGCGCCGGTCGCAAGCAACAGCGCGTCGTAGGGGATGCGGTCGCCTTCGCGCAACTCGACTTCGCGCGCGTCCGGGTGAATCGCGACGACCTTGCTCGCGGTGCGCACGTCGATCTTCCGATTCGCGTAGTGCTTCGCGCTCGACAGCGGAATCCATTCCTCCGGTGCGGTCCCGGCGAGGTAATCCTTCGAGAGGTTGGGGCGGTCGTACGGCGCGTCGCTGTCTGCGCTGAGCATCGTCAGCGTGCCGGCGTGGCCCAGTTCGCGCAGGCGCTCGGCCGCCGCGAATCCGGCAGCGCCGCCGCCGATGATGACGACGTGCTCGCGCGTCGTGCGTGGCGTCGGCGCGGGCTTCGCCATCTTGGTCTTCTCGCGCACGAACACCTGGTCGCCGACGACTTCGACCTTCCAAGTCGCCAGCGTGCCGAACGCCGGCGCTTTGCGCGCGCGGCCGGTGCGCAGGCTGAAACACGCGTGGTGCCACGGGCAACGCACTTCGTCGCCGACGACGAGCCCTTCGCCCAGCGGGCCGCCGTAATGCGTGCATCTGCCGTCGACGGCATGCAGTCCGTCGTCGAGGCGCGCGATCAGTACCGCATCGCTGCCGACGCGACCCGCCAACACGCCGCTCGCCGGAATGCTCGCCAACGCGACGCCCTGCGACAAATCGGGGCCGGGCGGAAGCTCATCGGTATGCGCCATGCATCACCTCCTGTCGAACGCGCATCTTGCGCTCCAACCCGTGGATGCGCGCGAAGGCGCGGCGTTCCCGCAATGCGTCGCGCGGGAACCTCGCACGCGCCGCCGCATCTGCTGGATATCCCACCGGAACACGCTCGCAGGAGTCACGCACCCATGCTCGACGCTCGCCTCCAGGTCATCGACACCGCCGCCGCGCCCGCCACCGACGACGCGCCCCCGTCGCGCCACGAGGCCGAAGCCGCCATTCGCACGCTGATCCGCTTCGCGGGCGATTCGCCGTCGCGCGAAGGGCTGCAGGACACGCCGGCGCGCGTCGTGCGCGCGTACGAGGAATGGTTCGGCGGCTATGCGATCGATCCCGACAAACTGCTCGAACGCGACTTCGAAACCGCCGGTTACGACGACGTTGTGCTGCTGCGCGACATCCCCGTGCGCTCGATGTGCGAACACCACATGGCCGCGATCCGCGGTGTCGCGCATGTCGCGTACCTGCCGAACGAACGCGTCGTCGGCATCTCCAAGCTCGCGCGCCTCGTCGACGCCTACGCGCGTCGCTTGCAGATCCAGGAACGCCTCACCTGCGAGATCGCCGAGACGCTCGACCGCGTGCTGAAACCGCGCGGCGTCGCCGTCGTCATTCGCGCGACGCACGAATGCATCGGCTCGCGCGGCATCGCGATGCAGGGCGTGGGGATGGTGACACGACGCCTGGTCGGCGAATTCGAACGGGAGCCGTGGCGCAGCGAATTGCTTGCGACGCTGGCTACGTAGCCGCGGGCAAACGCCAATCGATCGGCGCCATCCCGTGCCGCACGAGATACTCGTTCGTCTTCGAAAAATGCCCGCACCCGATGAACCCGCGGTGCGCACTGAGCGGGGAAGGGTGGGGCGCCTTCAACACGCGGTGCTTCGACGTGTCGATCATCTTGCCCTTGGCCTGCGCGTAAGCGCCCCACAGCAGGAACACGAGGTGTTCGCGCTCGCGGTTCAGCGTTTCGACGACGTGATCGGTGAAGCCTTCCCAGCCCTTGCCCTGGTGCGCGCCGGCCTTGCCTTCCTCCACCGTCAGCACGGCGTTGAGCAGCAGCACGCCTTGTTCGGCCCAGTGCGTGAGGCAACCGTGCGAGGGCGGGGCGATGCCGAGGTCGCGCTGCAGTTCCTTGTAGATGTTCTGCAGCGACGGCGGCACCGCGGTGCCGTGCTGAACCGAGAAGCACAGGCCATGCGCCTGGCCGAAGCCGTGATAGGGATCCTGACCGAGGATCACCACTTTCACCCTGTCGAACGGCGTGGCGTCGAGCGCGGAGAAGATCTGCGCCGGCGGCGGGAATACGTGCGCACCTTTCTGCATCCGCTCGCGCAGGAACACGCGCAGCGCCTGCATGTCGTCGCGCTTGAGGTAGTCGCCGACGCGCGCTTTCCAACCCGGTTCGAGGCGAACGCGATCGCCGTTGTCCGCGGCGGCCGCGTCGGTCATGCGTCGATGCTGCGTTGTTCGGGCAACCGCGCCACGCGCAACTGGAACAGCGTCTTGGTGACGAGCAGGCGCTCTTCGATGGGCTTGAGCACGAGATCGTTGGCGCCTTCGCGCAACAGGCCGGACTGGTTGTCCTTGTTCTCGTCGCCGGTCATCACGAGCACCGGCAGCTGGCGCTTGTTGTAACCGTAGTCGTTGCGGATGCGATCGAGCAGGTCGCGGCCGCTGAGTTCGCCCTTCAGGTAAACGTCGGTCAGCACGAGGTCGGCGCCGGGATCTTCGCCGCCGCGGAACGTATCGAGATGCTTGAGCGCATCTTCCGCGCTGATCGTGTGCACGACGCTCAGGCCCTGGCGTTCGAGCATGCGCTTGGTCGCCATCGCGACGACGCGGCTGTCTTCGACGTACAGCACGCGCGCGCCGGCGATCGCTTCAGGCTGCACGTAGCCGCGGATGAACGCGGCGAGCGCCTGGTGGCCGAGGCCCTTGTCGAAATAGTCGGTGACGTCTTCGCTGAAACTGCGGTCTTCCAGGCGCGCCTGCGCTTCGCCCGACACCACGATCACCGGCACGTAGGCCTGGCCCGACGCCGCGCGCACTGCCTTGGCGAGCGCGAGGCCATCGCCGTCGGCGAGGTTGAGCGCCGTCGTGACGAGATGGAACGGACCGGTCGCGAGCGCGGTCTTCGCGTCTTCGAGACCCGCGCAGCCGACCACTTCGACGTTCGGCAATTCCTTCACCAGCACGTCGCCGATCAACTTGCGCACGAGCTTCGAGCCATCGACGACCATGACGCGCGGCGCGTCGCTGATGAGATGACGGAGATCCTGGTTGCCCATGCGCGCGCTCAGTGGGTGGGGCGCGTCTGGCGCAGGAAGTGGCCGGTGACGACGCCAGCGCCGATCCAGCCGATCAGCGTCGCGCCCGCGAGCACGATCGCGGCCTGCGTCGCATCGACGCCCTGCAACGCGAACGCACTGCCGTAGCTACCGGCGAGATCGGCGAGCGGTGCGCGCAAGGCGATCCACGCGGCGGTGAGCAACGCGAGTGCGAGGGCGCCCGCGGCGAGGCCGTACCACACGCCGAGATACAGGAACGGCCGGCGAATGAAGCCGTCGGTCGCGCCGAGCAATTGCAGCACGCCGATTTCGTCGCGGCGCGACTGGATGTCCAGGCGCACGGTGTTGCCGACGACGAGCAAGGCGCCGAGCCCGAGCAGCCCCGCGAGCACGAGCGCGACGCGGCCGCCGAAGCGCAGCCAGTTGTCCAGGCGCGCGCGCCACTGTGCGTCGTGCTGCACGAGGTCGGCTTCGGGCAGCGCGCGCAACGTTTCGGCGAGCGAGAGTTCGTCGCCGCGCGGCGTCACCACCAGCAGCCACGGCAAGGGATTCGATTCGCCGGTCGCGGCGAGCGCGTCCACGGCGTCGCCGAGCCCGTCGCGATCGCGCAGCGTCTTCAGTCCCTGGTCCGGCGAGCGCACGTCGACCGACGCGACTTCCGCGCGCTGGCGCAGCGTGCCGGCGATCGCGTTCGCGCGCGCAGCGTCATTGCCTTGCTTGAGGTACACCGAGATGTGGCGCGAAGTCTGCACGTCGCCGGCGAAACGCTGCACGTTCGACAACACGACCCACAGGCCGAGCGGCAACGCGAGCGCCACCGCCATCACGCCGATGGTCAGCAGCGTGGCCCACGGCTTGCGGAACACGCGGCCGAGGCTCGCGACGAAGCTGTAAAGATGATGGTCGAACCACGCGCCGAGCCCTGTCGAATGCACGCGACGATCGCGCACGGCGCCCCCCGGTTGATCAGGCATCGGCGAGCTCCTGCGGCGAGATGTCGTCGGCGAGCTTGCCCTGGTCGAGCACGAGCACGCGCTTGCGCATGCGCTTGATCAGGCCGAGGTCGTGGCTGGCGACGAGCACGCTGGTGCCGCGTTCGGGCAGGGCCGCGAACAGCGCCATGATTTCCGCCGACAGCGTGGGATCGAGATTGCCGGTGGGTTCGTCGGCGACGAGCAGGTCGGGTTCGGCGACCAGCGCGCGTGCGATGCCGACGCGTTGCTGCTCGCCGGCCGAGAGCTGCGAGGGCAGGGCCTTCTCGCGCGCGCCGAGGCCGAGGCGGTCGAGCATCGAGCGCACGCGCTTGCCGATCTCGCCGCGCTTCATGCCGCGCAGGATCAGCGGCAGCGACACGTTCTCGCCGACCGTGCGGTCCATCAGCAGCTGGTGGTTCTGGTAGACGACGCCGACCGAACGCCGATGCAGCGCGACCTTGCCGCCGCGCACCTTCGCAAGGTTCTTCTCGCCGAACAGCACCGCGCCGCGCGTCGGGCGCTCGGCGAGCTGGATCAGTTTCAGCAGCGTGCTCTTGCCCGCACCGGAGTGGCCGGTGACGAACAACATTTCGCCGGGCGCGACCGCGAAGCTGACCTCCGTGAGCGCGACGTGGCCCCCGGGGTATTGCTTGCTGACGTTGTCGAAGCGCAGGACCGTCATGGCGGCGAGTATGGCCCGTCACGTCATTCCCGCGAAAGCGGAAATCCATGAAGTTGCGCAGTCGTACAGGATCCCCGCAGTCGCGGGGACGACGATCAGTGCTGCGAGCGCGGTGCGCGTGTCACCAGTGCCTTCAGGCCCTTGCCGATGCGCGCCAGCAACGACGGTCGAACGTCGGAGGGTGTGGCCGGTGCGGCGGCGCCCTGCGGCGACGACACCTGCGCCTGCAGCGCATCGCCTTCGAGGCGACGGCCGCCGCGACGGCGACGGCGCTTGCGCGGTGCGCGTTCGGCGTCCGGGCCTTCGCCGGCCTGGCCCTGGCCGTGGGCCTGGGCCTGCGGACGCGGCGGGCGCGGGGGCTTCGGTGCGGCGGCGACTGCCGCCTCCCCATTGCCGTTGACGCGCGCGGCATCCGCGACGACCGCTTCGCCTTCGCGCTTGCGCGGCGGACGCGGACCGCGCTCGCGGCGTTCGCCGCTGCGGCCTTCGCCCGGACGACCTGCGCCGGAACGGCCGCCACCGGGGCCGCCCTTGCCGCGGCCACCGCCGCGACGCTGTTCGTCGGCGGCGCGCTGCTCGCGCGCTTCCTTGAAGATCGAACCGATGCTTTCTTCCTCGCCCTCGGCCTCGCCTTCGACCACCGCACGCGGCGCGCGCGGCACCGCGACGAGCATTTCCGGCGTCACGTGCTCGCCGGGGATCTTCTGGTCGATGTAGGCCTCGATGTCGGGCAACGACATGCCGTAGCGCTCGCAGGCGAAGCTGATGGCGTCGCCTTCGGCGCCCAGGCGCGCGGTGCGACCGATGCGGTGGACGTAATCCTCGGCATCGAAGGGCAGGTCGTAGTTGTAGACGTGCGACACGCCGTCGATGTGCAGGCCGCGGGCGGCGACGTCGGTCGCCACGAGGATTTCGAGCTGGCCGGCCTGGAACTTCTTCAGCAGCGATTCGCGCTTCTTCTGCGGCACGTCGCCGGACAGCACGCCGACGCGGTAACCGCCCTTCTCGAGGGCACGGGCGACGCGTTCGACGAAGGCTTTCGTGTTCACGAAGACCATCGTGCGCGCGCCTTCGCTGCGCGAGAGCAGGCCGAGCAGGAGCGGGATCTTCTCTTCGTCGGCCGGGTAGTAGACCTTCTGGCGCACGCGTGCGGCGGTCACCGATTCGGCTTCGACGACTAGCTTTTCCGGCTCGTTCATGTGTTCGTACGCCAGCTCCAGCACGCGGTGCGAGAGCGTGGCGGAGAACAGCAGCGTCTGCCGCGTCGTGCGCTCGGGCATGCGGCGCAGCAGGAAGCGGATGTCCTTGATGAAGCCGAGGTCGAACATGCGGTCGGCTTCGTCGAGCACGCACGTTTCGCAGGCGTGCAGCGAGACCACCTTGTGCTGCTTGACGTAGTCGATCAGGCGGCCCGGGGTCGCGATGATCACGTCGGCGCCGGCCTGCAGCAGCGTGCGTTGCTTGTCGTAGTCCACGCCGCCGTAGACGAGCGCGAACTTCAGGCCGAGGTCGCTGGCGAACTTCACCGCGTCCTTGTGGATCTGGATCGCGAGCTCGCGCGTCGGCGCGAGGATCAGCGCGCGCGGATCCTCCGGCCGGCGTTCGGCGAGCGCCGGGCGCGTCAGCAGGC
Organism: Noviluteimonas lactosilytica; assembly: GCF_020866925.1. Classification (GTDB taxonomy): domain Bacteria; phylum Pseudomonadota; class Gammaproteobacteria; order Xanthomonadales; family Xanthomonadaceae; genus Noviluteimonas; species Noviluteimonas lactosilytica. The sequence goes on from NZ_JAJGAK010000001.1 coordinate 1,803,779, forward strand.
GATTGATCACGGCGATCAGGAACGCGAGCGTCTTGCCCGTGCCGGTCTGCGCCTGGCCGGCGAGATCGCGGCCGGCGAGTGCGATCGGCAGCGTCAGCGCCTGGATCGGCGTGCAGCGGTTGAAGCCCGCGGCCTCGAGTCCCGCGAGCAGCGCGGGGTGGAGGTCGAATTCGGAGAAAGCAATGTCGGTTAAGGGTTTGTCGCTCATGCGTCTGCAAGTCGTCCATGGGCGCCGGGTCGCCCTTGCGCCGGGGGGCGCCTGCGAAGCAGACTGCCGGCTCACTGAATCCGGGTGCGGGGCGGGGCTTGAAGCCGCGCCGGAAGCGCCCAAGTCTAGCAGCAGCCCGCGGACCCCCGCGGCTTTCCTTCACGAGGACGCACCATGAACGACAACGTCATCCACGCCACCGACGCCGATTTCGACTCCCAGGTGCTCAACGCCGACGGTCCGGTGCTGGTGGACTTCTGGGCGACGTGGTGCGGGCCCTGCAAGATGATCGCCCCCGCGCTCGACGAACTGGCCGCCAGCTATGCCGGTCGCGCCAAGGTGGTGAAGGTCGACATCGACCAGAACCGCAACACCGCCCTGAAGTACCACGTGCGCTCGATCCCGACCCTGCTGCTGTTCAAGGGCGGCCAGGTCCAGGCGACCCAGATCGGCGCGGTCGGCAAGGCGCAGCTGGCGCAGATGCTCGACAAGGCGCTCTGATCGCCCCACACGCTGACTGGCCCGCAGGCCGGCAACACCCGGCGGCGCGCCTTCGCGCCGCCGACACCTTCGCAATTCCACACTACCCGGTGTCGCGGCACGCTTGCCGCCGCGCCGGGGCAGTGCTAGTTTTCATCGAACCCGGCGCTGCACTGCGTGCGCCGCACCCTTCTGAAACCCTCTTTTCCGTAAACCCGCTCGCGCAACCGCGAGCGCTCGCCGCTTAGCGAGGATCCCCAGCTTGTCCGATAACAACACCGAATCCGGCGAAGTCGCCGGCAAGCGCGTGCGTAAGCCGCGCGCCGCCGCCAGCACCGACGCCGCAGCCACCGCGGTCGCCACCCCGCCCGCACCGCCCGCGCCTGTCGAAGCCGCGCCCCCGCCGCCCCCGGCCCCCGCGCCGCAGGCCGACGCCGGCGGCGGCGATCGCAGCGACCAGGGCGGCGGCGGCCAGGAATCGCAGGAGGGCGGCCAGCGCAACGAGCAGCGCTTCGGCAACAACCGCCGCGACCGCTTCCGCAACCGCCGCGAGCGCCAGCGCGAGCGCTACCGCGAAGACGGCATGCCGCAGGACAACGGCGGCGAACAACAGAACTACCCGCAGCAGCAGAACCGCCCGCTGCCCAGCGTCCCCGAAGGGTTCCCGCAGTACTCCCTCAGCGACCTCAAGGGCATGCCCGCGCCGAAGCTGCTGGAGATCGCGGAACAGCTGAACATCTCCGAGGGCGTCGCCCGCGCCCGCAAGCAGGACGTGATCTTCGCCCTGCTGAAGGTGCTGACCCGCCACGGTGAAGGCGTTGCCGCCGACGGCGTGCTCGAAATCCTCCCCGACGGTTTCGGTTTCCTCCGCGCGGCCGAGGCGAGCTACCTCGCCGGTCCGGACGACACCTACATCTCGCCGAGCCAGATCCGCCGCTTCAACCTGCGCACCGGCGATCACCTGTCGGGCCGCATCCGCTTCCCGAAGGACGGCGAACGCTACTTCGCCCTGTCGGTGGTCGACACGATCAACGGCGAACCGCTCGAAGCGTCGAAGAACAAGGTCCTGTTCGAAAACCTGACGCCGCTCTTCCCGCGTCGCCGCTTCACGCTCGAGCGCGGCAACGGCAGTACCGAGGACATCGCGGGCCGCATCCTCGATCTCATGGCCCCGCAAGGCAAGGGCCAGCGCGCGCTGATCGTCTCGCCGCCGAAGGCGGGCAAGACGATGATGCTGCAGCAGGTCGCCACCGCGATCACGACCAACCATCCGGACGTGCACCTCATCGTGCTGCTCATCGACGAGCGCCCGGAAGAAGTCACCGAAATGCAGCGCACCGTGCGTGGCGAAGTGATCTCGTCGACCTTCGACGAACCCGCCGCCCGCCACGTGCAGGTCGCCGAAATGGTGATCGAACGCGCCAAGCGCCTCGTCGAGCACAAGAAGGATGTCGTCATCCTGCTCGACTCGATCACCCGCCTGGCCCGCGCGTACAACAACGTCGTCCCGAGCTCCGGCAAGGTGCTCACCGGCGGCGTCGACGCCAACGCGCTGCACCGCCCGAAGCGTTTCTTCGGCGCGGCGCGCAACGTCGAGGAAGGCGGTTCGCTGACCATCATCGCCACCGCGCTGGTCGAGACCGGCTCGAAGATGGACGAGGTGATCTACGAAGAGTTCAAGGGCACCGGCAACTCGGAAGTGCACCTCAACCGCCGCATCACCGAAAAGCGCGTCTACCCGGCGATCGACATCAACCGTTCGGGCACGCGCCGCGAAGACCTGCTCATCGAACCGGACCTGCTGCAGAAGATCTGGATCCTGCGCAAGCTCCTCCACCCGATGGACGAGATCGCCGCGATGGAATTCCTGCTCGACAAGATGAAGAACACGAAGTCGAACGACGAGTTCTTCGCCTCGATGAAGCGCTGATCTTTCTCGCGCAACGGCGCAGCCCGGAAAACGGGTTGCGCACCCGCGTGAAGCAAGCGCATCATCGCTGCAAGTGGGTTGGGGGTTCCCGGCCGGCGTCTAGCCTCGGCGTTTTCGCCGGGGCTTTTCGCTTTCTGGAGGCGGGAAACGCTTGTCGGCCAAGACGCCCAATGCGCGGTTCGGCTGCCCGGGCCGAAACACGGCGATGCCGAGCGGACGCGCGACGAGATCGGCGATCTGAAGGCCCGGCGAATTGATTTTCTTGTCCGCAAAGACCAACTCGAAGGGCAGCGACGCTCCCCAACGGTTCGCGCCGTTGCAGATACCGCGGAAAGCCTCCCCCAAGCTTCGGTCTTCCTTCGCGCCCCGGCATTCGACGACCACGTGGGTGACCCTTGTTTCGCTCGAGCGTTCGTCGATGAATTCGTGCAGCGATTCCAGGCACGTGCGGAGCGCGAGGGTGTATGGGTTGTTCTTCTCGCGCTGTCGGCCTGCGAGCCTGCGCTTGTCGATGACGCCACTGATCAGCGTGAAGTTGCCTGAGTCGATGATGTCCGTCAGTTCAGCGAGGAACGCCTGCTTGTGCAGTCGATCGTCGAACCGGAACGCCCCCTTTTCCTTGCGTATGTCGTGCTCGTGCAGCACGACGGCATCGTGCCCGAAGTGGCGAAACTTGAAGGCCTCGATCGAAGGGGCGAGTTTCGCCACGTAGTGCGCCTTGCGGAACACGCAGAAGGCCAGCGCGAAGATCGGATATTCCGGGTCGATACGCTCGACCCCATGATCACCGCTCTCGTCGACGTAGACGATGTAATCGCCGAATCGCATTGGCCAGCGCCCATGGGTGAGCCCCGGATGCTAATGGTCGGCGCGGGTCGCAACCATGCGCGCGCGACCATTCGGACGGAGGAAACGCCTCGCGTCAGAGCATCTTGCCGACGACGTCCGACTGCAGCGTCACCGGCTCGTCGCGCATGGCGAAGGCGCTGCCCGACGCCAGCGTCGCGACATCGGGCATCTTCGGTTGGTCGTCCGCCGGGAGCCACGGGATCCGCTTCATCTCGCGGAAGAGGTGGTCGTCCGCGTCGTCCGCCGCACCACCGGATCCTGCGATTCGATAGTGGATCGGCAGGAAGTAGGTGTCGTCCGCCTCTTCGCCGTAGGCGAGCTCGGCGGGGCGGAACTTGGACTTCCGTACAGCCTTCCTGATCTCGTCGCCGATCATGTTGCGGCGGACCGGATCGATCTGCTTGCCGCGCGTGTTGGCGATCGAGACGACCAGGGCGTCGGCCACGTTGCCTTCGGCGTCGAGTCGCAAGGCGACGAGCACGTCCATGCGCGTGTTGAGTTGCGGCAGGACGATGCGTGCATTCCGCGCGCGTGCCTGCGCGAATGCCAGGCGCGTGACGCGCAGCTTGTAACCGCCTTCGACCGGAACGCCTTCCAGGTCCAGCGTCATCGCCGTTCGCACGGGCGTGGGAACGCCGTCGCGCAGGACCGGTTCGAAGCGCCAGTGCTTCACGGCCGCTTCGACGATCGGCTTGAGTTGCGCCGGTGTTTGCTCGTCGACCGTCGCGCGATCGACCGTGCCGTCGGCTGCGAGGTAGAGATCGCCCATGACCTGCACGGTCTTCCTGTCGGGCGCCTGCGCGAACGCGAGGCCTGCCGCGAGCACGGCGAGTGCGCAAAGCCCGCCCATCACCCTTGAAATCCGGTCGAATCGACGCATCCCTGTTTCCCCATCGGGGTCATCCCCCCGTCCGGGCGATCCTACATAATCGGACGAGGAGGTGGTCATGCACGGTGGCGGGCTCGAACTGGCGTTGGTGTTCCTGCTGGCCGCGGTGGTCGCGGTGCCGGTGTTCCGGCGCTTCGGGCTGGGCGCGGTGCTCGGCTATCTCGCGGCGGGCGTCGTGCTCGGTCCCTTCGGGTTGCGGGTGATCCGCGATGTCGAACCGGTGCTGGCCGCCAGCGAAATCGGCGTCGTGATGCTGCTGTTCGTGATCGGCCTGGAGTTGTCGCCTGCGCGCCTGTCGGTGATGCGCAAGCCGGTGTTCGGCGCCGGCGGGTTGCAGATGCTGGTCACCGGCATCGCGCTCGCGGGCATCCTGCTCATCCGCAACCTCGAATGGGCGGCCGCGATCGTGATCGGTCTCGGCATGGCGTTCTCTTCGACGGCGGTCGGCCTGCAGCTGCTCGCCGAACGCAAGACGCTGACCTCCGGGCATGGGCGCCTCGCCTTCGCGATCCTGTTGTTCCAGGATCTCGCGGCGATCCCGCTGCTCGCCGCGATCCCGCTGCTCGGCGGCGCGCATGCGGCCGAAGAAGGGATCTCGTGGCTCGCGGTCGGCAAGGCGATCGGTGCGATCGCGGCGGTGGTGATCGGTGGCCGGCTGTTGCTGCGCCACCTGTTCCGTTTCGTCGCGCGCATCGACATGCCGGAAGTGTTCACCGCCACGGCGCTGCTCACCGTGCTCGGCGCGGCGTGGTTCATGCAGCTCGCGGGCCTGACGATGGGCCTCGGCGCGTTCCTCGCCGGCGTGCTGCTCGCCGATTCGGAATTCCGCCACGAACTCGAAGCGCAGATCAAACCGTTCGAGGGCCTGCTGCTCGGCCTGTTCTTCATCGCCGTCGGCATGACGATCGATATCGCGGCGGTGCGTTCGGATCCGTGGTTCGTGTGGGCGGGCGTGACCTTGCTGATGTCGGTGAAGTTCGCGCTGCTGTACGGGATCGGCCGGCTCGCGGGCGGGTTGCAAACGCGCGATGCGTTGCTGCTCGCGTGCACGCTCGCGCTGGGCGGCGAGTTTGCGTTCGTCGTGTTCGGCGATGCGTTGCGCGCGGGGCTGATCACGCCGGAACTGCGTGGGCATCTCGTCGCGATCGTCGGTGTGTCGATGGCGCTCACGCCGCCGCTGTACATCGCGATGTCGCGGTGGCTGTCGATGAAGAAGGCGCCCGAACCCGAGAAGTTCGACAAGATCGAATTCGACGAAGAACCGAGGGTGCTGATCGCCGGCATGGGCCGTTTCGGCCAGGTGATCGCGCGCCTGCTGGCGGCCCAGCGCATCCCGTTCCTGGCGATCGAACACAGCCAGGAGCAGGTGGAGTTCATGCGCCGCTTCGGCAGCAAGATCTTCTACGGCGATCCGGCGAACTCCGAGTTGCTGCGCTCCGCGGGCGCGCAGCACGTGAGCGTGTTCGTCATCGCGATCGACGACGTCGAATCGAGCCTGCGCACCGTGCGCACCATCCGCCGCCTGTATCCCGAAGCCACGGTGTTCGCGCGCGCGCGCAATCGCCGGCACGCGTGGGAGTTGATGGACCTCGGCGCGAAAGTCGTGCGCGAGACATTCCATTCGAGCCTGGTGATGGGCGAGCGCGTGCTGGTGAAACTGGGCCTGGAACCCGAAGCCGCCGCCTCGCGCGCACGCGCCTTCCGCAAGCACGACGAAGCGCTGCTGCGCCAGCAATACCTCGTGCAGGACGACGACCAGGCGATCCTGCAGACCGTGCAGCAATCGCGCATCGAACTCGAAGCGTTGTTCGGCGCCGACCGCGGCGAAGGCGTGCTCGGCGGCCTCGGCGACCCGCGCGCCGAAGGTCGCGCGACGGCGGCGGACGAAGGCGCGATGACGTCGGAAGACGAAGCCTCGATCCGGCCCGGCGACGCTTGAACCCCAACCCGGTGCACCTGAATGTGTAACAGCCCCTCTTAGTAAGAGGGGCGCGCGTCAGCGCGGGAGATTGGCATGCAACCCCTTGTCCGAAGTTTGCGCAGCAAACTTCGGCTTCCTGAGAGTGCCGCGCTTAGCGCGGCTCTCTCAGGAATCGCGCCATCGAGACGCCACCGGGCGTCGCGGGCACGAATTCCGCCGCAACATCCACGAACCCGCGCATCACCGCGATCTCGCGCGCGCTGCGGTTCAAGCCATCGCGCAGGTCGGGATCCGCACCCGCGCGCAGCAAGCGCTGCACGACCTGCAACAGGCCGTGCAACGCGGCGAGATGCAGCGGGCCGAAGCCGCGCGGATCGCGCGCATCGAGGGCGACGGTTTCGTCGAGCAGGCGTTCCAGGCCGGCGAGCACGACGTCTTCGTCGCACGCCGTGCCGGGTTCCGCGCGCGCGCCGAGCAACAACAGCAGCGGCGTCACGCCGCCGGCCGCGGGCTGGTCGGCTTCCGCGCCGGCGAGCAGCAACGTATCGAGCAACGCGACGAGGCGAGGGCGTTCGCGCGCGGTGAATCCGTAGAGCGCGGCGCAATGCAGCGGCGCGAGGCCCTGCGCGTCGCCCGCGTGCACGTCGGCGCCCGCGGTCAGCAGGCGCGCGACGAGATCGGGCAGGCCGAGCGCGGCCGCGAGCATCAACACGGTGACGTCGCCCGGCAGGCGCTGTTCGAGCGGCGCGCCCGCGGCGAGCAGGCGTTCGACGATGTCGACCTGGCGCATGCTCACCGCCGCCGACAACGGCGTCGCGCCGGAACGCGCGGCAAGTTTCGGATCCGCGCCGCGTTCGAGCAGCAGGTCGACCACCGCGCGATGACCGCCGCCGGCCGCGCGCAGCAGCGCGGTGCAACCCTGCGAATCCGTCGCATCGACGGCCAGGCCGAGGTCGAGCAGGCGACGCACCGCATCGGCTTCGCCGACGATCGCGGCGGACGGCAAGTCCGCCGCGACGAGCGGACGACCCGGCAACGGCCAGCCGCGCCAATCGAGCCAATCGGCGAGGTCGCGCCGGCCCGACGACAACGCGACACCGAGCGGCGTCTGTCCGTCGGCGGCACGCATGTCGGGATCGGCGCCGTGCGCGATCAGCGCCTTCAACGCCGATTCGCGACCGAGCGCGGCGGCGAGATGCAGCGCCGTCATGCCGTGCGAATCGCGCGCATCGAGGTCGACGCCCTGCGCGACGAGGCGTTCGACGACGCGCAACCATCCCAGGCGCACCGCGAGCGCGAGCGGCGGATCGCCCGCGGAGGAAGGCGTGAACGCATCGGCGCCGCGTTCGAGCAGGTCGATCGCGAGCAGTTCGAGGCCGCGGCCCGCGTGGTCGCTCGCGACGCATGATGCGAGGAAACGCGCGAGGCCGCCGGCGCCCGCGGGCGACACCGCGCGGCGCAGCAGCGCCTGCACCGCGGCAGCCGCCACCGGGCCTTGCGCGAGCAACGCGAACATCGCGTTGTCTTCGAACCCTTCGCGCACGTCGGGATCGGCGCCTTGCGCGAGCAACCAGTCGATGCGCGCGGTGACGTTCGCCGGTGCGTTGGGACCGGCGAGCGGAATCTCGCGCAACTCCGCACCTAGTTCGCGCGGCGACAGCAACCCGATGACGGTGTGCATGTCGTCGAAGCGACCCTCGCGGATCGCATCGCGCAACAGCGCGACCGGTGCGCGATCGACCTGGGTCGTCGCCGTGCCTGCGTCCATCACGGCGGCGGGCAGGGGATACGCCGGATCGAGCACGGCCACGATCGTCCAGCGACCGGCCGACGCGGCGTGTTCGGCGGCGCGGCGGCCATCGTTGTCTGCGCGCGCGGGATCCAGTCCCAGTTCGAGCAGGCGGCGCACGAGCGCAGCCGACGCGTTGTCCGCGGTGCTCGCGAGCATCAGCGCATCGCGACCGTCGTGGTCGGCGATCGCGAAGTCGGGGCGATGCGGCAGCAGGCGTTCGAGCACTTCGAGGTGGCCGCCGCGCGCGGCGTCGAGCCACGGCGTGCGGCCGTCGATGTCGCGCGCATGCACGTCGGCGCCCGCGGCGAGCAATGCGTCGACGATCTCGACGTGGCCGCAGCGCGCGGCTTCGTGCAATGCGCCGCGACCGCGCGCGTCGCGCGCATCGGCCTTCGCCTTGTGGCGGAGCAGGAGCTGCACGCCGGCGACGTCGTCTTCCTCGGTGCCGGCGGCGGCGAGCAACGCGGGCGCCGCGCCGGTCAGCTCGGGCTTCGCACCGCGTTCGAGCAGGAAGCGCGCGAGGCGCCAGTTGCCGGCCTGGCAAGCGATGCCGAGCGGCGTGATGCCGTCGCGGTTGATCGGATCGATGTCGGCGGCCGCATCGCGCAGCAATGCGGCGACGCCCGGATCGGAACTGCGCGCGGCGTGATGCAGCGGGGTGTTGCCGTCGTTGTCGGCGACGCGCGGGTCGGCGCCGTTCGCGAGCAGCGTCATCACTGCTTCGGGCCGGCCGTGCCAACTGTCGCGCGTCGCGGCGAGCAGCGGTGCCATGCCGCCGTGCGCCGCATTCACATCGACGCCGTGCTGGATCAGCGTGCGCAGCAATCGCAGGTCCGGGAGGATCGCGGCCAGCATCGGCAGCGTGCGCTGGTCGCGTTCGTCGACGGGCGGCAGCGCGTGCGGGTTCGCGCCCATGTCGAGCAGCGACATCGCGCGATCGACGCGGCCACCGCGCGCGGCGGCGTAGAGCGCAACGTCGAGGTCGTCCTCGGTGGAAGACATCGCATCGGCGACGTCCGCTTCCGGTTCCATCGCCGCGAGCAGGGATTCGATGGGCAGCGGCGTCGCGGCGGGCACGCGTTGCAGCAGCGCGTGCAACACCGGTGCGAGCACGGCCAGCGCGATGACCATCGGCCAGCGCAAACCGTCGGCCACGAGGCCGGGCCACGCGAGCGCGAGCACCGCGCCGATCAGCGTGGCGACGATCGCCGCGACGCCGAGGCCGCGCCACGCCCACGCTTCGACTTCCGACAATGCGCGCCACAACGCGGCGAGTGCGCCGCCTTCGCGTTCGAGCGTGTGCCAGGTCGGCCACGTCTGCCACAGCACGAGCAACACGATGCCGGCCACGATGCTCAGGCCGATCACCGCCGAAAGACTGCCGGTTTCGCGCAGCGCCGCGAGCGGCCAGGCCACCAGCGCGCCGACCGCGATCACGCCGACGACCCACGTCGCGGCGAGCGCCGCCGCATCGCGCGGCCACTTGCCCGACGTGCGCGTGCCGCGCCACCACGAGACCGCGAGCGCGAACGCGGGTTGCGCGACTGCACCGGCCAACGCGGCCGGCCACGCATCGATCGCGAGCAGCAAGGTCAGTGCGATGCCCGCCAAGGCCGCGCCGCCGATCCGGCCCCAGGGGCGCGTCGGATCAGGCATCGGTGCCCCAGTCCTCGGTCATCGGATCCAGGCGGGTCGGCGGGAATTGCACATGGAACCCGCGCGAGGCGAGGTTGTTGCGCACCACCTCGGGATCGGCCTGCGCGAGCTTGCGATCGGGCGTCAGCGCGACCTCGAGGACGAACTGCAGTTTGCCGAGTTGCGTGAGCAGCGGCGGCGGCAGCCGCGCGAAATCATCGCGCTGGGCCAGATACACGTACGTGTCGGCCTGCCGGAGGCTCTTGTAGACGTAGGCTTGCATCGCGGACTCGGCGGGATTCGCCGCGATTGTGTCGGAAACATCGGTGTGACGAAACCCACAGTTCAGTGGTAGCCGGCATCCGCCGACACCTTTCCGCGAAACACCGAGTACGACCAGTACGTGTAGCCGAGGATCGCGGGCAGCAGCACCAGCAGCCCCGCGCCCACGAAAATCTGCGAGGACTGCGCTGCCGACGCCTCCCAGATCGTCATCGACGGCGGCACGATGTTCGGCCACAGCCCGAGCACCAGGCCCGCGAAGCCCAGCGCGAAGAATGTGAGGGCGAGGATGAATGGCGCGCCGTCGCGCCCTTCACGCATCGCCGCGCGCCACAACGCGAATGCGTTGACGAGCGCGAGCAGCGGCACCGGCGAGAGCCACCAGAAATTCCCGCCCTCGAACCAGCGCGCCATGATCCGCGAGTCGAGGAACGGCAGCCACGCGCTGACCAGCCCCATGAACGCGACCACGACCAGCACCAGCGGCCGCGTCAGCACGCGCGCGATGGCCTGCAGCCGGCCTTCGGTCTTCAGGATCAGCCACGTAGACCCGAGCAGCGCATAGCCGAACACCACCGACACGCCCGTCAGCATCGAGAACGGGCTGAACCATCCGAACGCACCGCCGACGTACTTGCCTTCCTGCAACGGCATGCCTTCGACCAGCGCGCCGAGGATCACGCCCTGCGCGAACGCCGCGAACATCGACCCGAGCGCGAACGCCGCCCCCCACCACGGCTTGCCGCGCTTCTGCGCCTTGAACCGGAATTCGAACGCGACGCCGCGGAACACGAGTGCGATCAGCATCAGCAACACCGGCAGGTACAGCGCCGACAGCACCGTCGCATACGCCTTCGGGAACGCCGCGAGCAGGCCCACGCCGCCGAGCACGAGCCAGGTTTCGTTGCCGTCCCAGATGGGCGCGGCGGTATTCATCATGTGGTCGAGCTGGTGCTCGTCCTCCGCGAACGGCGCGAGGATGCCGAGGCCGAGCACGAAACCGTCGAGCAGCACGTACATCAGCACGCCGAAACCGATCACGCCGAACCACGCCACGGGCAGCCAGTACTCCATCACACGGCCTCCTTGTTGCCGACCGACAGCGGCCGCGCGGGCGTCTTGTCGCCGGCTTCGGTGTCGGGTGCGGGTTCGTGCGCCGCCGGGCCCTTGATCACCAGGCGCGTGAGATACCAGATGCCGGCGCCGAACACGATCGCGTACACGACGGCGAAGGTGATCAGCGACGTCCACACCGTGCTCGCCGCGAGCGTCGGCGTCAGCGCATTCGCGGTGCGCAGCGCGCCGTACACGACCCACGGCTGGCGCCCGATTTCCGCGACCCACCAGCCCGACAGCATCGCGATGAAGCCCGCGGGCAACATCCAGTTCCACCCGCGCAGCAACCACTTCGATTCGAACAACCACCCGCGCCGCAACGCGAACAACGACACGAGCGTGAGCACCAGCATCAACGTGCCGATGCCGACCATCACCCGGAACGCGTAGAACACCGGCGCGACCGGTGGACGATCGTCGGGGTGGAACGCCACGAGCGGCGTGATCTGTCCGTCGAGCGTGTGCGTGAGCACCAGGCTGCCCAGCTTCGGCAGCGCGATCTCGTAGTCGTTGTGCTGCGCGGCTTCATTGGGAATGCCGAAAATCACGAGCGGCACGCCGCCCGGTTCCTCGCGCCAATGCCCTTCGACCGCGGCGAGCTTCGCCGGCTGGTGCTCGCCCATGTTCAGGCCGTGCTGGTCGCCGACGAAGACCTGCGCCGGCACCGCGATCGCGGCGAACAGCACCGCGAGTCGCAGCATCCGCTTAGCTTCCTCGACGTGCGCGCCACGCCGCAGATACCACGCCGATACCCCGCCGATCACGAAACACGTCGTGATGAACGCCGCGAGCACCATGTGCGAAAGGCGATACGGGAACGAGGGATTGAAGATGATCGCCCACCAGTCGGCGGGCTGGAACACGCCCTGCGCATCGATCACGTGCCCCTGCGGCGTCTGCATCCAGCTGTTCGCCGCGATGATCCAGAACGTCGAGAGCAGCGTGCCGAGCGCGACCATGCACGTGGCGAGGAAATGCAGTTGCGGCTTCACCCGCTTGAGCCCGAACAGCATCACGCCGAGGAACGTGGCTTCGAGGAAGAACGCGGTGAGCACTTCGTAGGAGAGCAGCGGGCCGAGGATGTTGCCGGCGCGTTCGCTGAGCACCGACCAGTTCGTGCCGAACTGGAAGCTCATCACGATGCCGCTCACCACGCCCATGCCGAAGGACACCGCGAAGATCTTCAGCCAGAACTTGTAGATCTCCAGCCACATCCCGTCGCGCGTGCGCAGCCAGCGCCATTCGAGGAAGGCGAGCCAGCTCGCCAGGCCGATGGTGAAAGAGGGAAACAGGATGTGGAAAGAAATGACGAACCCGAACTGGATCCGCGACAGCAGCAGAGCATCCACGTGCCAGTGCCCTCCGCGACGCGCTGTGGGGGGACGACTGCGCCGCGCGGCGTAGTGTGCGCCTGTCGCGTTCAACTTGCATCACGACGCGCGTTTCACCCGTTCGGGCGCAGGCCCGGGCTGCGCGAAAGGATGGCCGCGATGAACGAGACGATCTCGAACCGCGATGGCGCCAGTACTTCCCTGTGGATGGCGACGGCCGACGCGCCGGTGTTCGCACCCCTCGATGCCGATGCGCATGCGCGCGTGGTGATCGTGGGTGCAGGGATCGCGGGATTGACCACGGCGTGGCGCCTCGCGCGAGCGGGCATCGATGTCGTGGTGCTGGAAGAACACGACCTGCACGGCGGCCAGACCGCGCGCACCACCGGTCATCTTTGCGACGCGCTCGACGATCGCTACTACGATCTCGAACACCTGCATGGCGAACATGGCGCGCGGCTGGCCGCGCACAGCCACGGCGTCGCAGTCGACACGATCGAACACATCTGCCAGGAGGAACGCATCGCCTGCGGCTTCCAGCGTTGCGACGGGTTCCTCGTGCGTGGCGAAGGCGACGGGGATGCGGACGTACTGGATCGCGAATTCGAAGCCGCGCGCCGCGCCGGACTGCAAGTCGAACGCATGGCGGCGCCGCCGGGCGCGATGCGGCGCTTCGGCCCCGCGTTGCGCTTCCCGCGCCAGGCGCGCTTCCACGCGCTCGAATACACCGCGGGCCTCGCGCGCGCGATCGCGCAGCTCGGCGGGCGCATCCACACGCATTCGCGCGTCGTCGACGTCGACGGCGGCGCGAACGCAGGCGCGACGCTCGGCAACGGCGCACGCGTGCAGGCCGAGCATGTCGTCGTCGCGACCAACGTGCCGTTCAACGATCGCCTCGCCATCCATACGAAGCAGGCGGCGTATCGCACGTATGTTGTCGCGCTGCGCCTGGATCCGGGCTCCGTGCCCGACGCCTTGCTGTGGGACACGCTCGATCCCTACCACTACGTGCGCATCGCGCATGCGCGCAACGGCACGTGGTTGCTCGTCGGCGGCGAAGATCGCAAGACCGGGCAGGACGACGCGCCGCTCGTGCATTACGAAGTGCTCGAATCCTGGGCGCGCGAACATTTCCCGATGGCGCTCGACCTCGGTTATCGCTGGTCGGGGCAGGTGCTCGAAACGATCGACGGGCTCGGCTTCCTCGGCCGTAACCCGGGTTTCGCGCACAACGTGTATGTCGCCACCGGCGATTCGGGTAACGGCCTCACGCACGGCACGATCGCGGGCCTGATCGTCGCCGACCTCATCGTCGACGGCGAATCGCCGTGGCGCGCGCTGTATGCACCGAATCGCCGCACCCTGCGCGCGGCCGACACCTACCTCAAAGAGAACCTCAACTTCGTCCCGTATTACGGCGACTGGGTGAGCGCTGGCGAAATCGAAGGCCTCGATCTGCTGCAGGCAGGAGAGGGCGCGGTGTTGCGGCGCGGGTTGCACAAGATCGCCGCGTTCCGCGATGACGGTGGCGAACTGCACCTGCACACCGCGACATGCCCGCACCTGGGTTGCGTCGTGCACTTCAACGAAGCCGAGCGCAGTTGGGACTGCCCGTGCCACGGCTCGCGCTTCGATGCGCGCGACGGCAGCCGGCTCAACGGGCCGGCGATGCACGGCCTCGCGGCGGTCGACGTCCCGGTACAAGCACCCGAAACCGCGCACGATCGCCCGTCGGTCCGCATGTAACGACGCTTCCGCATGACCTTCGGCCCGGTCGCCGGTGGGCCGGGCTGGTACCCTGCGCGCTTCCTTTTTGTAATCGAATCGACCGATGCGCCTTTCCGTCGCGCTCCTCCTGGCCCTCGCGCCGCAAGCCTTCGCACAGCAGCCCGCCACGGAACCGGCGCCGAGCGATCCGAACGCGCCGATCACGCTCGCGCAGGCGATGGCCGATCCCGACTGGATCGGCACGCCGATCGAAGCGGCGTGGTGGTCGTGGGACGGCCGGCGCGCTTACACACAGCGCAAGCGCCGCGGCGCGACCATCCGCGACACGTGGGTGCAGCCGATCGCGGGCGGCACCGCGGCGGCGCTGGACGGCGCGGCGCTGGGCGACATCGACGCGGCCGATCCGGTGTTCGACGCACAACGCACGCGCATGGCCTTCGTGCGCAACGGCGACGTGTTCGTGCGCGACCTGCGCAGCGGTGCGTTGCAGCAACTCACGCGCACCAACGACGACGAGTCGCAGCCGCAATGGGCGAACGACGGCGGCCTCGCATGGCGCGTCGGCAACGATTGGTATCGCTGGACCGCCGCGGGCGGCGTGCGCCAGGCCGCGTCCGCGCGCGCCGAGAAGGCGCCCGATGCGAAGCCCGCCGCCGACGATCTGCGCGATCGCCAGCTGCGCCTGATCGAAACGCTGCGCAACGATCGCGCGAAGCGCGAGGCCGCGCAGGCGCAGGACAAGGCGTGGCAGCGCAACGATCCGACGCGCGCGCCGGTGCCCGCGTATCTCGGCGACAGCGTCGAGATCGCCGACACCGCGATGTCGCCCGACGGCGCGTGGATGCTCGTCATCACCACGCCCAAGGGCGCGGACGCCGGCAAGGGCGGCAAGATGCCGAAGTACGTGACCGAATCGGGCCACGAGGAATTCGAGGACGTGCGCACGCGCGTGGGTCGCAACGATCCGATCGCGCAGACGCTGTGGCTGGTGAAAGTCGCCGACGGTTCGGTGAAGGAACTGAAGTACGACGTGCTGCCCGGCATCAAGGACGACCCGCTCGCCGCGATGCGCAAGACCGCGAAGAAGCCCGCGCTCGAAGGCAACCGTCCGGTGCAGGTGCTGCTGTCGGGCGACAACAGCGGCACGTCCGCGATCCACTGGTCGAACGACGGCCGCCGCGCCGCGGCGATGATCCGCGCGATCGACAACAAGGATCGCTGGCTCGCCTCGATCGACCTCGCCAACGCGACGCTGCAGCCGCGCCATCGCCTCACCGATCCGGCGTGGATCAACTGGACCTTCAACGACTTCGGCTTCGCGCCCGACGGTGCGTTGTGGTTCCTGTCGGAAGAGAGCGGCTTCTCGCACCTGTACGTGAGCGAAGGCAATGGTGCGCCGCGCGCGATCACCTCGGGCAAGTGGGAAGTCTCGCAGCCGAAGCTCGCCGCCGACGGCCGCCGCTTCACCTTCCTGTGCAACCGCGAATGGCCGGGCGACTACGAAGTCTGCGAAGTCGACCGCAACGGCGGCGCGGTGCGCGAGATCACCGCGCTCGACGGCGTCGAGGATTACGTCGTTTCGCCCGACGAAACGAAGCTGCTCGTGCGCCATTCCGACAGCTACGTTCCGCCGCAGCTCGCGGTGGTGAACCGCAACGGCGAGGGCCTGGCCGAACTCACCGACACGCGCACGCCGGAATTCAGGGCGCGCACGTGGGTCGCGCCGGAATACGTGCAGGTGCCGTCGAAGCACGGTGCGGGCACGGTCTGGGGCAAGTATTACGGCCCGAAGAACCCCGAGCCGGGCAAGCAGTATCCGATCGTGATGTTCGTGCACGGCGCGGGTTACCTGCAGAACGTCAGCGACCGCTATCCGAACTACTTCCGCGAGCAGATGTTCCACCAGCTGCTCGTCGATCGCGGCTACATCGTGCTCGACCTCGACTATCGCGGCTCGGAAGGCTACGGCCGCAAGTGGCGCACCGCGATCTACCGCAACATGGGCACGCCGGAACTGCAGGACTACCTCGACGGCCTCGACTGGCTCGTCGCGAACAAGCAGGGCGACCGCGCGCGCGCCGGCATGTACGGCGGCAGCTACGGCGGCTTCCTGACGTTCATGGCGCTGTTCAAGGAACCGGGCACGTTCAAGGCCGGCGCCGCGCTGCGCCCGGTGACCGACTGGTCGCAGTACAACCACGAGTACACGTCGAACATCCTCAACACACCGGAACTCGACCCCGAGGCCTACAAGGTCTCCTCGCCGATCGAATTCGCCGATGGTTTGCAGGACCACCTGCTCATCGCGCACGGCATGATCGACGACAACGTGTTCTTCCGCGATTCGGTGGTGCTCTCGCAGCGCCTGATCGAACTGCGCAAGGACAAGTGGGAACTCGCGCCGTATCCGCTGGAGCGCCACGGCTTCACGCATCCGGACAGCTGGTACGACGAGTACCGTCGCATCCTGGAGTTGTTCGACGAGAACGTCAGAGGTAAATGATTTCGAGCGTCGAGTTGCCGTCGATGGTGGTCGGTTGCGTGATCGACATCGTGTCGCGGCTTTCGAGGTAGACCTCGACATGGAATTGCAGGCTCATGGTCGTCGCCACGACGACCGTCGAGCCGGTGCCTGCCGCCACGAACTTGCGCCCGTTGGAACTGGGCACCCTGGCCTGCGGCGTGAGATACAGGTTGGTGTCGGCTTGCCACGTCGCGAGGTCGTTGCTGAACAACAGTGAGCGCGCCGACCCGTCCACCACGGGTTGGTAGTAGAAGCCGAATCCGTAGAACCCGATCGGATTTTGCGCCGCGGTCCAGCCCAACGCCAGGCAATGGCCGCACGAGGCCATCGCGGGATTCAACGTCTCGGAGCGATTGTCGAAGGCGCCAAGCGCGAACTGCGTCGGCGTGTCGCACGTGACCGACAACGTGCGGGAGTAAGTGTTGTAGTGCGCGAAGGAACTCTGGCTCAGGCTCGCGTAATCGATGCTACCCAGATCGATGTTCGGGTTGCCGATGTCCATCGAGCATGACGCCGCCGCGGTCACGCTGCCCGAGACGTGCATCTCCGCGCTTTCCGGAAGTGCCCAGCCCGGCGCGCAGTACATCGCAAGGGCCACCGCTGTCGCTATCGGAATGCACTTCATGGCGCCGGATCTTTCGCAGATGAGTCCGGTGCATTCTTCGCCTATCGCGCGACGCTGCAACGCCGGGAGGTTCCGGCCTGCATCGAACCGATTCGAGCTCCGCTGCCCCTTGGTGCGAATCCCGCACGATGCGTTGACGTCGCGGCAACGCCGGTAGCGCCACCCTGCGCGCCTGCACCTCGCCGGATCGCCGTGATGGAAAAACAACCGCATCGCAGGATCGAGAAGATCGCCGAGAACCGCTGGTTCCAGAACCAGCCGCGGATGGACGATCACGCCGAGCTCGGCACGTCCAAGGCCCTGGCGGAAGAGGACAACGCGCCGCCGAAGTTGTCGAAGGCGCCGCCGACGGCCCCGCAGCCCGGCGGACAGCAACGCATCTGACGCGGGGCGCGGTCCGCTGATCGCGTGGACGATTCGACGCACGGCTTGCGCCGTGTGCACGCAAAGTGCCGCCGCATGTCGAACGCGCCATGCGGCGCCACAAGGATGCGCGATGCGATTTCTTTTCGTTGTCTTGGCCGCGATGTCGGCCACGATCCCGCTCGCAAGCGCGGCACAGAACACCGGCGTCATCGCCATCGGCGGCACCGTCGTGCCCTCGTCGTGCACGCTGTTGGTGGATGCAGGCGGCGTCGACTTCGGCACCATTCCGCTGAGTGAGTTCAACGATGACGGCGGCACCGCCAAGCCCGCGCCGCGCGCGACGCAGATACGCGCCAATTGTTCGGGTCCGACATTGTTGTCGCTGATGATCCGCGACAACCGCCGCGACACGCTGACCGGTGTCCACTACGACGACGCGGGCGCCTTCGGGATCGGCAAGGCCGACTCCGGTTCGCAACTCGGCTTCTACCGCATCACGCCGGCGGCCGAAGGGGTGGTGAACGGGGCTCCGGCGCCGATCCTGCGCAGCAGCGACCGGTCCTCGTGGATCGAAAGCAGCGCGGACTGGACGAAGCTGGATGTCGCGTCGGCGGACGGGTACGCGTATCTCTCGCCGGGCACGGGCGCCGGGCCCGCCGGCGTCATGAGCGCCATCCTCCCCCTCAACGTCGCGCTGACGATCGCGCCGCTGGCGACGTTGGACCTCACGAGGGAAATTGTGATCGACGGCAGCGCGACGATCGAATTGCTCTACCTCTGACCCACTCCTCGCCGCGGTGTGGCGCTAAGCTCGGCCCCATGAAGCGCCGCGACTCGACGCCCGAAGTCCCGATTCCCGAAACGCATGCCGCCCAGCAGGTCGCCTACGCGTGGCAGATCGCCGCGCGCGACCTGCGCTTCACGCATCCCGAATTGCATGCGCAGATGACCGACAAGGTGCGCAAGCTGCTCGATGCGCAGGTGCTGGACGATCCGGCGATCGAGATACAGAAGCTGCAAGCCGAGCACACCGCGACCGCCTTGGTCTCCGAAGGTCTGCGCCGTGAACTCGACGAGCTGCGCCAGGCGCTCGCCGATGCGGTGCCCGGCATCGACGCGAAGGTGCCCGCCGCGGAAGCCGCGCGCCTGCGCATGCGCCAGTTGATCGACGCCGGTTCGCGCGGCAGCGGCCTGCCCGCGCCGGCGCACAAGCGCGGCGCCGATCCCGCCGAACTCGCGCCATCGCGCGACGTTTTGCAGGCCGTCGCCGACGGCACGCGCAACTTCACCCGCGAAGAACGCGAGTGGTGCGTGGGCGAAGCGATGGTGCTGACCGGGTTCCTCAAGACCCCCGTGCAGCTGATCGAAGAAGGCGAGCCTGCCCTGGCGAAGATCCTCCTCGACGCTCAGGCCTGAGCCTCAACCGCAGTTGACGTCGACCACCATGTCGTTGCCGTCGAGGATGATGTTCAGGCGATCGCCGCGGTAATCCATCGTGACCGGTTGATTCGGACGAATGACGCGCACGGTCGCGGCGCCCGCGGCGGTGCGTGCCTGTTCGGAGAACGCGTCGCTGATCTTCTGGCCTTCGAACTTTTCCGCCGGGTCGACGTTGCAGGTGACTTCGAGATGCCCTTCGGTCGTCGACGTGTCCGCCGAGGCGGACGACCCTTCGGCGGCCGCGGTTTCCGACGTCGCGGCGTCTGCGTCCGAGGACGGCGTCGAAGTGCAGGCGGCGAGCGCGAGCGACGTGCACAGTGCGAGGGCGATGCGGGTCTTCACGGCAGACTCCTGACCGGTGGGGAAGCCGCAAAGTACACCCGACCATGCCGAATGGCATAGGTCCGTTCGTCAACGATTCCGCAGGATGGGGCGTTTGCGCCTTTTCGCTTCCGTTGCGTTCACGACTCCAGGACACCGCATGCCCCGCCACACCTTGCTCGCCCTCGCGCTGACCCTCGCGCTGCCCAGCCTCGCCATCTCATCCGTAGCCGTTGCCCAGACCTCGCCGCAGGCACCGGTCTACGCCGCCAGCACCACGCCGTACCCCGGCACGATCGCGCTCGAGGTCGATGCGACCAACCTGTCGCAACGCGTGTTCTCGGTGAAGCAGCGCATCCCGGTGTCCGCCGGCCCGGTGACGCTGCTGTTCCCGAAGTGGCTGCCCGGCAACCACGCCGACTACGGGCGCATCGACAAGGTCGCGGGCCTGGTGATCACCGCCAACGGCCAGAAAGTGGAATGGACGCGCGATCCGCTCGACGTGTACGCGTTCAACGTCGACGTGCCGCAGGGCGCATCGACGCTCGACGTCGCGTTCCAGTTCATCACGCCCACCGATCGCGAGCAGGGCCGCGTCGTCATGACGCCGAACATGCTCAACCTGCAATGGAACATGGTCGCGCTGTACCCGGCGGGTTACGCCGCGAGCGCGATCACCTTCGCGCCGAGCGTGAAGCTGCCCGCCGGCTGGCAGGCCGCCACCGCGCTGGAAGTGCAGTCGAAGGCGGGCGACGTCGTGACCTACAAGCCGATCGACTTCGACACGCTGGTCGATTCGCCGATGTTCGCGGGGCGTCACTTCAAGACGATCGACCTGTCGAACGGCAAGGGCAAGCCCGTGCGCCTCAACGTCGTCGCCGACGACGCCAAGTACCTCGAAGTGAAGCCCGACCACCTGCAGGCCCATCGCAACCTGGTCGAGCAGATGCGCAAGCTCTACGGCGCCGAACACTACGACCATTACGACTTCCTGTTCGCGCTGAGCGGGCAGATGTCGGGCATCGGCCTGGAGCACCATCGCTCCAGCGAGAACGGCGTCGGCGTGAAGTACTTCACCTCGTGGGATCCGAAGAAGGGCAGCAGCGACCTGCTCGCGCACGAGTACAACCATTCGTGGGACGGCAAGTACCGCCGCGGCGCCGACCTCACCACGCCGACCTTCAACACGCCGATGCAGGGCAGCCTGCTGTGGGTGTACGAAGGCCAGACGCAGTACTGGGGCAACGTGATCACCGCGCGCTCCGGCCTGCGCACGTTCGAGACCTCGAAGGACGCGCTCGCGCTCGTCGCCGCGGCGTACAGCGAAAACCGCGCCGGCCTGTCGTGGCGCGCGCTGCAGGACACGACCAACGATCCGATCATCGCCAAGCGCACGTCGAAGGCGTATCGCAGCTGGCAGCTGAGCGAGGACTACTACTCCGGCGGCCAGCTGATCTGGCTCGAAGTCGATGCGCGCCTGCGCGAGAAGTCGAACAACAAGGTGTCGCTCGACGATTTCGCGAAGAAGTTCTTCGGCGGCAACGACGGCGACTTCAAGGTGAACCCGTACACGTTCGACGACGTGGTCGCGACGTTGAACGGCCTCGTCGCCGACGACTGGCACACGTTCCTGCGCGATCGCCTCGACGGCAAGAAGGCGATCACCGGCGGCATCGAAGCCGCGGGCTGGCGCCTGGTGTTCAAGGACAAGCCGAACGGTTACGCGAAGGCCGCGGCCTCCGAATACGGCGGCGGGGACGACTTCCTGTATTCGCTCGGCATCACCGTCGGCCGCGACGGCAGCATCTCCGACGTGCGCTGGGACAGCCCGGCGTTCAAGGCCGGTGTCGGTCCGGAGATGACGCCGGTCGCCGTCAACGGTCGCCAGTACAGCGGCGAAGTGATGGAAGACGCAATCACCGCGGCGAAGGCATCGAAGCAGCCGATCGAACTGTTGGTGAAGGAGTTCGACACGTATCGCACGATCAAGCTGCCGTACTACGACGGGTTGCGTTACCCGCACCTGGAGCGGATCGAAGGTCGACCGGATCTGTTGTTCTCGATTTACGCGCCGAAGAAGTAACCCACAGTTGCGTGTTGCGCGCGCCGCAACACGCGACTACCATCGCGCTGTCGCCACGAGCGACCAAGGACCCGACGAACCGGTTTGAGTTTGGTCTACCGCCCGAAAGGGTCCCACCCAGAGTGGGATAACCAAGAGTCCCCGGCCCGATCGACAGAAGCCCGCCTCCAGGCGGGCTTTCTGTTTCTGGACCAGCAGGACCTAGGCCGGTGGGCGATGCGTTCTCCGCCCGTTTGCGGCGTTGACGATCAGCGTGGTCAGGCTGACTTTTCGCGCTCCTGCCTTGGCCTGCTTCGCATCGCCTCGCAGGTAGGCGCTTTCGATCTCCATCTCGACGAATGTCCCGCGGCGCCTGATGTTGAAGTAGACGAAGTACTCATCCGACCCGGCGACGGTCGGATCGCGCCACACGAAATAATTGTGGTGGCGCGTGAAGTAGCAGTTCCGGATTCCGGCGACGATTTCGGGCAACGCCAGGCTTTCGTTCCAGCGCACCGTGCAGAAGACACGGTGATCCTGCGGCCGTCTCGTGCAGTTGTAGTAGTGCTCGGGATTCGCGCCGGCGACTTTCGCCAGTGCCTGCGTGAAGCAATGGTGCGAGTAGACGACTCGCACCTTGACGGTCATCGCTGCGCGCCCCGGCTTTCGCACCGTGCGAGCGACCGCGGGAATCGAATGATCCACGAACGACGGTTGCACGTGGCTGACCGAGTAACAAACGCCGTCCTGCGAGTGGTCGGCCCAGTGGGGACCGGTGGCAAGCGTAGCCAAGGCTCGGTCTCCGTCGCGGTTCTCCCGAAGCTCCGCGATCCACCGATCCCGTTTCGTGACCTTCTCGGCCGGAACTCGAGGCATGAAAAAAGCCGCCCCGAAGGGCGGCTTTTTCTCCTGCGACGATCAGGCTTGCGCCGATCAGGCCGCCGATGCCATCGCCTGCGGCGGCGCCTTCCACTGCGCGAGCAGCTTCGCCTCGCGGGCCTTCGCATCGTGCAGGTGCGCTTCCTTGACGTGGCCGTAGCCGCGGATGTGTTCGGGGATCGACGCGATCTCCGCCGCGAGCGCGACGTTGACGGCGTTCAATCCATCGACCAGCATGCCGACCGTCGCCGCGTAGTCTTCGATCAGGCGACGCTCCATCCTGCGTTCGCCGGTGTAGCCGAACACGTCGAGCGCAGTGCCGCGCAGGAAGCGCAGCTTCGCCACCACCTTGAACGCGGTGAACACCCACGCGCCGTATTCGCGCTTGAGCAGGCGGCCTTCCGCGTCCTTCTTCGCCAGCAGCGGCGGGGCGAGGTGGAAGCGCAGCTTGTAGTCGCCGTCGAACTGCTGTTCCAGGCGACGCTGGAACTCGCCGCTCGTGTACAGGCGCGCGACTTCGTACTCGTCCTTGTACGCCATCAACTTGAACGCGTAACGCGCGACCGCTTCCGACAGGTCGGTGCTGCCCGGCGCGCGCTGCTGTTCGGCGGCGCGGACCTTCGCGACCAGGTCGGTGTAGCGCTTCGCGTACGCGGCGTTCTGGTAGTCGGTGAGGAACGCGACGCGGCGCGCGACGACTTCGTCGAGCGAACGCGACAGGCGCGCATCGTCGAGCGGCAGGAACGCCACGTCGCCGCCGCCGTGCGCGGGCAGGTGGCGCGACTCGTCTTCCACCGCGTTCGGCTTCGGCGCGACGTTCGCGCCCCACTCGTGGCCTTCCCATTCGCCCGGCGACAGGACCGGAAGCTCGTGCAAGGTGTCCTGCGACGGAATCGAACGCGCGATGCCCGCCGCGTCGAGCACCGCCGGCAGGTCGGTCGCCGCGAGGCGACCCCACGCGAACGCGGTCTTGTTCATCTCGATCGCCGCGCCGTTGAGTTCGATCGCGCGCATCAGCGCGTCGAACGAGATCGGCACCAGTGCACGCTGCCAGGCGTAGCCGAGGATGAAGAGGTTGGTCGCGATCGCATCGCCCATCAGCGCCGTGGCGAGTTGCGTCGCGTCGACGAGGTGCATCGCCTTGTCCGCATCGCCGTCGGTGCCCAGCGCGAGCTTGATCGCCGCGACGATGTCCTGTGCGGGGAACTGCATGTCGGGGCGCGTGGTGAACGTGCCCGGCATCGCCTCGTAGCTGTTGAGCACGACCTGCGTGCGGCCGCTGCGGATCTTCGACAGCGGCCAGTAGTCGTTGACCACGACCATGTCGCAGCCGAGCACGAGGTCGGCTTCGCCCGCGGCGATGCGCACGGCGTGGATGTCGGCCGGCGTATTCGCGATGCGGATGTGCGTGGTGACCGCGCCCCCCTTCTGCGCAAGACCCGTCTGGTCGAGCACGCTCGCGCCCTTGCCTTCGAGGTGGCCGGCCATGCCGAGCAACGCGCCGATCGTGACGACGCCCGTGCCGCCGACGCCGGTGATCAGGATGTTCCAGGGCTGGTCGAGCGACGGCAGCGTCGGCGTCGGCAGGTTCTGCAAACGATCGGCGGCGCCCGTTCCCTTCTTCTTGCGCAGCGAACCACCATGCACCGTCACGAACGACGGGCAGAAGCCGTTGACGCAGGAGTAATCCTTGTTGCAGTTGCTCTGGTCGATGTCGCGCTTGCGGCCGAACTCGGTTTCCTTCGGCAGCACCGACACGCAGAACGACTTCTTGCCGCAATCGCCGCAGCCTTCGCACACCAGCGAGTTGATCATCACGCGCTTCTGCGGATCGACCATCTTGCC
The DNA here is from genome assembly GCF_020866925.1 of Noviluteimonas lactosilytica. Lineage (GTDB taxonomy): Bacteria > Pseudomonadota > Gammaproteobacteria > Xanthomonadales > Xanthomonadaceae > Noviluteimonas > Noviluteimonas lactosilytica. The sequence goes on from NZ_JAJGAK010000001.1 coordinate 1,828,002, forward strand.
GCGCTTGCGGCGACGACGCTTTTCCGTCGCGCAGGTCTGGTCGTAGATCAGCACGGTGGTGCCGGGCGTTTCGCGCAGGCGCTTCTGCACGTTGTCGAGTTCGCTGCGGTCGAGGAAGTCGACGCCGTTCGGGAAGATCGACGGATCGCTCCACTTGGCGATGTCGTCGGACAGCACGACGATCGTCTCCACGCCTTCGCTGCGTACCTGGTGCGCGATCTGCGGGACGCTCAGCGTGCCGTCGACCGGCTGGCCGCCGGTCATCGCGACCGCGTCGTTGTAGAGGATCTTGTAGGTGATGTTGACCTTCGCCGCGATCGACTGGCGGATCGCGAGCGAGCCCGAGTGGAAGTACGTGCCGTCGCCGAGGTTCTGGAACACGTGCGGCGTATCGGTGAACGCGGCCTGGCCCGCCCACGTCACGCCTTCGCCGCCCATGTGCGTGAAGGTGTCGGTGCTGCGGTCCATCCACGTCACCATGTAATGGCAACCGATGCCGCCCAGCGCGCGCGAGCCTTCTGGCACGACGGTCGAGGTGTTGTGCGGGCAGCCCGAGCAGTAATGCGGCACGCGCGGGAACGCGGCGCGCGGCAGCGCGAGTTCGGATTCCTTGCCTGCCATCCAGCGCATGACGTCGCGGATGTGCTCGCTGTCATGGAACTTCTGGATGCGCTTTGCGATGACACGCGCGATGCGCGCCGGCGTGAGTTCGCCGGTCGAGGGCAGGATCCATTCGCCGGCTTCGTCGTACTTGCCGACGACCGACGGACGCTCGCCCGTCCAGTTGTACATCGCTTCCTTCATCTGGCTCTCGATGAAGGCGTGCTTCTCCTCGACCACGAGGATGTCCTGCAGGCCGCGCGCGAAGTTGCGCAGGCCGATCGGTTCCAGCGGCCAGGTCATCGCGACCTTGTAGACGCGGATGCCGAGGTCGGCGCATGCACGCGCGTCGAGGTCGAGGTATTCCAGCGCCTGCAACACGTCGAGGTACGACTTGCCGGTGGTGATGATGCCCAGGCGGGGCGTCGGCGAATCGATGACGATCCTGTCGATCCTGTTCGCGCGCGCGAATGCCTGCGCGGCCTTCACCGCGTACTGGTGCAGGCGCATTTCCTGGTCCATCGGCGGGTCGGGCCAGCGGATGTTCAAGCCGCCGCGCGGCATCTCGAAATCGTCGGGCGTGATGATCTGCAGCGCCATCGGATCGACGTCGACCGACGCCGACGACTCCACGTTCTCCGCGATCGTCTTGAAGCCGACCCAGCGGCCCGTGTAACGCGACATCGCCCAGCCGACGAGGCCGAGGTCGAGGATGTCCTGCACGCCCGCCGGATTGAGCACCGGCATCATCGCGCTGACGAACTCGTGTTCCGAACCGTGCGGCAGCGTCGAGGAACGGCACGCGTGGTCGTCGGCCGCGAGCGCGAGCACGCCGCCCTTCGGCGAAGTGCCCGCGGCGTTCGCATGCTTGAACACGTCGCCGGTGCGATCGACGCCCGGGCCCTTGCCGTACCACATGCCGAACACGCCCTCGACCTTCGCGCCTGGGAACAGGTTCGTCTGCTGCGTGCCCCACACCATCGTGGCGCCGAGGTCTTCGTTGAGGCCCGGCGTGAACTTCACCGACTTGCCTTCCAGGTGCTTGCGCGCGCGCCACAGCTCCAGGTCGAAGCCGCCGAGCGGCGAACCGCGATAGCCGCTGACGAAACCCGCGGTGTTCAGCCCCGCCGCTTCGTCGCGCAGCTTCTGCATCAACGGCAGGCGCACGAGGGCCTGCACGCCCGACAGATAGATGCGGCCCGATTCGCGCGTGTACTTGTGGTCGAGCGTGTAGTCGGCGTCGACGGCGCTGTTGGTGAGCGCGGTGTTGGCGGAGGCGGGGGAAGAGAGCTCGGCGGTGCTGGTCATGACAGGCTCACGGGCAGGCCACGCCCGGGGACGGGCGCGGCAAAAGCGGGAAAAAAGACGCGGGATTGTAGCAGCGGCGGCTTGCGCGGCCGCCCCGGCCCCCCCGACACGTTTCAATACGCAGGCGCACGCGGCAGTGCGCCCCGATCGGGGGAAGCTCCGGATGAGCTTGAGCGCGCTGCGCGTGATGGTGGTGGAAGACCACGGCTTCCAGCGCCGGCTGGCGCTGCGCCTGCTTGCTGAACTGGGCGTCTCGTCGGTGATGGAAGCGGCCGACGGCGTGGCGGCGCTCGCCCAGCTGGAAACGCAGATCCCCCCCGACGTGGTGCTGGTCGACCTCGACATGCCCGGCATGGACGGCATCGAATTCATCGGCCACGTCGCGCAGCGACGCCTCGCGCGCGGCGTCGCGCTGGTCAGCGCGCTCGACCCGGCCCTGCTCAACACCGTGCAGATGATGGCGCGCGCCTACGGCCTGCACGTGCTCGGCAGCATCGAGAAGCCGCTGAGCGCGGAGAAACTCGAAGCGGTGCTCACGCGCTACGAGGAACGCCTGCAATCGAACCCCGACGACGAAACGCTGTTCCTCGAGATCGCCGACGTGCGCCGCGCGTTGAACGAAGGCGAGATCGTCCCGTGGTTCCAGCCGCAGGCCGAATTCGCGAACGGCAAGATCGTCGGCATCGAAGCGCTCGCGCGCTGGGAACGCGACGGGCAGGTGATCCGCCCGCACCACTTCGTCGGCATGCTCGAATCCGACGGCCTGGCCGCCGGCCTCACCGACACGATCCTCGACCAGGCCTGCGCGTGGAAGCGGCGCTGGCAGGACGATGGCCTGCGCCTGAATCTCTCGGTCAACGTCTCGCCCGCGACGTTGCACGACCCCGCCGCCGCCGATCGCTACCAGCAGATCGTCGAAGCGCACGGCGTGTCGCCGTCCGAAGTGATCCTCGAGATCACCGAGAGCCTGTTGATGGCCGATGCGGCGCGCGGGCTCGGCGTGCTCGCGCGACTGCGCCTGAAAGGCTTCGGCCTGTCGATCGACGACTTCGGCACCGGCTATTCGTCGCTCGCGCAGTTGTCGCAGGTGCCGTTCACCGAACTCAAGATCGACCAGGGCTTCGTGTTCGGCGCGCATTCGCAGCCGCGCAAGCGCGCGGTGGTCGAAGCGAGCCTGGACCTCGCGCGCAAGCTGCAACTGGAAACCGTGGCCGAAGGCGTGGAGACGGTCGAGGACTGGCAGATGCTGGCCGAGCTGGGGTGCGGCATCGCGCAGGGCTATCTCGTCGGCGCGCCGGTGCCGGCCGAAGACCTCGCCGAGTGCGTCGCGCGCTGGCGGGCGCCGCACTGAGGGCGCGCATGCGGTTCCGTTCCTTTTCGCTCGGGATGCGCCACCAGTTGTGGGGGCTGTTCGGCCTGTTCCTGCTGGCCGGCGCGACCGTGCTCGTGATCGACGAATGGGTGCAGTACCAGCAGCGCGCCTCGCTCGAAACGCTGCGCGACAACTCGCTTCAACGCCTGCGCCACCTCAAGGCCGTGTCCGACGGTTACGGGCTCGACGTCGTCGACACCACCTTCCGCGTGCGCAACAACCTGATGACCTGGAACCAGGGCGTCGCCACGCTCGATGCCGCGCGCGCGAAGATCGACCGCAGCTGGAAAGCGTTGGCGTCGATGCCGCGCGACCCCGAGCAGAAGGCGATCTTCGAGCAGGTGCTGGTCGCGCGCGTGCGTTCGCACAAGGCGATGGACACCTTGCGCGCGATCCTCGTGGCGCGCGACCTTCCCGCGCTCGGCCACTTCGCCGACACAGAGCTGTATCCGTCGATCGATCCGGTGACCACGCGCATGGAAGCGTTGTCGCAGATCGCGATGGTGAACTCCGAGCGCATGGTGCGCGAAGACATCGAGCGAGGACGGCGCGCGAGCGCGCTGCGCATCTCGCTGTCGATGATCGCGCTGCTGTTCGCCGCGTTGATCGCGCGGCACATCCTGCGCAACGTGTACAAGGGCGTGGAATCGCTCACCACGCTCGCGCGCGACATGCGCAAGCACCAGTTCGACGAGAGCGAACCGATGTACCGGCCGCGCGGCGAACTGGGCACGGTGATGGATGCGTTCGTGGACATGCGGCGCGACGTCGTGCGCTACGAATCCGACCTCACCGGCCAGCTCGCGGTGAACGAAGCCGTGCGCCAGGAACTCGAGCGCCGCGAGGAATTCCAGCGTTCGCTGCTCAACGCCGCGCAGGTCGCGATCCTCGCGATGGACGGCCACGGGCGCTGGATCATGTACAACCCGTTCGCCGAGAAGCTGCTCGGTTGGCACCCGCACGAACTGCTCGGCAAGGTCCCGCGCCACGGCACGCAGCCCGCCGAGGACGATTCGCCGATGCTCGTGCCGGCGGAGCAGGTGGAGCATGTGGTCGCCGGGCTCGAACGCATGCGCGGCAAGCGCGTGCCCGCCGACTGGCGCGCGATGTACGCGCTCGCCGAACTCGATCGGCCGCCGCACGAAGCGGTGCTGGTGCATCGCGACGGCCACATGGTGCCGGTCGTGCTGTCGCTCGCTGCATTCAAGGACGAGGCCGGCAACCCCGGCGGCCTGATCGCGGTGGCGACCGACCTCACCGAACGCAAGCGCCTGGAAGAAGCGTTGCGCGAGAGCGAATCGCGCGCGCACGAGGCGAACATCGCGAAGAGCGCCTTCCTCGCCGCGATGAGCCACGAGATCCGCACGCCGATGATCGGCGTGACCGGCATGGTCGAAATCCTCGCGCACACGCAGCTCGACGGCGACCAGCGTCGCGCGCTCAACGTCATCCAGTCGTCCGCCGAATCGCTGTTGCAGATCATCGGCGACATCCTCGACTTCTCGAAGATCGAAGCGGGGCGCCTGGAGCTCTCGCCATCGCCGGTCGATCTGCGTCGCGTCGTGCGCATGACCGTGGCGAACTTCTCGGGCTCCGCGTCGAGCAAGGGCTTGCAGTTGTCGTGCGATGTCGACGATCGCATCGGCCCCGCGTATCGCGCCGACGCGTTGCGCGTGCGACAGATCGTGTCGAACTTCCTGTCGAACGCGATCAAGTTCACCGAGCAGGGCCGCGTCGAAGCAGTATTCGAGTGGAAAGCCGCGGAGCCGGACGCGGGCCCGTTGGGCGGCGATCGCCTCACCGTGCGCGTGACCGACACCGGCATCGGCGTATCGCCCGAACAACAGGCGCGCCTGTTCCAGCCGTTCTCGCAGGCCGACAGCGATACGACGCGCCGTTTCGGCGGCACGGGTCTCGGGCTTGCGATCTGCCGCCGCCTCGCCGAACTGATGGGCGGCGCGGTGACGATGGAAAGCGCGCCGGGGCAGGGCACCACGATGCGCTTCGACGTCGCCTTGCCGCGTGCGCGCGTCGAAGACGTGCCGGCCGAGTCGCTGCAGCCTTCGACACCGTTGCTCGCACCGCGCAAGTTGCCCACGGTGGCCGAAGCCGAAAGCGAAGGCAGCCTCGTGCTGCTGGTCGACGATCATCCGACCAATCGCGCAGTGATCGCGCGCCAGCTCGCGCTCGCCGGCTATGCGAGCGAAAGCGCCGACGACGGCGAACAGGGCCTGGTTCGCTGGCGCACGGGCCGCTATGCGCTCGTCCTCACCGACGTTCACATGCCGAAGCTCGATGGCTATCAGTTCGCGCGTGCGATCCGCGAAGAGGAAGCACGCGAAGGCCGCATGCGCACGCCGGTGATCGCGCTCACCGCCTCCGCGTTGAAGGGCGAGGCGGAACGTTGCCTCGCTGCCGGCATGGACGATTACCTCGCCAAACCCGTCCGCATCCCTTCGCTCGTGGAGATGCTCGCGCGCTGGTTGCCGCATACGCAGGTCGCCGCCACGCCGACGCAGATCGCGGACCTCGCGTCGATGCTGCCGCAGGCCGAACGCCCCGCGCCCATCGACGAGTCGGTGCTCACCGGCCTCACGCACGGCGACGCAGCGGAAACCCGCGAACTGCTCGACGACTTCCTGGCCAGCACGACCACCGACCTCGCCACGCTCGAAGCCGCGCGCGATTCCGGCGACCTCCCCGGCGTGACGCGCGAGGCCCACAAGATCAAGGGCGCCGCGCGCAGCATCGGCGCGGGCGAACTGGGCGAGGCGGCGGATGCGCTGGAAACCGCCGGCCGCGCGCAGGACGCCGCGCACGTGCCCGCGCTGGTCGCCGACGTCGCCACCGCGGTGCACCGGATGGTCCTCTGGATCGACGCACGCTGGCCCCGGTGAGGTAAGGTCCGACTTCCAAGCGTGCTTCCAGGGGGTCGGGATGAAGACCGTGCTCGTGGCCAGTTCGAAGGGGGGCGTGGGCAAGACCACGCTGTCGACCAACCTCGCCGCGCATTTCGCGAACGACGGCAAGCGCACCGTGCTGGTCGATGCCGACCGCCAGGGCTCCTCGCGCCACTGGGCCGAGAAGCGCGCGCACCTGAATACCGCGGTGCTGCCCGTCGACGGCACGCGGCGCGACTGGAACCGCAAGGTGCCCGACGATGCGCAACACGTCGTCGTCGATGCATCGGCTGGCGCGCATGGACCGGAGCTCGTGCACTTCCTCGACGTCGCCGACGCGGTCGTCGTGCCGGTGCTCGCATCGCGGATCGATATCGAAGCCACCGTGCCGTTCCTCGACACGCTGGCCAAACATCCGCGCGTGCGCAAGGGCGACCTCCCGGTCGGGCTCGTCGGCAATCGCCTGCGCCCGTGGACCAACGCCTCGCAGCAATTCATGGATGCGCTGCGCGAATGGCCGTACCCGCTGGTCGCCGAATTGCGCGATACGCAGGCCTACGTCCTGATGGCCGGGCTCGGCAGGAGCCTGTTCGACTACCAGTCGCAGCAGGTGCGCGAACACCAGGCCGACTGGGCGCCGCTCTTCAAGTGGCTCAAGCGCGCGTGAGGGAAGATCGCGCACTGCCGGGGAATTCACCCCTCGCGCCCCCGGCGGTCGGCTAAGCTCACCGCATATGCGCGAACTCATCCTGCTGCGTCACGCCCATGCCGAGCCGGCCACCGCCGGCCAGGCCGACCTCGATCGCCCGCTCTCGCCGGAGGGCCTCGCCGAAGCGGAGGCCGCGGGCCGCTGGCTCCGCGAGCGCCAGCTCGTGCCCGATCGCGTGTTGTGTTCGCCTTCGCGGCGCACGCGCGAAACGCTCGAAGCCGTGCTCGGCGCGGTCGGGTACGTCGACCAGCGCCTCGAGCCCGCGATCTACGAAGCCACGCCCGGCACGCTGATGGAACTCGCGGACGGGCACAAGGACGTCGATCGCCTGTTGCTCGTCGGCCACAACCCGGGTTTCGAACAACTCGCCGCGTTGATGCACAGCGGGCAGTCGGGCGATTACCGCGGCATGCCGCCGGCGGGCATCGCGGTGCTGCACCTGCCGCGCGAGGCCGCATTCGAGCCGGGCGCCGCGCAGCTGGCCGCGTTCTGGTGGCCGTGACGGCCTGACATGCGCGCGTTCGTCGCCACGCTGCTGCTGGCGGGAGTCGGCGCCGGCGTGGTGGCGTCGCGGGACGTCGGCGCACAGCAACCGGTCGCGCCGATCGCGGTGATCCAGCCGGAATCGCGCTTCGAGTTCTCGATGGTCACGCGCTGGAACCAGGTGCTGATCGGGCGCTTCCCCGAAGCGGAAGGCGATGTGCTCGCGTTGCCCGACGGCCGTCGCCAGGTGCGAATCCGCCTGTCGACCGCGAGCGTGGAGATCGTCGACCATCCGCGCTACACGCGCTTCATGCGCGGTCCCCGGTTCTTCGACGCCCCCAAGTTTCCCGACGTGACGTTCCTTTCCGATCCCTACGACGCCGACCTGCTGAACACCGGCGGCACGTTGCACGGGCGCCTGCGCATGCACGGCATCCAGCGCCGCGAAACCTTCGTGCTCGAACCCGCCGCGTGCGTGCGCCCGGGCCGCGACTGCCCGATCGTCGCCGCCGGCACCGTGCGTCGCGCCGCCTACGATCTCGACGGCTGGCGCATGGCGCTGCGCGACGAGGTGCGGTTCTCGATGCAAGTGCGACTGCACGACACGACGGCCGGCCAGCGATGACGTTCCCCGGTGGTGCCCGATGGCTCGCGCTCGCCGCGCTGCTGTTCGCGAGCGGCTGCACGACGTTGTCGTTCGGCCAGCGCGATCGGGCGCAGCAGGTCGCGTTCGACGCGCGCGCGCGCGAGGTCGCCTGCGTGCGCACCGACGACGCCTGCGCGCAGCCTTCGCCGCTGCGCGACCTCGGCGATCGCGCGATGGCCGCGTCCGTGCCCGGCGCGCCGATGCACTACGCGCTGATCCTCGACCGCGGCCCCGACGCCCTCGTCGCGCGCCTCAACCTCATCCGCAGCGCGCGCAAGACGATCGACCTGCAGACCTACATCTTCGACGAGGACGACGCGGGCCACCTCGTGCTCGACGAACTGCTCGCCGCCGCGCGCCGCGGCGTGCGCGTGCGGTTGCTCGTCGACCAGTTGTCCGCGCTGAAGAAGGCCTCGACCCTGGCCGCGCTCGCCTCGCAGCACGCGAACTTCGACCTGCGCGTCTACAACCCGATGTTCAACGACTCGCGGATGAGCTATCCGAAGTACCTGGCGGCCTCGATCTGCTGCTGGAACCGGCTCAACCAGCGCATGCACAGCAAGTTGCTGTTGGTCGACGACGTGGTCGGCGTCACCGGCGGGCGCAATTACCAGGACGATTACTACGACTGGAGCAGCGAGTACACGTTCCGCGACCGCGACATCATCGTCGCCGGCCCGGTCGCCCGCGAGATGGCGGCGAACTTCGAGACGTTCTGGAACTTCGAGCGCAGCGTCCCCGCCGAACGCCTCGACGACGTGGGCCGCATGCTCCTGCGCGAAGGCGCGCCCGAGATGGCGCATCCGCCGCTCGAAGCGCCCGCGCGCGTGGCCGCGTTGTCGCAGCAAGCGAGCGACGAGGCGCTGGTACGCAAGCGCTTCGTCGATCCTGCATTGATGGTCCGCGAGGTCCACTTCATCGCCGACGTGCCGGACAAGCACCGCGACGACCAAAGCCCGTCGGCGGAGAACGCCGGCCAGCGCCTGCGCGACATCGTCGAATCGGCGAAGCACGAAGTGCTGCTGCAGACGCCGTACCTCGTGCTCTCCGAGGCCGCGCAGGACATGTTCCGCGGCATGCAGCAGCGGCCCGACGCGCCGCGCGTGATGGTCTCGACCAACAGCCTCGCGGCGACCGACGCCTTCATCGTCTACGCGCTGTCGTACAAGTACAAACGCCGCTACCTGCGCGAGTTCGGCTTCCACATCTACGAATACAAGCCGTTCCCCGCGACTTCGCCGATCGATCTGGCGGCGATCGCCGCGGGCGCGGAGGAGGAAGCGCAGCGCATCGCGCTCACCGAAGGCGACGAACGCCGCGCGCCGCCCCAGCAACAGGGCGAAGGCGTCGCGACGCGCTACTTCGGCAGCGGCGCCAACGCCCCGGTGCCGCTGGAGAAGGCCGGCGTGCGCATCGGCCTGCATGCGAAGTCGATCGTCGTCGACGAACGCATCGGCGTGGTCGGCACCCACAACTTCGATCCGCGCGGCGACAACTACAACACCGAGAGCATGGTGGTGATCGAGGACGCCGCGTTCGCGAAGGCGCTCGCCGACAGCATCCGCGGCGACATGCGGCCCGAGAACGCCTGGGTGATCGCGCGTCGCGACAAGGCGCCGGTGTTCTCGGGCATCGACTACTCGCTGGACAAGGTGTCGGAAGACCTGCCGATCTTCGACCTGTGGCCCTGGCGCTACGCGACGAGCTTCGAGTTCGTTCCCGGCCCCGGATGTCCGGCGCCGCTGCTTCGCGACGACCCCGGATTTCGCGCCTGCTACGAGCCGGTCGGCGATTTCCCGGAGGTCAGCGGCAGCATCAAGGGCCTCACGACGCGGATCTTCACCGCCTTCGGCGCAGGGTTGGCACCGATCTTGTAGGCATGTCCCGGCAAGCAGCCGGAATGTTCGGAGACGCACGGTTCTGCTAGTCTGCCTGCCCTTGCCCCCATCGCTTACGGACTGGATTGCCGCCATGTCGATTTCGCTGAACTTCGAACTCAACGACCGCGACCTCGAGCACTTCCAGAAAGCGCAGGCCGCCGCGAAGGAATCGGCCAAGGACCGCACGGCCGACGACATCATCTCGTGCGCCAGCGGCCTGCTCGCCGACGCGCAGAAGGTCCACATCCCCGACTTCATCAAGGAACGCCTGCTGCGCCTGGACGACATGATCGCCATGGTGCGCGACGAAGGCTGGCACCTGCCGGAAGAAGACCGCCAGCGCGTGCTGTCGGCGCTCGTCTACTTCTGCGATCCGAAGGACATCATCCCGGACAACGTCGAGGTGCTGGGCTTCCTCGATGACGCGGTGATGATCGAACTGTGCGTGCGCGAGCTGAAGCACGAGCTCGAGGCCTACGACGACTTCTGCGATTACCGCGAGCACGAAGCCAAGCGCCGCGGTTTGGACGCGTCCCAGCTCGGCCGTACCGAGTGGCTGGAATCGCGCCGCGACGAACTCGTCGACCGCATGCACGTGCGCCGCGAACGCGACTTCGGTTCGGGTTACGGCAGCAGCAGCGGCTACGCCTCCACGCGCCAGTCGTACACGCGCGGCTGGCGCCCGGGCATCTTCAAGTTCGGCTGACGGTGTTCCGGCCGGGCATAAGTCTCGATGCCCTGAATGCGATGTCGCGCGGCACCGCGATGGAGCCGCTCGGCATCGTCTTCACCGAAATCGGTCCCGATTTCCTGCGCGCCACCATGCCCGTGGATGCCCGCACGAAACAGCCCTACGGTCTCCTGCACGGCGGCGCATCGGTGCTGCTCGCCGAAACGCTGGGCAGTTCGGCCGGCATGTGGAGCACCCGGGAGGGTGACGGCGTGGTCGGCCTCGAGATCAACGCGAACCACCTGCGTGGCGTGCGCGACGGCCTGGTCACCGGCACCGCGCGCCCGCTGCACGTGGGTCGGCAGACGCACGTGTGGGAGATCCGCATCGAGGACGAACGCGGCAAGCCCGTTTGCATCTCGCGCATCACCCTCGCGGTGATCCCGCTGCCCACCCAGTGATCGCATGAACTCGTTGCGCTTCGCGCTCCGCCTGCCCCTGCTGCTGTGGCACGTGCTGGTGGACCTGCCGCTGACGCTGCTGCTGATGGCGCCGCCGTTCCGCCGCATCCGCATCGGCGGCGAACCGCTCGACCATCGCGCGATCCGCTGGTGGCAGGGCGGGTTGATGCGCGTGTTCGGCTTCCGCATGCATCGCCGCGGCACGCCGTTGCCGGGCGCGACCCTGTTCGTCGCCAACCACGTGAGCTGGGTGGACATCGTCGCACTGCACAGCCAGCGCATGATGGGCTTCGTCGCCAAGCGCGAGATCAGCCGCTGGCCGATCGTCGGCTTCCTCGCCACGCGCGGCGAAACGATCTACCACGAGCGCGGCAGCAGCGAATCGATGGGCGGCGTGCTGCACGAAATGCTCGCGCGACTGCGCGCAGGACGCTCGGTCGGCGTGTTCCCGGAAGGGCGCACGCGCGACGGCCACGGGATCGGCCCGTTCCATGCCCGCATCTTCCTCGCCGCGGTCGAGGCGGGCGTGCGCGTGCAGCCGGTCGCGCTGCGTTACGGCAAACGTGCGGAGGCGCAGACGGTGGTCGCCTTCGCCCCGGGCGAAAGCTTCGCGGGCAACTTCCTGCGCCTGCTGGGCGAACCCGCGCGCGACGCCGAAGTGTGGTTCCTCGATCCGATCGACGTCGGCGACGCCGGCGGCCGCCGCCGCATCGCCGAGCTGGCGCGCGACCGCATCGTCGCGGCGATGGAGGCCCCCTGAACCATTCAAGCGGCGGGCTAGAGCGCGCTCTCGACATGCATCGCGCTAGCCTGCCGGTCATGTCGAACGCCTGCGATTACGCGCCGCCCCGTTCGCTGCGCAGCCCGCATCTCCAGTCGGTGCTGGGATCGAGCGCGCTGCGACGCCGCCGCGGTCGCCAGGCACTGGCCGCGACCGGCGCAATCACCACCCCGCAGATCATCGACGCCGGCGAAGGCGTGCGCCTGCAGGGCCTGCATTCGGCGATTCCCGGACACACCGCGCGCGGCCTCGCGCTGCTGCTGCACGGGTGGGAAGGCAGCGCGGATTCGAGCTACATGCAGCTCACCGCGGCGCGCCTGCTCGCGCGCGGCTTCGAAACCTTCCGCCTGAACTTCCGCGACCACGGCGACACGCACCACCTCAACGAAGGCCTGTTCCACTCCAATCGCATCGACGAAGTGGTGTACGCCGCCGCCGAAGTCGCGCGCCGCTACGCGACGCGGCCGATGGTCGTCGCCGGTTACTCGCTCGGCGGCAACTTTGCATTGCGCGTCGCGTTGCGCGCGCCCGCCGCCGGCATTCCGATCGCGCATGTCGCGGCCGTGTGTCCGGTGCTCGACCCGGCGCGCACGATGGACGCGATGGAACACGGGCTGTTCCTGTACATGTGGTATTTCGAGAAGAAGTGGCGCGATTCGCTCGTGCGCAAGCGCCGCCTGTTCCCGCAGCAGCACGACTTCGACGATCGCGTGCTCGGCCTGCGCATGCGGCCGCTGACGCAGTGGATGGTCGAGCGGCACACGCAGTTCGGCTCGCTCGACAACTATTTCGACGGGTATTCGATCGCGGGCGACCGGCTGGCGTCGCTGCACGTGCCGGCGAGCATCCTGATGGCGGAAGACGATCCGGTCATTCCGGTCGACGCATTCCGCGCGCTGCACCTGCCGTCGAACGCACGCCTGGAAATCGCCGCGCACGGCGGCCATTGCGGTTTCCTCGAGAACTGGCGCGGCGACGGCTTCGCCGAACGCTGGGTCGCCGAACGCCTCGACAGCGCGATCGACGCGACCGTGGCAACATCGCCCGCCATCGCCTGACCGCAAGGAGCGCCTGCATGCATCTCACCAGCGAGAGTTTCGAACATCGCCATCGCATCCCGGCCGAGTTCGCGATGGGCACGCCGGAGGGGTTCGGCGGCAACCGCAATCCGCATCTCGCATGGTCCGACGCGCCGGCCGACACGCAGTCGTTCGTGCTGCTGTGCATCGACACCGATGCGCCCACCGATCCGTCGACGGTGGGCCGCGACGACATGGAGATTCCGGTCGAACAACCGCGCGCCGACTTCGTGCATTGGGCAATGGTCGACATCCCCGCGAGCGTGCGCGAGATCGCAGCCGGCAGCTGCAGCGACGGCATCACGAAGCACGGCAAGCAGGCACCGAAGGGTCCGCCGGGCGCGCGCCAGGGCTTGAACGACTACACGGGCTGGTTCGCGGGCGACGCCGACATGCGAGGCAAATGGCGCGGTTACGACGGCCCGTATCCGCCGTTCAACGACCTGCGCCTGCATCGCTACTTCTTCCGCCTGTTCGCGCTGCGCGTGCCGAAGCTCGAGCTGCCCGAGGACTTCACCGCGGCGGATGTCTTCCACGCACTGCAGCCGCACGAGATCACCGAGGCGGCGATCTACGGCACGTATTCGCTCAATGCGAAGGTGAAGGGCTGACCAGCAGCAACAGCGCCACGCCCAGGATCACGCGATAGACCGCGAACACCGTGAACGTGTGCGACTGGATGTAGCGCAACAGCCACTTCACCGCGACGAACGCGGTCAGCGCCGACGCGGTGAACGCCACCGCGAGCGACCCCCAGTCTTCGCCGGCGAGCTGGCCGTCGCGGGCGAGGTCGATCAGTTCATAACCCGTTGCGGCGAACATCGTCGGGATGCCGACGAGGAACGCGAACTCCGTCGCCGCCGCGCGATTGGTCGTGCCGAACAGCAACGCGACGAAGATCGTCGACGCCGACCGCGATGTTCCCGGGAACACACCCGCAACGACCTGTGCGACGCCAACGAGAATCGCAACGAGCCACGTGATCTGCGTGCGCTCGCCGAGCGCCTGCGCACGACGCGCGGCGAGTTGCTCGGCGATCACCATCCAGATAGCGCCGATCACCAGCGCCCATGCGATCGGCGCGACGTCTTCCGGCAATTCGAAGCCGAGCTTCTTGACGATCACGCCCAGCACCGCGGTCACGCCGAACGCCGCGGCGAGCTTCCACGCGTAATCGCGCGGCGCCTGGCCGTGCACGGTCGTCTGCGCCTTCGCCGGATGCAGGAACGCATCGGCCAGCTGCCACAGGCGCTGGCGATAGATCAGCACCACCGCGAGGATCGCGCCGGCCTGGATCGCGATGTTGAACAGATCGCTGCGATGCCCGAGCCAGCGCTCCGCGATGAGCAGGTGGCCGGTGCTGGAAATCGGGAGGAACTCGGTGATGCCTTCGATGATGCCGAGCAGGAGCGCGGCGAGGAACTCGGTCATGGACGCACGATGCCGGAAGGAATGCCCATCATCGTACGGTAGCGGACGTGGCCGGCGGCATCACGCAGGGGCCGTCCAGGTGAATCGCACGTCGTCGCGCTTCCAAAGCGCGTTCTCTCGCGAGACCTGCAGCCACCAGGTTTGTTCGCCGGGCTCGGGTCGTGGCGATGCGAAGCCCGACGGCGCCAACAGCGCAACGCACCACGCGGGATTCGGGTCGCGCACCGACGCGTAGACCAGTGCACCAACGCCCGCCTCCCGCGCGACGCGCGCGATCACTTGCGACTGCAGGTAGTCGTCGGAATGCCTCCAGGCGCCCGCGTCGACATCGAAGGGCGGTTCGCGAAGGTCGACGCACGTCGTCGCAATGCGCGCCGCGAACGCAGTGAAGGGCAGGGGGGCCAGCGACCGCAGCGCCGGTGCATCCATCAGGAATCGCCAACGCCAGTAGCCAAGCTCCATGCAGGCGGTGCGCACGGATTCGGCGCCATAGAACACGCCCGGGTCGTGCGCGGCACGAAAGCGGGACCCACCGCGCGCTGGCGAATAGCGGAACGGCGTGGCGAGCAGGTAATGCAACGCCGCCGTTCCATCGGCACGCGGCGGCTTGGACGTTTCGAGCAGGCGCTCCAGGAGATCCTGTTCGTCCGCACCGTCAACGAGCTTCATCGTCGACGCGACATGCTGCGCCTCGACCATTCGCCACGCGAGGCCTTCCCAGGGGCGTGCCTCAGATGCGACCGCGGTGGGTGTCCAGGTAGTCCACGACATGCACGAGCCCTTGGATATGCGTGATCAGATTCGCGGGCATATCTCGCAGGGCGAGGTTCTCCGAGCGCATCCACGTGCGCGCAGCTTCATCGGAGCCGACGATCGAATCCAGCGATCGAAACAAGCGAACGAACAAAAGCGCCAGATCCCATTCCTTTCGAGACGGATTCAGCGAATAGGTGCCTGCGGCGAGACGGCTTGCAGAGGAGGGACTGATACCGAGCACGCGCGAGAGCGTGTCTCCGTTGATGGCCAGTCGTTCGGCCACGCGCACCACGGCTTTGCCGAGGACCGCCGCCGAATCGCTTTCTGAATGCCCGGGATGGGGAACGCTGATGGCCATGGACCCTCCTTTCCCTTGCAACATACGCCAGTTTTATTTCTCAAGCAACAGTCGTCCGTCCGCAATTTGGTGCAGATCTCCGTCGAAGGTTCACCATTCTGGTGCAACAAGCTGCTCCGGATTCTTTCGGTCGATTAAAAATCAATAACTTGAGACGCTTCCGGGCTTGGCACGCACCTTGCTCTCCTACGGACGTCCCGGCACCAACGCCGGCCCGATTCCCGCCTCCCGTCCCCAGGAAATCCGCCATGTCCCTCGAACACGTCGAAAAGCTCATCAAGGACCACAAGGTCGAATTCGTCGACCTCCGCTTCTGCGACATGAAGGGCGTGCAGCACCACGTGACCTTCCCGAAGTCGATCATCGACGCGTCGCTGTTCGAAGACGGCAAGATGTTCGACGGTTCGTCGATCGTCGGCTGGAAGGGCATCAACGAATCCGACATGGTCCTGCTGCCCGATGCGTCGACGGCGTTCCTCGACCCGTTCACCGCCGACCCGACGATCGTGCTGACGTGCGACATCCTCGACCCGGCGACCATGCAGGCCTACTCGCGCGATCCGCGCGGCGTCGCCAAGCGCGCCGAGGCCTACCTGAAGTCGAGCGGCGTCGCCGACCAGGCGTTCTTCGGCCCGGAGCCGGAGTTCTTCATCTTCGACAGCGTCCGTTTCGCGAATGAAATGGGCCACACCTTCTTCCACATCGATTCGGAAGAAGCGCATTGGAACTCGGGCCGCGAATACGAAGGCGGCAACACCGGCTACCGTCCGATGGTGAAGGGCGGCTACTTCCCCGTCGCGCCGCTCGACTCGCTGCACGACCTGCGCGCCGAAATGTGCAAGACCCTGGAACAGGTCGGCATGGAAGTCGAAGTGCACCACCACGAAGTCGCGAACGCGGGCCAGTGCGAGATCGGCACCAAGTTCAACACGCTGGTGAAGAAGGCCGACGAACTGCTGACGATGAAGTACGTCATCAAGAACGTCGCGCATCGCAATGGCAAGACCGTCACCTTCATGCCCAAGCCCATCGTCGGCGACAACGGCAGCGGCATGCACGTCCACCAGTCGTTCGCCAAGGGCGGCCAGAACCTGTTCTCGGGCGACGGCTACGGCGGCCTGTCGCAGATGGCGCTGTGGTACATCGGCGGCATCTTCAAGCACGCGCGCGCGATCAACGCGTTCGCCAACTCGACGACCAACTCGTACAAGCGCCTGGTCCCGGGCTACGAAGCACCGGTGATGCTCGCCTACTCGGCGCGTAACCGCTCGGCTTCGTGCCGCATCCCGTACGTGGCGAACCCGAAGGCGCGCCGCATCGAGATCCGCTTCCCCGATCCGATGAACTCGGGCTACCTGATCTTCGCCGCGCTGATGATGGCGGGCCTGGACGGCATCAAGAACCAGATCGATCCGGGCGCGCCGAGCGACAAGGATCTGTACGACCTGCCGCCGGAAGAAGAGAAGAACATCCCGACCGTCTGCCACTCGCTGGACCAGGCGCTCGAGGCGCTCGACAAGGACCGCGACTTCCTCAAGGCCGGCGGCGTGTTCACCGACGACTTCATCGACGCTTACATCGCGGTGAAGATGCAGGAAGTCACGCGCTTCCGCGCCGCGACGCACCCGCTCGAGTACCAGATGTACTACACGCTGTAATCGCTGCATGCAGTAACGATGCAAGACGGGTTCGGCGCCGCAACGGCGCCGAACCCCGCAACTCCCGCAACAGGAGGCTGCATGGTCGTCGCGAAGGCCGACACCGCGTGGATGTTCTTCTCCACGGTGCTCGTGATGCTGATGATCGTCCCCGGCCTCGCGCTGTTCTACGGCGGCCTCGTCCGCGCGAAGAACATCCTCTCCGTGCTCATGCAGGTCCTCGTCGTCGCTTCGCTCGCGCTCGTGCTGTGGGCCGCTTACGGCTATTCGCTCGCCTTCGACGGCGGCAATGCGTTCATCGGCGGGCTCGGCAAGGCGATGCTCGCGGGCGTTTCCCCGGCATCGACCGTCGCGACCTTCACCCAAGGCGTGCGCATTCCCGAACTCGTGTACGTCGCGTTCCAGGGCGCGTTCGCCGCGATCAGTTGCGCGCTGGTGGTCGGTGCGATCGCCGAGCGCGCGAAGTTCGCCGCGGTGCTGCTGTTCACGGCGATCTGGTTCACCTTCGCCTACCTGCCGCTCGCGCACATGGTGTGGGCGTCGAGCGGTTTTCTCTTCAAGCTCGGTGCGCTCGATTTCGCGGGCGGCACCGTCGTGCACATCAACGCGGGTGTCGCGGGGCTCGTCGGGGCCTACATGCTCGGGCCGCGCATCGGCTTCGGGCGCGAGCGGTTGTCGCCGCACAATCTTCCGCTGACGTACGTCGGGGCATCGCTGCTGTGGGTCGGCTGGTTCGGGTTCAACGCGGGTTCTGCGCTGGAGGCGAATGGCACGGCGGCGCTCGCGTTCGTCAACACGATGATGGCCGCCGCGGCCGCGGTGCTGGTGTGGAGTGCGATCGAGGCGTTGCTGCGCGGGCGCGCGTCGATGCTCGGTGCGGCGTCGGGCGCGGTCGCCGGACTCGTCGCGATCACGCCGGCGTGCGGCACGGTCGGCGTCGGCGGCGCGCTCGCGATCGGCGCGTGCGGCGGCGCGGCGGGCTTCTGGGGCGTCAATGCATTGAAGCGCCACCTGCGCGCAGACGACTCGCTCGATGTGTTCGGCATCCACGGCGTGTGCGGCATCGTCGGTGCCGTGTTGACCGGCGTGTTCACCGCGCCCGCGCTGGGCGGCGCCGGTGCGGACGACTTCGACATCGTGCGGCAGGTCGGCGTGCAACTCGCCGGCGTCGGCATCACGCTCGCGTGGTCGGGGTTTGTCGCGTTCGTCGCGTTCCAGGTGGCGCATCGCGTGCGCGGATTGCGCGTGGATCACGATGCGGAGCGCGAAGGGCTGGACATCAGCGCGCATGGCGAATCGGCGTACGAGATCTGACGAACTCGCCGAGTCGGGCCGAAGCTGATTCGGACATAGCGGTCCCTCGCAAGCCATAACCATCGGGCCTCCAGACAAGGAGGTCGTCCGATGGCACGCCTGCTTTCGCTCTTGCTCCTATTGTGCGTCGCATGTCCGGCGCAAGCGCGCTTCGTATCCGCCGATCCTGTTGAAGCGAAAGCCGAGAGCGGCGAGAACTTCAATCGCTACGCATACGGCAACAACAACCCGCACCGATACACGGATCCTGATGGCAGGTGGGCCGAGGATCTGATCCTGGGCGTTCCGAGCGTCGCCATCGGAGGCAAGAGCCTCTACGACAACGCACGCGCGGGCCGGGTTGGACCAGCGATCGCCGATGGCATCGGGCTCGCATACGACTTTGGCGCAATCCTGCTTCCGGGCGTGCCGGGGGGCGCGGGACTTGGTATCCAGGCCGGGCGTGCGGCGGCGGCGCGGTTGCCGGATGCGGCACTAGTTGTTCGAGGAGGGACGAACATCGGGAACGGTGGCAACACAGCGCAGAAGATCGCCGAAGGAACGAAGCTGCACCCAGACGGGGTCCTTGGGTTCTCCGCACAGAGCGCAGCAGATGCGACGTTGTGTCAGCTGTGCGCAAGTATCCCGAACGGTCAGGTCGGAGTGACGACGGTGGGTCAGGTACGACAGTCCGGCGGAGATGTAATCTCCACCTCGGGGCAATCGAGCTCGCACGTTACCGTCACGGGCCTGGACCCGAACACGGCGCAGGGCCTTTTCAGAATCGAACCCAATCCTGCGAAGCAGCCATGAAACCGCAAGCGCCAGAAACACCCGCGATCGTAGTTCTAGAGTTCGACGACGGCGCAAAGTCGGGGTTCTCGACCGGACTCCATGCCACTACGGCACCATCTCGGTTCCAGTGCATCGCGCGTGACCTTGCCACAGGGGAACGACTCTATGTCGTGGCGCCCGTGGACGCGGAACTCTTTCGAGGCCTGT
Source organism: Noviluteimonas lactosilytica (assembly GCF_020866925.1). Taxonomy (GTDB): domain Bacteria; phylum Pseudomonadota; class Gammaproteobacteria; order Xanthomonadales; family Xanthomonadaceae; genus Noviluteimonas; species Noviluteimonas lactosilytica. Next base: position 1,847,389 of record NZ_JAJGAK010000001.1, read on the forward strand.
TGCGCGCGCACGGTGGAAATCGTTACTTCATGGCGCAACCAGCGTTGATGGATGAAGCGAGCCGCCGCCGACTCGAGGCGCTGATGACGGCATCCGAGCATAGTCTTGAATCACCGGAGGCAAAGCTCGTCTTCGCGTTGCATATCGACACCGTTCCCCTCGCCGTTGCTTCGACGGAAGGCGTTGAAGCCCGAGTATCCCGGGCGCTGCGCCAATCGGAAACCAGCGAGCTGTCGACGTGGGCCGATGTGCGGCAGTCTGCCGTCGAGATCGATTGGCTGGATGCGATCCAGGCGAGGGCGGAGGTTACGACCCCTGGCCCGTGGCGCTCGTATATCGAGGGACGCGACCACTGGGGTGGCGCCGACTTCATCCAGACCGCGAGTGACGATTTCGAGTTTGTCGGAGCGACCCATGCCGACCAGGATTTCATCGCGCATGCTCGACAGGATGTCCCGCGACTCATCAGCGAGATCCGGCGGTTGAGACGGCAACTCGCTTCGAACGAAACGTCAGCTCCGTAGCCGCACCGCCGGCACGTCGCTTCCGCGGCCTTCGACGAACATCCCGACCCGCGTGTCGACGCGACGGAATAACAGATCGACACGATCGCCGCCGAGCGCGACATCATGCAGGCGCACCTCGTCGATGCCTTCGGGCAGGCGCGGGCGATCGACCTGGATCTCGCCGCGCAATCCGTCGATCTCGAGGCCGAGGCACGACTGCAGCAACATGAAGGGCGCGCCCGCGGCCCACGCCTGCGGCATGCACGCGACCGGATACGCGATCGGCGGCGCGCCCTGCACGCGCTTGAAGCCGCAGAACAACTCCGGCAGGCGCATGTCGAAGTGCACCGCGGCCTGGAATGCGCTCGTGAATACCCGTTCCGCCGCTTCGCGATGGCCGTAACGCGCGATGCCTGCCGCGCACAGTCCGGTGTCGTGCGGCCAGATCGATCCGTTGTGGTAACTCATCGGGTTGTAGCGCGCCTGTCCCTGCGCGAGCGTGCGCAACCCCCAACCGGTGTGGAAGGCGGGCGTCATCAACTGTTCGGCGACTTTCGCCGCGCGTTCCGCACTCGGCAATCCGCAGAACAACAGATGTCCGGGATTGCTCGAACGCACTGCGCACAACGCGCCGTCGCCATCGACCGCGATGCCGTAGAAGCCCTGGTCTTCCATCCAGAACTTCGATTCCACCGCTGCCTGCAGTCGCGCGGCGCGGCCGGCCCATGCGCGCATGCTGTCGTCGTCGCGTCGCAGTTCGGCGAGTTCGGCCATCGCGCGGAACGCCGCGAACGCGTAGCCCTGCACTTCGACGAGCGCGATCGGGCCCTTCGGGAAACGGCCGTCCGCGTGGAAGACCGAGTCCTCGCTGTCCTTCCAGCCCTGGTTCGACAGCCCCGTGGACTCGCCGCGCGCGTAATCGAGGAAGCCGTCGGCGTTGTTGTCGCACACGCGTTCGATCCACGCGGTCGCCGACAACAACGCGGGCCACAAACGATCGACGAACGCGAGATCGCCCGTGCGCCGCGCATACGCGCCCGCGAGCATCACGAACAACGGCGTGGTATCGACGCCGCCGTAGTAGCGGCCGAACGGCAGCTCGCGCAACGCCGACATCTCGCCGCGCCGCGTCTCGTGCATGATCTTGCCCGGCGCCGAGTCGAGGAACGACGACTCTTCCTGCGCCTGGTGCGCGGCGAGGAAGCCGAGCACGCCGCATGCGATCGTCGGATCGAGCCACAGCGTCTGTAGCGCCGTCACCACTGCATCTCGGCCGAAAGGCGTGGAGAACCACGGGATGCCTGCGTAGGGATACGGTCCGGTTTCGAGTTCGCTCGTCAGCAGCGAGAGGTCCGCGCGCGACTGCTGCATCCAGCGATCGAACAGGGGCGCGTCGCTGCGCACGCGTCCGCCGCGACGTCCGCGCGCGCGCATCCGCTTGCGTGCCTGCGCCGCCGCTTCGCGATGACGTTCGCGCGACGGCATCGCGCCGGCCTCGTTCCCGCATTCGACGAACAATGTCTGCTCGACGCCGGGCACGAGATGCAGCAGGAACTCGAACACGCGGCCATCGACCTTCGTCGCCGGCTGCGAGAACGCGATCGCGGACGTGCGGACGACATCGTCGAGCCCGCGATACTTGAAGATCACGCCGCGCGGTCCCTTCAACTCTTCCTGGTCGAGCAGCCGCCCTCGCGCCGCGCGCACTTGCCCGCGCACCTCGAACATGTCGCGGAAGTCCGCATCGACCTCGATGCGCAACGGCGCAATGATCGCGTGCGTGCCGTAGTTCATCAGCGTGATGCGCTCGTGCATCCGTTCTTCGTGCAGGAACCGGGCGCGCAGCAAGTGCAGCAAGCCGTGCGAGGCCGCCGTGACCTCGCCGAGCGGCGGCAACTGCCGGTTGGTCATGTGCGCGAGGAACACGACGTTGTCGTCGGTCACCGCCGCGCTCAGCAGGGCGGGTTGCGTCTCGCCGAGGCGCAACCGGAACATCGACAGCAGCCGCGTGTCGTCGCGGAAGAAGCCGGTGCTGCCTTCCTCGACATCGCCGAAGCCGTTGGCGACGAGGAAGCTGTCGCCGTCCTTCAGCACGTAACTCGCATACAACGCGGCGGTCGCCGCCGGATCCATGCTCACGCCAGGCGCAGGCCGAGATCGGGTTCCCGGGCGCGCACGAGTTGGGCGTAAAGATCGAGGTAGCGGCTGGCCATGGCCTCGTCGGTGAAGCGGCGTTCGAAGACCGCACGCACGGCGCGACGATCGTACGCCAGCACGTCGTGCACGGCCTTCACGGCGTCGTCTTCGTTGTCGACGATACGGCCGGTGACACCGTCCTCGAGCACCTCCGGCACGGAGCCGCGATGCCACGCGACCACCGGCGTGCCGCACGCCATCGCTTCGATCATCACGATACCGAACGGTTCCGGCCAGTCGATCGGGAACAACAGCGCGCGCGCGTTGCCGAGGAATGCGGGTTTCTGCCGGTCGTTGATCTCGCCGATGTACTCGACGTCGCCGCCTTGCAAGAGCGGTTCGATCTCGCGCTCGAAGTAGGCCTTGTCGCCGGGATCGATCTTCGCCGCGATCTTCAGCGGCATGCCGACGCGGCGCGCGATCGCGATCGCGCGATCCACGCGCTTCTCCGGGGAAATGCGGCCGAGGAACGCGAGGTAATCGCCGTCGGGCGCGTCGTTGAAGCGGCACAGATCGCGCGGCAAGCCGTGATGCACGCAACCGATCCAGTTCGCCGTGCGCAAGGGTTTGCGCTGATCGAGCGAGATGGACGCGAGCGGGAACTGGTGCCAGCGGCGATACACGCCCGGCAGGTCCTTGAGATCCAGGCGGCCGTGCAACGTGGTGAGCGTGCGTTCCGCGCAATCCTCGAAGAACGGGAAGTGGATCATGTCGACGTGGAAGTGCAGGACGTCGAACTCGTCCATGCGCCGACGCACTTCATGCAGCATCGCCATGTGCGCGGCGAGGTCGGACTTCAGCAATGCAGGATCCAGGCGGATCGCCTGGTCGCGTACCGGCACCAGCGTGGCGCGCGTCTGGGCATCGGCCGAAGCGAACAGCGTGACGTCGTGTCCCGCATCCACCAATGCGTCGCTCAACCAGGCGACGACACGTTCGGTGCCACCGTACAGCTTCGGCGGGACGGCCTCGTAGAGAGGCGTAATCTGCGCGATCTTCAATTGTCGTTCCAAATGTCCGCCCGGCGCGGCGCTATACGCAAGCTAAAGCCGCCTGCGTAAACGACGCGTGGCGGTGCGCGCGCTGGAAACGTTTGCGCGTATTCAAGTTCGGGATGACGTGCGTGAATGCTTCAGCCGCGCGGTCCGCCCATCACCGGCAGGATCGCGCCGTTGACGTACGACCCGGTGACCTTCGATGCGAGGAACACGAACGCCGGCGAGATCTCCTCCGGTTGCGCGGGCCGCGCCATGTCGCTCTGCTTGCCGAATTCGGCCACCTTCTTCGCATCGCGATCCGCAGGATTGAGCGGCGTCCACACCGGACCCGGCGCCACCGCGTTGACGCGGATGCCGCGTTCGAGCAGGTTCGACGCGAGCGACTTCGTGAACGCGTGGATCGCGCCCTTCGTCGCCGAGTAGTCGAGCAGTTCCTTGCTGCCGAACAGCGCCGTCTCCGAACCGCAGTTGATGATCGACGCGCCTTCCTCCATGTACGGCAACGCGGCGCGGGCCATGTGGAAGTAACCGCCGATGTTGGTCTGCAGCGTTTCCTGCAGGTGTTCTTCGCTCAGGTCTTCGAGTGAGGCGCTGTGCAGCTGGAATGCCGCGTTGTTGACGAGGATGTCGAGGCGGCCGAACTTCTTCACCGTCTTCTCCACCGCGCGCTCGCAGAAGCCCACCGACTTCACGTCGCCGGGGATCAGCAGGCAACGCGTGCCTTCCTTCTCCACCCAGCGCTGCGTTTCCTTCGCGTCTTCGTGTTCGGAGAGATAGACGATCGCGACATCCGCGCCCTCGCGCGCGAACAGCACCGCGACCGCGCGACCGATGCCGGAGTCGCCGCCGGTGACGATCGCTGCCATCCCTTCCAGCTTTCCGCTGCCGACGTAGTCGGGCGCGAGGAAACGGGGCGCGAGGTCGAGCTCGTGTTCGTTGCCGGGCTTTTCGAGATGCTGCGCGGGAAGCCTGGTCGGCTGGTCGCGCTCGCCCGCCTGCACGGGCGGCTTTTGCTTCTTCGCGGCGGACTTCGGTTTCGCCGCGTCCTTCGCGTCGATGTCGTCCTGCAATGCGCGGTGCTTCGCCGCAGTCTGTTCGCCTTCGCCTGCCGCCGTGTTCGCGTTCGCTTTCTTCTTTGCCATGGCGCGCACCTTGCATCGTTTCGGATCACGTGGAAGCTAGCGTGCGCAGCGTTGAAGTCGCGTAAACCCGACGCATTCCTGCATTCGTTCGTCACGCGATGCATTCGACGCGCGCGCTAGCGTCGGTCCGTGCCCCATCATGGAGAACGTCGCATGCCCCGCGAACCGCAAGGCGGCCATCACGATCCTCGCCGCAGCGTCGAATGGCGCGACCCGCGCCGTGCACCCGATCGCGCGCGCGACCACGACGTGCGCATGGACGATCGCCGCGATCGCGAACTCTTCCATGACCTGCCGTCGGTCACCAATCGCAGCTTCGGCCCGATCGATGCGGGCGACGGTTTCGGATACGCGGGGCAGGGCGGCTGGGGCCAGGATCTGCGCATGGGTGGATACAGCGGCGTGGGGCCGAAGGATGCGGCGCGCTCGGACGATCGCATCCAGGACGAGTTGCACGTGCGGCTCACCGATGCCGATTCGATCGATGCGACCGCGGTCATTCCGGTCGTCACCGACGGCAAGGTCACGCTCAACGGCTGGGTGCCGGAGCGCTGGATGAAGCACGATGCCGAAGAGCTCGCGCACCACATCCGCGGCGTGAAGGATGTCGACAATCGCATTCGCGTCGGCGGCGATCCGCGCGAACTCGGTCGTCCGGGCGAAGCAATCCGTTCGGGCAATGACCAGAAGGGCAGCGGCTTTTCGAGTCCGCCTTGAGGCCGCGTCCACCCGGCTCTCACGCCTTCATCACCAGAATGGATCGGATGGAAGGCCTTGCCCGGACCGACACGCCCGACCAGACGACACCGCGACCGCAACCGCCGCTTCCCGCGCGCGATTGGGCGTTGTTCTTCGACGTCGATGGATGCCTGCTGGATTTCGCCGCGCATCCCTCCGACGTGATCGTGCCGGAAGGATTGCAGCGCCACGTCCTGAAACTCGCGTCGATGCTCGACGGTGCGCTCGCGATCGTGAGCGGACGCGCGATCGATGCGCTCGATGAGACCTTCCCCGAGTTGCAACACCTCCCCGCAGCGGGCATGCATGGCCTGGAGCGTCGCGAGATCCACGGCCAGCGCACGCATGCGCCGAAGCCGCCCGCCGCGCTCGACACCGTGCTCGCCGAAGCGATCCACGTGTCGTCCGCGCATCCGGGCACGCTGGTCGAACGCAAGGGGCCGAACCTCGCGATGCACTGGCGCGCCGCGACGATGCCCGAGCTCGCGCGCGACGCGTTCCGCGCATTCGCCGCTGCGACCTTGCGCCTGTTGCCCGACTACGTCGTGCAGGGCGGCGACATGGTGCTCGAGCTGCGCCCCGGCGGCGCCACGCCCGACAAGGGCGACGCGGTCGAAACCTTCCTGATGTCGCCACCGTTCGCGGGCCGCGTGCCCGTGTTCGTCGGCGACGACCTCACCGACGAACACGCGTTCTCGGTGGTCAACGAACGCGGCGGGCTGAGCGTGCTCGTCGGCGCGCGCGAACCGAGCGTGGCGCGCTGGCACCTCGCGGACCCCGCATCGGTGCGCGCGTGGATCGCGCGCGCAGCAGCCCATGACGGAGCGAGCGCATGACTTACCCCGCGAATCTCGACCTTGGCGTCGTCGGCAACGGGACCTACGGCGCGTTGATCGATCGCGTCGGCAGCCTCGTCTGGGCGTGCCTGCCCGCGTTCGACGGCGACCCCGCGTTCTGCGCGTTGCTGTCGCCCAAGCGCGATGGCGGCGCGTGGTCGATCGAGATCGAACACTTCGCCGGCAGCGAGCAGTACTACCTGCCGAACACCGCGATCCTGCGCACGATCCTGCGCGACAAGAACGGCGCCGCGGTGGAGATCACCGACTTCGCCCCGCGCTGGCGCCATTACAACCGCCTGTATCGCCCGGTCGGCCTGTATCGCCGCGTGCGTCCGCTCAACGGTTCGCCGCGCATTCGCGTGCGCATCCAGCCGCTCGCCGACTGGGGCGCGCGTGAACCGGAAAGTACCTGGGGCAGCAACCACATGCGCTGGTTGTTGCAGGACCATGTGCTGCGCCTGACCACCGACCTGTCGCTGCGCATGGTGCGCGACGAGTTGCCGTTCGTGCTCGATCGCGAACTGCACTTCATCCTCGGCCCCGACGAAACGCTGACGCAACCGATCGGCGCGTACATCCGCGACGCCGAAGAACGCACCACGATCTACTGGCGCGAATGGGTGCGCTATCTCTCGATCCCGCTGGAGTGGCAGGACGCGGTGATCCGCAGCGCGATCACGCTGAAGTTGTGCCAGTACGAAGACACCGGCGCGATCATCGCGGCGATGACGACGTCGATCCCGGAAGCGCCGCACACCACGCGCAACTGGGACTATCGCTACTGCTGGCTGCGCGATGCGGCGTTCGTCGTGCGCGCGTTGAATCGCCTCGGCGCGACGCTGACGATGGAGGAATACATCCGCTACATCTTCAACCTCGTCACCGGCGAGCGCGCGGACCTGCAGCCGGTGTACGGCATCGGCTTCGAGGCGCACCTGCACGAGTCGGAAGCCGAAGCGCTCGAAGGCTATCGCGGCATGGGTCCCGTGCGCGTGGGGAACCTCGCGTGGAAGCAGGTGCAGCACGACGTGTACGGCAGCGTCATGCTCGCCTCGACGCAGTTGTTCTTCGATCAGCGCCTGCAGCAACCCGGCGACGAAGCGACGTTCGCACGCCTGGAGCCGCTGGGCGAACAGGCGTGGCTGATGCACGACCAACCCGACGCAGGCCTGTGGGAATTCCGCGGGCGCGCGTCGGTGCACACGTATTCGTCGGTGATGTGCTGGGCGGCGTGCGACCGGCTCGCGAAGATCGCGGCGCGCTTCGGCCTCGGCGATCGCGTACAGCACTGGCGCGGAAGAGCGGAAAGAATCCGCGAAACCATCCTCGCCAACGCATGGAACGAGGAACTCGGTCACTTCGTCGACGCCTTCGGTGGCGAACGTCTGGATGCGAGCCTGTTGCTGATGGCGGACACGGGTTTCATCGAGGCGAGCGACCCGCGCTACATCGCGACGGTGGAAGCGATCGGCAAAGGCCTGCGTCGCGGCCACGGCCTGTATCGTTACATCGCGCCCGACGATTTCGGTGCGCCGGAGACCAGCTTCACCATCTGCACGTTCTGGTACGTCGAGGCGCTCGCTTCGATCGGTCGCCACGAAGAAGCGCGGCAGTTGTTCGAAAGCGTGCTCGCGCGGCGCAATCCGCTGGGCCTGTTGTCGGAGGATCTCGGATTCGAGGACGGCGAGGCTTGGGGCAACTTCCCGCAGACGTATTCGCACGTCGGCCTGATCAGCGCCGCGATGCGCCTGTCGCGCGCATGGTCGGAGGCCACGTGATGGCGAGGCGGCGATGAGTCGCCTCGTCGTCGTTTCCAATCGCGTCGCGATGCCGCACGCACACCGTGCGGGCGGGCTCGCGGTGGCGATGCGTGCAGCGTTGAAGGAATCCGGCGGCCTGTGGTTCGGCTGGAGCGGCAAGCGCGTGCACGGCGATTCGGGCGAGCTGCACAAGCTCGACGACGGCAACACGAGCTACTGCACGATGGACCTGTCGTTCGAGGACTTCGACCACTATTACAACGGCTTCGCCAACCGCACGCTGTGGCCGTTGCTTCACTTCCGCCTCGACCTCGTCGATTACCGGCGCGACACGCACGAGGGCTATCGACGCGTCAACGCGTTGTTCGCCGAGAAGCTCGCGTCGCAGTTGCGCGAAGACGACATCGTGTGGGTGCACGACTACCACCTGATCCCGCTCGCGCAACGCCTGCGCGACCTCGGCGTCGGCAATCGCATCGGCTTCTTCCTGCACGTGCCGATGCCGTCGTCCGACCTGCTGGCAGCGCTGCCGAACCACGAAGTGTTGTTCGGATCGCTCGCGGCGTACGACTTGATCGGTTTCCAGACCGAGCGCGATCTCGACCGCTTCCAGAGTTACGTGCGCCTGTACGGCGGCGGTCGCGCGTTCGCCGACGGCAGGATGCGCGCCGCGGACGGGCGCGAGTTCCGCGCGGGCGCGTTCCCGATCAGCATCGACGCGGACCTGATCGCGCGCCAGGCCTCGGCCGCGGTGACGCGCGCGTCGGTGCAGCGCTTGCGCGAGAGCCTGGGGTCGCGAGTCCTCGCGATCGGCGTCGACCGGCTCGATTACTCCAAGGGACTGCCCGATCGTTTCCGCGCGTTCGAACGTTTCCTCGATCGCTTCCCGGAAATCCACGGGCAGATGACCTACCTGCAACTCGCGCCGGTCTCGCGCAGCGAAGTGCCGGAGTACCAGGCGCTGCGGCGCGAACTCGAAGGTCTCGCGGGACACATCAACGGCCGCCACGCCGCGCCGGACTGGACGCCGGTGCGCTACGTGAACCGCGACTTCTCGCACGGCGTGCTCACCGGCTTCTATCGACTCGCGCAGCTCGGGCTCGTGACGCCGTTGCGCGACGGCATGAACCTCGTCGCGAAGGAGTTCGTCGCCTCGCAGGATCCGCAATCGCCCGGCGTGCTCGTGCTCTCGCGCTTCGCCGGCGCGGCCGCGGAGATGAAGGAAGCACTGCTGGTGAACCCCTACGACCTGGACGGCGTCGCGGATGCGATCGCGCATGCGCATGCGATGCCGATGGAAGAGCGCAAGGAGCGCTGGCACGCGTTGCACCGGCGTTTGCGCCGGCACGACATCACCTTGTGGCGTCGCAAGTTCCTCGAAGCGCTGGAAGCCTGAAGTCCCGCGGCAGCGGGGGCAGCGCTCAAGCGCCGCCAGCGAACCCGCCCTGCCGCCACGCTTCGAACACGACCACCGCGACCGCGTTCGACAGATTCAAACTCCGATTGTTCGGCCGCATCGGCAGCCGCAACCGCTGCCCGTCGGGCACGCGCGCAAGCACGTCCTCCGGCAAGCCGCGGGTTTCGGGGCCGAAGAGGAACGCATCGCCCGCTTCGTAGCGCGGCTGGTCGAAGCGCACCGTCCCGCGCGTGCTCAACGCGAACAGGCGATTCGGTGCGATGGAAGCGAGCGCATCGTCGAGCGAGTCGTGGACCCGCAACTCCGCATACTCGTGATAGTCGAGGCCCGCGCGTTTGAGCTGCGCATCCTCGAGCGAAAACCCCAGGGGTCGAACCAGGTGCAGCCTGGCGCCGGTGTTGGCGCACAGGCGGATCGCGTTGCCGGTGTTCGGCGGGATCTCGGGCTGGAAGAGGATGACATCGAACATCCGTCCATGATGACACCAGCCCGGCGCCACTCAGGCGTGCAACTCAGCCTTCGCTGATCTGCACCACCACAGCCGGCGCCTTGCGCAGCACGTGCAGCGCGCCCGGCAGCATCGAGTGGAAGTCGACGGTGCGATCGGACTTCACGTCGACTTCGACGCGTGCGGTCAGGCAGTCGTCGGTCGACGGCGTGCCGGCGCCGGCCGGCGCGACCGCACCGACGAGGATCAGCAGCGCGGCGACGGGGAGGGCGTACAACCCACGCGTCACTTGCTTCTTGAGGGACATGGCGAACTCCTTTCGAATGTCCGGGCGCATCGCCCGATGCATAGGTAGATGCACGGGACGTGCCAATGGTTATCCCATTGATTCGAAAGGATCGGAGCGCGCGGCAGCGAGTGTCCGCGGACGTCCGGTCACCAGGCGACGGGTTGTCCGCGCCAGTCGAGGAAGTGGCCGCTGTCCTGGTCGCGCACGCCGTCGATCACCTGCAGCAGGCCCGCGGCCGCCTCTTCGGGCGCGAGTTCGCCGCCCGCGCCGCCCATGTCGGTGCGCACCCAGCCCGGGTTCAGCGCGACGACCTTGATCCCGCGCGAGCGCAGCGCGAGCGCGAGTTGCACCGTCGCCATGTTCTGCGCCGCCTTGCTCATCGAGTAACTCGGCGAACGGAACTCGCTGCGCGTGGACAGCGAGGCCATCTGCGTGGAGATGTTCGCCACCGTCGCGTGGTCGGCGATCAGCTTCTCGATCGCCTGCACCAGCAGCAGCGGCCCGACCGCATTGACGCGCAGGCTGTCTTCGAGGATGTCCTGGTGCAGCTTCCCCCAGCGCTCGCCGCTGTGGAGGACGCCGGCGTTGTTGACGATGAGGTCGAGTGAATCGTCTTCGAGCACGAGCGGCAATTCATGCGCGAGTTGGTCTCGCGACTTCACCGACGCCACGTCGAGGGGCAACACGTGCAGTCGACCGGGGTATTGCCCGGTGAGCGTATTCAGCGCCGTGGCCTTGCCGGGATGGCGCGCCGTGGCCACGACGCGGTCTCCGCGTTGCAGCAGCGCGGTCGCCAGCGCGAGGCCGAGCCCGCGATTGGCGCCCGTGACGAGGCTGTGGCGGGGGCGGTTGGCCATGCGCGGATCCTCGTCGGGGGTGTGCCGTCCGGCCTAGTGTATCGGCGGCGGCAGCGGGCTAGCATCGGCGGTCATCCAGATCACCTTCGCGACCAGGAGCCGCATTCCGATGATCCTTGCCCGCAAGCGCGCCGCGACGCCGTTCGCCGCCGGCACCCTCGCCATCGCCCTCTCCGTCGCGATCGGCGGGGCCTTCGCTCCGGCGCCCGCCCTGGCGAAGTCGCCGACCGCCTCCGCCGTCGACATCCCATACGAGACGTTCACCCTGCCCAACGGCCTGCGCGTGATCGTGCACACCGATCGCAAGGCGCCGATCGTCGCGGTCAACCTCTGGTACCACGTCGGCAGCAAGGACGAGCCCTCGGGTCGCAGCGGCTTCGCGCACCTGTTCGAACACCTGATGTTCAACGGCTCGGAGAACCACAAGGGCGACTTCTTCCCGCCGCTGGAAACCGTCGGCGCGACCGACCTCAACGGCACGACGAACACCGATCGCACGAACTACTTCGAGAACGTGCCGACCACCGCGCTCGACACCGCGCTGTGGATGGAATCCGACCGCATGGGCCACCTGCTCGGCGCGATCGACCAGGCCACGCTCGACGAACAGCGCGGCGTGGTGCAGAACGAAAAGCGCCAGGGCCAGAACCAGCCCTACGGCCAGGTGTGGGAAGTCCTGCAGAAGACGATGTATCCGGCGGGCCACCCGTACCACCACACCACGATCGGGTCGATGAACGACCTCAACGCGGCCAAGCTCGAGGACGTGAAGACCTGGTTCCGCACCTGGTACGGCCCGAACAACGCCGTGCTCGTGCTCGCCGGCGACATCGACGTCGCGACCGCGAAGCAGAAGGTCGCCGAATTCTTCGGCGACATCCCGGCCGGCCCGACGATGGCGCAGCCGAAGATCGATCCGGCGAAGCGCACCGAAACCACGCGCGCGACGATGGAAGACAAGGTCCCGCAGACGCGCGTCTACCGCGTGTGGAATGTCGCGCAGTACGGCGCCGAGGATCTCGAACGCCTGCAGTTGCTCGCGCAGGTGCTCGGCGGCAGCAAGGCGTCGCGCCTCGACAAGCGCCTGCTGTTCGACGACAAGTCGGTCGACAGCGTGTCGGCGTACGTCGATGCCTCGCAGCTCGGCTCGAACTTCCTCATCCAGGCCGACGTGAAGCAGGGCGTCGACGCCGCGAAGGTCGAAGCCGCGATCGACGAAGAACTCAAGCGCCTGATCGCCGAAGGCCCGACCGCGGCCGAACTCGACCAGGCCCGCACCGTGTTCAAGGCCGGCTTCGTGCGCGGCATCGAACGCATCGGCGGCTTCGGCGGCAAGGCCGACGCGCTCGCCGAATGCGCGATCTACACCGGCAATCCCGGTTGCTTCCGCGACAGCCTCAAGACGATCGAAACCGCTTCGATCGCCGACGTGCAGAAGGCGGGCAAGGATTGGCTGTCGCAGGGCGACCACGTGCTCACCGTCAATCCGGGCGTGCGCAAGGAACTCGCCGAAGATCCGGCGGGCACGCCCGCGCCGTTCGACCTGCCGAAGGTCGACGCGAAGTACACGACCACCGCGAGCACCGTCGACCGCAGCAAGGGCGTGCCGATCACCGAAGACTTCCCGTCGCTCAAGTTCCCGTCGCTGCAGCGCGCGACGCTGAGCAACGGCACGAAGGTGATCCTCGCCGAGCGCCACGACATTCCCGTCGTGCAGATGAGCTACATGTTCGGCGGCGGCTACGCGAGCGACCAGGGCGGCAAGCTCGGTACCTCGAGCTTCTCGATGGGCATGCTCGACGAAGGTGCGGGCGACATGGACGCGCTCGCGTTCGGCAATCGCGCCGAAGCGCTCGGCGCCAACATGGGGGCGTCTGCGTCGCTCGACGGCGCGACCGCGTACATGTCGGCGCTGAAGGAGAAGCTGGATCCGTCGCTCGAACTGTTCTCGACGATGGTGCGCAACCCGCGCTTCGACCAGAAGGAAATCGATCGCGTGAAGGCGACCTGGATCGCCGGCATCAAGCAGGAGAAGGCCAAGCCCGCGGGCGCGGCGATGCGCGTGCTGCCGCCGCTGCTGTACGGCGAAGGCCATCCGTACTCGATGCCGTTCAGCGGCTCGGGCACCGAGAGCTCGATCGGTTCGCTGACGCGCGAGGACCTCACGAAGTACCACGACACGTGGGTGCGTCCGGACAACGCGACGCTGGTGATCGTCGGCGACACGACGCTCGCGCAGATCCAGCCGCTGCTCGAGAAGCGCTTCGGCGACTGGAAGGTCGAAGGCGCCGCGCCGAAGCTCGATACCCCCGCACAGGTCGCGTTGCCGAAGCAGGCGCGCGTGTTCCTGATCGACCAGCCGGGTGCGGTGCAGGCCAACCTCTACGTCGGCCAGTTGCTGCCGTCGAGCAAGGACAAGGGCGCGATCAAGGTCGACTTCGCCAACGGCGTGCTGGGCGGCGAGTTCTCCTCGCGCCTCAACATGAACCTGCGCGAAGACAAGCACTGGGCGTACGGCGCGTACAGCATGGCGTCGAGTGCGCTCGGCCAGCGTCCGTGGATGGCGTTTGCGCCGGTGCAGATCGACAAGACCGCCGAGTCGCTCGCCGAACTGCGCCGCGAGATCACCGAGTACGCCGACGGCAAGGCGCCGGCGCGCGAGGATGAAGTCACGCGCATCCGCAACACCGAGATCCGCGGCATGCCCGGCTCGTACGAAACCGCGGGCGCGGTGATGTCGACCATCGGCGGCATCGTGCGTTACGACCGCCCGGACGATTACGTCACGCGCCGCATGGCCGAGATCGAAACGCTGACGCCGGCGCAGGTCGCCGAAGCGGCGAAGTCGATCGATCCCGCCGCGCTGACCTACGTCGTCGTCGGCGATCTGTCGAAGATCGAACAGCCCGTGCGCGCGTTGAACATCGGCGCGGTGTCGATCGTCGATGCCGACGGCAAGCCGGTGCAGAACGTCGCTTCGGCCAGCCCGGCCAACGCGCCGGCGGTGTCGAAGTAATGCGGGCGACGCAGTGGGTCGCCATCGCGGCCCTCGCCACGTGCACGCTTTCGGCGTGCACGTGGGTCCACATGGCCCCGGGCGCGAAAGAAGTCACCGTGGTCAACGGCCAGCCCGCGGGTTGCGAGAAGCGCGGCGAAGTCGAGGTCTCGGTGAAGGACAGCGTGGCCTTCTACGACCGCAATCCGCTGCGCGTGCAGGAAGAACTCGAGACCCTCGCGCGCAACGAAGCGCCCGGCATGGGCGCCGACACGGTCCAGCCGCTTGCCCCGCCGCATGACGGCGGGCAGCGCTTCGCCGCCTGGAAATGCAAGTAGTGGCGGGCAAGCAGGGGCGGCCGCGACGTGTGAAAACACGGATGTAACGCTCAACTTCATGAATCCCACGGCGTTCCCGGCCCCCGGAAGGGTCGGGAACGCTGTGCAGGGCCGGTGAAGCCGGTATCCTGTCTGACCCGTTCAACCGGCAATACGCCGGGGTACGCGGCTCCTCATCTTCAAGGCACTGCCCATGTTGTTCCAACACGTCGCCATCGCCGGCCTCGCCCACGTCGACGCGCCGCGCCGACTGAGCTCGGACGAAATCAACCTGCGCCTGAAGCCGACGCTCGATCGTCTCAACATCAAGACCGACGTGCTCAAGGACATCGCGGGCATCCATGCGCGCCGTTTGTGGGACGAAGGCATGCAGGCCTCCGACGCCGCGACGCTCGCCGGCGTCAAGGCGCTCGCCGATGCCGGCATCGATCCCGACAAGGTCGGCCTGCTGGTCAACACCTCGGTGAGCCGCGATTACCTCGAGCCGTCGACGGCCTCGATCGTGAGCGGCAACCTCGGCCTGCCGGACACCTGCCAGAACTTCGACGTGGCGAATGCGTGCCTCGCGTTCCTCAACGGAATGGACATCGCCAGCCGCATGATCGAACGCGGCGAGATCGACTACGCGCTGATCGTCGACGGCGAAACCGCCGACCTCGCGTACGAGAAGACCGTCGCCCGCCTCCTTCGTGCGGAAACGACCGAGGAAGAATTCAAGAACGAAATGGCGACGCTGACGCTGGGTTCCGGCGCCGCCGCGATGGTGCTCGCGCGCGCCGAACTCGCGCCGGGCGCGCCGCGCTACAAGGGCGGCGTCACGCGCGCGGCCACGCAGTGGAACAAGCTGTGCCGCGGCAACCTCGACCAGATGGTCACCGACACGCGCACGCTGCTGATCGAAGGCATCAAGCTCGCGACGAAGACCTGGGGCGCGGCGAAGCAGGCGCTGGGCTGGGCCGCCGACGAGATGGACGAGTTCGTCATCCACCAGGTCAGCCAGGTGCACACCGCCGCCTTCGTGAAGGCGTTCGGCATCAACCCGAAGAAGGTGCTCACGATCTTCAACGAGCACGGCAACATCGGCCCGGCCTCGGTGCCGATCGTGTTGTCGAAGCTCCGCGAAATGGGCCGCCTGAAGAAGGGCAACCGCATCGCGCTGCTGGGCATCGGCTCGGGCCTCAATTGCTCGATGGCCGAAGTCGTTTGGTAAGAACCGGACGGCCAAACTTTACAATCCGACGGGTTTAACTTTCCAATCGGGGCGGATAACTTTACAATCCGCCCGTGGCCAGACCCGACCGATCCCATGAAATCGACGCCGCCCTGCTGGTGGCCGTCGACGCCCATCCAGGCGACCTCGTCCACCACGTGGCGGACGAGCTCGCGGTGACGCGTGCCGCGATCGCGCCGCGCGTTCGGGCACTGATCGAAGCGGGCTATCTCGAAAAGGAAGGGACTACGCGCCCGACGTACCGCCGCGGTGCGAACCGGCGTGGTCATTTCGAGTACCCGCGCGAAGGATTGGCTGAAGATCGCGTGTGGACCCGCGATGTCGCGCCGCTGCTGGAGGGGTTGCCGCGTAACGTGTTCGATATCGCGCACCACGGTTTGACCGAGATGGTGAACAACGCGATCGATCATTCGGAAGGAACGCACGTCGAAGTGCTCGTCGATGTCGAAGGGCGTCGTTTGACGATGATGGTGACCGACGACGGCGTCGGCATCTTCCGGAAGATCACGAACGCCTTGTCGTTGCCGGACGAACGACTCGCCTTGCTCGAGCTGTCGAAGGGCAAGCTCACCACCGACCCACGCCGGCATTCGGGCGAAGGTGTTTTCTTCTCATCGCGCATGTTCGACCAATTCCAGATCGCTTCGGGCGATCTCGTGTTCGATCACGACCACGAAGATGCAACGGATCTCCTCTACGACCTCGACGCCGAAGACGTGCGCACGGGCACGACGGTGATCATGGAGATCGCGACGGATTCGCAGCGAACGGATCGGGAAGTATTCGAAGCCTATTCGAGCGGGCCGGACGAGTACGCATTCGCGAAAACCGTCGTACCGGTGCGTCTTGCGCGCATCGGCGATGAGAACCTGGTGTCGCGCTCGCAGGCCAAGCGCCTGCTGCAACGCGTCGACCGGTTTCGCAATGTCGTGCTGGATTTCGACGGCGTCGAACGCATCGGCCAAGCATTCGGTGACGAAATCTTCCGCGTGTTCGCGCTCGAGCATCCGGACGTCGAGCTCGTGGCGATCCACGTCGTTCCCGAAGTCCAACAGATGATCCGGCGCGCCGAAGTCCTGCGCGACGAAACCACGGTATCCAAATGACGTTGAACGCACTTCCCGACTATCCGTTCACGCCCGCGCGGACCGACATCCGCCCGGGCATCGCGCTGTCGTACCTCGACGAAGGTCCGCGCGACGGTGAAGTCGTCGTCATGCTGCACGGCAATCCGTCGTGGAGTTACTACTGGCGGCATCTCGTGCTCGCCTTGCGCGACAAGTACCGCTGCATCGTGCCGGACCATGTCGGCATGGGCTTGTCCGACAAGCCCGATGACGCGGCGTATCGCTATACGCTGCAATCGCGCGTCGACGACGTCGAAGCGCTGCTCGACAAGCTCGGCATCACCGGCCCGGTGACGCTCGCCGTGCACGACTGGGGCGGCATGATCGGCATGGGCTGGGCGATGCGGCATCCGGAACGCGTGAAGCGCTGGGTCGTGCTCAACACCGCGATGTTCACGCTGCCCGAAGCCAAGCCGATGCCCTGGCAGTTGACGCTCGGCCGCGACATGAAGCTCGGTGCGCTGATGATCCGCGGCTTCAACGCGTTTTCGTCGGGCGCCTCGTATTTCGGCGTCGATCGCCGCATGCCGGCGGACGTGCGCCGCGCGTACGTCGCGCCGTACGACACGTGGGATAACCGCATCTCGACGCTGCGTTTCATCCAGGACATCCCGTTGCGCGAAGGCGATCCCGCGTGGGCGCTGGTGTCGCAGGCGGGGAAGATGTTGCCCGCGTTCGCCGATCGACCGGCCTTCATCGGTTGGGGCCTGAACGACTTCGTGTTCGACAAGCACTGCCTCGATGCGTTCACGCGCGCATGGCCGCGCGCCGAAGTGCAGGCGTTCGATGACGCGAACCACTACGTGCTCGAGGACAAGCACGAAGTCCTCGTTCCGCGCATCCGCGCATTCCTCGAGCAACACCCGCTGGCGGCCTGATGGACGCCTGCAACATCGCCGCGACGCTGCCGCGCCTCGCGCGCGAACGCCCCGACCAGGTGGCGATGCGTTGCCCCGGCCGCAGTGGACGTTACGACGTTGCGGTGACCTACGCCGACCTCGATCGACGCAGCGATGCGATCGCCGCGGGCCTCGCGCGCCGCGGCATCGTGCGCGGCACGCGCACCGTCGTGATGGTGAGGCCGACCCCGGAATTCTTCCTGTTGATGTTCGCGCTGTTCAAGGCGGGCGCGGTGCCGGTGCTGGTCGATCCCGGTATCGACAGGCGCGCGCTGAAACAGTGCCTCGATGAGGCGGAGCCCGACGCCTTCATCGGCATTCCGCTCGCGCAACTCGCGCGCGCGTTGCTGCGCTGGGCGCGGAGTGCGCGCGTGCGCATCACGACGGGCGCTCGCGCATGGCTCGCCGATGCGACGCTCGCCGATGTCGAA
Source organism: Noviluteimonas lactosilytica (assembly GCF_020866925.1). GTDB lineage: Bacteria > Pseudomonadota > Gammaproteobacteria > Xanthomonadales > Xanthomonadaceae > Noviluteimonas > Noviluteimonas lactosilytica. Next base: position 1,865,600 of record NZ_JAJGAK010000001.1, read on the forward strand.
CGCGACGGCGCCAACGCGGCCCCCGATTTCGTCGCCACGCTCCTCGCCGACACGCAGCCCGACGATGTCGCCGCGATCCTCTTCACAAGCGGATCGACCGGCGTGCCGAAGGGCGTCGTGTATCGCCATCGCCACTTCGTCGCGCAGGTCGGCATGTTGCGCGATGCGTTCGGGCTGCAGGCGGGCGGCGTCGATCTGCCGACGTTCCCGCCGTTCGCGTTGTTCGATCCGGCGCTCGGCGTCACTTCGATCATCCCCGACATGGATCCGACGCGCCCGGCGAAGGCCGACCCGCGCAGGCTGGTGCAGGCGATCGAACGTTTCGGCGTGACGCAGTTGTTCGGTTCGCCCGCGCTCGTCGGCGTGCTCGCGCGACACGGCGCGCACCTGCCGACGGTGAAGCGCGTGTTGTCGGCGGGCGCGCCCGTGCCGCCCGATGTCGTTGCACGCATGCGCGAACTGCTGCCCGACGACGCGCAACTGTGGACGCCTTACGGCGCCACCGAATGCCTGCCCGTCAGCGTGATCGAAGGCCGCGAACTGCAGGCCACGCGCGAAGCGACGGAACGCGGCGCCGGCACGTGCGTCGGTCGCCCCGTGCCGCCGAACGACGTCCGCATCATCCGCATCGACGACGGCGCGATCGATGCGTGGTCCGACGCCTTGCTCGCGAAACCCGGCGAAGTCGGCGAGATCACCGTCGCCGGCCCGACCGCGACCGACAGTTACTTCCGCCGCGACACCGCGACGAAGCTCGGCAAGATCCGCGAGCGCTGCGATGACGGCAGCGAGCGTATCGTGCATCGCATGGGCGATCTCGGCTGGTTCGACGAAGAAGGACGCCTGTGGTTCTGCGGGCGCAAGACGCAGCGCGTGGTCGTGGATGCGTCGACGACGCTGTGCACCGAACAGGTCGAACCCATCTTCAACACGCACCCGACGGTGAAGCGCACCGCGCTGGTCGGCGTCGGCGAGCGCGGCGCGCAGGTTCCGGTGCTGTGCTTCGAACTCGCCGACAACGTGGGCCGCGGAATTTTCGACATCGACACCGAGTTGCGCCACATCGCCGAAGGTTTCGTGCACACCGCGAAGATCCGGCACTTCCTGCGGCATCCGGGCTTCCCCGTCGATATCCGCCACAACGCGAAGATCGGTCGCGAGAAACTCGCGGCGTGGGCTGCGCAGCAACTGGAACGCAGCGCATGAAGATCCTCGTCACCGGCGGCGGCGGGTTCCTCGGCCAGGCCCTGTGCCGCAACCTGGTCGAGCGCGGCTTCGAAGTCGTCAGCTTCAATCGCGGTCGTTACGACGCGCTCGACGCCATCGGCGTGCAGCAGGTGCAGGGCGACCTCGCCGATCGCGACGCGATGGTCGCGGCGGCGAGGGGCGTCGGCGCGATCTTCCACAACGCCGCGAAGGCCGGCGCGTGGGGCCCGTACGACGACTACTTCCGCGCCAATGTCATCGGCACGCGCAACGTCATCGAGGCCTGCCGCACGCATGGCATCCACCGGCTCGTGTACACCTCGACGCCGAGCGTCACGCATCGCGCGACGCATCCGGTCGAAGGCGGCACCGCGGACGACGTGCCTTACGGCAGCGGCTTCAAGGCGCCTTACGCGACGACGAAGACCATCGCGGAACAGGAAGTGCTCGCCGCGAACAGCGACACGCTCGCCACGATCGCGTTGCGTCCGCGCCTGATCTGGGGCCCCGGCGACAACCAGTTGGTGCCGCGCCTGGCCGAACGCGCGCGCGCCGGCAGGCTGCGCATCGTCGGCACCGGCGACAACCTGATCGACACCACTTACATCGACAACGCCGCGCAGGCGCACATCGATGCGTTCCACCACCTCGTGCCCGGCGCCGCGTGCGCGGGCCGCGCGTACTTCATCAGCAACGGCGAGCCGATGGCGGCCCGCTCGCTCGTCAACTCGCTGCTGCGTGCGGTGGGTGCGCCGCCGGTGGACAAGCACCTGTCGTTCCGCGCCGCCTATGCGATCGGCGCGGTGTGCGAAGCCGCATGGACGCTGCTGCCCCTGCGCGTCGAGCCGCCGATCACGCGTTTCCTCGCCGAGCAGTTGAGCACCGCGCACTGGTACGACATGGGGCCGGCCACGCGCGACTTCGGCTACGTCCCCAGGGTCACCATCGTCGAGGGCCTGCGCCGCCTGGCCGATGCACACGCGCGCGGCCGCTAGCCCCTTACAATCCGCGCAATGAGCGCATCGTCGTCCGCAGGCTCCCCCTTGAACTGGCGCGTCCATGCCGGCCGCGTGCTCGAGGCCGCGCTCAATCGCGCGCTCGCCCTGGACCCGGACACGCGCGCGAGCCTGCGCGCCCTCGACGGGCGGCGCATCCAGCTCGCCGTCGAGTCCCCGCAGCTCGCGGCCGAGATTCGCGTCGAAGGCGAACGCCTCGCCGTCGGCCCCGCCGATGCGAACAACGAACCGGACCTCGGCGTGCGCGGCACGCTCGGCGGCCTGATCGCGCAATTGCCGTTCTTCAAGCGCGACGACGCACCGCCGGTGGGTCGCGTGCGCGTGTCCGGCGACGCCGACCTCGCGCGTCGCCTGCAGCGCATGGCCGAACGTTTCGATCCCGATTGGCAGCAGCCCTTCGTCAACGTGTTCGGCGAAGTCGTCGGCGTGCAGATCGCGAAGGGCGTCGCCGCCGCGTTGCGCGAAGCGAAGGTCGCTGGTGCAAGCGTCGCCGGCAGCGCCGCCGAATACGTCACCGAGGAATCGCGCGACGTGGTGGCGAAGGACGAAGTGCACGCGTTCTGCGACGACGTCGACGCGCTGCGCGACGACGTCGAACGCCTCGCCGTCCGCGTGCAACGCCTGCAGTCGCGCGGAGGCCGCGCATGACGCCGGTGTTCCGCGCCGCGCGCATCGGGCGCGTGCTGCTGCGCTATCGCCTCGACGATCTGCTCGACGACACGCCGGCCGAACGCTGGTTGCGTCTGATGCGCCCGTTCGTGCCGGGCGCGTCGCGCGAGATCGCCGCGCAACCGCGCGGCGTGCGCCTGCGCCTGGCGTTGCAGGACCTCGGGCCGATCTTCGTGAAGTTCGGCCAGATCCTGTCGACGCGCCGGGATCTCGTGCCGCCCGACGTCGCCGAAGAACTGACGCACCTGCAGGATCGCGTCGCGCCGTTCGACGGCCAGACCGCACGCGAGATCGTCGTGCAGACACTCGGTCGCCCGATCGACGTCGCCTTCGCGAGTTTCGACACCACGCCGCTCGCCTCCGCGTCGATCGCGCAGGTGCATGCGGCAACGTTGCCGCCGGTCGGCGATGCGCCGCCGCGCGAAGTCGTGGTCAAGGTGCTGCGTCCCGACATCGAAAAGCAGATCGGCGCCGACGTCTCGCTGCTGAAGTCGATCGCCGCGCTTGTCGACCGCACGCATCCGTCGGCCGACAAGATCCGCCCGCGCGAGATCGTCGCCGAGATCGAGAACACGCTCGCCGCGGAACTCGACCTGCAGCGCGAAGCGGCGAACGCCTCGGTGCTGCGCCGCAACTGGCTCGACTCGAACGACCTGTACGTGCCCGAGCCGATCTGGTCGCACACTGCTGAGCGCGCGCTCACGATGGAACGCGTGCGCGGAATTCCGAGCGACGACATCGCCGCGCTCGACGCCGCCGGCATCGACCGCAAGGCGCTCGCGGCGAAGGGCGTGCGCGTGTTCTACACGCAGGTGTTCCGCGACAACTTCTTCCACGCCGATGCGCACGCCGGCAACATCTGGGTCGATCCGGAACGCAAGGTCGACCCGCGTTTCATCGCGCTCGACTTCGGCATCATGGGCCAGCTCTCCACCGAGGATCAGTACTACCTCGCGGAGAACTTCATGGCGATCTTCAACAAGGACTATCGCCGCATCGCCGAACTGCACGTGCAGGCGGGCTGGATGCCGTCGCACATCCGCATCGACGAACTCGAAGCCGCCGCGCGCGCCGTGTGCGAGCCGTACTTCACGCGGCCGCTGTCGGAGATCTCGCTCGCGGAAGTGTTGCTGAAGCTGTTCCGCACCGCGCAGCGCTACGAACTCACGCTGCAGCCGCAATTGATCCTGCTGCAGAAGACGCTGCTCAACATCGAAGGCGTCGGCCGCCAGCTGGATCCGAACATCGACATCTGGGCCGTCGCCAAGCCGGTGCTCGAACGCATCCTCGTGGATCGCTACAGCCCGCAGCAGTTGTTCGAAGAGTTCCGCAAGCGCCTGCCGGAGATGGTGACGCGCGCGCCGGAAATGCCGCGCTTGCTACATTCGTGGCTGACGCAGCAGGTCGAAGGCTCGCACGCGCTCAACATGCGCTCCCCCGACATCCGCGAACTCAACGCCACGATCCGCCGCGCGCAACGCCGCGTGATCTCCGCGATCCTCGGCATCGGCCTGCTGATCGTCGCCGCGGTGTTGTACGGCCTGGAAGCCGGCGGCCCGCAGGTGTTCGGGCTTCCCGCCGCCGTGTGGATCGCGGGCCTCGGCGGTGTCTGGGCATTGCTGGCGGCCTGGCCGCGCAGGAAGTGAACCTTGAAGTGGTATACGTCGACGATGCACTCGCCGTCGTCGACAAACCCGCGGGCCTGATGGTCCACGACTCCGCGCTCGCGCGCGGGGAAACCGACTTCGCCGCGGACCGTTTGCGCGAACAATTCGGCCGCCCGATCTTCATCGTGCATCGCCTCGACCGCGCGACCAGCGGATGCCTGCTGCTCGCGTTCGATCGCGAGGTCGCGTCCGCGCTCGGCAAGACGTTGATGGCGCGCGACGTGGAGAAGGACTACGTCGCGGTGTGTCGCGGCTGGCCGGCGGAGGAACGCTTCACCATCGACCATCCGCTCGATGGCGGGCCGGGCAAGCCGGTGAAGAAACCGGCGACGACGACGTTCGAGCGCATCGCGACGTGCGAACTCGCGATGGCCTCCGAACATTTTCCGACGTCACGCTACGCATTGCTGCGCGCGCATCCGCTGACCGGGCGCTTCCGCCAGATCCGCCGCCACCTCAAGCATGTGTCGCATCACCTCATCGGCGACACGAGCCACGGCGACGGACGCCACAACCGCGCGTTCCGCATGCTCGGCATCCATCGCATGCTGCTGCACGCGCGGCGCCTGGCGTTCGTGCATCCGGTGAGCGGCGCGCGCATCGACGTGCGCGCGCCATTCGATGCCGAGTTCGCGAAGGCGCTCGCGTTGTTCGGCGCCGACGTCGACGCTTGATCCGTCGACGCCTGAATTACTCCGCGGTACCTACGTCTGCGCCCGCTTCGGCATTGGCCGGTGCGCCGAACTCCCTGATCATGTCTTCCTGCATGCGCTGCAGCATCGGCACGGTGAGCTCCTGCACCAGGCCCATCGACTTCTGCATCAGCGCCGGCATCTTGTCGAGGTAGCGCTGCCCGGCCGGGGACGCATAGAACGCGGTGATCGCCTCGATGTCCTCGCTGCCGAGCGATTCCGCGTACAGGGCGCGGAACTTCGGCGCCAACTTTTCCCAGGACAGCGTTTCGCGGACGTGCTTGTTGGAAATCGCGAACAGACGATCCATCTTCGCGCGGTCGTCCGCGGTCAGCGTCTTGCCCTTGGTCATTTCGGCCAGCATTCCTTGATGGATGCCCTCCATCTCGCCCAGCACGCTATCCAGCATCTGTTGCTGGCGCATCACTTCGAACAGGCGGTCGATCTGCGCATCGGTCGGCTTGGCCGCGAAGGCCATCGGTGCGACGAGCGAAAGGACCACGGCGAGCAGCATCCGGCGCATGTTGCGATTCCCCTTGGCGAGGCCCGCATCGTACAGTCGCCGCATGCTGGAAATCGCGCCCAACCTCGAGATCCCCGACGACGAACTCGTCGAACGTTTCGTGCGTTCGTCGGGCCCGGGCGGGCAGAACGTCAACAAGGTCGCGACCGCGGTCGAACTGCGGTTCGACATCGCCAACTCGCCGTCGTTGCCCGAACCGCTGCGCGCGCGCCTGCTCGCGAAGCGCGATCGGCGCCTGACCGACGAGGGCGTGCTGGTGCTCAGCGCGCAGCGCTTCCGCACCCAGGACCGCAACCGCGAGGACGCGCGCGAACGCCTGGCCGCCTTCATCGTCGCCGGCCTGCACGTTCCGAAGAAGCGCATCGCGACCAAGCCGTCGAAGGGCGCCAAGCAGCGGAGACTGGACGAAAAGCGCGGGCGCAGTACGATCAAGCGCGAACGCACGCGCCGCGACTGGGACTGACGGCGCCGACGAAAGGATCCCGATGGCGCCCACCCCCGACGAGGCCGGCTACGTCCTGCCGCTCCCGCCTTCCGTGCCGCGCACGCGGCCGAACGCCTTCGCGCGCTGGTTTGGGCGCACGCTCCTGCGGCTAGGTGGCTGGCGGATGGTCGGCGCATTCCCCGACCTGCCGCGCGCGGTGTTGATCGGCGCGCCGCACTCTTCGAACTGGGACGGCGTCTGGGGGTTCGCCGCGAAGCTCGCGCTCGGGCTCGATGTGAAGATCCTGGGCAAGCACCAACTGTTCTGGTGGCCGATGGGTCCGATCCTGCGCAAGCTCGGGGTCATCGCGGTCGACCGCAGCGCGGCCCACGGCGTGGTCGAGCAGGCTGCGTCACTTATTACCCAAGCTCGGCAGTTCTGGTTCGGTCTGGCACCCGAGGGCACGCGCAAGCCGGTCGAGCGCTGGAAACCGGGCTTCTGGAAGATCGCAAAAGCCGCGAACGTGCCGGTAGTTCCCGCGTACTTCCATTATCCGGATCGCATCATCGGCATCGGCCCCGCGTTCGACCTGACCGACGACATGGCGGGCGACATCCAGCGGATCCGCGGCTGGTATCGCCCGTGGCACGGCAAGCACCACGGAACCCCTTGATTCGTAAGCGCCCCGACCGCCGGGCAGGAAAACCTTTCCGGCTGTCTGGCCGGAATGGCATGCGCCTTGCGTCACTTTAGGGACATCCATCACAGTTCCTGACGCGTCACGGCGTTGAAAGCCCTCACCAGGGGGAGGGCATCCATGCATATCCTCGTAACCGGAGGCGCCGGCTTCATCGGCTCCCATCTGGTCGACCTGCATCTGCAGCGCGGCGACCAGGTCCATGTGGTCGACGATCTCTCGACCGGTGTGCGCGCGAACCTCGCCGCGCATGAAGACGATCCCAACTTCCGTTTCGACGAAGCCGACATCCTCACGTGGGATCGGCTCGACCGCGCGGTGTGCTGGGCCGACCGCATCTATCACCTCGCCGCCGTCGTCGGCGTGTACCGCGTGCTCGCCGAGCCGACCAAGGTACTCGCGACCAACATCGCCGGTTGCGAACGTCTGCTTCGCGCCGCGCATGCGGGCAGCTGGAAGCCGCAGGTCGTCATCGCTTCGTCGTCCGAGGTCTATGGCCACAACGACGAAGACATCCTGCGCGAAGACCAGGACCTGTCGGTCAGCACGCGCGCCGGCACGCGCTGGGGTTACTCGGTGAGCAAGATCGCCGACGAAGCCCTCGGCCTGTCGTACGCGCAGCGCTTCGGCATCCCTGCGGTGATCGCACGCTTCTTCAACACCGTCGGCCCGCGCCAGGTCGGTCGCTACGGCATGGTCGTGCCGCGCTTCGTCGCGCAGGCCGTGCGCAACGAACCGATCACGGTGTTCGGCGGCGGCCTGCAGACGCGTTCGTTCTGCGATGCGCGCGACACCGTCGTCGCGCTCGACGCACTCGCACAACGCGCCGACCGCAACACGCTCATCGCGAACGTCGGCAACGACCGCGAAATCAGCATCCTCGAACTGGCGCAGCTGGTGATCGAACGCGCCGGCAGCCGCTCGCCGATCCACCACGTCCCGCTGCGCGAAGCGTACGGCGAGGACTTCGAGGACATCCGCCGTCGTCGCCCGAGCCTCGCGCGCCTGCGCTCGCTCACCGGCTTCGAACACAAGTACACGCTCGAGCGCACGATCGACGACCTGATCGCCATCGAACGCACCAAACTGGAAGAGGGCCGCGATGGCTACTGCACCCTGGTTCGTCCTCAGTCCGAACGCGCTGCTTAGCGCGATCGGGCTCATCCACGGGCCCGACAAGACTGTCCCCACGCCGGCGCTGGACTGGGAAACGGCGATCGTCGACGTCGTCATCCCGGCGTTCAAGGAAGAAGAGAACATCGTCCACTGCCTCGCGTCGATCGCGCGGCAGACGTTCAAGCCGCGCAACGTCATCCTCGTCGACGACGGCGGCAAGGACCTGACGGTGCCGCGCGCGCGCGAATACGCCGCGGCCGCGGGCCTCAACCTGACGGTGATCGAACGCGCGTCGTCGATCGGCAAGACGCCGACGATCAAGCGCCAGGCACGCGAGTTCGATTGCGACGTCGAGTTCATCCTCGACGGCGACACGTTCCTCGAATCGCCGAACTACATCGAACGCTGCGTGCAGGAGCTCTACCAGGGCGTCGGCATCGCCAGCGCCTGCGGCAACATCCTGCCGATGCGGCCGAAGGACCGTCGCGCGCTGGCCGAAACGCCGGAGTTCAAGCAGTGGCACGGCGCCGCGCAGTTCGACGATCCGCATGCCAAGCGCGGCCTGCTGCACGGCTTCTGGTGGTGGATCACCAACACCTACCGCGAATGCCTGTACCTGTTCCTGCAGCGCTTCGTCTACAAGGGCCAGATGGTGTTCTTCGGCAGCATCACGAATCCCGTGGGCTGCGCGGTCGCGTATCGCCGCAAGTACATCGTGGATCTGTTCGACAAGTACGAACCGATCTTCGGCGACGACCTGACCAACTCCGAGGACATCTTCATCGGCTTCGCGCTGAACAACGAGGGCTACCGCAACATCCAGCTGCAGGACGTGCTCGCGCGTTCGGAAGAGCCGGAAGTGCAGCGCCTGCCGCGCCAGGTGTACCTGTGGTCGTCGTCGTTCCTGCAGAGCTGCTACTACTTCGACGGCTTGATGCGCACGCCGTTCCGCACGTTCAAGCGCATGGCGAAGAAGCGCCGCGACGAACGCGCGGGCGTGGAGAACCTGCGCAACATCAAGGAACAGTATCGCCAGCCGTTCGGCGAGAAAGCCACGCAGACCTACGGCCGTCCCGTGGGCTGGGCGATGTTCCTCGGCGCGCTGGAGAAGGTCGGTTTCCCGACCGCGCTGATCATCCTCGTCGCGCTGCAGATGTGGGAGCCGCTCGCGGTGACCGTGCTCGCCGAGATGATCGTTTCGCTGAGCGTGTTGTTCGCGGTGGCGAAGGGCCAGCGATTCTCGATGCTGCTCAAGGGCCTCATCGTCATGCCGGTGCGCTACGTGTTGATGGTGGCGGACACGATCACGATGGCGCGCTTCGCCATCGACTTGTGGATTACGGGGAATCGCAAATGGCGCAAGTGACGCTCGTGCGCGCGACGCTCGCACACGCGATCGCGCTGACGCTGGGACTGGCGACGCTGCCGGCGCTCGCGCAGGACACGATCCTGCGCCAGCAGGCGCGCGAAGCCGCGTGGGCGGGACGCACCGCGCAGGCCCTGCACATGATGGATCGCCACCTGCAGGAATTCCCGCAGGATCGCGAAGCGCAGATGGACCGCGCGCGCTGGCTCGCCTGGAACGGCGACTATGCGGGCTCCATCGAAGCGCTCGATGCCCTCGGCGGCGACGATGCCGAAGCGCGCGCGCTGCGTGCACGCGTGCAGGCGTGGGCGGGTCGCCGCGATGCCGCGCTGGTGTTGAACACGCCGCTGTACGCGCCGCAGCCCGGCGACGTGCAGTCGTTCCATACGCAAGTCGCTTCGGCCTCGGGCGAGGCAGGTGCAACCGCGCCCGATGAATACGGCATCGCGTGGACGCAGGCGCTCGCCGAACGTCTCGGCGAACGCCCCGAACGCGCCCTCGAACCGCTCGCCAACGTCGCGCGCCTGCAGCCGGGCACGAAGGACACGCTCGATCTCACCGATGCGGTGCGCCTGCCGTTGTATTCGTACGTCGGCATGCCGGCGTCGACGTACACCGACTCCGACGACATCGACATCCGCGCGCGCATGCTCGAAGCGAACCTGCGCGTGTCCGACGTGATCCGCCTGCTCGCCGACGGCGGCAAGCGCACGCACGAAGCGCAACTCGGTGGTCCGTTCGCCCCGATCATGGGCGGCGATACGATCGACGAACAACGCATGGGCATCGGCGCGCGTTTCTCGCTGACGACCGACTTCGCTTTGGAAGCCTGGGGCGGACGATCCGAACTCGACTTCCAGAACGGCGCCACGGATGGCGCCACCATCGGTCGCCTGCTGTTCTCGCATCGCGCCACCGACGACGTGTCGTACACCGTGGGCTTCGAGCGCGACCGCGTCGCGTATTCGCCGCGCGCATTGTCGCTCGACGTGATGCGCAACGGCGGCTACGTCGAAGGGCGCCTCACGCCGACGCTGCGCGACACGATCGCCGTGCGCCTGGCCGCCGACAACTTCAGCGACACGAATCGACGTCGCGCGGTGTCCGCCGACTGGCGCCACGCCGTGTATCGCGGCGTCAAGACGTATATCGACGTCGGCGCGCAGGCCGAGTGGCTCGGCTACAGCGAGAAGCCCGACACCGGCTACTACAGCCCGGACAACTACCGTCGCATCGCGCCGGTGGTGTCGAGCTACATCGCGTTCACACCGGAGGTCGCGCTGTATCTGTCCGGCGCGGTCGGCGTGCAGCGCGACGAGACGTTCACCGGCTGGGAACGCGCGGCGGACTTCGGTGCGAACCTGACGTTCGGCGTGTTCACGCACTGGCAACTCGTCGCGTCCGCCGGCTACAGCGAACGCCTCAACGAGTTCGGCCAGTACGACGGTCGTTCGTACGGTCTCTCGCTGCGCTATCGCTTCTGCGAGTTCAACGCGGACCGCTGCCCCAACTGAGGCGGCGGCGGCGTCGTCAGCGTTCGGAATGCCCGGCGAATTCGTCGGGCTGGATCAGCTCGATGAACGCGCGCGCCTGCGGCGACAGGAACTTCCCCTTGCGCACCACCACGCCGTAACTGCGCGAGGGGAAATACTGCGCGAGCGAACGCGCGGCCAGGCGCGTGCGGTCGTGCTCCGTCAGGCAGATCGCGGTGACGATGCTGATCCCCAGGCCCATCGCGACGTATTGCTTGATCACTTCCCACCCGCCGACTTCGAGCGCGACGGTGTAGGGCACGCGGTTCTGCTGGAAGACGAGGTCGACGAGGCGGTACGTCGTCAGGCGTTTCGGCGGCAGGATCAGGCCGTAAGGCGAGAGATCCTCGAGCTTGAGGTTGGCCTTGTGCGCGAGCGGATGGTCGGGCGGCGTGATCAGCATCGGCTCGAAGCGATACACCGGCATGTAGCGCAGGTCGGCGGGCACATCGAGCATGGAACCGACCGCGAGGTCGACCGAATCGGTGCGCAACAGGTCCAGGCCGCTCGCGCCCGTGACGTTGTGCAGCGTCAGTCGCACGTCGGGCCGACGCACGCGGAAGGCTTCGACGATGCCGGGCAGCAGGTAGAGGATCGTCGAACTGCCCGCGGCGACGTTGAGCTCGCCGGCATCCAGCCCCTGCACCTTGTCGTGGAAGGCGGCATCGAGCCCGTCGAGGCCTTCGACCAGCGGCTTGGCCAGTTCGTAGAGCACCTGGCCTTCGCGGCTCGGGGTCAGGCGGCGGCCCACGCGATCGAACAGCTTGACACCCAACTCGCGCTCGAGGGCCTGCAACTGGAGGGTAATGGCCGGTTGCGAGACGTAGAGGGCCTCGGCCGCGCGTGAGACCGACCCCAGTCGTGCGGTCTGACAGAAGGCGCGCAGGGGCTTGAGCCGGTCCGCCTTGTAGGCGAAACGCGGCGCGTTGACCCGGTCGTTCGGCAATTCAGGCTTCGATTTCGCCATGACGCCGCCTTCATATAAGCAGAACTAATCAATAACATTGCGAAAACTGTTTGGTCAAATACAGTACTCGCTCGTACGGTCGGTCCCAGCGCACTCGCAAGGACTCGACCATGTCGGCAGTACTGCAGGACCCGCAGCCCAAGACCCCGGCGGGGGTCGTCGTCACTCGAACGCTCGCCGGACAGGAGCAGCTGCTCAGCCCCGCGGCCCTCGCGTTCCTCGCCGACCTCCACCGCCGCTTCGATCCGATCCGCCAGCAGCGCCTCCAGGCGCGCATCGAGCGCCAGGCCGACTTCGACGCCGGCGCGCTCCCCGGCTTCCGCGCCGACACCGCCGACCTGCGCAACCAGCAATGGCGCGTCGCCGAACTCCCCACCGCGCTGCTCGATCGCCGCGTCGAGATCACCGGCCCGACCGATCCGAAGATGGTCATCAACGCGCTGAACTCCGGCGCGAGTTGCTACATGGCCGACTTCGAGGATTCGACCGCGCCGACCTGGGACAACCTGCTCACCGGCCAGCGCGCGCTGGGCAAGGCGGTCGCCGGCACGCTCGACTGGATGGCGCCCGACGGCAGCAAGCACTACGTGCTCAAGCCGTTCGAACAACAAGCGGTGCTGATCGTGCGTCCGCGCGGCTGGCATCTCGACGAGAAGCACGTGCTCGTCGACGGCGCGCCGATGTCGGCCTCGCTGTTCGACCTCGGCCTCTTCGCCTTCCACAACGCGCGCGCGCTCGCGGCGAAGGACCGCGGCCCGTACTTCTACCTGCCCAAGATGCAGGCGATGGAAGAGGCGGCGCTGTGGGAAGCCGTGCTCACGCACATCGAAGCGACGCTCGGCATCACCGACGGCCAGATGAAAGTCACCGTCCTCATCGAAACGCTCCCCGCCGTGTTCGAGATGGATGAGATCCTGCACGCGCTGCGCAAGCGCATCGCCGGCCTCAACTGCGGGCGCTGGGATTACATCTTTTCGTACCTCAAGACCTTCCGCCGCCATCGCGACCGCGTGCTGCCCGAACGCGCGCAGGTCACGATGACGCAGCCGTTCCTCAAGACGTACTCGGAGCTGTTGATCCACACGTGCCACCGCCGCGGCGCACACGCGATGGGCGGCATGGCCGCGCAGATCCCGATCTCCGGCGACGAAGCCGCCAACGCGAAAGCGATGGAGCGCGTGCGCGCCGACAAACTCCGCGAAGTCCGCGCCGGCCACGACGGCACCTGGGTCGCGCATCCGGCGCTGATCCCGATGGCGCGCGAGATCTTCGACACCTGGATGCTCGGCGCGCACCAGCAATCGGTGCTGCGCAACGACGTGCACGCGAAGACCGATGCCGAACTCACCGAAGCGCTGCTCAAACCCTCGCTCGGCACCATCACGCGCGCCGGCTTCGAAAACAACGTCGAAGTCTGCGTCCGCTATCTCGCCGCGTGGCTCGACGGCAACGGGTGCGTGCCCATCCACTGGCTGATGGAAGACGCGGCCACCGCGGAGATCTCACGCACGCAGCTGTGGCAATGGCTGCACGCCGAACCCCCGCTGCACCTCGATGACGGCACCCCCGTCGATGGCGTCCTGATGGAGCGGGCTCTTATCGGCCTGCCCGGCAAGTTCGCCGACCGCATGCAACTCCCCGGCGCCGCGCGCATTCCCGAAGCGATCGAAATGCTCGTGGCACTGACCGAGAAAGACACGCTCGAAGACTTCCTCACCCTCCCGGCCTACGCACGGATCGATTGACCCGTCGCGTCAAACGAAACGCAGGAGCAACGCGAACATGAAGACCACCCTTCCGACCGCCGAACAACTCCGCCTCGACTGGACCAACAACCCGCGCTGGACCGGCGTCGAACGCCCCTACAGCGCCGACGACGTCGTGCGCCTGCGCGGCACCGTGCCGATCGAACATTCGATCGCGAAGCTCGGCGCCGAAAAGCTCTGGCGCTCCCTGCAGACCGAAGATTTCGTCAACGCGCTCGGCGCGCTCACCGGCAACCAGGCGATGCAGCAGGTCAAGGCCGGCCTGAAGGCGATCTACCTCTCCGGTTGGCAGGTGGCCGCCGATGCGAACGTCGCCGGCGAGATGTATCCCGACCAGTCGCTGTACCCGGTCAACTCCGTGCCGCAGGTCGTCAAGCGCATCAACAACACGCTGCTGCGCGCCGACCAGTTGCACCATGCCGAAGGCGACGACGCGATCGACTTCCTGCAACCGATCGTGGCCGACGCAGAGGCGGGCTTCGGCGGCGTGCTCAACGCCTTCGAGTTGATGAAGGCGATGATCGAAGCCGGCGCTGCCGGCGTGCACTTCGAAGACCAGCTCGCCTCGGTAAAGAAGTGCGGCCACATGGGCGGCAAGGTGCTCGTGCCCACGCGCGAAGCGGTCGAGAAGCTCGTCGCCGCGCGCCTGGCGAGCGACGTGATGGGCGTGCCGACGCTGATCGTCGCGCGCACCGACGCCGAGGCCGCGGACCTCGTCACCAGCGACGTCGACGACAACGACAAGCCGTACATCACCGGCGAGCGCACCGTCGAAGGCTTCTTCAAGACGCGCAAGGGCCTGGACCAGGCGGTCTCGCGCGGCCTGGCCTACGCGCCGTACGCGGACCTGGTGTGGTGCGAAACCGGCAAGCCCGACCTCAAGTTCGCCAGGGATTTCGCGGAAGCGATCCACGCGAGGTTCCCCGGCAAGATGCTCGCCTACAACTGCTCGCCCTCGTTCAACTGGAAGCAGAATCTCGACGACGCGACCATCGCGAAATTCCAGAAGGAACTCGCCAGCTACGGCTACAAGTTCCAGTTCATCACCCTCGCGGGTTTCCACGCACTCAACTATTCGATGTTCAACCTCGCGCACGGTTACGCGCGTCGCCAGATGAGCGCCTTCGTCGAGCTGCAGCAGGCCGAATTCGCCGCTGCCGACAAAGGCTTCACGGCGGTCAAACATCAACGTGAGGTCGGCACGGGTTACTTCGACGCGGTGACGCAGACGATCCAGGGCGCGCAGAGCTCGACGGTCGCGCTGAAGGGTTCGACGGAAGAAGAGCAGTTCCACCCGGTGAACCCTGCCGCGGCAGCGTGACGCGCCACACGAAACTCACTTTCGACACCCGACTTGGCGGGGTGAACCACGGTGGCGGCGGCCGGATCGGTCGCCGCAATCCGTAGCCCCAAGAATGAGCCAATTCCGATGGTATCCTCGGCCGCCGGTCACGTCGGGGGATCGAAAAGTGAATCGCGACCGCGCGCCTGATCGGCGCCGAGCCGACATTGATGTTCTCGAACCCGCCGCGTCGTTGACCGCGGAGGAGTACGCGCTGTTCGAACAAATCGGACAGCCGCGTCGCGTCGAGCCCGGGGAAAAGCTGTTCCGCCGCGGCGACCTCGGCACGACGATGTACGTGATCGCGCAGGGTTCGGTCGACCTCGACTTCGGTGACGACCTCGTCGCCAAGCGTCTCGGTCCGCGCGAGTTCTTCGGCGAGCTCGGCCTGCTGATCGGCGACCATGCGCGCAGCGCCGACGCCACCGTCTCCAGCCCCGGCCTGCTGGTCGAACTGCGCCAGCAGGAATTCGAAACCCTGGTCGAACGCGACCCGCGCCTGCTCGCCCACTTCCTGCGCCGCGCGATCATGCGCGTGGTGCTGAACGAACAGAGCCTCATCGGCCGCCTGCGCCGCCGCAACCTCGACCTGCAGACCGCACTCGACACGTTGCGCGCGACCACGCACCGCCTGACCCAGACCGAAGAGCTCACCCGCACCGACGAACTCACGGGCCTGGCCAACCGTCGCGGCTTCCACCTGCACCTGCAGCAACGCCGGCGCACCGATGCGATGCCCGGCCGCGGCCTGTTGCTGATCGACTGCGACCGCTTCAAGAACATCAACGACGACCACGGCCACCTCGTCGGCGATCGCGTGCTGCAGGGCGTCGCCAACATCCTGCGCAGCGCCGCCGGCCCCGAGGACATCGCCTGCCGCCTCGGCGGCGACGAGTTCTGCCTGATGATCAAGGCCGAATCGCGCGAGGACGTCATGCGCGTGGCCGAGTTCATCACCCACACCGCGCACGCGCTGCATGACCTGCAGTCGTCGCCGCCGCAGATCGCCACGCTCAGCGTCGGCGCCTGCCTTGTTTCCCCCGAGAGCGAATGGGACGACTGGTACGCGCTTGCCGACGCCGCGCTCTATCGCGCGAAACGACTGGGCGGCAACCGCGTCGAATGGCAGGATGACGCCCTCGCACCCGCCTGATGGGCGCGCGGGTGATGCAAGGGATCGCTGAATGAATGACTTCGCGCAAGCCGGGTTCGATCCGGCCGCCAGCCCGCAGGTGCGCACGCTCCTGCTCACCGACTTGTGCGACTCGACGTTGCTGGTGGAGCGCCTCGGCGACGGGCCGGCGGCGGAGTTGTTCCGCGCGCACGATCGCCTCGTGCTCGAATTGCAGCAACGCTGGCGCGGTCGATTGATCGATCGCAGCGACGGCCTGCTGCTCCTGTTCGAACGCCCCATCGACGGTCTCGGCTTCGCGCTCGACTACTCGCGCGGCCTGCGCGAACTCGCCGACCGCCCCGAAGTGCGCGACCGCAAACTCGCGTTGCTCGCACGCGCGGGCCTGCACGTCGGCGAAGTGCTGACGTGGCAGAACAGCGAAGCCGCGGTCCAGGCCGGCGCGAAGCCGCTCGAAGTCGAGGGCCTCGCCAAACCGCTCGCGGGCCGCCTGATGACGCTCGCGCGCCCCGGCCAGATCCTGTTGTCGGCCACCGCTGAACCGCTCGCCCGCCGCGCCTCGCGCGAACTCGGCGACCGCGCGCAGAACCTGATCTGGAAATCGCACGGGCGCTGGCGTTTCAAGGGCGTGCCCGACGGGCAGGAAATCTTCGAAGTCGGCGAACCCGGTTTCGCCCCGCTGCGCGCACCGCGCGGCAACGGCGGCAAGGCGTGGCGCGACATCCCGGTGTGGCGCCGCCCGACCGCGCTCGCCGCCGAACTCTTCCTCGTCGCCGGCCTCGCCACCGGCGCATGGTTCCTCACGCGCCCGACGCCCGCGATCGCGTTCAACGAACGCGACTGGGTCGTCGTCGGCGACCTGCGCAACCTCACCGGCGACGCGGTGCTCGACGAATCGCTGGAGCAGGCGTTCCGCATCAGCCTGGAGCAGTCGCGTTACGTCAACGTGCTGAGCGATCTGAAGGTGCGCAATACGCTGGAGTTGATGAAGCGGAAGCCGAACACGACGCTCGATCGCACGACGGCAAGCGAGATCGCGATCCGCGACGGCGCTCGCGCGGTGATCCTGCCGACGGTGGCGGAAGTCGGCGGTCGCGTGCGCGTGAGCGCGGAGGTGATCGATCCGCACACGCAGACCACGGTGTACGCGGAAAGCGCGGACGGTGTCGGTGCGGAATCGACGCTCGTCTCCATCGATGAAGTGACGGGCGAGTTGCGCGAGAAACTCGGCGAAGCCATCGCCAGCATCGAACGCGATTCGACGCCCTTGCCCCAGGTCAGTACGGACAATCTCGATGCGTTGCGCGCCTACGCGCTCGGCGAGAAGAAGCGCTACGAAGGCGACATGCAGTCGGCTGTCGGCTACTACAAGCAAGCCTTCGAGCTCGACCCGAACTTCGCACTCGCACAGGCGGCGATCGGCCGGATCTATATCGGCCAGCGCAAGATGAGCGAAGGCAAGGCTGCCATGCAGCGCGCCCTGGCGATGCGCGAACACCTGACGCCGCGCGAAACATTGACCCTCGAAGCAAGCCTCGCGCGCTTCGGTCCGGTCACGCCGCTGCTCAACCAGTGGCAGCGCCTGATCGAGATGTACCCGGACCAGCTTGCCGCGCGCTTCGGCTACGCGCAGGACACGTGGATGATGACGAACCGCTACGGCGACGTCGTCTCGCACGCACAGGCCTCGGCCGTGCCGCAGAGCCCTTACTTCGCGATGGGCAACTACCTCGAAGGGATCCTCGAGCTCGGCGACGAAGACTACGAGCGCGCGATCGCCGCGTTCAAGATGGCGCGTCGCAAGGGCTATCTGGGCGCGGGCGGGAGCTATGCCTACGTGTTCGAAGCGCAGCGCCAGTACGACCAGGCCGACAAGACGTACGCCGCGCACGGCGGCAGCAATCTCGCCGAAGCCCTGGAGGACATCATCTTCGCCTTCACGATGGCGGTCGACCGCGGCGAGTTCACGCGCGCGCGCGCGCTTTACGAAAAGGGCCTCCCGCTGGCGTCGAAGGAAGATCCCCTGGTCGTTGCCGCGCCGTGGCGCTTCTACGGCCTGGGCCTGGACCTGGTGCAGGGCACGCTGACCGACGAAGCGCTCCAGCGCGAATTCGACTGGGTCGATGCGCATGCGAAGGAGCTCGACGCGCTCTATCGCGGCAGCGCGGATTTCCGCACGGCACTGGGTTACCTCGCCGCGCGCGCGAACAAGCCCGCGCTGCTGCAGAAGGCCATCGACGGCATTGGCGATCCGGCGCAGTTCAAGGAGGATCCGCTGCGGGTGCAGGCATACGAAGTGCTGCTCGCCGAACGCGACCGCCTCGCGGGTCGCGAAGTCGCTGCCATCGATCGCCTCGCACCGATCGCACGCAAGCCCGAGGCGCTCGCGATGGTGCATTCGGCTTACGCGCGCGCACTCGCCGATGCGGGTCGCTACCAGGCGGCGCGCGACCATGCGCGGTGGCTGGCCACCCACCGTGGCCGCGTGTTCGTCGAGCGTGGCGTGAGCAGCCTGCTCGACCCCGTCAACATCGCCGACACGACGTTCGCCGAACTCGACACGGCGGAGTGGTCCGCGAAGATCGACGACGACAAGGCCGCGAAGGCGGCAGCCGATCGTTTCAGGAAAGCGTGGCAGGCCAAGGACCTGCCACGCGCAACGCGCGTGCGAATCGACGCGCTGTAAGGCTTACCGCGTCGCCTTGAGCGCGGCGGGGCAATCGAAGTGGAACACCGCCACGAGCGACGACTCGAGCTTGGCGCGGTCGGCTTCGATGCTCTCGGCGGTGGCCAGGCTTTCGCCGGACTGGAGTTGCAGGCACTGGCCCGCCAGCGCTTCGCCTTCGACCGGCGTGTAGCCGATGGATTCCAGCGCACCCGCGGCGTCGCTTTCGAACTTCGCGCGGAATGCATCGTCCTTGGTCAGCCCGTCGAGCAGACGCTTGACCGTCTTCTGGTCCATCTTCGGACCCTTCTTCCCGTTTGCCATTTGCTTCCCCTAGGTTGTGATGTATTGCCCAAACCCCCGGCGGGCGACGCTAACCTGTGTCGCGACGGGGCACAAGTTGGACAAACGGGGAAACCATGAAAATCCGGCGATGCGCGGTGCTTTGGCTCGAGCCCAGGGAGGTCGCGCACTTCGAACTCGATGCGTTGCTCGCGGGCGGAACCGGTGTCGTGAGCGCGATCCAGTGGTTTGCGCACGCGCCGCAGCTGGCCGCGCCGCTGGAGATCGAAGCGCCGATCGCGGAAGCATTGGGAACGCTGGGACCCAGCGAATGGGTCGAAGCCGCGTCGTGGCGCGTCGACGGCGATGCGTTCGCCGAACTGTTGGCGCACGGGATCGTTGTCTCCGACGACGCGGGGCATTCGGACCAGCGCGAGGTCGACGATCGATACCGCGAGCAACGCTGGCACGGGCTCGCATCGGTGTGGCACGCCGCATCGCGGTGGTCGGGGCTCGACGCAGCCGGCGAAGTGGCAGAGGCCGGCGTGAACACATCGGCGGGCCTGCGGGACGCGCACGGTGTTCCGCCTCCGGCCCTGCACGAACGCGGCGATGCCACGCAACGCATCGCGCTCGCGCGCGTGTCGCGCACGCCGCTCGACGACCTCTTCGATGCACGCACGACTTGCCGGAACTTCGACACGGGCAGCCTGGTGCCGCAAGCGCAGTTCGCGCAGCTGCTCGAACGCGTCTTCGGTGCACGCGGCGGCGTGGAGGCGGCCGACGACTTCGAGGTGTTGAAGAAAACGAGCCCGTCCGGCGGCGCGCTGCATCCGACCGAGGCGTACCTGATTGTGCAGCGCGTAGAAGGGATCGCACCGGGGCTCTATCACTACCGCGCCGGCGACCACGCGTTGCAACCGCTCGCGCCGGTGGACGACCTCGCGCGCTTCGCGTGGGTCGCCGTCGCGGGCCAGCGCTGGTTCGCCGATGCGCACGTGCTCGTGGTGCTTGCGCCGCGCTTCCATCGCAACTTCTGGAAGTACCGCAATCACGCGAAGGCGTATCGCGTGACCATCCTCGATGTCGGGCACCTGTCGCAGACGCTCCTCCTCAGCGCGACGGAACTGGGCCTCGGCGCATTCGTCACGGCGGCGATCAACGAAGCAGACATCGAGGAAGCATTCGGCCTGACGAGTTTCGTCGACGGGCCGCTCGCGGTGTGCGGCTTCGGCATTCGTGCCGACACGATGGTTACGTCGGAGTTCGATCCGAACGGCAACGTCTGGCCGCGCTGATCACCGCCCGCCGATCAACCGCTCACCCACACCGGTGAACTTCAACCCGACCTGCGCCACGCGATCGTCCTTCAACGACCGCACGACCATCACCGCCTTCCCCAGCGCAAGCCGATCGCCGATCTGCGGTTGTTCGTCGAAGCGTTCGTCGAACAACTGCGCCGCGGTCGCGTGCGCGAATCGATCCGGGATCTGCAGCCCGTAGAACGACGCGAGCTCGCCCAGCGGCACATCGCCGGGCAACGTGAAGCTGCCGAACAGATCCTGCTCGGCGAGGCGAGCGTCGGTGCCTTCGGCGAATAACCAGTCCAGGCGCGGCGCCTGGCCCGTCGGTGCGAGCACGTACGCGTAATCGTTCGCCTGCAATGCGCCCGCGTCGTCGGGCAGCAGCACGCGGCCTTCGCGCACGACCATCGCCAGGCGCACGCGGCCGGGCAGGGCGTCGCCGCGCAATGCCGCGCTGCCGGGTGCGATGCGGTAACCGACCATGTCGTATTCGAGCTGGCCGGGGAGGTCGAGCTGGATGCGGCGCGTGTTCGGATCCGCACGCGGCACCGCGACTTCGAACCAGTACGCCGCGCGCCGCAGCGACCACCCCTGCACGACGAGCGAGGCGAACACCACGACGAAGGCGACGTTGAAGTAGAGCGTCGCGTTCGGCAGCCCCGCGAGCAACGGGATCGACGCGAGGAAGATGCCGACCGCGCCGCGCAACCCCGTCCACGCGATGAAGGCGACTTCTTCGCGCCGATAGCCGAACGGCGACAGGCACGCGAACACCGCCGCGGGCCGCGCGACGAACATCAGGAACGCGGCGACGCCGAGCGACGGCCACAACACGTCGAGCAGTTTCTCCGGCGCAGCGAGCAGGCCGAGCAGCAGGAACATCACCAGCTGCGCGAACCACGTCGCCGCATCCTGCACCGCGAGCACTTCGTTGCGCGCGCGCATGGGCCGGTTCGCGACGACGATGCCCGCGAGATACACCGCGAGGTAACCGCTGCCGAGCACGAGATTGGTGATCGCGAACAACGCGACCGCACCCGCGAGCGCGAGCCACGGATGCAGACCCGGCGGCAGGTCGAACGTGTTGAGCGTCCACACCATCAGGCGCCCGCCGAGATAGCCGGCGATGAGGCCCGCGCCCACGGCCCACGCGAGTTGCAACGCAAGCAGCCACGGCTCCGTCGTCTCCGATCCCGCGATCCACGCGGTGAGCGCGAGCGTGAGGAAGATCGCCATCGGATCGTTGCTGCCCGATTCGATTTCGAGCGTCGCGTTGGTGCGGCGTTCGAGATGCAGGCCGCCCGCGCGCAACAGGAAGAACACCGCGGCCGCATCGGTCGACGACACGACGACGCCGAGCAGCGTCGCTTCGAGCCACGGCAGGTTGAGCAGGTGCACCGCGGCGGTGGCGGTAAGCCCGGCGGTGATCACCACGCCGATGCTCGCGAGCACGATCGACGGCACGACGCTGCCGCGCACCTGCTGCTGCCGCGTGCGCAAACCACCGTCGAACAGGATCACCGCGAGCGCGAGCGAGCCGACGAGATACGTGAAGCGCAGGTCGCCCGATTCCATGAAGCCCAGGCCATCGCGACCGAGCACGAGGCCGAGCAACAGGAACACGAGCAGCAACGGGGCGCCGAAGCGACGCGCGAGCAGGGACGAGGCGATGCCCGCCAGGATCAGGAGCGCGCCGAAGAGCAGGCGCAGGTCGATGGCGTGCAGGTGCTCCAAGCGGACTCCGTGTCGGCTTCGCACCCGAGTGTAACGGGCGCCCGTGCGTCGATGCACGGATCGGCGTGAGCCCAATATCGTCGATTGACTTGTCGGCCAACCGCGATATCTTGTGGTCGTCGGTTCCGCGGTCCCAAGGCCTCGGATGAAAAGGGAAGCCGGTCTGATGCCGGCGCTGCCCCGCAGCGGTAGGTGGAAACGAAGTCGCGATGCGCACTGGGGCGGTGATCCCGGGAAGCGGCGACGAGTAGGTGGCGAAGCGCGAGCCTCGCCGTGTCCACGAGCCCGAAGACCTGCCGACAACCGCGCGCATGCACGCCGCGCGGTGCCGGCCGCGGAGTCTCCGAGGGGGAGATGGCTGGTGACGCATCGTTCGACGCCCGCCTTCGCGTGGGTGCGTCGCGAACGATGCGACGCCGCCTCTGATCATTCGGGATTCCGAGCCACCGTCGTTCGCCGAGGGAGCGAACGACCACGGTGCGCCATTGCAGGGAGCCACCATGAATATCGATCCGCCCGATGCCGCTGTCGCGGAGGCTGTCGCGTCGCCGACGCCCGCGTTCGACCTCACGCCGCCGCCCACCGCGACCACCATGCGCGTGACCAAGCGCAACGGCCGCAGCGAAGCGGTCGACCTCAACAAGATCGTGCGGGCGGTGACGCGCGCGGCCGAAGGGCTGCATGCGGTCGAGCCGATGCGGGTCGCCACGCGCACGATCAGTGGGCTTTACGACGGGGCGACGACGCGCGAGCTCGACGAGTTGTCGATTCGCACCGCGGCGTTGCTCACGGGTGAAGAGCCCGAGTACGGGCGGGTGGCGGCGCGACTGCTCGCTTCCGTGATCGCGAAGGAAGTCGCGGGGCAGGAGATCCACGCGTTCTCGCAGTCGATCGCGCGCGGACACGAGGTCGGCCTGATCAACGACCGCCTGCTCGGCTTCGTGCAGGCCAACGCGCGAAAGCTCAACGACGCGATCGATCCGTCACTCGACCTCGGCTTCGACTACTTCGGCCTGCGCACGCTGTACGACCGTTACCTGCTGCGGCATCCGCGCACGCGCCTGGCGCTCGAAACGCCGCAACAGTTCTTCCTGCGCATCGCCTGCGCGCTCGGCGAAGACGTGCCCGGCGCGCTCGCGCTGTATCGCACGATGGCGAACCTCGATTACCTGCCATCGTCGCCGACGCTGTTCAACAGCGGCACCAACCATGAGCAGCTGTCCTCGTGCTTCCTGCTCGACTCGCCGCAGGACACGCTCGAATCGATCTACGCGCGCTACGGCGACATCGCGCAGTTGTCGAAATTCAGCGGCGGCATCGGCGTGAGCTACACGCGCGTGCGTTCGCGCGGGTCGCTGATCAAGTCGACGAACGGGCACTCGAACGGCATCGTGCCGTGGCTGAAGACGCTGGATGCGTCGGTCGCGGCGGTGAATCAGGGCGGCAAGCGCAAGGGTGCTGCGTGCGTGTACCTGGAGCCGTGGCACGCGGACGTCGAGGAATTCCTCGAGCTGCGCGACAACACCGGCGACGAAGCGCGTCGCACGCACAACCTCAATCTGGCGAACTGGGTGCCGGATCTGTTCATGCGCCGAGTGGAAGCGGACGCGGCGTGGTCGCTGTTCGATCCGCGCGTGGTGCCGGAGTTCGTCGATCTGTTCGGCGAGGCGTTCGATCGCGCGTACGAGCAGGCCGAGGCGCAGGGCAAGGCGTCGCGCACCGTGCGCGCGCGCGAGTTGTACGCGCGGATGATGCGTACGCTCGCGCAGACCGGCAACGGGTGGATGACGTTCAAGGACAAGTGCAATCGCGCGAGTAACCAGACGCTGCGCGCGCAGAACGTCATCCATCTGTCGAATCTGTGCACGGAGAT
Source organism: Noviluteimonas lactosilytica (assembly GCF_020866925.1). GTDB lineage: Bacteria > Pseudomonadota > Gammaproteobacteria > Xanthomonadales > Xanthomonadaceae > Noviluteimonas > Noviluteimonas lactosilytica. The sequence goes on from NZ_JAJGAK010000001.1 coordinate 1,889,573, forward strand.
TCTGGAGGTCACGTCGTCCGACGAGACGGCGGTGTGCAATCTCGGGTCGATCAATCTTGCGCGGCACGTCGATGTTGATGGGTTCTTCGACTTCGACAAGCTCGCGGAGACCGTGCGGCTTGCGGTGCGCCAGCTGGATCGCGTCATCGACCTCAACTTCTATCCGATCGAGACGGCGCGGCGCGGCAACTTGCGCTGGCGTCCGGTGGGGCTGGGTTGCATGGGGTTGCAGGACGTCTTCTTCCGCCTGCGCTTGCCGTTCGATAGCGAGGCGGCGCGCGCGCTGTCGACGCAGATCGCGGAGACGATTTACTTCCATGCGCTGTCGGAGTCGTGCGAACTGGCGATGGAGCGCGGCGCACATCCGTCGTTCCCTGATACGCGCGCGTCGACGGGCGAGTTGCAGTTCGACGCATGGGGCGTCGTGCCGAGCGACGCGAACAAGTGGGACGCGCTGCGCGAACGCATCCGCGAACACGGTCTGCGCAACTCGCTGCTGATCGCAATCGCACCGACGGCGACCATCGCCTCGATCGCGGGCTGCTACGAATGCGTCGAGCCCCAGGTCAGCAACCTGTTCAAGCGCGAAACGTTGTCGGGCGACTTCCTGCAGGTGAACCGCTACCTCGTCGAAGAGTTGAAGTCGCTCGGCCTGTGGACCGCGGAGATGCGCGACACCATCAAACTCGCCGAGGGTTCGATCCAGGGCGTACCCGCGATCCCCGAAGCCCTTCGCACGATCTACCGCACCGCGTGGGAACTGCCGATGCGCGCGCTGATCGACATGGCCGCCGCGCGCGGCGCGTACATCGATCAGTCGGCGTCCCTGAATCTCTTCATGGAGAGCCCGAACATCGGCGCGCTGTCGTCCATGTACATGTACGCGTGGAAGCAGGGCATCAAGACGACGTACTACCTGCGCTCGCGACCGGCGACGAAGATCGCGAAGACGACGGTGGCCGCGCCGGTCGAGGCCATCGCGCCCATCGACGCCATCGCGTGCTCCCTCGAAAACCCCGAAGCCTGCGAGGCCTGCCAATGAGCGCCGCCACTCAACTGCTGCTCGATCCCGGCTTCGAGCTGACGCTGCGCCCGATGCGCTACCCGAAGTTCTACGAGATGTACCGCAACGCGGTGCGCAACACGTGGACGGTGGAGGAGGTCGACTTCGCGCTCGACGTGAACGACCTCAAGCACAAGTTCGGGCCGGCGGAGCGGCACCTGATCGAGCGGCTCGTGGCGTTCTTCGCCACCGGCGATTCGATCGTGTCGAACAACCTCGTGCTCAACCTCTACCAGCACGTCAACGCGCCGGAAGCGCGCATGTTCCTCTCGCGCCAGTTGTACGAGGAAGCGCTGCACGTGCAGTTCTACCTCACGCTGCTCGATACGTACCTGCCGGATCCGGCGGAGCGTGCGCGTGCGTTCGCTGCGGTCGACAACATTCCGTCGATCCAGCGCAAGGCGGCGTTCTGCTTCAAGTGGATGGACGGGATCCGCGACCTGCAGAAGCTGGAGACGCGCGCGCAGCGACGGCAGTTCCTGCTCAACCTCGTGTGCTTCGCCGCGTGCATCGAGGGGTTGTTCTTCTTCGGCGCGTTCGCCTACGTGTACTACCTGCGCTCACGCGGGTTGCTGCATGGCCTGGCGAGCGGCACCAACTGGGTGTTCCGCGACGAGAGCGGACACATGGCGTTCGCGTTCGAGGTGTTCCGCACCGCGCGCGAGGAGGAACCGGGCCTGATCGACGACGACTTCCGCGCGCAGGTCGTGGAGATGATGGAAGAGGCCGTGGAGTGCGAAGTCGCGTTCGCCGAAGACACGCTGTCCGGCGGCGTCGCGGGGCTGTCGATCCGCGACATGCGCCAGTACCTGCAGTACTGCGCGGACCAGCGGATGGCGCAGCTCGGGTTCGCGACGCACTTCGGTGCGCGCAACCCGTTCCCCTTCATGGACCTGCAGGACGTGCAGGAACTGACGAACTTCTTCGAACGCCGCGTGTCGGCGTACCAGGTCGGCGTGCAAGGCGAAGTCGCGTTCGACCATTCCTTCTAGCAAAAAGGGGGTCAGAGCACCATTTCAAGAAATTGTGCTCTGACCCCTGTTTGTGGGCGCGCCGGGTTCGTCGCGCCAGCACGCGAGCGCGCCGAGCAGCAACGGCAACACGAGCCCGGGCAACACGCGCGGATCGTGCAGCACCAACGGAATGGCGCCCACGACGACCACCAGCGCCGCGATGCGCCAAACCCAGCGCATGCGGCTCGCCATGCGCCGCGCGGCATTCGCGCGCGCCGCTTGCACGATGCGCCACGCTGGCGGAGGCGTCGGTGCGTTCGCGCGCAACCGCTGCGCGTCGGCTTCGAACAATGCTTGCAAGTCATCCATCGATCCGTTCCTCCTGCAAGGCCTGGAACCGTGCGCGTGCGCGCGACAACAACACGCGTATCGAATCCGCGCCGAGCCCCGTGATGCCCGCGATCTCTTCGTGGCTGAAGCCTTCCGCGTAGGCGAGCCACAGCAACTGTCGCTGGCGTAACGTCAGCTGCGACCAGATGCGATGCGGGATGACGCCGATCCTTTCCGCTTCCGGCGCAGCGACCTCGGTCACCGCGTCCCACGCCACTTCGCGCTTGCTCCGCCGCACGTGATCGATGAACAAGTGCAGCGCGACCTTGTAGAGATACGCACGCGCGTTGTCCTGCACCTTCGTCTCGTCGCGCTCCAACCAGCGCACGAACGTATCCTGTGCGAGATCGGACGCCACCGCCGGCGACGCGCCCAGGCGTGCGAGATACGCCCAGATCGCTGCATGGTGCGCGGCGTAGAACGCGGCGAAATCCGCCTCGTCCCGCATCGCCTCGCCCTGCATGGCATCGATCCGCATCGATCATTCGCCCAGCACACGCCACCGACGCGCGACCCACGCGCTCACCGCACCGGCGATCAACAGCCCGACGCCCAGCGCGATCGTGAGCGAACCCCACTGGCGCGCCTCCTCGGCTTCGCGCACGAAGTTGATGTCGGTGCCCGGCGGCGGCGCGACGCCATTGATGAGGAAGGCCACGCCGATCGCGCAGGCGACGATCCCGAACTGCACCAGGCCCAGCAGGCGATGCGCCATCGCGGCGGGCGAGTACTCGTTCTCCAGCAACGCGCGCCCATCGGGCGATTGCGCGAACGCCACGAACGCATCGCCATCGCCGAAACGCTGTGCCAGTCGCCCGACCATTGCATCGCGTGCGATGCGGCGCTGCGCCTGCAAACGTCGCCGCAGCATGTGCACGATCGCGACCACGACGATGCCCACGATCAGCACCGCGACCATCAAGAGGTCATCGCTGGCCATGTTGGCCTCCGTTGTTCGATCCAGTGGAAACAGTCGCGGTGGGACCTTGTTCGCTCAGCCACCGCAGCACGTTGCGCGCAAACACGACGTTGTCGCAACCGGGCAGTTGCATCCCGAACGGCTCGCGATCGGCAACCTGCGCCGTCAGCATTGCCGCTTCACCCAGCACCACCACGCGCCCCTTGCCGTAAACGAATGCCAGGCCCTGCGCAGGACCGGCCGCCGTTTCGCGGAACGTCCCGTGATCGTCGATCGTCTCCACCGTGCCGCGCGGCAAGCGCAACAGGATCGCGGCATCCCGCGGCCCGTCGAGCGATTGGCCCGTGAACGTCTGCACGCATTGCACGCCGGAGAGAATCGGATGCGCGACATCCAGCCGCCCGTTCGCGCGCGTGAAGCGCAGCGGATCCGACACCTCGCCCGGCACCTCCGAAAAGCCGGCATGCATGCGCACGCCGAAGGCCGCCGCGAGCGCCGCATTCGCCGCACCAAACGGCGCGTGGTCGGCGATCAACAGCAGGCGCCCTCCGTTCGCCACCCACGTGCGAATCGCGTCGATCTCGCTCGCGTCGAATGCCGGCGCGCTGCGGTCGAGCCCACCGCCCCAGGGCAGGTTGATGCCGAGGAACTGCGGCTTCGCGCCTCCCGATGCGTTGGCGATCACGAGCACCTGCGTGTCGGCCAGCGCCGCCGCCGTTAACGACGCGGTGTTGTAGCGAACGCGATAGCCGTCGGCGCGCAGCAATTCGCCGAACGGCCAGAAGCGCCCCCACCAGTTCGCCGTCGAGGCGTTGTGGTGCGCGTGGTCGATCGCGACCGTCGGCCCCGTGCCGTGCACGAAGGCGGGGCGCTCGATGTCGGGCCGCCAACCGTAGTCCGCGCGCTGCGACTCCCACGCGGCCACCGCAAATGCTCCGGCGAGGAGCAGCGGCGGCACCGCCAGCAGGCCCAGGACCCACCGCCATCGCACTTGCCTTCGCATCGTCGTGTCCTCGCTGGGTTTGTCTCCATGACGGGCGAGGGGGCGAGTTGGTTAACAGGCGCTTCAACCCTCGCGTCGGCCGCCGCATCCGACTGAGTCCGGCCCCCAATGAACGGAGAGAGCAGCATGCGCAACAGGCATGGTCGAGTCGCAACGGCGCTGGCCGTCGCGGCCTTCATGGCGTCCTTCACGAGCCTCGCCGCACCGCCGACCGACCCGCAACCCGACGCAGACTTCCTCCTCGTCGGCAGCTTCCACATGAACAACCCCGGCCACGACGTGCACAACACGAAGGTGGACGACGTGCTCGCCGAGAAGCGCCAGCGCGAAATCGCGGAGGTCGCGGGCCTGATCGCGCGCTTCAAGCCGACGAAGATCATGGTCGAAGCCGACACAACGTCGCAGGCGAAACTCGACGCCGACTTCACCGCCTCGTGCCACGGCAAGCGCGCGATGACGCGCAACGAAGTCGAACAACTCGGCTTCCGCATCGCCTGCGAGCAGAAGTTGCCGGGCGTCGTCGCCGTCGACTGGAACGAACTCGGGCCGATCAAGAGCGAAGACAGCGTCGACTACATCGCGGCGATCGAGCGCCATGGCCAGCAGGCGCAGCGCGAGGAACACCTGCGCATCGGCAAGGCGCTCAACGACGAGGATCAGCGCACGCTGGCGCAGGGCACCATCGGCGACGCGCTGCTGCGCCTCAACTCACCGGAATGGCTGCGCGCGAACGCGCGTGCGTACTTCCGCATCGGCCTGTACGGCACCGCACAGGATCCCATCGGCGCGAACTGGGACATGCTGTGGTACGGGCGCAATCTCGCGATCTTCAACAACATCGTGCGCGCGACAAAGCCGGGCGATCGCGTGCTGGTGATCTACGGCGCGGGACACGGTAACTGGTTGCGCCAGTTGGCGAGCGATTCGGGCAAGTATCGCGTGCAGGACACGACGCGTTGGTTGCAGGCAGGCACGCCCGCGGAGTGACCTGCGCCTGGGCTGCTTCGAGCCCCTCGGGCTTTCTTGGCGCAATGCTCGCGAGTACCTGTACGGCGGTCACGGCGTGACCGCCGAGCGGTTGCGCAAAGATCCCTGGTCGGAAGGGATCGCAGGGACGACCGCGATACTCTCTCAGCGATAGGGGAGGAGGTTTATGGAACAGATTGAATCTGCTGGGGCCTTGTCCACCGAACTCATCAGACGGTTGGCGAAGGCACCACGGTCGGGAAAGCACGCCGAAAAGCCCGGAAGCTACCAACTGGTTCCTCGGCTCCTGGCGCGTCACGTGGATCCAGGGGACTACCTATGCGTGGATTTCTTCATGGCTGGCTACGGGGAAATCGGACCCGCGAAGATTGGTGTCTGGCCAACGACCAACCTGTTTGATGGCAACTTGAGTCGGTGGCGTAGCGGAATGGTCCAAAAGACCAAGGATGAGCTCCACTTCTCTTTTGCGTCGGAAGAGCACTCTGGGAGCGTTGATGGCATCACGGTGTTCCTATACGGGCTGCACATCAATGATTGGGAGTCGGCGACGATGTTTCTGGACCTCTCGGAATCGGATCCGCCGAAAGTTGCGACCGAGGCTGATCTAGAGGGATCGCCGTTCGCGACTCGGCTAAAGTTAAGGACAGACGCGAAAGCAGGGCATTACTCGTTACCCGTGGCTTTCACCTACTTCAATGGGGAACGTTGGTCATCGTCCACAGTCATGATCGATTTCGTGATCACCAGTTGGGTGCAGCGTCACGAACTAAAGCTGCAGATCGCGGGTGCGATTGCCGCGATCACGGCAGTCGCATCGACCTTGGTTGCTGCGATTTCGGCACTTTGAAGGTTTGGCAGAGAGCCTCCGCCGGGCGCGTTGCATTTACTGCATCGGCGTCTCGGTGTGGATCGCGCACAACCACTTGCCGTCGCGACGCACCCACGTCGAGCTGTCGCACATGCGCGCGGACTCGTCGTGGTCCTTCATCTTCGTGGTCTGCACGACCTGATAGGAGAGGATCGCGACGTCGTCCGACGGGCGCAGCACGTTGAAGTCGGACAGCTCGTACGACAACAGTTTGTAATCTTCGTTCTCGGCCATCTTGCGATAGCCGGCGTGGTCGAACTGCATGGCGCCGTGGCTGGAGACCATGCCCGCGGGTTCGGCGAGCATGTCCAGCGCGACGTCCGTTTCGCCGTCGACCATCGTTCGCCAGAAGCGCTGCTCGAGCGCGATCAGTTCCTTGTCGGTGCCTTGCATGGGGGCGTGCTCGGTGGGGGCCGGTGCGCGCATGGATACCAAGCGGGGGCGTAAATCCGGGTGAGCGAAAGGAGAAGGTTGGTCGACAACGCGTGAAATGCAGTAGGAAAAAGGTTCAAGCGACATCAGAGAGGGCGAGGGGGCCGGCCGAGCGCGCTATCGCGTCGCACCCGATCCGCGGTCGAGCGTGCGATAGCCGATCGCTTCGGTCACGTGCCGTGTCGCGATGTCGTCGCTCGCGTCGAGGTCGGCGATCGTGCGCGCCACGCGCAGGATGCGGTGCAGCGAGCGCGCCGACAGATCCAGGGCCGTGATCGCGCGTTCGAGCAACGTGCGATCGTGCGGGGCAAGACGACAGGTCGCGTCGGTCGCGGATGGATCGAGCAGCGCATTCGGCACGCCTGCGCGCGCGATCTGGCGTTCGCGTGCGGCGACGACGCGCGCCCGGACCTCGCCGCTGGATTCGCCGCGCGGCGCGTCTTCGCGCAAAGCCTCCGGCGGCAAGCGCGGCACCTCGACGTGCAGGTCGATGCGATCGAGCAACGGCCCCGAGATGCGCGCGCGATAGCGGTTGATCGTTTCGGAATTGCAGCGGCAACGCCCGCCCATATCGCCGGCCCAGCCGCAAGGGCAGGGATTCATGGCGGCGACGAGCTGGAAGCGCGCCGGGTATTCGGACTGGCGTGCCGCACGCGAGACGATGACGTGCCCGGTTTCCAGCGGTTCGCGCAGCATCTGCAGCGCATGCCGTCCCCATTCGGGGAGCTCGTCGAGGAACAGCACGCCGTTGTGTGCAAGCGAGACTTCGCCGGGCCGCCCGTCCGTGCCGATCAGCGCGATGGCCGTCGTGGAATGGTGCGGCGCGCGATACGGTCGCAATCGCCAGCTCGCCGCATCCACGCCACGTCCGCTGATCGACGCGACCGCCGCCGACTCCAGCGCTTCCGCTTCGCTCGCTTCCGGTAACAACCCGGGCAAGCGGGAAGCCAGCAAAGTCTTCCCGCACCCCGGCGTCCCGACGAACAACACGTGATGCTGCCCCGCCGCCGCGATCTCCAGCGCACGCCGTGCCTGCGCCTGGCCACGCACGTCGCGCAGGTCGGGCGCGCATCGTTCGATCACATCGACCGCTTCCGCACGCGGCAACGTCTTCGCGCCGGCCAACGCCGCACACACTTCGTTCAACGTGCGCGCGACCACGACATGCGCCGACTGCACCAGCGCCGCCTCGCTGCCGTTGTCCTTCGGCACGATCAGCCGATTGCCGACCTGCATCGCCGCGATCGCCGCCGGTAGCACGCCATCGACGGCACGCAATTCGCCCGTCAATCCGAGCTCGCCGACGAATTCGACGTCGCGCAACGCCTCGTTCGCCACCTGTCCGCTCGCCGCGAGGATCCCGAGCGCGATCGGCAGGTCGAACCGCCCGCCCGATTTCGGCAGATCGGCCGGCGCGAGGTTGACGATGATGCGCCCGTCGGGGAACTCGAACTGCGCGCACTGGATCGCCGCGCGCACGCGGTCCTTCGCTTCGCGCACCGCGGCCTGCGGCAGGCCGACGATCGTCAGCGAGGGCAGGCCGCCGCCGACATGGACTTCCACGCGGACGGCAGGCGCGCGCACGCCTGCACGTGCACGCGTGTGCACGAGCGCAAGACCCATGGCGGGAAACTCAGTGGCGCGGCGGCAGCGGCGCGTCGAGCTGGGCTTCGAGGTCGGCGACGGTGCGCTGGAGTTCGTCCAGCTTCTCGCGCGTGCGCAGCAGCACGGCGCGCTGCACCTCGAATTCCTCGCGGGTGACGAGGTCCAGTTTCGCCAGGCCCGTCTGCAGGACGGACTTGAAGTTCTCCTGCAGCTCCTCGCGTCCTTCGCGCACCGAAGGCGGGACGAGGCTGCTCAGGCGGCGTGCGAGGTCGTCGAGTTTGTCGAAGTCGATCATGCCGGTCAGCTCCATGGCACTCATGTCCGTATGGTCCTCGGTTCGCCTAATGTCGCCGAGCGGGTGGCGGGCCGCCATCGGGCAACCCGGTACGTGGGGGTGGGGATTTTCCTACAGCCGACGCAAGCGCGGGTATGCTGCGGGCACGCGACATGGAGACGACGTGATGAAGATGGTCATGGCGATCATCAAGCCTTTCAAGCTGGATGACGTCCGCGAGGCGCTGTCGGAAGCGGGCGTGGCGGGGATCACCGCGACCGAGGTCAAGGGCTTCGGGCGCCAGAAGGGCCACACCGAGCTGTACCGCGGCGCGGAGTACGTCGTCGACTTCCTGCCCAAGATCAAGCTGGAGGTCGCGGTCACCGACGACCAGGTGGACGCCGTGGTCGAGGCCATCATGCAGGCCGCCGGCACGGGCAAGATCGGCGACGGCAAGATCTTCGTGTGGGACCTCGATCGCGTCGTGCGCATCCGCACGGGCGAGCTGGACGGCGACGCGCTCTGAGCGAAGCAAAACAGGGGTCAGAGCACCATTTCGATGAAATGGTGCTCTGACCCCTGTTTTTGCTCCTGTTTTTGCTCTCACGTGGCGTACAACGTGATCCACAGCAGCACGAAGCGATACCCCAGGAACGTGAGCATCGCGCCGAAGGCCATCGCGAGGGCCCGCACCACGCGCCTCGCGCCCCGCGCGCCGTAGACCGGCCCCGACGCGAGATACAACCAGAGCCCGCACACGACGAGGTGCACGAGCGCCAGCGCGTTGTCGAACACGCGCGAGGCCAGGCCCGCACCGCCGAACCACACATCGACCGCCAGCACGCCCAGCAGCACGCACAGCGACAGCAGCATGAAGGCGTGGAAGTGCAGCGAATACGCCACGTGCGCGACGAACGGCCGCCGCGCGCCGCGATACACGAGCGCCGCGACCAGCGCGAACGGCAGCACCATCAACGCGACCAGCGACTTCGCGTGCTCGGCGACCGCCTTGTCGAACTTCGGCGCGAACGCCTCCATCGTCGTGTGCAGCTCCGCGACGCGATCCGCGACGAAGGGCGCGATCCATCCACTCCACGGTTGCGTGCGCAGGTGCGACGCGAGGTGCGTGGCGAACACGTTCGAGTCCGTCAGCGCTTCCATCGCGACGAACAACACGTTGGCCAGCAGGAAGAACGCGATCGGCCCGATGTAGGGTTTGCGCGGCCCCTGCAGGTAGCGCACTGTGAGTTCGCCGGGATGCCGCACGATGCTCCGCGCTGTGCGCAACAGGCGCGCATCGAGGTTCGTGATCGACTGCGCCATCTGCGCGAGCAGGCCGCGCAGCGTGAGGTCGCGCGGCCGCAGGCGGCGTTCGCCGCAGCCCGGGCAATATTCGGAAACGACGGCCCGATGGCAGGTCGGGCACGTCCAGGCGGGGGCCTCGTCGTTCACGGCGCCGGTTATACACCCGGCGCACGCGAGCCCCGCACGCGCCTGCAGGCGCTTACTTGCCGAGCGCGGCGGAAACGAACGGAATCGGCGCCAGCGCACCCTGGTGGATGTCGGCGGTGTAGTACTTCGTTTCGAACGCCTTGCCGCGCGAATCGACGACGCGGTATTCGAAGTCTCCCGACTTGCGCGCCATCGTGCAGCTCCACCAGCCCGTCGGATAGCACGGCTGCGGGAAAGGCAGCGTCTGGAACGTCGTGAAGCCGGCCTTGCGCATTTCGCCGCGCATTTCCTGGATCAGCGACAGCAGCACGAGCGGCGACTCCGACTGCTGCACGAGGATGCCGTCGTCCTTCAGCGCGCGGAAGCACGATTCGTAGAAGGCCTTGTTGAACAGGCCCTCGGCCGGGCCGACCGGATCGGTCGAGTCGACGATCACGATGTCGACGCTGCCCGCCGGGCAGTTCGCCATGTACGCGATGCCGTCGTCGAACAGCAACTCGGCGCGCGGATCGTTGTTCTTGTCGCAAAGTTCGGGGAACCACTTCTCCGCCATGCGCGTGACCTGCTCGTCGATGTCGCACTGCGTGCACGACTCGACACCCGGATGCTTGAGCACTTCGCGCAGCGTGCCGCAGTCGCCGCCGCCGATGATGACGACGCGCTTCGGACTGGCATGCGTGAACAACGCCGGGTGCGACATCATCTCGTGGTAGAGGAAGTTGTCGCGCGTGGTGAGCATCATCGCGCCGTCGATGAGCATCAGGTTGCCCCAGTCGGTGCTCTCGTAGATCTCGATCTTCTGGAACGGCGACTGCACCTCGTCGAGCTTGCGCGTGATGCGGTAGCCGATGGCCGAACCGGCGGGCTCGAAGTTCTCGTACATCCAGGTGGGTTCGGTCATCGCGGCAGGTCCGGCGGGGGGAATCGGGCGCGCATTGTACGCAACGAGGTAGCCCCCTTTAGTAAAGGGGGCGCGGCGACAGCCGCAGGGTTTTGGCCTGCAACCGGCCCTGTGCAGCTTTCGCGAAGCGGAAGCTGCGCAGGGGGTACACTTCGCCCCCTTTTTCCATTACCCCCGAGGTAATCCGCCGATGACCGCTTGGTCCGCCGACCTGGCCCGCAAGACCTACTCCATCCCGCACTGGTCGGAGGGGTATTACGACGTCGACGCCCAGGGGCGCATCGCGGTGCGTCCGCGCGGCGCGCAGGGGCCGGCGATTGCGCTCGCGGAAGTCGTCGACAAGGCCCGCGCCAACGGCGCGAAGCTGCCGCTGCTGGTGCGCTTCCCTGACATCCTCGGCGATCGGTTGCGCAAGCTGCAGGCGGCGTTCGCGCAGGCGCAGGCCGACTGGGACTACCAGGGCGGTTACACCGCGGTCTATCCGATCAAGGTGAACCAGCACCACGGCGTCGCCGGGACGCTGGCCTCGCACACGGGCGAAGGCTTCGGCCTGGAAGCGGGCAGCAAGCCCGAACTGATGGCGGTGCTCGCGCTGAGCCGGCCGGGCGGGCTGATCGTCTGCAACGGTTACAAGGACCGCGAATACATCCGCCTCGCGCTGATCGGCCGCAAGCTCGGCTTGCAGACGCAGATCGTGGTGGAGAAGCCGAGCGAGCTGAAGCTCATCATCGAGGAAGCGCAGTCGCTCGGCGTGCGTCCGGGCATCGGCGTGCGCATGCGCCTGGCCTCGCTCGGGGCGGGCAAGTGGCAGAACAGCGGCGGCGACAAGGCGAAGTTCGGCCTCTCGCCGCGCCAGGTGCTCGACCTGTGGAAGACGCTGCGCGACAGCGGCCACGGGAACTGCCTCGAGCTGCTGCACTTCCACATGGGCTCGCAGATCTCCAACGTGCGCGACATCGCCAACGGCATGCGCGAAGCGGTGCGCTACTTCGTCGAGTTGTCGAAGCTGGGCGCGCAGGTGAAGTTCATGGACGTCGGCGGCGGCCTCGGCATCGATTACGAAGGCACGCGTTCGCGCAGCTACTGCTCGATCAACTACGGCGTCGGCCAGTACGCGAGCAACATCGTGCAGCCGCTCGCCGAAGCGTGCGAAGCGAACGCGCTGCCGCAGCCGCGCATCGTCACCGAGTGCGGCCGCGCGATGACCGCGCACCACGCGGTGCTCATCGCCAACGTCGCCGAAGTCGAGGAAGCGCCGGAAGGCCGCGTGCCGCCCGCGCACGACGACGAGCCGGCGGTGATCCGCCACCTGCGCGAACTGCACGAAGAGTTGGACCAGCGCCCGCCGGTCGAACTCTTCCACGACGCGCAGCACCACCACGGCGAAGGCCTGTCGCTGTACGCGCTCGGCCAGATCGACCTCGTGCATCGCGCGCGCATCGACGACCTGTTCTACGCGATCGCACACGCGGTGCGTGCACGCCTCGACATCGGCGAGAAGTCGCACCGCGACCTCATCGACGAGTTGAACGAACGCCTCGTCGACAAGTACTTCGTCAACTTCAGCGTGTTCGAATCGATGCCCGACGTGTGGGCGATCGACCAGGTGTTCCCGATCGTGCCGATCGAACGCCTCGACGAAGCGCCGTCGCGCCGCGGCGTGATCGCGGACATGACGTGCGATTCGGACGGCAAGATCGACACGTACGTGGAGAACGAAGGGCTCGACACCTCGCTGCCGCTGCATGAAATGCGCGAAGGCGAGTCGTATCGCCTCGGCTTCTTCCTCGTCGGCGCGTACCAGGAAATCCTCGGCGACATCCACAACCTGTTCGGCGACACCGACGCGGTCGAAGTGCACCTCGACGGCGATTCGTACGCGATGTCGCAGCAGCGCCGTGGCGACACGACGGACGTGATGCTCGACTACGTCGGCTACAAGCTCGACGCGCTGCGTGCGGCGTACGCGAAGAAGGTCGACGACGCGCAGTTGCCGGCCGACGAGAGCGCGCGCATGAAGGATGCGCTGGAGTCGGGCCTCACCGCGTACACGTATCTCAGCGACGAGCCGATCTGACCGCCTTTCGACGTTGCATGCGTTGAACCGTGCAACGTTCCGCCGGGGGAGATGTTCGATGCGTGTGCCATTCGCACTTGCCTGCGCGTTCCTCGCCGGTGCCATCGCGGGATGCGTGGACTCGACGGCCCGTTCGCCACGAGACGTCGTCGGCCCGATCGAGGGCCGCAACGCCGCCACGCGGCTCGCTGAAAACCTTCACGTCCAACAGTTGATCCGCGCAGGCAAGACCGACGCTGCATTGCGCGTGCTCGATTCGAGCCTGTCCGGGGATGTGTATTTCATGCAGCAGGCCGAACCCGCGATGCCGGAGGGCGACGTCTTCTTCCGTCTCCGCGATCGCGACCTGGTCAGGCTCAAGCGCCACTGGCTGGCGCATCCCCCCGAGGGGGCGCACGGGGACATCGTCGATTACGTCGAAGCGACCTGCATGCGATCGCCGGACTGCCCGCATGAGCCGCTGCGGCGGGCAAGCCAGTGAAGAAACGGTCGCGCATCGCCGAAGGTGTGACCTACCTCGGGCTTGTCCTGTGGCTTGCCTCCTTTGGGCTATCCCTGGAGGGGCACCTGCTTGCCGGCGTTCTCTGCTTCGCGGCAGGGTTGATCGTGGTTCTTTGCGCGATCCGGATCGGCAGGCCCGAGCATCGATTGCGAAACGTTCGGGAGGATTGACCGTGGCGAAGCTGTTCGGCATCTGCAGTTTGTTCCTGCTCGCCTTCGGCGTCGCGGCCTACGCGGTGGTGGCTTATGCCTTCATGCCGCTGGGGAGCTTGCTTCACCCGGACATGAAGGCGGTGTTCCTCGCGCACCAGGCGGGCATCTACGCGCACATCTTTGCTTCCGTCATCGCGATCTCCCTTGGCCCGTTCCAGTTCCTGGGCGGCCTGCGCCGGCGCTTCGTGCGCCTCCATCGTTGGATGGGGCGCGCGTACCTGGGCATCGGCGTGCTTGTCGGCGGTTTGGCCGGGCTCTACATGGCCACGTTCGCGTTCGGCGGCGTCGTGTCGAAACTCGGCTTCGCGTCGCTGGCTGTCCTGTGGCTTTACACGGGGCTTCGCGCGTTCCTTGCCATTCGGCGCGGCAAGGCAATCGAGCATCGCAGGTGGATGGTCCGCAACTTTTCGCTGACGCTGGCGGCGGTGACGCTGCGCATTCTTCTCCCGGTCTCGGGAATTGCGGGCATTCCCTTCGAGGTTGCCTATCCCGCGATCGCGTGGCTGTGCTGGGTCCCCAATCTCCTGGTCGCGGAGCGGTTCTTCAACCGGACCGACGAAGCATCATTCAAGCCGGAACCACTTCGCGATTCGGCTTGATGCGTGTTGCGGGCATTGCCTATGCTCGCGCCATGACTGAACTTCGTTTACCGCCCAAGAACGACTACGAGCGCAAGTTGCTTCGCAATGTCGATCAGTTCGGTTGGCAATGCACCAGCGTGTACGAGCCGGAGGACAGTGACAGCGAGGAGCCACCGTTCTCGTACAGTGTCGGCCTCCACCAGTCGTACCAGCAACCGGAGTTCATCATCTTCGGACTCGATGCAAAGGTCGCCCACGCAATCATTGCGACATGCGCAAACAAGTTCGCGGACGGGAGCGGCATCGACCTCGACCAGCCGTCGTACGACCTGATCGAAGATTTGCCGTGCGTGTTCGTGCGTGTGCCGCGCGACAGGTACAACGAGTACGTCTACTCCGCGCTCTGGTTCTACGCGGAAAAAGAGTTCCCTCTCTATCAGATCGTTTGGCCGGATGCGGATGGGTTGTTCCCGTGGCACGCGGACGCTTCTGCGGGCTTTCGCCAGTGGCAACCGGTGCTCGGACAGGTGGGCGCCACCTGACACTTCGTGTGCACGGCTCCCGCTTGCGTCAGACCTTCTTCGCCCAGCCCGCGCACCAGCCTTTGGCCGCCACCGAATGCTGCGGGAAGATCTGGCACGGGCCGTAGGCTTCTCCCTTCGCGCCCTTGTAGAGGTTGCAGTTTGCGCAGTGGCTACCCGGCTTGAACGAGGGGTGCTTCACCGTCGAGGCATCCTCGGTGTAGGCCAACGCTTTGGCCTGCGGATTGTCGAGGGGGAGCTTCGGTAGCTTGGCGGCTGCGGGAGCCGCCTGGTTGGCGGTCGCGTTCAACGCGAACGTCGCGACGGCGCTTGCAGTGACGGCCTGCGCGAGGAAGCGCCGGCGGGAAGGATCGTGCGTGTGCATGGCTCACCTCCGAATTTCGGATTGTGCGCCGCCGTCGCGCCGTGGGGGATATCGCCCATCCGGGGGGCGTCGGTCAGTCCCGCGCGACCTGGAATCCCGCGAACGACTGTCGCGTCGGCATCATTTCGAGCCGATTGATGTTGAGGTGCGGCGGCAGCGTCGCGATCCACCAGATCGTGTCGGCGATGTCGTCCGCCGTCATCGGGTGCGCGCCCTTGTAGAGCGCGTCGGACGCGGCCTGGTCGCCGTGCGTGCGCACGAGCGTGAACTCGGTTTCGGCCATGCCCGGTTCCAGCGCGGTGACGCGCACGCCGGTGCCGTGCAGGTCGGCGCGCAGGCCGAGCGAGAACTGCGAGACGAACGCCTTGGTGCCGCCGTACACGTTGCCGCCGGTGTAGGGGTACGTGGCCGCGGTCGAACTGATGTTGACGATCGCGCCCTGTCGTTCGATCAGCGTCGGCAGCAAGGCGTGCGTGATTTCGACGAGTGCGCGCACGTTGGTGTCGATCATCGTGTGCCAGTCGGTGAGGTCGGCCTTCTGCGCGGGCAGCGTGCCTTGCGCGAGGCCGGCGTTGTTCACCAGCAGGTCGATGCTCTTGAACTGCGCGGGCAGCGCCTCGATCGCGGCGCGCATCGCACCTTCGTCGCGCACGTCGAACATCGCCGGATGCACGCGGTCTGCGCCGAGTTCGTGGACGAGTTTGCGCAGGCGATCGTCGCGACGGCCCGTCGCAACGACGTTCCAGCCACCCGCGACGAACCTGCGCGCGGCGGCGGCGCCGAAGCCGGAAGTCGCGCCGGTGATGAAGGCGGTGCGGGTTGTCTGCGTCATCGAGTCACCAAAGGAAGGGAATGAGGCGCCTGGTCTCGCGCACGTAGCCGGGCCAGGCGTCGGGGAATGCGTCGGCGAGCACGCGCTCTTCGATGCGGATGCGATACAGGAACGCGAGCGTGATCGGCACGATGGCGACGAGCGCGGCGCGCCACGACCCCGTGCCGATGCCGAACCCGATCACCGTCAGCAGCGCGCCCGTATACGACGGATGCCGCAGCAGACGATACGGCCCGCGGCGTACGAGCGTCTGCCCCGGATGGATCGCGAGGTCGACGGTGAAGAATTCGGCGAGCGTGCGCACGGACCACCAGCGCATCGCGAGGCCGAGCACCATGATCGCCATGCCGGTCCATGCGAGCGCCGGATCGCGCGCGGCGAGCTGGTGGTCGTCGCGATGCGCGATCCAGATCGCTGCGGCGATGCTCACGACGATGACCGCGATGAGGATGTCGAGGGTGCCGCGATCGCGCGCCTTCGTCTTGTCGCCGGCGCGCCGGCGACCGATCCACAACTGGCTGATCGCCCAGGCGACGCACAGCGCGACGAAGGCGTGCGCGTGCGTCATCGCAGGCGCGCGCGCTTACCGCGCCTTGATCGCCATCGCCGGCAGGCCGCCGCCGCTGAGGCGACGCTTGGCGTCGGCGAGTTCCGACGCGCTGCCGTACGGGCCCATGCGCACGCGGAAGACGGTCTTGTCGGAGATCGTCGCCGATTCGACGCGCGCGCTCAGGCCGAGCAACGCGATCTTCGCCTTCACCGCTTCGGCATCGCCGCTGGCCTGGAACGCGCCGGCCTGCAGGATGTAGTGCGCGCCGTCGTCCTTCGGCTCGGGCTTGGTGGCCGAGGCGGTGGTGGCGGTGGGCTGCATGGCCGGGGTCGCGTTGGCGTTCGTCGCGACGACGGGCTGCTGCGCGGGCGTCGCCGCGTCGGGCGACGTCGCCGGCTGCTGAGCGGCGGACTGCTGCTTCGCGATCGCCGCCTGGCGTTGCGCTTCGGCGCGCTCGGTTTCCGCGAGTTCGGCGTCGGAGAGCGCGACCTCGTTCGACGGCAGCAGCGTGTAGAAGTCGTACTGCGTTTCCTTCGGCTTGTCCGCCTTCGCGGGCGCGGGGCGCGTGTCCTCGGGGACGAGCGCGTCGTCGTCCGCGGCGTTGGAGGTCGCCACCGGCTGCGCATCGGGATTGGGCTTGGGACGGAAGAAGCCGTCGCCTTCGCCCTTCGGCATCAGCTTCGGCACGCCGACGATCAGCGCGATGCCGAGCGCGAGGCCCGCGAACAACCAGATCCATGCGGGGTTGCTGTCGCCCCCGTTGCGCTTCGCCTGCGACTTCCCGCGTCGTGCCGCCATCACATCTTCTCCGGGGCCGAAACGCCCAACAGGTCCAAACCATTCTTCAGCACCTGGCCGGTGCCGACGCTCAGCGCAAGACGCGCGTCGCGCTGGTTCGCATCATCCACCAGGATGGGCTGCGCGTGGTACCAGCCGTGGAAGGCATTCGCCAATTCACGCAGGTATTGGGCGATCGAATGCGGCTCGAGCGACGTTGCGGCCGCTTCGACGACCTCCGGGTAGCGCGACAACTCGACCAGCAGCGTCTGCGCGTCGGCGTCGACCAGCGTGTCGACGTGGCGCAGGCCATTGGCGAGGTCGAACGTGAAGCCCTTCTCGCCGGCCTGGCGCAGCAGGCTGCACACGCGGGCGTGCGCGTACTGCACGTAGAAGACCGGGTTGTCGTTGCTCTGCGAACGCGCCAGGTCGATGTCGAACGTGAGCTGCGAATCCGGCTTGCGCGCGATGAGGAACCAGCGCGTGGCATCGCGCCCGGCTTCCTCGATCAGGTCGCGCAGCGTGAGGTAGCTGCCCGCGCGCTTGGAGAGCTTCACTTCCTCGCCGCCGCGCATGACGGTGACCATCTGGTGCAGCACGTACTCCGGCCACTTCTGCGGGATGCCGCAATCGAGCGCCTGCAGGCCCGCGAGCACGCGCGCGAGCGAGCCGTGGTGGTCGGCGCCGAGTTCGGTGATCGCGCGCTCGTAGCCGCGCTGCCACTTGGAGCGGTGGTAGGCGACGTCCGGCAGGAAGTACGTGTAGGTGCCGTCGGACTTGCGCATCACGCGGTCCTTGTCGTCGCCGAAGTCGGTCGTGCGCAGCCACAGCGCGCCGCCTTCCTCGTACGTGTGGCCGTGCGCGACGAGTTCGCGGACGGTCTCCTCCACGCGGCCTTCGGTGTACAGCGAAGACTCGAGGAAGTAGACGTCGAACGCCACGCCGAAGGCGGCGAGGTCGGCGTTCTGTTCGCGGCGCAGGTAGGCGACGGAGAACTGGCGGATCGCGTCGAGGTCGTTCGGGTCCTTCGCGCCGTGCACGATGTGGTCTTCGAATTCGACCGTGTCGCCGCGCAGGTAGCCGTTCGCGACTTCGACGATGTAGTCGCCGCGGTAACCGTCCTGCGGCCAAGACGGATCGTCCGGCGTCTTGCCGAGCGCGCGCGCCTGCACCGACTTCGCGAGGTTGTCGATCTGCGCGCCGGCGTCGTTGTAGTAGAACTCGCGCTTCACGCGCCAGCCGTTGGCGTCGAGCACGCGCGCGATGCAGTCGCCGATCGCCGCCGCGCGGCCATGGCCGACGTGCAGCGGACCGGTTGGATTCGCGGAGACGTATTCCACGCCCACGGTGCGGCCCGCGCCGCCGTCGTTGCGGCCATAGGCGCTGCCGCGCGCGACGATCTCGCGCAGCTCGCGGCCATAGGCATCCGGCGCGAGGTGGAAGTTGATGAAGCCCGGGCCCGCGATCTCGACCTTCGCGATGTCGTCGGACGCCGGGAGCGCCGCGACGAGCGCCTGCGCGATCGCGCGCGGATTCGTGCGCGCGGCCTTGGCGAGGAGCATCGCGGCGTTCGTCGAGAAGTCGCCGTGGGCGCGCTGGTTCGGGCGCTCGACCACGAAGGCCGGGGTCTCGAGGTCCTGGGGGAGCGTGCCCGCGGTGCGCAGGGCTTGAATGCCCTGCTGGACCAGGGCGCTGATGGAGGCTTTCACGACGGGAGCCGGGGGTGGAAACGACGGCCGCATAGTCTACGGCACGCATCACAGCAGCCCTCGTGCGGCCAGCGACACGGGCGGACCGTCGCCGACGATGATGTGGTCGAGCAGGCGGACGTCGATGCATTTGAGCACCCGCCGCAGCTCCAGCGTGGCCTCGCGATCGGCGAGGCTCGGGTCGGGGGTGCCGCTGGGGTGGTTGTGGCCGATGATCACCGCCGAGGCGTTGCAGGCCAGCGCGCGCCGACACAGCTCGCGCGGGTAGATCTCGGCCTTGTCGACGGTGCCGGTGAAGATTTCCTCGAAGCCGATCATGCGCAGGCGGCCGTCGAGGAACATCGCGGCGAAGGTCTCCGACGCATGGCCGCGCAACTTGCGATGGAAGTAGTCGCCGGCGACGCCGGGCTCGGCCATGGGTTCGCCGCGGTCGAGCGTGGCCGCGTAGAAGCGGCTGCCGAGTTCGATCGCGGCGGTGAGCAGGCAGGCGCGCGCGCGACCGATACCGCGCTGGCCTTCCATCAGCGGGATCGGCTGGTCGAGCAATGCGCGCAACGAGCCGTGCGCATTCAGCAGGGCGCGCGCGGTCGTCACCGCATCCTGGCCGCGCAGGCCCGAGCCGAGGAAGAGGGCGAGCAGTTCGGCGTCCGACAACGCGGGCGCGCCGCGGGCGACGAGCTTTTCGCGGGGGCGTTCGAGGACGGGCCAATCGCGGATGCGCATGGCCCGCAGCGTGGCGCGCGGGCGGGTGGCCGCGTATCGGGGGAACGGAGGGCTTCGGGTAAGCTGTCCGCTGATCCTGGCGTGGGGTTTTCCCGACCACCATGAAGGCCGAACCGATCGCCACGTTGCCTGGCCGCAAGGTGCTGCTCTGCGTCTGCGGCGGCATCGCCGCGTACAAGGCGGCCGACCTCGTGCGTCGCCTGCGCGACGCCGGTGCGACCGTGCAGGTCGCGATGACCGAAAGCGCGCAGCGCTTCGTCGGCGCGCAGACCTTCCAGGCCCTGTCGGGCCTGCCGGTGCGCACGTCGCTGTGGGACGCCGCCGCCGAACAGGCGATGGGCCACATCGAACTCGCGCGCTGGGCCGACGACGTCCTCATCGCGCCCGCGACCGCCAACACGATCGCGAAGCTCGCGCACGGTTTCGCCGACGACCTCGTCACCACGCTATGCCTTGCGACGACCGCGCCGATCACGCTGTGCCCGGCGATGAACCACCGCATGTGGCTGCATCCGGCGACGCAGGCGAACATCGCGCTGCTGCGCGAACGCGGCGCGCGCATCGTCGGTCCGGCCGACGGTCCGCTCGCCGAAGGCGAATCGGGTCCGGGCCGCATGACCGAACCGCTGGACATCGTCGCCGCGCTCGCGAGGGCGACGGCTTGAGCCTCGCGGGCTTGCGCGTGGTCGTCAGCGCGGGGCCGACGTACGAGGATCTCGATCCCGTGCGGTTCATCGGGAACAGGAGCAGCGGGAAGATGGGCTTCGCGGTTGCCGCCGCCGCCGCGCGTCGCGGCGCACGCACCGTGCTGATCGCAGGCCCCGTGCACCTGCCCACGCCCGATGGCGTAGAACGCATCGACGTGCGATCCGCCGCGCAGATGCACGACGCGGTGCTGCGCGCATTGCCCGCGGACGTCTACGTCGGTGCCGCGGCGGTCGCCGACTTCACGCCGGAAAACATCGCCTCGTCCAAGATCAAGAAGACCGCGGGGCAGGACGCATTGGTGCTGCGCCTGGTGCGCACGCCCGACATCCTCGCCGATGTCGCGCGCGATGCGCGCCGTCCGCGGTGCGTCGTCGGCTTCGCGGCCGAGACCGACGATGTCGCGCACTACGCGCGCGGCAAGCTGGAAAAAAAGAACATCGACATGATCGCGGCGAACCGCGTCGGCGTGGCAGGCAGCGGATTCGAAAGCGACGACAACGCGCTGAACGTGTACTGGCGCGAAAACAACGATGCCGTCGGCGAACGTGCGCTCGGCCCCGCGCCGAAGACCACGCTCGCCGATGCGCTGATGGATCTGATCGAGGAGCGATTGCACGCATGACCCACAAGGTGCTCGAGGTAAAGGTGCTGGACCCGCGCTTCGGCGACGAATGGCCGATGCCGGCCTATGCGACCGATGCGAGCGCGGGCCTGGACCTGCGCGCCGCGCTGGAAGCGCCGCTGCTGCTGGAACCCGGCGATACCGTGCTGATCCCGTCGGGCCTCGCGATCCACCTCGCCGACCCGGCGTTGTGCGCGGTCGTGTTGCCGCGTTCGGGGCTCGGGCATCGGCACGGCATCGTGCTCGGCAACGGCACGGGCCTGATCGACGCCGACTACCAGGGCCCGCTGATGATCAGCACGTGGAATCGCGGACGCGAGGCCTTCACGATTTCGCCGGGCGACCGGATTGCGCAACTCGTCGTGTTGCCGATCGTGCGCGCGACGTTGCAGGTGGTGGATACTTTCGAGGAAAGCGCGCGCGGTGCGGGTGGCTTCGGCCACACGGGCGTGCGCTAACCAGGGGGAACGGGAATGACGGAACACGAGACCGCCGCGCCGAAGGCCGGCAAGTTCGGTGGCGCGGGTGCGCTGAAGCCGGCGATGCCGGTCATCGCCGTGGTGTGCGCGCTGCTGGCGTTGTGGCTTGCATGGAGCGGCTGGGTGCAGTTCCAGGCCGAGCGGCGCGAGGCGGCGCTGAAGAACGTGCGCGACCAGATCGCCACGCAGGTCGCCGATGCGGTGGGCAAGGAAGTCGCCCAACTCGATGCCCGCCTGAAGTCCGCACCGGTGCAGGCTGCGCTCGCGCAGGGCGACCTCGCGGCCGCGGGCGCTGCGATCAAGCAGGGCTGGGCCGGCGCGCAGGACGCGCAGATCCTCGTCGAAGGCCTCGATCCGCAGTACGCCGCGCTCGCGCAGGGCGGCTTCGGCAAGGTGGGCCTCGCCGAATCGGCGGTGTCGGAGAACAAGGCCGTCGCCGCGATCGTGAAGGACGCGGGCGGCGCGCGCCTGGCGATCGCCGCGCCGGCGCACAACGGACCGGTGCGCGTGGGCGTGGCCTACGTGCGCCTGCCGCTGGAGCGCGCGACGGCCGCGGTGCAGGGCGGCGACGTGTCCGACGACAGTTATCTCGCGCTGCGCCAGGGCAGCTTCAGCGTCGTCGAGCGCGGCGACGCCGAACTCGCGACCGGCGCCGAAGTGCTCGCGGTGCCGGTGAAGGGCACGCAGTGGCGCCTGGCCGCGGGCCTTCCCGATGCGGGCAAGGCGCCGTTCGGGCTCGGTGCGATTCCCTGCTGGGCCGCGGCCGCGGTGCTGTTCCTGCTCGGCTTCGGTGCGTGGCGCGCCTCGCGCGGCCCGCGCGTCGTGGTCGAAGCGGCGCACGCCGACGCGCCGACGCTCGCGCAGAGCGTGCAGACGCACGCTGTCGCAGCGCCCGTCGCCGAAGCGCCGAAGGTGCGCCCGGTTACCGAACCGGCCGCGCCCGCCGGCAACGTGCTCATCGACAAGAGCATCTTCCGCGCGTACGACATCCGCGGCGTGGTCGGCAAGACGCTCGACAAGGGCGTGGCCGACCTGATCGGCCAGTCGATCGGTTCGCTGATGGCGGAAAAGGGATTGCAGGACATCGTGGTCGGCCGCGATGGCCGGCTGTCGGGGCCCGACATGGTCGAAGGCCTCGTCGCGGGCCTGCGCAAGGCGGGACGCAACGTCGTCGACATCGGCATGGCGGCGACGCCCGTCGTGTATTTCGCGGCCTACCAGCTGCGCACCGGCTGCGCGATCGCGGTGACCGGCAGCCACAACCCGCCGGACTACAACGGCTTCAAGATCGTCGTCGGCGGCGAAACGCTTGCGGGCAAGGCGATCGAGGACCTGTACGCGCGCATCGCCGAAGACCGCCTGTACGAAGCGCACGCGCAGGGCAACCTGCAGCAACGCGACGTGTCGCAGGACTACATCGATCGCATCGCCTCCGACGTGCAGCTCGATCGCAGGCTGAAGGTCGTCGTCGACGCGGGCAACGGCGTCGCCGGTGCGATCGCGCCGCAGGTGCTCACCGCGATCGGCGCGGACGTCACGCCGCTCTATTGCGAAGTCGACGGCACGTTCCCGAACCACCACCCGGATCCGAGCGAACCGCACAACCTCGAAAGCCTCATCCAGATGGTCAAGCGCCTGGATGCGGACATCGGTGTCGCATTCGACGGCGACGGCGACCGCCTCGGCGTGGTCACGAAGGACGGCAACAACATCTTCCCCGATCGCCTGCTGATGCTGTTCGCCGCCGACGTGCTCGAACGCAACCCGGGCGCGGTCATCGTCTACGACGTGAAGTGCACCGGCCGCCTGCCGGGCCAGATCCTGCGCCACGGCGGCAGCCCGCTGATGTGGAAGACCGGCCATTCGCTGATCAAGGCCAAGATGCGCGAGACCGAAGCCGAACTCGCGGGCGAGATGAGCGGCCACTTCTTCTTCAAGGAACGCTGGTACGGCTTCGACGACGGCATCTATGCCGCCGCGCGCCTGCTGGAAATCCTCGCGGCGCGCCCGCAGACGCCGAGCGAAGTGCTCGACGCGCTGCCCGACGGCGTGTCGACGCCGGAGATCAAGGTGCCTGCGCCGGATGACGATCCGCACGCCTTCGTCGACGCGTTCAAGGCGCGCGCGAAGTTCGAAGGCGGGCGCCTGTCGACGATCGACGGCTTGCGCGTCGACTGGCCGGATGGCTGGGGCCTGGTGCGTGCGTCGAACACGACGCCGGTGCTCGTGCTGCGTTTCGACGGCGACAGTCGCGACGCGCTGACGCGCATCCAGGGCGCGTTCCGCGAGCAGCTGCTCGCGTTGCGCCCCGATCTCAAGTTGCCGTTCTGACGACGCGGCCGGGTCTCCGGCCGCGCGGTTTCGCGATCAGCCGCCGTTCTGCGGCGGCGTCGCGCCGGATGCGGCGTTCTCCGCCGCGCGCTGCCGGCCCGCACCCTTGATCTCGCGATAGCGCGTGAGCACCGTGGCGAGTTCCTCGTCGAGGCTCGCGCGCTGCACGCGCTGCTGCGCGAAGATGCGTTCGCGGCGGCGCAGTTCGGCGTGCTGCCTGTTGATGTTGTCGCGCGAGACCGGGGTGATCGGCTTGCCCGCGAGTTCGTTCTCACCCGCCTGGCGCAGCAGCGCCACCAGGCTCTGGCGCAAGCCGATGACGCCGAGCTCGGAAGCCTTCAGCGATTCGTCGATCAGGTCGATGCGTTCCTGGAACGAGTCGCGCAGGTCGGCTTCGGTCGCGTAGGACTCGGCCATCGCCATCTCGCGGCGGAATCGCGCTTCGTCGGCTTCCGCGCGGATGCGCGCTTCGGCGGCGGCCATTTCGGCGGCGACGCGTTCTTCCGGCGTCAGCGCGGCGGCGATCTCCGCCGTGTGGCGGCCGCTCTTCGTGCTGAATTCGGTGCGCCTGGCGCCCGCGGCTTCGGCGGGCAATGCGTCGCCGCACACCTTCTTGCCGTTCTCTTCCCAGCAGTACAACTTCTTCTTCTGCTGCGCGCCGGCGTCGGTGGCGGCGAGCGCCAGCAACAGCGTGGGCGCGAGCAGCGCGAATCGGATCGGCGCGGATTTGATCAGCGTGGATTTGATCAGCGTGGATTTCATCATCTTGTCGGCAGACATCGTCGCAGCCCCTGTCCTGCGTTGCGTCCCGGATCGTCGTTCGCCTTACGGCGCGACCGTGGTGCCGTAGCGCGCGCGGTAGGCGAGCAGGGCATCGCGATGGTCCACAAGGTCCGCGCTTTCGCCCGCAAACGCAAGCAGGTCACCGAGGGTGGCGACCGCCACCACGGGGAGCGCGTGTTCGGCCGAGACCGCCTGCGCGGCGGATTGCGCGTGCGCTTCGGTGGCGCGTTCCTGGCGATCGAGCGCGATCACGATGCCGGCGGGAATGCCGCCCGTTTCGCGGATGATCCCGAGCGCTTCGCGGATCGCGGTGCCCGCGGTGATCACGTCATCGATGATCAGCACGCGCTTGCCGGCGAGCGATGCGCCGATCAGCGTGCCACCTTCGCCATGCGCCTTGGCTTCCTTCCGGTTGAAGGCGAGGGGCAAGTCGCGGCCCCGACGCGCGTATTCGCACGCCAGCGCAGTCGCGAGGGGAATGCCCTTGTAGGCCGGTCCGAACAACACGTCGAACTCGACCCCCGCCTCGTCGATGGCATCGGCGTAGCAGGCCGCAAGTTCGGCGAGCGCCGCGCCCGAGTCGAAGCGGCCGGCGTTGAAGAAGTACGGGCTCTCCCGCCCGGACTTGAGCGTGAAGGCGCCGAAGCGCAGGGCCTGCGCGCGCAGGGCCAGGGTGAGGAATCGGGCGCGGTGGTCGGTCACGGGCATCGTGCGAGGGAATCGGTCGCGGAATGATACGGCCGAGCCGGGCCGGGGTCCGGAATCCACGGCAGATCGGCTAGGCTTGGCGGCGGATTCGAACCACGGGCCACACGATTTGCGCATCGTCAGCTTCAATGCCAACGGCGTCCGCTCCGCGGCCGGCAAGGGCTTCTTCGACTGGTTCGTGGCCCAGGACGCCGACGTGCTGTGCCTGCAGGAAACCAAGGCGCAGGAGCACCAGGTGTCCGGGCCCGAGTTCCTGCCGAAGGGCTATCGCGCCTGGTTCAAGGATGCGACGACGAAGAAGGGCTACAGCGGCGTGGCGATCTACGCGCGACGCGAGCCCGATGAAGTGCGTTCGGGCCTCGGCTGGGCGCCGTTCGACGACGAGGGCCGTTACATCGAGGCGCGCTTCGGGAACCTCAGCGTCGTGTCGTTCTACATCCCGTCGGGCTCGTCGGGCGAAACGCGCCAGGGCTTCAAGTTCCAGGTGATGGATTGGCTCGCGCCGATCCTCCACCACTGGCTGCACAGCGGCCGCGACTACGTGTTGTGCGGCGACTGGAACATCGTGCGCAGCGAACTCGACATCACCAACTGGAAGTCGAACCAGAAGAATTCCGGCTGCCTGCCGGGCGAACGCGATTGGCTCAACGGCCTGTGCGCGGGCGACGAGGGTTGGGTCGACGCGTACCGCGCGCTCAATGCCGAAGGCCGCGATTACACGTGGTGGAGCAACCGCGGCGCCGCGCGCGCCAACAACGTGGGGTGGCGCATCGACTATCAGTTCGTGACGCCGTCGCTGCGCGATCGCCTGCGCGGATGTTCGATCCATCCGACGCCGCGCTTCTCCGACCACGCGCCCTTCGTCGTGGATTACGCGTTGTGACCAAGGCGACATGGCGCACGGTCGTGCGCAACCTGCGCGACCCGAAGGTCGCCGCGATGTTGATGCTGGGGTTCAGCGGCGGCATTCCGCTTTACCTCGTCGGCAACACGCTCGGTTTCTGGATGCGCGAGAACGCGATCGACCTGTCGACGATCGGCTTCATGTCGTGGGTCGGACTCGCGTTCTCGCTGAAGTTCCTGTGGGCGCCGGTGATCGATCGCGTAGACGCGCCGGTGTTCGGGCGATGGCTGGGGCGGCGGCGCGGATGGATGTTGTTGTCGCAGATCGTGGTCTCGGCCGGGCTCGTGGCCATGGCGTTCGTGCAGCCGGGCGAGGGGAGGTTGATGCTCGGCGGCGTCGAGCTCGACCAATTGCTGGTGTTCGGCGCCTCCGCGCTGGTGGTGGCGTTCGCTTCCGCGACGCAGGACATCGTCATCGATGCATGGCGCATCGAGATCGCGGACAGCCAGGAGCAGCAGGGCCTGCTCGTGTCGACGTACACGCTGGGTTATCGCGCGGCGCTGCTGGTCACCGATGCGCTGATCCTGATCCTTGCCGCATCGATCGGCTGGTCGATGTCGTACGACGTGATGGCCGCGCTGATGCTGGTCGGCGTGCTGGCCACGGTGGTGCTGGCGCGCGAACCGGCGGCGAGCGCGACGCCCGAAGTGCGCGAGCATGCGAAGTTGTTCACCCCGCAGGGGATGTTCGACGCGGTGGTCGGCCCGTTCGTCGCGTTCTTCCGCGACCACGGCAAGCTGGCGTTGCTGATGCTGGCGGCGATCAGCCTGTATCGCCTGCCCGACTTCCTGCTCGGGCCGATGGCCAATCCGTTCTATTCGGACCTCGGCATCGCGAAGGAAACCGTCGGCAGCGTGCGCGGCACGATCGGGCTGGTGGCGACCGTCGCGGGCGTCGCGGCCGCGGGGTTGAGCGCGGTGCGGTTCGGCTTCGTGCCGACCCTCGTCGCGGGCGCGATCCTGGGCCCGGGGTCGAACCTCGGTTTCGCCTACCTCGCGCTCCATGGCGGCGATCCCGGCGTGTTCAGCGCGGTCATGGCGATCGACAACTTCTGCAACGGGTTCGCCGGGGTGGCCCTGATCGGCTACATGTCGAGCCTGACCAACATCGGCTATACCGCAACGCAATATGCCTTGCTCAGCTCGTTCTACGCCTTGCCGGGCAAGGTGCTGAAGGGCCTGTCGGGGTGGTCGGTCGAGCAATTGGAGGCCGGGGGGCGCACCCTGCTCGAGGCGTATTCGCTGTTCTTCCTCGGCACCGCCCTGGTCGGACTGCCCGCCGTGCTGCTCTGTGCGTGGCTGGTTGTCCGCAAGCCTGTTCCCAAGCCGTCTATCGCTGTACCTTGATTCCACGTTTCCGCCTTGGGCGCCCGCGCCGGAGGACGACATGACGGACCTGGTGTTGCGCGACATCGACCCGGACATCGCCGAACGCATCAAGCGTCTGGCGGACAGCCGCGGCTGGACCATGCACGTGACGTTGGAAACGCTCCTGCACAACGGGCTGCAGTCCTGCGAGAGCGGCTTGCACGTGCACTTCAACGATCGCGAGTCGGATGCGCTGGCGAAGGCGATCGTCGAAATGGAGAAGGTCGCGAACGACGGCGGCTACGGATTGATCGGACAGGTGCAGCACACGCCGGAAGCGCCGGCGCCGGCGCACGTCCTGGATCGGTGGAAGGAAGACCTCTGAAGCCTGCGATCGCGGCGCCCTGACGCGCAGGCGTCGGGATCAGTTGCGCGGATACAGCACGCCGAGCACGCGGGGTCCCTTCGCGCCGGTCACCGCCGGCAGGTTGCCCGGGCGACCGGCGATGGCTTCGCGCGCGAGCCACGCGAACGCCATCGCTTCGACGAAATCGGGATCGAGCCCATGCGCCGAGGTCGACTCGACGTGCACGCCCGGCAGGCGCTGCGCGATACGCGCGAGCAGCACGGGGTTGTGGACGCCGCCGCCGCAGGCGAGGACGCGCGTCGTGTCCGGCTGGTGCGCGCGCAATGCGTCGGCGACGGTGCGCGCGGTGAGGTCGAGCAGCGTGGCCTGCACGTCTTCGGGTCTTTCGTCGCCGCGCAGGTGCGTGGCGACCCAGTCGAGATGGAATTGTTCGCGCCCGCTGCTCTTCGGCGGCGGGAGCGAGAACCACGGATCGTCGGCGAGGCGCGCGAGCAGTGCTTCGTCGATGCGGCCGCTCGCGGCGAAGGCACCGTGCGCGTCAAAGGGCGTGCCGTGGTGGCGTTCGCACCACGCGTCCATCAGCGCGTTCGCGGGGCCGGTGTCGAAGCCGCGCACGGCGCCGTGGGCCGGGAGCAGCGTGAAGTTCGCGATGCCGCCGAGGTTGAGGACCGCGCGCGATTCGTTCGCGTCGTGCAGCAATGCGGCGTGGAAGGCGGGCACGAGCGGCGCGCCCTGGCCGCCGGCGGCGACATCGCGCCGGCGGAAATCGGCGACGACGTCGATGCCCGTGCGTTCGGCGATGACGTTGCCGTCGCCGATCTGCCAGGTGAAAGGATGCGCGGCCGCGGGACGATGGCGGATCGTCTGGCCGTGCGAACCGATCGCGCGCACGTCGCGCGGATCGATGCGCGCGGAGGCGATCAGCTGCGACGCGGCTTGGGCGAAGGCTTCGGCGACCTGCACATCGAGCGCGCCGAGTTCATCGAGCGACTTCGCATCGCCCCCCTGGCCGAGCGCGACCAGGCGTGTGCGCAGCGCGGGCTCCCAGCGGAACGTATCGCCCCTGACCAGCGCGCAGCGGGCGCCTTCGAAGCGCACGAGCGCGGCGTCGATGCCGTCGGCGCTCGTGCCGGAAATCAGGCCGAGGTAGAGGCCGTCGTGCAGCGGCCCCAAATCGTCGCGGTCGTCCACCGCGAGCGTCAGGCTTTCTTGTTCTTGACGGGCTTGGGCTGGGCGTCTGCGTAGATCACGCGTTCGACGCTCTGGATGCGCTTGAGCGCATTCGCCGTCTGCGCGCGGAACTGCGCGAGCGCGGTGCCACCCAGCGGCACCGGCGGCGGCATCGTCACCTGCAGCGGATTGCGATGCACGCCGTTGACGCGGAACTCGTAATGCAGGTGCGGGCCGCTGGCCAGGCCGGTCATGCCGACGTAGCCGATCACCTTGCCCTGCGGGATGCGCTGGCCGGCCTTGATGCTGCCGAAGCGCGACATGTGGCCGTACAACGTCGTGTAACCGCGGCCGTGGTCGAGGATGACCGCACGGCCGTAGCCGCCCTTCCAGCCGACGAACTGCACGCGCGCGTCGCCCGCGGCCATGATCGGCGTGCCGGTCGACGCACCGTAGTCGACGCCCTTGTGCTGGCGCACGATGCCGAGCACGGGGTGTCGGCGCGAGCCGAACTTCGAAGTCAGCCGTGCATACGGGATCGGCATGCGGATGAAGGACTTCTTCAGCGGACGGCCTTCGGCGGTGAAGTACTCCGCCTTGCCCGCGTGCTCGAAACGGAAGCCGGAATGCAGCTTGCCGCCGACGGTGAACGTGGCCGCCTGCACCGGACCGGTGCGGATCAGCTCGCCGTCGCGCCAGACCTGTTCGACCACCACGCTGAAGCGATCGCTCGAGGCGACGTCTTCGTTGAAGTCGATGTCGTACTTGAAGATGTCGTCGGTGAGCGAGTTGATCGCGCCGCCGGACAGGCCGAGCTTGCGCGCCGAGTGGAACAGCGACTTGCCGACGGTGCCGCTGATGACGACGGTGCGCGACTCGGTCGGACGCTCGATGACCTTCTCGGAGACCTTGTCGCCGTCGAAGTGGTATTCGACCCGATGGGTTTCGTCGCGGTCGTAGCGGAACGCGCGCAGCCCGGCGCCGATCGGCATGTCGAACGCGAGCTCGGTGCCCGGCTTCATGCGCGTCAGCGCCTGCTTCGCACCCGGCTGCTCGAGCAGCTTGTGCATCGTCGAAGCGGGGATGTCGAGGTCGGAGAAAAGCGAACCGAGGGTTTGGCCGCGTTCGACGTGGACGATCTGCCAGCTGTCGCCGGTTTCGCCGCGCAGCTTGGCGATCGGCAGCGGCGGCAACGCCAGCGCGAGGGTGGTCTGGGCCTGGGTCGGCGCGACGCCCTCATGGCGCGAATCGGCGAAACCGGGGACGATGGCGCCGACGAGCGCGGCCAGGGTGGCGAACAGGCTGGCATGGGCCCATTGGCGACGGGTCCAGCGGCCGCTGAAGCCGGCGGGCAGGCGCGCCGCCACGTGACGATGCAGCGCGGCCTCGCGCAGGATGTCGAGCCGCGCGCGGCGTGCCTTGTCGATGCCGGATTTACCCATGGTGCCGTCCCCCGAAAAAATCGGTTACCGCGCCGTGACCGGCGCGTAACGGCGCTACCATAGACATCGCAAAAACCCGCGTCAAACCCTTGAGCGGGATGGATTTTTCGCTTTAACCCCGCTTTAACGCTACTTTCACGGAACCGGTCACGGAACCGGCCTTCCCCTTATCGGATTCAGTTTCGTGTCGATCCAAGCTGCCCTCGACCTCATCGGCCGCGGTGCCGACGAAATCCTCAAGCGCGACGAACTCGAGGCTCGCCTCAAGCTCGGCCGCCCGCTTCGCGTCAAGGCCGGGTTCGACCCGACCGCGCCCGACCTGCACCTGGGCCACACGGTCCTGCTCAACAAGATGCGGCAGTTCCAGGACCTCGGACACCAGGTGATCTTCCTGATCGGCGACTTCACCGGGATGATCGGCGACCCGACCGGCAAGAATGTCACCCGCAAGCCGCTCACCCGCGACGACGTCGAAGCGAACGCGCGCACGTATGCCGACCAGGTGTTCAAGGTGCTCGACCGCGAGCGCACCGAGCTGCGCTTCAACAGCGAGTGGTTCGGTGCGATGGGCGCGGCCGACATGATCAAGCTCGCCGCGCAGCACACCGTCGCGCGCATGCTCGAACGCGACGACTTCGCGAAGCGTTACGCGGCGCAACAGTCGATCGCGATCCACGAATTCCTGTATCCGCTCGTGCAGGGTTACGACTCCGTCGCTTTGAAGAGCGACGTCGAACTCGGTGGCACCGACCAGAAGTTCAACCTGCTCATGGGCCGCGGGCTGCAGGAACACTTCGGCCAGCCGCCGCAGATCGTGCTGACGATGCCGTTGCTCGAAGGCCTCGACGGCGTGCAGAAGATGAGCAAGTCGCTCGGCAACTACATCGGCATCGATGAGCCGGCGATCGACATGGTCACGAAGACGATGAAGATCGGCGACGACCTCATGTGGCGCTGGATCGAATTGCTGAGTTTCGACATCGGGCCGGCGGAAGCGGTGAAGCTCAACGCCGATGTCGCGTCCGGCGCGCTCAATCCGCGCGACGTGAAGCTGCGGCTCGCGCGCGAACTCGCGGCGCGATTCCACGGCGATGCGGCAGCGGAAACGGCGATCGCGGGCTGGAATGCGGCGGTGCGCGGCGAAGGCGACATCGCGACGCTGCCGCTGGAGGACGTCGCCGTGCCGGTTGAAGGGCTGCGCATCGCGGCGCTGCTGGTCGCGGCGGGCCTGGCGCCGAGCAATTCGGAAGCCAACCGCAAGCTCAAGGAGCGTTCGGTGCGCGTCGACGGCCAGGTGTTCGAAGATCCGGCACGCGTGTTCGCACCGGGTTTCGAAGGGGTCCTGGCGATCGGCAAGCGCAACTTCGCGCGCGTGAGGCTGATCACCACGTCGTGAGGCGCGCTGCGGCAGCCTTCGGCGCATGACCGGAGACTGGCACCCGCAATGGATCCTGCTGCTCGGCACCATGTACGCGATGGTGCTGGGCGGCGCGATCGGATTCGAGCGCGAGATGAAGGACCGGCCGGCGGGATTCCGCACGCACATGCTGGTGTCGGGTGCAGCGTCGCTGCTGGTTGGATTGGGGCCATTGATCCTGGCCGATCCCGCGTTCGCGGGTCGCGCATCGTTCCTGCGGCTCGATCCGATCCGCCTCGTCGAAGCGACGATCACCGGCGTCGCCTTCATCGGCGCCGGAACGATCTTCAGTCATCGTTCGAAGGAGCACGTCGCAGGCATCACGACGGCCGCTTCGCTGTTGATGGTTGCGGTGATCGGCATCGTGGTCGCGCTGCGTTATTACCTTCTGGCCCTATTGGTGAGCGCGATGACGTTGCTCGTGCTCCTCGGCCTCACGTGGGTCGAGAAAAAATTTCGACGAAACGATTGAACGATTCCTGCGAACGTGCATAATGCGCGGCCCGCTTGGAGCGGAGCGAAAAAGAGCCTTTTTTCGCGGCGATTCGAAACTCTGAATCGCGCTTCGCTCCCGAAGATTTTTTCTTCACCAGGTGTTGACGTTCTTCGGAACGCCTGTATGATGTGCGGCTCCCTCGGGCACTTCGGTGCGACGGGGAAAGGGACAAGGCGCTGAGGCCGGTTCCGCAGATCTTTGACAGTGTGCGCAGGTGACTTGTGC
>NZ_JAJGAK010000010.1 GCF_020866925.1 Noviluteimonas lactosilytica
TCGGCCAGAAGGGGACGTTTGAGCGCGCGCCTTATGAGCGGCCGCGGGACCTTTCGCGATGAGCTGAAGCGGACAAGCGAACCCGCGCGTCTTTTACGCTGTCCGTTGACTCGTCTGAAACGTATGTCCGCAATTCGGTGTTAAAGACGTCGACCAGCACGCGCGTATGCCGAATCGTCGTATCCAGGCGGTCGCGTTCACGACGGCAATCTTCGATCGCACGATCAAGTCGAGCGGCAGTAGAAAAATCGTTCATGGTCTGGGCCGTGGCGGGAGCTGCACGGAGGCCCAGGGTCAGCGGCGCAATGCAATCGCCGTTGTGCGTGAACCTTATACAGCCTCTACGGGTGAGAACCGTGTATTAATCGTGGGAAGCTCCGGCCCATTCGGCATGGACCTCTTCCTCGACTTCAGCCCACGGAACCGCGCTGCCGGTCGACCATGCGTCCGCTGCCTGCACCGACACTTGTTCCCAAGAGTTGGATTTGAAGACAACCCGGAGTGCGCGGGCGAACGCGCGAATTTCGGCGCCCTTTGACCAGGAAGGGGATGAACTGTTCACTTTTTAACCTCAGCGTGCGAGCTGCACGGAGGCTCAAGGCAGCAACGAGCGGTTCGTTTGCGGTGCAGGGCGACTGTACCACGGCCGCTACCGATGTCCGCTTTGGGTCGAAAGCGGACACT
>NZ_JAJGAK010000011.1 GCF_020866925.1 Noviluteimonas lactosilytica
CGCTTCGCACCCACCCTTTCACGATGCGTGCGTACTGCCGCGTCGAAAGGTGCGCGTCGGCGCGTTGCCGACTGGGAAACAAGTACGCATCCGGCGGAAGGTGGCGCGATTCGGTCCACGCGGTCAGTTCGTCGCGGGTCGGCGGACTGATCTCGAATTGGACGGGGCGCTTGGTCTTGCGGTGGATGACGCGGGCGCGCGGCGCAATCTGAGCGCCATGGGTCACATCGCGCACATGGAGCCCAACCAGGTCACATGCCCTGAGCTTGCTATCGATGGCTAAGTCGAAAAGGGGCTAGCTTCCGAATGTCCCCGGCTAGTTGCAGCCGAAACCGGATCGCCCAGATTTCCTTGAGCTTGAGTGGGGCCTTCTGCCCCACGAGCTTGCCGCTATTCCAGGCGGTCCTTTTGCACGGCTGGTTCATGGCGTTCTCCGGCGCGGGTTGGGAGGAGAACTTCGACTCAAGGCCGATCACCACCCGGTGAGTCGCAGCTATGGACTCCTCCGAGCCGCCCGGCAGGTCTGTGCCCTCTGGTGTGCCGCCGCCTGCCAAGAACTGCTAACGATTTGGCACGTTTCGCCTTGTAAGGCCCTGACCGCGAGGTCAAAATTGCAGCAGGATCATGACTGGCACTGGGCGCTATGCGACCCGCAACACCGGGGAATGCCAGCCCCGCGCG
>NZ_JAJGAK010000002.1 GCF_020866925.1 Noviluteimonas lactosilytica
GCACGGAGGCTCAAGGCAGCAACGAGCGGTTCGTTTGCGGTGCAGGGCGACTGTACCACGGCCGCTACCGATGTCCGCTTTGGGTCGAAAGCGGACACTTGGGACGAAACAGCCCCAGTCACCAGTGGGGAGGTCCGTCGCCCTGCCCGCGCATGCCGCCGTAAGCCGTCACAGGTTCGACCGCGCTCCCTACCACGCCAACGGAAAGCGGCCCTGTCGGGCCCGTCTCCTTCCCGCCGCCCCTGTCCTGGCGCTGCGCCTCTTGGCGCTCGCGCGGCTTATAGGGGTTATACGCGCCGCCCCTGGTCGCAATGTCCTTGCACGTGCGGAACGGCATTGTGTAGTCCGTGCCCTGCTCCGTCAGGCACGTGCAGCTTTCGTCCTGGTGATCGCCCTGGGCGTCCACGCCTGGCGCGGCGTAAACGCAAAACGCTTCCGGGTCGGAGACTGCCTCGCGCTTGTCGAAAATCTCAGCCGACCAGGGCATGCCAGGCACGCGAGGTTTCAGTTTCGCCAGGTACTCATCGGTGTTGATCGGCTCCCCCTTGCTGGATGAGCCCGGCATTCCGGATTTCGCTCCTCCGGCCGTCGCTGGCGCTCCGTCCGTCGTCGCTTCTTGTCCTGGCGGTTTCATCCCGTTGGCGAACGTCTCGCGCACGTTGCCCGCGACAACGATCGAGCCAACGACGATGGCGACCAGG
Source organism: Noviluteimonas lactosilytica (assembly GCF_020866925.1). Lineage (GTDB taxonomy): Bacteria > Pseudomonadota > Gammaproteobacteria > Xanthomonadales > Xanthomonadaceae > Noviluteimonas > Noviluteimonas lactosilytica. The sequence continues at coordinate 702 of NZ_JAJGAK010000002.1, forward strand.
AGCGCCGCGGCGGCCGGGTAATACCAGGGAACTTTTTTCTCGCTGGTGTCGAGGACAGTGGATTCGTAAAGACCTCGCGGACGCTTCGGCAACGCGACGCGCTTCAACAGGATCGGGTGCGCTTTTTCCGGGTTGCGCTCGAACCTGTCGAAGATGCGCAGGTGCGCGAACATCAGGCCGAAGCGCCGACGCACGTGCACGTGCTGTTCGATCAGGTCATGCACGAAGTCATCGACCTGCTTGGCTGGCGACTGCGACACGAAGATGAAGTCCAGGCCGCGGTGACGATGCTTGGCGAGCTGCTCAACGTGATACGGCACCTTCGTACCTGGTCCGCGCTTCGGCAGCATCCCGTGTTCGTACGCTTCATCGACCAGGCATACCGCGCCGTCCGGCAAGAAATTCGGCCAGTCCTTGAATTGCTCAGGCGTGAGCGGCAGACAGCCCGCCTTTTCATGCAGGAAGCCGCGCACGTTGCACACGTACACCAGGCGGCCTTGCTCGACGTAATCCAACGCCTTGTCGATCGCGTGCAGCGTCTTGCCGTGGCCAGGTTGGCCCGTGAACCAGGTAAGCATCAGCCGCCTCCCGCGTTGCCTTGCAACTCGGCCAGTTTCTCGGTCGCCACCAGCATTACCTTCCAGCCGATTTGCGACGCGATGGCGGAGATGACCAGGACCATGAAAATGTCGATACCGCACGCGCCCAGGAAGTCGGTCGCCTGGGTGGGCAAGGACGACGCCTGGTCGGCAAGCCAAGACTTCACCTCGGGCATCGCCTGGTTGAACGTCACCCAGGACAGGCCCATGAAACTCATCACCCTGGCGTAGATCGCCGACGCGGCGACCTTCAGGCCGGTGATGACCAGGTTGCTTGCCTTCTGCAGGATTTCTTCGATGCCCATTAGTCGCCTCGCCAGCCGAGGATGATGCGCAGCGCAATGAAGCTTCCCAGCAGGAAGAACACCGCGCGCACCATCGTTGTGAAGTCACAGATCCACGGCACGCTGTTCAGATCGAACGATCCGAAGAGCCCGAGGTTCAACGTTCCCAAGTCGGGACACGAGCGCGACCAGGACAGGCCCGTTTCATCGAGGACTGGCGCACCGAATGAAGCGGTTTGCACCTTGCCGACCCCTTCGCCTGGCTCCTCCCCTGCCCCCTCGGTGCCGTCGCCCTCCCCTGGCACTGTCCAATCCGGCTGGCCGTCGCCGTTGGCATCGGTCTTCTTGGCGCGACACGCAATCTCGCCTTGGAGAAGCATCGCCTTGCAGGCCACCTGATCGCCCGTGCAGACCAGCAAAGGATTGCCGTTGGCGTCGCATTCGCCACCGCCCTCGACCTTGTTCTTGTCGGGACTGCAACGCACGCGCCAGATCATCAGCAGTGATGCGCACCCGACGTTATCGCCGCTGCACACCGGCGGCGCGTCGCAGCCCTCGCCGCCACTCGCGCTTCCCTGGTCACCTTCCTCGCCGTCATCGCCTGGTGTCTGCCCTGGCGGCTCGCCGTCGTTACTGTCCCCCGCGTCCGTCCCGTTCCCGGTTGACCAGTTGTTGGTCGTGTTGTTGATCACCGTGCCGCCAGGCGTGGTCGTGCTGGTCGTCGTCGGCTTGTTGGCATCGGTGAACGTTTCGCCAGGCGGCGGCGTGGGTGCAGGCGGCTTCGTGTCTGCACCTGGCCCGCGCTTTTGCGCGATGTTGCCGTCCGTCTTCGTGCCGGTTTCGCCTGGTCCCCAGCAAATCTGCCGGCCGGTTGTCGCGGTGTAGCAATGCCGGCCATCCGGCTTGACGCACATCGTGAGATTTTGTGCGGTCGGCGTGTTGCAACTCTCGGGCTTGATGTCGGGCGGAGCATCGTTACCGGTACAGGTCCCGCCGGTATAACCAGGCGTTCCCCAGATCACCGTTTGACCGCTCGATGTGCTGGAACCGGTCAAGCCAGGACGCATGCCGTACTGGCAACCATCGTGGCATTTCGGGCCGGTGTAGATCGCCGTGCCGTTCGACGGTAGCGCGTCATTCTTGTTCAAACACCGCTGCGTTGGGTCAACGCATTTACTCGTCGCCCAATCCCACACGTTCGGCGCAACGCACCCATCGCCAACGAGCTTGTAAACCGCGTTCGTTCCATTCGGACTAAACGCGCCAATGTGATTCGGGCTCGGCGGATTCTGTACGCGACACGCGTATCCCTGGTTCGGCACGAACACCGCCACCCATTGCTGGCATGCACTCATCGCCTGGGGGAAGGTGCAGGAATTCGCGAACGACTCGCACGACTGGTAAGTAATCGGCCCAGGGTTGACCGCACGCGCGTCGTCGATGCCCAGCCAGGCGAACGCCAGGGCAACCACGACGAACGCGACGCGGCGCACGATGGCGCTGGCAAACATGCGCGCGATGTTCATACAGCGTCGTACGCCAGCCAGAACGCGCCGAGAATTCCGATGATCACCAGGTAGCCCATTGCTCTCTCCCTCGTTGAAAAAAAACGCCCTGGACAACTACGCCAGGGCGTTTTCCGGTGACACCTGGTCGCCTTACTTCGCCTTCTTGATCAGCGAATACAGCACGAACAGGAACACGACACCGACCAGGATCACGAGGATGCTCGTGATGTCGGTTTCGGCCGACGTGAGCTTGCCGGTGGCGGCGCTGGTCAGCGTGGCGGTCTGCGCCATCGCCTGCTTGGTGGCGACCATCGACGTACCGACGACGCCGACGAGCGCCAGGGCCGCGCCCTTCATCTTCTGGACGCCCTGGTGGATCGCCTGGCCAACCTTCTTGAACATCGAACGCATTGTTTTCTCCCTTGGAGTGAGCGGCGGAATTGCCGCGTTAGTGGCTGTAACGCCCCGGTTGCCCCGCGCGAATCGTCAGCCTGGCAATCAGGCCGATCGTCCACACTCCCACGATGGCGCACGCCAACTGGAAGCCTTCTTCCACCGTCAACTCCGGGAACGCTGACGGCGGATAAGTCCAAAACGGTGCCGCGCACGTCTGCGTCGACGCGTCGAAGTCTTCGGTCTTGCACGCGTAGACGAGAACGGACGGCACGGGTTACGCCTTCGCCGTCGCAGGCAGTAGCGGAACCAGGTAATGCGCCTTCGACAGCTGCGCTTTTTCCTTGTTGACCTGGAGCATCGCGGCGACGTCGAGGACGTACTCACCGACCGGCCAGGCGGCTTGCTCTTCTTCCAGGCGAATGACGAACGGGTACGCGAAACCCTGAACTTCCAGCTTCGCCTTCTGCGTGCGCGTTGCGCCCGTGCGTGTCTTGCCCTGGTCGTCCACGAACTCCCACGGCTTGGTGACGACCTGGTTGCTCAGGACAGTCACGATTGCGACCGCCAGGAGCGACGGATCAAAACGGTGCGAGTAGGTCTTCAGATTCATCGTAGTTGCCCTCCGGGGCTGGGTACTGCGCGGCCACTATTTCAGGCCACAATTTCGCTGCGGATTCGCTTGACCACGGAGGCAGCTTGTTCCCCGTGAGCGATCTGATGACGCGACCGAGTGCCTCGTTGTCCGGCACGTTGAGCGCGATGAAGTTGAAGGTGTTGCCGTACTGGCGTTTCAGGTGTCGGCGCACTGACTTCCATGTGGCCTTCGCGGATTCCTTCGTCACGTCGATGCGCAATGCGCACGCCTGGAGGAACCGCAGCACCGGATACGCGCCGAGGAGATACGCACTCGGATCGCGCAACATGTCGAGCGGCAGGTCTTTGCGCGACGATGCGCGGAACTGCGCTTCGTATCGCACCCACTCGCTCGATGGGTCGCCCATTTCGCGGCCCTTTTCGTACACGCGCAATTGCCGTTCGCTCGACGGACTACCGACGTAGAACGTCTTGCCTGCACCGCTTCCGAGGTCGTCGTACAGGCGCGCTTTCGGACGCTGGCCGCGATTGTCGAACTCGCCTTCGTCCCACCACTGCCGCGCCAGGCGCACGGGATACAGGCCTTGCGTATCGTCCGCGCACACATCTAATCGTGTGAGTCGGCCTCCGGTGCTTTCGAGCTTCGCTCGAAGCGCCAGCCACCGCTTCGCATGGCCGTCGCCCGCACCGTCGCAGCGCCGACAACCATCACCGGACAACTCAAGGCGACACGTGACCGTGCCATCGCGGCGCAACGTGTGCGCGCCACCCAACTCAACAACGCCGCAGAAGTCGCCGCTGATGCCGTCCTGGATCGCGATGCGCCAGGCATAGAAGCGACCGCCGCGCACGTCATCCGACAACACCATGCCGCAGCCGCCCAGGTAGAACCCGAACACGTACTGCGCGAACCGCAACGCGGTCTCGGCGCTGATCGTGATATCCGTCGCCGTCGCCAGGCCGCCATCGAACTCCGCGCCGGTTTCCCTGGCAGCGGCGAACAGATCGACGGAGAACGCAATCCAGTCGAAACCGACCGCGATGCCCTCTTCCGGCTCCTGCCTGAACTCACTGACTCCCCTGTTAGACGAGGGGAGCATCGCCCCCGCGCCGTCAGCCGCCATGACTCACCCCCGGAAGGGCGCGCACGAACGCGGCCGCCTTTGCGTGTACGACGCCAGGAACGCGACATGCCGCTAGCTGCGCTTCAATGACGGCGACCTGGCGCGCGGCGTTCTCACGCGCAACCAGGCGAATGGAAAGGTTCTCTGCGATGGACAGCCACATCGCTTGCGTGGTGCGCAACTTCTGCACCTGGTCAACGGTGAGCGGCCTCACAAGTGGCCCCGCTTCGCAACCACCGGCTGCGCGTAGCTGCGGTCGATGATCACGCTATCCGGCGTGCGGCGGCCGCACTGCCAGCAATGCCAGGCGTCCATGCACTCGACGTAATCGTCGTCGTGGAAGCCAAGGGCGCACCGCACGTTGCCCGCTGCGCGGATGCGCTCGATCAGGGCGGCGATGACCAGGAGAACGATGGCGCCGATCAGGGCGCCGAGCAGTAGCAGCGAAACGGGCGCCTGGACAGCGAGCCAGAGCGCAGCAGCGTCGATGAAGCGCATCCCCTTCCCTCCCCTAGTGGGCGGGGGCTCTGCCGGTCCTAGGGGGAGGCCGGGGGCCTGCCCCCGCCGGGTCGGCCCTTCGTCTACACACGTAGACGAATGGGACGGAAGCTAAGCGACTACACGTGTAGGCGTCAACGGCTGTAGTCTCCGCCCGTAGCCGTTTCTGACAAGCGGCAGCGGGGGATTTATGGACTGGGCTGAATTCTTCGAGCGTACGAGGGCCGCAGCTGGCGTCGAGAGCTTCGCGAAGCTCGCACCCCTGCTGCGGATCACCGATGGCGCGATTTCTCACTACCGAACCGGCAAGCGCGTTCCACCTCCGTGGGTCGTCGCCTCTTGCTTACGTCTGCAAGGCCACCCCTCACCCGAGCGCGAAGCTGCAAAACTCATGCAGCGGGCAGCCCACAGTGACCAGGAGCGGGCCTTCTGGCGGAAGCTCGGCACGGCCGCTGCATTTGCGTTATGCGCAGTAGTCGTGAGCGGGATTGCTGCGCCGACAACCACTTACGCTCAGACGTTCGCTGCACTGCATCTTACGTAGTATCTCGAAGTGCCTACAGACGCCTCTGCATCTGCCTCCGACGTTTCACGCCAGGTGGCCCACTATCCGGCTCCCCCCGAGATCATCCGTTGCCTTGCCTCGAACGCGTTCCGGAATGTCTGCTTCACCGGGCCCAGCGCCTGCACGAACTCGAGCTGCTCACCCTCCGGGCCTTTGCAGTAGATCAGGCGCCAGCCTTCGGACTTGCCTTCGGTGATGCCGTTGGAGTTCGCGTCGAGCGGCGCCGCACGACGCTGCTGTTCGGTCGCCACCGTGACGACCCGGTTGGCTTTGACCTGATCCATGCCGCGGCGCGCGGCCTCCGTCTCGAGGTCGCGGATGAACACGTTGAAGTCGACGTCGTCGCGCAGGTAGAAACAGACGTGCATGGACCTCGGAAACGCCGGGCTCATGAGGTCGCGCGGATCGGCGAAGCTCTGGCTGCCGCCCATTGGCGTTCCCGCGTCGCGGTACTGCAGCAACTCGATCACGACGTTGTCGAACTGGATGAAGCGGACGTCCAGTCGCTGCGCGCCGCCTCGCAGATCCGGGATGCCGCGCGTGAGCGGATTGACGCCGCGTTCGCGCGCCAGGATGTCTTCGTCGGTCAGCAGCGTGTTGTGGATGCGCTCGCCCTGGAAGTCGCCGTCGCGCATGACCTCGGTGCCGCCGAGCACCTCGGTGTAGAACGCGTACGCGCGTTCCATGTCCTGCACCGTGAGGCCGAAATGTTGCACGCCCTGGAGTCGTGCGCCGAGCGAACCCGACGCGAGCGGCGCAGCGACGGCCGTATCGCGCGTCTGTGCACCAACCGGCGACGCAGTCACCACCGATGCGGCCACGCCCGCGACCAACGCGGAGCCCGCATTGCACAGCACCGCACGACGGCCCGCATCGACTTCGCCCGATTGCCCATGTGCTTTCACGTTTCGCCTCCGTGTTGGCGATATTGCAGAGCTTGAACGGCGCGTGCCGAATCGCGCGAGTCTATTGCGCGATGCACCCACTCGCGTAACGATCCGGCAAATGGACATCCGGTTCGCAACACCGACGTCGCGCGAGCAGCTTTGGGCATTGCTCGCTGAAGCCGCCGAGATCGAACACCACCTGATGTGCTGCTACCTCTATGCGGCCTTCAGCATGAAGGAGCGCGTCGACGAGGACCTCTCGGAAGCCGAACTCGAAGCCGTCCGGCGCTGGCGACGCGAGATCATCGCCGTCGGCGTGGAAGAAATGGGACACCTCGCAGCGGTCTGCAACATTCTTTCGGCGCTCGGTGCGCCCGCGCACTTCGTCCACCAGAACTTCCCGATTCCCGCCGGCTATCACCCGGCGGGCGTGGTCGTGAAACTCGCGCCGTTCAATCCGCAGACACTGGCGCACTTCGTCTTCCTCGAGCGACCGGTCGACTCCGACGTGCGCGACGGCGAAGGCTTCGAACCGGCCCGCAGATACGCACGCGCGCTGGACATGGATCGCCTGATGACGGTGTGCACCGACTACGACACCGTCGGCGAGTTGTACCAGTCGGTGATCGCGGGCCTCATGTCGTTGTGCGAAGCGCTGGGAGAACGGCAACTCTTCGTCGGCAATCCCGATCACCAACTCGATGCGCACGTCACGCGACTTCCCAAGTTGAAGCCCGTGCGTTGCCTGAAGACCGCAATGGAAGCGATCGACTGCATCGTCCTCCAGGGCGAAGGCGCGTCGGTGTGCGGAGGCGACTCGCATTACCAGCGCTTCCGTCGCATCCAACAGGAATACGACGCGCTGCTCGCCGCACGCCCGACGTTTAGGCCCGCGCGCATGAGTGCGCACAACCCAGTGATGCGCCCTCCCCCGACACCCGAAGGCAAGTTGTGGGTCAGCGAAGAGCCTGCCGCGGCGCTGCTGGATCTCGCGAACGCCCTGTACAACCACTGCCTGCGTTGCCTGTCGCTCGCCTACGGCGGTTTCGATCGCACGACGCAGTCCTCGCTTGTCGACGCCACCATCGAGCTGATGCACCTGCTGACACCGGTCGCGTCGATGCTCGGCTGCCTGCCCGCGAACCCGTGCATGCCGGAGGCAACTGCCGGCGTGAGTTTCGCGACGATCCGTTCCTCGGCGGCGCTCACCGCCGATGTCGTCAGCCTCGAAATCCTCGCCGAACGCCTGGAGCAGATCGCGCGACGTTGCGACGGACTCATGCAGCCGCATCCGGATCTCGCGTCCCTGCTCGCCTCCACGCGCGACGGCACGCAGCGTCTCGCGAACCGGCTCCGCGGCCTGGCGGCGGAATCGCGGGAGCAAACGGCGAGTGCGCCGTCTGTCTCGGCGCATTCGATGGCCGCGCGTTCGACCGCGGCACCATCAACGGCGGCACAGCCCACCGTCGCTGCGACAACGACAACGACAACGACAACCACGTTGTCAGACGCACCGCCGCAACCGATTCCGCTGGAAGACGGCGTCGAACGCATCCCCGGCGCGCACATCGACCTGATCTACAACGGCAAACGCTGCATCCACGCTCGACATTGCGTGCTGGGGCTACCCGGCGTATTCATCGCGAACGTCGAAGGCCCGTGGATCGCACCCGACGCAGCAACGACCGAGGAACTCGTCACCGTCGCGCACATGTGCCCGTCCGGCGCGATCGGTTATCGCCGTCACGACGGCGGCGCGGAGGAAGCGCCGCCACCGGTGAACCTGGTGCAGTTGCGCGAGAACGGCCCGCTCGGCATTCGCGCCGACATCGTGCTCGACGGCGTGCGCATCGGCACGCGCGCGGTGTTGTGTCGCTGCGGTGCATCGAAGCACAAACCCTTCTGCGACGGGACGCACAACGAGATCGCGTTCCGCGCGGGCGGCGAGCGCGACACGATCGAGCGCCATTGCCGGTGCGCAACGGGCCGCTGCACATCGATCCGGAACACAACGGCCCGCTCGTCGTGCGTGGCAACGTGGAAATCTGTTGCGGCACGGGCCGCACGATCGATCGCGTCACGGACGCGCGTCTTTGCCGCTGCGGCGGCTCCTCCAACAAGCCATTCTGCGACGGCACGCACCGGCGCAACGGGTTCAACAGCGACACGTGATTTGACGCGCGACCGATCTCAGAGCGTGTCCTTGTAAATCACGCCATCCTTCATGATCACCTTGAAGTTGCGCTCCGGATCGGCGACCAGGTTGATGTCCTCCAGCGGGTTGCCCTCGACCAGCAACAGGTCGGCGAATGCACCTTCCTTGATTACGCCGACGTCGTTCTTGTAAGGCGTGCGCTTGCCGGAGAGCTTCAGCAACTCCGCATTGGTGCTGGTCGCCATGATCAGGATTTCCGGCGGCGAGAACCACTGCGACATGCTCGCGAGGATCGCACCCTGGCGTCCCGCGAGTGCGCTGGAAAACAGGACGTCCGTGCCCCAAGCGGTCTTGAGCTTGTACTTCTTCGCCAGCTTGTAAGTTTGATCGGTGCCGTCGAACACTTCCTGCGCTTTCAGCCATTCGGTGGAGCCCACCGGGAACGCGTCGGCCAATTCCCTCGGCAGCGGCTGCGCGCTCAACCACGTGCCGGTGCGCGCGATCATGCGCGCGGACTCGTCGTCCATGAGGCTCGCGTGTTCGATGCATTGCACGCCGGCGCGGATGGCGCGCTGGATCGCTTCCGGCGTATACGCGTGCACGGTCACGTAAGTGCCCCAGTCGTTCGCGGCGCCCACCGCGGCGCGCAACTCTTCCTCGCTGAACGTGACGACATCCAGCGGACTGCTCGGCGACGACACGCCGCCACCCGCGGTCAACTTGATCAGGGCCGCGCCCTGCTTGAGTTGCTCGCGCACGCGGATGCGCACTTCGTCCGGAGAATCGGCGATGGCGGTGCCGCCGATCTCGTCCATGAACGACGCGGGCGCGCCGAGCGTGCGCGGCAGGTCGCGCGGGGTGCGGAAGTCGCCGTGTCCGCTCGTGACACTGATCATCGCGCCTGCTGGCCAGATGCGCGGCCCGGGAACACGTCCCTGGTCGATCGCACGTTTCAACGAGAAGGATGGGCCGCCGACGTCGCGCACCGTGGTGAAGCCACGCATCAGCGTGCGCTGGGCCTCGACGACCCCGACGATGTTGAGCGTAGCCTCGTCCGCCTGCAGCGCCGCGATCACCGGCAATCCGACCAGGAGGTTGTGCCAGTGCACATCGATCAGGCCGGGCATCAAAATGCGCCCGCCTCCGTCGATCACGCGCGCATCCGTCGCCGCTGCGGCATCGGCCGAGATCGAAGCGATGACGTTGCCGCGCACGAGCACGTTGGTCGGCGCGGAGAGTTGCGACGACACGCCGTCGAAGACGCGCACGTTGCGGAACAGGACTGCGTTGCCCGTCGGCTGTGCAGTCTCCGCTTGCGGCGTCGAGGTGTCCTGCGCTGCAGCGAGTGCCGCAGTCGTCGAGGCAAGGAGGATCCACGCGATGACCGTCCAGGCTGCGCGCATACCCATGAGCTTGCCTCCTGGCGGAATGCCTCAGTCTATGAACGACACGTAAGTTCTTCGTGATGCTGGTGAGACAAAGTTGCACTTACTGTCGAGTTCGCTCACGCGGCGTGCACTCACATCGCGGTCTGCGAGGCGGGCCTAAGGTCCGCATGAATACCGACCGCCATGGAGGCCCGTCATGCAGATGCTCCAGACCGCCGCAATCCTGTTCGCCATCGCCGCGCTCGGCGGCGTGCTGATGGCGGGCATTCGATTCGCACGCAAGGTCAATCCGCCGGCGTGGGTCGCCATGTTGCATGGCTTGCTGGCGGCGTCGGGTCTCACGTTGCTCGCCTATGCGTTGTGCACGCAGCCGCTCGGAAGCGCACACGACACTGCGACCGTCGCCCTCGTGTTGTTCCTCGTCGCCGCGGCCGGCGGCGCGGTCATGAGCCTGGCGTACAAGTGGAAGAACCGCTTGCTGCCGGCCTGGCTCGTGGTCGTGCATGCGACCGCCGCCGTGCTCGGGTTCCTCGTGTTGCTGTTCGCCGCGTTTGCCAGCGCGTAAGCCGCGCGCAGCCGCACGTCACGCCCTTCCCTGGCCTGCCCTGCCCCGGCCTGCCTGCCATTGGCTGGCCGACGTTCTACGATGGGGGCGTATGCACTGAACAAGCCCGAGATCCCGAGCCCGATCGCCGACGCCGACGACGATGACCCTCCAACTCCAGCTTGTCCTCGCCCTGCTCGTTGTCGCGATCGTCCTGTTCGCGATCGGGCGCCCGCGCACCGACGTCGTCGCGCTGCTGATGATGGCCGCGCTGCCGTTCACCGGCGCGATCGACGTCGGCGAAGCGATTGCGGGCTTCGCCGATTCGAACATCGTGCTGATCGCGCTGCTGTTCGTGATCGGCGAAGGCCTGGTGCGCACCGGCGTCGCGCGGAAGATGGGCGAATCCATCGTGCACCACTCGGGCGGCGACGAAACGCGGTTGCTCGTCGGCCTGATGCTGGTGGTGGCCCTCGTCGGTTCGATCATGAGTTCGACCGGCGTCGTCGCGATCTTCATTCCAATCGTGTTGCGCATCGCGCGCAGCACCGGCATCTCGCCGGGCCGCCTGATGATGCCGCTGAGCGTCGCCGCGCTGTGCAGCGGGATGATGACGCTGGTGGCGACCGCGCCGAACCTCGTCGTCAACGGCGAAGTGTTGCGCGAGGGACACGACGGCTTCCAGTTCTTCAGCTTCACGCCGTTCGGGATCCCGATCCTCGTCGTCGCGATCGCGTGGATGCTGATCGCACGGCGCTGGCTTCCGGGCGATGCGCAGGCCGAAGGCGCGGCGAAGCGCCCCGGCTTCGCCGACTGGATCGAAAGCTACGGGCTGGCCGGGCGCGAGTATCGCGTGCGCGTGCGGCCCAACTCGCCGCTGATCGGGCAACTCGCGGCGGACGTGGAAGACCACGCGCTGCTGGGCACGCACGTGCTCGCATTCGAACGCCTCGCGCGTTTCGGTCGCACGCGCCTGGTCTCGCCCGAAGGCGCACGCATCCATGCCGGCGATGTGTTGCTGCTCGACGCGCACGCACCATCGCTCGACTGCGAAGCGATGCTGGAGGCGCAGGGACTCGATGCGCTGCCGCTGCAAGGCGCGTGGTTCTCCGACTACGCCAACGACATCGGCATGGCGGAGATGATCGTGCCGATGAACTCGCGGCTGGTCGGTGCGTCCGCGCGCCATGCGCGCTTGCGCGCGAGCCACAAGCTCGCGGTGCTCGGCGTGAAGCGCGGCAAGACCGCGGAAGTCAAACGCGTGGAGGAAGTGAAGTTCCAGGTCGGCGACACGTTGCTCGTCGCGGGTCCATGGAGTGCGATTCGCGCGCTCGGTTCCGACCCCGGTCGACTGATCCTCCTCGACCTGCCCGCCGAATTCGACGACGTCGCACCCACCGCGTCGCGTGCGCCGTTCGCCATCGCCACGCTCCTGCTGACGATCGCGATGATGGTGAGCGGCGTCGTGTCGAACGTGCACGCCGCACTCATCGGCAGTTTGCTGCTGGGCGCGACCGGTTGCATCGACCTGCGCAGCGCGTATCGCTCGATCCACTGGCCGAGCCTCGTGCTGATCGTGGGCATGCTGCCGTTCTCGCTCGCGCTGCAGCGCACCGGCGGCGTCGACCTGGCGGCGGACATCCTGGCCGCCGTCGCCGGCGACGCGAACCCGCGGCTCATCCTCGCGGCGTTGTTCGCCGTCACCGCGATCCTCGGCATGTTCATCTCGAACACCGCGGTCGCCGTGCTGATGGCGCCGGTCGCGCTTGCGCTCGCGGAAGAACTCCACGCATCGCCGCACGCATTCGCGATGACGGTGGCACTCGGCGCGTCGACGGCATTCATGACGCCGGTGTCGTCGCCCGTGAACGCACTCGTCGTCGGACCGGGCGGTTATCGCTTCGGCGACTTCGTGCGGATCGGCACGCCGCTCGCGGTGATGGCGTTGGTCGTGACGGTGGTGCTGGTGCCGCTGGTGTATCCGGTTTGAAGCGTCAGGGCCGCGTGTTGACCGCCAATTGCGCAGCGAACGCCCGCTGATACGCCGGCCGCGCTTCACCACGCGCAACATACGCAGCGAGGTTCGGAAACTCGTCGAGCACACCCGACGGCCGCGCCCTGAGTAACACCGACACCATCATCAGATCGCCCGCGCTGAACGCGCCATCGAGCCAATCCGCATCGCCCAGGCGATCGGAGAGCAATCCCAATCGCTCACGGACACGATCGAGCACGACCGGCAGGCGGTCCGTGGCCCACGGTTGGTCGCGTTCCAGGATCCTGGCGATGAAGATTTCCAGGATCGACGGCTCCACCGAATTGAGCGCGGCGAACATCCACGTGATCGCACGCGCACGCGCATTCGCATCGTCGGGCAACAGGCCCGCGTGGTGCGAAGCGATGTGCAGGACGATCGCGCCGGATTCGAACAGGACGAGCTCGCCTTCCTCGTACGTCGGAATCTGGCCGAACGGATTCCTGCGCAGGTGCGCGGGCTCCTTCATCTCGTCGCGCGGCACCAGGCGCACGTCGTACGGCTGCCCGGTTTCTTCGAGCGCCCAGCGGATGCGCGTGTCGCGCGCGAGTCCCTTGCCGCCATCCGGCGATCGGTCGAACGCGGTGATCGTGATGGTCATCGTGAGGTCGCTCTCCCGGCGAATCGACGGCAACGCCTTGCGTTTCCCACGATACCGTTCCGCCCGGATCGCGTGTTCACGTTCTTCGCGCACGCAAAAACGAAGAGGGCCACCTTTCGGCGGCCCTCTTCGTTTTGTTTGGCGTCCCCACGGGGATTCGAACCCCGGTCGCTACCGTGAAAGGGTACGGTTCGAGTCCAGCGCTGTCCCGGCGTGTCCTCCTATGTCCTTGATGTGCAATGTTTTGTGTCTCTACGTGTATTCCAGTGTACTCCCACTTTCGGGGGTGGATTTACCCGTCGATTACCCGGCAAAGGGACTACACTGCGCGCGAGTTCGACACCGCCCACCCGCATGCCCGCCCCGAAAAAGCTCATCACCGCCGCGCACCTCCGCTCCCCGACCGCCCGCGAGTCCTTGCCGGCGCAGGCGGAACCCTATTGGTTGCAACTCTCGCCCGGCAGGTTTTTGGGCTACCAACGCGCGCAGCGCCGCACGTCCTCGAGCTGGCGGGTCCGGGTGCTGGTGGGGGGCAAGTACCACAAGGCGCGGCTTGCTACGGCTGACGACGTTGCCAAGGGCGACGGCATCCACATCCTGAGCTTCAAGGAGGCGGTGGACCGCGCCCATACCCACGCCGTGGTCGCGCGCCCCGACACCAACGCGGCGGTTCGGTATCCGCGCCATGCGGGCGGAGGCGCGAGCGTTAATGACATCGTGGCCGATTACCACCAGCACCGCGCAACGACGCCAGGCGGTCGTAGCGGGCGCCCGATGGGCGAAAGCGCGCGCAAGACTTCCGAATCGTCGTGGCGCTTGCATGCGGGTCAGTCGATCGGGCTGATCCCAGTGGAAGCGCTGACCCCGGCAGACGTGCGCCGGTGGCATGCCGGCATCGCGTCCAGCCCGCCGGTCAACCGTGGCAAGGCACTGCCGTTCGATCCGGCAGACCCGGAACAAGTGCGCGCCCGGCAGGAAACCGCCAACCGCGTGCTCACGATCGTCAAGGCGGCACTCAACCTCGCGTGGGAGCAGGAGCGCCTGCCGCACTCGATTCTCCGCGATTGGTGGAACGCCGTGCAGAAATTCCAGACTAGCGATGACACGCCGCCGCGCATGCTGGACGAGGCTGAGGTGCAACGACTCCTCAACGCCACGGGCCGTGGCGGCGAATTGCGCGAGCTGGTCACCGCGGCGCTAATGACTGGCGCGCGCGCCGGCGAATTGCGTCTGCTCAACGTGCAGCACTACTCACCCGAGACCGGACGCCTGCGCATCTTCCAAGGCAAGACCGGTAAGACCCTGACACAGCCGCTCACGGAGGAAGGCGTGGCCTTCTTCGAAGCGTTGACTGTCGGGCGCCGGCCCAGCGAACCGTTGCTGCGCCGCGATGGCGGCGCGCGGTGGGAACGTGGTGCGTATCGTCGCGCGTTCCAAGCGGCGGTTGACCGGGCGAACTTGCAAGGTGTCACGTTTAAGACGTTGCGTGCTACCTACGGCAAGCTGTTGTTGCTCGCAACCAAAGACATCGAGCTAGTAGCCAAGGCGCTGGGACACAGTGACACCCGCGTCACCCGCAAGCATTACGCTCAGTATCTGCCCGATGAGCTCGCGAGCGGCGTCGCGCAGATGCCGGCGTTCGGGATAGAAAAAGACATCACCGTGCGTTCCATCCGCAACGCCGGCTGATCTTGGTCTGTACCCGAGTGGATCGGCGCTATTCGGCCTCTGCGAATCTTGCAGTCATCAAGTTCTCGAGACGCTTGTTTTGTTGGGCGCAGACGCTGAAGCGGGGGTCGGCACAGCATTTGCATTGCGGGCAAATCAGGCGACCGCACGCGCAGGTTTCCTCGTGTCCAAACACCAAAGGACGGAATCCGCAGTCGGCTTGATTGTTCAAAACGTCCTTACCTCCGCAGTGCGCCAACAACGTCCGACGCCTTCCATCCGGAAGCGTGCCGACAAGCACCCCATTCTCGAAAATAGTTAGGTCGGACAATTCCAGAAATGTTGACCGAGACAGGTTCTTCTCTAGTGTCGCCAGAGCTTTAAGCAATGCACCGATTGTGTCGGTGGGATCCACGACTCCAACCGATGACGCCAGCGACACGGGTTGCCACGTTCTAGGCGACCCAAACGCCGTGGCGCGCGGGCTTTCACTGGATACTGAAAAACCCCACTTAAACAAACTGGCAAGCTCGGCAGTGTTCACGTCGTCGTTTTGACTACGCCAGTGAAGCCAAAAGTGGAGCACGAACAAATAGAGCTCCGGCAGTCTCGGCAGTCCACGCACTGCGTCGTCGTTTCGTCGCACACGCTGGACATGTGCGCGCAACATTGTAAGGAACGCGCGTTGCCCGGCAGTGTGCGCATCCGTTTCCAACGAACATGATGTATCGCAGAGTGCCAAGAGCACTGGCGGGATCCCCTCGGCAGCGCCCCTGAAAATCCAGCCTGGCTCGGAACTTGCCAGCCATCCGACTAGTTCTCGCAGGGCAGTATTTCTGCCCCGATAGTGAGCGTTTGGATAGTCCCAAGACCAAGCGGGAAGCTCAACAAGCTTAGTGGCAGCGTTTACGTGGAGTCGATAGATATGCCCGAAGCTCCGAAGTAGGTTTCGTGTTTCGCTCGCAGTAGTGACGCCGAGAACGATCATCCGCGTGCCGGTTTCACACTTTAGGCCGCCGTGCCCGTCTAGCGTCGTGTAAGGGCTGCTTACCCCGCAGAGCAGCACCTCGGACCCACGAGCATCAGTTTTGAAGGCCTTTACCTTCCAGCGACTTGAGTGCGCGCCGCCGTGACGAGTGCGTCGCAGGTTCTTCACGTCGACGCCGTAACGACTATCGACTTTCAGGTCCATCACGCGCCAGTCTGCAGCGGTTGTATCCAACTGTAGTCGCGCCACGTCTTCGACTTGGAGGCCAAGCGCGCGGAAGTAGCGCGCGGCGCAGCGCTCGGCTGCCCGTGCAGTCAGCATCTGAGCAGCGATGGCATTCCGAATTTTCTCGCTATCAGTCGATGGGCACCAGAGATCTGCAAGTTCACGGTCTTTGCGGTCCAGCGCGGCGAACTGTTCGTACGCGCTGTAGCTAGGAAGACGGCGGTCGAGCATACTTACGTCGCAGATCGCTACTAATCCGTTGTCCAGTGCGGGGAACTTGCAGCGGTACACACGTTCGAGAAAGTGCTTTGGCGCCTTGGAAAAGCCCGGCCAGTCGGGAGGAATGGCTTCAAGCGCCGATGGCGTACGTTTTAACTGCTCCCCAAAAATGTCCCAGAGATGCGCTGGATCTGGTAAACGAATGTCTTCATCGGTGGCACCTAGTTCAAGCGCCAACCACCGGATTATCCAGTCCAAAGCGCTGACTGCCTCGAGATTCGCCTGGCCCAAGCTTGTAGCCAGATCAATCAAATCTGGGCGGGAATCTGGCACCGAATCCCAGAGGGATTCAAGCCACGTCACCTTGATCGCAGATTTATTGGCAAGACGTTTAATGACAGACAGTGCGGCGCGTGGCTGCTCGAGGATGAGCGCCATGACGTGGTGCGCCATGACGTCCTCAGGCGCTAGGTGGAGTACGCGCAGGAGAACAGGGTCACCCCACGCCGCAGCCGGAATTTCGAGCTTTCGGTCGCGGACACACCTGTCGAGCGTAGGGCTTTGTGCTGCTGCCAAAACTAATAGGGGGATTGCCCCAGGTTGCGCGGCTTGAAGTGACCTCAGTGGTCCGAGCTTCTCTGCCTGATACTTCGAACTATCGACGGCCGCCCACAACAAGTCGGCGGCTTCGCGGGAGCTGACATCTACAATCGACGCCGATGTTGCTGCGAACCTCCCGTCCGGCTTCTTTACAACGACCATCCGGACGACGGCTCCCTCCATCCTGTCCCGTGGCAGGGTCAAGGATTCCATCCGTTTTGGATTGAGGAAAACGGACTCGGAACGAGGTACCGAAAGGCTTTTCGCGAAGCCGAACCCTTCCGATCGATGCTCTTCGATAAACCCAATTTCCTCTGGTTGCTGGGCTCTGAGGCGATCCCGCTGATCCGTAGAGCTTTGACGCCTCGCGCTTAGGGACTGCATTTCGGCCGCTGACGGTGGAGATTCGCTTTAGCTTACCTGCGCGGGGCCATCTTCTGCTTGGGGCCGAACGCGGGCCCGGGGGTACATGCGCGATGCAACCCGAGATTTCCCGGGTCGCGGCACCCCAGTGGGCGCACGGTTGACCTAGGGACAAGTGTCTAGGGATGATTGTCGGGACTACAAGGAAGGCCTTCCAACATGTCCAGGCGCCACAATTTTCAAACGGTTAGCTGGTTCTATGACATCGCGCAGCGCGATCTGCTCGACTTGAACCCACCCTACCAACGACGCAGCGTCTGGAATCAAGAATTCAAAGATTATTTCGTCGACACGGTTCTGCTGAACTATCCAGCGCCGGCCATTTTCCTATTTGAGGACATCAGTTCAGATGGGCGCTCGGTCTATCACGTGGTCGATGGGAAGCAGCGCCTAACTACGCTTCTCGAGTTCATCCGGGGCGACTTCCCCGTGCGAGATAAAAGTAATGTCGCGGCTGCCAAGGGCAAGTACTTCAAGAATCTGGACGATGCGCTCAAGAAGCAGGTTTGGTCGTACCAGTTCCTAGTCGAATACGTTCCGACCGATGACGAAGAAATCATCAATGGCATTTTCGATCGAATCAATCGAAATGTTGCCAAACTGACGCAACAAGAGTTGCGTCACGCCCGCCTCGATGGGGAATTTATCTCTGCAGCGGAAGACCAAGCGCAGTGGATGGAGGAGGTGTTGCCGCCGAATATGCCGCGCTTCTTATCCCAGTCAAAAAAGCAGATGAAAGACGTGGAATTTGTCGCGCTTCTGCTGCTGCTCATTGAAGAGGGTCCGAAAGGCTATTCCCAAGAGCTCTTGGACGAGGCGTTCAGCTCTCGGGATAGCGAGTGGGAGCTGAAACACCAGACGATCGGATCGTTCCAACGCGCTATCGCGGCGCTGGAGCAGATCATAAGGTCATCCGTAGACCCCAAGGAGCTTTTTGCTAGTCGGCTGCGTAACCAAGCCGACTTCTATTCCCTTATCGGGGCCGTCCATGGCCTGCTGGAGGAAGGCGCATTAGTTCAGCCTGATGAAGCTTCTCGTCGCCTGGTGCAATTTCTGAATCGAGTAGACAGCGAGGCGGAACGGCTGAAGGACCCCGAACTTATGGGTTACTACGATGCTGCGCGCTCGGCCTCGAACGACCGAGGGCCGAGAGAGAGGAGAATTCAGTACCTGCGGCAGTTGTTGTCGGCATGATCATTCCGCCTGCCGTCGAGCGAAAGCATGCGTTTGTTCAGGCCTATGTCGAACAAGTGGGGGCGCGGGTAAGGGACATTGTTTCCAATTTCTGTGAGGACAGCGGCTATGCTTTTTTGGGGCGAGTCAAAGGTGTTGCATCTCTCGCGGAGAAGTTAGAAGGCGGGAGATACAAGCAATGGAGTGATGTCGACGACTTGTACGCTTGCGCCGTGATCATTCCCACACTAAGTGACGAACCATCGGTTCTCGCATTTCTGCGAGATCGCTTTACCGAGCAGGCGACAAGAGCAAGAGCGACATCCAAGAAGGATCCTGATGTTTTTCGCTTTGACTCCACAAGGTTTGTGGGTTCTTTGCGGGATGATGTTGGCATCTCGGGACCGCTCACATCGGTTCAATTTGAAGTACAGATCAGGAGCGCGTTCGAACACGCATGGTCTGTATCAACACACGCGCTGGCATACAAGGGTGGGAACGTAGGCTGGCGGCACAAGAGGCTTGCCGCTCAACTCCGCGCGTCTATCGAACAGTTGGATCAGGTCGTTCTGGGCTTTCAGGAGTGGACCGGCCTGATACAAGAGCAGCGCTGGCATTACGTGGATGATCAACGCGCGCTTGTTGAGGGATTCGAGTCATGGGTCGCTGACGGATCAATTCCGCAGGAAATTGCGCCGGAAAGCTGGGTCCGGTTCGGCGAGAATCTCTACTCGTTGATTTCAGCAACCATGAAGTCCGACCGAGAACACGGCCACGTAAAAAATGTCGAGCACCTGCTTGCTGCGATCGCAAAGGAACTTGAAGATTTCAGTGGAAATAAGTTCCCGCGCAGCATCTCACTCCTGCAGTTTTGCATCGGCGTTATGTTCAAGGCTGGACT
This sequence comes from Noviluteimonas lactosilytica, assembly GCF_020866925.1. Classification (GTDB taxonomy): domain Bacteria; phylum Pseudomonadota; class Gammaproteobacteria; order Xanthomonadales; family Xanthomonadaceae; genus Noviluteimonas; species Noviluteimonas lactosilytica. The sequence continues at coordinate 20,077 of NZ_JAJGAK010000002.1, forward strand.
CGCCACGGAAACGCGGGCGAAGTACTGCGCGCTAGTTACGGATGAACTCCGTTCGCTTTATCCCGACGTTTCGAAGGCGAAATTCAGCGTGTTCGACTTCGAATTCGAGACGGCTTAAAGCCAACCCGCTTACACACACTCTCGTAGAAGCCCCTTATCGGAGCTAATCCCGTCCGGCCGGGAACAATTCTCGCCAGTCGCGGCGAGATGGATCGTAGGCCTCCTCTGTCGCATTGATGCTTCCAAAAGCTAAGACGCCTGTTCTTTGCGGGGATAGCCTCGCGTGTGGCAGCAGGCGCAAAGCACGCCTGCTTGCCATGACGGCGGCGCGAACACCACGCCAGTGAGCGCTGGCGTCGCGGCTTCGGCCGGAAGCAAGCATCCATTTATGTGCTGCGTGCTCCTCCAACAACAAGTCGACGTGATCAATCATGGCGGGAATGTCTGAAGCCACAAAGTGCCCCCGCGGTGCGGCACCGAATTCGCGAACCCACGTGATCAGTTGGTCTTGCGAGAGGTCGCCTGGCGCCTCGATCGCGGCCGGTGGGGTGATGCGGGCGGGACGGCGGGCCATGCTTGCCTGATTTTCAATTCGCGGACACTTATTCAAGAAGTAGGGGGCGGCCGGTGGTCATCCGCCGTGGAGGTTTTTTGATCCTCCCCCCCGGCATCTTGGCCTCCATCCACGCTCGCATAGAAGCGCCGCCTAAGCGCGTCGGTAGCGGACGGCATAAACCCAATGTCGTGTTGAAGGCACTCGCACACGGCCTCTAACAGGGCCAGCGTGTCGCGGGTTGGCTTCCTTCGCATCATCGGACTATTCCTCTTCTGATTTGTACAGGAGCGAGCGATAGCGGACATCGGCGTCTCGTTCTGATGTGCCGTCGTCCCGGATGGTTCGAACGATTTGGACGAATTCCATGAGCGAGGAGACGAGCCGGTCGGCAGAAGCCACGAGCGCTTCGCCAGGCGTCGGAGACACGCTCAGCGCCAACCCCTCCGAAAGGATGACAGCGGGGGGAGCGTTCTTCGCGAGCTCCGCGTGTTCGGCCTCCAACGCCGAGGCCTGTTGAAGAAGCACCTTCCGACCGGCGTCGTCGGTCATCGAGTACGCCAAGTCACTGATGTGGCCCTTGCCATCCGGTCCAATCCAAACTGCGGGCGAACGATCTTCGCCACCAAGCCATTCTGACTTTTTCATTTCCATCTCCGTGGATGGCTTCCTAAGCGAGGAGGAACCTCGTGTTTCGGAATTGGGTTCGGCCCAGCGCGGGAAGAGCCGGAGCGGCCGCGGTCGCGCTTCTGCTCCAACGCATCAACGCGCGCGAGCAAGCTTCTGAGAATCTCGCGCACGGGTTCCAAACGCGCATCCATTGCCATGCGAATTCCGCCGGCGAGCGCGCGACGCTCCTTCTCGTTCATAAAGTCAAACCTCCGAGAATCTATCCAACGAGTCGCACCCCTCGACGACCCTTGCGCACTCCGCTAGCTCCGCTGCCCGACTGGCGTAGCGGGCCGCAATCGGATTGAAAAGACCGGCGGCAACGCGCGTGAGCATTGGGCACAACGCTTGGAGCGCTTCCTCGCTGGTAATGTGATCGATACGGTCTGCTAGCAGGACAACCTCCGTCTCGCGAAGCAAACCATCGTCGCTGGAGCTGATCGTGTTCATACGGCCTCCGCTGTGGTGGACTGGTCGCTCTCTGGAGACGCTCCTACGCTCGCTTGGCGGGCAGGCCTCAAGAGTTGGCGAATGTTCCCCATTTCTTTTTCCGCAACGCCTGGCGTGATCTGGCGTGCGGCTTCTAGAGAAGAGTTGTTCTCTTCTCTATGTGATGGTGAGGGCGCCCCTTGGACGTCGCGGGACGCGTTGCGGGACGCATCACGTGACGCCGCTTCTGCGTGTTTCGCTTTTTGCCGTTCTCGGTATCGTCGCGAGCGCTCCGCTTTTTGCAGGCGTCGCTTCTCCGTCCCGAACGAATGGCGCTCGAAATGGGGCAGCGAGGCAGTCATGGTGGTGTCGTCGTAGGCGAGCCAACCCACCACCTGCATGGCGCGCGCGAACCCCGGAAGCTCGGCGATGTCGTCAACATCCTCGGTCGTGACCATTCGGCACGAGCCGTCCGTGCTATTACAGTCGAACCACGCCCAGATACACACCAAGGCGCCGACGACACTGTTTCGCGAGACGTTCAATGCGCGCGCGATGTGCCGCACCTCTGGCTTAGAGGCAAGACCGGTGCCGATCTTGATCCAGTTGGAAACGCGAACCGCGCCGACGGCGCCTGGTGCTGCACCGCTCGGGGCCGGATGCGGTGAGGGACGCGAAGGGCTGTCCATGGTTAGGACCTTGCGCCCGTCGGCGCGGTGCGTTTCTGGGTCGACTGAGCCGGCGTCGGCTTGCGGTCGCGGTGGCTGCGCTGTGCTTCAGCGACAGCCATGCGCCGCATGAACTGCTTCTCGGCTGCGGCGGTAATTCGGGGCCGGCGGCCGTAGTGAATGACCTCCAGTTCGCCAGAGTTGATCAGGCCATAGACGTAAGACCGGGAGACTCCGTGGCGCTCGCGGAAATCGTCGATGGTGAAGACGATGCTGTCGGTGGACGCGGCCATTGATGTCCTCGAACGACGCAGGCTGTTTGCCTGTGTTCGAAGATGCGCCGCTTGGTTTCAATCGTCGACGGAGGTGCTAGCACCTCCTTCTCGATTGGTGCGCGAAGTGTCGGGGTGGGCTATGTGGACTTATGGCCGCCCGCGCCCGCGGGACGTTTCCTGCACTCGCGCTCCCGTAAGCGGTCGCCGACCCAATCGGCGCCGAACATCGAGCCGCGCTCCTCCTTGATGCCGAGTTCTGCTCGGATTTCGTCGGAGATTTCCTGGTGGGTGCGTTCTTTCCAAGTCCCGTCGCTGACGTGCCGGTCGATGATCTTGAGCGCCTTTTTTCGCTGCTCGTCTCTGGACCAGCGGATGTGCCCACCGCGGCCCCGTGCGTCCGTCAACTTTTGTAGTTCTGTTTCCGCCGCGATCGCGCGCGCGGTGACTCGTCTGGCCGCTGCTTCGTAACGAACGTCCAGCAGGACCACCCACTGGCGGCGAGCACGGGCTAATCGACGCAACTCGTTGAGACTGAGTTCGTCTTCCTGCGCGTCGAGCTCCGGGCCGATCTTCCAGTGCCCCGCAGCGGATGGAACTCCAGTTTTTATCGCCGCGCACTCTTTGAGAATTTCTGCGGCGTGCGGGAGAGGGCGAAACCGCCCCGCGGAATTCGGATTCTTCGTGCCCACGACGCACCCTCGGGGATGAGGATTTCGACGACGCAAAAAGAACACGCGCACACCGTGACGCACGGTGATGAAATTACCCGGCAATTAACCGCAAACAATTAGGGCCGCCTCGCGGCAGCCCTAAGTGCTTGATCAAATTGGCGTCCCCACGGGGATTCGAACCCCGGTCGCTACCGTGAAAGGGTAATGTCCTAGGCCTCTAGACGATGGGGACAGTAGCGGTTTCCAACTCGAGTTTTATTGGTGGAGCCAGCCGGGATCGAACCGGCGACCTCCTGCATGCCATGCAGGCGCTCTCCCAGCTGAGCTATGGCCCCACTGCTGGAAAGCGCGAAAGTTTAGGGCCGGCTCCGGGATGCGTCAACACCTTTGTTGAGCTTCCTCTCAGCTTTTCGCGATCCGCGCATTGTTCAACGCGTGCGTCCGAGCCACCACGCGATCGGGATGCTCGCGATCAGGATGCCGAGGCCGGAGTCGAGCCACGCGCCGATGGTGAAATCCATCGGGAAGCGATACCAATTCCAGTACGGCAGGCTGACCGACAACCACGACACGAGGCCGAGCGCCGCGCCCATCAGCACGCGCGTGCCGAAGCCCGCGGCCTGAGCGAGGATCCATGCGGCAACGAGGCCGACGAGCAGGTCGGAGATCAACTGCTTCACCAGCGCCGGCACCATGTTCGACAGCGTCGGGTTCGGCGTCGGGTCGTACACGACGAAGGCCGACGGCGCGTCCTTGTACTTGTCGGTGAACGCCTTCATCGCAGCTTCGTCGTTCCATGTTTCCGGCGACATGCCGGGAATCATGTAGACGCCGGCGCCCTTGTCGCCGCTGGCCTGCAACGCCGCGATCGCCGCGTCCTGGTTGCCTGCCACCTTCATGCCCATTTCGCCGATGGGCAGCGCGACGTGCGCCACGACGCCCCACAGGAACAACACGATGCCGCCGATCAAACCGGCGATGAAGATCCGCATGGCTTCGCCCTCCCCGGGCTTGCTTGCGACGGATGCCGCGGCGCGAGGATGCACCCGCGACCGTTGCGACGGCAACTCAGAACGGGGGCCGCCACCATGCCGCCGTGCGCGCACCCAGCCAGACCAGGAACAGGCCCGCGACCAGCGTGATGCCGAGGTACACCAACGCCTGTTCGCTGCGCTGCGATCGCGCGAACAACAGGCATTCGAGCACCAGCGCCGAATACGTCGTCAGGCCGCCGAGCACGCCGACGATCAGGAACGCGCGCCAGTACAGCGCCACCGGCCCGCGCCCTTCCAGCATCACCGCGATGAAGCCCGCGAGGAACGCGCCGACCAGGTTCGCAGTGAGCGTGCCCCAAGGCAGGCTGTCGCCGACGCGCCGCAACATCACGCCGCCCACCCAGAAGCGTCCCGCGGCACCGAGCGCGCCGCCGCACATCACGAGCAGCAATTGCGACCACCAGGAATTCACTGATCGCCCTCCCCTGTTGGTGCTTTCAGTGGCATCAGCACCAATGATGCCGCGATCGCGAACACCGCGCTCACGCCGAACGCGATCATCGGCGCGCCGTTCTCCCACAACGCGCCGAACACCGCGGACGCCGGCAGCAACAACAGGCCGGTGACGAGGTAGTACCAGCCGAACGCGGTGCCCGCCGATGTCGCGGGCACGAGATCGGCGACGAGCGCGCGCTCGCTGCCTTCGATCATCGCGGTGACCAGGCCGTATGCGGGGAACAACACCCACAACCACGCCGCATCGATCGGCACCACGCCGAGCAACACGTAGAGCAGCGCATAGCCCGCCCAGCCCGCGAGGATCAGGCGCTTGCGCCCGACTCGATCGGAGAGCGCCGACAACGGCGTCGACGCGAGCGCTGCGACCGCGGAGAACGACGCCCACAACAAGGTGATGCGGCTCGCACCGAGGCCGAGGTCCTGCGCGCGCAGCAGCAGGAACATGTTCGACGCATTGCCGAGCGTGAACAGCCCGAGCGCCGACAGGTAACGCCGGTACGCGGGCGACAGCGCGGAGAAGCGCCAGTCGATGGGTCCCATCGACTTCACCTGCGCCTGCGCGGGTTCGCGCAGGCGCAGCGCCATGATCAGCACGATGATGCCCGGCACGATCGCGAGCAGGAACACGTGCCGCAACGAAAAGCCCGCCGCGAGCAGCGCCGCTGCGACAAGCGGCCCGACCACCGCACCCGCGTTGTCCATGCCGCGATGCAGCCCGTACGCGAGCCCGCGTTGCTGCGGCGACACGCTGCCGGCGAGCATCGCGTCGCGCGGCGCCGAACGCAGTCCCTTGCCGACGCGATCCACGAAACGAAAAGCGAGCACGCCGACCCAACTCGTCGCGATGCCGATCAGCGGACGCGCGACGCCCGCGAGTCCGTACCCGATCACGACGAACGGCTTGATGCGCCGCAGGCGATCGGCGAGCGCGCCCGAGACGAGTTTCAGCAGGCTGCTCGCCGCTTCGGCGACGCCTTCGATCCAGCCGAGCGCCTTCGGCCCGGCCATCAACACGCTCGCCACGTACAGCGGCACGAGCGGATAGATCATGTCGCTCGCCGCGTCGTTGAGAAGGCTGATCGCGCCCAGCAGCCATACCGTCCGTGGCAGGCTTGCGAGCGCGGCGCGCATCAGGCGCCGGCCTCGTCTTCTCCGCGCGCTCGCGCACGCGCGGCGCGCAACGCATCGAGCTTCTCGCGCATGCGACCTTCGAGGCCGCGATCGGTCGGCCGGAAATACACGCGCTCGCCGAGCGCATCGGGGAACCCGGTCTGGTCGAGCGCGACGCCGCCTTCGGCATCGTGGTCGTACTGGTAACCTTTGCCGTAGCCGAGCTGCTTCATCAACTTCGTCGGCGCGTTGCGGATGTGCATCGGCACTTCGAGCGTGCCGTACTCGCGCACGTCGCTGCGCGCTTCGTTGAACGCCATGTAGGCGGCGTTCGATTTCGACGTCGTGGCGAGATACAGCGCGACCTGCGCGAGCGCGAGATCGCCCTCCGGACTGCCGAGCCGGTCGTAGGTGTCCCACGCGTCGACCGCCATCTGCAGCGCACGCGGATCGGCCAGGCCGATGTCTTCCACCGCCATGCGCGTGAGGCGCCGCGCGAGATAGCCCGGATCGACGCCGCCGTCGAGCATACGCGCGAGCCAGTACAGCGCCGCGTCGGGATTGGAGCTGCGCACCGATTTGTGCAGCGCCGAGATCTGGTCGTAGAACTGTTCGCCGCCCTTGTCGAAGCGGCGCGTGCGATCGGCGAGCACCTGTTCGAGCGTCGCCTCCGTGATGGTGCCGCCCTCGCCCGCCAGGTCCGCCGCGATTTCGAGGAACGTCAGCGCGCGCCGCACGTCGCCGTCGGCCGCGCGCGCGATCAGCAGCAGCTGTTCGGGTGCGACGTGCAGCTCGCGATCGCCGAGCCCGCGCTCCGCGTCGTCAAGCGCACGTTGCAGCGCGATCGCGATGTCTTCCGGCGACACCGCTTCCATCACGTGCACGCGGCAGCGCGAGAGCAACGCGGAGTTGAGTTCGAACGACGGGTTCTCGGTGGTCGCGCCGACGAACAGGATCGTCCCGCGTTCGATGTGCGGCAGGAACGCATCCTGCTGTGCCTTGCTGAAGCGATGCACCTCGTCGACGAACAACACGGTGCGGCGGCCTTCGGAGAAACGCAGGCCCGCTTCGGCGAGCACCTGGCGCACTTCGGGCAGGCCGACGAGCACGGCCGAGACGGCGCGGAATTCGGCGTCGGCGTATTTCGCCAGCAGTTGCGCGAGCGTGGTCTTGCCGCAGCCGGGCGGTCCCCACAGGATCATCGAATGCACGCGACCGGATTCGATCGCGCGACGCAACGCGCTCTTCGGCGCAAGCAGGCGGCGTTGCCCGACCATCTCGTCGAGCGTCTGCGGCCGCATTCGCTCGGCGAGCGGACGCAGCGCGTCGCGATCGACGCTCAGCAGGTCGTCTTCGGGGAGGACGGGCGCGCGGGATTTGGCCACGCGGCGATTCTAGCGGACCGCGATCAACCGCCCGCGACGATATCCACGCCCTTCGGCGGCGCGAACGAGAACGTGCCCTTGGCGAAGGACGGGTTGCGCTTCCACGACGCGAAGCGCAGCTCCGTGCGCTGGCCGAGCGGATCGACGATGCGCATGCGCGCCAGGCCCGCGTCGTTGAAGCCCAGGCGCGCCGATTCGAAGCTCGCGCTGTCCGGATCGCGCGGTCGCAGTTCGATCCATTCCAGGCCTTCGTTCGCGCCGAGTTCCTTGACGATGAACTCACGGTCCAGGCGCGTGGGGTCGATCAGCGCGGCAAGCGGCGAGCTCTGCTCCTCCACGCCCTGCGCGCGCTTGGTGACCTGCATCAGGTCTTTGTCGTACACCCACACCGACTTGCCGTCGGCGACGATCAACTGTTCGAACGGCTTCGCGTATTCCCATCGGAAATGACGCGGCGCGGACATCGCGACGCGACCCGACGAGGCTTCCTTCTTCTTGCCGTTGGCGTCGAAGACCTGCTGCGTGAACGTGCCATCCAGGCCCTTGAGGCCCTTGGTGAACGTGGTGAGTTCGTCGCGGCCGCCGGCGTGGGCGGTCGATGCGACGACGAGCAGCGAAGTCAGGCCGAGAGTCAGCAGGCGCATGGGCGTGGGGTCCATGGAAATGCGATGGGCGAAGTCTGCCCGGGAATGGATGAATGCGGGATCACGCGAACGCGGATCCGCATTCGCCGGAAGGACGGCGTTTACTTGGGCGGTGGCGGCGCCAGCACGCTGCGATCGCCGTTGTGTTCGGGCGGCGTCACGACGCCCGCGGCTTCCATTGCTTCGATCAGGCGCGCGGCGCGGTTGTAGCCGATCTTCAGGCGGCGTTGCACGCCGGAGATCGATGCGCGGCGCGTCTCGGTGACGATGCGCACCGCTTCGTCGTACAGCGGGTCGGACTCGTCCCCGCCCCCGCCGCCGGATTCGGGCAGGCCGGTCGCGCCGACCACCACGCCTTCGCCGAGCGTCTGCACTTCGTCGAGCACGCCTTCGATGTAGTCCGGCGCGCCGCTGATCTGCTTGAGGTGTTCGACGACGCGATGCACTTCTTCGTCCGACACGAACGCACCGTGCACGCGCTCGGGCATCGCGGTGCCCGGCGGGAGATACAGCATGTCGCCGTGGCCGAGCAGCGTTTCCGCGCCCGACTGGTCGAGGATCGTGCGCGAGTCGATCTTGCTCGACACCTGGAACGCGATGCGCGTGGGGATGTTCGCCTTGATCAGGCCGGTGATGACGTCGACCGACGGACGCTGCGTCGCGAGGATCAGGTGGATGCCCGCCGCACGCGCTTTCTGCGCGAGGCGCGCGATGAGTTCTTCGACCTTCTTGCCGACGATCATCATCATGTCGGCGAATTCGTCGATGAAGACGACGATGTACGGCAGCGTCTCCAGCGGACGCGGCGCTTCGCCGAGTTCCGGGTTCGGCTTGAACAGCGGATCCATCATCGGCTGGCCGGCGCCGATCGCGTCGGTCACCTTCTTGTTGAAGCCGGCGAGGTTGCGCACGCCGACCGCGGACATGAGCTTGTAGCGGCGCTCCATCTCGGCCACGCACCAGCGCAGGCCGTTCGCCGCTTCCTTCATGTCGGTGACGACCGGCGCGAGCAGGTGCGGGATGCCCTGGTAGACCGAGAGCTCCAGCATCTTCGGGTCGATCATCAGCATGCGCACGTCCTTCGCGGACGCCTTGTATAGCAGCGACAACACCATCGCGTTGACCGCGACGGATTTACCCGAGCCCGTCGTACCGGCGACGAGCAGGTGCGGCATGCGCGCGAGATCGGCGACGGTCGGGCGGCCCGCGATGTCCTTGCCGAGCGCGAGCGTGAGCGGGCTGCCGCTCTTGTCGTATTCCTTCGAGCGCAGCAACTCGCTGAGGAAGATCATCTCGCGCGAGGTGTTCGGCGTTTCCAGGCCGACCACCGACTTGCCGGGAATGACGTCGACCACGCGCACCGACTTCACCGACAGGCCGCGCGCGATGTCCTTGTCGAGCGACGAGATCTGGCTGACCTTGACGCCCGGCGCGGGCTCGAGTTCGAAGCGCGTGATCACCGGGCCCGGATACGCGCCGACGACCTGCGCGTCGATGCGGAAGTCCTTGAGCTTGAATTCGATCTGGCGCGACAGCGTCTCGAGCGTTTCCTCGCTGTAGCCCTTCGGCTGCGGCTTCGGATCGTCGAGCAATGCCAGCGGCGGAATGCCGGTGCCATCGCCGGTATGGAACAGCGGGATCTGCGTTTCGCGCTTGGCGCGATCGCTCTTCTCGACGACGGGCGCCGGCGGCGGTTCGATCTTCACCGGTGCGCGTTTCGCACGCAGTTCCGTGTCGACCTTGCGCGTTTCTTCGCGCTCTTCGCGGAACGCGCGCGCCTGCTGCCATTCGGCCGCCTGCTGCGTGCCGCGACGGAACAGCGGCGGGATCTTCAGCATCCACTCGCCGAGCTTGTCCATCACCGTCAGCCATGAAATGCCGGTGGCGAGCGTGGTGGAGATCAGCAGCAGCGTGACGAGAAACAGGTTCGCGCCCACCGGCCCGAACGCATGGAACAACGAACGGCCGACGAGCTGGCCGAGGATGCCGCCACTGCCCGCCGAGAAGTCCGGCGCGGCGCCGACGCGCAACTGCAGGAAGCCCGTCGCCGACACGAGGAAGCCGACGATGCCGACCAGGCGCAACGCGGGCCCGAGGTCCGCATCGCCATCACCGTCGCTGTCCATGCCGAACAACGCGATCCACGCGATGAGGCCGAGCATGATCGGCAACAGGAACGCGACATAGCCGCACAGGTACAGCAGCACGTCGGCGATCCACGCACCGACGATGCCGCCGAAGTTGTGCAAGGGCGCGGTGACGCTGCCCGAATGCGACCAGCCCGGGTCTTCCGGGGAGAAGGTGACCAGGCTCGCCAGCAGGTAGACCAGCAGCGGCGCGATGCCCATCAGGGCCAGGTCGCGCCACAAACGCGAGCGACGCGAACCGCCCGCGGCGGCCGGAGCCGCCACGTTGCTGCGCTTGCGTTTCACGCCTTCCACCACCGGCCTTGCCGACACCCTGCGACCTGCCTTCAGGAGTTTCCCCTAGGGCCTTGATCCTACGTCAAAGTTTCATGTCCTGCAGCGCGGGATGCACGATCTTCCCGCCTTCGACGTTGATGCCGCGCACGAGGGCCTCGTTGGCGCGCCAGTTGCCCGAGGCCAGCTTGTTGACCCACGGCAGGATCGCGGCGCAGATGGCCTGCGACGAGGTCTGCGGCACGGCGCCCGGCATGTTGGTCACGCAGAAGTGGGTGACGCCCTCTTCGACGTAGGTCGGTTCCTTCCAGGTTGTGGGACGCGAGGTCTCGAAGCAGCCGCCCTGGTCGATCGAGATGTCGACGACGACCGAACCGTCCTGCATGCCCTTGAGCATCTCGCGCGTCAGCACGTGCGGCGCGCGCGCGCCGGTCACGAGCACCGCACCGACGACGAGGTCGGCCGAGGCGACTTCGCGCGCCACGACGTCCGCGTACGGGTACAGCGTGGTGACGTTGTTGCCCAGGGCCATCATTTCGTCCATGCGGTCCTGGCGCATTTCGAACACGACGACGTTCGAACCACCGGCCGCGGCCAGTGCCGCCGACGCGCTACCGGCCTTGCCCGCGCCGAACACCACGACCTTGCCGCGCTCGGTCGACGGCAGGCCGCCGAGCAGCTTGCCCTTGCCGCCTTCGGGCTGGTGCAGCAGGTGCGTGCCGACCTGCACCGCGATCTTGCCGGCGATCACCGACATCGGCGCCAGCAGCGGCAGGTCGCCGTTGGGCAGCTCGACGGTTTCGAACGCGACGCCCGTGAGACCGATGTCGAGCAGGCGCTTGGTGAGTTCCGGTTCCGCCGCCAGGTGCAGGTAGCAGAACAGCAGGTGATCCTTGCGCAGGTGCTTGAGGTCGCCTTCGATCGGCTCCTTCACCTTCACGATGAGCTCGCCCTTTTCGTACAGCGAAGCGGCGTCAGGCGCGATCTTCACGCCGAGCTGCGTGTACTGCTCGTCCTTGAAGCCGCTCTTCAGGCCCGCACCCTGTTCCAGCCACACTTCGTGGCCGCGCTTGACGAGGTCGCCTGCCGCTGCCGGCACGAGCGCGACGCGGCCTTCGAGGGTCTTGGTTTCCTTGGGGACGCCGATCCGCATTGCAGTGTTCTCTTCGTGGGAGGCGCGAACGCCTTGTGTTGTCGGGGGGTCGCCGCCACTATTTCGCGATTGCAGCGGCCGGGTGAAACCAGTCGCGCATCTTACGCGAACTCCCTATCGGACGCCCCTTGATGACCTCCGCGAAGCATTGCTCCCTGTTGATCCTCGGTTCCGGCCCGGCTGGTTGGACTGCCGCCGTCTACGCCGCGCGCGCCAACCTCAAGCCCGTGGTGATCACCGGCCTGCAGCAGGGCGGCCAGCTGATGACGACGACCGAAGTCGACAACTGGCCCGGCGACGCGCACGGCCTGATGGGCCCGGCGTTGATGGAACGCATGCAGGCGCATGCCGAGCGCTTCGATACCGAAGTGATCTTCGACCACATCCACACCGCCGACCTGTCGCAGCGTCCGTTCCGCCTGAAGGGCGACAGCGGCGAGTACACCGCCGATGCGCTGATCATCGCGACCGGCGCGACGGCGAAGTACCTCGGCCTGGAATCCGAGCAGAAGTTCATGGGCCGCGGCGTGTCGGCGTGCGCGACGTGCGACGGCTTCTTCTTCAAGGACATGGACGTGGCGGTCATCGGCGGCGGCAACACCGCGGTCGAAGAAGCGCTGTACCTGTCGAACATCGCGCGCAAGGTGTACATCGTGCATCGCCGCGACACGCTGCGCGCCGAAAAGATCATGCAGGACAAGCTGTTCGCGAAGATCCAGTCCGGCAAGATCGAACCGATCTGGCACCACACCGTCGAGGAAGTGCTCGGCAACGACGCGGGCGTCACGGGGTTGCGCCTGAAGTCGACGCAGGACGAAGCGACGCGCCAGATCGACATCCACGGTTTGTTCGTCGCCATCGGCCACACGCCGAACACGTCGCTGTTCGAAGGCCAGCTCGCGATGCACAACGGCTATCTCGAGATCCGTTCCGGCCTGTCCGGCAATGCGACGCAGACGTCGGTGGCTGGCGTGTTCGCCGCCGGCGACGTCGCCGACCAGGTCTATCGCCAGGCCGTGACGTCGGCCGGCTTCGGCTGCATGGCGGCGCTGGATGCCGAGAAGTTCCTCGACAAGGAAGGCTGAGGCCCGATGCGCGCGCGCATCCTCGGCGCGCTGACCGACATTCCCGCCGACGCGTGGGATGCGCTGCACGACGGGCGCAATCCCTTCGTCGCGCACGCCTTTCTCGCGGGCATGGAAGCGCACGGCTGCGTGCGCGCTTCGCTGGGGTGGATGCCGTGCCATCTCGGGTTGTTCGACGGCGACGGGGCCGATGCAGGCACGCTCGTCGCCGCCGCGCCCGGCTATCGCAAGCGCAATTCGCACGGCGAGTTCGTGTTCGACCACGCGTGGGCGCATGCGTATGCCCAGCACGGTCTTTCGTACTACCCGAAGTGGCTGGGCGCGGTGCCCTACTCGCCCGTGACCGGGCCGCGATTGCTGGCGCGCGATGCGGCGTCGCGGCGCGCGCTGGTCGCCGCGATCGTGGCGTTCGTGCGCGAGTCGGGGTGGTCGTCGGCGCACGTCGACTTCCATCGCGAAGACGAGGCCGATGCGTTCGATGCGGACTGGATCCCGCGCATCGACGTGCAATACCACTGGGAGAACCGCGGCGCGTGGCGCGACTTCGACGCGTTCCTCGCGGCGATGGACCACAAGCACCGCAAGAACATCCGCCAGGAACGCGCGAAGCTCGCGCGGCACGGCGTGCGCTTCCGCGTCGTGCACGGCGATGAAGCAAGCGACGCCGACCTCGACGCGATGCACGGCTTCTACCTGCAAACCTTCGCCGAGTACGGCAATACGCCGGCGATCACGCGCGGGTTCCTGCGACACCTGGCCGATGCGATGCCGCGCGCGCTGGTGCTGGTGCTCGCCGACCTCGATGGAGCAACCATCGCCGGTGCGCTGTGCCTGCGCGGCGCCGACACGCTGTACGGCCGCTACTGGGGCGCGACGCGCCTCGTGCCCGGATTGCATTTCGAGACCTGCTACTACCAGGGCATCGACTACTGCCTGCGCGAAGGCCTGCAACGGTTCGAGCCCGGCGCGCAGGGCGAACACAAACTCGCGCGCGGGTTCCTGCCGACGTGCGTGCACAGCAGGCACTGGATCGGCGAACCGGAATTCGCCGACGCGATTCGCCAGTGGTGCGCAGAGGAAAGTCATTCGGTGCGGCGTTACATGGCGGCGCTCGCATCGCACACGCCGTTCCGGGACGAGCACGCACGCGAGGAACACGCGTGACCCGGCGCATGCCTGCGCTCCTCGGACCCGATCCGGTATTTCCGCCGGTCGAGGACGCCTTGCGCGATCCGGATGGCTTGCTCGCGATCGGCGGCGACCTCTCGGTGCCCCGCCTGCTCGCGGCCTATCGCCACGGGATCTTCCCGTGGTTCTCCGCGGGCCAGCCGATCCTGTGGTGGTCACCCGACCCGCGCATGGTGTTCCGCACCGACGGCGTGCACCTGTCGACGCGCTTCCGCCGCACGCTGCGATCGTCGGATTGGATCGTGCGCGCCGACACGCGCTTCGCCGATGTCATCGATGCATGCGCCACGATCGAGCGCGACGGACAACGCGGCACGTGGATCCTGCCCGCGATGCGCCGCGCCTACGGCGAGCTGCGCCAGCGCGGGCACGCGCACAGTATCGAAGTGTTCGACGGCGATCGCCTGGTCGGCGGTCTGTACGGCGTGGCGATCGGCGCGATGTTCTTCGCCGAGAGCATGTACAGCGCCGAGCCGGGCGGATCGAAAGTGGCGCTCGCCGCCCTCGCCCATCACCTGCACGCGTGGGGCTGGCCACTGATCGACGCGCAGGTGGAGAACGACCACCTCGTGCGCATGGGCGCCGATGCGATTCCGCGCAGCGCATTCCTGGCACGCGTGGCCGCGCAGGTCGACCTCGACGAAGCCCCCGGCCCGTGGACCGCGCGGTTCGGCGATTTCAGGGCGCGCGAACTGGCCGGCTGAACCCGTTTGCCACGGGCGCTTGGCCCGAACGGCCGGCGCATGCCAGAATGCGCGACTTTGCGGGCGGCCGATCGCCGCCTCGCGCTCACGCTACCAGGTAACAAATGGCCAAAGACGACGTCATCGAGTTCGAGGGTACGGTCACCGAAACCCTCCCGAACACCATGTTCCGGGTGAAGCTCGAGAACGGCCACGAAATCATTGCCCACATTTCCGGCCGCATGCGGAAGAACTACATCCGCATCCTCACCGGCGACAAGGTCAAGGTCGAAATGACCCCGTACGACCTGACCAAGGGCCGCATCACTTATCGAATGAAGTGATCGCCGCAAGCTGTTGAGGCAATAAAGAAAAAGGCGACCCTTGGGTCGCCTTTTTCGTTTCCGTGCCCTGGCACGGCCTGGCTTACACGGTGACCGGCAGCAGCTTCTCCGGCTCCGGCGAGGACTCGACGCGCAAGTCGCCGTCGACCACGTCGATGGTGACCTTGCCGCCGCCCACCAGCTTGCCGAACAACAGCTCGTCCGCCAGCGGCCGCTTGATGCGGTCCTGGATCACGCGCGCCATCGGGCGTGCGCCCATCAGCGGGTCGAAGCCGTGCTGGGCGAGCCAGTCGCGCGCCGCCGGGGTCGCGGTGAGCGACACGTTCTTCTCGTGCAGCTGCACCTCGAGCTCGATCAGGAACTTGTCCACCACGCGCAGGATGTGCTCGAAGCCCAGCGCCTGGAACTGCACCACCGCGTCGAGGCGGTTGCGGAATTCGGGGCTGAAGCTGCGGCGGATCACTTCCATCGCATCGGTGCTGTTGTCCTGCTTGGTGAAACCGATCGAGCGCCGCGCGGCCTGCGCCGCACCCGCGTTGGTCGTCATCACCAGGATCACGTTCTTGAAGTTCGCCTCTCGCCCGTTGGTGTCGGTCAGCACGCCGCGGTCCATCACCTGCAACAGGATGTTGAAGATGTCCGGGTGCGCCTTCTCGACCTCGTCGAGCAGCAGCACGCAGTGCGGCGTCTTGACGATCTTCTCGGTCAGCAGGCCGCCCTGGTCGAAGCCGACGTAACCCGGGGGCGCACCGATCAGGCGGCTCACCGAATGCGGCTCCATGTACTCGGACATGTCGAAGCGCACGAGCTCGATGCCCAGCTGCAGCGCGAGCTGGCGCGTGACCTCGGTCTTGCCGACGCCCGTCGGGCCCGAGAACAGGAAGTTGCCGATCGGCTTGTCCGGATTGCCCAGGCCCGAGCGTGCGAGCTTGATCGCCGAGACCAGCGTGTCGATCGCCGGATCCTGGCCGAAGATCACCATCTTCAGGTTGCGATCCAGGTTCTTGAGCACGTCCTTGTCCGACGCACTGACCTGCTTGGTCGGGATGCGCGCCATCTTCGCGACGATGTGCTCGATCTCCTCGACGTCGATCAGCGACTTGCGCACGGCGGCGGGCAGCAGCCTTTGACGGGCACCCGCTTCATCGATGACGTCGATGGCCTTGTCGGGCAGCAACCGATCGCCGATGTGCTTCACCGACAGGTCGACCGCGGCCTGCAGCGCCTCGTCGGCGTAAGTCACGCCATGGTGCGATTCGTAGCGCGGCTTCAGGCCCTGCAGGATCTCGAAGGTCTCGCCCACCGTCGGCTCGACGATGTCGATCTTCTGGAAGCGCCGCGCGAGCGCGCGGTCCTTCTCGAAGATGCCGCGGTATTCCTGGAACGTGGTCGAACCGATGCAGCGCAGTTCGCCGGAGGCGAGCACGGGCTTGATCAGGTTCGAGGCGTCCATCGTGCCGCCCGACGCGGAGCCCGCGCCGATGATGGTGTGGATCTCGTCGATGAAGAGGATCGCGCCCGGGTGCTTCTTCAACTGCGCGAGGACCGCCTTGAGGCGCTTCTCGAAGTCGCCGCGGTACTTGGTACCCGCGACCAGCGCGCCGAGGTCGAGCGCGTAGATGACCGCGTCGGCCAGCACTTCCGGCACGTTGCCTTCGACGATGCGCTTGGCGAGGCCTTCGGCGAGCGCGGTCTTGCCCACGCCGGCTTCGCCGACGTAGAGCGGGTTGTTCTTGCGACGGCGGCACAGCACCTGGATGGTGCGTTCGATTTCGTCGGCGCGGCCGACCAGCGGATCGATCTTGCCGGCGAGCGCGAGGTCGTTGAGGTTGGACGCGAACTCCGCGAGCGCGTCGCCCTTGTGTTCGCCTTCCTCGCCGCCGCGCGCCTCGTCCTGCGATTGCGATTCCTCGCCCTCGCCCGTGCGCGTGATGCCGTGCGACAGGTAGTTGACGACGTCCAGGCGCGTGACGTCCTGCTGGTTCAGGAAATAGACGGCGTGCGAATCCTTCTCGCCGTAGATCGCGACGAGCACGTTCGCGCCGGTCACTTCCTTCTTGCCCGAGGACTGCACGTGGTAGACGGCGCGCTGCAGCACGCGCTGGAAGCCGAGCGTGGGCTGCGTGTCGCGCCCGTCGTCGTCCGCCAGGCGCGCGACCGAGGTTTCGATCGCCTTTTCGAGTTCGTGGCGCAGGCGCGGGAAATCGGCGCCGATCGCCTTGAGCACGGCTTCGGCGCTGGGGTTGTCGAGGAGCGCGAGGAGCAGGTGCTCCACGGTCATGAACTCATGGCGGGCCTCGCGTGCCCGCTTGTAGCACTGGCCGATGGTCTGCTCGAGATCCTTGCTGAACATTTGCGTGGCCTCCGACGGCTGGCCCTGTAGGTATCTGTCGTCCTATATGGGAACGGCAAATACCATTTCCAGTGGCCTGCGCCAGGGCATTCCGACGACGGCCTTTGCGCCCGTGTTTACGCCTTTTCCATCGTGCACAGCAAGGGGTGCTGGTTCACCCTTGCATATTCATTCACTTGCGCCACCTTCGACTCTGCGACGTCGCGCGTGAACACGCCGCACACGCCACGGCCGCGCGTGTGCACGTGCAACATCACCTGGGTCGCCTTCTCGAGGTTCATCGCAAAAAACCTCATCAAGACGTCCACGACGAAGTCCATCGGCGTGTAATCGTCGTTGAGGAGCAGGACCGAGTAGAGCGGCGGGCGCGCCGTTTCCGGCTTGCTCGTTTCGACCATCGCGCCGTGGTCGCGTTCGTGTTCGTGCTTTCGTGCCATGGGCGGGATTATACGGAGGCACGCAAGACCCCCCGCCACCGGCGTCGTTGGACGCCCGGCCGCCGCCGCCCGCACAATGGCGCCCTCCTACAGGGTCTTCCCCGACATGCGCGTCCTGTCATCGCTGATCGCCGTTGCCGTCCTGGTCGTTCCCGCCGTCACATTCGCCGGGACGCCGGACCCCATCGTGAAGGCGCATCTCGACGCGCTGGAGTACCAATACGAGCTCACCGAACAGGGAGACTACAAGGTGGTCTTCAAGTACGAGGACGAGCGCACGCAGCTGGTGTTCATCGGTTCGGCGGTCGAAACGTACGGTGAACACCACGTGCGCGAAGTCTGGGCGCCCGCCTACAAGAGCGCGGAGGGCGCGCTGCCGCCGGACGTCGCCAACCGCCTGCTCGAATCCAGCAGCGACCTCAAGCTGGGCGCGTGGACCAAGGCCGACGCCTACGCCGTGTTCGTGGTGAAGCTGCCGGCCGACGCGGGCAAGGATGCGCTGGACGACGCGCTCGAAGTCGCCGGCATCACCGCCGACAACATGGAATCCGAACTGACCCCCGGCAAGGACGAATTCTGAAGTGAGTTACCGCGAGGGCCGCTTCTGGCAACCCGACGTCACCGTCGCCACGGTGGTGGTGCGCGACGGGCGGCTGCTCGTGGTCGAGGAACGGGTGAACGGTTCGCTCGTCCTCAACCAGCCCGCCGGCCATCTCGAACCGGATGAAAGCCTCGTCGACGCCGCGTTGCGCGAGACGCGCGAGGAAACCGGTTGGGACGTGCGCCTCACCGGTTTCATCGGCGCGTACCAGTGGAAGGCCGAGACCGGCCGCCATTACCTGCGCTTCGCGTTCTGCGCCGAGCCTGTCGCGCACGACCCGTCGCGCCCCCTCGACACCGGCATCGAACGCGCGGTGTGGATGACGCCCGCCGAACTCGACGCCGCACGCGCACGCCACCGCAGTCCGCTGGTGTGGCGCGTCGTCGAAGACCATCTCTCCGGTCGCCGCCATCCGTTGTCGATGGTGCAGCAGCTCGCCTGAAACCGGCCATGGACGCGAAGCACCAGGTGCGCACCATCGTCGGCATGTCCGGCGGCGTCGATTCGTCGGTCGCCGCGCTGTTGTTGCGCGATGCGGGCGAACCGATCGCCGGGTTGTTCATGCAGAACTGGGCCGACGACGGCAGCGGCGACTGCCGCGCCGACGACGATCGCCGCGACGCGGTCGCGGTGTGCGGCAGGCTCGGCATCCCGATCCACTTCCGCGACTTCTCCGGCGAATACTGGAGTGGCGTGTTCGAACACTTCCTCGCCGAATACGCCGCGGGCCGCACGCCCAATCCCGACGTGCTGTGCAATCGCGAGATCAAGTTCAAGCACTTCCTCGACGCCGCGCACGCGCTCGGCGCCGAACGCATCGCCACCGGTCACTACGCGCGCGTCGACCACGAAACGCACGGTCGCGTGCGCCTGCTGCGCGCGCTCGATCGCAACAAGGACCAGAGTTACTTCCTGCACCAGCTCGGCCAGTCGCAACTGGCGGCCACGGTCTTTCCGCTCGGCCACCTGCCGAAGGACCAGGTGCGCGCGATCGCGCGCGACGCCGCGCTGCCCACGCATGCGAAGAAGGACTCGACCGGCATCTGCTTCATTGGCGAACGCGATTTCCGCGAGTTCCTCGCGCGCTACCTCCCTGCCCGCCCGGGCGAAATCCGCGACCCGCAGGGCCGCGTGGTGGGCGAACATCCGGGCGTGTTCTTCTTCACCCTCGGCCAGCGCGAAGGCCTGCACATCGGCGGTGTCCGCGGACGCGATCCCGCGCCGTGGTATGTCGTCGACAAGCGCGTGGAAGACAACGTGCTCGTCGTCGACCAGGGCAGCGACAGCCCGCACCTGCTGTCGTCGATGCTGTGGTCGGAAACCGCGCACTGGATCGCAGGCGCGCCGCCCGCGGCCACGTTCGAATGCACCGCGCAGACGCGCTACCGCCAGCGCGACGAAGCCTGCACGGTGCAGGTGCTCGACGACGGTACGGTCGAGGTGCGCTTCGCACGCCCGCAGCGCGCCGTCACGCCGGGACAGTCGCTGGTGTTGTACGACGGCGAGGAGTGCCTCGGCGGCGCCGTCATCGCCCGCACGGACGCGCATGCCGGCGCGACGTCATCAAAGGAACTGCACGACGCATGAGCCCCGACAATCCAACGCCGACCAATTCGATCGAAGAGCGTGTGTTCGCCCTCGCCGGCCTTGCGCAGGCGCTGCGCCAGGTGCGCCAGATCGCCGAGACCGGACAGGCCGACAGCGCCGTGCTCGCCACCGCCGTCGACAGCGTGTTCCGCCTCGACGCCGACACGCCCGTGGAGGTCTACGGCGACGAACGCGCGTTGCGCCCCGGACTGCAACTGCTGCTGGACTACTTCACCAATTCGGGCGAAGCGAAGGACGAACTGCTGCCGCGCCTCGCGCTTGCTGTCATCCAGCTCGAACGCCGCTTCGTGCGCGAGGAAGCGACGGCGCACAAGGTGCAGGAAGGCATCCTCGCGCTCGCGCCGAATGCAGAACGCCTGGGCAGCGCGCATCCGGACGTACTCGGCCAGCTCGGCACGCTCTACGCCGATACCGTCAGTCACCTGCGCCCGCGCGTGATGGTGCAAGGCAATCCGCATTACCTCGGCCAGGCCGCGATCGTCTCGGAAATTCGTGCGGTGCTGCTCGCCGCATTGCGTTCGGCGGTGCTGTGGCGACAGTTGGGCGGCAGCTTGTGGGACTTCGTGCTGCGTCGTCGCGCGATGGTCGGCGCGGTGCAGTCGCACC
Source organism: Noviluteimonas lactosilytica (assembly GCF_020866925.1). Classification (GTDB taxonomy): domain Bacteria; phylum Pseudomonadota; class Gammaproteobacteria; order Xanthomonadales; family Xanthomonadaceae; genus Noviluteimonas; species Noviluteimonas lactosilytica. The sequence continues at coordinate 40,473 of NZ_JAJGAK010000002.1, forward strand.
TGCGCCTCTGACGCCCGGCGCGGGCCGATGTGGGCGTGATGACGCCCTTTCCGGCATAATTGACAGGCTAACCGACGCGCTTTGCCCGACGTTCGGGCAGGACGGCGCGCTCGTCCCCACCGCTTGATCTGCACGGAGCCCCACCGATGGCCGATTCCTTCGCCACCCGCGCCCACCTCGACGTCAACGGCAAGTCCCTCGCCTACTACAGCCTCCCGCGCCTTTCGCAGCGCTTCGACCTGTCGAAGCTGCCGTACTCGATGAAGATCCTCCTCGAGAACCTGCTGCGCCACGAGGACGGCGTGACGGTGACGCCCGAACACATCGAAGCGGTCGCCACGTGGGATGCGAAGGCCGAGTCGGAAACCGAAATCGCGTTCATGCCCGCGCGCGTCGTGCTGCAGGACTTCACCGGCGTGCCGTGCGTGGTCGACCTCGCCGCGATGCGCGACGCGGTGGCGCGCCTGGGCGGCGATGCGACCCGCATCAATCCGCTGATCCCGTCGGAACTGGTCATCGACCACTCGGTGCAGGTCGACGTGTTCGGTCGCCCCGATGCGCTGGACCTCAACGGCAAGATCGAATTCGAGCGCAACATGGAGCGTTACAGCTTCCTGCGCTGGGGCCAGAAGGCCTTCAACAACTTCAAGGTCGTGCCGCCGAACACCGGCATCGTGCACCAGGTCAATCTCGAGAACCTCGCGCGCGTGGTCGTCGAACGCGACGTCGACGGCGAACTGCAGGCGTTCCCGGACACCGTGTTCGGCACCGACTCGCACACCACGATGATCAACGGCATCGGCGTGCTCGGCTGGGGCGTCGGCGGCATCGAAGCCGAAGCCGCGATGCTCGGCCAGCCGTCGTCGATGCTGATCCCGCAGGTCGTGGGCTTCAAGCTCACCGGCAAGCTGCCGGAAGGCACGACCGCGACCGACCTCGTGCTCACCGTGACGCAGATGCTCCGCGCGCTCGGCGTGGTCGGCAAGTTCGTCGAGTTCTACGGCGACGGCCTGCAGCACCTGCCGCTCGCCGACCGCGCGACGATCGCCAACATGGCGCCGGAATACGGCGCGACCTGCGGCATCTTCCCGATCGACGCCGAAGCGCTGAACTACATGCGCCTGTCGGGCCGCAGCGACGAACAGATCGCGCTCGTCGAGGCGTACGCGAAGGCGCAGGGCATGTGGCACGACGCCAACTCGCCGCACGCCACGTACTCGGCCACGCTCGAACTCGACCTCGGCGACGTCAAGCCGTCGCTCGCCGGCCCGAAGCGCCCGCAGGACCGCGTGCTGCTCGAGAAGGTCAAGGACAACTTCCACGCCAACCTCGAAGGCCTCACCGCCAACCGCACGGCGAAGAAGACCGAAGTCGTGCGCATGGATGCCGAAGGCGGCGACCAGCCGCAGGCCGAACATCTCGCCGCGAAGCCGAAGTCGAAGATCCGCATCGCCGACCAGGATTGCGAACTCACCGACGGCTCGGTGGTGATCGCCGCGATCACCTCGTGCACCAACACGTCCAACCCCGCCGTGATGCTCGGCGCCGGCCTCCTTGCGCGCAACGCGGTCAAGCTCGGCCTGAAGGTCAAGCCGTGGGTGAAGACCTCGCTCGGCCCGGGCTCGCTCGTCGTCACCGATTACCTCAAGAAGGCGAACGTGCTCGACGACCTGGAGAAGCTCGGCTTCTTCGTCGTCGGTTACGGCTGCACGACGTGCATCGGCAACTCCGGCCCGCTGCCGGACGAAGTGTCGAAGGGCATCGCCGAAAACGAACTCGTCGTCGCGTCGGTGCTCTCGGGCAACCGCAACTTCGAAGGCCGCGTGCATCCCGAAGTGAAGATGAACTATCTCGCTTCGCCGCCGCTGGTGGTCGCCTACGCGCTCGCGGGCACGGTCGACATCGACCTGTCGACCGAGCCGGTCGGCCACGACGCGAATGGAAAGGACGTGTTCCTGCGCGACATCTGGCCGAGCAACAAGGAAATCGGCGACGTCATCTCCGCGACGGTCGGCCCGGAACTGTTCGCGCAGAACTACGCCGACGTGTTCAAGGGCGACTCGCGCTGGAACCAGATCGCATCGCCCGACGGCGACGCATACCAGTGGGACGAAGCCTCGACCTACATCAAGAACCCGCCGTACTTCGACGGCATGACGATGCAGGTCGGCAACATCCCCGACATCCACGGCGCGCGCGTGCTTGGCCTGTTCGGCGATTCGATCACCACCGACCACATCTCGCCGGCCGGCAACATCAAGAAGGATTCGCCTGCGGGCCGCTTCCTGCAGGCGCGCGGCGTGCAGCCGGCCGACTTCAACAGCTACGGTTCGCGCCGCGGCAACGACGACGTCATGGTGCGCGGCACGTTCGCCAACATCCGCATCAAGAACCTGATGTTCGGCGGCGAAGAAGGCGGCAACACGCTGTACTTCGACAAGGCCGGCAACCCGGGCGAGAAGCTGGCGATCTACGACGCGGCGATGAAGTACAAGGCCGACAAGGTGCCGCTGGTCGTGTTCGCGGGCAAGGAATACGGCACCGGTTCGTCGCGCGACTGGGCGGCGAAGGGCACCAACCTGCTCGGCGTGAAGGCGGTCGTGGCGGAGAGCTTCGAGCGCATCCACCGCTCGAACCTGGTCGGCATGGGCGTGCTGCCGCTGCAGTTCCTCGAAGGCCAGAACGCGAAGTCGATCGGCCTCACCGGTTCGGAAACCTTCGACATCGTCGGTCTCGATGACGGCAGGTCGCGTACCGCGACGGTCATCGCGCGCGGCCCCGAAGGCGAGAAGCGCTTCGACGTGCGCGTGCTGCTGCTGACGCCGAAGGAAGTCGAATACTTCCGCAACGGCGGCATCCTGCATTACGTGCTGCGCCAGCTCGCCGCTAAGAAGTAGAGGCGTCGCTTCGGTCGGGCGGAGGGATATGCGCATGCACACCCCTCCGCACAAACAATTCGTTGCCCCCACATCTTCAACGTCCAAAAGCGACGCAAAGCAAAGCAAGCGCACGCGCTTCGTCGGCGCTTATTGCTCGTCCGCGCTTCCGCCCATCCGACGCCGCGCGCTTCTACAGCTTTTCAGTCCACTCGGCGTTGACGAGCTCCCACGAGTCGCCGTCCTGGCGCCACTGCATCGTCACGTCGTACATCTGACCCGACGTCGGTAGCAGCGCGGTGTTGCCGCCGGTCATCGCCGCGGTGCATTTCACTGTTGCGCCGCCCTCGACCATCGCGATGTCGAGCGGGCCGAGCGTCACGCCGACATTCTGGTTGCGGAAGAACACCAACTGCGCGATCCGCTGCGCACCCTTGCGGTCCATGCCGTTCGGGCCGATGAAATCCTGCGCGAGCCCGTCTGCGAGCGTCACCGCGTCTCGCTTCTCGATCGCCGCCTGCATCTGTCCGATGGTGCGCCGCAGCGACTCCTCCGGCGGCGTGCGCGAGCAGCCGGCCAGCATGAAACCAAGCACCAACGCCATCCAGAATCGCCGCATTCGCACCACTCCCCGGAACACCGCGCCAAGCCTAAAGCAGCGCCTTGCCAGCCTGTAGTGCCTATGCTCCAATCGGTCGAGTTTCCGTACGGCCCCGCATCGGCGCCGGCGGTCCCAATGATCCGGGGGAATGCATGCAGCAACACGCGCGTCCATGGCTGGCCAGTTATCCGCAGGGCGTGCCCGCGGAGATCGATGTCGACGAGTTCCCGTCGATCGTCTCCGTGCTGCAGACGTCGCTGGAAAAGTATCGCGACCGCCCCGCCTTCTCCAGCCTCGGCAAGGTGCTCACGTACGCGGAAGTCGATCGCCTGAGCCAGCAGTTCGCCGCGTACCTGCTCGGCGAACTCAAGCTGAAGAAGGGCGATCGCGTCGCGATCATGATGCCCAACTGCCTGCAGTACCCCATCGCCACGTTCGGCGTGTTGCGCGCGGGGCTGACCGTCGTCAACACCAATCCGATGTACACCGCGCGCGAGTTGAAGCACCAGCTCGTCGACTCCGGCGCGTCGGTGCTGCTCGTGCTCGACAACTTCGGCGCCGTCGTGCAGGAAGTGCTCGAAGACACGCAGATCCAGCAGGTGATCACCACGGGCCTGGGCGACATGCTCGGCTTCCCGAAGGGCGGGATCGTCAACTTCGTGCTGCGCCACGTGAAGAAGATGGTGCCGGATTACGACATCCCCGGCGCGATCCGTTTCCGCGACGCGCTCACGCTCGGCCAGATGCACAAACTGCCCGACATCTCGATCGATCCGCAGGATCTCGCGTTCCTGCAATACACCGGCGGCACGACGGGCGTCGCCAAGGGCGCGATGCTCACCCATCGCAACCTCGTGGCGAACATGCAGCAGGCCGCGGCGTGGGTCGGCGTCAACGTGAAGATGGGCGAAGAGATCATCGTCACCGCGTTGCCGCTGTACCACATCTTCGCGTTGACGGCGAACGGCCTGGTCTTCATGAAGTTCGGCGGCCTGAATTACCTGATCACCAATCCGCGCGACATGCACGGGTTCGTGAAGGAACTGAAGAAGGTTCCCTTCACCGCCATCACCGGCGTCAACACGTTGTTCAACGGCCTGCTCAACACGCCGGGCTTCAAGGACATCGACTTCTCGCGCCTGCATCTCACGCTCGGCGGCGGCATGGCCGTGCAGCGCGCCGTCGCGGAACGCTGGAAGCAGACCACCGGTTGCACGCTCGTCGAAGCCTATGGCTTGACCGAGACCTCGCCCGCCGCGTGCATCAATCCGATGGACCTCGCCGAATACAACGGTTCGATCGGCCTGCCCGTGCCGTCGACCGACGCATGCCTGAAGGACGAAGACGGCAACGTCCTGGGCCTGGGCGAAGTCGGCGAGTTGTGCATCAAGGGTCCGCAGGTGATGAAGGGCTACTGGAACCGCCCCGACGAAACCGCGAACGTCATCGACGCCGACGGCTGGCTGCACACCGGCGACATGGCGAAGATGGACGGGAAAGGCTTCTTCACCATCGTCGATCGCAAGAAGGACATGATCCTGGTGTCCGGCTTCAACGTGTATCCGAACGAAGTCGAAGACGTCATCGCGATGCTGCCGGGCGTGCTCGAAGTCGGCGCGGTCGGCGTGCCGGACGACAAGTCGGGCGAAGCGGTGAAGGTCGTCATCGTGCGCAAGGATCCCGCGCTCACCGCCGAAGACGTCAAGGCGCACGCGCGCGAGAACCTCACCGGCTACAAGCAGCCGAAGTACGTGGAGTTCCGTACCGAGCTGCCGAAGACGAACGTCGGCAAGATCCTGCGCCGCGAACTGCGCGACCCGACCAGCAAGGCGTGAATCGGCCGGGGACCACGCGTCCCCGATGAACGGGTCCGCTGCGCCTCGAATGGGCGCAATGCGCGCAATCCGCTACCGCTCGTCGCCACGCTACTGAGAACGCTTGCATTTTCACCCGGCCACGACAATTGGCCGGGTGTAGCATCCCCCACGTGGGCCATTGCCCGCCCGCTGCCCACCCCTGTCTAGCGGTCGGGATCCCAAGGGGACACAAATCATGAGCAACATCGAGAAGCTGCAGCGCAGCCTCCGCTACCCGACCCTGCGCGTCGAAGCCGAGCCCTCCGGCGCCGCTCACTGGCTTTACATGCATGCGGACGCGAAGACCGGCATCCGTCCGTGCTTCCGCACGGAGCTGATGGATGAGATGTGGCGCTACCTCAACGGCATCACGTTGCCGAAGACCCAGCGTCGTCCCGGCAACCTGCGCCATGTGGTCATCGCGTCCGACGCCCCCGCGTTCAACCTCGGTGGTGACCTGGAACTGTTCGCCAAGCTCATCCGTGAAAACAATCGCGAACAGCTGCTCGCCTACGCGCGTCGTTGCGTCGACGGCGTGCATTCGATCCACAGCGGTCTCGGCGGCGACGTGCGCACCATCGCGCTGGTCCAGGGCGACGCGCTTGGCGGCGGCATGGAACTCGCGCTGTCGTGCCACACGATCGTGGCGGAAGAAGGTTGCGGCATGGGCCTGCCGGAAGTGTTGTTCGGCCTGTTCCCGGGCATGGGCGCCTACTCGTTCCTGTGCAAGCGCGTGTCGCCGCAGATGGCCGAGAAGATGATCCTCAGCGGCCAGGTGTACACGATCGACGAACTGCACAAGCTCGGCGTCGTCGACATCCTGGTGCCGAAGGGCGAAGGCGAAGCCGCCGTGCAAGACCTGATCACCCGCCAGCAGCGCGCCCCGCATTCGCATCTCGCGCTGAACCAGGTGCGCCAGATCGCGCAGCCGGTCGGTTACGACGAACTGATGGGCATCACCGAAGTGTGGGTCGATACGGCGCTGGCGCTGGGCGATCGTTCGCTCAAGACCATGGACCGCATCGTTCGCGCGCAGGAACGCCGTTCGGGAGCCGAAGCCGCTGCGTGAGTGAACTTCGCCAGTTCGACCAGACGTAACGCCTGATCAGCCGTTTTCGTTGTCGCGCGCGGCCTGTTGTCCGCGCGCGTCCAGCGCGGCGCGTCCTTGCGTCATGCGTTCGCGCAGCGCGGCCAGCCTTGGCCGCCATTCGCGCGTCAGTTGCCACTCGGGCAATCGCATCCACTCGCTGCTGCCCGCGGCGAGCTTCACCAATCCCAGGTTGCTGGAAACACCCTTGAGTGCGTGCGCGTGATCGCGCACCGCCGCCCAGTCGCCGGCTTCGCCGGACTTCTCCAGCGACATCAGGCACGTCTCCGCGTCGCGCAGGCACTGCGCGATGAATTCGCGCACGAAGGTTTCGCCCATGCCGAGCGACGCGAGCTCCTCGAGCACACTCGGATCGAAGTCGTCGTTGGTCACCGGCAGGTCGACGCGCACGCTGGCCTGCGCCGCCGTGTTCGCCTGCCCGCTGATCGCGACTTCAGCCAGGGTGTCGAGCAGGCGCGCGGCGACGACGGGCTTCGGCAGGAACGCGCGCGCACCCGCCTGCGCGCATTGCTGGATCGCCTCGGGCGTGACGTCCGCGGTGAGCACGATCACCGGCGTGCGGCGACCGCCGCCGGCTTCCATGACGCGCAACTCGCGCAGCAGGTCCAGGCCGCTGACGCCGGGCATGTGGAGGTCGACGATCGCGGCGTCGAAGCTGTTCGCCGCCAACGCATCGAGGACTTCTTCGCCGTCGCCGACGCTGGTGACGCGATGCCCCGCCTTCTGCAGCAGGCGCTGTAACACCATGCGGTTGGCGGCATGGTCGTCGGCGATCAGCAGGTCGAGCGAACGCACGCGCGCGCGATGTCGCAGGAACGGATCGCCGAACGCGATGACGTTCGCCGCGGTTTCGCCGAACGCAACCGGCGCGGTCGGCGCAGGCGCAGGCTTGGCTTCGGTCGCGGGCGCTTCCGACGGCGCCGCCTCGACCTGGTCGAACGGCAACTCGACCCAGAAACGACTGCCGCGTTGTTCCGAACTCTCGAAGCCGATGCTGCCGCCCATCGCCTCGGTCAGGCCCTTGGCGATCGTCGTGCCGAGGCCCGTGCCGCCATAGCGACGCGACAGGCTGGCGTCGGCCTGCTCGAAGGCCTCGAACAGGCGCGCACGCGCCGCGGCCGGAATGCCGATGCCGGTGTCGATGACGGTGAAGCGCAGGCGCACGCTCTTGCCTTCCACGTGCGCGAGCGCGACTTCGAGCCGCACGGAGCCCTCGTCGGTGAACTTGATCGCATTGCCGGCGAGGTTGATCAGCACCTGGCGCACGTGGCTCGCATCGCCGAGCAGGCGATCCGGCACGTCGGACCCGAGCTTCAGCACGTACTCGATGCGCTTGTTGCGCGCGCTCGGCTGCAGGATCGCGCCGATGCCCTCGAGCAATTCGCGCAGCGAGAACTCGACGGTGTGCAGCTTGAGCTTGCCCGCCTCGATCGCCGAGATGTCGAGCACGTCCTCGACCAGCGACAGCAGCGTGCGCGTGGACGCCTGGATGGTGTTGAGGCACTCGCGTTGTTCGGCGTCCAGGCGCGTGGTCGCGAGCAGTTCGGACATGCCTGCCAGGCCGTTGAGCGGCGTGCGGAACTCGTGCGACATGTTGGCGAGGAAGCGGCTCTTCGCTTCGTTCGCGCGGCGCGCTTCCTCGGTCGCGCGCGTCAACGCACGCAACAGGCCCGACAGGTACAGCGGCACCGCGATGAGACCGACCAGCAGGCCAACGCCGAGGCTCTGGTTCCCGTGCCAGTAGTCGCTGAAGAGCAACGTGCTGCCGAAACTCGTGACCGCGCCGAACACCGCCATGTACAGGTAGCGATTGCCGAAGCGCAGGCCGTTGCCGACCGTCACCCACATCAGGATCACGTAGACCCACGCGAGCGGTTCGCCCATGCGGATCATGGCCAGGCCCATGAGGCCGTAGTCCGAGACCATGCCGAGGATGCGGCGCGGATGCGAGACGCCCGGGCGCGAGACGATCGACACCACGATGCCCAGGCCGACCGCGAAGCCGGTGAACACCATCAGCAGCACGTCGCGATATTCGGAGAGCGGCTCGCCGCCGGGGCCGCGCACCAGCAGGTAGGCCAGCACCACCGACAACACCGCCAGGCGCACCAACGCCTGCCCGTGCTCGCTGTCGGGGCGGTTGGACAGGCGCTGCCGGAGTTCGGCCAGTCCCACGGTCAGGCTTCCAGTGCGGGCCGCGCGCTGACGGTGGAGAAGCGCTGGCAGATGTCGTCGAGGCGATCGCGCATGCGGATCAGCACTTCGACGCAACGCGGATCGAACAGGCGCCCGCGCTGCGCGTAGAGATACGCGAGCGCGGCGTCGATCGACCACGCTTCCTTGTACGGGCGCGGGGAGATCAGCGCGTCGAACACGTCGGCCACCGCGACGATGCGCGCTTCCAGCGGAATCGCTTCGCCGACGAGGCCGTCGGGATAGCCGCTGCCGTCGTAACGCTCGTGGTGGCGCAGCGCGACCGTCGCGCCGGTCTGGATGAAGCGGCTCTGGCTGCCGCTCAGCAACTCGTGCCCGATGCGCGGATGGCGACGCATGATCGTCACCTCCTGTTCGGTGAGCGGGCCGGGCTTGAGCAGGATGGCGTCGGGGATCGCGATCTTGCCCATGTCGTGCAAGGGCGCCGCGAGTTCGATCAGGCGCGCTTCGTCCTCGGTGAGGCCGAGGCCTTCGGCGATCAGGCCGGCGACGTGCGCCATGCGTTCGAGGTAGGCGCTCGTGCCGATGTCGCGGTATTCGATCGCGCGCGCCAGGCGCGACAGCGTTTCGCGTTCGCGCTCCTCGACCTCGTTCATCGACGACAGCAGGCGCTGCTCGAGCGAGAGCGCACGCTGCTTCACCGTCTCGGCCTGCTGGCGCAGGTGCAGCAGGTTGCGGCAACGCGCGCGCAGTTCGCGCGGGCGCACCGGCTTGACGAGGAAATCGATGACGCCGGCTTCGAGCGCGGCCTGGCGGACGGGCTCGTCGCCCACGACGGTCACCAGCACGATCGGCACATCGCGATGCACCGGCGGACGACGGAAGCGGCGCGCGAACTCCAGGCCATCCATGCCGGGCATGCGGTAATCCAGAAGCAGCAGGTCCGGCCGGTTGCTCTCGCACCAGGCCAGCGCCGCGGTCGGGTCGCCGAAATCATGCACGGCCAACTCGGGACCGATGTCCTCGAGGATGTGGCGCAGCATGGTGCGCGCCGAGGTCTGGTCGTCGACGATGACCACGTTCACTTCATTGACCCGCATGCGTTGGCGCCCCCCGGAATCCTTCCCCCGGCGTTGACCGGGAGGATACTCCGCCGTGCGGCGGGAAATACGGAACGGCAGCGGAATCCGCGACGCCGTCCGCAGGCAGGGGCCTCAAGGGCGCACCACCGGGTCGTCGGGGCTTCCGGTCCGTAGCGTGCCGTAGTGAGAGAGCACCCGCTCCAGGGTGCGCACCATGCGGCCGGGCATCGGCGCGAAGCGCAGGCCGACCGTCGATGCATCGATGCGCGCGACCCGGGCCATCAGCAGGAAATCGATCTCCGCCTCCGGTGGTCCGCAACGCACTTCGACTTCCAGCGCCTGTCCCACGGGGAGCGCGAAGCCGGGCGGGCGGCGCATGTGCAGGCCGGTGATCGACAGGTCGTGCAGGGGCGCGCGCCAGTCGCCCTCGGGCCCACGGATGATCGCCTCGCCGTCCATGCGGACGCGCGAACGACGGACATCGGTTTGTGCCATCTGCACCATGCAGCCCTCCCCTCGCCATTGAACGCGGGGGGAGACCGATAGCGGACAGATCAGCCGTGCCCGTGCGCCTCGGGGCGCATGTACGGGAACAGCAGCACGTCGCGGATCGAGTCCGAGCCGGTCAGCAGCATCACCAGGCGATCGATGCCGACACCGAGGCCGCCGGTCGGCGGCAGGCCGACTTCGAGCGCGCGGATGTAGTCCGCGTCGAAGTGCATCGCTTCGTCGTCGCCGCTTTCCTTCGCCTCGACCTGCGCACGGAAACGCGCGGCCTGGTCTTCCGGATCGTTGAGCTCGGAGAAGCCGTTGGCGAGTTCCTTGCCGCCGATGAACAACTCGAAGCGATCGGTGATGCCGGCTTCCGTGTCGGATTCGCGCGCGAGCGGCGAGACCTCGACCGGATAGTGCGTGATGAACGTCGGCTGCGTGAGTCCCGCTTCCACCGTGTGTTCGAAGATCGACAGCAACAGCTTGCCCCAGCCCTCGCCCTTCTTCACCGGGATGCGAAGGCGTTCGCAGTGCTTCGCGAGCGCGTCGCGGTCGCGGCAATCGGCGACGGTGATGTCCGGGTTGAGTTCGCGCACCGCTTCTTCCAGGCGCCAGCGACGGAAACGCGGGCCGAGTTCGATCGCGTTGCCTTCCCACGTCATCGCGGTCGTGCCGATCGCATCGAGCGCGGCGTGGCGGATCATGTCTTCCGTGAGATCCATGATCTCGTCGTACGTGGCGTAGGCCTCGTACAACTCGAGCATCGTGAACTCCGGGTTGTGCCGCGTGCTCACGCCTTCGTTGCGGAAGTTGCGGTTGATCTCGTACACGCGCTCGAAACCACCGACGACCAGGCGCTTGAGGTACAGCTCCGGCGCCACGCGCAGGAACAGGTCCAGGCCGAGCGCGTTGTGGTGGGTCACGAACGGCTTCGCGGTCGCGCCGCCGACGATGTAATGCATCATCGGCGTCTCGACTTCGAGGAAGCGGCGCGCATCGAGCCAGCGACGGATCGACGCGATCACCTGCGAACGCTTGACGAAGACTTCGCGTGCTTCCGGCGTCACGATCAAGTCGACGTAACGCTGGCGATAGCGCTGCTCGACGTCCGCCAGGCCGTGCCACTTGTCGGGCAACGGGCGCAGCGACTTGGTGAGCAGGCGCAACGTGTCGGCCTTCACCGACAACTCGCCGGTCTTCGTGCGCATCAGCGACCCTTCGGCCGCGACGATGTCGCCCACGTCCCAACCCTTGAACGCGTCGTACGTCTCGCCCAGCACCGTCGACTGCAGGAACAACTGGATGCGGCCGGTGACGTCCTGGATCTGCGCGAACGCGGCCTTGCCCATCACGCGCTTGGCGAGCAGGCGGCCGGCGATCCGGATGCGGCGCGGCAGCGCTTCGAGCGCTTCGCCCGTCCACTGTCCGGCGTCGGCGAATTCGGCCTGCAGGTCGCCGGCGTGGTCGGCGCGGCGGAAGTCGTTCGGGAACGCGATGCCCTGCGTGCGCAACGCGGCGAGCTTGGCGCGGCGTTCGGCGATCAGGTGGTTTTCGTCGTGCTGGACGGTGGTGTCGTCGGTCATCGGAATGTCGTCGTCGGAATGTGGCGAGTGTCGGGTTCGAAGGGATCGTCAGGCAGCGTCGCTGCGTTTCGATCCGGCCTCCAGCCCCGATTTGAGGCTCGCCTCGACGAACTCGTCCAGGTCGCCGTCCAGCACCTTCTGCGTGTCGCTGCGTTCGACGCCGGTGCGCAGATCCTTGATGCGGCTCTGGTCGAGCACGTAGTTGCGGATCTGGCTGCCCCAGCCGATGTCGGACTTGCTCGCTTCGAGTGCATCCTTTTCGGCGTTGCGCTTCTGGATCTCGAGCTCGTACAGCTTCGCCGCCAGCATCTTCATCGCGCGGTCGCGGTTGGCGTGCTGGCTGCGCTCGGTCTGGCAGGCGACGACGGTATTCGTCGGCACGTGCGTGATGCGCACCGCCGACTCGGTCTTGTTGACGTGCTGGCCGCCCGCGCCGGACGAGCGATACACGTCCGTCTTCAGGTCGGCCGGGTTGATCTCGATGTCGATTTCGTCGTCGACTTCGGGCGAGACGAACACCGACGTGAACGAGGTATGGCGACGGTTGTCCGAATCGAACGGCGACTTGCGCACGAGGCGATGCACGCCGATCTCGGTCTTCAGCCAGCCGTAGGCGTAGTCGCCTTCGACGCGGAACGTGGCGGACTTGATGCCCGCGACTTCGCCGCCGGAGACTTCGAGCAGTTCGGTCTTCCAGCCGCGCGACTCGGCCCAGCGCAGGTACATGCGCAGCAGGATCTCGGCCCAGTCCTGCGCCTCGGTGCCGCCGGCGCCGGCCTGGATGTCGACGAACGCCGAATGCGAATCCATCTTGCCGCCGAACATGCGCTGGAACTCCAGCTGTTCGACGCCGCGCGCGTAACGGTCGACGTCGGCGACGATCGCGTTCGCCGTGTCCTCGTCGTTTTCCATCTCGACGAGCTCGAGCAGCTCGTTCGCGCCGTCGAGGCCTTCGGTCAGGTCACGGATGCCGTTGACGGTCTTGTCGAGCAGCGAGCGTTCGCGGCCCAGGGCCTGCGCACGCGCGGAGTCGTTCCAGACGTCCGGGCTTTCGAGTTCGCGGTTGACTTCTTCCAGACGCTCTTTCTTGGCGTCGTAGTCAAAGATACCCCCGAAGCGAATCCAGCCGGCCCGTGAGGTCGGCGATGCGCTGGCGGATGGGATTGAGTTCGATCATGTGGGGCGAGGCTGCAACAGATTGGTCGCGAATGATAGCAGCCGGGGCGTGGTCGCTTCCGGGTTCAGCCGAGCCCGTCCGCCGGCCATCAGGCCGCTCCGTCGAGGTGCTCGACCACGAGCTGGATCGCGTCGCCGCCGCGGTAATCGTCGACGGCCAGGCGATACGCGAGGTGCACGCGCGACGGCGGCGCCCTGCCGGTCCAACCGTTGAAGTGGATCGCGTCGACCGGCCGCGGGCGGCCTTCGATGCGTAGCGATAGTTTGAGGTGACGTTCGCCGATCACGCGATGCCCGATCACGTCGAACAGGCCGTCGAACACGGGCTCGGGGAACGCCTGGCCCCACGGACCGCCGTCGCGCAGGCACTCGGCATTCGCGCGATCGAACTCGTGTGCTTCGAGCATGCCGTCGCTCACCAGTTCGGCGTGCAGCAACGCGGGGTCGAGCACGCGCTCGACGTGCGTGCGCAGCGCTTCGGCGAACCCTGCGAGCGCGCCGTGCGGAAGACTCAGGCCTGCGGCCATCGCGTGGCCGCCGAATCGCGGGATCATCCCGGGCAACGCGGTGTCGACCGCGGCCAGCGCATCGCGGATGTGCAGGCCGGGAATCGAACGCGCGGAGCCGCGCAACGCATCGCTGCCCGGTTCGGCGGGCGCGAATGCGACGACCGGTCGATGCACGCGATCCTTCATGCGCGAGGCGACGAGCCCCACCACGCCCGGATGCCAATCCGGATCGAACAGGCACAGCACCGGTGGCAACGCGCCGTCGAGCGCGACACGCGCCAGCGCCGCTTCCGCTTCGTCGGTCATCTGCTGCTGCACGCCCTTGCGCTCGGCGTTGATCTCGCCGAGCACGGTCGCGAGATGACGCGCGTGCGATGCGTCGTCGGTGAGCAGGCATTCGATGCCGACCGCCATGTCTTCGAGGCGGCCGGCGGCGTTGATGCGGGGTGCGAGCGCGTAGCCGATGTCGGCCGCGGTCAGCGTGCGCACATCGCGGCCGCTGGCTTCGATCAATGCCTGCAGTCCCGCGCACCCCTGCCCCGCGCGCAGGCGACGCAGGCCCGCGCCGGCGAGTGCGCGGTTGTTCGCATCGAGCGGCACCAGGTCGGCGATCGTGCCGACGGCCACGAGGTCGAGCAGCGTCGAGAGGTCCGCATCGGCCGCCGCGCCTTCCGCGCGCAGTCGTGCGCGCAACGCGAGCAGCACGTAGAACATCACGCCGACGCCCGCGAGCGCTTTGCTCGGGAAACCGTCGCCGCGCAGGTTCGGATCGACGATCGCGTGCGCATCCGGCAGCGTTTCGCCGGGAAGATGATGATCGGTGACGAGCACCTGCCAACCGCGCGCACGCGCGGCGGCGACGCCGGCGTGGCATGCGATGCCGTGGTCGACCGTGACCAGCAGGTCGGGTTGCAACGTGGCGAGATCGTCGACGAGGCCGGGCGACAAACCGTAGCCGTGCACCGCGCGATTGGGCACCGCGTGCGACACGCGCTTCGCGCCCAGCAACCGCAAGCCGCGCACGCCGACGGCGCACGCCGTCGCACCATCGCAATCGAAATCGCCGACGACGACGATGTGCCTGTCCTGCGCGATCGCATCGCGCAGCAAGGCGGTGGCCGCGTCCATGCCGCCGAGCGAATCGGGGGCATGCAGGCGCGCGAGCTTCGGTCGTGCGCTCTCGAAATCGGAAGCGCCGCGCGTCGCGTACAAACGACGCAGCAGCATCGGCACCTGGTCCGGCCACTCGCCCGCGGGCACGACCGCAGGGCGACGCACGATGCGGCGGATGATCGTCATGCGTCGAAGGCCTTCGTCGGCTTGCGCCAGAAACGCCAGCGCTGGCTGCGCAGGAAGGTGAACTGCGCGCCGTCTTCGCAATCAATCGCGAGGGAGGACAACGTGCCCGACTTCAACGAAGAGAGCGCCGGCTCCACCCACTCCGCATCGAGCGCACGCAGATCGCGCAACGACCGCAGGTCGAACAATCCGGCGCCGTCGAAACGCGCAGGCAGATCGACGCCGCCAGCGTCGGCGATCGAAGCCAGCGCACGCAACGTGATTTCGTTCGAACGCACGCTCGCATGCGGCGTCGTCACGTGATCCGGCAACACGCCGCCGCCCCAGAACCACAACGAGTTCACCGGCGGCTTGCCCGCGGCAGCGCGCTGTGCATTCAACGGATGCTGGTGCAGCGCGACCTGCGCTTCGCTCAGCAATGCGCGCCAGCGACGCCCTTCGGGACCTTCGGGCAAGTGGTCGAACAGATCCGCGCCCAGCGCCTCTTCCGGCGAAGCCATCGACGGCAGCTTCGCTTCGCGCGGCAATCGCAGGTACCAACGCGCAGGACGCGGCGCGTCGATCGGCATGCCGGAGTCGCCGAACAACGGACGCAACACCGAAACGAACGCGTCGGCTTCCGCCTGGTCGAGCCGCAACGCATCGCCGCACGCGAGCAATCGCGCACCGTTGATGTCGGGCCGCACGAACGCGGGATCGGCGCGCAACCACGCGCTCAACGGGGCGTCGTTCGCATCGAACGCGCGCGTGATCGCAGCGACGGGCCAGCCACGCGGCAACAGGTCGAAGTGGCGCAGCAACTGCGCGCGTTCGCCCGCGTCGCCTTCGGTGCGATCCGCACGCCCGAGCGCCTTCGCGAACAGCGGCGGCAACGCCTGCGCGCCGAACCGCGAGCGCGCCGGCAACAGGAAGGTCGCCGACGCCGCGGGTGCGTCCATGCCGCCGTCAGCCCTCGTAACGGACCGCGACGATTTCGTACTCGCGCTGTCCGGCGGGCGCCTCGATGGTGATGACGTCGCCCTCGTGCTTGCCGATCAGCGCGCGCGCCACCGGCGAGGAGATCGCGATCATCCCCAGCTTGATGTCGGCTTCGAGGTCGCCGACGATCTGGTACTGCTTTTCTTCGCCGCTGTCGGCGTCGGCCAGCTCCACCGTCGCGCCGAACACGATGCGCGGACCGGCGTTGAGCGAAGCGACGTCGATCACCTGCGCGTGCGACAGCTCGCCTTCGAGCTGCTTGATGCGGCCTTCGATGAAGCCCTGCTGTTCGCGCGCGGCGTGGTACTCCGCGTTTTCCTTTAGGTCGCCGTGCGCGCGGGCCTCGGCGATCGCGTGGATCACCGCCGGCCGCTTCACCGACTTGAGTTCTTCGAGTTCGGCACGCAGGCGCTGCGCGCCCTTCGCCGTCATCGGTGCCCTGTTGCTCATGCCTTCGTCAATTCCTGGTGGAGCGCCTGCAGCGCGTTCACTTCGCCCTTGCCGCGATGGTCGAGCGAGTTGAGCAGTGCGCGGGCGCCCGCGATGGTGGTCGAGTACGTGACGCGCTGCTGCAAGGCTTCGCGCCGGATCGAGAACGAGTCGGAGATCGCCTGCTTGCCCTCGGTCGTGTTGACGATATACACGATCTCGCCGTTCTTGATCAGGTCGACGATGTGCGGCCGGCCTTCGATCACCTTGTTGATGCGATCGCACGCAAGTCCGTTCTCGCGCAGGAAATCCGCCGTGCCGCCGGTGGCGACGAGCGAATAACCGCGACGCACGAGATCCTGCGCCACCGGCAGCACGCGCTTCTTGTCCGGATCGCGCACCGACACGAAGGCCTTGCCGACCGGCGGCGCCTTCACGCCACCGGCTTCCTGCGCACGCGCGAACGCGGCGCCGAAGCTGCGGCCCACGCCCATCACTTCGCCCGTCGAACGCATTTCGGGGCCAAGAATGGGGTCGACGTTCTGGAACTTCGCGAACGGGAAGATCGCTTCCTTCACCGAGAAGTAGCCCGGCACGATTTCCTTCGTCGCCCCCTGCTCGGCGAGCGTCTTGCCGGCCATGCAGCGCGCGGCGATCTTGGCCAGCGGCATGCTGGTCGCCTTCGACACGAACGGCACGGTGCGCGAGGCGCGCGGGTTCACTTCGAGCAGGAAGATCGTGTCCTGCCCTTCTTCGTTCTGCTGGATCGCGAACTGCGTGTTCATCAGCCCGACGACGTTCAGCGCCTTCGCGAGCGCGACGACTTGTTCGCGCAACCGATCCTGCGTGTCCTTCGACAGCGAGTACGGCGGCAGCGAGCACGAGGAGTCGCCCGAATGCACGCCGGCTTCCTCGATGTGCTCCATCACGCCGCCGATCAGGACGTTGCCGTCCTTGTCCGCGATGATGTCGACGTCGACTTCCACCGCGTTGTCGAGGAAGCGGTCGAGCAGCACCGGCGAATCGTTCGACACCTTCACCGCTTCGCGGATGTAGCGCGAGAGGTCGGCGTCGGAATACACGATCTCCATCGCGCGGCCGCCGAGCACGTAGCTCGGGCGCACGACCAGCGGATAGCCGATCTGGCGCGCGATCGCGAGCGCTTCGTCGTGGTTGCGCGCGGTGCCGTTGGGCGGCTGCAGCAGGCCGAGCTTGTCGACGAGCTTCTGGAAGCGTTCGCGGTCTTCGGCCAGGTCGATCGAATCCGGCGAAGTGCCGATCACCGGCACGCCGTTGGCTTCCAGCGCCTGCGCGAGCTTGAGCGGCGTCTGTCCGCCGAACTGCACGATCACGCCCTTGGGCTGTTCGAGTTCGACGATCTCCAGCACGTCCTCGAGCGTCAGCGGCTCGAAGTACAGGCGATCGGAGGTGTCGTAATCGGTCGACACGGTTTCCGGGTTGCAGTTGACCATGATGGTCTCGAACCCGTCTTCGCGCAGCGCGAGCGAGGCGTGCACGCAGCAGTAGTCGAACTCGATGCCCTGCCCGATGCGGTTCGGGCCGCCGCCGAGCACGATGATCTTGTCGCGCTGCGTCGGGTTGGCTTCGCACTCGTCTTCGTACGTCGAGTACAGGTACGCGGTGCTCGTGGCGAACTCGGCCGCGCACGAGTCGACGCGCTTGTACACCGGACGCACGTTGAACGCCTTGCGCAGCGCGCGCACGGCGGATTCGTTGGTGCCGGCGAGCTGCGCGATGCGCGCATCCGAGAAGCCCTTGCGCTTGAGCTGGCGCAGGCGGCGCGCGTCGAGCGCGTCGAGGCCCGCGGCGGCGACGTCCTTCTCGATCGCGATGAGTTCTTCGATCTGGTCGAGGAACCACGGATCGACGAACGACAGCGCATGCACGTCTTCGACCGTCATGCCCGCGCGGAACGCGTCGCCGAGGTGGAACATGCGTTCCGGGCCCGGCTCCTTCAGTTCGCGGCGCAGTTGCGCGATGCCGTCTTCCGTCGCGAGGTCCAGGCCCGTGGGATCGAGGCCGACCTTGCCGGTTTCCAGGCCGCGCAATGCCTTCTGCAGCGATTCCTGGAAGCTGCGGCCGATCGCCATCACTTCGCCGACCGACTTCATCTGCGTGGTCAGGCGCGGATCGGCGGCCGGGAACTTCTCGAACGCGAAGCGCGGGATCTTGGTGACGACGTAGTCGATCGTGGGCTCGAACGAGGCCGGCGTCTTGCCGCCCGTGATCTCGTTGCGCAGCTCGTCGAGCGTGTAGCCGACGGCGAGCTTGGCCGCGACCTTCGCGATCGGGAAGCCGGTCGCCTTCGACGCAAGCGCCGAGGAACGCGACACGCGCGGGTTCATCTCGATCACGACCACGCGGCCGGTCTGCGCGTTGATGCCGAACTGCACGTTCGAGCCGCCGGTGTCGACGCCGATCTTGCGCAGCACCGCGACGGAGGCATCGCGCAGGCGCTGGTACTCCTTGTCGGTGAGCGTCTGCGCCGGCGCGACGGTGATCGAGTCGCCGGTGTGCACGCCCATCGCGTCGAGGTTTTCGATCGAACAGACGATGATGCAGTTGTCCGCTTTGTCGCGGACCACTTCCATCTCGAACTCCTTCCAGCCCAGCACCGATTCCTCGACAAGGATCTCGTGCACCGGGGACAGTTCGAGGCCGCGCTTGGCGATCTCCTCGAACTCTTCCTTGTTGTACGCGATGCCGCCGCCGGTGCCGCCGAGCGTGAACGAGGGGCGGATGATCGTCGGATAGCCGACGCGCGCCTGGATCTCCACGGCCTGTTCGAAGGTGCGTGCGACTGCCGCCTTCGGGCACTCCAGCCCGATCTCCTGCATCGCGATGCGGAACAGCTCGCGATCTTCGGCCATGCGGATCGCTTCGCGCGAGGCGCCGATCAACTCGACGTTGTATTTCTCGAGTACGCCGTTGTCGGCGAGGTCGAGCGCGCAGTTGAGCGCGGTCTGGCCGCCCATCGTCGGCAGCAGCGCGTCGGGCTTTTCCTTCGCGATGATCTTCTCGACGGTCTGCCAGTTGATCGGTTCGATGTAGACCGCGTCCGCCATTTCGGGGTCGGTCATGATCGTGGCCGGATTGGAGTTGACGAGGACGACGCGATAGCCCTCGTCGCGCAGCGCCTTGCACGCTTGCGCACCGGAGTAGTCGAACTCGCACGCCTGGCCGATGACGATCGGGCCCGCGCCGATGATGAGGATGGTCTTGAGGTCGGTTCTCTTGGGCATTGTCTTCAGTTGGCCTTGGCCGCCTGCGTCGCCGGGGGTGCGACGGGCGTGTAGCGGATTTCAGTGATGCGATCGGCGGGCATGTGCAGCAGCAGCCCGCCTTCTTCCTTGTCGAGTTGCACGCTGGCCTCGTACGGGCCGACGAGTTTGACGACACCCTTGCGCACCGACCCGTAGGTGGTGGTGATGTCGACGTGGTGTCCGGTCAGCGACTGCAGCTGCGCGTAGGCGACGACCGCGCCCGCTTCGGGCAGGCCGCCGGCCGGCACCGCGGCGACGGGCGCCGGGACGACGTTGGCGACGGGAATCGCGACCGCGCCGTCGGCTGCTGCTGCGGCCGGCGCGGGCTGCACGCCGTAGTTCCAGGCGAAGTTCGCCGGCGCCTTGCCGTTGGCCGCGATCATCAGCGGGAACAACTGCATCTTCTGCATGCGCGAGAGTTCGACGAACTCGTTCGCGGTGATCTTGCGCGTGCCGGCCGTGCGCAGCTGGAGCGTGCCGCCGTTGGTCGCGAAGTCGCGGTACTGCGCGGCCGTGCCCTGCCCCAGCGACACGCCCTGCGCGCCGAGGAAGCGTCCGACCTCCTGCATGTGGTAGTCGGCGAACGCGGCTGCGGTCAGGTTGTGCTTCTTCGCGCAGTAGGCGTTGCGCTTGGCGGTGAAGCCGAGGTCGTTGAAGTCCAGCTGCACCGATTTCAGCGGCGCTTCCTCGACGTCCTGGGCGAAGTCTTCCATCTTCACCGGGCGCTTGAGTTCGAGCGCCAGTTTCATTTCCATCTCGCCGGCGCCCTCGGTGCGCAGGCGGAAGCGCGCGGTCGTCTCGGCATCGCTGACTTTCTCCAGCGCGATGCGGATCTGGCGCTGCGTGGGCACGCCCATCGCGCGCAGGTCGGTCGGCGTCAGCATTTCGGCCACGCAGCCCATCGCGTCGTACGGCAGGTTGGTGTAGTTGCCGGGCGTGTTCGGATCGGTCGCGACGTTGCGCGGATTCTCGATGCGCACGCCGACGAGGTCCGGCAGTTCCTCGGAGCTCACGAAGATCGTGCTCCAGAAGTACCAGCCGAAGCCGGGCGTTTCGACCACGACGCGGTCGGCCTTGAACGTGATGCTGTTCTCGCCGGTCGGATCGAACATCGTCATGCTGACGTCCTCGATGCCGACTTCGCCCTTGAGGTTGAAGAAGCTGTTCTTCGATTCGATCTCACCGCCGGTTTCCATTTCGACGACGAGCATGGCCGCTTCGGTCCAGAGCTTCGCCTGCAGCGAAAGCGCGGCCCAGAAGCACAGGAACGCGATCGGCGCTGCGTACACGAATCGCTTCCACATCGGCATTGCGGCGAACGTCTTCCAAGCTTGCACGGGTCTTCTCCCTTAGACGGCGTGGCGGTCAGTACATCCGGTCCAGCCACCGCTCGCGCGGCAGCCAGGTGATCGTGTCGGCGTCCGCGGTGTTCACGGCGCCTGCTTGCACGGCATGCAGGACGCGGTCCTGCATCTCTCCCCAACTCGTTGCATGCGCGCCGATCTGCGCACCGATACGATTGTTGTGCGCGTCCATCGCGCGCATGTCGCTGCCGATGCCGTCGCGCTCCATCACGCGCGTCACGAGCGCGACCAGCCGCGGCGACGCGGTGTAGGCGACCGTCGCGCTGGCGAGCGAGTGGCGGTACGCGTCCGACGGTCCGTTGCGTCCCCCCGGCAGGTCGGCGCTGAACCACTGCGCATAGACGGTGCCGAGCACGAAGGCCGGATACGCCGCGAGCACGAGGCCGGTCGCGGCGATCAGGCGGATGCGTCGGCTCACGCGCTTCACTTCGCGCGCGCCTCCATGGCTTCGATGAACCGGTCGAACAGCGGCGCGACGTCGTGCGGACCGGGGCTCGCTTCCGGATGGCCCTGGAACGAGAACGCGGGCGCGTCGGTGAGCGCGATGCCCTGGTTCGAACCGTCGAACAGCGAGCGATGCGTGACGCGCGCGTTCTTCGGCAGCGTCGCTTCGTCGACGGCGAAGCCGTGGTTCTGCGAGGTGATCATCACGCGGCCGGTGTCGAGGTCGATGACCGGGTGGTTCGCGCCGTGGTGGCCGAACTTCATCTTCTGCGTCTGCGCGCCGACCGCCAGGCCGAGCAACTGGTGACCGAGGCAGATGCCGTAGGTCGGGAGCTTCCTGTCGACGAAGGTCTTGATCGCTTCGATCGCGTAGTCGCACGGCGCCGGATCGCCCGGGCCGTTGGACAGGAACACGCCATCGGGCTGCATCGCGAGCACCTGGTCGGCCGGCGTCTGCGCCGGCACGACGGTCACGTCGCAGCCGCGCTCGGCGAGCATGCGCAGGATGTTGGCCTTCACGCCGAAGTCGTAGGCGACGACCTTGAACTTCGACGGCGTGTCGACGAATGCGTTGCGATCCAGGTCGAGCTGGCCTTCTCGCCACGCGTACGGCGTCTGGGTGGTGACTTCCTTCGCCAGGTCCATGCCCTTGAGGCCAGGGAACTTGCGGGCGGCTTCGACGGCCTTCGCGGGGTCGAGCTCTTCGTCCGGCGAGCTCGCGGCGAGCAGCGCGCCGTTCATGGCGCCGCGGTCGCGCAGCATGCGGGTGAGCTTGCGCGTGTCGATGTCGGCGATCGCGACGACGCCGCGCGCGCGCATCCACTCGGGCAGCGGCACCTGGTTGCGCCAGTTGCTCGGGCGGCGCGGGATGTCGCGCACGATCAGGCCGGCGGACCAGACCTGGCGCGCTTCGTCGTCCTGTTCGGTGCAGCCGGTGTTGCCGATGTGCGGATACGTCAGCGTGACGATCTGGCGCGCGTAGGAGGGGTCCGTGAGGATCTCCTGGTAGCCGGTCATCGCGGTGTTGAACACCACTTCGCCGACGGCCAGGCCGGGCGCGCCGACGGAAACGCCCTCGAAGATCGTTCCGTCTTCGAGCGCGAGGAGTGCAGGTAGGGTCACGGGCTTCGCCTTGTCGGGGGGATTGCCCCTGTCCGCGCCCCGCTGGAAGCGGGTTGCAGCAAAGCGCGGACGCGGCGTGGTTTCCGGTCCGAGCTGTCAGGTAGCAGGCGAGCCGGGATTGTACCGGTGCGGGACGCCTTCGACAAACGATGGCGTATCGCCGCCGCGTCAGCCGAGCAGGTCGCCGATCCGGTAACGGCCCGGCGCGCGGCCCGCGAGCCAGCCGGCCGCATGCAGCGCACCGCGGGCGAAGATGTCGCGGTTGGTGGCGCGGTGGACGAGCTCGATGCGTTCGCCGAGCGTGGCGAACTGCACCGTGTGCTCGCCGACGATGTCGCCGGCGCGGATCGCCGCATAGCGCGCCTGCGCCCCGCCCTTCCCCGCGGATTCGCCCAGCGTGAGCGCGGTGCCCGACGGCGCGTCGAGCTTGCGCACGTGGTGCTGCTCGACGATGTCGCACTCCCATCCCGGCAAGGCGCGCGCCGCGCGTTCGACGAGGTCGTTGAGCACGGCGACGCCGAGGCTGAAGTTCGACGCCCACAACACCGGGATGCGCAGGCCCGCGGCTTCGATCGCGTTGCGTTGTTCGTCCGACAAACCGGTCGTGCCGCTCACCAGCGCGCAGCCGTGCGCGAGGCAATGCGCGAGCACCGCGTCGAACGCTTCGGCCAGGCTGAAGTCGACGACGACGTCGCACGCGGGCGTGCCCGCCAACTCGCTCGCGGCGAACTGCGGCACGCCGTCGATCACGCGTTGACCGACGCTGCGCGACACCGCGCCGACCACGTCGAAACGCCTGGGCTGCTCTGCAGCCAGCCGCAGCAATGCCTGCCCCATGCGTCCGTTCGCGCCGTGGATGAGCAGGCGCACAGGTGAAGTCGATGTCAACGCGTCGTCCATGCGATGAGGCTAGCCGAACTCGTGCGTGCGCGCCATTCAAGAACGTTGATTCGTTCTTCACACCTGCGCCCGCAGGACCGTTGATCCCGCAAACGCGCGATCGCGCCGTTACATCCGTGATGGCGTGACCTGATTCGCGCGCTTTCTTCGCTTGGGGATGCGAAGGGCGTCCGTTCGAAACGTCGGGCCTGCAAGGCCGAACGTGAGGCGCTCCTCATCGCAATCGCCGTCGGAGAACCCCCATGATTTCGCTGTCCCGCCGCCGCTTCCTGCAAGGAGCCAGCGCGATGCCGCTGGCGTTGTGGCTGTCGAAGAACGCCATCGCGC
Organism: Noviluteimonas lactosilytica; assembly: GCF_020866925.1. Classification (GTDB taxonomy): domain Bacteria; phylum Pseudomonadota; class Gammaproteobacteria; order Xanthomonadales; family Xanthomonadaceae; genus Noviluteimonas; species Noviluteimonas lactosilytica. The sequence goes on from NZ_JAJGAK010000002.1 coordinate 64,057, forward strand.
AATCCACCTCGCTCGTGCGTTACGACATCGCCTCCTCCGCAGGCCAGGACATGCTGGCGACCTACGCCAACGCCATGCGCGCGATGCTCGCGCGCCCCGAATCCGATCCGCTGAGCTGGATGTGGCAGTGGTACACGCACTTCGTGCGTACCGGCACCACCAAGGCCAACGAGATCACCCGCATCTTCGGTTCCACTTCGTCGCCGCGGAAGACGCTCGCGACATCGATGTGGAATACCTGCCAATCCCACGCCGGGCAGAACTACAACCACTTCCTGCCGTGGCACCGCATGTTCCTGTTCTTCTACGAACAGGTCATCCGCGAAGTCAGCGGTCGCGCCGACTTCACGCTGCCCTACTGGGACTACACGTCCGCCGATCCGGCCAAGCGCGGCATCCTCCCGCCGCAGTTCCGCATGCCGGGCGATCCGATGTGGGGCACGCTGTATCGCAGCGATCGCCTCGCGCTCGCCAACAGCGGACAGCGCATCGACCTCAACCAGCCGACCGACCAGATGGACATCACCGCCACGATGGCGTCGGCGTCCTACAGCAACGTCGGCACCGTGCTCGGCTTCTGCCGTTCGATCGACGCCAACATCCACGGTCGCATCCACGTGCTGACCGGCAACAGCAGCAACATGGGTTCGATCCCGAACTCCGCGCGCGATCCGTTGTTCTGGGTGCACCACGCGAACATCGACCGACTGTGGGCGAGCTGGAACGCGAACTTCGGCGGCCTGAACCCGACCACGGGCACGTGGCTGAACACACAGTTCACGTTCTCCGATCGCCTGGGCCAGCCGGTGACCGGTCGCCTGCGCGATTTCCTGAGCACGTCCACGCTCGGTTACGGTTACGACGTCCTGGTCGCGCCGCCGGCGCCAAAGAAGAAGCGCACGTCGTCCTCGTCGACGCTGACTGCAGCGCAATCGACGACGCAGCGCCTCGCCTCGCTGAAGGCCAGCGAGCCCGAGCGCGTGGCCTCCGCCACGACCACCGCGAAGATGGGCACGTCCGCCACGCGCGTCACCGTCGAGCGGCTGTCGGCCGCGAAGCAGGTCGCGCCCGTGCTCGGCCTCGCGCCGGCGGACGCGCCGCAGCGCACGTACCTGGTGTTGACCAACCTGCACACGTGGAAGCAACCGGAAGTGCTCTACCACGTGTACCTGGGTCCGGTGCGCGGGAGTGCGCTGAACAAGAACACCTACGTCGGCGCGATCAACTTCTTCGACGCGGAGTTCCACGACCACGGCACCAGCCACCAGCTGGACGAAGCCCTCGGCCCGAACTTCTACAGCTTCGACGTCACCGAGTTGCTGCGTCGCTTCGAGCGCGGCGGCACGGTGGCGCGCGATGCGCTTCAGGTGACGTTCGTACCCGGCGGGAAAGCGCGCGCTGACGCGGGCGCGATGGTCGCCACGGTCGAACTCGTTCGCCAATGACGCGTCGTCAGCGACATGAAGGCGATGTCGAGTACCGGCATCGCCTCGCCGCTTTGACCCCGCCGTCACTTGGTCACCCCCCACCCTGTCGACACTTTTGCAGCGCGCTTGCATTGCGCTGCGTCGCCGAACCAGCACGACATGGATGCCGCGCAGACGGCATTGCAGCCGGAGGAACCCCCACGTGACCCAGATCAATCGACGCACCCTGCTGAAGGGCATCGCCGCCGCTCCGTTCGTCTACGCCGTCGCGCCGCGCGCATTCGCCGCAGCGGGTCCGCGCGCCGACATCGCAACGCCCGCGGGCGAAGAAATGCTCGCCATCTACGCCGACGCCGTGCGCAAGATGAGAGCGCTCGCGCCCGAGAACCCTCTGAGCTGGACGTGGTGGTGGTACCAGCACTTCACCGACGGCAAGACCAGCAAGAACGCGGAGATCACGCGCATCTTCGGCAGCACGCCGTCGACCATGCGCACGTACGCCACGGAGATGTGGAACACCTGCCAGCCGCACTCGGGGCAGAACCCGCACTTCTTCCTGCCGTGGCACCGCATGTACACGTACTACCTGGAGCGCGTCGTACGCGCGGTCACCGGGCGCGCGGACTTCTCGATGCCGTACTGGCATTACTGCTCCGACGATCCGGCGCAGCGCGGCATCCTCCCCGTGCAGTTCCGCCTGCCCGACGATCCCGTGTGGGGCGTGCTGTACAAGCCGAACCGCCGCGCGATCGCCAACGCGGGCCAGCCGATCCAGATGAACGAACCATCGGATCCGATGGACATCACCTCGATCATGACGAAGGAGCGCTACGAGAACTTCGGCGCCGAAATCGGCTTCTGCCGCGCGATGGACTCGGGCATCCACGGCCGCATCCACGTGCTGACCGGCACCTCCGTCGGCATGGGCGGCGTTCCCTACGCGGCGGACGATCCGATCTTCGCCCTGCATCACGCCACGGTCGATCGCATGTGGGCGAGCTGGAACCGCAACGGCGGCAAGAACCCCACCGATACCGTCGCCTTCCCGTGGCTCAACACGCAATTCCCGATGCTGCGCGAGAACGGCACGCGCGTCGCGCTGCGCAGCACGCAGCTGTGGAGCATCCAGACGATGGGCTACGCGTACGACTCGTACGTGCCGCGGCCCGTCGTGGCGCCGACCGGCACGACGTCGACCACGACGCTGGCGAAGGTCGCTGCGCAATCGCCGCTGTCGACCAAGGTCGCGGCCTCCGATGCGATGGCGACGCTCGGCGCCGGCGCGACGACCGTGCGCATGCTGCGCGTGGCGAACGCGAAGCAGACCGAAGTGCTCGGCCTGGACACCGACAACCGCCGCACGTTCCTGGTGATGCGCAAGCTGCACGCGTGGAAGCAGCCGGGCGTGCTGTACCACGTGTACCTGTGCCCGTCGCCGAACGCGCCGCTGGAAGCGTCGTCCTACGTCGGCAACATCAACTTCTTCGACGCCGAATTCCACGACCACGGCGGCGCCAACAGCAAGCTCGACAGCGCGCTCGGCGAGAACTTCTACAGCTGGGACGTCACGAAGCACCTGGAGAACATCGCCAAGCGCAAGCTCGGAAGCTCGGCGCGCGAGATGCTGTTCGTGAAGGTGGTGCCGGGCGGAAAGGCCGATGCGAACGCGAAGCCGATGATCGCGCAGATGGAACTGGTGCGGCAGTAAGAAGCAAAAACAGCGGCAAAAAAGGGGGTCAGAGTACTATTTCGTGAGCGAAATAGTACTCTGACCCCCTTTTTTGCCCCCTTTTTTGCCCTTTTTGCCTTTCCATCCTCAATTCGTCATGCGGTCCCAGAAGCCTTTCACGCCATCCAGGAACGTGCTCGCCTTCGGCGAGTGACGACGCGCGCCTTCGCCGACGAACGTGGATTCGAACTTCTCCAGCAACTCGCGCTGCTCCTGCGTGAGGTTGACCGGCGTTTCGACGACGGCCTTGCAGTACAGGTCGCCCGGCGCGCGGCTGCGCACCGAACGCACGCCGCGGTCGCGCAGGCGGAACACCTTGCCGCTCTGGGTTTCGGCGGGGATGCGCAGTTCGAGGTCGCCGTGCAGCGTCGGCACGCGGATGGTGTCGCCGAGCGCGGCCTGCGAGATGCGCAGCGGCACTTCGCAATGCAGGTCGTCGCCGTCGCGTTCGAAGATGTCGTGCGGACGCACGCGCACTTCCACGAACAGGTCGCCCGGCGGCGTGCCCGGCGGACCGGCTTCGCCTTCGCCGGACAGGCGGATGCGGTCGCCGTTGTCGACGCCCGCGGGGATCTTCACCGAGAGGACCTTCTCTTCCTCCAGGCGCCCCTGCCCCATGCACGGCTTGCACGGATTGGGGATGGTCTTGCCGCGACCGGCACAATGCGGGCAGGTCTGCTGCATCTGGAAGATGCCGCGCTGCATGCGCACCTGGCCGCGACCGTGGCAGGTCGCGCAATCTTCGAGCACGCCGTCGGCCGAGCCCGTGCTGTTGCAATGGTGGCAACCGACGAGCGTCGGCACTTCGATGCGCTTGTCGATGCCCGCGACGGCTTCCTCGAGATCGAGTTCCATCACGTAGCCGATGTCGGCGCCGCGGCGAGGACCGCCACGCGCACCGCCACCGAAGATGTTGCCGAAGATGTCGCCGAAGATATCGCCCATGTCGGCGTAACCGGCACCGCCGGCGCCGCCGCCCATGCCGTGCTCGAACGCGGCATGCCCGTGCTGGTCGTAGGCGCGGCGCTTGGCCGGTTCCGACAGCACTTCGTAGGCTTCCTTGCACTCCTTGAACGCGGCTTCCGCGGCGTGGTCGCCGGGATTGCGGTCGGGGTGGTGCTTCATCGCGCAGCGGCGATAGGCCTTCTTCAGGTCTTCTTCGCTGGCGTCGCGGGCCACGCCCAGGACTTCGTAGTAGTCGCGCTTGCTCATGGAGCCGTGATCGGTGGTTCGTCGTTCGTGGAGGGAAAAAGCCGCGGCACCTTACACGCAAAAGGTGATTGGGACCCGAAACGGTCGTGGGGGTTGCCCGTTCCGCATCGCCAATCACCCTTCACGTAAACGCCTGTCTACGTCGTCCGGCTTACTTCTTGTCGTCTTCCTTGACCTCGGTGAACTCCGCATCGACGACGTCGTCGTTGCGGGGCGCACCACCGCCCTGCGGGCCGGCATCGCCGCCCGGGCCACCGCCGCCGGCCGCCGCGGCGAGCGACTGCGCGGCTTCTTCCAGCGCGCGGGTCTTCGCTTCGATCTGGCCCTTGTCGTCGCCCTTCATCGCGGTCTCCAGGTCCGACAGCGCGCCTTCGACGCGACCGATCACATCGCCGCCGACCTTGCTGCCGTGCTCGGTGATCGCCGTGCGCACCGAGTGGATCAGCGCGTCGGCGTGGTTGCGGGCCTGCACGAGCTCATGGAACTTCTTGTCGTCTTCGCGATGCGCTTCGGCGTCCTGCACCATCCGCTGGATCTCGTCGTCCGACAGGCCCGAGCCGGCCTTGATCTCGACCTTCTGCTCCTTGCCCGTCTTCTTGTCCTTCGCATGCACGTGCAGGATGCCGTTGGCGTCGATGTCGAAGGAGACTTCGATCTGCGGCATGCCGCGCGGCGCGGCGTCGATGCCGGCGAGGTCGAAGCGCGCGAGCGACTTGTTGAAGCGCGCCTGCTCGCGTTCGCCCTGCAGCACGTGCACGGTCACCGCGGACTGGTTGTCTTCGGCCGTGGAGAACGTCTGCGAGGCCTTGGTCGGGATCGTGGTGTTCTTCTCGATGATCTTGGTGAACACGCCGCCGAGCGTTTCGATGCCGAGCGACAGCGGGGTCACGTCGAGCAGCAGCACGTCCTTGACGTCGCCGGCGAGCACGCCGCCCTGGATCGCCGCGCCGAGCGCGACGGCTTCATCGGGGTTGACGTCCTTGCGCGGTTCCTTGCCGAAGAACTCGCCCACCGCCTGCTGCACCTTCGGCATGCGGGTCTGGCCGCCGACGAGGATGACTTCGCTGATTTCGCTGGCGCGCAGGCCGGCGTCGTTCAGCGCGATGCGGCACGGTTCGATGGTCTTCTTGACGAGATCGTCGACCAGCGCTTCGAGCTTGGCGCGCGTGAGCTTGATGTTGAGGTGCTTCGGGCCGGAGGCATCGGCCGTCACGTACGGCAGGTTCACTTCGGTCTGCTGCGCCGAGGACAGTTCGATCTTCGCGCGCTCGGCGGCGTCCTTCAGGCGCTGCAGCGCGAGCGGATCCTTGCGCAGGTCGATGCCCTGGTCCTTGAGGAATTCCTCGACGAGGTAATCGATGACGCGCTTGTCGAAGTCTTCGCCGCCGAGGAACGTGTCGCCATTGGTCGACAGCACTTCGACCTGCATTTCGCCGTCGACGGAGGCGATCTCGATGATCGACACGTCGAACGTGCCGCCGCCGAGGTCGTAGACCGCGACCTTGCGGTCGCCTCCCTTCTTGTCCATGCCGTAGGCCAGCGCGGCCGCGGTCGGCTCGTTGATGATGCGCTTGACGTCCAGGCCCGCGATGCGGCCCGCGTCCTTCGTCGCCTGGCGCTGGCTGTCGTTGAAGTAGGCCGGCACGGTGATGACCGCTTCGGTCACCGGCTCGCCGAGGTAGGCCTCGGCCGTCTTCTTCATCTTTTCGAGCACGCGCGCGGAGATCTCCTGCGGCGCGAGCTTCTTGCCGTCGGCGGTCGCGACCCACGCATCGCCGTTCTCGTGTTCGACGATCTGGTACGGCACCAGGTCGATGTCCTTCTGGACCTCGGCGTCCTTGAACTTGCGGCCGATGAGGCGCTTCACCGCGAAGAACGTGTTCTTCGGGTTGGTGACCGCCTGGCGCTTGGCCGAGGCGCCCACGAGGACTTCGGCGTCCTTGGTGTAGGCCACGATCGACGGCGTGGTGCGATCGCCCTCGCTGTTCTCGATGACGCGCGCCTTGCCGCCTTCCATGATCGCCACGCACGAGTTGGTCGTGCCGAGGTCGATGCCGATGATCTTGCCCATGTCGCTCCCTCCGGAAACTTTGAATGTCTGGGCGGCCACGTGCCGCCGGAATGCATGCGATGTAAGGGCCGTCGCGCGCCCTTCAAGGCTCAGTCGTGCCGTGCGACCACGACCAGCGCCGGGCGCAACAACCTCTCGTTCAGCACGTAGCCCTTCTGGAAGACCTGCGCCACCGAGCCCGGCGGCAACGCGCCGGGGTCGACCATGCTCATGGCCTGGTGGCGTTCGGGGTCGAAGGTGTCGCCCGGTTGCGGTGCCACCTCGACCAGGCCGTTGGCCTCGGCGATGCGGTGCAACTGGCGCAGCGTCAGCTCCATGCCTTCGCGCAGCGGGTCGGCCTTCTCGGCCGCGGCCAGGCCGGCCTCCATGCTGTCGAACAGCGGGAGCAGTTCGCTGAGCAGGCGCTCGTTGGCGAACTTGCGGGCCTGCTCCACGTCGCGGGCCAGGCGCTTGCGCTGGTTGTCGAGGTCGGCGCGCTCGCGCAGCTGCTCGGCGCGGAGCTGCTCGAGTTCGGCCTTCAGGGCTTCGATCTGGTCCTGCGGCGACAACTCGCCGTCGAGGGCAGCATCCGTGTCCTGCGGGGTTTCCTGGATCATGCGTTCGGTCCGTTTGGCGGCTTCCTCGCCGCCCGAACCCCTCTCGTGCGGTCGCGCCGCGGCCGTTTCAACCCCTCAGGTCGAATCCAGCGCCTGGCCGAGGACCCCCGCGGCCGCCTGCACGACCGGGATCACGCGGTCGTAGGCCATGCGGGTGGGCCCGATCACGCCCAGCACGCCGAGCACGCGGCCGCCGGCCGTGTACGGCGCGGTGACCAGCGAGACCGACTCGAGCGGCGCGATGCCCGTCTCTTCGCCGATGAAGATGCGCACGCCCGGGGCCTGCGCGGTGCGTTCGAGCAACTGCAGGATCTCGCGCTTGCGGGCGAAGGCCTCGAAGAGTTCGCGCAGGCGGTCGAGGTCCGACAGCTCCTGCAAGCCCATCAGTCGCGTCTGGCCGGCGAGCACGACATCGTCGCCACCGCCGGGCGCGAGCGCCTGTTCGGCGAGTTCGACGGTGTGCGCGAGCAGGGTTTCCATCTCGTCGCGCGCCGCGCGCAATTCGTGCAGCAAGGTCGCGCGGATCTCCTGCAACGGGCGGCCGGCGAAGTGCTGGTTGAGGTAGTTGGCGACGCGTTCGAGTTCGCTCGCATCGAACGGGCGACGCGTGTGGAGGATGCGGTTCTGCACGTCGTTGTCGGCGAACACGAGGATCGCCAGCACGCGGTTGCCGTCGAGCGCGACGAAGTCGATGTGGCGGAACGCGAACTGCTCGCGCCGCGGCACGCCCACGACACCGACGAAATGCGTCATCGCCGACAGCAGTTCCGACGCGCTCCCGAGCAAGGCCTGCGTCCCCGACCCCGCCGGCAACTCCTGCCGCAAGCGCGCGAGTTCGGTGTCGGGCAACGGCCGCACTTGCAGCAGCGAGTCGACGAACACGCGATATCCCTGCGTCGTCGGCACGCGCCCGGCGGAGGTGTGCGGCGACGTGAGCAGGCCGCCTTCCTCCAGGTCGGCGAGGATGTTGCGGATCGTCGCCGGGCTGATGTCGAGCCCCGCGTGGCGCGCGAGCGTCTGCGAACCGACCGGCTCGCCGTCGCGGATGTAGCGCGCGATCAGCGTGCGCAGCAACTGGCGTGCGCGCGGGTCGAGTTCGGGGTCGGGCGGACGATGGACCATGCCGGCGGTATAAGCCCGTCGCGCCGTCATGCGCAACCCGTCTCTTCGTGCGAGACGCCTGAACGTTTACGCTAACGCCATGCTCACGCACCTCGCCATCCAGGACTTCGCCGTCGTTCGCGCGGCCGAACTCGATTTCGGACCCGGTCTGACCGTGATCTCCGGCGAAACCGGCGCCGGCAAGTCGCTGCTGGTCGACGCATTGGGCTTCCTGTCCGGCGCGCGCGCCGACAGCGGCGTGGTGCGCCACGGTGCGCAGCGCGCCGAACTGGTCGCGGTGTTCGACCTCGCCGACGCGCCCGAAGCGGCCGCGTGGCTGCGCGAACAGGAACTCGACGACGACGGACAAGCCTGCCAGTTGCGCCGCACGATCCGCGCCGACGGCGGTTCGAAGGCGTGGATCAACGGCCGTCCCGCGACGATCGCGCAACTCGCCGAGCTCGCCGCGATGCTCGTGGAAATCCACGGCCAGCATGAACACCAGGCGCTGATGTCGCGCGCGAGCCAGCTTGCGCTGCTCGACGCCTTCGGCCGCAACGACGCCAGGCTCGCCGACGTGCAGGCGGCCGCGCGCCGCTGGACCGCGCTCGTGCGCGAACGCGATGCGCTGTCGCAGCGCGGTGATCCCGGCGATCGCATCGCGTTCCTCGGACATCAACTGGTCGAACTCGCGCGCGATGCGCTGGAGCCGACCGCGTTCGCCGAGCTCGTCGCCACCCACAAACGCCATGCGCATGCGGCCGGCCTGATCGCCGCATGCGATGGCGCGTCGTCGAAGCTCGGCGGCGAAGACGGCCCTTCGCTCGGCCGCCAGCTGCAGCAGGTGCGCAACGAACTCGCGCGCCAGGCCGAACACGAACCGCGCCTGCTCGAAATCGACGCGATGCTCGACACGGCCGCGATCCAGCTCGACGAAGCCGCCTCGCTGCTCGAACGCGTGCGCTCGGACCTGGACCTCGACCCCAACGCCTTCGACGCGCTCGATCGCAAGCTCACGCAACTGCACGACCTCGCGCGCAAGCATCGCGTCGCGCCCGATGCACTCGCCGCGCAACGCGATGCGGTGGAAGCGGAAGTCGCGTCGTTGCAGGGATCGGAAGCCCGCGTGCGTGCGCTCGACGGCGAGATCGACGCGGCGCGCGCCGCCTGGTCGACGGCCGCCGCGGCGTTGACGCAGGCGCGCACGCAGGCCGCCGATGCGCTCTCCGCGTCGACGACCGCGCTGATCGGCGAACTCGGCATGGGCGGTGGGCGTTTCTCGGTCTCGATCGAACCCAACACCGGCGCCGACCCCGACCCGCACGGCGCCGAGCGCATCGAATTCCTCGTCGCCGCCAACCTAGGGCAGCCGCCGCGCGCGTTGCGCAAGGTCGCCTCGGGCGGCGAGCTGTCGCGCATTTCGCTCGCGATCGAAGTCGCCGCCCTCGGCCTCGACGCGGTGCCGACGATGGTGTTCGACGAAGTGGATTCGGGGATCGGCGGCGCGGTGGCCGACATCGTCGGCCAGAAACTGCGCGCCCTCGGCGCGAAGCGCCAGGCCCTGTGCGTCACCCACCTGCCGCAGGTCGCCGCGCAGGGCCACGCGCACTACTTCGTCAGCAAGGCCGCCAGCGACGGCATGACCCAGAGCGCGGTGCGCAGGCTCGAAGCGAAGGAACGCGAGGAAGAACTCGCCCGCATGCTGGGCGGCGTGGAAGTGAGCAAGGAAGCCCGCGCGGCGGCCCGGCGCCTGCTCGCCGACGCGAACTAACGCTTTTTCTTTCGCACGTAGAGCACGAGCGCGTGCTCTTCGATCTCGTAACCGTGGGCTTCGGCGACCTGTCGCTGCAGCTCCTCGATTTCCGCGCTCTGGAACTCGATGACCTTGCCCGTGTCGATGTCGACCATGTGGTCGTGGTGCTCGCCGCGGTCCAGCTCATACACCGCGTGGCCGCCCTCGAAGTTGTGCTTCAGCACCAGGCCCGCGGCCTCGAACTGGGTCAGCACGCGGTAAACGGTGGCCAGGCCGATCTCGTCGCCGTGCTCCAGCAACTGGCGGTAGATGTCCTCCGCGGTCATGTGCCGCGGGCGGGTCTGCTCCAGCAGCTCGAGGATCCGCATGCGCGGATGGGTGACCTTGAGCCCGGCCTTGCGGAGATCCTGCTGTTCCATGGCGGTGGAGTGTATCATCGGCCCTTCCCCGCGCCTGTCCCCTTCATCGAATGCGCAAGCTGCTCATCGCCCTCGCTCTCGCCGCCTCTGTTTCCGGTTGCGGCATGCTGTACCGACAGCCGATCTACCAGGGCAACCTGATCGAGAAATCCAACGTCGAACAGTTGCAGCAGGGCATGGATCGCCGCCAGGTGATGAACCTGCTCGGCAGCCCGTCGGTCGCCGACCCCTTCCACCACGATCGCTGGGACTACGTCGCCACGCAGCGCACCGGTCGTGTCGGCGCGACGGAGATGAAGACGTTCACCGTCTTCTTCGAAGGCGACCAGGTCGCGCGCTGGGAAGGCGAATACTTCGCCGAGCAGGACAAGGAACTCGCGAACGAAATGCGCGGTCGTTACGGCAACCTGCCGGTCGACAAGAAGAAGCAGCGCGGCCGCTGAGCCGCGCGGCGCGATCGCCGAACCCCGATCGATTTGCTGACCCCTATTTGCCGCGCGATGCCGCGCGGCGCCTGCGCGCGTCCTTCGGATCGGCGACCAGCGGCCTGAGCAACTCGATGCGGTCCGCGTCGTGCAGTTGCGACTCTGGCGTCGCGCGCACGCCGTGCAGCGCAAGGCCATCGATCCCGAGCGCCGCGAGCCGTTCGCCGCTGAACCCCGCGGCCTCGAGCGCATGCGCGACCGTCGCGCCCATCGGCACCGTCACCTGCCACGATTCGAACGCGCGTGGCTGCGCGAGCACGATTTCCACGCGCATGCGCCCTACTCCGCGCCGCGGTCGGCGGCGCGCACGAAGTCGTCGACCATGCGATCGGCCAGGCCCTGGAACCCCAGCGCGAACGCCGGCCCGAGCAACTTGTTCTTCGGTTCGAAGTCGAGCGTCAGCGTGACCTTGCACGCCGATTCGTCGAGCGCATGGAACTGCCAGCGCCCGTGGAGCTTCCTGAACGGCCCGTCCTTCAGGTGCATGTCGATGTGGTGCGGCGGCGCGAGCGTGTTCTCGGTGGTGAACCACGTGCGCAGCGAGCCGAGCCCGAGGTCGAGCCGCGCGACCACGCGCGTGTCGCCGGCCTCCAGCACCTGCGCGGCTTCGCACCAGTCGAAGCGGCGCGGATAGGCCGCGATGTCGTTCACCAGCGCGAACATGCGGGCGGCGGAATGTTCGACGAGGGCGCTGCGCTGGATCGTGGGCATCGGGTCGGGTTCGCCTTGCGCGGGCCGCATGCGCGAGAATGGCGGGATGAACAAGAAAGCGGCCAAGGATAAGGGAAAGCCGGCCTCCGGCGCGGCAAAGACGCCCGCGCAGAAGACCATCGCCCTCAACAAGCGGGCCAAGCACGAGTACCACCTCGAACAGAAGATCGAGGCCGGCATCTCCCTGCAGGGCTGGGAATTGAAGGCGATCCGCGCCGGCCGGGCCAACATCGGCGAGAGCTACGCGATCGTGAAGGACGGCGAGCTGTACCTGTTCGGCGCGCAGATCACGCCGCTGATCTCCGCCTCGACCCACGTCGTCGCCGAAGCGCACCGCACGCGCAAGCTGCTGCTGCACCGGCGCGAGATCGACGAGCTCATCGGCCGCGTGCAGCGCGACGGCTACACGCTCGTGCCGACCGCCCTTTACTGGAAGGCGAACAAGGTCAAGACCGAACTCGCCCTCGCCCGCGGCAAGCAGACGCACGACAAGCGTGAAGCCAGCAAGGAACGCGACTGGAACCGCGAGAAGCAGCGTTTGCTGCGCCGGCACAACAAGGACGCCTGAAGCAGGAACAGCGCCCAGAGCAAAAACAGGGGTCAGAGCACTATTTCGGGTCGAAATAGTGCTCTGACCCCTGTTTTTGCTCTTCCAGGGTGAACATGAACTTCGCGCCCTGCCCCGGCGCGCCGTTCGCGCGGATCGTGCCGCCGTGGCGTTCGACGATGCGTTTCACCGTCGCCAGGCCAATGCCTTCGCCGGCGAAGCGTGCGTCGTCGTGCAGGCGCTGGAACGGGCGGAAGAGTTTGTCGACATACGCCTGGTCGAACCCCGACCCGTTGTCCTGCACGTAGAACGTTCGGCCATCGGCTTCGACGCCGACGCGGATGTGCGCGGCTTCGCGATCGCGCGTGAACTTCCACGCGTTGCCCAGCAGGTTCTCCAGCAGGCTGCGCACGAGCACGCGGTCGGCCTGCGCGGCGAGTCCGGGCGCGATGTCGACCGTCACCTGCCGATCGGATTCCGCGGCGCGCAACTCGGCGACGATGTCCGCGCTCATGCGCGACAGGTCCAGCGCTTCGGGTTGCACGTCGCCGCGCGCGACGCGCGAGACCTTCAACAAGGCTTCGATCAATTCGCTCATGCGCGATGCGGCGCTGCGCACGCGATGCAGGTAATCGCGGCCGGTCGTGTCGAGCGCCTGTGCGTGGCGATCTTCGAGCACGCGACTGAATCCCTCGATCGCGCGCAACGGCGCGCGCAGGTCGTGCGACACCGAGTAGGCGAAGGATTCGAGCTCGCGGTTGGCTTCGCTCAATTCGCGCGTGCGGGTTTCCACGCGCGCTTCGAGGCCGCGATTGAGCGCCTGCACGCGCGCCTCGCTGCGTCGCGCGGCGGCCGACATCTCCGCCGCGAGACGCTGCGCGCGATTCTCGGTCTGCGCGAGCGACCACGCGATGCCGAACAACAGCAACGACGCGAGCAGGCCGACGATCAATGCCGTACGCAGCGGCGCCAGCCCAGGCACCGCATCGAACAACGACGCCGACGCGAACTCGAAACGCCAGCGCCGACCGTAGGCGTCCGCGTTGACGACGTGGTGGAACGCCGCCGGCGCCGCGCGCGGATCCACGGGATCGGCGTAGACGAGTTCCGGCTTCCCGTCGGTGATGTCGAACAGGCGGAAGCGCACGCTGCGCTTGACCGGCGCGAGCGCGACCTGCACGAAACGTTCGGCGCGGATCGGCGCGTACACCCACCCGGTGAGCGCGGCCTCGCGCTCCAGCGGCGTCTCCGGCGCGACGCCACCGGCGAACACCGGCACGTACAACAGGAATGCGGGCACGCGCGGATCGAGATCCTGCACCAGCTTCACCCGCGAGGTCATGCGCGGCGCGGCTTCGCGCATCGCGCGCTCCATCGCGGCGCGGCGCACGGGGTCGTAGTACATGTCGAAGCCCATCGCGCTGAGATTCTCGGCGGTGCGCGGCTCCAGGTAGACGATCGGCGCGTAACGCTCGCGCACGCCGCGCGGCCAGACCGTCAGCAATCCGCGACCGCTGTCGCGCAGGTCGATCTGCAAACGCTCGAGCTGGTAACGCCCGACACTCGCCGCATAGCCGAGTCCGACCATCGACGGGAACCGATTCGCCAGGTCCAGCCCGTCGACATACGCGTGCCACTGCGCGGGCGTCGGCCGCTCCATGCTGGCGAACAAGGCGGCGCCTCCACGGATCGTCAGCTCGTAATTGACGAGACGCGAAGCCAGCAGTTCGACGACTTCATCGCATGAGCTTCGGAAATCCGCTTGCGCCGTGCGCAGCATGTTCTGCCGAGCCGCATTCCACGCGATCACGACCAGCAGCGTCGACGCCACCAGCACCAGCACCGCGAGCGCAAAACCGCCAATGCCCGGCTTGCGTCGGGGTGCGTTGGGCGCGGCGGGGGAACGCGTCGCAATCGGCATGGCCCCAGCATAAGCGGCGATGAACCCGCGCTGGCCCCCAGCCCTTCACGACTTGCCCCCACGGCACCCGCCCCTATACTGGGTGGGTCAGCGAAATCGATGTCTCCCGGGGGTGCACTGGCTTCGACGGGGGTCGCGAAATCACTTGGCGCATGCCGAGGGGGTAGCTTTCCTCGTTAATCCAGCTGCAAAAACCTAGACGCGAACGACGACGTCTACGCTCTGGCCGCTTAAGGCCTAGCCCCGAACCCACTTGTGCCTGTGCTCGTGGATGTAGGGTCATCATCACAGGATCGGTTGAGGTGGCGACCCGTCAGCCTCGGCTTAACCCAAAGCGGGTGTGTCCCCTGGCGTGCTTCGCACGTCGTGTTGCCAGGGGCCGAGAACGAACGGCGAGCTAAGCATGTAGTGCCGGGGATGGAGTGCCTTCGGACGGGGGTTCAATTCCCCCCACCTCCACCAACAAGGAAAAAGGCCCGCCCAGCGCGGGCCTTTTTCTGTTTAATTATCAGCAATTTACTGCGCTTTTTGCCAATTTCGTAGCGACCGCGTGTCGGATCGATGTCGCGCCGGTTGTGCAGATATATACACTCGGCCGCGTCACTGGTTCTCCGGTATGCACAAATGGTCGCGTCCACGCCCGTCCGTTCTCGCCGCGACTGCGCGCTGACGGATCGGTTCATTGCATCCATCAAGAAGCCCGGCGTGTACGTCGACGGCGGCGGTCTCGCGCTGCATGTGCTCGACACCGGCACGCGAAGCTGGCGGTTTCGTTACCGCCTCGACGGCCGCGCCGCCATCGCCGTGTTCGGCACGTACCCGGAGATGAGCCTCGCGAAGGCGCGCGCCGCATTGGAAGACGCGCGCCGTAACGTCAAGGCGGGCATCCGCCCGGTCGGGATCAAGCACGCCGAAAACCATGCGCGCCGCGCTACGCGCGCTACCGGCTCGACGCTCGGGGACGTGGCCGAGCAATGGTTCGAAATGGCAAAGGCAGACGCATGGTCGGACAGCACCGCGATGAAAACACGCGGCCGGTTGGACCTCCACATCAAGCCGACCGCGTTGTGGCAGACGCCGATTCGTAACATCGACGTGGCGATGGTCACCCCACTCCTCGACAAGCTGCACCGCGAGAAGCCGGACACCGCGAAGAAGGTCAAGCAAATCCTAAACGGAATCTTTCGGTGGGCGGCCGCGCGCGGCATCGTCGTGCACAACCCGATCCCCGAGACGAAGCCGGGCAGCGGCATGCGCGGGCGCAAGGCCATGCAGCGCGACGGCAAGCGACTGCCCGCTGTCACCGAGCAGCGCGCGCTGGGTGACCTGCTTCGAAAGATCGACCAGGCGCAAGCTTCGTGGCAGGTACGCGGCGCGCTGTTCCTTTGCGCCATGACTGCGCAACGACCAGGCCGCGTCGTCGCCGCGCGCTGGGAGGAATTCAAGCTGACGGGGAAGAACCCCGTCTGGATCATCCCCCGCGACCTTCAGAAGAACTCCGACGGCTCGCGCGGCGATCACGTCGTGCCGCTTGCGCCGCAAGTTGTGGACTGGCTGAAGACGCTGCCGAGCACGTCCGAGTTCGTTTTCGAAACGGCGGTCGGCCATGTGACGCTGGAGGCGCCAAGCAAGCTTCTCCGTTCGCTCGGGTTCGCCGGCACGCACACGCCGCACGGGTTCCGATCTTCGTTTTCGACATTGGCCAACGCGGCGAGCCGCCCCGATGGCAGCCGCATGTTCGATCGCGTCGACATCGAACATGTACTCGACCACGAAACGCTTTCCGACACGGTGCGCAGCTACGACCGCGCGCGCGCCGTGCCTCGACTGCGCGTGATTCTTGAATGGTGGGCATCGACCCTTATCGAAGCTAGAGACCGCAAGTGACCAAGCGACTTTCGGATGGCGCAAAACTCCAAGCGCGCATGATGGCCGCGCGGATCGAGGCCCGCGCGCTGTTTCCGGCCGACGACCCGCGCGGGTATCCAACGCCCGATGTGCGCGCTGAAATGCAAGAGGTTGCCGCCTTGCTTCGCAGTGCGGGACAACCCCATGCCGGCAAGCCCGATAACGGGCGCGCGTATCACTGCATCGACGTGATGAAGGCGACGGGCATGACGGCACGCAAGGCCGCACGCTGGGTGCTTGCCTGTGAACAATGGCAAAAAGAATGGCATGACGCGGTCGACCTCGGCGCCGATGACCGCCAACGCGAACTGATGGCTGACTTCGAAGCGGGGCTGACGAAGTGGGCCGCCGCAATCGACACGAAGGACGCGAAGCGTTTGCACGACAAGGTCATCAAGGTGCAGGCGCAGGCGCGTCGCGGCGGACTGAATCAATGGGTGGCATTTACCGGTTGAATGCCCCTTTGCCATCACGCGCCACCGGTCGATCCTGACGCGGTCGGTCAACGGATGGCATCCAAATGGATAGGTTGTTTCTAGATTCCGCTGAAGTGCGCGCGCTGCTGCACGAAGGCAGGACCACGTTCTACGGGTCCGGCGGCAGCTTCCATCACCCGCAGTTCCCGCCGCCAATAAAGCGACCAGGCCGCGCGCCGGTGTGGTTCCGGTCAGACATCGAACAGTTCGCGGCCACGCTGGCGAACGCGTGTCGCCAAGCACATGCAGCCGATCTGCTTCTCAACACGTCGGTCAGTGCGCACGCACGAGGGCGCCGCGGCCGTCCCCGCAAGCCGCGGTTGACCGAAGCCACGGCCGAGGAATGACATGCGCGCGCGGAACATCAAACCCGGATTTTTCGAGAATGAAGTGCTGGCCACGCTGCCGCATTGGGTGCGCCTACTGTTCGCAGGCCTGTGGTGCTTGGCGGACCGAGGCGGGCGCCTTGAAGATCGACCTGCGCGCGTGCACCGCGCGCTATTCGCGGGCGAGGCGCTCGATGTGGACAGCGGCCTTTCGATGTTGGCCGATGCCGGGTTCATTGCCCGATATACCGTCGACGGCGTGTCCTGCATTCAAGTTCTGGCATGGGATCGCCATCAATCGCCGCACATGAAGGAGCGGGAAAGCGACCTGCCGCCCATGCCCGGCCGCAAGGTCCGGCCCGACCAGGCGGACGGAGTCGTTGTTGGCTGCGCACAGTGCTTGCCCGGTGCCGGCACCGACCACGCACAGTGCGTGCCCGGTACCGCCACCGGGCAAGCACCGGAACACGATGGTGCGCGCCCGCCTGATTCTCTGATTGCTGATTCTCAATCTATTGATTCTGCTTTTAAGGCTTCGGGTACGACACCGAACAAGAGCGCTGCAACCGGCAATGCCGTGCCTGCACGCACGCATGCTGGCCCGAACCGATCGACACGCACGAAAGAAAAGCCGTACGTATCGCCGGGCGCCGCGGCGTTGATGAACAAGGAAAGCCCCGCGGAGAACCAAGCCGCGTATGAACGACACCTTCGCGACATGGATTGCGAACCCTGAAGCGCAGTGCCCGCGGTTGCACCAACACGCGGGTGAACTAGCCGGGGGGGATAGATCGGCTTTGGCGACGCGCCCGTCAGCCGGCCGCCCCCTGCTTCTACAAATAATTCCAACGGTTCACGGCCTCGCGCTCCAGCGGGCAGTACCCGCATGCTGGGACTGCGCGCTGGTCAGTAGATGCGCCTGCACGCGCTTGCAATGGAGCGGTGGGTAACCATGATCGCCGGTTTGTCCACCGTGTCGTCGCGCGCGCGCCAGACCAGCCGGCACTCTGCCTGCTTGCTGTAACGCTCCTCTTTCACTTCTACCGCGTGGTAGAGGGTTCTACGGTCACCGTCTGGTGCGACCCGGCCGACATACTTGCATTCCACCGCGTTGAAGAATCTGCACCCGTATTCGGCCATCACGACGTCGACCGCGGCGAAGAAGCCGGCCGTGTCGATGATTTCAACGATGGCATCGGCATCGAACTGACTTTCGTCGAGAAGCGCTTCGTCGTACTTCATGCTGAGGCAGTAGACGAATGCGTTTGCGACATAGACCGCGCTGAAGGTGCTGCCGTGAACGTGCCACGCCTGATTAGCCGGAATCTCGCCCAGAATCGCCTTCACCGGCTCGGGCATGTTCTCGTTCGTCCATACCTCGTGCGCCCCTGCTTGAACGACGGTCGTTCGCGTGCCCTCCGCTTCGTCGAGCACGCCGCCGGAATGCTTCTCCGCATTCTGATAGTCGACAAGCGATCCGACGCGGATGGTCCCGTCGTTGACCATCATGTCCGCATACTTTGCCTTCGTATACTTATAGAAGCGCCGAACCGGTTGACGCCCAATGCGCGCGATTGATTCGCGAATGCAGGCATCTAGATACTTGGTCCGCAGCACCCGTGTCCGTCCGTTCGGAAGCACGACGGTGTACCAGTGCTCTTCAACCATACGAGTTCGCCAAGTCCATTTTGGGCATCCGCATCGACGCCTGTGTCACGTGCACCTAAAGCAGCAATTGCCAGTAGCCGACATCGATCCATCTTTCTTGCTTGAAGCCTACACGCTTGAAGTGCGCGACCCTCTCGAAGCCGAGTCGCTCATGCAGCGCGATGCTGGCGTCGTTCGGCAGCGCGATGCCGCCGATCACCGTTTGCATTTCGCGCGCGCGCAGTGCATCGATCAGCGCGGCGTACAGCGCCTTGCCGATGCCACACCCCTTGCGCGCCTGGTCGAGGTAAACCGTCGACTCAACGGAGTAGCGGTACGCGCACCGCCCTTTCCACTTCGATGCATATGCGTAGCCTGTGATTGCACCGCCTTCCACCGACACCAGCCACGGCAGCTTCGCGTCATGCCCTTCGCCGATGCGCCCTGCCATCTCGACCGTCGACACCGGTTCGGTTTCAAAGGTGATGCAGGTCGTCGCGACGTAGTGGTTATAGATGGCCGCGATTGCGGCGGCGTCGTCCTGTTCGGCGGGTCGGATATCCATCGGGCGATGGTCGGGGGCCTTGGGTCAGCCGGCAAGGCCCGGTTGACTTCCTTCGTCATTTCCATATTCTTGGAACTATGGAAATGTCCTCATCCCTTGCTTGCCTTGCCGCTCTTGGCCACGAATCGCGCCTCCGGGCATTCCGCCGCCTCGTTGAGGCCGGCCCCGACGGCCTGCCGGTCGGCGAGCTGCGCGAGAGCCTTGACCTACCGCCGGCCACGCTGACGGCGCATCTCAACGTGCTGCGGTCGGCCGGCCTGGTCATCGACCAACGCGAAGGCCGGGTGATTCGCGTGCGCGCGAACTACGAACAAATGAACGACCTGCTCGCCTACCTCACCGAGAACTGTTGCGCCGGGTCCGGCGCGTGCGCCCCGGTGTCCTCAACCTGTAAGCCGCGCAAAAAAGGAGCTTCGAAATGAACCGGTTCCACGTGCATCTCAACGTCGCCGACCTCGACGGGAGCATCCGCTTCTACACCGAACTGTTCGCCGCGCCGCCGAGCGTGCGCAAGGACGACTACGCCAAGTGGATGTTGGAAGACCCACGCGTCAACTTCGCCATCTCCAACACGGGCCGCGCGCCGGGCGTCGACCATCTCGGGTTGCAGGTTGATTCCGGCGAGGAACTCGCGACGCTGGGCAAGCGCCTTGAAGCCGCAGGCGGCAGCGTCATTCCGGAGGAAGCGACCATTTGCTGCTACGCGCAGTCCGACAAGAACTGGACTGAAGACCCACAGGGAACACGCTGGGAGACCTTCCACACGTTCGGCGATGCGACGACGTACTACGCGGCCGATGCGGCCTGCGCGACCGATGGTGCCGCCTGCACGCCGACCGTCACGGCCATGAAGCCGAAAGTCGACAAGGGCGCTTCGTGCTGCTCGCCGGCTTCGGCGTGTTGCTGATGAAGCGCGTGCTGTTCGTCTGCGTCGAGAACTCAAACCGCAGTCAAATGGCCGAGGCGTTCGCCCGCATGTTGGGCGACGCCGACGTTGAAGCACTAAGCGCGGGGTCGCGTCCTTCCGGCGTCGTCAACCCGAAAGCGGTTCGCTTCATGGCGGAAGTCGGGTACGACCTGACCATGCACACGTCGAAGTCGCTGGATGACGTCGGCGGCGAGTTCGACGCGGTGGTCACGATGGGGTGCGGCGACGCGTGTCCGTGGGTGCCTGCGAAACGCCGCGAGGATTGGGCGCTGAGCGACCCCAAGGACATGGACGACGCGGCGTACCGCGCGGTGCGGGATGACATCCGCGCGCGCGTGCGCGCGCTTCTGGCGGCTCTGTGAGCCGACTGACGCGCGCCCTGTTCGCGGAGGCTCTCGGCACCGCGTTGTTGCTGGCCACCGTCGTGGGTTCGGGGATCATGGGCGTCAAGCTGGCGCAGGGTAACGACGCCATCGCTCTGCTCGCCAATGCTGGCGCGACGGCCGCGATCCTGTATGTGTTGATCGTCGTGCTCGGCCCCGTGTCCGGCGCGCACTTCAACCCGGTGGTGACGCTCGCGATGCGCCTTCGTGGCGCGCTGACCAGCCGAGAGGCTGCCGCATACATCGCCGTGCAGGCCATCGCCGCAATCGTCGGCGTCGCTCTGGCGCACGGCATGTTCGACCAGGCGTTGCTTCAACCGGGCACGCATGCGCGCGAGGGCATCGGGCAGTGGCTGAGCGAGGGCATCGCGACTTTCGGGTTGTTGCTGACGATCCTGTTGGGCATCGCGCACCGCCCGGCAGCCGTGCCCGCCCTTGTCGCTGCCTACATCTTCGCGGCGTACTGGTTCACGGGCAGCACGTCGTTCGCGAACCCCGCGGTTACCCTCGCCCGGTCGCTGACGCAGTCGTTCGCGGGCATCCGTCCGGGCGACGTGCCCTTGTTCGTGGCGGCACAAGCTGCCGGAGGTGCGGCGGCGCTGGGCGTCGCTCGGCTGCTGCGGGCGGAAGACCCCGAACGTTCGGTTTGAAGTGGCGGTCGAGTGTCCGCTTTCGACCCAAAGCGGACATTCACGCCGGGGTAGACTCCGACTCTTGGCCAAGCGGGTCGATGGGGCTGCGATGACCGGGACGTCAAAGCAATTTGTCGCTGATGCGCTACTTCCGAACTACCCGCCGGATGTTCCCATGCGGCTTGCGCACTGGGCGGGATTGGCATTCGATCGGAATCGATACTCCGACTTCGCCCCTGCCGAAATTTGGGATGCCGTTTTCAAAGTGCATTCGGGCCGCCCTTCGGAGGTCGCGGTGATCTCGGCGGGGGACCTGGCGTTGGATCGTCGCCCTGCACTGATAGCGCCCTCCCGCGAGGCCGTGATGTCCTATCTCGGCGCCGACTTCAGGTTCACTTCCGATCACTACGTCTTTTCGCAGAACCATGAGTGGATCTGTCGACTAGATCAGGATGTGACGCTCATTGCGGGCGACACCAATTTCATTAGACAAGTCGTCGCGAGTTGCGGCGGGCTGCAATCTGTAATGGATCTGATGCTCGATGACTTTGATCCGGGTCCATCGGACTCGGTCGGCCTGCGTCGGTATCTCGCCGAAATAACCCGCACTCTCCGGCCAAGTTCGAACGACGACTAATGTCCGCTTTTGGCCGAAAGCGGACATTCGGCCCCGACGGTCGGCTACCTCAGGCAAGACGATACGCGCCGGGCGCTTGGGTATATCGGTGTGCATATCAAAATCCACCGCGCTCGATCCGCACCTTAGTTTTGCGCAGCTTCGGCGCAATTCAATTCCCCCCACCTCCACCATAATGAAAAAGGCCCGCCTAGCGCGGGCCTTTTTCTGTCAGGTGTACCTAAAGCAACAACTGCCAATAGCCGACATCGATCCATCTTTCCTGCTTGAAGCCCGCACGCTTGAAGTGCGCGACCTTCTCGAAGCCCAGACGTTCATGCAGCGCGACGCTCGCGTCGTTCGGCAACGCGATGCCGCCGATCACCGTTTGCATTCCGCTCGCAACGTTGCCGACCTCGACGGGAGCATCCGCTTCTACACCGAACTGTTCGCCGCGCAGCCGAGCGTGCGCAAGAGCGACTACGCGAAGTGGATGCTGGAAGACCCGCGCGTCAACTTCGCCATTTCCACCGGTTCGGTTTCAAAGGTGATGCAGGTCGTCGCGACGTAGTGGTTGTAGATGGCCGCGATTGCGCGATCCTGTATGTGTTGATCGTCGCGCTCGGCCCCGTGTCCGGCGCGCACTTCAACCCGGTGGTGACGCTCGCGATGCGCCTTCGTGGCGCGCTGACCAGCCGAGAGACCGCCGCGTACATCGCGGTGCAGGTCATCGCCGCAATCGTCGGCGTCGCGCTGGCGCACGGCATGTTCGACCAGGCGTTGCTTCAACCGGGTACGCATGCGCGCGAGGGAACCGGGCAGTGGCTGAGCGAGGGCATCGCGACCTTCGGGTTGTTGCTGACGATCCTGTTGGGCATCGCGCACCGCCCGGCGGCCGTACCCGCCCTCGTCGCTGCCTATATCCTCGCGGCGTACTGGTTCACCGGCAGCACGTCGTTCGCGAACCCCGCGGTTACCTTCGCCCGGTCGCTGACGCAGTCGTTCGCGGGCATCCGTCCGCGGGCGATCCCGGACGTCAGGTTTGAAGTGGCGGCCGAGTGTCCGCTTTCGACCCGTGCGGACATAGAGGGCACACTAAAGGCCAACGCCGAGATGACAGGTACGCCCATGATGGAACTGGATGTCAATGGCGAAGCGCCAGGGTTGGCCGGCAAAGCCTGCGAGGCTGTTCTGCTTCAGCAGTATTGGCACAAGGGCGTTCTTGTAGAGCCTGCAAATGTCATCCACATGCGTTTCAGTGGAGTTTGGCATCGGCTCTATTTCGACTATGGAATTGTGTTCTGGCGCATTAGCGACGCTCCTCCCGAGCCTGGATCGGACACGGATTACGAATGGGAGTACCCGCTCGAGGATCTCGGGGCCGCCGCGGAAGTTATCGGGATTCCACTGGATCACTATTCGATGAAGCCGGTGGTAGGCGGTAGCACGGTCGAACTATGTTTTGAGACCGGCAAGCGCATCATCTTCGAAAACGTTGACGACCACACTACGTATCGGGTCGTCTAGCGGCCTCGGGGGTGCCCGCTTTTGGCCGTTAGTGGAGGTGGGGGGGAATTGAATTGCGCTGAAGCTGCGCAAAACCAAGGTGCGGCGCGAGCACGTCCGGCCTTCTTCGTTGCATGCGCTAACGACTGCTTCGCCCCCGCCGTCGGGACGCCGAGAACGAGTTGCAGCGCGTCATCGAAGGCATGCCGCGCGCTTACAAGACGTGGACGGAGATGTGGCCCGACGAGCGCCAGGGCGCGATGATCGACCTGCAGTGCAGGCTGCAGCCCCAGAGTTGAGCCCCATGCGAACGTGCGGCGACAGTTATCACCGAAAAGCGCTGCTTGCGAGCGACTTCGCGGCATGCATCCACTGTTCCGCGATCTACCCGCCAGCGGACATCACGGAATGGATCGACGACGATCAGTCAGCCATCTGCCCGCTCTGCGGTGTCGATGCCGTAGTGGGCTTCGACGGGACGGTGGATGAGAAATAGCTGACCGAGCAACGCAGTCGCGACTTCGAGTAGCACCAACTGCCACGGCCTCCCAAAGAAAAAGCCCGCCTTTCGGCGGGCTTTTTTTGTCGCATCGATCGAGCAGAACATCGTGCCGGCTCCATGATCGAAGCCGGCACGATGCCTGCGCGGCGCATCCCCCCCCGAGGCTGCGCCGCTTTTCGGTATTACAGGTCGATACCGAAGCCGACGCCCGCCGAGCTGTCGTCGCTGCTGAAGGCACCGCCGAGGCTGAAGGACGCACGCTCGCCGATCTTCTTCGAGTAGCCGACGGAGAGCGCCTGCTCACCGTTCTGCCAGCCCGCGCCCACGCCGAGGCGACCGCGGTCGCTCTGGCTGTTGGCGGCGTTGATCGCCATGTTGAGCATGGCCGCGCTCATCGCACCCTGCTGGTCGATGCGCTCGTCCTGCAGGCGCAGGTGCTGGTCGATCTCCTGCTGCATGCTGGTGAGCTGGCCACCGAAGGCTTCGAAGCGCGCGTCGGTGTACGCATTCGCGGTGGCAAGCGTCTGCGCCGACGAGGCACGCACCTGCGCGACATTCGCGGCATCCGTCGGCGCCGTACCCTCGGCGACGTTGGTGACGCGACGCTCGTTGCCCGCGCTGCCGACCGAAACGGTGTTCGCTTCGTTGGCGACCGAGCCCTGGCCGATCGCGACCGCACCCGTGGCCGTGGCGCTGGCGCCCTGGCCGATCGCGGTGCCGGACGCGGCGGTCACGCTGCTGCCCGCGCCGACGGCGACCGAATCGGTCGCTGCGGTCGCGATGGTCGCGCCGCTGCCGATCGCGGTGCCGCTGTCGGCGCCGACGTTCGCATTGGAGCCGAACGCGGTGTCGGTGCCATCGGTCGCGTTGCTGCCGGTGCCGACCGCGAGGCCGTTACCGGTGCCGAGCGGCAGGTTGCCGCCGAACGTCTGCTCCAGCGCGTCCATGCGCGTGGTCAGCGACGAGATCGAACCGTCGATCGCGCCGAAGGCATCGCCCACGCTGTAGTAGCTGCCACCCTGCACCGCATACGTCGGCATGGCGAGCATGCCGTCGTAGCCGAGCGACGCACCGCCGCCGAGCGCGGCAGCGACCGAGTCGAGCTGCGCGACGTTGTTCGCGCCGGCCGCGACCAGCGCGTTGTTGAGCTGGCCGAGATTCACCGCGTCGGTGTCGGACGTGCCGGCCGCGACGTTGGTGATCTGGCGTTCCGCGCCGGCGCTGCCGACGGACACCGTGTTCGCGACATCGGCGATCGAACCGGCGCCGATCGCGACGCTGTTCACGCCGCGCGCTTCGGCTTCCGCACCGAGCGACGTCGCACCGTCAGCCGCAGCGACCGACGCGAAACCGACGGCCGTGCCGTTGACGATTTCGACGATGTTGCCCGGACGTCCGCCCTCACCCGTCCAATCGAAGCCACCGCCCGCGAACGCCCACGTACCGAGCGCCGTCGTGCCCTGGCCGAACGCGAGCGCCGAACCGAAGGCCGAGCTGTACGCACCGCGCGCTTCGGAATAGAAACCGACCGCCGTGCTTTCGTAACCGTGCGCGAACGCACCCGAACCGACCGCCGTGCTGTACCAGCCGGTGGCCTGCGAACCCGAGCCCGCCGCAACCGACAGGCCGCCGCTGGTGATCGACAGGTCGCTGCCGTCGCCCGCGCCGTCGGCGCTGAAGTAATCGTTCGCGTGGCCGGCTTCGAGCGCGAGCGCGTCGAGCTGCGCCTTGTTCACCGCGTCCGTCGCTTCGGTGCCCGCGGCGACGTTGGTGATCTGGCGTTCCGCGCCGGCCGAACCGACGGAGATCGTGTTTTCGCGATCGGCGACGGAGTACGAACCCAACGCGGTGCTGTTCAGGGCGGTCGCGTAGCTGTAGGCGCCCAGCGCGGTGCTGTAATCGCCGTTCGCAGCGGCGGTGTCGCCGAGCGCTGCGCTCGACACGCCACCGGCGACGGCCAGCGGACCCACCGCCGTGCTGAAGTCGGCGACCGCGAGGCTGTAAGCGCCGGCGGCGAGGCTGTATTCGCCGCGCGCCTGCGAATACGCACCGTCGGCGATGCTCATCTTGCCCAGCGCCGAGCTGTACGCACCGGCGGCGGTGGCGAAGTCGCCGGCCGTCCAGGCGTATGCACCGATGGCATTGCTGAACTGACCGAACGCATTGGAGTACGTGCCGATCGCCGTGCTCGCGAAGCTGTACGCATTGGCGAACGCGCCCACGCCCGTCGCGTAGTCCGACGCCGCGGTCGACAGCAGGCCGATCGCGACGCCGTTCTTGCCCGATGCCCACGAGTACGAACCCATCGCGATGGCTTCGTCACCGATGCCGGCCGCGGTGTAACCGATGGCGATGGCGTCGAAGCCGTTGGCGTACGCCTCGTTGCCGAGCGCCATCGCAAACGCGCCCGTGGTGTACGCACCGGTACCCATCGCGATGGAGTACTGGTTCAGCGCGCGCGCATACGAACCCACCGCGAGTGCGTTCTGGTTCAACGCGTGCGAATCGTTGCCGAGCGCAATCGAGTACTTGCCCGTCGCTTCGCTGACGGTGCCGAGCGCGGTGGACAGGACGCCCGTCGCACGCGCCTGCGCACCGATCGCCGTGCCGTAAGCACCCGTCGCACGCGCGCCGTTGCCGAAGGCAGAAGACCAGAGGCCGGCCGCATTGGCGGACGAACCGACGGCCGTGGCGTTGCCGCCCGCAGCATTCGCGCGTTCGCCGACGGCCGTGGCGCTGGCGCCGGCGGCGTTGGTGGCGCGGCCGAGCGCGGTGGAGGCGGAGCCGCTCGCGATCGAGAAGCGACCGAACGCCGATGCGTTCGTATTGGTCGCCGAAGCGTTGGCGCCGACCGCAGTGGCCGACGTGGACGTCGCGGCAGCATTCGAACCGAACGCCGCGCTGTAACCGCCGGAAGCATTCGCGAAGTTGCCGACCGCCGTCGCCTGCACGGCGGTTGCGCGTGCGTTGTTGCCGAACGCCGCGCTGTTGGCGCCCGAAGCGGTGGCCATGTTGCCGAAGGCCGCGCTGTACGCACCGCTGGCGACCGAAAGGTTGCCTGCAGCCGTGGCCCGGTTGCCGGCGGCGCTGGCCTGGTTGCCGATGGCCGAGCTGTTGTCGCCGGTCGCGGACGACAGGTAGCCGACGGCGGTGGCGAACGCGCCGGTCGCGGCAGTGGCGCCTGCGCACTGGGTCTGGCCCGGCGTGCCAGTCGCACAATCCTGTGCCATCACGATCGACGGGGCCATCCCCATGGCCACGAGCAATGAAGCGGTGAGTTGCGCGCGGACAAGCGACTTGCTGCGCACGCGGAGACGAGCGGTTTTCACAACAGATTTCCCCTATGAAGACGATCGGCAGAGGCCGAGCCATGCGTTGGGCACGACGTGCGCAACCCGCCGACATTGCCTTGCGAGACGACTGCACCGCCCCCCCCGCCGCGGGGGGGCCGCAGGGAAGCGAAACGCGCGCAAATGGCGACCCCGTTCAACACCGTGGTATTTGCCCGTGCGTCTGCTTCTTCTCGCCTCTTCCCTCGCCATCGCTTTCGCCGCCGGTTCGGTCGGTGCGCAAACGCCGACGCAGCCCGTGCAGGCCACGCAGGTGTCGCCTGCCGCCAACGAAGCGGCGAACGTGGTCAACGCTTTCATGGCCGCGCTTGCAGGCAATCGACTCGAAGTCGCGCGCCAGCTGATGACGCCCGACGCGGTGGTCATCGCGAACGGCCAGGTCATCGGCACGCGCGATGCCTACATCGACGGCGCGGCGAAGGGCGATGCCGCCGGTCTCGCGCAGGTCCAGCGCGAGTTGCTGCGTCGCGATGCGACGGCGAACGGCAACCTCGGCGTCGTGCTCAGCGAAAAGCGCATCACGCCGACGGGCGCACGACCGGGCGGTCCTGCCGAAATCGTGACGGAAACGATGCTGTTGTCCCGCGTCGGCGCCGGCTGGAAGATCGCGCACATCCATTGGTCGAACCGGCACGCGCGCTGACGCGCGTGCCTCAGCTTGCGAGCGCGAACGCGCCTTCGGCTTCGTAGTCGGCGATCAGGTCGGCCAGCATCGCTTCGACAGGCGCCATGCCCTTCGCATGGCGCCGCCATCCGCCGACGTTGCGGGTGTGGATGGGCTGCCGCAATTGCAGCGTGCTCGCGGTCGTCGTGACCGTCTTGTTGGCGAGGATGTCGGTGACGCCCTCGACGCACGGCAACCCGAGGTACTCCTGCACGCGATCGGCTTCGACCTGCGGTTGCGCGACCAGGTCTTCGTAGCGCACATCGAGGATGCGACCGGGCGCGATGGCATGCCAATGGCGCATCAGGCGCGCGTAGTTGCGGTAGTGCGTCGCCAGCTCATCGAGCGCATAGCTGTACGGGTAATACTTGTGCGCGAACAACTCCTTCAGGTTCGAGAAGCAGCTGTCCATCGGATGGCGGCGCAGGTGCAGGATCTTCGCGTGCGGCAGCGCCTTGAGGATCGCACCGCACCACTGGAAGTTCATCGGGTGCTTGTCGACGAAGAACGTGCTGTCGCCGGCCTTCCACGCGGTCTTCGCCAGGTAGCGGCGGCCGAGCAGCGTCGGGTCGAGCCGCGCGACGAAGTCACCGATGCCGGCATCCAGCGTCAGCGACAGGCGCTGGTTGTTCACCCACTGCATCTGCTGGCGGAAGTCGTTGAGCTCGCCGCACGTCCTGATTTGCGGATGGTTGCCCAGGATGCGCTCCAGCAGCGTGGTGCCGGTGCGGGGCATGCCGACGACGAAGATCGGCGTGCTGTCGCGCGGCACGTCGCCGCAGACGTCGAAGAAGCTGTCCGACGTCGCCTCGATCAGCGCGTCGTAAGCGGTCGTCTCGTGCGCGACATCGTGCGTGGTGACGCTGCGCCGCGCCTGCGCGCCGGCCATGAGCGAAGCCCATGCGTCGTCCGTCTCGCCGAGCGCGTCGAGTTCCTTGAACAGCCCGTACTGCACGTACGTCTGGTCGTCGTTGCCGAGTTCCGGCCGATCCAGCACCGCGCGCATGCGCGACACGCGCTCGCGCGCGAATTCCTTTCTCCCCAGCTGTGCGCGGAACCAATGCGCGTGGCCGAAGCCCGGCGCCTGGGCGATGCTTTCCTCGCACGACGCCACCGCGCCGTCGAGTTCGCCGACGAAGCTGCGCAGGATGCCGTGCGTGTTCGCCACGAAGGCATTGTCGAAGCCCTTCGCGCGCGCGAGGTCGATGCAACGCAGCGCGCGCGGCTGATCCTCGAGATTGCTGTACAGCCGACCCAGTTCGACCAGCAGGCCGGCGTTGTCGGGGTGCTCGGGATCGATCAGGCCCAGCGCGGAGTACGCCAGGTGCCACTCGCCGACTTCCAGCAGGACGTGCGCCACTTCGAGGATGTCGCCGGCCTGCACGTGCTGGAGCCGCTGGCTCGCCTGGAACGCGTTGAACGTCGCTTCGCGCACGAGACCGGCCGCATGGCAGATCTGCGCCAGCATCGCGAACGCGAGCGGCTTGTCGGGCGCGTGGTGCACCAGCTGCAGGCACAGCGACTCGGCGTCGGCGAAGCGCTTGTGCTGGAAGTGCTGGATCGCCTGCTTCCACAGGCTCGCAAGATCGGGTGTGTGCATGACGGATACCGGAATGGATCGAAGAGCCGGCGCCTCGCACCCGCCCCCGCAGTTCAACAGCCCCCCGTCTCCCGGACACCCCCCGCGGTGGGGGGTTATCGGCTCGATAAGTCCGACCGATCTTGCCCGGGCTCGACCCATCCGCGTCGCGCAAATCATCTCCAGGGGAAAACATGTCGTCGCTTGCCAAGGCCCTCTCCGTGGCCATCATTTTCGGAGCCGCCGGCCAGGCCGCGGCGGCCGACAACGCCACCATCGCCACTCGCGCGCTGGGCGTCATCCGCAACAACCCGGTGCCCACGCGCCTGTCCGCCAATGACGCATTCGTCACGCGCGATGTCATCGTCGGCCGCGATGGCACCGAACACGTGCGTTTCGATCGCACGTACAAGGGCCTGCCGGTCATCGGCGGCGACCTCGTCGTCCATTCGAAGGCCGGCGTGCTCAAGCGCACGAGCCTGACCCAGGCGTCGGCGATCAACGTGTCGACCACGCCGACGATCACGTCCGCCGCCGCGATCGCCACTGCCGGCAGGGCGTGGGCGATGGCTTACGACGTGTCGCCGACCTCGCGCCTGGTCGTCTTCGCGCCGGCCGCCAAGACGCCGAAGCTCGCGCACGACGTGGTCTACGTCGGCCGTGCGAAGGACGGCACGCCGATTCGCATGCACTACTACGTCGACGCCGTCACCGGCGCGATCCTCGACAAGACGAACGCGATCAAGACCGGCACGCTGCCGGGCACCGGTTATCCGACCGGCAACACGCCGCCGCCGCCGAACGTCATCCCGTCCATCGGCCCGGGCTTCTCGCTGTTCGCCGGCAACGTCACGCTGAACACGCAGTTCAACAACACGCGCCGCATCTACGAGCTGATCGACCCCACGCGCGGCAACACGTCGATCACCGACATGGGCAACGGCTACCGCACCGGCGGCACGCTGATGGTCGACGCGGACAACCGTTGGGGCAACAACGCACTGAGCGATCGCGTCAGCGCCGGCGTCGACGCGATGTACGGCTTCCAGAAGACGTGGGACTTCTACAAGAACAAGTTCAACCGCAACGGCATCCGCAACAACGGCCAGGGCGCGAACGGCGCGGTGCACTACTTCCTGAACTACACCAACGCGTTCTGGAACGACGACTGCTTCTGCATGTCCTTCGGCGACGGCAACGGCACCACCGTGCGTCCGCTCGTTTCGATCGACATCGTCGGCCACGAAGTCAGCCACGGCGTGACGGCTGCGACCGCCAACCTGACCTATGCCAGCGAGTCGGGCGGCCTCAACGAAGCGACGTCGGACATCTTCGGCGCGATGATCGAGTACTACGCCAACAACGCGAAGCAGCCGCCGAACTACGTCATCGGCGAACAGATCTTCACGACGCCGGCCTGGAACAAGTTCATCCGCACGATGTTCAAGCCGAACCTCGACGGCCTGTCGCCGGACTGCTACCCGAGCGCCACCACCCCGTCGAACGGCATCAGCCTTGGCAACTTCAAGGCGATGGACGTGCACTACTCGTCGGGCGTGGCGAACCACTTCTTCTACCTGCTCGCCGAAGGCGTGGTCGTGCCCGCCGACTATGCCGCCGGCACCCCGGCCAACCTCGGCCCGAGCAACCTGGTGTGCAACGGCAACACCGGCCTGACCGGCATCGGCCGCGACGCCGCCATGCAGATCTGGTACCACGCGCTGACGGTGTACATGACGTCGAACTCGGACTACGCCGCGGCCCGCGCCGCGACGGCGCAGGCCGCGATCGACCTCTACGGTGCGGGTTCGACGCAGCACAACGCTGTCATCGACACCTGGGCCGCGGTCAGCATGCCCTGATCCACGCGTGTCACGAAGTAACGAAGAACCCGCCGGCAACGGCGGGTTTTTTGTTGCGCCGCGGGTCGCCGCGCACGCGCGCGATTAATTATGTTCGTTGAAATCCGCCGACGTGCGAGGCAGCCTTGCGGGCATGACCACCCGCCAACGCCTCATGTTCGCCAACGGCATCGTCCTCGGACTGTTCGCCGTCCCGTCGTTCTTCATGGACATCCGCGCGATCTTCTTCGGCGTCGGGCCCCTGGGCACGGCCCTGCGCGGCGAGCCGTCGACCGGCATCGGCTTCCTCGAAGCGCATGGCCTGGCCGCGATCTTCGCGTTCTGCTTTCTCTACGTGGGGCGAACGCAGGCATCGCCCGCGCGCGCATGGCACTTCACGGCCTCGGCCGTCCACACGCTGCTGGGCGCGTCGAACATCGCGCTTTGGCAGTTCTTCGTCCTGATGGACATGCTCCCGATGGGCTACGTGTCGACCGGCGTACACATCGTGTTCGCGGTGTTGCAGTTCGTGGCGGGGATGCGCGCTACTTCGAGAGACGCTGCAACGGGTGCGCCTCGGTAGTCAGCACGACCTTGTCGAGGTCGAGCGTCTCCGGCGGCGCGAACAGCAGATAGAAGTACTTGAACGTTTCGGCGAGCACGAAGCTCTCCATGTCGTCCGCCTGCTCCATCGTCGTCACGTCCTTGATGGCGGCGTAGCCCGCCTCGGTGCGGCAGTGCTTGATGAAGTCCTCGAACAACTTGCGGCCCATCGCGCGATATTGCGGGTCGCCCGTGAGGCGATACAGGTACCAGGTGGATTCGACGATTTCCGGACGTAACGGATAGCCGGCGGCAGTGATCTTCTTCTTGCGATAGTCGTAGGCCTCGGGCTCGATGCCGTGCAGGTTCCACATCGCGAACGATGATGCCTGCAGGCGACGCGCGTGCTCGATGTCGCCGGAATAGGCAAGCATGCCCGGATAGAACGCATCGAGTGCGCCGTACTCGTGGCCCGTGCGCGCACCGGTGTGCATGTCGACCTGGCCGGACCACAGGGCGCCGTCGACGTCTTCGAGGTAGTACTTGTTGGCCGCGGCGATGCTCGGCGTCCACATCGCCAGGCAGTCCTTGTCGTCGAACAGCTTCCAGCACTTGAACAGGTACTCGTAGTACGAGTCGATGCGCGCGCCCATGTGGCTGCTCGTGTGCGTCCACTTGCCGGTCACCGGATCGATACGCTCGCCGACGAGGTCGATCTTCGAACGGCGCTTGTACGTTTCGACCAACGCGCGCTTGGCCTTCTCGTAGTACATCGGGTTGCCGGTGAGCTTGCTCAGCGTGCCGTACTCGAGCAGCAGCGTGCCGGTTTCCGCCGGATTGGTATCGATGCCCTGCCCCTTGCCGGTGCGCAGGTTGACGTTCACGTACGGCAGGCCGGTCGGCGTATCGAACACCGGCAGCATGCGCTTGCCGAGATCTTCGGCGAGCGCGAGCAGGCGTTCGTCGCCGGTGGCTTGGTACGCGGACAGCAATCCGCCCAGCAGGCGGATCACGACCTCGAAGTGTTTGACGTCGAGATCCTTGTCGAATGACAGCTGCTTTGCGATCAGCTCGCGCGTTGCCTTCGCCTCGTCGTCCAGGCCCATGAGCAGCATCGTGTCGAGCGCATCGATCGGCGTCATCAGCAGCGATTGCGCGTACCAATCCTGCGGCTTCTTGCTCAGCGGCTTGAGTGCGTCGTGGCCCCAGGCGTACTGCTTGTAGCCGCCCCATGCGTGCAGGAACTCGGTCTTGACGCGTGCGGCAAGGCGCGCGGCTTCGGCATCGTCGACGGTTTGCGCGGCAGCGGCCGGGGCAACGGCGGGCTTCTCCGCGGCGACGCCGACGACGGGGATCAACGACAGGGCCAGCAACAACGCACGCACATTCGACATGGGCTCGCCTCAGGTGGAACGATGGCGCAGGACGTGCAAAACGTCATGGCACGCGCCCATCGTGTGGTAATCGGTCTTGCCGGCGGGGCTCTTTTCGTCGCCGTACTTTGCGTTGCGGCGATCGAGGATGCGATACCACGCGCCGTGTTCGTGATCGACGAAATACCGCCATGCGTAGGCCCATAACTTGTCGTACCACGCCCAGTCTCCGAGGCGCGCCGCCGTCGCGATGGATTCGGCCTGCACCCAGAAATACTTGTCGTCGTCGCAGACCCACGCGGGGCCTTCGACGCGCGCGCGGCCCGATGCGGCGTCGCGCAATCCTTCGAAGGCGAAGCCGTAATACATGCCGCCGTACTCGTTGTCCCAGGAATGGTCGAGCGCGATGTCGAACAGGCGACGCGCGGTCGGCGCCAGCCACTCGGCGTCGACATGGCGATCGAGGATCAGGAGCAGCTTCGCCCATTCGGTCTGGTGGCCCGGCTGGAACCCCCACGGGCGGAACAGGTGTTTGGGATCGTCGAGGTGGTACGTCCAGTCGACGTTCCAATCCACGTCGTAGTGTTCCCACACGAGGCCGCCGGCCTGCGCGGCCTGGCGCCGCGTCATGTGGTCGGCGAGCATCAGCGCACGATCGAGATAGCGACGTTCGCCGCTCGCTTCGTACGCCGCGAGCATCGCCTCGCACATGTGCATGTTGGCGTTCTGGCCGCGATAGCCGCTGAAATGCCAATGCGCGTCGGCTTCGTCCCGGTACAGGCCGAACTTCGGCTCCCAGTAGCGCTGCTCGAGCAGTTGCCAGGTCTCGTCCATCCACGCGCGCGCTTCGTCGAAGCCGGCCTTCAGCGCAGTGGAATACGCGAGCAGCACGAACGCCACGCCGTAGCAGTGGTAGGTCTCGTCTTCGACGCGGCCGTCGCGGAGGGTCCACGCGTAGCCGCCCGTCGACGGGTTGCGATGCACATCGCGCAGGTACGCGAGCCCGTGGCGCACCGCATCGAGATATTCCGCCCGCAGCACGACGTCGTCGGCGAACTCGCGCGCGGCCATCGCGTAGTTGAAGACGAAGCGCGTGCTGCTCACGAGATGGCGATGGCCGCGGTCGTATACCGTGCCGTCGTCCTTGAAGTAATGGAAGAACCCGCCGGCCGGATCGATGCAGCGCGGGTGGTAGAAGGCCATCGTGTGCGCGATGTGGGTGCGCAGGAAGGCTTCCAAGCGGAAATCGGGGAGCGGGGTCATGATGGTTCACCGAGCAATGCAATGACTTCGGCGTGGGTCGGCATCGCGGCGAATGCGCCCTGGCGCGTGACCGCCAACGCGCCGACGGCGGCGCCGAATCGCAGCGCATCGGCGATGACCGCGGGGTCGGACACGAAAGCCGGGAACGTCGCGCCATCCACGCGTTGTTGCGCGAGGCGGAACAGCACACCGGCAACGAACGCATCGCCCGCCGCAGTCGTATCCACCGCGCGCACGCGGAACGACGGCACTTCGCCACGCGCGTCGCGCGTGCGCCACTGCAACGTCGCCGCGCCATCGGTGACGACCACGAGGCGTGCGTGTCCGTCGAGAATGCGCTGCACGACCGCCTCTTCGCCGCCCGGCATCTCCGCGGCGAGATATTCCAGCTCGCTGCGCGCCAGCTTCACCAGGTCCGCTTCCAGCAGCGCGCCCCAAAGACGCGGCCGTGGTTCCTCGCCTTCTGGCCACAACGCGGGCCGCAAATTGAGATCGAGGCTGACGACGGCACCCGCTGCCCGCGCGCGCGACATCCCCTGCAGCGTCGCCTGCGCGATCGCAGCTTCGGTCATGCTGTTGGAGCACACATGGAAGACGGCCGTGTCCGCGAACGACGCTTCATGGAAATGCGCGTCGCGAAACAACAGATCCGCGGCGGGCGGACGATAGAAACTGAAACTGCGCTCGCCATCGGCATCCAGTTGCACGAACGCCAGCGCGGTGTTCGCCCCATCGGTGCGGACGATGCGCGAGGTGTCCACGCCGGCGTCGCGCAAACTTTCCAGCAGGAAGTCGCCGAACATGTCGGTACCGAGCATGCCGACGAACTGCGTCTGCGCCCCGAGCCGCGCGGCCGCGACCGCGACGTTGGCCGGCGCACCGCCTGCGTACTGCAGGAACGCACGCGGCGCGTCCGGCGTGGCGCCGGGCTGCGCAAGGAAATCGATCAGCGCTTCGCCGAAACAGACGATCTTCATGCGGGGTCGGCCATCCGCACGCGCGAACCGCGCAGGCCGTACCACACGATGTACGCATAGCAAAGCGCGGACACGACGAACGCATACTGCAGCGCACGGGTTTCGCCCTGCCCGGCTTGCAGTGCATCGACCAGCAGCCCCTGCAACGGCGGAATCACCGCGCCGCCGACGATCGCCATGACCAGCAGGCTCGCCGCCTTCTCCGTCATCGGGCCGAGGCGCTCGATCGCCAGGGTGAAGATCGTCGGGAACATGATCGAGTTGAACAGTCCCACCGCCACCACGCTCCAGGTCGCGACGCTTCCCGCGGTGCTCATCGTCACCAGCAGCAGCGCGATGTTGATCGCGGCGGCCGCGGGCAGCATGCGACGCGGGTTCGCGCGCAACAGCAACAGCGCGCCGACGAACCGGCCGATCATCGCGGCGAGGTGATAGAACGACAGGTACGCCGATGCGGCCTCGTTCGACATGTTGCCGATCTCCGGCCGCGAGACATACGTCACCATGAAATGCGCGACGGTCACTTCGACGCCCACGTAGAAGAAGATTGCGAGCACGCCCCAGCGCACGTGCGGCAGCGCGAGCAGTTCGGCGAAGGTGTGGCGGCGGGCGTCGGCCTGCTCCGTGGCTTCGGTCAGCGGCGGCATGCGGAACAGATACACCGCCAGCGCGAGCACGAGCAGCGCAACCGCGACGCCGACGTACAACGGCTGCACCGTCGACGCGCGCTCCGCGGCAGGCAGCGCCGCGAGTTGTTCGGCGCTGAGCAGCGTCGCGCTGAAGATCAGCACGCCCGCGACGTAGGGCCCCACGGTGTGTCCCAGCGAGTTCACCGCCTGCGCGAAGTTCAACCGGCTCGCGGCGCGTTCCGGCGCGCCGAGCAAGCTGACGTAGGGATTCGCCGAGACCTGCAGCAGCACGATGCCGGTCGCGAGGATGAACAACGCCGGCAGGAACAGGTTGAACGACCCCATCCGCGCCGCGGGAAGGATCAACAACGCGCCCGCGCCGGCGACGAGCAGCCCGACCACGATGCCCATCTTGAACCCGAGCCTGCCGACGACCTTGCCCGCGGGCACGGCCATCACGAAGTACGCCCCGAAGAACGCCGAATCCAGCAACATCGAGCGCGCGTGCGTCAGTTCGAACACCGATTGCAGGTGCGGGATCAGCACGCCGTTGAGCTCGGTGATGAAGCCCCACATGAAGAAGATCGCCGTCATCGCCACCAGCGCGACGCGCGTGTTCGCGGCCGGTGCGGCGCGTGACGCGACCAACGGTGTGCTCATGCCGGGTTCCTGCACGGGGGGTTGACGGACTGCATCACAGGCGGGCGAACAATGCTAGTTTGCGCGCTTTGGCGTGATCCGAAACCGGAAGGAATGCACATGACGAGAACGGCCGGCCTGTTGTTGGCGGGGTGCGCAATGGCTTGCAGCGCGATGCCGGGCGGGGCGTTGGCGGCATCGGCGACGCGGGGCGCGGCGGCATACGCAGCCGTCGACCCCTTCATCGGCACAGGCGGCGAAGGCCACACCTTCCCCGGCGCGGTCGTGCCGTTCGGCATGATCCAGCTCAGCCCGGACACGCAGATCAAGTCGCGCAAGGAAGGCTACGGTTGGGCGGCGGGCTATCGTCATGACGACAGCACCATCGTCGGCTTCTCGCACACGCACTTCTCCGGCACGGGCCACTCCGACCTCGGCGACGTGCTCGTCATGCCGATCGCGGGCGAAGTGAAGCTCGAACGCGGCGACGTCGACAAGCCCGGCAGCGGCTACACGTCGCGCTTCAGGCACGACGGCGAAATCGCACAGCCCGGTTACTATGCGGTGACGCTCGACGACTACGACATCCGCGCCGAACTCACTGCGAGCGCGCGTGTCGGCGTGCATCGCTACACCTTCCCGAAGGGCAAGCCCGCGCACGTGCTCGTCGATCTGCGCACGAGCATGTACGACTATCCGGGCAAGGTGCAGTGGTCGCGGCTGCGGTTGCATCCCGATGGCACGCTCACCGGTTTTCGCGAAACGCGCGGCTGGGCGCCGGGGCGCCAGTTGTACTTCGCGATGCGCTTCTCGCGGCCGGTCAGCGGCCATCAATTCCACGACACCGAACAGGACGTGCCCTACAAGGGTTTCCCGCCGCCGGGCAGCAACGACCCGCGCCAGCGTGCGCAGATCGAAGGACGCCAGTTGGTCGGCGCGCTCGACTTCGCCGACGCGTCGGGGCAGCCCCTGGTGGTGAAGGTGTCGATCTCGCCGGTCGGCGAAGACAGCGCCGTCGCCAATCTCGACGCCGAGATGAAGGACTGGGATTTCGATCGCGTGCGCGCGGATGCGAAGGCGCAATGGAGCGAGGCGCTCGGTGCGATCGATGTCGATGCACCCGAGCCGATGCGGCGCAGCTTCTATACCGCGCTCTACCACGCCTTCATGGGCCCAAGCCTGTTCATGGACAGCGACGGCCGTTATCGCGGACCCGACAACGCCGTGCACAAGGCGGAGGGCTTCACGAACTATTCGACCTTCTCGCTGTGGGACACCTATCGCGCGCTGCATCCGCTGCTCACGCTCGTGCAACCGGCACGGCGCAACAACGACTTCATCCGCTCGCTGATCGCCGCGCAACGCGTGAGCCCGTACGGCGTCCTGCCGATCTGGGCGTTCCATGGCCAGGAGACGTGGTGCATGATCGGTTACCACGCGGTGCCGGTGATCGCCGACGCGTACATGAAAGGCATCCGCGACTACGACGCCGACGCGGCGTTGAACGCGATGGTGGCCAGCGCCAGCTACGGACCCTACGACGGCATCGCGCAATACATGGAACTCGGCTACGTGCCGATCGACGAAGAAGGCGAAGCGGCGTCGAAGACGCTCGAGTACGCCTTCGACGACTGGACCATCGCGCGCGTGGCCGAATCGATGGGGCGCAAGGACGTCGCGGCGACATTCCGGAAGCGCGCAGCGAACTGGCGTAACGCGTTCGATCCGGAGACGGGGTTCATGCGCGCGCGCAAGCGCGACGGCAGTTTCCGCGAGCCCTTCGACGCGACCGCCAGCGGGTACGGGTCCGATTACACCGAAGGCAATGCGTGGCAGTACTCGTGGTACGTGCCGCACGACGTGGCCGGCCTCGCGCAGGCGCACGGCGGCGCGGACAAGTTGCTGGCGAAGCTCGACGCGGTGTTCGACGCGAAGGTCGACCCGAAGACCTTCGAGCACATGGAAGACATCACCGGCCTGATCGGCTGGTACGCGCACGGCAACGAACCGAGCCACCATGTCGCGTACCTGTACTCCGCGGCGGGCCAGCCCTGGCGCACGCAGCAGCGCCTCGGCCCGATCATGGCGAGCCAATACTCGCCGCGACCGGATGGCCTGTCGGGCAACGACGACCTCGGCCAGATGTCGGCGTGGTACGTGTTCACCGCGCTCGGGTTCTATCCGATCGCGCCGGGCAGCAACGAGTACATCATCGGCCGCCCCTTCCTGCCGCGCGCAACGTTGAACCTGCCCAACGGCAAGCAGTTCACCGTGATCGCCGAAGGACTCGACGACGCGCACCACTACATCGGCAGCGCGACGCTCAACGGAACGCCGCTCGATCGCGCGTTCCTCCGCCACGAAGACATCGTGGCCGGCGGCGAGTTGCGCTTCACGATGCAGGCGGAACCGAACATGGCGTGGCCGGGGGCGAACGCAGCGCAGCCGTATTCGATGTCGCGATGATGCGCGCGTGATTCGGTGCTGACGGGGCGCGAGTCAGCGCCCCGCACCCAGCAGGTCCCGCAATCGTGCCGCGTCTTCGACGGCATGCGAGTGCGCGGTGTTGTCGAAGATGCACCAGGCCGGCCGGCGTGCGCGGTCGCTGTCGACGAGCGCCTGCGCGAACGCTTCCAGGCGCGTGTCGTCGTAGGCGCTGTAGTACATCCGCGGCGACCCGTGCAGGCGGAAGTAGCGCCAGCGGCCTGCTTCGCCCGGCATGCCCGCGCCTTCGGGCACGGGTGGATCCGCCGCCACGCGCGCGATGTCGAATCGTTGCCACAGCGCATCGGCGCGCGCTCCGAACCAACTGCCGTGCCGCGGTTCGCAAGCGATCGGCACCTCGAACACCGTGCGCAGGTTGCGGAAGAAGGCACCGGCCACGCGCGCATCGAATTCCAGCGACGGCGGCAATTGCACGAGCACGCCGCCGAGCTTCGACCGCAGTCCCGCGATCTCGTTTGCGAACGCACGGAGCAACGGACCTGTCCGCACGAGCCGTGCTTCGTGCGTGATCGTCTTCGGCAACTTGACCGAGAAGCGAAACGTGCGCGGGACCGCGCCGGCCCAGCGCACGAAGGTGCCCGGCCGATGCGCGCGATGGAAGGTCGAGTTCACTTCCACGACGGCAAACCGCGTCGCGTATCGGGCCAGCGTGGACGCGCCATCGCCGAACAATCCGGCCTGCCGCGCCGCAATGGCCCATCCCGCGCAACCGATGCGGATCATGCATCGACCTTGAGTTCGTACCATTGCGCGTATGGCGTGTTCTTGACCATGTGCCGGTTGTAATCGCTGGCGCCATCGGTCCACCACACGGGACCGCGCTCGCCCAGCGCGACCTTGGCCGCCTGCACGGCGTCACGGGCCTTGCGCAGCGAGACCGGATCGTTGCTGCGAAGCGC
Organism: Noviluteimonas lactosilytica; assembly: GCF_020866925.1. Taxonomy (GTDB): domain Bacteria; phylum Pseudomonadota; class Gammaproteobacteria; order Xanthomonadales; family Xanthomonadaceae; genus Noviluteimonas; species Noviluteimonas lactosilytica. The sequence continues at coordinate 103,780 of NZ_JAJGAK010000002.1, forward strand.
CGCCTTGACGTCGCGGCGCGCGTGCATGAGTTGCTGGACCAGCGCGTCGCGCGTGGACGCAGGCAGCGCGGGATTGGCCGCCCGCCACAAGCGGCCGCGCACGATGAGATAACGACCATCCGGCGTGAGCGTGGCGATTCAATGCCCTCCTTCGCGCGAGCGCTCACCCAGCACGGGATCGACCTGCGCGCGCACCCGCAGGGCGCTCCGGAATTCCATCATCGCCGGGACAACCACGAGGACGATCGCAGGCAGCAAAATCGCGATCCAGGTCCACGCGGGCAATGCGGGTGTGCGCAGCGTCAATCCCGGTTCGCCATGCACGGGCCAGGCGGTCCATGCGATCCATCCGAATGCGATGAAAGGCGCCATGTCGAGAACGCTGTGCAGGTGCTGTTCGATGGGCGACACCACGCGGCGCCTGGCGAATGCGATGCGCGTGTCCCGGTAGCCGACGACCGCATGCACCACGACGCATGCCGCCATCATCAGCAACGCATCGCGCCCGACCTCGAAGGCGAGCCAGACGAAGATCGCCCCGCCAAGCAACGCGAGTTGCAACAGGTGCGCGAACGACTCCGCGACGCCGGAGGTACGCGGCAGGTCGGTGCGCCGATGGCACGCGAAGTCGCCCGTGCCGGCCAGCAACCAGATGAGATAGCCGCAATACGCGAGCATCGCCTGCAAGTCCATGACGACCGGACTTGTAACCTCCGGCGCTCGCAATGCGCGTGAATGCCCTCGCCCGTCGGCAAGACCGGATCACCCGACGGGCTCGGCCTCCGGGAATTTCCATCCGCCCGACAACACTTCCGCGCGCGGCCGATACAGGCGCACCAGGTAATTCCATCCCGGCGTGATCGGCAGGCAGTTGGGCACGTTGCCGTCGCAGCCGCCGAACTGGATGGTCACGCTGCCGTCGTCGCCCTTCTTCGCGGTGATGTTGTTGAACGAGTACGCGTTCTGCGCGTTCTGCTGGAAGAACCCCTTCGCGTCGTACACGGTCACCGACCAGAAACCGTCGACCGGCACATCCTTCACCACGAGGCGATGCACGGTGTTGCCGTCGTTGCGTTGCGGCGTGAAATTCAGGTACGTCGCGTCCTTCTCCGGGTTGCCGCCCCACGCGGTGCCGACGCCGATGAGGCGACGCACGGGCTCGACTTCTGCCTTCGTGCCGAACATGCGGTTCTTGTCGGGCAGCGTGTCGCCGAGCACGGTCAGCGCATCGGTGATCCTGCCGAGCGACGCCTTGTCCCATTTCGGCACGTCGAACGCGCCCGGGCCGCCGGGTTGTTCGACGACGACCGCGTCCTGCAGCGCGTGCACCTTCCCGACGTCGTCCTTCGCATTCGGGTCGACGAGCATGCGCAGCGCAGCCATCGCGTAGCGCGTGCCGATGTCCTGCCTGGTGAGCGTGTACTTGCCCGGCTTGTAGGCGACCAGGTGCGTGTACTGGTCTTCGTCGAAGACCTGCATCGACATGAAGCGATCGCCGGTATCGGGCAACGTGATCGTCACCGGGCCCGCGTCGAGGTCGAACACTGCGCTGGAATACAGCGTGTCGCGGTTCTGGCGCACGACGACCTGGTTGTCGAGCGGCGTGAGTTCGCGGTTGTGATGGAACTTGCCCAAGCCGCCCTGCTGCACGATGGTGCCGAACGCGACGTCGGTGGCGGCGCGGCCGAAGTTGTCGGCGGTGACGGGGGTGCTGCCGGGTTCGGGTTGCGTCGCTTGCGCCGCGGGCGAGGCCGCCGAGGGCGAAGTCGCAGCGATCGTGGCCGCTGCGGGCCCGGCCGCAGTCGCGGATGTCGCGGCGGATTCGGTCGGCGCTCCATCCGCGCCCCGATCCGTGCAACCGCACACCAGCATGGCGCCCAGCATCACTGTCGTCGCGCGCTTCATGGCATCGCCTCCGCCTCGTGTCGGCTCGGACGATGCCCGCGGCAAGGCCGCGGGACTACCGTAGTTTTACTGGCCGGCGACCCGGATTTCTTCGGGCGGGCGGCGTGTCAGGACCTGCGGGAAGACTTTCGGGCCGTCTTGCGGCCGGTCGACTTGCGAGCGGTGGACTTCCGGGCGGTCGATTTGCGGGCCGTCGACTTGCGCGTTGCCTTCTTCGCCGGCGACCTGCGCGTCGTCTTCCTTGCCGCCGATTTCCGCCCGGTCTTCTTCGCGGCGGACTTCCTGCCAGTCGATTTCCTCGCCGTCGATTTCCTCGCCGTCGACTTCCTCGCCGTCGACTTCCGTGCGCTCTTCTTCGCCGGCGACTTCCTCGCCGTCGACTTCTTCGCAGCTTTCTTCGTCGACTTTTTTGCAGCCTTCTTCGTCGACTTCTTCGCGGCCTTCTTCGTCGACTTCTTCGTCGCCTTCCTGCCCTTCGCCCCGCCGTCCTGCTTGTTGACCGTCGCCCACGCGATGCGTTCGGCGGCGGCGGTCGAACGCCCCTCCTTCTTCTCCGACTCCTCGATGTGTTCTGCCTGGCGCTTCTGCTTCGACGAGTAAGACGATTTGTCGCCACGCGGCATGACGCTTCCTCCGTTGATCATCCGCGCGCAGCTTTAATGGCCGCGACGTCATGCCTTCGTGATTGCAGCGATCGGAGCGCGATCAGCCCGGCGGCTTCGCCTTCCACGCAAACTCATCGGCGCGCATGCGCAGCGCGTGGGCTTCGTCGAGCGCTTGTTGCGGGCGCATCTCGCGCCACGCGGCGGCGCGCTCGCCGTCGAGCAGGCGCATCACGCCCTTGACCATGCCCTGCGTCATCGAACGCGGGGCAAGCGGGATCACCGAGAACACGCGCTTCTTCCAGTCGAATCCCCAGCACGCCTGCTGCACGGTCTTGCCGCGCTCGATGCGCGCCGCGCCGTGCAGGCTTTCCTGGTTGCACGCAGGCAGCATTTCGTCGGTGAGGCGGATCGTGGTGCCGTCCTTGCGCTTCGCAGTCGCGATTTCATCCGCGCACGCGGGCGTGGCGAACGACGCCGCCAGCAGCGTCGCCATGCACATCCACGTTGTCGCGCCGGTCCGGAGCATCGGGGTCAGAGTACCTTTTCCGCCGGAAAAGGTGCTCTGACCCCTGTTCTTGCTTAGTGCAGCATGGCGCGGAACCCCGCGCGGACTTCCTTCGTGAACAGCTCCGGTTGCTCCCAGGCCGCGAAGTGGCCGCCCTTCGGCAGGCGGTTCCAATGCACGAGCTTCGGGTAGGCCTTCTGCGACCAGCTCTTCGGGGCGGTGTACAGCTCGTCGGGGAAGGTGCTGACGGCCACGGGGATCTTCACGCCCTTGACCGCGAAGTACGACAGCTTGTTCTCCCAGTACAGGCGTGCCGCGGAGAGGTGGGTGTTGGTGAGCCAGAACAGCGTGATGTTGTCGAGCACGTCGTCCGGCGTCAGGCCTTCGGGCTTGCCGTCGATCGAGCGCGCGATCATGTCGTAGCTCTTCGGGTCGTGATCCAGCATCCACGCCGCAAGGCCGATCGGTGAATCGGTCATGCCGGTGGTGGTCTGCGGGCGGTCGGCCATCGTCAGCGCGTAGCCGATGTGCTTGTACGTTTCGGCGAGTTCCTCGGCCGCCTGGCGTTCCTCGGGCGAAAGGCCTGCGGGAATCGGTTCGCGCTTGAACAACGCAACGTCGATTTCGGGTGGCACGACGCCGGCCATGTTGGTGTGGATGCCGACCAGGCCCGGCGGCTCTTTCAAAGCCATCAGGTCGACGACGACGGAACCCCAATCGCCGCCGGTGGCGCCGTACTTCGTATAGCCGAGGCGTTCCATCAGCGCGATGTAGGCGTCGGCGATGCGTTCGGGACCCCAACCGGGCGTCGACGGCCGTTCGGAGAACCCGTAACCGGGCATCGACGGGATCACGAGGTGGAACGCATCTTCGGCCTTGCCGCCATGCGCGGTGGGATCGGTGAGCGGCCCGATGATCTTCATCTGCTCGATCACCGAGCCGGGCCAGCCGTGGCACACGATGAGCGGCAGCGCGTTCTCGTGGCTGGAGCGGATGTGCATGAAGTGGAAGTCGAGGCCGTCGATCTTCGTCAGGTAGTTCGGGTAGGCGTTGATCATCATCTCGATCTTTCGCCAGTCGTACTTCGTCGCCCACTGGTTGGCGAGCTTCTTGATCGTCGCCAGTTGCACGCCCTGCGTGGAATCGTTGACGGTTTCGCCATCGGGCCAGCGCGTCGCTTCGATGCGCCGCTTGAGATCGGCGAGCTCTTCGTCCTTCGCGTGGTATTCGAAGGGACGCAGCGCGGTGGAGTCGCTGGTCTTCTCCGACAACAGATTCACGGCCCCGGAGTCGCCGAGCATGTCCGCCGGCATCTTCGAAGGCGTGGATCGCGGGACTTGTGGTGTGGGTTTGGCCATGGTGGCCTCCTCGAAAACGCGCAGCCGCACGCCGCACGTGGAGCGCGGCTCCGCATGTGTTGACCCCTGCTTGTGGTGTTCACCGACAGTTGGCGAACGCGTTCGCCGGGATGTGGGGTTGCGTGACCGCCGCTCACCGAAGGTGTCTGTCGTTCACTCTTCTTACGCCGCACGATTGCCTTGCGCAATCGGCGAATGCCCGCTTGCCGCACAACATCACGCGGCCGGTTCGACGCATCGAACCGGCCGCGTTATTGCTGCGTTACGAGGTGTGCACGTTCAACACGACGTCGATGTTGTTGCGCGTCGCCTTCGAGTACGGGCAGATGAGATCGGCCTCGTGCGCGATCGCTTCCGCCGTCGCCTGGTCCAGGCCCGGCAGCGCGACGTCGAAGCGCGCACGCAGGAAGTAGTCGGCGCCGGCCTGCAACAGGTCGACCTGGATGTCGACGGCCATGTCGGCGGGCAGCTTCACCTTCTTCTGCATCGCGACCAGGCCGATCGCGGTGATGTAGCAAGCCGACCACGCGCCGGCGAACAGCTGCTCGGCGGTCGGGTGCGGCGCGGCGTCTTCGAACACGATCGCCTCGGCGCCCGGCGCCGCCACGTGCAGGTCGACGCCATGGTTGTTGGGGTTGGCGCCTTCGCGGCGGGTCGGCGTGGTGTGGGTCTTGCCGGAGAAGAGGACGTTTTCGCGCATGATGGTCATGGGGATACCTTTGGGTCTGCTGGGGGCAATCCGCCCGCCTCGTGGCGTCGCGGATATATCGCATGCGATGGGTTCGTATGCGAGGCGCGCATCGTGCCCATGTGTCCCAAGGGCGTCAAGTGAGGTCGCGCATGCCTCACGAACATCACGCGTCGACGGATTGACCCCTATGTATCAGCGACATCGTTCGCGCTTGCATCGCATGCGATGTATTATCCGGCGACGCGACACACCCCCGGAGCCGCCCCATGGCAACCCCCACCGCCCCGAAGCTGTCCGAGTTCCTCTGCTTCGCGGTCTACTCGGCCAACCTCGCCTTCTCCAAGGTCTACCGTCCGATGCTCGATGAGCTCGGCCTGACCTATACGCAGTACGTCACGCTCGTCGCCCTCTCGGAAGAAGGCGACCAGACCGTCGGCGGCATCGGCGCGAAGCTCTTCCTCGAGTCGAACACGCTCACGCCCATCCTCAAGAAGCTCGAAGCGATGGGACTCGTGGAACGCGCGCGCGACCCGAACAACGAACGCCAGGTGCGCGTGACGCTGACGAAGAGCGGCAAGCGCCTGCGCGAGAAGGCACTGGGCTTCGACCTGAAGCACTCCACCGGCCTGACCGCGAAGGAGTTCGCGCGGTTGCAGAAGGAGATCGTGTTGCTGCGCGATACGCTGATCGAATCGACGCAGGAATCCGCGTAGCTGCGTCTGGCGCCTGGTTACAGTGCCGGTTCGATCGCCGCGTCGCGCTCGCCGCGCAACGCCTGCACGCGCGTTTGCGCGGTCGACACCATCGCGCTTTCGCCGAGCGCGCGGTACAGCGTCAGCGTCGTCCACGCGACGCGATAGTCGGCGCCAGCGAATCCATCGAGGTCGCCGAGGATCGCGGCCGCTTCGTCGCGCTGGCCGCCGGCGAGCAACAGCTTCGCGTGCAGCAGGCCCGCGAGCACGCGGCCATCGGGCGAACCGGTGCGCTCCATGCGCACCGCGGCTTCGCGGGCGATGCGGATCGCGCGTGCGGCGTCGCCTTCGCCGGACGCCAGCAACGCGCGCGCCACGTCCCACGATACGTCGCCCTGCCCTTCGGCCGGTGCTCGTGCGACCCAGCCACGCGCGGTGTCGAGATCGCGATTGCGCAGCGCCGCCTGCACGGCGGCCAACGCCAGCGAGCCTGGCACCTCGGCGCCGGACGGCGGCGTCCGCTTCGCAAGCGCGCCGGCTTCCGCGTTCGCACCGCGTGCGAGCGCGAGGCGCAGGCGGAGTTCCTGCACGATTGCGTCGAGGCCTTCGCCATTGCGCGCGACGTCGTCGATGGCAGTGCCCGCATCACGCAGGCGGCCGGTGGCCAACGCCGTGCGCGCGCGCATGTTCGCGATCGCGGACGCGAGGTAAGGGTCCTCGATCGACTTCGCCAGCGTCGCGGCTTCCGCCATGGAGGCAGCGGCGTGCGCGGGCTGCACCTGCACCATCTGCGCTTCGGCCTTCGCGAGCCACGCGGCGGCGAGGTAATCGCGCACGTCGAACTTGCGGAACGTGGCGATCGCGCCGTCGAATTCCTGCAAGGCCTGCGGCAGGTGCCCGCGTTGCGTTTCGATGCGGCCGAGGTTGACGCCGACCGTTGCCGCTTCGACGAGGTTGCCCGAACGCTGCATCGCGATGCGCGCCATGCCCATGTCGTGCACCGCGTCGTCCATCTTGTCCTGTTGCACGCGCGCGACGCCGCGCCCGTTGTACGCGTTGCCGATCAGCACCGGATCGTCCGCGCCGCCCTGCTCCAGCAACGCGAGCGCCTGCGCGTACAAGGATTCCGCCTTCGCGAACTCCCCGCGACGAATCTCGACCGCGCCGCTTCCCATCAACGCTTCGGCGCGCACCACGCGATCCACCGACTCGCCCGCCTGCAGGATCGACGCGAAGATGCGGGATGCTTCGTCGACGCGCCCTGCGCGGAATTCCAGCTGACCCTCGCGCAGGCGCAGGCGCGGCTCGTTGCGCTGCGACGCGGGCGTCGAATCGATCAGGCGGCGCGCACTCGCGAGCTGGCCCACGAACAACTCCGCGTCGATCCGTTGCACGCGTTCGGTCAGCGCGCTCGGCGTGCCCTCGTCGCCGCTGGTGCGGCCGATGCGACGCAGCCAGGCGTCGGTCGCCGCGGCAGCGGCGGCGAGCGGCGTGCTGCCGGCGGCTTCGACGACGCGCGCGGCGCCATCGTGGACATTCAGGCGCACGCGCCATCCGCGCGCGTCGTGCCGCGCCTCGGGCGACACGACCCAACGTGCGCCGCTGTTCGCACGCAGCGCCTTCCATGCAGTGCTGTCGTCGGTGGTGCCGGGCTTGGCCAGCGCGCTCAGGTGCAGCGTCTGTTCGCTGGGAACGACCTTCAACCCGCTGCGACGCAGGCGACTCGCGACGTAATCCATCGCACCCAGCCGCACCCACGCATCTTCCGCATCGTTGGGCGCGACGGCGACCGGGAGCACGAGCACGAGGTCGCTCGCCTGCGCGGCGTCCTGCGTCGCCTCGTTGCGGAAGTACGACCATGCGCCCCACGCGCCCGCGACGACGAGCAACGCGATGAGCGGGACCGCAAAGCGACGCCATGTACGCGATGCGCGGATGTCCATGGACGTCGACGTCGACGTCGGCGTCGGCATCGGCGGAGCGACTGGCTCGGGCGCAACGACGGCGACCACTTCCTTCACCGGCGCGATCCACTGATATCCGAACCTCGGCACCGTGCGCACGAACGCCTGCCGTTCGCCCGTATCGTCGAGCGCCTTGCGCGCGCGCAACATCGTCTGCGCGACGACCGTGTCGCTGACCTCCACGCGCCCCCACACCGCCGCGATCAATTCGTCGCGGCCGACGGCGCGCTCACGATGCGCGATCAGATACGCGATGCATTCGAACGACTTCGGCGGCAACGCGACGCGGTCGCCACCGCGCGTCAATGCGCGCGACGCGGCATCCAGTTCGAACTCGCCGAATTGATAGCGTGGCTGGCGCATGAGCCCACCATGCTAAACCAACCGGCAGGCGCGCCGTAGCGGGGATCGGGTCACTCGACGCGAACGTCGAACGTGGTGGCGCGGGCGTCCGTCGCGTCCGTCAGGCCATGGCGGCTGAAGCTGAATTGCAGCAAGCCGCGGCCGGTGTCGTGCGCGCGGAATGTCCAGGTATCGGCGGCGCCCGACGGACTCATTGCGCGATTGCCGGGATCGGATTCGACGCAGAGAAACGCGGGCACGCGTTCGTCGAGCGACCACGCATGCCCCGTCGCGGGGCTGGCCGGCAGGACGACGCGCAGCACATCGCCGACGTTGATGCGGATGGGTGCGTGCGCATTGCGCGCATCGATGTCGACGATGCGCCGCGGACCGAGCGGACTTCCCATCGCCTGGTGGCACGCCGTGGCTTGCGGTCGAACATCGGGTTGCGTGGCGCCGTGGTCGGGCGCGCCGCTCGACGCATTGCACGCGGCCAGGAGCACCGGCAGGCACGACGCGGCGAGGCGATGGAACGAAACAGGAATGACACGTCTCCGGAAAACAGGCCGGGCGCGAACGCCCGGCCTGCGTGTTGCAGCGATGGATCAGCGAACGGTGGCGCGCACCGAAACGCCGGCGAGGTCGGCGGCCGCGGTGATCTTCAGGTAGTAACGCCCCGCGGCCGGCGTGTTGAGCACGATCGTCTGGTTCGTGCCCGGGCGTGCGGAGGCGCCGATGTTCGACGCGGGCATCGGCTCGGATTCGTACTGCGCATAGAGGCGCGCGGTGCCGCGACCGTTGTACGTCAGGAACTCCAGGCGCGTGGCGTTGGCCGGCACGTCGATCTGGTAGATCACGCTCTGGCCCGCAGCGAGCGGCGGCACCGATTGCGCGACGCCGCTGGTCATCGGACGACCGGTCACCGGCTGGCCGAACGTCTGCGCACGCTGCACGGCGGCGGTCGCATCGACGATGCCCGCGCCGATCGCGCGATCGGGCTTCACCGGGAACGGACGCGCCGACGACACCAGCAGGCCTTCGACCTGCGCGGGCGTCAGCGGCTTCGGCGCCATGCTCTGCATCAGCGCGACGATGCCCGCGACGTGCGGCGTCGCCATCGACGTGCCGGTGTAACCGGCGTAGATGAAGGCGTTCGGTACGGTCGTGCCGTTGTTGAGCGTGGACCAGATGTGACCGTTCGGCGAACCTTCGACGCCCGCGCCGCCGGGCGCCGCGAGATCGACCTTCGTGCCGTAGTTCGAATACGACGCACGCTGGCCGCTGTAGCCCGACGCACCGACGGTCACGACGTTCGCGCAGCTCGCCGGCGAATGCATCGACGCATCCGTGTTGTCGTTGCCCGCGGCGACGACGACGGTGGCGCCCAGAGAGATCGCGATGTTGACCGCGTCCTGCGTGACCTGCGGGCAGGTTTCATTGCCGCCGAGGCTGAGGTTGATCACTTCGGCCGGATTCGGATTCACCGGCACGCCGGGCACCGTGCCGCCGGCGGCCCAGATGATGCCGTCGGCGACGTCGGAGGTGTAACCGCCGCAATGGCCGAGCACGCGCACCGGCACGATGCGCGCATCCGGTGCGACGCCCGCGCCGCCGACACCGTTGTTGGTGACTTCGGCGATCGTGCCCGACACGTGCGTGCCGTGCCAGGAGCTGTTGCGCGCGCCGGAACCGGCGCCGCACTGGCCGGCGGTCGTCCAGTCGCCGAGATCCCAGCCGCCCGCTTCCTGGAGGTCGGTCGCGCGACCCGACACGTCCTTGTCCGTGATCATGTCGTAACCGGGGAGCAGGTTCGCTTCGAGATCGGGGTGGTGCGTCGCGCCGGTGTCGACGACCGCGACGACGACGCCCGCGCCCTTCGCGCCGAGGTCCCACGCGGACGTCACGCGCGCGCCGCCAGTGCCGGTGCCGTAATGCCACATCTGGTGCGTGGCGAGCACCGGGTCGTTCGGCAGCGCATCGGCATGCACGCGGCCATCGACCGCGACGTATTCGACGTTGGCGCCGGCGGCGAGCGAACGCATCAGCGCTTCGGCCTCGAGCTTCGTCAGTCGCTGCGACGCACGCACGATGTGCATGTTGCCGCCCGCGGTCGCGCGCATCGTGCTCACGCGCAGGCCGGCTTTCTTGCCGGACGCATCGGCCTTCATCGCGATCTGCGGTTGTGCACGTGCGGTGGCCGCGTCGAGCGACTTCTGGCGCGCGGCGGGCTGCAGGCGTTCCGGGCTGCCTGCGCGGTACTTGACGATGAAACGCGGCGCCTTGGACGTGGTGGCGTCGTTGATGGCGGAGAAGTCGATCTTGGCGCCCGCGAACGCCGGGGCGCATGCGCCGGCGAGCACGAGGCACAACAGGGAATTGCGAAGGATCATCTGTGTGGTTCCTGGAAAAGTGTTCGGTTAGAGGTCGATGCCGAAGCCGACGCCGGCGCTGGAATCGCTGCCGCTGAACGCGCCGCCGATGCTGATGGAGGCGCGATCGCCGATCTGCTTCGAGTAGCCGACCGAGAGCGCGCTTTCGCCGTTCTGCCAGCCCGCGCCGACGCCGATGCGGCCGTTCTCGCTGCGGCTGTTCGCGGCGTTGATCGCCATGTTCAACATCGCCGCGCCCATCGCGCCCTGCTGGTCGATGCGTTCTTCCTGCTTGCCGAGGCGCAGGTTGAAGTCGTCGCTGAAGGCGGTGATCTGGTCGCCGAACGCCTGCATGCGCGCATCGGTGTAGGCGTTGGCGCTGTTGAGCGTCGCGGTCGCGCGCGTGTCGGTGTACGTGTTCGCACTGGCGAGCGTCGCCGCATCGCCCGCCTGCACCTGGCCGACGTTCGCGGCATCGGTCGTGGCGGTGCCGGTGGCGACGTTGGTGACGCGACGTTCGTGGCCTGCCGAACCGACGGACACGGTGTTCGCCTGGTCGGCGACCGAGCCTGCGCCGATCGCGACGCCGCCCTGCGCGGTGACCGTCGCACCCTGCCCGATCGCGGTGCCGCTGTCGGCGGTCACGTTCGCATTCGTGCCGATCGCGGTGTCGGTCGTGTCGGTTGCGTTGCTGCCGTTGCCGATGGCGAGGCCGTCGCCCATGCCCATCGGCATGCCGCCACCCGGCGTGGTTTCGAGCGTCGTGATGCGCGAACCCAGCGTCGTGATCGCGGTGTCCAGCGTGCTGACGTAGGCGTTGAGCGAACCCAGCGCGCTGTCGACCGCGCCGAACGCGCTGCCGACATCGGAGTACGCGCCGCCCTGGATGTCGTACGTCGGCATCGCGAACAGGCCGTCGGATCCCATCATCGCGCCGCCGCCGAACGCCGCCGCGATCCCGCCGAGCTGCGCCGCGCTGTTCGCGCCGATCTCGACGAGCGCCGAGTTGAGCTGCCCGAAATTCACCGCATCGGTGTCCTGCGTGCCCGCGGCCACGTTGGTGAGCTGGCGTTCGCTGCCCGCGGCACCGATCGACACGGTGTTCGCGCGGTCGGCGACCGAGTTCGCGCCGAGCGCGACGCTGTCGTCTTCCATCGCGATGCTGTTGTAGCCGAGCGCCGACGAATTCATGCCGAGCGCGAAGGCGTTGGTGCCCGACGCCATCGAGTAATCGCCTTCCGCGTAGGCATAGGCGCCGAGCGCGGCGGCGTACTGGCCGAGCGCCTGCGCGTTGTCGCCGTAGGCCGCGGCCGATTCGCCGGAGGCGATGCTGGCGTTGCCGCTCGCGATCGCATTGAGGCCGGTCGCCGATGCACCGGCGCCGAACGCGACGGCGTTGTCGGACATCGCCTGAGCGCCGCTACCGAAGGCGATCGCGTTGCTGGTGTCGCCGTCGGCGAGGTTGTCGACGAGCGCGTCCACGCCGATTGCGATGTTCGTCGTGCCGAAGCCGCCGAGCACCTGCGCGTTCGTGCCGATCGCGATGTCTTCGTGCCATGCCGCGATGGCGCCGTGGCCCAGCGCGACGCTGTCGATACCCCACGCCACGCTGTCGGCGCCGTTGGCGATCGCGAATGCGTCGTGCGCTTCGGTGCGATAGCCGATCGCGACGCTCTGGTGGCCGTGCGCATCGGCGACGAAGCCGAGCGCGGCCGAACCGTTGATCACGGTCGGATCGAGCGAATTGAACTGGCCGGTGCCGCCGAGGCGGCTGTCGAAGTCGCTCGTGGCGGCGGCAGGACCGACGGCCGTGTCGTAGTTGCCCCACGCATAGCCTGCCGCGCCGAACACCTGCGCGCCGATGCCGAGCGCGGTCGAACGACCGTACGCGCCGGAGAAGCTCGGATTCGGACGCGGCGTCGCGCCGAATGCCAGGCCGTAGTCGAGATAACCGCCGACCGCACTCGAGCCCTTGCCGACCGCATACGTGTACGTGCCGAGCGCCATCGACTGGTTGCCGTAAGCGATCGCGCCGAAACCGATCGCGGTACCCCAACCGCGCACCGTCGCGGCGGACGAGCCGATGACCGTGCTGTTCTGGTCCTTGTACGTCGGCAGGTAGGTCGTGAAGCCGGTGACCGGATCCTTGATCGGAACGCCGGCGTCGCTGACGTTCGGCAGGATCACGTCGCCCTGCGTGGACGCACCCGCGCCGATCACGACGTTGCTCGTGCCCTGCGACGCAGCGCCCGTGCCGATGACCGTGGAGTTCGTCGCCAGGCCCGCGGCATAGAACGGGCTCACGTCGCCGAAGCCGGTGACGAGCGTGCCGACCTTCGCCTCGGCGCGTGCGCCCTGGCCGATCACGATCGTGCCGTTGCCGTTCGCACGCGCGCCGGTGCCGATCGCGACCGCGTTCGACGACGGCGTCGCCATCGTCGTCTGCACCATCGTCGTGACGCCGGCGGTGGTCGTCGCGGTGATGCCGTTGATGACGTTCTCGGTGGTCGCGCCGTTGCCCAGCGCGATGTTGTTGTTGCCGTTGGCGCGCGATGCGTTGCCGATCGCGATGCCGTTGGCATTGCTGGCCGGGCCGTTGGTCGTCGTCGACGTCGTGGTCACCGTGTTCGGCGTGCCCTGCACGGTGGTCTTGGTCGTCGTCGTGTTCAGCGACTGGGTCTGCGATGCGTTGCCGATCGCGACGCTGTTGTTGCCGGTCGCCACCGCGCGCACGCCCACTGCCACGGTGCCCGTGCCCAATGCCTGCGCGGCCGCGCCGATGGCGGTCGCGTTCGCGCCGTTGGCCCACGTGATTTCGTTGGCATCGACGGCGCCGTCGGCGTCGAGGTCGATCCACGACCCGATCGCCGTGGTGTTGTCGCCGGTCGCGGTGGTCTCGACGCCTTCGGCGACCGAGCCCTTGCCGTTCGCCTTGGCGCGCGGACCGCACGCCAGCGCATCGGCGCCCGGCGCGCTGCTGTCGACGGTCAGCGGAAGCCCGGTGGCCTGGTCGACGAGCTGGCAGTTGGTGCCGGCGATCGCGCTGGTCGAAAGCGCGGGCATGGTGAGCGCCGACATCAGCGCAAGGGTGAGGACGCGGCGTTGCAGTGGACGATTGGGTCGCATGTGACGGTCTCGAAGGAAGGTGGCCGGGGACGGCTCCGCGGCGACACCGCCCCCCGGCCAACTCCCCGACCCGCAACCTCGCCCGGCGACAGGCACGCCGGCTTGAGCGGGCGATGACAATCGCCCGCCGGTCGATCACATTTCGATGACAAGCGCGCAACAGCGCGCTGTCTACTTCATCGGCTTCTGATCCTGGTCGTAGGTTCCGACCAGTTCGCCTTTCGCGATGACATGGCCTTTCGCGGCCGCAAGGACCGCGTCGCGATCCGCACCGGGCGGCAGTTCGAGCGTCGTGTCGAGCGCGAGCACCGCGAAGTGATAGTGGTGCGGCGGGTCCTCCGCGGGCGGGCGCGGCCCGAGGTAGCCGGTGTTGCCCTTGCTCGTCGCGCCTTGCATCAGCCCTTCCGGTTCGGTCAGGCGCGGCTGTTCCTGCAATCCTTCCGGCAGCGAGGTCGTCGTCGCGGGGATGTTCCAGGCGACCCAGTGGACGAACGGCGTGATGGGCTTCGCGTCCGGGTCCTCCATGATGATGGCGTACGACCTGGCGCCGTCGACGCGGGACCACGCGATCGCGGGCGACACGCCGTCGTAGTACTCGCTGTGCTTTTTCGGTATCGCGGCCCCGGGCTTGATCGTCGGTGACGAGACTTCGATCGTGCCGGTCGCCTTCGTTTCCGGACGTTGCATCGCGACCGGAACGCCGATGCCCTGCTTCGCCTGCGCCTGCATCGGGCCCGCGGGTGGCGTGGCCTGCGAGCCGGCGCCCTGCGTGTTCGCCTGCGCGACGCGGTAGATCACACCGTTCGCATCGTCGCCGACGAGCAACGCGCCGTCCTTCGCGACCGCGAGGCCGACTGGCCGGCCGATGTGCGCGCGTCCATCGTCGACGAGGAAGCCCGTGAGGAAGGGGGTGATCGACTTCGGTTGCCCGTCCTCGAAGTCCACGCGTACCACTTCGTAGCCAGACGGGGGCTCGCGATTCCATGAACCGCGCATGGTCACGTAGGCATCGCCGTCTGGCGCGAACACGAGCTGCATCGGCGCGGCATGCGCGGTGTAACCGAGCACCATCGGCACACTGTCCTTCGCCCACTGTTCGCGCGTGATGCCGCCCGGTGGCGGCGCGCCCTGCACGTTGATCGCGTTGTCCCCGTACGCGTGCGGCCAGCCATACTTCTTTCCTTTCTCCAGCTTGTTGAGTTCTTCGGGCTGGAGATCGTCGCCGAGCGAGTCGATGCCGTGGTCGACGCCCCACAACTCGCCGGTCGACGGATTCCAGGCAAAGCCGATCGTGTTGCGCAGGCCGCTGGCGAACACCGTGCGCGACTTGCCGTCGGGCGAGGCGCGCAGCAGGGTCGCGGCTTCGGGATTGCTTTCGTTGCACGCGTTGCAGGTGGAGCCGACGCTGATGTAAAGCATGCCGTCGGGGCCGAAGGCGAGCGTGCGGTTGCCGTGCTGCCCGCCATCGGGCAAATCGCCGAGCAGCATGTCCAGTGGGCCGAGCGTGCCGTCGGGCTGGATGTCGGCCGCGAAGACTTCCTTGACCGTCGCGATGTAGATCTTGCCGTCGTGGATCGCGAGCCCGTGCGCGCCCGCGCGATGCGCGACCTGCACGGGCGCACCGTCGGCCCTGCCATCGCCATTGGCGTCCTTCAGCATCAGCACGTCGCCCTGGTCGCGACGACTGACGTACACGGTGCCGTCCGGCGCGACCTGGAGGATGCGTGCGTTCTTCAGGTCTTTCGCGAACACCCCGACGCGATAACCATCGGCGACCTCGAGCGCTGCGATGCGCTCCGGGGTGGCGTCGACTTTCGCGGGCTTCACCACGTGCGTTTCGATCGCTTGCTTCGCGCTCTCGTCCTGCGCCCATGCGCCCGTGCACGCGAGCGCGCATGCGATGCCGATCAGGTTCCGTTGCAGGGCATTCCGTTTCATGGCGATTCTCCGAAGGCGTTCGATGCTGGAAAGTCGCGAGTCCACGCGTGGTGACGCGACGCGCCTCATCGGGGAAAACCGTTCCGGATGCGCCGCATTCACCGCGCGAGCGACAGGATCGAAGTCCCCGCCCGAGGCTTCCCATGGCCGCCCACGCGAAATTGTTCACGCGCCTGTCCAAGCGTGCGGCGCGATTCACGGGATCGGCGACGTGCTTCGCCGTCGCATTCGGCATCGTCGTCGCCTGGGCGTTGACCGGGCCGCTGTTCGGCTTCGGCGAAACGTGGCAACTCGTCATCAATACCGGCACGACGATCATCACCTTCCTGATGGTCTTCCTCATCCAGAACACGCAGAACCGCGATACCGAGGCGATCCAGATCAAGCTCGACGAACTGCTGCGTTCGCATCGGCCGGCGAACAACGCACTGCTCGACCTGGAGGAACTCGAAGAGGAAGAGCTGGACGAGTTGCGCAAGTCGTACGAGGCGCTCGCGGAGAAGAGTCGGCAGCGACGCGGGCCCGCGCGGGGCGCGCGTTAGAGACGCAGGCGCGACGACGGCGTCGTGTCGACCTGGAACGACACGCGCATCACCCGCAACGCACCGGCGTTGCGCGGGGTGGTTTCCGCCTGCACGCAGTCCGACGGCACGATCGTGACGTACCCGTGCATGTGCGCGTCGATGGCCGACGCGAGCACGCAGGCATCCGTCGCGACGCCGCAGAGCACGACACGCGACACACCCAGCTGTGCGAGCAACATGCGAAGCGGCGTCTCGAAGAACACCGAATGGCGGGGCTTGAGCACGTAGTAGTCGGTGTCGTCGGGCCGCAACGCTTCGACGAGCGCCCTGCCCGGCCCCTGCGCGCACGCATCGACGAGTTCGCGGAAATCCATGTGCCACGCGCCGAAGTTGTCGTTCGCGTAGATCACCGGCAGCCCGCGCGACACGAACCGCGCTTTCAATCGCGCGATGCGGCGCGCCGCCGGGGTCGCGCGCTTCGCCAGCCGCGAACCCTCGGGGAAGTCCAGCGTATTCATCATGTCGATGATCACCAGCGCGGTGGTGCCAGCGCGCTTGCGCGTCGTCTTGCGTGCCATGCGACACAACCTCGTGGCCCGCGCGCCAACACGGCGTGAAGCGGCGACGCGTGCAATCGCGGTGACACTCGCCCGACCGGGCGGCTCGTCAGGGAACAAGTTTCCGCGCGACGCGATGCGCGTACGGCTGCTTTCGTGCGATGCCCACATGCGCCGCGTCACCGTGGACGCGTTCACTGCAAGGAGGAACGAACATGAACCGCGACATGCAATCCCTTTCGCTCGCCGCTGCGCTGGCGGCACTGTTGGCCGCGCCCGTCGTGACGGCATCGGAGACACCGGCCACCGCGGCAAGCGACGTGTCCGCCGACGCCGACGCGTTGTCGATCGTCGCCACCGTCGACAAGGACGAAATCGCCGCCGCAAAGCAGGCGCAGGGCAAGAAACTCGACGCAGGCGCGATGGACTACGCCCGCATGATGGAGCGCGACCACAAGTCGAATCTCGACGCAACGCGTGCATTGGCAAAACAGGGCGGCAAGGAGATGTCGGCCGACGCGAAGCAGGTGCACGACAAGAATGCCGCGACGCTCGCGAGGATCGGGAAGCTGGACGGCGCCGAGTACCAGGCGGCCTACGTCGACGCGATGGTGAAAGGCCACACGGAAGTCCTGGCCAAACTCGACAACGAGCTCATTCCCAACGCGAAGGACGCCGACGTCAAGGCGCACCTGCAGAAGACGCGGACCGCGGTGTCCACGCACCTCGACCACGCGAAGTCGTTGCAGGCCGCGCGCTGAGTCTCCAGGTGCACCCCGCCGACCGCGCGCGTCGCTTCTTCGACGATACGCCCGAACATGCCGCCTTGCTCCTTTCGGAGGACGGCACGATCGAATGGGCGAACCCCGCCGCAGCCGTGATCTTCAGCGATAACGGCCTGGTGGGTCGCCACGTGTCCGCATGCTTCGCGGAAGAAGATGTCGAAGCCGGCATTCCCGAGATGGAGCGAACGATCGCGCGCGCATCCGGCCTCATGGAAGACGATCGCTGGATGCGCCGCGCGGATGGCTCGCGCTTCTGGGCGGAGGGCGCCACGGTCGCGCTCAGGGACGGACGTGGCGGATTCGTGAAGCTGTTGCGCAATCGCACCACGCAGAAGATGGCGATGGAAACATTGCGCAACCAGTACGAGGAGCGCGCGCGTCATTCGCGCCACTGCGAGACCGCGATGGCGACGCTCGCGCACGAGTTGCGCAATCCGCTCGCCTCGATCAAGGCCTGTGGCCACCTCCTCGAACGCCTGCCGACGGGCGATGACCGCATCGCGGGCACGTACGCGATCCTGGGACGCAATGTCGGCGAGGCCACGCGCTTGCTCGAAGACCTGTTGGATGCGTCTCGCGGGGCGACCGGCAAGATGGGGGTGCACGTCGAGTCCATCGCCGTCGACGAAATGCTGCGCACGGCGATCCGTACCGCGCAGGAACGGGCGCGCACGCCGCGGCGCGTCGATCTGTTCCTGCCCGATGCGCCCGGGCGCATCGAAGCCGATCCGCTGCGGATGCAGCAGGTGTTCGTCAACCTGGTCGGCAATGCGTTGCGCTATACGCCGTCGAGCGGCCGGGTCTGGGTCACCGCGGTCGCGCTGGAGGACAACCTGCTCGTCAAGGTGCAGGACACCGGCATCGGCATGACGCCGGAAGTCCTCGTCGATGTGTTCCAGATGTTCAGCCAGGCCAGCGATGCGACATTCTCCGGTGGCCTGGGCATCGGGTTGGCCCTCGTGAAACAGATCGTCGAACTGCACGGAGGCAGCGTGCAGGCGCAAAGCGATGGTCTAGGCCACGGCAGCAAGTTCCTCGTCACCTTGCCGATCCGGCAACCATCCCCCGACGCCGCGCCGGCCGCGATCGGGTGATCCGCATTGCGCGATGACGGCGGGGTGACAGCGGCCGACCGGCGCGCCGCGCTTTACGCGACCTCCACCGCGGCGACGCCAACATCCGAGCAGCCCAACGAAGGAGTAGGCCCCATGGCACGCGACATCCTGGCAACGCTGAAGGACGAACACGAGAAGCTGCGCAAGTTGTTCGAGGAAATGAAGTCGACCACCGACCGCGCGGTGAAGACGCGCGCGGACCTGCTCGAGGAAATCGAAGCGAACCTCATCCCGCACGCGAAGTGGGAAGAGAAGGTGTTCTACCCCGCCTTCAAGGAACGCGCCGACCGCGACGGACTGCAGACGCACGCCGAAGCGCTCGCCGAACACCACGCGGTCGAGCAGACCGTGATCCCCGAAGTCCATGCCGCCGAACCGGGCACGCCCGATTTCGCGGGCCGCACCAAGGTCTTCGGTGAGTTCATCGACCACCACGCGAAGGAAGAAGAGAAGACGATGTTCAAGATGGCGCGCGAGATGTTCAGCGCCGAGGAACGCGCGCAGATGGACGAGGAGTACGAGCAGTGGAAGGCCTCCCCGGACGCCGAACGCATGGTGCAGGCGGAGAAGGCGAAGGCGGTCGCGAAGAGCAGCGCCGGCGCCATGCGCCAGTAAGCTTCCCGAGGAACAGGTCGCCATGGCGCGTACCAACGAGCACCCGTTCCGACGATTCCTCAGGCACAACGCACTCTCGCTCGTCGCCCTCGCGCTGGTGCTGGTCTCGCTCGCGGGCCAGCTCCTCGCGGGGCATCGCGTCTACAACGCAGAGCGTCTGGAACTCGGTCTGCTGCCATTGACCATGGGTGCGTACCTCACGAGCGGCCACGCGATGTCCGCGACGTTCGAGAACTGGGAAAGCGAGTTCCTGCAGATGGGCATGTTCGTGATGCTTACCGTCGTGCTGCGGCAGAAGGGCTCCGCCGAATCCCGGCCGATGTCGAAATCCCAGGAAGATCCGCGCATCGAGCGTGGGCCGAAGCCGTGGCCCGTGCGCGCGGGCGGGATCTGGAAGGCGCTCTACGCGCATTCGCTCGCCGCCGCGTTCTTTGCGATGTTCTTCGTTTCCTTCGCGTTGCATGCCGACGGCAGTTGGCGTCGCGACGCCATCGAACGCGTCGCGCGCCACGAACCCACGATCGGACTGCTCGCCTACCTGCAGAGTGCGGACTTCTGGTTCGAGTCCTTCCAGAACTGGCAGAGCGAATTCCTCGCGGTGCTGTCGCTCGTGGTGCTGAGCATCTGGTTGCGGCAGAAGGATTCGCCGCAATCGAAACCGCTCGAGGCGCCGCACTCGCAGACAGGCACCTGACCGCTTGCCGCGGTCGCGGTCTGCCCGGCGCCTACTGGGCAGGCCGCCGCGCGTGGGCCAGGGCCCAGCGTTCGACCGTGGCCGCCGCCAACTCGGGGGAGTCCGCGCGTTGCGTGGTCCATCCTTCGCGCGCATTGCTCGCAGGATGCGACAGGTAGCAGATGTCACCCAGCACACTCACGATGCCGACCGGCCGACCGTGCGCGAGCAACCACTCTTCCTTTCCCCAGGTGGAGCCATGGCGGCGCCACACGAATCCTTCCGGCAACATCGTTGTTCTCCGCGTCTGATTCCGGCGGCATTGGAACGTGTGCCGCGTGTAGGAAACGCGTCGATGCGATGCGCGTGGCTGACTGATTCAGGTGTAGTCCGACGTGGCGCGGCAGGACTCATGCGCGCAAGTTTTTCCGCTTCCATCAACGGCCGCTCACGCAGCATCGATTCGTCGAATCGCACATTCGCCACACCGACAAACCGTCGGTGTTCGCCCCGCACGCATGGATACAGACACGCTCGCATGCCAGGACCTGCTTCGGCAGTGCACCCAGGTCGCGTCATTCACCCTCGCGCTCCACCGCGTTGCCTGCATGTACGCGTGGCGCGACCTGGAGCCGTACGCCGAAGAAGCGTGGTACCAGATCTCGGCGGCGCGCGGCCCGATGTGGGTGGAAATCCGCGAGTTCGTGCGCGAAGCCTGGATCGACTGAAGGAGGAAGCGCATGACATTGCACAGCTCGCTCGCCGACAAGACCATCGTCATCACCGGCGCCTCGAGCGGCATCGGCCGCGGTGTCGCGCTGGCGCTGGCGGAACTGGGCGCGAACGTGGTGGTCGCGGCACGCCGTGCCGAAGCCCTGCGTGATCTCGCGGAAGAGTGCGGGCCCAACGCAATGGCGGTGACCACCGACGTCGCCGACCCGAACGACGTGGAGAACCTGCGTGAGGCTGCGCTCTCGCGCTTCCCGGGCATCGACACGTGGATCAACAACGCGGGCGTCGCGGCCATCGGCCCCTTCGACGAGATCCCGCTGCGCGACCATGCACGCGTGATAGAAACCAACCTCGTCGGAACGATCAACGGCGCGCACGTCGCGCTCGACCATTTCCGCACGAGAGGCACCGGGACGCTGATCAACGTCGCGTCGATGCTCGGCACGACGCCCGCTCCCTATTACGCGACGTACTGCGCTTCGAAATACGGGATCGTCGGCCTCTCCGCGTCGCTGCGGCAGGAACTGCGGGCACGCGGCGACCACGCGATCCGCATCTGCACGGTCATGCCGATGGCCGCCGACACGACGTTCTACGACCACGCCGCGAACTACAGCGGCCACGAGTTGTTGCCCTACCCCGTGCTGCAAGCCGAACTCGTGGTGGCGGCGATCGTGCATGCGGTGGCGAATCCACGCGATGAAGTCACCGTCGGACTGCCTGCGACGATGGCGACGCTGAGCCAGCGCGTCGCGCCCTGGCTCACCGAAAGCATCACGTCGATGGCGACGCACGAATTGCAGATGAACCGCGCGCCGCTGGCCCCCGTCACGGAAGGCAACCTCCACGCGCCGGTGATGATCGGCACGGGACTGGTCGGCAGCCTGCGCGGTCGGATGCAGTAACCAAGCACCACCCCGCTCAAACGCGGGGTGGATCCGTTTCGCGCGCCCAATGGCGTCGACCGGCGACCGCGATGTAGCTCGCGATCGCGCGCCGCGCATCGTCGCCGAACACGATGCCCGGGTCCGCGCTGCCGTCGGGCAGCGTCGCGTCGATGCCGGCGGCCTCGAGCATCGCATCGCCATCGCCGAACACCAGCAACGCCTTGCAATGGCGGTACTGCTCCTTCAGGTAATCCAGCACGCGTGCATCCTGGCGCAACGCGGCCATGTTGCCGTCGCCGCCGGGGACGATGATGCCGTCGAACAGCACGCCCGGTTCGTTTTCGAGCGACGCATCCGCATCCAGTTCGCCGCCTTCGGCAGTCGCGCACACGCCGATGCGCACGCCCATCAAGCGCGGCACCGCGCCCGCATCGAGCAGCGCGCCCTGCACCGCTTCCACCGTCGCGCCATCCACGCCATCGGCGACGAGGATCGCGAATCGGCGCGTCCGCACGCCCGGGTCGCCGGGGCGCGCCAACATCGACAGTGCTTCGGACGTACGCACTTCGGGTTTCGGCACGCGCGCGATCGCGCGGGGCATCGGCTCCGGCACCTCCATGCCCAATCCGTCGGCCACCTGCGCAGCGAGATCGGCCGACACATTCGCCAATCCTGCCAGCATGCGCGCGCGCACGGCCGGCACCGTCACCTTGCTCAGCTCGAATCGGAACGCGCCTGCGATGTGCGCCTGCTCCTCGGGTGACTGGCTGTCGTAGAACAACGTCGCCTGGTTGTAGTGCTCCGCGAATTTCTCCGGATGCCCACGCAATTCATCTTGCGCAACCGGCTCGGGAAACGACACGAATCCTGCAGCGCCCGCCTGGAACGGACACCCGCCGCCGAGACTGTTGGGTTCGTACGCAACGCGCCCGCGATGCACGGCCTGGCGATGCGCCCCGTCGCGCTGGTTGTTGTGCACGGGACACACCGGCGCGTTGATCGGAATCTCGTGGAAGTTCGGCCCGCCCAGTCGCGTGATCTGCGTGTCGACGTACGAATGGATGCGACCGGCCAGGAGCGGATCGTTGGTGAAGTCGATGCCGGGCACCACGTGCGCCGTGCAGAAGGCGACCTGCTCGGTTTCGGCGAAGAAGTTGTCGGGATTGCGGTTGAGCACCATGCGACCGACCGGCTGCACCGGCACCAGCTCTTCCGGAATGATCTTGGTGGAATCGAGGACGTCGAAGGAGAAGCGATCGGCGTCCTCTTCGGTGAAGACCTGCAGGCCAAGCTCCCATTCCGGGTACTCGCCCGCCTCGATCGCTTCCCACAGGTCGCGTCGGTGGAAGTCCGGATCCGGCCCGGCGATCTTGACCGCTTCTTCCCACGCGAGCGCATGCGTGCCCAGCTTCGGCGTCCAGTGGAATTTCACGAGGCGCGATTCGCCCTGCGCATTCACGAAGCGGAACGTGTGCACGCCGAATCCCTGCATCATGCGGAACGAACGCGGGATGGCGCGATCGGACATCAGCCACATCAGCATGTGCGTGCTTTCCGGCATCAGCGACACGAAATCCCAGAACGTATCGTGCGCGGATGCGGCCTGCGGCATCTGGTGGTGCGGTTCGGGCTTCACCGCATGCACGAGGTCGGGGAACTTCATCGCATCCTGGATGAAGAACACCGGCATGTTGTTGCCCACGAGGTCCCAGTTGCCTTCGTCCGTATAGAACTTCACCGCGAAGCCGCGCACGTCGCGCGCGGTGTCCTTCGAGCCACGCTCGCCCTGCACGGTGGAGAAACGCACGAACACCGGCGTGACCTTGCCTTTCGCCTGGAACGGGGCGGCGCGCGTCAGGTTCGTCAACGGTGCGTAGCATTCGAAGAAACCGTGCGCGCCGCTGCCGCGCGCATGCACGACCCGCTCGGGGATGCGCTCGTGGTCGAAGTGCGTGATCTTCTCGCGCAGGATGAAGTCCTTGAGCAACGCCGGACCGCGCAACCCGGCCTTCAGCGAGTGCTGGTTGTCGGAAACCGGCACGCCCTGGTTGGTCGTCATGCGCCGCGCGGTGGCATCGGTTCGCACGGGATCGAGCGGTCCGACCGCGACGGGCTCGCCTGCCGCGGCGCGGGTGCCGAGCTTGTCGGATTCGTTCATCTCGCTGAGCGTGCTCGCGCCGACGTCGTCGCTGGGCGCCTCGACGCCCTCGCCTTCCAGCGGCGCGTGCGCGTTGTCGTAGCCGTATTCAAATCGCTTGTTGGCGTTGAAGGGCATCGCCTCAGCCGTGGCATCGACGTCGGCGGCACGCTCGGCGATGCGATCGCCCGTACCCTTGGGCACGCCGCGCGCGCTTGCGCTGTCGGTATTGCGGGCCGCGGCGCGTCCGCCGGTGCGCGAGGTGGAGGTGGATTGCGGTTTCTTGCGGCTGGCCATGCGCGTGCTCCTCGATGAATCGACACAACGTACGAAGCGCGTCGTGATCCACGCATGAGAGCGACGCGCATGGGGAAATCCTTTCACTGATGTGCCGCGACGCCACGGCCGCCTTGTCGCGACATTGATTGCACGCATCGCACGCTGCTTTCGTCGAAATCGCTCGACACATGCAAGCGGAGCAGCACATGGCACGGCAAGACCAACAACAGGGACGCGACCAGGGCGGTCGCGAACAGGGCGGGAACGCCCGTGGATTCGCATCGATGGACGACGACAAGCAGCGCGCGATCGCCGCCGAAGGCGGGCGCGCGGCGCATGCGCAAGGCACGGCGCATGAATTCGATTCGGAGGAAGCGCGCGAGGCCGGACGCAAGGGCGGACAGTCGCGCGGCAGTCAGTCGGGTGGACAGTCCAGCGATCGCGACATGCAAGGCGGCGACATGCAGGCCGGCGGCCGCGACAACGAAAGCGACAGCGACAACCGCAGCCAGCAGGCGCAGGGTCGCGAACGCGACGAACAGGGCCAATTCACCAGCGACGACGAGCGCGGCCGCGGCGGGCGTTCCAACCAGGGCAACAGCACGATCTGACGTCGAGGGACTGGCGGGGACGCTGCGGCGCCGAAGGGCGGCGTCCCCCGGCACAAGCACAAGGAAGACACGCGATGAAGGCACTCACCTACCAGGGCGCGCACGACGTGCGTGTCGAAACCGTCCCCGACCCCACGCTCGAAGCAGACGACGACATCCTGTTGCGCGTCACCGCCACGGCGATCTGCGGCTCCGACCTCCACCTGTATCGCGGCAAGGTGCCGGGCATGAAGGATGGCGACATCCTCGGCCATGAGTTCATGGGCGTCGTCGAAGACGTCGGGCGCGGTGTGACGAAGTTGCGCAAGGGCGATCGCGTCGTCGTTCCGTTCACCATTTCCTGCGGCGATTGCTTCTTCTGCGAACGATCGCTGTACGCCGCGTGCGAGACCACCAACCCCGGCCGCGGTGCGATCCTCAACAAGAAGGAGATCCGCCCGGGCGCGGGCATGTTCGGTTACACGCACCTGTACGGCGGTTACTCGGGTGGCCAGGCCGAATTCGTGCGCGTGCCGAAAGGCAACGTCGGCCCGTTGAAGATCCCGGACGGCGTGGAGGACGAGCAGGTGTTGTTCCTGTCGGACATCCTGCCGACCGGCTACCAGGCGGTGCTCAACGCCGGCGTCGTGGAGGGATCGACCGTCGCCATCTTCGGCGCGGGACCCGTCGGCATGATGGCCGTCGCGTGCGCGCGTATGCAGGGCGCCGAGCGCATCTTCCTCATCGACCACCACGACTATCGGCTTGCCTTCGCGCGCGATGCGTGGGGGGTGGAGACGATCAACTTCGATATCGACGAGGATCCCGCGGAACTGATCGTCGAGCGCATGGACTATCGCGGCGTGGATGCGTCGATCGATGCGGTCGGCTTCGAGGCCAAGGGCAGCACCGTCGAGACCACGATGGCCAACCTCAAGCTCGAAGGCGGCAGCGGCAAATCGCTGCGCCAGTGCATCGCGGCGACGCGGCGCGGGGGCACGGTGAGCGTGCCCGGCGTGTACTCGGGCTTCCTGCACGGCTTCCTGTTCGGCGATGCATTCGACAAGGGGCTCGCCTTCCGCATGGGGCAGACGCACGTGCAGCAGCACATGCCCGCCCTCCTCGACCACATCATGGCGGGCGATCTCGCGCCGAACATGATCATCACGCACCGCATGCCGCTGACGGAAGCGGCGGACGGGTATCGCATCTTCGACAAGAAGGAAGAGGATTGCCGGAAGGTCGTGTTGCGGCCGCATTGACGTCGAGAGCTTGTCGCACTCTGAATCTGCCGTATCTGAATCTGCCGTATCTGAATCTGCCGCATCTGAATCGGGCCGCGTCTGAATCGGGACGCGGTTTCCCCGTGATGCAACCTGCCCTTACCACGGGCATGAGAGGATGCGGGTCCATTCCCCCCGCAGTCGCCCATGGATCTTGCCAACCCCGAAATCTGGATCGCGCTGGCGACCCTGACCGCGCTCGAGCTCGTGCTCGGCATCGACAACATCATTTTCATCTCGATCCTCGCCGGCAAGTTGCCGCCGGAACAGCGCAACAAGGCGCGCAGGATCGGCATCGCGGCGGCGGCCGGCACGCGCCTGCTCCTGCTGATGCTCATGGCGTGGATCGCGGGGCTGACCGCGCCGCTGTTCTCCGTGTTCGACCACGCGTTCTCGTGGCGCGACCTGATCCTGGTCGGCGGCGGCCTGTTCCTGATCGGCAAGGCGACGCACGAGCTCCACCAGAAACTCGAAGGCGCGAGCGCACCGGCCGGCGGCGTCGCGGCCGCGACGGCGACGATGGGCGCGGTGATCGCGCAGATCATGGTGCTCGACATCGTGTTCTCGCTCGACTCGATCATCACCGCGGTGGGCATGGTCGACGAACGCTGGGTGATGGTCGCGGCGATCGTCATCTCGATCGTCTTCATGCTCGCCTTCGCGCGCCCGCTAGGCGAGTTCGTCGAACGCCACCCGACGGTGAAGGTGCTCGCCCTGAGCTTCCTGATCATGATCGGCCTGGTGCTGATCGCCGACGGCTTCGGCCAGCACATCCCGAAGGGCTACATCTACGCGGCGATGGCGTTCTCGGTGTTCGTCGAGCTGATCAACCTCGCGATCCGCGGGCGCCAGCGCAGGGCCGCGGAGAGGCAGGTGTCCCAGCGGCTCGTCGAGGAACCCGCGGAGTAAGGCTCAGCGCATCTCGGCGAGCCACCACTCGCCGGCGATGCGGCGGAACGCATACGTTCCGCGAGGGTGCGAGGGGGCCACGCCCCCTTCACCCCCGGCGCCCCGCACCAACACGAGCGCGCGCCGCGTGCCGGTACCGCCGCCATACGGCCGACCGAGCCACAACCACGGTTGCCCCGCGATCGGTTCGCGCACGGTGTCGATCAGGAAATGGCCCGCGCGATGGCGTGGCGTGTCGTACGGCAGCGATGCGCTCGCGCGCAATGCCGCGTCGCTGAAACGCACCTTCGCGCGCAGGCCGAGGTCCGTTCGCTCATACATCCACGCAACGCAGACGACGGCGATCAGCGCGACGAACCACGCGAATGCGCGCTCACCGCGATCGCGCCAACGCCGCCACGCGAGGCCCGCTTCCACCAGCGCCCATGCGAGCAACACGAACCATCCGTAGTACAGCGCGTCGAACAACCACAGCCGCGGCGCCAACGACGGCGCCCACGGCGTGAACACGGACATCGCCCACCACCAGGCGATGGCGGCGACGATCAGTGCGATGCGGCGAAACGATGTCACTGCGCGCGGCCCCTCGTCGTCCCCGTTCGCCCTATAGTGACGCAATGACCCAAGCCGTGGTCGTTCCCTTCGACGCAGCGCACGCGCCTTCCCTCGCGCGGCTCTACCTCGCCGCGCGCAAGGCGACCTTCCACTGGGCGCCGCCCGGTCGCTTCGCGCTGCACGACTTCGAAGCCGACACCGACGGAGAAGTCATCGACGTCGCGCTGCACGACGGCGAGCCCGTCGGCTTCGTCAGCGTGTGGATGCCCGCCCATTTCATCCACCATCTCTATGTCGACGCTGCTTACCAGGGGCTCGGCGTCGGCACGCAACTGCTCGAGCGCGCCCTGCAGCGCATCGGTCGCCCCGCCGGCCTCAAGTGCGTCGAGCGCAACGCGCGTGCGCTGGCTTTCTATCGTGCGAAGGGCTGGCGGTTCGTCGCGCATGGCGAAGACGACCTCGGGCGCCACCACCTCCTCGCCTTCGACGCGGTCACGCCGCCTTAACCCGCGCTGCCCTCCGATAGCCTCCCGGCATCCGCATGGGCAGGCGGTCATGGACAGGTCTTCTTCGCGGCTCCGCGCGTTGTTGTTCGCGTGCGTCCTCCTCGTGTCGTTGCCGCTCGCCGCGGCCGACGAATCCAACAAGTGGCGCCTGCAATTCAGCGGCGACGCCGACACCGACGGTGAGATCGAGTTGATCCTGCAACCGAAGGACGGCCAGGGCGAACACGTCGTCGTGACGATCCCGAAGGGCACCGGCGAAAACCGCGCGGCGAAGCTCGTCGTGGGCGCGATCCGCGCGAAGTTCGGCGACGCGCACATCCACGCCGAAGTCGACGACGGCGAGGACGTGCTGATCAAGTCGAAGCGCGGCACGCCCGATTTCAACGTCGTCATCGAGCGCAACACGACCGGGCTGCGCATCCGGCCAGACAAGGAGTAAACCTTGTCGCACGACCCCACCGACACCGGCACCAGCCAGGCCCTGCTCGACCGCCTGGTGCACACGCGCCTGCCGCGCACGCTCGAACTCAAGGAACGCGTCGACGCGGGCGAGCGCCTGACCGATCCGGACCTCGAGTTCCTGAAGGACCTGCTCGACGACGCGCAACTCAGCCAGCAGTTCATCGCGCGCCACCCGGAGTTGCACAGCCTCGCGGGACGGCTGGTGCAGTTGTACGAGGACATCGTGAAGAAGGCGGTCGAGAACGAGTCGAAGGGCTGAAGGGCTAAAAACAGGGGTCAGAGCACCATTTCGCGAAATGGTGCTCTGACCCCTGTTTTTGCTCACCGCGCCAGCGCGATTGGATCGTCCGAAAACAGGCCGCATGCGCCGAGTCGCAACACGCGGTCGCGGTCCGCGGGTGTATTCACCGTCCACGCGACGATCCTGAAGCCCGCCTCGCGCCACGCTGCGTACACCGCGTCCGGTGCGCGTCGATCGAGGCCGACCCAGCGCACGCCGGCATCGCGCGCCTCGTGGATCGCGTCGCTGCGCGCAGTGAGGAAGATCGCGGGATACCCCGCCGCAACCGCGGGCAACAGGTCGTCCAGCGCGAACGCCTGCACGAGGGCTTCGCGTGTCGGAATGCCGGCATCGCGCAACGCGTCGACGAGGGCAGCGCCGCTTCCTGGCGCCTTCGCCTCCGGCACGAACAACGCGCGCCCGCGGAACTCGGCGAGCACGTCCGCGAACAATGGCGGCGCGATGTCGTGACCGAACGCCGGATGCGCGCGCACGTCGACACGCAACCTGCGGAAAGCATCGACGTCCATCGCGTCGACTGCGCCTTGCGACGTCGTCGTGCGATCCACCGTCGCGTCATGCATCACCACGAGCGTGCCGTCGGCCAGCACGCGCACATCCTGTTCGAGCGCGCGCAATCCGGAAGCCCACGCTGCGCGATAGGCCTCGAGCGTGTTCTCGGGCGCCAATGCCGCCGCGCCGCGGTGCGCGATCCACAGCGGCGACTGCGGGGTTGCGGCATCGAGCGACGGCAGCGGGATTTCCATCGGGGCAGCGTAACCCCGCGCATGCCGCGTCGCTAGAACGGGTCGGCGAACGCCTCCGCCATCGCCACTTCCGCCGCGCGGTCGATCAGGCCGAGCAGTTCGCCGCGCCGCGCGCCATACCACGCGAAGAACATCGCCTTCGTCGTGACTTCCTGGTGCGCTTCGCGCAGCGGCGCCAGGCAATCGGCGGCGCGCGCTTCGCCGATCTGCGCGCAGCCGATGGCGATGCGATCGGCCAGGCGCCGCACGTCCTGCCATGCGCCGCGCGCCGCGGCGTGTTCCATCGCGAGGACGTCGCGCACCGTCGCGCGATGGAAGGCCGCCACGATGCGCCGCAGGCGCGATGCGTCGTGGTCGAGCCAGCGTGCGAGATCGGTGAAGGTGTCGTCTTCGTGCAGCGTCGCGGGATCGGCCATGCGCCGCACGTTACGCAGCGCGCCGCGCGTCGCGGAAGAGGCAAAACTCCACCGTGCGCGCGGCGCGATCCCGTTCGCGGACGACGCGCGGACGTCAGAGCCGCAGTTCGACGCCCGCGAACACGCCACGCCCGTCGCCGGGCAGCAGGTGTCGTCCATCGACGCCGCCTGCATCCGCCACCACGTTGGTGCTCGCGATCCAGCGCTTGTCGAACACGTTGCGCAGGTCCGCGAACCACGACCACCGACCCGCCACTTCGCCACCGACGCGCAGGTTCCAGACCGTCGCTCCCTTGGCCTGCAAGGTGTTGGCGTGGTCGATCCACGTCGCGTCGTTCCACTCCACGCCGGGCACGATGTGCAGGTGCTGCATCGGCGAGAAGCGCAGTTCCGCGCGTACCTGCTGGCGCGGCACGCCGGCGAGGTCGTTGTCGCCGAACACCGCGTCGCCGTCGAAGCGGAAATCGTTGAACAAGTACTGCACGCTGGTGCGCCATTGCGACGACCAGTCCCACGCAGCGCCCAGCTCCACCCCTTGGTGCACCGTGCGATCGGCGTTGGTGGTGCCGAGCGGATTGCCGTTCGCATCGTTGAGCGCGAGCAGCTCGCCGTCGATGCGCGCATGGTAGAGCGCGGCGTCGACCCAGCCCTTCGCGTGCTGCACGCGCGTGCCGACTTCGAACGTCGTGCCTTCCTGCATGTCGACCTGGGTGACGCCCGGCCCGCCGGTGAGCTCGCCGAAACTCGGCGGCTCCAGGCTCCGGCTGACGTTGGCGAACACCTGCGCGCCCTCGCCCACCTGCATGCGCACGCCGAGCTTGGGGCTGATGCCCGTGTAGGTCTTCTCGAAACTCTCGTCGCGCCCGCCGGTGATCAACCGGTCGTACGAACGACGCACCGAATGCAGGCCCTGCGCACCGACCGCGAGCGTCCAGCGTGCATCGAGTGCGACCTGCTGTTCAAGATACGCGACGCTGTCGCGCGCATGCTGGTCGAAGGCATTCGTCGGTGCGCCGGATTCGCCGCCGACGTTGATGAAGCGATCGTCGTCGATCGAACCATTGGTCGTGCGCACGCCCGCGATCAGCACCGCCGCATGGCCGCTCCAATCCGATTCGTGGCGCCAGCGCAGATCCGCGCCGATGTCGCGCGATTCCTGTTCGAGCACCTGGAAGATCGGATGGTGCAGTTCCTTGTCCGACACCGACAGCGACAACGCGACCTGGTCGTTCGCATTCGGCGACCACGCCAGGCGCCCAGCCAGACGCGAGAGCACGAAGTCGCGGCGCTGGTCGCCCGCGACGTTGCCCGGCGCGGCCTGCGTCGGATCCCGTTCGTATTCGGCGAATGTGAGGTTGCCCGGCAACTGCGAGCGCGTGTCGACCTTGGTGAAGTACACGCGCCCATCGAGCGATTCGTCGAAACGGAACCCCGCGTTGCCGAACAGCCGATAGGTTTCCTGCACGGCGTGGTCGCGATAGCCGTCCTGCGAGGTGCCCGTGACCGTCGCATACACGTCGCCGCGTCCGCTCACGTCGGCCACCGCGATCTGTCCGCGGCGGAAGTCGAACGCGCCGGCTTCGACGCGTCCCGTGAACGCGGGGGCGTCGTAGCCGGTCGGCGAGACGAAGTCGATCGCGCCGCCGAGCGACGCGGCGCCGTATTCGAGCGCATTCGCACCGCGATACACCGTGATGTAGCGCGCGGCGAGCGGCTCGATGGCCTGCATGTCGAACGCACCGTCGGCGAGGTTCAGCGGGACGCCGTCCTGCAACACGACCAGGCCGCGACCGTGGAAGGTGCGCTGCAAGCCGGAACCACGGATCGAGATGCGCGCCTCGTCCGCGCCGAAGCGCGGTTGCACGAACACGCCCGGCGCGAAACCGAGCGCATCGACGAGCGTCCCCGCGCGGCGATCGCGATACGACTCGCCATCGATGACGGCGGTGGCGCCGGTGCGTTCGTTCGCCTTGCGGCGTGCGTTGGACAGATCGTCGACGGTGCGGATCGGGCGCGTGCCCTGCACGGTCACCGTGTCGAGTTGTTCGGGGTTCTGCGGATCGCTCGCGAACGTCGGCGCGCAGGCGAGCAACAGCGTCGACGCCACGCAGGCGACGCAACGCGGCGTCGCCGCGCGCGGCGCGGAAAACTGGGAAGACATTGGAAACTCCTGACGATGGAGAAGGTCGCGCGCACGCAGGCGCGGACTGGCGATTGCGGTGACGTCAGGAGATCGAAGGCGGCCCGCGCGACAGCAGGCCGGTGGGATGCGCGTACGGCGGCGGCGCCGAAGCCACGACGGGCATCGGCGCGGGTTGCATCGCGATGGCGGGTGTAACGAGCGCAGGCGGCTTCGGCGCCACCATCGACAACAGCAGCGGGCAGTAATCGCAATCGCCGTCGCCGTGGTGCGGCATCGGCGTCTGCGGAAGCGGCGGTGCTTCGTGGTGCGATGCGTGGTGCGAAGGCGGATGCGCGTGCGACGGCGCGGGCGCCTCGACCACCAGGCCGGCCGCGGTGCACATCGCGGCGAACGCATCGGGGGCCGCGGTGTCCTCGCAGCCCTGCGCCATGCGCCCGAGCGCCGGAACCAGCACCAGCGCCAGCGTCGCGACCAGCGCGAGGCGGTGCATCAGGCGTTGGAAGGCTTTGGCGCGCATGCGGGGGCGCATTTTACGCGCTTATTGCCGCGCAGGCGTGCGGGGGCGGCGGATGCGCTGGCGATTGCTGCGCAGGGCCGCGACGTTCTTCGGCACGTTCCCCGTGCGGTTGCGCTCGCGCGAGAAGGACACCACGCGATCGCGTCCGCGCGACTTGGCGAGGTAGCACATCTCGTCCGCGCGATAGAGCAGTTCGTACGCGCTCAGCTTGCCGTCGCCGAACTCGAGTTGGCCGATGCTCGCACCGATGCGGAAGATCTCGCCCTGCCATTCGAATTCGTACGCGGCGATCCCGCGACGCACCTTCTCGGCGACGTAACCCGCCTGCTCTGCCGACACGTCCTCGATCAGGATCGCGAACTCGTCGCCGCCCAGGCGCGCGAGCGCGTCGTGTTCGCGCAGCTGTCCGCGCAGCAGCTTCGCGAGTTGGCGCAGCAGTTCGTCGCCCGCGGCGTGGCCCGCGGTGTCGTTGACCGGCTTGAAATGATCGAGGTCGAAGTAAAGGAGCGCGTGCCGCGAGCCCATCTCCTTCGCGCTCTGCACCGCGCGGCGCAGGCGCGATTCGAAGGCGCGGCGGTTCGGCAGGCCGGTCAGCGGATCGTGGTGCGCCTGATGCGTGAGTTCGTCGGTGAGCCGCTTGGCCGCGGTGACGTTGCGGAAGGTGATCACCGAGCCGAGCGCGCGGCGTTGATCGTCGATGATGCTCGACACGTTGCCGTCGACCAGCACCACGTGTCCATCGCGACGGCGCAGCATGGTGAAGTGCCATGCCGCATCGGGCGTCAGCGGATCGATCCCGTTGCCCTGCTCGTCGACGAACTGGACCACGTCGCCCAGGGGCCGCTCCAGCGATTCGGGCTCGGTCCAGCCCGTGAGGTGCGCGGCCACGGGGTTCAGCAATGTGATGTTGCCCTGCAGGTCGATGATGACGACCGCGTCCGAAATCGCGCGCAGGGCGGCGTCCGCGAACCGGCTCTGCTGGTGGCAGGCCTTGAGCTCGCGTTCCAGGCGCGCAAGTGCGGGGTCCGCGTCCTGCGGGGATGTCGGCGCTTCGTCCACGTTGCGGGGGATCAGGTGGGCGGTAGGTCGTTCACCCTAAGTTGCCCAATGCAAAGGCGAAGTGACGTTCATACCGGGCACCCGTCGCAATGTTCACGCGCGGGCCATTCAGTCAGACGACCGGCGCGACGGCCCGGGCATGACGTTCGGTCCATGCGCCCGCGCGCCCTTCCGGTTGTGATGGCGGCCTTCCACCCGGAGAGAGACACCACCCATGCAGCATCGCATCGGCTGGATTTTGACGACCGCACTGATCGTGGGCTGCACGGCGCAGTCACCGAACGCGCCCGAAGCGGGCAAGACGCAGCCCGCCGCATCGACCACCGCCGCACCGGCCATCGGCATCGACCTCGCGGGCATCGACAAGGCCGTGCAGCCGGGCGACGACTTCGAGGAATACGCCAACGGCGCATGGCGCAAGGCCACCGAGATCCCGGCCGACCGCGCGAGCACCGGCACGTTCCTGAAAGTGTTCGAAGTGGCGGAGAAGCGCAACGCCGACCTGATCCAGAACGCCGGCAAGGACAACCCGGCCGCCGGCACCGATGCACGCCGCATCGCCGACTACTACGCCGCGTACATGGACGAAGCCGCGATCGAGAAGCGCGGCCTCGCCGCGATCGACGCCGACCTCAAGGCCGTCGATGCGATCGCCGACAAGACCGCGCTGTCGAAGGCGCTGGGTGCGCAGATGCGCGCCGACGTCGATCCGCTCAACTCCACCAACTACGACACCTCGAACCTGTTCGGCGTGTTCGTCTCGCAGCCGCTGAACAAGGCCGCGCCGCAGGTGCCCTACATCATGCAGGGCGGCCTGGGCATGCCCAACCGCGACTACTACCTCGCCAAGGACGCCGAGATGGCGGCCAACCGCGACAAGTACGTCGCGCACATCGAAAAGCTGTTGACGCTCTCCGGCACGCCGGATGCCGCGGCGAAGGCGAAGGCCATCTTCGATCTCGAAACGAAGATCGCGAACGCGCACGCCAACGTCATCGACACCGGCGACGTGCACAAGGCCAACAACCCGTGGACGATGGCCGACTGGTCGAAGAAGGCGCCGGGCATCGACTGGAACGCGTTCTTCGAAGCGGCGAAGCTGTCGGGCCAGCCGATCGTGTTCGCGTGGCAGCCGGAGGCGATCGCGAAGCTCTCCGCGCTCGTCGCGTCCGAACCGCTGCAGACGTGGAAGGACTACCTGCGCTTCCACACGATCAACCAGGGCGCCGGCCTGCTGCCGAAGGCGTACGCTGACGAGAACTTCGCGTTCTACGGCACGACGCTGCAGGGCACGCCGAAGCAGTCCGATCGCTGGAAGCGCGCCGTGGGTTCGACCAACAACGCGCTCGGCGACGCCGTCGGCCAGATCTACATCAAGCAGTACTTCCCGGCCTCGTCGAAGCAGCAGGTCGAGTCGATGGTCTCGGGGATCGTCGAAGCCTTCGATGAGCGCCTCGAGAAGCTCGACTGGATGACCGCGCCGACCAAGGCGAAGGCGCGCGAGAAGGTCAAGGCGATGCAGGTGTCGGTCGGTTACGGCGACACGTGGCGCGATTACTCGACGCTCGAGGTCAAGCCGGACGATGCGCTGGGCAATTCGCTGCGCGCTTCGAAGTTCGAATACGACTGGCAGCTCGCGAAGCTCGGCAAGCCGCTGGATCGCGGCGAGTGGTGGATGACGCCGCAGACCGTCAACGCGGTGAACCTGCCGCTGCAGAACGCGCTGAACTTCCCGGCCGCGATCCTCGAACCGCCGTTCTTCGACGCGAAGGCCGACGCCGCCGCCAACTACGGCGCGATCGGCGCGGTGATCGGCCACGAGATCAGCCACAGCTTCGACAACATGGGCGCGGAGTTCGATGCCGACGGCACGCTGCGCAACTGGTGGTCGAAGGAAGACATGGCGCACTTCAAGGCGGCCAGCGACGCGCTGGTCAAGCAGTACGACGCGTACGAACCCCTGCCCGGCCTGCACCTCAACGGCCAGCAGGTGCTCGGCGAGAACATCGCCGACGTCGCGGGCCTGACCGCCGCGCACATGGCCTACCGCAAGTCGCTCGGCGGCAAGGAAGCCCCGGTGATCGACGGCCTGACCGGCGACCAGCGCTTCTTCCTCGCGTACGCGCAGGCGTGGCGCGGCAAGGTGCGCGACGCCGCACTGCGCGCGCAGATCATCGGCGACGGCCATGCGCCGGGCCGCTATCGCGCGATGACGGTGCGCAACCTCGACAGCTGGTACGACGCATTCGGCGTGCAGGCGGCGCAGAAGTTGTACCTGGCGCCGGACAAGCGCGTGCAGGTCTGGTAACGGAAGCTCGGGAAACGGGAAACAAAGAGCGGGAAACGGGAGACGGGCTCCACTTCGGCCGACGGTACATCGGCCGAAGCGGAACTTGATCTCCCGTTTCCCGTTTCCCGTTTTCCGTTTCCCGCTTTACTGCTTAGCCGCCCTGCTGTCCTTCGATCGGCACCAGCGTGATTTCCACGCGGCGATTCTCCGAACGGCCCGCTTCCGAATCGTTGCTCGCGATCGGACGCGTTTCGCCCGCGCCGACGGTGATCATGCGCTGCTGCAACACGCCATGCGAACCGAGGTACGCGGCGACCGAGTTGGCGCGGCGCTCGGAGAGCGCCTGGTTGTACTGGTCGGTGCCGACGCTGTCGGTGTGGCCGGCGACTTCGACGACGGTCTGGTTGTACTGGCTGAGCGTGCGCGCGACATCGTCGAGCACCGGCGAGAACTGCGGCTTCAGCGACGAACTGTCGAAGTCGAAGGTCACGTTGCTCGGCATGTTGAGCGTGATGTTGTCGCCTTGGCGCACGACGTCGACGCCGGTGCCGGCCATCTGGCGACGAAGCTCGGCTTCCTGCTTGTCCTGGTAGGCGCCGATCGCGCCGCCGCTGAGCGCGCCGATGCCGATGCCGACGAGGGCGTGCTGGCGACGTTCGACCGCGCTGTCGCCGGTGAGCAGGCCCGCGGCCGCGCCGATGGCGGCGCCGATCAACGCGCCGCGTTGCGTGCGGTTCGGATCGTCGGGTGCGGTGGTCTGGCCGGTGTAGGACGCGCAGCCCGACGCCGTCATGGCGAGGCCGGCGGCGATGAAGCCGGTCAACATCGAAATCTTCATGTGGTGCTCCTTGCTTGGGGGACGTCCGCTGAATGCGGCGACCAAGCTAAACAGCAACCCGTGGGTGATGGGTGATTCGGCGCTTCTCGCGTTCAAGCGCGAGTCAGCCCATCAACGCTTCTGCACCGACCGAGTCGAGATCGCGCTCCCAATTCCCCATCAACGCGAGATACACCAGCTTGTCGAACTCGGGTCCGAACCTGCGGATCACCGCGTCGGGATCCGGGATCAGCTTCGCGTCGGCGATCAGGCCGAAGTGCACGCGCCCGTTGTAACTGAGGATCGAAATGCCCACGCCGATCGAACCGGTCTGCGGCACCCAGAACATCATTTCGCGCAGCATGCAGCCGGCCATGTACAGCGGTTGCTGCGGACCGGGCACGTTGGTCGCAACGGCGGTGGCCTTGCGCGAGAAGAGTTCGAGCGCGAGCGATTGCAGTGCGGGCGGCGCGATGCCGAGTGCGGCGAGCAATCCATACGCGACGATCGCCTGGCGCGATGCCTTCAACTGGTACATGCATTCGCCGACGAATTCGAGCCGGCGCATCGGGTTGGCTTCGCCGACGGGCAGGTCGAGGAACACCAGGCCGAAGTGGTTGCCGAGTTTCTTCGCGTGTTCGAGCGGGCGCAGGTTCACCGGCACGGTCGCGCGCAGGGTCACGCCGTCGACGTCCGCGCCGCGTTCGAGCAGGTAGCTGCGCAACGCGCCGGCGGCCGCGGCCATCAGCACGTCGTTGACGGTGAAGCCGCTCGCGCGGCCGACCGCTTTCACTTCGTCGAGGTCGAGCGGTTCGGCCCACGCCACGCGCTTGGTCGTGCCGAGCGGGCCGCGCAGCAGCGTCTGCGGATCGTCGGGCAGCGCGAGCGCCTGCACGAGTTCGCGCGCGATCTCGCCGCCTTCCTTCGCGAGCAGCGCACCGAGCGAAGGATCGCGATAGATCGCCATGCCCTGCCCCAGCATCTTCCCGCCGAGTTTCATCGCGCGTTGCGCGGCGCCGACACGCGCGGCGACGGGCGCGCCTTCTTCCTTGAGCCACGCCTTGCCCAGGTCGCTG
Organism: Noviluteimonas lactosilytica; assembly: GCF_020866925.1. Classification (GTDB taxonomy): domain Bacteria; phylum Pseudomonadota; class Gammaproteobacteria; order Xanthomonadales; family Xanthomonadaceae; genus Noviluteimonas; species Noviluteimonas lactosilytica. The sequence goes on from NZ_JAJGAK010000002.1 coordinate 141,249, forward strand.
CCTTTAACGGAGGTCGGCGAGGTATCGGTCAGCGACAACAGTACCTGCACGAGCGCGATGCCGTCGGCGTAACTGTGGTGGATGCGCGCGACTAGCGCGGAGCCGCCTTCGTAACCGTCGACGAGATGGAACTGCCACAGCGGGCGACTCGCATCCAGCGGACTCGACGCGAGCTGGCTCGCGAAGCGTTCGAGCGCGCGCTTGCCGCCCTTGCCCGGCAACGCGGCGTGTTGCACGTGCCAGTCGAGATCGAAGTGTTCGTCGTCCTGCCAGTACGCGCCCGCGGGCGTGTCGACGGGTTTCTGGCGGAAGCGCGCGTATTCGAGGAAGCGTTGCCTGACGACCTGCTTCAGCGCCTTGAGCGACATCGGCTCGGCGAACATCAGCACGCCGGTGATCATCATCGGGTTGGTGCCGCGCTCCATGCGCAGCCACGCGGTGTCGACCCGCGACATCGGTTCGCGCCGTGCACCACGCCTGCGGCGGGCCTTCGTGGCCATGCGACCTTCCTCCACCGGATTGCCGGGGAGTGAATCACGCCCGGTGCGAAAGGGTCAACGCGCGACGGCGCCCTGCGCGGCCGCACGACGCGGCATCGCATGCAGGGCGAGCACGAGCAGCGCGACGATCGCGGCTTCGGTGGCCCACGTCGACCACGGCACGCCGAACAACGCGGGCAGCGTCGCCTGCCCATCGATCCACGCGCCATACAACGCGCGATCGACGAACGGCACCGGCAGCAGCGGCACCATCGGCAGCAGGAAGGCCGCGGCGAACACCCGCCCGCGATTGCGCGGCACGAGCGCACGCCAGCAGACGACCATCGGCGGCAGCGACAGCGCGAGCACGGAGATGGTTGCGATCCATCGGCCCATGTCGGGCGACAACAGATCCCACAACACGCCTTCGTCGCCGCCTCCCATCGCCGCGGTGAGCAGGCGCAGGAACGGTTTGTTCGCGATCACCAGCGCGAACCCCCACCACGGATCGCCGCCGAGTCGCTGCGCGCGCACGACCCACGCCATGCCGATCCACATCAACGCATAGCTCAGCGCGGGGCCTGCGGCGGTGGTCCACGGCCAGCGTTCGCCGCACGCCGCATCGAGCGCGAACAGCGACAGGCTCATCCGCCCCGGCGCGCCGCACAGCCAGGCGCCGGTCGCGTGGTGCGTGAATTCGTGCGCGAAAGACGCGAGCCACGCCACCGCCACCAGGGCGATCAGGCTGCGAGTGTCCAGCGGGAAGCGATACGTGCCCATGGCAGGGTCTCTCGAACTTCGACCCCGCATCGGATGCGCGCAGTCGCGCGCCGGTTGCAGTCGCGTTGCGACCTTCAGGCTTCGACGGTCATGCCTCGACCGTCATGCCTCGACGAATCGAACCCGGCGCGTGATCGAACAGACGAGTTCGTAGCCGATGGTGCCCGCCGCGGCCGCGATCGCCTCGACCGGCAGGCCTTCGCCCCACAACACGACCGGGTCGCCGGGCTTCGCCTCGGGATGACCGCGCAGGTCGAGCGTCATCAGGTCCATCGAAACGCGGCCCACGATCGGCGCGGGGCGTCCATCGAGCAACACGTGCGTCCCCGACGGCGCATGCCGCGGATAACCGTCGCCATACCCGATCGCGGCCACGCCGATGCGCATGTCTTCCGGGCAGACCCACGTCGCCGAATAGCCGACGCGTTCGCCCTGCTTCACGTGGTTCACCGCGATCAGCCGCGTGCCGAGCGTCATCGCCGGTCGCAGGCCGAAGTCCGCGCCCGTCGTGCCATCGACGACCGAGATCCCGTACAGCGCGCCACCCGGTCGCACCCAGTCGGCGTGCGCATCGGGCCAACCGAGCACGGCGGCGGAGTTGGCGAGCGAACGCTGCCCATCGAGCCCCGCCGTCGCATCGGAGAACAACCGCATCTGCGCCTTCGTCTGCGCCCCGCTGCCCGGCGCATCGGCGAATTCGTCGGAGCTCGCGAAGTGATTCATCAGCACGAGTCCGTCCGCGACCGACGACATCGCGCGCAACCGCGCATACGCATCGCGCACGTCTTCCGGCGCAAACCCGAGCCGATGCATCCCGCTGTCGACCTTCAGCCAGCAACGAATCGGATCCCCCTCGACCGCCTGCTCCAGCATCGCGAGCTGCGTCGCGTGATGCACCACGGTCTCGACGTTCAACCGCCGCAACTGCGGAATGTCATCCGCCGCATCGAACCCCGACAACAACACGATCGGCTGCGAAAGACCGGCGGCCCGCAACCGCTCCGCATCGCTCAGCGCCGCGACACCGAACGCATCCGCACCCTGCAGCGCACGCGCCACACGCTCGAGGCCGTGGCCATAGCCATCGGCCTTCACCACCGCCATCACGCGGCTGCCAGGCGCACGCCCCCGCACCTGCGACAGGTTGTGCCGAAGCGCATCGTTGTGGATCGTCGCGGAAGTCGGTCGTGCCATACGCGTTATTTTCGCAGATGCACGGCATCCAATGGCATCCCGAAAAGCGCGACATCCGATGGAGGCTGGCCGCGCGCATGAAGCCCCTGTCCTGGCGGCGGTGCGGGAGCCGCGTCCTGCGTCCTCACGCCGCCCGCAAGGCCATCCATGGCCTTGCTTCAGGACAGGGGCTTCATGCGCACGGCCAGCCTTCACCGCGAACTGGGTGTCGCACCTCTTCGGCATGGAAGGCCGCACCGCTCCGCGCGCGGATGGGCACCGCTTTGCCGCTTCTGCATGTGCAGGAGCAGCGGAGCGGCATCAAGTTGCGGGGAGACCCGGTGCATGTTGCATGGGCGCGACCAAAGCAAGGCCATGGATGGCCTTGCGGGCGGGTGTGAGGACGCAGGATGCGGCTTCCGCACCACCCGATGGGCGCGCCCATGCAACATGCGCCGGGTCGTCCATCTTGTGTCGCGCTGCTGCTTTTACACGCGCGGGAGCTACGCGCCGAGGCGTACTACCTTGCAGCAATCGATGCGCTCGGCATCGATGCACGGTTCCTGCATGGCCAGGAGTTGTCGGGCGAGCTGGACCGCCTCGTAGCGGTCGTCGGCGAGGATGTGTTTTCGGACCGCGTCCTGCGTCCCCGCTGGATCGAACAGGACGAATTCCACCGCATACACGTACGCCATCGCCGGTGACTCCTCTCGCTGGCCCCTGATGAACCCCTGGTCTATTCGAAGCTGCCCACCGAGTCGTGGGACAGGTTGTCGAACCGCGTGTACTCGCCGAAGAACTTCAGCTTGATCGACCCCGTCGGACCGTTACGCTGCTTGCCGATGATCACTTCGGCCAGGCCTTTGTCCGGCGAGGTTTCCTTGTTGTAGTAGTCGTCGCGATAGATGAAGACGATCACGTCGGCGTCCTGCTCGATCGCGCCGGATTCGCGAAGGTCGGCCATCACCGGGCGCTTGTCGGTTCGCGTTTCCAGCGAGCGGTTGAGCTGCGAGAGCGCGATGACGGGAACGTGGAGTTCCTTGGCGAGCGCCTTGAGCGAGCGCGAGATCTCGGAGATCTCGGTCGCGCGGTTCTCGCTGTTGCCGGGCACCTGCATCAGCTGCAGGTAGTCGATGACGATCAGGCCGAGGTCGTGCTCGCGCTTCAGGCGGCGCGACTTGGCGCGCAGGATGTCGGGCGACAGCGCGGGCGTGTCGTCGATGAAGACCTTGGCTTCGCGCAACTGGCGGATCGCGCCGGTGACGCGGCTCCAGTCCTCGTCCTCGAGCTGGCCCGTGCGCAGGCGCGTCGCGTTGACCCGGCCGACCGAGGAGATCAGGCGCAACGCGAGCTGCGAGGCCGACATTTCCATCGAGAAGACCGCGACCGCCTTCTTCGTCTTCAACGCGGCGAACTCCGCCATGTTGAGCGCGAGCGTGGTCTTGCCCATCGCGGGACGCGCGGCGAGGATCAACAGGTCCGTCGGCTGCAGGCCGGCGGTCATCTCGTCGAATTCGGTGTAGCCGGTCGGCACGCCGGTGACGCTGCCGCCGTTCTCGTAGCGCTTCTGCAGCACGTCGAAGGCTTCGGACAGCGCCTTGTTGACGGGCGTGAAGTCGGTGCGGCCGCGCGCGCCGGCTTCGGCGATCGCGAACACGTCCTGCTCGGCCTTCGCGAGGATCTCGCTGCTGTCGCGGCCTTCGGGCATGAAACCGTCGTTGACGATGCCGGTGCCGACGTCGATCAGCTGCCGCAGCACCGCCTTGTCGCGCACGATCTCGGCGTAGGCCTTGATGTTCGCGGCCGACGGCGTGGTGCTCGCGAGTTCGATCAGGTACGCGCCGCCGGCGACCTGTTCGGCCAGGCCCATCGACTCGAACCATTCGCCGAGCGTCACCGCGTCGTACGGCTTGCTGCGTTCGGCGAGTTCGCGGATCGCGCGCCAGATCAACTGGTGGTCGCGGCGATAGAAGTCGTTTTCGACGAGCGTGTCGGCGACGCGGTCGTACGCATCGGGCGCGAGCATCAATCCACCGAGCACGGCCTGTTCGGCTTCGACCGATTGCGGCGGCACGCGCAGTTGTTCGATGCGGTGGTCGTTGCGCGTCGCGAATGCGGCGTCCGAACGCAACCCTTGGCGTACGCTCATCGGTGATCCATCTCCCCTGCCCTGGCCGGCGATGCTAGTCCCGGTCGGGCGATGACCGTTGCAGACAAGTCTGTGGATAACCGGTGCAAATCGCACAAGTTGAGATCGCACGGCAAACGTGCGCGCATCGCGCACAAAAAAACGGGCGCCCCGAGGGGCGCCCGTTCGATTGCTTCGAAGCGTGGCTTACGCGGCTTCTGCGACGATCACGACCTTGACGGTCGTTTCGATGTCGGCGTGCAGGTGCACCAGCACGTCGTATTCGCCGATGTTGCGCAGCGGGCCTTCGCCCATCACGACTTCCGACTTCTCGACCGGCAGGCCGGCGGCGGTCAGGGCGTCGGCGATGTCGCGCGGGCCGACCGAACCGTAGAGCTTGCCTTCGGTCGACGCATTCGCTGCGATCGTGACCGACGCGCCTTCGAGGCGCGCCTTGCGGCCTTCGGCACCGTCGAGCGAGGCCTTGGCCTTGGCTTCGTATTCGGCGCGCTTGGCTTCGAACTCGGCGACGTTGGCGGCGGTCGCCGGCACGGCCTTGCCCTGCGGCACGAGGAAGTTGCGGCCGAAGCCCGGCTTCACCTTGACCTTGTCGCCGAGGTTGCCGAGGTTCGTGACCTTCTGCAGGAGGATCAGATCCATTTCAATTGCTCCGATTCGTTAGCGGCGCGCACCCGGCGCGCCGCAACTGTTTGCTGTCCGAATGGACGTGACGCTTACGCGTTGTGGTTGTCGGTGTACGGGATCAGGGCCAGGAAGCGGGCGCGCTTGACGGCCGACTGCAGCTGGCGCTGGTACTTCGACTTCGTACCCGTGATGCGGCTCGGCACGATCTTGCCGGTCTCGGTCAGGTACTGGCGGAGGGTGTTGAGATCCTTGTAATCGATCTCCTTGACGCCCTCGGCGGTGAACTTGCAGAACTTGCGGCGGCGGAAGAACTTGGACATGGGTGCGTTCCTTATGCGGCTTCGGCGGCGTTGTCGTCGGTATCGGCCGAGCCGACCGAACCTTCTTCGTCACGGCGACGGCGTTCGCCACGCTCGGGCTTGTCGCCCTTCTCGTCCTTGTTCTTCATGATCAGCGACTGCTCGGTCACGGCGTCGTCGCGCTTCATGACGAGGTGGCGGAGCACCGCATCGTTGAAGCGGAACGTGTCGACGAGTTCGTTGAGCACTTCCTGGCCGGCCTCGATGTTCAGCAGCACGTAGTGCGCCTTCACCAGGTTCGCGATCGGGTAGGCCAGCTGGCGGCGGCCCCAGTCTTCCAGGCGGTGGATCTTGCCGTTGCCGTTTTCGATGAGCGACTTGTAGCGCTCGATCATCGCCGGCACCTGTTCGCTCTGGTCCGGGTGGACCAGGAACACGATTTCGTAATGACGCATGGTCGTTCCTTGTGGATGTGGCCTGTTTGTCAGGCCGGACAGCTCCTCGGGGAGTGTTGCGATACAGCCACCCGATGGAGCAAGAAACCCGCAGGCTTTCCGCGGGGCGCGAAATTATGGGGGAATCAGGGGCTTGGAGCAACTTCCCCGCCGAAATCCCAACTTACGCGGCGTCGGCCTTGGTCGTGAAGGACTCCCCGCAGCCGCATTCGGCGGTCGCGTTGGGGTTGCGGAACACGAACTGCTCGTTGAGGCCCTGCTTCACGAAGTCGATCTCGGTGCCGTCGACGAAGGCCAGGCTTTCGGCGTCGACATAGATCCGCACGCCGTCGTGTTCGAACACGGTGTCGCCGGGGCGTTCGTCCTTCGCCATGTCGGCGAGGTAGCCCCAGCCGGAACAGCCGGTCCTCTTCACGCCGAACCGCAGGCCGAGCACGGCCGGTGCGGTCTGCAGGTAACCGCGGATGCGTTCGAGGGCGGCGGGAGCGAGGGTGACGGCCATTCGGGTCTCCGGGATCGTGGCGACATTGTAGATGGGGCGGATCGACAGTGCCGGTCGGATACACTTGTCGGTTCAGGAAGGTGGTTTCGCACTCTCGAGGAATCAAGGCATGACGGTGGTCAGCGTCGAACACGCGCTCTCGGGCAAGATGCCCGCCGGCGGCGAAGTCACGGTCCGCGGCTGGGTGCGCACCCGGCGCGACGCCGGCCCGCTCAGCTTCGTCCACGTCAGCGATGGGTCGTGCTTCGCGCCGATCCAGGTCGTCGCCACCAACACGCTGGCCAATTACGAGGACGAGGTGAAGCACCTCTCGGCCGGTTGCGCGGTCGTCGCGCGCGGCACGCTCGTGCCCTCGCAGGGCAAGGGCCAGTCCTACGAGATCCAGGCCGCGTCGATCGAAGTCGTCGGCTGGGTCGAGGATCCGGAAACCTATCCGATCCAGCCCAAGGCCCACTCGCTGGAATTCCTGCGCGACGTGGCGCACCTGCGCCCGCGCACCAACCTGTTCGGCGCGGTCACGCGCATCCGCCATTGCCTGGCGCAGGCGGTGCACCGCTTCTTCCACGAGCAGGGCTTCTACTGGGTCAACACGCCGATCGTCACCACGTCCGACGCCGAAGGCGCGGGCCAGATGTTCCGCGTCTCCACGCTCGACATGGCCAACCTGCCGCGCGATCCGGCCGGCAAGGTCGACTACACGCGCGACTTCTTCGGCAAGGAAACCTTCCTCACGGTGTCCGGCCAGCTCAACGTCGAAGCGTTCTGCCTGGCGCTGAGCAAGGTGTACACGTTCGGGCCGACGTTCCGCGCGGAGAACAGCAACACCACGCGCCACCTCGCCGAGTTCTGGATGATCGAGCCGGAGATCGCGTTCGCCGACCTCGACATCGACGCGCAGCTGGCCGAGGACTTCCTCAAGTACCTGTTCCGCGCGGTGCTGACCGAACGCGGGGACGACATGGCCTTCATCTCCGAGCGCGTGCAGAAGGATGCGATCACGCGCCTGGAGACGTTCGTCAACGCGCCGTTCGAGCGCATCGACTACACCGATGCGATCAAGCTGCTGCAGGCGAGCAAGGTGAAGTTCGACTTCCCGGTCGAATGGGGCCTGGACCTGCAGACCGAACACGAACGCTGGCTCACCGAACAGCACGTCGGCCGCCCTGTCGTCGTCATGAACTACCCCGAGCACATCAAGGCGTTCTACATGCGCCTCAACGACGACGGCAAGACCGTCGCCGCGATGGACGTGCTCGCGCCGGGCATCGGCGAAATCATCGGCGGTTCGCAGCGCGAAGAGCGCCTGGACGTGCTGGACGCGCGCATGGCGCAGTTCGGCCTGGATCCGGCGCACTACGGCTGGTACCGCGACTTCCGCCGCTACGGCACGGTGCCGCACGCGGGCTTCGGCCTCGGCTTCGAACGCCTCGTCGTGTATGTCTGCGGTTTGTCGAACATCCGCGACGCGATTCCGTATCCGCGTACGCCGGGCAACGCGGAGTATTGATGCTGTTGTTCTTCGCTTTGTTGTTCGTCGCGCTCGCCATCGCCGGCGCGACCGCGTTCGTGATCTTCTGGCCGCTCGCGCTCGTGCACGTGCGCGACCGGCATCCGGAGATCGGTGCGCAGCTCGGCGCCGGCGCGTTCCTCAAGCCGGCGGCCCTCGGGTGGTTGCTGCGCGGCGATTATCGCGACGCGCAGGATCGCAGCCTGAGCGGGCTCGCGACGCCCGCGCGCATCTCGCTGATGGTGATCATCGCGGGCCTGGCGCTCGCGGGCATGCTCTGGTTGTGGGCGCAGGCCTATGGGTGAGTCGATGAACGAACCGGCGCACTGGTGGCTGGCGACGCTCGGCCGCACGATCGTCTGGGCGCGCCTGCGCGTGCGTGAAGCGGGCACGGCGGAAGTCTTCGACAGCGACGGCAACACGCTCGCCTACGACAGCGAAGACAGCGCGCGTGCTGCATTGCTCGACGCGGAGTTCGTCGAATACGACGGGCTGGATCGCGAAGACGCCATCGAGCGTGGCTTCGACATCGACGAAGTCGCTCCGCCGCGCGCCGAACACGACGAGCAGTTGCGCCCGTTGATGGTCACCGTCCTGCCACCGCGCCACTGACGCCCCGCATGTACCTGCCGCGCGCCTTCGCCTCGCACGACCCCGCCGCGCTCGACGCGCTGTTCAACGCCGACAACTTCATCACCCTGGTCACCGTCGTCGACGGCGCGCCCTGCGTGAGCCACCTGCCGGTGCTCTACCACCGCGACGGCGATCGCGTCACGCTGCGCGGCCACTGGGCGAAACCGAATCCGCAGTCCACGCACACCGGCCCCGCGCTCGCGATCGTGCACGGCCCGCACGCGTACGTGTCGCCGTCGTGGTATCCGGACAAGGTCGAAGAGCACCGCGTGCCGACCTGGAACTACGTCGTCGCGCATCTCCACGGCACGCTCGAACGACTCACCGACACCGACGACCTCGCGTCGATCGTGTCCGACCTCGGCGACCAGCATGAGCCGCGCGTCGGCCAGGGCTGGCGCTATATCGACGACGATGCGCACCGCTCGCAGTTGCGCGGCATCGTCGGCTTCCGCCTGCACGTCGAACGTTTCGACATCAAGGCGAAGCTCAGCCAGAACCACCCCGCCGCGAATCGCGAAGCGGTGATCGCGAACTTCGAAGCGCAACCGTCCGACGACGCGCGCGCCCTCGCCCGCCTGATGCGCGACGCGCTCGACGCGAACCGCACCCCCGCAGGAGACTGACATGGACCTGGACCTGACCGGCAAGCACGCGCTCGTATGCGGCGCTTCCGAAGGCATCGGCCGCGCCGCCGCGCGCGAGCTCGCGCTGCTCGGCGCCGACGTCACGCTGCTCGCGCGCCGCGCCGACGTGCTCGAAAGGCTCGCCGCCGAACTGCCGTGCAGGGACGGCCAGCAACACGGCTGGCTCTCCGCCGACGCACTCGAAACCGATCGCCTTCGCGCGCAGGCGCAGGCGCTCGCCGCCGGCAAGCCGGTGCACATCCTCGTCAACAACACCGGCGGCCCGCCGGGCGGCCCGGTGCATGCGGCGGACAGCGATGCGTTCGAGCGCGCGTTCCGCCAGCATCTGCTCGCCAACCAGGCACTCGCGCAGGCGGTGCTGCCCGGCATGCGCGGCGCGCGTTTCGGCCGCATCGTCAACGTGATCTCGACGTCGGTGAAGGAACCCATCGCGGGCCTCGGCGTGTCGAACACGATCCGCGGCGCGGTCGCGAGCTGGGCCAAGACGCTCGCCACCGAAGTCGGCGGCGACGGCATCACCGTCAACAACGTGCTGCCCGGTTACACGCGCACGCAACGCCTCGACCAGATCCTCGGCGACCGCGCGAAGGCCACCGGCAAGGACAAAGACGCGATCGCCAAGGGCATGCTCGCGACGGTGCCCGCGGGGCGCTTCGCCGACGCCGCCGAGCTTGGCGCGGTGATCGCGTTCCTGTGCTCGCCCGCGGCGGGCTACATCAACGGTGTGAACCTGCCGGTCGACGGCGGGCGCACCAAGTCCCTGTAAGCTTGCGCGCATGCAGCTGACGCACTGGATCGATGGCGAAGCACGCGCAGCGGCCAGCGGCCGCTGGCTCGATGTCTTCGACCCCGCGACTGCGCAACCCTATGCACAGGTCGCCGCCGGCGACGCACGCGATGTCGAGGCCGCGCTCGCCGCGGCGCAGCGCGCATTCCCCGCGTGGTCGTCGCTGCCCAACAGCGAGCGCTCGCGGTGGATGGAGCGCCTCGCCGATGCGCTCGAAGCGCGGCTCGAAGACTTCGCGCATGCCGAATCGCGCGACGGCGGCAAGCCCATTCGCCTCGCGCGCGACGTCGAGATCCCGCGCGCGGTGAGCAACCTGCGCTTCTTCGCGCACGCCGCGACGCAGTTCTCCAGCGAATCGCACCACGGCCAGGCCGGCCTCAACTACACGTTGCGGCAGCCGCTCGGCATCGTCGGCACGATCTCGCCCTGGAACCTGCCGCTGTACTTGTTCACGTGGAAGATCGCGCCCGCGCTCGCGGCCGGCAACACGGTGGTCGCCAAGCCGTCGGAGATCACGCCGCATACCGCAACGATGCTCGCCGAGCTCGCCGCGGACATCGGATTCCCGAAAGGCGTGCTCAACATCGTGCACGGCCTGGGTCCCGACGTCGGCGAACCGCTCGTCGTCGATGCGCGCACCAAGGCGATCTCCTTCACCGGCAGCACCGCGGTGGGCAAGCGCATCGCCTCGCTCGCGGCGCCGCTGTTGAAGAAGACCTCGCTGGAACTCGGCGGCAAGAACCCGACGCTGATCTTCGCCGACAGCGAGTGGGAACGGCACCTCGACACGATCGTGCGCTCCGCGTTCCAGAACAGCGGCCAGATCTGCCTGTGCGGATCGCGCCTGCTGATCGAACGGCGCATCTACGCCGAATTCCGCGACGCCTTCGTCGAACGCGCGCTCGCGCTGCGCATCGGCGATCCGATCGACGAGGACAACGACCTCGGTCCGCTCGTGTCGCAGGCGCACTTCGACAAGGTGGTCGGCGCGATCGCGCGTGCGCGCGCCGAAGGCGGCCAGGTGCGCTGCGGCGGCGTCGCATTGAAGCGTCCGGGCTGGTTCGTCGCACCGACGGTGATCGACGGTCTCGGCCCCGACTGCGCGACCAACCACGACGAAATCTTCGGACCGGTCGCGACGCTGCAGCACTTCGAGAACGACGAGGATGCGATCGCCCGCGCGAACACGGGCGACTACGGCCTCGCCGCGTCGGTCTGGACGCGCGACCTCAATCGCGCACATCGCGTCGCCTCGCAACTGCGCACCGGCATGGTGTGGATCAACACGTGGCTGATGCGCGACCTGCGCACGCCGTTCGGCGGCATGGGCCAATCCGGCCTCGGCCGCGAGGGCGGACTGGAAGCGATGCGATTCTTTACCGAAGCCCGCAACGTCGGGATTGCGCTTTGACGGAGATGCCATGAGCCGCAAACTCGACGATCTGCTGCGCAACAACCGCGAGTGGGCCGAACAGGTCCGCCGCGACGACCCGACCTTCTTCAAGCGCCTGTCGAGCCAGCAGTCGCCGAAGTACCTGTGGATCGGCTGCTCCGACTCGCGCGTGCCGGCGAACCAGATCATGCGGCTCGACCCGGGCGAAGTCTTCGTCCACCGCAACATCGCGAACGTGGTCGTGCACGCGGACCTCAACTGCCTGTCGGTCATCCAGTTCGCGGTCGACCTGCTGAAGGTCGAACACATCCTGGTCACCGGTCACTACGGCTGCAGCGGCGTGCACGCGAGCATGACCGGCGCGCGCGTCGGCCTCGCCGACAACTGGCTGCGCCACGTCGGCGACGTGGCGATGAAGCACGCGGCGCTGCTGGAGGAAGTCGAACTCGAATCGATGCGCCATGCGCGTCTTTGCGAACTCAACGTGATCGAGCAGGTCACCAACGTGTGCCAGACGACGATCGTGCAGGACGCGTGGGCGCGCGGCCAGACGCTCACCGTGCATGGCTGGTGTTATTCGCTGCTCGACGGGCGCGTCAACGATCTCGAACTCGGCGTCGCGGGGCCGGAGGAACTCCAGCCCGCGTACGACGCCGCCCTCGCCCGCATCCGAAATTCGAAGGCCCGCGCATGAGCGACGCGAACCAGAACGGCTTGATCGAGAACCGCGTGATCCAGGCGTCCACGGCGCCGAAGCCGGTCGGCGTGTATCCGCACGCGCGCCGCGTCGGCGACCTGCTGTTCCTGTCGGGCATCGGCCCGCGCGATCCGGCGACCAACGACATCGCCGGCAACGAGTATTTCGCCGACGGCCGCGTGCGCAAGTACGACATCGCCGCGCAGACGCGCGCGGTGTTCGCCAACGTGCGCGCGGTCCTCGAAGCCAGCGGCGCGCGGTGGGAAGACCTCGTCGACGTCACCGTGTACCTCACCGACATGGGGCGCGACTTCAAGGCGTACAACGCCGTGTGGGCCGAACACTTCGCCGACCCGTCGACCGCCCCGTGCCGCACCACGCTTGGCATCACCGCGCTGCCGACGCCGATCGCGATCGAGCTCAAGTGCGTCGCGAGCCTGCGCCGACCGGAGGATTGACCATGCTGCCCGCACCGCTCGACCTGCAGGCCTGGATCGAGGAACACCGCCACCTGCTCAAGCCGCCGGTCGGCAACAAGGTCGTGTTCTCCGGCGACTTCATCGTGATGATCGTCGGCGGCCCGAACCAGCGCACCGACTATCACTGGGACGAAGGCGCCGAGTGGTTCTACCAGCTCGAAGGCGAGATGGTCCTGCGCATCCAGGAGGATGGCGCCGTGCGCGACATCCCGATCCGCGCCGGCCAGACCTTCCTGCTGCCGCCGCGCGTGCCGCACTCGCCGCAGCGCATGCCCGACTCGGTCGGCATCGTCATCGAACGCAAGCGCCTGGACCACGAGCTCGACGGCCTGCTGTGGTACTGCGAGCAGTGCAACACGAAGCTGTACGAAGAATTCTTCAAGCTCGTCGACATCGAAAACGACTTTCCTGTCGTCTTCGATCGCTTCTACTCGTCGGCCGAGCACCGCACGTGCAAGCAGTGCGGGCATCTGAATCCTGCGCCTGCCAAGTACGTGATGCCTGATACCTGACGACTGTCGGGCAACGTAGCTTCGGAAGGGCGGAGGGACATGCACACGCATATTCCCCTCCGCCGGTCCTGGCGCGCGCCATCCATGGCCAGCCAAGGCCCGTGCGCACGGCCATCCATGGCCGTGCTCGGAGGGGAATATGCGTGTGCATGCCCCTCCTCACTGACGTTTCGTTGCCCCCACTTCATCGGGTGACAAGCAACAGCGCAGTGCTTGATCAGACTTCCGCGGTCGCCAGGTCCGGGCCGGCGTCTGCTGCGCAGACATCGCGCCAGAAGAAGTACGCGAGCGCGAAGCTGACCACGTAGACCGCCATCGCGAAGGCGAAGTACAGCGGCACGATCACGGCGAAGGCCACGTACTCGTGGACGAAGCTGGCGATGGCGCCCAGCACGATCAGCACGAGTCCGAACAGCAGGACCAGCACGATGCCGCCGACGGTGATCGCGAGGGCGAGGATCAGCATCGGCACCAGGTTCTTGAACGCGCCGGTGACGCCATCCACGAGCGCCTCGCCGACGCCGCGGCGGCCGATCGCGATCTGGCCGAAGCCGATCGCCCAGATGCCCGACACCGGGAGCATCAACGCGAACATCGTGCCGACCATGCGCCACATGCCCGCTTGCACGACTTCCGGCTCGAGCTGCGGCGCCGCGATCGCGCCGTCGGTGAATCGGCTCAGGAAGAAATCGCCGATGCCCGTCGCCGCGGTGAGTATCGCCACCGCGATCACCACGACATACAGGACCATCATGACCAGCCCGAACACGATGCTCGGCATCGCAACACCGTTGCGGTAGGCCGCGAAGACGTCGCGCGCCCGCACGGGCTGGCCACGTTCGATCGCATCGACCACCTGCAGGAAACCGGCGAGAACGGGCGACAACGCGAGTCCGGCGATGAACGCGATCACCATCGCGCCGACGAACGCCATCATGTCGCCCGGCATGCCGAGCTGGATCGGCATCGTGATCAGCGAAGGAATCATCGACACGAGGAACAACAGCAACGCCGCGAGCAGCAACGTGCCCGGCTTGCGCGCACCTACGTTCACCGCGTTGCGCAGCCAGCCGAATCCGGCCAGCGGCGAAGTCATGCGAGTCGCCATGCAACCCTCCCCAGGGTCTTGGTTGATCGAGCCCGATCGAATCGAGCGACCCGAGTCTACTGCACGGGCGGCGACTGCACGAAGGCGACTTCCATCGCGTCGGGATGACGCGTCGCGCGCACCTGCAGGACCTTGCGCTGGCCGCCCGCGCTCGCGACCAGCTGCGCTTCGCCGGGCTCGCGCACGACGATGGTCACCTGCCCCGGTTCGTCGCGGCTGATCGCGATCATTTTCGGATCGCTCGTGGACCAGTCGCCGCTGAGGTCGATGGTCGTGCCGTCGTCGCCGACCTTCTGCAGTTTCGCGTAGGTCGTGTATTGCTTGCCCGGCTGCGCGAACGCGAACGTCGCCGGCGAGACCCAGCGTTCGCCGAGGTAGTGGCCGGAGGTGATGTCGCGATCGAGCTTGAAGGCGACGACGATCTTTTCGCGCGCGGGCGTGGCCGCGGTCGCGCTCCCCGACGGCGAGGCCGTCGCGCGATCGCCCGGCGCCGCGCGATCCGCCCCTGCATCGCGCGTGGCCGCGGGCGGCGACGCCAGCGATGGCGGCACGTCCTTCGTCCGGATCGCATTCGCCAGTCCGAGCGCGACGACCAGCAGGCCGATCCCGACGACCACTTTCCCCAACGTGCGCATGTTCCCTGCCCTCGTCTACTGGTCGAAGTGGTCGTTGTTGGTGCCCGCGATCACCGTGCGCGAGACGTTGAGGAACGCCGGCAGTCGCGCCGCGTGACCTGCCGCGCCGACCGCGGTGAGGCGGCGGAAGCAGATCGTCGTACCGCAGCTGCTGGTCGCGGTGCTCTGCGCCAGCATACTCGCGCGGCCGGTGGTGTTGTCCGGCGCGCGGCCGTCGTTCGGGATGAAGAGCTCGGGCCGGTCGAACGGCGCCTGTTCGCGCGCGACGCGTTCGTCGGTGAGCGCGAGCAGGAACACCGTGAGCGCGACGCGGTCCGCCGGACCCAGCACCGTCTGGATTTCGTGGTCGAGGTCGACCACGTTGAAGTCGCGATTCGCGCCGCTGGTCAGCGGGAAATCGCCGCCGTGCGCGTAGAAGTTCACGACCTGGCGCAGCGTCAGCTTGCCGCCGTTGTGGAAGTACGGCCCCGTCAGTTCCGCGTTGCGCAGGCTCGGCACCTTCGCGCCGCCCATGCCGCCGATGCGATTGACGTTCGGGAACGTCCCCATCAACGCCCCCTGCGCCGCGTTGGTCTGCATGTTGAGCGTCGCTTCCGGATTGAACGGACCCAGCACGTCGAGGAAGCCCTCCTGGATCGGCACGTTGATGACGGTGTTCGCACCGATGTCGATCTCGTCGTACACCGGGTGCGAGGTCCCGAGCACGAACGGCGGCACCCAGCGCGCCAGGGTCGTCGGCAACAACGGACGCCGCACGATCGGCGCGAAGCCCGGATTGATGTTCTGGTCCTGTGCCGTGCGCGCGTACAGGCCGCCGGTGGTGCAGCGCGGCGAACACGATGCCTCTGCGTTCGGATCGAACGTCGGCAACGCGGTGCCGGCCACGTAGTTGCGGCCGCCGAGGTTCTTCAGCTGCATCGCGACGTGCGACAGCGGCCAGCCGAATCCGTCCCGACCGCCGCGCAACGCGTCTTCCCCGACCGGACGCACGCCGATGTTGTACATGCCGGTGTCGAAGAACGCCGCGCCCTGCGGACGCGCTCGCCCGTCGGCGTCGAGGTCGAAGCGCGGGTTGATGAAGTCGCGCCGGATCGCGCTCGATGCGTTGCGGTTGACCAGATCCTCGAGCATGAAGCCGGTCACCGTGCGCGGCATGCCGAGTCCCTTGCGCGCGAGCTTGGTGCCGGGCGTCGAGAACTCTCGCACGAAATCCTGCATCGTCAGGCGACTCACCATCTGCCAGTTGTTGGTGCTGAGCAGCCCGCCGCCGTGGCAGTTCGCGCAACGCGCCGCGCGGAAGTTCGCGTTGCGTCCGCTGAGGTTGGTGCCGTAGAACAGGTCGAGGCCCAGCAGCCGGTCGGTCGTGCTCACCGCGCGATTGAATCCTTCCACCTGCGTCAGGCACGGCTGCGTGTTCCCGTTCGCCGTGCACAGCGGGATCAGCTGGTTGAACCCGCGCACCGCCTGCGGATTGCGATCGAGGAAGCGATCGAGCGGCGAGTCGTCGGAGATGAGGATGTCGATGTAGGCCTGCATCCCCAGGCCCGCGAACAACGGGAAGTTCGCCTCCATCTGGGTGAACTGCAGGCGGTCGGTCGGCGACGCCGTGTTCGCCGCGATCGTCAGCACGAACCCATCGAACGGATCGCAGCCCGTCGGCGACAGGATGCCGTTGTTGGCGCTCGTGCAGTTGCGCACCGCACCGTTGAGGTGCGCCGCGGTGTTCTGCCACAGCGTCGGGAAGTAAGCCTGCTGGATCAGTTCGCGATACGTCATGCACAGGCCGGGCCGCCCCGCGGCCACCGGACGACCGAGCGCACGGCACTGGCTGCCGCCCTGGTTGGAGAACGGCCCGAGCGCGCTGTCGCTCGTCGACACCAATTGATTCGCCAATGGCGTGACATTGGGCCGCGCCGCGCTGCCGTCGCCCTGCAACAGCTTCTTCGCGATCTTGTGCCAGTTGCGCCCGCGGAAGGACATCTCGAAGTCCGACAGCGCAGGCCCGATGATCTGCGAGGCGATGCTGGAGAAACGGATCAGCTGCCGCGTCCCCTGCAACGTGCCGCCGGAATCGACGAACACGTGCGCCTGCGGATCGGTCGCGCCGAACACGCTGCCGCCGTTGAAGTCGTGGCTCGCGCGGCCGTCCCAGAAGTTGTCGTAGTAGAACGCCGAATTGATCATCGTCGGCGTGTTGCGGGGCTCCACGCGACGCAGGTTGCGATAGATCGGGATCTCGTCCGTCACCGCCGCGCCGATGTCGGGCAGCAGCACGCGCACGCCGTTGTTCAGCGCCGCGAACGCAGTCGTGCCGGGCACGGGGATGTCGGTGAACCTGCGCAGGCGCACGCCCATCGAACCGACCACGTCGTTGCTGTCGCGCGAGACGTTCGTCGGATTGAGCAGCGGCTCACCGGGGATCGCCTGGTTGACCAGGCGATGGGTCGGGAAGTCGCTCGCGACGATGTCCTGGTTGACGTTCTGGTCGGCCGTCGTCGGCGGCGTCGTGAGATGTCGATTGCGGAACAGGCTCAGCTGCGTGTCGCCGCCGAGGTGGTTCGGGTTGAGAGAGTTGCGCACGCGCGTGTCGGTGCCCGCCGAGAAATGGCACGACGCGCAGGCCTGCACGCCATCGCTGCCGAGCTGCATGTCCCAGAACAGCGCCTTGCCGAGCGCGATCGCCGACTGCTGGTTGCGGATGTAGTTGTTCGGATTCGACGCGGTGAGCGCGGACGCGCGCCCGGATAGCGCGGCAGTCGAATTGACGAGGTAGTTCTGGCCGATGCTCGGTTTGCGCAAACTCGTGGGCAGGCCGCGCGCGTTGCCGTTGGTCAGGCGCGTGGGATCGATCAGGCGGCCGGTGTTGCCGGTGCAGGCCGCGCGCGTCTCGGTGAAGTTGGCGAGCGCATCGTTGCCGCACACCGCGGCCGCGGAATAGCCCGTGGGTTCTCCCGGGTCGCCGCCGTCGTTGCGCAGCGGACTGTTGTAATCGATGACCGGTCGAGCACCGTTGGGAATGCGCGAAGCCCCCGACGACACGGGTCCGCGGCTGGCGAAACTCGCAAGGCCGGGGAACGCAGGATCGAGCAGGCGCGACTGCTCGCCCGTCGCCGGGTTGTAGTTCAGCGGATGCACGACGAGCCGCGGCAGCAGCGCGTCGTTGCACGGCGGCAGCCCGGTCGACGCATCGTAGGTGCATCCCGCGGGCAGGAACGAACGCCTGCGCTGCACGGTCGCGCAACGCGCCGCATAACCCTGCGCATTGCCGAGCATGGCCTGCCCCGACGGACAGGCGCCGACGGCGTTCGGCGTGTCGAGCAAACGTTCGATCTCGTTCCAGGTCGGCATCTGCTTGAGCGACTGGAAGGGGATCGCGGGGCGCATCACGAAGTCCGCGGGAATCCCCGTGCTCGGCGCGACCAACGTATCCCCCGCGGCTGCAAGCAACGCCCCCGCCCCGCACATCAGGCAAAACGCCAACGCGTTCCGTCGGGTGTCCATGCCGTGCTCCTTGCGCGCGCCAGCGCGATGCTCGCAGGCGCGGCGACGGCATTCACGGGATCACGATGAAACCCAATGCGCGGGGCGCGTGCGGCGTCTTGTTCGGCGCGTACTGCTTCTACCGAGTGCGAACGGGGCGACTCGTTCCCTGCGGACACGGCGGACGACCGGCGGCGCATGCCTCACGCATGCGCCGCCTGAATGCGAAAAGCACGGAGCGAACGCGTCGCTCCGGTTGCGGTGCTACTGGTCGAAGTGGTCGTTGTTCGCGCCGGCGGTGACCACGCGTGCGACGTTGAGGAACGCGGGCAGGCGTGCGGCGTTGCCTTCCGCACCGATCGGCACGAGGCGCCGGTAACAGATCGCGGCGCCGCACGTGCTCGTGGTCGTCGTCCGCAACACCAGGTTGTCGCGGCCCAGCGTGTTGTCGGGCGCGCGGCCGTCGACGGCGATGAACAATTCCGGCCGGTCGAACGGCGCCTGTTCGCGCGCCACCCGCTCGTCGGTGAGCGCGAGCAGGAACGCGGTCAGCGCGATGCGGTCGGCGGACACGAGCGCGGCCTGCGGCGCACTGTCGAGTTCGACGATGTGGGCGTCGCGGTGCGCGGCGTTGGTGATCGGGAAGTCGCTGCCGTGCGAGTAGAAGTTGACGACCTGGCGCAGCGTGAGCTTCCCGCCGTTGTGGAAGTACGGCCCGGTCAGCTCGGCGTTGCGCAGGCCCGGCACCTTCGCGCCGCCCGTGCCGCCCATGCGGTTGACGTTGGGGAACGTGCCCATCAATGGGCCGTTCGCCGCGTTGGTCTGCTGGTTGAGGTCGGCCTGCGGATTGAACGGGCCCAGCACGTCGAGGAAGCCATCCTGCATCGGCACGTCGAGCGTGGTGTTGGGGCCGACGTCGGTTTCGTCGACGACCGGATGCGCATTGCCGATCACGAGCGGCGGGATCCACCGCGCGAGCGTCGTCGGCAGCAACGGATTGACGATCGTCGAACCGAACCCGGGGTTGATGTTCTGGTCCTGCGCGGTGCGCGCGTACAACCCGCCGGTCGTGCAACGCGGCGTGCAGTCGCTCTGCGCCTCCGGATCGAAGGTCGGCAACGCGGTGCCGGGCACGAAGTTGATGCCGCCGAGGTTCTTCAGCTGCAGCGCGGTCGCCGACAACGGCCAGCCCCACGCATCGTTGCCGCCGCGCAGCGCGTCTTCCGACGTCGGGCGCACCGCGATGTTGTACATGCCGGTGTCGAAGATCGCCGAGCCGGTCGGACGCGTCGTCGTGAAATCCTGCTGGATGAAATCGCGGCGGATCGCGCCTGCCGCGTTGCGGTTGACCATGTCCTCGAGCAGGAAGCCAGTCGCCAGGCGCGGCATGCCGAGTCCCTTGCGCGCGAGCTTGGTGCCCGGCGTCGAGAACTCGCGCACGAAGTCCGGCACCACGAGGCGCGACGTCTGCTGCCAGCTGTTGCTGCTGAGCAGGCCGCCACTGTGGCAGTTGCCGCAACGCGCGGTCCGGAAGTTGTTGTTGCGACCCGTGAGGTTGGTGCCGAAGAACAGGTCCATGCCCAGCAACCGGTCGGGCGTGCCCGCGGGCGGCGTCGCACGCTGGAACCCTTCGACCTGGGTGAGGCACGGCTGCACGTTGCCGTTCGTCGTGCACAGCACCAGCGTCTGGCTGAACCCGCGGAACGCCTGCGGATTGCGGTCGAGGAAGCGATCGAGCGGCGTGTCGTCGGAGATCAGGATCTCGACGTAGGCCTGCATGGCCAGGCCCGCGAACAAGGTGAAGTTCGCTTCCATCTGGGTGAACTGCAGGCGGTTGGTCGGCGACGCCGCGCCCGCGGCGATGGTCAGCACGAATCCGTCGAACGGGTCGCACCCCGCCGGCGAGACCACACCATTCACCGCGCTCGTGCAGCGCCGGATCGCGCCGTTGAGGCGCTGCGTGGTGTTCGACCACAGCGCGGGGTCGTAGGCCTGCTGGATCATCTCGCGATACGTCAGGCACAGGCCGGGCCGGCCCACGGCGACGGTGCGATTCAGCGCGACGCACTGGCTGCCGCCCTGGCTGGAGAACGGACCGAGCACGCTGTCGTTCACCGACACGAGCTGGTTCGCGAGCGGCACGACGTTGGGCAGCGTCGCGCTCCCGTCGCCCTGCAGCATGCGCTTGGCGATCTTCGGCCAGCTGCGGCCGCGGAACGACATTTCGAAGTCCGACAACGGCGGACCGACGATCTGCGAGGCGATGCTGGAGAAACGGATCATCTGTCGCGTCGCGACAAGGTTGCTGCCGGAGACGACGAACACGTGCGCCTGCGGATCGCTCGCACCGAACACGCTGCCGCCGTTGAAGTCGTGGCTCGCGCGGCCGTCCCAGAACTGGTCGTAGTTGAACGCCGCGTTGACCATCGTCGGCGTGTTGCGCGGTTCGACGCGACGCCGGCCGCGATAGATCGGGATCTCGTCGGTCACGCCGGACCCGATGTCCGGCAACAACACGCGGATGCCGCCGACTTCGGGCGCGAAGGCCGCCGTGCCGGGGATGCGGATGTCGGAGAAGCCGCGCAACCGGATGCCCATCGAACCGATGACATCGTTCGTCTCGCGGATGACGTTGGTCGGGTTGAGCAGCGGTTCGCCGGGCCGGGATTGGTCGGTCAGGCGGTGCGTCGGGAAATCGCTCGCGAGGATGTCGCGGTTGACGTCCTGGTCCGCCGCGGTCGGCGGCGTCGCGAGATGGCGATTGCGGAACAACTCGAGCGCGGTGTCGCCGCCGAGGTGGTTCGGATTGAGCGAATTGCGCCGGCGCGTGTCGGCGCCCGCGGAGAAATGGCACGACGCACAGGCCTGCACACTGTCGCTGCCCAGCTGCATGTCCCAGAACAATGCCTTGCCCAGGACCTGCGCCATCGCGCGGTCGCGAATGTAATCGTTCGGATTCGACGGCACCAGCGCCGCCTGGTTGCCGTTGAGCGCGGCGACCGAATTGACCAGGAAGTTGCCGCCGACCGTGGGCTTGCGCAGCGAATCGACGAGCCCGCGCGGATTGCCGTTGCCCAGGCGCGTCGGATCGATCAACCGTCCCGTGTTGTTGTCGCACGTGGCGCGCGATTCGGTGAAGTTCGCGAGCGCGTCGTTGCCGCACACCGACGCCGCCGAATACCCCGCGGGTTCGCCCGGATCGCCACCGTCGTCGACGAGCGGACTGTTGTAGTCGATCACGGGGCGCGCGCCGTCGGGAATGCGCGATGCACCCGACGACACGGGCCCGCGGCTCGCGAAACTCGGCACGCCCGGGAACGCGGGATCGAGCAGGCGCGATTGTTCGCCCGTCATCGGGTTGTAGGTGAGCGGATGCACGATCAGGCGCGGCAACAACGCGTCGTCGCAAGGCGGCAACCCGGTCGACGGATCGTACGTGCAGCCCGCCGGCAGGAACGATCGCCGACGCGCGACCGTCGCACAGCGCGCGGCATACCCCTGCGCGTTACCGCTGATGCCGCTCTCCGTGCACGCGCCGATCGCGGTCGGCGAATCGAGTAGGCGTTCGACTTCGTTCCAGGTCGGTACTTGCTTCAACGACTGGAACGGCATGCTCGGACGAACGACGAAGTCCGCCACGAGGTTGGTGCTCGGCGCGACCAGCGTGTCGCCCGCCGCCGCCAACAGCACGCCCACGCCGCACATCATCGAGAATGCGACCACGCCACGCCGGGTTTCCATTGCTTCGCTCCTGCGCGCGGAAGCAGCCGACGCGCTGCCGCCAATTGGAATTCATAGGCGCCTGATGTTCACGCTGAATGGCGGGTGACACCCGCTTTCGTGAACCGTTAATCTGCGCGTGAATGCGCTACGACCTCATCATCTTCGACTTCGACGGCACGCTCGCCGATTCGTTTCCGTTCTTCGTCGATGCGGAGAACGCGCTCGCGCGCAAACATCGTTCCGCACGCATCGGCGTTGCAGCGGCTGTACGACGACGGTGCGCGGCTCGCGCTGGTCACCTCCAACGGCACCGACAACTGCCGCCGCATCCTCGGCGAAGACGTGATGGCACGCTTCGCGCATGTCGAATGCGGGGCGTCGATCTTGGGGCAGAAACAGGGGTCAGAGCACCATTTCGACGAAATGGTGCTCTGACCCCTGTTTCTGCTGACCCCTGTTTCTGCCGCCGGCGTCGTCAGGTCACGAGGCCCAGCATCCGCGCGCGCTCGACCGCGTGCCTGCGGGAACCAGCGGACAACTTCACGAACAGGTTCTTCAGGTGCCACTTCACCGTTTCGCCGCTGACGTCGAGCGCGCGGGCGATCGCCTTGTTCGGCAGCCCCTTGCCGAGCAGGTCGAGCACTTCGGCTTCCTTCGACGTGAGCAACGCGGCGCGGGCGTGGCGATCGCGCGACTTCGGTTGCGCGGGCGGCGGCGGCGTGTCGAGCGCTTCTTCCAGCAGGCGCGCGGCGAGCGGATGCGTGTCGGCGGCCAGGCGCGCGTTGCCGGCAAGCGCGGCGAGGTCGTGCGCTTCGCGCAGCAGCGTCATCGCCTTCGGGTCGCCGCGACGCGAAGCGACGATGCCGCGCAATACCTTCACGCGTTGCACGTCGTTGCCGCGCTGGAGGGTTTCGGCGAGCAGGTCGGCGTCGGCGAGGTGGAGTTCCGCGGCGTCGAGGCGCTCGTGCATGAGCGCGGCGCGTGCGCGCGCGAACGCGACGGCGAGGCGATATTCGGATCGCAGCGGTTGCATGTCGGGTTCGTCGAACGCGGGGTCGAGGTGGTCGAGCGCGTCCAGCGTGCGCGCGACCGTTTCCTTGCGGCCGCTCATCGCATGCACGCGCACCTGGTGCGCGAGCGCGATCGCCTGCAGGCGCGGCGCGCCCCGACGCGCCCCCAGGCTCTCGAGCGTGTGCAGGGCCGCGAGCGCGCCCGCTTCGTCGCCCGCTTCCAATGCGATGTTCGCCAGCGTGCGATAGGCGCAGACCAGGTTGTCCGGGAAGCCGTGGCGTTCGATCACGTCCAGGCGATCGGCGAGCAGCGCCTGCGCCTGCGCGGCGTCGCCGCGTTCGTAACGCGCCGCGGCGACGACGGACGCATACAGGCACGCGATCATGCCGCGCCGGCCATCGCGTTCGGCGTGCAGCAGCGCTGGCAGCACCGCGGCTTCCGCGCGCACGGGATGGCCTTCCCACAGGTGGCTCAGCGCGCCGAGCATGCGACCGAGCGCCGCCGCCAGGCGCAACGTGCCGGCGTCGCCATGGGGTTGCTGCGCAGCGACGTACGCGCGCACTTGCCCGCCGTCGCCCGTGTGCAGCGCGCTCAGCGCCCGTGTGTTCAGTCCCGCGAGGGTCGACAGCGGACCGCCGCCGGCGTCGTGCGACATGGGCCATCGATCGACCAACGCGGGCAGCAGCCCGAGGCGATCGCCGAACGCGGCCGACCCGGCCGCGATGCGCAATGCATGCGCGCGCGCCGGCGCCGTCGCTTCGCGATCGGCCAGCACGTCCTGCGCGAACGCCAGCGCTTCGCCGTTGCGATCGCTGAACGCGAGCACCGCGGCCGCGACCAGGCGCAGGTCGGTGTCGCCGGCGACCATCGCGTGCGGCAGGCGTTCGAGCCATTCGCGCGCCTCGGCGAGTTTGCCGATCGTGCTCAATGCCCACAGCGAGCGTGCGGCGTAGGTTTGCGCGAGCGCGTCGTCGCCGGCGGCGAACGCATGCGTCGCCGCCTCGTGCCAGCGTTCGCACTCGGCGTACCACGACGAGGCGCGCGTGTGCAGCGCCGAGCGTTCGCGCGGCGGGAGTTTCTCGAACTTGCCGAGGAGGAAGTCGCGCGCGAGCGGATGCAGGCGAATCCATTGCGTACCCTCGCCCGCGGCGAGGATCGGGGTTTCGCGCGCGAGGCGGTCGAGCATGTCCTGCGGCTGGCGACAACCGGTGACCGACTGGAACAAGCGCGCGTCGAAGTGTTCGAGGATCGAGGCGCGCACCAGGCACGCGGAGGTCTCGGGCGGCAGGCGCGCGAACAACGACGTGACGAAGTACTCCTGCATCGCCCCGTGCCGCGCGGACAGGTGCTGCACGGCGCGGGCGGGATCGGGTTCGCTTTCGATCGCGCTGATCGCCAGTTGCAGGCCGATGGCCCAGCCGTCGGCGATGCCGTGCACACGCGCGCGTTCGTCGAGCGTGAGGCGATCGCCGAGGCGCGCATCGAGGATCGCGAGCGATTCTTCCAGGCGCAGGCGCAGGTCTTCGGTCTTCAGCGCGAACGACTGGTCTTTCGCCGCGAGTTCGGACAACAGCAGCGGCAGCGCGACGCGCGTGCCGATCGCGACGTGCAGGTTCGCCGGCGCGTTGAGCAGCAGGTACTGCAGCGGCCCGCGCACGGTGTCCTCGGGCAGGCGTTCGGCTTCGTCGATCACCACGCCCACGTCGACGCCGAGGGCCGCGATGGCGGCGAGCAGCGTCGTGAGTTCGGCGATGGTGTCGCGCCGCGGTGCATGCTGGTCGTTCGCTTCACCGAGCACGCCGCCCAGGCGCAACGCGTGCTGCAACGCGAGGGTGAACCGCGCGGGGCGGTCGTCCTCGCCCGCCGTGAGCCATGCCACGCGCGTGCCGGCGTCGTGCCACCAGCGCCGCCATTGCAGCAGCAGCGTGGTCTTGCCGAAGCCCGCGGGCGCGACGACGGTCAGCGCCGTGCGGTCGTGGCGATGCCGGAACGCGTCGTGCAGGTGCGCGCGCTCGAGCGCCGCGCGCGGCATCCGCGGCGGGGTGGCCTTGAGCACGAATTCAGACACGTTCACGTCCCAAACGACGGGGACGGTGGGCGACTCCGGTCACGACGATGGCAGGCGCGGTAAAGCGACAACGGTCGCGCGACGCGCGCGTGCCCGCACCCCCCACCGCGGGGGGGAGCCAGGGCCGCGTGCGCGCGGCATGGTCGGCGGCGAACCCCGGACGGCCAGGGGTTGGGGGACCACTGGCCGTCATTTGGCCGCCGTCGCGAGCGGGAGGCCCCTGGCCCGCATCGGTCCTGAAACGATGCGGGCCAATTTTTTTCGGTTGCGCGATTCAGTTCAGCGCCACGGATCCACGAGATCGATGCCGAGGTCCGCGAAATCCTTCGTGTTGCGCGTGGCGAGCGCAGCGCCCGCCGCCATGCACGTGGCCGCGATCATCGCGTCCGCCATCGACACCGTGCGGCCGCGCAGTTCCTGCGAAGCCGCGATCGTCGCGTAATCGACGGCGGCCGCGTCGTCGAAAGGCAAAATGACCAGGTCTTCGTCGAACGTGGCCGCGATGGCGGCTTCCAGTTGCGAGCGCTTGCGCGAGGCCGGCAGTCGCGCGATTCCGTAGAGCAGTTCGGCGACGGTCACCGCGGTCACCACGAGCGTGTCGCTCGCTTGCGCGTCGACCCAACGCAGGACGCGCGGGTCGGGCGTCGCACGCATCAATTCCGAAACGACGTTGGTGTCGAGCGCGATCATGCGCCGAAGCGTGGCGCACGCGGGCGTTCGCGTCGCGCGGGTGTTTCGAGTTCGACGCCGCCCAGCTTCGCGAATCGCGCATGGATGCGTTGACCGAGACCGCCGCGACTGGCTTGGGGTGTCGTCAGCGCACGCCTCAGGATGGCGCGGGCTTCTTCTTCCATCGAATGCCCGTTCGCCGCCGCCGAGAGGCGCAAGCGCGTTTTCACGTCATCGGGGAGGTTGCGGATGGTGAGCGTCGTCATGGCGGCCTCCGGCAAGCATTGCTAGCGATGACAGCAATGCTAGCAGACCGGCTGACCGATGCGCGGCCCCGATTCCGTCACAGGATCGAAAGGCAGGAACACCCATGGGCACCGTCCACTACCTCAAGCCCCACCACGCATCACCCACGGCCCAGCACGCGGCCCCCGTCATCGTCACGGCGCATGGATTCACGCTCGGCAATGCGTTCGTCGCCTGGCAGGCGGTGGCCGAAATTCGCGCGTGGAAGTGCGATCGGGCGAAGGCCGAAGAGGCGTTCATCGGGTTCTTCGTCGGCGACGGCTGCATCGCGGTGAGCGAAGCGTGCATCGGGTTCGTCGATCTCGAAGCAGCGATGACGGCCGCGTTCCCGGGCACGGTGCGCTGGCGCAGCGCGGTGATGCTGCCCGTGTGCGAACGCAACGAGACGGTCCTCTATCGACGTTGTTGAAGCCGGCGTTGTCGAAGCCGGCATCGCGGCCGTGGGCGCGCCGGGGATGTCGCGCGTCCGGTAATCTGTGCGGCGGACACGCGAGGCGCACCGCGGGATCGAAAGCTGGATGCCGATCCACGCGAGAAAGCGCTCGCAAACGCATGATTTGAAGAGATTAATCGCCGCAATGCTGAAGATCGACACCCACGCCCACTTCCTGCCGCGCGACTGGCCGGACCTCGCCGCCAAGTACGGCGACAACCGGTTCCCCGTGATCCACCACGGCGACGACGGGCGGCACCGCATCTACAAGGACGGCAAGTTCTTCCGCGAGATCTGGCCGAAGACCTGGGATCCGAAGATCCGCCTCGACGATTACGCGCGCTTCGGCGTGCAGGTGCAGGTGATCAGCACGGTGCCGGTGATGTTCAGTTACTGGGCGAAGCCGCACCATGCGCTCGAACTGCACCAGGCGCTCAACGACCACACCGCCGAAGCGTGCCGCGCCTATCCGAAGCATTACGCGGGCATCGGCACGGTGCCGCTGCAGTCGCCGTCGCTCGCCGTGCGCGAACTCGAACGCTGCATGGACCAACTCGACCTGCAAGGTGTGCAGATCGGTTCGCACGTCAACGACTGGAACCTCGACGCGCCGGAACTGTTCGAGTTCTTCGAGGCGGCGAGCGAACTCGGCGCGGCGATCCTCGTGCATCCGTGGGACATGATGGGCAGCGAATCGATGCCGAAGTACTGGCTGCCGTGGCTGGTCGGCATGCCGGCCGAGCAATCGCGCGCGGCGTGTTGCCTGGTCTTCGGCGGCGTTCTCGAACGCTTGCCGAACCTGCGCATCTGCCTGGCGCACGGCGGCGGCAGCTTCCCGTATACGATCGGCCGCATCGAACACGGCTTCAACATGCGCCCCGACCTCGTCGCCACCGACAACTTCCGCAACCCGCGCGAATACATGTCGCGACTGTTCTTCGACTCGTGGGTCGCCGATCCGCGCGCGCTGCGTTACCTGATCGACACCTGCGGCGCCGACCGCATCATGCTCGGCACCGACTATCCCTTCCCGTTGGGCGAACAGGAACCGGGCGCCGGCATTGCCGCGCTCGACCTGGACGACGCCCAGCAGGCCCGCCTCTACCACGGCACCGCGCTGGAATGGCTGGGGCTGCACGCCTCGCGCTTCAACAACGCCTGACGCACTCGCACCGATGACCGATCACTCGAACCTTTTCGACGCTGACCGCGCCCGCGCGCTCGACGCCGCCGATCCGCTGCGCGACTTCCGCAACGAATTCCACATCCCCGTGCACGCGGGTGCGCCGCAGGCGTATTTCTGCGGCAACTCGCTCGGCCTGCAGCCGAAGGGCGCGCGCGCGATGGTCACGGAAGTACTCGACAAGTGGGCGAACGAAGCGGTCGAAGGCCACTTCCTCGAACCCGCGCCGTGGATGCCGTATCACGCACTCGTGCGCGATGCGCTCGCCGAAGTCGTCGGTGCGCAGTCGTCGGAAGTCGTCGCGATGAATTCGCTGACGGCCAACCTGCACCTGATGCTGGTGAGTTTCTATCGGCCGACGCGCGAGCGCCCCGCGATCCTGATGGAGGCCGGCGCGTTTCCGTCCGACCGGCATGCGCTCGAATCGCAGGTGCGCTTCCACGGTTTCGATCCTGCGACCGACCTGATCGAACTGCAGCCCGACGAACCCGACGGCACGATCTCGATGGCCGCGATCGAACGCGCGATCGCCGAACACGGCCCGCGCCTCGCTGCCATCGTCTGGCCCGGCGTGCAGTACCGCACCGGGCAGGCGTTCGACCTGGAGGAAATCGCGCGCCTCGGCCACGCCGCCGGCGCGATCGTCGGCTTCGATCTCGCGCACGCGGTGGGCAACCTGCCCGTGCAGCTGCACGATGCCGACGCAGACTTCGCGGTCTGGTGCCACTACAAGTACATGAACTCGGGCCCGGGCGCCGTCGCCGGTTGCTTCGTGCACGAACGCCACGCGAACACCGCGCGTCCGCGTTTCGCGGGTTGGTGGGGCCACGATCAATCGACGCGCTTCAAGATGGGCGGCCATTTCCATCCGACGCCGGGCGCCGACGGCTGGCAGCTGAGCAACCCGCCGATCCTCGGCCTCGCGCCGCTGCGCGCATCGCTCGACGTGTTCCATCGCGCGGGCATGGATCGCCTGCGTGCGCGTTCGCTCGAACTCACCGCGTATCTCGAAGCGCTGATCCGCGCGAAGCTCTCCGACACGCTGCAGATCGTCACGCCGCGCGAAGCCGGGCGTCGCGGCGCGCAGCTGTCGATCCGCGTGCTGCAGGGCCGCGGCTTGTCGGGCCGCGCCGCCGGTCGCGATCTCTTCGAGTTCCTCGCAACGCGCGGGGTGCTCGGCGACTGGCGCGAACCCAACGTCATCCGCATCTCCCCCGCCCCGCTCTACAACACGCGCGAGGACATCCTGCGGTTTGCGAACGAAGTCGATCGCTGGCGCGCGGGTTGAACTCGCCCTTAGTGGTCGTTGCGGACGAAGAACCGCGGCAAACCGGGCAGGTGCACTTCGTTCTCGTAGTCCAGGTCCTGTCCGGTGCCGTCTTCGCGCACGATGCACCACGACTCGCCGCACTCCCCGCTGCGATGCTCGAACGAGAGCACATGCAGGCATTCACCGCCCGCTCCTCCGAGCGGTTGCATGGCCGCAAGGCCGAAAGCCAGGGCCTGGTCGGAGATGGACTTGAACATGTCGACCAGCGCCTGGGCGCTGTAGGTCCGCTCGTCCGTGCCGATGCTCGACAACGAACCATCGGCCAGGAGGCAGATCCCGAACGGGGTGAAATCCCGGCGCTCGATCTTGATCCGGGTGAAGTAGATCAAGGCGCGAATGACTTCTTCGCATTGGGCAAGGGATTCACGCATGACCGTCTCCACTGATTCGACGACCGGAGTCTGCTCCCGCCCTGCGGGCAACATGGATGCGGAAGGTCCGCACGCGGACGCCGATGGCGGCCATTCGCACGGACTGGCACCATTGGGCATTCGGTGATTTGAAGGAGCGGCTGTGTCGGGCAAGGGTCACCTCACCATCGTCGGCGCCGGGCTTGCCGGTGGCCTGCTCGCGACGTTGCTCGCGCAACGCGGCTGGCAAGTCGACGTATTCGAACGCCGCGGCGATCCGCGCGTGAAGGGTTACGCGGGCGGACGTTCGATCAACCTCGCGCTCGCCGAACGCGGCCTGCACGCGCTGCGCGCCGCGGGCGCGGACGGCGCGGTGCTCGACAAGGCCGTGATGATGCGCGGCCGCATGGTGCATTCGCTCGACGTCGGCGAACAGTTGCTGCGTTACGGCAAGGACGACTCGGAGGTGATCTGGTCGGTCAGCCGCGGCGAGCTCAACATCACGCTGCTGCATGCCGCCGAACGCGCGGGTGCGAAGCTGCACTTCGACCAGCGACTGGAAAGCGTCGACTTCGATGCGAAGCGCGCGATGTTCGTCGACGACACCGACGGCAAGCGCACCGAGCATGCGTTCACCGCGCTGCTCGGCGCCGACGGCGCGGGCTCGGCCCTGCGCGCGGCGATGAAATCGCGGGCGGGCTTCGACGAGCGCATCGAATCGCTCGGCCACGGTTACAAGGAACTCGAGATCCCGCCGACCGCCGATGGCGACTTCCGCATCGAGGCCAACGCATTGCACATCTGGCCGCGCGGTCACTACATGTGCATCGCGTTGCCCAACGATGAGCGCACCTTCACCGTCACCCTGTTCCTGCCGCTCGAAGGCGAGCCCAGCTTCGCGAACGTGCGCACCGGCGCCGATGCGCGCGCGTTGTTTCAACGCGACTTCGCCGATGCGGTGCCGATGATCCCGGACCTCGACGCCGATTTCGAATCCAACCCGGTCGGCACGCTCTCCACGCTCTACCTCGACCGTTGGCATCTCGATGGCCGCGCGGTCCTGCTCGGCGATGCCGCGCATGCGATGGTGCCGTTCCACGGGCAAGGCATGAACTGCGCGTTCGAGGATTGCGTCGCGCTCGCCGATCATCTCGACGCGTCGCATGACGGCGGCACGCCCGACCTCGCGCAGGCCTTCGAAGCCTTCGAACGCGAACGCCTGCCCAACGCGCGCGCGATCCAGGCGATGGCGCTGGAGAACTACCTCGAGATGCGCGCGCGCGTCGACGACGCCGACTTCCTGCTGCAGCGCGACCTCGAACGCGAACTCGCGCAGCGCCATCCCGATCGCTTCGTCCCGCGCTACGGCATGGTGACCTTCCGCCGCCTCCCGTACGCGACGGCCTTCGAACGCGGCCGCATCCAGCGCGAGCTGCTGGTCGAAGCCACGCAGGGCAAGACGTCGCTCGACGGCATCGACCGCGCCTGGCTCGATGCGGAAGTGCAGCGTCGCCTCCCGCTCCTGCCGGTCGAAGGCTGAGGGCGCGTGGCGGCGAGCTTCCTGTTCTACGACCTGGAAACCTTCGGCGCGGATCCGCGCACGACGCGCATCGCGCAGTTCGCCGCGGTGCGCACCGACGCCGAGCTCAACGCGATCGACGCGCCGATCAGCCTGTTCGTCAAGCCGGCCGACGACCTGCTGCCCTCGCCCGCCGCGACCATGATCACCGGCATCACGCCGCAGGCCGCCTTGCGCGACGGGATGAACGAAGCCGCCGCGTTCGCGCGCATCTACGAGGAGATGGCGCGGCCGGACACCTGCACGCTCGGCTACAACTCGCTGCGCTTCGACGACGAGTTCGTGCGCAACGGGTTCTTCCGTAACTTCCACGATCCGTACGAACGCGAGTGGCGCAACGGCAACTCGCGCTGGGACCTGCTCGACGTGCTGCGCATGGCGTATGCGTTGCGACCCGAAGGCATCGAGTGGCCGCTGCGCGAAGACGGCGCGGTGTCGTTCCGCCTCGAGCACCTGGCGAACGCGAACGGCGTGCGCGAAGGCGATGCGCACGAAGCGCTGTCCGACGTGCTCGCGCTCATCGGCCTGGCGCGCAAGCTGCGCCAGGCGCAACCGAAGTTGTGGGACTACGCGTTGCGCCTGCGCGACAAGCGCCACGTCGCGCAGTTGCTCGACCCGGTGCGCATGCTCCCGGTGCTGCACGTTTCGCAGCGCTTCCCGGCCGCGCGCATGTGCAGCGCGCCGGTCGTGCCGGTCGCGCGACACCCGAAGATCGACAGCCGCATCATCGTGTTCGACCTCGAACAGGATCCGCATGCGCTGCTGACGCTCTCGCCCGAGGACATCGCCGACCACCTGTACACGCCGACGGCCGACCTGCCCGAAGGCGCGGTGCGCGTCGCGCTCAAGGAAATCCACGTCAACAAGTGTCCGGTCGTCGTGCCGTGGGAACACCTGCGCGCGCCCGACTTCGAACGCCTGGCCATCCATCGCGAGCAGAGCGAACAACGCGCGCAACTGTTGCGCGACGCCGGTCCCGCGTTGGCCGAGAAGGTGCGTCAGGTCTATGCAGTCACGCGCGAGCGCACGGCGAACGACGTCGACGCTTCGATCTACGACGGCTTCCTCGGCGACGGCGACAAGCGCAGGTTCTCGACCGTGCGATCGTTGCCGCCATCGACGCTCGGCACGCACGACTTCGCCTTCACCGATCCGCGCATGCCCGATTTGCTGTTCCGTTATCGCGCGCGCAACTGGCCGGAGACGCTGGACGCAGCCGAACGCGAACGCTGGAACGACTACCGCCGCGGACGCCTGTCGCGCGATGCGGGCCTGTCGGAGTACACGTTCGACGCCTACTTCGCCGAGATCGCCGCGCTTCGCGCCGTCCATGCGGAACACGGTGGCAAGCTCGCGCTCCTCGACGCACTGGAAGACTGGGGGCGGCAACGCGCCGCCGAACTCGCATGAGCACCTACTTCACCGAAGCGAGCTTCAAGTTCCTGCGCGGGCTCGCGCGCCACAACGAGCGCGAATGGTTCCTCGCGCACAAGGCCGATTACGAGACCCACGTGCGCGCGCCGTTCCAGCGCCTGCTCACCGACCTGCAGCCTGCGCTCGCGGAAGTGAGCGAGCACTATCGCGCCGATCCGAAGCCGGTCGGCGGGTCGATGTTCCGCATCCAGCGCGACACGCGCTTCGCCAACGACAAGACGCCGTACAAGACGTGGCAGGGCGCGCGCCTGTCGCACGCACGCGGGAAGCAAGTCGAAGCGCCGTTGTTCTACCTGCACCTGCAGCCGGGCAAGTGCTTCGTCGGCGCGGGCTTGTGGCACTCGCCCTCGCCCGTGCAGCGGCAGGTGCGGCAGTTCATCGTCGACAACCCGTCCGGGTGGAAGGCCGCTGCGCACGGGACCGCGTTCCGCAAACGCTTCGATCTCGACGACAGCGAAATGCTCGTGCGCGTGCCGAAGGGCTATCCGGACGACTTCCCGTTCCGCGACGACCTGCGCCGCCGCAACTTCGTCGCCGAACGCGCGATCGACGACGCGACCATGCTCGGACCGCGCCTGAAGCAGGAACTCGCGAAGGATCTCGCCGGCCTCGCCCCGTTCGTCGATTATCTTTGCGCCAGCCTCGACCTTGAGTTCTAGTGGCAATGCGCCGCTCGAGGCCGTGAAGCCATCACTTTGAGGTAACGCCGCATGAAGAAGTGGATCGCCGCTGCCCTCGCCGTCCTCCTGCTCGTGTTCGCGTGGGTCGCAGCCGGCCCGTACATGACGGTGCGCGCGATCCAGCACGCCGTGCAGGCGAACGACGCCGGCGAACTCGCCGAGCAAGTCGACTTTCCCGCCTTGCGCGCGAGCCTGAAGGCGCAGATGGTCGATGCGATGGTGCGCGAAGCCGGCGCCGACGTGCAGTCCAACGCATTCGGTGCGATCGCACTGACGATGGCGACCGGTGTCGTCAACGGTTTCGTCGACGGCATGGTCAATCCCGCCGGCTTGTCCGCGATGATGCAGGGTCGCCGGATGTGGAAGAACTCGAAGGAAAGTTTCGAGCGTCCGCCGCTCGATGCGCAGGGCGAGCCATTGCCTCAGGCGCGCGAGCCCGTGCCGCTCGAAAACGCGAAGATGCGTTACGAATCGACGTCGCGCTTCACCGCGACGGTCCGCGACGACCACGGCCAGCCGATCGTGTTCGTGCTCAAGCGCAGCGGCATGCGCTGGCGCCTCGCGGACATTCGTTTGCCGCTCGGCAACGAAGCGACCCGACCGTCGCAATGACCACGGGTCGGAACGCACGCTTGTTCAGTTGAACCGGCATGCGAACCCCGGGCATCGATCCATGACGTGCGCCGCGAAGGCGCACCGCATGGAGCACGTGATGAAACGACTGATCCTGTTTGCCTTGCTGGGTTGCGCACCGATCGCCGGTGCATGGGCCCAGACACCCAACAACGAATTCATCGGCAACCTGCGCGGCGCCAACGAAGTGCCCGCGTTGTCGACGACCGCGAAGGGCGAGTTCCGTTCCTACGTCTACAACGACACGCTGCGCTTCAAGCTCAGCTACGCCAGGCTCGAAGGCTCGGTCACGCAGGCGCACATCCATCTCGGCCAGCCGGCCGTGAACGGCGGCATTGCCGTGTGGCTGTGCTCCAACCTCGCGAGTCCGCCGACGCCGCCGGGGGTCATGCCATGCCCACCCGCGCCCGCGACGATCACCGGCATCATCACGCCGAACATGGTGGTCGGTCCCGCCGCGCAGGGCCTGGCGCCGGGGGAGTTCAACGAACTCATTCGTTCGATGCTCAAGGGCATCACCTACGCGAACGTGCACAGCGACCTGTTCCCGGGCGGCGAAGCGCGCGGCAAGGTCAATCCGCCGTAACAGGCCGGCCCTACCGTCACTCCGACGGGAGCGATTCGTTCGATACGCCGTGGGGCACGTGCCCCGCGGCGACGTGCAGCTTCGCCGATTCGATGTTGTGCTGCGAGTCGTCGAAGAAGATGTCGGCGCCGAAGGTTTCCAGGAACGGGCCCTTCGGCCGCCCGCCGAGGAACAGCGCTTCATCCAGGCGCACGTCCCACTCGCGCAGCGTGCGGATCACGCGTTCGTGCGCAGGCGCGCTGCGCGCGGTGACGAGCGCCGTGCGGATCGGCGCCGCTTCGCCCGCCGGATACGCGGCCTGCAGGCGATGCAACGCATCGAGGAAACCGCGGAACGGGCCGCCGGAGAGCGGTTCGTGCGCGCGCGTGGTTTCGTGATCGTGAAAGGCCTGCAGGCCCTGCTCCTGCGAGACGCGTTCGGATTCGTCGCCGAAGATCACCGCGTCGCCGTCGAAGGCGATGCGCAGTTGGTCGTGGCGTTGCGCGGCGGCCTTCGCCGGCAGGATCGTCGCGGCGGCGACGCCGTGTTCGAGCGCGCGCCGCACGCTTTCCGGATTCGCGGAGAGGAACAGGTGCGCACCGAACGGCCGGATGTACGGCCACGTCGGCGCACCGGAAGTGAACGTCGCGCGCGAGATCGCAAGCCCGTGGTGGCGGATCGAGTTGAAGATGCGCAGCCCCGTGTCGGACGAATTGCGCGACAACAGGATCACTTCCACGCGCGGCGCATCGCGCGGCAGGCCTTCGTTGAGCGCGAGCAACTTGCGCACCAGCGGGAATGCGATGCCCGGCGCGAGCGGCGCGTCTTCGTTCTCGCGCTGGTGTTCCTGGTACGCGCCGATGCCCTCGCGCTCGTACAGGCGATGGCTGTGTTCGAGGTCGAACAAGGCGCGCGAGGTGATCGCGACGGTCAGCGTGGGCGCGTGCGTGTCGGCCATCTCACACCACGAATTGCTCGCTGAGGATGCGTTCCTCGAGGTTGTGCTCGGGGTCGAACAGCAGCGTGACGGTGCGTTCGCCGGATTCGCGGATGGTGACTTCGACGACGTCGCGCACTTCGTGCGAATCGGCGGTAACGCTGACCGGGCGCTTGTACGGATCGAGCACGCGGAAGCGCACTTCGGTGTCGGCCTTCAGCAACGCGCCGCGCCAGCGACGCGGACGGAACGGCGCGAGCGGCGTCAGCGCGATGATGCGCGAGCCCAGCGGCAGGATCGGACCGTGCGCGGAATAATTGTACGCGGTGCTGCCGGCGGCGGTCGCGACCATCACGCCGTCGCAGATCAGTTCTTCCAGGCGCGGCTTGCCGTTGAGGTCGATCGCCACGTGCGCGGCCTGGCGGGTCTGACGCAGCAACGAGACTTCGTTGTAGGCGAGCGAGCCGACGCTCGCGCCGGATTCGGTCTGCGCGACCATTTCGAGCGGGCGCAGCACCGCGGGTTCCGCGCCGGCGATGCGCTGGATCAGCGCCGGGCCCATCGACGGGTCTTCGCGATGGTGGTTCATCAGGAAGCCCACCGTGCCGAGCTTCATGCCGAACACCGGTTTGCCCAGGCCGCCGTGGCGATGCAGCGTCTGCAGCATGAAGCCGTCGCCGCCGAGCGCGACGAGCACGTCGGCGTCGGCGGGCTCGCATTGCCCGTGGAAGTCGACCAGTTGCGCGAGCGCGCTCTGGGCTTCGCTGGCGGGACTGGCGAGGAACGACAGGCGCGGCGTGGCGGGCAGGTTGTTCAGGCTCATGCGGCCGAGGATAACCCGCCGAGCGCTCGTTCGATGTCTGCCACGCCCCCGGCCATGCGTGCGCGCGCGCGGCCGGCGCTTTCGTTGAATGGCCCGGCCGCGACACGCGGGTCGGTCGCGGACTCCTGCGGCGAAGCGGCGAGCCTGCAATTCTTCAGCAACGGCCAGTACCGCCGCGTGGCGCAAGTTCCTGCAGATGCCCGGCGCGTGGGTGCTGCTCGACCGATTCCATCGCGGTCGCCGCGTCGAGTGCGCCGACCTGCACGCAGCCCGACTTGAGCTTGTGCGCCAGGCGGCGCAACGCATCGCGATCGCCGAGGGCGGACGCGGTGTCCCAACGTTCGAGGTCGCCGCGCGTGTCGAGCACGTAGGCGCCGAGGATGCGGCGCAGGCGATCGCGGTCGCCCTGCACCAGGCGCGAGAGTGCGTCGTAGCCGTCGATCGGCGGCAGCGTGCGCGCGAGCATGCGGCGCAGGTCGTCGAGTTGCACGGGCTTGGCGAGGAAGGCGTCCATGCCCGCCTGCAGGCACTTATCGCCCTCGTCCTGCGTCGCGCTCGCGGTGATCGCGGCGATCGGCAACGCGGGCCACGCGCCGTTGCGTTCGGCCTCGCGAATGCGCGCGGTCAGCGCGAAGCCGTCGAGCCCCGGCATCTGGCAATCGGTGAGCAGCAACGCATAACGCGCGCGACCACCGTGTTGCAGGCGCGCCCACGCTTGTTCGCCATCGGCGACGGCATCGCACGCGTAACCGAGTTGCCGGAGTTGCTGCACGATCACTTCGCGATTCACCGGATGATCGTCGGCCAGCAGCACGAGGCGACCGAGTCGCGCGGCCGCTTCCATCGGCAGTTCGGGCGCCGTGGGCTGGACAGGCGTGCGCGGTTCCGGCGTGCTGCGACCGAGCGCCTGGTCGATCGCCTGCAGCAGGTTCGCGCGCGTGAGCGGATTGCCGTCGACCTGCACGATGCGCGGGCCCGCTTCCATCGAGGCATCGATACCGCGCACGACCACGACCGGCATGTCGCCGAGCGGCAACGACGACGGCAGGCCCGCGAGCAGCTGTCCCGCGAGCGTGGTGCGCTTGTCGACGACGAGCGTGCACGGTGTATCGCGCGGTGCGTCGGAGAGGGCTTCGACGAGTTCGTCCCGGTCGGCGGCGGTCGCGACGTCGGCGCCGAGTTCGAGCAGCATGTCGCGCAACAGGATGCGCCGGCGCGCGTCGTCGGCGTACGCGATGACGTGCGTCGGCCTGCCGCGCTGCGTGTCGGGGTCCTTCGCGATCTGCATCGGCGCGACGAAGCTGAAGCGCGAGCCCTCGCCTTCGCGGCTCTCGCATTCGACGCGGCCTTCCATCAGCGATGCGAGATGGCCGACGATGCTGAGTCCGAGCCCCGTGCCGCCGAATCGACGCGTCGTCGACGCATCGGCCTGGCGGAACGGCTGGAACAGCGTCGGCACGATCGCTTCGGGAATCCCGATGCCGGTGTCGACGACATCGAAGCGCAAGCGCGCGTGCGAGGCATCGCGCGACTCCACGCCGATGCGCAACTCGACGCGGCCGCGCTCGGTGAACTTCACCGCGTTTCCGCCGAGGTTGGCGAGGATCTGCCGCAGGCGCACGCGATCGCCGACGACGCGATGCGGCACGTCCGCGTCGACCACGATGTCGACATCGATACCGCGCGGCGCGGCCTGCGCGCCGAGCGCCGCGCCTACTTGCTCGACCAGGCGCCGCGGCGACAGGCGCGCGGCTTCGAGGTCGAGGCGCCCTGCTTCGAGTTTCGAGTAATCGAGCACGTCGTTGAGCAGCGACAGCAATACGAGCGCGGAATCCCGCGACGTGTCGACCATCCGTCGTTGCTCGCCGTCGAGCGCGGTGTGCGAAAGCAACTCGATCATGCCGACGACGCCATTGAGCGGCGTGCGGATCTCGTGGCTGATGGTGGCGAGGAAGCGCGCCTTTTCTTCCTCCAGATGGCGTGCCGCGTGTTCGGAAGCTTCGAGCGCGGCTTCGTGATGACGGCGATCGGTGTCGTCGTAACACACGCCGACGATCAGCGGCAGTTCGCCATCGCCGAAGCGCGACGCGCGACCAACCCACCAGCGCCAGCCGCCCTTGCCGTCGGGCAGGCGGAACTCGATGGGCACGTTGGGTTCGCCCGCCTTCGTGCGTGCGATGTACCCCATCGACGGCGCGATGTCGTCGGGATGCATGAGCGCGAAGGTCTGCGCGGTGCGCACGTGATCCGGTGCGAGGCCGACGTACGCGCGGTCCTCGTCCGACATCTCGAACAGGTCGGTCGCCATGTCCCAGACCCAGACGATCAGGCGCGCCGCCCGCAACGCGAGTTCGAGGCGCACGCGATCCAGTTGCGCGCGCAACACCCCAGCCGGGGCATGCGGGGCGACCACGCGCGGAATCCGACGGGGCCTGCGTTTCACAGGCCCGACTTTACTCCCGTTGCCCCTCTCCCGCGGGAGAGGGGCTGGGTCGCGCGATCAGTCGAGGGATCAGCCGCGCGAAGCGAGCTGCGACAAACGCTGCACCGCGACCGAGGCGGTCGGGTAATCCAGCGTCTTCTGCTGCGCGAGTTCGTCGAGCATCGCGAGCGTGAAGCGCAGCGAGCTGTCGTCGCGGCTGAGCCATGCGCGGACCTTGGCGTCCGCGTCATTGCCCGGCATCGACAACGCCTGGCTCACGAGCGCGCGCTGCTGCGCGCCGAGTTCCTCGCGCAACGCACCACGTGCGACCGCATGCCAGCGACCTTCGACCGCGAGCGCATCGATTTGCTTCTGCAGCCACGGCACGCGCAGCGCATCGCCAAGGCGGAAGTGGACCTTTGCGACATCGACCGGACGCAGCTTGCGTTCCTTCGCCAGCTCGATGATGTCGGGGCACGGTTCCAGGTACGGCAGCGCGGCGAGCTGGTCGGCGAGCGCCGGCGGCAGGCCCTTCGCGTTCCAGTCGCGAATGCTCGCTTCGTACGCGGGGCGCTGCGAATCCGGAAGGATGCGCTCGCCCGCGCGGATGTCGCGGAAGCCATCGTGGTAACGCTCCACCGCCGTCGCGATGTCGGGGATGGTGCCCGGACGCGACAACAGCCAGCGCGTGAACTGGCGCTGCAACGTCCAGATCACCTGCAACGCATCGACCTGCACGGGCTCGGCGACCTTGCCGTCGAGCGCGTCGATCTGCGCCCACAGCTCGCGGATGTCGAGCGTCTCGCGCGTGATCGTGAACGCCTTGGCGACTTCAGACGGCGCGCGGCCGCTGTCTTCCTGCATGCGCAGGGTGAACGTCGCGCCCATGCGGTTGACCATCGAGTTGGTCACCACCGTGGCGATGATCTCGCGCTTCAGGCGGTGGTCTTCCATCGCCTTCGCGTACTTGGCCTGCAGCGGCTGCGGGAAGTAGCGCACCAGTTCCTTCGACAGGTACGGATCTTCCGGCACGTCGGAGCTGAGCAGCTGCTGGAACAGCACGATCTTCGAGTACGACAGCAGCACCGACAGTTCCGGGCGCGTCAGGCCTTCGCCGCGCGACTTGCGCTCGGCGATTTCCTTGTCTGACGGCAGGAACTCGATCTGGCGATCGAGCAGGCCCTGCGATTCGAGCGTGCGCATGAAGTGCACCTTCGACCCCATGCGCGACAGGCTCATGCGCTCCATGACGCTGATCGCCTGGTTCTGGCGATAGTTGTCGTTGAGCACGAGCTGCGCGACTTCGTCGGTCATCGACGCGAGCAGCGTGTTGCGCGCATCGAGCGTGAGCTTCTTCTTCTGCACCTGCGCGTTGAGCAGGATCTTGATGTTCACCTCGTGGTCGGAGGTGTCCACGCCCGCGGAGTTGTCGATGAAGTCGGTGTTGAGCAGCACGCCGTGCTGCGCCGCTTCGACGCGGCCCAGTTGGGTGAAGCCCAGGTTGCCGCCCTCGCCGACCACCTTGCAGCGCAGGTCCGCGCCGTTGACGCGCAGCGCGTTGTTGGCGCGGTCGCCGACGTCCGCGTGCGTCTCGCGCGACGACTTCACGTAGGTGCCGATGCCGCCGTTCCACAACAGGTCGACCGGCGACTTCAGGATCGCCGACAGCAGTTCCGCCGGGCTCATCGCCGTCGCGTCGCCTTCGATGCCGAGCGCGGCGCGCGCTTCGGCCGACACCGGGATCGACTTCGCGCTGCGCGGGAACACGCCGCCGCCCTTGCTGATGAGCGACTTGTCGTAGTCGTCCCAGCTCGAGCGCGGCAGCTTGAACATGCGCTCGCGTTCCTTGAACGTGCGCGCGGCATCGGGATTGGGGTCGAGGAAGATGTGGCGGTGGTCGAACGCGGCCACCAGGCGGATCTTCTTCGACAGCAGCATGCCGTTGCCGAACACGTCGCCGCTCATGTCGCCGACGCCGACGCAGGTGAAGTCCTGCGTCTGCGAATCGCGGCCCATCGCGCGGAAGTGGCGCTTGACCGACTCCCACGCGCCGCGCGCGGTGATGCCCATGCCCTTGTGGTCGTAACCCACCGAACCACCGGAGGCGAAGGCGTCGTCCAGCCAGAAGCCATGCGCGCGCGCGATCGCGTTCGCGATGTCGGAGAACGTCGCCGTGCCCTTGTCCGCGGCGACGACCAGGTACGGATCGTCCGCGTCGTGGCGCACGACGTTGGCCGGATTGATGACCTTGCCGTCGGGCGAGAGGTTGTCGGTGATGTCGAGCAGGCCGTTGATGAAGCGCTGGTAGCACGCCACGCCTTCGGCGAACCACGCATCGCGGTTCACGGACGGATCGGGCAACTGCTTGCAGTAGAAGCCGCCCTTCGAACCGACCGGCACGATGACGGTGTTCTTCACCATCTGCGCCTTCACGAGGCCGAGGACTTCGGTGCGGAAGTCTTCGCGGCGATCGGACCAGCGCAGGCCGCCGCGCGCGACCGGGCCGAAGCGCAGGTGCACGCCTTCCACGCGCGGGCCGTACACGAAGATCTCGCGATACGGGCGCGGCTTCGGCAGGTCGGGGACCTTCGCCGGATCGAACTTGAAGCTCACGTAGTCGGCCG
This sequence comes from Noviluteimonas lactosilytica, assembly GCF_020866925.1. GTDB lineage: Bacteria > Pseudomonadota > Gammaproteobacteria > Xanthomonadales > Xanthomonadaceae > Noviluteimonas > Noviluteimonas lactosilytica. The sequence goes on from NZ_JAJGAK010000002.1 coordinate 182,358, forward strand.
GGCCGCCGTCGCGGCGCTTGCCGTCCTTGTACGCGATGTAATAGCTCGTGCGCAGCGTGGCGTCGATGACGCCGATGAAGCTGCGCAGGATGCGGTCGTCGTCGAGCGAGGTGACGCGATCGAGCATGCTGCGCAGCGCGTTGCGCGTCGCAACGATCTGCTGCTCGCGCGTGCCGGCGCGGGCGTCGATCGCCGGTTGCACCGCGGCCTGCGCGGCGGCGTCGTTGGCCAGCAGCGACTGCAGCGATGCGCCGAAGCGCTCCATGCCCTGCTTGATCGCGGCCTTGGATTCGATGCCCGTGCAAGGATCGAAGCGCGCTTCGAACAGTTCGACCAGCAGGCGCGCCAGCAGCGGATAGCGCGAGAACGTCGCTTCGACGTAGCTCTGCGAGAACGGCACGCCGGTCTGCAGCAGGTACTTGCAGTAGCCGCGCAACATCGCGACCTGGCGCCACGAGAGGCCGGCCTGCAGCACGAGCCGGTTGAAACCGTCGTTCTCCGCTTCGCCGCGCCAGATGCGCGCGAACGCTTCCTCGAAGTTCTCGTCGAGGCGATCGACGTCGATCTCGCCCGTCGTCGTCTGGACTTCGAAGTCCTGGATGTAGGCGACGCGGCCTTCGAACTCGATGCGGTACGGGTGCTCGGAGATCACGCGCAGCCCCATGTTCTCCATCATCGGGAGCGCATCGGACAGCGGGATGTCGTCGTTGAGGCGATAGAACTTGAAGCGCAGCGTGCTGTCGCGGCGCGAGCGGTACAGCGACAGGCGCAGGTCGTCGGCGCCGCTCAGCGCGGCAAGATGCTCCACGTCGGTCGCGGCGACCTGCGGGCTCACCGCTTCGATGTAGCCGGCCGGCAGCGCGCGGCCGTAGCGACCGGCGAACTTCAGCGCGACTTCCTCGCCGTGGCGCTTGCCGAGTTCCTCGGCGAGTTCGTCCTGCCAGTTGCGCACGATCGACGCCAGGCGCGTTTCGAGCGCCTCTTCATCGATGTCGACCTTCGCGCCCGCGCGTGGGCGCACGATCATGTGCAGCTGCGCCAGCGGGGATTCGCCGATGTGCACGGTGGTGTCGATGTGCTCGCCCTGCAGCGCGTCCATCAGCATCGCTTCGATGCGATGGCGCATCTGCGTGTCGTGGCGGTCGCGCGGCACGTACACGAGCACGGAGAAGAAGCGGCCGTAGCGGTCGCGACGCAGGAACAGGCGGCTGCGCACGCGTTCCTGCAGCGCGAGGATGCCCATCGCGGTGGCGTGGAGTTCGGCTTCGCTCGACTGGAACAGCTCGTCGCGCGGCAGCGTCTCCATGATGTGGCGCAGCGCCTTGCCGCTGTGGCTGTGGGGACGCAGGCCCGATTCGCGCATCACGTGTTCGTAGCGCTCGCGCACCAACGGGATGTCCCACGGGCGGCGGTTGTACGCGCTCGAGGTGTACAGGCCGAGGAAGCGCTGTTCGCGCACCGGCTTGCCCTTCGCGTCGAACGCGAGCACGCCGATGTAGTCCATGTAGCCCGGACGATGCACCGTCGCGCGCGCGTTGGTCTTGGTCAGGATCAGCGCGTCGACCGAACCCGACTGCGGCATGAAGTGCGCCGCGAGCGAGGTCAGCGGACGCGGCTTGCCGCCGTCCTTGCCGCGCAGCAGGCCCAGGCCCGAGTCCGGATGCGCGATGAGCATCTCGTCCTTGCCCTGCTTTTCGACGGTGTATTCGCGATAGCCGAGGAAGGTGAAGTGATTGTCCGCGGCCCAGCGCAGGAACTCCTGCGCTTCCGCGCGACCGGCGTCGGACACCGGGATGTTGTGCGACGGCAGTTCGTCGGCGACGGCGAGCATGCGCTCGCGCATCTCCGACCAGTCGATGACGATCGAACGCACGTCGTCGAGCACCGCGCGCACGCGCTTCTCGATCGCCGGCAGCGCTTCTGGCGCCTGGCGGTCGATCTCGATGTGCAGGAACGATTCGTTGGTGCCCTCGCCCACGGCGATCAGCTTGCCGGCCTTGTCGCGCGTCATCGCGACGACCGGATGGCCGAGCACGTGCACGTTGATGCCCATGTCGGCCAGCGCCATCGTCACCGAGTCGACGAGGAACGGCATGTCGTCGTTGACGATCTGCAACACGGTATGCGGCGAATCCCAGCCGTCGGCCTTCATCGACGTATTGAACAGGCGCACGTTCGCCTTGCGCGGCTTGCGTGTGGCGGACAGGTCGAGCATGCCGGTGGCGAGCGCGGCCCAGCCCTCGGCGCCGTGCTCGATGTACTCGTCGCGCGTCATGCGCAGGTAGAAGCTGCGCGCGAACGCTTCGGCTTCGGCGGCGCGCGCCTTCGGCAGGCGCTTGCGCAGCGCGTCGAAGATCGGCGAGAGATCGAACGTCGCGCCTGCGCGGGGACGCGCGACGGACGGCGTGTTCGACGATTTGGCGGGAGCCGCTTTTTTCGGGGCGGCCTTGATCGATTTCGGACGGGTGCTCATGTCGTGTGCATGGGTCCTTGCGGCGCGCGCTCAGCGCAGGCCGGTTTCGTGGCGGGCGATCACCAGGCGCTGGATCTCGCTGGTGCCCTCGTAGATCTCGGTGATCTTCGCGTCGCGGAAGTAACGCTCGATCGGCATTTCCTTCGAGTAGCCCATGCCGGCGTGGATCTGCACGGCCTGGTGGGCGATCCACATCGCCGCTTCCGACGCGGTGAGCTTGGCGACCGCGGCCTCGGTGGTGAAGCGCTGGCCCTGGCCCTTCAGCCACGCCGCGCGCAGCGTGAGCAGCAAGGACGCGTCGAGCTTGCACTTCATGTCGGCGATCTTGGCCTGGGTCATCTGGAACGTGCCGATCGGCTGGCCGAAGGCCTTGCGTTCCTTGACGTAGGCGAGCGTCGCTTCGTACGCGGCGCGCGCGATGCCGATGGCCTGCGACGCGATGCCGATGCGGCCGGCGTCGAGCACGCCCATCGCGATCTTGAAGCCGTGGCCTTCTTCGCCGAGCACTTCATCGGCTTCGGCGACGTAGTCGACGAACTCGATTTCGCACGTGGCCGATGCGCGGATGCCGAGCTTGGGCTCGGTCTTGCCGCGGCTGAAGCCGGCCTTGTCGGTGTCCACGACGAACGCGGTGATGCCGCGCGCGCCCTTGTCCGGTTCGCTCATCGCGAACAGCACGATGTACTTGGCGACCGGGCCGGAGGTGATCCAGCTCTTCTTGCCGTTGATGACGAAGCGGCCGTCGGCCTGCTTCACCGCGCGGCAGCGCATCGCAGTGGCGTCGGAACCCGACTGCGGTTCGGTCAGCGCGAACGCGCCGATTTCCTTGCCTTCGGCGATCGCGCGCACGTACTTCTGCTTCTGCGCTTCGGTGCCGTGGGTGAGGATGCCGTTGCAGAACAGCGAATTGTTGACCGACATGATCGTCGAATGCGCGGCGTCGGCCGCGGCGATTTCGACCATCGCCAGCACGTAGCTGACCGGGTCCATCCCGGCGCCGCCGTATTCGGCCGGCACTTCGATGCCCATCAGGCCGTTCTCGCCGAGGGTGCGGATGTTCTCGAGGGGGAACTCGCCGCTGCGATCGAAGTGCTCCGCGCTGGGGGCGATCTTCTCGCGCGCGATGCGCCGCGCGACGTCCTGGATCAACAACTGCTCTTCGGTGAAGCGGAAATCCACTTGGCGCACTCCCGGCGGGATGAAGAAGCGGAATTGTAGCCGCGTGCGCACGAAAGCTTGACCCCCGCGAGGCTGCGGACCATCATTCATCGCTGTATCTCGATAAGCAGATGAAAGGTCACGCATGGATCTCGAAGGCTGGTCCGCCCGCCTGAAGGTGCTCGCCGACGCGACCCGCGTGCGCCTGCTGGCCCTGCTCGAGGGCGAGGAACTCACGGTGGCGGAGCTCTCGGCCATCACGCGCCTCGCCCAGCCGCGCGTGTCGACCCACCTGGCCAAGCTCAAGGAAGCGGGCCTCGTGCGCGACCGCCGCGCCGGCGTGTCGGCCTATTACCGCTTCGACGAAGACGCGCTCGATCCTGCGCAGCGGGCCCTCTGGCAGGCGTTGCGCAGCGGCAGCGACGACCCGCTGCTGCGCCAGGACGCCGAACGCGTGCCCTCGGTGCTCGCCAACCGCGCGGCCGACCAGAACTGGGCCGACTCGGTGGCCGGCGACATGGAGCGCCACTATTCGCCGGGCCGCACCTGGGAAGCGCTCGCGCGCACCGCCCTGCCGCTGCTGAGCCCCGGGGACGTGATCGACATCGCCTCCGGCGACGGCGTTCTCGCCGAACTGCTCGCCCCGCATTCGCGCCGATACGTGTGCATCGATGCGAGCCCGCGCGTGGTCGCGGCCGCGAGCGAGCGCCTGAAGGTCTTCCCGAACGTCGAAGTCCGCGAAGGCGACATGCATGCCCTGCCCGTGCCGGACGCGAGTTTCGACCTCGTCGTGCTGATGCACGCGCTGACCTACGCCGCCAAGCCGGCGCAGGCCGTCGCCGAAGCCGCGCGCGTGCTGCGCCGCGGCGGCCGCCTGCTGCTGTCGAGCCTGGCGCGCCACGAACATCGCGCGGTCGTCGAAGCCTACGGCCACGCGAACCTCGGGTTCACCGAGAAAGAGTTGCGCAAGTTCGCCGAGAAGGCGGGCCTTTCCATCGTCGGCAGCGGCACCGTCACCCGCGAACGCCGCCCGCCGCATTTCGAAGTGTTGTCGTTGCTGGGAGTCAAGCCTTGATCGATCCGCAGACCCTGCCCTGGTCCAACCCGGCGCGCGTCGCGTCGCTGGAAGCGGCGCTGTCGCAGCGCATCCTGCTGCTCGATGGCGCGATGGGCACGATGATCCAGCGCCACGACCTGCAGGAAGCCGATTACCGCGGCGACCGTTTCGCGGAAGGCTACGACGCGCTGTTCTCCGCCGAAGGCCACGCGCACGGCGCGGGCTGCGGTTGCGAATCGCACGACCAGAAGGGCAACAACGACCTGCTCACCCTGACGCACCCAGGGATCATCCGCGACATCCACGCGGCCTATCTCGACGCGGGCGCGGACATGATCGAGACCAACACGTTCAACTCCACGTCCGTCTCGCTCGCCGATTACCGCCTGCAGCACCTCGTGCGCGAACTCAACCGCGAGTCGGCGAAGCTGGCGCGCGCGGCGTGCGACGACGCGGAAGCGCGCGATCCGTCGAAGCCGCGCTTCGTCGTCGGCGTGCTCGGGCCGACCAGCCGCACCGCCTCGCTCAGCCCCGACGTGAATCGCCCCGGCTTCCGCGCGATCAGCTTCGACGAATTGGCGCAGGCGTATCGCGACGCGGTGCGCGGCCTGTGCGAAGGCGGCGCCGATGTGCTGATGGTCGAGACAATCTTCGACACGCTCAACGCGAAGGCCGCGTTGTTCGCGATCGAGGACGTGTTCGAGGAACTCGGCGCGCGCTGGCCGGTGATGATCTCCGGCACGATCACCGACGCCTCGGGCCGCACGCTGTCGGGGCAGACGGCGGAAGCGTTCTGGTACTCGCTGCGCCACGCACGCCCGATCTCGATCGGCCTGAACTGCGCGCTCGGCGCGAAGGACCTGCGGGCGCACATCGACGTGATGGCGCAGGTCGCCGACACGAACGTCAGCACGCATCCGAACGCGGGCCTGCCGAACGCGTTCGGCGGTTACGACGAAACGCCGGAAGACATGGCCGCGACGCTCGGCGAGTTCGCCGCGAGCGGCATGCTCAACATCGTCGGCGGCTGTTGCGGCACGACGCCCGAACACATTCGCGCGATCGGCGCCGCGGTGGCGGGCCTGCCGCCGCGCGCGATCCCCACGCTGCAGGATGCCGCCTGATGCGCACGGTGCTTGCACGCCACACCCGCCTGAGCGGCCTGGAGCCGCTGCAGATCACGCCGGAGAGCAACTTCGTCAACATCGGTGAACGCACCAACGTCACCGGGTCGGCGCAGTTCAAGAAACTGATCCTCGAAGGCCGTTACGACGAAGCGGTCGTCGTCGCGCGCCAGCAGGTCGAGAACGGCGCGCAGGTGCTCGACGTCAACATGGACGAAGGGATGCTCGACGCCGAAGAGGCGATGACGACCTTCCTCAACCTCATCGCCGCCGAGCCGGACATCGCGCGCGTGCCGGTGATGGTCGACAGCTCGAAGTGGTCCGTGATCGAGGCCGGCCTGAAGTGCCTGCAGGGCAAGGGCATCGTCAACTCGATCTCGATGAAGGAAGGCGAAGACGAATTCCTGCGCCAGGCGCGCCTCGTGCGCCGCTACGGCGCGGCGGTCGTGGTGATGGCGTTCGACGAAGCGGGCCAGGCCGACACGGTGCGGCGCAAGGTCGACATCAGCGCGCGCGCCTACGAATTGCTGACGACGAAGGTGGGCTTCCCGCCGGAAGACATCATCTTCGACCCCAACTGTTTCGCCATCGCCACCGGCATCGAGGAACACGACGACTACGCGGTCGCGTTCATCGAGGCCGCGCGCGAGCTGCGCAAGCGCTTTCCGCTTTCGCACATCTCCGGCGGCGTGTCGAACGTGTCGTTCTCTTTCCGCGGCAACGAAGCGGTACGCCAGGCGATCCACGTCGTGTTCCTGTACCACGCGATCCGCGCTGGCATGGACATGGGCATCGTCAACGCCGGCGCACTGCCGCTGTACGACGACATCGATGCGGACCTGCGCGAACGCGTGGAGGATGTCGTCCTCAATCGCCGCAAGGATGCGACCGAACGCCTGCTCGAGATCGCCGATCGCTTCAAGGGCAAGAAGGGCGAGAAGAAAGTCGAAGACCTCGCGTGGCGCGACAGGCCGGTCGCCGATCGCCTCGCGCATGCGCTGGTGCACGGCATCGACGCGTACATCGAAGACGACACGGAGCAGGCGCGCGCCGCCTCCACGCGCCCGCTCGACGTGATCGAAGGCCCGCTGATGGCGGGCATGAACGTGGTCGGCGACCTGTTCGGCGCGGGCAAGATGTTCCTGCCGCAGGTGGTGAAGTCCGCGCGCGTGATGAAGAAAGCCGTCGCGTACCTGCTGCCGTACATCGAAGCCGCGAAGCTGCGCAGCGGCGACGCCGGCCGGTCGAACGGCAAGATCGTCATGGCCACGGTCAAGGGCGACGTGCACGACATCGGCAAGAACATCGTCGGCGTCGTGCTCGCGTGCAACAACTTCGAGGTGATCGACCTCGGCGTGATGGTGCCGGCGCAGGTGATCCTGGATCGCGCGAAGGCCGAACACGCGGACCTGATCGGCCTGTCGGGCCTGATCACGCCGTCGCTCGAGGAGATGCGCCACGTCGCCGCCGAGATGCAACAACAAGGCTTCACGCTGCCGCTGCTGATCGGCGGCGCGACCACCTCGCGCGCGCATACCGCGCTGAAGATCGATCCGCAGTACAAGTCGCCGACCGTGTGGGTGAAGGACGCCTCGCGCGCGGTGGGCGTCGCGCAATCGCTCGTGTCCGGCGACTTGCGCGCGGCCTTCGTCGCGGCCAACGACGCCGACTACGCGGAGATCCGCGAGCGTCATCGCCAGCGCGGCGACGCCAAGCGACTCGTGTCGCTCGAAAAGGCGCGCGGACAGAAGTTCGACGGCGGCTGGGACGCGTATGTGCCTCCCGCTCCGCGCCAACCGGGCGTGACGGTGCACGACGACATCGACCTGGCGACGCTGGTCGACTACATCGACTGGACGCCGTTCTTCAACACGTGGGAACTGGCGGGCAAGTATCCGGCGATCCTCGACGACGAGATCGTCGGCAAGCAGGCGCGCGAGTTGTTCAATGACGCGCAGGCGATGCTGAAGCGGATCGTCAGCGAAAAATGGTTGCGTGCGAAGGCCGTGGTCGGTTTGTGGCCGGCGCGTGCCACCGGCGACGACGTGCGACTCGACAACGGCACCACCCTGCACTTCCTCCGCCAGCAGGCGGACAAGCCCGCGGACCGTCCCGACTTCTGCCTCGCGGATTTCGTCGCGCCGGAAGGCAGCGGACGCGAGGATTGGGTCGGCGGCTTCGTGGTGACCGCGGGCCTCGGGATCGAAGCGCACGTCGCGCGCTTCGAGGCCGACCACGACGACTACAACGCGATCCTGCTCAAGGCGCTCGCCGATCGACTGGCCGAAGCGCTGGCCGAACGCATGCATTCGCTGGTGCGTCGCGACACGTGGGGCTATGTCGCCGACGAAACGCTCGACAACGATGCGTTGATCGACGAACAGTACGTCGGCATCCGCCCTGCCCCCGGCTATCCCGCGTGCCCGGAGCACAGCGAGAAGGCGACGCTGTTCAAGCTGCTCGACGCGGAAGCCAACGCCGGCGTCCAGCTGACCGAAAGCTTCGCGATGTATCCGGCCGCGTCGGTCTCCGGCTACTACTTCAGCCACCCGAAGTCGCAGTACTTCGTCGTCGGCCGCGTCTCGCGCGAACAGGTCGCGGATTACGCGAAGCGCAAGGGGGTGTCGTTGGGGCAGGCGGAGCGGTGGCTCGCGTCGAACCTGGATTACGATCCGGAGTAGCAATAGAACGGGAAACGGGAAACTCGGGAAACGGGAGGTTGACCCTCGCTTCGGCTGACGGGTCTGCGAGCCGAAGCGAACGCTTGTCTCCCGTTTCCCGAGTTTCCCGTTTCCCGAGCTTCCTTTCCCGAGTTTCCCGTTTCCCCTCGCCTCACGGCCTCCCATGCTCAATCGGCCGATCCCGATGCATCAACGCCCACTCCGCGTGCTCCGCCAACGCCGCTTCCCCTAACGCCCGCAAAATCTCGCGCTTCTCGTGCGTCCCCGGCGCGGCGTCCAACGCAATGCGCGCATTGCGATAGATGCGGTGCATGAAGCGGTACTGCTTCACCAGTTCCTTGTCGGCCTTGCGATACGCGTACGCCTCGCGCACGGCGGCGATCAGCGAGAGTGCACCCATCGTCGTCACCAGCAGGCTGCGCGTGTCGGCGTCGAAGCCGCGGTGGAACAGCGCGAGCACGAGGCTGATCGCGATGCCCGCCCACAGGCAGGCTGCACCGACCGCACGCGTACGCAGGTGGTGGCGTTCGCGCAGCACGGCCTTGCGTTCGTAGTAGGCCAGTTGCCCCGATTGCCCGGGGCGCCCCACCCACGCATCGATCACCTCGTCGACCGCGCGCGCGGCGTCGTCCGGATCGCGCGGCGGCGCGGCGCGTGCGAGGCCGACCTGGCGCATGACGTTGCGGATCCATCCGAGTTCCACGTCCTGCTTCTGCATGAAGTTGTCGTGCGCGAATTCCGGGTCGCCGGTGATCGTGAGCCCGGCGCGGCGCCAGAACGTCTGCACGCGCAAGCCTTCGGCGAGCGCGCGATAGTCGATGTACTTGCGGTGCCAGTCCTCGCGGTGCGCGGCCGCGGCGATCGCCAGGCCCAACGCGAACAGGCCGAGGAACACCCACAGCATCCAGTCGGGCGCGCCGAGGTCGGCGTACAACAACAGCGCGATGCCCATCGCGACGGCGAGCCCGTGGATCGCGCGCATCGCCCATTGCGTGCGGCGCTGGAAGCGCACGGCGAGCGCGTCGGCTTCGCGCCATGAGCGTTCGGCGGGATCGTCGCTCGCGGCGGGCAGATGATGCGGATCGAGCGTGCGCCGATCGAACTCGAAGACCTGCATGCGGCGAAAGATGCGGTCGTATTCCGGCGGCGGCCCCGCGGTGAACGGACGCATGCCGCCGGTCGTGCACCACGTCGGCGCGCGTGCGTCGTCGGGCGATGCCGGTCCGCCCGCACGTCGCGCATGGATGTGCAGCACGAGGCTGTCGTCGTCGCCGGCGAGCATCTGGCGCAGGTTGTCGGTCGCCCGGCGCGCGCCGGGCACGGGGCCGCCGAGGTAATAGCGCACGATCTGCGCGGTGCCGCCGGTGCCGCTTTCGTCGCGGCCGTCCCACAAGGCGAACAACACGTGGCAATGGTTGGCGACGAACAGGCCCGCGTGCAGGTACTGGCGATCGCGCGCGGGACCGGGCGTGGCGAGCACGTCGAGGCTGGATTCGGCGAGCGAGAGTTGCACGACTTCCGCGCCATCCATCAGGCGCGCGAACGCGTGCTGCGATTCGGCGGTCGCGAAGTCCTGGCGATACAGCGCCAACGGCAACGGCAGCGGCACCACCAGGCGCGCGCCCGCATCGAGCGCGGCTTCGGCGACGAGGCGGTCGCCGCCTTCGGCAAGCGCGGACACCACGACCAGCGCGAGTTCCGGGTAGCGTTCGCGCAACATCGCCAGCGCTTCGCGCACCTGCGTGCGCAGCTGGGGCAATTGCACCGGGTCGAGATCGCGGTGGCTGGTGACCCCGACGATCAGTTCCGTGCGCAGTTTCGAGGCGGCATCCACGCCCCGTGCCAACGCCCGCGACGACCGTTACCGGCCACGCGGGGACGCCCGCAAAGCGGAGAAGCGGATACGTCGCTTCGGTCGGGCGGAGGGCCACGCACACGCATGTTCCCCTCCGCCGGTCGGGGGTGGCGCCATCCATGGCGACCCACGCCCGTGCGCACGGCCATCCATGGCCGTGCTCGGAGGGGAACATGCGTATGCATATCCCTCCGCACAAACAATTCGTTGTCCCCACTTCTTCGACTTACAAGCAAAGCAACGGCATGAGCAACGGCAACAGCGCACGACGCAAGGCGTAAGCGCACCTGCGTTGTGCTGCTGCGCACTTGCGTTGCGCCGTTGTGCTCTTGCCCTTCGCGCGAAGGGTCGGAGGGGTGGAGGCAGCGAATCGAGGTGCGGCTCGGCGCGTGTAGGCGTATGTACCCCCGAGCAAAACCATGGAGGGTTTTGCGCACGGTTCTTGGCTGGCCATGGATGGCGCTTGCCAGAACCGGCGGGGGTACGTACGCATACACGTGACGGGCCGCCCATCCGAAGCCCGCGCTGCGTCTACTCCTCCAACCCGACCCTCAAGGTGCGCAGCCGCGCGCTCCGCGACGCTACCAGACGAGGTCGTCGGGGACCTGGTACTGGGGGTCGGCGTAGGGATCGTCCTGCGCGGGCGCGTTCGGATCGACCTTCAAAGCGACGGCAGGCGCGAAGATCGTTTCGGCCTCCACCAGCGTCGCCGCGTCGACGAGCATGTAGCGCCCGTTCTCCTGCACGACGCCGAGTTCGCCGGCGTTGAGTCGCTTGAGCTGGTCTTCGGTGACGTAGATGCGCTTGATCTTGCCGCCGTATTCGAAGTGGCGCGCGATCTCCGCGTCGGCGACATTGAGGCCCTTGCCCTGCAGGAACGCCGACAGCGCGGCCTTCGCCTCGCGACGCTTGCGCGCTTCTTCCTGCTTCAGGCGCTCGGCTTCGATGCGCTCGTCCTTTTCCTTCTGCGCACGGATCGCATAGGCCTTGGCGAGGTCGATCTCTTCGCGCGACTTCGGCTTGGCGTGCGCGGGCTTGCCGTGCGACGGCTTCGCATGCGCGGGCTTGCCGCCATGCTTGTGCACGGGCTTGTTCGATGCGCCCGGTCTTGCGCCCGGCTTGCCGCCGGGACGAACGTCGGGCTTGCGTTCGGCCTTGGGGATCGGCTTGAAGCCGAGGCCGAGGAGTTGGTCGCGCAGGGTATCGCTCATGTCCGGAACTGCGGTCGTGCGGTATCGCGTGCCAAGCATGCCGCATCGCGCGTTGCGATGCAGCACCAGCGATTCAGTAATGCGGAGGCGGCGGTTCGTCCGCCGGATCCGCCATCTCCATGCCCCGCTGCGATTTCAGTTCTTCCATCGCGCGGCGGAACAGGTCGGCGTTGCGCTCGGCCTCCATGCGGGCGGCACCGAGCGCGTCGCTCATTTCGGCGAGCGAGGCTTCCAGGAACGCCAGGCGCGTTTCCAGTTCGACCAGCCGCGCGTCGGTGTCTTCGCCTGCGTGCATCGTCACTCCGGCTTGCGCAGCGAACGGCCGCGGCCGATGCCGTAGTACGACAGCCCCGCGGCTTCGACTTCCGCCGGGTCGTACAGATTGCGCCCGTCGAAGACGACCTTGTCCTTGACGACGTTGGCGAGCCTGGCGAAATCGGGGCTGCGGAACTGCTTCCACTCGGTGACCACGACGAGCGCGTCGGCGCCCTGCAGCGCTTCGCCCGCGGTCGCGCACAGGTGCAGGTCCTCGCGGTTGCCGAAGATGCGGCGCGCTTCCTGCGTGGCTTCCGGATCGAACGCCTGCACGCGCGCACCTGCGTCCCACAACTGCTGCAGCAGCGTGCGGCTCGACGCGGCGCGCATGTCGTCGGTGTTCGGCTTGAACGCCAGGCCCCACACCGCGACGGTCTTGCCGCGCACGTCGCCGTAGTGGCGCGTCATGAGTTCGAACAGGTGCTGCTTCTGCGCGGCGTTCACCGCTTCCACTGCATCGAGCAGGCGCGGATTGCAGCCGTACTGTTGCGCGGTCCAGGCGAGCGCCTGCACGTCCTTCGGGAAGCACGAACCGCCGTAACCGGCGCCCGGGTAGATGAAGTGCCAGCCGATGCGCGGATCGGAGCCGATGCCCTGGCGCACGTGTTCGATGTCGGCGCCGACCTGCTCGGCGATGCACGCCATCTCGTTCATGAAGGAAATCTTCGTGGCGAGCATCGCGTTCGCCGCGTACTTGGTCAGCTCCGCCGAACGCACGTCCATCGCGACGATGCGCTCGTGGCTGCGGTTGAACGGCGCGTACAGGCGCTTGAGTTTCTCCAGCGCCTGCGGGCTATCGGTGCCGACGACGATGCGGTCCGGGCGCATGCAGTCGTTGACCGCATCGCCTTCCTTGAGGAATTCGGGATTGCTGACGACGTCGAACACGAGGTTCGTGCGGCGCTCGGCGAGTTCGTGCGCGATCGCGGCGCGCACCTTGTCGGCGGTGCCGACCGGCACGGTCGACTTGTTCACCACGATCGTCGTGCGCTGCATGTGCTGGCCGATCGTGCGCGCGACGGCGAGGACGTACTTGAGGTCCGCGCTGCCGTCTTCGTCCGGCGGCGTGCCGACGGCGATGAAGACGACGTCGCCGTGTTCGATCGCCTGCGCGGCGTTGGTGGTGAACTCGAGGCGGCCCGCGGCGTGGTTGGCTTTCACCATCGGCGACAGGCCGGGCTCGTAGATCGGGATCACGCCGCGGTTGAGGCCCTCGACCTTCGCCTCGTCGATGTCGACGCAGACGACGTCGTGGCCGACTTCCGCAAGGCACGTGCCGGTGACGAGTCCGACATATCCGGTGCCGAAGATGGTGACGCGCATGGGGAGTCCTGATGAGCTTGGAAAGGCGGCATGGTGGCAGCCGCCATCGTCACGCCGCGGTGAAACCGCGGCGTGACAGCAGGCTTACGCGTGTCTTGCTTCGCGCGATGCGCGCATCGCTTACTGCTTCGGCGGCTGCACGATGTCGAGCAGTTCGACGTCGAACACGAGCGTCGCGTTCGGGCCGATCGGGCCACCCGGCGTGCCCTTGTCGCCGTAGCCGAGGTTGCCCGGGATCCACAGCTTGTACTTGCTGCCGACCGGCATCAGCTGCAGGCCTTCCTGCCAACCCGGCACGACCTGGTCGAGCGGGAAGACGACCGGCTGGCCGCGATCGTAGGAGCTGTCGAAGGTCTTGCCGTCGAGCGTCGCGCCCTTGTAGTGCACGCGCACGACTTCGCCGGCCTTCGGCTTCGGACCCTTGCCTTCGGTGACGACCTGGTACTGCAGGCCCGACGCGGTGGTCTGGACGCCCGGCTTCTTCGCGTTGTCGGCGAGGAACTTCTTGCCGTCCTCGAGGTTGGTCTTCGCATCGGCTTCGGCCTTCGCGACCGCCTTCTGCTGCATCTTCTGGCCGAACGACTCGCCGATCTCGCGCGCCTGGTCTTCGGTCATCAGCAGCTTCTCGCCGGCGAGCGTCGCGCGCACGGCCTTGGCGATGGTGTCGACGTCGACTTCTTCCTTGATCGGCTCGAGCTGCTTGCCCAGCGCCATGCCCACCATGTAGCTCACCTTGTCCTTCTCGGTGGGCAGGCCCGCGATCGCGGCGCCGGCGGCGGTCGAAGCCGCGGCGGGTGCGTTCGCGTCGGCGGCCTTGTCGGCGGCCTTGTTGCAGCCGGCGGCGAACAGCGCGGCGGTGGCGCAGGTGAGAACGAGGGCGTGGCGCAGGGTCTGCTTCATCGTGGCGCTCCTGGAAATCGGGGTAAGTAGTGAAAAGTGTTTGCGGTGTCGGTCATTCGACGCCGAGCAGTTCGACATCGAACACGAGCGTTGCGTTCGGACCGATGTCCGGCGGCATGCCGCGTTCGCCGTAAGCGAGGTTGCCCGGGATCCAGAAGCGGTACTTGCCGCCGACCGGCATCATCGCCAGGCCTTCGCCCCAACCGGCGATGACCTGCGAGAGCGAGAACGTGCGCGGCTGGCCGCCCGTGGTGCTGTCGAATTCGGTGCCGTCGAGCAGCGTGCCGCGGTATTCGACCTTCACCGACTGGCCGGGCTTCGGGCGGATGCCCGACCCCTGGCGCAGGATCATGTATTGCAAGCCGGACTTGGTGGTGAAAACGCCTTTCTGCTTCGCGTTGTCGGCGAGGAAAGCGGCGCCCTTCTCCGAGTTGTCCTTCGAACTGGCCTGCGCGGCGGCTTCCAGGCGCGCCTGCTGCTTCTGGCTGAAGGCGGCGCCGATCGCGCGCGCTTCCTCATCGCCGAGCAGGAGCTTGCCCTTCGCGAACGACGTGCGGATGGCCTGCAGCATCACCGGCACGTCGATCTCCTCCTTCACCGGCGCGAGCGAACGGCCGACGTCGGCGCCGATCAGCAGGCCGACGTTCTCCTTCGACACGGCGGGCAACGGCGCGGTCGCGCCGGGCTGCTGCCCGTTGCGCGAGGTCAGGCGCTGCATCAGTTGCTGGTTGGTCTCGCGCGCGGTCGCCTCGTCGATCAAGGGCTTCTTGCCTTCGAAGGCGTTGCGCACGGCGCGTTCGAACGCGGCCATGTCGATTTCCTGCGCCGCCGGGGCGAGCGAGTTCGCGACATCCATGCCGATCATGTAGCTCGCCTTCTCGCGCTCGGTGGTCAGCGCGGTCTTGTCCTGGGCGTGCGCCGAAAGCGCAACGACCGCGAGCAACGCGGCAAGGCCGCGCACGAAACCCTTCATCCGGTGAACTCCTGTTTCTGGAACGTGAGGCAGCGTAGGTGGCACGCGCGGCGCCTGGCCGCGCGGCCGCTCATTGTCGGCGCGCGCGGGGGCTCGCGGCAAACCTCCCCATGGGGAGTAGTTCAGGCGCCCTTGGGCCTCGGGGCCTGGAGCGCCTTCTCGATGGCGTCGACGATCGCCTTGTCGTCGGGCGTGGTCTTCGATCCCCAGCTGGCGATCAGGCGGCCGTCGCGACCGATGAGGTACTTGTGGAAGTTCCACTTCGGCGGATCGCTGGAGACCTGCGCGAGATCCTTGTAGAGCGGCGTCGCATCCGCACCGACCACGTGCACCTTCTCGAACATCGGGAACTTCACGCCATAAGTGAGCTTGCAGAACTCCTGGATCTGCTTCTCGTCGTCGAACTCCTGCGCCTTGAAATCGCCCGACGGAAAGCCGAGCACGGCGAAACCCTTGTCCGAATACTTCTTGTGCAGCGCTTCGAGCGCTTCGAACTGCGGGGTGAAGCCGCACTTGCTCGCGGTATTGACCACGAGGACGACGTCGCCCCCGTAAGTCTTGTCGAGTTCGACCGGGGTCTTGCCGGCCAGCGGCCGGTAGCTGCGATCCAGCAGCCCGCCCTGCGAAGCGGCCGCGACGGTGGCCAGGCCGAGCAGCAGGGCCGCGCTGGCGGCGAGTAGGGAACGGCGCATGTCGGCAGCCTTCGGCGTGGGAAGGGCCGAAGCATGCCACGACCGTGCGTCGGCTCCCCGGCGGTCGATGGGCTCTATGCCTTTAGTTGGGTCAGTTGGTTGTTGACCGGGGGAATCTTGGTGTTATAGTTGCCTACAACACCGATCACCCAGAGCAGGACGTTCACCATGAACCGCAAGCTCCACAACTCGGTCACCGCGCTGGTCGCGACTTCCGGGCTGCTCGTGTTGAGCCTGATGGCGGCGAACCCGATCCGTTCCCACCTCCCGGGCGCGGACATCGCCCCGGTGGTGCAGCAGGTTCCGGCCGCGCCGGCGCCGGCCGCGAACGTCGCGACCGAAGCCCGCCACGCCGTCGAAGCCGCGAAGCGCATCGAAGCGCGCGCCGCCGACCTCCAAGCGCGCCTGGCCCAGACGAAGAACACGAACGAAGCGATCGGCGAAATCGTCGGTTTCGCCGCCGAGGCCGCCACCCTCGCCTCCATCGCCGCCGCGATGGACGGCGTGGAAACCGGCGACGCCGCGATCGTCGACGCCGACACCGAACGCTCCACCAACACCCCGGCGCGCAAGCGCGCCCACGGCCGCCAGTCGGTCGCGATGCCCTTCTTCTCCTTTGCGCCGCGAGGCTGAGCCATGACTGCAATCGAATGGAGCGACGGCGCTCCCATCTATCGCCAGCTGAAGGATCGTGTCGTAGCGATGTTGCTCGACGGGATCCTGAAGCCGGGGGACGCGCTGCCCTCGGTGCGCCAGGTGGCCGCCGAATACCAACTCAATCCCATCACCGTCTCGCGCGCCTACCAGGAGCTCGCGGACGAAGCCATCGTCGAAAAACGCAGGGGACTCGGCATGTACGTCACGGAAGGTGCATCGGAAAAACTGCTGAGCAGCGAGCGCGAGCGCTTCCTGCACGAAGAGTGGCCGCTCGTGCTGGAACGGATCCAGCGCCTCGGGCTGTCGATCGACCGCCTGTTGCGCAACGCTGCGCCCTCGCCGGCCGGAGACCAGGCATGAACGCGACCGCCACCGACACCCGCACCGTCGTCAGCGCGCGCAACCTGCGCAAGGCGTACAAGAACAAGCTCGCCCTCGACGGCACCGCATTCGAAATCCCGTCGGGCCGCATCGTGGGCCTGATCGGCCCGAACGGCGCCGGCAAGACCACCGCGCTCAAGGCGATGCTCGGCCTGATCCCGTTCGACGGCGAGCTGCACGTGCTCGGCCGCGATCCGCGCACCGAGCGCGACGCGCTGATGAACGACGTGTGCTTCATCGCCGACGTCGCCGTGCTGCCGCGCTGGATGCGCGTGCGCGAAGCGATCGAGTTCGTGTCCGGCGTGCATCCGCGCTTCGACCGCGCGCGTTGCGAACGCTTCCTCGCCAACACCAAGCTCACGCCCAACCTCAAGGTGCGCGAGTTGTCCAAGGGCATGATCGTGCAGTTGCACCTCGCCCTCGTGATGGCGATCGACGCGAAGCTGCTCGTCCTCGACGAACCCACGCTCGGCCTCGACATCCTGTATCGCAAGCAGTTCTACCAGCGCCTGCTGGAGGACTACTTCGACGAAGACAAGACGATCGTGATCACCACGCACCAGGTCGAGGAGATCGAACACATCCTCACCGACGTGATGTTCATCCGCGACGGCAAGATCGTGTTGTCCGCGCCGATGGAAGACGTGGGCCAGCGCTACGTCGAAGTCCTCGTCAACGCCGACCGCGCCGAGGAAGCGCGCGGCCTGCGCCCGATCGACGAACGCACGCTGCCGTTCGGCAAGACCGTGATGCTGTTCGACGGCGTCGAACACGGACGCCTGGCCGGCCTGGGTGAAACCCGCACGCCCGGTCTCGCCGACCTGTTCGTCGCCACCATGAAGGGAACCTACGCATGAACGCTTCCATCCCGTACGACGGCGAAACCCCGCGCAACCCGACGCCGATGGCCGCGCCGCACCCGACGCACAAGCTCAAGCTGCTGCTGCGCCGCGAGTTCTGGGAACACAAGGGCGGCTTCTTCTGGGCGCCGTTGATCGCCGGCGGCATCTTCCTGGTGTTCATGACGATGGCGTGGATCGTCGGCGAAGTGATCATGCGCAAGGCGATGGCCGACGGGCAGATCAACATCGACGACGAGTTCAAGATCAACGGACTCGACCTCGGCGTGCTGACCGGCCGCATGAAGCCCGAAGACTTCCAGGTCTGGGGCCAGGGCCTCGACCTGTCGCTGGTCGGCGCGATGAGCTGGCCCCTGATGGTGCTGGGCTTCGTCGTGTTCTTCTACTGCCTCGGCGCGTTGTACGACGAGCGCAAGGATCGCAGCGTGCTGTTCTGGAAGTCGCTGCCGGTTTCCGATCGCGACACCGTCGTGTCGAAGGCGCTGAGCGCGCTGTTCGTGGCGCCTGGCATCGCGCTGGTCGCGGGCATCGCGACGATGTTCGGCCTGCTCCTGCTGGCGAGCGTCATCGTGCTGGTGCACGGCGGCAACCCGTACACGCTGCTGTGGGGTCCGGGCAGCCCGCTCAAGGTGGTGCTGAACGTCCTCATGAGCATTCCGGTCTACGCACTGTGGGCGCTGCCGACCGTCGGCTGGCTGATGCTCTGCTCGGTGTGGGCGCGCAGCAAGCCGTTCCTGTGGGCGGTGATGATCCCGGTGTTCGCCGGCATCTTCGTGGCCTGGTTCGACATCATGAACCTGTTCAACCTCGACACGCTCTGGTTCTGGAAGAACATCGTCGCCCGCTCGCTGGGTTCGGTCTTCCCCGGCATGTGGATGACCGAGATGGACCTGAGCCACATCAACGGCAAGGAAGAACTCGACCAGCTCTTCAGCCTGTCCACGATGTACTCGGTGTTCAAGACGCCGAACATCTGGGTCGGCGCGGTGGCCGGCATCGCGATGATCTTCGGCGCGATCCGCCTGCGCCGCTGGCGCGACGACAACTGATACGCAACACCGAATCTGGATGGATGGACACTTGCCCCGGCGGAAACGCCGGGGCTTTTTTTCGTGTGCGTGATGGCGCGCGTGCGATTGCGTGAAGCGTCAGCCGCCCCCGCCGCCACCGCCCGCGCGAATCCCGCCCTTCGTCAGAGACGCCGGATCGAGCAGCTGCTTCAACTTCGCCGCAGGCAACCCGCTCATCTCCAGCGCGACATCGAACACCGCGCGCTGCTCCGCGTACGCCTTCTTCGCGATCGCCGCCGCGCGTTCGTAACCGATGACCGGATTGAGCGCCGTCACCAGGATCGGATTGCGCCCGAGCGCTTCATCGACCTTGTCCTTGCGCACCTTGATGCCCGCGATCGCCGTGTCGGCGAGCAGGCGCATGACGTTCGACAACAGCCCGATCGACTCCAGCAGGTTCGCCCCGATCAGCGGCAGCATCACGTTGAGCTGGAAGTTGCCCGATGCGCCGGCGATCGACACGGTCGCGTGGTGGCCCATCACCTGCGCGCACACCATGCACGTCGCTTCGGGGATCACCGGATTCACCTTGCCCGGCATGATCGAACTGCCGGGTTGCAGCGCGGGCAGTTCGATTTCGCCCAGGCCCGCGAGCGGTCCGGCGTTCATCCAGCGCAAGTCGTTGGCGATCTTCATCAGCGCGACCGCGAGCGCATTGAGCTGGCCCGACAGTTCCACCGCATCGTCCTGCGATGCGATGCCTTCGAACTTGTCGGCCGCCGAATCGAAGCGCGTGCCCGATACCTTCGTCAGCGCCTGCGCCATGCGCTTGCCGAAGCGCGGGTCGGCGTTGATGCCGGTGCCGATGGCCGTGCCGCCGATGGGCAAGCGGCGCAGGCGCTTGCTGCAATCGACCAGGCGCGCCTTCGCGGATGCCAATTGCGACGCCCACGCGCCGAATTCCTGGCCGAAGGTCAGCGGCATCGCATCCATCAGGTGCGTGCGGCCGGTCTTGGTGATCTTCGCGAAAGCCTTCCCCTTGCGATCGATCGTGTACCAGAGGTGGTCGAGCGTCGGCAGCAACGTTTCGACCACGGCGAGTTGCGCCGACACGCGGATCGCCGTCGGGATCACGTCGTTGGAACTCTGCCCGAGGTTCACGTCGTCGTTGGGATGCACCGACGGGCCCGCCTGCGATGCGAGCGCGGCGATGACCTCGTTGGCGTTCATGTTGCTCGAGGTGCCCGAGCCGGTCTGGTAGATGTCGATCGGGAACTGCGCGTCGTGCGCGCCGTTCGCCACCGCCAGCGCGGCGTTGCGGATCGCGACGGACTTGCGCTTGGAAAGCAGCCCGAGCCCGGCGTTCACGTCGGCCGCCGAGGCCTTGATGAGCCCGAGCGCGCGGATGAAGCCGCGCGGCATCGGCCGGCCGGAAATCGGGAAGTTCTGCACCGCGCGCTGGGTCTGCGCGCCCCAGAGCGCGTCCCCGGGAACGCGCAGTTCGCCCATGCTGTCGTGCTCGATACGGTCGCCGTGCGAACGGGCCGGCTTCGATCGGGCCGGAGAACTGCGCTTCTTCGCCATGCCTGGCTCCTGATGGGCGTCCGGCCGGGAGCATACGCCCGCAAGCGTTTAAACTTCCGCGCCTCCCCTGCCGATCAAGCCGCCCCGATGACCGACGCCCCGCTGCTCGCCCTGTCCCCGCTCGATGGCCGCTACGCGGGCAAGGTCGACGCGCTGCGCCCGATCTTCTCCGAGTACGGGCTGATCAAGGCGCGCGTGACGGTCGAAGTCGAATGGCTGCTCGCGCTGGCCGACGAGCCGGGCATCGTCGAACTCGCGCCCTTCTCCGCGACCGCGCGCGAACGCCTCAAGGCGCTGGCCGCGAACCTCTCCGTCGCCGACGCCGCGCGCGTGAAGGAGATCGAGCGCACGACCAACCACGACGTCAAGGCGGTGGAGTACCTGATCAAGGAACGCCTGAAGGACGACGCCGAGCTCGGCCCCGCGCTCGAGTTCGTCCACTTCGCCTGCACCAGCGAAGACATCAACAACCTTTCGTACGCGTTGATGCTGCGCGAAGCGCGCGACACCGTGCTGCTGCCGAAGCTCGACGAAATGATCGCGAAGCTGCGCGCGATGGCGCACGACCACGCCGCGCTGCCGATGCTCTCGCGCACGCATGGCCAGACCGCCTCGCCCACCACGGTCGGCAAGGAAATCGCGAACGTCGTGGCGCGCCTGGATCGCCAGCGCCTCGTGCTCGCGGGCCTGCCGATGCCGGGCAAGATCAACGGCGCGGTCGGCAACTACAACGCGCACGTCAGCGCGTATCCCGACATCGATTGGGAAGCGCTGTCGAACAAGTTCGTGACCTCGCTCGGCCTGACGTGGCAGCCCTACACCACGCAGATCGAACCGCACGACGGCGTCGCCGAACTGTGCGATGCATGCAAGCGCATCGACACCATCGCGATCGACCTGTGCCGCGACGTGTGGGGCTACATCTCGCTCGGCTATTTCAAGCAGGCGGTGAAGGCCGGCGAAGTCGGCAGCTCGACGATGCCGCACAAGGTCAACCCGATCGACTTCGAGAACGCGGAAGGCAACTTCGGCATCGCCAATGCGTTGTTCGAACATTTCGCCGCGAAGCTGCCGATCAGCCGCTGGCAGCGCGACCTCACCGACTCCACGGTGCTGCGCGCGCTCGGCACTGCGTTCGGCCATTCGCTCATCGGCTTCGACGCCTTGATGCGCGGCCTGAACAAGCTCAGCGCGAATCCCGAGCGCCTCGCCGCCGATCTCGACGCGGCGTGGGAAGTGCTGGCCGAAGCCGTGCAGACGGTGATGCGCCGCCACGGCCTGCCCAACCCGTACGAACAACTCAAGGCGCTGACGCGCGGCACCGGCATCACCGCCGAGTCGATGCAGGCGTTCATCGCGACACTCGACCTGCCGGCCGACGCACGCGATCGCCTCGGCAAGCTCACGCCCGCGACCTACATCGGCCTGGCCGAGCGCCTCGCGAAGAACATCTGACGCAACGGAGGGCGCGATGAAGATGCTGGTCAACATCGACGTCCCGGACCTCGCCGCCGCCGAACGCTTCTTCGCCGACGCCTTCGGCCTGCGCCGCGGGCGCCGTTTCGGCGGCGATGCACTGGAAATGCTCGGCGGCGACGCGCCGGTCTACTTGCTGCACAAGGAAGCCGGAACGATCGCTGCGGGCGCGTCCGCGCGCGACTACCTGCGCCACTGGACGCCGGTGCATGTCGATGTCGTCGTCGACGATCTCGACGCCGCGCTGATCCGCGCGGTCGCCGCGGGCGCGACGCAGGAAGGCGCCGTGCGCGACGCCGGCTGGGGCCGCATCGTGCAGTTGTCCGATCCGTGGGGTCACGGCTGGTGCCTGGTCCAGTTCCTCGGCCGCGGTTACGACGAGATCGCCACCCAATGAAACGCGCGCGCAATCCCAATCTTCCCTTCGAAGTCGACGCCGCGCTGCAACCGCCGCTCGGCATGACGCCCGACAAGTTCCTGCGCGATTTCTGGCAGAAGCGGCCATTGCTGATCCGCAACGCGTTCCCCGGCTTCGTGTCGCCGATCGCACCGGAAGACCTCGCGGGCCTGGCGTGCGAAGAAGCGGCGCTGTCGCGCCTGATCGCGCACGATCGCAGCGGCGATTCGTGGATGGTGCGGCACGGGCCGTTCGAGGAAGACCTCTTCCCGCAACTCGGCGACCACGACTGGACCTTGCTCGTGCAGGACGTCGACAAGTGGGACGCCGATGTCGCATCGCTGCTGCCCGCGTTTTCGTTCCTGCCGCGCTGGCGCATCGACGACATCATGGTGTCGTTCGCCGCGACCGGCGGCTCGGTCGGCGCGCACGTCGACCAGTACGACGTGTTCCTGCTGCAGGCCCACGGGCATCGGCGCTGGCAGATCGATGCGTCGCTCGCGCTCGGGCGCGACGAACCCGACATCGCGTTCCGCAACGACGTCGAACTCAAGCTGCTGCAGGAATTCCATCCCACCCACGAGTGGGTGCTGGAACCCGGCGACATGCTCTATCTCCCGCCCGGCGTGCCGCACCACGGCGTCGCCGAGGATCCGTGCCTCACCTTCTCGGTCGGCATGCGCGCGCCGTCGACCGCCGAGCTGCTCGGCGATTTCGTCGACACGCTCGCCGCCGATGCGGACGAAGCGCTGCGCTACAACGATCCCGACCTCGCCGTCCCCGAAGATCCCAACGAAATCGACGACGCCGCGATGACGCGCGCGATCGCCGCGTTGAATGCGCTGCGCATGAACGACCCCGATCGGCTCGGCGACTGGTTCGCGCGCTTCACCACGCTGTATCGCGCGGCCGGCGAAGTCGCACCGCCGGATTCGGTGCCTTCGCGGATCGAAATCGAGTGGGACCTTGGCCAGGGCGTGCGCCTGGTGCGGCATCCGTTCTCGCGCGCGGTGTGGCGTCGCGCCGGCAAGGGCGCGCGCTTGTTCGTCAGCGGCCTGGGCTTCGCGTTGCCCGTGAAGGACGCGCGAACGATCGCCGCAGCCACCATGCTCGACGGCAGGGAATACACCGCGCTGTCGCAGGCCGGTCGCGATGCGGTCTTCGCGTTGTTCGAAGCAGGCCACTACCAGATGCTGACGGACGAGGACGAATGAACGCTGCCATGGAGAGCGACCCCACCCAGCCCTTCCGCGTCGACGCTGTCGACTACGAGCCGGCGCTCGACGCGCTGCGTGCGGTGCGCGAAACGGTGTTCGTCGAAGAACAGCAGGTTCCGCTCGAACTCGAATGGGACGAGCTCGACCCGCGTTGCGTGCACGTGCTCGCGCGCGCCCTCGACGGCACGCCGATCGGCACCGGCCGCCTCACGCCCGAACACAAGATCGGCCGCATGGCGGTGTTGCGCGAATGGCGCGGCAAGGGCGTCGGCGACGCGATGCTGCTCGCGCTGATCGAACAGGCGCGCCGCCGCGGCTGGCGCGAGGTCTCGCTGCATGCGCAGGCCTCGGCGATCGACTTCTACCTGCGCCACGGCTTCGCGCCCTACGGCGAACGTTTCGAAGAAGCCGGCATCGAGCATCAATCGATGCGCCGCACGATCTCGGGCCCGACCGCCATCGACGATCGCGACGCGGCGATCCGCACCGTCGTCGACATCCTCGGCGCCGCGCGCAGGCACGCCTGGCTCTACACGCGCGACCTCGACCCGGGGCTGTTCGACGCACCGCCCGTGATCGAGGCGCTGCGCCGCTTCGGCACCGCCGGCCGCGGCAACGAACTGCGCGTGCTCCTGCAGGATGCGGGCACGCCGCAACGCGGGCATTCGCCGTTCCTCGCACTCGCGCAGCGCTTGCCGAGCGTGTTCGCGTTCCGCGAAGTCGAGGACCCGGTCGATCGCGCCTATCCGTCGGCCTACCTGGCCAACGACCTCGGCGGCTATTACTTCCGCACGCTCGGCCATCGCTTCGACGGCGAGGCCGACCTGCACGCACCGGGCCGCGCACGCCAGCTGCGCGGGGCCTTCATGGCCGTGTGGGAACGCGCGCGCCCGGTCAGCGAATATCGCGCGTTGGGGATTTGAGCCAACGCTCGGGGTGCAGCGCGCAGGATGGCGGGTCTATAATTCCCGGCCTTTCGCGC
Organism: Noviluteimonas lactosilytica; assembly: GCF_020866925.1. GTDB lineage: Bacteria > Pseudomonadota > Gammaproteobacteria > Xanthomonadales > Xanthomonadaceae > Noviluteimonas > Noviluteimonas lactosilytica. The sequence continues at coordinate 206,684 of NZ_JAJGAK010000002.1, forward strand.
CGTCCAGCCCGGCTGGATATTGCGCGCGACGCCTTTTGCCCCCATCGAAGAGCTTCCCGACCCCATTGTGGACAGTCTCCTGAAGCAGTTTGCGCAGTCCTCCCAACTCGGCGCCAATGCCGCCTACCTCGAGGACCTGTACGAGCAGTACCTGGTCGCCCCGGATAGCGTGGGGCCGAAATGGAAGGCGTATTTCGACGCTTTCAAGGGCCGTGAAGCCGGCGACATCCCGCACAGCGTGGTGATGGAACAGGTCGCCGACGCGGGCCGCCGCGCCGCGCGCGGCCTGCTCGACGCCGCACCGGCCGCGGGCGCGGGCGATGCCCGCGAGCGCTCGGTCGGTCGCCTGATCACCGCCTATCGCTCGCGCGGCCACCTGCAGGCCAACCTCGACCCGCTCGGCATGGCCGTGAAGCCGGAAGCGCCCGATCTCGCGCTCGGCTTCCACCACCTGTCGGAAGGCGACCTCGACGCCGAGTTCTCCACCGGCGGCGTCGCCGGCAAGCAGCACATGAAGCTGCGCGAGCTCGTCACGCTGCTCAAGGCGACCTACACCGGCTCGATCGGCGCCGAGTACATGCACATCACCGACGTCGAACAGCGTCGCTGGATGCAGGAACGCCTGGAAGCCGCCGGCGGCAACTACGGCCGCACGCCGGAGCAGAAGGCCCGCATCCTCGAGCGCCTCACCGCCGCGGAAGGCCTCGAGAAGTACCTGCACACGAAGTACGTCGGCCAGAAGCGCTTCTCGCTGGAAGGCGGCGACACGCTGATCCCGATGCTCGACGTGATGATCCGTCGCGGCGGCGAGAACGGCGTGCGCGAAGTCGTGATGGGCATGGCCCACCGCGGCCGCCTCAACGTGCTGGTCAACACGCTCGGCAAGCCGCCGCGCAAGCTGTTCGACGAATTCGAAGGTCGCTTCGAACACGTCGAAGACGGCCTGGCGCACACCGGCGACGTGAAGTACCACATGGGTTTCTCCGCCGACGTCGCCACCGGCGGCGGTCCGGTGCACCTTGCGCTGGCCTTCAATCCTTCGCACCTCGAGATCGTCGACCCGGTGGTCGTCGGTTCGGTGCGTTCGCGTCAGTTGCGCCGCAAGGACGCCGAGCGCAAGAGCGTGCTGCCGATCCTGATGCACGGCGATGCCGCGTTCGCGGGCCAGGGCGTGGTGATGGAACTGTTCCAGATGTCGCAGGCCCGCGGCTTCGCCGTCGGCGGCACCGTCCACATCGTCATCAACAACCAGGTCGGCTTCACCACCAGCGCCGCCGAAGACGCGCGTTCGACGCTCTACTGCACGGACGTCGCGAAGATGGTCGGCGCGCCGGTGCTGCACGTGAACGGCGACGACCCGGAAGCGGTGGCCTTCGTGGCCGAGCTCGCGTTCGACTTCCGCCAGCGCTTCGCGAAGGACGTCGTCGTCGACCTCGTCTGCTATCGCCGCCACGGCCACAACGAAGCCGACGAGCCGGCGGCCACGCAGCCGCTGATGTACCAGAAGATCCGCGCGATGAAGACCACGCGCGAGCTGTACGCCGCGCGCCTGGACGCCGCGGGCGACATCAGGGCCGACCAGTCGCAGGCGCTCGTCGACGCGTATCGCGCGAAGCTCGACGCCGGCGAAGTCACGACCGAAGTGGTCGAGGTCAACGGCGACGAGTTCACCGTCGACTGGTCGAAGTTCCTCAAGGGCAAGCTGTCGGACAAGGTCGACACGACCGTGCCGCGCAAGACGCTCGACGCGCTCGCCAGGCAGATCAACACCATCCCGGACAGCGTCAAGCTGCACGCGCGCGTGGCGAAGATCTACGAAGACCGCCGCAAGATGGCCGCGGGCGAACAGCCCGGCGACTGGGGCTTCGCCGAAAACCTCGCGTACGCGACGCTGCTGGCCGAAGGCGAAAAGCTGCGCCTCGTCGGCCAGGACTGCGGCCGCGGCACGTTCTTCCATCGCCACGCGATCCTGCACGACCAGAACACCGACGCGTACTACCTGCCGTTGCGTGAGCTGGTGAAGGAAAAGCAGGACGTCACCATCATCGATTCGCTGCTCAGCGAAGAAGCGGTCATGGCGTTCGAATACGGCTACGCCACCGCCGATCCCGGCACGCTCGACATCTGGGAAGCGCAGTTCGGCGACTTCGCCAATGGCGCGCAGGTCGTGATCGACCAGTTCCTGTCGTCGGGCGAAGCGAAGTGGGGCCGCCTGTGCGGACTCGCGCTGTTCCTGCCGCACGGCTACGAAGGCCAGGGCCCGGAGCACAGCTCCGCGCGCCTGGAGCGCTTCCTGCAGTTGTGCGCGCTCGACAACATGCTCGTGTGCACGCCGACCACGCCGGCGCAGGCGTACCACATGATCCGCCGCCAGCAGCGCATGAACACGCGCAAGCCGCTGGTGGTGATGACGCCGAAGTCGCTGCTGCGCCACAAGCTCGCGGTGTCCACGCTCGACGAACTCGCCAACGGAACGTTCCAGACACTGATTCCCGCAACCAACGTCGGCACGAAGGCCGCGGACCTGAAGAAGGTCAAGCGCGTCGTCGTGTGCGGCGGCAAGGTCTACTACGACCTGCTCGAGGAAGCGACGAAGCGCGAGATCAAGGACGTCGCGATCGTTCGCGTCGAACAGCTGTATCCGTTCCCGCGTCCGGAACTGATCGCCGAACTGCGGCGCTTCCCCGCCGCCACCGAAGTCGTGTGGTGCCAGGAAGAACCGCAGAACCAGGGCGCGTGGTACCAGATCAACCACCACCTGCGTGCGTGCCTGCAGCCGAAGCAGGCGTTGCATTACGCCGGCCGCACGCGCTCGCCCTCGCCCGCCGCGGGCCACCTCGCCGAACACGTCGCCGAACAGGCCGCGCTCGTCGCCGACGCACTGGTCAATCCGGTGCATGGCGACACTTGCGCGGAATGATCGGCAAGCAGATCGAACGACACCCTTTACGCACCCAGGACGCCTGATATGGCCATCGAAGTCAAAGTTCCGGTCCTCCCCGAATCCGTTTCCGACGCGACCATCGCGACCTGGCACAAGAAGGCGGGCGACGCGGTCAAGCGCGACGAAAACCTGCTGGACCTGGAGACCGACAAGGTCGTGCTCGAAGTGCCCTCGCCGGTCGACGGCGTGCTCAAGGAAATCAAGTTCGAAGAAGGCGCCACCGTCACGTCGCAGCAGGTCATCGCGGTGATCGAGGAAGGCGCCGCTGCCGCTGCCGCGCCGAAGGCGGAAGCGCCGAAGGCTGAAGCACCGAAGGCTGCCGCTCCGGCCGCCGCTGCGCCTGCCGCCGCTGCACCCGCGAAGGCCGCGTCGCCGGCGCCTGCTGCCGCGTCGGGCGAACTTCCGCCGGGCGCGCGCTTCACCGCTGCCTCCGAAGGCATCGATCCGTCGCAGGTCGCCGGCACCGGCCGCCGCGGCGCGGTGACGAAGGAAGACCTCGTCAACTACGCGAAGGCCGGCGGCGCCGTCGCTGCTTCGGCGCGCCCGGAACAGCGCGTGCCGATGACGCGCATGCGCGCGCGCATCGCCGAACGCCTGATGCAGTCGAAGAACTCCATCGCGATGCTGACCTCGTTCAACGAGGTCAACCTCGCGAACGTGATGAAGATGCGCAAGGAGCTCGGCGAATCGTTCGAGAAGGCCAACGGCATCAAGCTCGGCTTCATGTCGTTCTTCGCGAAGGCCGCCGCCAACGCGCTCGCGCGCCACCCGGCCGTCAACGCATCGGTCGACGGCAACGACGTGATCTATCACGGCTACGCCGACATCTCGATCGCGGTCTCGACCGACAAGGGCCTGGTCACGCCGGTCCTGCGCAACGTCGAACGCATGGGCTTCGCCGAAATCGAAGCCGGCATCGCGGCGTACGCGAAGGCCGCGCGCGAAGGCGGGCTCAAGCTCGAAGACCTGCAGGGCGGCACGTTCACGATCACCAACGGCGGCACGTTCGGTTCGCTGATGTCCACGCCGATCGTCAATCCGCCGCAGAGCGCGATCCTCGGCATGCACGCCATCAAGGAACGTCCGATCGTCGAGAACGGCGCCATCGTCGCCGCGCCGATGATGTACATCGCGCTGAGCTACGACCACCGCATCATCGACGGCAAGGACGCGGTGCTGTTCCTGGTCGACATCAAGAACCAGCTCGAAAATCCGCACCGCATGCTGCTGGGGATGTAAGACGAAATGGCCACGGAAAACTTCGACGTCATCGTGATCGGCGCGGGCCCCGCGGGCTACCACGCCGCCATCCGCGCCGCGCAGCTCGGCCTCAAGACCGCGTGCATCGACGCCGCGCTCGGCAAGGACGGCAAGCCCGCCCTCGGCGGCACGTGCCTGCGCGTGGGCTGCATTCCGTCCAAGGCGCTGCTCGACAGCTCGCGCCAGTTCTGGAACCTCACGCACCTGTTCGGCGAACACGGCATCAGCGCCAAGGATCCGCAGATCGACGTCGGCGCGATGATCGGTCGCAAGGACAAGATCGTGAAGCAGTTCACCGGCGGCATCGCGATGCTGTTCAAGGCGAACAAGGTCACGGCGTACTACGGCTTCGGGCAGCTGCAGCCGGGCAACGTCGTCACCGTCAAGCAGCACGACGGTTCGACGGTGGAGCTCAAGGGCACCAACGTCGTCATCGCCGCGGGTTCGGATTCGATCGAACTGCCGTTCGCGAAGTTCGACCAGAAGATGATCATCGACAACGTCGGTGCGCTCGACCTGACCGAAGTGCCCAAGCGCCTCGGCGTGATCGGCGCCGGCGTGATTGGCCTGGAACTCGGCTCGGTGTGGAAGCGCCTCGGCGCCGAAGTCACGATCCTCGAAGCGCTGCCCGATTTCCTCGCGGCCGCCGACGCGGAAGTGGCGAAGACCGCCGCGCGCGAGTTCAAGAAGCAGGGCCTCGACATCCGCCTCGGCGCGAAGGTGTCGAAGGCCGACATCAAGAAGAACGAAGTCCACGTCACCTACACCGACGCGAAGGGCGAACAGACGATCGTCGTCGACAAGCTGCTCGTGTCGGTCGGCCGTCGTGCGGCGACCAAGGGCCTGCTCGCGGAAGGCACGGGCGTGAAGCTCGATGCGCGCGGCATGGTCGAAGTCGACGAGCACTGCCACACCGGCGTCGACGGCGTGTGGGCGATCGGCGACTGCGTGCGTGGCCCGATGCTCGCGCACAAGGGCTTCGAGGAAGGCATCGCGGTCGCCGAGCTGATCGCCGGCCTGCCGGGCCACGTCAACATGGACACGATTCCGTGGGTCATCTACACGGAACCGGAGATCGCGTGGGTCGGCAAGACCGAAGAGCAGCTCAAGGCCGACGGCACGCCGTACAAGGCCGGCAGCTTCCCGTTCGCGGCGCTGGGCCGCGCGGTGGCGATGGCCGAACCGGCGGGCTTCGTGAAGGTGATCGCGCACGCGGAAACCGACCGCATCCTCGGCATGCACCTGGTCGGCGTGAACGTCTCCGAGCTCGTGCATGAAGGCGTGCTCGCGATGGAGTTCAGCGGCTCGGCCGACGATCTCGCCCGCATCTGCCATGCGCATCCGACGCTGTCGGAAGCGGTGCACGACGCGGCGATGGCGGTCAGCAAGCGGGCGATCCACAAGGCGAACTGACGTTCGTCGCGATGGCGTAAAGTGAACGGCGCACCTCGGTGCGCCGTTTGCGTTCCAGGAGTCGCAATTCGATGGCCGACAGCAATCCCATCCGCAACGTCTCCGACACCGCGCTCTGGGTCGCGATCTATCGCGCGATGGAATCCGAGCGCGCCGATGCGCACTTCCACGATCCGTTCGCGCGTCGCCTTGGCGGCGCGCGCGGGCAGGCGATCGTCGATGCCCTGCCCGACGGCGCGCAGACGGCGTGGCCGCTGGTCGTGCGCACGGCGGTGATGGACGACATCGTGCAGCAATGCATCGCGCAGGGTGCGCGCACCGTGCTCAACCTCGCCGCGGGCCTCGATGCGCGTCCCTATCGACTTCCTCTGCCCGCCGACCTGCGCTGGTTGCACGTCGACATGCCCGACATGATCGATTACTTCCGCGAGGGCATGGCCGGCGAGACGCCGAAGTGCCGGGTGGAGTTCATCGCCGCCGATTTGCGCGATGCCGACGCGCGACGCGCCGTGTTCACGAAGGCTGCCGAGGAAGGCCCGGTGCTCGCGATCACCGAAGGCCTCGTCATCTACCTGGAAGCCGACGACGTCGCCGCGCTCGCAAGCGACCTGCACGACGTCGCACGCGCGCGCTGGTGGTTGCTCGACCTCGCCTCGCCGCGCCTGCTGAAGATGCTCGAGAAGCGCTGGTCGCCGACGCTGAAGGGCGGCAACGCGCCGTTCCGCTTCGGCCCCGCCGAAGGCACGCAATGGTTCGCGCCGCACGGATGGCGCGAGCAGGAATGGCATTCGACGTGGACCGACGCTATGCGCCTGAAGCGCACGCCGCGCTTCGCCGGGTTCTGGAATTTCCTGCTCGCCATCTCGCCGCGCGATTCGCGCGAGGCGCAGTTGCGCCAGTCGGGCATCGCATTGCTGGAGGCGATCTGATGCGATCGGTGTGCGTGTATTGCGGTTCCAACGCGGGCGCGCGCCCGGCGTATGCGGACAAGGCGGTGCAACTCGGCGATCGCCTCGCGCGCGAAGGCCTCGCGGTCGTCTACGGCGGCGGCAACGTCGGCCTGATGGGCATCGTCGCCGACGCCGCGCTCGCCGCCGGCGGCGAAGTGATCGGCGTGATCCCGCAGCAACTCGTCGGCTGGGAAGTCGCGCACCAGGGCCTCACGCGCCTGGACATCGTCGCCAACATGCACGAACGCAAGGCGCGCATGTTCGACCTCAGCGACGGCTTCATCGCCCTGCCCGGCGGCTTCGGCACGCTCGACGAAATGTTCGAGATGCTGACGTGGCGCCAGCTCGGCCTTGGCGACAAGCCGTGCGGATTCCTCGATGTCGACGGGTTCTACGAGCCGCTCGCCGCGATGATGGATCGCATGGTGGAGGAGCGCTTCCTGCACGCCGACCAGCGCCGCGACCTGTGGCACGGCGACGACATGGATGCACTGATCGCATGGATGCGCGACTACGAACCCGCGCATTCGTCAAAATGGATCGACGAACGCCGCCGCAAGGACCTGCGCTGATGACCACGACCCCTGCCCGCTTCAACGCCTTCCGCATCCACGACGACGCCGCCGGCTATCGCAGCGGCATCGAACAAATCGCGCTCGACGATCTCGCGCCCGGCGAAGTGGTGATCCGCGCCGAGTATTCGTCGGTCAATTTCAAGGACGCGCTCGCGGGCACTGGCAAAGGGAAGATCCTGCGCAAGGCGCCGCTCGTGGGCGGCATCGATGTCGCGGGGCGTGTCGTCGCCTCGACCGATCCGCTGTATCGCGAAGGCGACGCGGTGCTCGCCACCGGTAGCGGCCTGAGCGAAACGCGCGACGGCGGCTATTCCGAATACGTGCGCCTGCCCGCGCAGTGGACCATCGCGTTGCCCGACGGCCTGTCGCTGCGCGAAAGCATGATCCTCGGCACCGCCGGCTTCACCGCGGCGCTCGCGTTGCTGCGCATGGAAGAGAACCGCCAGGCGCCGGCGCTCGGTCCGCTCGCGGTCACCGGTGCGACCGGGGGTGTCGGTTCGCTCGCGGTCGCGATCTTCGCGCGCGCCGGCTACCAGGTGAGCGCGATCAGCGGCAAGCCCGAAGCCGACGCCTACCTGCGCGAGCTCGGCGCGCACGAAGTGCTCGGCCGCGATGCGCTGTCGACTACGCGCCCGATGGACACCGCGCGTTTCGGCGGCGGCCTCGACAACGTCGGCGGCCCGATGCTCGCCGCCCTGCTCGCGCACACCGCGCCCTACGGCAACGTTGCCACCGCGGGCCTCGCCGCCTCTCCGGACCTCCACGCGACGGTGATGCCCTTCATCATCCGCGGCGTGTCGTTGCTGGGCGTCGCCTCCGCCGGCACCGCGCGCGATATCCGCGACGAAGTCTGGCGCCGCCTCGCCGCCGACTGGAAACCGGCGACGCTGGAACGCATCTGCACGCGCGAGGCGACCCTGTCCGACCTGCCCGATGTGTTCGACAAGATGCTCGCGGGCGGGTCGTTCGGTCGCACTTTGGTACGTTTGACATCGTAAACAGCGCTCGTCGCGCTTGCGGCACGCAATTGCCCGGCTACAATCGCCCGAGCATCTCCGGGGACCCCAATGGCACGCATCCTGATCGTCGACGACTCGCCGTCCCAGCTGATGGGCATCCGCCGCATCGTCGAGAAACTCGGCCACGAGGCGCTGACCGCCGAGGACGGCGCCGCGGGCGTCGAGGCGGCCAAGCGCGAGCTGCCCGACCTGATCCTGATGGACGTGGTCATGCCGAACCTCAACGGCTTCCAGGCCACGCGTTCGATCACGCGCGAGCCGACCACCAAGCACATCCCGATCGTGCTGGTGACGACGAAGGACCAGGACACCGACCGCGTGTGGGGCATGCGCCAGGGCGCGAAGGCCTACATCACCAAGCCCTTCAGCGAATCCGAGCTCGCCGACATGATCCAGCAGATGCTGGGTGGGGATGGCCCGGCTGCGACGCCGCCTGCCGACGAATGATCGCAAGCGATCGCGCGTCCACGAAGAAGCCCGCGAAAGCGGGCTTTTTGTTGCCCGCGCGCCCGATGGCCAAAATGGCCTTTTTGGCCAAAAGGCGGTAGATTCGGCGGCAAGCCCCGGACGGACGTGGAAGCCATGGCGATTCCGCTGCACCTGGATGCGATCGACGACCTGCCGCGCACGCCCGCGTCGGACGTCAAGAAACTCGGTTGGCGTGCGCTGATGAAGGCGATCGCGCGCACCGGCCAGGTCGTCGTGACCAACCACGACGAACCGCAGGCGGTCATCCTTTCGACGCAGACCTACGACGCGATCCTCGAAGCGCTGCGCCAGGCCAGCGCGAACGACGACGCCGCACTCGATGCGTTGCGCCGCCGTTTCGATGCGCGCCTGTCCGCGCTTTCCACCCACGATGCAGGCAATCGCCTGCGCACGACGATGCGCAAGGGCGCGAAGCTCTCCGGCAAGGTCAAGGCCGGAGCCACGTACTGATGCCGCGACCCGTCCTGTACGTCCTCGCGGGCGTCAACGGCGCGGGCAAGAGTTCGATCGGCGGCCACCTGTTCAAGGCGCAGGGCATGCCGTGGTTCAACCCCGATGATTTCGCGCGCGAGTTGCGCGACGCCACCGGCTGCCCGCAGCAAGACGCCAACGCGCAGGCCTGGAAGGAAGGCATGCGCCGCTTCGACGCCGCGATGCGCGACGGTGCGGACTTCGCATTCGAGACCACGCTCGGTGGCGTGTCCGTGCCGAAGCGCATCCATGCGGCGGCGGCGACGCACGATGTGCTGGTTTGGTTCGCGGGGCTCGATTCGCCGGAGAAACACATCGCGCGCGTCGCGTTGCGCGTGGGCGCCGGCGGCCACCCGATTCCCGAAGCGAAGATCCGCGAACGCTATCCCGCTGCGCTCGCCAATCTCGTCGCGCTGATGCCGGCGATCGCGCACCTGCAGGTGCACGACAACAGTGTCGACGTCGCGCGCGGAAAGCCGGTGCCCGATCCGTTGCTGGTGCTCGAGATGATCGATGGCGAAGTGATGTATCCCGCGCGCGCTGTCGACCTCGCGCGCACCCCCGAGTGGGCAAAGCCGCTGGTCGAAGCTGCGTTGGAACTCGCGGAGTCGCGTGCGACGCCCGCGCCGGCGAAGCAGAAACCTGCAAAACGCGCGACGCGAAAAGCGTAAACCCCCTACCTTGGCGCGGCGTTACGCGCGACGCCAGTCATCGCCGAACGCATCGCGCATCCGCTCGTACGCTTCGCGCTGCGCATCGTCGTGCGCGCGCGGCGCGAGGATTTCGAGTTCGACGATCTCGTCGCCCGGCGGCGTGCCCGGCAACCCGCGACCACGCAACCGAAGCTTGCGACCCGATTCCGAATCCGCGGGAATCTTGAGTTCGACCGCGCCGCCGAGCGTCGGCACGCTCACCGTCGCACCGAGCGCGGCTTCCCACGGCGCGACCGGCAACACGTGCAGGATGTTGCGGCCGTCGACTTCGAACTGCGGATGCGCCGCGTATTCGATTTCGAGGAACAGGTCGCCGCCGTTGTTGCCCTGCTTCGCCAGGCGGATCGACTGGCCGGGATGGATGCCTTTCGGAATCTTGATGTCGAGCGTGCGGCCGTTGACGCCGATGCGCACCGAACCACCGGAGTACACCGACTCCAGCGGCACCGCGAGTTTCGCGCGCGTGTCGCCGCGAGGTTGCGGACGAGCGCCAGGGCCCGCACCACCGAAACCACCGCCACCGCGCTGGCGGCCGAACAGCGACTCGAAGAAATCGGAGAACCCACCGCCCGCGCCGCCACCGGCGAAGATCTCCTCGAAATCGAAATCCCCCGGCGAACCGTGGAAGCCACCCGGCGGCGGCTGCACGTCGTCGCCCGGTCGATAGCCGCGCGCGCGCAACTGATCGTAGGCCGCACGCTTCTGCGGATCGCGCAGCGCTTCGTAGGCCTCGTTGACGCCCTTGAACTTGTCCTCGGCGCCCGGCTCCTTGCTCACGTCCGGGTGGTACTTGCGCGCCAGCCGCCGGTACGCGGTCTTGATCTCCGAATCCCCGGCGCCGGGCTCGACGCCGAGGATCTGGTAGTAGTCCTTGAATTCCATTGCGTTAGCCTAACGTAACGCCGTGGAGGGCGGATCATCGCCTAAACTCCGGGGATTCCCCCCATCGCAGGAGCACCTCCCATGCCCATCCAACCCGGCGACCGCATCCCCGAAGTGACGCTCAAGCGCATCCGTGAGGGCGTGGAGACGGTCGACACGCGCACGCTGTTCGACGGCAAGAACGTCGTGCTGTTCGCGGTGCCCGGTGCGTTCACGCCGACGTGTTCGGAACGCCACCTGCCCGGCTTCGTCGAGCGCTACGACGACTTCCATTCGCGCGGCATCGAAGTGTTGTGCGTGTCGGTCAACGATCCCTTCGTGATGAAGGCCTGGGGCGACTCGCAGCACGTGCCGCAGGGGCTGGAGATGCTCGCCGACGGCAATGGCGACTTCACGCGTGCGCTCGGCCTGGAGATGGATGCGAGCGGTTACGGGATGGGCATGCGTTCGAAGCGCTTCGCGCTGTACGCCGAGGACGGCGTGGTGAAGCAGTTGCATGTCGAAGCGCCGGGCGAGTTCCGCGTGTCGTCCGCCGATTACGTGCTCGAACAACTGGGCTGACGCGCGATGTCGTTGCCGCTGCGCTGGCCGCAATGGATGCTCGCCGGGTCCGCGCTCGTGATGGCGGCGCTGACCGCGTTCGCGGCGCGCGTGTTGTTCACCGCGCATCCGGAGACCGAGGGCGGCGGCTTGCTGTTCGCGATCGCGATCGTCGTCTATCCGATCGTGTTGCTGATGGAGGCCGGCGCGTGCGTCGGCCTGTATCGGCAGGCGAAGTCGGGCGCGGATGAACCGACTGCGCGTACGCAGGGGTTGATCGGCCTCGCGTTCCTGTCGCTCGCGGGGCCGGTGCTGGTGTTCCTCGCCTACGCCTTGATGCGGCGCTGACGCTCGTCGTCGATCGCGTCGCGCATCGACGCGAACACGCCGTCCCAGTCGCCGCGCGCCGGTTGGCGGAACAGGCGCATCGTCGGATACCACGGCGTGTCGTCGCGTTCGAGCAGCCAGCGCCATTCGGGCACGTGCTTCAACGCGATCCACGTCGGCCGGCCCATCGCGCCGGCCAGGTGCGCGACCGCGCTGTCGGACGCGATCACCAGGTCGAGCGACTGCATCAGCGCGGCGGTGTCGACGAAGGCATCGGCGCCCGCATCGAAGTCGTCGCCGGGTTCGATCACCGACATGCCGTCCGGTAGATCGCGTAACTGTTCGAGGCCATGCGTGCGTTGCAGGCTCACCAGTTGCACGCCGGGTAGTGACGCGAGCGGCGCGAAGGCGCGCAGCGGCACCGAGCGTCCCGCGTCGACCTTGCGTGCGGGATTGCCCTGCCACGCGATGCCGATGTTGAAGGTGTTCGCCGGCAACAACGACGCCCAGCGCGCGACACGTTCGGATTCCGCTTCGATGTAGGGAACGCCGCCGGGAATCGTGTCGAGCGTCGTGCGCAAAAGGCGCGGCATGCTCCACAGGTGGCTGCGATAGTCGAAGCGCGCATCCGCGGGCACATCGGCCAGCATGCGCACGGACCACGGGCTGCTGCGCAACAGGCGGAACAACGACGCGCGTCCATGGAACGCGACGTCCGCCCCCATCGCCTGTAACACCGGCACGTAGCGCCAGAACTGCAACGCATCGCCGAATCCGTTCGGTTCTTCGAGCAGGATGGACTTGCCCTGCAGCGACTCGCCCTTCCACCACGGCGTTTCCGCGTCGTCTCGCCGCATGCGCGCGAGGCTTTCGTCGTAGTCGGCCCAGCCCTGCGCGTAATCGCCCTGCAACAGGCGGAGCGACGCGCGACGCTTCCATGCTTCCGCATAGTTGGGGCGCGCGGCGATCGCCTCGTCGAATGCGACCAGCGCATCATCGAATCGTTGCAACTCATGCAACGTCAGCCCGCGATTGCCCAACGCTTCGGCGTAATGCGGGCGCGCCGCGATGGCGCGATCGAGCGCAACCAGCGCGTCCTCGAAACGCCCCGCGTCGTGCAGCGCGTTGCCGAGATTGTTGTGCGCCTCGGCGAACTCCGGCGCGAGCGACAACGCCGCTTCGTACGCCGCGATCGCTTCGTCGTAGCGCCCGAGATCGTTGAGCACGATGCCATGCGCGTTGTGCGCCAACGCCGAACCGGCATCGAGTTCCAGCGCGCGCGTGGTATCGCGCAGCGCCTCGTCGAAGCGATTGAAGTGACGCAACGCCATTGCACGACGCACATATGCAGGCGCGAACGTGGGCGCACGCAAGAGCGCCTGCCCGTGCGCCTGGATCGCTTCCTCGTGTCGCCCGAGCTGCTGCAGCGCGAGCCCGGCGTTGTCCCACGCCGTCGCCACGTGCGGCGCGGCGGCGATCGCGCTGCGATACGCGACCAACGCGTCCTCGTTGCGCTGCGCGGCGAACAACAGGCTGCCGAGGTTGTTCCAGGTGTCCGACCACTCGGGGTGGAGCGCGAGTGCGGCGCGGTAGCTGTCGATCGCCTGCGCCGCCTGTCCGCTGCGCGCGAACGCATCGCCGCGATTGCGCAGCGCCTCGGCGAAATCGGGCTTGCGGCGGAGCGCCTCGTCGTAACTGGCGACCGCGTCGTCGAAGCGCCCGAGCGCCTGCAAGGCATTGCCGCGGTTGTAATGCGCGCCAGGCACCGCCGGATCGATCGCGATCGAGCGGGCGATCTCGCGCTCGGCCGCCTCGTGCTCGCCGGACGCCATCAGCGCGACGCCGAGCAGGTGGCGCGCGCCGAAATCGTTCGGGCTCGACTCGAGCAGGCGCCGGCATTCCTCCGCCGCGCGCGCCGGCTGACCTTGCCGCATCGAAGCCAATGCGGCCGCGAGGCCGGCGGAAGGTGCGTGCATGCGGGATCGGCTGGCATGTGGACGGAGCCCCGATTATAGGGACGCATCACGAAGGCGGCCGGGGATGCCCGGCCCGGTGCGATCAGTCGTTGGGACGCCGCGTCGCGTCGTGGCCCACGACGACGGGCCGGCGCCCATGGCGCGCAGCGCGCCACTGATTCACCACGCGCCGCGCGATCACGATGCCGACGACGACGAGCAGATACAGGGCGGCCGCGATCACCAGGTACAGCGCGAATTGCAGCGTGCGATCGTCCATGGCCCTGCTCCCGACTCCGATGCCCGAGTATCGCGCCGACTTGCGGCGCAACAACCGCTTCAACCTGCGGATGGCATCACACTTCGGAGCATCACACCTCGGAGCCGGGCTCCGCTTTCGCTCGCGGGGTGACCACGGCGTCCTTCGGCGTAAAGATCCCCTGGCCGAAAGCAACGAGATCGCCATCGGGCACCAGCACCAGCAACTCGCGCTGACCGTAGGGTTTGTCGGCGGGCCCATGTACGTCGCCCTTCGGCAACGCATCGAGCTTCGGCTTGAGCTCCGCGTACAACGCATCGACATCGCGCACGTCGAAGTAATAACGGAAGCGCCGATTGCCGGGAATCAGTTCGTTCCCCTCGCCCGCTTCGAGGATGCGCATCCCGCACCCCTCGCGCTCGATGTACGCATACCCCGGCTGCCGATACAGCAACGCGAACCCGAGGACGTCGACGAAAAAGTCGACCGTCGCCCCGACATCGGCGACATGCATGAACGGCGTGATCTGGAGGAAGTTGGTAGCCATGGCGGCCGAGTATGCACCCATCGGCACGCTTCTTTTTTGCTACGCAAAAAAGAAGGCCCGATCTCGCAAGCTTTTTCAAGGCTTGGAGGGGATCGGACCTTCCGCTCGTCGAGGAGTTGTCTTTTCCTTCGAAATTCCATTCCCTCGAACTTGTTGTTCCTGGGACGGAGGTTTGTCAGGAATTCCTCGACGGTTGCGAAGGTACCGAATCGCTCGTCAACAAACTGTCAAACTTGACGGCCGCTTTCGTTATCCCCACGGCCACCAGCCGCGTCCGGTGAGCGCGTAGCGATCGGCCGCGCGCTCGAAACGATTGCGCACGCTCACGCCGCCGCACGCGAGGTACAGCGGCAGGAACAGCGGCCCGAGCGCCATGTACTGGAACACGTGCGCGCGTTCATGGTCGGCGTAGGTGATCGGCGCTTCGTGCGCATGCCCTGCGCGATGGGCATAGGTCATGCATGGCGAATCGAGCGAATCGCCGGTATGCAGGATCGTGTTGCCGAGCGTGATCGCCCCGCCCGGCCCCCACGGAAACCGATGGAACACGATCGCGCATTCACGCCCGCGCACGTGCGCGTGCGCGCCGAAGGCCATGCCGACGGCGCCCGCGATCAATCCCAGCAACGTGTTCGGCACGGTCCACGCCATGCCGGCGATGCGCGCGACCGCGAGCGGCACGCGCGCCATCGGTCAGCGCGCGTCGAGCCAGTCGTGGATCGTCTGCGGCACTTCTTTCTGCGCGCGCCCCGACACGTAGATGCCGATGTGCCCGCCCTTGAACGACAACTCGGTGTAATCGTCGGTGCCGACGAGCCCGCGCAGCGCCTGCGACGCCGCCGGCGGCACGAGGTGATCCTGTTCGGCGTAGATGTTGAGCACCGGCATCTCGACCATGCCGAGATGCACTTCGCGATCGCCGATGGTGATGCCGCCGTTGATGAAGCCGTTCGCCTGGTAGAACTGCTTCACGAACTGGCGGAACGCTTCGCCCGCCTGGTCCGGCGAGTCGAAGATCCACTTCTCCATGCGCAGGAAATCCTCGACCGCCTTCTTGTCGTCGAGGATGTCGACCAGGCCCACGTACTTCTGCACGAACAGGCGCGCCGGCTTGAGCGTGAGGTAGCACCAGTTCATCAGGTCGGCCGGCACGTTGCCGAGCGTATCGACGAAGAGGTCGACGTCCATGCTGCGCGTCCAGTTGGACAGCATGTTGTCTTCCGTGTGGAAATCCACCGGCGTGACCATGGTGATGAGGTTGCGGATCTTCTCGGGATGCAGCGACGAGTAGCACAGCGAGAACGCGCCGCCCTGGCAGATGCCGAGCAGGTTGATCGCGTCGAGGCCGTGTTCGCGACGCAGATAGTCGACGGCGCCTCCGAGGAAACGTTCGACGTAATCCTCGAGCGTGAGGTAGCGATCCGAACGATCGGGGTACCCCCAATCCATGATGTACACGTCTTCGCCGCGCGCGAGCAGGCCGCGCACGATCGAGCGATCCGATTGCAGATCGACCATGTAGGGGCGATTGACCAGCGCGTAGCTGATCAGCAGCGGGACCTTGGCGGTCGGCGCGTTCTCGCCGCGATAGCGATAGAGCACGACCTTGCCGTCGGACCACACCGCTTCCTTGGTCGTCGCGCCATATTCGACATCGTCGACTTCGCGCAGCGTGTTCAGGCCGGCGCCGAGTTTCTGCTGGACCTTCAGCGCTTCATCCGCGAGCGCTTCCGGGCTCACGTTGAGCGGACCCTGCGTACCGAGGCTCATGCGCGCTTCCCCTTCGACTTCGTCGTGGTCTTCTTCGCTGCGGGTTTGGAACCGAGGATCTTGTCGCCCTGCACTTTCAGCGAGGGTTCGCCAGCGCGGGCGCTTGCGGGCGCCGGCTTCGCAGCAGCCTTCGCCGCGGCGGGCGCCTGCGAGGCCTGCAATGCATCGCGCAACTTGCGCACTTCGCGTTCCAGCTGCGTGATCTTGCGATGCGCCGCGTCGATCTCGGTGCGCGTCGGCATGCCGAGCTGGCCGGTCGCGTTCTCGACTTCGCGCTGCACGCCGCCGCGCACGCGCATCTGCGCATCGACCAGGCGGCCGTACACGTTGCGGAACTCGTCGGACAGCGCGATCTCCGCGTACGCCTCTTCGGCCGCGTCGATCCACAGGTCGAACAGCGCACGCGCCGACTTGAGCTGCTTGTCGGGTGCGCTGCGCTCGCCGAGCTTGCGCTCGAAGACTTCGTACGCGCGCTGGCCGGACTTGAGCATCAGCGCGTTGTAGGCGCTGTTCTGCTGCTGGTAGTCGAGCTGCGCCTGCGCGAGTTGCTGCCAGCGCTCCTGGTGCTCGCGCGCGAAACCGAACGCGGGCATGCCGAGCCACGAGCCCGCTTCGCGACGCCAGGCTTCGAGGAACGGCGAGGCGTCCTCGATCCATTGATCCAGGCCCTGCTGGCCCTGGCCGCGCATCGTGCGGAACATCTCGGGGAACGGGTTTTCGCCGACGGCGCCGAGCGCCTGCTTCCACGCGTTCGCGATGTCCTTCGCGGCCGCGTCCTGGCCGGCGAACTGCGCGGCGACCTGCTGCATCTGGCCATACCAACTGCGCGCCTGGCCGTTGAAGCGATCCACCGCCGCGTTGACCTCGCTGCGCTGGCCGTGCGCGAGCTGGGTCCACCAGTCGATCGCGTCGTGCCAGGCCTTCGTCGCATCGGGCGCGGCCGGCTGCTGCGAAGGCACCGCGCCGCGGAGCATGTCGCCCCACGCATTCCAGTACTGGCGCGCCAGCGATTCGAAATCACCGGTGCCGTGCAAAGGGTCCATCAGGCGTCTCCCGTCGTCAGGCCGGCATCTTATCGTCCGGAATGTTGCAGTGCGACATGACCCGGACCGGCGGTGTCAGCGCTTTCCGGATCCCTCAGAGCTTCGGGATCCGGATCGTCTTGCTGATCATCAGCGAGCCCGAGAGGGCGAAGACCAGCACCAGCGGATGCAACTGCCACGGGCCGAGCTGGACCATGCCGAACCAGATGTCGGGGCCCAGGCGCCCCTGGATCGCCATCACCGCCAGCAGCACCACGATCAGCAGGCTGGTGGGAATCGGCGTGCCTTCGAAGTACTTGACCTTGTCGTCTTCCCCGGACAACGCCTCGGCGGTGACGTTGTAGCGCGCCAGGCGGCTCACGCCGCACCCGACGAAGTAGGACAATACCACCCAATCCCACCCGCCCTGCAGGCCGCAGGCATAACCGAGGGCCGCGGGCGCCACGCCGAAGGAAATGACGTCGGCCAGCGAATCCAGTTCGCGCCCCAGCGTGGACGCGGACTTACGCCAGCGCGCGACGCGTCCGTCGAGCGCGTCGAAGATGAAGGCGGCCGGGATCAGCGCCATGCCGACCAGCAGGTCGCGCACCACGCCTTCCTGCAGGAAGCGCATCGCCGCGAAGATCGCGCCGGTGCCGCAGAACGCGTTGGCCAGCGTGAACCAGTCGGCCAGGTGGAAGTCGCGCAGCATCGAGAAGTGGCGGGGTCGCTGCATCGGGCTCTCCTGCGTGAAGGACGCAGGGTGCCAAAGGGCGTGTGAACGCCGCAACTGCCGGGCTACGGATCGCGTAGCCGGCTACGGGATCGCGAAGCGACTACGGGATCGCGAGGTGCTCCGCGGTCAGCGGCTGCGCGCCGCGCGGCGTCGTTTCGATCACCGCATCGGCCGGCAGCGCGTTCGATGCATCGTCGAGGTGCGCCGACACGCGATCGAGCGCCGCATACACGTACGGCAGCAACGGCACGTAGCGCGCGCCGTAATCCGGCAACGCGAGGAAGCCATCGAAGTGCTGCGCGTTGCGCACCTGCCAGTAGCGCACGTCGCGGCCGGCGGCCTGCGCCATCGCAACGTACGGCGCGCTCGAGAATGCGGGCGGGATCAGGCCGTCGTCGAGGCCGTGCACGACGACGATCGGCAAGCTTTCGCGCGGCGCCGATGCACGCACTTCGCCGATGCCCTTGCGCACGCGATCGGCATCGGCGCCCTGCCCGTCCCACAACGCGCGCAGGCATTGCAGCCCGGCGAGCATGAAGTCCGGCGGCGCGACCTTCGCATCGATGATGCCGACACCTGCACCCGGCGGAATGCCGCTGGCATCGGACCACCAGGCGGCTTGTTCGACGTCGGTCGCTGCACGCGGCGTGAAATCCTTGTTCTGCGCGGCGAAATGGAAGCCGCACGGATGCGCGCCGAACGCGTAACGCCCGTAGGCCGACGCATATGTCACCGCGACTGCGCGGTACAGGTCGAAGTCGACCGACAACGCGGCTGCGCGCATCGCGGCGTCCGTCCATCCGGCCGCCTGCAACGTCGCACGCGCCGCCTTCGCATCGATGCCGAGCGAGGCGCAACGCAACGTGCCGAGCGCGCGGCCCGCGGGCGACAGCGGCGACGTCGGCAAGCCTTCGAAGTCGAGCAACGCACACGGCATCAGCAACGCCGCTTCGGTCATGTAGTCGTACGGCGCACGCCCGCCTTCGACATCGATATTCGGCTCACCCGCGACCACCGCGTCGAGCCAATCACCGTCGAGTTCCGCCGCGCGCAACACCGCGCCGCCGCCGTTGGAGATCCCGACCACGATGACGCGCGTGTTGTCGAACGAGAACGGCGCCTGGTCCGGGAACGCCGTCGCCAGCGACTGCAGCGCGAACTCCGCCGCCTGCTTCACGTGGCGGCCCCAGTCGGCTTCCGGGTTGTCCTGCGAGTGCGCGTGCTTCACCTCGACGCCGTCGGCGCCGTGGTCGACGTAATCGGTGCCCGCGCCCTTGTCGGTGTACGCGACGGCGCAACCCTTCGGCAGGCCCCACGCGCCCGCGACGGCGATCGAGCCGTAGATGCCCCGCGAACCGGACGACGCGGTGACCACGACGCAACGCTTCGACGCATCGAATGCATCGGGCACCTGCACGAGCACGCGATGCGGTTGCTTCGCGGCGGCGATCTGCGCCATCGCGCTGAATTCGCGACCCGGCACCGACGCGGTGCTGCCATACAACGTGCCGTAACCTCCGAGCGGACCGAGATCGGCGATGCCGCGCCAGTTGTTCCAGAGCGCGCGACGACGACGCTCGGCATCGGTCGGATGCGCGGGATCGGCGAACGCGGGCGCGGCCATCGCGCGCAGGCCGTTGAGGCCCAGGCCCGCGGTGAGCAGATCGTCGGTGCCGCGATGCTCGGTCGCCTGCGTCGCACTGAACATCGTCGCCTCCGCATTCGCGCCCGACGCCGCAGGCGGCGCGGACGCGCACCCCGACAGCCCCGCCACCGCGACGCACAGCGCCGCGCCCCACATCCCGTGCCTGCGCATGATCTCCATGCGACGCACCCTAGCAAGCGGCCGCGCGCGCGGCATCGTACTTTCGTCCGAAGGCGCGCGCGCGAGGGCCTGCTAGGCTGGCCGCAGCACGCCTTCCGAGCCTCGACGCATGACCGCACGCTGCATCCTGATCACCGGCGCCGGCAGCGGCATCGGCGCCGGCGTCGCCGCCGAACTCGCGGCCGCGGGCCACCACGTCGTGGTCACCGATGTCGCACTCGCGCCGGCGCAGTCGGTGGTCGACGGCATCCGCGCAGCGGGCGGTTCGGCCGAAGCCTTCGCGCTCGACGTCACCTCCGACACAAGCGTCGCCACCGCGCTCGCCAACGTCTCGCGCCCGATCGACGTGCTGGTGAACAACGCCGGCCTGCAACACGTCGCGCCACTCGAAGAATTCCCCATGGAAAAGTGGGACTTCCTCGTGCAGGTGATGCTGATCGGCGTCGCGCGCCTCACCCGCGCGGTGTTGCCGGGCATGCGCGCGCGCGGCTTCGGGCGCATCGTCAACATCGGCTCGATCCACTCGCTCGTCGCGAGCCCGTACAAGAGCGCGTACGTCTCCGCGAAACACGGCCTCGTCGGCTTCTCGAAAGTGATCGCGCTGGAAACCGCCGACACCGACATCACCATCAACACGATCTGCCCGACCTACGTGAAGACCCCGCTCGTCGACAAGCAGATCGCCGACCAGGCGCGCACGCGCGGCATCCCCGAGGACGCGGTCGTGCGCGAAGTGATGCTCAAGCCGATGCCGAAGGGCGTGTTCATCGGCTTCGACGAACTCGCGGGCATCGCCGCGTTCCTGATCGGCCCGCACGCGCGCAACATCACCGGGCACACGATCGAGGTCGACGGCGGCTGGACGGTGCAGTAAGACTGTCGCCATGCCCTCGCTACTGATCGCCGACGACCACCCCCTGTTCCGCGCCGCCCTGCGCAGCGCGGCGAAAGACGCCGTCGCCGACCTCGACGTGCGCGAAGCCGACTCGCTCGACGGCGTGCTCGCACGCCTCGACGCCGAACCCGGCATCGATCTCGTCCTGCTCGACCTGCACATGCCCGGCAACCACGGCCTCGCGGGCCTCGCCGCGATCCGCGCGCAACATCCGGGAGTTGCCGTCGTCGTCGTGTCCGCGAACGACGACCCGCGCGTCGTGCGTCGCGCCCTCGACCACGGCGCCGCCGGCTACCTGCCGAAGAGCACCGGCCTCGACGACCTGCGCCACGCGATCCGCAGCGTCCTCGCCCTCGAACAATGGCTGCCCGCGAACCTGCGCGCCGCCGTCGACGGCGCGCCCTCCGCGCCCGGCGACTCCGCGCTGGCCGCGAAACTCGCGAGCCTTTCGCCGCAACAGTTCCGCGTGTTGGCGCTCGTCGCCGAAGGATTGCTCAACAAGCAGATCGCCGATCGCCTCGGCATCCAGGAACGCACGATCAAGGCGCATCTGACGTCGATCTTCGAGCGGCTTGGTGTGCGGAATCGCACGCAGGCGAGTGTGATCTTGCGTGAACTGGAGCTCAGCGATCCGTCGAAGCAGATCGCGAATTAGGCCGCGTCAGCGATCGTTTTCGCGCAGGAACTGCTGCAACCCTTCCGGCGACATATCGAACCCCATCTGCGTCCCCGGGTTGACCACGAGTCCGCACCCCGGCGGCACCATGCGCAGGAAACCTTCGCCTTCGATCTGCATGCAGAACGGCGCCGCGGCGCGCGCCTCTTCGCCGATGCGCGCGAAGTCGGTGAAGCACACGACCATCGGCGTGCCTTCCTTGTCGAGGTACAGCGGCATCAGGCCGTCGCCGTCGGACTTCACTTCCGATGCGGAAGGCACGAGCACGGGGCCGCTCGCGAACACGCGCAGCATGTCGGCGATCGGCATCTGGCCGGCGCGGGCTTTTTCGATGGCTTGTTCGAGGGGTGTTTTCGCGTTCATCGCTTGCATGCCGCCGATCAGAGACCGGCTTCGACCAGGAACTTGCGCAAGCCTTCCGCCGGGATGTCGAACCCCAGCGTCGTGCCCGGGTTCACCGCGAGGCCGCGGTCGGTCGGCAGCCAGCGCAGCACCCAGTCGCCGCGCACGCGCAGCTGGTACGGCGCGGCCGCGCGGACGTCTTCGTCCATGCGCACCTGGTCGGTGAAGCACACGGTCAGCGGGTGGCCGTCGCGTTCGAGTTGCAGCGGGGTCAGGCCGCGGCCGTCGGGATGCACCAGCGTGTTCGACGGAATCAGCACGTCGCTGCGCGCGAACAGGCGCAGCATGTCGACGACGGGGACCTTGCCTGCGCGCGCTTGCGCGATCGCGGTTTCCAGCGGGGTGATGGGGGTTTCCATGGTGTCGCTCCTTCAGGTCACCGCGCGCGCCGCCAGCAGGCGGTCGAGCACGCTCTTCAATGCCAGGGGTTTCAGGGGCTTCATCAGCAACGGCAGGCCCGCTTCGTGCACGGCGGCCCGCACGTCCGCGCCTGCGTCGGCACTGAGGATCACCGTCGGCCGCGCGCCGTGCGTCGCGGAGAGGTGTTCGTGGGCGCCGACGCCGGTCGCGCCGTCGTCGAGATGGTAGTCGAACAGCCACAGGTCGGCAGGCGTTGCGGCCAAAGCCGCATGCGCGGTGCGGGCGTCGGCGGCGTCGACGACCGAGCAGCCCATGCCCTCCAGCAGCTGTCGCAGCGCGTTGCGGGCGAGCGCTTCGTTGTCGAGCACGAGCACGCGGGTGCCGGCAAGGTTGCCGCCCTTGGTCGCGATGGCGGCGGCGCGGTGCGGGGTGGCGACGCGCGGGATCGTCACCGCGAACACCGTGCCTTCGCCCGGCGCGCTGCGCAGCGTGAGCGGTGCGTCGAGCAGCTTCGCGATGCGGTCGGCGATCGCAAGGCCGAGGCCGAGGCCCTGCCCCGCTGCATCGGCGCCGCGGCGGAACTCGTCGAAGATGTGCGACTGCGCATCAAGCGCGATGCCTGGGCCGGTGTCGTGCACTTCGATGCGCAGCGCATCGCCCGCGCGGCGCACGCCGAGCACGACGCGGCCTTCATGCGTGTAGCGCACCGCGTTGGCGAGGAAGTTCTGCAGCACGCGGCGCAGCAATTGCGGGTCGGTGCGCACCCACGCGCGCGTCGGCAGGTGGTGGAACTGCAGCCCGCGTTCGGCGGCGAGGACGCGGAATTCACTGGCGAGCGGTTCGAGCACGTCGGCGAGTGCGACGTCGCGCGGTTGCGGATCGAGGCCGCCGGCTTCCAGGCGCGACATGTCGAGCAACGCGGTCAACAGATCGGTCGTCGAATCGAGCGCGCCGCGGATCTGCTTCACGCTCTCCTGCCCCGTGGCCGGCACCTGTTGTGCGAGCGCGTCGGTGAACAGGTGCGCGGCATGCAACGGTTGCAGCAGGTCGTGGCCGATCGCGGCGAGGAAGCGGCCCTTCGCGTCGTTCGCGCGCTCGGCTTCGCGGCGCGCGGATTCCAGCGCCGCCGTGCGTTCGACGACGCGTTGTTCGAGGGTTTCGTTCGACTGCAGCAGCGCGGCCTCGGTGCGGCGGAACGCGGTGACGTCGGTGAAGGTCGCGACGAAGCCGCCGCCCGGCATCGGGTTGCCGCGGATTTCGACGATGCTGCCGTCGGGGAAGACGCGTTCGGTGAGGTGCGGCGTGCCGGCGCGCATGTGGGCGAGGCGCCGTTGCAGCGCACGTTCGGCATCGCCCGGCGGCGGCATCTGCTGCAACGCGTGGCGCGCGAGTTCGGCGATGGGCTTGCCGACTTGCAGCAGCGATTCGGGGAAGCCGAACAACTCGGCGTAGCGGCGATTCCACGCGACCAGGCGCAGCTGCGCGTCGACGACGCTGATGCCCTGGTCCATGTTCTCCAGCGACGTCTCGAGCACGCGCTGGTTGAAGCGCAGGTCGCGCGAGGCTTCGCCGACGATCGCGGCGACGGTGTCGAGGTGGCCGGCTTCGCGTCGCGCGGCGTCGAGCAGCACGCGCGCCGATGCCGAGCCGAGCACGGCGGCGAGTTCGCGTTCGATGTGCGCTTCGGTCTGCGCGGGCACGGCGCCGTCGGCGGGCGCGTCGCGCAAGAGTTCTTCGACGCGATCCGGCGGGAGGAAACGCATGCCGGCGTCGCGCAACGTGCGCGCATCGAGGCCAAGCCGTTTGCGACGCGGCGTCTCGCGCTTCCACGCCAGTGCGAGCCACGTGGCGAACGCGCCGACGAACAGGCTCGCGCCCACCGCGCGTCCGATGCGGCTCCAGCCGGTCAATCCGAACAACCCGTTCGGCGACAACCATTCGATGCCGAGCGGACCTTCGACAAGCCATGCCGGCGACACGCCACGCAACGCGAACGCCGTCGGCACGAGTTGCACCCAGCACCAAGTCGCGAACGCCGCGAGGATCCCGATCACCACCGCGCGCGCAGGCGTCTGCGGACGCCACACCGCGAACGCGAGCGCGGGCACCAGCGTGCCGAGCGCGGAGAACGACACCGCGCCCACGTCCGCCAACGCTTCGCTGCCCGCGACGAGCCGGCTGTACCCCCACGCGAGCAACATGATCGCGACGATGCCGATGCGGCGCAGCGCGAGCACGTGCCCGCGCAGATCGCCGCCGTCGCCGCGCGCCCACGCACCGCGCAACAACCCGGGCGCGAACCAGTGGTTGCCGATCATCAGGCTCAGCGTCAGCGTGCTCACGACGACCATGCCGGTCGCCGCGCTCAATCCGCCGAGGAACGCGAACAACGCGAGCCCTTCGTGCCCCTGCGACAACGGCAGCGCGAGCACGTACAAGTCCGACGGCACGCTGTCGCCCAGCAACGCCTGCCCTGCCTGCGCAAGCGGCAACACCGGCAGCGCGATCAGCAGCAGGTACAGCGGGAACTGCCATCGCGCGGTGCGCACGTCCTCCTGTTCGCGGCATTCGACCACCGCGATGTGGAACTGGTGCGGCAGGATGAACATCGCGAACGCACCGAGCAGCACGAGCGGCGCGAATCCGCCCGCGGGCGCGACCGGCGCAGGCGTCGACGCGACGCGCGCCACCGCATCATCGAGATCGAGCCCGAACCAAACGTACGCGCCAAGCGCGAGCATCGCCGCAAGCTTCAGCACCGACTCGAACGCCATCGCGAGCACGAGCCCGCGGTTGTGTTCCGCCGCACTCACCCGTCGCGTGCCGAACAACATCGCGAACAACGCCATCGCCAGCGCGACGTACAACGCGCTGTCCTGCCACGCCGCCCCCGCGCCCGCCGCGTGCGAGGTCAGCATGCCGAACGACATCGCCATCGCCTTGAGCTGCAGCGCGATGTAGGGAATCAGGCCGAGCGCCGCGACCAGCGTGACGGTCGCGGCGAGCCACGCATCCTTGCCCAGGCGCGTGGCGATCAGGTCGGCGATCGAGGTCGCGTTGGTTTCGCGCGCGAGCTTGACCAGGCGCAACATGAACGCGCCGCCGAGCAGGTACAGCAGGATCGCGCCGACGAACGTCGGCGGCAGCGGCCACCCGTTGCGCGCGGCCTGCGTCACCGTCCCGTAGAACGTCCACGACGTGCAGTGCACCGCGAGCGACAGCGCGTAGATGTATTTCCAGCGCGAGGCGAACGCGCGCGGATGGCGTTCGCCATAGAGGCCCGCGAGGAACAGCAGGCCGAGCCACGCCAGGCCGGCGCAGACGACGACGCCGATGCTCAGCATGGGAGGGGCGGTCGGGCGGGCATGACGGGAGAATAACGGTGGGAAACGGGAAACGGGAAACGGGAGATGGAGGTCGCCCTCAGTGCATTCCCGACGAGCCGAAGACCGACCTTCGGCGCATCGCCCAGGAAGCGCGACGCGCCCCTCCCTCCCGTTTCCCGCCTTTTGTTTCCCGTTTCCCGCTCTCGCTTACGACTTAAAAATCGTACTTCAGCGTCAGCTGGTACTGCCTCGGATTCCCATAGAACCCCGTCCTCACGCCTAGCGCCGGAATCACGTACCCCGTCGTCAGGAACTCCTTGTCCGTCAGGTTCGTGCCCTGCAGCGACAGCGACCAGTGATCGTCGAAGCGCCAGGCCACGCCCGCGTTCAGCAGGCCGTAGCCGTCCTGCGTGATCGGGTTGGTGACCACGCCGGTGACCGGATCGCGCGTCACTTCGGTCGTGGCGGTGACTTCCGACTGGTACGAGTAGGTCATGCGCGCCGACAGCTCGCCCATGTCGCCGACCGGCGTGCGGTATTCCAGGTTCACCGCGCCGCTGAAGTCCGGCGCGTTGGTGAACTCCTGCTGGTCGGCGATGTTGAAGCCCTTGAACATGTACTCGTCGAACTGCGCGTCCAGCCACGCCAGGTTGCCCGACAGCGTGAAGTGGTCGCTCGCCAGCCACTGGTACTCGAACTCCAGGCCCTGCACCGTGCCGGCGCCGGCGTTCGTGAAGTCGCCGAAGAACGCCGGCTGGCCGTTGGGCAGCGTGTAGCCGGTGAACACCGACAACTGGATGTCCTTGTAGTCGTTGTAGAAGTACGCGGCGTTGAGGAACAGCGTCTGGTCGAGCAGGCCCATCTTGCTGCCGATTTCGTACGAATCGACCTGCTCGTCCTGGAACGGCTCGGCCGAACGCGGCACCGCGGTCGACTGCGCGCGGATGTTGTAGCCGCCCGACTTGAAGCCGCGCGTGGCCAGCGCATAGACCATCAGGTCATCGTTGACCTGGTAGTCCAGCGAGATCTTCGGCGAGGTGTTCTTGAATCGGATCGACTTGTCGAAGCCCGCCGCGACCGGCGTGGTGAGGCCCGCGCAGTTGGCGATCGTGGTGAAGGTGTCGTTCGAGTAGCAGCGGTTCGCGACCACGGCGTGCTTGGTTTCGTCGGTGTAGCGCGCGCCGATGTCGAGCTTCAACTGCGAGGTCAGGTCGAACGTCCAGTCGGCGTACACCGCGGTGCTCTGCGTGTAGACCGTGCCCTGCGTGTCGCCGAACGAAAGGTTGAAGAAGTTGTTGAGCACCTGGCCGCCGGCGGAGCCGTCGAACGCATAGATGCCCATCACGCCGCGCGCGCGACCGCCCGCGTCGTAGTTCGCCTGCAGTTCGTTGGTCGTCTGCTCGTCGCTGTAGAACGCCTTCACGTCCGCGACCTTGGCCTGCAGCGTGTCGAAGTCGATGTTGGTCTCGGTGTCCGACTCGCGCTTGGCCCAGACGTACTTGAAGGTCAGGTCTTCGCTGAAACGATAGTTGGCCGTCGCCGACACGCCGAGCATCTCGGTGTCGTTGATGTTCGGCATGCCGTTGCGCACGTCGAAGCGGTTGTCGACCAGCGGGGCGTTCTCCGGCGCGAGCGGGTTCGGCGCGAAGAGGCTGGGCGCGAACGGGTTCGGCGCGAGCATCTGCGCGGCGCGCACGCCGGAGGTGTCGTCGACGTGGTCGAGGTTGAACTGCAGGTCGAATTCGTCGGTGACGTAGGCGCCGAGCGAGAAACGGAACGCGGTGATGTCCTTGTCGCTGACGTCCTCGCCCGTCACCAGGTTCTCGCCGAAGCCGTCGCGGTGCATGTCGGCCACGGCCACGCGCGCGCGCAGCGCATCGTTGCCGCCGAGCCCGCCGCCGATGCCGGCCTTGAAGTCGCGCTGCCCGTAGTTGCCGATGGCGACCGAGCCGAAGCCCTGCACGTCCGGCGTCAGCGCACGGCTGACGTACTTGATCGCGCCGCCGATGGTGTTCTTGCCGTACAGCGTGCCCTGCGGGCCGCGCAGCACTTCGATGCGGTCGACGTCGAACACGTCGAGCAACCCGCCCTGCGGACGTGCGATGTACACGTCGTCCATGTAGATGCCCACGCCCGGGTCCACGCCCCACAGCGGATCGGACTGGCCGACGCCGCGGATGTAGGCGGTGATCGTGCTGCTGGAACCGCGCGCGGCGTAGACGGTGAGGTTCGGAACCTGCGCGTCGAGGTCGCCGAGGTCTTCGATCTGCAGCTTGTCGAGCGACTCGGCGGTGAAGGCGGTCACGGCGACCGGCACTTCCTGCAGCGTTTCCTCGCGCTTGCGCGCGGTGACGGTGACCGTGTCCAGCGTCGCCTTCCTTGCGGCCGGCGTCGTTGCTTGCGCCGGCTCCGCGGCAGGCTGTGCATCCTGCGCCCAGGCGATCGTCGGCAGCATCGCGCACGCAATGGCCAGGCTCAGTGTCTTGCGCTTCATCGTTCCCCTCTCCCCATCGAAGCAGGCGCGGCAGGTCGCCGCGGATCGGGGACCAAGGCTATTGCGGTGCGCGAACCGGCGGCATCGTACCTTCGGACAGTGGGCCGGCCCACCCGCGACGGAGAACACTGCGCGCCGATGGGCCGTCCTTCGCGGCCGGGGAAATCGCATGGCGTTCCTGATCGTGCTGGCCGCGCTGGTGTTCCTGATGGTGGTCGCTTATCGCGGGCACAGCGTGATCCTGTTCGCGCCGATCGCCGCGCTCGGCGCGGTGCTGCTCACCGATCCGTCGTTGGTCGCGCCGATGTTCACCGGCTTGTTCATGGACAAGATGGTGGGGTTCCTCAAGCTTTACTTCCCGGTGTTCCTGCTGGGCGCGGTGTTCGGGAAGCTGATCGAACTCTCCGGGTTTTCGCGCGCGATCGTGTCGGCGGCGATCCGGGTCGTCGGTGCGAAGCGCGCGATCCTGTCGATCGTGCTGGTGTGTGCGTTGCTCACGTATGGCGGCGTGTCGCTGTTCGTCGTCGTGTTCGCGGTGTACCCGTTCGCCGCGGAGTTGTTCCGCCAGGCCGACATTCCCAAGCGCCTGATCCCCGGCACGATCGCGCTCGGTGCGTTCACCTTCACGATGGACGCGCTGCCGGGCACGCCGCAGATCCAGAACATCATTCCGTCGGCGTTCTTCGGCACCAACGGATGGGCGGCGCCGTGGCTCGGGACGATCGGGGCGGTGGCGATCCTCACGGCGGGGCTGGCGTATCTCGAATGGCGCCGGCGCGCGGCCGCACGTGCGGGTGAAGGCTATGGCGATCCTTCGAAGTTGGTGAACGAGCCCGCGGCGTTCACCGGCGACAAGCTGGCCAATCCGGTGGTCGCGTTGTTGCCGCTGGTGCTGGTGGGCGTCGTCAACAAGTTGCTGACCAGCGCGATTCCCCGCTGGTACGGCGAGTCGCATTCGTTCGTGCCCGGCGTGATCGGCGACCCCGCGCCCGTCGTGCAGGAAGTGGCGAAGGTCACCGCGATCTGGGCGGTCCAGGGCGCGCTGCTCGCGGGCATCCTCGCTGTGATGGTGCTGGCGTGGCGACCGGTGATCACGCAGTTCGCGGAAGGCACGAAGACCGCGATCGGCGGGGCGTTGCTCGCATCGATGAACACGGCGTCGGAGTATGGCTTCGGCGCGGTGATCGCGGCGCTGCCGGGGTTCCTCGTCGTCGCCGATGCGTTGCGCGCGATCCCCGACCCGCTGGTCAACCAGGCGGTGACGGTGACGGCGCTTGCCGGCATCACCGGCTCGGCGTCGGGCGGCATGAGCATCGCCCTCGCGGCGATGGCCGACACCTTCATCGCCAACGCGCAGGCCGCCAACATCCCGATGGAAGTGTTGCACCGCGTCGCCGCGATGGCCTCCGGCGGCATGGACACCCTGCCCCACAACGGCGCCGTCATCACGCTGCTCGCGGTGACCGGCCTGACGCACCGTCAGTCGTACAAGGACATCTTTGCGATCACGGTGATCAAGACGTTGGCGGTGTTCGTGGTGATCGGGGCGTTCTACCTCTTCGGCGTCGTGTGAAAAACAGAAACAGGGGTCAGAGCACTATTTCGTTTCGAAATAGTGCTCCGACCCCGCGCCGGCGCTTGTTACGGCAGCTTGAACTTGAAGCGCTGTCTCGGCGCCTGGTCGCAAACGAGGTTGTACGCGTAACCGTCGTTGTCGGTCGACATGCACAGCGAAGGGACGTGGCGATTGCGGATCCGGCCTTCAGCGTCGATCGACCAGCGCTGCGTCGCGTCGAGGGTGCACCACGCCGTCAGGATCAACGTGCCCGCCGCGGTCTGGCTGTTCCATGGACCGAGGCAGAGTCGCTGGTCGTCGGCGACGTGCAGGCGATCTTCCTTGTAGACGAAGCGTTGCCCGACGGGCGTGGTGCATTCCTGTTCGCGAAGGGGAATGGAGAGATCGCCGATGGCATCGAGCCCCATGCAGCGCGTCCCCATCACGATGGGGACCTGCATGCCCTGGCGGGGAATGCCGTTGGCGTCGACGGCCGAAACCTCGTGCAGCTCGAAGTAATCCCAGGTACCGCGCGCGTCGCCGAACCGCTGCTCCCATCCGCCGGGCTTCAGCAGGTAGGCGAACGATGGCCGCACGGTCTTGAGCCCCGTATGCGTGTGCGTCAGCCCGAAGCTCGTTTGCTTGCTCGGCTTGTCGAGGAACCAGAGCGCCTGGCCATTCGCCACCAGGGCCTCCCTGGTCGGGAATCCGCACCACGTCTTGTCGGCATGGACGGGCCATGAGAACAACTCGGCCTGTTCGGCGTAGCCGTTGCTCCCTCGGATCAGGCACTTCTGGTTCACCGCGCTGCGGATGACGTAGGCCGTCATCCCGACGCCGGTCTCGATCGGCGTGA
The DNA here is from genome assembly GCF_020866925.1 of Noviluteimonas lactosilytica. GTDB lineage: Bacteria > Pseudomonadota > Gammaproteobacteria > Xanthomonadales > Xanthomonadaceae > Noviluteimonas > Noviluteimonas lactosilytica. The sequence continues at coordinate 236,945 of NZ_JAJGAK010000002.1, forward strand.
AATGCCAGACGGCCTGTTTGTTCGCCATGAGCGTGGCCGCATCGCCCAGGCCGCAGTTGTTCGCCGCGTAGGTCGTGTTCCACCAACGGTCGAAGCTGGGGACCGTGTCGTTGCCCTCGTTGCCGACCATCAGGCACTTTTTGTCGACCGAATGGATGACGTACGCCCCGTTCAAGGTCTCGTACGTTTCGTGCATCGCATACGAGACCGCGGCCGTCGCGTCGAGGATGCCGGCCCCGATGGGCTTGTCGGGCGTCGATGGAAACGGCCGGGCGCTTTCCTTCAGCAGCGTTTCGATGCGCGCCGGCGTCAGCGTCTTCGATGCGGCGGACTGCATCATCGCCGCCACCGCCGACACCATCGGGGCCGAGAACGATGTGCCCTGGAGATCTTCATAGGTTCTGTCGTCGGCGGACGGCCAGACGATCTGGCCCGGCGCGGCGAGATCGACCGTCGGGCCGAAGTTGGAAAAGTAACTGCGCCGCCCCTGCGCGTCGACCGCGCCCACCGAGAGCACGTTCCTGCAGTTCCCGGGGCCGATGCGGTCCGCGGAGATCGATTCGTTGCCCGCGGAGATCACGACGACGGCGCCCTTCGTGTTCGCGTGGTCGATGGCCTCCTGCACGGCGACGGGACACTCGTACTCGCCGCCCCGGCTGATGTTGATGACTTCGGCGGGATTGGCGTTGATCGGTGCATTGCCGATCTCTTGGCCGACGGCCCACCGGATCGCACTGACCTTGTCCGATGCGTAACTCCCATGGGCGCACCCCGGCGCCACCTGGATCGGCACGATTCTCGTGTCCGGCGCCACGCTTGCGACGCCGCGTGCGTTGTTGGTCACTGCCGCGATCGTGCCCGCGACGTAGGTGGCATGGGTGCCGGCGCATTCCTTGACGGTCGGATCCGCATCGAGGTTGACGAAGTCGTAGCCCGGCAACAACGCGGCGTCGAGGTCCGGATGCGGCGTGATCCCCGAATCGATGATCGCCACGACGACGCCTGCCCCGCGCGTCATGGACCATGCGCGATCGCCGCGCATGCCTTGCGCGCCGAACAGGTGCTCCTGCTGCGGGTAGTACCGATCGTTCGGTTGCGCTTTCGGGTACGCGACGACGTCGACCTGCACGAACCTGACCTGCGGATCGGCCGCGATCTTCTGCATCCATTGCTCCGCGGCGAACGGGGTCAGCGCTGTGCTGCTGGTGACCACGTAGCCACCGGGCGCCATCTCGCGCAGCACGGTCGGCGCGGCGGTCGATGGATTGCCGGGGACGATGACATCCGACTGGAGCGTGGCGGGCGCGCTCGCGAGCGCCGCGGCCAGGCGTTGCTGCGCGACGGCGGGCGTCGTGACCCCGGCTCCGTCCTTGTATTGCACGATGAAACGCTGGTGGGTCGGCGCCGATTCCAGGCCGCTGGTGTGGACGACGGGCGTCTGTGCGTAAGTGCCGCCGGCCAACATTGCGCACGCGCCGGCCAGCGTGCGAAGCGGCTTCCAACGGCCGCGTGTGTCTATCGTCATCTGCGTGCATCTCGCTCATCGGAAAGGAGCGCGCACTGTCGATCGAGGATCGTGGATCGACATCGCCGCGACGCCTGTTTTCCGCACAGATCGCTCTCGACATCGCGCAACCGGTTTCCGCGCGATCTAAACAGGGGTCAGAGCACTATTTCGAACGAAATAGTGCTCTGACCCCTGTTTTGCTTCTCAACTCCTGAGACGTCGCGCACCTACAACATCGCCCGTCACAGGGAGACGCCGCGATGTCCGCACTCACGTTGTTCGAACACCCGGCGCCGCCTGCGCCGCAATTGCGCGATGGCGGGTTGCTCGCCACGCGACTCGCGGGGAAGCACGCGGCGCTGATCACGGGGCACTTCGTGTTGCCCGGGCGCGAGGGGCGTTACGCCGAGTTGCCCGACACGCTGCCGCCGGCACTCGCGAAGGCCTTGCAGACCCGCGGCGTCACGCAGTTGTATGCGCACCAGCGCGAAGCGTGGGACGCGGCGCAGCGCGGCGAACACCTCGTCGTCGCCACGCCCACGGCGTCCGGCAAGTCGCTGTGCTACACGCTGCCGGTCGTCGCCGCGGCGATGACGAAGCAGGCCAAGGCGCTCTACCTGTTCCCGACCAAGGCGCTCGCGCAGGACCAGGTCGCCGAGTTGATCGAACTCAATCGCGCGGGCGATCTCGGGCTGCGCACCGCGACCTTCGACGGCGACACGCCGGGCGACCAGCGCCAGGCGATCCGGCTCAACGGCGACATCGTCGTCAGCAATCCCGACATGCTCCACCAGGGGATCCTGCCGCACCACACGAAGTGGGCGCAGTTCTTCGAAGGCCTGCAGTTCGTGGTGATCGACGAGATCCACAGCTATCGCGGCGTGTTCGGTTCGCACCTGGCCAACGTGTTGCGCCGCCTGCGCCGCGTGTGCGCGTTCTACGGCGCGAACCCACAGTTCATCCTGTGCTCGGCGACCATCGGCAATCCGAAAGACCACGCCGAGGCGCTGCTCGAAGGCGACGTCACCGCGATCACCGATTCCGGCGCGCCGACCGGCGACAAGCATGTGCTGCTGTGGAATCCGCCGGTGGTCAATCCCGACCTCGGCCTGCGCGCGTCGGCGCGTTCGCAGAGCAACAAGATCGCGCGCACGGCGATCCGCGCGGGGCTCAAGACGCTGGTGTTCGCGCAATCGCGCACGATGGTCGAGGTGCTGACGAAGTATCTCAAGGATGTGTTCGACCACGACCCCCGCAAGCCCGCCCGCATCCGCGCGTATCGCGGCGGTTACCTGCCGACCGAACGCCGCGACGCCGAGAAGGCGATGCGCGAAGGCCGCATCGACGGCATCGTGTCGACCTCCGCGCTGGAACTCGGCGTCGACATCGGCAGCCTCGACGTGGTGGTGCTCAACGGCTATCCGGGATCGGTCGCGGCGACGTGGCAGCGGTTCGGGCGCGCGGGAAGGCGCCAGCAGGCGTCGGTCGGCGTGATGGTCGCGAGTTCCGATCCGCTCGACCAGTACGTCGTGCGCCATCCCGAGTTCTTTTCCAACGCCACGCCCGAGCAGGCGCGCATCGCGCCGGATCAGCCGGTCATCCTGCTCGATCACATCCGCTGCGCGGCATTCGAGTTGCCGTTCCTCGAAGGCGAACGCTTCGGCCCCGTCGATCCGACGGTCTATCTCGAACTGCTCGCGCAGGACGGCGTCGTGCACGCCGAAGGCGGCCGCTGGGAATGGATCGCCGACAGTTATCCCGCGAATGCGGTGAGCCTGCGCTCGGTGGCCGACGGCAACTTCGTTGTCGTCGATCGCACCGACGGACGCCAGGTGATCATCGCCGAGGTCGACTACTCGTCCGCGCCGCTGATGCTCTACGAGGGCGCGATCCACATGGTGCAGTCCACGCCCTACCAGGTCGAACGCCTCGACTGGGAAGGTCGCAAGGCTTACGTCACGCGCACGCACGTGGATTACTACACCGACGCGATCGACTACACGAAGCTCAAGGTGCTCGAGCGCTTCGACGGCTGCATCGCGGGCGCGGGCACGTCGCACCACGGCGAAGTCCACGTCGTGCGCCGCGTCGCCGGCTACAAGAAGATCCGTTACTACACGCACGAGAACATCGGCTACGGGCCGGTCACCCTGCCCGACCAGGAGATGCACACCAGCGCACTGTGGTGGCAGCTGCCGCAGGAGACGCTGGATGCGCGCTTCGCGTCGCGGCAGGACGCGCTCGATGGCTTCCTCGGCGCGGCGTATGCGCTGCACGTCGTCGCGAAGGTCGCGGTGATGGCGGACGCGGCGGACCTGCAGAAGGCGGTCGGCAGCGGCGACGGCGCGTGGTTCGCCACTGCCGACGGGCGCGGTCGTGGGCAGTTGCGTTCGACGGACGGCAGCGCAAGCGATCCCGACGTGCACGACCGCTTCGTGCCGACGGTCTATCTCTACGACAACTATCCGGGCGGCGTCGGCCAGAGCGAGCCGTTGTGGCGCCGGCAGCACGAGCTCGTGTTGCGCGCGCGTGAACTGATCGAACGCTGCGACTGCAAGGCCGGCTGCCCCGCGTGCGTCGGGCCGGTGCTCGAAATGCAGGAGGACACCGTCGACGCGCCGCGCGCGCTCGCGCTGCGCGTGCTCGCAGCGCTGGAGACGTCGGCATGAGCCTCACGCTCGACAAGTTGCAGAAACTCAAGCGCCAAGCCGGTGGCGATATCGCAGCACGCGAGCCGGCACTAACGCGCGTCTCCCCTCCCCCGGCCCCACCCCGCGATCCGGGGAGGGGAGCGCTCGCGTCGATCGAACAGTTGCGCCAACTCCTGCGCGTCCGCGCACCGACACCGCCGACCGTGCGCCCCGACGTCGACAGATCACTCCCCGGCATCGAAATCGCCGACGGACTACACCTCCGCGAAGCCACGCTCCCCGACGACGCCATCCCCGAAACGTTCTGCGGCGCCTTCGACCGCAAGGACGGGCTCGACCCGTCGCGCATGCTGTTCTTCGACACCGAAACCACGGGCCTCGCCGGCGGCACCGGCACGCGCGCCTTCATGATCGGCGCGGCCGACTGGCACGACGGCGCGCTGCGCATCCGCCAACTCACGATGCGCACGATGGCGGCCGAGCACGCGATGCTCGACGTTTTCCGCACGTGGGTCGCGCCCGACACGGTGCTCGTGAGCTACAACGGCAAGTGTTACGACGCGCCGTTGCTCGCCACGCGCTATCGCCTCGCGCGCAAGGTCAATCCGCTCGCGGGCCTCGCGCACGTCGACCTGCTCTACCCCACGCGTCGCCGGTATCGCGGCGTGTACGAGAACTGCAGGCTCGCCACGATCGAACGCCAGGTGTTGCGCATCGTGCGCGAAGACGACCTGCCCGGTTCCGAAGCGCCCGCCGCGTGGTTGTCGTACCTGCGCGGAGGCAGCGCGCAGACATTGCGCCGCGTGCTCGCGCACAACCACCAGGACGTGATTTCGCTTTCACGCTTGCTGCGTCATCTGAGCGTCGCCGGCGCATACGGATGAGCCTGGATGCGCGCCGCGGAAAATCTTTCCCCGGATTCGCGCATTCACGTTCGGTGTCACTCCAACGGGTGTCCTGCGAGTTTCCGCGGCGGCGTTCGATTGGCTGCGGCTTCAAATCGATGCGGTAGTCCATGGGGTGATGGACGAGGCGGAGGTCGCAACAACGACCAACGTTCACGGACGATCACTCTAGGGGCACCACATGAAACCTCTCCCGCGTCTCCGCAGCGGCGCGTCAGCCCTGCTGCTCACCCTCTGCCTGGGCGGCGTCGCCTTCGCCGCGCCCATCAGCGGCGCGATCTTCACCTCCGACATCGACGGCACCGTCAACGTCAACCACTACGCCGCCAAGGCCGACGTCTACCTCAATGGCGGGCCGACCAACGACAACTGCGATGCCGCGGCCGTCGACGACGGTGTGTACGTGTTCCAGATCACCAACCCGTCGGGCACCGTGCTGCTCAGCGAAGACGACATCAGCCAGCGCGAGTTCACCGTCAGCGGCGGCGTGATCGTCTCCGCGAACAACCACGCGGTGACGCCCGCCGATTGCGGCGGCGTGCGCGTGCAGATGATCCCCTTCGCCGACACGCCCAACAACGGCGGCGTCTACAAGGCCTGGATCACGCGCAAGTCCGATTACATCGCCAACGGCAACACGTTCCGCAACAGCGACACCAAGACCGACAACTTCCACGTCCTGGTGCCGACCGCGCCGGAACTCTCCGCGTTGAACGTCTACAAGTTCTACGACGCCAACGCCAACGGCGAATGGGATGCCGACGAAGTGCCGTTGTTCGGCTGGCTGATGACCGCGGCCAACGGCTTCGGCTTCGCGGCGCAGCAACTCACGCAGTCGCCCGACGGCCTGACCCGCTTCGACAACCTGTCCTCGCTCGAGAACCCGTACGCGGTGCAGGAAGGCACGGCGGGCGGCACGTGGCACCAGTCCGCGTTGATCATCGACGGCGCGCCGCAGGCCGTGGCCAACCCGGCCACCGGCATCAACCTCGTCGCGGGCGAAACCACCGAGGTGATCTTCGGCAACTACTGCGAGTGCAAGGCCGGCGGCAAGCCGAAGTCCTGGTGGGTCACCGCGAGCGGCCAGACCAAGGTCAACGACGGCAGCACGATGAACCCCGAGTTCAACGCGCTCAACCAGTTGAACCTGCGTTCGTCGAGTGGCAGCGGGTGGAACCTCAACACGACGACCACTTCGCAGGCGACCAACTGGAACCTGTTCCTGACCTGGGTCAACAACACCAGCACGAACAACATGGCCTACGCGTTGTCGCGCAGCGCCGCCATCCTGCGCCTCAACATCGACGCCGGATACGTGGTCGGCACCAACCTGCACCACGGGTCGGGCATGACGATCAGCGCGCTGCTGTCCGCGGCCAACACGACCCTGGGCGCAGACGGCAGCACGCCCCTGGGCGACGAGCCGAACCGCGCGACGCAGGAACAGCTGCGCACGTGGATCGACGAGATCAACAACAACACGGTCATGGTGATCATGCCGAAGCCGTGCAAGTTCGCGTTCTACCTGCCGCCGCCGGGTTGATCGGCCACCACGCAGCGTGCTCCGCATGGACGGCCCCGGATTCCGGGGCCGTCCTGTTTCGGCTGGCGACGTTATGCGGCATCCTCCGCGGATGACCGACGACACCTCGCAGTTGCCGCGCCACACGACGCCCACCTGGGAGGTCGAACTGCTCATTTCCGGTGTCGCGGTGTTCGCGATGCTGCAGTTGCCGGAACTGCTCGACCGCACGATCCTCGAATGGCAGCCGCGCCTGGTCGAACGCTGGTCGGACCTGCTGTGGGTCGTCTACATCTACGCCAAGAGCGCCGCGCTGATCCTTGCGGGCACGTTCGTCATCCACCTGCTGTTGCGCGCGCGGTGGATCGCGCTGGTCGGCATGCTGTCGATCTATCCGAAGGGCGTGGACTGGGATTCGCTGCGCCTCGGGCCGCTCGCACGCGACGTCGAGTCGAAACGCCTGGGCCGGATGGAGGATGCGATCGACCGCGCCGACAACCGGGCGACGATGGTGTTCGCGCTCGGCGTGGTGATGGCGTCGATCCTGATGGCGGTGACGCTGGTGGCGGGCACGTACATCGTGCTGGCGTGGTTCCTCGAATCGCGCATGGGGCTGGCGCCCGACACGCGCTGGGTCGGCTGGGTGTTGATCGTGGCCACCGTTCCCTACCTCGCCGCCTACGCCATCGATCGCCGCTTCGGTGCGCGCATGACGCCCGGCGCCATCGGCACGCGCATCGTGCGCGGCGTGCTCTGGTTCTACTCGCGCATCGGCTTCGGCATGGCGAACAATCCGGCGCTGGCGCTGCTGTCCAGTCATCGCGGGCAGAAGTGGACGGTGTTCCTGCTGTCGGCGGTGTTCACCGTGGCTTCGTTCACCGCGGCGATGACGTACTACATCGCGCAGCAGCCCGACGCCTACGGAAGCTACGACAGCTTCCCCGACAGCGACGATCTGCCCTCGCGCTCGATCGATCCGGCGAACTACGACGATCGCCGCGACCCGGTCCGCAGCCGCGTCGCGCCCTACGTGCAATCGGCGGTGATCATCGGGCCATTCGCGCAACTCGTCATCCCCTGGACGCCCGACCGCGACGGCCCCGCGATGGACGCACGCTGCGGGATGTTGCCGGCGAACGAGCAGCTCGGCTGCTACGCCGAGCACGTGCGCCCCGTGACGCTCGACGGCAAGCCGATCGCCGCGGTGTTCGACATCGGCGACGACGCGCGCACCAACCGCCCCGCGCTCGTGGCGATGATCGACGTGCGCGAACTCGCGCGCGGCCGCCACATCCTCGGCGTGACGCTGCCGCCGCAAGTGCCCGCCCCACGCAAGGACGACGACGGGGAAGAGGACCCTCCCGCGGACTACATCCCCTTCTGGCGGTGAGCGAGAGTCCGCGCAAGATCCTGCACGTCGACATGGATGCGTTCTACGCATCGGTCGAGCAACGCGACGACCCGGCGTTGCGCGGCCGCCCGGTGGTGGTCGCATGGCGCGGCGCGCGATCGGTGGTGTGCGCGGCGAGTTACGAAGCGCGCAAGTTCGGCGTGCGCTCGGCGATGCCCGCATTGCGCGCCGAACGCCTGTGCCCGCACGCGGTGTTCGTGCCGCCCGACTTCGTGCGTTACAAGGCGGTGTCGAAACAGGTGCGCGAAATCTTCGCGCGGCACACCGACCTGATCGAACCGCTCTCGCTCGACGAGGCCTACCTCGACGTCACGCGCACGTTCACGCACCTGCCGACCGCGACGGCGACCGCGGAAGCGATCCGCGCGGCAATCCGCGAAGAAACCGACCTCACCGCGTCCGCCGGCGTCGCGCCCAACAAGTTCCTCGCGAAGATCGCGTCCGACTGGCGCAAGCCCGACGGGATCTTCGTCATCCGGCCGCACCAGGTCGAAGCCTTCCTCGCCCCACTCCCCGTCGGTCGCCTGCCCGGCGTGGGCAAGGTGATGGAGGCGAAGCTTGCAGAACTCGGCGTGTCGACCGTCGGCGACCTGCGCACGCTGGGCCTTTCGGCGCTCGAACAACGCTTCGGTCGCTGGGGCCGTCGCCTGCACGAACTCGCGCACGGCATCGACGAGCATCCCGTGGTCTCCGAGCGTCCGACGATGCAGATCAGCGCGGAGGACACGTTCGAACACGACCTGTTCCTCGCGGAGATCGAGCCGCACATCCGTCGCCTCGCCGAGAAGGCGTGGCAAGGCTACGAACGCGAACGCGCGGCGCCGCACGGCCGCATCGCGCGCACCGTCGTGCTGAAGCTGAAGACCGACGACTTCCGCATCCTCACCCGCAGCCTCACGCCGCCCGAACCCCCGGCGTCGCTCGAGGCCCTGGCCGACATCGCCTGTGCGTTGCGCGAGCGCGTCGAACTCCCGTCGCGCACGCGCTATCGCCTCGTCGGCGTGGGCCTGTCGGGATTCGTCGACGCCGATCGCCTCGCCGCGCAGAGCGATCTGTTCGGCTGACGCCCCCTTCACGCCCGCCACGGTCCGATCCGAAGGTGCCGGCCGCCACCGTCCTCACCCTCAACTGCCACATGGGCTTCGACTTGCTCAAGCGCCGCCTCGTGCTGCACGAGTTGCGCGAGGCGGTGCGCAGCGTGTCGGCCGACGTGGTCTTTCTTCAGGAAGTGATGGGCGAGAACGCATTGCACAAGCAAAAACACGCGCAGTGGCCCGACGTGCCGCAGTACGAGTTCCTCGCCGATTCGCTGTGGTCGCATGCGGCCTACGGACGCAACGCGGTGTATCCGCACGGACACCACGGCAATGCGCTGCTGTCGAAGTTCGCGATCAAGTCGCATCGCAACTGCGACGTGTCGATCCACGGCCATGAAGAACGCGGGCTGCTGCATTGCCAGCTCGTCGCCGGCGACGGACCGCATCCGCTGCACGCGATCTGCGTCCATCTCGGCTTGCGCGAATCGCATCGGCGCGAACAACTGCGCCTGCTGGGCGAAGTGCTGGAGGAAACGGTCCCGCGCGATGCGCCGCTGATCGTGGCCGGCGACTTCAACGACTGGCGCAGCCGCGGCCACGCGATCGTCGCGGGTTTCGGATTGCGCGAAGTCTTCGTCGAAGCGCACGGCCGCCTTGCGCGCACCTTCCCCGTGCGCTGGCCCGTGTTGCCCGTCGATCGCATCTACGTGCGCAACGTGCAGGTCACGGAACCGCGCGTGTTGAATGCGAAGCCTTGGACGCACCTGTCGGACCACGCGCCGCTCGTCGCGCAGGTGGCGTGGTGAGCCTGCGCTGGCGCCGTCCGCGACCACCGGGGCCGTGGCGTCCCGGCAATCGCCTGCAGCTGCTGGAGAACGGCGAGCAGTTCTTCCCGCGTGCGTTCGCCGCGATCGCGGGCGCACGGAGCGAAGTGATCATCGAAACCTTCATCCTGTTCGAGGATCGCGTCGGCCGCGACCTGCAGCGCGCGCTGATCCAGGCGGCGAACCGCGGCGTGCGCGTCGAACTCACGGTCGACGGATACGGCTCGCCGACCTTCTCGCCCGAGTTCCTATCCGAGCTCGTCGGCGCCGGCGTGCGCGTGCACGTTTTCGACCCGCATCGCGGCGTGCTCGGCGTGCGCGTCAACGTGTTCCGTCGCCTGCATCGCAAGCTGCTGATCGTCGACGGCACGCGCGCGTTCATCGGCGGCATCAACTATTCGGTCGATCACTGCGCCGAGTCCGATCCGCAGGGCAAGCAGGACTACAGCGTCGAGATCGAAGGGCCGGTCGTCGGCGACCTGCTGAGCTTCGCGCGCGCCGCGCTCGCGGGCGACGGCACGGGCGAACGTTGGCGGCATCCGGCGGCCGAGCCGGAGCGCGAACGCGCGGGCGATGCGGAGGTGCTGTTCGAACTGCGCGACAACCGCGACCGCCGCACGTCGATCGAACGCGAGTATCGTCGCGCGATCCGCGAAGCGAAACGCGAGATCGTGATCGCCAACGCCTACTTCTTCCCCGGCTGGGGCCTGTTGCGGGAACTGCGGCGCGCCGCGCGGCGCGGCGTGAAGGTGACGTTGCTCGTCGCCGCCGAATCCGACACGCCGATCGCGCATCCGGCCACGCGCACGCTGTATCGGCACCTGTTGCGCGCGCACGTGGACATCGTCGAATACTGCGAGCGTCCCTTCCACGGCAAGGTCGCGCTGATCGACGAGGACTGGGCGACGATCGGGTCGAGCAACCTGGATCCGCTGAGCCTGTCGCTCAACCTGGAAGCGAACGTGTTCGTGCGCGACAAGGCGTTCGCCGCCATGTTGCGCGAAAGCCTCACGGCATTGCGCCAGCGGCAATGCCGCCAGGTCGATGCGAAGCAGCTGGGACGTCGCGGGTTCTGGTTCACGCTCACGCGGCCGTTGCTGTTCCATGTGTTGCGCCGCTTTCCGCGCTGGGCCGGCCTGCTGCCCGCGCATACGCCGCGGCTGTTGCGCGTGACTTCGCCCGTCGACGTCGAGCAGGCCACGTGACGCACCCGCGCCATCGCTGGTGGCGACGGGCGAAGCGCGCTGCGTTCGCGGTCTTCCTGTGCATCGCCGCGTACCTGATCGTGCGCGCGGCGCTGTCGATCGATTGGCAGGAAGTGCGCAAGGTCCTGGCCGACCTCAGTGCGTCGACGATCGCGATCGCCCTCGGCCTGACCGCGCTGAGCTACCTGCTGTACACGGGCTACGACGTCGCCGCGCGCACCTACGCCGGCCACCACGTGCCGACGCCGCGCGTGATGGCGATCAGCGCGATCGCGTATGCGTTCGCGCTCAACATCGGCGCGGCGGTGGGCGGCGCAGGATTCCGCCTGCGCATGTATGCGCGCGAAGGCGTGACGCTCGGACGCATCACGCGCGTGATCGGGTTCTGCGTCGCGACCAACTGGGTGGGCTACATGCTGATCGCGGGCGTATTGTTCGCGATCGGCACCGTCGTGCCGCCGCCCGACTTTCCGTTGCGCGCGTTCGGCCTCGGCAGCGGCGCGGCGCTGCGCGCGATCGGCGTGGTGTTGCTGGCTTGCGCGTTCGCCTATTTCGTCGCCTGCCACGTCACGCACGGCCGCGTGTACCACGTGCGCGGCCATCACTTCCGGTTCCCGACGCCGCGCCTGGCGCTGCTGCAGTTCGCGATGGCCGCGACGAACTGGACCCTGATCGGCCTCGTCTGCGCGCAATTCCTCCCCCAGGTGGGGGATGCGCAAGTCATCGCGACGGTGTTGCTCGCGTCCGTCGCGACCGCGCTCGCGCACGTGCCGGCGGGCATCGGCGTGCTGGAAGCCGTATTCATCGCGATGCTGGGCCATCGCGTGCCGCCCGCGCACCTCGTCGGCGCGCTCCTTGCATTCCGAGCGTGCTACTACCTGCTGCCGCTGCTGATCGCGGCCGCGGGCTACGCGTGGCTCGAACTCGCGTCGCGGCCGTCTTCGACATCCCCCTCCGTTGCGAAGCAGTAGGGTGTCTGCGGAGACGAAAGCAGTTCTCTCGAAACGCGCATGGATACGCACGGACACGAGGCCGAGCGACGACTCGCCGGTGAAGGCGACTGGCTACGGCGAGTGCGTGCCTTCGATTGGGCATCGACCCCGCTCGGACCCCTCACGAGCTGGCCGCATTACCTGCGCACGGCCCTGCAACTCCACGAAAACGAGATCGACCACCTGCGCCGCCTGCAGGGGCTGAGCACGCGCTTCGTGCGCGACGACCAGGACGAGGACGCGTTGCTGCAGGAAGTCGTGGCGGCGGCGGTCGCCATCACCGGTGCGCAGAGCGGCGATCTGCGGCTGGTGCACGACGACGGCAGCCTCGGGCTGATCGCGAGCCAGGGATTCGAGCGCAGCTTCAACGACTTCCACCGCGCGGTGGACGCCACCCAGGTAGCCGATGAAGCCGCGTCCACCGCGCGACGCCTGATGGTCGAGGACATCGGCGACACCCCGTGGTTCGACGACACCACGCGCGCGGCGCTCGCGGACTGCGGCATCCGATCGCTGCAGTCGACGCCGCTGCTCGCGCGCGACGGCCGCGTGCTGGGCGTGCTCAGCACGCACCATCGCGACGGCGTGCCGGGCGAACGCGACCTGCTGCTGCTCGACCTGCTGATCCGCCAGGCCGCCGACTGGATCGAACGCGCCCATGCGACCGAACAACTGGAAGACAGCGAACGCCGCCTTCGCACGATCCTGCACCAGACCGTCGCCGGCATCATCGTCGCCGACGCCGACGGTTGCCTGAGCTACGTCAATCGTTGCATGTGCCGCATGCTCGGCTATCGCGAAGACGAGTTGATCGGCAAGCACATCGCGGCGATCACCGATCCGGTCTCCGTCGAACCCACGCTCGATGGCGTGCGCCGGCTCGAAGCCGGCATGCCGAGCCTGACGATGGACGAACGCTTCCTGCGCAAGGACGGCCATTCGATCTGGAGCAGCGCGAGCGTCACCTCGCTCCGCGGCCCCGATGGCAATTACGAAGGCTTCATCGCGGTCATCATCGACATCGGCGAGCACAAGCGCCTGGAAGTCTCGCTGCGCGAACAGGCCGAACGGCTCGAACTCGCGTTGCAGACCGGACGCCTCGGCACCTGGCATCTCGACCTGCTCACGCTGGAGACGCTGGCCTCCGACCAATGCAAGGCGAACTTCGGCCTCGCGCCGGACGAACGCCTCGACTTCCATCGCGCGTTCGAGGAACTGATCCACCCCGAGGACCGCGACACGATGCGCAAGGCGCTCGCGCAGACCATCGCCGCGCACGGTCATTACGACGCCGAATTCCGCGTGCTGTGGCCGGACGGTTCGGTGCACTGGATCGTCTCGCGCGGTCGCGCCGTGTACGACGCCGACGGACGCGCGATCGCGATGACGGGCGTGAACTTCGACGACACCGATCGCCGCGCCGCGGTGGAGCAGTTGCGCGAGAACGAAGCGCAGCTGCGCCGCACGATCGAGGACGCGCCGCTCGCGCTCGCGCTGCATGCCGACGACGGCGAAATCCTCAACCTCAGCCGCCACTGGACCGAACTCACCGGCTACACCAAGGAAGACGCGCCGGTGCTGCAGGAGTGGCTGCGTCGCGCCTACGGCATCCGCAACGGCGGCTTCCGCGATGCGATCGAGCAGATCTTCGGCGGCGACCACGCGATGGTGCAGACCGACATCGAGATCGTCACGCGCAACGGCCAGCCGCGCACGTGGAGTCTCAACGCGTCATCGCCGGGCAGGCTGCGGGACGGACGCCGTTATGTCGTCGCAATGGCGCTGGACATCACCGAGCGCAAGCGCGCCGAAGCGCTCATGCGGCGTTCGGCCGCGCGTGCGGCGTTCCGCGTGTCGCTCAGCGACCTGCTGCGGCCGCTGCAGGACACGGTCGAGATCCAGTGCGCCGCGGCGACCGCGCTGTGCGAGCACCTCGGCGCCGACCGCACGCTGTACGCCGAGGTCGACGAGAACGGCAACACGGTACGCGTGCACACCGACCACTGCCGCGAAGGCGTGCCCTCGGCGAGCGGTCGACACGAGCTCACGTCCTTCGGCGACGAGATCGGCCATCGCCTGCGCGCGGGGCGCACCGTCGTGCTCGACGATGCGCACGCCTCCAGCACGCTCGGCCAGCACGAACGCGATGCCTACGAACAGGTGCACGTGCGCGCGCACGTCAGCGTGCCGTTGGTGAAGGAAGGCCGCCTGTGCGCGCTGCTCAGCGTGCAGCAGGCGTCGCCGCGCCTGTGGGCGGGGGACGAGATCGCGTTGATCGAGGAAACGGCGGAACGCACGTGGGCGGCGATCGCGCGTGCCCGCGCGGAGGGCGCCGTGCGCGAGAGCGAAGCGCGCCTGGAAGAGGAACTCGCCGACGCCACGCTGCTGCAGAGCATCAGCGCCGAACTCGTGCACGAGCAGAGCGAGGACACGTTGTACGACAAGCTCGTCGCCGCCGCGACGGCGATCATGCGCTCGCAGTTCGCGGTCCTGCAGCGTCTGCACCCGGAGCGCGGCAACGGTGGCCAACTCGAACTGCTCGCCTCGCGCGGCTTCAGCGCGCAGCACACCACGGACTGGACCTGGATCGACGCCGGCCCCGCGTCGCGCAATTGCAGCGCGCAGTCGTTGCGCGCAGGCAAGCGCATCACCATCGTCGATGTCGAAAAGGAGCCCGCGTTGGCGGGCACGGCCGACCTCGACCGGTATCGCCACGCGGGCGTCGCCGCCGTCCAGAGCACGCCGCTGTTCGCGCGCGACGGCGCAGTCGTCGGCATGCTGTCGACGCACTGGACGCGCCCGCACATGCCGGCCGACCGCGACCTGCGCCTGATCGACATCCTCGCGCGCCAGGCCGCGGACCTGATCGAACGTCGCCAGGCGCTCGAAGACCTGCGTTCGGCCGACCGGCGCAAGGACGAATTCCTCGCCACCCTCGCCCACGAGCTGCGCAACCCGCTCGCCCCGCTGCGCAACTGCCTGCACATCCTGCGCGCGCGCGAGGGCGACGACGCGCAACTGCACAAGCTGCACGGGATGATGGAACGGCAGGTGTCGCACATGGTGCGGCTGGTCGACGACCTGATGGAGGTCTCGCGCATCACCCGCGGCGAGATCGAACTGCGCAAGCAGCGTGTGTCGTTGCGCGACGTGCTCGAGACCGCGATCGAAACCAGCCGCCCGCTGCTCGAACAGGCCAACCATCATTTCCAGCTCGACGTAGCGCACGAAGCGATGCAGCTCGACGCCGACCCGATGCGCCTGGCGCAGGTGTTCACCAACCTGCTCAACAACGCGGCGAAGTACACGCCCGGCGGCGGCAACATCACGCTGCAGACGCATCGCGACGGCGACGTCGTGGAAGTGCGCGTGCGCGACGACGGCATCGGCCTGACCGCGGAGATGCTCACCGAAGTGTTCGACATGTTCACCCAGAGCGAACACGGGCGCGCGCATTCGCAGGGCGGGCTCGGCATCGGACTGACGCTGGTGAGAAGCCTCGTCGAACAACACGGCGGCACGGTGGAAGCGCGCAGCGGGGGCCTCGGCCAGGGCAGCGAGTTCGTCGTGCGCCTGCCGCTCGCCGACGTCGTGCACGTGGAGGAAGGCGGCGACTGGCCGGTGGTGCGCCAGCGCAACGCGATGTCGATCGTCGTCGCCGACGACAACCACGAGAGCGCCGATTCGATGGCCCTGTTCCTGCAGATGCGCGGCCACGATGTGCGCACGGTATACGACGGTCGCGCGGCGCTCGATGCGATCGCCGAACGCCTGCCCGACGTCGTGCTGCTCGACCTCGGCATGCCGACGCTCGATGGTTACGAAACGTGCCAGCAGATCCGCGCGATGCCCGGCGGCGACAAGATCGCGGTGATGGCGACGACCGGCTGGGGCTCGGAAGCGGACCGCCAGCGCTCGGCGCAGTGCGGCTTCGATGCGCATTTGGTGAAGCCGGTGGATCCGGGGATGTTGCTGGCTCGGTTGGATGCGTTGCACTGAAGAAGTGGCGGGAAACGGGAAACGAAGAGCGGGAAACGGGAGCGACGCATACGTCGCCCCGAGCGTTTCGATGAGCCGAAGATCGTCATTCGGCTCGTCGAGAAACCACCAGTCGCGAAACCTTCCCTCCCGTTTCCCGCTCCTGGTTTCCCGTTTCCCGCCTCTGCATGCCCCAAAAGAAAACGGGCCCCTCGCGGAGCCCGTTCCCTTCAAAACCTGCGCAACCGTGCAGCGTTACTCCGCCGACACGCCCTCGCCTTCTTCCACCGCCTTCATCGACAGGCGGATGCGGCCCTGCTTGTCGACTTCGAGGACCTTGACCTTCACCACGTCGCCTTCCTTGAGCTTGTCGCTGACCTTCTCGACGCGCTCGTTGGAGATCTGCGAGACGTGCACCAGGCCGTCCTTGCCCGGCAGGATGGTCACGAACGCACCGAAGTCCATCAGCTTCACGACCTTGCCTTCGTAGATGCGGCCCGGTTCGACGTCGCTGGTGATCTGCTCGATGCGCGCCTTCGCGGCCTGCGCGGCGGCGGCGTTGACCGAAGCGATGACGATCGTGCCGTCGTCCTGGATGTCGATCTGCGTGCCGGTTTCCTTGGTGATCGCCTGGATGGTCGAGCCGCCCTTGCCGATCACTTCGCGGATCTTGTCCGGGTGGATCTTCATCGTGAGCAGGCGCGGCGCGAATTCCGACAACTCACCGCGCGGCGTGGTGATGGCGTTGGCCATCTCGCCGAGGATGTGCAGGCGGCCGGCCTTCGCCTGCGCCAGCGCGACCTTCATGATCTCTTCGGTGATGCCCTGGATCTTGATGTCCATCTGCAGCGCCGACACGCCCTTCTCGGTACCGGCGACCTTGAAGTCCATGTCGCCGAGGTGGTCTTCGTCGCCGAGGATGTCGGACAGCACGACGTAGTTCGCGTCTTCCTTCACCAGGCCCATCGCGATGCCCGCGACCGGCGCCTTGATCGGCACGCCCGCGTCCATCAGCGCCAGCGAGGAGCCGCACACCGAGGCCATCGACGAGGAGCCGTTCGACTCGGTGATTTCCGACACGATGCGGATCGTGTACGGGAACTCTTCCATCGTCGGCATCACGGCGAGCACGCCGCGCTTGGCGAGGCGGCCGTGGCCGATTTCGCGACGCTTCGGGCCCATCATGCGGCCGGCTTCACCGACCGAGTAAGGCGGGAAGTTGTAGTGGAACAGGAAGTGTTCTTTGTACTCGCCGGCCGGCTGGTCGATGATCTGGCCATCGCGCGCGGTGCCGAGCGTGGCGACCACGATCGCCTGCGTTTCGCCGCGGGTGAACAGCGAGGAGCCGTGCGTGCGCGGGAGCACGCCGACCTTCGAAGCGATCGGGCGCACCGTGTCGAGCGCGCGGCCGTCGATGCGGACCTTCGTCGACAGCACCGAGTTGCGCATCGTGCTGTATTCGAGGTCGCCGAACTCCTTCGCGTATTCGCCCTGCGCCCAGCCTTCGGCTTCGGCGCGACCGGTCAGCGCGGTCCACGTTTCCTTCTTGATCTGCTGGATCGCATCGCGGCGCTCGGCCTTGTTGCGAATCTGGTACGCCTGGCCGAGCTGCGTGCCGCAGGCTTCGGTGATGGCGGCGATCAGCGCGTTGTTCTTCACCGGCGCGGTCCACGTCGACGGCTTGGTGCCGGCTTCGACGGTGAGTTCATTGATCGTGTTGATGACGATCTGCATCTCGCGGTGACCGAACATCACGGCGCCGAGCATCACGTCTTCCGACAGTTCCTTCGCTTCGGATTCGACCATCAGCACGGCGTTGGACGTGCCGGCGACGACGAGTTCGAGTTCGGAATCGACGAGCTCGCTCGTCGTCGGGTTGAGCAGGTACTGGCCGTTCTTGTAACCGACCTTCGCGGCGCCGATCGGGCCCTGGAACGGCGTGCCGCCCAGCGAAAGCGCAGCCGAGGCGCCGATGAGCGC
Organism: Noviluteimonas lactosilytica; assembly: GCF_020866925.1. GTDB lineage: Bacteria > Pseudomonadota > Gammaproteobacteria > Xanthomonadales > Xanthomonadaceae > Noviluteimonas > Noviluteimonas lactosilytica. The sequence continues at coordinate 254,957 of NZ_JAJGAK010000002.1, forward strand.
GAGGATGTCGCCGTCGACTTCCGGATTCAGCGACATCACGGTCGCGATGATCTGGACTTCGTTCTTGTATTCCTCGGGGAACAGCGGGCGGATCGGACGATCGATCAGGCGGGAGATCAGCGTCTCCTTCTCCGTCTGGCGGCCTTCGCGCTTGAAGAAGCCACCGGGGATACGGCCACCGGCGTAGAACTTTTCCTGGTAGTCGACGGTGAGCGGGAAGAAGTCCTGTCCTTCGCGCGCCGACTTGGCGGCGACGGCGGTGACCAGCAGCACGGTGCCTTCGCACTTCACGACGACGGCGCCGGAGGCCTGGCGCGCGATCTCGCCGGTTTCGAGGGTGATCTCGTGCTTGCCGTACTGGAAGGTCTTGGTGATTTTCGCCACGGGTGTAATTCCTTGGAAACTTTCGGATGGACCGCGCCGCGACCCTTGCCGCGGGCGGCTGCCGCCAGAGTCGGCGGCGGTTGGAACTGAGCGACGCTAAAAACAAGACCGCGGCGCATCGCTGCGCCGCGGTCCGGGGTTTCGCTTATCGGCGCAGGCCGAGCTTCTCGATCAGGGCCTTGTAGCGCTCGATGTCCTTGCGCTTGAGGTAGTCGAGGAGGCTGCGACGACGGTTGACCATCATCAGCAAGCCACGACGGCTGTGGTGGTCCTGCTTGTGCGTCTTGAAGTGGCCCGTCAGCAGTTCGATGCGGGCGGTCAGCAGGGCGACCTGGACTTCCGGCGAACCGGTGTCGTTGTCGCCGCGCTTGTGTTCGGAAATGACTTTTGCGGAATCGATGGACATGGACTCTCTCTCTGGATGCGAGGTTTGCAGGAACGCGCCGGCTGTCTCGACCGGGGCGCACCGCGTGCCCGCCGCTTGCGGATGGGTGGTGGTGCTGCGTGTGCTGCGAAAAGCCGCGGGATTGTAAGCCGCGCGCACCTTTCAGGACAAGGGTTTAGCTGCGATGGATGCGGGTTGGCCGAGGGCTGCGGCCCATGTGAAGAGGCGCTGCGGACGCAGGATGCCGGCCTCGTCGACCGCGCCCAGGCCCAATGCGCGCCCCGCTTCGTCGTACAGCGCGACGTTGCCGGGCGTGGAGGCCGCGCCGGCCACCGATTGCCCGCGCGCGAGGCGCTGCGCCTGCGCCTCCGAAACCCGCAGGCCGGGCCAGGAGGCCATGCCCGCTTCGATCGGCAACAGGCAGGCGTCGAGCATGCGTTCGCCGCGATCGGCGAGCTCCTGCAACGCTTCCAGCGTCCACAGGCGCGGCTCGCGGAAGGGATCGACCCACAGGCGCCGCAGTTGCGCGACGTGCGCGCCGCAACCGAGCAGTTCGCCGAGATCGCGCACCAGGCTGCGCACGTAGGTGCCCGAGCCGCATTCGACGTGCAGGCGGAGCAGCGGCTCATCGCCGTGCAGCAGGTCGGCGGCGGAAATCAGGTCGAACGCGTGGACGTCGATCGGGCGCGGGTCGACTTCGACCACTTCGCCGCGACGCGCCTTCGCATACAGCGGCTCGCCGCCGCGCTTGAGCGCCGAGAAGATCGGGGGACGCTGCATCTGCTGCGCGCCGGTGAGCTGGCGCAGGGCCGCGTCGATCTGCGAAATGGTGAGATGCGGCACCGGCCGTTCGCGCAACGGCTGGCCGTCGGCGTCGTCGGTGTCGGTGACGACGCCCAGTCGCGCGACCGTCTCGTACGCCTTGCGCGCGCCGAGCAGGCCGCCGGCGATCTTGGTTGCTTCACCGAAGCAAACCGGCAGCAGGCCGGTGGCGAGCGGATCGAGGCTCCCGGTGTGGCCCGCCTTCTCCGCGCCGAACAGGTGGCGAACGCGTTGCAGCGCCTGGTTCGAACTGGCGCCCTGCGGCTTGTCGAGCAGCAGGATTCCGTCGAGCTTGCGGAACCTGCGCTTCAAGCGGTTCAGGCCCCGCTGCCGGGTTGCTGCGGATCGTCGCGCAGCAGCTGGTCGATGCGTTCGCCCTTGTCGACCGAGTCGTCGTAGTGGAAATGCAGCTCGGGCACGTGGCGCAACTTCACCGCGCGCGCGAGCTGGTAGCGGATCTCCGGCGCGAGCGCCTTCAGCGCCTTCACCGTTTCCTTCGCGCGCTCGGGCTGGAGCACGGTGACGAACACCTTGGCGTGCGCCATGTCGCGCGTGACTTCCACGTCCGACACGCTGGTGGACCCGAGGCCGTGCTCGCGCACGGCCGCGTGGACCAGCGTGCCCAGCTCACGGCGGAGCTGGGCGGAAACGCGATCGGTGCGATGGAAACTCTTCTGCGCCATGTGCGATTACAGCGTGCGCTGCACTTCGATGCGCTCGAAGCACTCGATCTGGTCGCCCGGCTTGACGTCGTTGTACGCCTTGACGCCGATGCCGCACTCGGTGCCGTTGCGCACTTCGTCGACGTTCTCCTTGAAGCGGCGCAGCGATTCGAGTTCGCCTTCGAACACGACCGTGTTGTCGCGCAGCACGCGGATCGGCTTGGAGCGCTTGACCACGCCTTCGACGACCATGCAGCCCGCGACCGCGCCGAACTTCGACGAACGGAACACGTCGCGCACCTCCGCGATACCGATGATCTCTTCGCGGATCTCCTTGCCGAGCACGCCCGAGGCGATCTGCTTCACCTGGTCGATGACGTCGTAGATGATCGAGAAGTAACGCAGGTCGACGCCGTTGGACTCGATCACCTTGCGCGCCGAGGCATCGGCACGGACGTTGAAGCCGATGACCGTGGCCTTCGACGTGGCGGCGAGCGTCGCGTCGGACTCGGTGATGCCGCCCACGCCGCCGCCGATCACGCTGATGCGGATCTGCGGGTTCGACAGGCCGGTGAGCGCTTCGCGCAACGCCTGCACCGAACCCTGCACGTCGGCCTTGACCAGCAGGTTGAGCTGCTGCTGCGCGGCGCCCTCGCCCATCTGCGCCATGATGTCTTCCATGCGGTTGCCCGCCTGGCTGACGAGGCGCGTTTCGCGGCGCTTGGCGTCGCGCTGCTGCGCGACGTCCTTCGCCAGGCGTTCGTCCTCGACGACGACGAAGTCGTCGCCGGCATCGGGCACGCCCGACAGGCCGAGCACCTGCACCGGGATCGACGGCGCCGCTTCCGGCACCTGCTTGCCCGTTTCGTCGAACAGCGCGCGCACGCGGCCGTACTGGATGCCGCACACCAGGTAATCGCCCTTGCGGAGCGTGCCCTGCTGCACGAGGACCGTCGCGACCGGGCCGCGGCCCTTGTCGAGCGAGGACTCGATGACCACGCCGCTGGCGCGGCCTTCGCGCACGGCCTTCAGTTCGAGCACTTCGGCCTGCAGCGAAATCGCGTCGAGCAGGTTGTCCACGCCCTGGCCGGTCTTCGCCGACAGTTCGACCATCTGCGTGTCGCCACCGAACTCTTCGGCGACGATGCCCTGCGCGAGCAGGTCGTTCTTCACGCGCAGCGGATCGGCGTCGGACTTGTCCATCTTGTTCACCGCGACGATCAGCGGCACGTTCGCCGCCTTCGCGTGCTGCACGGCTTCGATCGTCTGCGGCATGACGCCGTCGTCGGCCGCGACCACGAGCACCACGATGTCGGTGAGCTTCGCGCCGCGCGCACGCATCTGCGAGAACGCCGAGTGGCCCGGGGTGTCGAGGAAGCTGATCGTGCCCTTCGGCGTTTCCACGTGGTACGCGCCGATGTGCTGGGTGATGCCGCCCGCTTCGCCCGAGGCGACCTTGGTGCGGCGGATGTAGTCGAGCAGCGAGGTCTTGCCGTGGTCGACGTGGCCCATGATCGTGACCACCGGCGCGCGCGTTTCCAGCTCGCCCTGCTGTTCTTCCGAATGCGCGAGCAACACGTCTTCGACGTCCCCCGCATCGACGTGCACGGCCTTGTGGCCGAGCTCTTCGGTGACGAGCACCGCGGTGTCGTGGTCGATCGTCTGCGTGATCGTCGCCATCACGCCCATCTTGAAGAGCTGCTTGACGACTTCGCCGCCCTTGAGCGCGAGCTTCTGCGCCAGGTCGCCGACGGTGATCGCGTCACCGATCGCGATCTCGCGCACCATCGGCGCGGTCGGACGGGTGAAGCCGGTGCCGGTGCGCGACTGGTCGAGCGAACGACGCTGCTTCGGACGGCCACGCGCGGCGCCACGGCGCGCACGTTCCTGCGCGCTGAGGTGCAGCTGGCCGGCGAAGCGCGCGGCGTTGTCGTCGTCTTCGATCGACGTGACCATCGCGTGCGAACCGCGGTTCGGCGCGGCGCCGGCCTTGCCCTTGTGCGCGGCGGACTTGTCGTCGACGCGCGGCGCGGCGGGCTTCGGGTGGCCGTGGTGGCCGACCTTCGGCTTCGCGGTTTCCTCGGCGACGGCGGCTTCGGCGGCGGCGGCCGCAGCGGCGGCCGCGGTTTCGCGTTCGCGCTCGGCGGCTTCTTCCTCGGCGCGGCGACGCTCTTCGATCTCGGCCTTGCGCTTGGCGTCGCCCTCGGCCAGGCGCTGCTGCTCGCTCAGGTTGCGCTGGCGCGATTCCTCGAGCTTGCGCAGGATTTCCGCGCGCTCGGGATCGGCGTCGGCGATCGCGGCCTGCGCGGCCGGCGAGCTGTCGACGACCTGCGTGTCGGTCGGCTTGGTGTAGGTGCGCTTCTGGCGAACCTCGACGGCCACCGTGCTCTTGGTGCGGCCCTGTGCGACCGTCACTTCCTGCACCTTGCGGCGGTTGAGCGTGATCTTCTTCGGCGCCTCCTCGGCCGCGTCGGCAGGCTGGTCCGCCTTGCCGTGCGTGCGCCGGAGGAAACCGAGGAGCTTCATCTTCTCGGTGCTGGTCACGACCTGGTCGGGACCGCTGAACGCCATGCCCGCTTCGGACAGTTGTTCCAGCAGTTTCTCGACCGGCGTGTTCACCAGTTCGGCCAGCTTGCGGATGGTGGTTTGCTGCGACATTCGGTGTCCGTTGGTGGCCCGGGGGTTGAGCCCCGGGCTGGAAAGGGGGCGATTCTAGCGCGAGGCCCGGCAAGGCCCCGCAGCCGTCACTCGAACCAGTGCTTGCGCGCTTCCATGATCAGGGCGGCGGCGCGCTCGGCGTCCATGTCCTCGATGTCGGTGATCTCGTCGGTGGCCAGGTCGGCGAGGTCGTCGCGCGTGCGGATGCCGCGCGAAGCGAGCACGTACGCGGTCGCTTCGTCCATGCCCGCGAGCGTGAGCAGGTCCTGCGCCGGCTGGTGCTCGTCGAGCTCTTCCTCGACGGCGAGCGCTTCGTTGAGCAGCGCATCGCGGGCACGGGCGCGGAGTTCCTCGACGATGTCCTCGTCGAAGCCTTCCACCGCCAGCAGTTCGCCGACCGGCACGTACGCGATTTCCTCGACCGTGGTGAAGCCTTCGGAGACGAGGATGCCGGCGATTTCTTCGTCGACCTCGAGCTTCTCCATGAACAGCTGGCGCGCACCGGCCTGTTCGGCTTCGCTCTTCGCCTGCACCTGGTCGGCGGTCATCACGTTGAGCTGCCAGCCGGTGAGGCGGCTGGCGAGGCGCACGTTCTGGCCGCCCTTGCCGATCGCCTGCGCGAGGCGGTCTTCGGCCACCGCGAGGTCCATCGAATGCTTTTCTTCGTCGACGATGATCGACTGCACTTCGGCCGGCGCCATCGCGTTGATCACGAACTGCGCGTGGTTGTCGCTCCACAGGATGATGTCGACGCGCTCGCCGTTGAGTTCGTTCGACACCGCCTGCACGCGCGAACCGCGCATGCCGATGCACGCGCCGATCGGATCGGTGCGGTGGTCGTGCGCGAGCACGGCGATCTTGGCGCGGTCGCCGGGGTCGCGTGCGCAGGCCTTGATCTCGACCAGGCCCTGGCCCACTTCCGGCACTTCGAGCTTGAACAGCTCGATCATGAATTCCGGCGCCGCGCGACTGATGAACAGCTGCGGGCCGCGCGGTTCGGTGCGCACGTCGTACAGGTAACCGCGCACGCGGTCGCCGGCGCGCAGCACGTCGCGCGGGATGCCCTTGTCCTTCGGGATGAAGGCTTCGGCGTTGCCGCCGAGGTCGACGTAGATGTTGCCGCGCTCGGCGCGCTTCACGATGCCGGTGACGAGTTCGCCCACGCGATCCTTCCACGCGTCGACGACCTGCGCGCGCTCGGCTTCGCGCACGCGCTGCACGATCACCTGCTTCGCGGCCTGGGCGGCGATGCGGCCGAAGTCGGGGTTTTCGATCTGCTCTTCGATGTAGTCGCCGATCTCGGCGCCTTCGCTCTCGTCGACCGCGTCCATCAGGCGGATCTGGCGATCGGGCGATTCCATGACGACGTCGTCGGCGACGACTTCCCAGCGACGGTAGGTTTCGTAGTTGCCGTCCTTCTGGTCTATCTGCACGCGCACGAGCACGTCCTGGTCGGGGTAGCGCTTCTTCGCGGCGGACGCGAGCGCGGCCTCGATGGCCTCGAAGATCACCGTTTCCGGCACGCCCTTTTCGTTGGCGACAGCGTCGACGACAAGCAGGAGTTCTTTCGACATGGTGGTGTTTCTCTATGCGTTGATGCGTTGAATGTGTGTGCGAAGAGAAGCGTTACTTCTTCTTCCCTGGTTTCTTGGGCGCCATGCCGAGCGCTTCCCAGTCGGGAACGAGCCTGGCCTTGTCGATGTTGTCGAACGCGACCTCGAACGGCTGGCCGTCGACGTCGAACGTGATCGCTTCGCCATCGACCTTGTCGATGCGGCCCTGCAGGCGGCGACGGCCGTCCTGCGGGAGCTTCAGCCCGACCTTCGCCGACTCGCCGACGAAGCGCGCGAACTGCGCGGGCGCGAACAACGGGCGGTCGATGCCGGGCGACGACACTTCGAGGGTGTAGTTGCCGCTGATCGGGTCTTCGACGTCGAGCTGGCCGGAAACCTCGCGGCTCACGGCTTCGCAATCCTCGATGCCGACGTTGCGTTCGGCGGCCTCGGCCTGCGGCACGTCGATATACAGGCGCAGCACCGCGCCGCCGGGCGACGGCAGGTATTCGGCGCCCAGCAACTCCAGGCCCATCGACGCAACCGTCGGGGCGAGCAGCGCCGAGATCTCTTGTGCCTTGTCCATTCGGATCCTCGGAAAGCAACAAGGGGCCCGTCGGGCCCCTTGTCAGCAGCGGAGGAGCGAGCCCCCACTGGATGTCGGCGCGGCGCTTCCCGCAGACGGAAGCGGCCAGCGAGCCCGGCGGTCTCCCTGAATGAAAAAAGGCTCCAGTGGAGCCCTTGATCGCCAGCGGAGATGCTGGTGCGGGGGCAAGGCCCACCGCCTGGAACGGCGCGTAGTGTAGGCCCGCCCGGCTGGAACGGCAAGCTGGCCCGGTCAGCTGCTATTCGATCAGGCCGATCTCCACCGCGATGACGACCCCGACGAGCAGCGACATCACGAAGATCGCCCACAACGTACCGGCCGTGGCGCCGCGCAGTCGCTCCAGCGTTTCGTCGTCCTCCTCTTCGCGATACGACACCCACAGGCCACCGCGTCGGCGGAAGATCGCGTCTTCCCAGTTCACGATCTCCTGCTGGCACGCGCCGAGCATGCCGTAGCGCGCGCCGGGCGTGGCGCGGATCCACTTCAGCCGGATGCGATCGGGGATCGGGCATTGCTGGAACGCCCACACGCTGCCGTCGTGGTCGGCGGCGATGAATTGCGCCCACCCGGGCGCGTAAAACCCAAACGGCCTTTCTCCGCCGAACGCTTCCACCCGGATGGGTTCGACCGCATCGATGCGCATGTCGCCGGCCCGTCATTGCTGCTGTTGCGGCAGGTGTAGCGGGCGCGGCGACGCGCGAACATTGTTCCGAGGGGCAAATGCCCGTTGGTGCTATCGGCGGCGGCTCGATCAGCGGTGGTAAACCTCGTAGATGGTGCCGCCCGAAAGCGAGATCACGTACAGGTTGCCGTTCGGCCCGGTGCGGATGTCGGTGACGATGCCGAAGTTCGAACCGAACACCAGTTCGTCGCTTTCTTCCGTCGAATGGAACGTCAGGTTGTCCATCACCCTGTCCTGCAATCGCGGATCGAGGAACGACAACGACCTGCGGTCCTGCGACGGGTTGAAGCGGAAGATCGGGCCGCCGAGCGGATCGAGCGTCGAGAAGCCGACGAACAGATCGCCGCGATAACGCGCGCCGAGATTGCTCGATTGCAGGAAGCCGATGCCCGCGGGCGCGAGCACGTAGCGGAACGAGAACTTGGGATCCCGGTAGATCGAACCCGGCAGCTTGTACATGCGATTGAACGCGGAGATCGGCCCGTTGGCGATGCGCTCCGGACCCCAGCGGAACTGCTGCAGGTTCGGGAAGTCTTCGCCGAACAGCGACGTCGTCTCGATGCGCTTGTAGCCATCGATGCGGCTCGCCGGACCCATCAACTGGATCCAGCCCGAATTCATGCCGCGCTCGATGCGGTTGATCTCGTCGTACGCATCCTCGCCGTTCTCCTGGTCCCACAGGTAGCCGGTGTAAGGATCGAACGCCATGCCGAAGGAATTGCGGATGCCGTAGGCCCAGGTGCGCGCGATGTTGTGGCCGACGTCGCCGCCGACGGTGTAGCGACCGTACTGGTAGAACGGGTTGGTGGTCGGCGTCGTGCCGTCGTCGTTGAGGCGGAGGATCACGCCGCTGAAGTGCGCGTTGTCCGCGCGCGGTCCACCGAACTGATCGTCGGCGACGACGGGGCCGAGCCCGGTGAGCGTCGGACCGGAAGGTAGGTTCTGCATGCGCCCGCGACGTCCCTGGTCGCCGAACAGGATGTAGAGCTTGCCGTCGGGGCCGAACCGGATCACGCCGCCGTTGTGGTTGGCGCGTTCGGGTTGTTCCTCGTCGCCCTGGTTCGGCGGGATCGGCGCGGCGTCGTGCTGGAACGAACGCAGCGAAATGATGTGTTTGTCGAACACCAGGCGCGCGCCGTCCCACTTGAAGCGATCGACGCGATTGCCGAGCAATGGCGATTCGAGGATCTCTTCACTGTCGGCGCCGATCGCAGGTTGCGTCGGGCAATTCACGCTCGTCGGCACGAACGGCATGCCCGCCGGCGGCGCGGCGGCGCGGCAACTCCAGAAGAGATACACGTAGCCGTTCCGTGCGAAGTTCGGATGCTTGGCAATGCCGAGCAGACCGCGTTCGGACGCGTTGTTCACCGCGAGGTCGAGCGCTGTCGCGGTCACCGCGCCATTCACGACATGCTGCACGCGACCGGTGTTCTTCTCGATCACCAGCCAGTCGTTCGCACCGAGGAACGCGATACCGATGGGCAACTCGAGACCACTCGCGGCGACCCGCACCGCGAGTTCGGGATCCATCACCTGCGGCATGCCGGTTTGCGCATTCGCGGATGTCGCCAGCCCGCAGAGTCCGGCGCAAACGGACCAGGCAAGCGCTTTGATCGAATGACTTGGCATGGGAGTGCTCCTTTCAATGGACGCGTCTGTGCCCGACGCGCCCGTCAATGGGTTGCGTCATGCAGAGAGTTCATCCCATGCGTAGGAACGAGCAGGGTTTGTGCGCGCAGCGTGCATGCCGCGTGCACGCGGTGCGAACGGCCATTAGCGCAGCCAGAGCGTGACCAGCGAATGGCCGAGATGCGCGATCGACCTGATGCGTTCGCGTCGCGTCGCGCAGTGAACACATGCAGTGAAGCAGTCCTTCGACATCGCCATGCCCTCCCCGTTCGAATGCGCGGGAGGATGGGGAGCGTCGTTCTCAGTGAATGCGAATGCGCCGCGACTTGACCCTGCGCTGCGCTCCCTCGACCATCGACTCGCACACGCGGCCCTGGGAGGCCACATGATCCGATTCGCGATCGCTTGCGCCGTTGCGCTGTGCGCGCCGCTTGCGCTTGCGCAGGAAGCTGCGCCGAACGACGAGGCCGCGCCCTCGCCCTTCGACATCCCTTACCCCGACGTCGCGACCGCGCGCGCGCAGGTCACGGGCCTGTCGAACGCGCGCGTGGTGGAACGCGCCGACGGTTTCCTGACCGTCCTGACGGCCCTGGACAGCGAGGTGCTGGAACTCTGGGATTTCGTTCCGGCGACCGATCCCGCATACCCCGCCGTCGTCCGCCGTCGCCTGCGCAAGGAAGCCGGCGGAATCACGCTCCAGCGCAGCGTCCTGTGCGAAGCCGCAAAGGAAGCCTGCGATGCCTGGAAGCAGCGACTCTCCGCCGAAGAAGCGGAATTGCGCCAGAAACTGATGGAGGAGATCGACGAGGAAGCCAGGCAAGACCGACGCCGCAATCGTCGATACAGGGAAGCGGCGCGGAGCCAGTACGGGGGTTGAGCGAAGCACTGCGCCGCAACGCGAAAACAAAAACGGCGACCCGTTTCCGGATCGCCGTCGTTGTTTGGTAGCGGGGGCAGGCAACCGGATTTATAGATCGGAAACCCGCATAGCGGTGCGTCGCTTTTCGATGACCCTACGGACGTCAAACCGCGGCGCCCGATTCCCGCGTCCCGCGGAAGCCGTGGCTTTCGCAAAGGTTTGGGTGGCCGACGAAGTATTCGAGGTGACTTTCTGTCACCCCTCGTGAGCCGTTGCCGGGTGCGCGGGCGGCCACCCGCGGCCGCCAGCTAGGTCGCGGCCGGGGTCGTTAGGTACGTCAGCATCAGGAATGCGCCGACCATCACGACAGCAACAGCCCTTAGACGCACGATCCGGGCATAGAAGTCGTCGCCAAGACTCTTTGCGCGATCCGTAAAAAGCAGGAGGGTCAGCGCCGAGAGGAACGGGGTGCCTGGCACGCCGTACTTGGGGCGCCCCATCTCCGCATGGAGGTCCGGATATCGTCGTTCGACGTCCTTGAGCAGCGCCCAGCACGCGCCCTGCCAATAGAAGGCAAGCGCGAAGGCAACGACTGCTACAGGGATATAGGCGGCCATCAATGCAGGTCGCCGGTTGGAGACGCACCATCGAGGAATGCTTTGACCTCTGCATCGTCAGTGACCATGTGGTCCGTCAGGTGAAAGACTTCCCTGCATAACGGATGCGCAAGTGCCTCGGCTCGATCAAGGATTCGGCCAAGGAAGGTCACATGACTCCAAGGAGATTCGGCCGCGTCGACCAGAGCGACGTTGTAGCTCGCGTCTGACGCCCAGAGTTCAAATGGAAAGGCGACACGATTTTCGGGAGTTGCAGTGTCCGACTCGCCCCATTCGCCGAGGCCAACCAATCCGTTGATCCGACCTGAGTCGTGGCTGCGAGAAAACTGAGCGTAATAAACGGCATGCGCGTCTCCGTCCTTATAGACAAAGCGCGTCAACCGGACAGTGTCTTTACCGCAACATTCGCAGCGGTCGACTACCGGGGGCTCGAACTCAATCTCGATCATCTGCTATTCGCATCGCCGCTTCTGTCCGAATACACGAAGGATGCAGCATTTCCCTGCGACTGAGGTTGGTAGCAGCTTGCAACCAATCTCGACCCACTTTGATTTATAGACGGGCCGATTGCGCATTAAGTGCCTGAAAAACAAAGGGCCGGCTTGCGCCGGCCCTTCATTTTTTGGTAGCGGGGGCAGGATTTGAACCTGCGACCTTCGGGTTATGAGCCCGACGAGCTGCCAGACTGCTCCACCCCGCAGCAGGCCGATCATTATGTTGAATACGCCCGCGGAATGCAACCCGTGCGATTCAATTTCTTCAATTGGTTCAGCGGAAAGCCGCCAGGCACCACGCCATCAGCGGGTTCCATGCGATGCCCAGCGCGAGCAGCAACAACGCATTCGCACCGAACGCCACGCGCAGCGGACGGTCGTTGCGCTCGCGCACGCCCTCCCCCACCGGTTCGTCGAAGTACATCACCTTGATCACGCGCAGGTAGTAGAACGCGCCGATCACGGCGAACACGATGCCGACGATCGCCAGCCACAGCATGTCGCCCTGCAGCGCGGCGCGGAGCACGACGACCTTCGACCAGAAGCCGAGGAACGGCGGGATGCCCGCGAGCGAGGCCATGACGCACAGCACCAGCAGCGCCATCCACGGATTGCGTGCGTTGAGGCCCTTGAAGTCGTCGATCTCGTCGGCTTCGAAGCCCTTGCGCGAGAGCACGACGATCGAACCGAAGGCCGCGGCCGACATGATCGCGTACGTGATCGCGTAGAACATCGCCGCCGCGTAACCCTGCGGGCCGCCGCCGGCGAGGCCGAGGAACAGGAAGCCGACGTGCGAGATCGTCGAATAAGCGAGCATGCGCTTGAGGTTGTGCTGCGCGAGCGCGATCAGGTTGCCGATCACCAGCGACGCCACGGCCAGGCCCGCGAGCAGCAGGCGCCACTGTTCGTCGAGCGGACCGGCGCCGACTTCGAGCAGGCGGTAGGTCATGCCGAACGCGGCGATCTTCGGCGCCGAGCCGATGAACAGCGTGATCGGCGTGGGCGCACCGTGGTACACGTCGGGCAACCACATGTGGAATGGCGCGGCGCCGAACTTGAAGGCGATGCCCGCGACGATGAACACCAGGCCCGTCAGCAGCAGGCCCGGCGACGCCGACCCCATCGCCTGGTGGATCTCGCGCAGGTCGAGCGTGCCGGTCGCGCCGTAGGTCAGCGACAGGCCGTAGAGCAACATGCCCGAGGCGAGCGAACCGAGGACGAAGTACTTCATCGCCGCTTCGGAGGCGAGCGGGCTGTCGCGATCGATCGCGACCAGCGCGTACTGGCACAGCGCCAGCATTTCGAGGCCGAGGTACACCATCACCAGGCTGCCCGCGGACACCATCAGCATCATGCCGGCGGTGGCGAACATCACCAGGACCGGCACTTCGCCCTTGTAGAGGCCGCGCTCGCGCAGGAACGGCCACGCGTAGACGAGCGCCAGCGCGGACACCACGCAGGTGAACATCTTCAGCACGTCGGCCGCGACGTCGCGGATGAACATGCCGTTGAGCACCGTGCCCTGCCCGCCCGTGCCGGCGGCGACCATGCCGGCGACGGCGATCAGCGTGATGATGCTCGCCACGTGCGTGATCCAGCGGCGGCGTTCGTCGAGGAACAGGTCGAGCATGAGCAGCGCGAAGGCCGCGCCCACGAGCACCATCTCGGGCAGCAGGGGCAGCAGGTCGGCGGCGGTGGGCATCGTCGGGTTCATGCGTTATCTCGAAATCAGAGCTTCGTCGCCGCCAACTGGCTGGCGAGCTGCGCGATGGAGGGCTCCATCAGGTCGGTGAGCGGCTTCGGGTACACGCCGAGCACGAGCACGCCGAGCGCGAAGGTGCCGAGCACGATCCACTCGCGCATGTTGATGTCTTCCAGTTCGGCGACGTGGGCGTTCGCGACCTCACCGAAGATCACGCGCTTGACCAGCCAAAGCGTGTAGGCCGCGCCGGTGATCAGCGTGGTCGCCGCGCCGAAGGCGAGCAGCGGATGCTGCTGGAAGCTGGCGAGGATGACCATGAACTCGCCGATGAAACCCGACGTGCCCGGCAGGCCCGAGTTCGCCATGGCGAACAGCACCATGAACATCGCGAACCACGGCATCGTGTTCGCCACGCCGCCGTAGTCGCGGATCATGCGCGTGTGCATGCGGTCGTACAGCACGCCGACGCACGAGAACATCGCGCCGGAGATGAAGCCGTGCGAGATCATCTGCACCATGCCGCCCTGCAGGCCCAGGCGCGCGGCGTCGACGTTGCCCTGCTCGCGCACCAGCGCGAAGGCGATGAACGTGCCGAGGGTGACGAAGCCCATGTGCGAGATCGACGAATACGCGATCAGCTTCTTCATGTCGTCCTGCACGAGGGCGACCAGGCCGATGTAGATGATGGCGATCAGCGACAGCGCGATCACGACCCACGCGAACTCGTGGCCGGCGTCCGGCACGATCGGCAGGCTGAAACGCAGGAAGCCGTATCCGCCGATCTTCAGCATGATCGCGGCCAGGATCACCGAACCGCCGGTCGGCGCTTCCACGTGCGCGTCCGGCAACCACGTGTGCACCGGGAACATCGGCACCTTCACCGAGAACGCGGCGAGGAAGGCGAAGAACAACCACGTCTGTTCCTGCATCGTCAGCGGGAGCGCCGCCATGTCCGCGAGCTGCCAGCTACCACCCTTCAGGTACAGGTAGATGATGCCCACCAGCATGAACACCGACCCGAGGAAGGTGTACAGGAAGAACTTGATCGCCGCGTACACGCGGCGCGGGCCGCCCCACACACCGATGATGATGAACATCGGGATGAGCATGGCTTCGAAGAACACGTAGAACAGCATCGCATCGAGCGCGCAGAACACGCCGATCATCAGGCCTTCGAGGATCAGGAACGATGCGACGTACTGGTTCACGCGTTCGTCGATCGCCGTCCACGCGCCGATCAGCACCAGCACGGTCGTCAGCGTCGTCAGGCCGATCAGCGCGACCGAGATGCCGTCGGCGCCGAGCGCGTAGCGGATGTCGTACGCCGCGATCCACGTGTGCGATTCGAGGAACTGCATCGCGGGGTTGGCCATCTCGAAGCCGCTGAACAGCGGGATCGACAGCAACAGCGCCACGACGGCGACGCCGAGCGCAAGCCAGCGCGCGGCCTGCGCGCGGTGCTGCCCGAGCATCAGCGCGAGCACGCCACCGACGATCGGCAGCCAGATCAACAGACTCAGCAGGGGCGCGTTCGCCACGTCTTCGATTCCATGCAAAGGGTGGGCCCTGGGATCAAGCCCAGAGCTTGTGGATCACGATCAGCAATGCGATGAGACCAACGATCATCGCGAAGGCGTAGTGGTACAGGTAACCGGACTGCACGCGGCGCACGATGCCCGACACGAGGCCGACCAGGCGCGCGCTGCCGTTCACCGCGACGCCGTCGATCAGCTTCGAATCGATCGCGCGCGAAACCTGGCCGAGCGCGACGCCGCCACCGGCGAAGCCATCGATCCACAGGTCGTCCATGAAGTACTTGCGTTCCAGCACGCGGACCGGCCAGCGCAGCGCGTGCGCGATCTTGCCCGGCAGGTCGGGGCGGAACAGGTAGAGGAACGTCGCGAGCGCGAAGCCGCCGAAGGCGAGCCAGAATGCCGGCGCCTTGAAGCCGTGCAGCGCGAACGCGATCGGACCGTGCCACTCTTCGGCGAGCTTGCCGATGACGTCGTGCGCCTGCTCGACGTGGATCGCGCCGAGGAAGAACGGCAGGCGCTCGTGGTGGCCCATCACGTCGGTGCCGAACAGCATCGGGCCGGCGGTGAAGAAGCCGATGATCACCGACGGGATCGCGAGCAGGATCAGCGGCAGCGTCACCACCCACGGCGATTCGTGCGGCTTGTGCGCATGGCCGTGGCCATGGTCGTCGTGCGCGTGGCCGTTGCCGTGCCCGTTGTCTTCGACGTGTTCGCCGTGTTCGTGCGCGAGCGCTTCTTCGTGCTCGGTCGAGTCTGCTTCCGGCGCGATGTAGTGGTCGGGCACCGGATCGTGGAAGCGTTCCTTCCCGTGGAAGGTCAGGTACAGCAGGCGGAAGCTGTAGAACGAGGTCACGAATGCGCCGAGCAGCACGGCCCAGTAGGCGTACGTGGCGACCCAGTTGTGCGCTTCGTGTGCGTGTTCGGCCGCGGCCTCGATGATGGTGTCCTTCGAGTAGAAGCCGCTGAAGAACGGCGTGCCGACCAGCGCCAGCGTGCCGATGACCATCGTCCAGTAGGTGATGGGCATGTACTTCTTCAGGCCGCCCATGCGGCGCATGTCCTGCTCGTGGTGCATGCCGATGATCACCGAGCCCGCACCGAGGAACAGCAGCGCCTTGAAGAACGCGTGCGTCATCAGGTGGTACACGCCGGCCGAGTACGCCGACACGCCGAGCGCGACGGTCATGTAGCCCAGCTGCGAGAGCGTCGAATACGCGACGACGCGCTTGATGTCGTTCTGCACGATGCCGATCAGGCCGGTCCAGAACGCGGTGGTCGCGCCGATGAAGAGCACGAACATCAGCGCCGCCTGCGACAACTCGAACAGCGGCGACATGCGCGCGACCATGAAGATGCCCGCGGTCACCATCGTCGCGGCGTGGATCAGCGCGGAGATCGGGGTCGGGCCTTCCATCGAATCCGGCAGCCAGACGTGCAGCGGCACCTGCGCCGACTTGCCCATCGCGCCGATGAACAGCAGCACGCAGATCACGGTCGCGACCGACCACGCGTGGCCCGGCCAGAACTCGAACGCCTGCCCGCCGCCGATCGTCGACGGCGCGTTGGCGAACACGGTCGCGTAGTCGAGCGTGCCGAACCAGAACAGCACGCCCGCGATGCCGAGCAGGAAGCCGAAGTCGCCGACACGGTTGACCAGGAACGCCTTGAGGTTGGCGAAGATCGCCGTCGGGCGCTTGAACCAGAAGCCGATCAGCAGGTACGACACCAGGCCCACCGCTTCCCAGCCGAAGAACAGCTGCAGGAAGTTGTTGCTCATGACCAGCATGAGCATCGAGAAGGTGAACAGCGAGATGTAGCTGAAGAAGCGCTGGTAACCCGGGTCTTCTTCCATGTAGCCGATCGTGTAGACGTGCACGAGCAGCGACACGAAGGTGACCACGACCATCATCATCGCGGTGAGCTTGTCGACCATGAAGCCGACGTGCGCCTGGTAGGCGCCCACTTCGAACCAGGTGTAGATGTTCTGGTTGAACGGAGCGGCGCCCTGCCCCAGCAGCTGCCACAGCACGTACATCGACAGCGCGCAGCTCAGCGCGACGCCCGCGATGGTGACCGTGTGCGCGCCGGCGCGGCCGATCCTGCGACCGAACAGGCCTGCGAGGATCGCGCCGAGCAGCGGCGCAAGCACCACCGCCAGCAGGACGGACTTGGACAGCGTGAATTCAACGCCAGGCATCGGGTCAGCCCTTCAAGGAGTCGATCTCGGCGACGTTGATCGAGCGCCGGTTGCGGAACAGCGTGACGAGGATGGCCAGGCCGATCGCGGCCTCGGCCGCGGCCACGGTCAGGATGAAGAACACGAATACCTGGCCGGCGGCGTCGCCCAGCTCGCGCGAGAACGCGACGAAGTTGATGTTGACCGAGAGCAGCATCAGCTCGATCGACATCAGCAGGATGATGATGTTCTTCCGGTTGATCACGATGCCGGCGAGGCTGATGCAGAACAGCGCCGCGCCGAGCACGAGGAAGTGCCCGAGGGAGAGATGACCGATCACGGGGTTTTCTCCTCTTGCACGGCCGGGGCCGCGGGCTTGGTCGCTTCCATCTTCACCATGCGCAGGCGGTCGGCCGAACGCACGCGCGCCTGGGCCGCAGGATCCTGGTGCTTCACGCCGCCGCGGCGACGCAGGGTCAGCATGGTCGCGGCGACGACCGCGATGGTCAGGATCACCGCCGCCACTTCGAACGGCAGCAGGAAATCGGTGAACAGCGCCTGCGCGAGCCACTTGGTGTTCGGGATGTTCGCCGCGGCCGCAGGGTCCGCCGCGAGCGGCGCCTGCATCAGCACGTGCACGCCGATCAACAGGCAGATCTCGATGAGCATCGCGATCGCGACCGCGAGGCCGATCGGCAGGTAGCGCACGAAGCCTTCGCGCAACGGCGCGACGTCGATGTCGAGCATCATCACGACGAACAGGAACAGCACCATCACCGCGCCGACGTAGACGAGGATCAGCGCGATGCCGAGGAATTCGGCGCCGGCCAGGATCCACGTGCAGGCGACGGAGAAGAACGTCAGCACGAGCAGCAGCGCTGCCTGCACCGGGTTCCGCACGCTGATGACGCCCACGGCCGCGGCGAGGGCCATGGTGGCGAAGGCGTAGAAAGCTAGAGTGGTGAAATCCATTGAGGCCTCAGCGTCCCGTGCTCATCGATAAGGTGCGTCGGCGGCGCGGCGCGCGGCGATTTCCGCCTCGAGGCGGTCGCCGATGGCCAGCAGCTGCGGCTTGGTCACGATGTTCTGGCCGCGCTTGTCGAAGTGGTATTCGTGCAGGTGCGTCTCGACGATCGAGTCCACCGGGCACGACTCCTCGCAGAAGCCGCAGAAGATGCACTTGAACAGATCGATGTCGTAACGCGTCGTGCGGCGCGTGCCATCGCTGCGTTGCTCGGAATCGATCGTGATCGCCAACGCGGGGCACACGGCCTCGCACAGCTTGCACGCGATGCAACGCTCTTCGCCGTTGGCGTAGCGGCGCAGCGCGTGCAGGCCGCGGAAGCGCGGCGACTGCGGCGTCTTTTCCATCGGGTACATCAGCGTGTACTTCGGACGGAACAGGTACCTGCCGGTGAGCATCAGCCCCTGGGCAAGCTCGATGAGCAGCAGGCTCTTGAAGTAGGAAACGATGCGAGTCATGCCCGTCACTGCCCCGGCGTGAACACGTTGTAGTAAGCCATCAGCGCCGTCACGCAGATCCACGCGATGGTGATCGGAATGAACACCTTCCAGCCCAGGCGCATGATCTGGTCGTAGCGGTAGCGCGGGAACGAAGCGCGGAACCAGATGAAGCAGCTCGCGAAGAAGAACACCTTCGCCAGCAGCCACCACCAGCCGTCGACCGACAGCAGCGGAATGCCCCAGCCATGGAACGGGCTCAGCCAGCCGCCGACGAAGAAGATCGACGTCAGGAAGCTGACGAGCAGCATGTTCGCGTACTCGGCGAGGAAGAACAGCGCGAACTGCGAACCGGAGTACTCGACCATGTGGCCGGCGACGATCTCGGATTCGCCTTCGACGACGTCGAACGGCGCGCGGTTGGTCTCGGCCACGCCGGACACGAAGAACACCACGAACAGCGGCAGCAGCGGCCACATGAACCATTCGAGGAAGCCGGCGTTGCCGGACTGCGCCAGCACGATCTCGGTGAGGTTGAGGCTGCCGGCGGCGATCAGCACACCGACCAGCGCGAAGCCCATCGCGATCTCGTACGACACGACCTGCGCCGCGGCGCGCATCGCGCCGAGGAAGGCGTACTTCGAGTTCGACGCCCAGCCGGCGAGCACGATGCCGTACACGCCCAGCGACGTCATCGCGAGCAGGTACAGCAGGCCTGCGTT
This sequence comes from Noviluteimonas lactosilytica, assembly GCF_020866925.1. Taxonomy (GTDB): domain Bacteria; phylum Pseudomonadota; class Gammaproteobacteria; order Xanthomonadales; family Xanthomonadaceae; genus Noviluteimonas; species Noviluteimonas lactosilytica. Next base: position 273,905 of record NZ_JAJGAK010000002.1, read on the forward strand.
CGCGTTCGACAGCACGACCTGCGCATCGAACGGCACCACGGCCCACGCGGCGAACGCCGGCACCAGCGCGATCAGCGGCGCGATGCGATACAGGAACGGCTGCGCCACGGTGGGCTGCACCACTTCCTTGAACAGCAGCTTGAACACGTCGGCGAAGGCCTGGAGGATGCCCTTGCCCACGTACATCGGCCCGTGGCGCACGTGCATCCAGCCGATCAGCTTGCGTTCCCACACCACGTAGAACGCGACGGCGAGGATCACCGGCACGGCGATCAGCAGCACCTTGAGCACGATCCAGGCGACCAGGCCCACGGGCCCGAACGCGATCATCCAATCGCGGAAAGCATCGACGTACATCATGCGCGACCGATCTCCACGTTGCCCGAGAGCAGCGCAGCGGTCGCGCCGTAACCCGATTCCACCCACGCGCAACCGCGCGCGACCTTGTCGCTCACCGCGACCGGCAGCGTCGCCGTGCCCGTGGCGTTCTTCACCTTCGCCACGCCGTCGGCATGCACGCCGGCCGCGCCCGCATCCATCGGATGCAGCACGATGCGCGCGCCGAGCGTGAGCGGATGCGCCTGCAGCGCGGCCGCGCGGCGCACGGTGGCGTCGGAGCGGTAGATCGCCTGCGAGGCGACGATCGACAGGCCGGCGCCGTGCGGCAGCGCGTGCTTCGGCGCCGCGCCCTTCGCAACGGTGACATTGCGCAGCGACAAGCCTTTGCGCATGCCCGCGTAGTCGGTGAAGTCGAAGCCCGCGACGCCGAGGTCGGCGCCCAGCGCACGCAGCACGCGCCAGCCGGCGCGCACTTCGCCCGGCGACTTGCCGCCCGCGGTCGCGTGCTGCACGAAGCCGTCGAGGTTGGTCAGCGAGCCTTCGATTTCCGGCAGCGCGCCGATCGGCAGGATCACGTCGGCGACGGCGCGCGTGGATTCGCACGCGTAGTGGCTGAAGGCCACGACCTGCGCGCGCGCCAGCGTGTTCATCGCGAGCGATTGATCGGCGAAGTCCAGGCCCGGTTCGATGCCGTAGAGGACGTACGCGCTGCGCGCATCGGCAAGCATCGCCTGCGCGTCGCGCGAAGCCGGCAACACGCCGTGCTGCGCGAGGCCCAGCGCGTTGGCGCCCTGCGGGATGCGGCACAGCTTCGCGTTGTTCGCGGCAGCGAACCCACGCGCGGCGGCGCGGATCGCGCTGGCGTGCTCGGAGAGTTCGGCGACGGCGCCGACGATCACCACGGCGCGCTGCGCGCCCTTGATGTCGACGCCGGCGAGCGCCTCGGCGATTTCGGACGGGGCGACGACGGCGGACGACGCCACCTCGAACGCGACGTCGAAGTCGACCGGGTTGACCATGTGCACGCGCGCGCCCTTGCGCTGCGCCTTGCGGATGCGCTGGTGCAGCAGCGGCACTTCGTGGCGCAGGTGCGCGCCGACGACGACGATGACATCGGCGTTGTCGATCTCGGCGACCGGCATGCCGAACTGCTCGGCGACGGCGGCGTCGGACAGGTCGCGCTGCGCGATGCGGTGATCGAGGTTGCCGGTGCCCAGGCCTTCGGCGAGGCGCGCGAGCAACGCGCCCTCTTCGTTCGACGTCGCCGGATGCACGAGCATGCCGAGCTGGTCGCCGCCGTTGTCGCGGAGGATCTTCGCGGCCTTGGCCAGCGCTTCTTCCCACGTCGTGGTGCGCCAGTCGTCGCCGTCCCGGACCATCGGCTGCGTCGCGCGATCGTCGGCGTACAGGCCCTGGTGCGAATAGCGGTCGCGGTCCGACAGCCAGCATTCGTTGACCGCTTCGTTGTCGCGCGGCACGGTGCGCAGCACTTCGCCGCGACGCACGTGCAGGAACAGGTTGCTGCCCAGCGCGTCGTGCCAGCCGAGCGATTCGCGCGCGACGAGTTCCCACGGACGCGCGCGGAAACGGAACACCTTGTTGGTCAGCGCGCCGACCGGGCACACGTCGATGACGTTGCCGGAGAGTTCGGTCGTCAGCGGCTTGCCGTCGTACGTGCCGATCTGCAGGTTCTCGCCGCGCATCATGCCGCCGAGCTCGTACGTGCCGGCGACTTCCGCGGTGAAGCGCACGCAGCGCGTGCACTGGATGCAACGCGTCATGTCGCTGGCGACGAGCGGACCGAAGTCCTCGTCGGCGACCACGCGCTTGCGCTCGGAGAAGCGCGAAACCGAACGGCCGTAGCCGAGCGAGAGATCCTGCAGTTCGCACTCGCCGCCCTGGTCGCAGATCGGGCAGTCGAGCGGATGGTTGATCAGCAGGAACTCCATCACGTTGCGCTGCGACTTCAACGCCTTGTCGCTGCGCGTGACGATCTTCATGCCGTCCATCACCGGCGTCGCGCACGCGGGCGCGGGCTTCGGCATCTTTTCGACGTCGACCAGGCACATGCGGCAGTTGGCCGCGATGCTCAGCTTGTCGTGGTAGCAGAAACGCGGGATCGGGATGCCGGCCTTGTCGGCGGCCTGGATGATCATCGAACCCTTGGGCGCGGTCATCGCGACGCCATCGATCTCGATGGCGACGTGGCCTTCCGGCACGACGGGCTTGGTGACGTCGGACTCAACGGCGCTCATGCGGCAACCACCTGCTTTTCGATCACCGTGCCGGCGCGCTGGTCGTCGACCAGGAAACGCCCGTTGACGATCGCGTATTCGAATTCGCGCCAGTAGTGATGCAGGAAGCCCTGCACCGGCCACGCGGCGGCTTCGCCGAACGCGCAGATGGTGTGGCCTTCGATCTGGCCCGCGGCGGCGCGCAGCATCTGCAGGTCGTCCATCGTCGCCTTCTTCTCGACGATGCGCGTCAGCATGCGGTACATCCAGCCGGTGCCTTCGCGGCACGGCGTGCACTGGCCGCAGCTTTCCTTGAAGTAGAAGCGCGCGATGCGCTGGCACGCGCGCACCATGCAGGTCGTCTCGTCCATCACGATGACCGCGCCAGAACCGAGGCCCGAACCGGCCTTCTGGATCGAGTCGTAGTCCATCGTGCAGGCCATCATCGTGTCGGCCGGCAGCACCTTCATCGACGTACCGCCGGGGATCACGGCCTTGAGTTTGTGGCCGTTGCGCATGCCGCCGGCCAGTCGCAGGAGTTCGCTGAAGGGCGTGCCGAGGCGGATCTCGAAATTGCCCGGGTTGGCGACGTGGCCCGACACCGAGAACACCTTCGGGCCGCCGTTGTTCGGCTTGCCGAGGTTGAGGAACCACTCCGCGCCGTTGCGCACGATCGCCGGCACCGACGCGTACGTCTCGGTGTTGTTGATCGTGGTCGGCTTGCCGTACAGGCCGAAGTTGGCCGGGAACGGCGGCTTGTAACGCGGCTGGCCCTTCTTGCCTTCGAGCGATTCCATCAGCGCGGTTTCTTCGCCGCAGATGTAGGCGCCCGCGCCGAGCACGTTGTACAGATCGATGTCGACGCCGCTGCCGAGCACGTTCTTGCCGAGCCAGCCGTTCGCGTAGGCCTCGCGCGTGGCTTCCTCGAGATGTTCGAAGGGCTCGTGGTGGAACTCGCCGCGCAGGTAGTTGTACGCGGCCGTCGAACCGGTGGCGTAGCACGCGATCGCCATGCCCTCGATCACCGAGTGCGGGTTGTAGCGCAGGATGTCGCGATCCTTCGCCGTGCCCGGTTCGGATTCGTCCGAGTTGCACAGGATGTACTTGATGCCGGGGCCCTTCGGCATGAAGGACCACTTCAGGCCGGTCGGGAAGCCCGCGCCGCCGCGGCCGCGCAGGCTCGACTGCTTGACCATCTCGATCACCGCGGCCGGCTCGATCTTCTCTTCGAGGATCTTGCGCAGCGCGGCGTAACCGCCGGTCTTCAAATAATTTTCGTACGACCAGGGCTTGTCGAAATGCAGCGTCGTGTAGACGACGTTGTGCTCCTGCGGCGCAGGACCGACCGGACCGGTGGGCTCGCTGTAGTGGCTATGACCGGCCATGCGTTACTCCAACCCGTCCAGCAGCTCGTCGACCTTCGCGACCGTGAGCTTCTCGTGGTAATGACCGTCGATGACCATCATCGGCGCGCCGCAGCATGCGGCGAGGCACTCTTCTTCGCGCTTGAGGAAGATGCGGCCGTCGGCGGTCGATTCGCCGAGCTTGCAGCCGAGCTTCTTCTCCGCGTGCGCGACGAGATCCTCGGCGCCGTTGAGCCAGCAGCTGATGTTGGTGCAGAACGCGACGTTGTGGCGGCCGACCTTCTCGGTCTCGAACATCGAGTAGAACGTCGCGACTTCGTACGCCCACACCGGCGGGATGTCGAGGTACTTCGCAACCGCGGCGATGAGCTCGTCGGTGAGCCAGCCGCTGTTCTGTTCCTGCGCGGCGTGCAGGCCCTGCAGCACGGCCGAACGCTTGCGGTCGGCCGGGAACTTCGTCAGCCAGTGGTCGATGTGCGCACGCGTCGCATCCGACAGCACCTGCTGCGGATCGACGTTGCGCGCGTTCTCGAAGTTGCCGGTCGCTCTCATCGTTATGCCTTGCTCGAATCTTGTGCGTCTGACCGCGACGCGGTCAGCGGTCGATTTCGCCGAACACCACGTCGTACGTGCCGATCATCGCGACGACGTCGGCCAGCATGTGGCCGGTGACGATCGCGTCCATCGACGACAGGTGCGCGAAGCCCGGCGCGCGCAACTTGCAGCGGAACGGCTTGTTCGCGCCGTCGCTGACCAGGTACACGCCGAACTCGCCCTTCGGGGCTTCCACCGCGGCGTACGTTTCCCCTGCCGGGACGCAGTAGCCTTCGGTGAACAGCTTGAAGTGGTGGATCAGGGCTTCCATGTCGTCCTTCATCTCCTCGCGGGAGGGAGGCGCGACCTTGTAGTTGTCCAGCATCACCGGGCCCGGGTTGGCCTTCAGCCACTGGATGCACTGGGCGATGATGCGATTGGACTGGCGCATTTCCGCGACGCGCACGAGGTAACGGTCGTAGCAGTCGCCGTTGGTGCCGAGCGGAATGTCGAAGTCGACTTCGGCGTACTTCGCGTAGGGCTGCTTCTTGCGCAGGTCCCACGCGAGGCCGGAGCCACGCACCATCGGGCCGCTCATGCCCCACGCGAGCGCATCTTCGGGCGACACGACGCCGATGCCGACGGTGCGCTGCTTCCAGATGCGGTTCTCGGTGAGCAGCGTTTCGTATTCGTCGACGCGCTTCGGGAAGTCCTGCGTGAAGCGCTCGAGGTAATCGAGCAGCGAACCCTCGCGCCATTCGTTGAAGCGCTTGAGCTTGGCGCCCTTGCGCCACGGCGACTCGCGGTACTTCGACATCTGCTCCGGCAGGTCGCGATACACGCCGCCCGGACGGTAGTACGTGGCGTGCATGCGCGCGCCCGACACCGCTTCGTAGACGTCCATCAGCTCTTCGCGTTCGCGGAACGCGTAGAGGAACACCGCCATCGCGCCGAGATCGAGCGCGTTGGATCCGACCCACATCAGGTGGTTCAGGATGCGCGTGATCTCGTCGAACATCGTCCGGATCCACTGCGCGCGTTCCGGTGCCTCGATGCCCATCAACTGTTCGATGGCGCGCACGTAGGCGTGCTCGTTGCACATCATCGAAACGTAATCCAGGCGATCCATGTAGCCGATCGACTGGTTGAAGGGCTTGGATTCGGCGAGCTTCTCGGTGCCGCGATGTAGCAGGCCGATGTGCGGATCGGCGCGCTGGACGATTTCGCCGTCCATCTCGAGGATCAGGCGCAGCACGCCGTGCGCGGCCGGATGCTGCGGGCCGAAGTTCAACGTGTAGTTGCGAATCTCCGGGTTGTTCAAACCGGAAGTATTCGAGGGAAAGCGATCGATCTGTGCGCTCACTTGCCCGCCTCCTTCTCTTCGCCGGCGGCGGTCTTGTAGCGCGCGTCATCGCGGATCACGCGCGGCACGCCGACGCGCGGCTCGACCGACGTGACCGGCTCGTACACCACGCGCTGCTTCTCGTTGTCGTAACGCACTTCGACGTTGCCGATCAGCGGGAAGTCCTTGCGGAACGGATGACCGACGAAACCGTAGTCGGTGAGGATGCGGCGCAGGTCCGGGTGGCCCTGGAACAGGATCCCGTACATGTCGAACGCTTCGCGCTCGAACCAGTTCACGCCCGGCCACAGGTCGACGACGGACGCGACGACGGGCAGCGTGTCATCGGCGGCGAAGCAACGCACGCGCAGGCGCTGGTTGTGCTGCATCGACAACAGGTGCGCGACGACGGCAAAGCGGCGACCAGAAGTCGCGCCCTCACCGCTCGGTTCCTCGCCCCACTTGAAGCGACCCGGGCCACGGCCTTCGACGCCACGGCTGAAACCTTCCGACGACACGTCGGAGGTATCCCATTCGTCGCTGCCGTAACCGAGGTAATCGACGCCGCTGACGTCCATGCACAACTCGAAACCGAAGTCGTTGCGCAGGTCGCGGCACGCGTCGTGCCAGCTGGACGGCGGAACTTCGAGCGTGACTTCACCGCGCGGCATCGCGACGTCGACCGTCGCGCCGTCGATCCCGGCGAAATGCGCGCGCAGGCGCTCGACGAAATCGGTGCTCATGCGGTCGCGCCTCGCGCAGCCGGTTCCTTGCTCCGAGGTTCCTTGCTTCGAAACGGATGCGTTTCGTTGCGGCGGATCTTCTTCTGCAACTGCAGGATGCCGTAGACGAGCGCTTCGGCCGTCGGCGGGCAACCCGGCACGTACACGTCGACCGGCACGATGCGGTCGCAACCGCGCACGACTGCGTACGAATAGTGGTAGTAACCGCCGCCGTTGGCGCAGCTGCCCATCGAGATGACCCACTTCGGGTCGGGCATCTGGTCGTAGACCTTGCGCAACGCCGGGGCCATCTTGTTGACCAGCGTGCCGGCCACGATCATCACGTCGCTCTGGCGCGGCGACGGACGGAACACCACGCCGTAACGGTCGAGGTCCAGGCGCGCGGCGCCGGCATGCATCATCTCGACCGCGCAGCACGCGAGACCGAAGGTCATCGGCCACATCGAACCCGTGCGCGCCCAGTTCCACAGCGCGTCGAAGCTCGTCGTGACGAAGCCCTGCTCGACCAGCGGGTTCTCGCCTTCCGGCCGCAGGATGTCGCCCACGCGATCATCCGGCAGCGGGTTGTGCATCAAACCCGAAACGGTCTGGATCACTCCCATTCCAGTGCACCCTTCTTCCAGACGTAAACGAAGCCGATCACCAGCAGCGCGAGGAACACGCCCATCTCCACCAGGCCGAACACGCCGAGATCGCGGAACACGAGTGCCCAGGGGAAGACGAACGCGATTTCCAGGTCGAAGACGATGAACAGGATCGCGATCAGGTAATAGCGCACGTCGAACTGCATGCGCGCGTCCTCGAATGCGTTGAAGCCGCATTCGTAGGGCGAAAGCTTTTCGGAACTGGGGCGCTTGGGCCCGAGCACGTTGCCCACGATGATGAGGGCGATACCGATGCCCAGGGCGACGATCAGGAACAGCAGGGTCGGCAGATATTCGGCCAGCACGCTCGGACCTCTCGTTCAGTCCGACAGCCGGCGTTGCCGGCGTCGTCTGGTTTGCTGCGTATGGTGCCCAAGGGGGGACTCGAACCCCCACGACTTGCGTCGCTACCACCTCAAGGTAGTGCGTCTACCAATTCCGCCACCTGGGCAATCAGGTCCCGCATCGCGCATTGCGCGCTGCGGAGTTCGACATTGTATGTCGAATCAATCGTTCTGCGAAGGCGCAGCCGACGTCGTCGACGCTGCAGGCGCCGTCGGCACCGCGGTGTTCGCGGCCGGCGCAGCCGGGACGGCGTTGTTCGCTGCCGGCGCGGCCGGAACCGAACCTGCAGGAGCGGCCGCACCCGTCGGAGCCGTGGCGGCCGGCGCCTGCGCGGCCGGGGCCGCGGGGATATCGGACATCAGGCCGAGGTCCTGCTGCGCCTGCTGGGCCTTCGGACGCAGGTTATGCGTCGCGTTCCAACCCATGAACAAGCTGATCGCGAAGAAGCTGATCGCGAGCCACTTGGTCGACTTCGACAGGAAGTTGCCCGCGCCGCGCGAGCCGAACACCGTCGCCGAAGCACCGGCGCCGAAGCCCGAACCCGCCTGCGCACCAGCGCCGCGCTGCATCAGGATGAGCACGATCATCGCGATCGCGATGAGCACGTACAGCACGTTGAGGATCGTCATCAACATCGGGGGAGAACTCTGCCTTTGGCTCAGGCCGTCGCCGCATCGGCGATGGCCAGGAAATCCCGGGCGACGAGGGACGCGCCGCCCACCAGCCCGCCGTCGACGTCGGGCTGGGAGAACAGCGCCTTCGCATTGTCGGGCTTCACGCTGCCGCCATAGAGGATCGGCAGCAAGCCGGCGATCTTAGCAGAGCGCGACGCGACCTCGCCACGGATGAACGCGTGCACGGCCTGGGCCTGCTCCGGGGAGGCGGTCCGGCCGGTGCCGATGGCCCAGACCGGCTCGTAGGCGATGATCGCGCCGTCCAGGGCCTCGGGGCCGCCGAGGTCGAAGATCGGCTCCAGCTGCTGCTCGATGCGCCATTCGGTCTGGCCGGACTCGCGCTCGCGCAGGGATTCGCCGACGCACAGGATCGGGGTGAGGCCCGCCCGCTTCGTCGCGAAGAACTTCTTCGCGACCAGCTCGCTGGACTCGCCGTGGTACTGCCGGCGCTCTGAATGGCCGACCAGGCCGAAGCGCGCGCCGACATCCAGCAGCATCGCGGCCGAGACCTCGCCCGTGTAGGCGCCCTGTTCGTTCACGCTCACGTCCTGCGCGCCGAAGCCCACGCCGCGCTCGGCGAAATGTTCGACCAGCTCGCCCAGGTACGGCAGCGGCGGCAGCACGACGCGCTCCACGCCCGGCGGCGGCGCGACGGCGGCGATCTCTTCCACGAGCGCACAGGCGAACGCACGGTCGCCATGCAGTTTCCAGTTGCCCGCCACGATCCTGCGACGCATCGACACACCTTCCGTAGAACGCTTCCGAAGCGCGGCAGTCTAGCGCAGCGGCCGCACGCCGGCCCGCCCCGCTATGATTCCGTCATCCGGACAGGTGAGGCACGCACGCAATGGCCGAGCCCGGCGCACTCAAGTACCAGGCCACCGTCGACCTGGGCCAGCGCAACAATTCGCACACGCTGCTGCACGAACTCGCGGTCGGCGAGCGGCAGGCGCCGCTGTCGATCCTGGAAGTCGGGTGCGCGTCGGGCTACCTCGGTGCGTCGCTGGTCGCACGCGGCCATCGCGTCACCGGCGTCGAACCCGACCCTGCGTCGGCGCACGCCGCGGCGCGCGTGCTCACCGACGTGTGGAACGGCGGCCTGCACGATTACCTCGCCACGCATCCGCAGGCGCGCTTCGACGTGCTGCTGTTCGGCGACGTGCTCGAACACATGGTCGATCCGACGGACGCGTTGCGCCATGCCCTGCCGCACCTGCGCGACGGCGGCCGCATCGTCGTGAGCCTGCCGAACGTCGCGCACGGCAGCGTGCGCGCGATGCTGCTGGAAGGCCGCTTCGATTACGAGGAACGCGGCATCCTCGATCGCACGCACCTGCGGTTCTTCACGCGCGAAGGGATCGCGAAACTGTGCGCCGACACGGGCCTGGCGATCGAGCGCCTCTACGCCGTCGGCGTGCCGATCGGCGACGTCGACCGCGAATACCACATGCGACTGCGCCGCGAATACGTCACCGCGATCGAATTGCTCGACGCCGACGAATCGCGCCACGCCTTCCAGTACGTGCTGCGCGCCGCGCCCTCCACGCTTCCGCCGTCGGCGCTGCTCGACGCCAACCTGCGGGTGGAAGTCGAACGCACGGCGCCGATCCCGCATCCGCACGGCGTGCGATCGTGGAAGCAGCGGCTGCAGGTGAAACTCTTCCACGCGCTGCTGCGTTCGATCAGCGAACGCCGACATCGCGGGCAATGACGCTTACTTCAGCTTGATTTCGCGCAGGCGTTCTTCGAGATAGCCCTGCGCCGTGATCGCCTCGGGATAGCGCGAGGGATTGCCGGGCGTCACGCACGAGTCCAGCACGTCGATCAGGAAATCCGGGTTCGGGTGCAGGAAGAACGGCGTGGAATAACGCGGCTGGCGCGCGAGTTCGCCCGGCGGATTGACCACGCGATGCGTGGTCGAGGGATACACGTGGTTGGTCAGGCGCTGCAGCATGTCGCCGATGTTGACGACGATGGTGTCGGCGTCGGCGGTGAACGGCACCCACTCGCCCTTGCGCGACAACACTTCCAGGCCCGCCGCGCTCGCGCCGACCAGCAGCGTGATCAGGTTGATGTCCTCGTGCGCGCCGGCGCGCACGTTGGGAATGTCGGGCGTGGTGATCGGCGGATAGTGGATCGGGCGCAGGATCGAATTGCCGTAGTTCGTCTTGTCGACGAACCAGTCTTCCGGCAGGCCGATGTGCAGCGCGAGCGCCGCGAGCACCTGCGATCCGAGCTTGTCGAGCGCGTCGTACAGGCCGTAGCCGACGTCGCGGAATTCCGGCACTTCGTCCGGCCACAGGTTCGCAGCCATCACGTCGGCGCACTTGTGGTCGCGCGGGATCTCGCGGCCGATGTGCCAGAACTCCTTGAGGTCGGAGTACTGCGCGCCCTTCGCGGTTTCCACGCCGAACGGCGTGTAGCCGCGCGCACCGCCGCCACCGGCGACGTGGTACTGGCGCTTGGTGTCTTCCGGCAATGCGAAGTAACGCTGGAACACGTCGTACGCGCGGTCGATCTGTTCCTGCGCGATGCCGTGGTTGCGGATGCCCGCGAAACCCCACTCGCGATAGGCCTGCCCGAGTTCGGCGACGAACGCGGCGCGGTCTTCCGCGCTCACGGGATGGGTGAAACGCGCGATGTCGAGCGTCGGGATACGAGCGGTCATTTCAAATCCGGAGCGTTACTGCGCAGCCGCGCGCACGGCGTCGGCGAGTTTCTCGAGCGTGGATGCCATCAATGCATCGTCGTCGGCCTCGACCGTGACGCGCACGACCGGCTCGGTGCCCGACGGACGCAGGAACGCGCGCCCGCGCCCCTTCACGGCCGACTGCGCATCGGCGAGCGCGGCCTGCACGGACGGATGGTCGGCGGGCTTCGCGCCGGGCGCGAGCTTCACGTTGATGGTCTTCTGCGGCACCTTGCGCATGCCCGCGATCGCTTCGCGCAACGACAGGCCGCGGCGACGCAACACTTCCAGCACCTGCAGCGCGCTGACGATGCCGTCGCCCGTGCTGGTGCGGTCCAGGCACAGGAGATGGCCGGAGGCTTCGCCGCCGAGCACGCCTTCGCGTTCGACCAGCATCTGGTGCACGTAGCGATCGCCGACCTTCGCGCGTGCGAAGTCGATGCCCTTCTCGCCGAGCGCGCGCTCGAGGCCGAAGTTGGTCATCAGCGTGCCGACCATCGGGCCGCGCAGGCGGCCGGTCTGCTGCCAGTCGGAGGCGAGCACGTACAGCAGGTCGTCGCCGTCGCACACGGTGCCGTCGTCGGCGACGAACAGCACGCGATCGCCGTCGCCGTCGAACGCGATGCCGATGTCGGCCTTGGTCGCGCGCACGTGCGCGGCGAGCGTTTCCGGATGCGTCGAACCCACGCCGTCGTTGATGTTCAGGCCGTTCGGCTCGATGCCGATCGCGTCCACGCGCGCGCCGAGTTCGCGCAGCACGAGCGGGCCGACCTGGTAGGTCGCGCCGTTCGCGCAGTCCATCGCGATGCTCATGCCGGTGAGGTCGAAGCCGCGCGGCACGGAGTTCTTGCACGCTTCGACGTAACGCTCGACCGCGCCGCGCGTGCGCAGCGCCTTGCCGAGGCTGTCGGAGGCGACGGTGCGGAAGGGCTTGTCGAGCGCGGCTTCGATCGCGAGTTCGGTCGCGTCGTCGAGCTTCTCGCCTTCGGCCGAGAAGAACTTGATGCCGTTGTCGTGGTGCGGATTGTGCGAAGCGGAAATCACGATGCCGCCATCGGCGCGCAGCGAACGCGTGAGGTGCGCGACGGCCGGCGTGGGCATCGGGCCCATCAGCTGTACGTCGACGCCCGCGGCGACGAGGCCCGCTTCCAGCGCGGCTTCGAACATGTAGTTCGAGATGCGCGTGTCCTTGCCGATGATGACGACCGGCTTGCGCCATTCGCGCTGCGCATGCAGCTGCGCGTCGCGCAGCGCATGGCCGTAGGCATTGCCCAGGCGCAGCACGAAGTCGGCGGAGATCGCACCCTCGCCCACGCGGCCGCGGATGCCGTCGGTTCCGAAATACTTGCGACTCAAGCGGCGCTCTCCCTGCCTTCGTTCGGTTCGTCGTCGGCCGGTGCCGACTGTTGCATCATCATCGCGAGCAGGTGAGCGAGTCGGTCACGCAGCTCGCGGCGGTCGCAGATCTGGTCGATCGCGCCGTGGTCGAGCAGGAATTCGGAACGCTGGAACCCTTCCGGCAACTTTTCGCGCACGGTCTGTTCGATCACGCGCGGGCCGGCGAAGCCGATCAGCGCGGCGGGCTCGGCGATGTTGATGTCGCCCAGCATCGCGAACGAGGCCGACACGCCGCCGGTGGTCGGATGCGTGAGCACCGAGATGTACGGCAGGCCCGCTTCGCGCAGGCGCGCGAGCGCGGCCGAGGTCTTCGCCATCTGCATCAGCGAGAACAGGCTTTCCTGCATGCGCGCGCCGCCGCTGGCGGAGAAGCACACGAACGGGCAGCGCATCTCCAGCGCGGTTTCCGCGCCGCGGGTGAAGCGTTCACCGACGACCGAGCCCATCGAGCCGCCCATGTAGGCGAAGTCGAACGAGGACGCGACCAGGTCGCGACCCTTGAGCTTGCCGACCATCGTGATCATCGCGTCGCGCTCGCCCGTCGACTTCTGCGCGGCCTTGATGCGATCGGAATACTTCTTCTGGTCCTTGAACTTCAGGACGTCGGTCGGGCCGAGTTCGGACGCGATCTCGCGCGTCGGCAGGCCGGGGTCGAACAGCGCGGCCAGGCGGGCGCGCGCGCGGATCGGCATGTGGTGGCCGCACTTCGGGCAGACCTCGAGGTTTTCCTCGAGCTCCGGGCGATAGAGCACCGAGCCGCACTTGTCGCACTTCTCCCACAGGCCTTCCGGCACGCTGCGCTTGTTGCCGCCTTCGGTGCGGATGCGCGAGGGCATCAATTTCTTCAGCCAGGACACGTGGCAGGTCTTCCGTTCTGGATAAGGGTCGGGATGCGATCCCGAGACGCGGAAGTCTAGCGCAGCGGGTCGAGCGCGGCCCGCAACGGGGCGAGGAAGCGCGCGGCTTCGGCCACCGGATCGTCGGCTTGTGCGAGCGCGGCGACCAGGGCGCTGCCGACCACCACGCCGTCGGCGTGTTCGGCCATCGCCTCGGCCGATGCGGCGTCCTTGATGCCGAACCCCGCGAGCACGGGGACGGTCGCGGCTTGCCGCAGGGCCCGCAGGCGCGACGATGCAGCGCCGGCGTCGAGCCGGTCCGCGCCGGTGACGCCGGCGAAGCTCACGAAATACAGGTAGCCCTGCGCGTCCTCGCACAGGCGGCGCAGGCGCGCCTCCTTCGTCGTCGGCGAGGCGAGCAGGATCAGGGCGAGGCCGTGCGCGGCGAGCGCCGCGCGCAGTTCGCCCGCTTCTTCCGGCGGGAGGTCGACGAGCAGCACGCCATCGACGCCCGCCTCCGCCGCATCCGCCGCGAAGCGTTGCGCGCCGCGGATCTCGATCGGATTCAGGTATCCCATCAGGACCACGGGCGTGTGCGCGTCCACCGTGCGGAAGGTCCGCACCGTGTCGAGCACGTACGCCAGCCCGGCGCCGCGCGCGAGCGCGCGTTCCGAGCTGCGCTGGATCACGGGGCCGTCCGCCATCGGGTCGGAGAACGGCACGCCGAGTTCGAGCACGTCGGCGCCCGCGGCGACGAGCGCATGCAGCACAGGCGCCGTCGCGTCGAGCGCGGGATCGCCCGCGGTGACGAACGGCACCAGTGCCTTGCGCCCGCGCGCGCGCAGGCTCTCGAACGTTGCTTCGAGGCGACTCATCCGACGCGCGGCAGGCCCTGCGCTTCGCGTTCGGCGTTCATCTTCTCGATGTAGTTCTTCAGTTCCGACTCGCCGACGTCGACGCCGCGCTCGTGGCCCAGGCCATCGATGTGCTCGTTGAGCATCTGGCGGTAGAGGTTGGTCATGTAGTCGAGGAACTGGGTGCGCTCACCCGCGATGTCATTGGTCTGCGCCATGAAGGCATGCGCGTTGAAGCGCGAGGCCGCGTACATCGAGGCCATGCTGATGCGCTTCAGGCCGTGTTCCTTGGCGTGCTTGTTGGTCAGTTCGAGATACTCGTTGACCACGGCGAAGAACTTCGGGTCGAGGCGGGGATCGGCGACGGCCTGCTTGTCGGTGTTGTCGGTCATGGTGGTGCTCCTGTTGCGTCAGTCAGAAAGAAAGTCCGTCGCGCGCGGCGATGGTGTGCACGTCCTTGTCGCCGCGGCCGGAAAGGTTGCACAACACGATCGCGTCGCGCGGCATCTCCCGCGCGAGCTTCATGGCCTGCGCGACGGCGTGGCTGGATTCGAGCGCGGCGAGGATGCCCTCGGTGCGCGCGAGCTGGTGGAAGGCGGCGAGCGCTTCGTCGTCGGTGATGCCGACATACGACGCGCGTCCGGTGTCCTTCAGGAAAGCGTGTTCGGGGCCGACGCCTGGATAGTCGAGGCCCGCGGACACCGAATGCGTTTCGACGATCTGGCCGTCGTCGTCGCACAGCACGTAGGTGCGGTTGCCGTGCAGCACGCCGGGGCGTCCGGCGGCGAGCGACGCGGCATGGTGGCCGGTCTGGATGCCCTCGCCCGCCGCTTCGGCGCCGACCAGGCGCACGTCGCGGTCGTTGAGGAAGGCGTGGAAGATGCCGATCGCGTTGCTTCCGCCGCCGACGCACGCGGTGACGACGTCGGGCAGGAGTCCATGTTCGGCGAGCATCTGCGCACGCGCTTCGCGCCCGACGACGGCGTTGAAGTCGCGCACCATGCGCGGATACGGATCGGGACCCGCAACCGTGCCGATGATGTAGAACGTGTCGGCGACATTCGTCACCCAGTCGCGCATCGCTTCGTTGAGCGCGTCCTTCAGCGTCTGCGAACCGCTCGTCACGGGCACGACGGTCGCACCGAGCAGGCGCATGCGATACACGTTGATCTTCTGGCGCTCGATGTCGGTCGCGCCCATGTACACGACGCATTCGAGCCCGAGTCGCGCGGCCACCGTCGCCGACGCGACGCCATGCTGCCCCGCGCCGGTCTCGGCGATGATGCGGCGCTTGCCCATGCGCTGGGCGAGCAGCGCCTGGCCGATCGTGTTGTTGATCTTGTGCGCGCCGGTGTGGTTCAGGTCTTCGCGCTTGAGCAGGATGCGCGCGCCGCCGACTTCCTCCGACAGGCGAGTGGCCTCGTAGATCGGGCTCGGGCGGCCGACGTAATGCGCGAGGTCGTGCTCGAACGCTGCGACGAAGTCCGGATCGACGCGCGCGGCGTCGTACGCCGCGGCGAGCTCTTCCAGCGGGCCGATCAGGGTTTCGGCCACGAACCGGCCGCCGAACCGGCCGAAGTGGCCGTCCGAATCGGGGGTGTGGCTGAAATCGATCAGCTCGGAGCCGGGGATGACAGGCTCAGTCTGGGTGGCAATCGGCACGACGCACTTCTTCGACGAAACGGTGCATCTTATCGCCGTCCTTGATCCCGGGGGCGGTTTCGATGCCCGAGGCCACGTCGACCCCCCACGGGAGGGTCGCCATCACCGCGTCGAAGACGTTGTCCGGCCGCAGCCCGCCTGCCAGCACGAAGGGCTTGCCCAGCCCCGTGGGGATGGTGGACCAGTCGAAGATCTGCCCGGTCCCGCCCTGCTGGCCCTGCGCATGGCCATCGAACAGGAAGGCGGCCGCACCCGGGTAGCGCATCTGGAGCTGCATGGCCTGCCCGGCCCGTTGTTCGGGGTCGAGGCCGCGCATCGGGATGCCCTTGATGTACGGGATGCCGAACCCGCGGCAGAACGCGTCGTCCTCGCTGCCGTGGAACTGCAGCAGGCTCGGGCGCACCTGCTTGACCACCGCGCGCACTTCCTCGACCTGGTTGTCCTTGAACAACGCCACCGCATCGACCAGCGGTTCCATCGCGTTGCGCAGCACGCGCGCTTCTTCCGGCTGAAGTCGGCGCGGGCTGCCGTCGGCGAACACGAAGCCCACCGCGTCGACGCCGAGCTCGCTCGCGAGCCGGACGTCGCCGGCGCGGGTCATCCCGCAGAACTTGATGCGGGTGCGGAACAGGGTCTTGCTCATGCGGTCACCTCCGACGGCAAGCCGAACCTGGCGGGATAACGCGGACCGAGGAAGCCCAGTCCGGTGGGCGGCGCGGTCGGCCCTGCGACGGTGCGGTCGAGTCCGGCCAGCAGCTCCGCGATCCAGGCCCCGGGGCGTTCGCCGCGGCCGACCAGGAGCAGCGATCCGACGATATTGCGGACCATGTGATGCAGGAATGCATTCGCCTGCACCTCGACGATGACCTCATCTTCCCTTCGCACCACCGTGATCTCCTGCAGGTCGCGCCGCGCGTGCGGGGCCTGGCAGTGGACCGTGCGAAAGGCGCTGAAATCGTGCTCGCCGACCAGCGCCTGCGCGGCGGCGTGCATCGCGTCGGCATCCAGCGGCAGGCGTTCCCAGGTGAGGTACTGCCGAGCCAACGCGGGCCGCACGGCGCGGTTGAGGATGCGATAGCGATAACGCCGCGCCACCGCGGAGAAGCGCGCGTGGAAGTCGTCGGCCACCGGCACGCACCAGCGGATGCTGATCGCCGGAGGCAGGCGCGACGTCGTGCCGAGCACCCAGCCGCGCGGATCGCGATGCACGTCGGTGTCGAAATGCACGACCTGGCAGACCGCGTGCACGCCGGCATCGGTGCGACCGGCGCAGATCGTGTCGACCTGCGTGTTCGCGACGAACGACAGCGCCGTTTCCAGCGCCTGCTGCACGGTCTCTTCGCCGGGTTCCCCGGGCTTGCTCAGTCGCTGCCAGCCGAGGAACCCGCCGCCGTCGTATTCGACGCCGAGGGCGATGCGCATCGTCACCAGGCGACCATCACGTCCGGAGCGATGCGCGCATCGATCAGAGCTCGCGCAGCATGCGCGCGGCGGTGTCGCGCGCCATCGGGTCGCGGCTCGTCGCGAGCACTTCGCGCAGGATCACGCGCGCCGCGTCGTCGTCGCCCATGTCGAGGTAGGCGCGCGCGAGGTCGATCTGCTGCGTCGAAGTCTGCGGTTCGGCGACCGCGGTGTCGGCGCCGGGAGCGCCGCCGCCTGCATGCCACGTCGGCGCGGCGCCGAACTTCGCGGGCGCGGAGGTCCAATCCTGCACGGCGCGGTCCTGCACGGCGCGGTCCTGCGTGGCGGGCTTCTCGTCTTCGACGAACTTCGGCGCCGGCGCTTCGCGCAGGCCCGCATCGATCGGGATCCCCGCGGCGAGCGCTTCGGTGTCGTACGCGCGACGCGGCGCGGGCGCGGGCTTGCGACGACGCGTGAAGAACCACGCGACCACGCCGAGCACGAGCAGCCCCGCCCCGCCCCATACCCACGCGGGCGTCGAAGCCTGTTGCTGCGGCGGCGTCGCCTGCGTCGTCGCGGCCTGCGCGTCGTTCGACTGCGCGAGGCGCTGCTCCGCCGCGGCGAGCTTGCTGTCCTTCATCGCGATCAGCGCGGCCTGGTCTTGCTGCAGCTTCTCGAGTTCGGCGACGCGCGACTTGAGATCCTCGACCTCCGCGTTGCGCGCGGCCAGGTCTTCCTTCGTCTGTTGCAATTCCTGCTGTCGGAGCATGTCGCCCTCGCCACCGGCGCTCGCGCCGGATCTTGACCCTGGGGTGTTCGCCGCGCGATCGGACGGCGGCACGATTTCGAGGCGCGCACCGGCGGTGCGCGGGGTTGCGTCGCTTGCGGTCGCGGTCGACGACGCGGGCTTCGCGCTGTTCGCGGGCGCGGCGGCCGCATCGCTGGCGACGCTCGCCGGCTGCGGCGCGGGCGCGGTGAGCGCACGCCATTGTTCGAGATGATCTCGCACGACCGCGGCCGCTTCGCGAGGCGCGAGGTCGGCCGCGTCCTGCGCCGGCGGCACGCGCAACACCGCGCCCGACTTCAGCAGGTTCACGTTGCCCTTGATGAAGGCATCGGGATTCGCGCGCAGCAGCGCGAGCATGGTCTGGTCGAGCGTGTAGCCGCGCTGGCCCACGCCCGCCGCGATTTCCGACAGCGTCTGGCCGTCGCGCACGATCATGCGATCGGCGGGCGTCGGCGCCGCGGGCGCGGCGGTGACCGGCGCGGGTTCGGGTTCCGGTGCGGGCGGTGCGTCGGCCGCAATCGCGTCGGGGGAGATCTTGTCGGAATCGGGCGCGGCTTCCGGCGTTGCATCGTCGGCCGGCGGTGCGGGCTGTCCGATCGGTTCGGCCTCGACGGGCGCGGCGGCGACCGGACGTTCGATCACGTTCGACGGCGCGACGGTCGGCGCATCGATCGGCGGCTGCGCCGGCGCGGCGACGGTGCGCGGCGTGTCGAGCAGCGCCGAGTACTCGCGCACCAGTCGGCCGCTGCCCCAGTCGACTTCGACCAGGAAGGTCACGAGCGGCTGGCTCACCGGCGCGCTGCTGGTGACGCGAATCACCGGGCGCCCGCGATCGTCGAGCGCGACCATGAACTGCAGGTCGGCCGCGGCCCCGGTCGGCGGCTCCAGCCCGATGCGGGCGAAGGTTTCCGGCGAAGCGAGCCGCGCCTGCAGCTGCTCCAGTTCGGCCGGATCGCTGGAAACGATCGGGATTTCGGCCAGCAACGGCTGGTCGACCCGCGATTTCACCTGGATCTGGCCAAGGCCTAGCGCAGCGACCGGCCCGGCCGCAACGGCCAGAGCGATCGCCAACGCGATGCGTCGAAGTGTCATTGCCTTCTCCCCTCAGGCCCCGTCGAAACTCTAGCCGCGCATGCGCGCGGCTGGCAATCGAATATCCCCTGCCCTCTCCAACGTTTTGCGGATCAGCTTTCGGCCGCGATCAATTCTGCGATCTGCACCGCGTTCAGCGCCGCGCCCTTGCGGATGTTGTCGGACACGATCCACAGGTTCACCGCGCGCGGATGCGAGGCGTCGTCGCGGATGCGGCCCACGTACACCGCGTCGTTGCCGGAAGCATGGGTCACCGGCGTCGGGTAGCCGCCGGGCTTGCGGTCGTCGACCACCTCCACGCCCGGCGCCTGCTGCAGCATCGCGCGCACTTCGTCGGCGGTGATCTTCTCGCGGGTCTCCACGTTCACGGCCTCGGAGTGGCCATAGAACACCGGCACGCGCACGGCGGTCGGGTTCACCTTGATGGCGGCGTCGCCGAGGATCTTCTGCGTCTCCCACACCAGCTTCATCTCTTCCTTGGTGTAGCCGTTGTCCTGGAAGTCGTCGATGTGGGGGATCAGGTTGAACGCGATCTGCACCGGGAAGCGCTGCGGATCGGGCGACTGGAAGTTGAGGATGCCCGCGGTCTGGCGGCCGAGTTCCTCCAGCGCCGAACGCCCGCCGCCGGACACCGACTGGTAGGTCGCGACGTTGATGCGTTCGATGCCGGCCTTGCGATGGATCGGCGCGAGCGCGACGAGCATCTGCATCGTCGAGCAGTTCGGGTTCGCGATGATGCCGCGCGGGCGGTTGCGGACCTGGTCGGGGTTCACTTCCGACACGACCAGCGGGACGTCGTCGTCGTAACGGAACGCCGAGGAGTTGTCGATCACCACCGCGCCCGCGGCGGCGAACTTCGGCGCGTATTCCTTCGACGTCGAACCGCCGGCGGAGAACAGCGCGATGTCGACGCCGCTCGGATCGAACGTCGCCAGGTCCTGCACCACGATGTCCTTGTGGCCGTATTTGACTTTCGTGCCCGCCGATTTCGCGCTGGCGAGCGCGACGAGTTCGCCGACCGGGAAGTTCCGCTCGGACAGGATCGAGAGCATGGTTTCGCCGACGGCGCCGGTGGCGCCGACGACCGCGACCTTGAAAGTCTTGTTCGTCATTTGAGTCTTGGTGTCGAGTGAAGGGTGGTTCGGAACAGCAGTGAGCGGCAACCCGCGACGCGCGTGTCAGCGTTTCGATTTGCCGGGTTTGATGCGCGGCGCGACGTCGCCGACGTCGCCGCACTGGGCGCGATGACGCAGCGCCTGGTCCATGAGCACGAGCGCGACCATCGCTTCGCAGATCGGCGTTGCGCGCACGCCGACGCAGGGATCGTGGCGACCGTGGGTGACGACTTCGACGGGCTGGCCTTCGAGGTCGAGGCTGCGCGCGGGCAGTCGCAGGCTGGAGGTCGGCTTGAACGCGGCCGACACGATCACCTGTTGCCCGGTGGAAATGCCGCCGAGGATGCCGCCGGCATGGTTCGACAGGAATCCGTCCTGGGTGATCTCGTCGCGATGCTGGCTGCCGTGCTGCGCGACCGACGCGAAGCCGTCGCCGACTTCCACGCCCTTCACCGCGTTGATCGACATCAGCGCCGCGGCGAGTTCGCCGTCGAGCTTGCCGTAGATCGGCTCGCCCCAGCCGGGCGGCACGCCGTCGGCGACGACGTTGATGCGCGCGCCGACCGAATCGCCGGACTTGCGCAGCGCATCCATGTAGCCCTCGAGCTCGGCGGCCTGCGCCGCGTCGGGCCAGAAGAACGGATTGCCTTCCACGTCGCCCCACGCGAATCCGCGCGGCACGACGTCGCCGATCTGCGCGAGATACCCGCGCACGCGCACGCCGAACTTCTCCAGCAACCAGCGCTTGGCGATCACCGCGGCGGCGACGCGCATCGTGGTCTCGCGCGCCGACGAACGCCCGCCGCCGCGCGGATCGCGATGGCCGTACTTCTGCCAATACGTGTAATCGGCGTGGCCGGGGCGGAAGGTCTGCGCGATGTTGTCGTAGTCCTTCGACTTCGCATCGGTGTTGCGGACCAGCAGCGCGATCGGCGTGCCGGTCGTGCGGCCTTCGTAGACGCCGCTGAGGATTTCGACGAGGTCGGCTTCGTGGCGCTGCGAGGCATGGCGGCTGCGCCCGGTGGCGCGGCGCGCGAGGTCGTCGACGAAATCTTCCGGCGCGACGGACACGCCCGGCGGGCAGCCGTCGATCACGCAGCCGATGGCCGGCCCGTGCGACTCCCCGAAGGTCGTGACGCGGAAGAGCTGGCCGAAGGTGTTCATCCCGCGACGCGTGCGCCGCGATTGCGTGCGGCTTGCTCGCGTGCGTCGGCGAGTTCGCGGATGCGCGCGTTGTGTTGGACGAGGTCCGCGCACTCGGCGACGAAGATGCCCATCTGCCCGACCTTGAACTCGACCCACGCGAGCGGAAGTTCGGGCAGCAGATCGGACAGCGCCTTCTCCGCTTCGCCCACTTCGCAGATCAGCAGGCCGTCGCGCGCCAGGTGCAACGGCGCGTCGCGCAGGATCTGCAGCGCAAGATCCAGGCCGTCGTCGCCGGCGCGCAACCCGAGCTCGGGCTCGTACGCGTATTCCTTCGGCAACGCATCGGTCTCGTCGTTGGTGACGTACGGCGGATTGGTGACGATGAGCTGGTAGTGCTCGCCCGTGAGGCCCGCGAACAGGTCCGACTTGTGGAAGTGGACGTTGCTGGCGTGCAGGCGCTGCTTGTTCTCTTCGGCGAGCGCGAGCGCGTCGTCGGAGATGTCGACGCCGTCGACGTGCCAGTCGGGGTTGTAGTGCGCCATCGCGATGGCGATGCAGCCCGAACCGGTGCACAGGTCGAGCGCGCGCAGGACTTCACGGTCGCCGAGCCAGGGCTGGAAACCGTGTTCGATCAATTCGGCGATCGGCGAGCGCGGCACGAGTGCGCGACCGTCGGTCTTGAAGCTCAGGCCCGCGAACCACGCCTCGCCGGTCAGGTACGCGGCGGGGATGCGCTCCTCGATGCGGCGCAGGAACAGGCCGAGCACTTCTTCCTTCTCGGCCTCTGTCACGCGCGCGTTGCCGTACACGGGGCTGAGGTCGTGCGGCAGGTGCAGCGCGTGCAGGGTGAGCTGCGTCGCTTCGTCCAGCGCGTTGTCGTAGGAATGCCCGAAGGTCAGGCCGGCCGCGTTGAAACGGCTCGCGCCGTAGCGGATCAGGTCGATGATCGTGGCCAGCTCGTCGGTCATGGGCGCGGCGGCGCGGCGGCGGCCGCTTTCGTGGGGGCCGTGCATCATAGCGCGACCGGTATCATTCCCCGCCCCCCAAGGCGCCCCCTCCAAGGACCGGTTCCGCATGTTCAATCGCACCACGCTCTGGATCCTCGTGATCGCGCTCGCCGCGGGCATCGGCCTGTTGGCCGGGCATCGCTGGTTCACGCCGAAGGCGCCGTCGCTGCCGCAGACCCAGGCCGTGCGCCTGTTCCCGGCGCCGCGCGAACTGCCCGCCTTCTCGCTGCAGCAGTCCGACGGCACGCGCCTGGTGCCCGGCGAACTGCAGGGGCACTGGACGATCGTCTTCCTCGGCTTCACCCATTGCCCCGACGTCTGCCCGACGACGCTCGCCGAACTCGCGCAGGCGCAGAAGCAGTGGGAGGGCCTGCCCGATTCGACGCGGCCGCGCGTGTTGTTCGTGTCGGTCGATCCCGATCGCGACACCGCGATCCTCGCCGGCGAATACGCGCACGCCTTCCACCGCGACACCCTCGCCGCCACCGGCGATGTGCCCGCGCTCGAAGCCTTCGCGCGCAACCTGTCGATGGTCTTCATGAAAGTGCCGCCCGCCGACGGCGCGCCGGCCGACCGCTACAACGTCGACCACACGGCCACGCTCGCGGTGCTCGATCCGAAGGGCCGCATGACCGGCATCATCTCGCCGCCGCTCGATCCGCAGGCGATCGCCGCCGACCTGACGGCCCTCACCTCGACCATGGCACGCTGAGCCGATGCAACTCGTCACCGCCCTCACCTACGTCCTGCCCCATCGCTTCCTGTCGTCGCTCGCGCGGCGGCTCGCATATTCCGCGGATCCGCGCGTGAAGCAGTGGCTGATCGACACCGTCGTCGACAAGTTCGACGTCGACATGACCGAAGCGGCCGAACCGGACACGACGCGCTACCCCACCTTCAATGCGTTCTTCACCCGCGCGCTGCGCCCGGGCGCACGCACGGTCGACCCCGATCCGCGCGCGATCGCGATGCCCGCCGACGGGCGCATCAGCGAGTGCGGCCGCATCGGCTTCGCGGGCGATGCCGAACACGAAGATCCGGGCCACATCTTCCAGGCGAAAGGACACGGGTTCTCGACGGCGCAGCTACTGGGCGACGAAGAAGCGGCGCAAGCCTTCGTCGGCGGCACGTTCGCCACCGTGTATCTTTCGCCGCGCGATTACCACCGCGTGCACATGCCGTTCGCCGGCACGTTGCGCGAAACGGTGCACATCCCCGGCCGACTCTTCAGCGTCGGCGTGGATGCGGTCGGCACCGTGTCGCGCCTGTTCGCGCGCAACGAGCGCGTCGTCTGCCACTTCGACACCGAGTTCGGACCGATGGCCTGCGTGATGGTCGGCGCGCTGCTCGTCTCCGGCGTCGAAACCGTGTGGGGCGGCATCGAGATCCCGCCGTACGGCGGCCCGATCACGGTGAAGGACTACCGTGGACGCGGCGTCCGCCTGGAACGCTTCGCCGAAATGGCGCGCTTCAATTACGGGTCGACGGTGATCGTGCTGCTGCCGAAGGGCGTGGCGGAACTCGCACCGAAGTTGCGTGCGCAGGCGCCGGTGCGGCTTGGCGAGCGGCTCGCTTCGCTCGTTTGACGCCCGCGCGAAAAAGCAAAAACAGGGGTCAGAGCACTATTTTTTTCTCGGCCGACCGAGGCGGCCCA
Organism: Noviluteimonas lactosilytica; assembly: GCF_020866925.1. Classification (GTDB taxonomy): domain Bacteria; phylum Pseudomonadota; class Gammaproteobacteria; order Xanthomonadales; family Xanthomonadaceae; genus Noviluteimonas; species Noviluteimonas lactosilytica. The sequence continues at coordinate 297,765 of NZ_JAJGAK010000002.1, forward strand.
GCCCTGCACGCTGCCGAAGGCGTTCTTCGACCAGCGCCTGGAATTTTGAAGACCCAAGCGCGCGCTGGCGTTGGGCGTACAACCGAATCGCAGCCATCTCCTCGTCCGGGATGGCTTCGGCCACGAATGCGCGATAAGCCTTTCGGCGCTCATCCGTGTCGGATGCAAGCCGGTTGAACACCTCATGTGGCGTCACCAGCAGATCAGGCAGCCCGTGTGCGTTGGCACGGGAACTCGACCATCGATAATCCGCGGCGCTCGTCACCAGGCCTGCGCGCACCGGGTTCAGCTCGATGTAGCGGTAGCAGGCCATGAGGTATCGCTCATTGTCGACGAGGCTTGCCTTGTACCGTCCTTCCCACAAAGTGCCCGTACGCCCGGTCGCGCGATTGAAAAAGCCGACGTAGGAACGCCCGACGTCTTGCATCAAGCGACTGACCGCACCTGATGCGCTGGGCGTGACCAGCAAATGCACGTGGTTCGTCATCAATACATACGCGTGCACGTGACAGTCGTGCTTCAACGTTGCATCGCGAAGATCCTGCAAATACCGAATGTAGTCGATATCGCGGTGGAAGCAGGGCTGGCGATCGTTGCCCCGCTGGATGACGTGCTGCGCGACGCCGTGCAGGTCGAGTCGTTTTGCGCGTGGCATGGCGGCCTCCGGTTGCGGAGGCGTCATGTTGGTTCGGTGACGACGAGCTAACGATCAGAGGACTGCGATGCGCGATGTCCGGGATCGGCTTCGCGCGGGGTCAGAAAAAGTGCTCTGACCCCTGTTTCGCTCCTTCAGTTCGCGGTGCAGCCTTCCAGCTTCAACGTCTGGCCCGGCTTGATGCTGTAGCGCGGCGCCTTGATGCGGTTGGCTTCCGCGAGTTCGCGCATGTCGCACTGGAACTTCTTCGAGATGGCGGTCAGGGTTTCGCCACGGGCGACCTTGTGCTTCGTGACTTTCGCGGGCTTGGCCGGCTTCGGCGTCGCCGCGGAAGCGACCGGGGTCGGCACTGTCGCTTCGGAACTCGCCACGGCGGTACCGCGCACGACGGCCGACGTCGGATCGCTCATCACCAGCTGGCGCGCGAGTTCCGCGCGCGCACCCTGCGCGCAATGGCGGCCGTAGAGGCCGACGATCTTCGTCGTCGCGTTGAGCGTCGCGCCGGCGGGCAGCCAGCTGTCGGCTTCGTAACGCGGGTTGAGATTGCGCAGCGCGCGCATGAAGCCGTCGCGCGTGCCGCCGTTGCCGAGGCAGATCGTCAGTTCGTAGATCGAGGCCGGGCGCGCCAGGCGCAGCGTGGCGGGCTTGGCGTCGACTTTCGGGAAGCTCAGGCCGTATTGCTTCGGGTGCAGGAACAGCCACGCCGCGGCGATCACCATCGGCACGTAGTCGCGCGTTTCCGCGGGGAACTGGTTGTAGACCGGCGCGTCCCAGAAGCCCTGCCCGTTCGCGCCGTTGTACACGCGCAACGCGCGGCCTTCGCCGCCGTTGTAGGCGGCCAGCGCGAGTTCGATGCTGCGATTGAGTTCGCCCATGCGCTCGTTGAGATACGCCGCGCTCGCCTCGGCGGAAGCGCGCGGATCGAAGCGCGTGTCGAAGCCGGTGCCGTCGGGCCCCAGGCCGAAGCGCTTGCCGGTGCCGTACATGAACTGCATCGGGCCGGCGGCGCCGGCGCGCGAGCTCACGTGCACCTTGCCGTTGGATTCCTTCGCCATGATGCCGAACAGCAGCGCCTCGGGCAGGCCCGCGCGTTCGAACTGCGGCCACATCATGGAACGCATGTACGAATAGTTTTCGTAGCTGCTCATCAACGCCGGACGCATGTCGGTGAGCCAGCGGCGGATGCCGGCCTGCACGGCCGGGTTGTACTGCACCATCTTGTCGAAGCGATGGTCGTCGGCGAGCAACTGCGCGGCGCGCGCGGCTTCCGGCACGTCGGCGGCGATGGCCGCGGTCGCGTGGTCGTCGTCTCCCTCCTCTTCCATCGCGTCGTCGTCGGCGACCTGCGCCTCGGCGTCGGCCTGCGACTTCAGCAGCCGCTTGTAGGTGGCGAGCATCGTCGGCATGGAGCAACCCTTCTGCTTCATGCAGTCGGCCATGACGTCTTCCATGTCCTCGAGCGCGGCGTCGCTTTCCGCGCCGCCCGACGGATCGGCGTTACCGATCTTCACGAGTGCCGCGCGGTAACGCTGCTCGGCCGTGGCCATGCGCGCATCGAGCGCCTCGACGGCCGCCTGGTCGCGCTTGGAAGCGGCGTGGGCGGCGGGAACGAAAGCGGCGAGCGCCATGGACATGGCGACGCACAGCGAGGCGATACGCGGGAAAACTTGATCGGACATGCGAATACGACGTGACGAAAGGCCGGTCGAAGGTACCGATGCGTACGCGGGCTGACAACCTTTCGTGCGCGCGAAATTGCGGACCCGTTCGAGGTTTGCCCGAAGCGCGCCGACGCACGGCTAGAATCGCCCGACACTGAACAGGCGCGCGCATGGACCCCATCCTCGTCGGAAAGTCGGTCACCACCCCCGAAGGGGGCCCGGTCACGCTCGAACCGAAGTACGGAAATCGCCACGGCCTCGTCGCCGGCGCCACGGGCACCGGCAAGACGGTGACGCTGATGACGCTGGCCGAAGGCTTCTCGCGGCTCGGCGTCCCGGTCTTCCTCGCCGACGTGAAGGGCGACGTCGCCGGTCTCGCGGTCGCGGGCACGCCGGATGCGAAGGTGCTCGATCGCGCCGCGCGGATCGGCGTCGCCGATTACGCACCGGCCGCGAACCCGGTGATCTTCTGGGACCTGTACGGAAAACTCGGCCATCCGGTGCGCACGACCGTCAGCGAGATGGGCCCCACCCTGCTCGCGCGCATCCTCGAACTCAACGACACGCAGTCGGGCGTGCTCGACATCGTGTTCAAGCTCGCCGACGACCGCGGCCTGCTGCTGCTCGACCTCGAAGACCTGCGCGCGCTGCTCGGCATCGTCGCCGACGAGCGCAAGGACATCTCCACGTCGTACGGCCTGGTCAGCGCGCAATCGATCGGTGCGATCCAGCGCGCGCTGCTGCGCCTTGAGCAGGATGGCGCCGAACAATTCTTCGGCGAACCCGCACTCGAACTCGCCGACCTCATGCGCACCACGCCCGACGGCCGCGGCGTCATCGGCGTGCTCGCCGCGTCGCAACTCGTGCTCAAGCCGCGACTGTATTCGAGTTTCCTGTTGTGGCTGATGTCGGAATTGTTCGAGACGCTGCCTGAGGTGGGCGACCTCGACAAACCGAAGCTCGTGTTCGTCTTCGACGAAGCGCACCTGCTGTTCGACGACGCGCCGCCCGCATTGCAGCAGCGCGTCGAACAGGTCGTGCGCCTGATCCGCTCGAAGGGCGTCGGCGTGTACTTCTGCTCGCAATTCCCCGACGACGTGCCGGACGACATCCTCGGCCAGCTCGGCAACCGCGTGCAGCACGCGCTGCGCGCATTCACCCCGCGCGACCAGAAGGCGGTGCGCACGGCGGCGGAAACCTTCGTCGAAAACCCGCACCTGGATGTCGCCAAGGCGATCTCCGCGCTCGGCGTCGGCGAAGCGCTGGTGTCCACGCTGCACGACGCGCAGGGCGCGCGCGCGGTGCCGATGCCGGTCGAGCGCACGCTGATCGCGCCGCCGCGTTGCCGCATGGGCGCGATCACCGACGCCGAACGCGCGCAGGTACGCGCAAGCAGCCCGGTCGGCGCGAAGTACGACAACGCGATCGACCGCGACTCGGCCGCGGAAATGCTCGCGAAAAAAGCCGAAGTCGCAAGCGAACGCGCCGACGCACCGAAGGCCCGCACGCGCGAGGACGACGAACGCGACGAGCCCGGCATGGGCCAGAAGGTCCGCGACGTCGTATTCGGCACCAAGCGCCGGCAAGGCGTCGTGGAAACGATGGCCAAGCAGACCGCACGCACCGTGGGCAGCCAGATCGGACGGCAGATCCTGCGCGGCGTGCTCGGCAGCATCTTCGGCGGCAAGGGCCGCTGAGCAAAACAGGGGTCAGAGCACCTTTTCGCGCGCGAAAAGGTGCTCTGACCCCAGTTGTTGAAGCACCACCACTTTTCATTCGGGGGAAAGCCATGCGCACCACGTTGTCCACGCTATCGCTCGCCGCTTCGATCACCACGCTCCTCGCCTTGTCCGCGTGCAAGCGCGAAGAGGCCGCGCCCGTCGCACCGGCGGCCGCCACGCTCGCGCCGGCCGCGACGATCGCCGCGCCTGCAGTCGCCGCGACCGCAGCCGATCCGGTCGGCGTGTCCGACGCCGCCGCGCCGGGCGAACACACGACGTTCGATGCGAAGGCGTTCGCCGGCACGTTCTCCGACGACAACATGACCGTCGCGTTCGCCGCCGACGGCACCTACTCGCTCAGCTCGCACGCCGCGAACAACAGCACCGGCACGTGGACGCTGGAACCCGACGGCCACAGCCTGCGCCTGGATCCGGACGCGAAGGACGAAGCCGACCGCGTCTACACGCTGGTCGACAACGACGCGCTGCAGGCCGCCAACGGCACGCAGGTGCTGCGTCGCGCGGGCGGTCCGCGATGAGCGCGCCCGCTTCCACGCTGGCGACGCCCGAACCGTTCTGGCAGCGCATCCCGTCGATCATCCTGTACCCGGTGCGCGGTGCGGCGCTGGTGATGCTGGTGATGCTCGCGGTCGCGGCGATCTTCCGCGGCATTCCGCTGCTCGGCCTGGTCGTGTCGATCGCGATGTGGGTCGGCGCGTACAAGTTCGCGTTCGAAGTGCTGCGCCGCACCGCGGACGGCCACATGGATTCGCCGGAAGTCGCGATCTCGGTCGACAACGGCGTCGTGTGGCGCTTCCTCGGCCTGCAACTGATCCTCGGACTCCTGCTCGGCGTGTGCCTGCTCACCGGCAGCGAGGTGGTTTTCTTCGGCGGACTCGCGTTGCTGGTGTTCCTTCAGCCGGCGCTGACGATGACGCTCGCGATGACCGAAAGCCTGGGCGATGCGCTGAGTCCGTCGAATGCGTTCTCGATCGTCGCGCGCATCGGCTGGCCGTACCTCGCGGTGGTCGGCTTGCTGTTCGTGATCCAGGCCAGCGCGATGACCGCCGGCGCGTGGCTCGCGGCGTTCATGCCGGGGCCGGTCGCGGGATGGCTGGCGACGGTGCTCGGGTTCTGGGGGCTGTTCTCGGCCTTCCACCTGATGGGCTACCTGCTTTACCAATCGCACGAAGCCCTCGGGTTCGACCCGGGCGTCGCGCAGTTGGCCGCACTGCGATCGCAATACACGCCGGCGTCCGTGGACGACGTGGTGGCAGAAGCCGAAGCGCGCGTGCGCGATGGACGCATCGACGAAGCGCGTTCGCTGCTGCGCGGCGAAATCAACACGCGCGCGGTGGGGCCGGAAGTGCACGACCTGTATCGCCGCCTGCTGCAGCAGGCCGGCAACGCGGAGGCGGTGAACGAACACGCGCGCCAGTACCTGCATCGCCTGATGCTCGACAAGCAGGAACGCCGCGCGCTCGGGTTGCTACGCGAGTGTCTCGACGCCGACGCCACCTTCGTTCCGCTCGAGATCGCGCACGGCGAACGCCTCGCCGAACAGGCGCGCTTCGGCGGCCAGGCGCAGCTGGCGGTCGACACGCTGCACGCGTTGTTCAACGCGCACCCGCGCCACCCGGACTCCGCGCGCTGGGGCCTGCAGGCCGCGATGTTGCTGCTCGAACGCTTCGACCGCGGCAGCGAGGCGAAGGTGTTGCTCGAGCGCACGCGGGCGCGGACGGAGGATGAAGCGATGTTGCAGAAGATCGATGCGGCGATGGCGCTCGTGTGATGGTGGATTAAATCGGGAAACGGGAAACGAACAGCGGGAAACGGGAAAGAGAGTTCGAAGAGGTGAGTTTTTCGACTACCCGAAGACCGACCTTCGGCTCGTCGAAAGCAAATCGGTACGCCTTATCCTTCCCGTTTCCCGCTCTTTGTTTCCCGTTTCCCCGTCCTTCGCCTCACGCATTCTCCAACAAGAACCGCGCCTTCACCGCCTGCGGCTGCATCGGATGTCGCTCCGACAAATGCCGTAAACAGCGCACGTGCGCCGCCTGCGCGCCCGCGTCGCGATGGCGCAGCGCGAGTTCGAACCACAGTTGCGACTGGACGTCGGGCGCGACGTCGGCGGGGATGTCCTGCAACGCGCGTTCGGCGTCGTCGAGCAGGTCGAAGTTGATGCAGCGGCGCGCGAGCGCCAGGCGCACCGTCGGTGGCACCGTCGCGTTGCGACGCGCGAGTTCCACGAACAGGTCCGCCTGCAGGCGCACGGCCTGCGCATCGTGCGCGTCGATCGACAGCGCCTGCACCGCGCGTGTGTTCGCCTGCTCCGCGCGCGCGCCGTTGTACGCGACGCGGTAGCGCGCGACCTGCACGTCGACGCGCCACGGCGCTTGAGTCGCGAGCTGATCGAGCAACTGGTCCGCTTCCGACAATTGCATGCGGCCCATGTGGCGCTGCGCGCGTTCCCAGCGATCGTCGCCCGCGGGCGCAGCATCGTTGCTCGCGTCCTCGCGGATGAACTCGTGGCGCACCTGCCCCATCGCGGACAGCATCCAGCCCATGGCGGCGCCGCACACCAGGCCACCGGCGTGCGCTTCGAACGCCACGTTCGACGACGCGTCGCGCGACACGAGGTTGAACACTTCCCACCCCAGCCACGCCGGGAACAACCACACCGCCGGCGCGCGCACGTAGTCGAACCACACGCCGATCCAGTAGAAGAACCGCACCGGCTGCAGGCCCCACACCAGGCAGAAGCAGCCCATCAGCGCCGCGATCGCACCCGAAGCGCCGAGCCCGCCGGCCGCATCGCCCCAATGGAACACGAGCGACGCCGCGCTCGCGCCGATCGCACCGAGCAGGTACACGACGCCGAAACGCCACGGCCCGAGCGCGCCTTCGACCAGCAGGCCGATCACGACGAGGAACACCATGTTGCCGAACAGGTGCATCGCGTCGCCGTGCAGGAACGCGGACGTCACCATGCGCGCGGGCGAGACCTCCGACGCGCGCAGCAGGTGGCGCAGGGTGAAGATGTCGCCGAGCGTCTCGTCGTACGCCGGCCGCAGCGTGCGCCATTCGGCGAACGTCGCGCCATCGGGGAACCAGCGGCCGGTTTCCATCGCGGGCACGAACTCGGGGTCGAACAAGGCGTTGGTCGCCACGAGGGCGCGGCGCGCCTCGTCGTCTTCCGCGTCGCGGTATTCCTCGACCGCATCGCCGCGACCGCCGCGATCGATGAGCCAGCGCTCGTACGCGGGCGCTTCGATCTCGCCCAGGCGCGAGTGCGCGTAATCCTCGACCACCTCCGCGATCCGCGCGTTGTCCCCCGACTGCCAGCCGAAGTAGACGAACACGTTGACCACCACGAGCAGCGCGGTGACGACGGGAAAGGTGGCGCGCATCAGCGGGCGGTGCAGCGGCAGCAGGAGCATGCAGGTCGGTCCGTCGGCCTTGATCGATGGGCGCGAGCTTGGCATAAGCGTCGGACGATTGGGACGAGGACGCACATGGGCCGCTGGCGCCCCCCTGCCGAGAAAGCGACCGCGCTGATCACGCGCGAGGGCCACGCGCGCCTGAAGGCCGAGCTCGACGACCTCTGGCGCGGGCGCCGACCCGAGGTCGTGCGCGCGCTCGCGGCCGCGGCCGCCGAGGGCGATCGCTCGGAGAACGCCGAGTACACCTATCGCAAGAAGCAGCTCGGCGAGATCGATCGGCGCGTGCGCTATCTGTCGAAGCGCCTGGAAGCGTTGCGCGTCGTCGAAGCGCCGCCATCGGATCGCGAGGCCGTGTTCTTCGGCGCGACCGTCGAGATCGAACACTCGGTCAGCGGCGAGACGCAGCGCTACCGCATCGTCGGCCCCGACGAGACCGACGCGAAACTCGGCTGGATCAGCGTCGACTCCCCGCTGGCGCGCGCGATGCTGAAGAAGCGCATCGATGATGAGTTCGAGGCGATGCTGCCGGGCGGGGCTGCGCGTTACTTCATCGTGGATGTGCAGTACTGAGAGCGGGAAACGGGAAACAAAAAGCGGGAAACGGGAAATCGACCTCTGCTTCGGGCGACGGGACCGTCAGCCGAAGTGGGTGCCGATTTCCCGTTTCCCGCTTTTCGTTTCCCGTTTCCCCTGCTTCGTCAGTAGACCACTTCCCCATACAGATCGTGCTCGTCGCTGCCAAGAATCTCGACATCCACGAACTCGCCGGGCTTCAGCCCCGCCTCGCGCCCATCCTGGATCTGCACCAGGCCATCGATCTCCGGCGCGTCGAAACGCGAACGCGCGATCGCGAGCTCGCCATCGATCGCATCGACCAGGCACTTCTGCACGGTGCCGACCTTCGCTTCCAGGCGCGCGGCGGAAATCGTCGCCTGCCGTTCCATGAAGCGCGCCAGGCGCTCCTGCTTCACTGCTTCCGGCACCGGATCGGGCAACGCATTCGCCGTCGCGCCGTCGACGGGCGAGTACGCGAACGCGCCGACGCGGTCGAGCTGCGCTTCGTCGAGGAAGTCGAGCAGCGTTTCGAATTCTTCTTCCGTCTCGCCGGGGAAGCCGACGATGAAGGTCGAACGGATCGCCAGTTCCGGCGCGATTTCGCGCCAGCGCTGCACGCGCTCGAGGGTCTTCTCCACCGCACCCGGACGCTTCATGAGCTTGAGGATGCGCGGGCTCGCGTGCTGGAACGGGATGTCGAGGTACGGCAGCAACTTGCCGTCGGCCATCAGCGGAATGATGTCGTCGACGTGCGGATACGGGTACACGTAATGCAGGCGCGTCCATAGGCCGAGTTCCGACAGGCCTTCGCACAGCGCCTTCATGCGCGTCTGGTACTGCTTGTTGCGCCAGGTGCGCTCGGCGTACTTCACGTCGACGCCGTAGGCCGACGTGTCCTGCGAGATGACGAGCAACTCGCGCACGCCGCCCATCGCGAGCTTTTCGGCTTCGCGCAGCACGTCGTCGACCGGGCGCGACACGAGGTCGCCGCGCATCGACGGGATGATGCAGAAGCTGCAACGGTGATTGCAGCCTTCTGAGATCTTGAGGTACGCGTAATGCTTCGGCGTCAGTTTGAGGCCGTAATCCGGCACGAGGTCGAGGAACGGATCGTGCGACGGCGGGCGCACCGCGTGCACCGCTTCCATCACCGACTGGTAGTCCTGCGGACCGCTGATCGACAGCACGTCCGGGTGCGCTTCGCGGATCTGCTCGGGCTTCTTGCCGAGACACCCGGTGACGATCACCTTGCCGTTCTCCGCCATCGCTTCGCCGATCGCGTCGAGCGATTCGGTCACCGCCGAGTCGATGAAGCCGCACGTGTTCACCACGACGACGTCGGCGTCGTCGTACGACTGCACGATGTCGTAACCCTCGACCTTGAGCTGGGTGAGGATGCGTTCGGAGTCGACGAGCGCCTTCGGGCACCCGAGGCTGACGAACCCGACCTTGCCTCCCTGGCTGGCGGACTTGGGCTTGGTGGCGGTGGACATGGAGCTGCGGACCGAGGACGTGCGGAAGGCCGCGGATTATAGGTGCTGAAGCGTGCGCTACGGCCGCTTCGCACGACCGCCGCACCGGCCGCCGAGGAGTAGGATTCAGGAACCCGCCGCGCCAGGAGGCCCCCGCCATGCAGGGATGGACCGAGATCGAGACCCCGCACGGGCCGGTGCGCGCGTGGCGCGCGGAACCGCCGGGGCCGTCGAAGGGCGCGGTGCTGGTGATCCAGGAGATCTTCGGCGTGAACGCGCACATCCGCAGCGTCGCCGAACGCCTGGCCGACGCGGGGTTCGTCGCGCTCGCGCCCTCGCTGTTCGATCCGGTCGAGCACGGCGTCGAACTCGGCTATGACGATGCGGGCATCCAGCGCGCGCGAGCGCTGGTGAGCGCATTGGGCACCGACCGTGCGATGGATATCCTCAACGCCGCCGCCGAGAAGCTGCAGATGGAAGGCCTGCGCGTGGGCGCGGTCGGCTTCTGCTGGGGCGGCAGCCTCGCCTTCCTGTGCGCGACGCGGCTCTCGTTGCCTGCGGTCGGTTATTACGGCGCGCGCTCGATGCCCTTCATCGACGAATCGGCGAACGCGGGGCTCATGTTCCACTTCGGCGCCGACGATCCGAGCATTCCGCAGGCCGACATCGAAACGCATCGCGAGAAGCAGCCGCAGGCGCGCGTGTTCGTGTACGAAGGCGCGGGCCACGCGTTCAACCGCGACGTCGATCCGAAGGTCTACAACGAAGCCGCAGCGACCCTCGCCTGGCAGCGCACGACCGAATTCCTCGAAGACCAATTGCGATGAACGCGCAAGCGCAGCAGCAACCCTGGCACCTGCATCCGCAACTCGCCGACGACACGCATCCGGTTGCGTCGTGGCCGTTGTGCGATGTGCGCCTGATGGACGATGCCAACCATCCGTGGCTGATCCTCGTGCCGCGCGTGGCCGAAGCGGTGGAAGTCACCGACCTCGATGAGGGGCAGCAACGTGCGCTGATGCAGGAAATCGATCGCGCGGGCCGCGCGTTGCAGGTGTTCCGCCCGCACAAGCTCAACGTCGCCGCGCTCGGCAACCTGGTGCCGCAACTGCACGTGCACGTGATCGCGCGCTACCAGGAGGACATCGCGTGGCCGCGCCCGGTGTGGGGGATGGCCGCGGCGCAACCCTATGCGCCCGAAGCGCTGATCGAGCGGATTCAGCTGTTGCGCGACACAATTGGCGAACGTTCCTAGCCCAACGTTCCCGGAGTCCATCGATGCGCAAGCTGTTCCTGGCCGCTGCCCTGGCAGTCGCCGCCGTGTCCGCCCTGCCCGCGCAGGCCGGCCTGTTCGACAAGAATCCCGAATCCGCCGCGCAGGAAGCGGTGAAGAACAACCTGCTCGCGACCACGATCTGGGTCGACGCGAGCTGGGGCTTCCGCAACCAGGGCGCGGCGAACTCGCTGAGCAAGGCGCACCAGGCATTCGCCGTGCGCGGCTACAAAGTGGTCAGCGTCGAGCCGTATATCGAAAACGGCGATTTGCAGGGCTTCTTCGTGACGTACCAGAAGCCCTGAGGGAAACGGGAAACGAGAAGCGGGAAACGGGAGGGACAGGTCGACGGGACATCGTTTTCGACGAGTCGAAGGTCGATCTTCGACGCATCGACAGCGAATTGACGGCGAACGCCTCCCTCCCGTTTCCCGCTCTTCGTTTCCCGCTCTTCGTTTCCCGTTTCCCCGCACTACGTGCGCGGCAGCGTCACGCCCGTCTGGCCCTGGTACTTGCCGCCGCGATCCTTGTACGAGGTCTCGCACACTTCGTCGGACTGGAAGAACAGCATCTGCGCGACGCCTTCGTTCGCGTAGATGCGCGCCGGCAGCGGCGTGGTGTTGCTGAACTCGAGCGTCACGTGGCCTTCCCATTCCGGCTCGAGCGGCGTGACGTTGACGATGATGCCGCAGCGCGCGTACGTGCTCTTGCCCAGGCACACGACGAGCGTGTCGCGCGGGATGCGGAAGAATTCGACGGTGCGCGCGAGCGCGAAGGAATTCGGCGGGATGATGCAGACGTCGGATTCGATGTCGACGAAGCTGCCGGAGTCGAAGTGCTTCGGGTCGACGATCGTCGAGTTGATGTTGGTGAACACCTTGAACTCGCGCGAGCAGCGCACGTCGTAGCCGTACGACGACGTGCCGTAGCTGACGATGCGGTGGCCGTCGGCCGCGTGCTTCACCTGGCCCGGTTCGAACGGCTCGATCATGCCGTGCTGTTCGGCCATGCGGCGGATCCAGCGGTCGCTCTTGATGCTCATCGGATGGGGCGTCGCCTGCGGGGATTGAAGAGTCGGGATTGTGGGGGAAGAAGCGGGAAACGGGAAACACGGGAAACGGGAGGTTATGGCCCCTTCGGCCGACGGGCTTGCGAGCCGAAGCGCCGGTCGAACTCCCGTTTCCCGAGTTTCCCGTTTCCCTGTCGCGCTAGAGCAGCTGCGCCCCCAAACTCACCCGCGCCTTCGGCCGGCGGGCCAGTTCCGCGGCCATGCGGCGCGCGGTCGCGCGGTAGGCAACGGCGACCGCCGACTCCGGGGCCGAGACCACGAACGGCGTGCCGGCATCGCCCTGTTCGCGGATGCCGATGTCCAGCGGCAGCGAGCCGAGCAGCGGCACGTGGTATTGCGCGGCGATGCGTTCGCCGCCGCCGTGGCCGAACAGGTGTTCGACGTGCCCGCAGTTGCTGCACACGTGCACGGCCATGTTCTCGACCAGGCCCAGCACGGGCACGTTGACCTTTTCGAACATGCGCAGCGCCTTGCGCGCATCGAGCGTGGCCACGTCCTGCGGCGTCGTCACCACCACGGCGCCGGCGACGGGGATCTTCTGTGCGAGCGTGAGCTGGATGTCGCCGGTGCCCGGCGGCAGGTCGACGATCAGGTAATCGAGTTGTCCGTCGCTGCCCCACAGCGTCTGTTCGAGCAACTGCGTGAGCGCGGAGGTCGCCATCGGGCCGCGCCAGATCATCGGCGTGTCCTGCTCGACCATCAGGCCGATCGACATCGCGTCGATGCCGTGCGCGCGCATCGGTTCGATCGCCTTGCCGTCGGGGCTGTCGGGCCGGCCCGCGAGGCCGAGCATGGTCGGGATGCTCGGGCCGTAGACGTCGGCGTCGAGCACGCCCACGCGCGCGCCCTCGCCCGCCAATGCGAGCGCGAGGTTCACCGCGGTGGTCGACTTGCCGACGCCGCCCTTGCCCGAGCCCACCGCGATGACGTTGCGGATGCGCGGCAGCGGCACGAGTTCGCCCTGCGGCGCATGCGCGTCGATGCGGTGCTGCAGCTCCAGGCTCGCCAGTTGCAGGCCTTCGTCGGCGACCGCCTGCACGACCTGCGCCTGCAGCGCGTCGCGCCAACTCGCCGCCGGATACCCCAGCGTGATCGCGACCGCGGCATGGCCGTCGGCCGCTGCGGCGCGGATTCGTGCGCCGGTTTCGGCGAGCGAGAGGCCCGCCGCGGGGTCGCGGAGGGCGGCGATGCGGGATTCGAGCGGCGTCATGTCGTCAACTACATGTCGGACAGGTAAAGGAAGCGCGATATTGTAGTCGCGCTGCGCATTCCGTACGCCGCCGGATGCGGTATAAGAGCGGCGTTCGTCCCGCGAACGAGGACGACCACAGATCCCTGGGAGGGGACCATGCGCACCAATTTCTTCGCCACCCTGCTGGCGTTGCCGCTGCTCGCCGCCGTGTTCGCGGCCTCGGCCCAGTCGCCGGATCCGGTCATCGGCAAGTGGAAGACCTTCGACGACGAGACCGGCAAGGCGATGTCGATCACCGAGGTCTACCGCACCAAGAACGGCGGGATCGCCGCCAAGGTCGTCGAGACGCTGAACACCCCGAACGCCACCTGCGACAAGTGCGACGGCAAGGACAAGGGCAAGCCGATCCAGGGCATGCTCGTGTTCTGGGACGTGAAGCAGGACGAAGGCACGTGGGGCGGCGGCAAGGGCTTCAAGCCCTCGACCGGCGACAGCTTCAAGGTCAAGAGCGTCAAGGCCAGCGCCGACGGCAAGCACCTCGAGATCACCGGCTGCAAGCTGATGTTCTGCCGCACGGGCAAGTGGGAACGCGTCGAGTAAAGCGCGAAGAGCAAGAACAGGGGTCAGAGCACATTTTCCGGCAACGCCGGGAAACATGCTCCGACCCCACGCGAAAGCCCGGCGAAAGCCGGGCTTTTTCGTGGCCGTGCCATAATCGCCGGCCCCTTCGAACGCACGCGCCATGCCACGTCACGTCGCCGTTTCCTGCGCCCTGCCCTACGCCAACGGTCCCCTGCACCTCGGCCACCTGGTGGGCTACGTCCAGGGTGACATCTGGGTGCGCGCGCGGCGCATGGCCGGCGACGCCGTGCGCTTCGTCTGCGCCGACGACACCCACGGCACGCCGATCATGCTCGCCGCCGAAAAGGCGGGCATGACGCCGGAGACCTACATCGCGGGCATTCAGGCGCAGCACGAACGCGACTTCGCCGACTTCCACGTCGCCTTCGACCACTACGACTCGACGAACTCGCAGGCCAACCGCGCGCTCACCGAAGCGATCTACGCGCGCCTTGACGCGACGGGCCACATCGCGCGCCGCTCGGTCGCGCAGTTCTACGATCCGGCGAAGGGCATGTTCCTTCCCGACCGCTACATCAAGGGCATCTGCCCGAATTGCGGAACGCCCGACCAGTACGGCGACAACTGCGAGAACTGCGGCGCGACCTACGCGCCGACCGACCTCAAGGAACCGCGCTCGGTACTCAGCGGCGCCACGCCCGAGGTGCGCGACTCCGAGCATTTCTTCTTCGAAGTCGGCACCTTCAGCGACTTCCTGCGCCAGTGGCTCGCCGGCGACGTCGCGATCCCGGGCGTGAAGGCCAAGCTGCTCGAATGGCTCGACGCCGAAGGCGGCCTGCGCGCGTGGGACATCTCGCGCGACTCGCCCTACTTCGGCTTCGAGATCCCGGGCCACCCGGGCAAGTATTTCTACGTCTGGCTCGACGCGCCGATCGGTTACCTCTCCGCGTTGCAGGTGTTGTGCGAACGCGACGGCGACAACTTCATGCGCTACCTCGCGCACGACAGCGAAGCCGAGCTGCACCACTTCATCGGCAAGGACATCGTGAACTTCCACGGCCTGTTCTGGCCGGCGGTGCTGCACGGCGCGGGTTTCCGCGCGCCGACGAAGCTGCACGTCAACGGGTACCTCACCGTCGACGGCGCGAAGATGTCGAAGTCGCGCGGCACGTTCGTCATGGCGCGCACGTACCTCGACTCGGGCCTGGATCCCGAAGCGCTGCGCTACTACTTCGCCGCGAAATCCGGCGGCGGCGTCGACGACCTCGACCTCAACCTGCACGACTTCGTCGCGCGCGTGAACAGCGATCTCGTCGGCAAGTTCGTGAACCTCGCGAGCCGCTGCGCGGGCTTCATCGACAAGCGCTTCGGCGGCCAGCTCGCCGATGCGTTGCCGGAGCCGGCGATGTACGCGCGCTTCGTCGACGCGATCCCGCACATACGCGATGCCTACGAAGCGAACCAGCCCGCCAGCGTGCTGCGCCAGGTGATGGCGCTCGCCGACGAGGCCAATCGTTACATCGACGAAACCAAGCCGTGGGTGCTCGCCAAGCAGGAAGGCAGCGATGCGCAGCTGCAGGCCGCGTGCACGCAGGGCATCAATCTCTTCCGCGTGCTCGTCACGATGCTCAAGCCGGTGCTGCCGCTGCTCGCGCAGCGCGCCGAAGGTTTCCTGCGCGCGCCCGTGTCGCGCTGGGAAGACGTCGCGCAGCCGCTGCTCGCGCACCGCATCGACGCCTACGTGCCGTTGTTCACCCGCATCGATCCGAAACAAATCGACCAGATGACCGAAGCCAGCAAGGACACCCTCGCCCCCGCCGCGCAGCCCGTCGCCGCGCAGCCCGTCGCCGCACAGCCCGTCGCCGCCGCGACGATCGGCATCGACGACTTCGCGAAGCTCGACCTGCGCGTCGCGAAAGTGCTCGCGTGCGAATTCGTCGAAGGCTCCGACAAGCTGCTGCGCTTCGAACTCGACGCGGGCGAACTCGGCAAGCGCCAGATCTTCTCGGGCATCCGTGCGTCCTACGGCGACCCTGCGTCGCTGGTCGGTCGCAATGTCGTGTTCATCGCCAACCTCGCGCCGCGCAAGATGCGCTTCGGCACGAGCGAAGGGATGATCCTCTCGGCCGGCGTCGACGGCGGTGCGCTGCACCTGCTCGACGCGCAGGACGCACCCGCGGGTGCGCCCGTCAAGTAAGCGACGCACGTGAGTCGCGCGGCCGACATCGGCATCGACCTCGTCGAACGCCTCGACCGCGTGCTGCCGCAGACGCAGTGCGGCCAATGCGGATTCGCGGGTTGCCGTCCCTACGCCGAAGCGATGGCGCGCGGCGAGGCCGGCATCGATCGTTGTCCGCCCGGCGGCGATGCCGGCGCACGCGCGCTGGCGAAGATCCTCGACGTCGCGCCGCAACCCTTCGACCGCACCCGCGGCGAACACAAGCCGCCGATCGTCGCGCTCGTCATCGAGGAAGACTGCATCGGCTGCACCAAGTGCATCCAGGCCTGCCCCGTCGATGCGATCGTCGGCGGCAGCAAGCGCATGCACACCGTCATCGAACCGCTGTGCACCGGCTGCGAGCTGTGCGTGCCCGCGTGCCCGGTGGATTGCATCGTGATGGTCGGCGCCTAAGTCCCGCCTGGCTGGAGCACGCGCTCCCACAGCACGCGAAAGTGCACCCACGGCACGCCGAATGCGAACGGCGCCGACGTCGCGCCGAGCGACTGGAGCCACTCGCCTGGCGCGAACTCGACGACGCGCAAGGGTTGCACCTGGGCCAGGTCGATCGGCAGATCGATGCCCGCGATCGCATTGCGTTGCAGGCCGGGCACCGCAGCAATCGCGGCGTCCTGCAGGCTCAGCGCGGCGATGGCCTGCTCCCACGTGTCGAACCACGCCTGGTACGCCGCCGGCAAGCCACGTTCGTCGCTGCGTGCGACGACGCTCGACAACGACGGCGCACTTCCCGCGCCGCCCTCGATGCGCGTCACGATGCGATCGCGTTCGACGTCGTGCCTGAAACGCTCGGCGACATGCGAGGGCAACGCATCACTGAAACACCGCGTCCCGACCGCATACGCCGTGCTGTCGAACACGTTGGCGAGGAACAGCACGGTCGGCTGCGCGGGCGCGACCCCGTCGATCGTTTCGACATACAGCCGCCAATTGCTCTGCAGCGGCGACGGGCAGATACCGCGCCACTGCCCGAGGAAGGCGGGACCGAAATGCTTGTGCGCGTAGGTCAGCACCGTCAGGATCGCGTGGCCACCGCGTTCGGCGATGCGCACGCCGTCGGGCACGAGCGGCCGCACGCGTTCGAGAAGCACGACCCAATTGAGATACACCACGTCGTGCACGTCGCTTTCCTGGCGTAGGAACGGAAGGCGGGCGAAGACCGCGCGTCGCAACCTCGCGAGCGCGCGCTGGTTCGCGAGCCAATCGAACAACCGCGCGACCGGGCCCCACCCGGGATGACGGAATCGCATTCAGCCCCTTTTGCGGTCGATGGCCCGGGCGATCTGCTCGCCGAACGTCAGCCAGAAGCCGTTGTTGTCGCGAATGATGAACTCGCGCATGCCGTAGAAGGTGTCGTGCGGGCCTTCGAACAGGACCACGCCCGGCGGCAACTTCGCGAACAGCGCGTCGACGCCTTCGACTTCGAGGTACAGGTCCGCGTCGCGCCGCGGCGCATCGCTCGCGCGGCCGCCGCAGTTGAACATCACCCGCGCGTCGTCGCCGTACGCGAGCATCGCCCACGTCATCTCGCCGTCGTCGTCCGCGGTGTCGACCACGGTAAAGGCGATGCCCGTGTACCACGCGACACTGGCGCGGATATCGGGGACATTGAGCATCGGCATCAGCGTGGCCACGGTCGCTCCGGAAATGGTGCTCTGACCCCTGTTTTGCTCTACGGCTTGCAGGCCGAGCAGATGCGCTCGACCTTGTAGCCCTTCGCCTTCAGCTTTTCGGTCACGCCGTCCTTGCCGAGCAGGTGCAGCGTGCCGACGACGACCAGCGTGTCGTCGGTGCCGGGCGCGTCGAGGCGCGAGGCGATCTTCGGCACCCACGCGTCGTTGCGTTCGACGTTGATGCGCTTGTAGAGCGCGGGGTATTCGGCCAGGAAGTCGGCGCCCATGTTCGACCAGAGCAGCTTCGCGTCGCCGCGACGCCACATGTCGTGCAGCTTGCGCAGGCCCGCGCGGCCGCCGTCGTCGGGGTCCAGCGATTCGGCGAGCATCTGCAGTTGTTCCTCGCGGCTCATGCCGTCGAGCATCTCCAGTTGCTGCGCGCCGGTTTCCATGCCGGCCGTGCGCTTGCCGTCGTCCTTCGCGCGCTTGCCGAAGTGGTTGTCGAGGCCGAGTTCCGATTCGAAGCCCGCCCCCTGCGCTTCGACGATCGTGATCGCGAGGCCCACGAACCACGGGTCGAGCATCTGCAGCATCTTGGGCGACATGCCGTTGGTGGCGAGCGCCGACGCATTCTTGTCGGTCCATGCGGACAACTGCCGCGCGAGGTCCGGCGTGAGGTCGTCGCTGAGCGTCGTGCCGTCGGTGCGCAACGCGGCCATCGCCATCTGCGCGCTGAGCTCCTTCGACATGATCTCTTCGGGCGGCATTTCGAACACCACTTCTTCCGCATCCGCGTACGCGGCGTCGACATCCTTCGACAGCGGATAGTCGTCGGCGCGCAGCATGTGGAAGGAGCCGAGCAGGTACACGCTGTTGTCCTTGTCGGACACCTTCCACAACAGCGGCACGGGCGTGGTCTTCGCGGCGGGCTGCGCGGATTTCGCGGATTTCGCGGAGTCGGCAGCGAACGAACTCGCGCCGATCAGCGGCAGCAGGACAGCGAACGTGGCGGCAGCGAGCCAGGTGCGGCGCATGAAGCGATCCTCGATCAGTGTTTGGCGACGTAGACGCGCTCGCCCGCTTCGACCGCGAGGTCGAGTCGGTTCGCGGTCGGCGGCAACGGACAGGTGGCGAACGCGGTGAACGCGCACGGCGGGTTTTCGCCGCGATTGAAATCGATGACGACCTTGCCGTCGGCGCCGGGGCGCGCGATGTCGAGGTAACGGCCGGCGGGATAACTGCCGTGGCCGCTGGTGCGATCGGCGTAGACGAGGAACAGCGTCGGTTCGCCCTGGTCGAGCACTTCCAGGCGATGCGTCTTGCCGTCGCGCGTGAACTCCACGGCGCCGGGGTTCGATACCTGTTCGACCATGTTGACGATGTTGACGATCGGCAACGTCGTGCCCGCCGGATGCGGCACGTAACGCGCGTCGACCTTCCATTCCGGGCCGCCGGCCCAGTAGTCGATGCCCTTGAACCGGGCGCGCGCATCGGCGTCGGCGTGCTTGACGCGCAACGCGACGCGATCGCCGCGCTTGATGATCGTCGCCACGCCCTTGCCGTCGTCGAAGCCGAGCTTGTCCGGGCCGCCGTCGTCGGCATCGGTCTTCAGCACGGTTGCACCGGTGAGCGGTGCACCGTCGAGGGTGAGCGCGACGCCCGATGCGGGCACGAAGCGCACCTTGCCCGCCTTGTCGAGATCGAACATGCCCAGTTGCGCGGGGCCCTTCCCGATCACGAACCCGTTCCCCGGCGCGCTGCCCGCGTAATGCGCGCCGCGGTCGATCCAATGCAGGCCGATCACGCTCGTCCAGCCTTCCGGCGCGGTGAGTTTGGCGGCGCGCGCATCGCGCCAAGGTTTTTCCTGCGCGGCGAACGCGCGTGCGCGCGCTTCGGCGGCGCGACGCGCGGCGGCTTCCTCGTCTTCGCGATTGCATGCACCCAACGCGAGCGTACCCGCGATCGCCAACAGTGCAACGGCGCCCAGCTTCCCCATGCTCAACGTCCTCGCAGGAACCATTTGTCGATGTCGCCCAGCGCGAAGCGCGTCCACGTCGGCCGACCGTGGTTGCATTGGCCGGAGCGTTCGGTCGCTTCCATCTCGCGCAGCAACGCGTTCATTTCGGCGAGGGTGAGCCGCCGGTTGGCGCGCACCGCGCCGTGGCAGGCCATCGTCGCGAGCAGTTCGTCGCGCG
This sequence comes from Noviluteimonas lactosilytica, assembly GCF_020866925.1. Taxonomy (GTDB): domain Bacteria; phylum Pseudomonadota; class Gammaproteobacteria; order Xanthomonadales; family Xanthomonadaceae; genus Noviluteimonas; species Noviluteimonas lactosilytica. Next base: position 317,432 of record NZ_JAJGAK010000002.1, read on the forward strand.
CGGCGCCGATGCGGCGCGTTTCGCCGTGTTCGCGCAGGTCGGCGAGCACGTCGCGCAGCAGCGCTTCGACGTCGCCGTCGGCGAGCAGCGCGGGCACGCTGCGCAGGATCAGCGCACCGGGGCCGCCACGCGTGAGTTCGAAACCGAGCGCCGCGAGCGTCGTCGTTTCGCGCTCGGCGACGTCGGCTTCGCGCTCGGACACCGCGACCGTCATCGGCACCAGCAGTGGCTGCGTGCGCAGGCCTGCGCCGTCGTGCGCGTGCTTGAGTTTCTCGTAGCCGATGCGTTCGTGCGCGGCGTGCATGTCGACGACGACCAGGCCCTCCGCGTTCTCGGCGAGGATGTAGATGCCGTGCAACTGCGCGATCGCGAAGCCGAGCGGCGGCGCGGCGTCGTCGCGCGCTTCCGGCATGGGCATCGGTTGCGCGAAACGCATCGGCGCGTCTGCGAGTGCGACGTCGCTGTCGTTGTTCGCGTACAGCGCGGCGTAGGCGGCCGGTGCGTCGGCCATGCGCAGCGAGAGGCCGGATTGGTCGGCGCCGGTGAACGCAGGCCCGCCCCAGGACGGGCCGACCCACGTGCGCGACGTTGTTTCGGCAACGGGCTGCGCTTCGACCGCCGCACCCGCGCGCGTTTCCGCGAGCGCCGCGTGCAGCGTGCGATACACGAAGTCGTGCACCAGGCGTTGTTCGCGGAAGCGCACCTCGTGCTTGGCCGGATGCACGTTGACGTCGACCGTGCGCGGATCGAGTTCGAGGAAGAGCACGTACGCCGGCTGCCGCCCATGGAACAGCACGTCGGCGAAGGCCTGCTTCACCGCGTGCGCGACGTTGCGATCGCGCACCGCGCGACCGTTGACGTAGAGATACTGTTGATCGGCGCTCGCGCGGTTGTAGACCGGTTGCGCGATCCAGCCGTGCAGGCGCAGGCCCGCGCCGGCATGTTCGACGCGCATCGCGTGCTTCGCGAATTCCTCGCCGAGCGTTTCGAGCAGGCGATCGGTCGAAGCGGGCCCGCCGCCTTCCGACACGAGATCGCCGCGGTAACGGCGCGCGGGGCGACCGTTGTGCGAGACGCGCAATTCGACATCCGGCCGCGCGAGCGCGAGCGAACGCAGCCATTCCTCGATGTGGCCGAGCTCGGTGCGCTCGGCGCGCAGGAACTTGCGGCGCGCGGGCACGTTGTAGAACAGGTCGCGCACTTCGACGGTGGTGCCCTGCGGATGCGCCTTCGGCGCGACCTCGCCGATGCGCCCGCCGTCGACGTGCAACGCCGCGCCGTGGTCGCCGTCGAAGCGGCGCGATGCGAGCACGAAGCGGCTCACGGACGCGATCGAAGGCAGGGCTTCACCGCGGAAACCGAGCGTCGCCACCGCTTCGAGATCGTCGAGCGACGCGATCTTCGACGTCGCGTGGCGCGACACCGCGAGCGGCAACTCCTCCGGCGGAATGCCCCCGCCGTCGTCGCGCACGCGCACCAGGCGGATGCCGCCTTCCTCGAGATCGATCTCGATCCGGCGCGCGCCCGCGTCGAGCGCGTTCTCGACCAGTTCCTTCACCACCGACGCCGGCCGCTCGACGACCTCGCCTGCAGCAATCTGGTTGATCAGGGTGTCGGGGAGTTGGCGGATGGGCACTTCGAAGTCGCGGCGATCAGGCTGTCGCGATGATACGAGAAGCGGACAGGGGAAGCTGAAGCAAGAAGCAAGAAGCAAGAAGCAAGAAGCGGGAAACGGGAAACCCGGGAAACGGGAAGGTGGGCTCCGCTTCGGCTCGCAGTCCTGCCAGCCGAAGTGACGCTTGACTCCCGTTTCCCGGGTTTCCCGTTTCCCGCTCTTCTTTCAGCGACTGCCCGCCGCCGAAGCCGTCGCCGTCTCCACCGCCTCGGCGCGCGCCGCATACAGCGTCCCCGGCGGCGGCTGGCGGGTGAAGTACGTGTTGACCCCATCGAGGATCGCGCGCGCCAGGTCGGTGCGATGGCGCGGGTCGTTGAGGCGGCGCTCTTCGTCGGGGTTCGTGATGAACGCGGTCTCGACCAGCATCGACGGCACGTCGGGCGAACGCAGCACGACGAAGTTCGCGCGCTCGACGTGCGGCTTGTGGGTCTTGCCGAGTTTCTTCAGGCCGGAAAGCACGTGGCCCGCGATGTCCTCGGAGGCCTTCATCGTCGCGCTCTGCGACAGGTCGAGCAGCACCGAGGCGAGCGTGTTGTCCTTGTCCTGCAGGCGCACGCCGCCGACGAGGTCGGCCGCGTTTTCCTGGTTCGCGAGCCAGCGCGCGGCCTGCGACGACGCGCCGCGCTGCGAGAGCACGAACACCGACGACCCGTTGGCGTCGGGGTTGGTGAACGCGTCGGCGTGGATCGACACGAACAGGTCCGCCTTCGCGCCGCGCGCCTTCTGGTAGCGCTGCGCGAGCGGGATGAACATGTCGGTGTCGCGCGTGAGGTAGGCCTTCAGGCCCGGCGTCGCGTTGACCTGGCGCGCGAGTTCGCGCGCGATCGCGAGCGTGATGTCCTTTTCGCGCGTGCCCTTGCCGCCGCGCGCACCGGGATCCTGGCCGCCGTGGCCGGCGTCGATCGCGATGACGAGCGGACGCATGCCGCCGCGCCGCAGTTGCTGCATCGACTTGGTCGCGCCGGGCGGCGCTGCGACCGCGGGCGCGGGCTCGGCGATCGCGGTCATCGTCGGGATTTGCGTCGTGGCCTGCGCGGCGGCAGGCGACGATGCTGCCGTCGACGATGCTGCCGTCGACGATGCGGCGGTCGAGGCTGCAGGCGGCGCGACCGGCGTCGTTTGCGCAGGCTTCGCGGCGTTCTGCGTGGAAGGCAGCGACGCGACGAGGCGCGAAGTCGCGTCGGCGGAACGCGCGGCCATTTCCTGCGCGCTCGTCGTGTCGGGCTTGTTCGCGAACGCGGCGATCGGATCGGACGCGGGCACGTTGTTCGACGAGGCGTTGTTCGACGCGACGTTGTTCGACGCCGCAGTCGCGGGCTTCGCACCATTCGACGCGGCAGCCATCGGCGTCTTCGCACCATCGCCCGGCCATTCGAGCACCAGGCGCGTGCCGCCGGGCGTGGATTCCATGCGCGGCTTGAGCGCGACGACGGGCGCGGCGAGGTCGAACACGACGCGGACCGTGCCCGGCACCGGCTGCCCGGTGCGCACGGCCTTGACCACGCCGGCACCGTTGGGCAGCGCGAAGCGCCCGAGCTTCGACGCCGGCAGGTCGACCACCAGGCGATCGGGGCCGGCGAGGGTCAGGGTGTTGAAGTCGACGGGACCGTCGAGGAGAAGTTCGGCGCGGGTGCCCGTGGCGCCTTCCGTGAGGGCCAAGTCCTTGATTTCACTGCCGCGCGCAATGTTCCAGCACAGCGCGAAGATCAGCGCTGCGCCGAGTGCCCACTGCTGGACGGTAGCCCCCTTGATACGCATGGGCCGGAGTTAAGCACCGAGCGCACGGTTTTGCAACCACTTTTTCCTTTTGAATCCGGGACCTGCCGCAGGTTGCTCTCAGCGCGGTGGAACAAACGCAGCCAAGTCCGTGGAACCGGCCACCAGGGCCAGCCACTCGTCGCCGACCGGGCTCCCGGCGACCGCGTCCAGCGACCGGCCGGCGCCGTCGATCGCCATCGCGACGTCGAGATCGGCCGGCGGCAGGTGGGCCCCGCCCCGCTCCGGCCATTCGACCAGCCACAGGGCGCCTTCGCCGGCATCGATGCCCAGGAATTCGAGTTCGCCCGGATCGCCGATGCGATACAGGTCCAGGTGCAACGCATCGCTGCCGTCGTGCAGCGGATAGCGTTCGACGAGCGTGTACGTCGGGCTGCGGATCGCGCCCTGCACGCCGAGCGCGCGCAACATCGCACGCGCGAACGTCGACTTGCCCGCGCCGAGATCGCCGCGCAGGTGCACGATCGCGCGCGCCGGCCGCACGCTCGCGAACAACGCGGCGATGCGATCGGTGTGTTCGGCAGTGGGCAGGTGCAGGCGCATCAGCGCATCGCTTCCGGATTCGCATGACGTCGCAAACGCGGCAGCAGATCCGACGGCAACAAGCCGCGTTCGCCACCGTCGCGCGCGGCATCGTCGCCCGCGGCCGCATGCAGCAACGCACCGATGCACGCCGCATCGAACGCAGGCAATGCTTGCGCGCGCAGCGATGCGATGACGCCGGTCAGCAGATCGCCCATGCCGCCGACCGCCATGCCGGGATTGCCCGCGCCGATGATTCCCGGACGCCGACCGGGCTGCACGACGATCGTGCCCGCGCCCTTCAACACCACGACGGCGTTGTAGCGTTCGGCGATCGCCTGCGCGGCGCCGAAGCGATCGCGCTGCACGTCCTGCGAGGTGGAACCGAGCAGGCGCGCGGCTTCGCCCGGATGCGGCGTGAGCACGGTCTCCGCCGGCAATGCGTGCGGTTCGCGCACCGCGAGCAGGTTCAGCGCATCGGCGTCGAGCACGAGCGACTTGTTCGCGCCGAGCGCGGCGCCGAACAACACGCGCCCCCACACGCCCTGCCCGAGACCGGGTCCCACCGCGATCACGTCCGCGCGTTCGATCTGCACCGCGAGGTCTTCGCTGCGTTCGACCGCGCGCGCCATCGCTTCGGGACGGCGCGACAACAAGGCCGCGACATGTTCCTCGCGCGTCGCGACGTCGACCAGTCCTGCGCCTGCGCGCAACGCGGCTTCGGCGCACAACACGATCGCACCGCCGCTGCCGTGGTCGCCGCCCATGCACAGCACGCGACCCGCGTCGCCCTTGTGCGCATCGCGATGGCGCGGACGCAGCACGTTGCGCAGCGCTTCCGGCGCCAGCAACGCCGAATGCGCTTCGATGCCCTCGAACGCGCGCGCGGACACCTGCAATTCCGCGAGTTCCAGTCGCCCCGCGAGCGCGAGCGCAGGACCCGTGCGCAGCCCCGGTTTCGGCACGATGAATTCGAGCGTGCGCGACGCCGCGACCGCAACGCCGGGCACCGCGCCGCGATCGGCGTCGATGCCGCTCGGCACGTCGAGCGACAGGCGCGGCACGGGCATCGCGTTGATCGCGTCGATCAACACCTTCGCGTTCGCGTCGGGTGCGCGCGTCAGGCCGATGCCGAACAGCGCGTCGACGATCAGGTCGGACGGCGGCAGATGATCGACGAAGGCTTCGATGCGGCCGTTGCGCTGGCGGAATTCGTCGCGGGCGCGCAGCGCGGCTTCGCTGGTCGGCGAATGCTCGGGCAGGCGCACGACGCGCACCGCACGGCCGGCTTCGAGCGCCAGGCGCGCGAACACGTATCCGTCGCCCCCGTTGTTGCCCGGTCCGCACACGACCACGATCTGCTGCGCGTTCGGCCAATGCCGCAGCACGCAGTGCCAGGCGGCGCGACCCGCGCGCCGCATCAGCTCGAAGGCGTCGCCGCCGAGTTCCTCGGTGGCGCGCACGTCCAGGGCGCGCGCGGCCTTCGTGTCGTACAGCGCGAGGGTTGCAGTCATCGGCGGATTCTATACTTGGCCCGTGGCCACGCTTTCGCCGATTCCGTCGCAACCCGCGCCCGAAGGTGCCAGCGGTCCCGGTTCCACCGGGCCTGGTGCCAACGGGCCGGATTTGCTCGCCCTCGCCGCGCGCATCCGCACCCTCGCCCGCGAGCTGGGCTTCCAGCGCGTGGGCATCGCGGGCGTGGACCTGGCGGACGACGAAGGCCACCTGCGCGACTGGCTCGCCAACGGCCTGTACGGATCGATGGAATGGATGGCGCGCCACGGCGACAAGCGCTCGCGCCCCGGCGATCTCGTGCCCGGCACCATTCGCGTGATCTCGGTGGGCCTGGATTACGCGCAGGACGACAAAGCCGCGTGGGACACGCTGGTCGACGGCGAACGCGCGTACGTCGCGCGCTACGCATTGGGCCGCGACTACCACAAGCTGATGCGCAACCGCCTGCAGGTGCTGGCCGATCGCATCGGTGAGACGATCGGACCGTTCGGCCATCGCGTGTTCGTCGACTCCGCGCCCGTGCTCGAACGCGCGATCGCGCGCAACGCGGGCCTGGGCTGGATCGGCAAGAACACCTGCCTGATCGACAAGGACGGCGGCTCGTGGTTCTTCCTCGGCGAAGTGTTCGTCGACGTGCCGTTGCCGATCGACGAACCCGCGGGCGCACATTGCGGCACGTGCCGCCGCTGCATCGACATCTGCCCGACGCAGGCGATCGTCGCGCCCAACCGGCTCGACGCGCGCCGCTGCATTTCCTATCTCACCATCGAACACGAAGGCAGCATCGATCCCGAACTGCGCCCGCTGATGGGCAACCGCATCTTCGGGTGCGACGACTGCCAGCTCGTCTGCCCCTGGAACAAGTTCGCCAAACGCACCGACGAGCCCGACTTCCGCGCGCGCAATCGTCTCGACGAAGCGACGCTGCCTGAGTTGTTCGCGTGGAGCGAAGAGGAATTCCTGCGCCGCACCGAGGGCTCGGCGATCCGCCGCAGCGGACATGCGCGGTGGTTGCGGAATATCGCGATCGCGCTCGGGAATGCGCCGGGGACGGCGGAAGTGATCGAAGCGCTCGAATCGAGGCGCGACATCGAAGATCCGGTCGTGCGCGAACACGTCGAATGGGCGTTGGCCCGGCACGGGCGTTAAGAAGGGGAAACGGGAAACCCGGGAAACGGGAAAGTCGGCCTACGCTTCGGCCGACGGCGTGTCGGCCGAAGTGGGGGCGCGTTTCCCGTTTCCCGAGTTTCCCGTTTCCCGCTTCAGCGCTTCAACGCCTCACCGCTCCCGCAGAATCTCCCGCAGCAACGCCTGCGTCACCGGATCCGCGATCTCCGCCGCCTGCCCGCGCATCGCCGGCAGCAACTTGTTCGCGACCTGCTTGCCGAGTTCGACGCCGAACTGGTCGAACGCATTGATGCCCCACGCGACCGACTGCAGGTACACGCTGTGTTCGTACAGCGCGATCAACGCGCCGAGCGAGCGCGGCGTGAGCGCGTCGAGCAGGAACACCGTGCTCGGGCGATTGCCGGCGTAGCGGCGGTGCGGGTCGTCGTTGCCCGCGCCGTTGGCGAAGGCTTCGGTCTGCGCGAGCAGGTTGGCGAACAGCGCGCGGTGGTTTTCGCGATGCGGGTGGTCGGCTTCGACCACGCCGACGAAATCGCCGGGCACGATGTCCGTGCCCTGGTGCAGGGCCTGGAAGAAGCTGTGCTGCACGTCGGTGCCCGCCCCGCCCCACCACACCGGCACGGTGCGTTCGCCGACCGGCGTGCCGTCGAGGCGCACGGATTTGCCGAGGCTCTCCATCACCAGCTGCTGCAAATGATTCGGCAGCAGCTTGAGGCGATCGTCGTACGGGAACACGCCCTGCGATGCATAACCCAGTGCGTTGTGATTCCACACCGCGGTCAGCGCATGCCAGTACGCGAGGTTCTCGCGCGGCGCGGTGCGCAACACGTGTTCGTCCATTTCGCCCGCGCCCGCGAGCAATTGTTCGAACGCCTGCATGCCGAGTGCGAGTGCGATCGGGAAACCGACCGCCGACCACAACGAATAACGTCCGCCGACCCAGTCCCACATCGGCAGGATGCGGTCGGCGGGAATGCCGAATTCGGCGGCACGCGCGACGTTCGCGGTCACCGCGAGCAGGTGCGTGTCGTTGCCGAGCCACTCGCGCACGATCTCGCCGTTGAGCAGCGTTTCCTGCGTGGTGAACGTCTTCGACACCATGATCGCGGCGGTGCGCTTCGGGTCGAGCCCGGCGAGCACGCGCTGCGCGGCGGCGCCGTCGACGTTCGACAGGAAGTGCACGCGGAAGCGGCCCGGCGTCGGCGGCGACAGCGCATCGACGACCAGCCGCGGACCGAGGTCGGAACCGCCGATGCCGATGCTGACGATGTCGGTGATCGGCGTGTCCTGCAGCGCGCCGACGAGGCGGCGCATGCGCACGAGCGCGGCTTCAGCTTCCTTGCGCGCTTCGACGGCGACGGGCGTGTCGGACAACGCGGAGCGCAGCGCGACGTGCAACGCGGCGCGGTCTTCGGTCGGGTTCACGCGCTTGCCTTCGAACAGATCGATGACCCGTTCGGGGAATTGCGCGGTGTCGGCGAGCGCGAACAGCGTGTCGATCGCCGCGTCGTCGTAACGCTGGCGGGCGAAGTTCGCATAGAGGGGACCGACGCGGAGCGCGAGCTTCGTCGCGCGGTCGGGCGTCGCCGCGAGCTTGCGCAGCGGCGTGTCGGCCAGGCGCGCGGCGTGCGCGCGCAGGGCCTCGAAATGTACGGTGAAAGGGCTGGCGTCCATGCGCCCCAGTATCACGCGGCCTGCTTCGGCATCGAGTGATTGGTGTGGGTCAGCGCGTTCTGCCGATCCACGTACACGCACGTCGGCTTGTACTTCGCAGCCTCCGCTTCATCCATCGCCGCGTAGGCGCAGATGATGACGAGGTCGCCCGGCGAGGCGCAGTGCGCGGCCGCACCGTTCACCGAGATCACGCCCGAACCCTCTTCGCCACGGATGGCATAGGTCACGAAGCGCGCGCCGTTGTTGACGTTGTAGATATGGATCTGTTCGTACTCGCGGATGCCGGCGATATCGAGCAGGCGGCCGTCGATCGCGCACGAGCCTTCGTAATGCAGCTCGGCGTGCGTGACCGTGGCGCGGTGGATCTTGGCTTTGAGCAGGTTGAGCTGCATGGAACGGCTCCGCGGAAGGCCGGCGTGGGGTCCGGTGAAGGTGCGCAGTCTAGGTGGGGGTTTTGCGCGCTGCAACAAAGGGGGCGGCAACACGGTGTTGCCCTTTCCGTGCATTCAGCCGGCAGCGGTCGTGAACTCGAGGTTGTCGATCAGCCGGGTGCGGCCCAGGCGGGCGGCGATCAAGGCCACGCGCGGGCCGGGGGCCTGCGCGATCCCGCCGGGTTCCGCGAGTTCAGGCGTTCGAACGACCGCGTAATCGACGTCGAAACCGGCGTCCGTCAACGACTTGCGAGCTTCCGCTTCAACGTCCGTGAGCGCCCCGCCCGACTGCGTCGCCTCCGCCATGCGCCGCAACGTCCGGTGAATGGTCGCCGCGACCGGCCGCTCTTCCGCCGACAGGTACTGGTTGCGCGAGCTCATCGCCAGGCCGTCGGCTTCGCGCAGCGTTTCGCCGGCGAGCAGCTCGATCGGGAACGCGAGGTCGCGCACGAGGTAACGGATCACCGCGAGCTGCTGGTAATCCTTGCGCCCGAACGCGGCGGCGTCGGGCTGCACCTGCAGGAACAGGCGCGCGACCACGGTCGCCACGCCGTCGAAGTGGCCGGGGCGATGCGCGCCTTCCAGCACGTCGGTCACGCCCGGCACGCGGATGCGCACCGCGCCGTCGGGGCCGAAGGGATACATCGTCGCCACGTCGGGCATCCACACCAGGTGGCAACCCGCGGCGGACAGCCCCGCGGCGTCGGCGTCGGGCGTGCGCGGATAGCGCGCGAAATCTTCGTTCGGCCCGAACTGCGTCGGGTTGACGAACACGCTCGCGATCACGCGATCGCAATGCTTGCGCAGCAGTTCGACCAGCGAATGATGGCCGGCATGCAGGTTGCCCATCGTCGGCACGAAGCCGATGCGCAATCCCGCGCGCCGCCAATCGGAGACGTGCGCGCGCAGTTCGTCGAGCGTGGTGGCGACGGCGATGGACATGGGGCGTGCGTTATTCGTAAGCGTGCGCGGCGTCGGGGAAAGCCCCGCTGCGCACCGCATCGGCGTAGGCCTTGACCGCGCCGGCGATCGAACCGCCTTCGGCGAGGAAATCCTTCACGAACTTCGGACGGCGATGGCCGGTGTTCGCGCCGAGCAGGTCGTGCAGCACGAGCACCTGGCCGTCGCAGGCCGCGCCTGCGCCGATGCCGATGGTCGGGATCGTGCCGGCGACGGTGATCGCCGCGGCGAGCACCGACGGGACGCACTCGAGCACGAGCAGCGTCGCGCCGGCTTCCGCGACTTCGAACGCGTCTTCGCGGATCTTCTTCGCGGCCGCGTCTTCGCGACCCTGCACCTTGTAGCCGCCCAGGCGCAGCACCGACTGCGGCGTGAGGCCGAGGTGCGCGCACACGGGGATCTCGCGCGACACGAGGAAACGGATGACGTCGAGCTTGTGGTCGGCGCCCTCGAGCTTGACCATCGCAGCGCCCGCCTGCAGCAGCTTCAGCGAGGCATCGAGCGCGCGTTCGGGCGTGGCGTCGGCGCCGAACGGCAGGTCGGCGATCAGCAGCGCGCGTCGCAGGCCGCGCTTCACGCACTGCACGTGGTAGGCGACATCGTCGACCGTCACGGGCAGCGTGCTGTCGTGTCCCTGCACCACCATGCCGAGCGAATCGCCGACGAGCACGAGATCGACGCCGTTGTCGTCCATGACGCGCGCGAAACCCGAATCGTAGGCGGTGAGCATGACGAGCTTGCGGCCTTCGCGTTTCGCGTCGGCCAGCATGGGCACGGTCCAGGGCTTGCCGTCGGTGTTCGCGTACATGTGCGTAGCGTAGCGCGTCGGCCCAGCCGGCGCGCTAGCCGAGGGGATGGATGTCGCCGGTGACCATCGCGGCGACGAGGTCCGACGCGCGGCCGCGCCCCGGGATGATCGCATCGGGCGCCACTTCGACCATCGGTACCAGCGCGAACGCGCGCTCGTGAAGATGCGGGTGCGGGACGTGCAGGCCGGGTTCGTCGATGACCTCGTTACCGTAGAGCAACAGGTCGAGGTCGAGCGTGCGTGCGCTCCAGCGCTCGCCGCCGGCGCGGTCGCGGCCGAAGTCGCGTTCGATCGACAGCATGTGGTCGAGCAATTCGCGCGCGTCGAGCGTGGTGTCGACCAACGCCGCGGCGTTCACGAACGCGGGCTGGTCGGTCTTGCCCCAGGCCGGTGTGCGGTACAGGCGCGAGGTCTGCAACAACCGCGTGCCGGGAATCGTGTCGAGCGCCTGCAACGCGCCCTGCACCGCGGCGATCGCATCGCCGAGGTTGGCGCCGAGGCCGATGCACGCGCGCACGGCGCGCCTCACTCGGACGCGCCGCCGCCGTTGCTGCGACGACGGCGACGACGGCGCTTGCGCGGCGCATCGCCCTCGCCCGCTTCGATGGCCTGCGCTTCGAGTTGCGCGGCGACCACTTCGCCCGGCTGCGACTGCACGTCCTTCCAGAAGGTCACGTCGTCGGCGTGTTCCGGCGAAGCGAACTGGCGCAGTTGCAGGAAATCGAACGCGGCACGGAAGCGCGGATGCGACAGCAGGCGGAACACGCGCTTGCGCTGGCGCTGCGAGAGACGCGACTGCAGCAGCCAGATCTCCTGCATCGGCAGCGAGAAGCGGCGCGGCAGCGCGATCGTGTTGAGCTGGTGCACGGTGACGCGGTCGGCCGCGCGACGCTGCGCTTCGGCCGCGTGCACGCCCTGCGCCTGCAACTGCATCAGGTCGCGGCAATACGCTGGCCACAGCAGCACGGCGAACAGGAACGCGGGCGACACCGGCTCGTCGTTGGCGACGCGCAGGTCGGTGTTGCGCAGGCCTTCGAGCAGCATGCGACGCAACGCGCCGCTGCGGTTGGAGGCGAGCGCCTTCTCGGTTTCAGGCAGGAACACCGGCAGCAGGCCGTGGTGTTCGAGACCCTCGAAACTCGCGACCGCGTGGCCGGAGAGGAACAGCTTCAGCGATTCCTCGAACAGGCGCGCCGGCGCGGATTCGCGCAGCAGCGGGGCGAGCGAGGCCATCGGCGCGGCGGTCGCCGGCTCGATGGTGAAGTTCAGTTTCGCGGCCAGGCGCACCGCGCGCAGCATGCGCACCGGGTCTTCGCGATAGCGCGTCTCGGGATCGCCGATCAGGCGCAGCACGCGCGCCTGCACGTCCTCGAAGCCGCCGACGTAATCGCGCACCGAGAAGTCTTCGATCGCGTAATACAGGGCGTTGGCGGTGAAGTCGCGGCGGATCGCGTCTTCCTCGATCGTGCCGTAAACGTTGTCGCGCAGCAGGCGGCCGCCTTCGTGCGTCTCGCGATCGCCGCTGCCGTCGTCGACGTTGGCGCGGAAGGTCGCGACTTCGATGATCTCGCGGCCGTAGACGACGTGCGCGAGGCGGAAGCGGCGGCCGATCAATCGGCAATTGCGGAACAGCGCCTTCACCTGTTCGGGCGTGGCGTCGGTCGCGACGTCGAAATCCTTCGGGTGACCGCCCACGAGCAGGTCGCGCACCGCGCCACCGACGAGGTACGCGCCGAAGCCGCCTTCGCGCAGGCGATAGAGCACGCGCAATGCGTTCGGGCTGATGTCCTTGCGCGAGATCGGGTGCGCGTCGCGCGGAATCGAACGCGGGTGCACCTGGATGGCGTTGGGATGGGAAGCGGTGATGGTGGACATCGAGGGCCGGGGAAAGGACGTTCCGTTGCCTGGGGCCACGGCGCCCCGTATAGTAGCAAGCTTCGCGCAACGCTCTGATTATCGAACGATTCTCGGGGCGAAACGGGCCAGGAACGCCTCGGCCGCGCCGATCGAGCCTACGCACCCTTCGTCTAGAGGCCTAGGACGGTGCCCTCTCAAGGCATCAACACGGGTTCGAATCCCGTAGGGTGTACCAACAAGTCAGAGGGCCCCGCTTCGGCGGGGCCCTTTGTTTTTCGGTCAGACGTGCATCTCGGTGAACGGCACGATCTTCGCGAGCCGCGGAGCGATGCGATCGCGCGCGTTCGCCGCGTCGTAATCGACCTGCAGCTTGATCCAGAACTCGTCACTCGTACCGAAGTAGCGAGACAGCAGCAGCCCTGTTTCCGTCGTGATCGAGCGCGTGCCGTTGATGATCTCGCCGATGGCGGTCTGCGGCACGCCGATGGCCTTCGAGAGCCTGTAGCGCGTGATATTCAGGGGTGCCAGGAACTCCTGGTCGAGGATCTCGCCGGGATGGGGATACGGAATGCGGCGCATGGCGGCTTCCTCAGTGGTAGTCGACGATTTCGACGCTGGTCGGGCCCGCGTCGGTCCAGGCGAAACAGATCCGGAATTGATCGTTGATCCGAATGCTGTGCTGGCCCGCGCGATTACCGCGCAACGCTTCAAGGCGATTGCCGGGAGGAACCCGAAGATCGTCCAGCACGGCCGCGGCGTTGAGCATTGCCAGCTTTCGCATCGCAACACTCGCGATCGCTCCAAAGCCCGCCGCCGACTCGCCTTCGTAGAGCGATTGGGTCGCACGGCAGCGGAAGGATTGGATCGCCATGCGGCGCGATACTACCGCCGCACGATACTACCGTCAACCGGCACCTATGACGCGCCTGAAGTCAGGACAATGAAGATGCCTTCGGCTACGCGCGTCATGCATCGCACGCGTTGTCGTTTTTCGTCGCGCGAGGCGGTCCTTTGCCTCGCGCTTCGATGTCGGGCGTCAGGCGACGATCGCGTAGGCGATCGCGGCGAGCACGACGGCGACCAGTGCGCCCGCCATCATCTCGACGGGCATGCCCTTCGGCGGCTTCGCGGCGATGGTCGGATCCTGCGCACGTTCCAGCATCGCCTGCGCGAACGCATCCGGCGAACCTTGTTCGTATTGCATGGCACTTCCCCTTGAAAGCGGCCTCCCCAGGCCGACCTCAGCCTATCGCGCATACCGTGCCGTCTCTAGGTGTTTTACGACCGTTGGTCGGCTCGACGCTCACGGGGAACGTTTACACTGCGCGCATTCGCCTTCACGCGGCCCGACCCCCATGCCCTTCGTCGTCACCGAAAACTGCATCAAGTGCAAATACACCGACTGCGTCGAGGTGTGCCCGGTCGATTGCTTCCGCGAAGGCCCCAACTTCCTGGTGATCGATCCGGACGAGTGCATCGACTGCACGCTGTGCGAGCCCGAATGCCCGGTCAACGCGATCTACCCGGAAGACGACGTGCCCGCGGGCCAGGAGCATTTCGTGCAACTCAACGCGGAGCTGTCGAAGGGATGGCCGGCGATCACCGTGCGGAAGGACGCGCCGGCGGATGCGAAGGAGTGGGAAGGCAAGCCGGACAAGTTGAAGTTGCTGGAGCGCTGAGGAAGCGGGAAACGGGAAACCGAAGGCGGGAAACGGGAGTTCGACGTTCACCGCGCCTGAAACGACGCGAGCCGAAGACCCGCTTTCGACGTATCGAAAGCCAATCTTCGGCTCGCTGTGTTTTCGGGAAGGGACAACCTGCCCCTCCCGTTTCCCGCCTTTGGTTTCCCGTTTCCCGCTCGTGCTTCAACCGCCGCCGAGCGCCGCCTTCAACTGCGTCATCAACTTCACCGGCGCCTCGCCGCTGGCCGGCAGGCCGCGCGGATCGACTGCGCTGACGTACACGCCGGCGTCGGTCTTGGTCACGCGGACCAGGAACTTCGCGCCTTCGTAGTCGACGTCGTAGGTGCCGAGCAACTGCGCGCGGCTGGCGACGTTGACGCCCTGCACGGTGCCGAGCGCATCGCCGACCTTGGCGAAGATCGCGTCGCGCTCGCCCGGCACGGTGAAGCCGAGCGGCGTGCTGCCGGCACCGGCCGGCGTGCCCGAGACGGAGGACGCGGTCGGCGCGACCGGCGGCATCTTCATTGCCGCGTCGGTGGCCGGGCGGTCGAGGTCCGGCGGCACTTCGAGCGGACGCGAAGCGATGTCGTCCTTGTACAGCTTGTCTTCCTTGCCGAACCAGCTGCAGCCCGCAAGCAGGCCGACAACGAGCGCCGCGCCGACGGCGGTGCGAACGAACTTCAGGGAAACGTGGTGGCGCATAGGGGCTCCTGTCAGGCCGCGACGGAATCGCGGAGCTGGGTTTCGATGGCGAGGATGTCCGCGGCGATGGAGGGCACGCGCGCAGCGTGCTTCGCGGAAAGGGGCAACAACGGAAGGCGCAGGCCATGGCCGATGCCGGCGTGCGCGAGCAGCGCCTTCACCGGGATCGGGTTCGGCTCCACGCCGAGGAAATCCTTGATCGCGTGCATGCGCGCGTCGAGCGCTTCGGCGCCGGCGCGATCGCCGCCGCGCGCGAGGTCGCACAACTGGCGGAACGCGCACGGCAGGACGTTGGAAGCGACGGAGACGACGCCGTCGGCGCCGGCGAGCATCGAACGGCACGCGGTGGGATCGTCGCCGCTGAGCACCGTGAAGCCCGCGTTGCGCAGCGGCAGCAGCGCGTCCATGCGTTCGGCTTCGCTGCGCGCTTCCTTCAGCGCGACGATGCGCCGGTGCGAAGACAGGCGCGCGACGGTTTCCGGCAGCATGTCGCAACCGGTGCGGCCGGGCACGTTGTACAGCACGATCGGCAGCGCGCCGTCGTCGGCGACGGCGGTGTAATGCGCGAGCAGGCCTTCCTGCGTCGGTCGCACGTACGGCGGCGTGACGACGAGCGCGGCGTCGGCGCCGAGCGCTTTCGCGATGCGCGTGGCTTCGATGGTCTTCGCGGTATTCGATTGGCCGGTGCCTGCGAGCACCGGGATGCGGCCGGCGACGTGTTCCACCGCCGAGCGCAGCAACGCGCTGTATTCGATGTCGAACAAGGCCGCCGCTTCGCCGGTCGAACCGGCGACGACCACGGCCTGCGTGCCGCACGCGAGTTGATCGTCGAGCAGGCGCAGCCAGGCGTCGAGGTCGAGTTCGCCGCTCGCCGTGAACGGCGTGGCGAGCGCGGTGATGCTGCCGGTCAGTCGCAAGACGGTGGCTCTCGTGCGGGAAAAGAATATTGTGCGCGAGAAAGCGCATCCACGGATGAGCGGCATCGCCGCCTGTCGCGATCTTACTTGCGGCGTGAAACCAGCGGCAAGTATGCTGGCCGCGGCCCCGGGCGGATTCCGGGGTCCTCGTTCAGACCTCGGAAGGCTGCCTTGACCGATACCCCCGCCCGTCCTCCTGCGCCGAACGAGAACCACCTGCTCATCAACGCGTACACGACGCACCCGCAGTCCCCCCTGCTCGCGGTGACCCGCCGCATTTCCGACAGCGGCTGCAACCTCGTCGACGCACGCCTGAGCACCGTGGGGCGCGACGTCTCGGTGACTGCGCTCGCGACCGGATCGTGGGATGCGGTGGCGAAACTCGAAACGATGCTCGGCCGCCTCGAACGCGAGGAAGGCCTGAAGCTCGTCTTCTATCGCACCGGCCCGAAGCAGGTGCAGTCGAACCTGCTGCCGTACATCGTCGAAGTCGTCGCCGCCGACAAGCCCGGCATCCTCTTCCAGCTGGCGGATTTCTTCGACCGCCAGGGCATCACCATCGAAAGCCTGCACTGCTCGCGCTACCGCGCGATGCAGACCGGCGCCGACATGTTCTCCGCGCAGGTCACCATCGGGATCCCCTCCGACATGCATATCGCCGCCTTGCGCGACGACTTCCTCGAGTTCTGCGACCATCTGAACCTCGACGCCATCATGGACCCGATGAAGTTCTGATGCCCGCGAAAAAGCCGCTGCCCCGCAAGATCCTCGACGCCCCGCTGGCAGTCGCGGGCAAGGACGGCACGCGAGAGGCCAGGTTGTCGGATTTCGCCGGCCGCTGGCTCGTCCTCTACTTCTATCCGAAAGACAACACGCCCGGTTGCACGACCGAAGGCCGCGACTTCGCAGCGCTGCTGCCGAAGTTCCGCCGCGCCGGCGCCGACGTGCTCGGCGTGTCGCGCGACTCGGCGCGCTCGCACCAGAACTTCTGCACCAAGCAGGATTTCGGCTTCGAGCTCGTCAGCGACGCCGACGAAACGCTGTGCCAGGCGTTCGATGTCATCCGCGAGAAACAGTTGTATGGCCGTAAATACATCGGCGTGGACAGGAGCACCTTCCTGATCGACCCGGAATCCCGCATCGCCCACGAATGGCGTGGCGTGAAAGTGCCCGGCCACGCACAGGCCGTGCTCGAAACTTTGCAGTCCGATGCCAAGGAAACCGCATGACGCGCAGCAAGCGGATCTACGTCCTCGATACCAACGTGTTGATGCACGACCCGACGGCGCTGTTCAAGTTCGAAGAACACGACGTCTACCTGCCGATGCAGGTGATGGAAGAACTGGACAACGCGAAGAAGGGCACGTCCGAACCCAGTCGCAACGCGCGCCAGGTCAGCCGCTTTCTCAACGAGCTGATCGAAGCGCAAGGCGTGGCCGACGTCCACAACGGCATCCCGCTCGTGCGACCGCAGGGCCTGCAGTTGCGCGGGGTCGAGAGCGCCGGTCGCCTGCGTTTCCAGACCGGCAACTTCGACGCGGGCAAGCGCTTCGGCGCGGTGATCCCCGACAACCACATCCTCGGCTCGATCCTCGCGCTGCGCGAGGACGAACCGGAAACGCCGGTGGTGTTCGTCTCCAAGGACATCAACCTGCGCATCAAGGCCGCGATCGCGGGCATCGTGTCGGAGGACTACGAGAACGATCGCGCGCTCGACGATTTCGCGCTGCTCTACACCGGCGCCACCGAACTGCCGGAAGCCTTCTGGACGATCCACGGCAAGGAACTCAAGTCGTGGACCGAGAAGGGCCGCACCTTCTATGAAATCGCGCGACGCGAGGAAGACGACTGGTATCCGAACCAGTTCCTCTATCTCCCCGGCGACGAGGAAGCGGAGATGAAGGTCGCGCGCGTGTCCGAAACGAAGGTCGTGCTGCAGATCGTCGACGACTACCGCCACAACCAGCATGCGGTGTGGGGCATCACCGCGCGCAACCGCGAACAGAACTTCGCGCTCAACGCGCTGATGGATCCGGACATCGACTTCGTGTCGCTGCTCGGCACCGCGGGCACCGGCAAGACGCTGCTCGCGCTCGCCGCGGGCCTGGCGCAGACGATGGATGCGCAGCGTTATCGCGAAATCATCATGACGCGCGCGACGGTGAGCGTCGGCGAGGACATCGGCTTCCTGCCCGGCACGGAAGAAGAAAAGATGACGCCGTGGATGGGCGCGCTGACCGACAACCTGGAAGTGCTCACGCACAACCAGGAAGGCGGCAGCTGGGGCCGCGCGGCGACCAACGACCTGCTCGCTTCGCGCATCAAGATCCGCTCGCTGAACTTCATGCGCGGGCGCACGTTCCTCTCGCGTTACCTCATCCTCGACGAGGCGCAGAACCTCACGCCGAAGCAGATGAAGACGCTGATCACGCGCGCGGGCCCCGGCACGAAGATCATTTGCCTCGGCAACGTCGAGCAGATCGATACGCCGTACCTGACCGAGACGACGTCGGGCCTGACCTACGCGGTGGATCGCTTCAAGGCCTGGACGCACAGCGCGCACGTGACGTTGCGTCGCGGCGAGCGTTCGCGCCTGGCCGACTACGCGTCCGAAGTGTTGTAACGCGAGCGCACCGTGGGCGTGCAACTGCCGCGATGGGTCTGGATCGGCGCGGGCGCCCTCGCCTGCGTCGCCGGCATGGTCAACGCGGTGGGCTACCTGGGATTCGAACACCAGGCGGTCACGCATCTCACCGGCACGACGACGTTGCTCGGCGCTGCGCTCGCGGGCGACGACATGCGCGCAGCGACGAGCCTCGCCGGCGTGGCGGTGGCGTTCATGGTCGGCTGCGCGTTGAGCGGGATGATCGTGCAGGACGCGACCTTGCGCCTGGGCCGGCGCTACGGCGTCGCGCTCGCGCTGGAGTCCGCGTTGCTGTTCGCGTCGGCGTACCTGTTCTATCGCAATTCGGTTTCCGGCGCGTGGCTCGCCGCGATGGCCTGCGGCCTGCAGAACGCGATGGCCACGACCTACAGCGGCGCGATCGTGCGGACGACGCACCTGAGCGGGATGTTCACCGATCTCGGCATCGGGCTCGGCCATGCGTTGCGCGGACTGCCCTTGCAGCGCCGGCGCTTGTCGTTGTGTGCGTTGATCATCAGCGCGTTCCTGGTCGGGGGCGTGTTCGGCGCGCTGCTGTTTGCGCGCGTGGGCACCGATGCGCTGTTGCTGCCGGCCACGCTCACCGGCGTTGTCGGCGTCGGCTACGCGATCTATCGGCAACGCACGCTCGGAGCGACGATTTGAAAACCAGCGCGCTCACGATCGCGGGCTCGGATTCGGGCGGCGGGGCCGGCATCCAGGCCGACCTGAAGACGTTCGCCGCGCATCGCGTGCACGGGTTGTCCGCGCTCGCCGCGCTGACCGCGCAACACACGCGCGGCGTCACCGCGGTGCATGTGCCCGATGTCGCGTTCCTGCGCGCGCAGGTCGAGGCGTGCTTCGACGATTTCGACATCCGCGCGGTGAAGCTCGGGATGCTGGCGACGGCGGAAGTGATCGACACCGTCGCGCAGTTGTTCGATGCGAATCCGGGCGCACCGGTCGTGCTCGATCCGGTAATGGTCGCCACCAGCGGCGCGAAGCTGCTCGCCGACGACGCGCTCGACGCGATGCGCACGCGCCTGCTGACGCGCGCCGCGATCGCGACGCCCAACCTGCCCGAAGCCGAATTGCTGCTCGGCACGCGCATCGACAGCGTCGAGGCCATGCAGGCGGCGGCGCAGGCGCTGCGCGAGCGCGGTGCGAATGCGGTGCTGCTGAAGGGCGGACACCTCCTCGGCGGAGGCGACGTCGTCGACGTGTTCGCCGATGCGCAGGGCCTGCACGAGATCGTGCACCCGCGCCTCGCGCTCGAAGCGCACGGCACCGGCTGCACGCTCGCGTCGGCGATCGCTGCGCGCATCGCGCTCGGCGACGGACTGCTCGACGCGTGCGTCGCGGCGTCGGATTACGTGCATCGCGCACTCGTCGGCGCATATCGACCGGGTCGCAGCGAGGTCGTCGTCCTCGATCATTTCGGCGCGGCGCGATGAACGCTTCGATCCAGGGCTTGCCCGTGCATGCGCACGAGTTGCCGGCGATCGCCTCCGACGGGCATCGCTTCACCCTGCAGGCGCGCGTGCCGTCGAACCCGCGCGCGACGCTGTTGTGGCACGGGGGCATGGGCATCGCCGCGCGCCATTACCTGCCCTTCGCCGACGCGCTCGCCGCGCGCGGCATCGCCGTGTTCGTGCCCGATTGGCGCGGGGTCGGCAGCAGCAGCGCACGCGCCTCGCGCGCGAGCGACTGGGGCTATCGCGAACTGCTGATGGCCGACATGCCGGCGAGCGAAGCCGTGGTCGCACACGCGTTGCCCGAACTGCCGCGCATCGTCGGCGGCCACAGCCTCGGCGGCCAATTGGCGAGCGTGCGCGCGGGGCTCGCGCCCGGAAGCGCGCATGGGATGTGGCTCGTCGCGAGCGGCACACCGTCGTTTCGCGCGTTTCCCTGGCGCAATCGCTGGTGGCTGCCGGGTGCGTATCACCTGCTCGACGCGATCGCGCGAACGTCCGGGAAGCTGCCGGGGCGGCGCATCGGTTTCGGCGGCGAGGAATCGCGCGGCGTGATCCGCGATTGGTCGCGCAGCGGCCTGACCGGGCGTTACGCGGCCGCCGACCTCGCGGTCGATCTCGAACTCGCGCTGCAGCGCGTCGCGATTCCGATCCGCGCGGTGCGCATGACCCACGACTGGCTCGCGCCGTTGTCCTCGCTGCAGGCGCTGCTCGCGAAGATGCCCGAGGCGCGCGCGGAGATCGCGGCGCTCGACGCGGCGGCGCCGCACGTGCGCGCCGACCACTACCACTGGATGAAGCATCCGGTCGCGACCGTCGACGCGTTGCTGGAGTAACCGCATCCGCGCGGCCCGATCCGACGTAGCTCCGGGATGGGCGTAGGATCGAACCCGTTGAGTCCGTCCTCGACCCACCCTGCCTTGCGCCCGGAGCGACGCATGCCGGAATCGGCCCCGTTCGAAGATCGCGTCGACACCCTGCCCGAAACGCCGATGGACCGGCACGGGCTCGAGCGCCTGCTCGCCGCCGTCGCGCGCGGCGATGCGCAGGCCTTCGAGCGGCTGTACCACGCGACGTCGGCGAAGTTGTTCGGTGTCTGCCTGCGCCTGCTGTCCGACCGCACCGACGCGGAAGACGCAGTGCAGGAGGCCTACGCCGCGATCTGGCGCAAGGCCGCGCAATACGATCCGACGATCGCGAGCCCGA
Organism: Noviluteimonas lactosilytica; assembly: GCF_020866925.1. Taxonomy (GTDB): domain Bacteria; phylum Pseudomonadota; class Gammaproteobacteria; order Xanthomonadales; family Xanthomonadaceae; genus Noviluteimonas; species Noviluteimonas lactosilytica. The sequence continues at coordinate 338,398 of NZ_JAJGAK010000002.1, forward strand.
TCTCGTGGCTGGCGATGATCGCGCACAACAAGTCGATCGACCGCTTGCGTCGCGACGGACCGGCGCACAACACGTTGCCGATCGAATTCGCGTTCGACGTCAGCGACCACGCCCCCACCGCGCCCGCGCTCGCCGAACACGCCGGCGAAACGCGCCAGCTCGATCGCTGCCTGCAGCAACTCGAAGCGCGCCGTCGCGCGCTGATTCGCACCGCCTTCTATGAGGGCGCGACGTACGAGGAACTCGCGCGCCGCACCGACACCCCCATCGGCACGGTGAAAAGCTGGATCCGCCGCGGCCTGATGCAACTGCGCACGTGCCTGGAATCATGAGCGAGCTCGACGACAAGACGATCCCTCCGGACGGCGACGACATCGGCGCCGCCGAATACGTGCTCGGCACGATGGATGCTGACGCGCGCGAAGCCTTCGCCGCGCGCATCGAACGCGACCCGATGCTGGCGCGCGCGATCGACGCATGGCGCGAACGCCTGGGGCCGATGACCGACGAGATCCCGCCGGTCGTGCCGCCGATGTACCTGTGGCATCGCGTTCGCGCGCGCGCCGGCATCCCGCTCGACGACGGCATGCTCGATGACGGCGTCGCCTCGCGCGAATCGCCGCCGTGGTGGGATCGCATCGCCGTGTGGCGCGGCCTGACGATGGCCGGCCTCGCCGCCACGGCCGCCTGCGTCATCGCCCTCATCGCCCTGCCCCGCACGCAAGCGCCCTCGGTCCCGCCGGTCGCGCGCTCTGCGCTCCCGCATCCGCTGCGCCTGGTCGCGACGATGCACGACGGCAAGGGCCGCAACACCTACATGGCCGCGGTCGACGACGATGCCTGCACGCTCGTCCTCATGCCGTTGGTGCGCGACCCCGCACCGGGCCAGGTCCCGCAACTGTGGGTGGTCGCCGACGACGGCACGCCGCATTCGCTCGGCCTCGGCAGCGACACGCCGATGCAGGCGATGTCCGTGCCTGCCGCAATGCGCCCGCAGCTGTTGGCCGAAGGATCGCTGGCCGTCTCGATGGAGCCGCCGGGCGGCTCGCCGACCGGGAGGCCCACCGGCTTCGTCATCGGCCGGGGCGACCTCACGCATCTGTGATGCGATAATCGGCCGGCCTTTGGCCCCGTAGCTCAGTTGGATAGAGCGGTCCCCTCCTAAGGGACAGGTCGCACGTTCGAATCGTGTCGGGGCCGCATGAATCCCCCCATCTGGAGTTCGCTGTGACTCATCCCGTTCTGAAGGCCCTCGGCCTCGGCGACATCGAATCCGGTACGTATCTCGGCAACGGCGAGTGGTCGAAGACCACCGACGCCGGCGTGATCGAGCCGGTCAATCCCACCGACGGCGTCGTGCTCGCCAAGGTGCATGCGTCGTCGCAGTCGGACTACGACACGATCGTCGAGCGCGCGCAGGCCACGTTCAAGGTGTGGCGCGCCACGCCGGCGCCGCGTCGCGGCGAAGCGATCCGCCTGTGCGCCGAAGCGCTGCGCACGCACAAGGACGCGCTCGGTTCGCTGGTAGCGCTGGAGATGGGCAAGTCGAAGCCGGAAGGCGACGGCGAAGTGCAGGAGATGATCGACATCGGCGAGTTCGCCGTCGGTCTGTCGCGCCAGCTGTACGGCCTGACGATGCATTCCGAGCGCCCGGGCCACCGCATGTACGAGCAGTGGCACCCGATCGGCCTGGTCGGCATCATCAGCGCGTTCAACTTCCCCGTCGCGGTGTGGGCGTGGAACTCGTTCATCGCCGCGGTGTGCGGCGACGTCGCGATCTGGAAGCCCTCGCCGAAGACGCCGCTGTCGGCGATCGCGGCGATGAAGATCTGCAACGAAGCGCTCAAGAAGGGCGGCTTCCCCGACATCTTCTTCCTGTTCAACGACGGTGGGAACGAACTCGCGCAGCAGTTCGTCGACGACAAGCGCGTGCCGCTGATCTCGTTCACCGGTTCGACCAAGGTGGGCCGCATCGTCGGCGAGCGCGTCTCGCGCCGCATGGGCCGTTCGCTGCTCGAGCTGGGCGGCAACAACGCGATCATCGTCGACAAGTCGGCGGACCTGAAGCTCGCCATCCCCGCCATCGCGTTCGGCGCGGTCGGCACCGCGGGCCAGCGCTGCACGACGACGCGCCGGTTGATCGTGCAGGAATCGATTTACGACGATGTCCTGTCGAAGCTCGTCGCTGCGTACAAGCAAGTGGAGAAGAAGATCGGCGACCCGACCGATCCGTCCAACCTGATGGGCCCGCTCAACAGCCGCGATGCGGTCGAGGCCTACCTCGACGCGGTGTCGCAGGCGAAGGCCGCGGGCGGCAAGGTGGAGACGGGCGGCGCGGCGATCGAGGGCAAGGGGAACTTCGTGCTGCCGACCATCGTGACCGGTCTGACCAACGACGCGGCCATCGTCCAGCACGAGACCTTCGCGCCGATCCTCTACGTCATGAAGTTCCGCACGCTGGAGGAAGCCATCGAGATGCAGAACGCGGTGCCGCAGGGCCTGTCGTCCTCGATCTTCACCCAGGACCTCAAGGCCGCCGAAGCCTTCCTCGCCGCGTCCGGTTCTGACTGCGGCATCGCCAACGTCAACATCGGCACCTCCGGCGCCGAGATCGGCGGTGCGTTCGGCGGCGAGAAGGAAACGGGCGGCGGACGCGAGTCGGGTTCCGATGCGTGGCGCGCGTACATGCGCCGCCAGACGAACACGATCAACTACTCCGACGCGCTGCCGCTGGCGCAGGGCATCAAGTTCGACCTGTGACGACGGGCCACTGACAAGGATGTACGGACTCGCCCGCCCCTTCCTCTTCGGGCTCGACGCAGAGCGCGCGCACGACGTCACGTTGAGCGCGCTCGAAGCGGCGTATCGCAGCGGCATCAATCCGCTGATCGCCGGCACGCCGAAGCCGCTCGCGACCCGGGCCTTCGGCCTGCAGTTCCCCAACCCCGTCGGCCTCGCCGCGGGGCTGGACAAGAACGGCGAGCACATCGATGCGCTGCTCGCGCTCGGGTTCGGCTTCATCGAGATCGGCACGACCACGCCGCGGCCGCAGGAAGGCAACCCGAAGCCGCGCATGTTCCGCCTGCCGGACCAGCGCGCGGTGATCAATCGCCTGGGGTTCAACAACCTCGGCGTCGATGCGCTGGTGCGCAACGTCGAGAAGGCCAAGCGGCGCGGCGTGCTCGGCATCAACATCGGCAAGAACAAGGACACGCCGAACGAATCGGCCGAGTCCGATTACCTGTATTGCATGGAGCGCGTGTACGCGCTCGCCGACTACATCACCGTCAACATCTCTTCGCCCAACACCGCGGGCCTGCGCGAGTTGCAGGAAGAGCAGCAACTGCGCCGCCTCGTCGCTGCGTTGCGCGAAGCGCAGGAACGCCTGGCCGCGCAGCACGGCCGGCGCGTGCCGATGCTGGTGAAGATCGCGCCGGACCTCACCGACGACGACATCGACGCCGCGGGCCGCGTGCTCAGCGACCTCGAAGTCGACGGCGTGATCGCGACCAACACGACGATCGGCCGCTTCGGCCTGGACGGCGTGCGCCACGCGAACGAAGCGGGCGGCCTGTCCGGCGAACCGCTGATGGGCAAGTCGACGCTCGTGCTGCGCCGGTTGCGCACGCGCCTGCCGGAACACATCCCGATGATCGGCGTCGGCGGCATTCTTTCGGGCGCCGATGCGGCGACGAAGCAGGCCGCGGGCGCGACGCTGGTGCAGATGTACACGGGCCTGGTCTATCGCGGGCCCGCGCTGATCAGCGAATGCGTGGAAGCCGTGCGCCGCCGCAAGGAAGCGCCGAGCCGCGGGAACCTGCCGCCGCATGGCTGACGCCAGGATGCCTGCGATTCGCATGAGCACGATCGAAATGGGCAAGTACCGCCTGGTCGAAAACGCGAAGCTCGATGCCCGCAACACCTTCGGCGTCGCCGCGCGCGCGCCGATGCTCGTCGAAGTGGCCGACACCGACGCACTGCCGGACCTGTTCGGCAACGCGATGCTGCGCGACGGTCCCGTGCTCGTGCTCGGCGGCGGCAGCAACCTGCTGTTCGCCGGCGATGCGCCGGGCGCGGTGCTCGCGCTGACCGCGCAGAAGATCGCGCTGCTCGAAGACGACGGCGACATCGCGATCGTGCGCGCCGACGCGGGCGTCGAGTGGCACGCCTTCGTGTTGTGGACGCTGGGTCATGGCCTGGCGGGGCTCGAGAACCTCGCGCTGATCCCCGGCACCGTCGGTGCTGCGCCGATCCAGAACATCGGCGCGTACGGCGTCGAAGTGCGCGAGTCGATCCACGCCGTGCATGCCTTCGACCGCGACACGCGGAGCATGACTTCGCTCACGGCCGCGCAATGCGCGTTCGCCTATCGTGACAGCGTGTTCAAGCACGCGCCCGACCGTTACGTGGTCACCGCCGTCGACTTCCGCCTGTCGCGCACGCCGCACTTGCGCACCGACTACGCGGGCGTCGGCGACGAACTCGCGGCGATGGGCATCGATGCACCGCGTCCTTCGCAGGTCGCCGAAGCGGTGTGCCGCATCCGGCGCCGCAAGCTGCCCGACCCTGCCGTCATCGGCAACGCCGGCAGCTTCTTCAAGAATCCGATCGTGCCCGCCGCCGAGGCCGAAGCGCTGCAGCGCGAGCACGCGGCGTTGCCGATGTTCCGCAGCGGCAACGAGGCGACGCGCAAGTTGTCGGCCGCATGGCTGATCGACCAGTGCGGCTGGAAGGGCCATCGCGAAGGCGACGCGGGCGTCGCGGCCACGCATGCGCTCGTGCTCGTCAACCACGGCCATGCGACGGGCGCGGAACTGCTGGCGCTGGCGCGACGCATCGCCGCATCGGTGCGCGAACGTTTCGGCGTCGCCATCGAACCCGAACCGCGGATCGTCGGCGACCGCTGGTGATCGCCGTCGCGCAACAACCCTCCCGCTACTGGCAAGCCGCGCTGCTCATGCTGGGCAGCGCGTGTTTCTTCGGCTTGATGGCGGTGGCGATCCGGCTGGCGTCGGCGACGCTGCACACGTTCGAGATCGCGTTCTTCCGCAACTTCTTCGGGCTCGTCGCCGCGGCGCCGCTGCTGCTGCGCCACGGGCCGCAGATCCTGCGCACGACCCAGTTCCCGCGTTACATCGTGCGATGCGTGATCGGCGTGGTGTCGATGTTCTGCGGCTTCTGGGCGATCGGCCACCTGCCGCTCGCGCAGGCGGTCTCGCTGTCGTACTCCACGCCGCTGTTCGTCACCATCGCCGCGGTGTGGATGCTCGGCGAACAGGTGCGCGCGCGACGCTGGGCCGCGGTGATCGTCGGCTTCATCGGCGTGCTCGTCATCGTGCGCCCCGGCAGTTCGAGCTTCACCCTCGGCACGCTCGTCGCGCTGAGCGCGGCGGTGCTGAGCGGCCTGGTGTCGATCCAGATCAAGCAGCTCTCGCGCACGGAACCGGCCGACCGCATCGTGCTGTACACGACGATGCTGTGGGTGCCGATGTCGCTGGTGCCCGCGCTGTTCGTGTGGGAATGGCCGCAGGGCATCACCTGGGCGTGGATCGTCGCCGCCGGCTTCATGGGCACCGGCGGCCACATGCTGTGGACGCGCGCGCTCAAGCTCGGCGACGTGAGCGCGCTGACGCCGATCAGCTTCATGCAGCTGCCGATCGTCGCGATCTTCGGCTGGCTGCTGTTCGACGAACGCCTAGACCGCTGGACCGTCATCGGCGCCGCGATCATCTTCAGCGCGAACGCCTACATCGCCCATCGCGAGGCGACGCTCTCGAAGAAGCACGCGACGACCGCGCCGACGGAAGCGGCGCAGCCGAACGAGTAGCGACGCGGAAGCGCGCGAGTTGCGCGCCCGTGCGTTACGCCGCGACGCGCTTGAACACCAGCGTCCCGTTGGTGCCGCCGAAGCCGAAGCTGTTCGACATCACCGTGTCCAGCGTCGCCGGCTTGCTCTCGCGCAGGATCGGGTAGCCCTCGGCGCCGGGGTCGAGTTGCGTGATGTGCGCCGAGCCGGCGACGAAGCCGCCTTCCATCATCAGCAGGCAGTAGATCGCCTCGTGCACGCTCGCGGCGCCGAGCGAATGGCCGCTGAGGGCCTTCGTCGACGACAGCGGCGGGACGTCGTCGCCGAACACGTTGCGCACCGCCTGCAGCTCGGTGAGATCGCCCAGCGGCGTCGAGGTGCCGTGCGTGTTGAGGTAGTCGATCTTGCCGACGCCGTTGCCGTCGAAGCCCGCCATCGCCATCTGCATGCAGCGCACCGCGCCTTCGCCCGACGGCGCGACCATGTCGACGCCATCCGACGTCACGCCATAGCCGACGAGCTCGGCGATGATGCGCGCGCCGCGCGCCTTCGCGTGTTCGTATTCCTCCAGCACCAGGATGCCGCCGCCACCGGCGATGACGAAGCCATCGCGCGTGGCGTCGTAGGGACGCGACGCGGTCGACGGCGTGTCGTTGTGGTGCGTGGTGAGCGCGCCCATCGCATCGAACTGCGAGGTCATGCTCCAGTGTTCTTCTTCGCCGCCGCCGGCGAACATCACGTCCTTGGCGCCATGGCGGATCAGGTCCGCCGCCGCGCCGATGCAATGCGCGGACGTGGCGCAGGCCGCGGAGATCGAATACGTCAGCCCGCGGATGCCGAAGGCCGTCGCCAGCGTCGCGGACACGGTCGAACACATCGTGCGCGGCACCATGTACGGACCGACGCGACGCACGCCCTTGTTGCGCAGCAGATCGGCGGTTTCCACCTGCCACTCCGGCGAACCGCCACCCGAGCCGGCGATCACGCCCGTGCGCGCGTCCTGCACGTCTTCCTGCGCCAGGCCCGCGTCGGCGACGGCATCGCGCATCGCGAGGTACGAATACGCCGCGGCGTTGCCCATGAAGCGCTTGAGCTTGCGGTCGATGAGGCTCTCGAGATCGATCTCCGGCACGCCCGCGACATGGCAGCGCAAGCCGTGCTCGGCGTATGCGGGAATCTCCCGGATGCCCGAGCGCAATTCGCGCAGCGACGTCGAGACGCTTGCGCGATCATTGCCCAGGCACGACACGATGCCGAGGCCAGTGACGACGACGCGACGCATCAGAAGCCCTCCGTCGAAGAGAACAGGCCCACGCGCAGATCCTTCGCGGTGTAGATCTCGCGACCGTCCACCAACATGCGTCCGTCGCCGATGACCATGCGCAACTTGCCGCGCAGCACGCGACGGATGTCGATCTCGTACGTCACCAGCTTCGCGCTCGGCAACACCTGCCCGGTGAACTTCACTTCGCCGACGCCGAGTGCGCGACCACGACCCGGTTCGCCCATCCACGGCAGGTAGAAACCGCACAGCTGCCACAGCGCATCGAGGCCGAGGCAACCGGGCATCACCGGATCGCCCTCGAAGTGGCACGCGAAGAACCAGAGATCCGGCGTGATATCGAGCTCGGCGCGAATCACGCCCTTGCCGTTCTGTCCGCCGTCTTCGGCGATGTGCGTGATGCGATCGAACATCAGCATCGGGGGCAGCGGCAGCCTGGCATTGCCAGGTCCGAACATGTTGCCGTGCGCGCAGGAAAGCAGCTCCTCGCGGCTGAACGAACTGGGGCGATTCATTGGGGGTTCGCGCGTCGAAAACGGAAGTGTGAGCCGTCCACGACAATCAACGCAATGACCCGCACCAACCGGGCTTTCACATACGCAAACGTAGGGCCTTTCGCGCCACCGGCCGGCCAGCGCGCAGCGCGCCCCAGACGAACCCATCGGGTGGAACAGCCCCTTTTAGTAAAAGGGGCGCGCGTCAGCGCGGGAAATTGGCGGTAACCGCGCCGGGGCCCCGAAGTTTTTCGCCATGCGAAAAACTTTGGGGGCAATGTCATGCACGCAAAGCGTGCATGACGAGCAGCGCCACACAAGCAAAAGGGCCGCCACCGAAAACAAAAAGGCCGATGGTTTCCCATCGGCCCTTTTGCTTGTGTGGCGCGCCCGGAGAGATTCGAACTCCCGACCACCAAGTTCGTAGCCTGGTGCTCTATCCAGCTGAGCTACGGGCGCAGAAGCGGAATTATGCAGATCGTTCGTTCTCTTCGCAAGACTTGATCACGAATTTGAACGAACGTTTTGAAGCGTATCCCGATGAAGCGGTGTGCCTTTGAATCGCGTGTTGCGTGCAACTGGCGGAGACGGAGGGATTCGAACCCTCGATGGAGCTTTTGACCCCATACTCCCTTAGCAGGGGAGCCCCTTCGGCCTCTCGGGCACGTCTCCGAAGAGCGGCGAAGTCTACAGATTCAGCCTGCCCCCGGCAAACCTGATTTGCCCTGCGGTTCTGCGGGTTCTTCACCGCGCTGGATGCGCTGGTAGATCTCTTCGCGGTGCACGGCGACATCCTTCGGCGCAGTGATGCCGATACGGACCTGGTTGCCCTTGACGCCCAGCACCGTCACGGTCACCGAGTCGCCGATCATGAGTGTTTCGCCGACGCGTCGGGTGAGGATCAACATGTTGAGTCTCCTTCGCCAGCGGCCTTCCCGCTGGTCCTTTCCGCCGCGCAAACCGCGCGGCGGGGCACATCCCTTGGTGCTCGAAGCTGAACGATCATAGTCGCGGGCCACGTCGGCCCACAACCGCAACTCGTCATGCCGTCGGAACCGCTGCTCCGATGGCCGGACGCTCAGTGTAGGCGCTCGGCCACCCACTGCGGAACCGCTTCCAACGCCGCCTGCAAGGCCGGGCCGTCGTCGCCGCCGCCCTGCGCGAGGTCCGGACGCCCACCGCCCTTGCCGTTGATACGACTCGCAACGTGCGCCAGCAGTTCCCCGGCCTTGACCTTGCCGCTCGGAGCGCCGATCACGCCCGCGACGAGCGCGGCCTTTCCGTCGTTGGCGCCGGCGAGCACGATCACCGCATCGCCGAGCTGCTGCTTCAGGCGATCGACCGCATCGCGCAACGCCTTCGCGTCGAACCCTTCCAGGCGCGCGGCGAGCACGCGCGTGCCCTGCACGTCGACGGCGGCGGCCGCGAGATCGGACGTCGCGCCCGATGCAGCCTTCGCCTTCAACGATTCGAGTTCGCGTTCGAGCTTCTTCTGGCGATCGAGCAACGCGCGCAGCTTTTCGTTCACTTCACCGGCGTTGCCGCCGAGCAATCGTGCGGCGTCGTTCAAGCGGCGCTCCTCGTCCGTGACATGGTCGAGCGCGCCCTGCCCCGTCACTGCCTCGATGCGACGCACGCCGGCCGACACGCCACCTTCCGACACGATCTTGAACAGGCCGATATCGCCGGTGCGTGACACGTGCGTGCCGCCGCACAATTCCGTCGACGTCTCGCCCATGCGCAGCACGCGCACGTTTTCGCCGTACTTCTCGCCGAACAATGCCATCGCGCCGAAATCGAGCGCTTCCTGCATGCCCATGTGGCGGATTTCGGCAGCGTGGTTGCCGCGGATCTCCGCGTTGACCATGCGTTCGATCGTCGCGAGTTCCTCCGCCGACACCGGCTGGAAGTGCGAGAAGTCGAAACGCAAGCGATCCGGCGCGACCAGCGAACCCTTCTGCGTGACATGCGTGCCGAGCACGGTGCGCAGCGCGGAATGCAGCAGGTGCGTGGCGCTGTGGTTGAGCACGGTGGCGGCGCGGCGCTGCGCGTCGATCGAACCGGACAGCGTGTCGCCGACCTTGATCTCGCCCGCGAGCAGCGTGCCGACGTGGCCATGGAACTGGCCCGCGAGCTTGAGCGTGTCGCGCACGTCGAACGTCGCGTTCGGCGCGGCGAGCTGGCCGGTGTCGCCGACCTGGCCGCCGCTCTCGGCGTAGAACGGCGTGCGGTCGAGCACCACGACGGCTTCTTCGCCGGCGCGCAGCACGTCGACCGGACGTCCGTCGCGCACGATCGCCTGCACGACCAGGCCGTCTTCGTCGGCGTGGTCGTAGCCTTCGAACTGCGTCGGCGCGAGCTGCGCGATGAGTTCGCCGGGCAGCGCGATGCCGCCGCCGAACTTGCCCGCGGCGCGCGCGCGTTCGCGCTGCTGCTCCATCAGGCCGTCGTAGGCGGTCATCGTTTCGGGCGGCAGCGTCATGCCCTTCTCGCGCAGGATGTCGGCGATCAGGTCCGGCGGGCAGCCATACGTGTCGTGCAACTGGAAGAGTTGCTCGCCGGTGAGCGCGCCGTCGGACTGGTGCAGGTAGCCTTCGAGGCGCTGCATGCCGGCATCGAGCGTCTGCGCGAACGCGGCTTCTTCAGCCTTGAGCGAACGCTCGACGAGATCGCGTTTGCGCACGAGTTCCGGATACGCCTCGCCCATCACGTCGCACAGCGGCGCGACCATGCGCCAGAACGCACCGTCGGCCTGCAACGCGCCGAGTTTCCAGAAGTGGCGCACCGCGCGGCGCACGATGCGGCGCAGCACGTAGCCGCGGCCTTCGTTCGACGGCAGCACGCCGTCGACGATCAGGAAGCTGCACGCGCGGATGTGGTCGGCGATGACGCGCAGCGACTTGTGTTCGAGATCGGCGGTGTGGGTGATCTTCGCCGCGGCGTTGATCAGGTGCTGGAACAGGTCGATCTCGTAGTTGCTGTGCACGTGCTGCAACACGGCCGCGAGACGCTCCAGGCCCATGCCGGTGTCGACGCACGGCGCCGGCAACGGCACGAGCGTGCCGTCGGCCTGGCGGTCGAACTGCATGAAGACGTTGTTCCAGATCTCGATGTAGCGATCGCCGTCTTCCTCGGGCGAACCCGGCGGACCACCGGGAATATGCGCACCGTGGTCGTAGAAGATTTCCGTGCACGGGCCGCAGGGACCGGTGTCGGCCATCTGCCAGAAGTTGTCCGACGCGTACGGCGCGCCCTTGTTGTCGCCGATGCGGATGATGCGATCGGCCGGCAGGCCGACGACGTTGTGCCAGATGTCGAAGGCTTCGTCGTCGGTGTGGTAGATCGTCACGAGCAGGCGCTCGGGCGGCAGCTTCCACACCTGCGTCAGCAGTTCCCACGCCCACGCGATCGCGTCGCGCTTGAAGTAGTCGCCGAAGCTGAAGTTGCCCAGCATCTCGAAGAACGTGTGGTGGCGCGCGGTGTAGCCGACCTGGTCCAGGTCGTTGTGCTTGCCGCCGGCGCGCACGCAGCGCTGCGAACTCGTCGCGCGCACGTAGGAGCGCTTCTCGGCGCCGAGGAACACGTCCTTGAACTGGACCATGCCGGCGTTGGTGAACAGCAACGTGGGGTCGTTGCCCGGGACGAGCGGGCTGGACGGCACGATGGTGTGACCCTTGGAGCGGAAGAACTCCAGGAAGTCGGATCGGATCTGGTGGCTGGTGCGGATGGGGTTGGGCGAATTCATGCAGTCGAACCGGAGGTGGGGCCGGAAGAACCGCCGACAAATGCACGCCCGCGTCGCCACCGGCGGCGGGGCGCGACGAGGCGCTTCCGAAGACGCCAAGCGTAACAGGCCGTATGGAGAGTGTCCGCCCTAAGGGCGCGTGGGACAGGCGTGCGCCGGCGCGTCAGTCTTCGGGGTCGAAGCGGGTCGCGGCGCGGACCTGCGCGCCGGTGAAGCCGCGGCGCATGAGCCAGTCCGCGGCCTTGCGCTGGGCATTGCGGTCGTCCGCGACGGCGTCGCCGAAGCGGCGGCGCACGAGATCGCGGGCCGTTGCGTCCCAGTCGATCTCTGCGGTTTCGAGCGCGGCGGCAATGGCTTCGCGCTCGAGGGCGTGGGTGCCGAGCTCGGCGCGGATGCGCACCGGGCCGTAGCCGCTGGCGACGCGGGAACGCACGAGGGCTTCCGCGAAGCGACCGTCGTCCTGCCAGCCGGCAGCTTCGAGTTTGTCGATCGCGGCGGTCGCGTCGTCGCGTTCGACGCCGCGCGCGGCGAGCTTGCGGGTCAGTTCGCGTCGCGAGTGTTCGCGACGCACCAGCAGGCCGAGCGCGCGCTGCGTCGGCGTGGGTTCGGCCCGCGGGCGACGCGGTTTCTTCTCCGCGTTCGCGTCAACGCTCACGTCGCCCGAGGTCCGGTCGTCCTCCCCGCTGCGCCATCCCATAGCCAGCGGGGAGGACGACGGATCAGGCTTCGGCGCCTTCCGACGCATCGCGCGGCGCTTCCTGCGGCTGGAACTTCGCACGCAGCTCCGATTCGAGACGCGCGGCCATCTGCGGGTTCTCCTTGAGGAACTGGCGGGCGTTCTCCTTGCCCTGGCCGATGCGTTCGTCGTACGCGCTGTACCAGGCGCCCGACTTCTCGACGAGCTTCGCGTTGACGCCCATCTCGATCAGTTCGCCTTCGCGGCTGATGCCTTCGCCGTACAGGATCTCGGTGATGACCTGCTTGAACGGCGGCGCCATCTTGTTCTTGACGACCTTGATGCGCGTTTCGTTGCCGATGATCTCGTCGCCCTTCTTCACCGAACCGATGCGGCGGATGTCCAGTCGCACCGAGGCGTAGAACTTCAGCGCGTTGCCGCCGGTGGTGGTTTCCGGGCTCTGGCCCGGCATCATGATGCCGATCTTCATGCGCAGCTGGTTGATGAAGATGACGAGGCAGTTGCTGCGCTTGATGTTGCCGGTGAGCTTGCGCAGCGCCTGGCTCATGAGGCGCGCCTGCAGGCCGGGGAGCTGGTCGCCCATCTCGCCTTCGATTTCCGCCTTCGGCGTGAGCGCGGCGACCGAGTCGATCACCACCATGTCCACCGCGGCCGAACGCACGAGCATGTCGGCGATTTCCAGCGCCTGTTCGCCGGTGTCGGGCTGCGAGACCAGCAGGTCGTCGATGTTGACGCCGAGCTTCTGCGCGTAGATCGGATCGAGCGCGTGTTCGGCGTCGATGAAGGCCGCAGTGCCGCCCGCCTTCTGGCACTGCGCGATCGCCTGCAGCGTCAGCGTGGTCTTGCCCGAGGACTCCGGACCATAGATTTCGACGACGCGCCCCTTGGGCAGGCCGCCGATGCCGAGCGCGATGTCGAGCATGAGCGAGCCGGTGCCGATGACTTCCGCCGGCTCCACGCTCTTGTCGCCCATGCGCATGACCGAGCCCTTGCCGAACTGCTTTTCGATCTGACCGAGGGCCGCAGAGAGGGCGCGCTTCTTGTTCTCGTCCATGGTGGTGTCCTGATTGGGATGGTTGTCGTGCGTTGACGGGGACGTTAGAGGCGCTCGGTCGCGCAGGTTGAGACCGGCCTTGGTGGATTTGGATCGCATGCCGCAGTGTTTCCTTTCGCGCTGTTCGGGGGGATCGGGTGTTGCCGCGCGCGCATGTCGGGAAACTCCGTATTTGCCGTGTTATCGGTTGGGTCGCACGAGGCCGCAGTACAGGCCTTCGATCTCGAATTCCTGGCCGGGCCGCACCTCGATGGGCGCGTAGTCCGGGTTGCGCGGCAGCAGGCGGATGCGGTCGGCGGTGACCTTCAGCAGCTTCACCGTGATCTCGTCATCGACGCGCGCCACCACGATCTGCCCCGAGCGCGCATCGCGCGTGCGGTGCACGCCGATCAGGTCGCCGTCGAAGATGCCTTCGTCGCGCATCGAGTCGCCCTTCACCTTCAGCAGGTAGTTGGGCGTCGGCGAGAAAAACACGCGATCGAGGATGACGTAGCTGTCGCCGCCGACGTCGGCGCCGATCGGCACGCCGGCCGCGACGCGACCGAGCACCGGCAGCCGCAGCATGTCCTCGTTGGCGGCGGGCTCGTGCTTCGTCGAAGCCGGGTGGACGACGCGGATGCCGCGCGCCACGCCGGGGATGCGCTGGATCGCGCCGGCCTGTTCGAGCGCCTCGAGGTGGTACTGCGCCGCGCGCACGCCCTTGAACCCGCAGGCATGCGCGATCTCGGTCTGCGACGGCGGGACGCCGTCACGCTCGATCCGCTCGGCGATCAGGGCCAGGATGGCTTGCTGCGTGTCGGTCAGGTCCATGGTTAGTAGTATTACTGCTAACCACGGGTGGCCGTCAACACTTAGTCGAGCAGCAACCCCAGTCCGCGCAGCGCGGCTTCGACCGTCTGCCTGCGCACCGCCTCGCGATCGCCGTCGAAGTGGAAGACTTCGGCCTTCGGGTACCCGCCGCGGCGCTTCCACGCGAGCCACACCGTGCCGACCGGCTTGTCGGCGGTGCCGCCGCCCGGCCCGGCGATGCCGGTGACCGCGACCGAAAGCGTCGCGCCGGAATGCACGAGCGCGCCCGACACCATTTCGAGGACCGTCTCCCGGCTCACCGCGCCGAAGCGTTCGAGCGTTTCCGGCCGCACACCGAGCAACGCCTGCTTCGCCTCGTAGCTGTAGGCGGCCAGGCCACAGTCGAACCAGTCGGACGAGCCGGGAATGTCGGTCACCGCCTTCGCGATCCACCCGCCGGTGCAACTCTCGGCGGTCACCAGCATGTGGCGCGAAAGGCGCAGGCGTTCGCCGAGCTGTTCGGACAGCGTCTGCAATGCGAGGTCGTCGGGGGCGGCCATGCGGATCCACGAATGCGGGCGTGGCGCGTCTTGTAGCGCAAATCGAAGCAACGCGCAGGCGCGCTGGCATACTGCCCGGGCCCTTGCCCTGCCCGACGCCGTGTCCCTCCACGATTCGAACGCACTGCGCGCCGCCGCGCGCAACGACGCCCATACGCCGCTGATGCGCCAGTTCTTCGCCGCCAAGGCGGAGCACCCGGACGTGTTGCTGTTCTTCCGGATGGGCGACTTCTACGAACTGTTCTACGACGACGCGCGCAAGGCCGCGCGCCTGCTCGACATCACGCTGACCCAGCGCGGTTCGTCGGCCGGCGCGCCGATCCCGATGGCGGGCGTGCCGTACCACGCGTACGAGGGCTACCTCGCGCGGCTGGTCGCGCTCGGCGAATCGGTGGCGATCTGCGAACAGATCGGCGACCCCGCGGCGTCGAAGGGCCTGGTCGAACGCAAGGTCGTCCGCATCGTCACGCCCGGCACCGTGACCGACGAAGCGTTGCTGTCCGAACGTCGCGACACGCTGCTGCTCGCGCTCTCGCGCGACAAGAAGGGCTACGGCCTGGCGTGGATGGATCTGTCGAGCGGCCGCTTCCTGGTCAACGAGGTCGAAGGCATCGATGCACTCGACGCCGAACTCGCGCGCCTGGAACCCGCCGAACTGCTGGTCCCCGACGAAGACGCGTGGCCCGCGTCAGTCATGACCCGCACCGGCCTGCGTCGCCGCGCGCCGTGGTTGTTCGACGCCGACAGCGGCCGCCGCCAGTTGCTGCAGTTCTTCGGCCTGCACGACCTCACCGGTTTCGGCATCGAGGATCGCCCGCGCGCGACCGCCGCTGCCGGCGCGCTCCTCGGCTACGTCGAAGAAACGCAGAAGCAGCGCCTCCCGCATCTGTCCTCGATCGCGGTGGAAGCCAGCGACGGCGCGATCGCGATGAACGCCGCCACGCGCCGCCACCTCGAACTCGACACGCGCATCGACGGCGACGTGCGCACCACGCTGCTCGGCGTCCTCGATTCGACGATCACGCCGATGGGCGGCCGCCTGCTGCGCCGCTGGCTGCATCGTCCGTTGCGCGACCGGCGCATCATCGGCGAGCGCCACCACGCGGTGCAGACGCTGATCGAACAACGCGCGGACACGGACCTGCGCGAACGTTTCCGCGCACTCGGCGACCTCGAACGCATCCTCACGCGCGTCGCGCTGCGCAGCGCGCGCCCGCGCGACCTATCGACGCTGCGCGACGGCCTGGCGATGTTGCCGGACGTGCGCGCGTTGCTCGCGCCGCTCGATTCGCCGCGCCTGCAAGCGCTCGCGGCGGAGCTCGGCGAACACGCGGGCAACGCCGCGTTGCTCACGTCGGCGATCGTGCCGCAACCGCCCATGCTCGCACGCGACGGCGGCATCTTCGCGGAAGGCTACGACGAGGAACTCGACGAGCTGCGCCGCCTCTCCACCAACGCCGACCAGTTCCTCGTCGACCTCGAAGCGCGCGAACGCGCCAGCAGCGGCATCGCGACGCTCAAGGTCGGCTACAACCGCGTGCACGGTTACTACATCGAGATCAGCAAGGGCCAGGCCGATCGCGCGCCGACGCATTACACGCGCCGGCAGACGCTGACCGGCGCCGAGCGCTACATCACCGAAGAGCTCAAGCAATTCGAGGACAAGGTGCTGTCGGCGCGCGAACGCTCGCTCGCGCGCGAGAAGCTGCTGTACGAGGGCCTGCTCGACGCGCTCAACCACGATCTCGAACCGCTGAAGCGTTGCGCCGGCGCGTTGTCGGAACTCGACGTGCTCGGCTGCTTCGCCGATCGCGCGCAGGCGCTCGACTGGTCGCGCCCGCTGCTGCGCGACGAGGCGGGCCTGCGCATCGAGCGCGGCCGCCATCCGGTCGTCGAAGCGGTGCGCGACGAGCCCTTCGAGCCGAACGACCTCGTGTTCGACGACGACGTGCGCATGCGCGTCATCACCGGCCCGAACATGGGCGGCAAGTCCACTTACATGCGGCAGAACGCGCTGATCGTGCTGCTCGCGCACATCGGCAGCTTCGTGCCGGCGGCGCGCGCCGAACTCGGGCCGATCGACCGCATCCTCACCCGCATCGGCGCCGGCGACGATCTCGCGCGCGGGCAGTCGACCTTCATGGTCGAGATGGCGGAGACGAGTTACATCCTGCACCACGCGACGAACGAGTCGCTGGTGCTGATGGACGAAATCGGCCGCGGCACGTCGACCTACGACGGACTCGCGCTCGCGGACGCGTGCGCGCGCCACCTCGCCGCCGTCAATCGCAGCTACACGCTGTTCGCGACGCACTACTTCGAACTCACCGCGCTCGCCGAACCGGGCAGCGGCATCGCGAACGTGCACCTCGACGCCGTCGAGCATGGCGACGCGCTGGTGTTCATGCACGCGGTGAAGGACGGGCCCGCCAACCGCAGCTTCGGCCTGCAGGTCGCCGCGCTCGCGGGCTTGCCGAAGTCGGTCGTGCGCCAGGCGCGAGGTCGCCTCGCCGAACTGGAACAGCAGGGCCGCGACGCGCCGACGATGCCGATGACCGCCGAGGCGATGGATTCGCCGCAGCAGTTCGGGTTGTTCGCGCCGTCGTCGGCGGCGCTCGAAGCGCTTGCCTCCATCGAGCCGGACGAAATGACGCCGCGGCAGGCGCTCGAAGCGTTGTATCGCCTGAAAGGTTTGCTCTGACTGACACGGGGTGCAAGGGGACAACGCCCCTTGCGACGGACCTACAGCGCGTCGATGTCGCCCAGCGCGCGGATCAATCGACGCGCGCGTTTGTCCGGTTTCGTCTCGGGCGCCTTGTAACCCGCACGCTCGGCCGCGCGCGTCGCACGCTCGGCGGCGCGGCGTTCCTTCGATTCGACGCTCTCTTCGTACAGCGCCTGCGCGACGGGGGCGGGACCGCGCGTGTCCGACAATCCACGCACGACGAGTTCGAAGCGTTCCTCGCCGCGCGCGACCGTCATCGCATCGCCGACGTGCACCGCGCGCGAGGCCTTCGCACGCTGGCCGCCGACCTCGACCTTGCCGGTTTCGATCGCATGCTTGGCGAGGCTGCGCGTCTTGAAGAAGCGCGCGGCCCACAGCCAGACGTCGATGCGCACGCCGGGTTGCGGGGCGGTCGCCGGATGTGGATGGGAGAGATGTTGCGTTTGCGTCATGCGTGGAGTGTGCGCGCTTCCATGTGTGCAAAAACAAAACGACCGCCACGAGGGCGGTCGTCGTGCACGCCTGCAGCGCGATGGCAGCAGGCGCGATGTTCGCAGGACGCTTACTGCTGCGCGGCGGCGGCAGCAGCGGCAGCGGCCTTGGCCTTCGCGTTGCCGGCCAGGTCTTCCTTGATGCGGGCGGCCTTGCCTTCCAGGCCACGCAGGTAATACAGCTTGCCCGCACGCACGTCGCCGCGGCGCTTCACTTCGACCGAGTCGATGGCGGCGCTGTGGGTCTGGAACACGCGCTCGACGCCGAAGCCGTGCGAGATCTTGCGCACGGTGAAGGCGGAGTTCAGGCCCGCGTTCTTCTTGCCGATGACCACGCCTTCGTAGGCCTGGATGCGTTCGCGGTTGCCTTCCTTGACCTTGACGTTGACCACGACGGTGTCGCCGGGGCCGAAGTCGGGCAGCTTGCGCTGGATCTGTTCGGCTTCGAAGTTCTGCAGCAGCGTGTTGAGCGAGGGCTTGTTCATGGGACTTGCGCCTGTTGGTGGCCGCGACGGTGTCGTGGCGCTTGTTTTCGGGCATCGACGCGAAGGTCGGTACCGGGGCTTTGGGACGAAGCCGCGCATTCTAGCGGGCTTCGCACCGGAAATGCCAGCTTTCCGTTTGGAAGCCGGGAGTTACGCGTCGCCGTCGGGTTCGTCGAGCCCCTGCAGGTAGCGGGCGCGGAAGGCGTCGAGCAGCGCGCGGTCGGCCTTGCCCAGGGCCTGTTCATCGAGCAGGTCCGGCCGGCGCAGCCAGGTGCGGCCCAGCGACTCCATCCGCCGCCAGCGGGCGATCTCGGCGTGGTTGCCAGACAGCAGGACTTCGGGGACGTGGCCCAGCGGGTGTTCGACCGGCCGCGTGTAGTGCGGGCAATCGAGCAGGCCGTGCTCGAAGCTGTCCTGGGCCGCGGATTCCGCGTCGTTCAGCGCGCCCTCCTGCAGGCGGGCCACGGCGTCGACGACCACGGCCGCGGCGAGCTCGCCGCCGGAGAGGACGTAGTCGCCGATCGAGAGTTCCTCGTCGACCTCGGCTTCGATCAGGCGCTCGTCGACGCCTTCGTAGCGGCCGCACAGCAGGATGAGGCGCGGATGCGCGGCGAGTTCGCGGACCTTCGCCTGGGTGAGGCGCGCGCCCTGCGGCGTGAGGTAGACGACTTTCGCCTCGCGCGGATCGGCGGCGCGCGCCGCTTCGATCGCGTCGTGCAGCGGGTCGATCAGCATCACCATGCCGGGCCCGCCGCCGAAGGGACGGTCGTCGACGCGGCGATAGTTGCCGGGCGCGTAGTCGCGCGGATTCCAGCCATGCAGCGACAGCAGCCCGCGCTCCTGCGCGCGACCGACGACGCCGAAGGCCGCGCACTGCGCGACGAATTCGGGAAACAGGCTGACGACGTCGACGCGCATCAGAAGTCCGCGTCCCAGTCGACGGTGACCAGGCGCGCTTCGAAGTCGACCGACTTGATGAAGTCGGGTTCGACGAACGGGATCATGCGTTCGCGATCGCCCTGCACCACCATGACGTCGTTGGCGCCGGTGGAAAACAGGTGCGAGACGGTGCCGAAGTCCACGCCTTCGATGTTCGCCACGCGCAGGCCCTCGAGGTCGACCCAGTAATACTCGCCGGGCGCCGGTGGCGGCAGCGTGGAGCGCGGGACCCAGACCTCGGTGCCGCGCATCGCGTCGGCGGCGTCGCGGTCCTCGATGCCGGGCACGCGCGCGACGACGCCCTTCGGCGTGGCGCGACCGCGCGCATCGGTGCACGCGCGTTCGCGGCCCTGCGCATCGCGCAAGGTCCACGGTTGGTATTTGAAGATGCGCTCCGGCGGGTCGGTGAAACTTTCGAGCTTCACTTCGCCCTTGATGCCGAAGGCGCCATGGAACTTGCCCAGCAAAAGCAGACGCCCCGCCAGAAGGTCCTTCTGCGGGGCGTCTTGATCACTCATGCGTTCGGCGTCGCGCGGTGCGCGAACGCGAAACTCAGGCGGCCGGCGCGGCCTTGGCGGCCTGCTTGGCGATGTTCGCGACCTTGTCGGTCATCTGCGCGCCCTGGGCGATCCAGAAGTTCAGGCGCTCGGTGTTGAGTTCCACCGGCTTGTCGTTGCCCGCGGCGATCGGGTTGTAGTACCCCAGGCGCTCGATGTTGCGGCCGTCGCGCGCGCTGCGCGAGTCGGTGACGATGATGTGGTAGAAGGGGCGCTTCTTCGCGCCGCCGCGGGTAAGGCGGATCTTGACCATGGTGCGGAGTTTCCTGTGTTGCCCAGTCGGCAGGGTGCCGAGGTAAGCCGGCGATTGTAGGGGATCGACGGGGGTCGGTGGAACCCCTGCCCGGCCCGATCCTCCCGGACGGGTTCAGCGGAACGGCATGCCGCCGCGGCCGCCCATCATGCCCTTCATGCCCCGCATCAGGCCCTTCATGCCGCCGCCGGCGAGCTTGCCCATCATCTTTTCCATCTGCTGGAACTGCTTGAGCAGCTTGTTCACGTCGGCCGGCTGGGTGCCCGAGCCCCGGGCGATGCGGGCGCGGCGCGAGCCGTTGAGCAGGTGCGGATTGCGGCGTTCCTTCGGCGTCATCGAACCGATGATCGCGATCATCCGCGGGACTTCCTTGCCGGTGACCTGGCTTTTCAGGTGCTCGGGGACCTGGCCCATGCCCGGCAGCTTGTCCATGAGGCCGTGCAGGCCGCCCATGTTCTGCATCTGCTCGAGCTGGTCGCGCATGTCCTCGAGGTTGAAGCGCTTGCCCTTGGCGACCTTCTCGGCGAGCTTCGCCGCCTTGTCCTTGTCGACCTGCTGCTCCACCTGCTCGACCAGCGACAGCACGTCGCCCATGTCGAGGATGCGGCTGGCGACGCGATCGGGATGGAACACGTCGAGGCCGTCGGGCTTCTCGCCGGTGCCGATGAACTTGATCGGCTTGCCGGTGATGTAACGCACCGACAACGCGGCGCCGCCGCGCGCGTCGCCGTCGGTCTTGGTGAGCACCACGCCGGTGAGCGGCAGCGCTTCGCCGAAATGCTTCGCGGTGACCGCGGCGTCCTGGCCGGTCATCGAGTCGACGACGAACAGCGTTTCGACCGGCGAGACCGCGGCATGCAGCGCCTGGATCTCGCGCATCATCGCTTCGTCGATGCTGGTGCGGCCGGCGGTGTCGACGATCAGCACGTCGGCGTACGACTTGCGCGCATCTTCGATGGCGGCGCGCACGATCGCTTCGGGCTTCTGCGACGGGTCGGACGGGAACCACAGCACGTCGACCTGCTGCGCCAGCGTCTTCAACTGTTCGATCGCGGCCGGGCGATACACGTCGGCCGACACCACCATCACCTTCTTCTTGCGGCGTTCCTTGAGGTGCTTGGCGAGCTTGGCGACGGTGGTCGTCTTGCCGGCGCCCTGCAGGCCGGCCATCAGCACGACGGCGGGTGCGGGAACGTTGAGGTTCAGATCGGCCGCCGCGGCGCCCATCACCGTGGTGAGTTCGTCGCGCACGACCTTGATCAGTGCCTGGCCCGGCGTCAGCGACTTCAGCACTTCCTGGCCGACCGCGCGGACCTTGATGCGTTCGACCAGCGCCTGCACGACGGGCAGCGCGACGTCGGCTTCCAGCAGCGCGATGCGCACTTCGCGCAGCGACTCGCGGATGTTCTCCTCCGTCAATCGGCCACGGCCGCGCAGGCGCTCGATGGTGCCGGAGAGTCGCTGGGTCAGGGATTCGAACATGGAGGCGGTCGCGCGGACGCTGGAATGCATCCGCCCATGGAAGACGGGGCCGCGCAGTATAGCCCCTGCCTCGTGCGACACTCGCCGCATGACGCTCGCATTCATCGCCGCCCTCGCCTATCTGCTCGCCGCCGGTTTGCTCGCCCGCGGCGTCGCGCGCGACGGGCACGGCCGCGCGTGGTTGCTGCCCACCGTCGTCGCGCTCGTGCTCCATGCCGCGCTCCACGTGATGACCTGGCGCGAGGCCGGCGCGCTCGACCTGCATTTCTTCTCCGCGCTGTCGCTGGTCGGGCTGGGCATGGCGGCGCTGACGACGCTGTTCGGCGCCGGCGGACGCATGGCCGCGCTCGGCGTCCTCGTGTTCCCGATCGCGGCGGGCGTCGCCGTCGCTTACGCGATGCGCGGGCACGTGACCGCCGCCGAACCGCTCGACTGGCGCCTGCAACTGCACGCGTGGTGCGCGCTGCTCGCGTACGCGACGCTCGGCATCGCCGCGGTGCTCGCCGTGTTCCTCTGGGCGCAGGAACGCGCGTTGCGCCGCCGCGAATTCCACGGCTGGCTGCGCGCGTTGCCGCCGCTCACCGAACTCGAATCGCTGCTGTTCCGCACGATCGCCGTCGGCTTCGCGCTGCTCACCGCGACGCTGCTGACCGGCGTGTTGTTCGTCGAGAACCTGTTCGCGCAGCACTTGGTGCACAAGACCGTGCTGAGCGTGCTGTCGTGGCTCGTCTTCGGCGGGTTGCTGCTGGGCCGCTGGCGCCGCGGCTGGCGCGGGGCCAAGGCCGTGCGCTGGACCCTGGTCGCGATGACCCTGTTGCTGCTGGCCTTCTTCGGTAGCCAGTTCGTGCTGGAGATGGTCCTCAAGCGGGTGTAAGCCTTGCTGGCGGCCCAACGGCCCGGCCTGCAAAGGCTGCTTTCACAATAGTTGCATTGACAACTATTGCGTCGGCATCCATCATGCCGGGCATGAAGACGACCGAACCCTGCAACGGCTCCTCGCTGGGGCTGTTGTTCCGCCAGGTGCGGGACGCGATGTGGGCACGCATGGAGGGCGAGCTCGCGGCCAACGGCCACGACCTCAACTTCAGCCAGTACATCACCCTCAAGACGCTGGCCCACGGCCCGGCCGGCGTGACCGAACTGGCGCGCGCGGCCTACCTGCATCCCGGCGCGATGACGCGCCTGCTCGACAAGCTCGAGGAACGCGGCCTGCTCGCGCGCGAAGCCGTTCCCGGTGATCGCCGCGCGTTGCACATCGTGCTCACCGATGCCGGCCGCGCCATGTGGACCGACGTCGCCCCCTCCGCGCAGCGCGTGCACGAGGTCGCGATGGCGAACCTCGACGACGCCGAACGCGCCGAACTCCTCCGCCTCCTCTCCCAGGTCCGCGACAACCTCGCGGCGAACGACTGACATGCGCCTGCCTTTGATCCCCCTCTCGATGGCGATCGCGGTGTTCGTCGCCGGTTGCGCCAGCACGCACGGCCTCGCGCCCGCTTCGCAACCGCGCGATGCGGACACGACGCTCGCGACACGGCAATCCTTCGGCGCGACGTCCGACGCGCGCTTTCCGCAACAGGATTGGTGGGCCGCGTACGGCGATCCGCAGTTGAACGCGTTGATCGAAGAAGCCCTCGCCGGCACGCCGTCGCTCGCCGCCGCCGATGCGCGCGTGCGCCAGGCGATCGCGCAGGCGGGCCTGGCCGACGCCGCGCGCAAGCCGACGCTCGGTGCGAGCGCGCAATACCTCGGCCTGCTCGTCCCGAAGACGATCGCCCCCGGCGACTTCGGCGGCGAATACCAGGGCGTGATGCTGCTCGGGCTCGACTTCAAGTGGAGCATCGACCTGTGGGGTGCGCACGCAGCCGAATGGCGCGGCGCGCTCGACCAGGCACGCGCCGCGGAAGTCGACGCGCAGGCCGCGCGCCTGGTGCTCGCGTCGAACATCGCACGCACCTACATCGCGCTCGCGCTCGCACACGACGCCGCCGACACCGCCGAGGCCGAAGCCGCGCGCGCGGCGAACCTCGCTTCGCTTTCCGAACAACGCGTCAAGGCCGGCCTCGACAACCAGCTGCAATTGCGCAACGCCGAGGCGAACGTCGCCGGCGCGAAGCAACAGGCGCAAGCCGCGCAGCAACAGGCCGATCTCGCCCGCAACGCGCTCGCCGCACTCCTCGGCAAGGGCCCGGACCGCGGTCGCGCAATCACGAAGCCTGCGCTGCTGCAGGCGCCGGCGCCGGGCGTGCCCGACGTGCTGCCGAGCGAACTGCTCGGTCATCGCCCCGATGTCGTCGCCGCGCGCTGGCGCGTCGAAGCCGCGGGCGAACGCATCCATGTCGCGAAGGCCGCGTTCTATCCGACGGTCAATCTCAACGCGATGGCCGGTCTCGCATCGGGCCACCTGTCCGATCTGTTCTCCAGCGACGCCGCGCTCGTCAACGGCGGTCCCGCGTTGAGCCTGCCGATCTTCGATGGCGGGCGACTGCGCAACAACCTCGCGAAGACCGATGCCGAGTTCGACCTCGCAGTCGCCGACTACGACCAGGCGCTCGTCGGCGCGGTGCGCGAAGTCGCCGACGCGGTGCAATCCGCGCGTGCGCTCGAAACGCAACTCGCGACGCTCGACCAGGCCCGCGACGCCGCGCAATCCGCGTACTCGCTGGCCACCGCGCGTTACAAGGCCGGCCTCGGCACGCAGCTCGACGTGCTCGCCGCGCAACGACCGCTGCTGCAATTCGAGCAGCAGATCGACGCGCTGCGTGCGCAACGCCTGCAGGCGACGATCGACCTGCAGCGCGCGCTCGGTGGCGGTCTCGCGATCGCGCACCCGGTCGAACTTTCCAGCAACTGATTCCCTCCCCCCGGGGTTTTGCATCGCAAAACCCGACCCCCACCCAATATTCCTTGCCGCCTCGCCCATGACCCAGCAAATCAACCCCAACGCTCCCGCCTCGGCGACGCCGCCGGTGAACAAGCGCAAGCGCGCGCTGGCGATCCTCGCCGGCGTCGTCGTCGTGTCGGCCATCGCGTGGTCGGCGTGGTACCTGCTCGTCGCGCGCTGGCACGAAGGCACCGACGATGCTTACGTGCAGGGCAACGTCGTGTCGATCACGCCGCAGACCCAGGGCACGGTCGTCAGCATCGCCGCCGACGACGGCATGAAGGTCGAGGCCGGCGACGTGCTCGTGCGCCTGGACCCCAACGACGCGCGCGTCGCGTACGAACAAGCCGAAGCCAACCTCGCCAACACCGTGCGCCAGGCCCGCGGCCTGTACAGCACGGTCGAAGCGAACCAGGCCGACATCGCCGCGCGTCGCGTCGCGGTGCAGAAGGCGCGCGAAGACGTCGCGCGTCGCCAGGGCCTCGTCGCCACCGGTGCGGTCGCCGCGGAAGAACTCGCGCACGCCCGCGACGAACTCGCCTCGGCCGAAGCCGCGCTCGCCGCGTCGAACGAAAACCTCTCGCGTAATCGCGCGCTCGTCGACGCCACCACGGTGCAGACGCAGCCGCAGGTCGCCGCCGCCGCCGCGCAATTGCGCGCGGCGTACCTCAACCTGCAGCGCATGGCGATCGTCGCGCCGGTGAGCGGTTACGTCGCCAAGCGCACCGCGCAGCTCGGCCAGCGCGTGCAACCGGGCACGACCCTGATGACGGTCGTGCCGCTGGAACAGGTGTGGGTGGAAGCGAACTTCAAGGAAACCCAGCTCGCGAACATGCGCATCGGCCAGCCGGTCGAACTGCACTCGGACCTGTACGGCAAGAAGGTGCGCTTCGACGGCCACCTCGTCAGCCTCGGCCTCGGAACGGGCAGCGCGTTCGCGCTGTTGCCCGCGCAGAACGCGAGCGGCAACTGGATCAAGATCGTGCAGCGCGTGCCCGTGCGCATCTCCGTCGACACCGCGCAGCTGAAGGACCATCCGTTGCGCCTGGGCCTGTCGATGCACGCCGACGTGACGATCCGCGACCAGGACGGCGCGCTGCTCGCCGATGCGCCGCCCGCCAAGCCGCTGCTGACGACCGACGCCTACGACAAGCAACTCCTCGAAGCCGAAGCGCGCATCGCGAAGATCGTGCGCGAGAACCTCGGCCGCCACGGCTAAGCCTCCATGTCCGCTGTCGCCGCAAACGCGCCGGGAAACGGCGCCGGCGCCCTGCCGCAGGCCGGGTTCCGTCCGCCCAACATCGCGCTGACGACGCTCGGCCTCGCGCTGGCGTCGTTCATGCAGGTGCTCGACCTGACGATCGCGAACGTCTCGTTGCCGACCATCTCCGGCAACCTCGGCGGCAGCGCGAACCAGGCGACGTGGGTCATCACCTCGTTCGCGGTGAGCAACGCGATCGCGCTGCCGCTGACCGGCTGGCTCACGCGCCACTTCGGCGAGCGCAAGCTGTTCGTCTGGGCGACCGCGTTGTTCGTGGTCGCGTCGCTGCTGTGCGGCCTGGCCAACAGCATGGGCCTGCTCGTCGCCGCGCGTGCGCTGCAGGGCTTCGTCGCCGGCCCGATGTATCCGATCACGCAGGCGCTGCTGATCTCGATCTATCCACCGCACAAACGCGGACAGGCGATCGCGCTGCTGGCGATGGTCACCGTCGTCGCGCCCATCGCGGGCCCGATCCTCGGCGGGTGGATCACCGACAACTACAGCTGGGAGTGGATCTTCTTCATCAACGTGCCGATCGGGCTGTTCGCCTCGTTCGTGGTCGGCCGGCAGTTGAAGGGACGCCCGGAGCGGCTCGAGAAGCCGAAGATGGATTACGTCGGCCTGATCACGCTCGTGCTCGGCGTCGGCGCGCTGCAGATCCTGCTCGACCTCGGCAACGACGAGGACTGGTTCCATTCGACGCTGATCGTGTGGCTGGCGATCGTGTCGGTGATCTCGCTCGTGGTGTTCGTCATCTGGGAGATGACGGACAAGGACCCGATCGTGAACCTGCGCCTGTTCCGCCACCGCAACTTCACCGCGGGCACGATCGCGATGGTCGTGGCGTACGCGGCGTTCTTCAGCGTCGGCATCCTCGTGCCGCTGTGGTTGCAGCGCAACCTCGGGTTCACGCCGATCTGGGCGGGCTTCGCGACCGCGCCGATCGGCATCCTGCCGGTGCTGCTCACGCCCTTCGTCGGCAAGTACGCGCACAAGTTCGACCTGCGCATGCTCGCGAGCATCGCCTTCATCGCGATGTCGCTCACCAGTTTCGCGCGCGCCGGATTCAACCTCGACGTGGACTTCAACCACATCGCCCTGGTCCAGCTGTTCCAGGGATTCGGCGTCGCCCTTTTCTTCATGCCCGTGCTGCAGATCCTGCTGTCGGACCTGCAACCGCACGAGATCGCGGCGGGCTCCGGCCTTGCGACCTTCATGCGCACGCTGGGCGGCTCGTTCGCCGCATCGCTCACCACGTACATGTGGACCGAACGCGGCGCGGTGCACCACGCGCACCTGACCGAGAAGCTGTCGTCCTACGACCCCGCGACGATCGACACGGTCACGCGCCTGGGCGGCGGCGACATGCAAAAGGGCGCGGCCGTGCTCGAGCGGATGATCTCCAACCAGGCCGCGCAGATCGGGTTCAACGAAATCTTCCACCTGCTCGGCATCGTCTTCCTCGTCGTCATCGCGTTCGTGTGGATCGCGAAGCCGCCTTTCCAGGCGAAGGCGGGGCCGTCGGCGGAAGCGGCATCGGGGCACTGACCCGCGCTTGCGCTGATCAACATTAATGTTTACAGTCAGACATCAGTTCGATCGCTGATCGCGCTGGTGTTTTTCTGACACTCCGACGCGCGTTCGCCTGACTGGAAAGGCGTCGCCCACGTTGGAACCTGCACACCCCACTTCGGCGTGCAGGCCATGAAGCAGAGCGAATTCCGCCGCTGGCTCGCAGCACAGGGCGCCCTGTTCAAGGAAGGCCGGAAACACACGAAGGTGTTCCTGCGTGGCAGGCAATCTTCCCTGCCCCGCCACCCTGCGCACGAGATCGGCGATACGTTGCGCAGGGCGATCCTCCGTCAACTTGGCCTGTGAAGGAGCGCGCGAATGTTGGTGTATCCCCTGGAGCTCGAACGCGACGGCAAGGGTTGGTTCGTCTGCTTTCCGGATATTCCCGAAGCGCTGACCTCGGGGCGCACGAAGGCCCATGCGATGGAGATGGCGCAGGATGCGCTCGAAACCGCGATGGAGTTCTACTTCGAGGATCATCGCCCGGTGCCGCTGCCGAGCAAGGTACGCGCAGGCCAGGCATTCGTCGAACTTCCCGCATCGCTCAGCGCAAAGGTCTTGCTGTTGAACGAAATGCTCGCGCAACAGGTGACACCGGCCGAGCTCGCGCGCCGCCTCGAAACGACGCCGCAATCGGTGCAACGCATCATCGACCTCGACCACGTGACGAAGATCGACACGATCGCGGAAGCGTTCCGCGTGCTGGGACGACGCCTGGATTTCCAGGTGAAGCGTTTGCCCGCGCTCGGCTGAGGCTGCGCGCGTCAGTTTGCCGCGGACAACGCGTCGGACAATCGTTCGACCGCAATCACTTCGAGCCCCTTGTAAGCCCCCGCCTTCGGCGCATTGCCCTTCGGCACGATCGCGCGCTTGAAGCCGTGCGTCGCGGCTTCCTTCAGGCGCTCTTCGCCGTTGGGCACGGGGCGGATCTCGCCGGAGAGGCCGACTTCGCCGAAGGCGACGGTCTTCTCCGCGAGCGGGCGGTCGCGCAGCGACGAAAGCACCGCGAGCAGCACGGGCAGGTCCGCCGCCGTTTCCTGCAAGCGGATGCCGCCGACGACGTTGACGAACACGTCCTGGTCGCCGACGCCGACGCCGCCGTGGCGGTGCAGCACTGCGAGCAGCATCGCGAGGCGGTTCTGTTCGAGGCCGACGGCGACGCGGCGCGGGTTCGACAACGGCGAGCTGTCGACGAGCGCCTGCACTTCCACCAGCAACGGGCGCGTGCCTTCGCGCGTGACCATCACCGCGCTGCCCGGCTGCGCGGTGCTGCCGCCGGAGAGGAAGATCGCGGAAGGATTCGGCACTTCGCGCAGGCCCTTTTCGCCCATCGCGAACACACCGAGTTCGTTCACCGCGCCGAAGCGGTTCTTGAACGCGCGCAGCACGCGGAAGCGGCTGCCGCTTTCGCCTTCGAAGTACAGCACCGCGTCGACCATGTGTTCGAGCACGCGCGGACCGGCGATGCCGCCTTCCTTGGTGACGTGGCCGACGAGGAAGACGGCCGTGCCGGTTTCCTTCGCGTAGCGCACGAGGCGTGCCGCGCTCTCGCGCACCTGGCTCACCGAACCTGGCGCGGCGCCGATCGATTCGGTCCACAGGGTCTGCACGGAGTCGGCGACGATCACCTTCGGGCGCATCGCGACGGCTTGTTCGAGGATGCGTTCGACGCCCGTCTCCGCGAGCGCGTGCAGGTGGTCGATCGGCAATCCGAGGCGCACCGCGCGACCGGCGACCTGCGCCAGCGATTCCTCGCCGGTGACGTACAACCCCGGCAGCGACTCGCCCATCTGCGCGAGCGCCTGCAGCAACAGCGTCGACTTGCCGATGCCGGGATCGCCGCCGACCAGCACGACCGCGCCTTCGACCAGCCCGCCGCCGAGCACGCGATCGAACTCGCCGATGCCGGTCGGCACGCGCGCTTCCTCGCTGTGGCGCACTTCGCGCAGCGCGGTGACCTGCGGTGCGTCGACCTTCCCCGCCCAACCGCCGCGACGCGCGGCCGGCGCCGCCGCGGCAGTGGCCTCGAGCGCGATCTCGGCCAGCGAATTCCATGCGCCGCATGCGTCGCACTGGCCCTGCCACTTGGCGTAATCGGCGCCGCACTCGTTGCAGACGTAGGCGGTGCTGCGGGATTTCTTCGAAACGGCGACCTTGGCCATCGGGCGTGCGCATTGCGTGGGGCGATGCCGCACTTTAGCCGCTGCGATCCCATCGCGTGAGACATGGCGCGACAAAATCGCGCGCAGAAAAAAAGGCCGGGGAGTCCCCGGCCTTTGCGACACCATCCATGGTGCGCGTCCCTGTGAGAGTGTCCGGCTCCGGGCTTCCGTTCCCGGGTGCCTCGCGCGACGCCGTCCCTGACGCCGCGCGATGAAGGAGGTCCTGCTTTCTTCCCCACGTTGTATGCGTTGCTTACAGATCGCTCCCGGCGGCGGCCGCGTTCCGGATCAGGCCCGAGAACGGGAGCAGCTGCGTGATGTAACGGTTCCAGCGGGTGATACCGGCCGGGCCGATCCACACGACGTCGCCGGCGCGCAGGTTGAAGCGCGATGCGACGGCGAATGCGGCAGGCGACGTGGCGTCGAGGTTGTAGACGCTAGCCGGATTGCCCTGGTCGTCCATGCCGCGGATCACGTACACCGCGCTGCCCTTCGACGTGCTCGGATCGAGGCCGCCCGCGCGGCCCAGCGCCTGGGTCAGCGACATGTCGGTGGTCTTGAACGGGATGGCCTGCGGCTCGTTCGCTTCGCCGACGACATAAACTTCCTTGCGATCGTTGTACGGCATGAACAGGCGATCGCCGGTCTTGAGGTAGATGTCCTGCGCGACGCCGTCGCGATTGATCGCGTCGAGATCGATGATGTAGTTGCGACCGTCGCGCGTCAGCACCAGCCCGGAGATGTCGGCGTTGGCGACGTCGACGCCCGCGCGACCCACCACCTGCGCCAGCGTCTGCGGCACCGTCGTGGTGTCCTGCGGCGCGGTGTTGGTGAAGGCACCCTGCAGCGCGACGCGGCCACCGAACCCGACGACGTTGACGTCGACCTGCGGTTCCTTGAGGTAGCGCGAGAGCTTGTTCGCGAGCTGGCTGCGCACCTGTTCGACGGTCATGCCGCCGACCTTCATCTTGCCCGCGTAGGGATAGAACAGCGTGCCGTCCGATTGCACCTGGCGACCGTTGGTGACGGCCTGCTGCTGCGAACCGGCGGGCGTGGTGAGTTCCGGGTGGTCCCACACGGTGATGATCAGCGTGTCGCCGGGGCTGACCACGTAGGACTCGGGCTGGAAGGACGTGAGCTCGGCGGGAAGCACGACGGGCTGGCGCTTGGCGGACACCATGTCGGCGGTGATGGTCTGCACCGGGATTTCGATTCCGCCCACGACCTCGGTACCGCCGCCCTTCACCGACATTTTCTGGCCCGGGATGCACCCGGTAAGAACCAGGGCTGTCGCGAGCGCGATGACGCGAGTCAGATGCGTGTTCAAGGTGGAGCCCTCCTAGCTGGGAAGCGCGCACCCGCGCGCCGATGTCTTGGTGTCGATACCGACGGGAAGGCCCCGTGGCCCGAATTCAGGTTGTGCCGGGCACCTTACGGACAGGGTTGCGCGCGCCGTGTGAAAACGGCCGGGCTTGCGAGCCCGGTTTCCTTCACGCGGTCTTTCCACCGACGCAGGCGGCCAGCAGGCCGGCGTATTCCTTGAGCGCGCGGCCGCTTCGCCACAATGCACGCGGACTCGGCAGCCAGCGGTCCGACCAGCGGTCGCCGCGGACCGACGGCGGTTCGGGCACCGGCGCTTCGACCACGGCCAGGCCGGCGTTGCGGAAGAGCTGGCTCGCGCGCGGCATGTGCAGCGCCGAGGTGACCAGCAGGACCGACTGCACGCCGTTGCGCCGGGCGAGCTGCGCCGTGTAGCGCGCGTTGCCTTCGGTATCGGTGCTGTGTTCTTCGAGCAGCAACGCCTGCGCGGGAATGCCCAGCCGGTCTGCGCCGCGCGCCATGTTGCGCGCCTCGGTGCGCTCGCCTTCGCCGCCGCCCGAGAGGATCACGCGCGGCGCGCGCCCGGCGAGGTAGAGACGCGCGCCTTCCGCGAGGCGGCTGTACTTCATGTCGTCGAGCTGGACGTCGGGACGCGACACCCACCCGTACCATCCGCCGCCGAGCACGACGATCGCATCGGCCCTCGGATACGACGCGGGCGATGCGATCGCGTGGCGATCTTCCAGCGAGTCGCGCAGCCATTCGGCGTTGCGCGGCACCGACCAGAACAGCGTCCATCCGATCGCCACCACCGACAGCGCCACGGCAGCGCGCCTGAATCGCAGCAGGTACACCACGCCGGCCACGCACAACACCGCGAGCGTGAGCGCCAGCGGGAACGTCAGTGCGACCAGCAGTTCGCGCACGAACCCCATGCGTCAGGCGGCCCTGGCGTGCGCGCGCGCCGCCGCCTTGCGACGCGGCAACAGTTCGTCGTACACCTCGATCGTGCGACGAATGACCATCTGCTCGTCGAAGTGTTCCATCGCCTTGCGCCGCGCGCAGTCGCCGAGGCGACGCACCAGTTCGCGGTCGTCGTCGAGTTTCGCGATGCATTCGGCGAGCGAACGCGCGCAACGCGGCTCGACGTGCAGGCCGTCGACACCGTCGTCGCTGACCACTTCGCGACAACCCGGCAGGTTGGTGGTGACGATCGCCAGCCCGCACGCGGCAGCTTCGATCAGGCTCTTCGGCACGCCTTCCCGGTAATAGCTCGGCAACGCGATGACATCGACCGAACGCATCAGCGACGGCATGTCGTCGACGTGGCCGCGCCAGTCGACGAGGCCTTCGGCGACCCACGCCTGCGCCTGTTCGCGGCTCGCCGAGCGCGGGTTGCCCGGATCCGGCGAACCGGCGAGCAGGAACTCGATGTTGCGTCCCTGCGCGCGCAGCAAACGCGCGGCTTCGATGTATTCGCCGATGCCCTTTTCCCACAGCAGGCGCGCGGCGAGCAGCACGCGCAGCGGGCGCGGTTCGGCGACGGGCTCGACGGGAACGAAGCGTTCGAGGTTCACGCCCGAGCTGCGGATCACGCGGATGTGCTGCTGCGGCACGAGCCGCGCGCGCACGAACGCATCGGCGTCGTCGGGGTTCTGCAGGATCAGGCGCGAATCCTTGTGGCCGAGCGTGCCGCGCATCAGCAGCTTCACCATCGGCCGCAGCGTGCGCGCGAGCATCGCGTCGCTCGCGAACACGTAGCCCATCCCCGCGACCGCGTTGACGACCGCGGGCACGCGCGCGGCGCGCGCGGCGAGCGCGCCGTAGATCGCGCACTTCACGGTGAAGTTGTGCAGCAGGTCCGGGCGTTCGTCGCGCAGCACGCGGGTCAGCGCGCGGATCGTCTGCATTTCGCGCAACGGGTTGAGGCTCGCGCGATCCATCGGCAACTGCACCCAGCGCATCCCGTGTTCGGCGAAACGCGCGCCGTATTCGCCGGGGGGCGAGAGCATGACGACATCGTGGCCTTCGGCGAGCAACTGTCGCGCGGTCGAAAGCCGGAAGTTGTAGAGGTACCAATCCGTATTTGCGTAGAAAACGAACTTCATCGGGTGGACTCCGCCAGGCGATGGTGGTGCAGGTACGGCAGGTAGCGGCGCGCGGGCGCCTCCGACTCCGCCATCGACGCGATCGCCGAACGCAGCATCCACGGGAAGACAAGGAACAACAGGAAACACGATGCGTAACGAATGCCCGAGCCCGGGTTGTAGACACCGAACGGCACGTAGGCGACCAGCGTGACCAGCATCGCCGGCAACCACGCGAGCACCAGCACCTTGCGCGCGGTACCCGACGGCGCGCGGAACGCCGTCTGGATCGCGTAGAGCAGCAGGAAGAACACGACCAGGCCCGACACCATGAAGGGGAACATCACCGGCCGCGCGAACACTTCGCCCGGCGTCGGCCCGACCAGCGAGAGCGGCAGCGTCCACCACAGGCTCGTCAGCAGGCCCTGCGTGGTGTCGATGTTGACCCACATGCGCGTCGTCGCCGATCCGACCGTGAAGTAGCTGCGCGCCTTCGGCAACGCTTCGTTGGCGATGTAGTCGTCGACCTGCGGCCACGCGATGATGGCGACGATCGCGCCCATCAGCAGCAGCAACATCATCTGCACGCCGAGGCTCAGGCCGACGCGCGGCCCGCGCATCAGCATCCACGCCATGACGAAGAACAACGCCATCGCGCCGCCGAACGGCGCGCGGATGAACACCATGCCCGCCACGCACAACACCGCGAGCCACCATCGGTGGATGCCGCGCGCGCGGTAGTACCCGACCATCGCGCCCATGAAGAACCCGAGGAAGCCGATGTACAGCGATTCGCGACCGACCACCGAGGCCCACACGCCGAAGCTCGGGATCAGCAGGATGGCGAGCAGCGGCCAGCGATACGGACCGTGCAGGCGCGCCTGCCCGACGAGATACGCCACGCCGCTCGCCGCGAACAGCGAGAAGGCCAGGTGCGCGAGCACGTCGACCTTCACCAGGCCGATGATCATCGTCGCCAGCTGCGTGACCAGGTACGTGCGCGCCTGCGACTCGTCGTCGTAGCCGCCGGTCATGTAGGCGCGCGCATCGCCGAGCTGGCTGTATCGGCTGTAGACGTAGACCGCGAACAGCGTCCAGCACACGAAGATCGCGTACACGCTCGCCTTCCCCAGCACATTGCGTGCCGGAGGGGTGCGATGCTCTTCCGCGAGATCGGCGTAGGGAACGTCGGTCATGACGTTCTGATAACGATCTGGCCGTGAGCGGGAGGTCACGGGGCCATGCCCTTGGCGCGCTTGAAGTGGCGCACGCCCCACCAGGTGCCCGCCAACAGGACCAGTTCGGCCACCACGGTGCCCCAGGCGGCGCCCATTTCGCCGAACTTCGGGATCAAGGCGGCGTTCAGCAAAATCGCCACGACCGTCGCCCACACCATCGCCCAAACCCGGTAACGCATGTGGTCGTCGGTCAGCAGGGCCGCGCCCATCGAAGTCGACAGGAACCGGATCGGCGGGCACAGCGCCAGCACCATCAGGATGTCGATGACGCGCGCGTACGCCTCGCCGAACAGCACGGGCACGACGTACGGCACCACCACCACCATCGCCGCACCGATCAGCACGCCGAGCGCGAACAGCGCGACGTTGCTGCGCTTGTAGACGAGCCAGAACTTCGGCGGGTTCTGCGCGGCCCAGTAATGCAGCTTGGCGAACAGGAACTTGTGGTAGATCGTCGCCGGAACCAGGTAGATCGCCATCATCACCGCGAGCGCGATCGCCCACTGGCCGGCCTGCGCGTTGCTCCCCAGGTATTTCAGCAACACCGTGCTGACCTGGAAGAAGATCGGATACAGCACTGCGACCACGCCATAGGGCCACGCCATCGACCACAACTCGCGCACGCCGGGCGTTGCGACGTCGGCATACGTTTCGGGTGCGGGACCGTGCCCCTTGAGGTCGATCTGGTTGCGCATGAACTGCAGCAGCGGCCGCGTCGACCACAGGATCATCGCGATCGAAATCGCCGCGTAACTCGCCGCGACGAAACGCCCCGTCAGTTGCGGCACGAGCAGCAGCGAGATCGCCACCAGCATGCGCATGAACGGCAACGCGAGCTGCCACGTCGCCATCGCCGCGAAGCGATCCTCGAGCCGGTACTTGTTGGTGAGCAGTTCGATCGCGAGCAGGTGCAGCACGATCGGCGTCATCACCAGCAGGTCGAAGCGCGTGTCGGCATCCGGCGCGATCAGCAACGCCCAGCCGACGACGATCGACAACGCGATCAGCGTGGTGAACGCTACGAAGCGCAGCGACGGCGCGATCCATCGACGCGCGCCCCACCCTTCCACGCCGTACACGCGCAGGCGGAACTGGTTGAGGCCGAAGCCCGCGAGCGGCGCGATCATCGTGACCGTCGCCAGCGACGAGGCGAACAGGCCGTAGTCCTGCGGACCCAGCTCGCGCGCGAGCAGCGTCTGGGTGAGGAACACGAACAAGGCTCCGAGCGCGGTGGCCGCGCCCAGCATCGAGATGGTCTTGAGTGCGCGCTTCCAGCCCGGAATGAGCCACTGCGCGATGCGCGACGGTTCGTCCACCATGCCTGTCGCGCCTGCCTGCGTCGGTTCCATGCCGTCCTTGCGACCGTGAAAGTGCGCGGACCTTATCGGCAGGAACGTGAAGGACGGGTGCGACAGGCAAAAAAAGGGGAGGAAGCGCCCCCCAGCGCTTCCTCCCCGCGGCGGGTCGCATGCGTGCACCGCCGTTGGTGTCTTTTTCCCGTAATCCCGGGATGCGAAACGTGATCGGCTAAGCAGGGCGCGTGGCCATCACGGCCGACCGCATCATTGCAGGCGATTGCCCGGCCCGATCTGCGGGCGATACGCGTCGGCCGCGACTTCCAGGTGGTGCGCCCAGCGCGGGTCGTCGATGCCTTCGGGCCTGCGGCGCCGGCCCGGCGCGTTGCCTTCGAAGGTGTTGTTCGCAATGCGCACACCGCGCGACTGCTTGCGCAGCAGGATGCCGACCTTCGCGTTGTCGCGGATGCGGTTGCCTTCGATGGCCAGCCCGTTCGCGCCGACCGCGAGGATGCCGGGATTGCGGTTGCGCTCGATCGTGCAGTCGCGGATCGCCACGTCGTGCGTGTCCAGCCACACCTGGATGCCCGGGCCGCGGTTGCCGTGGCAATGGCAACGTTCGATGCGCACGTCCTTCGCCGGATCGCCCTTGTCGGGTTCGACGTCGATGCCCGCCATCGGCGGCGTGCCGCCGGTGCCCGCGAATTCGCAGTCGTGCACCCACACGCGGCGCGAACGGCCGACCGACAATCCCTGGCGGCGATTGCCGATGCTTTTCACGTTGGCGATCTCCACGTCCATGCTCGGTCGCGGGTCGTTCTTTCCGCGGCGCTTGCCGCCGATCGAAATGCCATCGCCCCAGCAGCGCGAGATGTGGATGTCGCGCACGACCACGCGCACGCCGTCGTAGATCGCGATGCCGTGGCCCCACTCGCCTTCGGTGCCGAGGTGGCGATCGCGATCGCCGACGATGCGCCCGCCGCTGATCTGCACGTCATGCACGGCCTGCACGAGCAGCACGTACGAACGCGGCGCCGCGTTGGGGATCGCATGCAACTCCGCGTCCTTCGCCATCTGCAGATGCACGCCGTTGCGCAGGCGCACGCTGCGCAGCGTGTCGATGCGATAGACGCCGGCCGGCACGCGCACGACGCCACCACCGCGCAGCGAATCGATCGCGGCCTGGAAGGCGCGCGTATCGTCGCCGGTGCCGTCGCCGCGCGCGCCGAAGCGGCGCACGTCGACGGTGGGCCCGCTCTTCGTCTTCGCGAATGCGGCGGGCGCGAGCGCGAGGAACGACAACGCCCCCGCGGCCCGCGCGAGCAGCGCGCGCCGCGACAGCGACATCAGGCCCCGCGGGTGCGGTGCAACTGGATCCATGGCAGCACCACTGCGAGCAGGTAGAACTTCGAGGCGTGGTACTTGTTGTCCAGGCTCTTGCGGTTGCGATCGAGCCACGTCACCGCGCCCGGCAGCACGTCGCGCGCCTGCACCGCGAAATCGCGCACGGTGTCGTAGCGGGTCTTCGCAAGGCCGCGCACGTCGAACCGGAAGCTGCCCTTCGTCTTGACGTACGGCAAGTCGGGGAAGCGCGTGGCGATGTGGTCGCGCACGAGGATCTTGTTCGCGTGCGTGACCGGGTCGATCATCATGTGCGGCGGCACTTCGCGATACACCCACTCGCGGAAGCGCACGTCGGTGAACGGGTACACCGCGTTGAGCCCGAGCGCCGCGCAGGTGTACAGCCCCTTCGCGAATGCGCCCGCGGAACCGGCGATCGACGCCGACATGTCGCGCCATTCGTCCTCGCTCGTCGCCGACGCGATCTCCGACAGGAACGGTTGCAGGCGCGAGCGCGAGCGATCCGACACGGGCTTGCCGAACATTTCGTCGACTTCCGCATCGGTGAAGCGCGAGCCGGGGAACACGCGCTCGATGGTGTTCATCTGCAGCGTGCCGAGCAGGAACGACGCGGTGAAGCTGCGATCGAGCAACGGCAGCGTCGACACGCCCGGCGGCAGGCGCACCGAGCGCGAGAGCCACTTGAGGATGCGCTGCTGGCGCGACACCGGCATGCCGAAGTAGCTGTCGGCCCCGAGCCCGTCGAGCACGCCGTCGCCGGCGCGCGCGCCGATCTCGGTCGCGAGGTCCACGTACGACAACAACGCGAAGTCCGCGGTGAGCAGCGGCATGCGGTCGGCGACCGCGAGGTAACGGTCGTAGGCGCGGCCCGGATCGCACACCAGCGATTCGTGCCGCAGGCCCAGCGTGCTCGCGACGAAACGCGCCGAATCCACTTCGTCCTCTTCGCGACCGCCGAGGTATGTCAGGCAGATCGTGTCGGGCCGCGCGTCGGCGACCGCGATGGCGAGCGTCGTCGAATCCTTGCCGCCGCTCTGCAACATCCACGGCTGCCGCACTTCGCAGGTCGAGGTCGTGACCGCTTCGCACAACAGGCGGTGGTACGTGCCGACCCAGTCGGTGTCATGGTCCGGGTGCGCGGGATCGGTGTCGCCGCGCTTGCCCGAATCGCGGAACTTGAAGTGGAACTCCGGGTTCGCATACATGTCCTGCGACGGACAGAAGCCGAAGGTCACAAGCTTCACGTCCTCGAAGATCGAGTGCGGCGGATACACGAAAGCATTGCGCAGCACGTCGGCGACCGACACCAGGTCGATCTTCCGCGCGGCATCGCCCTCGACGGACAGCCCGGCGAAATCGGGCCGGCCGTAGTACGGCGACATCATGATCTGCGTGCGCGCGGGCCTGGTCGGCGGCGCGGGCGACGGGACGGCATGCGGAGCCAGCAGCGAAACGTTCATGGTCAGCGATAAGCCTTGTGGGTGCCGGTCTGCTGGCTCGGCAGGTACTCGTAATAGGTGTAGGCGTAGTGGCCGCCGCTGCGCTTCTGCACGCCGTTGAAGATCGCGCCCTTCACTTCCACGCCGTTCTGTTCCAGGCGCTGCTTGGCGAGCGCGATCTCGCGCTGCTGGTTCAGGCCGAAGCGCACCACCATCAGGCAGGTGCCGACCTGGTGGCCGATCACCGCGGCGTCGGTCACCGCCAGCACCGGCGGCGTATCGATGATCACGATGTCGTAGCGCGGGCCGCACTGTTCGAG
Organism: Noviluteimonas lactosilytica; assembly: GCF_020866925.1. Taxonomy (GTDB): domain Bacteria; phylum Pseudomonadota; class Gammaproteobacteria; order Xanthomonadales; family Xanthomonadaceae; genus Noviluteimonas; species Noviluteimonas lactosilytica. Next base: position 376,697 of record NZ_JAJGAK010000002.1, read on the forward strand.
CAGTTCGTTGAACGCCGGATTCATCAGCAGCTCCGACGGGTTCGGCGGGATCTCGCCGCGCGAAATGAACGACAGGTTGTCGGTGCCCGCCACGCGGCGGATCGCTTCTTCCAGCGGGATCTGGCCGGTGATCAATTCCGACAGGCCGCCTTCCGAACGCACGCCCACCGCGTGGTGCAGCGTGCCGCGACGCATGTCGGCGTCGATCAGCAACACGCGCTGGCCCGCCTGCGCCATCGTCACCGCCAGGTTGGCGCAGACGAAGGTCTTGCCGACGCCGGGGCTCGGCGCGGAGATCATCAGCAGGTTGTTCTTGGTCTTGAAGCGCGCGAAGTGCAGGCTCGTGCGCAGGCTGCGCAGCGCTTCCATCGCAAGGTCGGTCGGTGCGTTGAGCGCGAGCAGGCGCTGGTTGCCGTTGGCGAAGCGCTGCGGATTGACGGTGAGTTCGCGGCCGCGCTCGCTGTACGGGATCGACGCGTACACCGGCAGGCCGAGCAGTTCGATGTCGGCCGGATCTTCGACGCCGCGACGCATCATCTGCCGCGTCAGCACGAAGCCGAACATCACCAGCGCGCCGACCAGCGTGCCGCCGGCGAGCACCGGCAGCGGCTTCGGCCACGCCGGGCGTTCGTAGTCGACCGCGGCCGGATCGATCACGCGCGCGTTGCCGATCGCGCTGGCGCGCGCGATGTCGAGCTGCTGCGCCTGGTCGAGCAGGCTGGCGTAGGTCTGGTTGGTGACTTCGACGTCGCGCGTCAGGCGGAACAGGTTCTGCTGCGTTTCCGGCAGCTCCGCGATCTGGCCGCGCAGGCCCGCCTTCTGCGCCTCGAACTGGCCGATCTGCGCGAGCAGCGCCTTGTACGTCGGATGGTTCGGCGTGAAGCGGCTGGCGAGGTCGGCCTGCTGGATGCGCAGCTGGCTGATCGCCGAATCGATCGACACCGTCTGGTTGAGCAGCGATTGGTTCTGCACGGTGACGTCGAGCGTCTGCGTCTTCGTCTGGTAGTCGGTCAACGCGGCTTGCGCCTTGTCCAGTTCCTTGCGCACGTTCGGCAACTGGCGCTTCACGAACTGCAGGCGCTTGGCCGCTTCGGCCGAGTTCCGCGCCACGTTCTGGTGCACGTACGCGCGGCTGATCTGCTCGAGCACCTGGCGCGCGAGGATCGGGTCTTCGTTCTGGTAGCTCAGCGCGATGACGCCCGAATCGCGGCCCTGTTCGGACGCGCTGATGTCGCGGCGCAGCTGGCCGAGGATCGCGAGCGTATTGAGGCGGGTGACATCGAAGCGCATGCCCGGGTTGGCCGCCATCGAACGCACCAGCATATGCACGCCGCCGCTCTGCGCCGGTTGACCCACGACGCCGCTGATCAGCGCGTCGCCGTCGGGACCGTACAGCGTGTAGCTGTTCGCATCGCCGGCCACCAGGCGCAGCGGTTGGTCGATCAGGTGTTCCGGCACGTCCAGGCGCGCGATGTCGACGCGGTCGCCGCCCCAGCCGTAACGATTCAGGCCGAACCACGGCTCGGCGACTTCGCCGGAATCGGCCGGATGGTTGCGCGCGATGTAGTTGCCGAACACCGGGAAGCGCGCGGGCTTGACCTGCACGTCGAGGTCGAGGTTGTCGAGCGCTTCGCTCAGCACGCTGCGCGAGGTGAGCAGCTGGATCTCGGTGGCCGCCGGCGATTCGGCCGACGCGGTCTGCGCGGCGGAGTTCGCCGACAGGCCCGGGAACGTCGGCGTGCGGCGTTCCACCTGCACGGTGGCGGTCGATTCGTACATCGGCGTGGCGAGCACGACGTACAGCAGGCTCGCCAGCAGGAACATCAACGTGCCGAACGCGATCAGCTTCTTGTGGTCGCCGACCGTGGTGAACAGCGTGCGCAGATCGATCTCTTCATCGCGCACCGAACTGGGCGCGATGTGCGGCGGCGGCGTGGTGCGGGTCGAAAGGTAAGTCGCCATGTCGTCTCGCTTTCAAAGAAAAATAGGTATGTCGTCGTCGTGTCGCGGTGTCGTGCAGTCGCACGCGACGCACGCCGTGCGCCGCGCCCTGCTTCCCTGGCCCCAGCCGTCCCCTGGGCCTTCAGGACACTCCGCGCACGCGTTCGAAGCGCGGCAGCCCCGCTGCCGGCACCAGCGGCACGACCGTGGCCGGGCTCGGCCGCATCGCGGCCAGCGCTTCCACGATCCGCTCGCACGCATCCACGCGCGGCCGCTCATCGTTGCGCAGCATTTCCCACGCACGACGGTCGGACATCAGATTCAGTACGACATCGGAGATCGTTTGCTCGTGAACATCGATACGGCGGATGTTCGGCATCTCGCTTGTGAGGGGGCTCGCGTTCAGCCCCGGCTCGCCCGCCCCGTTCAGCAGCAGCACCGGCTTGCCCAGCGGCGCTGCCTCGGCGGCGCATTCGCCGGCGACGGCAAGCGTCAGGTAGGCGGCATCGGCCAGGTACGCGAACGCGGTGTAATCCCCCGGCGCAACCAGATGGATATTCGCGAATGCGCCGAGCATCCCGTCGATTCCATCCATGTTGCGCGAGGGTGGCAGCAGGCAAACGATGTCGTAGTCCGGCCGGCGCAGCGCGATCCGCCGCAGCGCCCGGGCGAGCGGCTCCAGGCGCTCGCCCATCTTTTCGCGCCCCAGCACCAGGAGGAGCGGCGCGTTTTCGCGGAGGAAGCCGAAGCGCTGCGTGAGTTCGCGCTGCAACTGCTCGTCTTCGTGCAGCCGGTCGACCGCGGTATGCAAGGTGCGTGCCGCCGGATCTCCGGTCACGACCACGCGGTCGGACGGCACGCCGTCGGCGACGAGCGAGCGGCCGACCGACTCGGTCGCGGTGAAGTGCATCGCGGCCAGCGAACCCATCACCTTGCGCGACGCATCGAGGACATCGCGGCCGCCCGGGGCGCCCGCCGCTTCGACGCACGCCACCGGGATGTGCTGGTAGGTCGCGGCCAGCGTGGTCGCCACGCTCGTCGGCGCGCCGGCCGGCACGACCACGACGTCGGGGCGGAATTCGCTGAGCAGGCGATCGAGCGTGCCGAGCGCGGCGGACGTGACCTGCGCATCGTCGTCGGCGGAGGCCAGCGTCACGCGCACGTCGGGCGCGAGATCGAACAGGCCGAGCACGCCTTCCGATTGCGTGTCGTCGGTCGCTGCGATCACCACGCGGGCGTCGAAGCGTCCGTCGCGCGCCATCTGTTCGGCGATCGGTGCGATCTGCGCGGCGTCGCTCGACGCGCTCAGCACGCACAACGCCTTCATCAGGCCGGGCTGCGACGGCGTGGCCTCGACCATCGCGGGCGTCGACGCGTACACCGCGGGCGCCGGCACATGTTCGACGATCGCGACCTGCGGCTTCGCGAACGCGCGGCCCATCGCTTCGATCGCCTGCGGCAAACGTGCGAGGTACAGCGCGAACACGAACGCGAACGCACCCAGGCTCGCCACTTCCGGCAGGTTGCGCAGCGCGTAGCCGAGACCGCCGAGCAGCAGGCCGGCGAGCACGATGATGCCGAGCGTGGCGCGCGACGAGAAACCGGCGTCGCACAACAGATGATGCAGATGCTGGCGATCGGGCTCGAACGGCGAACGGCCCAGGCGCATGCGGCGATGCATGACGCCGACGGTGTCCATCACCGGAATGGCGATGCACCACAGCGTGTCGACCGGCGCGAGCACGCCGACCTTGCCATGGCTCAGATAGATCAGGCTCCACGCCATCAGGAAGCCGATGAGCGTGCTGCCCGCATCGCCCATGAAGATCTTGCGGCCGTCGGGCCAGCCGAGATTGACCGCGAGGTATGGCACGAGCGAGGCGAACAGCACCTGCAACAGCAGCACCACGCCGAGCGCCGGCCAGCTTCCGCCGGCGAACAGCAGGATCGTGCCGATGCTGACCATCGCCATGCCCGCGGCGAGGCCGTCGATGCCGTCCATCATGTTGAACGCGTTGACCAGGCCGATGACCGCGACGATCGTGATCGGGATGCCGAGCAGTCCGAGCTGCAGGTCGATGCCCTCGCCGAGCAGGTGCCCGGCGCTGTCGAGATAGATGCCGGTCGCGCCGATCACCAGCCACGCGGTGCATGCCTGGATGATGAGGCGCGAACGCACGCTCATGTTGTTGAGGTCGTCGACCGCGCCGGTCATGACGATCAGCGCGCACGGCACGAGCAGGCTCGCGACGAACGCGTCGACATACCCCAGGTAGGTCAGGCCCGCGACCGTGCCGAGGAAGAAGCACAGCCCGCCGATGAGGGGAACGCGACCCTTATGCGCCTTGCGCCCGCCCGGCTTGTCGACCAGGCCCAGTCGCCGCGCGACCGGGCGCAGCGAAAAGATCGAGAACAAGGTGACGGCCAATGCGATCGCGCTCGCGGCCACCAGTTTTGCTTCTTCCATGTGCGCCTCTCGATGACCGGGATCGAAGGGCGCGCTTGCATGCACCGCCCCCTGCCCGTTGCGCGCGCCCTCCAGTAAACGCACTGGTGCGGCGCAACAGGTTCAGGAAAGGCTAGGGATGCGCGGTTGATGGGAAGATGAAGAAAAAGCGTTAAACCAGCGCTGGATGCTGCCGATCATGCATCTGTTCAGTAACGTTCATCCGCATGGCCGGTCGCGTTGCCGGCGTGCGTTTAGGTCAGGTTGCGGATGCTAGAGATGCATGCGCCACGCATGCAGCATGCGGTCGAGCTGGCCGAAGGCGTCCTCGAACACGGGGCGCGTCTTGCCGTAGGGATCGGGGATCTCGCTGTCGCCTTCCCACTTGCCGACGAGGTACGACTTGCCGCGCGCCTGTGGCGCGATCGCGTGGATCGCACCGAGATGACGGCGTTGCATCGCCAGCACGAGGTCGGCTTTCGAGATCATCGCCTCGGTCACTTGCCGGGCGACATGGTCCTTGCCGGTGTGCCCGTGCGACGCCAGCACCATCTCGGCGAGCGGATCGATCGGGTTGCCGACGAGCGCGGCCAGGCCCGCCGACTCGACGACGACGTCGCTGTCTTCGCCCCCGAGGTGGTGGCGCAACACGACTTCGGCCATGGGCGATCGGCAGATGTTGCCGACGCAGACGATCAGGATGCGATGGATCATGGGTCGAGTGTAACCGTGACCCTGTGTCGCCTTCGCCGACTCGCGACTTCAGGGCGAAGGCACCACCGCGACGACCGCGTTCGCCTCCTGCGTGCCGTAGGCGAAGCGCGTGAACCCCGGCGACCACGCGACGGGTGACGTCACGCGCGTGCCCGTGCCCGCACCGAACACATGCCGCAACGCGCCGTCGGACACGCGCCAGAAGCGGATCAGGCCGCGATGCGCGGTGCTGCCGTCGGGCGCGGGGAAGGTCTGGTCGCCGCTCGTGACCAGGCGCGTCCCGCCCGGCGAGAAGCGCACGCCGACGACCGTCTCGAAGCGATCGGCGTTCGGGAAGCGCCGCACCACCGCACCGTCGGACACGCGGAACAGCGTCGTTTCGTTCGGCCAGTTCGACCACGCGGCCAGGCGCGTGTTGTCGGGCGAGAACGCCATCGGCGACACGCCGTGCGTCCTTCCCCCGGTGAGCAGGCGCAGCACAGTGCCGTCGCTGCGTCGCTGGAGCGTGATCGTCCCCTGCGAGGCGGACGCCTGCAGCGTGCCGTCGGGCGAGAACACCCAGTTCGTGGTGATCTTGTCGTAGCCGGTGCCGATGACGCGCACGACGGAGAAGTCGGACAGGCGCCAGCGCGAGAAGCCAGTGTCGCCCGTGCTCGCGGTCAATTGTGCGTCCGGCGCGAAGCGCACGATTTCGCTTGGCGCAATGGTCACGACGAGCGACCCGAGGAACACGCCATCGGAGGCGCGATGCACGCGATACGCGAGCGGGCGGTTCGCGTTGTACGTCGCCAGTTGCGTGCCATCGATCGAATACACGAGGTGTTCGATGCCGCCGATGCGGTCGGGTTGTTGTTTGAGCTCCCACGCGAGCGCGCCACTGGACGCCACGCGCACGCGGATCCAGCGATCCGCCGAACCGAACGCGACGCGCGCGCCCGTGCCCGGCGACCAGGCGACACCGCGGATCGGATACGGATAGTTGGGAAGATGGACGCCGGGGATCGACCACACGATCTGCGGCGCCGCCTGTGCATGCAGCCCGGCGGCGAGCGCCATGCCGAACAACAGCGTGAAAACGGGACGATGGAAACGCATGGCGCACCTCCGGTCATGCGTAGATGTGCATCCGGTGGATGCGGCGTGCCGGCCGCGCGGTTCACTTCGCCGCCGGGGTTTTCGAACCTGAACGCTCGCCGCGAATCATTAATGCTCGGTTTGCCCGGCGCATGGGAAAACGCACGGATGCCGAACGACCACCAATCGGAAGAAGCGCGACCCGGGCTCACGGAAGTCCATTTCGTCGGCGGTCCCTTGCACCGGCGCCGGGTGGTCATGGCCGACCCCGAGCCCGACATGCCGCTCGAATTCTCCGGGCAGGCGATCGTGTATTCGCGCCGGAGGGTCGAGCACGTTCGTCGCGACGATGCGTCGGTGCAGATCGCGACCTACGCGCCGCACGGCACCACCGACGAAGAGTTCGCGCGATTGCTCGCGGACGCCACGCGGCCGGGGAACATGTGATCATTGCGCGCCGCCCCATGGACACGGATGCCAATGAAAGCGATCGCGCGTTGTTTCCTGCCGTTGATGCTTGCCGCCACCGCCCTGCCCGCTTTCGCCGCGGAACCCACCGCCGCCGCGCAGCTTGACCACCCCGAGATCCGCGCGGTGATCGAGTCGTTCCGCACGTCGATCATCGAACGCGACAAGCCGCGCTTCCTCGCCTTGTTCGTGCAGCCCGACCTGCCGTGGCAATCGGTGCTCGGCGATTCGAGCCTCGCGCAACTCAAGGCCAGGCGCCCGGAAGCCGTCAAGGCCCGCTACAAGCCCGACAACAATCCGACCGCCTTCATCGATTCGATCGTGAAGAGCGAGAAGCGCAGCGAAGAGACGTTCGACAACATCCGCATCGACGCCGACGCGGACGTCGCCGCCGTGAGCTTCGACTATGCGTTCCTCTCCGACGGCAAGGAGACGAACCGGGGCCAGGAAAGCTGGCTGCTCGTGCGCACGGAGGACGGCTGGAAGATCACCACGCTCGCCTACTCGATCAACGTGCCGGCGGCGCAGTAACGACAAGCGCCCCGCCCGCGCGGGGCGCTCGCTGCAGGTCGCGCTCAACTCTTCGGCATCATCGCTTCGATGACGTTGTCGATGCTGAAACTCGCCGAACGCGCGCGTGGCGGGAACTCCTTGAAGCTTTCCAGCCACTTCATGAGCAACGGCGGCGCGCCGTACATCAGGTAGTTCTGCTGCATGAACCACGAGTCGTACAGGAAGCTTTCGGTGCCGCGCTCGAAGGGATCCGCGCGCAGGTCGAAGAACCGCGGGATGCGCATCTGCGAGAACGGCTCGCGCCAGGCTTCGAGCCCTTGCGTGCGCTGCTCCGTGAACACGATCTTGAACCTTCCGACGCGCATCGCCAGGCAATCGCCGTCGTCGCTCCAGTAGATGAAGGCTTCGCGCGGCGACTTGTCCTGTCTGCCGGACAGGAACGGCAACAGGTTCTCGCCGTCGAGGTGGACCTTGTAGGTCTTGCCCCCCATCTCGAATCCCTTCTTCACCTTCTCGACCAGTTCGGTCTCGCCATTGGCGGCGGCGAATGTCGGAATGAAGTCCTGCAGCGACGCGATCTCGTTGATCACGCGCCCGGGTTCGATCACGCCGGGCCAGCGCATCACGCACGGCACGCGCCAGCCGCCTTCCCAGTTGGTGTCCTTCTCGCCGCGGAACGGTGTCGTGCCGCCATCGGGCCACGTGCACACTTCGGCGCCGTTGTCGGTGGTGAACACGACGATGGTGTTGTCGACGACGCCGAGGTCGTCGAGCTTCTTCAGCAGCTGTCCGACATAGCCATCCAGTTCGACCATGCCGTCGGGATACAGCCCGAGGCCCGTCTTTCCTTTCGACGACGGCTTGAGATGCGTGAACACGTGCATGCGCGTCGGGTTGAAGTAGCAGAACCAGGGCTCTCCCGCCGCATGCTTGCGATCGATGAAGTCCAGCGCCGCGGCGAGGAATTCCTCGTCGACGGTTTCCATGCGCTCCTTCGGCAGCGGCCCGGTGTTTTCGATCGTCTGCTTGCCGACCTTGCCGAAGTGTTCGTCGACGGTCGCATCGTCCTTGTCCGTCGCCTTGCAGCGCAGGACGCCGCGCGGGCCGAAGCGCTTGGTGAATTTCGGATCCTTCGGCCAGTTGTCGTAATAAGGCTCCTCTTCGGCATTGAGGTGATAGAGGTTGCCGAAGAACTCGTCGAAGCCATGCACGGTGGGCAGGTGCTCGTTGCGATCGCCGAGGTGGTTCTTGCCGAATTGCCCGGTCGCGTAACCGAAGTACTTCATGAAGTTGCCGACGCTCGGATCTTCGAAACTCAGGCCCAACGTCGCGCCCGGCATGCCGACCTTCGTCAGGCCGGTGCGAATCGGCGATTGGCCGGTGATGAACGCCGCGCGGCCCGCGGTGCAACTCTGCTGGCCGTAGAAGTCGGTGAACTTCGCGCCTTCGCGCGCGATGCGATCGATGTTGGGCGTTTCGTAACCCATCACCCCGCCGTGGTAGCAGCTCGCGTTGAACCAGCCGATGTCGTCGGCCATGATGAACAGGACGTTGGGCTTTTGCGCGGCGGCTTTGGCGGCCATGTGACTGACCTCTTTGCGGACGAGGTCGAAATGTTCGGACGCGGCGAGGTTCGCCGCGTCCGAAATTTGCCGTATCTCGCCTACGTAAAATTACTGGCCGCGCAGGCGAGGATCCCGCATCACCACACTTCGCAGCGATCCTTCTCCGCCCGCACCATCGGCGCATCGGCCTTGCACTGGAACGCTTCGCGGAACGCGGGCAGGTTCGACACCGGCCCGTTCACGCGGTACTTCGCGACCGGATGCGGATCGCCCTGGATCATCGTGCGCTGCGTTTCCATGCGCGTCTCGTCGCCGCGGAATTGCCCCCACGCGATGAAGAACTGCTGTTCGGGCGTGAAGCCGTCGAGCGTCGGCTCCGGCCCCTTGCCCTCGCGTGACTTCAGGTATGCGCGGTACGCGATCTTCGCGCCGGCGAGATCGCCGATGGATTCGCCGAGCACCAGCTTGCCGTTGTGGTGCACGCCCGGTTCGATCTCGTAGCCCTCGAACTGGTCGACCACGCACTGGCCCTTCGCCTGGAACTGCTTGTTGTCCTCGGGCGTCCACCAGTTGGCGAGGCGTCCCTGCGCGTCGAACTGCGCGCCCTGGTCGTCGAAGCCGTGGCTGATTTCGTGGCCGATCACCACGCCGATCGCGCCGTAGTTGACCGCGTCGGTGGCGGTCACGTCGAACGCGGGCGGCTGCAGGATGCCCGCGGGGAACACGATCTCGTTCTGCAGCGGGTTGTAGTAGGCGTTCGAAGTCGGCGGCGTCATGCCCCAGCGGCTGCGGTCGGTCGGCTTGCCGACCTGGCTGCGGTTGTCCGCGACGTTCCAGCGCGATGCGGCGACGACGTTGTCCCACGCGGAGTCGCGCGAAACGACCACGCCCTTGTAGTCCTTGAACTTGTCCGGATAACCGAGCTTGGGGAAGAACGTGGCGCGCTTCTCCAACGCCTTCTTCTTCGTCGCTTCGTCCATCCAGTCGAGCTCGCGGATCGTGTCGTCCATCGCCAGCAGGATGTTCTTCACCATCTCCTGCATGCGCGACTTCGCTTCCGGCGGGAAATACTTCTCGACGTACTTCTGCCCGAGCGCTTCGCCGAGCTGGTTGTCGGTGGCCTCGGCGCAGCGCTTCCAGCGCGGCTTGATCTGCGTGGTGCCCGCGAGGAACTTGCCGTTGAAGGCGAAGTTCTCCTCGACGAACGGCCTGGACAGCGAGTCCGCCGCGGCGTGGAGGATCTGCCAGCGCAGGTAGGGCTTCCATTGCGCCAACGGTGTCGTCGCCAGTTCCTTGTCGACCTGCTGCACGAACTTCGGCTGCATCACGTTGACCGCGTCGTGCGGCATGTTCGCTGCGTCGAAGTACGCCGCCCAGTCGAACGCGGGCGCGAGCTTCGCAAGGTCGGCGAACGCGGTCGGGTGATCCTGCAACTGCGGATCCCGCAACTGCACGTTGTCGAACGAGGCTTCGGCCAGGCGCTTCTCGAACGCGAACACGGTGTCGGCGTCCTGCTTCGCCTGTTCCGGCGCGAGGCCCGCGAGTTCGAACATCTTCGCGACATGCACGAGGTACTTCGCGCGCGCTTCGACGAAACGCGGTTCGGTCTTGAGGTAGTAATCGCGGTCGGGCATGCCCAGGCCGCTGGCGTAGACGTGCGCGATGGTCTTCGACGGTTCGTGCAGGTCTTCGCTGGCGTAGACGCCGAACGGCACCGTCACGCCCACGGCGTGCAGCTTGCCGATTTCGCGCTGCAGGCCGGCCGTGTCCTGGATCGCATCGACGTCGGCGAGCCACGGCTGGACCGGCTTGCTGCCGAGCGCATCGACGCGCGACTCGTCCATGCACGCGGCATAGAAGTCGCCGGCGAGCTGCCCCGCGCTCCCCTGCGGCCAGTCGGTCTTCGCCGACAACTCGGTCAGGATGTCGCGGACGTGTTCCTTGTTGACCTCGCCCGACTCCCAGCGGCGGCTCCAGCGGTCCATGTAGTCGGGAATCGGGTTCTGCTGCCGCCATGCGCCGTTGGCGTAATCGAAGAAGTCAGTGCAGGCATCGGCGTTGCGGTTGATGTCGCCGGGTTGGATCCCGTGCAACTCGCCGGCCGAAACGGTGGCGACTGCGAGCAAAGCGACGAGCGGGAGACTGGGCCTGATCACGGGCGACTTGCTCCTTGCTGGTTGGGTGCCCGCACTATGCCGCATGGAAGCGGCCGCAGGAACGGCTCACGGCCGCCCGTCAGTCCCTGGCCAACCTCGCCGCGAACTTGCGCTCCAGGTCGACGTACGCGTCGTCCGCCACGTCGTAGATCACCTTGTGGATCTTCCCGTTGCGGAAGCCGAAGCCGGAGTCGTATGCCGTCGTCACCGGGTCGCCTGCGTCGTAACCGATCGCCAACCCCTCGCCCGCCAGCGCGTAATGGCCGGACTGCGTGCGGAAGTCGGCGTCGGAGACAGGCTTGTCGTCCACGTACAGCGTCATCTTGCCGAGCGTTTCGTTGTCCTTGCCCATCCCGCGTTTCTCGAAGCCGACGCCTACGAGATGCTTGCCTGTCGTCGGCAACGGGCCGACGAGCTTCTGTTCCGGCGGAATGCCGAGGAAGTTGTAGACGAAGTGCAGCTCGCCGCCTTTCGCGAACAAGGAGTACCCGCCGAAGCGCGAGCCCTGCGAAGCGATCACGCCCTGCGCATCCTTTTCGAAGTCGACTTCGGCGATGATCTTGAACGACGCACCTAGCGTGCGCGCCGCGGAAGCCTCGGGCACTTCGGTCGTATCGGGGTAGTACACGTAGCGCCCGTTCGAAGGCGGCGCGACCTTGTATTCGATCTCGTGGATGCCGACGACACCGTAATCGTCGAGCGGCAACACGTCGTTCTTCTTCGCCTCGTCCATCCACAACGCGACGAGCGCCTCGACCTTCTCCGGGTGCTGCGCTGCAAGGTCGTGCGCCTCCGCACGATCCTCGTCGACGTTGAACAGCTGCCAGCGATCCTGGTCGAACTTGCCGACGTTGATCATCGGCCCGTGTTCCGACGATACCTTCCAGCCCTTGTGCCACAGCCCGCGCGTGCTGAGCATCTCGTAGTACTGCGTTTCCTTGCGCGTCGGCGCGTTCGCGTCGTCGAAGCTGTAACGCATCGACACGCCGGCCAGCGGCGTCTGCCGCATGCCGTCGACGACATCGGGGAACGCAACGCCGCAGCATTCGAGGATCGTGGGCACGATGTCCGTGCAGTGATGGTACTGGTGGCGCAGTTCGCCCTTCGCCTGGATGCCCTTCGGCCAATGGATGACCATCGGATCGCAGGTGCCGCCGGCGTAGTTCGCATAGCGCTTGAACATGCGGTACGGCGTGCTGAAGGCCACGGCCCAGCCGGTGGGGTAATGGTTGTAGGTGTCGGGCGAACCGAGCTTGTCGATCATCGCCAGGTTGGAGGCGATGTCGTCGGGATATCCGTTGAAGAAGCGGTTCTCGTTGACCGAACCGTTCGGGCTGCCTTCGCCCGACGCACCGTTGTCGGCGCAATAGAAGATCAGCGTGTTGTCGAGCTGGCCTGACTCTTCGAGGTAATCGATGACGCGCCCGACCTGCACGTCGGTGTATTCGGAGAACGCGGCGTACACCTCGGCCATGCGCGCGAACAGGCGCTTCTCGTCGGCGGACAGCGTGTCCCACGGCCGCATCGTGTCGGCTTCCACGCACGTTTCCGGCGACATCGGATTGATCGGCGTGAGTCCGGTGCCCTCGGGAAGGATGCCGCGTTCGATCATCCGCGCAAGCACCCACTCGCGGTACGCCTCGTAACCGTCGTCGAACTTCCCCTTGTACTTCTCGATGTAGTCCTTCGGCGCGTGATGCGGGGCGTGGTTCGCGCCGGGGCAGTACCAGAGGTACCACGGCTTGTCGGCGCGCGATTGCTTGGTGTCGCGGATGAAGGAGATCGCTTTGTCGGCGATGTCGCTGGAGAAGTGGTAGCCGTCCTCGGGCAGCTTCGGTTGCTGCACGAAGTGGTTGTCTTCGATCAGCTCGGGGAACCACTGGTTGGTTTCGCCGCCGATGAACCCGTAGAAGCGGTCGTAACCGAGACCGAGCGGCCAGCTCTTGCGATTGGCGCCGATGTCGAAGGCGTCGACCGGCACGTTGTGGTTCTTGCCGACCCAGAACGTGCTCCACCCCGCGTCGCGCAACACGGTGGCCATGGTCGCGATCGACGTCGGGATGTGGCCGGAGTATCCGGGATAGCCGGCCGCCGATTCGGCGATGGTGCCGAAGCCATTCTGGTGGTGGTTCCGCCCGGTGAGGAAACACGAACGCGTCGGCGAGCAGACCGAGGTCGTGTGCCATTGCGTGTAGGTCAGCCCGTTCTTCGCGAGACGATCGAGCGTGGGCATCTCGATGCGACCGCCGTACGGCGACCACGCTGCCTGGCCGGTGTCGTCGTAGAGGATGACGAGGACGTTCGGCGCGCCCGCAGGCGCCTGCCTGTCGAGGAACGCGGGCCAATCGGCCTTCGAATCGCGGATGTCGAGGGCAATCGTGCCGTTGAACTTGCTCGCCATGGCCGTTTCCTTCGGTCGAGGGAGCGACAAATTCTCGGCGAGGCCCCAAGCGCGGCACGACCGTAAATCCCGAGGGCGCGGCCCAGTAAATCTACGGGGGCCGGAATGGCGGACCCGGCGGGTCCGCAGTCATCCAGAAACAAAAAGCCCCGCTTGCGCGGGGCTCTTTGTTTTTGGTGCCGGAAATAGGAATCGAACCTACGACCTACGCATTACGAATGCGCCGCTCTACCGACTGAGCTATTCCGGCGAAGTCGGGCATTTTATTGGTCCACGAGCGTCAGGCGCAACTCCTTGGGCAGCGCGAAGACCATGTCCTCGGGTTTTCCGTCCAGTTCGCGGACGCCACCGGCCCCCAGTTCACGCAGGCGGCAGCGCTGAATAAGCACCTGATAAGCCAATCTTGCATCAATCGCGTCTCACCGGGCTGGGAGGATGAGGATGGCCCTCGACTACGAGCAAGCGGGGCGTCCGGGGCGCGTGGCATCAGCAATGCGCCGATTTGCCGTCCGGGCTGGCCTGGAACCCCTTGCGGATCAAGGACTACCGGCGACGGGCTCCCCTTGCCTCAGATCCGTAAGTCCCTAATAAGCCGACTAGCGGAACCCACCAGGATCGCGCCTAGCAAGCTCCGATGCGGCAGCTAGTTCCCACACTTCGAAACGCCCCAATCGCGGCCTAGCTGCACCTAGCCAGCCGGATCGCATCGTGGCTGGAGTTAGGTGTCCGCCTTAAGCATGTAAGACACGTAGTTGAGCCACGAAATCGCCTTGAGACTGTTCTCCTCAGTTCCGTATGCGAGCGATTCTCCGTGCATCACGGCATGGCGATTCAGTTCCGCTGGATTCAGACGCCGCCAAGCCTTGGCTTCCGTGAGCGGAATTTTTTGCAGCGTCAACGGAGTCCAGTAGGCTGCCTCGATTGCGCTCAATTTTGCCGATGCTACTTGCGGTCCGACACCGCTTCGAAAGACGTTTCGACCGGTCGCGTCAAAGCTGATGCCATCAGCCTGGGCAAGAAACACGGGAATTGATAGGAAGTACTCCCCTCGGAAGTGAGCATCAAACGCAGCCTTTAAGGCGCTAACCCTGGCTCGGTGTCGCTCCAGAAGCTCGCCTCGAATCCTGGGAGCTGCCTCCCGAAAGTAACTGGCCATATATACGCCTACTGAGTCATCGGCGCGCCTGCTCAAGTGCATCAGAGCGCGAGCCGGCATTTCGGCATCGAAGTACCAGCCAGCCTCCGCCAATAGACGTAGGCCCTCGCGAATTTCGGCGGGAAGATCATCTAAGACGCTTTGGATGGAGCGATAAATCGGCTCCATGTGGCTTCGCAGATGGCTGGCGACGCTAGGGATCCCATCCACAGCCGCGCGGACTGCTGCCGCAGCTTCGGCAATGGGGCTCGCGACGTCTTCTGCGAGCCGACGCTGCATTTCCTCCGTCGCCCTGAAAGCTGGCTCCAGCGCTGCGCGGATATCCGGCATCGTGGCGACGGCTTCCGTCACGGCTGCACTCGCAGCTCGACTGTGCTGAAGCAGAGCTTCATCGAAGGCAGGAGCGGATTTCATCGCGTGGGCGAGGTCCGCAAGCAGCTTCGAATTGTTCGTTGGCTTGTCTGGGTCAGTCATTCTATAGAAACGTAAGCGTTAACCGGCCGACTCCAGGGACTATGCAGAAATCGATCACTGGCCGAGCACATCTGCTCGATCACAGATTCTATGGGGAAGAGCCCTCTTGAGCCCGTCTTGACTCGGCCAATGCTCGTATCAGATCCGGGGTCAGATCCGTTTGAGGTCCGGTGCGCGACAAGATCTTTCCAATCACCGCGAGAATCAGCCCAGGTCGCTCGGCCGGTGCCGTATGACCCACGAGACTCAGTGCAAAAAACATGTCTTGATTCTCGATCAACTTTCCGTAAAACACATTCAATTGCTTTAGGTTCTTGTTGTACAGGAAGAAGAATCCTGCGCTGATAAACTGCGTAAGCACGCCAGCAGCGCTGAGAGTTATTGCTAGGGCCTCGGACCAACCCGCCAAGGCCAAGCCCAATCCGACCACCAGCACAACCAGACCAACTGTTAGCGCCGCCATGCTCGCCCAAAAACTCCACAGTACGTGCGATTGGTTGGTCTGGTAGTACGCAGAGACGTAACTGTTGATCTTCTCCTGATCCATGCCTGGATGGCTCCCCTTCGTGCGACGGTTGGAACGATCTACATTCTCGAAACCCGCAAACGATTCAGATAGGTCCACCCCCTAACGCCGCGGAGACCTGCTCGCTTTGTGATCAGACCCGTAGATGTTACCGGTTCGAATCTCCAGCGCACGCCAGAGCATCTTGTGGACTTTGATGCTTTGAACTCGCTTCCCCTCTCCCGAACTCAAGGCTTGCTGATCGCGGAATGACCAAATGAAGGGCGAATCCGTCGAGAATTTCACGCCGATCGCGCCAATGTGATAGAGGACCTGAATCATCGCAGTCAGCAATTGAGCATTCGTGACTGTGCTTCTGGGCTCCAATGCCGACTTGCACATTCGAACCAGGTCATCCTCTCGCTCAAAAGTCGCCAATTGGGTGACGATGGATTCGACCGCAGATTCTGTGAGAGTGGAGCGGGAAAATGTTTCTGGCATGCCGCGGAGAATGTCTATAACCACATTGACGGATGGCAGTGTATTCAACCACTCATCAGCAAGGGCATTCTTTCGCTTGCGCGAGTAGTTCAACTCAGCATCTGTGATTGCCTGCCACGAAACCCGAGGCCTATTTGCGGCAACAAGGAAACATTCGTTGGCATATGCAATCACGTCGCGAGGACGAGACATCGTGCGCTCGATAATATATTCGTAGGGCGTTACATCCCCCCTCGACTTCGGAAAGATGTCCTCAAGTTTTATTTCAGCGCTTGTGTACTTGCGCCGAAAAACCTCGTTTACACGACGCCTCAGCAATTCCTGAAGATCCTGTCTAGTCCATTCAATGCGCGCGTAGTAGGTCTCGTATTTTTCTTCTTGAAATCCTCCGTCTCGCGTTTCGTTAAACACCTTCTCAATGAGGTCGTACCGGAGGGCAACGATGATCTTGGCGTGCTTAAGCTCGCTCCGGAATGTCCTAACCTCCTCAATTAGAGCGCGAATCAGCCGGTATTTTGCCGACGTTGAAACCCAGTCCTCATCCAGGGAGTCAATCGCGATGTAGTACCTGTTTTGTCGATCGTAGAACGCCTCTTCGGATAGAAGTTGCATTACCCGATTGAGGTCCGCAATCTGGATTCTATTGACGACAGCAGAACCTCGGCTAAAGACCTCCCGGCGCTCTGCATCGGACAACTTGTCCGCGCTGCCAAGTTTCATTTTTGCTAGTAGTGGCGCTTCGAGCGACGAAGACAACTCGCACTCAATCTTCTTCGTGATCTCGGTAAGGCGCGTCTCCGTTTCTTGCCAAAAGTTCTCCCCCCACCTTCTTAGATACAATATCGCGTTTGACTTGGCCGAGTCTGGTTTCAGTTTCCCAAGAAAGGAATCCAGCCATCGACTCAATCCATTCTGGTCATTGAGGTTGTAGCGTCGCTTGATTAATTCAGTGACAAGAACATGACGCCATAGCAGTCGATAGAAGAGATTTAGATTGACTCCAGCATCCTCGAAGAACCGAATTACTGTGGAGTTCTCGACAAAGCGAAATGCTAGCTCCAGAGGCTTGATCTCAATTGCGTTCGGTTCAACGTCTAGGAGCCGAATTAGCACGGCGCTTTTCCCTTGACCTGTGCGGCCAAGAACTATCGATGCGTGATCGTCAACATTTCTTACTAGTGACAAACAACCGTTGTCGATAAAGCAGGACGACAGAAGGTTGTCGGCCTCCGCATCAGGAGAACCAATCGACAGGTTTCGCCAGATAATCTGGTCGGTTGAGCTCATTTGGGATTTACTCGCGCGGCGCGTTGATGGTCAGCGAACCGGCGTTGTGTTTGATCCAGAGCGCATCACCCCCTCCCTGCATCGTTACCGCCCGGAATTGTTGCGGCCCAAGGCGCAGCGCTAGACCTTCGGCAGCGAGATCACTCGGTCGCACGCATCCGCGAAGCTCTGGAGACTCGGCGGACTCGAGATTGAATGACCGTAGCCCCATTCGTTCTTGACATTGCCACCCCGTGATTCGTAATGCGCTTTTCCGTTCTCAATCTTCGTCACGCGGCGCTCTTGATTATTCGCTGTTCCGTAGATTCCACCAACGACAATATCGGCAACGCTGATAGGCATTAGAGCTCTCCATGAGTAAGGCGAGAATCGGATGTTGTGTCTGCGTTCTTGTGAAAGCGGTAGACGCTGAGTTCACGGTGATGTGCATACTGACGACAGTGAGCTAGCTCTCCATACGTCGCTTCGCAGCGCCCCGAGCCGGCAGTCGCGACTCGATTCGAACTTCATTTCCCTTCTTTGAGTATGTGGCTTCAATGTGGTTTCTATGCGGTACGGAGTGAAGTGCACTACAAGAAAAATTCCTAGACGGTCAACACGCTACTATTGGTGGCAGTCCCCATCGAGCTCCATACATGGCTAACATCGCCACCCTCCTCAAGTCCGAAATCACCCGACTCGCCCGTAAGGAAGTCAAAGCCCAAATCGAAGCCCTACGTAAATCCGGCGCTTCATACAGGCGAGACATCGCAGCCCTGAAACGCCAGGTCACGGACATCCAGCGTCAGTTGGCTGTTGCGACACGATCGAGCAAGCGAGCCGCTCCGTCAGAATCGACCGAATCAGCGAAAGTCCGCTTTTCGGCGAAAGGGCTCAAATCACACCGGGCCAAGCTTGGGCTGTCTGCGGGAGATTACGGGCGACTAGCTGGCGTGTCGGGCCAGTCCGTTTACGGTTGGGAAACGGGCAAAACAATGCCGAGGGCGTCGCAAGTTGCGGCATTGGCGGCGCTTCGTGGACTGGGCAAGAGAGAGGCGATGGCACTCTTGAAATCCGCCTAGTGTTGGTTGGCCGGCCTGTATGCGCCCGAGCGTTCTGCCTGAGTAATGGGAGGAGCCGTGGCGAAGAGACCGGATCACGTCCTGTACAAAGATTGCGCCGACTGGCAGTCCGCCTCGGCGCTTAGCCGCTCGCTCGTCGCGGCTCATGGACCCGCACGCATCACTCAAAAGCGGACCTCGATCTATGTTGATCGCGCGTTGCTGGGCCTTCTTTCACCCACTACGCAGTCTAATACGCCGCAGACGACCAAGCAGCGACCATCAAAGCTCGAAACCGCTATTAACGACGTCGGCACTGCGACGTTCGTTGCAGGCAGAGCAAGGTCCAGGACGAAGGCTCAGTCTCGTAGTCAGCGAATGATTGCCGAGCTTGAGCACGCCTATCGCCACGCACCAGCGGATGCAATGTCGTCCTGGAGCAAGGACACCGTTTGCAGGTTCGGATTCTCAATTGTGTCGCGCGTCAACCGCGTAGCCGGCTTAGGCGTGTCGATCCTGGAGTACGGCGGACGCGAAATTATTGACTTCGGCACTGCGTTAATCGATGGACGCGTGGTTGATCACGTTGCGACGCGGAGCAACGTTGCTTCCAAGACAACAATCGCAACTTGTCGTCGCCTAAGTAGCTCAGCAAAGCCACTTGTCGCTGCATTTGCGGCCGATCCGGGTACCGTCGGGCCAGCCCTAATGGTTGGCGCTTTGGCAGCTTACACGTCGAGCGGAGGCCTCGACGGTGACGGCGGTGCACCAGACCTCGATATCGCGTTGATTGGTATCGACGCACATCGCTCGTTGTTTACGCATTCGATCGTCGCAGGCGCTGTCATTGAAACAGGTCTTGTCAGCCTAGTTGACCTAATCAATCGCGCTCACGCATATCTCCCATCCGTCCATGACCCTCTTTGGGACGAAATCAATACTCGATCTGCCAGAATCGGACATGCCGCCTGTCGCGGAGCATCCGTAGGAATCGCCTACCATTTGGGGATCGATGGGCTGGCACAACCCGCTGCATACCACAACCTACCTTTCTCGGCCCCCTTGGAAGTTCACCAAGGCATCTTGACTGTCAATGCGGGCGCCGAAGGCGGGGCCGCCATTGCTGGACCAGTCATTCCCGAGGCCAAACCAGCAAGAAAACGCGATGTAGCTGGCATTGCTGCCGGAGTGATCACCACTGTCGCCGCGTTACTTTTTTGGGGATGACGCGTGATCCTCGACCAGCACGAGCCAATCAAAACGCAACCTGGCGCACTCTCGCACTGTAGCTCGCGTGCGCTAGGAGTGGCTCCTGGCGTGATTGGTGAAGCTGCGTAGGCGTCCAAACGCCCAGCACTACTGACCCCGCACTTGTCCGTCGCGCCCCTGATATAGCTCCGGCGTCGTGGCTTCGAGGATCTTCATGGCTTCTTCGGCTTTGCGCTGGGATTCGCGGATTTCTTCATCAGTTGGTTCGCGGTAGACCCGCTGCGGTGGTGGGGATGCGACAACTTGTTGCGGTGCCGGCTGGTTAACAGCGGACGGAGTCACCTGAGGCTTAGCGGGCGCGTGTTTTGCAGGCGGTGGCTGCTGCACAAAGTTGTCAGGTCGAAGCACCTGCCGAACCACCGACAAGAACACCAGTCCAGCCGCAATCGTGACCAAGATCGCGAGCAGCGCTTTCACCGCCGCAATCTTCAACGCGATCCCCGTAGATTTCGCGATGCTTGACCGTCGGCCTACTTCGCCCCGAATTCGATCCTCGGCCGCACCTAGCAAACGCTCGCCTGCGTGTCGGGCCGCATTGCGAGCGCCCTGGCCCAGTTCCGACATCATCAGCTCTGTGTAGCGGGATGTCTTCGAGGGCTCCGGCAGCGGGCCCAACATATCCCGCAAGCCATCCCCATCCACCAACTGCACGTGCCCCTGTTTGGCAGCAGCTTCGATTGCGGCTTGAGTAAATTCCCCGCTCGTTACCAGGATCGCGCCCGTAGCCCCTTCATTGACCATTAGGCCAATCAACTGGTGGACGTCGTTATGCGGCACCTTCATCGCGTTCCAGTGCTTGCACTGGACGATGATGAACTCGTCACCCCGCCGCAACTTCAAGTCGATGCCACCGTCGTATCGGGTCCCGACGTTGCCGGTGCCGCAGTGATCGACCTCGTAACCAGCGTAACCGTAATGCTTGGCGAGCAGACGTTCGACTTCCGCCCAGTCGGTACGGGCGAGCGCGTCGTCGCGCCGATTGGAAACACGCTTAAGAGACATTACGCCCCCAGGAATCGAACTATCGCGATCCTACGCAAAGCGCGGGCATGATTGATGCCCGCTAATGGCCTACGGGCAGATGGAGTGTAAGAATTTTTCCTAGACGCGCGACCGATGGTCACCGTCAATGAGGGGCTTACCAGTAACGAAGATCGGCTGATGGAGCTTTATATGTAGAACGCCCTGGATGAGCTTTTGCCTCACGCAGCCATGGCAGAAGTACCTGCGCAGCGCCCCGGCGTTACGCGCGCGCAGTAGCGCGTTTGGTGCGGCCTGGCACGCACCGCCGATACTGACTTTGGGTGGTTGGCGCAGCGCGCGCGACGTATGACGCGACACAGCGAAGACGCTTCATACCAACGGAAAGCGTGGTGCTTGCCGGATGTGCCCGTGTGTGCCGAAGGCACGGTGTGGGTGTGCCGGAACCTCATGCAACACCGTGACCTTTGGGGAACCAAGCCGTAATTTCTAGACACCCTACCCTACGGAATAAATCCCCGGCGCCGAAGGCGCCCACGTGGACCGTAGGCAGGGAGGGCCGAAGGCCCGACCGCACCTACAGGTCCACGTGCACTAGGAGAGGCGTTTCTGGTGTCGGACGTTAAAAAGAATCTTCTGCGAAGCAGAAGTTCTTGCTGTTGATCTTAGCTCTTAAGGGAAGCGTGACATCCATGCGAGGAGTCATGGCTCCGGTTCCTTGCGAGCCTTTGCACGCTGTTTTCGCTTCCGATCCCGGGCTTGGACACGCCTCCGAGCCTCGAACGGATCGCCCGATCCGGTGGTGCTGATCAAGGTTCCCGTGACGCTTGCTCGGAATGCCTTGCACGGTCGCGTGAACGGACAATCCAAACAGGGTGTGTCCTTCGCGATGATGCGGTGACCGAAACAAGCCGGCTTGTAGTCGGCTGGGGCATACACCTCCTTGGGTCCTCGCGTTTTCGTTGCACGCTTAATCGCGGCATCGGCCAAATCGCCCTCAAACATCGCGCGGGCGCGCGCTTCATCAATTAGCCCATGAATGGACAAGTACCGCGCCAGGCGACCTCCACTATCATCCGCCCTCAAAACGTCTGCATACAGCTCACGCATCGCCGCCGCCTGCACCGGATCGTCCTCGGTCCGCGCCGCGAAAAACCGCCGATCCCAATGCCGCAGGAACAAGCGCGACGAAATCTCGTCGCGGGTAGGACGGTGCTTGAGTCGTGCGATGGAGTGGCCGTCGGACAGCATTTGATTGGGCATCGGTGGTTGCTTGTGCTTGTCGTTCACAACTTTGCCCTGCATAAGGATGTCCAGGAACAATCCGTATGGCATGCCCCGGCGATCAGCCTCCTGCCTCGCCTTATAGAGGCTGCAGATCACGTCGCTACTGTTCTGAGCAAGATTGGCTTTGATCGGCTGTTTACGACGCGCGACCTTGGGGTCGATGTGCGCGTAGGCGCGCCGATAAGCCGCTATGAACTCCTGCGCGAACAGAATCGTACGGTCCAACGACCCGATGTAGCCGTATTCAACCCAAACCATCGGTTGAAGCTTGGGTTCCTTCTGCTGAATCGCTTTGCTTAAGTAGGTACGTTCGAATACCTGCTGCGCCTTCCTTCGCTCGTCTTGGTCCTCAATCGCATTTGCCTTCGAAAGCGCCGCTGCACGCATATGCGCTTCCCAGCGCTGCTGGGGACTCTTTGCCTTCGTACGCGTGGGGACAAACGGGTTCTTGCGTCGCTTCCTTCGCCGCTTTGTCTCGGGCAGCGGTGACCCTGGCGTCTTAGCCATGTGTGCGCTCCATTGGAATCGCCAGAAGGGGCGGCCGTTGAAGGCCGCCCCTCGGACGTCAGGCCGCCGGCTCGCCGGAGGCGTCACCGTTCTGGACAATGTCCCCGATGTCGATGCCCGGGTCCCAGGCAATGGCCTCGTCCACCATTGCCGAGCCGTAGCGCTCGCGGGCGTCTTCCTCGCTGATCACATCACCAAGGAACTTGTGCAGCTCATGCGCCGGGTTACGGTGAAGCACCTTCGCGTCCGCCACACGCTGATCAATCAGCTTGCGGGCGGCAACCTGCTGCTCGTCCCCTTCGAACATGTCAGCACCGAAGCGCGGGTCCCACGCGCCGAAGATCGGGACGTTGATGCGGAACGCGGGGTCGTGCCAGATCTCCAGCACGTAGTGAATGACGTCGTCCTCCGCAAGCTGCTTGGGACGCGGCATGCGATTAGGACGCTTGGTGGTTTTCTGACGCTGGGTTGCCCAGTAGAAGACGGCATACTCGATATAGAACCAGTAGGAGATGCCCAGCTCGTCAATCACCTGGCGGAGCTGCCACACCTCCTCGAACATCTCCGGGTCGGAATACAGCGGATTGAAAGTCCCGTAGCCCGGCGCCTTGAGCCCGACGTTGGACGCATACCAGCCGAGAGCGCGGCGCAGCTCCTTAGCAAGGACCTGCGTGGCAGCGAACGGGGACATATAGCCATACTGCGGGAAACAGGCCTTGCGGACCTGCTGGTCCGTGGCCATCACTTCGGGGCTGAGCAGAGTCACCGACACTTCGTGCTCAGCAGCTTCCAGTGCCGTAGCACCGCGGTCACGGGCTTCCAGGATGCGCTTAGCGCGGGTGTAGGACCCGGGGGTCTTCGTGGACATAGCTTCCTTCTCCATTAGTTTGCTGCAGCGGAATTGCTGCGGCGTGGAGAAGCCTGCGCTGATGGTATATGGTGCATCGGTGGTACCCCACCATTTGACCATCGGCCGCTGTGATAATGCGAATCGACGTCCCGCATCCTGAGTTTGATCTGCTCTTTCGCTTCTACAACGAGCTGTGGGGACAATTGGATGGCGCTTTGAAGAAGCAGGCGCGCCATCCCCTATCCCTGACGGCGCTGCAGGTGCTCACGCTTCTGTTTCAGAAGCCTCGCAATTCGGACATGACCAAGAGTCGAATCGCGGAAGCACTAGGGGTTGATCGAAGCACGCTATCGCCGGCGATTGATCGGCTTGCAGAGAAGGGCTATGTATCCATTAGCCGTGCTGATGGGATCAGAAACCAGCCCGTCAAACTTCTTCCGCTAGGGCGGCAAGCACTCTTGGACGGCCTTGCTGCCCGGTCAGACGTCCTGGACGACTTTACAAAGGTCATCCCGAGCAAACATCGGAGCTCTTTCTTCAGGTTCCTTGAACTGGCAAACAAGGCGCTTGCCGAAAAGCATGCGACGGATCGTCGCGAAGCCTACATCAGGACGTTGAGCAAGCATGCAACCAAGACGAGAGCTAGGGCACCAGCGAAGGCATACAAGAAGCCTAAGTGGCAACGCGACTTCGAAAAGAGCGGGCGATAACGACCCAGCGGCCTCTATGGAGTTCGTCCGGCCAGTCGTCCAGTTTGGCGCAGTGGGATTGTGCGGTTGGCGATTGTTCTAGGACTTCGCTTCTTCCAGAGTCTTCGGCGGCTGCACAAACGCAGCGTCTAGCTTCCGATACATCGAAAGCGCCTTTTCAGACTCAGTCTTTATGTTCTCGTACAACGCTTCGGCGATCACCCGAATCGCATGGCGCTCATGATCTGTCAACGCCGGGTAGTTGTACTTGGCGATATGACCCAAGATCCTGGCGTAGCGCGACATGTACTCCCCCGAATCGCTCCCTCCACAGACGTGGGCTAGGTGCGCCTCCCAGGACACGAACTGATTGTTCGCATCCTTCGCGCGCTTGTTGCATGGCTTGCAGACCGGAACAACGTTGCCCGGATGATGGAGTCCGTATTCCGTGCGGTTGAACATGACCAGGTGTTCGATCTGCATCGGAGCTAGCGTTCCGCAGTATGCGCACATGCCACCAAAGTCGTCGCAGATTTGCGCCCAGGTGGCCTTACCGCTTCCCGTGCCGGTGTTGAAGGCTTTGCCGAGGTAGTGCTGACCGACTGAGGTCAGGAACGACCTTACCGCCGTATTGGCCGCATCGGATGGCGTGTTGTAGACGGTCATCAGCTCACTCCCCCTACTAGTTCTTGCGGTCGCATTCGGCAGTGTCCCCACGCTGCACCCTCAGTCTATATACGGCAACGGAATGCCGCGACATCAGGGAACTTTTCCTAGGGAACCAACCCACCCTGACTGGGCTTCGGTCCGCTCCCTGACCGGGGCTAGACCTCGCCTGCCATGTTTCGGAGGAACGACCTTTGATATCGTCTTGTGCCTGGTATTGGACGATTCAACTCCTGGAGGAAAAGTGGCTCTTAGCGACGAATGGGAGAAGGTCCATCTCACCCCGAACGGCTGGGTAGATGGAAGCTATAAGCATGACAACGGTGGCGAAACTGTTCCAATGCCAACTGATGCGGTCTTGACCGTCCGACGGCATGTCGTTGTTGGCGCGATCGGCGCCAGACCCAACGTTTCCGTCGAAGAAACCCCGCATACGACGGACACAGATTTGATATCCGAGTTGCGGGTCAAATTCGGAGAGCCGACGTTTGGTGTTTAGCGTCAGCGGCACCGAAACGAATCAACGAACGCACAAGGATGTGGAATGCGAAAGAAGTCCGTTGGGCAGAACAAGCTCACGCGCGGCCTTGCTCAGGCACTAGGCCGAGAGCAGCCTCCCACATCGTACGCAACCGACCGGAAGATGGTCGCGTTGATTGTGGGAGCGGGCGCCGTCCAGAACGCGTGGGCGCCCGTTTTACGCGCCGTTCAACCGTATTACGATTTCCCCCTCAATGGCGATGGGGTCAACTCCTTCTTGGCTCGGCTTGTATATCTTTTGCGGTGGTTTGCGAGTATCGGAGACACGAACGAGCTAACGAAACATAAGACGTTTCTTGCAGAAGTCCGTCAGCGAATCTGCGACGAACTCAGAGATGCCGAAGAACGGGGGGAGCTTTCGGTCCGCTCATCTTTTGAATCGGTTGTTGAGCGATTCGTAGTCGATCGATCCAATACCTTCTTGCTGATCAACACGAACTGGGACGAGGTCGTAGACAAGGCGTTACTTAGGATCCTTCACGATCGATTTCTGGTCACCCTTCGTCCACTGCATGTTCACGGGAGCATCGCCCATCAACACATGCTTTATTTGCCGACTGAGGTGACCCGCGAGCCTTACAGAACGCCCGAAGAAGATAAGGAGATCGGAACGATTCATGGGAGCATCATGAGGGGACTAGAGGGCGTTACCCATGTAGTGGTTTACGGACTGTCTCTGTCACCTCTTGACGCTGAGCTTTGCCAGACGCTGGCGTCAGGCTGGAATAACGCCACTCTCAGGCAGATTGACGTGATTGTCCCGGACCACGACTTAGTCGCAAACCGAGTGAATATGCTCTTGAATCCCAAGCGAACGGTCGCGGTGACGGGCTACCATCCTGATCAGCTCGACACTCCGATTGATTACACCGTCCGCCGAGACTGAAGGCCTTTTCTACCCGCCGAGGATTTGTTGGAGACCTCATGCCTGAGCAGCTTTGTAGACCCGATGAGCCTGCGAACACGTGGTGCAGTGCATCAGGATCTGGGTCAATCTCAACCCCAGGCGCCTCCGGCTTAAGAGGCACTTACCCCCATTTATCAACGGGTCAGCTCAGCCGGTAGTCTTTGATCCAATAGGTCTTTCCGCTCATCCCGAGGGGGCGAGCGTCGCGTTCGCAAGGCGACGCTTGACTCATGGCCGCAGCCCTCCTTCCGAAACTAGTCAGCCCAAATGAGTGTCCGCTTTCGACCCAAAGCGGACATGGAAAGTATCGAGTCAAAACTACGTTTAGGACGGCCGCTTAGACTGACACGCCGCCGCGCCCGATTCCCGAGCTGCCATGGAAGTAGTCGAGCTGCCCAACCTTTCTGTTGAGGTCCTACGCCGCGCCCGCACCGTGAGCGCGACGGATGGCCTGATCTCGTTGATTGTGTGGGCCAATCCATTCGAGTCCGGGACGGAGATCGTTCTCGTGCCGGTTCCCAAGCTAACTCACTTAGCTATTGAGCCGGTCCGAATCCGCGTCCTGGAACTGCTCGGCATGAAGCCCCCAAGTTCGTTGGAGATGCAGCCTGAGGACTAGGGCTGGAATGGGCCACATCGGCAGGCTGACCGGTTTGTCGTCGGCCTCCGTTATCCGAAATGCTGGCACGTCCAAATGCCCTTTTGGTCGTACGACGCCCGCCGTGAGGCAGTCTAGCTAGCCGGTCGCCCCTAGGTTGCGAGCGATCTTCCGAGCCCCGCCTTCCCCCGGCGGGGCCTTTTTTCTATCGTCACCCGCGTGCTTGGGGGCGACTTTCTCAAGGTACGACATCGCACGATCCATCGCTTCTTGAGGGTTCTCCGGGTGTATCCCGAAGCAACGCATCCACTTGCCGGTGGCATCCCTGACCGCATAGTGGGTTGCTTCCCACTCTTTGCGCTCAGGCAAAAATACCAGCACAGCGACCAGGTCGAAGCTAGGGCGCCGCTCGACGGGCACCTCGCGAAACAACTGATCGCGTATCGACCGCGTGTCCACTGTCCCGAACCAGAACGTCTCGATGAGGCCTTATACGCCCGCTCCGCGAGGTCGGCAAAGCCCCATCCAGGCCCCTCGCTAATGTCCACTTCTGCCCGAAAGCTGCCACCCGAAAACCGCTACCGCCCCAAAGCGGACACCCGGCTGCTTGGTTGCGTTGAGATGCGCGCATACCCCTCATGGGGATAGTGTTGCAGTCCGCCTAGCCAACCTGTTGAGGACACTCCCATGGCTGTCATCCGCCCCATCGCTGCGCAGGACTATGAGGTCTGGGCGGTACTGTTCGGCGGATATGCGGCCTTCTACCAGGTTCAACAATCTGCGCAAATGCGCGAGACCGTGTGGTCATGGCTTCATGATCCCGCGCACGAGCTGTCTGGACTCATCGCCTTCGACGCGGGCGGCACGGCCGTCGGGCTGGCCCATTACCGCCCATTTGCACGCCCGCTATCGGCGACCATCGGCGGTTGGCTGGACGACCTGTTTGTCGATCCGGGCGCTCGGGGCGAAGCCATCGGCAAGCAATTGATCGCAGCCGTTGCCGCGATTGGTCGCGAACGGGGCTGGTCGGTGATCCGCTGGCTGACGGCCGAAGACAACTACCGGGCACGGAGTTCGTACGACAAAATTGCCAGCAAGACGAAGTTCCTGACCTACGACCTAGCTTTGTGAATGTTGGCGCGCACAGCCTGACTCACTTTCGCATCCCTCCGGGTGACCGCTCCTGGCGGATGCAGACACGCTGCCCCAGTGGCCGCTTTGGCCGATAGCGGACGTCGCACCCAAAGCGGTCGCTCGCTGGTATGGTTGCGCCTGCGTCTCCGGCGCGTATTGAGTTCGGATTGGAAGATGGGGAACTTTAGATGAGTAGCAAATTACCGAACCCGTCACTTCGGCAGAAACTGATTGTTGCCGGCATTCCGGAAACAGAGCACGCGGCCGACGCACTGTTGGCTCGCATTCCCGACATCAAACCGGGGTTGCTGCAACAACTTGGGTCCGACGCCGTCGCGGAACTGCTCCTGTATCTCATCTCGAAGGGTGTGGTGACGCTTCGTGCGCCCAGCCAGCAGGCCTTGCTTGATCTGCCGTGGGGCTCGCACGTGTGTCAATTCTACGAGACCAAACAGGATCAACTCGAAATGCTCGTTCCCTATTTCAAGCAGGGGCTGGAGCGGAACGAGGCGTGCGCATGGCTGGTCGCAGACCTTACCGTCGAGGAAGCGAGGCATTCGCTTGCGGCGCAGGTTCCGGACCTCGACCGCTACCTGGCAAAAGGCCAGATGCAGATTCGGCATTATTCGGAGTTCTACACCGATCCCAGTGGCACGGTGAGGGCGCCGGAACAACTGAGTTATCAGTTTGCTGCGATGGGGTCGAGCGCCAGGGAGCAGGGCTTCGAAGGTCTTCGCGCTTCCGGGAGCGTCAGCTTTGTTCAAGACAGCGAGAGCATGTCCCGCTTCATGCAATACGAGACGATGGTCAATGTCGCGATCCAGAATGCCCGAATGATGGCGGTCTGCACCTATCCCGTCCAAGCATCGGCGATGTGCGGTTGTCGGGAGCTCATTCACAACCACGGCAACATTTTCGTGAAACGCGGTGAATGGGTGCACGACCGGTCGAAGGAAGCGGCCAACATCGAAGCGGTCTTCGCTGCGCTCGCGCAGGGATCAGTCGATGCGCTATTGGTTTAATCCAACATCACTTTGGTAGCACGCGAATGTTCGCTTCTGGCCGATAGCGGACATTCCCCCTGTATGGAGTTCGACCCGCCAGTTGTCCACTTCGGGCCACGGGTGTTGAGGTCCCCACATGGGACCTAGGACTTCGATCTCGGATTCGCGACTACGCGCCCAACTTCGCCACGGCTGCGGCAAGCCCATCGGGTGACAAGTGGCTATATCGCAAGGTCATCTTGATATCAGCGTGACCTAGCAGCTCGCGCACGGTGTTGAGGTCTACCCCAGCGCGCACAAGCTTGCTGGCGAAATCATGCCGCAGATCGTGGAAGCGAAAGGCTTTGATACCAGCCTTATCGAGCAAGGCGCACCAGCCCTTCTTTACGTCCAGAGCATCAAAGAGCCTGCCCTTGCCTTCCGACTGTTTCGCCCACTTCGTGACTACCGTTAAGGCTTCCGCGTTTAGGGGGATATGGCGTTGCCGACCACTCTTGGCGTTTTCGGCCTGCACGGTGATCGCCTTCGCGTGGAGATCGATGTCTGTCCACCGCAAAGACAGTAGCTCGCCACGCCGTAATCCCGTGTTCATGGCGAGCAACACGATAGGCGTCAGATGGTCGCCAAAACCGTCGCGGGGCAATTCCGGCAGCAACGGCATCTCGCGCGCTTTACGCGCTTCGTTGCCCCGCGCCCTACCCTCAATGAGATTGCGATCGCGCGCTGCAAGCGCTTTGCGCAATTGGGAATCTTCTGCGAGCGACAAGAACCGAACAATCTTGCGCGACTCGACACCCTTCTGGCGCATGCCCAATAGCGCGTTTTGCTCCAGCAGTTTCCATTCCACTGCCATCGACAGCGCTGCCCGCAACGTTGCCAGGTCCCTGTATGCGGTTGCCTTGACAACTTGCTTGCCGATGTCATTAGACAGGCGATCACGCCACCAGCGATCAACTGTCGGCACGTCGATTTCATGCAGCGGGCGTTTCAGCAGGTCTGCAAAGTGCGTGCGAATGCGTTGGGCATATCTCGCCCCACGACGCAGTTCAACTCGCGCCCAAGGCTCGTAGTGGTCTGTTAAAAAATCGCCAAGCGCGCAGGTTGTGACTTTTGCTTTGGCGACGCTGGGCAGACGCTGCTGGACAGCCTCAGCCATCGCCTGGGACGCGTGCGCCCGGGCTTGTTCCAGGGTCAGATGATCGATGGCTCCAAGCGTGCGTCGCTTCCCATGCGCCCAGGACACGATCCACGCTTTATGGCCTGAGGGTTGAACGCGCAAAATCAGCCCGCGAACGAGGATGTCCCTCATTTCGTAGGGTTTCGACTGTGGCTGGGCGTTCGCGACGATTCGCTTCGTCAACTGGGTGCGCATTGCGTCTGGCTCCGTAAGTAGCTGGTAAGCCAAACGCTAGCTAGCGGCCAAAACCCATGATTGGGTAAGGACCATCCGTACTTGATGGAAACGCCTTAAAAAACAAAGGCCCGCGTGTGCGGGCCTAGTGCGGTGTTGCTTGTGGGATGCGCTTCGAAACTTGCGAAAAGGGGTTACGAATGCGCCGCTCTACCAACTGAGCTATTCCGGCGAGCCGTGAATTCTAGGGTGCGGGCCTGCCGCGGGTCAATCGACCAGCGTGAGGCGGAGCTCCTTCGGCAGCGCGAACACCATGTCCTCGGGCTTGCCGTCCAGTTCGCGGACGCCGCCTGCGCCCAGTTCGCGCAGGCGCATGATCACGCCGCGGACCAGCACGTCGGGCGCGGAAGCGCCGGCGGTGACGCCGATGTGGCGGCGGCCCTCGACCCAGCGCGGGTCGATCTCGCTGGCGCCGTCGATGAGGTGGGCTTCCACGCCCTCGCGCTCGGCGAGTTCGCGCAGGCGGTTGGAGTTGGAGCTGTTGGGCGAACCGACGACGAGCACGAGGTCGCAATCGCGCGTGAGCTCGCGCACCGCGTCCTGCCGGTTCTGCGTCGCGTAGCAGATGTCGTCGTTCTTCGGGCCCTGGATCGCGGGGAACCGCTGGCGCAGCGCGTCGATGATGCCGCGCGTGTCGTCGACCGACAGCGTGGTCTGCGTCGTGTAGGCGCAGTTCTCCGGCTGGTCGACGACGAGCGTGCCGACGTCGCCGAGGTCTTCGACGAGGTAGATGCGCCCGCCGCCGTTCTGCGTGCTCCACTGCCCCATCGTGCCTTCGACTTCCGGATGCCCGGCGTGGCCGATCAGCACCATGTCGCGGCCGGCGCGGCACTGGCGCGCGACCTCGAGGTGGACCTTGGTCACCAGCGGGCACGTGGCGTCGAACACCTTCAGCCCGCGGCGCGCCGCTTCGGTGCGGACCGCCTGCGAGACGCCATGCGCGGAGAAGATCACCGTCGCGTTGTCGGGCACTTCGTCGAGCTCCTCGACGAAGACCGCGCCGCGATGCTTCAGGTCGTCGACCACGAAGCGGTTGTGCACCACTTCGTGGCGCACGTAGATCGGTGCGCCCAGCAGTTCGAGCGCGCGCTTGACGATCTCGATCGCGCGATCGACACCGGCGCAGAAACCGCGGGGATTGGCCAGCAGGATGTCCATGGCCGCGATTATCGCGCTTCCTTCGCCTGCTTGCCTTGCAACAAGCCGAACAGGGCGATCCCGATCGCGCCCACGACGATGGCCGAATCGGCCACGTTGAAGGCCGGCCAGGCGTGGTCCTGCCAGTGCCACTGGATGAAATCGACCACGTGGCCGTGGCGCAGCCGGTCGATCACGTTGCCCAGCGCGCCGCCGATCACCAGCGCGAACGGGGCGGCCGTGCGCCAGTCGCGGCGCGGCGTGCGCGACAGCCACACCGTCAGCAGGCCGCTGATGACGAAGGCCAGCGCGGTGAACATCCACTTCTGCCAGCCGCCGGCATCGCTCAGGAAACTGAAGGCGGCGCCGGTGTTGTAGCTGCGGTACCAGTTCCAGAACCCCTCGATGACGGGCACGGCCTGGTATTCGGGCAGCGCCTTGAGGACCCATTCCTTCGTGAGCTGGTCGAGCACGATGACCAGCGCCGACACGGCGAGCCACGGCGTTGCGTTGGGCGACACCTTCGTCATCAGAAGTACATCCTCGATTCGCCGGGGCCTTCGACATTGTCGACGCAGCGGCCGCACAGTTGCGGATGCGCGAGCACCGCGCCCACGTCGCCGCGATGCTGCCAGCAGCGCACGCACTTGGTCTTCTGCGTGGGCGCCGCGGTCACCGAGATCTCGTGCGAATTGTCGTCGGCGACCAGGTGCACGTCGCCGCTGATCAGCAGGAAGCGCAGTTCGTCGACCAGCGGCGCGAGCCAGCCTTGGTCGGCCACGCCGCAGCGCAGGCCGATCTCCGCTTCCAGCGCCGCGCCGATCGCACCGTTCGCGCGCATCGGTTCGAGCACCTTGGCGACGTCGTCGCGCAACGCGAGCAGGCGTTCCATGTCTTCGAGCGACAACACCGCATCGTCGCCGAGCGGCGCGAGACCGTCGTACCACGTCGCGAACAGCACGTTGCCGTCGCGTTCGCCCGGCAGGTGGCGCCACATTTCATCCGCGGTGAACGTCAGCACCGGCGCGATCCAGCGCACGAAGGCTTCGCTGATGCGGTACATCGCCGACTGCGCCGAACGACGCGCCGGCGAGTCCTCGCGCAGCGTGTACAGGCGGTCCTTGGTGACGTCGAGGTACAGCGCGCCGAGGTCGACGCTGCAGAAGTTCACCAGCGACTGCACGATCTCGGCGAAGTCGTAGCGCGCGTACGCGGCGACGATCTTCTCCTGCAACGCGAACGCGCGATGCACGATCCAGCGATCGAGCGCGACCATCGCGTCGAGCGGCGCGAGATCGCGCGACGGATCGAAGCCGTGCAGGTTGCCCAGCAGGAAGCGCGCGGTGTTGCGGATGCGGCGATAGACCTCGCCGGTGCGCTTGAGGATCTCGTCGGAGACGGCGATCTCGTTGTTGTAGTCGGTGGACGCGATCCACATGCGCAGCACGTCGGCGCCCATCTGGTCGATCACGCGCTGCGGTTCGATCGTGTTGCCCAGCGACTTCGACATCTTGCGACCGTTCTGGTCGACCGTGAAGCCGTGCGTGAGGACCTGCCGATACGGCGCGACGCCATCCATCGCCACGCCCGTGAGCAGCGAGGACTGGAACCAGCCGCGATGCTGGTCGGAGCCTTCGAGATACAGGTCGGCCGGCTTGCGCAGCATGTCGTCCGGACGCTGCGCGAGCACGCACTCGTGGCTCGCGCCGGAATCGAACCAGACGTCGAGGATGTCGGTGACCTTGTCGTACCGCGGTGCATCTGCGCCGAGCAGGTCGGCTGCATCGAGCGCGTACCACGCATCGACGCCCGCCTGTTCGACGCGCTCGGCGACCTTGCGCATCAGCGCCGGGGAATCGGGATGCGGTTCGCCCGTTTCGCGATCGACGAACAACGCGATCGGCACGCCCCACGTGCGCTGGCGCGAGATGCACCAGTCGGGACGGCCCTCGACCATCGCGAAGATGCGCGCCTCGCCCCACTCGGGGAAGAACTCCACCTTGCCGATCGACGACAACGCGTCGCGGCGCAGGCCCGCCTGTTCCATCGAGATGAACCACTGTGGCGTCGCGCGGAACGCCACCGGCGTCTTGTGGCGCCAGCAGTGCGGATAGCTGTGCACGAGCGTCGCGTGCGCGAGCAGCGCGCCGTTGTCGCGCAGCACTTCGACGATCGTGTCGTTGGCCTTCCAGATGTGCAGGCCGGCGAGCGCGACGCCATTGGCTTCGGGCGTCGACGGCAGGTACACGCCGCGCGCGTCGACCGGGTTCACCTGCGCCGCGGTGTACGCGTCGGTGAGGCCGTAATGCAGGCCGACCGCGAAGTCTTCCTGGCCGTGGCCGGGCGCGGTGTGCACGGCGCCGGTGCCGTCCTCGGCGGACACGTGTTCGCCGAGGATCAGCGGGATCTCACGGTCATAGAACGGATGCTGCAGGCGCTGGCCTTCGAGTTCGGTGCCGAGCGCGCGCCCATGCACGACGAGGTCGGTCACGCCGTAACGCGCGAGCGCCTTCTCGGCGAGCGCTTCGGCGAGCACGAGCCACAGGCGCGTGCCGTCGCGCTGCACCGGGCCTTCGACCAGCACGTAATCGAGTTCGGGACCGAGCGTGACCGCGAGGCTCGCCGGCAGCGTCCACGGCGTCGTGGTCCAGATCGGCACGGCGACATCGACGCCTTCGGGCAACGCGACGCCGAACGCCGACGCGAGCTGCTGCGACTGGCGCGCGCGATACGCGACATCGACCGCCGGCGAACTCTTGTCCTGGTATTCGATCTCCGCCTCGGCGAGCGCCGATCCGCAATCGAAGCACCAGTGCACCGGCTTCACGCCGCGCGACAGATGCCCGCGATCGACGATCTTCGCGAGCGCGCGCAGCATGTCCGCCTCGTAGCGGAAATCCATCGTGCGATACGGGCGATCCCATTCGCCGGTCACGCCCAGGCGCTTGAAGTCGCGGCGCTGCGCGTCGATCTGCTCGCCCGCGTATTCGCGGCACTTCGCGCGGAATTCGGCGGCGTCGAGCTTGGTGCCGACCTTGCCGAACTTCTTCTCCACGACGAGTTCGATCGGCAGGCCGTGGCAATCCCAGCCGGGCACGTAAGGCGCGTCGAAGCCCGAGAGCAGCTTCGACTTCACCACCATGTCCTTGAGGACCTTGTTGACCGCATGGCCGATGTGGATCTGGCCGTTCGCGTACGGCGGGCCGTCGTGCAGCACGAACGTCGGGCGGCCCTGCGCCTTCGCGCGGATCTGCGCGTACAGGCCTTCGGCCTCCCAGCGCGCGAGCGTTTCGGGCTCGCGCTTGGGCAGGTCGCCGCGCATCGGGAATTCCGTCGCGGGGAGATGGATGGTGGCCTTGTACTGGTTGGGGTCGCGATCGTGGGTCACGCGCAAGCCTGTTGCGAAAAGGTGGAAAGGAGATCGCGCGCCTGGTCGGCGTCGCGGTGCATCTGCGCGACGAGCGCAGGCAGGTCGGCGAAGGCGAGTTCGTCGCGCAGCTTCGCGATGAACTCGACTTCGATGCGACGACCGTACAGGTCGCCGTCGAAATCGAACAGGTGCGCCTCGAGCAGGGGCTCCACGCCCGCGACCGTCGGCCGCGTGCCGAAGCTCGACACCGAATCGACCGGCGCATCGCCGAGCCCGTGCACGCGCGTGGCGAAGATGCCCTGCAGCGGCGGACGACGGCGGCCGTAGCGCAGGTTCGCGGTCGGAAAGCCGAGCGTGCGCCCGAGTTGCTTGCCGCGCACCACGCGCCCGCCGATCGCGTAGCGGCGACCGAGCCAGCGTTCCGCCGCATCGAAGTCGCCGGACGTCAGCGCCTCGCGGATGCGCGTGCTGGAAACACGTTCGCCATCCACGACAATGGGGTGGATCGCGTGCGATTCAAAGGTGTCGAACGAGCGCAACAACGCGAGGTCGCCCGCGCGCCCCTTGCCGAAGCGGAAGTCGGGGCCGATCCAGGTTTCGCGCGCCTGCAGGCGGTCGATCAGCACTTCGCGCACGAAGCGCTCGGCGGTCATCGACGCGAGCTTCGCATCGAAGCGCAGCAGGCCGACGACATCGACGCCGAGCGCGCGCAGTTGCTCGAACTTCGCACGGGCGAGCGTGAGGCGCGGCGGCGGATCCTGCGGTGCGAAGAACTCGCGCGGCAGCGGTTCGAACGTGAGCACGACCGCGGGCACGCCGAGCGCGCGCGCACGTTCGACGGCGCGGCGCACCAGCGCGCGATGGCCGAGATGGAGGCCGTCGAAGGCGCCGATGCAGACCACGCTGCCTTGGGGGCACAAGGGCCCGCCTTCGACGTCACGGAACAGCCTGCTCATGGAACGCGGGAGTATAGCGGGCGCCCCGCCCCGCCCGCCCGGCAACCTAGTGTTCCCTGAGGTCCGACAGGCGGAAGCCCAGCGCGACCATCGAAGCGAAATAGACGAGCGCGCCGCCGCCGACCAGCAGGCCGAGCCACAGGACCCGCTCCATCACCGGCACGACCGTGAAATCCGGCGCCCACTTCAGGCCCGCGAGCAGGCACAGCGTCATCGCACTGCACGCCGCGCCCAGGCGCATCAGGAACTTGCCCCACCCCGGTTTGCGTTCGTACACGCCCGCCTGCCGCAACCACCGCCACAGCAGCAGGAGGTTGAGGTAGCTCGCCGCCGCGCTCGCAAGGCCCAGCGCGAAATGCAGGCCGGGCACCTTGGCCAGCGCGACGAGGACCGGGACGTGGCGCAGTTCTTCCGGCACCCACAGCAGGTACAGGATCGCGAGGAACAGCCCGTTGAACACCATGTTCGCGATCAGCGATGCCACGCCCGCGCGCACCGGCGTCGTCGTGTCCTGGCGCGCGTAGAACGCGGGCAGCACGACCTTCACCAGCGCGAAGGCCGGCAGGCCGAAGCTCAGGCCGAACACCGACAACGCCGCCATGTGCGTGTCGAACGCGGTGAACTGGCCATGCTGGAACAGCGTCGACACCAGCGGCACGGCGAGCAGCATCAGGCCGAGCATCGCCGGGATCGCGATCATCATCGTCGTGCGCAGGCCCCAGTCGAGCGCGTTGGAGAAGCCTTCGCGATCGGTGTTGACGTGATGACGCGCGAGCGCCGGCAGGATCACCGTGCCCAGCGCGACGCCGAACACGCCGAGCGGCAATTCGAGGAAGCGATCGGCCTGCGACAGCCACGTCTGCGAACCGGCGATCAGCAACGACGCGATGATCGTGTCGAGCAGCAGGTTGATCTGCGCGACCGACGAACCGAACAGCGTCGGCACCATCAGCTTCATCACGCGACGCACGCCCGCGTGGGCGGCGCCCCACTTCGGCCACACCAGCAGGTCGAGCTTCGCCAGTTGCGGGAACTGGAACAGCAACTGCAGCACGCCCGCGACGAGGATCGCCCAGCCGAGCGCGAGGATCGGCACGTCGAGCATGGGGCTGAGCCACAAAGCGCCGGCGATCATGCACAGATTGAGGATCACCGGCGTCAGCGCCGGCATGCCGAAGCGCTGGAAGCTGTTGAGCGCGCCGGCCGCGAGCGCAGTCAGCGACACGAACAACAGGAACGGGAACGTCAGCCGCAGCAGCTGCACCGTCATCGAGAACTTCGCCGGCTCGTCCGCCGCGCCCGGCGAGAACAGCAGCGTGACCTGCGGGGCGAACAGCACGCCCAGCGCGACGATCACCAGCAGCACCCCGCCCAGCGTGCCGGCGGTGCGGGCCATCAGCTCCTTCAGTTCCTCGTGGCTGCGCTTCTCCTTGACCTCCGTGAAGACGGGGACGAAGGCGGTCGAAAACGACCCTTCGGCGAACAGCCGGCGCATGAAGTTCGGGATGCGGAAGGCGACCCAGAACGCATCCGTGGCGGCGTTGGCGCCGAACACGGCGTTGATGACCATGTCGCGGACCAGGCCGAACACCCGGCTGACCATGGTCATGCTGCCGAACGACAGGATGCCCCGGAGCATGCGGGGGCGCTGGGAGGCAGCGGTCATGCGGTGACCCGCTGGTTGACGCAAGCCCGCGGGTTGACGCAAGTGATTGATGCGTCCATACTTCCGCGCTTCGTTGTGCCGTCCCACCCCATCTTTTTCTTCATCGATTCCCCAGGATTCCCGTCGTGGCCAATATCAAGTCCGCCAAGAAGCGCGCCAAGCAGACCGTCGTGCGCAACGCTCGCAACGCCGCTCAGCGCTCGATGCTGCGCACCGCCGTCAAGAAGGTGCTGAAGGCGCTCGACGCCAACGATGCCGCTGCCGCCCAGGCCGCGTTCGTTGTCGCCCAGCCGATCCTCGATCGCTTCAGCTCGCGTGGCCTGATCCACAAGAACAAGGCCGCCCGTCACAAGAGCCGCCTCACCGCGCGCATCAAGGCCCTGCAGGCCGCCTGATACCGGCGCCGCAGCAGCTTTCGCAAGAAACCCCGCCTCGGCGGGGTTTTTTGTTGCCTGCACGCAGGCATCAGACATCGAGCTGCTCCTCGCGCAGGCGATCGAAGAACGTCTGCACCTCGAGCATGATCGGCCACGTGCCTTCGCGGCCGATGGCCGACACGAGGTACCACGGCTGCGTCCATCCGAGTTCGCGCACGACGGCCTCGGCCTTCTCGCGCGCTTCGTCCTCGAACATCAGGTCGGCCTTGTTCAACACGAGCCAGCGGGGCTTCTCGAGCATGCCCGGATCGTACTTGCGCAACTCGTGTTCGATCGCGCGGACCTGTTCGGCCGGCGAGGCTTCGACGCCGCCTTCCATCGGCGCGAGATCGACCAGGTGCAGCAACAGGCGCGTGCGCTGCACATGGCGCAGGAACAGGCTGCCGAGGCCCGCGCCTTCCGCCGCGCCTTCGATCAGGCCGGGGATGTCGGCGATGACGAAGCTGCGGTGCGGTTCGACGCTGACGACGCCGAGGTTCGGATAGAGCGTGGTGAACGGATAGTCCGCGACCTTCGGCGTCGCGGCGGACACCGCGCGGATGAAGGTCGACTTGCCCGCGTTCGGGAAGCCGAGCAGGCCGACGTCCGCGAGCAGTTTGAGTTCCAGGCGCAGCGTGCGCATCTCGCCTTCGGCGCCAGGCGTCGCGCGACGCGGCGAGCGATTGATCGAACTCTTGAAATGCATGTTGCCGAGGCCGCCCTTGCCGCCGCGCGCGACCAGCAGGCGCTCGCCATTCGCGGTGAGGTCGCCGATGACTTCATCGGTCTCGACGTTGTGCACGACCGTGCCGACCGGCACCGTGATCGTGATGTCCTCGCCGCCCTTGCCGTACATCTGGCGGCTCATGCCGTTCTCGCCGCGTTGCGCGCGGAACTGCTTCTGGTGGCGGAAGTCGACGAGCGTGTTGAGGTTCTCGTCGGCCTGCAAATACACGTTGCCGCCGTCGCCGCCATCGCCGCCGTCGGGACCGCCGAGCGGGATGAACTTCTCGCGCCGGAAACTGATGGAGCCGTTGCCGCCATTGCCGGCGGTCACGGTGATTTCTGCTTCGTCGACGAGCTTCATGGGGCGATCCGTGCGGGCGTTGCGTTGCGTTGCGATTCGAATTTTTCGGGAGCTACAAACGACAAGCCCCGCCGGAGCGGGGCTCGTCGCACACCAGCGCGTCGAGATTACGCGACGACGCTGACGGTGCGGCGCTTCTTCGGGCCCTTGGTCGAGAACTCGACCTTGCCGTCGACCAGCGCGAACAGGGTGTGGTCGCGGCCGACGCCGACGCCGCCACCCGGATGGAACTGCGTACCGCGCTGGCGCACGATGATGTTGCCGGCTTCGACAACCTGGCCACCGTACAGCTTCACGCCGAGGTACTTCGGATTGGAGTCGCGGCCGTTGCGCGAAGAACCTACGCCCTTTTTATGTGCCATGGCTGCTGCTCCTTACTTCTTGGAACCACCGGCGATGCCGGTGATCTCGATTTCGGTGTAGTGCTGCCGATGGCCCATCTGCTTGCGATGGTGCTTGCGGCGGCGGAACTTCACGATGCGCACCTTGTCGGCGCGGCCGTGACCCTTGACGGTGGCGGTGACGCTCGCGCCCTTGAGGGCGTCGCCGAGAGTCACGCCTTCGCCGTCGCCGAGCATGAGCACGTTGTCGAACGTGACCGAGCTGCCGGCTTCGACGTCGAGCAACTCGACGCGGAGCGTTTCGCCTTGCATCACGCGGTATTGCTTACCGCCGGTGACCAGGACTGCGTACATGACCAAG
Organism: Noviluteimonas lactosilytica; assembly: GCF_020866925.1. Taxonomy (GTDB): domain Bacteria; phylum Pseudomonadota; class Gammaproteobacteria; order Xanthomonadales; family Xanthomonadaceae; genus Noviluteimonas; species Noviluteimonas lactosilytica. Next base: position 416,115 of record NZ_JAJGAK010000002.1, read on the forward strand.
CCTTCCTCTGTAGTTATTGTGGTCGCTGCCCGCCATCGAGGGCGAACAGAAGCGGAATTCTAGGGGTTTCAGCGGGTTACGGTCAACTCCACCCGACATCGGCCGGTGTGATGCCGCTTTAACCCCCGCGGGTGCCTAAATGCGGGGCCCGCGACTGAGGGGCGCGGCGCTCCCCACCACCGCTTCGGGAGGAACGTCCCATGTTCGAGGGTCTCATCGACCAGGTCGCCGGCCGCTTCGGCATCGGCGCCGACAAGGTCCGCCAGCTGCTCGCGTTGCTGACCGGCCTGATGTTCAACCAGTCCGGCGGATTCGCCGGTTTCCTCGACCGCTTCCGCCAGCAGGGCATGGGCGACATGGTCCAGTCCTGGGTCGGCGGCGGGCCGAACCAGCCCATTGCCCCGGGCCAGGTCGAAAACGTGCTCGGTGCTTCGGCCATCGGCGACATGGCCGGCAAGCTCGGCCTGGATCGCGGCACCGTGTCCGGCGCGCTCAGCGGCCTGTTGCCCAATGTCGTGAACGGCCTGACCGAGGGCGGCAAGATGCCGACCTCGATCCCGGCGAGCCTCGCAGGCCTCCTCGGCGGCGGTGCAGCGGCGGTCAGTGGCGGCGCGCGCGCCGCGGCGGCCGCGGGAGGCGACGTGGTGCGCGCCGCGGGCGGCGGCATGAGCCGCTGGTTGCCGTGGATCGCGATCATCGCGCTCGCGCTGATCGCCTTCCTCGCCTTCCGCAGTTGCAAGCGCGAAACCGCGCCGGTCGCCTCCGTGTCCACGCCATCCACCGTCGCTGCGCCGGCGATCACCCCGCCGGTCATCGACCTGCCCGACGCGGGCGCGGCGCTCGACGCACTCGTCGGCCGCACCTTCAACGCAGACGAGCTGGTGAAGGCGCTGAACCTGATGACGATCCACTTCGAGACCGACAGCGCGACGATCTCCGCCGACAGCATGGCGATCCTCACGAAGGCGGCCAGCGTCATCAAGGCCGCACCGGCCGGCACGCGGATCGAAGTCGGCGGCCACACCGACAACACCGGCGATGCCGCGGCCAACCTCACGCTCTCGCGCGATCGCGCGGCCGCCGTGGTGACGCAGCTGGTGAAGGACGGCGTCGACCCGGGCAACCTCACCAGCCAGGGCTACGGCCAGGACAAGCCGGTGGCCGACAACAACACCGAGGAAGGGCGGGCGAAGAACCGCCGCATGGAGTTCACGGTCCTGCGTTGATCGAGCTGCGCGGCCCGTTCAGGAGCCTGAGTCGCAACCTGTGCGCCGACGCGCGCACAGGTTTGCGCATCGGCGATTTGCCCCCACCTAGTTGGCTCGATACGCTCCCCTGTTCGGCCACGGCTCTCCTGCACGGACCCCACTTTCGATGGCGATGGATTTCATCCGCATCCGCGGCGCGCGGACGCACAACCTCAAGAACCTGGACATCGACCTGCCCAGGGACAAGCTGATCGTCATCACGGGGCTGTCGGGTTCGGGCAAGTCGTCGCTCGCCTTCGACACGATCTACGCCGAAGGCCAGCGCCGCTATGTCGAATCGCTGTCGGCCTACGCACGCCAGTTCCTGAGCGTGATGGAGAAGCCCGACGTCGACCACATCGAGGGCCTGAGCCCGGCGATCGCGATCGAACAGAAAGCGACCTCGCACAACCCGCGCTCGACCGTCGGCACCATCACCGAGATCTACGACTACCTGCGCCTGCTGTACGCACGCGTCGGCACGCCGCGCTGCCCCGACCACGGGTTCCCGCTCGAAGCGCAGACCATCAGCCAGATGGTCGACCAGGTGCTGGCGATCGCGAAGGACGAGAAGCTCGCCGAGCAGCGCTGGATGCTGCTCGCGCCGGTGATTCGCGAACGCAAGGGCGAACACGCGCAGGTCTTCGAACAACTGCGCGCGCAGGGCTTCGTGCGCGTGCGCGTGGACGGCGTGCTGCACGAGATCGACGCGGTGCCGCCGCTCGCGCTGCGCCAGAAGCACACGATCGAAGCGGTGATCGACCGCTTCAAGGTGCGCGAGGATCTCAAGCAGCGCCTCGCCGAATCCTTCGAGACCGCGCTCAAGCTCGGCGACGGCATGGCGATCGTGCAGCAGATCGACGACGCCAACGCCACGCCGCTGCTGTTCTCGTCGAAGTACAGCTGCCCGGTGTGCGATTACTCGCTGCCGGAACTCGAGCCGCGCCTGTTCTCCTTCAACTCGCCGGTCGGCGCATGCCCGACGTGCGACGGCCTCGGCGTGAGCCAGTTCTTCGATCCTTCGCGCGTGGTCGTGCATCCGGAACTCTCGCTCGCCGCGGGCGCGGTGCGCGGATGGGATCGCCGCAACATCTACTACTTCCAGCTGATCGCATCGCTCGCGCGCCACTTCGGGTTCGACGTCGACACCGCGTGGCAGGAACTCGACGAAACGCATCGACAGGCCGTGCTGTACGGCAGCGGCAACCAGGTCGTGTCCTTCACCTATCTCACCGAAGCGGGCGGGCGCACGCAGCGCAAGCACAAGTTCGAAGGCATCCTGCCGAACCTCGAGCGCCGCTACCAGGAAACCGAAAGCGCCGCCGTGCGCGAGGAACTCGCGAAGTACATCAGCGAGCGCCCGTGCGTCGAGTGCGGCGGCGCGCGCCTCAATCGCAGCGCGCGCAACGTGTTCGTCGCCGAGCGCCCGCTGTCGGACATCGTCGTGTTGCCGGTGGATGAAGCGCTGACGTTCTTCGCGCATCTCGAACTGCCCGGCTGGCGCGGCGAGATCGCGGTGAAGATCGTCAAGGAAATCGCCGAGCGCCTGCGCTTCCTCGTCGACGTCGGCCTGGATTACCTCACGCTCGAGCGCAAGGCCGACACGCTCTCCGGCGGCGAAGCGCAGCGCATCCGCCTTGCGTCGCAGATCGGCGCGGGCCTGGTCGGCGTGATGTACGTGCTCGACGAACCGTCGATCGGCCTGCACCAGCGCGACAACGAACGATTGCTCGGTACGCTCACGCGCCTGCGCGACCTGGGCAACACCGTCATCGTCGTCGAACACGACGAAGACGCGATCCGCCTGGCCGACCATATCGTCGACATCGGTCCCGGCGCGGGCGTGCACGGTGGCGAAGTCGTCGCGCAGGGCGTGTTCGCCGACATCCTCAAGGCGCCGCGCTCGCTCACCGGCCAGTACATGAGCGGCAAGAAGCAGATCGAGATTCCTGCGCACCGCCACAAGCCGAACAAGAAGATGACGCTGCGGCTGCTCGGCGCGAGCGGCCACAACCTCAAGGACGTCGACCTCGAAATCCCGGCCGGCCTGTTCACCGCCGTCACCGGCGTGTCGGGCTCGGGCAAGTCGACGCTGATCAACGACACGCTGTACGCGCTCGCCGCGAACGAGATCAACGGCGCGTCGCACAAGCCTTCGCCGCACCGCGAAGTGCATGGGCTCGATCTGTTCGACAAGGTCGTCGACATCGACCAGTCGCCGATCGGCCGCACGCCGCGCTCGAATCCGGCGACGTACACCGGCTTGTTCACGCCGCTGCGCGAGTTGTTCGCCTCCGTGCCGGAAGCGCGTGCGCGCGGTTACTCGCCGGGGCGTTTCTCGTTCAACGTACGCGGCGGCCGTTGCGAAGCGTGCCAGGGCGACGGCCTGATCAAGGTCGAGATGCACTTCCTGCCCGACGTCTACGTGCCGTGCGACGTGTGCCACGCCAAGCGCTACAACCGCGAGACGCTGGAAATCCTCTACAAGGGCTACAGCATCCACGACGTGCTGGAGATGACGGTCGAGGATGCGTTGTCGTTGTTCGAACCGGTGCCCGCGATCGCGCGCAAGCTCGAAACGCTGATGGACGTCGGCCTGAGCTACGTCAAGCTCGGCCAGCCGGCGACCACGCTCTCGGGCGGCGAAGCGCAGCGCGTGAAGCTGTCGAAGGAACTCTCGCGCCGCGACACCGGCCGCACGCTGTACATCCTCGACGAGCCGACCACCGGCCTGCACTTCCACGACATCGAGCACCTGCTCGCCGTGCTGCACAAGCTGCGCGACGACGGCAACACGATCGTGGTGATCGAACACAACCTCGACGTGATCAAGACCGCCGACTGGGTCATCGACCTCGGTCCGGAAGGCGGGCATCGCGGCGGCACGATCCTCGCCTCGGGCACGCCGGAAGACATCGCAGGCATCGCGCACTCGCACACCGGCCGCTTCCTCGCGAAGGTACTCGGCACGGAGGCGAAGCCGACGAAGCCTGCGCCGTCGGCGCGTCCGGAAGCGCCGCGCCCGCCGACCAAGGCCGAGAAGGTCGCAGCGAAGAAGGCGGCGAAGGCCGCGGCCAAGGCGCCGAAGCGGAAGTCCGCGGCATGAGCGCCGGGACGCCGCGCACGCCGTTGTTCACCATGCCGCTGATGCTGCGCTGGCGCGACCTCGATGCGTTCAACCACGTCAACAACTCGAACTTCCTGACCTACCTGGAAGAAGCGCGCATCCGCTGGTTCGCATCGCTCGACAGCGAATGGGTCAACGACACGATGATGCCGCTGCTCGCCGCGGTGCAGATCAACTACAAGCTGCCGATCCCGTACCCGTCGGACGTCGTCGTCGAGTTGTACGGCGACAAGGTCGGCAACACGAGTTGCACGGTCGGTCATCGCATCGCATCGGCGGACGGCGCGACGCTGTACGCCGACGGGCACGTGGTCATGGTGTGGATCGATCCGCGCAGCGGGCGTCCCATCCCGCTGCCGGAGTCGATTCGCGCGATGGCGTCGTGAGTCAGGGCGCGGTGAAGTAGAACGACTGCAAGGGATGCCTCCCCGCGTCCTGGCACTGATACGACACCATGCGCCAGGGGTTCGGAAGCAGCGTCATGCACAGGGTGGTGTTCATCCTGCTGTAGAAGCGGCCCCATCCGTCGACACCCCATCGCTGGTGCACCGCTCCCGTGCACGTGGCGGCAACGATGTGCGCTTCCAGCGCAGGGTTGCCGTCCTTGATCTCGACGCAGAAGGCCTTGGCGTCGCCAACGTGGAGGCGCTCGTTCCCCAGGACGAATCGCTGGTTCTGACCGTCGTGGCACCCGTGCGTGATCAGGCGATGCCCTGCGCCGACGCCGCCTTCGACATCGAGGCAAAGTTGGTTCCTGTCGGATTGAATGCGCACCGGCAGGCCTGCGATGGGCACGCCCGCTTCATCCACCAGCGGCATCGCACGCAACTCGAACGACCACCCATCGTCGGCCAGCAGGCGGTTCTCGCCTGGCGCCGTCGCGGAATCGAAGCCGAGGTACGCGACAGTCGCGCGCAATTGCTTGAGCCCGGCTTGCGTAAACGTCGCGCCGTCGCGTGATGCGTCGACCGGCTCGTGGAGGAACCACGCAGCCTGCCCGTTCGCGATCAGTGCATCCGCATTCGCGAGCCCGCACCACGTGGTATCGGCGCTCTGCGCGAACATGTGCAGCGAAGCCGTAGTCGCGTTGCCGCCGTTGCTGCGAATGAGGCACTTGTCGTTCACGCGACTGCGGATGATGTAAGCGGACAGCCCGTCGCTCGACGTGACCGATTGCAGCTTCCACACGGCTTGCTTGTTGTCGTACAGCGTCTTCGTGTTGCCGAGCCCGCAGGTTTCCGGACCGCCGGTGCCGCCCCAGCGATGGTAGCTCGGTCGTTCCGCGAGCCCGTTGTTGCCGACGATCAGACATCCGTTCATGCCTGACGGCACGATGAGGTAGTCACCGCGCAACTTGGGGCGCGAGAGTTGCGTCACGTAGTCGAGCGCCGTGGGCGCGTGCGCGATGCCGGCGCCGATGGGGCGATCAGGCGTCGCGGGGAATGGCCTCGACGTCGTTTTCAGCATCGCTTCGAGGTGGCGCGGCGTCAGCGGGATCGTCGCGGCCGACTGGACCAGGGCCGCGATGCCCGACGCCATCGCCGCGGCATGGGCCGATCCTTCTTCGTAAGCGAGCACTCGGTCGTCCACGCTCGGCCACCAGACCTGGCCCGGCGCGGCGAGGTCGACTGCCACGCCATGATTCGAGAAGACGTTGCGCCGGCCCTGCGAATCGACGCCCGCGATCGCGATCGTATTGGCGCAGTTCGCTGGCTCGACGCCACCTGCATCCGCGCCCTCGTCGCCTGCGGACACGACGACGGCAACGCCTCGACCAACGGCGAGGTCGATCGCCGATTGCACGGCCGGCGTGCACGACCATCGATTGCCCAGGCTGATGTTGACGACCTCCACGGGGTTGGCATTGACCGGCGCGGTGTCGACCTTTTCGCCGATCGCCCAGCGGATCGCGCGACCGATGTCGTCGGACTGCGCGTCGCCGCCGCATCCTGGCGCCACGCGGATCGGCACGATGCGCGCGTGCGGCGCAACGCCCGCGATGCCACGCGCGTTGTTGGTGATCGCGGCGATCGTGCCCGCCACGCGCGTGCCCGACGTCGATGCGCACGACGGCACGCGGGCATCCGCATCGTCGTCGACGAAGTCGTAACCCGGCAGCAGCGCCGCATCGAGGTCGGGATGCGGCGCCATGCCCGCATCGATGACCGCGACATGCACGCCCGCCCCCTGCGACGTCGCCCACGCAAGGTTCGCGCCGATGCCTTGCGGCCCGAACAGATGCTGCTGGTTCGGATAGAACGGATCGTTGGGGGACGTGGCGTGCGCGACCGATGACAGCGACGCACCGGCACACGAGGCGACCAGGACGGCTGCGTGCAGCGGACGCAGCATCGGAGTGAACGAAATCATCGGCAGGGCTCTCTCTGTGGAAGTCCTGCCACAGTCGGCGCACACGATCGCACCGACATCTCCCGCACTTCCCGGATCTGCGCGGATCGCTCTCGCGATCGCGCTTACGCTTCGATCAGCCGCCGGGCGCGCGCACGATGAACGTGCCGCGCACGTTGCGGCCGTCCTGCAACGCAAAGTCGATCGTCACCTTGTCGCCCGCCTTCAGCGGCGACACCGGATCCATCAGCATCATGTGCAGGTCGCCGGGCTCGAACTCGGCGTTGCCGTTCGCCGCGATCGAAAGCGTCGGCACCGCGCGCATCCGGCTCACGCCGTCGACGAGCTTGGTCTCGTGCAGTTCGACGCTGCCGTACGCCGCGCTCTTCGCACCGGTGATCGTGGCCGGTGCATCGCACGTGTTGTCGATGCGACCGAAGCCGCCATGCATCGGCATGCCGCCGGGCACGAGGCGGATCCAGCCGTCGCGCACGACGGGAACACACGCGCCCTTCCCTGCGGGTTCCTTCGCGCACGCGGGCGTGGCGACGGCGGCGACGACGATGGCGAACGAAGCAAGCGTGCGGCGGAATGCGTCCATGCGCCTATGATACCGCTTCCTCCGCCACGGACTCGCCCGCATGCTCGTCGAACGCATCCCGCACGGCCCCATCGTCGAACTCAAGCTCGCGCGCGCACCGGTCAACGCGCTGAATCCCGACCTGTGCAACAACCTGCGGACCGCGCTCGCCGAAGCGATCGACGGCGGCGCGCAGGGCATCGTGTTGTCGGGCGGCCCGAAGGTGTTCTCCGCGGGCCTGGATGTTCCGTTCCTGTTGTCGCTCGGCGAGGATCGCGCGGCGCTGATGTCGGCGTGGTCGGCGTTCTTCGACGCCGCGCGTGCGCTCGCCGAATCGCCGGTGCCGGTCGCCGCCGCGCTCGCGGGCCATGCGCCCGCCGGCGGCTGCGTGCTCGCGTTGTGCTGCGACTATCGCGTCATGGCCGAAGGGCCTTTCAGCCTCGGCCTCAACGAAACGCAGGTGGGCCTCGTCGCGCCCGAAGGCGTGCAAACGCTGATGCGTCGCATCGTCGGGCCGCATCGCGCGGAGCGGTTGCTCGTCGGCGGCCAGATGATCGACAGCGCGACGGCGCATGCGATCGGCCTGGTCGACGAACTCACGAACATCGACGACGTCGCGACGCGTGCGCGCGTGTGGCTCGAAGGCCTCATCGCGTTGCCGCGCGAACCGATGCTGCGCACGCGCGCGATCTCGCGCGCCGATGTCGTCGCGGCGATGCAGCCGGAGAACATCCGGCTGGAACGTTTCGTCGATGCGTGGGCTGCGCCGGATACGCAGAAGGGGTTGCGCGCGTTGATGGCGCGACTCGGCAAGTAACGCGAAGGACGCTCGCCCCGCCTTCGGGGGAATTCGGTCAGTCGGCGCCCGTCGCGATCGGTCGCGACGGATCGGAAATCCAGCCGCTCCACGAACCGGTGAATAGGCGCGCGCCGCGCAGGCCCGCGCGTTCCATCGCCAACAGGTGATGGCACGCGGTGACGCCCGAGCCGCACATCACCATCGCGCGATCGGGCGGCGTGCCGTCGAGCAATGCGCGGAATTCGTCGGCGAGTTGCGACGGCGATTTGAACTTGCCGTCGACGAGGTTCGTGGCGAACGGGCGATTGATCGCACCGGGCACGTGGCCGGCGACGCGGTCGAGCATTTCGTTCTCGCCGCGGAAGCGATCCGCCGCGCGCGCATCGATCAGCGCGTCGCCGGCGTCGAGGCGTTCGCGCACCTGGTCCGCATCGAGCAGGCGCGACTCGTCGAACTTGCCGTGGTAGCGCGTGGTGATCGGCTTGCGCGTCGCGGTGTCGACGGGCAAACCGAGCGCGGTCCATCGGTTCCACCCGCCGTCGAGCACCGCGACCTTCTCGTGGCCGAGCATGCGCATCAGGAACCAGAAGCGCGCCGCGTGCGCGCCGTCGCCATCGTCGTACACGATCACCTGGTCGTCGGGCCCGATGCCCCATTCGCCGAGCTTCTGCGTGAACGTCGCCGCATCCGGCCACGGGTGGCGGCCCGCGCCGGTGCGCTTCATGTCGGAGAGGTCGCGATCCAGGTGCGCGTACACCGCGCCCGGGATGTGGCCGACGAGGAAGGCGCTTTCGCCGGCGCCCGGATTGACGATCGTGAAGCGGGCATCGACGACCTTCAGGTCGGGCCTGCCCAGCGCGATCGAGAGGGTCTCCGCCTGCACGAGGGTGTTCCAGCCGGCCATCCTGTCCTCCGAGTCGGGCCTGGGGCCCGAGTGTCCTATGGTGTGCCGCTCGCGGCGGCGATGCGTTCGCGCAGGTTGTACAGGATCGACGCGGTCGCGCCCCAGATCCGCTGTCGCGGGTTACCCCTATCCACGAATTCCAGCACGGTGCGCGGCCGCCCGCCGGGGATCGGGCGCCCGAGGATGGTGTCGACCTGCGATGCGTTGAGGTTTGCCGGGTCGAGGAGGTAGGCGAGCGGAACCTCGAAGACTTCCGCCACTTCGCCCGGATCGGGCTGCGGCACGAACTCCGGGTCGACCATCGCCACCAGCGGCAACACGCGGAAGCCGGTGATCGTGCACAACGGATCGAGGAAGCCGATCGGCGCGGCCTGCGATGCGACCAGGCCGATCTCCTCGTGGCTTTCGCGCAGCGCGGCATCGATCGCGTCGCGGTCGCCCGGTTCGACGCGACCGCCGGGGAAACTCACCTGGCCCGCGTGATGGCGCAGCGCATCGGTGCGCCGCGTGAGCAACACCTGCCAGCCCTCGACTCGCGTGACGAGACCGACCAGCACCGCGGCTTCGCGCAACGGTGCATCGGGCAACAGGCCATCGAGGTCGGCGTGGTTCCAGCCGGGCCCGGTCGGCGGCGCATCCACCGGATGCAGCACCGCGCGCAGGTGCATCAGGTCGACGCCGCCGGTCATTGTTCGGCGAGCGACTCACGCATCGGCAGCACGACTTCCATCATGCGCAGGCGTTCGTCGTCGCTCATCTGGCCCCAGCGCGCGATCTCCGCGGTCGTGCGGCGACAACCAAGGCAAAGCACGCCTTGTTCGTCGAGCCGGCACACACCGACGCAGGGAGAGAGGACGGGGCGGAACGTGGGGGAATACATCGGTGTGGAGTCTTGCAGGAATGCGTGCGCCGAAAAAGAGAACGCCGGCGCGGGGCCGGCGTTCTCGATGTTGCGTGATCGCGATGGGTGGATCGCGATTACTTGACGTTGACGAGCTTGACGTCGAACACGACCGCGACATTCGGCGGGAACGGGCTGCGCGGATCGGCGCCGAAACCCTGGTCCGGCGGGAGCACGATCTCCCACTTCGAACCGGCCGGCATCTGCTGCAGCGCTTCGCGCATGCCGCGCATCTCGACTTCGCTCATCTTGATGCCCGTCAGCTTCTCGGCGGCCGGGGCCGTGGCGGGACGCTGGTTCAGGCCGAACGGACCGGCGACTTCGAGGTCGACGGTGCTGGCGGTGGTGGGCTTGGCGCCCGAGCCCGCTTCGATGACGCGGTACTGCACGCCGCTCGGCAGGGTCTTCACGCCGGCCTTGGCCTTGTTGGCGGCCAGGAACTGGTCGGACTTCGCCTTGTTGTCGGTCGAAAGCTTGTCGAAGTCAGACTTGGCCTTGTCCATCTTGGCCTTCTGGCGCTTCTGCATGGCTTCGACGGCCGGGGCCAGGTCCTTCTCGGCGACGGTCGGCGGCTTCTTGGCGTAGGCGTCCTGCAGGGCCTTGTAGACCACCGCGAGGTCGACCTGCTCGCCGCTCGCAGCGAGATCGCTGCCGAAGCGGTAGCCGAAGTAGTAACTGAGCTTGCCCTTCTCGCTCGTGGTGTCCTGGGCGTGGGCGAAACCCATCGCCAGGGTCAGGGCCGCGACGGACGCGGCAAGCAGACGCAACTTCATTCGGAACACACCTCTTGGAATGGGATTGCCCGACCGTCTGTCCCGGAAGGGCGCGCTAGGATAACGGCGGGGGCGCTGAATCGCCACTGACGACCGCAGCCCTCCGACCGCGCTTCGCCAGCGAAGTTCCAACCCCCCGACGAGCGCCTCCTACAGCCGGTTACGCACTGCCGGTTTCGCCCCCATACAGAGCCCGAATAGCATGTCAGACCCCGTCCTGCTCACCGCCGATCGCGGCGCCGTGCGCGTGATCACCGTCAATCGCCCCGACAAGCTGAACGCCTTGAACGCGGCCACGCTCGATGCGTTGCATGCAGCCTTCCGAGAAGCGGCCGCAGACCCCGCCGTGCGCGTGGTCGTGCTCACCGGCAGCGGCCCCAAGGCGTTCGTCGCCGGCGCCGACATCGCCGAGATGAACGGGCTCACGCCCGTCGAAGGCCGCGACTTCTCGCAGCGCGGCACGCGCATGATGCGCTTCGTCGAAACGATGCCGAAGCCCGTGATCGCGATGGTCAACGGCTTCGCGCTCGGCGGCGGTCTCGAACTCGCGATGTGCTGCCACCTGCGCATCGCCTCCGACACCGCGAAGGTCGGCCAGCCCGAGATCAACCTCGGCCTGATCCCCGGCTTCGGCGGCACGCAGCGCCTGCTGCGCCTCGCCGGTCGCGCGGCGACGCTCGAACTCTGCCTCGCCGGCGCGCCGATCGACGCCGCACGCGCGATGCAGCTGGGCATCGTCAATCGCGTCGTGCCCGCCGCCGAACTCGAAGCGCAGACGATGGCGCTCGCGGAACAACTCGCCAACGCCGCCCCGCTCGCACTGCGCGGCATCCTCGACTGCATCAACGTTGGCGGCGAGTGCGGCATCGAGGAAGGCCTGGAATACGAGAGCGCGCAGTTCGGCCTGATGTTCTCCACGCAGGACATGCGCGAAGGCACGACCGCGTTCCTCGAACGCCGCAAGCCGTCGTTCGCCGGAAAGTGATGATGCAAGCGGGGACGCAACCCTGCCCCGCCTGTGCGTGCGCGTCGCCGGAAGGCGACGCCGCGCATCGCATCAACGCGGCGTTGCGCGACGACGACCTCGATCGCGCGATCGACCTCGGCCTGCTCGACGACATCGCGTGCAGCACATGCGCACCCGCTTGCCGCGAAGCGCTCGCACACGCGCGCGACGACCGACGCCGCGCCCTGGCCGCGCGCGAGCGCCATCGCGATCGCGCGCTGCGCCTCGCACGCCTGCAACGCGAGCGCGATGCGAAGCGCGCCCCCGTGCAGGCGCCGACCGGCGCGCCCGCGCTTCCGCCCGCCGCGGCCGCCGCGCTCGAACGCGCGAAGGCGCGCGCCGCGCAACGCAAGCCGGAGTAGCGCGTGCCCGTCGCGAAGAAGGCGACGCGTCGGCGTCGCAGCAAACTCACCCGCGCGCAGATCGCCGAGCTGTTCGGTCGCCTGCGCGAGCTCAACCCGAAACCAACGACCGAACTCGAGTACTCGACCCCGTTCGAACTCCTCGTCGCGGTCGTGCTCTCCGCGCAGGCGACCGACGTCGGCGTGAACAAGGCCACGCGCAAGCTGTTCCCCGTCGCCAACACGCCGCAGGCGATCGCGAAGCTCGGCGTCGAAAAGCTCAAGCGCTACATTTCGACGATCGGCCTGTTCAACGCGAAGGCCGCCAACGTGATTGCCCTGAGCGAACAGTTGCTCGCGGAACACGACGGTCAGGTGCCGCGCACGCGCGAAGCGCTCGAAGCGCTGCCCGGCGTCGGCCGCAAGACCGCGAACGTCGTGCTCAACACCGCGTTCGGCGAACCGACGATGGCGGTCGACACGCACATCTTCCGCGTCGCCAACCGTACCGGCCTGGCGCCCGGCAAGGATGTCCGCGAAGTCGAAGACAACCTCGTGCACGTGGTGCCCGCCGAATTCCTGCACGACGCGCACCACTGGTTGATCCTGCACGGCCGCTACACCTGCATCGCGCGCAAGCCGCGTTGCCCCGCCTGCCCGATTCGGGATCTGTGCCGATATCCGCACAAGACGGTCGATGACGACGTGTGACCAGCCGTCTTCGCAATGTCATGCGGACGAAACTTGTCACAATAACGAAAGATTCACGCCCTAACCTGCGCGGCGTTCGCCCACTACCGCCCAAAAGGGCCTTGCCATGAACCTCACCCGCAGCACCCTGACTCTCGCGCTGCTCGGCGCGATCGGCTATCTCGCCGCCCCGGCCGCGCACGCGCAGGTCGCCATCGACGTGATCGGCGATTCGGAAGTCACCTTCGAAGGCCTCGTGCAGGCCGACTCGTACTGGTACGACGAAGACTTCGCCGAACTGAGCGCCGACGGTCCCGACGGCAGCGATGCCGACTACGAAATGCGCCGCGCCGAACTCGTGCTCAAGGGCAAGGGCCCGGGCAACATCGAGTGGGTCACCGGCTACGACGCGAAGGCCGACAAGTGGCTCGACGTCAACGTCAAGTACAAGATCAGCGGCAACGCCAACCACTTCTTCCAGGTCGGCCAGTACAAGCAGCTGAACTCGCTCGAAGAACTGTCGTCGACGAAGAACAACGATTTCATCTCCAAGGCCGCCGTCACCAACACCTTCGGCGTCGCGCGCCGCCTCGGCGCGATGTACCAGTACGGCGACAACAACTGGGCGATCGCGGCCAGCTACTTCACGCGTGAACTGACCGAACATCCGGCGCCGACGCCGCACGGCCCGGGTTGGGGCCTGCGCGGTTACTGGGCCCCGGTGAATTCCGGCGGCAACATTTTCCACATCGGCGCGTCGTACAACGACTACGACACGTTCGCCGACACGCAGCGCTGGCGCATCCGCCCGCAGGCCGACCTGTCGAACCGCATCGTCGACACCGGCGACATGAAGAACACCGACCGCGTGCAGACGTGGGGCCTGGAATCGTTCTACGTGCACGGCCCGTTCAAGATCCAGGGCGAGTACATGTCGTCCGACACCGAGCGCTACGGCACGACCGCCACCAACTTCAGCGGCTCGGCCGGCTACATCTCGGGCCTCTGGAACATCACCGGCGAAACCTGGGGCTACAAGGGCGGCACGCCGACCACCGGCCTGCCGACGGATCCGTCGAAGGGCATGTGGCAGCTGGGCCTGCGCTACGACACGGCCGACCTCAACGACGGCACGATCGTCCCGCGCGAAGGCCAGAGCCCGCGCATCCTCGGCGCGCTCGGCGGCGAGATGGATGCCTGGACGCTCGGCGTGAACTGGTACTGGCGCTCGAACTTCAAGTTCATGCTGAACTACGTGATGGTCGACAGCTCGAAGTACATCGGCACCACCAGCGCGACGTACGCGAACGACCCGATCAACAACGGCGTCGCCTTCAACCGCGTCGTGGACGACAACCCCAACATCCTCGAAGCGCGCCTCCAGTTCTACTGGTAAGCCGCACGGGAAAAACGGATTGGCCCCCCGGAGGGCGCGATCGCAAGATCGCGCCCTCTCCTTTTGTTTCGACGGCGACGGGGGGAATGGGGGCGCGGGTGTTTGAACGACGGCATGGCGCGTGCACGCCTATGTACCCCCGCCGGTCCTGGCAAGCGCCATCCATGGCCAGCCAAAGACCGTGCGCAAAACCCTCCTGGTTTTGCTCGGGGGTACATAGGCGTGCACGCGCCGTGCCTCACCTCCCCTCCCGCGCCCCCATTCCTCCCACCGTTCGAAGCGAACGGCAACGGCGAACAGCGAAAAGCTGGTGTTGCGCTTTTGACTTGGAAAGGTTGGAGAAGCGCAGGTAACGATGCGGGAGTGAGGAGGGGTGTGCATGCGTGGATGGCCCGTAGAGCACGGCCAGGATGGCCGTGCGCCCGGTCTTTGGCTGGCCATGGATGGTCTTGCCAGGACCGGCGGAGGGCCATGCACGCATGCACACCCCTCCGCCCTTCTACTCCGCGCGATACCTGCGCTTTCCAACCGTGTCACGCGAGTGTCATACGCCGAACATCGGAGTGTCACGCAACCGTTATGCAATGCACGCATCCGGGCCGCGTTGCGCCCGTGCACATCCCTCCAGGAGACACCCGTGTCCTACTTCGCTCCGCTCCGCACCACCGCGCTGTCGCTGGCGCTCGTCCTTGCCGGCGGTTTCGCCGCGTCCGCCCATGCCGCCGACGTGACCGGCGCGGGCGCGTCGTTCGTGTATCCCATCATGTCGAAGTGGTCGGCCGACTACGCCGCCGCGTCGCAGAAGAAGGTCAACTACCAGTCGATCGGTTCGGGCGGCGGCATTGCGCAGATCAAGGCCGGCACCGTCGACTTCGGTTCGTCGGACGCGCCGCTGAAGCCGGAAGAACTCGCGAAGTTCGGCCTGGCGCAGTTCCCCTCGGTGCTTGGCGGCGTCGTGCCGGTGATCAACCTGCCGGGCGTGCAGGCCGGTGCGATGAAGCTCGACGGTCCGCTGCTGGCCGACATCTTCCTCGGCAAGGTCAAGATGTGGAACGACCCGCGCATCGCCGAACTCAACGGCGGCATCAAGCTGCCGGCGAAGAAGATCACGATCGTGCACCGCTCCGACGGTTCGGGCACCACGTTCAACTTCGTCAACTTCCTCTCCAAGGTCAGCCCGGAGTGGAAGTCGTCGGTCGGCGAAGGCACCGCCGTGAAGTGGCCGACCGGCATCGGCGGCAAGGGCAACGAAGGCGTCGCCGCATACGTCAAGCAGATCCAGGGCGGCATCGGCTACGTCGAGATGTCCTACGCGCTGCAGAACAAGATGACCTACTCGCGCATGAAGAACGCCGCGGGCAACTTCGTCATGCCGAGCAACGACAGCTTCCAGGCCGCCGCCGCGAGCGCCGAATGGGCCAACGCGAAGGACTTCTACCTGGTGATGACGAACGCGCCGGGCGAGCAGTCCTGGCCGATCACCGCAACCAACTTCATCCTCATGTACAAGCAGCCGAAGAACGCCGAAGGCGCGAAGAACGCGAAGCAGTTCTTCGAGTGGGCGTACGCGAACGGCGACGCCGCGGCGACGAAGCTCGACTACGTCCCGCTGCCCGACGCGCTCGTGCAGCAGATCGAAGCCTACTGGCAGCAGAACCTGAAGTACTGATCGCATCCCCACCCCTCCCCGGGGACGATCACCGGAACGCGGGCCGCAAGCCCGCGTTCTTTTTGCCCGGACATTTGAAACCTCCGGCCCTGTCATTTGCGTGTCACGGAACTGCCACACGCTATCGCCATGAACTCCACCGTCCTCCCTTCGCAACCCATCACCGACGATCGTTCCTCGCGCGACGTGCGCAACGACCGCACCTTCGCGTGGGTCGTCGGTACGGCCGGCGTGTTCGTGCTCGTCTCGCTCGTCGCCGCCGCGCTGTCGATGTTGTGGGGCGGCCGTCTCGCGTTCGAGAAGTTCGGCCTGGAGTTCCTGTGGACCGACGCGTGGGATCCGGTCAACCAGGTGTTCGGCGCGCTCGTGCCGATCTACGGCACCGTCGTCACCGCGATCCTCGCGATGATCATCGCCGTGCCGGTCAGCTTCGGCATTGCGATGTTCCTCACCGAGATCGCGCCGAAGTGGTTGCGCGGCCCGGTCGGCGCGGCGATCGAACTGCTCGCCGGCATTCCTTCGATCATCTACGGCATGTGGGGCTTGTTCGTGCTCGTCCCCGTGCTCTCCGAACACGTGTATCCGTGGGTCGACGAACACATGGGCCAGTGGCCGATCGTCGGCCAGTTCTTCGCCGGTCCGCCGCTGGGCCTCGGCATGGGCACCGCGGGCCTGGTGCTCGCGATCATGGTCATTCCCTTCATCGCATCGGTGATGCGCGAAGTGTTCCTCACCGTGCCGGGGCGTTTGAAGGAATCGGCGTATGCGCTGGGTTCGACGCGCTGGGAAGTGGTGTGGGACGTGGTGCTGCCCTACACGCGCTCGGCGGTGATCGGCGGCATCTTCCTCGGCCTCGGCCGCGCGCTCGGCGAAACGATGGCAGTGACCTTCGTGCTCGGCAACGCGCATGAACTCACCACGTCGCTGCTGATGCCGGGCAACTCGATCGCGGCGACCATCGCCAACGAATTCGCCGAAGCCGATTCGGAGATGTACCGCTCCTCGCTGATCGCACTCGGCTTCGTCCTCTTCCTCGTGACCTTCACCGTGTTGACCATCGCCCGCCTGATGCTCCGCCAGCTTTCGCGCAAGGAAGGCAACTGATGCTCTCCACCGACGCGCTCTACAACATGCGCCGCGCGACGAACGTGTTCGCGCAGGTGCTCGCCACGCTGGCGACGCTGTTCGGCCTGTTCTGGCTCGCGTGGATCGTCTACACGACGCTGACCAATGGCTTGGCGGCGCTCGATCTCGACCTCTTCACCAAGATGACGCCGCCCCCCGGCGACGACGGCGGCATGCTCAACGCGATCTTCGGCAGCATCGCGATGAGCCTGCTCGGCGTGTTGTTCGGTGCGCCGATCGGCGTGCTCGCCGGCACGTATCTCGCGGAGTTCGCCCGCACCCGCTGGACCGCGGGCCTCGGCGAAACGATCCGCTTCGTCAACGACATCCTGCTGTCGGCGCCGTCGATCGTGCTCGGCCTGTTCGTGTACACGCTCGTGGTCGCGCCGATGGGCCACTTCTCCGCGTTCGCCGGTGCGGTCGCGCTGGCCTTCATCGTGTTGCCGGTCGTCGTGCGCACGACGGACGAGATGCTGCGCCTGGTGCCCGCGCAGATGCGCGAAGCCGCGCTCTCGCTCGGCGTGCCGCAGTGGAAGGTCACGATGCAGGTGCTCTATCGCGCCTCGTTGCCCGGCATCGTCACCGGCATCCTGCTCGCGCTGGCCCGCATTTCCGGCGAAACCGCGCCGCTGTTGTTTACCGCACTCAACAACCAGTACTGGACGACCGACCTGTCGCAGCCGATGGCGAACGTGCCGGTGGTGATCTTCCAGTACGCGATGAGCCCGTTCGAAGCCTGGCACACGCTCGCCTGGGCCGGCGCCTTCGTGCTCACCCTGTTCGTCCTCCTCATCTCGCTGGCGGCACGCGCCATCGTCGCCAGGTCGCGCATCGTCCACGACTGATCCCATGACCGTTTTCCAGAAGACACCTGCCATGAATGACGCCCGCATCGCCGTCGCAACGCCCATGCGCGACACCGGCAACGCCATGGACGCACCGATCAAGCTCGCCGCGCGCGGGTTGAACTTCCATTACGACAAGTTCCATGCGGTGAAGAACATCCACCTCGACGTCCCCGAGCGCCGCGTCACCGCGCTGATCGGACCGTCGGGCTGCGGCAAGTCGACGCTGCTGCGCGTGTTCAACCGCATCTACGCGCTGTACCCCAGGCAGGTCGCCTCCGGCGAAGTGTTGCTCGACGGGCAGAACGTGCTGGATCCGAAGTACCCGCTCAACCGCCTGCGCAGCAAGGTCGGCATGGTGTTCCAGAAGCCGGTCCCGTTCCCGATGACGATCTTCGAGAACGTCGCCTATGGCATCCGCCACCACGAACGCCTGTCGAAGTCCGACATGGACGCGCGCGTGGAAGAAGCGCTGCGCCAGGCCGCGCTGTGGGACGAAGTGAAGGACAAGCTCAAGCAGAGCGCGCTGGGCCTCTCCGGCGGCCAGCAGCAGCGCCTGTGCATCGCGCGCGCCGTGGCCCTGCGTCCCGACGTGCTGCTGCTCGACGAACCGACCTCCGCGCTCGACCCGATCTCCACCAGCCGCATCGAGCAGCTGGTCGAGGAACTCAAGCAGCGCTACACGATCGTCATCGTCACCCACAACATGCAGCAGGCCGCGCGCGTGTCCGACTACACCGCCTTCATGTACCTGGGCGACCTGGTCGAACACGACACGACCGAAACCATCTTCTCCAATCCCTCGAAGCAGCAGACCGAGGACTACATCACGGGGCGCTTCGGCTAATGGCAACCACGACCATGCACGACCACATCGTCAAGAGCTACGACGAAGAACAGCATCGCCTGCTCGAGGAGATCCTGCGCATGGGCGCGATCGCCGCGTCGCAGCTCGAAGCCGCGCTCGACGTGGTGGAACGCCGCGACGACAAGGCCGCCGAGCGCATCATCGCCAACGACGAAGCGATCGACGCACTCGAACGCGAGGTCGACCACGGCGTGATGAAGCTCGCCCTGCGCGGCCCGCTCGCGCGCGACCTGCGCACGATCCTCGCCGCGCTCAAGGTCGCCGCGGACCTCGAACGCATCGGCGACTACGCCGCCAACGTCGCCAAGCGTTCGACCGCGCTGAACCTGTCGCCGCCGCTGCCGCACACGCGCGGCCTCGACGCACTCGGCCGCCTCGCACTGGAACAGGTGCGCGACGTCCTCGTCGCCTACCGCGACAACGACGCCGACCTCGCCCAGCGCGTGCGCGCCCGCGACGCCGAACTCGACACGCTCTACACCGGCCTTTTCCGCGAACTGCTGACCTACATGATGGAAGACGCGCGCGCGATCACCCCGTGCACGCACCTGCTGTTCATGGCCAAGAACCTCGAACGCATCGGCGACCACGCGACCAACATCGCGGAGAACGTCTGGTTCCTGGTGCATGGCGAGGACCAGCTGCCGCCTCGCGAGAAGCGGGATGCGACGAATAGTGCGTGAAACGAACAGCGGGAAACGGGAAACGAAGAGCGGGAAACGGGAGGTTGGCGCTGCTTCGGCCGGTGGGCTTTCGGCCGAAGTGAAGACTGATTTCCCGTTTCCCGCTTCTTGTTTCCCGTTTCCCCGCCTTGGAGCCTGCATCCCCCCCCCCCCCCCCCCCGTATCTCCGCCCGGAAGCCCCACTCAGGCATCATTGCCCCGCTTCCACCCCCTGCGGCCACGCCGCGTCATGGAGATGCGTATGTCCAGCAAGATGAAATCCCCCCTCGTCCTCGGCGCCGCGCTCGCGGGCGGCCTCGTGCTGACGGGTTCGTCGTTCGCGATGCATCCGCTCGCTTCCGGTTACATGGCATCCGCCTCGGCCGTGGCCGAGGGCTCGTGCGGCGCGGAGCACAAGGACAAGATGGCCGCCGAACAGAAGACCGCGGCCGGCGACGAGAAGATGAAGTCCGAAGGCAAGTGCGGCATGGACCACATGGACGCCGACAAGGACGGCAAGATCACCAAGGCCGAGTACACCGCGGCGCACGCGGACGGCGGCGGGAACTTCGACGGCCACGACGCCAACAAGGACGGCGTGCTCACCGCCGATGAGCTCAAGGAACACATGGGCGGCGCCAGCGAGACCTGATCGCCCGATGCAACGTCCCCTCGCCGACGCCAGCGCGGGACTCGGCCTGCGGCGCGCCCTCCTGGGCGCGCTGCAGGACGCACCATCGGGCGCGTTCGATTTCCTCGAATGCGCACCGGAAAACTGGATCGGCGTCGGCGGACGCCTGGGCGATGCGTTCGACTCGCTCGCTGCGCGCCATCCGATCACGTGCCACGGGTTGTCGCTGTCGCTCGGCGGACCCGCGGCGCTCGACGTCGCGTTCGTCGATCGCGTCGGTGCGTTTCTCGATCGCCATGCGGTCGGCAGTTACAGCGAACACTTGAGTTATTGCAGCGACGACGGGCAGCTCTACGACCTGCTGCCGATTCCATTTACCGTTGAGGCCGTGCGCCATGTGTCCGACCGCATCAAGGCGGTGCAGGATCGGCTCGGCCGCCGCATCGCGATCGAGAACGTCAGTTACTACGCAGCGCCGAACCGTGCGCTCGACGAGGCGGACTTCGTCAACGCCGTGCTCGATGCGGCCGACTGCGACCTGCTGCTCGACGTCAACAACGTCTACGTCAACGCGATCAACCACGGTTACGACGCACGCGCGTTCCTCGCGCAAATGCCGAGTGCGCGCGTCGCGCAGTACCACATCGCCGGCCACTTCGACGAAACCGACGACCTGAAGATCGACACGCACGGCGCGCCGGTGAAGGACGACGTGTGGGCGCTGCTCGACCATGCGTACGTACTGCACGGCGTGCGACCCACGTTGCTCGAACGTGACTTCAACTTCCCGCCGTTCGACGTGTTGCTGGGCGAAGTCGAACGCATCCGCGAAGTGCAGCGCCGCCATGTCTGACACGTTGCGCGACCAGCAATTCGCATTCACTGCGCACCTGCGCGACCCGGTGCACCACGCCGCGCCCACGGGCATCGAAGAACGGCGCCTCGCGGTGTATCGCGATCTGCTGTTCAACAGCCTCGAAGGCTTGCTCGCCTCCAAATTCCCGGTGATCAAGCAGACGCTCGGCGAAGAAGCGTGGCGCGACCTCGTGCGCGCGTTCTACGCGACGCATCGGTGCGCGACGCCGTTGTTCACCGAAGTCGGCGCCGAGTTCGTCGATTACCTCGGTGCGCCGTCATTACCGCGCACGCGTGAATCCTGGCCCGCGTGGCTCCCCGAACTCGCGCACTACGAATACCTCGAACTTGCCGTCTCGATCTCCGACGACCCGCTCCCCGCACACGACCCCGACGGTGACCTCCTCGACGGCACACCGCTGCTCTCCCCGCACGCCCGCCCCGTCGCCTACGCCTGGCCCGTCCACCGCATCGGCCCCGACCACCAACCCGACGCGCCACCGGACCATCCGACCCTCCTGCTGGTCCGCCGCGATCCCGCGGGCGACGTCCACTTCTCCGAACTCTCGCCGCTGACCTTCCGCCTCCTCCAACTGCTGGAAGCGGCGGACGCCACCGGCCGCGAAGTCCTCGAAACCCTGGCCGACGAAGCGGCCGCACCGGACCGCGCCGCCTTCCTCCGCGACGGCGCCCGACAGTTCCAGCAGCTGCGCCTCGATGCCGTCCTCCTCGGAACCGCACCGCGCTGCTAGGCTGTCGCGATGACGCAGGCCGAAACCCCGACCGTCGCCGCGAGCGACGCGCCGCTTTTCAAACGCATGAACGAACGCTTCCGCGGGTACCTGCCCGTGGTCGTCGACGTGGAAACCGGCGGATTCGACTGGCAGAAGCACGCGCTGCTCGAACTCGCGGTCGTGCCGATCGACCTCGACGAACAAGGCCGCTACATCCCCGGCGAAGGCGCGAGCGCGCACTTCATTCCCGCGCCCGGCCTGGACATCGATCCGAAGTCGCTGGAGATCACCGGCATCGTGCTCGACCATCCCTTCCGCCTCGCCAAGCACGAGAAGGAAGGCCTCGACCACGTCTTCGCCGCGGTGCGCGCCGCCGTGCGCAAGCACAACTGCCAGCGCGCGATCCTCGTCGGCCACAACGCGCACTTCGACCTCAACTTCCTCAACGCCGCGGTCGCGCGCACGCAACACAAGCGCAATCCGTTCCATCCCTTCAGCGTGTTCGACACGGTGACGCTGGGCGGCGTGGCGTTCGGACAAACCGTGCTCGCCCGCGCCGTGCAGGCCGCGGGCATGGACTGGAACAGCGAAGAAGCGCACTCCGCCGTGTACGACGCGGAGAAGACGGCGGCGTTGTTCTGCAAGGTGGCGAACGCGTGGAGCGATCGCTTCGCGACGCCGGCGTTGCCCGGCACGCAGGCGTAACCGTTACGGCGAAGCGAGCTTCAACCCGACGATACCCGCGATGATCAGCCCGAGGCTGACGAGTCGCCCCGCGTTCGACGGTTCACCGAGCAACACGATCCCGAGGATCGCCGTGCCGACGGCGCCGACACCGACCCACACCGCGTAAGCCGTGCCGACCGGCAGCGACTTCATCGCGATGCCGAGCAAGCCGAGGCTGATCACCATGGACACGAGGGTGCCCACCGTGGGCCACAACTTCGTGAAGCCGTCGGTGTACTTCAGGCCGATGGCCCAACCGATCTCGAACAGACCCGCGAGGACAAGCACGATCCAGGGCATGACACGCTCCCATTGCGATTGGGGCCGTCCCCGGATGCGAATGGAGCGGTGGGGTCGTCCCCACTTCCCGTGATGGACGGGCAGTTTACTACGCGATGCGCTGCCGCACCGCTTCGAACAACGCAACGCCGGTGGCGACCGACACGTTGAGGCTCTCGAACTCGCCCGGCATCGGGATGCGCACCAGCTGGTCGCAATGCTCGCGCGTCAAACGACGCAGCCCGTCGGCTTCACCGCCTAGCACGAGCGCGACGTTGCCCTTGAGGTCGATCGAATACAGCGACGCATCGGCTTCGCCCGCGAGCCCGTAGATCCACACGCCCTGCTGCTGCAGGTCGCGCAGGCAGCGCGCGAGATTGGTGACGCGCACGACGGGAATGCTGTCGGCCGCGCCCGCGGAGGTCTTGCGCACGGTGGCGTTGACCTGCACCGCCTTGTCCTTCGGGATCACGACCGCGGTGACCGCGGCAGCGGCGGCGCTGCGCAGGCATGCGCCGAGGTTGTGCGGATCCTGCACGCCGTCGAGGACCAGCACGAGGGCCTTGCCTTCGGCGGCTTCGACGAGGCCGGCGAGTTCGTCTTCGTCCCAGGTCTTCGCCGCGGCATAGCGCGCGACCGCGCCCTGGTGGCGGAGCCCGCCCGCGACGCCGTCGAGCGCGTTGGTCGCGACGCGACGGACTTCGATGCCCACCCGGCGCGCGTTGGCCTCGATCTCGGCAATGCGCGGGTTCTTGGCACCGGCCTCGAGCAGGATTTCACGCACGTGCTCGGCGTCGTGCTCGATGGCGGAGGCGACGGCGTTGATGCCGGCGATCCATTGGGCGGATTTGTTCATAGGGGGCGCATTGTGCCTGATGCGACCCGAAGCTTCCGGCTACGCCCCTTCCCTCAGCTCGTCCCGGGCGCCGAGCGCAATCTCGATCAGGCTGATCAGGTCCCGGTCGGCAAGCTCGCCAAGCTGCGCGATGAGCGGCGCGTACACGGTCTGCGGCGGGACACCAACCGCGACAACGCGATAGCTGGCGAACGTCGCCTGTTCGATGACGCAATCCTTTCCACGCAGCACGTCCATCACCCGGCCTTCGACATCGTCGTCCAGCAGGATGATGGACACGGAGACGAACCCCGATCGCTCGACGACACGAACGAACGCATGTTGACCCGGCACGCTCGTCGGCAACGCTTCCACGATGTCGTGGTACGCGACGCCTTCCGCGAAGCACGGCCCGCTCTCCAATCGGAAGTGCCCGTCCGGCAGCGCCGTCGCGTCGAGTTGCTCGACGCGAATCGGCGGAAACCCCTCGTCCTGTTCGATCCTGAAGCAAACCTTTGCGATCACGGCAGGCAGTCCTTCCCGTCGGCGGCAGTTCCAGCATTTTGCGCAGATCGTGCGATACCAACTCCTCTGCAAGTTCGGCATTCGTCTGCGATTGCGGACGAGGCTTCGCCGTGCTGACGTCTCGCGACCTTTCAGGCGACATCTGCGAATCAACACCACCGCACTGACGCCGCGCGCCGCACCCTGCACGCGCACCGAACCGCTGCAATGCCGTCCCTCCGAACGGGATGGACGCGATCGTGGCGAAAGGAAGCGCGTGGTGCGTGGCAATGTTGTCGGCGGCAGGCATCGCATGCGCCGATCCATGCGATCTCGATGTACCGCGCTTCGAGCCGACGTTGGCGACGGTCGCCACGTCGCATCCGCGAAGCACGCGCGTGCCGAGGACGATCGAAGTCGAACTGGCGGGCTTCGCCACGCGCGCCGAAGCAGCGAAATGCTTCGGCCGGCGTTATCACGAACTTCGACGCGCCGAATACATCACCGCGATCGTGCAGGTCGGCGAAGGCTGGGGCTATCTCACGCCGGGGAAAGGCGGACGCAACGTGCGCAAGGTCGCGACGGCGCCCTTGTTCGAGGCGTATCGCGCGGCGGGCTTCCGCCTGTTCGCACTCGCGCACACGCATCCTTACGGTACGCCGCACTTCTCCGACGTCGACCTGGCCGCGATGCTCAAGGCGGGCAGCGGCGAGTTCTACATGACCAACTGGCGCAACGAAACGTGGCGCATGGATGCCACGATGGTCTCCGACCAACTGGAAGCGCGCGCATGGCGGGCGAACGAACGCGGCGTGCGCAGGCTTGCGCGGCACCTGGGCTTCGAAGGTGAGCGCGTCGAGTAGCGGTGCTTACTTGCCGTAGCAGGCGAGGAACATATCGACCGCGCCTTCGGCGACCTTCTTCTGCGCTTCGTCGCCCAGCGGCGGCTGTCCCATCGAGATCTGCGGCCAGAACGCGAAGCTCTTCACCAGCCCCTGCATCTGCGTCGACGCGAACACCGGGTCGTTCGTTTTCAGGCGCCCGTCCGCGGCGGCGGCGCGGATCCAGATGGTGAGGCTTTCTTCGCGCTGGTTCATGCGCGCGACCATTTCGCGTGCGCGTTCCGGCGAATGGATGCCGGCGGCGATGGCGACGCGTGCGAGATCGAGGAAGTTGGTGTCGTCCAGCGAGCGCAGCTTCTGCATCACCAGGTCCATGAGCTGATCGCGCAGCGGGCGGTCGGCGTTGTAGACGAGCTCGCGTCCCTCGGCGCTGCGATCCCACAACTTTTCGAGGATCTGCGCGAACAGTGCTTCCTTGCTCTCGAAGTGGTTGTAGACCGTGCGCTTGGAAACCCCGGCGCGCTCGGCGACGCGATCCATGCTCGTCGCCTCGTAGCCGGCCTGGCGGAACTCGGCCACGGCGGCATCGAGGATCGCCTCGCGTTTGCGGTCGGTCAGGCGGGTCGGGGCGGGCTGCGTGTTCATGGCAAAAAAGTTTACACCAGTGGGTTTACTTTTCTGGATCAGGAACTACACTGTGTCGTGTACTTCCTGAGCCACCATTCAGCCCATGCACCGACGCACCCGGCCTTTCTCCCCCGGATTTCAATGGGTTAGGCGCGTCCTCCTCTTGTCCGGAGCCCTTCTCGTGACCGCCTGCCTGCTCTCCGCCGCCAAGACCAACCTGCCCGTCGCCGGCTATGCCAACTCCCCGCAAGCCGCGGACGGCCGCTTCCGCAACCCAGCCCCGAAGCCCGCCGATGGCCTGGCCAAGACGCTCGGGATCCTCTGGAACGTCCTTCTCAACAAGCCGAAGACCACCGTGCCGACGGCACCCATTCCCGTGGACACGCTCACGCGCGCCGAGCTCGAAGCGGCGCCCGATCGCAGCCTGTTCCGCCTCGGCCATTCGACGATGCTGATCAAACTGCGCGGCGACTTCTGGATCACCGATCCCGTGTTCGCCGAGCGCGCGTCGCCCGTGCAATGGATGGGGCCGAAGCGTTTCCACGCGCCCCCGATCGCGCTCGCAGACTTGCCGCCGCTGCGCGGCGTGCTGCTCTCGCATGACCATTACGATCATCTCGACCGCGACACGGTGCTTGCATTGGCGAAGACCACCGATGTCTTCCTCACGCCGCTCGGCGTCGGCGATCGCCTGATCGCGTGGGGCGTGGATGCATCGAAGGTCCGCCAGTTCGATTGGTGGGAAGGCACGACGATCGACGGCATCCAGTTCACCGCCACGCCGGCGCAGCACTTCTCCGGGCGCGGCGTGTTCGACGGCAACAAGACGCTGTGGGCCTCGTGGGTGATCGTCGACGGCGACACGCGCCTGTTCTTCAGCGGCGACACCGGTTACTTCGACGGGTTCAAGGAAATCGGGCGTCGCTTCGGACCGTTCGACGTGACCATGATCGAAACCGGCGCCTACGACGCGCAATGGCCGTACGTGCACATGCAGCCCGAGCACACCGTGCAGGCGCACGAAGACCTGCGTGGTCGCTGGTTGATGCCGGTGCACAACGGCACGTTCGATCTCGCGATGCACAGCTGGCACGAGCCGTTCGAACGCGTGCTCGCGTTGAGCGAAGCGCGCGGCATCCCGCTCGCGACGCCGCGCATGGGCGAACGCCTGGATCTGTCGGCGCCGCGCGTCGCGACGCGTTGGTGGCGCGATGTCGAAGCAGCGAACGCGTCGCCCGCGGTCATCGCAGTGGGTGAGCAGGGATGAGCGCCGTGGCCGCCGTTCGCGTCAGCAAGCCGAAGAAGGCGCCGGCCCACGCGTCGCCGGCGCGAGCGAGCGCCATCGTGCTGCCGGCGAACGTCGCGCTCGCACCCCGCGTACGCGAATGCGGCTGCCCGCTGGGCCAGCGCTGCGATTGCGCGCCTCGCCTGCGGATCTTCGATCCGACCGGCCGCTTCCTGCTGTCGCCGGTTTATTACTAAGCGCGCGGGAAGGACGTCAGTCGGAGGCTTGCCGAACCCACTGGCCCGCATCGCACCGGATCG
Organism: Noviluteimonas lactosilytica; assembly: GCF_020866925.1. Classification (GTDB taxonomy): domain Bacteria; phylum Pseudomonadota; class Gammaproteobacteria; order Xanthomonadales; family Xanthomonadaceae; genus Noviluteimonas; species Noviluteimonas lactosilytica. Next base: position 442,975 of record NZ_JAJGAK010000002.1, read on the forward strand.
TGACGACCAGTCCGTCGCGCTCCGATCGGATCAGGATGCCGCGCCCCGAGTCGGTGATCGTCAGGCTTCCGGCGAAATCGAACCCCCGAATCGGAAAGCGGCAACCGCCGGGCCATGCACGTCCACCCAGGTCGGCGACCACTTGGTAATCGTGGTCGCGCACGCACCAGGCGACGAACGTGAAGTCGCGCATGAGCGGTCCCTCATCGATCAACGAACCGATGCCGTAGACGTAAGGCTGCCCGACGACGTCCTGCTCGGAGTAGAAGTCGACGACTTCGTCGCAACCTTGCTTCACGAGGAAGTTGCGGACATCGAGAGGCGCCGTGTGCGCGGGTTCGTCGCCCGCGAATGCAACGAGCGAAAAGGCAAGCGATGCGAGCAACCACCATCTGTGCATGTCAACCAGCCTAGCGCATTCATCACTGTCCCGTATCCGGGACTGACTGTCGCCGATTCGCGACATTGTCCGCGGCAATCGCGGTCATACAAAGGGACGGCACGTAGCGGCAGCCCCGGGCATCGGGCCCGGGACCCGCGCGGCGGTCAGCGGCGAAAGACCGCGACCCTCCCCCCAAGGATCGAGTTTCCATGCGCAAGACCAAGTTGATTTCTTCCGTTCTGCTCGCCGCCGTCTTCGGCGCTACCGCATTGGGCGCGCAGGCGCAGGACAGCAATGACAAGGGTTGGTATGCGGGCGCCGGCGTCGGCGAGTCGTTCGTGGACGAAGGGGCCTTCGACGACGAAGACACCGCGTTCTCCGCGTTCGGCGGTTACCAGTTCAACCCGTATTTCGCGCTCGAGGGCGGTTACGCCGATTTCGGCGAGATCGAATCGAACGTCGCGGGTGCGCCGAGCTTCGAAGGCGACACCGCGTATCTCACCGCGGTCGGCATCGTGCCGATCACCTCGCAGTTCTCCGCGTACGCCAAGGCCGGCTTCCATCGCTGGAACCTCGACCAGGCGATGCCCGGCCTCACCGGCAGCCGCGACGACAGCGGCACCGACCCGACCTACGGCGTCGGCGTGCAGTACCGCCTGAACGATCAGTGGGCCGTGCGCGGCGAATACAGCCGATTCGAGATCGAGGACCTTGATACGGACCTCGCGCAACTCCAGATCAGGTTCGACTTCTGATCGAACACAGCTAAAGCAACCAGTCGGCGGGTCATCCCGCCTCAATGCCAGACACCCACTCCCTCCCCCTAGGTGGTGTCCGCATCATCCGCGCCGTTCCGCTCCCCTCGGACCGGCGCAAAGCCCGCAGGGTCTGCCGGTTCGATGATGTTCGTGGATGTGCGCCGGCTGGTTGCGCCTATTCTTCCGACGGCTCCGGCACTTCGCCGCTCGATTTCCGCACGATCAGGCTCGCGGGAATCATCTGGCTCTCGACGGGTTCGTCGCGGATCTGCCGCAGCAGCGAATCGACGAGCAACTCGCCCGCGCGTTGCGTGTTCTGGTAGACCGTCGTCAGCGCGGGATTGGCGAATCGCGCCATGGGAATGTCGTCGAAGCCCACGACCGAGACATCGTCGGGAACGCGCAGGCCGCGCTCGGCCAATGCACGCATCGCGCCGACCGCGATCAGGTCGCTCGCCGCGAACACCGCATCGAACGGCACCCCACGATCCAGCAACGTGCGCGCCGCGGTATATCCCGCATCCTCCGAACTCTCCGCATCGACCTGCAACGCAGGATCGACCTGCACGCCCAGGTCGTGCAGCGCGACGCCGCACCCGCGATAGCGCGCGAAGAACTCCGGATAGCGGCTCGACGCATCACCGAGGAACGCGACCTTGCGACGCCCCAGCGCAAACAAGTGTTCGCCGACCAGCTGCCCGCCGTGGAAGTTGTCGCAGCCGATCGACACACCGGGCTGCCCCGGCAACACCGCACCCCAGCGCACGAAGTGCGTGCCCTGCTCCACCAACCGATCGAGCGTGCTCTGGTACAGCAGGTAATCGCCGTATCCGAGCAGGATCAGGCCGTCGGCCTTCATGCTGTTCTCGTAATCGGCGTGCCAGTCGTCGCTCAGTTGCTGGAAGCTCACGAGCAAGTCCTGCCCATGCTTGGCGCACGCACGCGTGATCGAGCCGAGCATCGACAGGAAGAACGGGTTGATGTGCGACTCGTCGGGCGTCGGATCCTCGAACAGCAGCAACGCGATGCAACCCGCGCGTTGCGTGCGCAGGCTCGATGCGTGGCGGTCGACCTTGTAGTTGAGTTCGCGCGCGACGGCTTCCACGCGCTTGCGCGTTTCGATGTTGACCAGCGGGCTGCCGCGCAACACGCGCGACACCGTCGCCTGCGAAACGCCGGCGCGGTAGGCGATGTCGACGGAGGTGGCCTTGGTCTTCTTGCGCATCGGTCCGAGCATGGCAGAGGCGCGGCCTTCGTGTGAAGGCCGGCCGGTCACGCTGTCGTTGACGGCGCCGACATGAACAGGCATGCGACCATGCGCGCATGGCCAAATTCCCGAGCAAGCGCGGTGGCGGCAAGCCCCCGAAGAAGAATGCACCCCCCGCGAAGGGGGGCCCGAAACACAAGGCCGCGAAGCGCCCGGGCTGGATGCCGGCCCCGCCGCCGCCGGGCATGCGCGGCGCGCCAGTGCGCAGCAGCGGTGGCCCGAAGTCGACGCCGCGCCCCGCGCCGCACCGCGACCCGAACTTCGCGCGCGAAGCCGCGCGTTACGAACAACCCATCGCCAGCCGAGAAATGCTGCTGCGCATCCTCGAGGCCAACGAAGGCCCGATGGACATCGATGCGCTCGCCGGCAAGCTCGCGCTGACCGAACCCGATCGCTTCGACGCGCTCACCAAGCGCCTCAACGCGATGGTCCGCGACGGCCAGGTGCATCAAAACCGCAACGGCGCCTACATGCCCGCCGAACGCCTGGACCTCGTGCCAGGCGTCGTAATTGCAAACCCCGACGGCTTCGGTTTCCTGCGCCCCGACAAGGGCGGCGGCGACGACTTGTTCCTGCCGCCTTCCGAGATGCGCAAGGTGATGCACGGCGATCGCGTGCTCGCGTCGGTCACCGGCATGGATCGCCGCGGTCGTCGCGAAGGCGCGATCGTCGAAGTGCTCGAACGTCGCATCAATCGCCTGCTCGGCCGCTACACGGTCGAAGCGGGCATCGGTTACGTCGTGCCCGACGATCGCCGCATCCAGCGCAACGTGCTGATCCCGCCGGGGGAATCGGGCGATGCGAAGCCAGGCCAGCTCGTCGTCGCCGAGTTGATCCAGGCGCCCGACCGCTCGCGCCCACCGATCGGCAAGGTGCTCACCGTGCTCGGCGATCGCCTCACCGCGTCGCTCGCGGTCGAAGCCGCGATCCACGCGCACGAATTGCCGCACGAATTCCCGCAGGCGGTGCTCGACCAGGCGACGGCCGTGCCGCTGGTCGTCGACGAATCGATGATCCAGGGCCGCGTCGACCTCCGCGCGCTGCCGCTGGTCACCATCGACGGCGAAGACGCGAAGGACTTCGACGATGCGGTGTACGCGGAGCCGACGCGCGATGGTTTCCGCCTCATCGTCGCCATCGCCGACGTCTCGCATTACGTCGTCCCCGGCACGCCGCTCGACGACGAAGCGCAGCTGCGCGCCACGTCCGTGTACTTCCCCGGCTTCGTCGTCCCGATGCTGCCGGAGACGCTGTCCAACGGCATCTGCTCGCTCAACCCGAAGGTCGATCGCCTGTGCTTCGTGTGCGACATGCACATCGATCGCGAAGGCCAGGTCACGCGCTCGAAGTTCTACGAAGCGGTGATGAACTCGCACGCGCGCCTGACCTACACGCAAGTGTGGAACGCGGTGGGCGGCGATGCCCTGCCCGAAGACCGCGAAGACGCACTGCAGGTGATCGGCGGCCTCATGCCGCAGGTCGAACGCCTGCACCAGCTCTACCAGATCCTCAAGCGCGCGCGCGAAAAGCGCGGCGCGATCGAGTTCGAGTCCTCGGAAGTGCGCTTCGTCCTCGGCCCGGGCAACGAAGTCGTGCAGGCCGGCATGCTCCAGCGCAACGACGCGCACATGCTGATCGAGGAATGCATGATCGCGGCGAACGTGGAAGCCGCGAAGTTCGTGCTGAAGAAGAAGATCCCCGCGCCCTTCCGCATCCACGACAAGCCGCCGGAACAGAAGTACACCGACCTGCTCGAATTCCTGAAGGAGTTCAAGCTCAAGATGCCGACGTGGGACAAGGTGCAGCCGCGCGACTTCACCGCGTTGCTGCGCAAGATCCGCGAACGGCCCGACGCCGCGCTGCTGGAATCGGTGCTGCTGCGCAGCCAGGCGCTCGCGGTGTACGCGCACGAGAACCTCGGTCACTTCGGCCTCGCGCTGGAGGCCTACGGGCACTTCACCTCGCCGATCCGCCGCTACCCCGACCTGCTGCTGCATCGCGCGATCAAGCATGCGCTCGCGGGCGGCAACGCGATCAACTTCAAGTACAGCGAACACGAGATGGCCGCGCTGGCGCTGCAGTGCTCCGAGCGCGAACGCCGCGCCGACGAAGCCGAGCGCGAAGTCGACGAACGCTACCGCGCCGCGTGGATGGAGCAGCACGTCGGCGGCCAGTTCGGCGGCACCGTCAGCGGCGTGACCAGCTTCGGCCTGTTCATCGAACTCGACGAATCGAAGGTCAACGGCCTCGTGCACGTGACGCAGCTGCCGAACGACTACTATCACTTCGATCCGATCCGCAAGACGCTCACCGGCGAACGCACCGCGCGCGAATTCCGGCTGGGCGATCGCGTGGAGATCATCGTGCTCAAGGCGAGCGTCGAGGATCGGCGGATCGATTTCCGCCTGGTGGAAGAGCGTGGCGCGAAGCCGCTGCCCGTGCGCGGGAAGCCGGCGAAGCGGACGAAGATGCCGTACTAAAAAGCGCCGAAATCCAGTCGAATTTCGACGACCGACGACGCACACTTTGCGTCGTCGGGAACACACGACCTTCGAGACTGCAATGAGAGCCCTTCGGGCTGGTAGCTGCAGCCGGTCGAAGCCGCGATGACAAGCGCTTCGAACCCGTGTCCGCCCCTGCCTCGGCAGGGGCTTTGTCTTTCTGGGATCAGTCGACGCGACGACGCGCTCGCGCCATGGCGCGATCCAATTCGGTCGTCAGCGTCGCGTCGGTCACGGTCGCGCCATCGAGCACGAACACCGCGACGTCATGCGGTGCCACCGTCGCCTCGATCGCGCCACCTGCCGCGACGTCGACCGTCGTCGCATCGAACGCGTTCTTCCACTGCCCCGCCTGCAGCGACTCGCGCACCGAGAACTGCGCCGGGGTTTCGCCCTTGTTGAGCAGCACCAGCGCGATCTGCTTCGCCTCTCCCTGCTGCAGCACGCGATAGAAGGCCGCGCGGTCGCCCTGCATTTCGACGTTCACCTGCAGGCCACGCTGCAACGCCGGCACCTGCTTGCGCACGTTCGCGATGCGACGCAGCTGGCGCCAGATGCGGTGGTCCTTGCCGGCGTCGACGCGTTCCTGGCCGTAGTAGTTGCGATTGCCCGCATGCTCGGCGGTGCCGCGTTCGAAGCCCGTTTCCGAGCCGTAGTAGACGACCGGGATGCCGCGCAGGGTGAACAGCGCGTTGTTCGCGTCGACGAACCCGTCGTCGGTCGCGTCGATGCGCGGCATGTCGTGGTTGTCGTAGAACGTCATCAGGTCGTACGGGTTCGCGTACGGGCCGCTGGTGAGATGCAGCGCTTCGGCGATGCGCTCGTAACCTGCCGCGGGCTTGCCCGACGTCGCGCCGCCGAACGCTTCGCCCATCGCCTTCTGCAACGGGAAGTCGAGCACGCTGACGCCCGCGTTCTCCGGCCAGGTGTGTTCGGCGATCTTCGCGGCGTCGTACTCGAACGCTTCGCCGAACATGAAGAAGCCCGGATGCTTCTCGCGGATCTTCGTCGAGAACGCATGCCAGAACGAATGCGGCATCCAACCGATCGTGTCGATGCGGAACGCGTCGGCGCCCTGCCCGATCCACTGTTCGTACGCGCCCAGCAGGTACGGCAGCACGCGCGGGTCGTTCTCGTTGAGGTCGGACAGCTGCGCGATGCCGGGCTTGCGGTTGTAGAACGCGTTGAGCGGATTCGCCGGATCGAGCTTCTCGGGCGCGAGGTTCATGTGATCGGCGACCAGCTTGCCGTCGCGATCGTAGATCTCGCCGAACTTCGGCTGGTCCTTCGGCATCGTGAACGACGGCGAGCCGTGGTTCGCCACGATGTCGAGCACGGTCTTGAGCCCGTGCGACTTCAGGCCCTTCGCAAGGCCGCGGAAGTCGAGGTCCTTGCTCGGCAGGTGTTCGTCGAGCTTGTAGAAGTTGACGCCCCAGTAGCCGTGGTAGCCGGTCTTGCCGCCGTCGGTCCAGAAACCCGCCCACTTCACCGGCTCGCCGCCGGTGAACGCTTCGTCGGGCTGGTCGACGATCGGCGTGATCCACACCGCGCCGAAGCCCATGTCCCGGATGTAGTTGGCATTGTCGAGCACGCCGCGGAAGTCGCCGCCCATGTAGCCGACGTTGTCGGACTTGCCCTTCGGCGCACCCGGCGTCGGGCGATCGAAGGTGCGCAGCTTCGGGTTCTTCGCGGCCTGGTCCCGGTGGTCGTTCGATTCGTCGCCGTTGACGAAGCGATCGGTCATGAGGAAGTACACCGCGTCGGCGGCGAAGGGTTCGGTGGTGCCGTAGTACTCGACGGGCTTGGGCGCCTGCGCAGGTGCTTGCGCCTGTGGTTCGGCAGGCGGCGTCGACGGCTTGCAGGCGCAGGCGATCAGCGCGACGCCGAGCGCGACTGCGAGCGGACGCTTCGAAGCGAGCATCACGGCGTCACCGCCGCGGTCGCATGCATCGCAGGTTCGCGCACGCGCAACACGCACAGGCCCGCGATGATCATGCTGATCCCACCGATCACGAGCATGTACAGCGGGTGGTTCCCGAACCAACGCATCAACACGGGCAACGTACTGACCGCGACCAGCTGCGGGATCACGATGAAGAAATTGAAGATGCCCATGTACACGCCCATCTTCTGCGCGGGCACGGAGTCGGACAGCAGCGCGTACGGCAGCGACAGGATCGAGGCCCACGCGAAGCCCACGCCCACCATCGACAGCAGCAACCACTGCGGATCCTTGAACACCGCGATGGAGATCAGGCCGAGGCCGCCCAGCGTCGCGTTGACCAGGTGCGAGACACGCAGGCCCCAGCGCTTCACCATGAACGGGATCACGATCGCCGCGAGCGCCGCGAAACCGTTGTAGGCCGCGAACAACACGCCTACCCAGTTCGCGCCTTCGTTGTAGGCGGCGGAAGTCGTGTCGCTGCTGCCGTAATGCACCGACGTCACCGCGCCCGTCGTGTAGATCCACATCGCGAACAACGCGAACCAAGAGAAGAACTGCACGACCGCGAGTTGCCGCATCGTCTGCGGCATGTCCTGCAGGTCGTCCATGATGTGCTGGAAGCCGCCCTCGCCCGTCATCGTCGTGCGCATGAACTGCAGCACGCCGTACGCGGTGACCAGGCCGCCGAGGATGTAGAGCTCCTTCGCCCAGCCCTGCGTCGCCACCGCGGCGATGAAGGCGATGCCGACGACGAGCCAGATCATCGCGTTGCGACGCATGCGGCCGGTGTCGCGCGCACGCGGCGCGATCGGCGGCGCTTCGTCCCACGCATGCAGGCGCTCCGGCGGATACTCGCGCGTGGTGAACACGGTCCACAGGATCGCGCCCAGCAGCACCGCGCCGCCGAAGTAGAACGCGTAGTGCACGGTCGCCGGCACTTCACCGGGACCCGCGGTGTTGTCGACGCCGAACTTCGCCAGCAGCCACGGCAGCAGGCTCGCGATCACCGAACCGACGCCGATGAAGAAGCTCTGCATCGCGTATCCGTTCGCGCGCTGCTTCACCGGCAACTGGTCGCCGACGAATGCGCGGAAGGGTTCCATCGAAATGTTGATCGACGCGTCCAGCACCCACAGCAGACCGGCGGCGATCCACAACGTCGGCGAGTTCGGCATGAAGAACAGCGCGAACGTCGCCAGCACCGCGCCGACGAGGAAGTACGGACGCCGGCGTCCGAGACCCGTCCACGTGCGATCGGAAAGGTAACCGACGATCGGCTGCACGATCAGGCCAGTGAGCGGCGCCGCGATCCACAGGATCGGGATGTCGTCCATCTTCGCGCCGAGCGTCTGGAAGATGCGGCTGACGTTCGCGTTCTGCAGCGCGAAGCCGAACTGGATGCCGAGGAACCCGAAACACATGTTCCAGATCTGCCAGAACGACAGCGTCGGCTTTGCGGTGGGCGTCGGCGTGTGGGTGGACGAATTCATCGAAGGTCCTCGTGGTGTCTCAGCGTGCCGGCACGATCGTGAGGGTGCCGACATCGGCGGTGTTCAACGGGCCGCTCGCGCCGCCCTTGCCGCCGGTGTAATTCGTGAAGTGGGCCAGGTCGCTCATGTTGAAGCCGTCTTCGAGCGCGAACGTGCAGCGTGCACCGGCCTTCGCTTCGAACATGAACGCGGTCGAATCCGTCTCGGTTTCGTTGTGCGGCATGACGACCGGAACGGACTCTCGCATGGCGCCGCACTGGATCTGCACGAGCTTCACCGCGGCGGTGATGCCGGTGTTGATCGGGCCGTTCGCGTTGCGATAGCGGAAATGCGCGCGGAAGCGGCCGTCGCGCGGCGCGGTCCACTTGCGCGGGAACTCGCCTGCGACGCGGTCTTCGGGTCCGATGCAAACGGTCGGCGACGGCAGCGATTCGATGTCGTTCGCCACCGCCGTGGCGGCGAGACATTGCGAATACGCGGAGGCCGGCAGCACCAGGTCGCGCGCCGCGTCTTCCTTCGTGTGCAGCACGCCGTCGACGTACAGCCGCGTGCCGGCCGGCAACGCGAGCTTCCAACCGTCGGCCGTCTTCGTCGCTTGCGGCGCTGCGGGTTGCGCGGGCGCGAATGTCGCGCCTGTCTTCACCAGCGTCGTCGCGGGTGCTTCGCCGGCACCGAGATGGATCGTCATCGTGTCGCCATCGACATCGACGTCCGCCGCACCGAGCAACGGCCCGACCCAATGCTTCGGCCGACGCAACACGATCGTGCGCCCCGGCATGACGAGTCGAATCTCGCGCTTGTCACCGAACAGCTCCTTCGCCAGTGCAACGGGCAACAGCGGCGCGACGCGGCCTTCCTCTTCGAGACCGAACACACCGCGCTGCACCATGTCGATGTAACCGGCGACCGACCACAGCTGCCGTTTCGAATTCACCACCGGGCCGCTCAGCGGACCATCGTCCACGTGCACGTCCTGCGTGGTGAGCTCGTAGTTCTCCATGTTCGAGCCCGCGCGCTGCGTGCCGCGCATCAGCGAGCGGATCTCGTGTTCGATGCGTTCGGCGTTCGCGGTCCTGCGCGCGGCGCGCAAGGCGTAGGCGCTGACGAACGGCCACATCGCGCGGTTGTGGTAGATCGCGGTGTTCGGCTGCTGCGGCCAGATCACCGGGCTGCCGAATTCGACGACCGGATAATGGGCCAGCGCGCGTTGCGCGCGTTCCTGCGGGGCGACGCCAGCGAGGATCGCCAGCGACGTCCCCAGCAGATCGTAGTTTTCGACCGGCATCGGCGCGAACGCCGGGCCGAACCAGCTCATGTAAAGCCCGCGATCCTCGCGCCAGAAACGAAGGTCGATCGCTTCGCGCAGCGCATCGGCTTCGCGCCTGTACTGCGCCGCGCGCGGATCGTTGCGTTCGCCGGCCATCCGTTCGGCCAGGCGCAGCGCTTCGTAATGCAGCACGTTGGTCGACAGCGCGAACGATTGCGCGATGAAGGTCGTGTCCTTCGCGGTCCACGCCGGGTAGTTCTGTTCGCGCCAGTCGAGGAACGAGGTCTCGCCGCGATACAGGCCCATCGACGCGTCGAACGCGAACTGCCGATCCTGCGCCAGCGTGTCGTTCAACGCACGCCAGGTCTCGTCGGCGAACTTCGGATCATCGAGCAGGTGACGCGCGGCGAGGAACCACACCACGCGATCGGTGCTGACCGGCCAGCTGCCGCCGGAGCCCGTGTCCTGCGCGACGAACAGGCCTTGCGGACGCGCCGGGTTGCGCACTTCCGACAACTTGAAGCGCAGCGAGGTCTTCGTGCGTTCCGGATCCAGCCGCGCGAGCGCGAGGTCGGCCGCGAACGACAGATCGCGCGTCCACACGTAATGCCACTTCTCGCCGGTCTCGAAGCATACGCAGGGGAATGGTTCCTGGTCGTTGAACGACCAGTCGGTGATCGCGTCGACCTTGTCCTGCTCGAGCTCGGTCTGCGCGAGCTGGAACAGACGGTCGAACTCGGCGCTGGCCGTTTCGCTCCGCATCGCCGACTCGGCCGCGAACGCACCCGGCAACGGCAACACCGACGCCAGGAGCGCCGCTGCAATCGTCGTCACCACCCGGATCCGGGTCTTCCGCCAACGCCCTGCCATACCCACTCCCTCTGCCCCGGCCCATGGTAGTGCAGCGGCCTCGTGCTGGACGGCGAGGCTGCAAACGTATTCAATCCGCGCGCCCGGCGTCGGCGTGGAAGATGACGCCCGAGCCGCACGTGCTTTCGCGCGCGCGCAGATTCGCGAAGAGGACGCATGGACAACAATCGCTGGTGGCGTGGCGCGGTGATCTACCAGATCTACCCGCGCAGCTTCCTGGACACGGATGGCGACGGCGTCGGCGACCTCCCCGGCATCCTCGACAGGCTCGACTACGTGGCCAGCCTCGGCGTGGACGCGATCTGGATCTCGCCGTTCTTCAAGTCGCCGATGGCCGACTTCGGTTACGACATCGCCGACTATCGCGCGGTCGATCCGTTGTTCGGCACGCTCGAGGACTTCGATCGCGTGCTCGCAAAGGCGCACGCACTCGGCATTCGCGTGATGATCGACCAGGTGCTCAGCCACACGTCGATCGAGCACAAGTGGTTCGAGGAAAGCCGCGCGACCCGCGACAACGACAAGCACGATTGGTACGTGTGGGCCGACGCGAAACCCGACGGCACGCCGCCCAACAACTGGCTGTCGATCTTCGGCGGTGTCGCATGGCGCTGGGAACCGCGCCGCGGGCAGTACTTCCTGCACAACTTCCTCGCCTCGCAGCCCGACCTCAACTTCCACAATCCGGCGGTGCAGCAGGCGACGCTGGACAACGTGAAGTTCTGGCTCGATCGCGGCGTCGACGGCCTGCGCCTGGACGCGATCAACTTCTGCTTCCACGACGCGAAGCTGCGCGACAACCCGCCCAAGCCGGCGGAACTGCGCGTGGGTCGCGGCTTCAGCCCGGACAATCCGTACGCGTTCCAGTACCACTGGCACAACAACACGCAGCCCGAGAACCTCCGCTTCCTCGAACAACTGCGCGCGTTGCTCGACCGGTATCCGGGCGCGACCGCGCTCGGCGAGATCTCGGCCGAAGACTCGCTGGCGACGATGGCCGAGTACGTCGGCGACACGCGCCTGCACATGGGTTACAGCTTCGAGTTGCTGACCGACGACAGGAGCGCGGCCTACATCCGCATGACGGTCGAGACGCTCGAAGCCAAGATGCCGCACGGCTGGCCGTGCTGGGCGATCTCCAACCACGACGTCGTGCGCGCGGTGACGCGCTGGGGCGACGGCACCGACAATGAGGCACTCGCGAAGCAACTCGTCGCGCTCGTGTGTTCGCTGCGTGGATCGGTCTGCCTGTACCAGGGCGAGGAACTCGGACTCACCGAAGCCGAAGTGGCATTCGAAGACCTGCAGGACCCCTACGGCATCACCTTCTGGCCGAACTTCAAGGGCCGCGACGGATGCCGCACGCCGATGCCGTGGACCGAGGATGGCGGCTTCAGCGCGTGCAAGCCGTGGCTGCCGATTCCTTCCGAGCATCGCGGCCTCAACGTCGCGGCGCAGGAAGCCGCGAACGATTCCGCGCTCAACGCGACGCGCCGCTTCCTGCGCTGGCGCAAGGCACACCCGGCGCTCGTCGAGGGCGACATCGCGTTCCTCGATGCGCCCGAACCCGTGCTCGCCTTCGTGCGTCGTCACGCGGATCAGGCGATGCTGGTGGCCTTCAACCTGTCGGGGAAGGACGTCGCATGGCAGTTGCCCGCGCACCAGGACGCGAAGGCGATCGGGGATCACGGACTGGCGACGGGCCGCATCGTGGACGGCACGCTGCACCTGCCGGCGCGCGGCGTGTTCTTCGCGCAGCTTTGAACGTGAGAACGTGGCTGGCCGGCGTCGCGCTGCTGGCGTGCGCCGCGCCGGCGTGGTCGCGTGCGGCGACGCAGGCGGATTGCGACGATCCCGCGGCGTTCACCGTGTTGTCGAAGACGCATGCACCGGATGCACGCGACGTGCAGTCGCCGGCCGCGCTCGATGCGCGCTACGGCGATGCGGCCGACAAGCTTGCGCTCGGCGCGAACGACGATGGCTTCGCGTTGTGGGCGCCGACCGCGCGCCATGTTGCGGTGTGCACTTACGACGGACCGCGCTCCGCTTCGACGGCGTTGCACGCGATGCGGCGCGACGACGCGACCGGCGCATGGCGTGCTTCCCTGCCCGTGCGCGACGGAACGTACTACCTCTATCTCGTCGATGTGTTCGTGCCGGGCACGGGGCTCGTGCGGCAGCGCGTCACCGATCCGTATTCCGTGGCGCTCGCGGCGAACGGCACCCGCAGCCTGAAATTCGACCTCGCGGCGACGGCGACGAAGCCCGAAGGCTGGGACCCCAAGGGTCCCGACCGCATCGGCGCGCAGACCGACCTCGTCGTCTACGAACTGCACGTGCGCGACTTCTCGCGCGACGATGCCACGGTCCCCGTCGAACATCGCGGCAAGTACCTCGCGTTCACCGACACCGAATCCAACGGCATGCGCCACCTGCGCGCGCTCGCCGATGCAGGCGTGACCGACGTGCACCTGTTGCCCGTGTTCGATTTCGCATCGGTGCCCGAGCGCGATTGCAAGCCGGCCGGCGAGACGAAGGAAGACTGCTTCAACTGGGGCTACGACCCGTTCCACTTCAACGCCCCCGAAGGCAGCTACGCGACCGATCCCGACGGCGTCGCGCGCATCGTCGAGTTCCGCCGCATGGTGCAGGCGCTGCATCGCGCGAACCTGCGCGTCGGCATGGACGTCGTCTACAACCACACGATGGCCGCGGGCCAGGACGGATGGTCGGTGCTCGACCGCATCGTCCCCGGCTACTACCACCGCTACAACGACGACGGCGCGCTCGCCACGTCCACGTGCTGCGCCAACACCGCGACCGAACACCGCATGATGGCCAAGCTCATGCGCGACTCGGTCGTGCTGTGGGCCACGCAGTACGGCATCGATTCGTTCCGCTTCGACCTCATGGGCCACCAGCCGCGCGCGGCGATGGAGGACCTGCAGCGTGCGTTGAAGGCCGCGACGGGCCGCGACATTCCGCTGATCGGCGAAGGATGGAACTTCGGCGAAGTCGCCGACGGCAAACGATTCGTGCAGGCCTCGCAGTTGTCGCTCGGCGGTTCCGGCATCGGCACGTTCAGCGATCGCGCGCGCGATGCGGTGCGCGGCGGCGGGCCGGGCGATCACGTGCCTGCGCTGGTCGACGCGAAGGGCTGGATCACGGGCGGCGCGACGGCGGCGAATGCCGACCTCGTACGCACGGGACTCGCCGGCACGTTGCGTGATTACACGCTTGCCGATGGACGCAAGCTGTCGGCGATCGATTACCACGGACAGCCCGCGGGTTACGCGACGCAACCGTCCGAGGTCGTCAACTACGTCGAGAACCACGACAACCAGACGCTGTTCGACATCGCGGCGCTGAAGCTGCCTCGCGACACGACGCCGGAAGAACGCGCGCGCGTGCAGTTGCTCGGCGCGGCGACGACGGCGTTCAGCCAGGGCGTCGCGTACTACCACGCGGGCATCGACGTGCTGCGTTCGAAGTCGCTGGATCGCAACAGCTTCGACTCTGGCGATGCGTTCAATCGGCTCAACTGGACGTATACCGACAACGGTTTCGGCGGTGCGCTGCCGCCGGCGAAGGAGAACGAACAGGATTACGCCGCGATCGAGCCGCTGCTCGCCGATGCGGCGCGCATCGAGCCGCGCCCCGCGGACATCGCGTGGATGCGCGATGCGTTTCGCGACCTGGTGCGGATTCGCGCGAGTTCGACGCTGTTCCGTTTGCGCGGCGCCGACGATGTGCAGCGGCGCCTGACCTTCCCCGACACCGGCACGCCCGACCTGGTCGCCGGCCGCCTCGACGGCACGGACCTCGAGGGCGCGCGCTTCCCCGCCGTGCAGTACTTCCTCAACGCATCGACGCAGGCGCGCGACGTCGTGCTGCCCGCGTCGCGCGGCGAACCGTGGGTCTTGCATCCGGTCCACCTGTCGCCGACGGCGGCCGACGTGCGCGCCCGCGACGCGCGATTCGATCGCGACACCGGGCGCTTCACGATTCCGCCGCGCACGGCCGTGGTGTTCGTGCAGCCGGAGAACGCGACCCTGCCCGACCTGCTCACGTTCCGCCTGCCCGCGCACCTGTCGGGCGTCGAAGACATGACCGTAGACGTGCAGCTGCCGCCCGGCTACGACGCGAATGCACGCAAGCGCTATCCCGTGCTGTATCTCGACGACGGTCAGGACCTCGCCGACGTCCACGTGCGCGACACGCTCGATCGCCTCTACCGCGAACAGAAGATCGCACCGCTGATCGTCGTCGCGATGCACATGCCGCGCGATCGCATGGCCGGTTACGGCCTGGCCGATCGTGCCGCGGGCCGCAGCGTCGTGTCGCCGACGAAGTACGGCGAAGTGGGCGTGAACGCGCAGGCATTGTCCGAATGGGTCGTCGGCACGCTCGTGCCTTACGTCGACGCGCACTGGCGCACGCAGGCCGATGCCGACGGCCGCGCCGTGCTCGGCTGGTCTCTTGGCGGCATCCACGCGTTCTCGCTCGGCTGGAACTACCCCGAGGTGTTCGGCCGCATCGGCGCGTTCTCGCCGTCGTTTTGGCTCGCCGATGCGAACGATCGACGCATCGCGCAAGCACTCGTCGCCGACAACGCACCGAAGCGAGGCCTGCGCGCGTACTTCGCCGTCGGCACGAAGGAAGAAGAAGGCGATCGCGACAGCGACGGCATGATCGACGTCATCGACGATGCGAATGAGCTCGCGACGTTGCTACGCGAACGGGCCGGGAACGAGGTCGAGGTCGTCGAACTCGACGGCGGCATCCATCGCCAATCGTCGTGGGCCGCGATGTTGCCGGGCTTCCTGGAATGGGGATTTGGCAAGTAGCCGAACCCCCATTCGATTCGACAGACCTCAGTCGGTCATCGCTTCCAGTTCCATGCCCTTCGTCTCGCGCACGGCGCGCTGCACGAAGACGAACGAGATCACCGCGAACGCCGCATAGAGGCCGTAAGCGAACGTCAGCCCCATCTCCGCGAGGCTCGGGAAGGTCGCGGTGATCACGAAGTTCGCGATCCACTGCGCCGAGGCAGCGACCGCGAGTGCGATCGCGCGGATGCGGTTCGGGAACATCTCGCCGAGCAGCACCCACACCATTGGACCCCAGCTCAGGCCGAAGAACACGACGTAGAGGTTCGCGGCCACCAGCGCCGTCGGGCCCCAGTTGCCCGGCAACGTGAGCGACGCACCGGTGCCGGTGGCATGCGAGAACGCCACCGCCATCAGGCCGAGCGTGACCGCCATGCCCGCCGAGCCGACGAGGAGCAACGGCTTGCGCCCGACCTTGTCGACCAGCGCGATCGCGACGAGCGTGACCAGCACGTTGACGATCGACGTCGCGACGGTGATCGAGAACGCATCGGATTCGCTGAAGCCGACCGAATGCCACAGCGTCGACGAGTAATAGAAGATCACGTTGATGCCGACGAACTGCTGGAACACCGACAGCAGGATGCCGACCCACACGATCGGCAGCAGCCCCATGCGCGGGCCACGCAGATCCGAAAGACGCGGCACGTACTCCGTCCGCAGGCTGTTGCGGATGTCGGCAAGCTTGGCGTCGAGCGCGCCTTCGTTGCGCAGGTCGAGCACGTCGCGCAACACGCGCTTCGCCTCTTCGAAGCGTCCCTTCGCGACGAGATGGCGCGGCGATTCCGGCACGCCGAACACGAGCGCGCCGTAGATCAGCGCAGGCACGACCGCGACCAGGAACATCCAGCGCCACGCGTCCATGCCGAGCCACAACGGCTGCGCCGCACCGCCCGCGGTGTTCGCGAGCCAGGCATCGGCGAGCAGCGAGGCGAAGATGCCGAGCACGATCGCGAGCTGCTGCATCGAACCGAGCCGTCCGCGCACGTGCGCCGGCGAGACCTCGGCGATGTACGTCGGCGCGATCACCGACGCGACACCGACGCCGATGCCCCCCACGATGCGCCAGAAGATCAGGTCCCACACGCCGAACGCGAGGCCCGCACCGAGCGCGCTGATCGCGAGCAACGCCGCGGCCACGCGCATCGTCGACACGCGACCGAACCGGTCGGCGAGCGGACCGGCATACCACGCGCCGATCGCCGAACCGACGAGTGCGCACGACACGGCGACACCGGTGGCGACGGCGCTCAGGCCGAATTCGCCGCGAATCGCGTCGACCGCGCCGTTGATCACGGCGGTGTCGTAACCGAACAGGAATCCGCCGAGCGCGGCGGCGGCGGTGATCAGCAACACGCGCATGGTGGCGTGTTGTTCGATCGGTGGTGCGGCAGTACTCATCGTGGTCCTCCCCCGAGGTGGTTCATGGAATTCGAATGGGTCCGACGGCGTCGAGCACGCGCGGATCGCGCGCGGGATCGCCGCCGCCGAATGCGTGCGGTCCGGCTTCCGGCGCGAGCGCGCGCCAGCCGCCGTCGTAATCCCAGGTCGTCGCGTACACGCGGGCGCCCGACAGATCGGTCGCACGGCCGAGTGCCGCGGCCGGAATCGTGAAAGAGATGGTGCGCGTGGCGGCATCGACATGCAGCAGCGCGGCTTCGGCGATCGGCGTGCCGTCCTGCGTCGCGGAGGCGCCCTTCGACGAGAATATCGCGTTGGTCCAGCCGTTCGCGCGCAGGCGCACGTCCCAGCGCATGTCGTCGGGGACGTCGGCGAACTGGCCGGGCATCGCGCGCGCGCCGCCCTTCTCGTCCGGCAAATCGATGAAGAGGGAAAACGCGACGTGGTCGAATCCATTCGGCGGATTCCACGGCGCGCTCAGCGCGCGCATGCGCAACGCGATGCGCAGCGCGCCGCCGGCGGTCGAGACTTCGACGCGCTCGATGTCGCCCTGGCGCGGCGTGTAGCTCGCGTCGCTCGGATAGGCATAGCGACCGTCCGGCCCGGTGTCGTCGCCTTGCGGGTCGTCGAACGCGGCGACCGGCGTCCATGCGCGCGCGACGCGGAAGGTGCGGCGTTCGCTCGCGTTGTTCGACGTGCGCTCCCATGCGACGACGACGTGGTCGACATCGGGGTCGATCATCGCGGACGTGTCGAGCTTCGCTTCCCAGCGTCCGTTGCGCGGCTTGACCGTGAGCGCGTGCTCGATGTCGTCGTCGACGACGATGCGCACGGGCTCGGCGCCGGTGGCGGTGCCCGCGATGGTGAAGTCGCCGCCGAAGCGCGATTGCGGCAAAGGATCGATCGAGGGCGGACGGACGGAGAAGCCCGCCTCGGCCGGCGTGTTCGTCGACTTCCACACGAAGCCCGCGCGCGGCGGCATCACGAGCGTCGCGCGCCCGTTGGCATCGGTGGTCAGCGCCGGCGCTTCGCCGTCGATCGCGAACACGCCCGCGAGTTGCGTGTCGGGCGCGGCGCCCGTGTCGAGGTTGTCGAGCAACACCTCGTGTCGTGCCGTGTTGATGGCGACGATGGCAAGCGCGCCATCATCGGTGCGCATGCGCCAGGCGATCGGGCCCGGACCCGCCCCGTTGTCGCGCAACACCGTGGGCGTGCCGCGCGAGAACACCTTGTCGCCGCGGCGCAGCGCGATCGCGCGTTGCACGTAACGGAACAACGGCGCGTCCTGGTCGAAGTGATCGCGCCCCTGCGCGCCGTAACCCCCGGCGAACATCGACGTACGCTGCTCGGTGAAGCCCTGCTCCGTGCCCTGCCAGATCACCGGGATGCCCGGCACCGTCATCAGCATCAGCACCGCCTGCTTCAACCCGGTTTCGTCGCCGCTGGCGAGGAAGCGATCGACGTCGTGGTTGTCGATGAAGGTCGGCATGCGCCACGGATCGGCGTGGACCTGCATGCGGCGCTGCAGGCGATCGCCGAGCTGCGCGGTCGGCACGCCGCGCGCGAACACGTCGACGGTCGTGCCGTACAGCGGGAAGTCGATCATCCCCGGCAGCAGCTTCGTGCCGTCGGGCGTGCGCATGTACGCGTCGATGCGCCGCGCCTGCGTGTCGTCGAACGGCCTGTCCATCGCGAAGCCTTCGCCGAAGACGTGGAAATCGTTGCGGCCCGTCTCCTTCGCGACGATCGCCATGCCGGGCGCCTGCGGATCGTCGGCATGCAGGAAGTCGAGGAAGTACGTCGGCGGCACGTAGAACGCGGTGTCGACGCGGAACGCGTCGACGCCGACGTCGCGGATCCACTGGCCGTAGCTCTCGCGCAACGCGCGGCGCACCACCGGGTTGTCCGTGTTCATGTCGTCGAGGCCGGCGAGCTGCCACGTCAGGCGCTGCGTCTCGTTCGAGAAATCGACGATGTCCGGCGTCCAGTGATAGATCGCCTGCTTGCGCTGCGCGGGGTCGCGCGGATCGTTGCGGTCGAACGGCGATTGCGTCGGCGCCGTCCGTCCCTGCGGGTCGCGCGCGAACGACAGGCCGCGTGCGATGTCCGCTTCGTCGGGCGGCGCGTCGAAACGGAAGAAGTTCGCGGTGTGGTTCACCACCACGTCCTGCACGAGGTACATGCCCGCGCCGTGCAGCGCACGCGAGAGCGCTTGGTAGTCCCCGAGCGTGCCGAAATGCGCGTCGACCTTCGAGAAGTCGGTCGCCCAGTAGCCGTGGTACCCGCCGTAGCGGGAGCGCGGGTTCCACCATTGGTTGGCCACGGGCGGCGTGATCCAGGCGCCCGTCGCGCCGAGCGCCTGCATATAAGGGATGCGCTCGCGCGCGCCGCGCAGGTCGCCGCCGCTCCACTTCGCGTTGTCGGCGGGGTCGAACTCGCCTGCGTGCTGGTCGTCGTTGCCGCGATCGCCGTTGGCGAAGCGGTCGATCATCAGGAAGTACAGCACCTGGTCGCGCCAATCGGGCGACGGCACGTGCAGCGGGCCGTCGCCGGGCACGGCCGCGAAGGTCGATCCGGCCCAGAGGAGCGCCGCCAAGGCTGCAATGCGCGGACCTGAATGCATGGGCGGCTCGGGGCTCGGGGGCGGCGGACCCCGACTATTCCATGCGCGCCGACGCCCTGCCGAGCGGCAGGCAACGCGGATGTAATGAATACGTATGCAAAAAAGTCGTTAGCTGACGGGCTCCGCCTACCATCCGTCACCGGGGATTTTCCTTTTGGGAGGGGAGCTAAATGAAGCAGTTGAAGCGAAACATGCTCAGCGTGGCGCTGGCTTCGGCCACGATGATGCTGGCGACCGGCGCCTGGGCGCAGTCGACCACGACGACGACCGACGCCGACACCGCCAACGCGCAGGACCAGCAGGCCAACCAGCAAACGCCGGAGCAGCAGCAGGCAAAGCAGCTCCAGACCGTGACGGTCACCGGCATCCGCGCCGGTATCGAAGACGCAATCAACGTGAAGCAGCGCTCGACGTCGATCGTCGAAGCGATCTCCGCCGAAGACATCGGCAAGCTGCCCGACATCTCCGTCGCCGAATCGATCTCGCGCCTGCCGGGCCTGGCCGCGCAGCGCGTCGGTGGCCGCGCGCAGGTCATCAGCGTCCGCGGCTTGTCGCCCGACTTCGCGACCACGCTGCTCAACGGCCGCGAAATGGTCAGCACCGGCGACAACCGCAGCGTCGAGTTCGACCAGTACCCGTCCGAACTGATGTCCGGCGTCACCGTGTACAAGACGCCCGACTCCGCGCTCGTGGGCCAGGGCCTGTCGGGCACGATCGACATGCGCACCGTGCGCCCGCTCGACTTCGACAAGCCGGTGTACGCCGTGAGCGCGCGCTACCAGAAGAACTCGCTGGGCTCGGCCGCGAACGCCGACGGCGACGGCAATCGCATCAACGCGAGCGTGATCAACCAGTTCGCCGGCGGCGACCTCGGTCTCGCGATCGGCTTCTCGCACTCCGACATTCCGATCCAGGAAGAACAGACCGGCCTGTACGAGCCGTGGCAGGTCGCGGGTCGCAACGGCGTGCCGGCAGGCACGTCCGTCACCGACGGCGCCAAGGCGCTGCGCCGCACCGGCCACATCCGCCGCAACGCGGCGATGGCCACCGTGCAGTTCGCGCCGATCACCGAGTGGACCTCCACGCTCGACATCTTCCACACCTCCGCGGTGCAGGAAGACACGGCGAACCAGTTCGAGGCCAACTTCAACTACAACGGCAACCCCGACCCGCAGGTCTGGACGCCGAACGTCAACGGCAACGGCACGCTGACCGGCGGCACGCTGACCAACGCGTATCCGCTCGTGCGCGGCATGTACAACAAGCGCCAGGACAGCATCGACGCGGTGGGTTGGAACAACGAGATCAAGGCCGGCGAAGTGCTCCTCACCGCCGACATGAGCTGGTCGAAGTCGCACCGCGACGAGCTCAGCCTCGAGAACAACCTGCAGCTGCTGCCGAACCCGACGTTCGACACGCTGAACCTCAACTTCCCCAGCTCGGGCTTCGCCACGATCCAGCCGGGTCTCGATTACTCCGATCCGTCGA
Source organism: Noviluteimonas lactosilytica (assembly GCF_020866925.1). Classification (GTDB taxonomy): domain Bacteria; phylum Pseudomonadota; class Gammaproteobacteria; order Xanthomonadales; family Xanthomonadaceae; genus Noviluteimonas; species Noviluteimonas lactosilytica. The sequence goes on from NZ_JAJGAK010000002.1 coordinate 463,856, forward strand.
CGCTGTTCATCGCGAACACGATCTACGGTTCGGGTTACGGCAAGACGCCGCGCGTCGTCGACGAACTGAAGGGCTTCAAGCTCAACGCCAACATTCCGGTGCCGGGCGCGCTCGACGGTCTGTTCTCCGACTTCGACATCGGCGGCCACTTCGGTGATCGCGAGAAGACCAAGCGCCAGCCGGAAGGCAACATCAATCTCGGCGCGCAGGGCCCGACGACGATCGCGCCGGACCTGCAGTACGGCCTGGTCGACCTGACGTTCGCCGGCATCGGCTTCATTCCTTCCTGGAACGTGCCGGGCGCCGTCGCGCGCTACATGACGTTTGCGCCGAACGAAGACGCCTCGTACCTCGTGTCGAAGGCCTGGACGGTCGACGAAGAAATCACCACCGGCTGGCTGCGCGGCAACATCGACACCACGTGGGGCTCGATCCCGGTCCGCGGCAACGTCGGCGTGCAGATGCAGCACACCGACCAGTCGTCGAATTCCTTCTACTGGGATCCGAACCGCCCGGCAGGCGAAAACCGCGTGCCGTTCGAGAACGGCAAGGACTACACGAACTGGCTGCCGAGCCTCAACCTCGCGTTCATGCTGCCGCACGAGCAGACGCTGCGCTTCGCCGCGGCTCGCCAGCTCGCGCGCGCGCGCCTCGACCAGCTCCGCGCCTCGTTCGAATTCGGCGTGAGCACCTCGACGCTGCTTCCGGGCGGCTCGGGCGGTAACCCGCTGCTCGATCCGTGGGAAGCGAACGCGTTCGACGTGTCGTACGAGAAGTACTTCGAAGGCACCAAGGGTTACGTGTCGGCCGCAGCCTTCTACAAGGACCTGCGCACCTACATCTTCACCGAAGGTCGCCAGCTCGACTTCACGCCGTTCATCACCTCCGACACCTTCCCGGTGCCGGTGTCGCCGATCGGTACGTTCACCGCGCCGTACAACGGCAAGGGCGGCTACCTGCAGGGTCTCGAACTGACCGCTTCGCTCCCGCTCGACCTGTTCTGGGACGCGGCGGAAGGCTTCGGCATCGTCGGCAGCGCGTCGTTCTTCGACAGCAACATCACGATCCCGCCGGATCCGTCGAGCGTCTCGAGCGTCGGCGCGAGCAACATCACCCTGCCCGGCCTGTCGGACGAGGTTTACAGCTTCACGGCGTACTACGCGCGCGGCGGCTTCGAAGCGCGCGTCAACCAGCGCTGGCGTTCGGACTTCATCGGCGAGATCAGCAACTTCGCCGCCGAGCGCACGCTGCGTTACGTCGAGGGTGAAGACATCACCGACGCGCAGGTCAGCTACATGTTCGGCGAAGGCACGGCGCTGAAGGGCGTCACCCTCCTGCTCCAGGCCAGCAACCTGACCAACTCCGGCTACACCACGTACGCCACGTCGAAGGACCGTCCGCTCGAGAACATCGAGTGGGGCCGTACCTACCTGCTGGGCGTCAGCTACAAGTTCTGATCACCCCTCGTGTGACCTCCGCCCTGCCGGTTCGCGCCGGCAGGGTTTTTTTTGCCTGCGCGCAGCGCGGTGCGGATCACGCGCGCACGGGTTCGATCGAGAGCCTCAGGCCGACGGCGCCGAGCACCTTCATGAGGCTGCGCAGTTCCGGGTTGCCCGTGGGTGAAAGCGTGCGATAGAGCGTGGTCGCGTTGAGCTCGGTCTGCTCGGCGACCTTCTGGATGCTGCTGCGCGCGTTGACGATGTGGCGAAGGGCGATGAGGACTTCCGCCTGGTCGCCATCCTCGAGCACGGCGTCGAGGTATTCGGCTGCGAGCGCAGGATCTTCGCGCAACAGTTCGGCGGTCGCTTCGTCGTGGCTGCGGTGCGGCTTGGTCATGATCGGCTCCTTCTCTTGTAGTCCTGCCATGCTTCGATCGCGCGATCGAGGTCGCGCCACTGCGAATCCTTGTCTCCGGCGCCCAGCAGCACGATCGCGCCGCCGGCCTTGCCGAAATACACGCGATAGCCCGGGCCTGCGTCGATGCGCAGCTCCCACACGCCTTCCCGGCATAGCGCGTGGTCGCCGGGGTTGTCGTTCTCAAGGCGGTCTATGCGCCGCAGGATCGCCACCTTGCCGCGCACGTCGCGCAGGTCCTTGAGCCAACGCTGATAAGGGTCCGAGCCCCACGGCGAGATGTAGTGGCGGAGTTCGACGGGCATGGGGAGTGTTCGCCTATAAGCGAGCAATGTCAATAGCGCGAGGAGGACCGCGAGCCTCACGGCATCGCGATCGCCTTGCCGTTGCAGCGCCCCTCGACCTGGTCGACGACGGCATGCGCCATCGTCTGCCCGCGGATGCGGCGCAACCGCACGCGCAGCCATTCGCACGCGTCGGCGTCGCCGTGCGCGTCCTGCCAGCGATACACCATCGATGCACCGGCCAGTTGCACGCGGTACGGCGCGCCAAGCGCGGCACGCAGTTCGTTTTCCTTCATGCCGATGTGGACGTCTTCGATGCGCATGTGCTGCTCCTTGTCGGGGTCGGAGCCAGCCTCGCGCACGGCGTCGCCGCGCGGCATCGGTAGATGCCGCGTCGGTTTGTAGGAATTCCGGAAGCGCGGCGTCAGCCGCGCAGGCGCGCGCAGTCCGCCGCGAGTTTGCCGATCGTGTCCCAGTCGCGGGCGGCCAGCGCGTCCTTCGGCACCATCCACGAACCGCCGACGGTGATCACGTTCGGCAACGCGAGATACGCCGGCGCCTTCGCCGCGTCGATGCCGCCGGTCGGGCAGAAACCCACGTGCGCGAACGGTCCCGCGAAGGCTTTCATCGCGCCCACCCCGCCCGCCGATTCGGCCGGGAAGAACTTGAAGCGCGCGTGTCCTTCGTCGAGCCCGTGCATCAACTCGCTGGCAGTCGCGATCGCGGGAATGAAGGGAATCGCCGACGTCGCGGCCGCGGCGTACAACCCGTCGGTCACCCCGGGCGAGATCGCGAACTGCGCGCCGGCATCGGAGACCGCGAGCAGATCCTCGCGCTTCAGCACCGTGCCCGCGCCGACGATCGCATTGGGGACCTCGCGCGCGATGCGCTCGATCGCCGCGCGCGCGACATCGGTGCGCAGCGTGACTTCGAGCACCGGCAATCCGTTGTCGGCAAGCGCGCGCGCCAGCGGCACGGCGTCGTCGAGGCGCTCGATGGTCAGCACCGGCACCACCGGTGCGGCCCGCAGGATCGCATCGACCGCCGCGATGCGCGATTCCATCGTCCAGTTCATGTCGTTGCCTTCGCGCTCGCGCGCAACGCCATCGCCGCGCCGAGCAAGCCGGGCTGCGGGTGCGTGATGCAGTGGATGGTGACGTTCTCGAGCCAGGCGGCGAAGCGGCCCTTCGCCAGGAACTTCTCGCGGAACGCGCTGCTGCGCAGGAACCCGAGGAAGCGCGGCACCATGCCGCCGGCGATCACCACCGTGCGTGCGCCGTGGATGAGCGCGGCGTCGCCCGCCACGCTGCCCAGCACCGCGCAGAAGCGCGCGAGCGCGCGCCGCGCCGCGACATCGTGTCCGGCGAGCGCGGCGGCGACGATGTCGGCCGGGTCGCGCAACACGACCTTCGCGTCGAGATCGTGCGTCGCCCCGCGCAACACCGCATCGACGTGCGCAAGGCCCGCGCCGCACAGCACGCGCTCGTTCGAACACCGGCCGAACTGCGACGTCAGCCAGCGCGCGATCGCCTGTTCTTCTTCCCCGATCGGCGCGTACGTCACGTGCCCGCCTTCGGTTTCGACCGCGTGCCAGCCGTGCGTTTCGTCGCCGACGAGCATCGCGACACCGAGGCCCGTGCCCGGGCCCATCACGGTGACCGGGCCGCGCAACGGACCCGACGTCGGGCCGTGCAGCGTTTCCCGATCGGCCTGCGTCAGCGCAGGCACGGCCCAGGCCACGGCGCCGAAATCGTTGATGACGCGCAGTTCGTCGAAGCCGAGCGTCTTCTGCAACGCGCTGCGACTGAACGACCACGCGCGATTGGTGAGCCGGATCTCGTCGCGATCGGCCGGACTCGCGACCGCGAGCGCACCGCGTTTCGGCGCGACGCCGACTTCCGCCAGGTAATGTTCGATCGCGTGTTCCAGGCTCGCGAACTCGGAGGCCTTCAGCGCGCGCATCTCGCGCAGCGTCGCCGTCGGCGCATCGAGGTCGGTCAGCGCGAACCGGGCATTGGTGCCGCCAATGTCGGCGACGAGCGCCACGTCCGGCGCGCAGGCCCGCTTCGAGGCGGCGTCCATCGTCATCGCGCGCCCTCCTCGTCCGTCCACAACGCGCTGCCGCCCGCCTCCGCGGTGCCGACCTGCGCGCGCATCATCGCGAACAATTCGCGACCCATGCCGGTGCGGTTGGCCGCGAGGTCGGCGCGATGCGGTTCGCGCGCCTGCCATTCGGATTGGGGAACACCGATGTCGATCGTGCCGGCATCCGCGTCGATGCGGATGCGGTCGCCGTCGCGCACGCGCGAAATCGGGCCGCCGTCCGCGGATTCCGGCGTGACGTGGATCGCCGACAGCACCTTGCCCGACGCACCCGACATGCGGCCGTCGGTGAGCAACGCGACGCGCTGCCCGCGGTCCTGCATCGCCGCGAGGGTCGGTGTCAGCTTGTGCAGTTCCGGCATGCCGTTCGCACGCGGGCCCTGGCCGCGGATGACGGCGACAAGATCGCCCTGCAGCGTGCCTTCCTTGAACGCGGCGAGCAGGTCGTCCTGCGATTCGAACACGCGCGCGGGCGCTTCGATCCTGCGGTATTCCGGCGCGACGGCGGAGATTTTCACGATGCCGCGGCCGAGCGTGCCCTGCACGCGACGCAAGCCGCCTTCGACGTCGAACGGATCGGCGGCCGGGCGCACGACGCCTGCATCGAGTGTCACCGCGGGCGGATCGCGCCAGCGCAACGCGGTGCCGTCGAGCCAGGGTTCCATCGCCTGCTGGCGCAGGTCGCCGCCGCTGACGCACGGGATGTCGGCATGCACGAGGCCGGCGTCGATCAGTTCGCGCAACACGAAGCCGATGCCGCCCGCGGCGTGGAAGTGGTTCACGTCGGCGGCGCCGTTGGGATACGCGCGCACGATCAGCGGCGTGACGCGCGAGAGTTCGTCGAGGTCGTCCCAGTCGATGATCACGCCCGCCGCACGCGCCATCGCGACGAGATGGATCGCGTGGTTGGTCGATCCGCCGGTGGCGGCGAGCGCGACCATCGCGTTGACGATCGCGCGTTCGTCGATCGTCCGGTACAGCGGCCGGAAGTCTTCGCCGAGTTTGCTGATGCGCAGCGATTGTTCGGTCGCCGCCACCGTGAGCGCATCGCGCAGCGGCGTGCCCGGGTTGACGAACGCGGTGCCCGGCATGTGCAGGCCCATCGCTTCCATCATCGTCTGGTTGGAATTGGCGGTGCCGTAGAACGTGCAGGTGCCAGGCGCGTGGTACGAGGCGGCTTCGGCGTCGAGCAGTTCCTCGCGCGTCGCCTTGCCTTCGGCGTAACGCTGGCGGACGGCCGCCTTTTCCTTGTTGGTCAGGCCCTGCGGCATCGGGCCTGCGGGCACGAAGATCACCGGCAGGTGGCCGAAGCTCAGCGCGCCGATCAGCAGGCCCGGCACGATCTTGTCGCACACGCCCAGGCACAGCACCGCGTCGAACATGTCGTGCGAGAGCGACACGGCGGTCGCCATCGCGATCGCGTCGCGCGAGAACAGCGACAACTCCATGCCGACGCGCCCTTGCGTCACGCCGTCGCACATCGCCGGCACGCCGCCGGCGACCTGCGCGCTGCCGCCCGCGTTGCGCGCGGCCATGCGGATCAGCGTCGGGTAATGCTCCATCGGCTGGTGCGCCGAGAGCATGTCGTTGTAGGCGGTGACGATGCCGATGTTGCCGGTGTATCCGCCGCGCAGGCGCGGCTTGTCTTCGCCCGACGCCGCGAAGGCGTGCGCGAGGTTGCCGCAGCTCAGGCGCATGCGCGCCGGGCCTTCGTGCGCGGCGGCGGCTGCATCCATGCGCGCGACGTAATCGCCGCGCGTGCGGCGGCTGCGTTCGACGATGCGTTGGGTGACACGTTCGACGACAGGGTGCATCAAGGACTCCAGTGCACGTGCACGTCCGTTTCCCCCTGCCCCAATGCGGCCACGGGGAAGGACGAGACTCTGGTGGACGCGCGCGCTTTGCGCAACACCTCGCGCTTGCCCTCGCCCGTGATCGCGAGGATCAGCCTGCGCGAATGCAGCAGGTGCGAGAGCGTGAGCGAAATGCGCGGGAACGGGGCTTCGGGGGGCAACGGATGCGGATCCACGCGCGTGGCGGGCAGCGCGTTGTCGAGGTCCATCGCTTCACGCAATTGCGGCGCGCCGGGGAACAACGAGGCGGTGTGTGCGTCCAGGCCCATGCCGAGCACGACCGCGTCGAACAATTCCGGATACACCGCAAGGCGCCGGCGCGCATGCATTTCCGAACGCGCGCAATCGCCGTCTTCGGTCGTCAGCGACTCGATGATCTCGCCGCGCGCACCATCGAACGCATGCCGCAGTTCGGTCACGTTGCACGCGGGATGATCGTGCGGCACGCAGCGTTCGTCGGTGGGGAACATCACGACGCACGACCAGTCCAGCCGCTTCGCCGCGAACGCACGATACGCCGGCAACGGCGTGCGTCCCCCGGCGAGCGCGAGCAACGCGCGGCCGCGCGTGTCGATCGCGTCGCGGCAGCGCGCGTGCAACTCGTCGGCGAGCGCTTCGGCGAGCGCTTCGGGACTTGCGTGGTCGTGTTCGATCCAGGCCATCACTCTCGCCAGGTGTGGCCATGGCGTTCGGTGATCGCCACGGCGCTCGCGGGACCCCACGTGCCGGCGGGATAGGGTTTGGGCGCGATGTCGTTCGCGCGCCAGCCGTCGATCACCGCGTCGACCCATTCCCACGCCGCTTCGGTTTCGTCGCGGCGCACGAACAGCGTGCCGTTGCCTTCCAGCGCGTCGAGATAGAGGCGCTCGTATGCGGGCCGACGCGACGCGGCGGCGAACTCTTCGTGCATGTCGAGGTCGAGCGCGACCTGCGACAACTGCAGACCCGTGCGATCCAGGCCCGGCGTCTTGCTCATCAGGCGCAGTTCGATGCGTTCTTCCGGCTGCAGGCGGATCGTCAGTGCGTTCGGCGCGATGCGCGCCCCCGGATCGAAGATCGAATGCGGCACCGCGCGGAACTGCAGGTGGATCTCGGTCGCGCGACTCGGCAGTCGCTTGCCCGTGCGCAGGTAGAACGGCACGCCGGACCAGCGCCAGTTGTCGATGTGCGCGCGCAGCGCGACGAAGGTTTCGGTGCGGCTCGTCCGGCCGAGTTCCTCGACGTAGCCCGGCACGACCCTGCCGCCGACCGCGCCCGACGTGTATTGCCCGCTGACGGTTTCGTGCAGCGCTTCGGCGCGCCCGATGCGGCGCAGCGAACGCAGCGCCTTGATCTTCTCGTTGCGCACCGCGGTGGGCTCGAAGCGCGACGGCGGCTCCATCGCGGTCAGGCACAGCAACTGCAGCAGGTGGTTCTGCACCATGTCGCGCATGGCGCCGCTGGTGTCGTAGTAATCGCCGCGACCTTCGACGCCGACCGTCTCCGCCACCGTGATCTGCACGTGCTGGATGTGGCGAGAATTCCACAGCGGCTCGAACATCGCGTTGCCGAAGCGCAGCGCGATCAGGTTCTGCACGCCTTCCTTGCCCAGGTAGTGGTCGACGCGGAACACGCGGTCTTCGTCGAACACGCACGCGACGCCATCGTTGATCGCGATCGCGCTGGCGAGGTCGTGGCCGATCGGCTTCTCGAGCATCACGCGCGTGCCGGGACCAGCCAGGTCGAGCGCACCGAGCGCGTCGCAGATGGGGCCATAGAAACGCGGCGCGGTGCTGAGGTGGTAGAGGATGTCGCCGTCGCGCAGTTCGCGGATGCGCGCGCCGAGGCGTTCCATCGACGCGCCGTCGCTGCTGTCGGCCGGCTGGTAGCCGATGCGCGCGAGCAACGTGTCGAGCGAGCCATCGTCGAGATCGGCGGCCGGCACCTGCGCGCGCACGGCGTCGGCGACGTTCGCGCGGAAGGCCGCATCGTCGAGTTCGCTGCGCGCGGTGCCGAGGATGCGCAAGCCGTCCGGCAGCAGGCCCGCCTGCTGCAGTCCATACAACGAAGGCAGCAGCATGCGCTGCGCGAGGTCGCCGGAGGCGCCGAAGATGACGAGCAGCGTGGCGGGCGAAGCAGGCGTAGCGGGCATGCGGCTGAATGGGGGTTGGGCGACGGTAAAGACTAAACCGCATTGCCCCTACCCGCGGTGACGGCGGCTGGCCTTGCATACGATTACATGGGGGCTACGATCCGTGCGATGTAGACGGAGGCCCCTGTGAAGCGCGCCGTTACATTGCTTCTTGTTACATGCACGAGCGCCGCGTTGGCCGGCGATCCGCATGCCGGCCACGCCGCGGGCGCCGTCGACTTCAAGGTGCATTGCGCGCCGGCGGTGCAGGCCGGCTTCGATCGCGCGCTCGCCCTGCTCCACCACATGACCTATCCGCAGGCGCGCGCGGCGTTTCGCGAGGTCGCCGAGCGCGATCCGAAGTGCGCGATGGCGCACTGGGGCGTGGCGTCGACGCTGTTCCAGCCGCTGTGGCCGACGCGACCCGATCTCGCCGAGCGCCAGGCGGGCTGGAATGAAGTAGAGCGCGCACGCGCGATCGGAACGAAGGATCGTCGCGAGACATTGTTCGTCGACGCGACGGCGGCCTTCTTCCAGGACCCGGCTTCCGAGGACTACTGGGCGCGCATCCGTCGCTGGGCCGATGCGTCGGCGCGCGTGCATGCGGCGTTTCCCCGGGATGCCGATGCGGCGGCCTTCCACGCGCTGGCCGTGCTCGCGACGACACCGCAGGATCGCGCGACGCGTGCGAACGCAGACGAAGCCGCGGCGATCCTTGCGCCCGTGCTCGCGCGCACGCCCGACCATCCCGGCGCGATGCACTACCTCGTGCATGCCGACGACGTCCCGGGCCGCGAGCGCGAAACGCCGAACGTCGTGCATCGCTACGAATCCGTCGCACCCGATAACCCGCACGCGCTGCACATGCCCACGCACGTGTACACGCGCCAGGGCGACTGGGCCGGCGTCGTGCGCGGCAACCTGCGCGCGGCGGATGCGGCGCTGCGTTACCCGGCGGGCGAGCGCGGCGAATTCGTGTGGGACGAGTTCCCGCATGCGATCGAGTACCTCGTGTACGCGTACCTGCAGGAAGGCGACGTTGCGAACGCCGTGAAGCAACGCGATCGACTGCTCGCGACACAGCACCTGCAACCGTCGTTCAAGACCGCCTTCCACCTTGCGTCCGTGCAGGCGCGCATTCCGCTGGAAACCGGCGACTGGAACGCCGCGGCCGCACTCGTGCCGCGCCAACCCGCATGGGTCGCGTGGGACAAGTTTCCGTGGCCGGAAGCGATCGCGCAGTTCGCGCACGGCCTGGGGTCGGCGCGCATCGGCGAACTCGATGCAGCGCGCACCGCGCATGCGCGTTTGCAGGCGCTCGAAGCGAACGCCGCGCGTGCGGGCGAATCGCTGTTCGAGCGCAACATCCGCGTGCTGCGACTCGAACTCGAAGGCGCGCTCGCGCAGGCGAACCACCATGTCGACGATGGCATCGCCAAGTTGCAGGCCGCGGCGCAACTGGAATCCGGCACGCCCAAGCACGCAGTGACGCCCGGACCGACATTGCCTGCGGAAGAGTTGCTCGCACAGGCCTATCTCGCGAACGGCCAGCGCGCGCAGGCACATGACGCTTACGCGCGCGCGCTTGCGCATTACCCGAATCGGCGCAACGCGAAACTCGGCTTGGAAAGCAGCGCCTCGCATTGATCGCGGGTTAACCCGCCGCACACGACCGCACCCGTGCCCCGATCGCGTTCAACCGGACGCCGGACGTGCGTCCGGCGCGATTCGTGGAGGTTCCCGATGCGTCGAATCCAGATCGTGCTCGCCGCGACGCTCGCGGCCGCCTGCGTGGCGGTCCTCGCCGGCGAAAAAGACAAACCGGCCGCGCCCTTCTCCGACCAGCAACTCATCGACAGCGCGATGAAGGCCGCGCCGGCGAAAGTCGCCAGCGGCGCGAAGATCGTCGCCGCCGACGACAAGGGCGGCATGCGCATCCTGCGCGAAGGCAGCAACGGGTTCACCTGCATGCCCGACAACCCCACCACGCCAGGCCCGGATCCGATGTGCATGGACGAGGCGGCGATGGCATGGGCGAACGCGTGGATGGGCAAGCAGTCGCCGACCGTCGGCAAGGTCGGCCTGATGTACATGCTCGAAGGCGGCACCGATGCGAGCAACACCGATCCGTACGCGACCGCGCCGTCGGCGGAGAACCACTGGGTGGAAACCGGGCCGCACGTGATGATCGTCGGCGCCGCGCCCGAGTTCTATGCGATGTATCCGGGCAACGCCGACCCCGACACCTCGGTGCCTTACGTCATGTGGGCGGGCACGCCGTACCAGCACCTGATGATTCCGGTGCGCTGATCGCCGCGCGCGTCGCGCAAAAAGAAAGGGCCCCCGTTGCCGGGGGCCCTCGTGTCGCCGACGAGTGCGACAGGTCTTACTTGAAGTTGTTCGAACCGATGACGACCTGGGCGCCGTTGCGCAGCAGCACGTCGCGTTCGATCTTGGACGACCAGCCGGTCTGCGTGAACGGCGTGCGCGTCTTCGCGCCGAGGCGCGTGTAGTTGCTGTACGACATGTTGCCGTTGTGCTTGCCGTTGAGCGTGTTCGTGTTGTAGACCACGCCGGTCGCCGAGTTGTAGCGGAACGTGTTGTTGGTGACCGTCAGGCCGTTGATGCCCACGGTGCCCATGCCGAGGCTGCCGTTGTATTCCAGCGTGCAGCCGGTGATCGTCACGTTGGTCGTGCGGTTCCAGATGTTGATGCCGTACTTCTTGTTGTTGTTCAAACGGCAGTTCTGGATCAGCACGTTGGTGCAGGTGTAGCCCGCGTCCGGCTCGATGTCGATGCCGCACTCCGGCGCCGTGCCCTGCGTGTAGCTGAACTCGGAGTCGTAGACCTTGATGTTCGAGCAGTTGGTGATCGACAGGCCCTGGCGACGGTTGTTGGTCGAGATGATGTTGGCGATGACCACGTCCGAGGACGCGCCACCGATGCACACGCCGTCGCCGGTGCACTTCGACACGCGGAGGTCGCGGATCGTGATGCGCTTGGCGCCGCTGCCGGCGTAGATGCCGTGGCCCCACTCGTGGGTACCCGACACGGCGGAATAGTTGTGCGTGTCGCGGTCGCCGACCAGCTGGCCGCCGGCGACTTCGACGTCGGACTTGCCGCTGAGGTTGATGATGTAATAACGCGACAGGCCGTTGGTCTTCGCCTTGAGGATCGTGTTCGGATCCATCTGCAGCAGCATGAGGTTGCGGCAGTTGATCTTCTTCGCCACGTCGATCAGGTACGTGCCGGCCGGGATCTGCACGATGCCGCCGGTGGTCGGCAGCGAGTTGATGGCGGCCTGGATGGCGGCCGTGTCGTCGTGGAGACCGTCGCCGTAGGCGCCGTAGTTCTTCACGTTGCGGATCGTGGTGCCGCGCGCGCGGGTCGGCGGCGTGGTCAGCGCGAAGGCCGGCAGGGAAACGCCGCCGATCAGCAGCGGGACCGCGACCAACGCGGAGTTCTTGATGAAGGCGCGGCGCGCGGTGTTCGTGGACTGCATGGTGTTTCCCCTCGTTGAAGTTCAAACCCGGGTCATCGCCGGGGCGAGGGCAAATGTAGATACCACGTGAAAGATGGGAAGCAGAATTTCGCAATTCTGCGGATTGGTCCACGTGTACGGTTCAGCTTCGAATTCTGAATGCGAAAAAGACGCTCCAAACGCCTGATTTTTGTGATGTTACAAAAATGCTAAAGCGAGAAATCAGGCACGTCTTGCGCGAACTCAGCAGCAAACGGGATGTTGCGACGGCGTGAAAATCGCCTCGCTCTTCACGCCAGTTGCGAGGTTTGTGAGGTCGGGCGTAACGTTGGCCCCAAGCGGGCCTCCCGCCCGCATCCGGAGGTGCAGCATGGCCGTCTCCGCATTCACGCAGCCGATCGATCGCGACTTCGCGGACATCAACATCACCCCGCTGGTCGACGTGATGCTGGTCCTCCTGATCATCTTCATGGTCGCCGCGCCGACGCTGACCAAGTCGGTCGAGTTCAACCTGCCGCAGCCGGCCCCGCACATCGTCGATCCGCCGCAACGCATCCACCTGGCGATCCTGGCCGATGGTTCCGTCACCTGGAACGGCGCGGCGCAACCGTTCTCCGCGTTGCAATCGTTGATGGAAGTGGAAGCGCAACGCGATGCGAAGCGGCCGCCGGTGCTCGAGATCGATGCGAGCGGCGACGCGGATTACGGCGTGGTGACGCGCGTGCTTGCGCAGGCGCGTTCGGCACGGCTGGACAACATCGCGTTCGTACAACGCTGAGCGCGAGCGGAGCCTGCAACGGAAGAGGCTGGTCACGCGACGTGGATCGCGTGCTGCGTAGCGTCCACGGCACCGCGATGCGACGTGCATCGCCTTGCCGAGGATGTCGTCATGCAAGGAAGCAAACCGCTGCTGTTCGCGCTGTCGTTGTCGCTGCTCGCAGTCGCGTGCAATCGCAACGCGGAATCCCCTGCAACGCCGGCCGCGCCTGCGACGCTCGCCAACGCCGTGACGCCAGCGACGCCGGCAACCGCGGCCACGCCTGCAAGCACGCCGCCGCAGGCGGATGCGCAGATGCAGGCCGTGCTCGACCAGCTCGGCAAACTTGGCGGCAAGCCGATCGAAACGCTCACCGCCGTCGAGGCACGCAAGCAACCCTCGCCTGCCGATGCGGTGAAGGCGTTGCTCGAGTCGCAAGGCAAACCGACGACGCCGGAAGCCGTCGCGAAAGTCGATAACCGCACGTTCCCCGGCCCCCGCGGCGCGGTGCCGATCCGCATCTACACGCCCGAAGGCGAAGGACCGTTCCCCGTCGTGCTGTACATCCACGGCGGCGGCTGGGTGATCGCCGACCTCGACACCTACGACGCGAGCCCGCGCGCGATCGCCAACGCAGCGAAGGCGGTCGTCGTGTCGACACACTATCGCCAGGGCCACGAGCATCCCTTCCCCGCCGCGCATGAAGACACGAAGGCCGCGTATCAGTGGCTGCTGAAGAATGCCGCAAGCCTGGGCGGCGACCCGAAACGCATCGCCGTGGTCGGCGAAAGCGCGGGCGGCAACATGGCCGCGAACGTGTCGATCGCCGCGCGCGACAACCAGTGGCAGGCGCCGCTCGCGCAGGTCCTGGTGTATCCGGTCGCGGACGACGACATGAATTCGCCGTCGTACATCGAGAACGCGAACGCCAAGCCGCTCAACAAACCGATGATGGAATGGTTCGCGAAGAATTACCTGGGCGATGCGTCGAAGGCGTCGGATCCGCGCATTGCGCTGGTCGATCAAGCGAACCTCGCCAACCTTCCGCCGACGACGATCATCCTCGCGCAGATCGACCCCTTGCGTTCGGAAGGCGAACGACTCGGCGAGAAGCTGCGTGCCGCGGGCGTGCCGGTGACGGTGCAGCGTTACGACGGCGTCGCGCACGAGTTCTTCGGCATGGGTGCCGTGGTCGACAAGGCGAAGGACGCGCAGCAACTGGCAGGCAAGCAGCTGCAGGCAGCGTTCTCGTCGACCGCGCCAGCGTCGACCGCGCCGGCGTCGAACGCAACCTCACCCTAACGGATGCTCGCGTTTGGAGATGCGATAGCCGATCAGCCCGACCAGCAGGATGCCGACGTTGCCGGCGAGATCGAGCAGCATCCACTTCGTGAAGATCGGTTGCACGAAGTAGAAGTACCAGTTGAACGCGAAGAACGGGATCGAGCCCAGCAGGCCGAAGACCAGGAAGGTCTTCGGCGTGAACTTCGAGAACCAGATGATCGCACCGCACAGCACCGCCTGCGCGCCGAAGCACGCGATGAAGACCGAAGAGGCGGGCGTGAGCACCTGGTGCTCGGGGCGGATCGTCAGCTGCTCCACCATGCGCGGCAGCAACATGCACCACGTGCCGAGGATGATGAAGATCGCGGCGAGGATGCGCTGGAGGGTGGCCGATGTCATGGCGCGGACTCCGTCGTGCGGGACGCGCGGCCTACTTTAGCGCGCAGTCGCCCACGCGCGTGAAATCGAGGTCCTCGTAGTCGGAACTGAAATCGCCTTCCGGATCGACCTTCGCCATCCGCATGCGGCCGTCGGCGAAGTCGACCCAGGCTTCGAGATCCACGCGGTCTTCGTCCCAGTCCACGCGCCAGCGGCCGTCCACCGCGACGATCGTGCCGACCATCAGCGGCGACTTCTCAGACTGCCAGCGCAGGCGCCCGTTCGCGGGACACACGCGCACGGTGCCGAACCACGGGTCGCGCCACGTGCCCGTGCGCGCGTCGTCGAACGGCGCCGTCACCGGCGTGCGCGGCGCATCGGGTTTCGTCTCGTGCTTCGCCTTCGCTTCGGCGTCCTTGTCTTCCGCGTCGAGCTCGTCGGCGTAGCGCGCGATCGTGACGCCCTGCCCCGGCTTCGTGAAAGTCTTCAGCAACACTGTGCTCAGCGCGGTGCGCGCATCGTCGGCGTCGCCGTTGATCATGAAGACGAAGCCGCTGCGACGATCGGGCAGCAGCACCATCGCCGAATACATGCCCGACAACGTGCCCGTGTGCGATACGGTCCATTGCCCGTCGACATCGGCGAGCCGGAAGCCATACGCGTACGCAAGCGCGTGCGTGTTGTCCCAGCGCACGCGGCGCGAGGAAATCGGCATCGGCGTACGCGCCTTCCACATCTCCTTGCGCTGTTCTTCCGACAACCACGCCTTCGCCTGCGCATCGGGCGCGAGCCACGCCTGCATCCAGCGCAGCATGTCGTCGAGGCTGCAGCGGATGCCGCCGGCGGCGGCGGAGGTGATCGCGGGGACCTGCGCGTCGTCGACGTTGTCGCCGGCGACATAACGGCCGTCGGGCTTGCGCACGTTGGGCTGCGCGACATCGCCGGTCGCATCACGGTCGAACGCACCGACGCGGCAGCGCGTCATCCCCAGCGGCTCGAAGATCTCGCGTTGCACGAGCGTTTCGTACGGCGCGCCGCCCGCGGCCGCGGCCACTTCGCCGGCGACCACGTACAGCAGGTTGTCGTACGCATAGCCCGAGCGGAAGCTGTAGGCGGGCTTGATGTGGCGCAGTCCGGCGACGATGTCGTCGCGCGTGAAGTTGTTGGGTTCCGGCCACAGCATCAGGTCGCCGCCGCCTTCCGGCAGGCCGCTGTTGTGCACCAGCAGGTCGCGCACCGTCATCTCGCGCGTGACCCACGCATCGAACATCGCGAAGCGCGGCAGGTGCTTCACCACCGGATCGTCCCAGCGCAACTTGCCCTGGTCGACCAGGCGCGCAAGCACGCTCGCGGTCATCGCCTTGGTGTTCGAGGCGATCTTGAAAATGGATTGCGGCGTCAATGTTTCGCCGCTGCCGGCCACGCGCTCGCCGCGCGTGGTCGCATACGTGATCCTGCCGTCCTCGATCACGCCGACGGCGATGCCGGGCAATCGATAACGCGCGACCGCATCGTCGACGATGCGGTCGTACGTAGCGTTCGATGACGGTTGTTGCGGTGATGGCCCGGCCTGCGCGCCGAAGGCGAGCAGGCCGAGCATCATGCAAAGAACGGTTCGCTTCATCCTTCCACCCGGAAAAAAAACGGCGGCCCGGGGGGCCGCCGGGGGTGCCTTAGAAATCCAGCGAAACCGTGATCTGGCCGTAGCGCGCCGCCTGGTAGCCGGTGCCCTGGCCGTACAGCGGGTTGATCAGGCCGATGGCGTTGGCGAGTTCGCGATCTTCGTTGACCTCGTTGACGACCTGGCGGTCGAAGAGATTGAAGACGGCGAACTTCACCGACAGGTCCGAAGCGCCGAACGAGTGCTTGTACGTCACGCTCGCGCCGACGTCCCATTCCCACGGCAGGCGATCCTCGCTGCCGCGCGGGAACAGCGTGTACGTGCGTTCCGGATGCGACGCATCGCAGTTCGCGGTACACACGTAGAACGAGTGGAACTCGGTCTCGTCGAACGGGTTGCCGACGCCGAACACGCTGACCGGACGGCCCGAACGACCATCCAGCGTCGCGCCGAACTCCCACGCGTCGTTGAGCGCATACGTGCCGTTCAACTTGATCTGGTGGCGACGATCGTTCGGCAGGTAACCGTGCGCGTTGAAGTTCACCCACGGATTGTCGAACGCCTCGGTACGGCCGGAGTCGGAGAAGTCCGTGTCGGAGTTGACGGGGCCTTCCGCGTTGCCCTGGCTGAAGGCGAGCGTGTAGGACGCGTTGAACGACCAGTTGTTGTCCCACGCGCGGTCGAGCACCAGCTCCATCGCCTGGTAGTCGCGGCGCGGCTTCATCCAGCCGGTCGACCCGACGAAGTTGCCGTCCACGTCGTACAGCGCCCAGCCCGTGTTGCGGGTGTCGATGTCGACGAAGGCGTCGTTCTCGCCGTCGCAGTCGGTGTCGCTGTAGATGGTCGCCACTTCACCCGGGTTGCCCATGATGAAGCCGCCGACTTCGCAGAGCCCGTTGTACGTGATCTCCATGTCGTCGATCGCGTTCGTGAGCTTGCGGAAGATGCCGCGCGCGCCGAACGACCAGTTCGCGTCGATCTGCTTCTGGAAGCCCAGGATCAACTCGTCCTGGTAGACCGGATCCATGTCCGCGTCGACTTCGCCGCGCACGTCGGGCACGGTGCCGTCGCCCTGCGAGTCGTCCACGTCGCCGAGCTGCTCGCCGAGGATCGGGATGTTGTTCTCGTCGAAGCCTTCGAACACGTAGAACGTGCGGCGATCGAGGAACGGACCGGCCTGCTTGATGTTGATGACGTTGGCGACCGGCAGGAAGTAACGACCGACGTTGCCGAAGATCTTCAACGAGGAGTCGCCGAGGATGTCCCAGGAGAAGCCCAGGCGCGGCGCCCACATGTTGTCCATCTTGATGTAGCTGACGCCCTCGCCGTTCTTGTTGTCGAACTCCTCGTTGCGGATACCGATGTTGAGCAGGAAGTTGTCGGTGATCTGCCAGTTGTCTTCGAGGTAGTACGCCGAGTTGACCGTCTCGAAGTTGCCTTCGTTGCGGACCTCGCGCGTGCGGACGTACGCGTCGACGCCATCGGGCGTGGGCACGCCGTTGACCTCGTCGCCGGCTTCGAAGACTTCGAAGCGACGGCCGTCGCCGGGATAGCGCTGGTTGTAGAAGCTGGTGTTGTTCTCGTGGTCGTAACCGAAGCGCAGCAGGTGGTCGCCCAGCTGCCAGTCGAAGTCCAGGCGGTACTGCTCGCGATCGTCGGCGCGCGCGATCACGGCCGTGTTGCTGGTGCAGCCGAGGAACCCCGAGCCCACGCGACGGTCCTGCACGAGCGAACACTGGTCGTCGGTCAGGCTGTGGATGTCGGAGGTGCGGCTGTTCTCGCCGTACATCGCCTTCATCGTGAAGGTGTCGGTGAGGTAGCCGGTGTACGTCAGGTTCCAGTTGTCGCCGCCGCTCTCGTTGAACGTGGTGTTCTGGTAGATGCGCGCGCCGTTGAGGTCCTGCGCCGGCTCGATCCCGTACTCGTCCGTGGTGAGCTTGGTCTTGTCGGAGAAGCCCATCGCCGAAATCACGTGGTCGCTGGTGATCTGCCAGTCGACCTTCGCGCCCCAGAAGCCGGGGTTCGAACGGCCATCGAAGAACGTGTCGTAGGTGTCGTCCGAATTGCGCGGATCGTACTTGCGCGCTTCGTACATGCCGAAGAAGAACAGCTTGTCCTTCACGATCGCGCCGGACGCCCAGAGGTTCAGCGCCGCGCGGTCGAACTCGTCGTAACGCGAAATGCGGCCCGGGTTGTCCTGCTGCTCGCTCTGCAGCCAGTCGGGTTCGTACACCAGCTGCGCGCCGGCCTTGAAGTCGTTGGTACCGGACTTGGTGACGGTGTTGAGCACGCCGCCGGTGGTGCGGCCGAATTCGACCGAGTAACCGCCGGTCTTGACCTGGAATTCCTGGAAGAAGTTGAACGGCACCGTCGAGAAGCCGACGCGGTTGTAGAAGTCGGTGATGTTCAGGCCGTTGACGTAGACCGCGTTCTCCGCGACCGACGAACCGCCGAACGACACGCCGCCGAATTCGCCGCGCACCACGCCCGGGGCGAGCAGCGCCACCGACAATGCGTCGCGCTGCACCGGCAGGCGATCGATCTGTTCGATGGTCAGGTTGGTCGCCGTTTCGGTGGAGCTCACGTCGATCGGCGAGATCGACGAACCCGTCACCGTCACCGCTTCCAGCGTCGCAGGCCCCGTGCCGACGTCATGCGTCGTCGCGTTGCCGAGGCTGATGGTGACCGTCTGGATGCTGCCGACCGCGGCACCGCCCGACTGCACCTCGACGGTGTACCTGCCGACCGGCAGCAACGGGAAGCGATAGCTGCCGTCCGCATCCGCCGTGACCGTGCGTTCGAAACCCGTCTCCGGATTGCGCACCGTGACCTGCGCGCCCGCGGGCACGTGGCCGACGAGCGAACCGTCGGTGTTGGCCGCGAACGCAGGCATCGCGAGCGGCATCGACAGGGCCATGCCCAGCGCGAGCCACAACGTCGACTTCTGCAAGGCGTTCTTCTTCACTCGGTTGATCCCCTTCATGCCCTTTGCCCCTCCCGGCTATTTGGCTGGAACGACGTTCCATTCGAAGTCGTAGTCGAACTGGTCGAAATACAGGTTGCCGCCCCGCCATTCCGCTTCGCCGCGCTGCGAGTCGACGTTGTCGGAGCGGAAGTGCGTCTTGGCGGGTTCGAACTGCGTGCCCCATGCGTCGTTGAACGCCACGCGATAACGATCGAGCCCACCGAGGTAGAACCATTCCACATCCGGATCGCCGGCGAGACGGCCGAACGTCACGTCCATGGGCACCCATCCATAAGGTGCGATGTACACCTGGCCCCAGTCGTGCAGGTTCCAGTAGTCCGTGTCCGAGAACATCATTCCCGACTGCCAGCGCGCGGGAATCCCGTTGAGGCGCAGCAGCGTCATCAACAGCAGCGTCTGCTGGCCGCAATCGGCGTGGCGCGCATGCAGCACGTAGTCGGGGATGTTGGAAAGCGTCGAGTATTCGCGTGCGCCCGCCCACGGATAGTTGGCGTCGACAAGCGCGAACAGCTTGCGTGCGATGGCGTACGGGTTCTTTTCGTCGCCGACGGTCTGTCGCGACAACTGCTTCATCGCATCGGTGAAGACGATATGCGGCGCTTCCTCGCCCAGGAACGGCGCGAGCTCGGTGCGTTGCGCGTCGGTGAGCGGCACGACCTTCGCAGGATCGATCGCGTGGTACTGCGTGGAGAGCGTGACTTCGTAGGTGACGTCGAAGCGCGTCGGCTTGCCGCCTTCGGCCTTGTCCTGCAGGTGCACGGTGCGCATCAGCGCGGATTCGGGCGCGAGGGTGTTCTTCGCGGGCGTCGTCGATACGAGCTCGATGTCGTCCTGGTGGCCGGGGATGTGGCGCGGGAACGGGATCCACGCATCGATCGCCTCGCCCGCGGGCACCGCGTCGGCATTGACGGTCAGCGACTGGGTGATGCGCACGCGCTGCGGCAGCACGCTCGACTTGCCCGTCTCGAGCGCGGTCTTGCGCGCGAGCTGGTGGTGCGGGTGCAGCTTCTCGAGCGGGTTGTCGTTGCGCTTCGGCGGCTCCGTGCGGCGCGCGACCGCTTCGGGGCTCAGGCGCCAGAGATTGCCGACGGCGCGCTGGAAGTAGCGCTTCTCACCGTCGATGGTCATGTGTTCGAGCTGGTTCGCCGCATCCCATTTCGCGAACTCGTCGTCGCGCAGGTCGGGGATCTGCTTCTTCACGTCCGCGCGGATCTTCGCTTCGTCGTGCGGGAAGTCCAGGCGGATGCGGCGCATGCGCTCGCGTTCGTAATCGAGTGCGCGTTGCGTCGCGGCGTCGGGGTTTTGCTTCAGCGCTTCGTCGATCGCCGCGTTCGCGGCCTTGAAGTCGCCGCGATCGACCATCGCCACGATGGCGGGCGGTGCGGGCGGCGGATCGAAGGCGGCGACCGCGCCGGCGGCGAGGCACCCGGCGATCGCGAGGGACAGCAGGGGCATCCACATGCGCGAACGCACGTGGAGCGGAGTGGACATCGCGATGGCTCCGACCTTGTCCAAGCGCACACGACCCCTGCGAGAGAGCTGCGAAATGCTTCTGTAACATCTCCGTGATGGCCGGTCAATAAATTATTCTTCCCCCGGCCGCTTCGATGAATATATATTCCGACCGCCCCCGATCCCGGGGCGACGGGGGAACCGGATGATCCAGACGGTGTGGCCCTACCTCGCGCTGATGCTCGGGATCGCCGGGCTGTTCCCCATGCTCGAGCGGCGCACGCAATGGCGCGTGTTCTCCGTCATGCCGCCGATCGTCATGGTCTACCTGCTGGTCACCGCGCTGTCGGTCGCAGGCGCGTGGCACGTGCAGGGCGAGATCCAGGCCGCGCAGAAGACGCTGATCGCGCAGATCCTGCCGGCGATGCTGTTCCTGTTGATGATCCATTGCGACCTGCGGGCGATCCTCGCGCTCGGGCCGCGCGTGCTGGCGGTGTTCTTCAGCACGACGGTGTGCCTGTTCATTGCGTTCGCGACCACGTACCTGCTGTTCCGCAACGCCCTGCCCGCGCTCACCAAGTGGGAACCGCTCGCCGCGTTGAGCGGCAGCTGGGTCGGCGGATCGGCGAACCTGATCGCGGTCGCGCAGGGCGCGGGGCTGTCGGAGCAATCGATTGCGCTCGCACTGCTGACCGATGCGCTCTGCTATTCGGTGTGGGTGGCGGTGCTGTTCTCGGTCGGGCGCCTGGCGCCGGCCTTCGATCGCTGGACGCGTGCGAAGTCGAGCGCCGACATCATCGCGGCCGTGCCCGAAGCGAAAGGCGCGATCACGCCGGATGCGGTCCTGCTGTGGCTCGGCCTTGCGCTCGGCGCGGGCGTCGCCTCGCGCTGGATCGCCGGGATGCTGCCCGAATCGCAATACGTCAGCGCGACCTCATACACGATCATGATCGCGACGGGCCTGGGCCTCGTCGCCGCGCACACACCGCTCGCGCGCTTCCCCGGCGCGTCGAAGATCGCCAGCGCGCTGCTGATCTTCATCGTCGCGATCCTCGCCTCGCAGAGCAATTTCGAAGGCATCGGCGCGGCGCCGTGGTACATCGCGTGCGGGCTGTCGATCCTGCTCATCCATGCGGCGCTGCTCGCGCTGCTGGCGAAGCTGTTCCGTTTCGATTTGTACCTCTGCGGCATCGCGTCGCTCGCGCACGTCGGCGGTGTCGCCGCGACGCCGGTGCTCGCCGCTTCCTATTCGCCCGCGCTCGTCCCGGTCGGCATCCTGCTTGCGTTGCTCGGCTATATCCTCGGGACGGGTTTTGGTTTGGTCATGGCGCAAGTGCTCGCAGCGCTGGCGCCTTGAGGAGAATGCAGATGCGCATCCGTTCGAACATGTTCGTGCTGGCCTCGGCGCTGGCGCTCGTCCTGTCCACTGCGTACGCACGCGAGCCGGTGCAGCTGGTGCGCCCGCCGAGCGGCGTCGTCGGCGTCGAAGCCGCGCAGCTCGATCCGCAGTTCTGGGTGTCGAAGCTGGGCACGGATGCCAATCGCGTGCTGCTCGACGCGGCGGCGATCGGCGCCGCCAACACGAAGATGCGCGCGCAGGACCCGACCATCCACGACGTCGCCCTGCCCGCCTCGATTCCGCAGGCCACGGTGCGCGAATGGATCACCGATCTGTCGGAACGCCCGACACGCACGCTGTACGATGAGCAGCACAAGGAAGTCCCCGCCGCCACGCTCGACGGCCTCGTCGATGCGCTCGCGCTCGACAGGATCGCCGCCGACACGACGCCGCGCTACGCGCTCGTCGTGAGCCGCGCCGCGCTGCGCACGTTCCCCACGACCCTGCGCGTGTTCTCGAACAACGAAGACACCGACATCGACCGCTTCCAGGAAAGCGCGCTGTTCCCCGGCGTGCCGGTCGCGATCGTGCATGAAAGCCGCGACGGCCAGTGGGCGTTCGTCGTGAGCCAGCGTTATCGCGCCTGGGTGGAACGCAAGCATCTCGCCGAAGGCGCGCGCGACGTCGTCCTCGGCTTCGCCGACGCGGCGCCCTATCGCCTCGTGACCGGCGCGAAGGTGCGCACGACCTACACGCCGAACCTGCCGCAGGCGTCCGACGTGCTGCTCGACATGGGCACGCGCCTGCCGCTCGCCGCCGTGCCGCCCGACCAGATCGTCAACGGCCAGCACCCGTACTCCTCGCACGTCGTGCAACTCCCGATCCGCGAAGCCGACGGCGCGCTGCGCATCGCGCCCGCGCTCGTGCAGGACATCTCCGACACGTCGGCCGCGCCGCTTCCGCTGACCCACGCCAACATCATCCGCCAGGCCTTCAAGTTCCTCGGCGAACGCTATGGCTGGGGCCACGACTACGAAGCGCGCGACTGCAGCGGCTTCGTGTCCGAGATCTACGCGAGCATGGGCGTGCTGTTGCCGCGCAACACGCGCGACCAGTCGAAGAGCCCGTCGCTGCACAAGACGCTGTTCGACGACAAGAGCACGCGCGAGCAACGCGAGGCCGCGGTCGAGGCGCTGCAACCCGGCGACCTGGTCTACATCCCCGGCCACGTGATGATGGTGATCGGCTGGATCGGCGACCAGCCGTTCGTCATCCACGACACCAACGGCGGCACGATGCGCGCGCCCGACGGAAAACTGCGCTCGCTGCACCTCAACGGCGTCTCGGTGACGCCGCTGCTGCCGCTGATGTACGACGAAGATCACCGCTACGTGGACCGCATGACCAGCGTCGTCCGCGTCGCGACCCAGGACTGATCCATCCCAAGTTTCGAAGCCGGAGCCGCTTCCGCATGAAGATCACCCGCATCGAGTTCGGCATGCTGCGCGTGCCGCTGAAGACGCCGTTCAAGACCGCGCTGCGCACGGTCGACAAGGTGGAGGACGTCGTCGTGATGATGCACACCGACACCGGCCACGTCGGTTACGGGGAAGCGCCCGCGACGGCCGTGATCACCGGCGACACGCATGGCTCGATCGTCGACGCGATCAGGAACTACATCGCGCCGCGCCTGATCGGCCAGGACGTCGCCGACCTCAACCGCCTCACGCGCCTCGTGCAGACGTCGATGGAACGCAACACGAGCGCGAAGGCGGCGGTGGAGATCGCGCTGTACGACCTGTTCGCGCAGTCGTTCGATGCGCCGCTCTATCGCGTGCTCGGCGGCGGCGATCCGGTCATCACCACCGACATCACCATCAGCGTCGACACGATCGACAAGATGGTCGCCGACTCGCTGGCGGCGGTGGATCGCGGTTTCGATTCGCTGAAGATCAAGGTCGGCAAGGAAATCGGCGTCGACATCGAACGCGCCAAGGCGATCTACGCCGCGGTCGAGAACCGCGCCCTGCTCCGCCTCGACGCCAACCAGGGCTGGACCGCGAAGCAGGCCGTGCACGCGATCAACGCGATGGAAGACGCGGGCATCGTGCTCGAACTCGTCGAACAGCCCGTCAAGGCCACCGACCTGGAAGGCATGCGCTACGTCACGGAGCGCGTGCACACGCCGATCATGGCGGACGAAAGCGTGTTCGGCCCGGCGCAGGTCATCGAGCTGATCCGCATGCGCGCGGCCGACATCATCAACATCAAGCTGATGAAGACCGGCGGCATCTCCAACGCGATCCGCATGGCCGACATCGCGTCGTTGCACGGCATCGAGTGCATGATCGGTTGCATGCTGGAATCCTCGATCAGCGTCGCCGCCGCAGTGCATCTTGCGGTCGCCAAGGCCGACGCGATCACCAAGGTCGACCTCGACGGCCCGTCGCTCAGCCAGTTCAATCCCGTCGAAGGCGGCGTGATCTTCAACGAATCGGAGATCACGATCACCGACGCGCCGGGCCTCGGCATCCGCCGCATCAACGGCCTGGAACCGTTGACCGCGTGACCATGAAACCGCTGTCGAAGATCCGCGCCGAGCGCGAACAGATGTCCGCGATCGAGCGGCGGATCGCCGACTTCATCCTGGACAACGCCCAGCTGCTGCGCGACTACTCGTCGCAGCAGCTCGCGGCCGCGCTCGGCATCAGCCAGTCGAGCGTGGTGAAGTTCAGCCAGAAGCTCGGCTATCGCGGCTACCCCGACCTCAAGTATTCGATCGCCGAAGCGATGACGCCCGAACGCGGCGCCATCGTGCCCGCGACCGAGGAAATGCCGGAACTCGTGTCCGGCGACCTGTGGCGGCGCAAGAGCGAAGCCGAAGCGGAAACGCGCGCGATCAACCCGCCGTCGGCGATCGAGTACGTCGCCTCGCTGATCGGCCGCGCCAACCGCGTGCTGCTGTTCGGCGCGGCGGAAGACAGCGCGATCGCGCGTGCGTTCACCTATCGACTCACGTTGCTCGGCGTCACCGCCCTGCACCACTTCGACTACGCGCACCTCGGCGCGAGCATCGCCTCGTGCCGCGCCGGCGACGTCATGCTCGCGATCAGCGAACAAGGCAAGCAACCCGCGCTGTGCCAGCTCGCCCGCAGCATGCGCGAACGCCAGGGCAAGGTCGTGAGCGTCACGCGGCACACGTCGAACCCGCTGCGTGCGCACGCCGATATCGCGTTGCTGATCGCCGGCCACGACGACCGCCCGCACGTCGCGCCGCTGCTGTACCAATCCGGCGTGCAGCATCTGCTCGATCGCATGTTCGTGCTGCTGTGCGAAGGGCGCGGGGATCGACTGGCGACGTTGCAGGCGAATCTCGAGCGCAACAAGTCGCTGCCGGAAGGCTGAGAAGGGAAACGGGAAACGAAGAGCGGGAAACGGGAGAGAGGCGCTCACTTCGGCCGACGGACCTGCAAGCCGGAGCGGACAGTAACCTCCCGTTTCCCGCTCTTTGTTTCCCGTTTCCCGCTTCTGCCCTGCCATGACTTCCGGCCGACGCCCTCTCCTCACCTCCCCGCGCTAAAGTCGGGCCTTCATCCGCGGGGAGCCTCCCTTATGTTGCGCCGCACACTGCCTGTCGCAGTCCTGACGTTCGCCTGTGCCCAGGCCTTCGCTGCCGAACCTGCTTCGACCAAGCCCGCCGCGGTGCAACGCGAGGAAGTCGGCAATCGCGTCAGCGAGAACATCCCCGCCATCCCGGCGGAGCTGCTCGAGAAGCTCAGTCGCTACCAGAACACGCGCGGCGCGGGTCTCGCGGGCTGGACGCGCGAAGGCTGCGTGCTGATCAACACGCGCTTCGCCGAGACTTCGCAGGTGCATCGCGTGTGCAAGCCGCTCGGCGCGCGCGAGCAGCTTACCTTCTATCCGGAACCGGTCGGCGGCGTCGCCGCGGCGCCGGCCAAAGCGAAAGCCAACGGCTTCGTCTTCTCGAAGGACAAGGGCGGCGACGAGTTCTCGCAGCTGTACTGGTTCGACTTCGGCACACGCAACACGACGATGCTCACCGACGGCAAGCGTTCGCAGAACGGCGGCGCGGTGTTCTCGCCCGACGGCACGCTGATGGCGTACGCGGGCACGGGTCGCAACGGCACCGACCGCGACATCTACGTGCGCAACGTGGCGACCGGCGAAACGAAGACGGTGGTGACCGAGGGCGGCAGCTGGGGCGCGATGGATTTCTCGCCCGACAACAAGGAATTGCTGGTCTCGCGTTACGTGTCCGCGGCCGAGTCGTATCCGGGCGCGGTGAACCTCGAGGACGGCAAGCTCGAGATGTTCCCGGTCGACGGCGGCAAGGCGTCGTTCGGCGGCTTCGCGTTCGCCGGCGACGGCAAGTCGGTGTACTTCGTGTCCGACGAACCGATCCAGGGCCAGCCGCAGGAATTCCAGACGCTGCGCTGGCACGAACCGGCGAGCGGCAAGCTCGAGATCCTGACGCGCGCGATTCCGTGGGACGTCGATGGCTTCACCATCGCAGACGACGACAAGCACCTCGCGTACGTGACGAACGAAGACGGCATCAGCAAGCTGCACGTGCTCGCGCTGCCCTCGCACAAGGAAGTCGCGATCCCCGACCTGCCGATCGGCGTGATCGGCGGCTTCGAGTTCTCGCCCGACGGCAAGCGCCTGGCGCTCACGCTCAACAGCGCGACGTCGCCTAGCGATACGTACGTCATCGACCTCGCTGGCAAGCAGCTCGAACGCTGGACGCAGAGCGAAGTCGGCGGCCTCGATTCGTCGAAATTCGTGGCGCCGACGCTGGTGCGCTATTCGACCTTCGACCAGGTCGACGGCAAGCAGCGCACGATCCCGGCGTTCTACTACCGCCCCGCCAACGCACCGAAGGGCAGGAAGCTCCCGGTGATCATCAACATCCACGGCGGTCCGGAAGGCCAGTCGCTGCCGACCTTCAGCCCGACCGCGCAGTTCCTCGCCAACGAACTCGGCGTGGCGATGCTGGTGCCGAACGTGCGCGGCTCGACCGGCTACGGCAAGACGTACCTCTCGCTCGACAACGCGGCGCTGCGCGAGGATTCGGTCAAGGACATCGGCGCGCTGCTCGACTGGATCGCGAAGCAACCCGAACTCGACGCCTCGCGCATCGGCGTGTACGGCGGCAGCTACGGCGGCTACATGGTGCTCGCCTCGCTGATGCACTACAGCGATCGCATCCGCGCGGGCGTGGACATCGTCGGCATCTCCGACTTCACCACGTTCCTGACCAACACCGAGAGCTATCGCCGCGACCTGCGCCGCGCCGAATACGGCGACGAGCGCACGCCGGAAATGCAGGAAGTGTTCGCGCGCATCTCGCCGGCCCGCCATCCCGAACGCATCGCGTCGCGCTTGTTCGTGGCCCAGGGCAAGAACGACCCGCGCGTGCCGTACACCGAAGCCGAGCAGATCGTGAAAGCCGTGCGCGGCAACGGACAGCCGGTGTGGTACCTGCTGTTCAACGACGAAGGACACGGTTTCCAGAAGAAGGCGAACGCCGACTACTTCGGCGCGGCCACGATGCTGTTCTGGCAGCAGCACCTGTTGGGCGAGTAACGCTGCGCCCCACGCCCTCCCCCCGTTCGCGGGGGAGGGATTGTTGCCCGGCGGGCACCTCCCTCGATCGAGCCATTCGCCGACCGCGTCGCCGCGCTAGCATTCGCGCATGGACCTGCGCCGATGGATTCCCGCGTTGTTGGTGGCCTCGCTGGCGATGCTCGCGGCGCCCGACGCACGCGCGCTCGACACCGATCGCGGCCTGCACCAGTTCCACCACACCGCGTGGACGCGTGCGCAGGGCGCACCGAGCCAGATCAGCGCGATCGCGCAGACCCGCGACGGTTTCCTGTGGGTCGGCAGCACGCAGGGCCTGTATTGGTTCGACGGCATTCGCTTCCAGCGCTTCGAACCGACCAACGACGTGCAGGTGCCGTCGCACAACTCCTACGCGCTGCATGCGACCGCCGATGGCGGATTGTGGGTGTCGTTCCGTCCCTCGGGCCTGGGCTTCATCCGCGATGGCCGCCTGACGCTCTACACGCGGCCGGACCAGATTCCGAAGACGCAGGTGTATTCCATCCGGACGGCGCTCGACGGTCGCCTGTTCGCCGGCACGCACGAAGGCATCGCGCAATGGAACGGCACGCGCTGGGTATCGCTGGACGACGCGTGGGGCGTGCCGAACGATCGCGTCCGTCAGCTCATCGCGTTGCCGCGCGGCTTGGTCGCGGTCGTCGGGCGCGAAGTGTTGCTGTTGCCCCCGCGCGCGACGCGCTTCGCCAAGCTCGCCGACGTCCCATGCGAACCGGTGGAGATGGTCGCCGACGCGCACGCGACGGTCTGGGTGTCGTGCGACGGCGGCATGTTGCGCGTGCCGGTGTCGGGGCCGCCGGTGTTCGATCGCGCGGCGATGCGCCCGCCCTTCGTCGAAGTCATGTTCGATCGCGACGGCGCGCTGTGGCTCGGCAACGACTTCGGCCTGTACCGCGTGCGCGATCCTGCGCAAGCGCTGGGCGCGACGATCGAGAACGCCGACACCTACACCGACGAGGACGGCCTCACCAGCGACAACATCATCCACATGTTCGAGGACCGCGAAGGCAACGTGTGGGTCGCCACGTCGCGCGGGCTCGATCGCTTCCGCTCCAATCCCGTCGTGCCGGTCGCGTTGCCCGAGGCCTACACGAGCAACACCATCGCCGCGGGTGAAGACGGCGCGGTGTGGGTCGCGGGGATGTTCACCTCGCCGCTCGTGCGCATCGACGCCGCGCATCGCGCGGGCGCGCGCACGCCGTTCCTCGAAGCGAGCCAGCCCGTGCAGGCGCGCAGCGTGTTGCGCACGCGCGACGGCACGACCTGGTGGGGCGGCCTGGGCGTGCTGTATCGGCAACGCGGCGAGCGCGTGGATGTCGTGCCCGGTCCGCGCGAAGTCGCGAACTCGTGGATCTGGGATCTCGCCAACGCATCCGATGGCCGCGGTCTCTGGCTCGGCGTCGACGATCTCGGCCTGTGGGAAGTCGACGGCGATGCATGGTCGCCCGCACGCTTGCCGCAGGGCCTGTTGTCGCGCGTGCCGAGCGCGAGCTGGGACGACGGCGCGGGCGTGCAATGGTTTGGCTACACCGAGAATCGCATCCGCGTCGTCGACCATGGTCGCGTCACGTCGTACGGGCCGGAGGACGGTCTCGACATCGGCCGCGTGAAAGTGATCCGCGGCAACGCGGTGCAGCGCTGGGTCGGCGGCGAACTCGGCGTCGCGCTCTTCGACGGCAAGCGCTTCCATCGCGTGCGCTTCGCCGGATCGCAGCAACCGGGCGCCGTGGGCGGCATCGTGCCGACGCATTCGGGCGACGTGTGGTTGTCGGAGATGCGCAGCCTCATCCGCATCCCGGTCGACGAGATGCGCGCGCTGCTGCGCAATCCGAAGCATGCGGTGCGCGCGCAACGTTTCGATGAAAGCGACGGCCTGCCCGGCGCGCCGCAGATGAACACCACCGACTCCACGGCGTTGGAAGCGAGCGACGGCGTGTTGTGGTTCGGCACCGACTCCGGCCTGGCCTGGGTCGATCCCGAAAAACTGCGCCCCCCGGGCCCGAATCCCGAAGCCCGCCTGCTCACCGTGCGCGCGCGCGACGAGGCGATCGACGCGAAGGGCGCCACCGACTTTCCCGTCGGCACCGACCACCTCGAGTTCGTGTTCACCGCGATGACGCTCACCGCGCCGGAACGCGTGCGCTTCCGCTATCGCCTCGCGGGGTTCGACGATGCGTGGCAGGACGCGGGCACGCGGCGCGAAGCCGCGTATTCGCGCGTGCCGCCGGGCGATTACGTCTTCCATGTGCAGGCCGCGCATCCCGGGCAAGCGTGGGGCGGGCCGGAAGCGGCGATGCGCGTGTCGATCGCGCCGGCGTTCTGGCAGGCGCGCTGGTTTTTGTTCCTGTGCTTCGCCTTCGGCGCGGCGGTGATCGGCGCGTTGTACCTGTTGCGCCTGCATCAGATGGAACGGCAGATGCTCGCGCGTTTGCAGGAACGCCACGACGAGCGCGAGCGCATCGCCCGCGAGTTGCACGACACGCTGCTGCAGGGCCTGCACGGGTTGATCCTGCGTTTCCACGCGATCGGCGTGCAGATCCCCGCCGACAATCCGCTGCGCGCCGCGATCGATCGCGCGCTCGATCGCGCCGACGACATGCTGGTCGAAGGCCGCGATCGCGTGAGCAACATGCGGCGTTCGACCGAGTCGTCGGCGTCGCTGCCGGTCGCCCTCGTGCGCGCGGGGCAACAGTTCGCCGAAGGCTATCCGGGGCAGTTCTGCCACGCGATCCAGGGCGTGGAGCGCACCATCGATCCGATCGTGCAGGACGACCTGTACCAACTCGGTCGCGAAGCGCTGTTCAACGCGTTCAACCACTCCGATGCGAGCCGGATCGAGCTGCTGTTGGTGTTCGACCACCATCGGTTCGTGTTGCGCGTGGTCGACAACGGGCGCGGCATGGATCCGGCCGTCGCGCGCGCCGGCGGACTGCGCGGGCACTGGGGCCTGGCCGGCATGCGCGAGCGCGCCGAACGCGTGCAGGGCGCGCTGTCGATCGGACCCGGCGCCGACGGCGGCACCGCGATCGAACTCGTGGTGCCGGCACGCACGGCGTATGCGGTCACCGCCGCGCGGCGCTTCAAGGACTGGGCCCTGCGCCGGGCCACGATCTCGTCCTCCGACGACCGCGGATGATTGTTGCGTATGTGCAACGATACGTGGCTTTTGCGTTTATTTATTTAGCCTCTGCAACAATCTAGAGTGCGCGCCAGTCCCACCTACTGGAGCGCGTCATGCAGGAACTCCGCAAGAGCAGCGAGCGCGGCCGGGCCGAACACGGCTGGCTGAGCTCCCGCCACACCTTCTCCTTCGCCGACTACCGCGATCCGCGGCACATGGGTTTCGGCCCGCTGCGCGTGATCAACGAGGACCGGGTCGCCCCGGCCCAGGGTTTCGGCACGCACGGGCACGCGGACATGGAGATCCTCTCCTACGTCCTCGACGGCGCGCTGGAACACAAGGACAGCATGGGCAACGGCTCGGTGCTGCGTTACGGCGACGTGCAGCGCATGAGCGCGGGCACGGGCGTGCGCCACAGCGAGTTCAACCATTCGCCCGAGTCGCCGGTGCACTTCCTGCAGATCTGGATCTTCCCGGATCGCAACGGCCTGCCGCCGAGCTACGAGGAGAAGCACTTCGACCCGGCGTCGAAGCGCGGCGTGCTGCGCCTCATCGGTTCGTCCGACGGGCGCGACGGTTCGATGGTGATCCACCAGGACGCGTCGTTGTTCGCGTCGATCCTCGATGGCGAGGACCGTGTCGAACACGCGCTGCAAGCCGGACGCGGTGCGTACGTGCATGTCGCGCGCGGCAGCCTCGATGTCGGCGGCCAGCGTTTGCAGGCCGGCGACGCACTGAAGATCACGAGCGAAGCATCGATCGTGCTCGCGAACGGCGACGACGCCGAAATCCTGTTGTTCGATCTTCCCCTTTGATCCGTCCGTCCACTTCGACTGGAGACCCGTCATGACCGCTTCGACCCGCAATCCCCTGCTTGCCATCGGCCGCGCACTGCTCGGCGCGTTGTTCTTCGTTTCCGCGATCACCAAGATCGGTGCGTTCGCCTACGTGTCCGGCTGGATCGGCAGCAACGGCCTGCCCTTCCCCGACCTCGTGCTCGTCGCGACGATCGCGATCGAACTGATCGGCGGCGCGATGTTGATCACCGGCTGGAAGGCCCGTTGGGCCGCGCTGGGCCTCGCGATCTTCCTCGTGCCGGTGACGCTGGTGTTCCATGCGTTCTGGTCGGCCGAGCCGGCGCAGTTCAGCGATCAGCTCACCGCGTTCCTCAAGAACACCGCGATCTTCGGCGGCATGCTGCTGGTGTTCGACCGCTCGCGCGCCACGGCGAAGTAATCGCACCGCGGTTGATGCACGTCGCGCACCGGATCACTCGCGTGGTCCAGTGCGCGGCGGCATGCGGGCGAGGCGATCGAGCAGGATGCGTTTGAGCGCGGCCACCGTGGCCGGCTCCGCCTGCAGGTGATGGTCGCCGCGGATGCGGACTTCCTTCGCACCGGGCCACGCCTGGCTTTCGAGCGGCACGACACCGTCGCCGCGTTCCGGATGATCGGGATCGACGATGCCGATCAGCGACCACGCTTCCACGCCCGGTACGATCGGCAATCCGCGCGCCGCGCGATGCACGGGATTCCGCGGCGACAACGTGTCGAGGCTGTTCGGTCCCCCGGCGGCGAACACGGGTTGCAACGCCGGCTGGATCGCATCGGGCGCGCCGGTGGCGATGCGCTTGAGCAAGCCGATGGCCTGCGCCGAACTCTCAACCAGGCCGCGCAGCAAACGCGCCACCACACCGTCCGCGGCTTCGCTGCCGCCATGCGGCGTGGAGATGAACACCACGGTGTCGATGTCCGGCACCGGCTTGAACAGGAAGACTTCCTGCGCGAGCGCCTCGTCTTCCGGCGACACGCCGAGCGCTCCCGGCGGCTTCGCGAACGTCGCATTCCACAGCGCCATGCCCGGATCGGTCACGAGCAACCGCGCGAGCACGCCGCCCATCGAATGCCCGACGATCACCAGCGACGGATCGCCGCCGCCTGACACGTGTGCGTCGCGCAACGTGCCGATGCCGCGCGCGAGCGCGTAGCGATTGGCGAGCAGCGGCGGCCCGGTCCAGTAGCGCGCGAGCCACACCTGGTAGCGATCCGCGAGTTCCGGATCGCCGAGCACTTCGTTCGCGAAGTTGGCCCATGCGACCGGGCTGCTCGCGAACCCATGCACGAGCACCAGCGGCGTCTTCTCCGCATCGATCGGCGCGAGCAGGCGCAGTTCGCTCGTGACCATCGCCTCCGGTCGACGCAAGCCGCCCCATGCGTTGAGTTCCTCGTCGAACAGCGCCGCCGACAGCGCGTAGGCCGCGGTCGTGTCGCGCGCGAGGTCGACGCGGCCGAGCGCAGTGTCGATGCGCTGGTGGCTGGAGGCGTCGGTGACTTCCAATGACTCCCCCGTTGCATCGCGCACGTAACGCACGTTGATCGCCAGTGCGAACGGCTGCGGTGGGAACATCGGCATTCCCTTCGCTTGCCCGATCGCCACCGCCGCCACGCCGAGCCCGTCGTCGACCTGCCGCGTGCGCAGGCCCTGCGTGCGCACGCCCGCGGCGAGCACCACGCGTTGCACGTCGGCGCGTGGGAAACGCGCGTCGTCGGTGCGCCAGCGCCAGCGAATCGGTTCGGCGCGGTCGAAGGGAACCTCGTTCACCAACTTCGACGTGCACGCATCGTGCAGGCGCAATGCCAGTTGCGAACGCGCGTCGAGCGCCGATTTGCGGCCTTCGAGGTTTTCTGCGAACAGATAACGCTCGGTGTGGCGCGCGCAATCGAGCGCGAGTTGCACCGGGCGCACGCCGCGTTGCGAACCGCGATGCAGCAGGTCGGCCGCCGCGAGCAGGCGGGTCGCTTCGCGCACGGTGCCCGGGGTTTCGATCACGGCGCGTGCGCAGGCCGCGGCTTCGCGTTCGCAGTCGCCCTGGATGGCGAGCATCGAGAGGACTTCGTGCGTCGTATCCGAGAGATGATCGGCGACCGCGAGGCCATCGAGTGCGATGCCGCCCGGCATCTCGCCTTCGCGCGCGCCCACGCTCGCGCAGCCCGCGACGAGCATCGACGCGATGCAGAGAGCCGCCAACGTCGCGCGCATGCGCGCCGACATCGTCGCCTACTCCAGCACCCGCGCGGCCGCGATGAAGCCGAGCGTCATCGCGACCACCAGCCATGCGCCCTGCAGGCGCGGCGGCGCGGGCAGCGGCAAATCGAGCACGCGACAGACGACGCCGACCAGCAACGCCATGACCACGCCGGTAATCGCGAGCATCATCGTGTGCGCTCCGCGTGCGTATCGCCGGTGGGACCGCCGCACTGCAGATGCTGGGTCGCGTGGCGACGCGCGATCCAGCGATCGGCCAGCACGTAGCCGCAGGTCATCGCGAACACGATCAGCGCGCCGACCAGCACGGGCGGTGCGGGCGCGGGAATGCCGAACCATCGGCAAACGAAGCCGATGGAGAAGCCGAGCGACAACCCGATCGCGAACTTGACGTTCATGCACCCGCACTCCTTGCGTGCCGTGCGCGCGCATCCGGCGCGAGGAAGTGCCGCACCACCGGCGCGGCGCCGGGCACGAGGGCTTCGGCGATCCCCGCCTGCAAGCGGCGTTCCTCGCCGGTGACACGCTGGTGTTGCCGAAGGTGCTCGGACCACGAGCCGACGATGAATGATTCGAGCCACGTACCAGGCTGCGCGACATCTTCGAGCACGGACCACTGCAACGCGCCGTCGCGACGGCGCGATTCGCCGAGCGCCGCCATCAGCGCATGGAAGCGCGCGTTCTCCCCGGGCGCCACCGCGTATTCCACCGTGACGAGCACGGGGCCGCGATCGCCTTCGAGCACCGCCGCCATGATCGGCTGCGGCCAATGTCCCGACGGCGCGAGGTCGAGGTGCGCCACGTCGCCGATGCGATAGCGCCCCGCCCACAGCGACGCGACAATGGTGCCCAACGCCGCGATGCGCAGCGCCATCGGCACCGATGCGAACTGCGCGACGGAACCCCACGCCAGGCTCCCGAGCGCCATGCCGCCGGCGAAGGTCATGATGTACAGCGACAGCGCCCGCGCACGCACCCACGCCGGCACCGACAATTGCGCGGCCGCCTGGAACGACGACAGCACCGCGATCCACGTCATGCCCGCCGCCAGCATCACGATGCACGCCGGCCACACCGCCGTCACTTGCGCAACCAGTGCGATGCACACGGCATAGCCCACGGCGCCGCCGACGATCAGGCGATCCGCGCCCCATCGCGCACGCACGCGCGGCAACAGCGCCGCGCCGAACAGCGCACCGACGCCGATGCACCCGAGCAACAGGCCGAACGTGCCCGCTCCGCCCTGCAACGTGCGCCGCACCACCAGCGGCAACAACGCCGTCAATGCACTCGCGAACACGAAGAAGCACGCCGCGCGCACGATCACCGAACGGAATGCAGGCGCGTGCCACGCGAAACGCAACCCCGCGCGAAAGGCCCCGATGAAATTCTCCGGCGGCGCGTGTCCGGCCGCCGCGGCCGGCGTGCGCTTCCAGCGAAGCAACACGAACACGGTGCCGAGGAAGCTGATCGCGTTGATCGCGAACGCCGCGGCCACGCCCGCCACCGCGACGATCGTGCCGCCGAGCGCTGGTCCGATCGACCGCGCGATGTTCATGCCGACCGACGACAACGCGATGGCGGGGGCGACGAGCGGTCGCGGCACGAGTTCCTGGGTGACGGCCGACTGCGCCGGCATCGCCAGCGCCGCGCCCGCTCCGATCGCGAACGTCAGCGCCAGCAGCGACCACGCGTGCAGTTGCCCCAACCACGCGAGCACGGCGAGCGCGGTCGCGACCGCCATCATCCACAGCTGCATCACGATCAACAGGCGTCGGCGATCGACGAGGTCCGCCAACGTTCCCGCGACCAGCGCGAGTACCACCATCGGCAACGACGTCGCCGACTGCACCGCCGCGATCATCAACGGCGCATCCGTCAGTTCCGTCATCAGCCAAGCGGCAGCGACATCGTTGACCCACGTGCCGATGTTGCCGATCACGATCGCCAGCCACAGCGAGCGGAACGCCGGCACGCCCAGCGGCGCCCACGCGCCCGGGGTCGCGTCGGCACGGGGCTGGGGCGCGTCCATCTCAGAAGGCAAAGCAGCTGCAGCCGAGCGGGCCCCAGAAGCCGAGCGGATCGTGGCTCGGTGCGTCGAAGTGCGCTGCGTGCGCATGGGGGTGCGTGGCGCAATGCGCGTGCGCGGCGTGCGCAACCTGCGCAGCGACGGCGGGATCGCGCGCGCCCTGGTAACCGCCGTGGCGACGCACGGGCGACCACTCGGGCATCGGCGGCGGAAGGACGGGCGCCATTTTCTCGAAGTCGCCGGCGCCGTGCACGACGCGGCCACCAACGACCGTCAGCACGCTTTCGATGCGGGAGATCGCATCGTCGGGCACGTCGAAGTAATCCGACGACAACAGGCTGAAGTCCGCGAGCTGCCCGGGCGACAGACGCCCGCGCGTCTTTTCGGCGTTGGCGAACCACGCACTGCCCTGCGTCCACAGCGACAGCGCAGTATCGCGATCGAGGCGATTGTCGTCGTCGTACAGCGCCATGCCGCCGAGCGTGCGCCCCGTCGTCATCCATGCAAGCGCGACCCACGGGTTGTAACTCGCCACGCGCGTGGCGTCGGTGCCGGCGCCGACCGGCACGCCGGCCGCAAGCATGGCGCCCAGCGGCGGCGCGCGCGACGCTTTCTCGCGACCGTAGCGATCGACGAAGTATTCGCCCTGGTAGGCCATGCGGTGCTGGATCGCGATGCCGCCGCCAAGCGCGACCACGCGATCGATGTTGCGGTCGGAGATCGTTTCCGCGTGGTCGATGGTGAAGCGCAAGCCTTCGAACGGTCGACGTTTGTGCACGCGCTCGAACGCATCGAGGATGCGCGTGATCGATTCGTCGTAGGTCGCGTGGATGCGGAACGGCCAGCGCTTGTCGACCAGCAGCGTCGCCACCGCTTCCAGTTGGTCCTCCATCGACGCGGCAAGCTCCGGCCGCGGTTCGCGGAAATCCTCGAAGTCCGCCGCGGAGAACACCAGCATCTCGCCCGCGCCGTTATGGCGCAGGAAATCGTCGCCCGCGCCCGGCGACACCATGTCGCTCCAGCGCCTGAAGTCGCCCAGTTCGCCGCCGCGGTTCTGCGTGAACAGGTTGTAGGCGATGCGCACCGTCAGCGCGTCGTCGCGATGCAGCGACTGGATCACCTCGTAGTCTTCCGGATAGTTCTGGAAGCCGCCGCCCGCATCGATCACCGACGTGATGCCGAGCCGGTTGAGTTCACGCATGAAGTGGCGCGTCGAATTGGTCTGCCACTCGACCGGGAGCTTCGGCCCCTTCGCGAGCGTCGCGTAGAGGATCAACGCATTCGGCTTGGCCAGCAGCAGCCCGGTCGGGTTGCCCGCCTTGTCGCGCTCGATGCTTCCGCCCGGCGGATCCTGGCTGTCGCGCGTGTAACCGGCGGCGCGCAGCGCGGCGGCGTTGAGCAGCGCGCGATCGTAAAGATGCAGGATGAACACCGGCGTGTCCGGCGCGATCGCGTTGATCTCGGCGAGCGTCGGCAGGCGCTTCTCGACGAACTGGTGTTCGCTGAAGCCGCCGACCACGCGCACCCATTGCGGCGCCGGCGTGCGCGCGACCTGTTCGCGCAACATCGCCATCGCATCGGCGAGCGAGCGTACGCCGTCCCAGCGCAACTCGAGCGTGTAGTTCAGGCCGCCGCGGATCAGGTGCGTGTGGCTGTCGTGCAAGCCGGGGATCATGCGACGACGGTTGGCGTCGATCACCTTCGCCTCGCCCGCCTGCGCCATCACACTCGCATCGTCGCCGACCACGACGACGCGGTCGCCGCGCACGCCGATCGCCGACGCCTGCGGCTGCGCGGCGTCGCCGGTCCAGACCTTCGCGTTGCGGACGACGAGGTCCATCAGCCGCCTCCGCCCTCGTGCCCGCCGAACATGTGCGCCGCATACTGGATGCCGAGCCCGTAACCGCCCGCATGCACGCGCGCCACGCCGGTGGTGTGTGCGTAGGTCGTCGCGCGCGCCCAGTCGCGCTGCAGCTCGAGCAGGTATTGCAACGCGGTCATCGGAATCGCGCCGGCCTGCACCATGCGCGTCACCGCGCGTTCGTGCGCTTCGTCGCTGACGTCGCCGCACGCGTCGGTGATGACGTAGACCGTGAAGCCCTGGTCGATCGCCGACAGCGCGGGACCGACGATGCAAACGCTCGTCCACAACCCTGCCATGACGATGCGCGACTTCCCCGCCGCATTCACCCGATCGATGATCTTCGGGTCCTCCCACGAGTTCATCGTCGTGCGGTCGACGACCTTCGCGTCCGCGAAGATGTCGAGCAACTCCGGGAACATCGGGCCGGAGAAGCTGTCCGCGGCGACCGTGGTGACGAGCGTCGGCACCTGGAAGCCGCTCGCACCCTTGCCGACCATGGCGACGTTCGAACGCAACTGGCCGATGTCCATCGTGCGCAGCGGGAACGCCATCTGCGACTGGTAGTCGATGAGCAGCAGCAGGTGGTCGTTCGGGTTCAGCAGCGAACGGGCGGCGGCGGGCGTGGCGGTGACCATGCAACTCTCCTGGGGGTGGGCCGTGCTACCAGCGCAGCATCGGCAATGGCGACAACGGGGTCTTGA
Organism: Noviluteimonas lactosilytica; assembly: GCF_020866925.1. Lineage (GTDB taxonomy): Bacteria > Pseudomonadota > Gammaproteobacteria > Xanthomonadales > Xanthomonadaceae > Noviluteimonas > Noviluteimonas lactosilytica. The sequence continues at coordinate 501,761 of NZ_JAJGAK010000002.1, forward strand.
GGAACTGGCGGCCCGCGAGTTGCACGAGTCGCCAATGGAAGCCGTGATCGGGCAGCGCGCGTTGCACCTGCGCGACGTAATCGCGCGAAAGCCCGAAGCGCACGACGCCCAGCGACACATCCACGAGGTCCGCGCGCCGGAACGGCTCAGCTTGCACGGCATGCACGCCGTCGCACGGCCGCAGCTTGTGGTGCATGCGGATCACCGACTGCACCGCGTCGACCTCGCCGGGACGATCGTGGCTGTGCAGCCAGCTCGCCGCGTGCGCCGCCGACGGTTCGATGTAATCGAACGTGCCGTCGCTCCAGATGCCGAGGTCGTGGAAAGCCGCGGCGATCACGAGCGCCTCCGGCAGCGCGTCCTCGCCGGAGAGCGCGCGGCAGAAGTTCAGCACCCGCAGCACGTGGTTGCGGTACCCCGCCCAGTCCTCGCCGATGTGCGCGCGATAGGGTCCGAGGACCTCGTCCACCAGCGGCACGCGGGTCAGAGGCGCGCGAGCATCCATGCACGGATGTCCCCGAGCACCTGCTGCTTGTCGAGATCGTTGAGCAGATCGTGCGCGTGTCCCTGGTAGAGCTTGAGTTGCTTGTCCTTCGCGCCCGAGTGGTCGAAGAAGTATTGGCTCCCGGCGGGCTTGGTCACCTTGTCGGCGGTGCCGTGCAGGATGAACGTCGGCAACTTGAGCTCGCCGAACTCGCGCGTCAGGCGATCCGCGCCGCGCAGCATCTCGGCGACGGTGTGCGTGGGCTGCACTTCGTTCGCGAGCAGCGGATCGCGGTCCATCGCGGCGACCACCTGCGGATCGCGCGAGAAGTGCTTGTTCGGCAACTTCAGCACGTGCAGGTGCGGCGCGATCGCGCCGAGGCCGCGCACGATCGGCAACGCACCCGGCGGTGCGAACACCTGGTAGGCGAAGCTCTCGCACACCAGGCCCGCGAGTTCGTCCTGGTGGTCGAGCGCGAACACGGTCGCGAGCACGCCGCCCGCGCTGTGCCCGAGCAGGAACAGCGGCAACCCCGGATTGCGGCCGCGCGCGGTGTCGACGAGCAGGCGGATGTCGCTGAGGTAATCCTCGATGCGATCGATGTAGAACCGCTCGCCGTCCGACTTGCCGCGCCCGCGCAGGTCGACCGCGTGCACCGCGAAGCCCTGCGCGGCGAGGTGTTCGCCGGTCCATTGGTAGTGGCCGCTGTGCGACTTGAAGCCGGGCACGATCGCCACGATCGCGCGCGGCGCCTGCACGGGTTGCCACGAGCGCACGAAGATCTTCATGCCGTCCGAACCGGGCAGCCATTCTTCGTGGACGCGCGCCATTTCGCGAATTGCGTTCATGGTGTCCTCCATGCTTCAGGACTTCAGGAAGGCGAGCAGGTCGGCGTTGAGTTCATCCTTCGCCGTGTCGCCGAGGCTGTGGCCGCCGCCCTTGTAGATCTTCAACTGCGCGTTCGGCACGAGCTTGCTCGACTTCATCGCCGCCGCGCCGATCGGCACGATCTGGTCGTCGTCGCCGTGGATGATCAGCGTGGGCACGTCGAACTTCTTCAGGTCTTGCGTGAAGTCGGTTTCCGAGAACGCCTTGATGCAGTCGTAGCCGTTCTTGTGGCCGCACTGCATGCCCTGGCGCCACCACGACTGGATCGCGCCCTGCGACACTTTCGCGCCCGGGCGGTTGAAGCCGAAGAACGGGCCGCTGGCGACGTCGAGGAAGAATTGCGCGCGATCTTCGAGGTAGGCCTTGCGGAAGCCGTCGAACACTTCCAGCGGCAGCCCTTCGGGATTCGCGTCGGTCTTCACCATGATGGGTGGCACCGCGCCCATCAGCACGGCTTTCTTGACCCGCTTCGTGCCGTGCCGGCCGATGTAGCGCGCGACTTCGCCGCCGCCGGTGGAGTGGCCGATCATCGTGACGTCCTTGAGATCGAGCGCATCGAACAACTGCGCGAGATCGTCGGCGTAGGTGTCCATGTCGTTGCCGTCCCAGGGCTGGCTCGAACGCCCGTGCCCGCGACGATCGTGCGCGATGCAGCGATAGCCGTTCGACGCGAGGAAGAACATCTGCGCTTCCCAGGCGTCGGCCGACAGCGGCCAGCCGTGGCTGAAACTGACGACCGGGCCGTTGCCCCAATCCTTGTAGTAGAGCGTCGTGCCGTCTTTGGTGGTGAACGTGGCCATGGGGGTTCCTCGTGTGTCAGGGACGGGGGAAGGCGGCCAGCAACGTCGCGGTGTCCACGATCGCGTGCGCGTAGGTTGGGCCGTTGATGTCGTGCGCGCAACGCATGGCCTCTTCCGAATAGGCGGCGGTCGCGTCGCGCACGAGGGTGACGTGGTAACCGAGCTCCATGCCGTAACGCCCGGTCGCTTCGATGCAAGTGTTGGCGAGCAGGCCGACCAGCACGATGCGATCGATGCCGTGCTGGCGCAGTTGCACGTCGAGATCGGTGCCGGCGAATCCGCTCGACCAGTGATGGCTCGCGACGATGTCGCCGTCGCGCGGCTGGAAGTCCGGATGCCACTCGCCGCCCCACTCGCCTTCGGCGAACACCTGCACGCGCGCGGCGCCTTGCTGGTACGGCGTCGGGTACTTCCACGTCGTGAAGTCGCCGGGGCGGGAGCGATGGTGCGGCACGTAGAAGACGCGGATGCCCGCGGCACGCGCGGCGTCGACGACCGCGCGCATGTGCGCGACGGTGCCGACGGCGTCCATCACCGCCTTCGCGCGCGGCTGCACCTTTCCACCGTCGGAAATGAAGTCGTTGTAGGGATCCACCAGCAGCACGCCGGTGCGATCCCGCGGGTAGGCCGGGCCGTCCATGGGCCGAGGGTGGACCCCGGCCCGACGGCCGGCTTGGACGTGCGTGCTGTTTTGCGGCGGCCGCCGATCCCGGCGCGCGGCTACTCGACGTCGATGATCCCGCGACGCAGCGCGATGGTGACCGCGTGCGTGCGGTCGTTCGCGCCGAGCTTGGCGAGGATGCTCTTCATGTGCGCCTTGACCGTTTCCTCGGCGATGCCGAGCTGGACCGCGACGCGCTTGTTGGCGTTGCCCTGGGCGACGCAACGCAGGACTTCGACCTCACGCGCACTCAGCGCGTCGGCCGCCGCGTGTTCGGCGATCTCGCTCGCGATCTCCGGCGGAATGCGGCGCGCGCCGCGATGCACGGCCTGGATGGTGTCGATGAGTTCGCGGCGCAGCAGGTTCTTCAGCAGGTAACCCGACGCGCCGGCCTTGAACGCGCGCAGCGCCTGCACGTCGCCGTGGTACGTCGTCAGCACGACGATGCGCGCGGCGGGAAACTCCGCGCGGATCGCAGCGATCGTGTCGATGCCGTGCATGTTCGGCATCTGCAGGTCCATCAGGGTGACGTCGGGGCGCGTTTCGCGGAAACGTTCGATCGCCTGCGCACCGTCGGTGGCTTCGGCGACCAGCAGCATGTCCGGTTGCTGTTCCAGCACTGCGGCGATGCCTTCGCGCAGCAACGGGTGGTCGTCGACGATCATGACGCGGATGGGCGCGGCGGCATTCGCGTCGTCGCCCGGTCGCGGGTCGGTCACGATTCCCACGGTCATCGCGTGCGCCTCGATCGAGTCGAAACGAACACGCTACACGCATCCGGCGACGCCGGACCAGTGCCTGCAAACGTAGACATGCGTTGGCATCGAACGTGCTTCGCGCCCGGTCCCTCGATAGAGGGACCGGCATGGTCCGCCGATTGGGGTGGGCCTCCGGCGGCATCGGCGCGACGCTGGCGCCCTCCTCCGAGGAGCCGGAAATGTTCGCGACCCAGTCCACCGCGCCCGCCGCCAGGGCACCCTCCCTCTCCCCCAGTGCCCTGGCGCGCGTGCGCGACTACATCGATGCGCACCTGCGCGATGCGATCACGCTCGAAGACCTCGCCGCGGCGGCGTGCATCAGCCGCTTCCACTTCGCGCGGCTGTTCCGCGCGACGACCGGCGCGAGCCCGATGCAATACGTGCGCAACACGCGCGTGGCCGCGGCGAAGGCGATGCTCGTGCAGAACCCGTCGATCTCGGCGGTCGCGGTCGAACTCGGCTTCTTCGACCAGAGCCACTTCACCCGCACGTTCCGCCGCGTCACCGGCGTGTCGCCCGGGCATTGGCGGAGGCGGCCGTGATCCTCGCCGCCGGTACGCCCGCGCCCGACTTCCGCCTGCAGGCGACGCCCGACCAGCAACTGCGCCTGTCGGAACTGCGCGGGCGGCCGGTGATCCTCGCGTTCTATCCCGCCGACTGGAGCCCGGTCTGCGGCGACCAGATGGCGCTGTACAACGAAGTGCTGCCCGCCTTCGCGCAATCGCACGCCACGTTGCTCGGCATTTCCGTCGACAGTGCGTGGTGCCACCAGGCGTTCGCGCTCGATCGCAAGTTGCACTTCAACCTGCTCGCTGATTTCGAGCCGAAGGGCGCGGTGTCGAAAGCCTATGGTGCGTACGACGAGGACACGGGCACGAGCAAGCGCGCGTTGTTCGTGCTCGATGGCGACGGCAGGATCGCATGGAGCTACCTCTCGCCGACGGCGGTCAATCCCGGCGCCGACGGCATCCTCGACGCACTCGATCGCCTCGGAGGCTGATGCGATGTCCACGCTTCGCAAACCCGTCGACGAATACGACCACGCGCAAGGCCCCGCCGATGCGCCGGTGACGCTGGTGGAATACGGCGACTACGAGTGCCCGTACTGCGGCGCGGCGTATCCGATCGTGAAGCAGTTGCAGGAACGCTTCGGCGACCGGATGCGCCTGGTATTCCGCAACTTCCCGCTCGTGCAGGCGCATCCGCATGCGATGGAAGCGGCGTGCACCGCGGAGTTCGCCGGCGAGCACGGGCGCTATTGGGAGATGCACGACGCGTTGTTCGAGCGCCAGGCGCACCTCGGGCGGCCGATGTTCGAGACCCTCGCGACGGAGCTCGGCCTCGATGTCGATGCGCTGCTCGAAACCCTCGACACCGAACGCCTTGCACCGCACGTGCGCGCCGAGTTCAACGGCGGCCTGCGCAGCGGCGTCAACGGCACGCCGACGTTCTTCATCAACGGAACGCGTTTCGACGGCGACTACGCGCACCTCGGAAGCGAACTCGCGGCGCGCATCGAGTCCGCGATGCCGCAAGGCTGAGCGGATCAACGGCGCCGCGTGTTCTTGTCGAGGATCGCGGCGATGATCAGCGTGAACGCGACCAGCCGCGCAAGCACATACCCGAGCTGGTAGTCGCTCGAGCCCGGGCCGAGCCAGGCGAACACGAACCGGTTGAGCCCTTCGATCGCGAACGCCGCGGCGAAGAACAGGAAGAACCGATCGCCGCTCGAGCGCCAGAAGCGCAGGAACAGCAACGCGGCCACCGCGCATCCCATCGAGATCATGCCGAGCAGGAACAGTTGCATGCTCAGGGCTCCTCGAAGATCAGGCCGTACAGCAGCGCGCTGATCGCGGCCAGGCTCAGCCCATGGCGCACAGGCCACAACACGCGGTCGGGCAGGATGAAAAAGTCGACGACCAGCAGCACGTTCGCCAGCGTGAGGAACACGAAGCAGATCGCGCTCCACCACAGCATGCGCGAACGACTGCGGCTCCATGCGATGAACAGCAGCACCGCACACGTCGCGGCGGTCAACGCGCACAACGCATACACGACGAACGGCATCAGGACTCCTTGTCCGTGCTGCGCAGGAGGAATGCGTCGGCGAAGCGGCGCGCCTTCTTCTCGTTCACCGAATGGATCAGCTGCGTGATCTCCACGAGGCGGCGTCCGTACACGGTCGCGAGCTCGTCGACCGCGCGCGCGAGACGCTCCGACTTCGGCAGGTATTGCGCATTCGTCCCCAGGTGCACGGCCAGGCCGCGGGCCTGCAGGTCGTCGACCAGCTGCTCGGCTTGCGGCAGCGAGACGTACAACCGCGCGCCGAGTTGGTCGATCGGCCATGCAGCGCTCGTCGACCGCAACAGCAGCAAGGCCTCCAGGTGCGAAACGCTCGGAATCTTGGCGACGACGAAGCGCCGCAGGTCAGGTGACAACCCCATGGGGGCCGATGATTCAACAAGCGGCCGGATGAGGCAACCCCGCAGGGGCAGGTCATTCGCAGATTCGGGCCTCTTTTCGCAAGTTTGATGCGGGATGTGGTGCGCTGTTCACTTCGACATCAGGCAGATCGGCATGGCCCACCACGCACGATGCCTGCGAGGCCTGCGCGGACAGTTGCGAGCGCATGGCGGCACACCGCTGAGTTCGTCCTCCGGTAGGTAAATCTACGCATCGCGACCAAGTCGATTTTCGGTAGCGACAAGGCACGTTCGACCCGGAGACTCGCGTGACTCCCTCCCTCGGAGTCATCCGCCATGGCGACCGCGAAAGCGAACGCGAAGCCCAACATCCTTGTCATCTGGGGCGACGACATCGGCATGTGGAATGTCGGCGCCTACACCCACGGCATGATGGGCCAAACCCCCAACATCGACAGCATCGCGCGCGACGGCATGCTGTTCACCGATCACTACGGACAACCGAGCTGCACCGCGGGCCGCGCCGCCTTCATCATGGGCCAACTCCCGATCCGCACCGGCATGACCACCGTCGGCATCCCGGGTTCGAAGCGCGGCATCCAGGCGAGCGATCCCACGCTCGCCGAAGTCCTCAAGTCACAGGGCTACGTCACGGCGCAATTCGGCAAGAACCATCTCGGCGACCGCAACGAATTCCTGCCGACGATGCATGGGTTCGACGAATGGTTCGGCAATCTCTACCACCTCAACGCGGAAGAGGAACCGGAAGAACTTGACTACCCGGGCCAGAAGAACCCGAAGTACAAGGACATGTTCGGCCCGCGCGGCGTGATGCATGCCTGGGCGAGCGACAAGGACGACCCGACGGAAGACCCGAAGTTCGGCAAGGTCGGCAAGCAGAAGATCGAAGACACCGGCCCGCTGACACGCAAGCGCATGGAGACCATCGACGGCGAAGTGTTGGGCCATACGCTCGACTGGCTCGACCGCGCGGTCAAGAGCGGCAAGCCGTTCTTCTGCTGGCACAACACAACCGCGTGCCACATCTGGTCGCACCCGCCGAAGAAGTACATCCAGATGGCGGTGGACGAGGGTCGCGCCGAAGAGGACGTGATTCGCGCCAAGATGATCGAGCACGACGAACAGGTCGGCACGTTGCTGAAAAAGCTCAAGGACCTGGGCGTCGACGACAACACGATCGTCATGTACAGCACCGACAACGGCAACGAGCTGATGTACTGGCCCGACGGCGGTTATGCGCCATTCGCCGGCGAGAAAGGCACCACGTGGGAAGGCGGCGTGCGCGTGCCGTGCCTGATGAAGTGGCCAGGCCACATCAAGCCGGGCAGTGTCTCCAACGGCGTGCAGAACCACGAGGACGTGTATGCGACGCTCGCCGCGGCCGCGGGCTTGCCCGACCTCAAGGACAAGCTGCTCAAGGGCTACGAGATGAACGGCACCAAGTACAAGGTGCACCTGGACGGATACAACAACCTCGATCACTGGACCGGCAAATCGGCCAAGTCCGCGCGGCGCGAGATCTTCTACTACGACGAGACCGACCTGATGGCGATCCGCGTCGATGCCTGGAAGATGCACATCGGCGTGAAGATGACCGGCAGCTGGTTCGACCCGAAGGCGTACCCGAGCGTGCCCTACGTGTTCAACCTGCTCATGGATCCGATGGAGAAGATGTCGCCGCACTCGCACGAGTGGGGTTACGTCGGTCGCAAGTTCCTGGCATCGAAGCTCTGGGCACCGACCGCGGCGGGCCCCTTCATCGCCGCGCACCTGAAGAGTCTGCAGGAATTCCCGCCGTCGCAGGGCGCCGATACGCTGAGCCTCAAGAAGGCGCTGGAAGAAGCACAGAAAAAAATGGAATCGCCGCACGGCAGCAGCAACTGACCCACACGCTCCACGCTCACCCACGACGAAGGCGATCGGGAAACCGATCGCCTTCGCGTTTCATGCTTCGCACATTCGACTCAATCGTTCGCCTTCATCTCCGCCATCTTCTGCTCGGCCTGCTTGAGGTCGAACGAGCCCGGCGTCTGCGCCGGCGGGAAGTCGACGAACGTTTCCAGGTACTCCGCCGCCGCGGCCTGCGCGCCGTAGATCCAGAACGCGTTGTGGATGACCCAGTCCCAGTACGTGTTGGACGTCTGGTCGGCGCGTTCGAACGGATCGGTGCGCAGGTTGAACATCTTCGGCATGCGCAGCGGCGTGAACGGTTCCGCCCACACCTGCATCGTGCCGCGGCAACGTTGCTCCATGAAGCAGATCTTCCAGTTCATCCAGCGGATGCCCAGCACGTCGCCGTCGTCGCTGAAGTAGAAGAACCACCTGCGCGGGCCATCCTCTTCCTCGCCGGTCAGGTACGGCAGGAAGTTGTAGCCGTCGATGTGTTGCTTGTACTTGCGTCCGTTGACGGTCGCGCCCTTCTTCAGGCGATCGACGCATGTCGTGTCGCCCGCCGCGGCGAGCAGCGTCGGCATCCAGTCGTGATGCTGGATGATCGTGTTCGACACCACGCCCGCGGGGATGTGGCCCGGCCAGCGGATCATTTCGGGGATGCGGAACGCGCCTTCCCAGTTGGTGTTCTTCTCGCTGCGGAACGGCGTCATGCCGGCGTCCGGCCAACTGTTCATGTGCGGACCGTTGTCGGTCGAATACACCACGATGGTGTCGTCCGCGATGCCGAGATCATCGAGCAGGTCCAGCATCTGCCCGACGTTGCGATCGTGGTCGATCATCGTGTCGTGGTACGCCGACTGGTGATCGCCCGCCTGCCCCAGGCTCTTCGGCTTGGTGTGCGTGATGAAGTGCATGTGCGTGGTGTTGAGCCACACGAAGAACGGCGTGCCCGCCTTGTTGTTGCGCTTGATGAAGTCGCTCGCCGCGGACACGAATTCGTCGTCGCACGTTTCCATGCGCTTGCGCGTCAGGGGCCCGGTGTCTTCGATCTTCTGTTTGCCGACCTTGCCCCAGCGCGGATGCGTGGTCTTGTCGTCCTTGTCCGTCGCGTAGCTGTGGATCACGCCGCGCGGCCCGAACTTCTCGCGATAGCGCGGGTCCTTCGGGTAGCCGTCCATCTCCGGCTCTTCCTCGGCATTGAGGTGATAGAGGTTGCCGAAGAATTCGTCGAAGCCGTGCAGCGTCGGCAGGTGCTTGTTGAGATCGCCCAGGTGGTTCTTGCCGAATTGCCCCGTCGCGTAGCCCTGGTCCTTCATCAGCGACGCGATGGTGATGATCGACTCCATCATGCCCTGCGCCGCGCCCGGGATGCCGACCTTCGACAAACCGGTGCGATGCACGCTCTGGCCGGTGATGAACGACGAACGGCCCGCGGTGCAGCTCTGTTCGCCGTACGAGTCGGTGAACATCATGCCCTCGTGGGCGATCCGATCGATGTTGGGCGTGTGGTAGCCCATCAGGCCGTGCGTGTAACAGCTGAGGTTCGCGATGCCGATGTCGTCGCCCCAGATCACGAGGATGTTCGGTTTCCTCGCGCCGCTCCGGCCGGCGGATTTTTTCGCGGGGGATGCGGCTTTTTTCTTCTTCGAAGCGGTGGCCATGCGGGGCACTCCCTGACTGGGGGAGTGTCATCTTCTGGACAGCGGCTACGATCAGCCAGCGAATCTCTACTGGCCGATGCGTCGGTATTTCTACTGGACCGCCACATCGCGCACGTTACATTGCCGGTTTCTTCAACTCGAAGGGGAGTCACGAATGCAGAGCCGGGCCTGGGGCGCACACGCTGGCGACAAGCCACTCGAACCGCTCGACATCGTGCGGCGCGAGCCCGGACCACGCGACGTGCAGGTGGAAATCCGCTATTGCGGCGTGTGCCACTCCGACCTGCACACGGTGCGCTCCGAATGGGGCGGCACGCTGTATCCGTGCGTGCCGGGCCACGAGATCGTCGGCGAGGTCACCGCGGTCGGCGCGCAGGTCACGCGCTTCGCCGTCGGCGAGAACGTGGGCATCGGTTGCCTCGTCGGCAGCTGCCGCGAATGCGCCTCGTGCAAGCAAGGCCTCGAACAATATTGCGAGCAGGGCTTCATCGGCACCTACAACGGGCCGACCGCCGATCCGCCGGGCCACACGCTCGGCGGTTACTCGCAACGCATCGTCGTGGATGAATCCTTCATCCTGAAGATCCATCACCCGAAGGAACAGCTGGCCGCCGTCGCGCCGCTGCTTTGCGCGGGCATCACGACGTATTCACCCCTTCGTCACTGGAAAGCCGGCCCCGGCAAGAAGGTCGGCATCGTCGGCATCGGCGGTCTGGGACACATGGGCATCAAGCTCGCCGACGCCATGGGCGCGCACGTGGTCGCATTCACGACGTCGGAGAGCAAGCGCCAGGACGCGCACAAGCTCGGCGCTGACGAGGTGGTGATCTCGCGTGACGAAAATGCGATGGACGCGCACGCGGGAACCTTCGACTTCATCCTCGATACCGTCGCGGCGAGCCACGATCTGAACGCCTTCACGAAACTCCTCAAACGCGACGGTACGCTGTGCCTGGTGGGTGTTCCCGAGCACCCGCACCCGAGCCCCAATATCGCGGTGCTGATCTTCGGGCGGAAATCGATCGCCGGTTCGCTCATCGGCGGGATTCCCGAAACACAGGAGATGCTCGACTTCTGCGCGAAACACGGCATCGTCTCGGACATCGAGATGATCCCGATCCAGCAGATCGACGCGGCCTACGACCGGATGCTGAAAAGCGACGTGAAGTACCGGTTCGTCATCGACAGCACGTCGCTCGCCGGCACCGGCTGACCGCATTTCGCGGCCGCCGACGTTGGCCTTTAGGAACCTGCGGGGGGATCCGAGACCACATGGAAGGGAAGCCTGTACAACTGATGTGGACCGGTGGTTGGGATTCGACATTCCAACTGTTGCGGCTGTTGCTCGTGCACGGCTGCCCGGTCGAACCCGTCTACCTGATCGACGAAAAGCGCGGGTCGCTCGCAGTCGAACTCAAGACCATGGATCGCCTTCGCGAACTGCTCGCGGAGCGCTATCCCCACACGCGCACGATGCTGCGGCCGACGCTCTTCACGAAGATCACCGACCTGCTGCCCGATACCGAAATCGAACATGCCTACCAACGGGTGGTGCGCATCCATCCGATCGGCACGCAGTACGGCTGGATGGCGCGCTTCTGCCGCCAGCGCGGTTTCAGCAACCTGGAGATCGGCGCGGAGTACACCTACCACGGCGCGGGCGCGCTGCTGACCGACCTCTTCGTCGAAGCGACGTCGTGGTCGGGCTACACGACCTACGTGCTGCCCGAGACCGAAGACCCCGACCTGCGCCTGCTGTTCGGCCACTACAACTTCCCGCTCGCGCGGACCACGAAGTTCCAGATGCGCCGCGAAGCGGAGTTGCGGAACTGGATGCCGCTGATGACGGAGACGTGGTTCTGCCACTCGCCGGTCAACATGAAGCCGTGCGGCACGTGCAATCCCTGCCAGAGCGCGATCACCGAAGGCTTCGGCTGGCGCATCCCGCGCAGCCGCCGCATGGTGGCCGGGCTGCATCGCGCGACCGTCGGTCCCGTCAAGAAGACCGCCAAGCGCATCGTGCAGAAGTTCCGCGGCACCTACCTCACGCCGCCGTCGGCCACGCAGTCCTGATCGCGCGGCCCTGGTCGGGCAGCGCTAGTTGACCATCTTCACCAGGAACCGCTCCTGCAGTTCCTGCTGGTCGACGTTGCCGTCCTTGTTTGCGTCGAGCCACTCGAAGCGCATCGAGGTCGCGCGGGTGAGCTCGGCTTCGTTGAGCACGTCGTTGGCGTCGCGATCGGCGACGCGCACGCGGTCGAGGACCTCGGCGTCCGTCAGGCCGGCGGGGAGTAGCGGCTTGAGCTCGGCGGGCGTGATCGACTGGTCGCCGTCCGTGTCGAGCGCCGCGAACACGACCTCGGCATCGGTCTCGTAACGGCTCAGCACGCCGTCGTGGTTCACATCCAGGCGGTTGAAGCGCTCGGAAGCGCTCTGCGCGATGTCGGGCAGCGCGAGGCAGGGAGCGCTGGCGAGGATCAGGGCAGCGGCGACGAGCAGGCGATGCGCGGACATGGCGGGACTCCGGCGTGGCGGGCAATGGCCGCTAGGGGATGCCTTCCCGCGCGCGCGCGCAATTGGCCGTTGGGCCAAGCGGCCGGGCCCTCAACGGGAGAACAGGACGGGAAGTTCGAGTTGTTCGAGCAGGTCGCGCGTCGCGCCGCCGAGCACCCATTCGCGCAGGCGCGAATGTCCGTAGCCGCCGACGACCAGCAGGTCCGCGCCGGTGGCCGCGGCATGCAGCAACAACGTCGTGGCCACGCTCTTGCCCGCGGCGGGCATCGCGGTCTTCGTCACCGCCAGGCCGCGATGGGCCAGGTGCGCGGCGACGTCAGCACCGCGCTCGGGATCGTTGTCGCCCTCGTCGACCACCACGACGTCGACCGCCATGACGTCCGCCTGCGTCGCCGCGAATTGCGCGAGCGCGTCGTGCACGGCGCGCGCGCACTCCTTCGTCGGCTTCCATCCGAGCAGGACGCGTCGAATCGGCTTGGGCTCGAATCCGCGACGCGGCAACACCAGCACCGGCCGCCCGGATTCGAACAGCGTCGCGCTGAAGTAGTCGTGCCAGTTCGATGCATCCACGCCGTGCGGTTGCCCGACGATCGCCAGGTCCGCGCAACGCGCTTCCTGCGCGAACGTGAGCGACGGATCGGAGAACCGAGCGCGACCCACGCGGATGTCCCACGCGGCGTCGACGTCGCGCAAGCGTTGTCGCAGCCCATCGGCGCGTGCATGCGCTTCGCGTTCGATGGTGCCGTAGAGTTCGGCAATCATGGTGTCGGCGGCCAGGCCCCACGGCGACGCCATCGGCGTCGGGATGGCCGCGGGCACGTAGAGCGTGAGGCGCGCATCGTGCGCGCCCGCGAATGCGAGGGCCTTGTCGATCACCGCATCTTCGTCGGACGCAGTCGGCACGGGAACGAGGAATTCCTTCGGCATGGCGTGGACCTCCGTTCGAGAGTCCTACGTTGCGCCCGCGCGCCCGCGGGTGCATTGATCTGGATCAAACGTATAGTGAGGGCGCCCCACGACGGATGGCATGACGATGCATTGGTCCCCGCACGATCTGCTGCGAAAACTGCCAGGCCCCGCGACCGCACGGTGGCCGGAGGGCGAGCGCTTCACGCGTGCATTCGCACGCGGCGGCGTGTCGGTGGAGTTGTACGCGCCCGTCGGCACCGATCCGCAAACGCCGCACGACGAAGACGAGCTCTACTGCATCGTGCAGGGCAGCGGCGTGTTGTCGATCGACGGCGTCGAGCATCCCTTCGCACCTGGCGACCTGTTTTTCGTGGCCGCACGCGTCGAGCATCGCTTCACGCGTTTCAGCGAAGGCTTCATGGCCTGGGCGATCTTCTGGCCCGCCGACGGAGACGCGCCATGATCGTCCGCATGTGGCATGGCCGGACGCACGCGCGCGACGCCGATGCGTACTTCGCGTTCCTCGAGGAGCGCGCGATCCCGGACTATCGGCGCATCCCCGGCAACGCGGGCGTGTGGCTGTTGCGGCGCATCGAAGGCGACGTCGCGCACTTCATCACGATGACGCACTGGACTTCGCGCGAGGCCATTGCAGCGTTCGCGGGCGACGACATCGAAGTCGCGAAGTACTACCCGGAAGACCGGGACTTCCTGCTCGAATTCGAACCCAACGTCGTGCACTACGAACTCGGCGCGAGCGCCGTCGACTGAAGGCGCGTCAGCCTTTCCCCAGCACGATGTCCCAACCGTAGGCCGACTCGCCGAGCGCCTGCGCGATCGTGGCCTGCTTCTGCCTGCCGAGCGCGCCGAAGATGACGTCGCCTTCGTTGAGCGGCTCGCCGGGGAAATACATCTGCGTGACGAGATGCCGTCCCTTCGCTTCGACATCGAAATGGATGTGCGGCGGACGCACCCCGTCGGGGTTCGCCGGGTTGATTGGATACGCGCCGGGCTTGATGGTGGTGAAGGTGTAGCGCCCTTCCGCATCGGTGGTCAGCCGCGCGTAGCCCTGGAAGTTCGGATCGAGCGGCGCGGTGTTGACGTCGCGCGGATGCGCGTAGCGTCCGTGTGCGTTGGCCTGCCAGACCTCGATCGTCGCGCCGGGAACCGGTTTGCCGTCGCGATCGAGCAAGCGTCCACTGACCTGGATCACCTGCCCGCTCGCGCGCGCCGTCGCGCCCTTGAGCATCGTGAGGTCGCCGTCGGTTTCGAGCGGCACGGGATCGGGATAGAACGGCCCGCTCGTCTGCGCCGGCGTCGGCGACAGGCTCGCGAGCGCCGCCCGCCACGGCGCGGCCAGCACCACGGCGCCCATCGCCGCGGCGCGTTGCAGGATCCTGCGGCGTGAGGCTTCGTCGACGCGCTTCATGGGCGATCCCCTTGCGAATGGATGAGCATCGAGAGGGCCAACGCATCCGCATTGGGCGAACGGCCACTTGTCGGACCGTCCGCATGGCATTAGGTTTGCCGCACGCACAACGGAGGGATCCTCCGATGAAGCGACTCATCCTTGCCGCGACGCTCGCGCTCGCGGCGTGCGCCAGCAGCGCACCGGTCGTGCATACCGAACAGGCGCCGGGCGTCGACTTCAGCCGGTTCCGCACCTACACCTGGGTCGAAGAACCGCAGACGCAATCGCCGATCGTGCGCGACAAGCTCGTCCGTGCGATCGACGCCGAACTCGCGGCGAAGGGCTGGCAACGCGTCGCCGAAGGCGATGTCGCGCTGCTCGGCGGCTGGGGCACGCGCGAAGACGTCAACTACGACAACGTGTCCTTCGGCTTCGGCCTCGGCAACTGGGGCGGCAGCAGCGGCGGCGCCATCGGAACGAGCACCGGCACGTCGCGGCCGCGCGTCAACGTCATGGGCCAGTTGACGCTCGACATGTACGACGCGAAGACGAAGCAGGCGATCTGGCGCGGCACGGCGTCGGGCGAAGTCCCGGACACGCCGGCAGGGATCGACGCCGCGATCGCCCGTTACATCCCGCAGATGTTCGCGAAGTTCCCACCGCCCTAGCGCCGCGACGGGAAGCCATCACTCCGGCAGGTTGAGCTGCCAGGAGATGCCGTAGCGGTCGTTCACCCACGCGAACAGGCGGCTGAAGCCGTAGTTCGCAAGCGGCATCAGCGCCTGTCCGTCGACGATCAGCGCGTCGTGCAATGTCGTGAGTTCGCCCTCGTTGTCGCAATCGACGAACAGCGACATTGACGGCGTGAAGTCGAAGGCGTGCGGCGCGCTGCTGTCGATCGCCATGAAACGCCGCCCCTTCAGCGTGAACGCCGCGACGCGCACGTGGTCGGCGGGATCCGGACGATCGGGACCGTTGAGCTCGATGGACTCGATCTTCGAATCCGGAAACAAGCCGACGTAGAACTCGATCGCTTCCTTCGCGCGGCCCGCGTTGTCGCCGGAGAACATGAAGAAGGTCGAGAGCTCTTTCATGGCATTGCACCTTCGAGCGACAACAGGAAGCGCTTGGTCGGCAAGCCTCCACCGAACCCCGTCAACGTACCGTCGGCGCCGATCACTCGATGGCACGGCACGACGATGGGAATCGGGTTGCGGCCATTCGCGGCGCCGACCGCGCGCACGGCGTTCGGCTTGCCGATGACGCTCGCGATGTCCGCGTAACTGCGCGTCTGGCCGAAGGGAATCCCGGACAGCGCACGCCACACGGATTGCTGGAACGCCGTGCCTTCCGGTGCGAGCGGGAGGTCGAAGTCGCGGCGTCCGCCGGCGAAGTACGCATCGAGTTGCGACGCGACCTCATCGAGCAGCGGATGATGCTCCGCTTCCCAGCGCGCATCGCGGCGCACGGGATGACGCGAGGCCTGGAACTCGATCGCGTGCACGCCCGCATCGGACACCGCGAGCAGCAGCGGCCCGACCGGGCTCTCGTGAAAGCGATGGAAGATGCGTTGCGTGTTCATGCGGCCGCCCTCGCCTGCGCGTTCGAGGCTTCGTGCCAGAGGTGGATCACCGCATAGGCACGCCACGGCCGCCACGCTTCCGCGCGTTCGCGCAACGCGCGTGCGGTGAGTCGCGTGCCGTCGTTCGGCAGCGTCTTCTGCAACACGAGATCTTCCGCGGGGAAGGCATCCGGATGCGACAGCGCGCGCATCGCGATGTAGTGCGCGGTCCAGGGCCCGATGCCCGGCAATGCGGTCCAGCGTTCGACGAAGTCGTCGAGCGTGCGTTCGGGTGCGAAGTCGACCGCGCCGTCGAGCAGCGCGCGCGCCACCGTGCGAATGGTGCCGGCGCGTGCGCGCGTGAGGCCGGCGCTTTCGAGGTCGGCCTCGGCCAGCGCATCGGGAGTCGGAAACAAATGCAGCAACCCCTCGGCCACGGGCGCCGCGAGCGACGTGCCGTAACGTTGTGCCACGCGCGTGGCGACCGTGCGCGCCGCCGCCACGCTCACTTGTTGCCCGATGATCGCGCGCACCGCGATCTCGAATCCGTCCCAACCGCTGGGCAATCGCAATCCGGGTCTGCGCGCGAGCGATGCGCGCATGCGCCGGTCGGTCGACAATGCGGCCGCGATCGCCTGCGGATCGGCGTCGAGATCGAACATGCGCCGCACGCGCTGCACCACCGCCTGCAACTGCAGCGGCGCGATGCCGTGCAGTTCGAGCCGCAATGCTGCTTCGTCGCCCGGCCACGCGGACACGCGCAGCCAACCGGGCGCACCGCCCGCGATCATCGGCGCGACGACACGCTGGTAACTCGCCGCATCCACCACTTCGACGCCGGGCATCGCGCGCCCACGCAGGAACGCGAGCATCGCCTGCACGTCGTACGGCGGCCGATAGCCCAGGCGCAGCACGAGCGTTTCCCCGCGCGGTGCGATCGGTCGCTTGCGCAACTCGCGCGGCGCCATGCGGTACGCCTCGCGGAACGTCGTGTTGAAACGCCGCAAGCTGCCGAAGCCCGCCGCCATCGCGACGTCGGTGATCGACAGGTCGGTTTCGGTGAGCAACTGCTTCGCGAACAACAAGCGGCGCGTGCCGTGCACGCCGACCGGCGATGCGCCGAGACGTTCGACGAACAACCGCCGCAATTGGCGTTCGCCGAGGTTCACGCGCGCGGCCAGCGCTTCGACCGAGGCGTCGGTGAGCGCGCCCTCGTGGATGAGCTTGATCGCGCGTTCCACTGCCGCATCGCCACGACGCCATGCGCCGTCGCCCGGCGACAACTCGGGCCGGCAGCGCAGGCACGGTCGGAAGCCCGCCGCTTCGGCGGCCGCGGCATTGGGGTAATAGGTGACGTTCCGTGGCTTCGGCGTCGGCGCCGGGCACACGGGGCGGCAATAGATGCGCGTGCTGGTGACCGCGGTGAAGAACAACCCGTCGAAGCGCACGTCGCGGCTCAGGCGCGCGCGTTCGCAGACCTGTTGCGGTGGCAGTGCATCGTGGTGGATGACGGTCGACATGGACGCAGGCTAGCACCGGGCGCCCGGGCGGACACGCCGTTTTCGGACATCGACATCCCGAGCGGGCCCTACCCCTGCGGAACCTCTGACATATCGGGCAACCGATGCGCCACGCCCTTGTGGCAATCGATGCAGGTCCGGCTGCCGCTTCCCAACCACTGCCGATGGATCCGCGCGGCGCGCGACCCCTGCCGCGTGAGATCCATCGAATCGTAGTCGTGGCAATTGCGACATTCGAGCGAATCGTTGGCCTTCAACCGCGTCCACTCGTGCGTCGCGAGGATCAATCGCTGGTCGAGGAATTTCTCGCGCGTGTTGATGGTGCCGAAAATCTTGCCCCACACTTCCTTCGACGCCTGCATCTTGCGCGCGATCTTGTCCGTCCACTCGTGCGGCACGTGGCAGTCGGGGCACGTTGCGCGCACACCGGAGCGGTTCGTGTAATGGATCGTCGTCTTCAATTCCTGGAAGACGTTGTCGTGCATCTCGTGGCAACCGGTGCAGAAAGCTTCGGTGTTGGTCGCCTCCAGCGCGGTGTTGAAGCCGCCCCAGAACAGGATGCCGGCGAGGAAGCCTGCCGCGACGAGGAAGCCGAGGCTGTAATGCCGGCTCGGCGAGCGCAGCGTGCGCAGGTAAGGCGCGAGCCACGCCTGGAAGCGGCGCCGCATCAGTGCGCTTCCCCGGGCGGATTCGCTTCGGCGGCGGCCGCGGCGAGCAACGCATCGATGTCCTTGAAATCGTTGCCCACGAGCAGGCGCGCATCGGTCTGCACCACGTGGCACTGGTTGCAGAAGTAACGCCGCGGCGAGATCGCCGCGAGGAACTGATCGTCGCGGTCCATGTAATGGGTGACGCTCACGGGCGGGGCCTGGAACTGTTCGGCGTTCGCGCGCGCGTGGCAGAGCATGCAGCGGTTGCTGTTCTTGTCGACCTGGTAGTTTTCGATCGAATGCGGGATCGTCGGCGGTTGCATCGGGTAGGCGCGCTGGCGCTTGAGGTCGACGTTCTCCACGCGCGCCATCGGTGGCGGCGTCGCTTCCTGGTCGACGGGAATGCCGCGACGGATGGGATCGATCTGCCCGGCGGCGGGCGCTGCATCGACGACCGCGGCGCGAGCGGTCGCGCGCGGCGCCGGCGCTTCGCGTTCACCGCGGTGCCCGACCCACCAGCCGATGAAGAAGACCAGCGCCATCGCCGCCACCGCGATGAGGCCCGCCATCCACCACGTACGCCCTGTGAGCATCGCCTCCCTCCTACACCGCAACCACTTTCACCGCGCACTTCTTGTAATCGGTCTGCTTCGAGATCGGGTCGGTGGCGTCGAGCGTCACCTTGTTGATCAGCTGCCCCGCATCGAACCACGGCACGAAGATCACGCCCTGCGGCATCCGGTTGCGTCCGCGCGTCTCCACGCGCGAGCGCATTTCGCCGCGTCGCGACACCACGCGCACCGCGTCGCCGCGCTTGAGGCCGCGCGCGCGCGCATCGTCGGGATTCATGAACACCACCGCGGCCGGCACCGCGCGGAACAACTCGGGCACGCGCATCGTCATCGAACCCGAGTGCCAGTGCTCGAGCACGCGCCCGGTCACCAGCCACATGTCGAAATCCTGGTCCGGCGATTCCGGCGGCGGTTCGTACGGCAACGCCCAGATCACCGCACGACCGTCCTTGTTGCCATAGAACCTGAAGCCCGCACCCTTCGGCACGAACGGATCGGAGCCTTCGCGATAGCGCCAGAGCGTTTCCTTGCCGTCGACGACGGGCCAGCGCAAGCCGCGCACCTGGTGATACGTATCGAACGGTGCGAGGTCGTGCCCGTGGCCGCGACCGAATGTCGCGTATTCCTCGAACAACCCCTTCTGTACGTAGAACCCGAACGCGGCCGACTCGTCGTTCGCGAAGCCCTTCGCGATGTCGGTCACCGGATAGCGGTCCACCTGCCCGTTGCGATACAGCACGTCGAACAGCGTCTTGCCCTTGAACGACGGATTCGCCGCGAGGAAATCGGGCGCCCACACTTCGTCCGTGGTGAAGCGCTTGGAGAACTCCATCAGTTGCCACAGGTCGGACCGCGCTTCGCCCGGCGCCTTCACGAGCTGGTGCCAGAATTGCGTGCGCCGTTCCGCGTTGCCGTACGCGCCTTCCTTCTCGACCCACATCGCGGCGGGCAGGATCAGGTCGGCGGCCTGCGCGGTGACGGTCGGATACGCATCGGACACGACGATGAAGTTGCGCGGGTTGCGATAGCCGGGCCACGTCTCTTCGTAGAGATTCGCCGCGGCCTGCATGTTGTTGTTGACCTGCACCCAGTACGCATTGAGCTTGCCGTCGCGCAACGCGCGGTTCTGCGCGACGGCATCGAGACCGGGCTTGCCGTTGATCGTGCCGGGCGGCACCTTCCAGATCTCTTCGGTGTGCTGGCGATGTTCCGGGTTGTTCACGACCATGTCGGCCGGCAGTCGATGGCTGAACGTGCCGACCTCGCGCGCGGTGCCGCACGCGGAGGGTTGCCCGGTGAGCGAGAACGGCGAGTTGCCCGGCGTGGAAATCTTCCCCGTCAGCAGGTGGATGTTGTAGACCATGTTGTTGGCCCACACACCGCGCGTGTGCTGGTTGAAGCCCATCGTCCAGAACGACATCACCTTGATCTTCGGATCGGCGTAGAGATCCGCGAGGCGCTGCAGCCAGCCACGTTCGACGCCGGTCATCTCGACCGCCTTGTCCAGTGTGTACGGCGCGACGAATTCCGCGAACTTTTCGAAGTCGATCGGCGTGCCGCCGCCCGGGTCGTTCGCGTTCTTCGCACGCACCTGCAGCGGATGTTCGGGGCGCAGGCCGTAGCCGATGTCGTCGTTGCCGCGCTTGAACGTCGCGTGCCGCGACACGAAGTCGCGATTGACGTTGCCGCTGCGGATGATGTGGTTGGCGATGTAGTTGAGGATGACCAGGTCGGTCTGCGGCTTGAACACGATCGGGATGTCGGCGAGTTCGAAACTGCGATGCTCGAACGTCGACAACACCGCGACCTGCACGTGCGGGTTCGACAGGCGGCGATCGGTCACCCGCGTCCACAGGATCGGGTGCATCTCGGCCATGTTCGAGCCCCACAGCACGAACGCATCCGCCGCTTCCATGTCGTCGTACACGCCCATCGGCTCGTCCATGCCGAAGGTGCGCATGAAGCCCGCCGCGGCCGACGCCATGCAATGGCGCGCATTCGGATCGATGTGGTTGCTGCGAAAGCCCGCCTTCATCAGTTTTGCGGCGGCGTAGCCCTCCCAGATCGTCCACTGGCCCGAGCCGAACATGCCGATGCCGTCGGGCCCCTTCTCCTTCAGCACGCGCTTGAACTGCGCGGCCATCACGTCGAAGGCTTCGTCCCAGCTTACCTGCGTGAACTCGCCGTCCTTCGCGTACTGGCCGTTCTTCTTGCGCAGCAGGGGCGTGGTAAGGCGGTCGCTGCCGTACAGGATCTTCGAGAGGAAGTAACCCTTGATGCAGTTGATGCCGCGATTGACCTCGGCATGCACGTCGCCGTGCGTCGCGACCACGCGGCCGTTCTTCACCGCCACGTTGACGCCGCACCCGGTGCCGCAGAAGCGGCATGGCGCCTTGTTCCATTCGAGCTTGGTGAGATCGCCCTCGGTGACGACCTGCGCGTCGCCCGGCAGCGTCATGCCGGCCGCGGCGGCCGCGGTCGCGATCGCGCTGTTGCGGATGAACTCGCGGCGCGTCAGCAGATGCGGACCCGATTCGGCGTGGTGGTGCACCAGCAGCACGTTGAGCACGCCGGGCACGGCGCGCATGTGTTCGATGCGATCGAGCACCGCGCCGGCCTCGTCGCTTTCGCACACCACGATGCTGCGGGTCGAATCCGTGCGCGCGAGCTGGAGGTCATCGCTCGCCGCGATCGCTTCCGTGAGCGGGCCGATCGCATCGGGCCGGTGCTGCACCACCAGGCTGGTGAGATGCATGGCGTCAGCCTCCCGTCGGCGGGCCGGCGAACATCTGCCAGACCCACACCGCGAAGCCGTAACCGGCGACGATCATCACCGTCGCCAGCGGAAACACCACGGCCGTGAGCAGGAGGAACGCGATGCGCTCCCTGGATTTCGCGACTGCATCGTCTTCCGGCACCATCCCGCGCGCCTCCGAAAGCCCACCCCCGCGGCCCCGACTCTACTCCTCGCCCGGCTCCCACACCATGTAGACATCCGCGCGCACGTACTTCGAGCCGGGACGCGGCGCGGGCCGATGGCGGAAGCCGACGCTTTCATATAACTGAAGCGCGGGACCGAGCTTGCTGCTCGACTCCAGGAACAGTTCGCGGCCGCCGATCGCACGGAACTCCTCCAGCGCCGCCTGCATCAGCAGACGCCCGATGCCGCGGCCGTGCTGCGCGGGCTCCACCGCCATCTTCGTGAGTTCGTACACACCCGCGTCTTCACGCTTGAGCGCGACGGTGCCCACCACGTGATCGTGCTCGTCGACGGCCATCAGCACGCGGCCGCCGTGGTCGAGGATGTGGGTCTGCGGGTCGGAGAGCACTTCGCGGTCGATCGGCTCGACCTTGAAGTAGCGCTCGAGCCAATCGATGTTGAGGCGCGCGAAGTCCTGGCTCCAGCGCGGCTCGAATGCACGGATGTCGATGGAACCGATGTCGATGGAACGCCTGTCGATCATCCACGCATTGTCCTACATCGCGATCCCCGACGGTGTGCGCACCGCCTGCGGCAGGCCGATCTCGCCGAGCACTTCGCGCAGGTCCAGCTCGACCTGCTCGCACATGTGGCTGATCGGCACGTCGTTCGTGCCGCCCTCGAAGGGATTCTCGGTTGCTTCGTTCACCTGGTCGAGCGAGGTGTACATCCACGAAATCAGCAGGCTGAGCGGAATCGCGAGCCACACCATCCTGCCGCTCGCCCACCCCGCCACCATCTCGTTGAGCCGTTCGAACTCGCTGATCATCCCGAACGGCAGCAGGATGCACAGGATCCAGACGAACGTGGAATGGATAAAGGCGAGCTGGCGCGGATACGGGAAGTCCTTGATGCGCTCGGTCTTGCATTGCTGGTCCTGGAACTCGCGCATCGCACGCTGCACTTCGGCGAACGCGACCGGGCTGAGCGCGCCCGCATCGAGCAGCCGCTTGGCATCCGCGCTCTGCAGCGCCAACGCCTGGTAGGCCTTGTTGCGCGATTCCAGCACCTGCGCGGCTTCGTCGGGCGCGAGGTAGCGCAGGAGTTCCGAGTTCAGCGTCTGCTCGCGCTCGGGGATCTTGTAGCGATTGCGCCACTCGACGTTGTACGCCTTGTCCGTCGACTCCCACGGCTTGCGCTTGCGCATCTCGTGCCGCAGCGTCGCCAGCCACGCGAGGTGGCGGTTGACGAACACCTTCGCCACCATGCGGTCGGGAATGAGATCGCGGCACGCGATGCCGAACGCGCGGCTCGTGCTCGCGATCGTCACCCACAGCACCTGCGCGTCCTGCATGCGGTTGTACGCCTGCAGGTTCTTGAAGCCTGCCGACAACGCGACCGTCGTACCGAGCAGGAACACGATCGCGAACGGGATGGTCAGGAATTTGAGTCCGACCACTTCGTAGAGGACCACCGGCACGATGCTCAGGACCAGCAACAGGTAGATGTTGCGCCGGGTCCACAGCAGGAATTCCGGCAAGGTGTAGTTGCGGTCGATCAACATGGTCGAGTCCTCGGATCAGTGCAGCAGCGCGGTCACGCGCGCGGGGACGGGCCTGGTGCGCTCGAACCCGAACGCGGTGTACACCCAGAGGAAACCGAAGAAGCCGAAATACACGGCCACCAGCACGCGCCCGAGAAGGGTTTCGATCGCCGTCGGCAGCACGCCCGCGCCGATCGCGCCCAAGCCCACGAACGCAGCCGCGAACAGCATCAGCGCGACCTTGAAGCCGAGCCCGCGATAGCGGATCGAGCGCACCTTGCCGCGATCCAGCCACGGCAGCAGGAACAGCACGCCGATCGCCGCGAACATCGTGAGCACGCCGAGCAGCTTGTGCGGGATCACCCGCAACATCGCGTAGTACGGGGTGAAGTACCACACCGGCTTGATGTGCTCCGGCGTCACGAGCTTGTTGGCCTCGGTGAAGTTGTCGTGTTCCAGGAACCAGCCGCCGAAGGTCGGCGCGAAGAAGATCACGAACGCGGCGAGCGTCACGAACACGCCGGTGCTCAGCACGTCTTCCACCGTGTAGTACGGGTGGAACGGGATGCCGTCGAGCGGCTTGCCGTCGGGCGCGGGCGAGTCGAAGATCTCGACGCCGTCGGGGTTGTTCGACCCCACTTCGTGCAGCGCGAGGATGTGCAGCGTGACCAGCAGCAACAGCACGAGCGGCAATGCGATCACGTGCAGCGCGAAGAAGCGGTTGAGCGTCGCGTCGCCCGGCAGGTAATCGCCCATGATCCATTCGGTCAGGCCGTTGCCGATGACCGGGATCGCGCCGAACAGCGAAATGATCACCTTCGCGCCCCAGAACGACATCTGGCCCCACGGCAACACGTAACCGACGAAGGCCTCCGCCATCAGCACGAGGTAGACCAGCATGCCGAGGATCCACACCAGTTCGCGCGGCCGCTTGTACGACCCGTACAGCAAGCCGCGGAACATGTGCAGGTACACCACGACGAAGAACAGCGACGCGCCAGTGGAGTGCATGTAGCGGATCAGCCAGCCCCACTCCACGTCGCGCATGATGTATTCGACCGACGAGAATGCCTCGGCCGCCGAAGGCTTGAAGTGCATCGTCAGGAAGATGCCGGTCAGCAACTGGTTGACCAGCACGACGCCCGCGAGGGCGCCGAAGAGGTACCAGACGTTGAAGTTCTTCGGCGAGTAATACCCGGTCGTGTGCGCCGAAAGGAACGACAACACCGGGATGCGATCCTCGACCCAAGCGAGCACGCGGTTCTTCGGATTCACCTTCTCGTACTTCAGGGCCACGGGGCACCTCTCACTCTGGCGCCAGCGCAACGACGTGGGCGATGCCCTGGCGGAACATCTTGGCGTAGGGGCAGTAGCGCTCCGCGTGGCGCACCAGCTCGGCGGCCACCGTGCGATCCACGCCCGGCAAGTGCGCGCGCAATTCGGCCGACAGCAGGAACAAGCCGTCCACCGGATCGCGTGCGAACGTCACCGCCGCCTCGACGCGCGCATCGTGCAGTTCGATGCCGTGGCGCGCGGCGAGCAGGCTCATGACGCCGTGGAAACACGCGGCGTAACTGGCCGCGAACAGTTGCTCGGGATTGCTGCCGCCACCCGGCCCGCCCAGGTGTTCGGGCAGGCGCAGGTCGGCGCGCAGCGCACCGTCGTCGGAACACACCACGCCCGAGGCGCGTCCATGCGCAGCCTCGCCACCGGTGACGAGCACGCGTCCGGTGTACAACGCTTCCGCCTCGTCGCCGACGAACTTGTCCAGCGTGCCGAGCGGCAGGGGCTTGAGGGTGGTCATGCGTTCGCCGACGTGTCTTTGCCGTAACCCGATTGCGCGAACCAGCGCTGGAAGTCGATCGAGCCCTTCCACGCATCGCCCAGCGGCACGAGCGCATCGCGATCGAGCGGCATGCCGAAGTACGGCGCCTGCGCATCGGAGACCACTTCGCGCGTGTCGTGCACCGCATCCATGAAGCGCTTGCCGACGTCGGCGATCGACACGCGATCCGGGCCGGCGATTTCGACGACGCCGTTGACCGGCGGCGCCAGTGCATTGCGCGAGACCGCGTCGGCGACGTCGTCGGCGGCGATCAGCTGCACGAGCGCGGACGACAGGCGCACGGTGTCGCCGTCGGTGCCCGACTCGATGATCCCCGGCAGGAAATCGAAGAACTGCGTGGAGTGGATGATCGTGTACGGCACGCCGGATTCGCGAATCAGGCGCTCCTGCTCCGCCTTCGCGATGAAGTAGTCGTTGATGCCGGGACGGTCGGTGCCGACGATCGACAGCGCGACGTGCTGCTTCACGCCCGCCTTCTTTTCGGCCGCGAGGATGTGCTCGCCCGCCGCGCGGAAGAACTTCAGCGCCGCGTCGCCCGTGTACGGCGGCGGCGAGTTCGCGAGATCGACGACGACGGAAGCGCCCGCCATCGCGGCGTCGAGCCCTTCGCCCGTCAGGATGTTCACGCCCGTATCGGGCGAAGCGGCGAGCACTTCGTTGCCCGCGTCGCGCAGGCGCTGCACGACCTTGCTGCCGATGCGGCCGGTGCCGCCGATGACCAGGATCTTCATTGTCTTCCCTCCGGTGAATAAGCCCAGGGTCCGATGCTAGGAACCGGCGCTGCGTGCGAGTAGCCCTGGGCGCGGACGCAGCGTGTTGCCTTTTGCGCACCAATCGCTCAGCCGGCGACCGCCTCGGCGACGGCCTCTGCCTCGGCGACGACCGGGCGCCACTGCGAAATCGTGTCGAGATCGATCGCGCGGATCTCGGTCGTCATGAAATCGATGAAGGCGCGGATGCGCTTGGGCAGTTGCTTGCGGCTGAGGTAGCAAAGGAAATGGCCTCGGTCGTCGGGCGCGTACTGGTCGAGTGCGGTTACGAGCAGGCCCGCCTTCATCGCATCGGCCGCAAGGCACGCGGGAAGTTGCGCGATGCCCTCGCCGCGCAGGACGGCCTGCAGCGCCAGTTCGGAATCGTTGAACGTCATCGCGCCCTGCGGCGTCACCGACGTCGACACGCCTTCGACCTTGAAGCTCCACGGCTGCAGGCGGCCATTGGCCGAACGCAGCGTGATGCAGCAGCGCGAATCGATGTCCTCGAGCTTCGAGGGCAAACCATGTTGCGCCGCGTACGACGGCGATGCGCACACGATCATCTGCATCGGGATCAGCTGCTTGGCGACGACCTGGCTGTCTTCGAGGGTGCCTTCGCGGAATGCGACGTCGACGCGCTCGCCGGCGAGATCGGGTGCGCGCTCGTCGAGCATCAGTTCGACCGCGACCTCGGGATATCGCTCACGGAAGCGCGACAGCAGCGGCGCGATCACCTTGCGCCCGAACCCGTGCGTCGCCGACACGCGCAGCTGGCCGCGCGGCGGCCCTTCGCGCAGGTCGCGCATCTCTTCCATCGCCTGCAGGATGCGGTCGACGCCCGGCCGGCAGCCGTCGTAGAACACCTCGCCTTCGGCGGTCAGCGATGTCGAGCGCGTCGTGCGCGAGAACAGGCGCGCGCCCAGCTGTCCTTCCAGCTTCTGCACGCTGCGGCTCACCGCGGAGCGGCCGACGCCGAGCCGGTCGGCAGCGCGCGCGAAGCTGCCTTCGGTCGCAACCGCGAGGAACGCGACCACGCCGGCGTAGCTCGCCGACAGGCTGGTGGGAAGCAGATCGCGATCGGGATCGCGGGACTGGAGGGTCATGGTCATCGCGTTGGATCCTGGGGGGAATGATCCTGGGTGGGGTCAACCTGGGTGGAATCGGCCTGTTTGGAATCGGGATTACGTCTTGCTGCGTCGCACATCGCGCGCCGGGCCACGTCGA
This sequence comes from Noviluteimonas lactosilytica, assembly GCF_020866925.1. Taxonomy (GTDB): domain Bacteria; phylum Pseudomonadota; class Gammaproteobacteria; order Xanthomonadales; family Xanthomonadaceae; genus Noviluteimonas; species Noviluteimonas lactosilytica. The sequence continues at coordinate 528,772 of NZ_JAJGAK010000002.1, forward strand.
GGTGGTCCCTGCACGCTTCCCTCCGCACACCGGTGGTGCGTTCGATGTCTTCGAAGCTGGCATCGAACAGCCGGTGCAGCAGGAACACGGCGCGCGTGGTCGGCGGCAGCGAATCGAGCACTGCCAGGAACTCCGACCAGACGTATTCCTTGTCCATGCCCAGTAGTCGAACCAGGGCGCGCAGTTGTGACAGGAGGAAATGGTGCTCTGACCCCTGTTTTTGCTCCTGCTTCTTGCTGCCATTGGTGCGGGACAGGCAACACGGTGCGTCCGCTGCCATGCCTACCCGGCGAGCGGGTGCGGGCCTAGCTTGTGGGCCTTCACCCAACGAGGCCTCTCCCCCATGAGCCAGCAACGCATCGACTACCGCGAGCAGTCGCCCGAACTCTTCAGCAAGCTGGTCGAGTTCAGCATGCTCGTTTCGAAATCCGGCATCGAGCCGGCGATCCAGGACCTGGTGTCCATCCGCGCTTCGCAACTCAACGGTTGTGCGTTCTGCATCGACATGCACAGCAAGGCCGCGACCATCCACGGCGAACGGCCGCTGCGCCTGTACCACCTCGCGACGTGGCGCGAATCGACGCTGTTCGAACCGCGCGAACGCGCCGCGCTCGCATGGACCGAAGCCCTCACGTCGCTGCCGCCGCAGGGCGTGCCGCAGGACATCTACGATCGCGTGCGCACGCAGTTCTCCGAGAAGGAGCTCTCGGACCTCACGTTCTCGGTGATGGCGGTCAACGCCTGGAACCGGGTCAACGTCGGCTTCAACACCACGCCCGGTTCGCTGGACAAAGCGTTCGGGCTCGACAAGGCGAATCTGTCATGAGCGAGAAGACTTCGAAGTTCCGCGCCACGTCGGTCGTCACCGGCGCGCTGCTGCTGGTCGCCGCTGCGATCGGCTATGCCGGGCCGTCGCACGCCGGCGAAAAAGGCGTCACCGCGGTGATGACCCAGGACCTGCCCGAATACCCGGGCAAGGAAGCGACGATGCTCGTGGTCGAGTATCCGCCCGGTGGCGAAGACCCCGTGCATCGCCACGACGCGCATGCCTTCCTGTACGTGCTCGAAGGCACGATCGTGATGGGCTTGAAGGGCGGCGAGGAAGTCACGCTGCATGCCGGCCAGACCTTCCACGAAGGACCGAACGACATCCACACCGTCGGCCGCAACGCAAGCAAGACCGAGCCCGCGAAGTTCGTGGTCGTGCTGCTCAAGGACAAGGACAAGCCGGTGCTCACGCCCCTCGAATGAGGGAAGCCGGGCCCCGCCACCCGGATGTCACAATGGCGTCTTCCTCCTCGTCTGTCCGGACATGGAAGACGCCACCGACACCTTCAGCCGCCTGCGACCCAGATTGCTCGGCGCCGCCTACCGCATGCTCGGCTCGCTCGCCGAAGCCGAGGACGTGGTGCAGGACGCCTGGCTGCAGTGGCACGAAGCCGACCAGGCGTCGATCGACAACGCCGAAGCGTGGCTGGTCGCGACCACGACCCGCCGCGCGATCGACCGTTTGCGTTCCGCGCACACCAACCGCGAGCAGTACGTCGGCATCTGGTTGCCCGAGCCGGTCCTCACCGACGGTCCGACCACGCCGGAACAGTTGAACGAAGTCTCCAGCGATGTGTCGATCGCCTTCCTCCTCGTGCTGGAGCGGCTCGCGCCCGATGCGCGCGCCGCGTTCCTGCTGCACGAAGTCTTCGACGCCGACTACGCCGAAATCGCGAAGACACTCGGCAAGAGCGAAGCCGCGTGCCGCCAGATCGTGCACCGTGCGAAGGCGCAGTTGCTCGAGGACCGCAAGCGTTACGTCGTCACGCAGGATGCGCACCAGCGGCTGATGAAGCGCTTCGCCGAAGCCTTGTCGACAGGCGACTTCCTCGGCCTGAAGGACATGATGGATGAGTCCGCGGTCCTGATGGGCGACGGCGGCGGCGTCGTGCAGAGCTTCCCGGAACCGATGGTCGGCGGCGAGCGCATCGCACAGCTGCTGTATGCGCCGTCGTTGCGGCCGGAGAACGGCATGCGCATCGAACTCGCGCTCATCAACGGCAACGTCGGCTTGCTGCGCTACTTCAACGGCGAGCTCGAATCCGCGCAGTCGTATGTCAGCGACGGCGAGCACATCCAGCGCATCTACGTGCAGCGCAACCCGGAGAAGCTGCGACAGATCCTGTCGCACCGGCCTTTGCACCTGCAGTAGCGATTGGTGCGCGGAACGCAACACCGCGCATCCCACTCGATATCTACCGGCTCGCCGGGCGCGAGCCTACGTTATGGCCTGCGCCGCGATCCCGCGGCGATATCGAAGAGGAAACCCCCATGAGCTTCATCACCACGGCCGACGGCACGCAGATCTTCTACAAGGATTGGGGCCGCGGCCAACCGATCGTCTTCCATCACGGCTGGCCGCTGACCGCCGACGATTGGGACGCGCAGATGCTGTTCTTCCTCGCGCAGGGATATCGCGTGATCGCGCACGACCGCCGCGGGCATGGACGTTCGACGCAGACGTCGGGCGGCCACGACATGGATACGTACGCCGCCGACGTCGCCGCGCTCGTGCAGCAGCTCGACCTGCGCGATGCCATCCACATCGGCCACAGCACCGGCGGCGGCGAAGCGACGCACTACGTCGCGAAGCACGGCAAGGGTCGCGTCGCCAAGCTCGTGCTGATCGGCGCGGTGCCGCCGGTGATGGTGAAGAGCGACAAGACGCCGGACGGCATTCCGCTGGAAGTCTTCGACGACCTGCGCAAGCAGCTCGCGAACAATCGCGCCGACGCCTACTGGACCTTCCCGATTCCGTTCTACAGCTTCAACCGCGAAGGCGCGACGCTGTCCGAGCCGATCCGCCAGAACTGGTGGCGCCAGGCGATGATGGGCGCGTCCAACGCGCAGTGGGAATGCATCAAGGCGTTCTCGGAAACCGACTTCACCGAAGACCTCAAGCAGATCGACGTGCCGACGCTGGTCATGCACGGCGACGACGACCAGATCGTGCCGGTCGGCATCTCCGCGATGCGCTCGAGCAAGCTGCTGAAGAACGCGACCCTCAAGATCTATCCGGGCTTCCCGCACGGCATGTGCACGACGCACGCCGACGTGGTGAATCCGGAACTGCTGGCCTTCATCCGTAGCTGAATCAGTAGTCCACCGGGTCGCGGACGATCGGACATGTCATGCAGTGTCCACCCCCTCGTCCGCGGCCCAACTCCGCGCCGACGATGGTGATCACTTCAACACCCGCCTTGCGCAGCTGCGTGTTGGTGTGCGTGTTGCGGTCGTAGGCGAACACGACGCCCGGCGACGCGCAGACGAGGTTCGCGCCGCTGTCCCACTGGGTGCGCTCCTGCTGATACGCGGTGCCGCCGGTTTCGACGACGCGCAGCGCCTTGAGGCCGAGCGCTTCGGCGACGACGTCGACGAACGGCTTGGCCTCGCGATGCAACGAGATGCCGCTCGGGTGGTCGCTCGGACGATACGAGAAGGTCCGCACCTGGCTGATGAACTCCGGCGCGAGCAGCACGAGGTCGCGATCGGCGAACGTGAACACCGTATCCAGGTGCATCGCGGTGCGCATCTTCGGGACCACCGCGACGATCACGCGTTCGGCCGCGCCTTTCGCGAACAGCACGCTGGCCAGTTGGCTGATCGCCTGCCGCGACGTGCGCTCGCTCATGCCGATCAGCACGTTCTTCCTGCCGATCGGCATGACGTCGCCGCCTTCGAGCGTCGCGATGCCGTGGTCGGCGAGCGGATCGCCCCACCACACGTTCACCTTGCCGGCGAACTGCGGGTGGAACTTGTAGATCGCGGTGACGAGGATCGTCTCCTCGTGGCGCGCGGGCCAGTACAACGGATTGAGCGTCACGCCGGAATAGATCCAGCAGGTCGTGTCGCGCGTGAACAGCGTATTGGGCAGCGGCGGCAACAGGTACTCGGTCTGGCCGACCGCTTCGTGAACGACCTTGAGGACATCTCCACCGAACTTCTCGGGGAACTCTTCGATCGACAATCCGCCGATCAGTGTTTCCGCCAGGTCGCGCGGGTCCATGCCATCGAGATAGCTGCGGATCTCGTGCACCAGCCCCAGGCCGACCTGGTTCGGCACGATCTGGTTGTCGAGGATCCACTTCTTGGCCTCGGGGATCGCAACGGTCTCCGCGAGCAGATTGTGCATCTCGACCACGTCGATGCCGAGGTCGCGCATCTTCGACACGAAGTCGAAGTGGTCGCGCTTGGCGTTGTCGACCCACAGCACGTCGTCGAACAACAGGCGATCGGAGTTCGTCGGCGTCAGTCGCTGGTGCGCGCGCCCCGGCGAACACACCATCACCTTGCGCAGTTGGCCGACTTCGGAATGGACACCGAACGCTTGTTCAATGGCTGCGGCCATGGCGTTGCTCCGTGCTTGTCGTTGATGTCAGATTTCGATGTAACCCGTGGCGATCCAGTACACGCCCACGATCGCGCCGATCGCGGCGGCGGCGAAGATCACCCAGTCGATCCAGCGCGCGAACACCGCCACGCCCTGTTCGCGTCGCGCCCACACGTAGAGGATCGTGCCGGGCGCATACAGCACCGCGGACAGCACGATGAACTTCAATCCGCCGGCGTAGAGCAGGAACGCGGTGTAGATCGTCGCGACGACCGCGATGGCGAGGTCGCGCCCGTGGTCGTGCGGGCGGATCCTGTCGTAGGTCTCGCCGCGCCGCGTCACCATGAAGGCATACGTCGCCACCATCAGGAACGGGATGAGCGACATCGCGCTGGTGAGGTTGAGCATCAGGCTGAAGGCGTCGCGCGACCAGTACGTCGTGATGACGATCAGCTGCACGATGATGTTCGTGGCCCACAGTGCGGCGGATGGCACCTTGTTGGCGTTCTCGACCGCGAACAGCTTCGGCATGTCGCGGTTGCGCGCCGCGGCGGACAGCACTTCCGCGCAGATCAGCGACCACGCCAGGTAGGCACCCAGCACCGACACCAGCAAGCCGACACTGACGAAGATCGCGCCCCACGGCCCGACCACCGCTTCCAGCGCCGCGGCCATCGAGGGTTGGCGCATGCCCGCGACGGTCGCGCGTTCCAGCACCGCATACGGCAGCAGCGTGACCAGCACCATCAGCGCCGTCACGATGAAGAACCCGCTGATCGTCGCGAAGCCCACGTCCTCGCGCTTCTGCGCATAGCGCGAATACACGCTCGCGCCCTCGATGCCCAGGAACACGAACACGGTCACGAGCATCGTCGAGCGCACCTGCTCGAACACCGACCCGGTCAGGTCGCCGCCGTAGAAGTTGAAGCGGAACATGTCGGCCTTGAACATGAAAGCCAGGATCACGATGAAGGCCAGGATCGGGATCACCTTGGCGATCGTCACGATCTTGTTGATCGCCGCGGCCTGCTGCACGCCGCGCAGGATCATGAAGTGGAACGCCCAGATGCCGATCGACGCCACCACGATCGCGACCACCGTGTTGCCTTCGCCGAACACCGGGAAGAACGCGCCCAGCGTGCTCTTGATCAGCACCCAGTACGACACGTTGCCGATGCAACTGCCGATCCAGTAGCCGAAGGCGGAGAGGAACCCGGGGTAGTCGCCGAACCCTTCCTTCGCATACGCGAACACGCCGGCGTCGAGCTCCGGCTTGCGCTCCGCCATGAACTGGAAGACGCGCGCGAGCATGTACATGCCGGTGCCGGCGATGAGCCACGCGATGATCGCGCCGAACGGACCGGTCGCGCTCGCGAATGTCCGCGGCAACGAGAAGATGCCCGCACCGACCATGCCGCCGACGACCATGGCGGTCAGTTGCGTCCTTGAAATCTTCTGACCACCCATGTTCGACCCCAGCGATCAACTGAACGGACGAAGCCCGCGAAGGATCGCGCCATTCACGTAAGGATCCGGTTAATCGGTATTGATGAGTCCACAGACATCGCGTTAACGGCGCTCGCCGCCTGATGCACGCCTTGTGTTGCCTGGGGAGCGCGGATGCGCTTTCGTCGCTGCACAGCTTGCGCCGCATTGCTCGCGATCGTTCCGCTCTTCCTGCACGCCCAGGAGGACGCGCTGACCGCTGCCGAATCGCTGGTGCGCGAAGGCAAGTACACGCAGGCGCATGCGTTGCTCGCGCCGCTGGAAGCGACGAACGCCGACGACCCGTCGCTCCTCTATTGGCTGGGTCGCGCGCTACTCGGCATCGGCGATGCCGCGCGTGCGCGCGTGGCTCTCGAACGCGCCATCGCGCTCGCACCGGACCGAGCGGCCACGCATCTCGCCCTGGGCCGCGCGTACCACGCACTCGGCGAAGACGCACGCGCGCGCAACCAGTTCGCGCTCGTGCTGCATTTCGACAACCTGCCGCTGGACCTCCTGACGCAGGTGCAGATCTACGACGAGGCCGCGCGCGAGGCACTGGAAGAAGCTCGGCGCACGACGATGTTCGGCTACGTCGCCGCCGGCGGGGGCCGCTATCGCGTCAACTCGACGCGCGGCACCAACGCACTCGGCGGCGGTGACCGGCGCGAAACGTTCTACAACGTGCGCGTGGGCGGCGGACTCAACCATGCCATCGACGACAGGCACGCCATCGACTTCACCCTCGACTATCGCCATCGCGACTACCAGGACGGGTCGCGCGACGACCGCGACCTGCGCTGGGGCCTCGCAGGAAGCGCGGGCTTCGACGACAGCCGCTTCGCCGGCGGGTTGCGCGGGCGCGTGAGCTATCGCGGCGAAGGCAATTATCGCAACGACGTCTCCGGTTACATCGACTGGACGCGCAACCTCGACGTCGACTCGACGTTCTCGCTCGGCATGTCGGTGGAACGCCGCCGCTATCCGCACGGCCCCCTGCGTCCGCGGAGTCGCACCGCGGCGATCGCGAGCGCCGGATGGAACCACACCTTCGCCGATGGCGCAGGCAGTTTCGGCTTCATCGGGCACGCCGGCCGGAACTACGCGACCTCCCGACCCGACGGCGACTCCGACCTGTACGGCGCGACCGCGAGCATCGACTGGACGTTCAGCGCATCGCTCGACGCGTTCGCCTACGCCTGGTGGCAACGCGACGTGTACAACACCGATCGCATGCACTTCCATCCCGACGCGCTCGACGAGAGCGTGATCCTGCGACGCGAGGACAACCTCTACGAAGGCGGCGCGGGCCTGATCTGGGCGTTCGCGGACGGGTGGTCGCTGCGGCCGGAGCTGCTGTACATCCGCGACCAGAGCAACGTGGTGGGGTTCAACTACAGTTCGACGGAAGCCTGGGTCAACGTGCGCAAGGGGTTCTGAAGTAACCTGCACCGATCATTCCCCGAACGGGTCGGTTACGTGACGCGCGCATTTGCCTCCGCCCTGCTTCTCTCCTGCGCCCTGCCCGGCATCGCGGCCGCCGAAGTGCGCCATGAATCGCTGCGCATCGAATCCCCGCGCCTCGGTGAAGTCCGCCGCATCAACGTCTATCTTCCGCCGGATTACGACCGCTGCGCCGCCGATCGCTACGATGTGCTCTACATGCCCGATGGCGGAACGGCGGAGGACTTCCCGCACGTGGCTTCGGCGGTCGACGATCTCATTCGCGCGTCGCGCATCCGCCCGATGATCGTCGTTGGCCTCGAGAACACGAATCGTCGCCGCGACATGACGTGGCCGACCGACGATCCCGCGGACCTCGAAGTCACGAAGACGCCCGGCGGCTCGGGAAAGCTGCGCGACTTCTTCCGTCACGAACTGCAACCCATCGTGGACGCGCGTTATCGCACCAACGGCGAGCGCGCGATCATCGGCGAGTCGTTCGCGGGATTGTTCATCGTCGAATCGATGCTGCGCGCGCCCGGTTTGTTCAACACGTACATCGCGCTCGACCCGAGCCTGTGGTGGAACAAGGGGCGGATGACGCAGGAGGCCGCCGCGATCATCGCTGCGTGGCCCGCGGATGGGAAAGCGCGCTTGTTCCTAGCTTCGGCCGGCGTCGACGGCAACGTCAGCGAGGTCGGACAGTTTGCCGATGTGCTGCGCACAACACCGGTCTCGTCGCTGCAATGGCGCTACGAACCGCGCCCGGACCTGAAGCACTCCAACATCTATCTCGGCATGGAGCGATCGGTGCTCGAAGCCTTGTTCCCGATCGGCGAGCCCGCCGCGCGGACTTGCCGCTGACTGCGTGACCCCGCGCTCGCTTACGCGAGCGCTTCGCTGGGATCGGACAGAGGTGCCTCGTGGGCGCGAACGTCGGTTCGCGCGCGACGCGGCGCCCGCGTCGCCAGGTGCCGCTTGATGCCCACCATCACGGGGATCGCGACCACGAAGAGCAGCGCGAGCCCGAGGAAGATTTCATCGAAGGCGCGCGCGCCCGATTGTTGATTGACCATCCGCGCGAGCAATGCGGTGCTCGCCGACGCAGCATCGGACGCGCCGTCGATGGTTCCCGCCAGCGCGCTCGTCGCAGCGGCTTGCGTCGACTCCAGTGCGGCGCTTCCCGGCTGCAGGTACTGCGACAGCACCATCGCGTGCGCGGGCATGCGCCACTCCAGCATCGTCGTGACGAATGCCAGCCCCGCCAGTCCGCCCACCTGCCTGCCGACGTTGAACAGCGCGACGCCGTTGGCCATCCATCCGCTGGCCAATCGACCCAGCGTCATCATCGTGAGCGAGACGAACAGCACGCCCATGCCGAAGCCGCGAAGCCACGTCGCGAGCCGCACCTGCGGCTCGCCCGTCTGCGCGCTCGAGAAGGAGAGCAGCCACATGCCCGCCATGAACAGCACGATGCCGACGGGCACCGGCGCGAGACTCGGCACGCGACCGGATTGCAGGACCGCGGCGGCCAGCAGCAAACCGGCTGCGACCGCGATGGAACTCGTCAGCGCAAGTTGCCCGACGTATTCCGGACTGAGCGACAACACGACGGTGCCGAACAGCGGAATCGCCGCGCCGCTGCCGAACAGCGCGAAGCCCGCAAAGAAGCTCGCGCACAAGCCGAGGACGAAGTCGCCGTTTCCACCGATGCTTCGCAGGAATCGCAGCGTCGCGGGACGACGGACCCATAGCCACGAGGCGGCGACCAGCGCGATGCTCGCGAGCACCGCGACCAGCCGGATGTGGCCGGCATCGAACCAGTCGAATCGCGCCCCTTCCTGCAGGACGTAGACCCCGCCCACGATGCCCGAAGCGAGCAGGAGCATCGTGCCGAACGCGGGCGCTTGCGGTGACGCAACGGAAACAGCATCCGCGTCCTGCGAAAGATGGAACACGCCGGCTGCGAGCGCCGCCGCCAGCGAACCTCCGACGAACACGACGCGCCAGTCGGCGTGATCGGTCGCCCATCCATGCAACGCGGGCGCGAGCATCACGGGCACGACGACGAGCGCCAATGCCAGCGTTCCTTGCAGCAGCGGTTGCCTGGTCGCCGAGTAGGAACGGAACACGAGCGTTTGTCCGCCCACCAGGACGAGCGCGCCGAAGAGGCCCTGCGCGACACGAACCAGGACCGCCGCTTCGAGTGCAGGCGCAAACGCGAGCGCTGCAGTCGCTGCCGCGAGACACCAACCACCGATCGACACCGTGCGCTTCATGCCGTATCGCGCAATGAGCCAGGGCGCAAGTGCGAACGCCATGAGCTTGGCCGCGACGTACCCGATGTTCAACCATGCCGCTTCGTCGGGCGTCGCCGCGAACCCGCCCATCACTTGCGCGCGATTGACGGACGACAGCGTGCCGTTGACACCATCCACCGCGATCAACGCAGCGATGGCGGACAGCGCGATCGACCGGCGCAGCACACTGGCCATGTCGGCGTTCAATTCGTCGCGGTCGTGGCGCCGCCGCTGTCTGCGTGGATCGTCACTTCGGCCGAGAGCCCGGCAAACAGCTTGCCCGACAACGCGTGCGAAGGCGCCAGCACGATCTTGACCGGCACGCGCTGCACGATCTTCGTGAAGTTGCCGGTGGCGTTGTCGGCCGGCAGCAAGGCGAACTGCGCGCCGCTGCCTGGCGCGATGCCGTCGACCGTGCCGCTGAGCTCGACGCCGGGATACATGTCGAACGTCACTTCGGCGCGATCCCCGACCTTGACGTCGGTCAGCTGCGTTTCCTTGTAGTTGGCGATCACCCAGATGTCGCGCAGCGGCACCAGCGACAACGCGGCGGCGCCAGGCGCGACGTAGCGACCGACGCGCACCTGGCGATTCGCGACGACGCCGTCGACGGGCGCGCGGACCACCGTATGCCCCAACGCGATCGTCGCGAGTTCGCGTGCCGCTTCGGCCTGCCGCATCGCGGCGGCGATCTCCTGCCTCTGCGCGCGGAGCACCTGGAGTTTGTCGGATTGCGCCGTGCGATTCGCGCGCGCCGCGTCGCTCGCCGCCAGCGCCTTGAGATGCGTGGCGTCCGCCGCTTCCTGCGCCTGCCGGCTGGCCGCGTTCTGCGCCACGAGGTCCGCGAATCGACGCGCGTCCAGCGATGCGCGATTCGCCTCTACTTCGGCGGCGCGCACTTCGGCGCCCGCCTGGCCGATCATCGTCTCCTGCAACTGGATCTGCTTCTCGAGGCTCGCGAGCGCGGAAACCTGGCGCGACACGTTGGCGCGCGCCTCCTCGAGGTGCGCACGGTAGTCGGCATCCTCGATCCGGAAGAGCACGTCGCCGCTCTTCACCGCCGCGTTGTCGTCGACGAGCACCTCCGACACGTAGCCGGAGGCACGCGGCGCGATCGGAGTGACCTCACCGCGCGTGTAGGCGTTGTCCGTCGAGACCGACGCGCCCTTCCACAGCCAGCCATGGGTCGCCCACGCGAGGGCGCCCACCGTCGTGCAACTGGCGAGCACGACGAGAAGGACGCGGCGCCTGCGCGCATTCCGGGGGGAGGTCGGGTTCATGTCGGTGTCCGCTGGCTTCGCGAGTTAGGTACTTTGCAGTACCGATTGAGCAGAAAGGTAATCGTCGGTACCCTGCGCGTCAAGTCCCACGGATCGTGCCCATGCCGAATCCCAACGATTCCCTGCAGCGTCGGAGCCGGCGCAACACCGACGCCCTGCGCAGCCAGATCCTCGACGCGGCCAGCGAACTCTTCCTCCGCGACGGCTATGCCAACACCAGCGTCGACGCAGTCATCGCCAAGGTGGGCGGCTCCAAGCGCGCGATCTACAGCCACTTCGGCGGCAAGGAAGACCTGTTCGCCGCGATGATCGCCGACCTCTCCGAACAGGCGTTGGTCGCGATCGAACCGGAGGAGCGCGCGGGCGACGACGTGCGCCACGAACTCATCCGTGCAGCACGGGCGATCATGGGCATCCTGATGGATCCCCGAACGATCGCGCTTTACCGCGTGGTGATCGCCGAGAGTGGCCGGATGCCCGGGCTCGCCGAAACGTTTCTCCAGAGCGGCCCTGGCCGCGCGACCGAAAGCCTGGCGCGGCTGCTTCGGCACTATTCGCGTGCAGGGTTGGTCGACGTCGCCAATCCCCGCGAAGCCGCGGAACACTTCATCGGCATGCTGCGCGACGAATCCCACCTGGAAGTCGTGCTGGGTGTTCGGAAGCCGCTGGGCGAACGCGCACAACGGGCGCGCGTGGAGCGCGTGGTCGACATCTTCCTGGTCGGCGTTCTCGCCAGGTGATCGCTTCGATCACTCAGCGCACGGCCGTCCAACCGCCGCCCAGGCTCTGATGCAGCGACACGATCGCCGTCAGTCGATCGGCGCGCGCCTGGATCAGCAGGATTTCGCCGGCGAGCTTCGCGCGCTGCGCATCGAGTTGTTCGAGGTACGGCGAGTAGCCCGACCGGTAACGCTTCGTGGCGAGTTCCAAAGCCGCGGTGGCCGCCTCGTTCTGCGCTTGCAGCGCCTGCTCCTGTTCCGCGCTGCGCTGGATCGTGGAGAGCGCATCCTCCACTTCGCGGAACGCGACGATCACGGTGCGGCGATACGCGAAGGCGGCCTGGTCGCGACGCGCGGCCGCCGCGTCCGCCTGCGCTTCCAGCTTTCCGCGCTGGAAGAGCGGCGCGAGCACGCTTGCGCCGAGAGTGAAGACATCCACGCCGCTGCGCAGGATGTTCGATTCCACCGTGCCCAGCGAGCCGGAAAGCTGGAGTCGCGGGAGGAATGCCGCGCGCGCCGCATCGAGGCTGCGATCGGCGGCGACGAGTTGATGCTCGGCTTGCGCAATGTCGGGGCGACTGCGCAACAACGACGAAGGCACGCCTGCGGGCGGCGGTTCCGCGACGCGCAGGTCGACGAGCGCGAGACCGCGCACGATGCCGCCGGGATTGTCGCCAAGCAGGACGCGCAGTGCGTGTTCCTGTCGCGCGATCGCGAGTTGCGTTGCCGGAATGGCCTGCGCGGCGGCCTGATAGTCGGCTTCGGATTGCGCGAGTTCGAGTCGCGTTCCGTAGCCCGCGTCCACGCGCCTGCGGATGAGGCGCAAGGTTTCCCCGCGCGCCTCCAGCGTGTCGTGCAGCAGCACGAGGCGTGCGTCCAGCGCGCGCAGCGTGATGTAGCCGCCGATCATCGTGGCCGCGACCGACAGGCGCAGGGTGTCGCGTGCTTCCTCGGTCGCGAGCAGCGAGGCCCTCGCGGATTCACTGGCCGCGCGCAGGCGCCCGAACAGATCGACTTCGTAGGACGCGAACACCTGCGCCTGCCCGTACGTCTGCGTCAATCCGCGCCCGAAAGCATTCACAGCACGCTGGCGACCACCGGTGGCCGAGAACGCCACGTCCGGCCCGGCGAGGCCTTCAACGAAATGGAACTGCGCACGCGCTTCGTCGACGCGCGCGGCGGCGATCGCGAGGTCGACGTTGCCGGTGATCGCCTCCTCCACGAGACGATCGAGCACGGGATCGTCGAACGCGCGCCACCAGTCGCCGCGCAGATCGGCCGCGCCGGTCGCGGCGGGACCGAGCCATTCGGCCGGCGGGACGACATTCGCCGCCGGCGGCGGATCGGGCCGTGGTCCCATGCATGCCGCGAGCAGGAACATGCAACACGCCAGCGCTGCGATGCGCTTCATGGCGATCGGTCGTCGACATGCACGACGACGGACATGCCGGGTCGCAGCCGCGGCAATGCGGCCTGGCCGGGATCGATCGAGATGCGCACGCCGATGCGTTGCGGCACCTTCACGAAGTTGCCTGTCGCGTTGTCCGGCTTGAGCACCGCGAACTCGGAACCGGCGGCAGGCGACAGACGTTCGGCACGTCCGGTCATCTCCTCGCCGCCCAATGCATCCACGGTGAAGCGCACCTTCTGTCCTCGCTTCATGCGCGCGATCTGTTGCTCCTTGAAGTTCGCGATGATCCAGCGATCGGGAGGCACGAGCGCCATCAGTTGCACGCCATTGGTGACGTACTGGCCAAGTCGCACGCCGACTTCGCCGACCTGCCCGGATTCCGGCGCGCGGATGACGGTGTTGCCGAGGTCGATCTCGGCGAGATGCAGTTGCGCGGCCGCGGCTTCGACTTGCGCTTGCAGTCCGGCGCGGCCGACATCGACGGTGCGCAGATCCTGGCGTGCGATTTCCTGCGTGGCCAGCGACTGCCGCACGCCCGCCTCGGCCTGTCGCAGGGTCGCCGCGGTCTGGTCGCGTTCGCGGATCGAGATGGAGCCGTCGCGCACGAGGTCTTCCGCGCGCGCCATGTCGGCCTGCGCGCGCAGCAGCTGCGCGCGCGCGTTCGCCAAACCCGCCACCTGGGAATCGATCCCGGCGCTACGCGACGCACGCGCCTGCGCGCTGTTGGCCAGCGCTGCGCGCTGCGCGGCGAGATTCGCGCGCGCCTGCTCGACGCGTGCGCGATAGATGCGATCGTCGATGGACACCAACGGCTGCCCCTTGCGGACGTCCTGGTAGTCGTGCACGTGCACGGCGACCACGTAGCCGCTGACCTGCGGCGCGATGAAGGCCACGCGCCCTCTCACGTACGCGTTGTCGGTGGTCTGCACGCGGCCACCGAAGGGCGGCAGGTCCCACGCCGACAGGATGAACAACAGCGCCGCGATGGCGAGCACCGCGATCAACACGAGATTGCGCCGGCGCAACGGCGGCGGACGCCACGGTGCGGCGTTCCCACCCGGCGGCGGCGCGGGCCCGGGAGCGGGCGCGGATGACGGCTGCGGCGGTGGCTGTTGCGGCGGTGGCGCCTGCGGCGGCGGAACGTTGTCGTTGCTCATCGGTTCGGGTCCAGCGCCGATGGATCGCCCTTCCGGGCGGCCACGGCAATGAGATACGCCACGTAGAGACCCGTGGCCGCGGCGAGGATCGCGACCACGCGAAACACGTCGTTGAACGCAAGCACGTTCGCTTCGCGGTTCAACGCCTGCGCCAGGAGTGCGCCGCTGCGCGCGCTGCGCAGACCGGGATCGACGACGCTCGGCGCAAGCGTCGATGCGCCTCCCTGCAAGCGGGTCGCGACGTTGGCGTCCGACGCGACCAACTGCGCCGAGAGCACCTGCGCATGCTCACGCGCCGCGATCTGCTGGTACGAACCGAGCAACGCCGATCCCGCGAGGCCGCCGACGTTCTGCGTCACGCCGAAGAGCACGACGAAGCTCACGAGGAACTGCGGCGTGGCGGCGCGCAGGCGAAACAGTCCGTACAACAGCGCCGGCCCGATGAACAGCGTCGTGCCGAAACCGATCAACGCCTGGCTCACGTACAACTGTTCCGGTCGCGTGAGATTGTTGGCATCGCTGTCGAGCCAGGCGCCGATCGCGATGATGAAGGCCGCGGCCATCACCTGGTAAGGCAGGCGCGCGAGCGACAACGTCACCGCGGCGGTGAGCGTTCCCAGCACCATCGCCACGAGCACCCACAGGAACAACGTGCGCAATTGATCGTTGTTCAACCCGCCCGACGTGAGCAACCCCACCGCCCCGTAGCTTTGCTCCGCGAGTGCGAGTCGCACGAGGACCGCCACCGCCGTGAAGCGCAGGAGATCGGCGGTGCCCAGCCACGTCACGTGGATGAGCGGGACCCTGCGGGAGCGTTCGATGCCGATCGCGACCGCGAACAACACCACCGACACGGCCAGCATCACGCCGAGCCACGGCGTGTCCGTCCACCACACCACGCGCCCCAGGCCCAGCACGCCGCAGAGCAGCACGAAGGCCGGCACCAGGATTGCGATCGTCACGAAGTCGAGGCGCTCGAACGCCTGCAACCGATGGCTTGGCGGCAACGACAACGACCATGTGAACGCAAGCGCGGCCAGCGCCGTGCCCAATTCGAACAGGCGCAGTCCGCGCCAAGCGTCCTGCGCCAGCAACTCCACCGGCACCATGCGCGCAAGCGGCGTGGCGAACTGCGGAAGCACGATCGCGATCGCGACCGCCGCGGGCCGCACCTTCTTCGAGAGCGCCTGCAGCAACGCGTAGAGGCCGAGCGTCGTCAGCGCGGCCGCGGCGATGCCGCTCGCCGCGCGCACCGCGATGGCGGTGGCGAACCCGGGCATCGCGAACTGCAGCAACGCCATGCACACGTACAACACGACGACCGCGCGCGTGATCAGCGGAATGCCGAACCGCCAGCGCGACTTGATCAGCATCAGGTTGGCGCAGGCGTTCATCGCAACGAAGATCGCCGGCAGCCAACTCGCGAGCACGACGTACTCACCGATGCCGCCCGCGAGACTCGCGATATTGACGGTCACCAGCGCGTTGGCGAACGACCCGGAGATGCCGACGCCGATCGCGACCAATCCGTACTTGACCCGGCGCGGCCACGGATGCCAGGGCGTGTAAGGCGAGCCCGGCACGACCGGCTGTTCATCCGGTCCGAAGACGTAGTCCTGTTGCGCCGTCGCCATGCCCACAGCGTCGCCAAGTCGGTTGGCACGATGCATCACCCATTCGGGTTGCGCATCGCGGGTGTAGGCTGAAACGGTGCGGCGCGTGTCCTACCGGCTTGTCCTTGCTCCCGTGTTCCTGATCGCCCTGGTTGGAGGCGCCCTCTTGCTCACGAACCGACTCGCACCCCAGGCCACCGGCGTGCCGAGCCATGCATTGCCGTTGCAGCCTGCGCAGACCGGGATCGATCGCGAACTCTCGCCGCTGCTCGCCGCGCATCCCGGCAAGACCGGCGCGATCTTCCTGACCGATGGCGTCGACGCGTTCGCGGCGCGCGCCCTCTCTGCACGCAAGGCCGGACGCAGCCTCGACCTGCAGTACTTCATCTGGCACAACGATCTCACCGGGCGCCTGCTGGCGAGCGAAGCCCACGACGCTGCCGAGCGCGGCGTGCGCGTGCGCATCCTCCTCGACGACATGAATGCGAGCGGCCTCGATCCGCACCTGCTCGCCCTCGACGCGCATCCCAACATCGAGCTGCGGCTGTACAACCCGTTCCGCAACCGCGAGAGCGTCGGACGCGCCTTCGAACTGATGAGGCGCATGGTCAGCATGAACCACCGCATGCACAACAAGGCGTGGATCGCCGACGGCCGTGTCGCGATCGTGGGGGGACGCAACATCGGCGAGCAGTACTTCAGCGCCGACGCGGAGGTGAACTTCCGCGACCTCGACCTGCTCCTGCTCGGGCCGGCGGCACAGCAGGCGACGGCCATCTTCGACGCCTACTGGAACAGCACGGCGGCGGTGCCCATTTCGACGCTGGGCGCCGGGAAACCGGAGGCGTTGCGCGCCCTGCTCGCCAAGGTCATTCGCGACGCCCGGGGCGAAGGCGCGCGACGCTATCTCGATCGCGTCGCCGATTCGCAACTGGCGCGCGATTACTACGGCAATGTGCTGCATCCCCATTGGAGCGCGGGCATCCAGATCGTCGCCGATCCACCGGTGAAAGGCGCGAGCGACAACCGCGCCGAATGGCTGGTCGGGCGACTCACGTCGAGGATCTCCGCCGCACGCAGCGAGGTGTATGTCATCTCGCCCTACTTCGTGCCGGGTGAAGACGGCACGGCGATGCTCTCCGCCTTGACGAAGCGCGGCGCGCGAGTCGGCGTCGTCACCAATTCGCTGGCGGCCACCGACGTTTACGCGGTGCATGCCGGATACGCTGCGTACCGGGGCCGCCTCGTCGGACACGGCGTGGACATCCACGAACTTCGTGCCAGCGCGCGCGAGCGCACGGCGAAGACGCTCGTCGGCAAGCGGGCCAGCCTGCACACCAAGGCCTTCGTGCTGGACGGCGAGCGCGGCTTCGTCGGTTCGTTCAACGTCGACCCGCGCTCGAAGAACCTCAACACCGAGATGGGCGTGTTGTTCGACGACCCGGTGATGGCGTCTCAACTGCGCGACGAATACTTGCGCCTGAGCGGTTCGGACCTGAGTTACCGGGTGTACCGGGACAAGCAGGGAGACCTGCGCTGGCTCGACGGCGCGCAGCCCACGCAACGCGTGCTCGATCGCGAACCCGACGCCGGTCTCTGGCGTCGCGCGCTCGTGCGAATTTCGAGCTGGTTGCCGATCGAGTCGCAGTTGTAGCGCACGCCGCGATGAGCGCTTCGCAATCGAATGCGTTGCAAGCGTGGTTGCAGCGCGCGATCGACGCGTATCGCGCGATCGACAACGACGATCGCACGTTGTCCGATGCAGCCGCGGCGATGGCGACACGGGCGTCCGCCGAAGTCTTCGCACGCGTGCTGCGGCAGCATCCCGATGGATGGTCGGCGGGACCGCGACAAGTGGGCGACGTAGGTTTGCACGTCGAATTTCGCGACGTCTCGGACCATCTTCGACCGCCGCTGCGGATCAGGCGTGCGCAGGATGTCGCGATGGATGTATTCGGCGGCCAGCGTCACAGCCGTCCTGGTTTCGGCGTGCCTGTTGCGACGTTGTCGTCCCGCCAGGATGCGTCGTCGTTGGATCGACTCGCGCCGCAAACCGGCGCGTTCCGCAATCTCACTGCGTGGATCGAGCCCGATGCTCGCGAGGATGCAACACCTCGCCTCGTGCTGGCCGATCCACTGAAACTCGATGCGGTTTCGATCGGCGCGCATCGCTTCCCGCTCGCATGCGACACGTCCGCGGCGTATGCGTGGTGCATGGAGATCTCGAAGCTCGAACGCTTGGGCCTGTGGGGCCTGGTGGGCGGGAAGAAAATCGGACTTCGCTCCGGCCTGTACCTGCTCGAGGATTATGACCCCGGCAAGCGTCCGCTGGTGATGATCCATGGCCTGGGCAGCAATCCGCTGATCTGGTCGCATCTGTCGAATGCGATCTGGGGCGACGAGCAACTCCGCGCGCGATTCCAGATCTGGCAAGTGGTGCATCAGACCGATGCGCCGCTGCTGGCGGCGCGCCTGCGCATCCAGGACTACCTGGACGAGGCATGGCATGTGCTCGATCCGACCGGCAACGCAAGGGCGCGCGCGAGTGCCGTGTTCGTCGGCCACAGCATGGGCGGCGTGGTCGCTCGCTTGCTCTGCTCCGACAGCGGCGATGCGCCATGGAATGCCGCGTTCCTCGTTCCGCCCGAGTCGCTCGATGCGCGTGCGGAAGACCTGGACGTGATCAAGCGGATTTTCTTCTTCCATCCGTATCCGGGCGTGTCCCGCGCGATCTTCCTCGCAGCGCCGCATCGAGGAAGCCCCGAGGCAGCCACCATGCTCGGGCGCGTCACCGGGGATTTCGTTGGACGACGCGCGATCGAAGTGCAGGCGATGCGCCGCATCGCCAATGCCAATCCATCGGCGTTGCGACCGGTAATGCGCGATGTGCTCCGGCAAGGGTGGATCAACAGCATCACGACCCTGCAATCGGAGCAGCCCGTGCGTCGCGCGACCGAAGCGCTGTTGCCGCCTGCCGGATTTCCGTATCACACGATCGCCGGCGCGCAACCGGGTCGCCGAACCGACGGCGTCGTGCCGCTCGACAGCGCGCTGCTTCCCGGCGCCGCATCGTCGCTCGTCGTCGAATCGGGGCACCGCGTCCACGAGAATCCGCAGGCCATCGCGGAGGTCCTGCGCATCCTTCGCGAGTGAACCGCTGCGAACAGGCGCATGATGGCGATCGCACAAAACCAGGGTGGACGACATGCCCCACGTCATCGTCAAGCTGTGGCCGGGAAAGACCGAAGCGCAGAAGACCGCGCTGGCCGACGCGATCGCACGGAACGTCATCGACCTCCTCGGCTCGCGCGAGGCCTCCGTGTCGGTGTCCTTCGAGGAGATCCCGTCGGAAGAATGGGCCGAGAAGGTGGTCGCGCCCGATATCACCGCGAAGCCGGGGAATCTCTACAAGAAGCCCGGATACAGCGTGTAGGCGAAGCTATCCCTGCTTCGCCGTGTGCGCGACAACTTCACCCGCGGTGATCTGCGGCGGATTCGGAAGCAATGGCGCCATGTTCTGGCGCACCCAATCCGCAGCCTGCCTGTTGCAGTCTTCGACGCCCGCCAGATCCTGGAAGACGCTCGTCGAGATCATTACGCCACCCCCGGCGTCCGCCCAGTAGTACGCCACGAACCCCGGCATCTGCCTGATGAGCGGCACGAAGCCTTCGTTGACCCGGCGCCCTGCCTCGCCGGGATCGGTCACGCCTTCATACCGCCGAGTCGTTGCGTACATGGGGCACCTCCTTCCGGGCGGACGTGACACCCACGCAACGGTCTGGCCGTTTCAACCCGGCCAGCGTCGGCGCTACAGGCGGGGCGTTACCGCTGGCTGAGCGCCGCGACGCCGCGAACATCCAACGAACGAACGGCGTCTTCGATCACGTTCGCAACATCATCCGGACGCGACAGCATCGGCACGTGGCCCGACAACAGCGACACCGTGTTCGCCTGGATCTTGTTCGCCAGCGCGCGTTGCGCATCGGGATCGAACATGCGATCGGTCTCCGCGACGATGTACCAGCTCGGCTTCGACATCCACGCGGGCGTGCCCACGTGCTCGTCGTAGTTCGCGGCGCGGAGCGGCGCCTGCGACGCGGCGATCACCACCGCGTCCTTCGGCGGCACGTCCTGCACGAAGTCGGTGAGGATCGTCTGTCGTGCCAACGTCACGTAACCGTCGGGCGTGGTCACCGGATTCGCGAGGCCGGGCGCTGCGGGGAAATCCTTGAAGTCATCGCGCGACGACGCGCCGGCAGACGGTGCGAAGCCCGCGACATACACGAGCGCCTTCACCTTCGCGTTCGCGCCGGCCTCGGTGATCACCGTGCCGCCCCACGAATGCCCCACCAGCACGACCGGACCGGTCTGTGCGTCGATGACGCGACGGGTGGCATCGACGTCGTCCTGCAAAGAGGTCAGCGGATTGTCCACGACGACGGTCTTGATGCCCTTGGCTTCGAGCACCGGAATCAACTTGTTCCAGGACGAAGCGTCGTCGAGGAACGCGCCGTGCACGAGGACGACCGTTGGCGAATCGACCGGCGGTTCCGCCGGCGCCTTGTCGGCAGCGGCAACGGTCGAGCTTGCGGCGATCAGCGCAGCGCCAAGGAGGAAGCTGGAGAACCTGTTCATGTGCGGCCTGCGAAGTGGCTTGCGACACATGGGATTTCGGGCGTGAGGACTGCCCGTCAAAGCGCTCCCGGTGCAACCAAGCGTTCCGCGAGCCGCAAGGCCCTCGCCGGATCTACCCGGCGAGCGGCATTGTGGGCTTGTGAATCAACGACTTGTCGAGGTTGGCGACTTCCCGGTTCAATCGCGCGCGAACGCCGCCGCGGCCAGCTTCTCCAGGTCGAGGTACTGGGCCTTTTCGACAGTGACGCCGACGAATTTGATTTCGCCGCCCCGGAACTCGCCGGGGGATTCATAGTCCTCGCTGACCGCATCGCCGCTGTCGCGGCCGATGCACAGGCCATCGCCTGCAAGCGTGAACTTGCCGAGCTGCGTCTTCATCGGGCCCTGCGCAACGACCTGGTCGTCGACATACAGCGTCGCCTTGCCCAGCGACTCGCCGTGCTTGCCGGATTTCTCGCGCGTGAACTCGATGCCGAGCGTGTGCTTGCCGGGCTCGAGCGGTTGCTCCGCGACGAACTTCTGTTCGGGCTTGATCCCCAGGAAGTTCGACACGTAGTGCAGCTTCTTGTCCTTGATGAAGAGGCTGTGCCCGCCGAAGCGCGAGCCATGGGCGAAGATGACGCCTTCGCAGTCGGCGCCCTGGATGTCCACGTCGGCGAGGATCTTGTAGGAACGCCCGCGCGTGTTGACCGCGACGCCTTCCGGAACCGGAGACGTCCCCGGATAGTAGATGTAGCGCTCGCGCGGGGCCTCTTCCGAAGGTCGTTCGACGCCGAGCAGTTCGGCCGCGGTGCGATCGTCGAGCGGAAGCACCTTGTTGATCTCGGCTTCTTCGAACCATGCGTCGATGAGCGCCTTGAGTTTCTCGGGGTGCTGCTTTGCGAGGTTCTTCGATTCGGAGCGATCGACATCGGTGTGATAAAGCTCCCACTCGTCCTTGTCGAAGTGGCCCTTGCTCACCAGCGGCGCATGGAGGGCCGACGCCTTCCAGCCGTCTTCCCACATGCCGCGCGTGCCGAGCATCGCGTAGTACTGGCGCTTCTTGCGCGTCGGCCCGTCGGGCCTGGCGTCGAAGGAATACTTCATCGACACGCCCGACAAGGGGTATTGCTCGACGCCGTTGTAGGTCTTCGGCATCTCCAGCCCGCACGACTCCAGGATCGTCGGCACGATGTCGGTGGCGTGGTGGTACTGATTGCGCACTTCGCCTTTCGCCTTGATGCCCTTCGGCCAGTGCACGACCATCGGGCAGCAGGTGCCGCCGGCATATTCGGAGTAACGCTTGAACATCTGGTACGGCGTGGAGAATGCGACCGCCCAGCCGGTCGGATAGTGGTTGTAGGTTTCCACGCCGCCGAGCACGTCGATGTACTTCAGGTTCTCTTCCAGCTCGTCCGGGAAGTTGTTGAAGAACTTGTTCTCGTTGACCGACCCGCTCGGGCTGCCTTCGCCGGATGCACCGTTGTCCGCGCAATAGAACACGAGTGTGTTGTCGAGTTGACCGCTCTCCTCGAGATAATCGATCAGCCGGCCGACCTGCACGTCGGTGTATTCCGAGAAGCCGGCATAGACTTCGGCCATGCGCGAGAACAAGCGCTTCTCGTCGGCGTTGAGCGAAGCCCACGGGCGCACTGCATCGCCGGCGTTGGCGATATCGTCGGGCAGTGGGTTGATCGGCGTGAGCGTCGTGTCCTTCGGCAACATGCCGCGTTCGACCATGCGCGGCACGACCCATTCGCGATAGGCCTCGTAGCCGTCGTCGAACTGACCCTTGTACTTGTCGACGAACTCTTTCGGCGCGTGGTGGGGTGCGTGGTTCGCGCCGGGGCACAACCACATGAACCACGGCTTCGATGGGTTGCTCGCCTTCTGGTCGCGGATCATCTGCAACGCCTGGTCGACGAGGTCTTTCGACAGGTGATAGCCGTCTTCCGGTCCGTAGGGCTGGTCGATGAACTTGTTGTCCTCGACGAGATCGGGATACCACTGGTTGGTTTCGCCGCCGAGGAATCCGTAGTAACGGTCGAAGCCCTTGCGCAACGGCCATTCGGATCGACTCGCGCCCGACGCGATGTCCTGCTCGGGCACGTTGTGGTCCTTCCCGAGCCAGTAGGTACTCCAACCGGCATCCTGCAAAACCTGTCCGATCGTCGCGCACTCGGCCGGCGTGCGACCGCTCCATCCCGGGAACCCCTGCGCGGCTTCGGTAATGCACGAGCAACCGTTGAGATGGTGGTTGCGGCCGGTGAGGAAACACGACCGCGTCGGCGAGCACAGCGCAGTCGTATGCCACTGCGTGTAGGTGAGACCGTTGTCGGCGAGTTTCTGCAACGTGGGCATGCGGATGCGGCCGCCGTAGGGTTCCCATGCCGCCTGGCCAGTATCGTCGTACAGCACGATCAGGATGTTGGGCGCGCCCTTCGGTGCTTGCGGCAGCGTGAAAGGCCCCCAGTCGGGCTTCGAATCCCGGACGTCGAGCTTGATGACGCCGTTGAAAGGTTTTTGCGCTGCCATGAGCGTGCTCCTCGGTTGCGTGCGTCAATCCATCCGTGCGCTGAGTTGCAGTCGTTCCATGCCGGTCGGCGGAACATGCGGACCGAAAGCGAAGGTCACCGAATCGATCGTCCCCGTGAACGGGAACAGCCCCTTGTCCTCGTAATCCGCGCAGACCGGCGACACGCAATCCATGCCGAGGTCCATCGTCTCGGTGCCGCATCGTTGTGGCACCTGCTCGTCGATGTGCACGCTCGCCACGCGCGCGCCGTCCACGGACATGCTGACGTCGGCGGGTGCGCCGGGCGTCGCCGACGCAGGTTCGAACACGATCTCGATCGTGTGCTTGCCCGGCGACAAGCGTTCGGGTGCGATCGCGTCATAGCGCCGGATCCCGAAGAAGTTGTAGTGGAAGCGCGGCTTCCCCTCCCACAGGAACAGCGAAAATCCCGCCGCGTCGCCGCCGAGCGCGAAGACCACGCCCTCCGCGCCCTGCTTCGGCACTTCGATGGGCGCCGTCATCGTGAACGGCACGCCGACAAGCTTCGGTCCGCTGCCTTCGGGGAGGCGCGTCATGCCTGGATAAAAGGTCACGACATCGCGCCCGGCAAAGAAGCTGGGACGAAGCGTGGTGTCGAGTCGTTCCGCGAATCGGTCGTCAAGCGGCAAGACGTTGTATTTCGCAGCCTCGGCCATGAACTGGTCCTGCAACTCGCGCACCTTCTCCGGATGCGCGTGTGCGACGTCGTTGCCCTGGCTGAAATCCTCGGCGATGTTGTAGAGCTCCCAGACGTCTTCGTCGAAACCCGCGGAACCGGACGTCTCCCAGGGCAAGCGTCCGTGCCGGCAACAAGCCATCCATCCGTTGCTGTACATCGCGCGATTGCCGAACATCTCGAAGTACTGCTGCGTCCGTGCGCTTGGCACGGCCGAGGCGCCGTCGGCGAAGGTGTAGGCGAAGCTCACGCCCTCGATCGGTCGCTGGATGTAGCCGTTGACGACCTTGGGTTCGGCGATGCCGACCACTTCCATCAACGTGGGCATCAGGTCGATGCAGTGATGGAACTGTGGGCGAACCTGGCCGTGGTCGGTGATCACTTTCGGCCAGGAGACGATCATCGCGTTGCGCGTGCCGCCGAAATGCGAGGCGACCTGCTTGGTCCACTGGAACGGCGTGTCGCCCGCCCAGGCCCAACCCACTGCGTAATGCGGCGAGGTGCCGGGCAAACCCCACCGATCCATGAAACCGATCGATTCCTCCATCGACGGCTGGCGACCGTTGAGGCTCATGATCTCGTTCGGCGTACCGACCAGCGACCCTTCCCCGCTCGATCCGTTGTCGCCGATGACATAGATGATCAGCGTGTTGTCGAGCTCTCCCATGCCTTCGATGGCGTCGACGATGCGGCCGGTTTCGAAGTCGGCATGCTCGAGGAAGTCGGCGTAGTTCTCCGCCTGCCGCGCGAAGAGCTTGCGATGTGCTTCGGGCTGGCTGTCCCAGGAAGGAATCTGCTCGGGGCGCGGCGTGAGCTTCGTGCCTGGCGGGATGACGCCGCGCTTGAGCTGTTCGGCGTGGACTTGCTCGCGATAGCGGTCCCACCCCATGTCGAAGCGACCCGCGTTGCGGCCGCGCCAATCCAGCGGCGGCTGGTGCGGGGCGTGCGCCGCGCCCGTGGAGAAGTACGCCATGAACGGCCGCGCGGGCGCGATCGACTTCTGCGTGCGAATCCATCCGATGCATTGGTCCGCGAGGTCGCGCGTGAGCTGGTATCCCTGCTCCGGGCGCATCGGCGGTTCGATCGGATCCGTGTTGCGAATCAGCGAGGGATAGAACTGATCAGTCTCGCCACTGATGAAGCCATAGAAGTAGTCGAAGCCCTGGTTCGTCGGCCAGTTTTCGAACGGGCCTGCCGCGCTGGTCTGGTTGTCGGGGACGTTGTGGTTCTTGCCGAACCACGCACAGGTGTAGCCACTCTGCTTGAGCAGTTCTGCGAAGGTGGCGCAACTCTTGGGGATGATGCCGCAATAGCCGGGATAGCCCGTCGCCATTTCCTGGATGACGCCGGCGGCCACCGAATGATGATTGCGGCCGGTGAGCATCGCCGCGCGCGTGGGTGAACACAGCGCCGTGGTGTGGAACTGGTTGTAGAACAGCCCACGTCCGGCAAGCCGCTCGGCCACGGGCATGCGGACCAGGCCTCCGCAGACGCTCGACCATCCGAAGCCGACGTCATCCAGCAGGACGAAGAGGATGTTCGGTGCGTCTTCCGGCGCTTCGCGTGGCCTTGGGAAGTCAGGCTTCGACTCGGTGGCGTACATCCCGATCCTTGCATCGGGAAACGCCCATTCCGGTTCGGGCAGGTGGTTGCGTTCGAGGTGGCGCGGGAAATCCGGCTCGTTGCCACCACCGTTGTGCTTGCCCATGGCCGTCATCCATTTGGGGTACGCACCAGAGTCGACCATTCCACGGCGAGTGGCATCGGTGGTTTCCACAGGACCGACCAGTAGAACTACGCAAGCGAGCGATCGGAGCGACCTGCGAGCATGCAGCGACAGTTCGTTGACCCAGGATCCGTTGCATGAACGCACCGGGCTTTGCCGGCTGGCTCGAAGCGACGCCGCTGTGGTTGATCGCCGTGTCGTTGATCGTCGCGATGTCGCTGGCTCGCGCGGTGGGGATCGGCCTGCGCCGATGGCACAAGTCGAGGGTAACGTCTTCCGTCGAAGCGAAACCGGATGGCGAGGAAGGGTTCATGCTCTCCTCCGTCGTCGGCTTGCTCGCGTTGCTGGTGGGCTTCACCTTTGCGCTCGCGGTCGACCGTTTCGAAACGCGTCGCGCGCTCGTGCTCGAGGAGGCCAACGCGATCGGCACTGCCTACCTGCGGACGCAACTCCTCGATGAACCCCATCGCTCGCACATCAGCGGGCTCCTGGTGGCGTACACCGACAACCGCCTGGAACTGGCCCGTCGCCCCAACGCCGAGGCGCGCCCGCTGATGGCGCGCAACGACCGCATGACGACCGACCTCTGGATCGCGACCATCGCGGCGTGGCCGTCGATTCGCGGAATGGATTTCTCGTCGTCGTACATCGATTCGATGAACGCGGTCATCGACCTGGGCGAAGCGCGCAAGATCTCCCGCCTCGCCAAGGTGCCCTACGAGGTCTACCTGGTGTTGTTCATCTACCTCGTCGCCGCATCCGGCCTGGTCGGGTTCGCTCGCGAAAGCCGCCGCGAACGATGGTCGACGACCTTCCTGTTCCTGCTGTTCACGCTCGCGCTCGTGTTGATCATCGACATCGACAGGCCCATCGATGGCGGAATCAACGAGTCGCAGAAGCCGATGGAAGACCTGCAGGCGTCGCTTCGGGCAACCCCACCTTCCGTGTTCCGGCCCGCTGCCACCCCCTGAACGACAAAACCCCCGATTGCTCGGGGGTTCTGCGCGAAATCTGGTGCCAGGAGAGGACTCGAACAGAACTAGTTTCAGCCCAGAAAACTCCTGCCAACTGTGGCGCCTTAATTCTTGTGCCCCCGTTTATGCCCCCGCTTGAATAGGAATCGATCTTCTTGCTGGCTCCTCAAGAGCCAAGACGGGAGCGGGGCTAATGCTAGCGGAGAGGATCAGTTTTCTGATTCAACTTGGCGACTCCGTAGCTCCGCGGCCGCCAGGGTCCGCTCTCGGCCAGAAGCGGACGTGTTACCGTCATCGGCGGGATCGCGCTTCCGAACGATGCCAGCATCGCGCTGCACGAGCGCATGGGCTTCGAGAAGGTGGCGCATTTCAAGCGTGTTGGGTTCAAACAAGACCGATGGATCGACGTGGGCTACTGGCAGTTGTTGCTCGACGCCATGCGGTAGAGCTGATGTGTGAATGTCCGTTTCTGGCCGGTGGCGGCCATTCGCGCACTGCTTGATCAAACCTCAGTCTGTTCGGCCATGCTCAGGGCGTCATCCACTTCAACGCCCAAGTAGCGGACAGTGCTTTCGATCTTGGAATGGCCAAGCAATAGTTGAACGGCGCGCAAGTTCTTGGTGCGTTGATAGATCAGGGACGCCTTCGTGCGCCGCATCGAATGGGTGCCGTAGCTCGGCTCACCCAGCCCGACGCTTCGCACCCACCCTTTCACGATGCGTGCGTACTGCCGCGTCGAAAGGTGCGCGTCGGCGCGTTGCCGACTGGGAAACAAGTACGCATCCGGCGGAA
>NZ_JAJGAK010000003.1:0-302869 GCF_020866925.1 Noviluteimonas lactosilytica
GCACGGAGGCTCAAGGCAGCAACGAGCGGTTCGTTTGCGGTGCAGGGCGACTGTACCACGGCCGCTACCGATGTCCGCTTTGGGTCGAAAGCGGACACTCGCCGGTAATCACTAGTTCCGGAGCGCGGCCTGGAAATGCCCGTGCCTATCGTAGATGTAGAAATCATGGAGGTCGATACCGTAGGCAGGCTGGCCGGTCGTATCCCGCAGAACGGGCAGTACGAGGGCAGTCCAGCCATCCTCGGTTTGATCGACTGTGACTTCGCAGCCGTCCTTGAATTTCGCGCAGTAAGGGGCGGATCGAGACGTTGCATCGGCCACGATCGAGTCGACGGTTGCAACGGAACCCGGCCCCGTCGCACATCCGGCAAGCCCGATGAGCACGAGCGAGAACTTGACACCTGCTTGCACGACGCGCCTGGCGATCAGGACGGCTCGTCCGTTGCAGGCGCATGGTCACTATCGATCTGCGCCTGCGTCAGGCGGAGAAACCGCGCGGCATTGCCGTACAGGATGTCGCGCTTCTGCGCCTCGCCGAGGAAGGGCGCTGTTTCGATCGCCTTGATCGCTTCGCCGATGGCGCCCGGCCAGTACATCTGGTCGGAGCCGAACATGATGCGCTTCTCCATGCCGGCATCCACCATGCGTTCGAGCGCTTCGTGGAATTGCGCGCGCGGGAACGCCCAGTTGTTGCACGCCACGTCCACGTAGAGATTCGGGTAGGCGAACATCATCGCGATCATCTCGTCGACCAGCGGCGAGCCGTAATGCATCACGTAGATGCGCAACTTCGGGTGCTTGCGAACCACGGGTTCCAGCAACAGCGGCGAGCCCATCGCGGCGCTGTAGGACTCGTAACCCGGCATGCGCGCGGTGGCAGGCGGGCCCTCGCCGAGGTGGATTGCGACGGGAATGTCGAGTTCCTCCGCCAGCGCGAAATACGGCGCGTACCGTGCGTCGTCGACGCGGTGGCCGCGATATTGGATGTAGACCTCTCCCAGCACCGCGAGCTGGCCCGCAGCATGCAGGCGCCGCAACTCGTCGATCGACAGTTCCGTTCGCTTCCCGAACGCGACGCCAGGGATGAGGCGGCCGGTGTGCGCGCGCCAATCGGCGACGATGTCGACGGGCCCCTCGGTCACCGCGCGGCGCACATTGTGCTTCTTCATCTCCGCGATGGTCTCGTCGCGCAGCGCAGCGTCGTTCGCCGACGCGAAGATCGGGTGCGCGCACTTGGCGAACTTCGAGAAATCGAGTTCGTCCGCGGGATCGATCGTCGGGACCAGGACGTCCTGGTCGCCGGGACACGCGGGAGCGCCGGGGGGCACCTCGTTCGCGGAGAACGCATGCAGGTGCATGTCGATGACTGGCGCGGCGGGCCTCGGTTCGGCTGCCAATGCCAGTTGCGCACATGCCAACAGCCCGACGCACCCCGTCCCCCATGCTTTCCACTTCATCCGGCGTCTCCCCTGGTCGTTCAAGGCATACGTTGCAACCATGCGCCTGCGGCCAAGGAGACAATCGCGTGGGCGCGCTTCAGGGCACCGCCACATCCGGATCCGACGAAGATGCTTCCATGCGTTCGGCGCGGCGCGTGACAACGTCGACCAGTTCGGCCGTCCAGTCTTCGGCGAAGGCCTGGACATGCTGGGTCAGCCATTCACTGGAACGCAGGTCGGCCGAAAGCCCGTAGGCGGCCGCGACGCGATCGGCGCGGAGCTTGCGCCATTGGTGCAGCAGCGCCGCCGGTTCCGGATGACTGTGCGCCAAGGCGCGCAATGCCATGTGTTGAACGGCCAGTTGTGCTCGCAGGATCGCCACTTCTTCGCGCAAGGTGTCCATGTCCGTTTCCCGAATCGTCAGGGGCGTCGCCCCACTGAAATCCGCGCGAAAAAATAGCGCGGCCGTCCGGATTCTCAAGGGATGGACACGGCGTCGTTGCCGATTTTTAAGTAGCGTCAAGACCGCATAAAAAATAGCGCAGGTGCGCAGCGTACGGACGCTCAGGCCGCACTCGCCGTTTCGCTGTGGCAATCCACGCACGGCAACCAGATCGTGAAGGTCGATCCATGGCCCGGCTCGCTGTCGACGGTAAGGTCCCCGCCCATGAGCCGGGAGAACTGCCGGCTGATCGCAAGACCGATGCCCACCCCCTGCGCTGCGTCGGGATCGAGCCGGACATACTCGTGGAAGATGGATTCCTGCTTGTCCAACGGAATCCCCGGGCCGCTGTCGCGCACGCTGACGGCGACCCAACTGCCCGGGCGCGGCCCGCCCGATGCGCGGTGTTCGGCGACGAGGTCGAGGAAACCCTTCGGCGCGTACTTCGCTGCATTGGAAAGCAGGTTGCCCAGGATCTGTCGCAGGCGCGCCGGGTCGGCGAGTCCATGCAGGCCATCGCGTGTGCGCGTTTCCAAACGCAACTCGGCGGCCATCGCCTGCTGACGGAAATCCCCGGCGACTTCGCGCAGGAGTTCGCCGGTGTCGGTCGGCACGCATGTGAGAACCAGTTGTCCCGCTTCCGCTTGCGCCAGTTCCAGCAAATCGTCGATGAGCTTTACCGCATTGCGAATCGAGCGTCGGATGACGACGACGCTGTCGCGCTGCTTCTCCGACAACTCGCCCGGCAGCATGCCCCGCTCCAGCAACTGCGCATGCATGTGCGCCGTGCCCAACGGGTTCTTCAAGTCGTGGCCGAAGCCGCGCATCAGGCTCGCACGACTCTCCAGCAGGCGTTCGCGTTCTTCTTCCAGGCGCTTGCGCTCCGAGATGTCCGTCGCCGTGCCGAACCACTCGATGATGCGGCCCGCGTCGTCGCGCAACGGCTTCGCCTGGCCGAGGAACCAATGGTAGTGCCCGTCGACGCCGAGGAACCGGTACTCGATGACGTACGGCTCACCGGTCGCCAGCGAATGTTGCCAACGCGCAAGCGTGCGCTCCACGTCGTCGGGATGCAGGAGCTGCAACCATCCCTCGCCTTCCGATGCGGCGTAATCCAGGCCCGCGAAGTCGTACCACCGGCGGCTGAAGTACGTGTGGTAGCCCTCCGCATCGGTGGTCCAGATGTGCTGCGGAATCAGGTCGGCGAGCAGGCGGTAACGCGCTTCGCTCTCGCGCAGCGCTTCCTCGGCGCGTCGTTGGTCGGTGATGTCGGTGTTCGTGCCGAACCAGCGAAGCACGTTGCCCTCGGCGTCCTTGATCGGCTCGGCACGCGAGAGGAACCATCGGTACTCGCCGGTCCTGCTCCTGAGCGGGAACGTGTCTTCCCACGGCTCGCCCGATTCGAATGCGCGACGGATGCGCTCGACGACGCGTGCAACGTGATCGG
Source organism: Noviluteimonas lactosilytica (assembly GCF_020866925.1). Classification (GTDB taxonomy): domain Bacteria; phylum Pseudomonadota; class Gammaproteobacteria; order Xanthomonadales; family Xanthomonadaceae; genus Noviluteimonas; species Noviluteimonas lactosilytica. The sequence goes on from NZ_JAJGAK010000003.1 coordinate 3,329, forward strand.
GATGGTGGACTTGCTGCCACCCCCAGCCGTCCATCTGTTCCGGCGTCGTGCCCGTGTATTCGTACCAACGCGTGCTGTACCAGAAGATCCAGCCCGTCGCGTCGGCCATCCATGCGAGCTGCGGGATGCTGTTCGCCAACACGCGGAAATTGCGTTCGCTCTCGCGCAGCCGTTCCTGGGCCGCCTTGCGCACGGAGATGTCCCGGAAATACACCGACAGCCCGTCGGGCGACGGATAGGCCCGGACGTCCACCCAGATATCCAGTGGCCCGTAATACGCCTCGAACTGCACCGTTCGTTGCTCGTCGACGGCCCGCCGATACTCCCGTTCGAATATCTCGCCGATCGTCCCGGGATACTCGGCCCAGAAGTTGCGCCCGATGAGTTCCTCGCGCGATCGCCCGAGAATGCGCTCCGCTTCGCGATTGACGTAAACGAATCGCCAGTTCGCGTCGACGGTGAAGAACCCGTCGGTGATGCTCTCGAGGACGCGGATGACCTGGTTGGATTGCGGCTCTGCCAATCGACCCCCGATGCGCTCGCAGTCGAATTTCCATCCGCAAGGATGCGACCGCCGCTTTCAATGCCCCGTGATCGAAGCCTGAGCCGGTGTTAACCGGCGGTCAGATCGCCTGCGTAATGACACACTGCCGGGATGCGCGAACGTCCTCCGAGCATCGACGGTCTGGCCCCCAGCACGCTGCAGTTGCCGCAGGGGCCGTGGCCGACCGTGCTGGAATGCCTGTGCGAACGATTCCCGGCGGTGACGCGCGCGCAGTGGCTGGAGCGCATGGCACGCGGGCGGGTCGTGGGCAGCGATGGAAACCCGGTGACGCCGGAAACACCGTATCGCGTCGGGCTCGAAGTCCATTACTGGCGCGAAGTGCCAAACGAAACGCCGATCCCGTTCGACGAAGTCGTGCTGCATGTCGACGACGACTTGCTGGTGGCGGACAAGCCGCATTTCCTGCCCGTCACGCCCACCGGTGTCCATGTGCACGAAACGCTGCTGGGGCGACTAATTCGTCGAACGGGGAACCACGCGCTCGCGCCGCTGCATCGGATCGATCGCGAAACCGCGGGATTGGTGTTGTTCTCGACCAACCCCGAAAGCCGCGCGCGTTACCAGGCGCTGTTTCGCGAGCGGCGAATCGAAAAGCACTACGAGGCGATCGCACCCGCGTTGGCGCACGTCGAGTTTCCATGCACGCGTTCCAGTCGCGTCGTTCCCGGCGAACCGTTCTTCCGCATGCAGGAGATCGAAGGACCGGCGAACAGCGAAACCAGGATCGAGGTCATCGCGCGCGGCGATGGATGCTGGCGTTATGCACTGACACCGATCACCGGCCGCAAGCACCAGTTGCGCGTGCACATGGCGGCGCTCGGAGCACCGATCGCCAACGACCCGATTTATCCATCACTGATCCACCGCGCGGCAGGCGATTACTCGTCGCCGCTGCAGCTACTCGCCAAGCGGCTTTCGTTCGTCGATCCGCTCAGTGGCGTCGAGCGCAGCTTCGCGAGCAAGTTCCTGTTACGTCAACCACGCATACACCCACTGCCCGAATAGCCGAAGCGGCCCCTGGTCGAAGAACGCGAACTCGAGGCTCTGCTCGACGATCAGCGCAGACCCGACGTACAGCCACACCGGGTGGATGCCTCCCGATTGCGTTCGATCGCGTAGTGCGGCAACGACGATCGGCGAATAGGCCAACACCAGCGCAAACGTCACGTCGGGATGAGGCACCGCGGGCAGCAAGTGGCGCAAGCGGAAGAACGCGGGCCACAACAACTGGATGGTGGCGAGCATGACGAGCCGCTTGTGCCAATCGGGTTTGCGTCGCATGGCGACCGCCGCAACCACGAGCAAGACGTAAATCGTCAGCCCGCTGATCGTTCCACCGAGCGCCGAGGTGGCCGCCGTTCCCTGTTCGGGAAGATCACGCTGCGCAGCCCACGTCGCGGTGGCGATTCCGCTCGCCCAGATGACCAGCGCGAGCGGCAGCGCGACTTGCCCCAATCGTCGATGCAGTGGCGAACGTCGTTCCCGCACCAACGTGGCCTGGACGATGAACATCACGACCCAGCCGAGCGCAGATGCGCCATGCAGGTGCACGAACCACGGCGCCGAAAAGCTGCGACGGACCATCGGCACGGCATACGTCACGCCGAAGCCGAGTGCGACGACCAGCAGTCCGACCAGCCCGAATCCCAGGTAGAACAGCGTCGCGCGATCCCGCGCCCACGAAACGGCCATCCCCAGTCCTCCTCCCCGGACCGGGCGATGCTGGCGCGACGGAAGGCAGTTTGCAAACTACCCGCGCGACGTCACCTGTCCCAGATGCCGAAGTAATCGCACTTCCAGGCGCTTTGCGCCTGGAAATCCAGGCCGATCCATTCGTCGATGCGAGCGAGCACGCGGCGCCCGCCGAAGTCCCAGTCGATCGACAGGAACGTATCCGTGTATCGCGACACGCGTTCCTGGATCTCCTCGCAGTCGAACCCGTCGTACTCGAAGTGCAGCACCTCGATGACGTTGCCGCTGCGATCGGCATAGTCCATCGAGAAGTCGAGTCCCCACTTGGGCTTGTACTTCACGAGTTTGTTCACCAGCGGGTTGACCTGCGCCCACGACTGCAGTTGCGCCAGCGCCGCGCCTCGGTATCCCTTGCGCTCGAGCAGCAGCGCGTGGTTCAACACGGCGCCCTCCACTTTGTCCGGCGGCGATTCGAGCCACACCGATCGGATCGCGTGGCGATGCTCGCGATGCGGGTGGAACGCCTGGCCGTTCGCTGCGGCGTACAGCTTCTCCAGTGCGCTCAGGTCGTATCCGCTCTGGTCGAACAGATCGACGTACTCGCGACCCGGGGTGCCATCGAACGCGATCGGCGTTGCGTAATGCGCCCTGGCATCGAGATGAGCGGTGATCAGCTTGAGGTCGTTCATTCCGCCGTGCCTCAACGCGCTCCCGCTTCGAGGTGCGTCAGGTACAGGCGCATGTCGAACTCCAACTGGTGGTAATCCGGTTCCATGTGCGTACACAGCCGGTAGAACGCCTTGTCGTGCTCGGCTTCCTTCAGGTGCGCCAACTCATGCACCGCGATCATCTTCAGGAATTCGGCGGGCGCGTCGCGGAACACGGTCGCGATGCGAATCTCGCGGCTCGCCTTGAGCTTGCCGCCGTGCACGCGGGAAATGCTCGTGTGGGTGCCGAGCGCGTGCTTCATCACCTGCAGCTTGCTGTCGTAGAGGACCTTGCCCAGCGGCACCGATTGGCGCAGGTGCCGCTCCTTGAGCGCCTGCACGTAGTCGTACAGCTGGCCGTCGGTACGCACGGCATGCAGCTGGTCGTATTTGTTGTTCAGCACCTCGCCCAGCCGGCCCTGTTCGATCAGCGCCTGCACGCGCGCCAGTACGTGGGGCGGATAGCCGACGAGGTATTTCAGGGTTTCCATCGACGTATGATGGCGCGGACACCCCCGGGATGAAACGGCGACATGGCGAAGGGCAACCCGCTCCAGGAACAGCTGCTCAAGGCGGGCCTCGTGAAGAAGTCCAAGGTGGCCGAGGTCGCGCGCGAGCAGCACAAGGCCCGGCACGGCAAAGGGCCGGCTGAACAGAGCGAGATCCAGCGGGAAGCGGAACGCGCGCGGGCGGAAAAGGCCGAGCGCGATCGCACGCTTGCCGCCGAGCGCAAGGCCACGGCGCGCATCGCTGAACTTCGCGCCCAGGCGCGACAGATCATCCAAGACAAGAAGGTGCAGCGCGCTGGTGATATCGAGTACCGCTTCACTGCAGGCGGCGCCATCCGCACCCTGCTGGTGAACGAAGACCTGCGCAAGCTGCTGAGTTCCGGTGCACTCGTGATCGCCCAGGTGGACGATCGCTACGAATTGTTGCCGCGCGTCGCCGGCGACAAGGTGCGCGAACGCGACGCCAGCATGATCGTGCTCGACCATGGCAAGGAAGCGGGCGCCGCGCCCGCCTCCGCAACGTCGGAAGACGACGCGTACTACGCGCAGTTCCAGGTGCCTGACGACCTGGTTTGGTGACGCTCGCGCGTTACGCGTTCAGAAGCGGGAGTTGGGATTGGGTTGTCCTTCGCGCGGCGGCTCCACGACATCCCAATGTTCGACGATCTTGCATTCGTCGACGCGAAACAAATCCGCGAGTGCATACGCCGGTGCGCCGGTGGCCGGAACGAACCGGACGTGCACGAACACGAGATCGTTGTCCGCGACCGTGCGCAGGATCTCCCACCGCGCTTCCGGCACGTCCTTGACGATGCCTTCGAGGAAATCCATGACCGCATCCCGGTTGCCGCCGGGGATATCGGGCTTGTGCTCGACGAAGTCGGGCGCGACGTATTGCTCGAATGCAGGCCGAACCTGCTTGTCCACCAGCGCCTTCGTGTAGAAGGAACGCACGAGCTCACGACTGGTTTCGGTGGAAGGAACACAGGCGGCCTTGTCCACGTCCTCGGCCCTGGCCTTGCCGCTGGCCAGCATCGCAAGAGCGAGTACGACGATTGCAGTCGTGCGCATGGATCCCCCGTGGTGGTTTGCACTTTCCGGAGAGACGGGCTGCGGGGGCGCTATCGGCCAACATCCGGTGCCGCGCTCGCGGTCGTCGTCATGCTTCGGCGACCGCAGCAATCGAAACCTTCAGCCCCGGAATGCGTACGGGAAGCTTGGCGCCCTGGCGTGCCGGTGGATTCGATGGAAACCATCGCAACCACTCCTCGTTCATGCCTGCGAAATCCTCTTCTTCAGCGAGCACGACGGTCGCGGACACGATCTTGTCCAACGAACTGCCGGCCTCCTCCAGGATCGCCTGGATGTTGGTGAGGCACTGCCGCGTCTGCTCCTGGATGGTCGATCCGACAAGCGCACCTGTCTGCGGGTCGGCTGGGGACGTGCCTGAAACGAACACCAGGCCTGCGGCCTTGACGGCCTGGCTGTAGGAGGCCGGCGGCTTGGCCGCCCTGGATGTGAAAATAATCTGTCTGGGCACTGGCGTTTCCGGTCGAAGCGGAGGAAATCCCACGCCCCATCAACGCGACCGGTGTGTGCTATCGGCCAGAAGCGGACATCACGTCGACGGAGAGATTGCACCCCTTGAGTGCTCGGCTAGCGCGGCGAGAACATCGCGACTGATGTCCTCTACGGAACCAAAGGTGCCGTGGACAGCCAGCTCCAACGCATCGTCAAGCAGCATCAGTTGGATGCCGATGTCTCGAGGAAGCCCCGTGGATTGGACGACGCGTTGCGCGACCTCAACGGCCTCGACTGGCGTGAGCCGCGCCGAAGCGAGGCGGTCATGAATGTGCGCAAGCAACCATCTTCCAGCGTCTTCCTCATTCGCATCGCCAGGTATCGCGCGAAGCGCTTCCATCACCGCATCTCGATCACGCGCGGTCGCAATCTCGATGACCTCCATAGGCGGTGCATCGAGCGCTTCGATCACGCTGAACGCCCAGTCTTTGGCGCAGTCAAATGCAAACAGACCCGTCACGATTCCAGTCAAGTAGTACGAGGCGACCGTTGCTTGATCGGCATCTGCAGGAAAGTGCCTTTGTGTCATGACGAAGGACGGCTACCGAGTCTGCGCTGCAGACTGAATCGCGGACTCGTACTCCGATGTAGCGGGAACCACGTAATCTGCTCCGTTGAGGCGCACGACGATGGCGCGCTCACCGATCTCTGGCACCGAGGCGTAGCAGGGCGTCTCCACTTCAAGCGCCCCGATCATCTCTCCGGTGATTGCGTGAGTAAAAGAGACACGCACAACGCGCCGACCAAAGAGGGAGTGTTCGGTGGGGCCATCCTTGATGAGGGACGCCTCCCAGTCAGGAAAAGCCTCACCGGTGACGTAGCCGACAAGAACGGTTCCGCGGGCAGCGCTTTGAGGATCCGGCGCAGAGGAGATGCAGGCAATCGCCGCGCATGGCGCCAGGAGTAGAAAGCCTGCAAGAAGCCAGCTTTTCATGAGTGCAGTACCAGCGGACGAGGCCGCGTCAGGTTAGACGGGAGCGAAGCAACGTGGCTAGCGTCTTGGCCGAATGTCCGCTATCGGCCAGAAGCGGACATTCACACACGCACTAGAATGCGGCATATCCCGCCGCCAAGGCCACCATGGAACAGGTCTGGATTCGCTCGATCGCGATCGATGACCAAGCGCTCTTGCAGGTCGAGCCCACGCTCCCGCCAAGTCGGGACCTGCGCTTCGTCTACCGCAGTGCCACCGGCGTTACATGGAACGAAAAGGCGGGAACACTGCACCCGGTCAATGGTAGTGGCTCCATGAGCTGAAGGCCTACTTCGGCAAGTAATCGTTCGCCTCGACCAGTTCGACACCAGGCGCTTCGATGACGCACTGGCGCAACAGGTACGCGTGCCCCTCACCGTAGAACACGACCGCGCGACCACCCACCGGCAATGATTGCAGCAACCTCGCGCAGATCGCGAGGTTGCGCGCATACCACGCACCGACAAGCCGCGCGCCTGGCTGCGTGTCGCCTTCGCCGAAGCGCAGCATGTCCACGTAGAACCCGTGGTTCTCGAGTGCGCGCGACGGGGTGTTCATGTAGCGCAGCACCGATCCGATGCTGTCCTTGCGAACGCGGTCGCTGAGGACCTGCACTTCCTTTCCTGCACCGGCCAGCGCCGCATCCAATCGCGGCGACATGCCGTGGCTGCCCGCGAATTCCTTCACCGGGTCGAACGGAAATTCGCCTGCGACGTCGATGCCGTGCACGCGCTCCAACTCACGCAGCTTCGCCAGCCGGAATCCCAGTTGCACGACTTCGTTGCGGGAGGGCGGAAGCTTGCCGGTCCGGAAGCTCGCGTACTGTTCGTCCGTCGTGGCCTGCGGCCATTCGACCATCACCTCGGTCGGCTCGAACCGGGCGAGCGACGCGGCGACATCCGCCAATTCCTTCTGGCGTGTGTCGGACAGCACGTCGTCGACCTGGACGTTGAACACGTCTTTCCCCGGGTTGTCGAGGTGGAACGTGCCGACGATCATGACCTTCGTGGGCGCCGGGCCCGAGGCTGCCTGCGCCGTCGCATCGCCCGCGGCGATCAGCGCGACGAGCAGGACCACCAATCTCGCGAACATGGGAGGACTCCTGCGGTCGAACAGGCTTCGTTCACGGGATCTTACGCGCAAGGACTCCGGTCGCGACGGCGGCCCGTTTGCGCCGCTTGCTGCGTTCCTTTGCTTAATGAGCCATCGGGACCCCACATGCTGACCATCCGCCAGCTGCGCAAACGCAAGGTCGCGCAATGGGTGCTCGGCTACACGGCGGTCGCGTGGGCCTTGTTGCAGGGCGTCGGCCTATTGGCCGACACCTACGGCTGGTCGGCCATTCCGATGCGCGTGGGCGTGGCGTTGTCGGTGCTCGGGTTCTTCCTCACGCTGGTCATCGCGTGGTTCCAGGGCGAGCGCGGGCAACAGAAGGTCACGCGCCTCGAAGTCGCGCTGATCGCGATCGTCGTGATCGTGGGCGGCGCGTGGTTGTGGCAGACGGTGCAAACCACGTCCGAACAGGCGGCCGCCGACGCGTCGCCCCTGGTCAGCGCCGGCATTCCGACGATCGAACAGGATCCCTCGATCGCCGTGCTTCCGCTCGACAACATGAGCAGCGGCCAGGAGCAGCAGTACTTCTCCGACGGCATCTCGGAAGAGTTGCTCAACCTGTTGAACAAGGTGCCGGAGTTGCGCGTGATCGCGCGCACGTCGAGCTTCGCGTTCAAGGACCAGAACCTCGCGGTGCCGGAGATCGCGCGTCGCCTCAACGTCGCGTCGATCCTGCAGGGCAGCGTGCGCCGCGCGGGCAATCGCGTGCGCATCGCGGTGCAACTGGTGCGCGCCACCGACGGCGCGCAATTGTGGGCGGAGACTTACGACCGCGATCTCAACGACATCTTCCAGGTGCAGGACGAGATCGCCGCGGCCGTCGTGGACGAGCTGAAGATCAAGCTGCTGAAGGCGCCCAAGGTCACGCCCGTCGACCCCCGGGTTTACGCGTTGATCCTCCAGGCGCAGGCGTTGCTCGACCAGCAAAGCAAGGATGGACGTGCGCAGGCGCTGCTCGTGTTCAAGCAGGCGTTGTCCATCGCGCCGAACGAAGCACGCGCGTGGGCAGGCCTGGGGCGCGTGTACATCAACCAGTCCATCTACAGCGAGATCCCGCCGACGGAAGCGGCGAAGCTCGCGCGCGAAGCGCTGAACAAGGCGCTGAAGATCGACCCCCGCAACGTCATCGCCATCACCGGCCTTGCGCGCCTGGCCGCGGACTTCGACTTCGACGCGCAAGCGGCCGCCGATTACAACAAGCGTGCGTTGCAGATCGAACCGAATAACCTCGTCGCCATCAACACGCTCGGCATCCTGCTCAGCAACGTGGGTCGCTTCGACGAAGCGCTGCCGCTGTACGACTACCGCGTCGCGCACGATCCGGCGAACCCCACCGCCTACAACAATCGCGGCATCACGCGTTACTACGCGCGCCAATGGGACGCGGCGATCGACGACTTCCGCACCGCACTGCGGCTGAGCCCCGCCTTCGTCGGCGCACGCAACGGCATCGCGGCCTCGCTGCTGGCCGGCAAGGGCGACGCGGCCGGCGCGCTGCGCGAGATCGAAGGGGAACCGGATGAGGCATCGCGACTGCAGATACGCGCGCTTGCGTTTTTCGCACTCGGCCGCACGCGCGAATCCAATGGCGCGCTGCAGGCGCTCATCAGGACGCACGGCGAAGAGCAACCGACGCTGGTCGCGCTCGCGTACAGCTATCGCGTCGATCGCGATGCCGCTTTCGAATGGCTGGATAAAGCGGCGGCCGCTCGCGATCCGGCTGCTACGTCGGTGGCGTTCGATGTCCTCACCGATCCGCTGCGCGACGATCCGCGTTGGCTGCCGTTCCTGACCAAGATCGGTTACGACCCGGAGCAGCTCGCACGCGTGCGTATCGACGTCCCGAAGCCCGGAACGTGATGGCCCATTCGGGTTAACCACACCCGAGTGGGGGAGTCGCACGGCGCCGATCCTGTCGTTCTACCCGATTGGAGGCCACTCGTAGCTTCCTGGCGCCGGCATGCCCTCGCAACCACGGAGAACGATATGCAGAACAAACACAAGCTATGGCTGCTCGGCCTCGGCCTGATCGCCGTCGCGACGGCAGCCCTCGCTGCAAGACCGCAATTCCTGCGCGCTCCGAGCGCGTCGCTCGGCTCACCGAAAGTCATCATCAAATGGACCGAGATCGGCCTCGGTGACACCGCCAGCGTCTCTTACATCGCGAGCGCAACGGCTGCCGCTCGTTTCCAGTGCGTCAACCGCGGCAACAACTGCCCGGCCGCGTCGAACAAGGAAGACGTGCTGGTCGACCTCGCCGTAGGCGGCACATTCCCCATCGACAAGAACGGGCGGATCAGCGACACCCTGACGATCCCGACGCCCGAATCCACCCTCGTCTGCCCGGGCAACCAGCGCGTGGGCGTGGTCTCCGTCGTCTTCACCAAGATCCAGTTGACGGATGTGACCCACGACATCACGGCGGCGACCAACCCGACATCGTTGTCGTACAACGCGCCCGAATGCCCGTGACACGCGGGAACAGCTGACGCGTGGAAACAGGAAGGCCACCTCGCGGTGGCCTTCTTTTTTGCGCGCATGTTAGGGTATTGGCATGACCAGTTTTATCTACGAAGGCAAGGAAGTCCGCTGGGTCGGCACCTACACGGGCTCGTTCGCGGTGATCCATCAAGGGCGCTTTTACGAGCAGCCCTTCCTCGAGGAAGTGCGCGCGCTCGGCCTGCGCGGCACGTATCTCGACATCGGCACCAACGTCGGCACGCACGCGGTGTACTTCGGCTTGTTCTGCGCCGACCGCGTGATCGGGTTCGAACCCGTCCCCCGCTTCCGCGCGCGCGCACTGCAGAACATCGAAGCCAACCAGCTGGAGGGCACCGTCGAGGTGATGCCCTTCGGCCTCGCCGAAGCGTCGACCTCGATCCCGTTCGACGCAGCGGGTCCGGGCACCATGCTGGAATGCCGCAAGCTCGATGATCTGCTGCCGGACCTGACCGGCGTGACGTTCGTGAAAATGGACATCGAGGGCAACGAGCCGCGCGCGCTGCTCGGCGGACGCGAATTCTTCCAGCGCAACCGTCCCGTCATCGCCGCCGAAGTGCTCGGGTCGATCGACACGCTGCGCGACGCCGCCGAGTCCATCGGCTATCGGCTGACGGGCAAGGTGTATCCGTCTGCGCCCGAGTCCCCGATGGTCGAGCTCGTTCCGCGCTGACGGGCTCGGTCAGGGCGCTTCGCCCGCCCGGTGAAAGGTGCCCGAGCCGGAGCGGATCGTGTCGGCATCGATCACCGCGTAACGGAAGGTGCTGCCCTTGTTGGCGCCTTCCTTGTAAGTCACCAGGACCGCGTTGCCCTCGGTCTTGTAGGACACCTTCTTCGTGGAGCCCATCGACTCCATCTCGCCGTCGCGAAACGTGACCGTCACGGGAAACGGTTCCGTGACTTTCCATGTGCCCTTCAGCGCGCCGGGGTCATCGTTGGAACAGGCGACGAGGGCGAGCGCCGGGAGGATCGTTGCCAAAGCGCGAAACATAAGTCACTCGAACAGCAGGCACGACGCGGCCCGTGGGCCGCGCCGATCAGGAAGGGGTAAACGCCTTGTTGGTGGTCTTCTTCTCGTTCTTGGCAACCCGCTTTTCCTTCAACGTCTTGGCGGGCTTCTTCTTCTGCTCTTTCTTCTTGTCCAGGCCTTTGCTCACGTCGCGCCTCCTTGGTGAAGCTGCATATTAGCCCGGCGCCCGGCCCTTGCAACGCTCAGAAGCGGCAACAGCCACAGGCTGATCCATGAGCGTGCGCGACGAACCTCCGTTACGACGGGCGGTGTCCGTTCCGCAGGAGCGCGTGCGTCTTGAAGTGCATCCAACACCGCAACGGTGGGACGCATGCGCGACACACATCCAAATGGTTGCGATCACCCCGTCGATATCCACCGCCGGGCGATCCTCGCGTCGGCGCTGGCGCTGCCGGCAGTGGGCATGGTCGGCGCGAAGGAACCGCAGGCGCCCAACCTGAGCATTGCGCTCACGAAGGAACAACGCGACAAACTCACGCCCGACCAGATCATCGAAGCGATCAAGGCCGGAAACGAACGCTTCCGCAGCGGCCAGATGCGGAAACGCGATTACCTCGCGCAGAAGCGCGCGAGCGCCGGTGGGCAATTCCCGGCGGCGGTCATCCTGAGTTGCATCGATTCGCGCGCACCTGCCGAGATCATCCTCGATGCCGGCATCGGCGATACGTTCAACGCGCGCATCGCCGGCAACATCGCGAACGACGACCTGATCGGCAGCCTCGAATTCGCATGCGCGGTGGCGGGCGCCAAGGTCGTGCTCGTCATGGGACACACGGCGTGCGGCGCGATCAAGGGCGCCATCGACGGCGCCGAACTGGGCCACCTGACCGGACTGCTCGAAAAGATCAAACCCGCCGTCGCGGCCACGAAGTTCAGCGGCGAACGCAGCAGCAAGAACGCCGGCTTCGTCGACGCCGTCGCGGCGACCAACGTCAGGCTCACGATCGACGCGATCCGCAAACGCAGCGAAACGCTCGCCAAGCTCGAGAAGGAAGAGAAGATCCGCATCGTCGGCGCGATGTATGCGCTCGTGGGTGGCAAGGTGGACTTCCTGGACTGATGGTCCCTGCAGTGACGCCGCAGGCTATCGCTCGAGCGTCTGCTTCATGACAGCCAGGCCCTGCTCGATCATCGATTGCACGGTCTCTTCCAGTTCGTTCGGCAACAGATCGGCGATCCAGACCAGCCGGGTGCGGTCCGCGCCTTCCGCGAAAACCTGCACCGAGGCGTTGTAATGCCTGAACTGTTCGGCGACCGCCGCCCACGCGAGGCGACGCTGATCGTCGTCGATGTCCACGATCGGCTCGCGGACGACCAGCCCGTTCGCGAACGTCACGATCCTGTCGTCGCCTTCGAGTCGACAGTCGGTCACGAAGCCCGGCACCAGGCGCACGTGGATGTTGCCGACATCGCGCACCGCATCCCAGACATCCGCCGGCTCGGCCGCGATCGAGATCTCTTTCCGGATCGATGCCATGGTGGCTCCTGGAAGCGGTTCGCAGCTCGCATCGATATCCGCATCGGCGTTAAGGGCGAGTCGCCGGCGCCGACCGACTACACTGCGCGACCCGTTCGCCCCTGGAAAACCCGCGCATGGCCCTCAAGGCGACCGTGATCAAGGCCGAGCTCCAGCTCAGCGACCTCGACCGGCACCACTACGCGACCTACCCGCTCACCCTCGCCCAGCATCCGTCCGAGACGGACCAGCGGCTGATGGTGCGGCTGGCCGCGTTCGCGCTGTTCGCCAGCGAGCGGCTGGAATTCGGGCGCGGGCTGAGCAACGAGGAAGACCCCGACCTGTGGCTGCGCGATTACACCGGCGACATCGAACAGTGGATCGATCTCGGCCAGCCCGACGAATCGCGCATCCGCAAAGCGTGCGGCCGCGCGCGGCAGGTCATCGTCGTCAATTACGGCGGCCGCGCCGCCGATCTGTGGTGGGACAAGAATTCGGCATCGCTCGCGCGGCTCGAAAACCTGACGGTCATCGACATCGACGCGGCGTCGGTCGAAGCGCTGGCCGCGATGATGGATCGGAACATGCGTTTGAACGCGATCGTCCAGGATGGCGAGCTGCAACTGATGGGCGACAACGGCTCGGTTGCGTTGCGTGCCCGCACGCGCATGGCGCCTGCGCACGCGGCCTGAAAGCCGCTCCGCTCACTCGCCGTCGAGGCAACTTGCGCACGCAGCGCCCGTGAACCGCCCCGCGCATGCACGCTTGCCGGCATCGCGGTCCGCGATTTCCCGATAGGCCGCGCAGGTCTGCTCCGGCAGCGTCGCGATCACAGGCTGCTGGAGTGTCACGCCTTTCGCGTCCGCCGCGGTCAGCCTGGATCCGATCGAATCCGAGCGCAGTTCGATCGAACTCTCACCCGTCCACAATCGCAATGCACTGGCGCGATCCGCGTCGGGCGCAGCGACCAGCAGCACCGCCTGCTTCGATTTCGAATCGAGTGTCAGCATCGCGTTGCTGCCCTCCTCCTGCGTGACGTAGCCGCCGCGCTCGAGGCCTTCTTCGTCGTAGATCAACAATCCGCCCGCCTTGCTGCCGCGTTTGGCGACGCGGCCGTCGGCCATGACCGCGTCGGGCAGATCGCCCCCGAGGCGTGCACGGACGATGCCGTTGGCGTCGACGACCGTGACCTCGGTGGTGCGAATGGGCGCGGAGATCTTCAACGTCGCCGACGCGATCGCCGTGCCCGCCACGAGCAGGAGCGCGAAGAGCCAGGCCAGGTTCTGCCGCAGCAGGAGCGTGCGTAACCGCGCGTTCTCGCGTTCGCATGCGGCGACGCGTTGTTCGAGCAAGCGATCCATGGGAACTCCCGGTGCGTGACCCGGAACCACGATAGCATTCGCTGGATGAGCGGGCACTTCGACACCCTGATCGTAGGCGGCGGCGCGGCCGGCCTGATGTGCGCGATCACCGCGGGCAGGCGCGGCAAGCGCGTGCTCGTCGTCGAACACGCCAATCGCGTCGGCAAGAAGATCCTGATGTCCGGCGGCGGCCGCTGCAATTTCACCAACACCGGCACGTCGCCCGCCAATTACCTCTCCGCCAACCCGCATTTCTGCAAGTCCGCGCTGGCGCGTTACACGCCGTGGCATTTCATCGAGATGGTCGAGCGCCACGGCATCGCCTATCACGAGAAGGAGTTGGGCCAGCAGTTCTGCGACGAGTCGTCCAAGCTGATCGTGAAGATGTTGCTCGACGAATGCAGCGATGCCGGCGTGCGCGTGGAGACGAGCTGCAGCATCGAGCGATTGAGTCACGGCGAGAGCGACGAGTCCCGCTTCCGCCTGCACACCACGCACGGGAATTTTTCCGCGCCGACACTGGTAATCGCCAGCGGGGGGTTGTCGATCCCCAGCATGGGCGCGACCGGCTTCGGTTACGACGTCGCGCGGCAGTTCGGACACGCCGTGTTGCCGACGCGCGCCGGCCTCGTGCCGCTGACGCTCAGCGGCAAGCACCAGGAACGACTGGCCGACCTGAGCGGCGTCGCGTTTCCGGTCAGTGCGACGTGCAACGGCACGAGTTTCAGCAACTACCTGTTGATCACGCACCGCGGCATCAGCGGCCCGTCGATCCTGCAGATCTCGTCGTTCTGGCAACCCGGCGACGATCTGCGCCTGGACCTGTTGCCGGGTCGCGATGCGTTCGAAGCGCTGCAGCAATGGCAGTCCGAACGCCCGGCCGCGGAACTCAAGACCGTGCTCGGCGACGTGATGCCCAAGCGCTTCGCGCAACGCCTGTGCGAACACTGGTTGCCCAATCGCCCGATGAAGCAGTACAACGCGCCGCAACTGCGCGAGATCGCACAATTGCTCGAGAGTTGGGCGCTGGTCGCGAGCGGCACCGAGGGGTATCGCACCGCCGAGGTGACGCTCGGTGGCGTCGACACCGACGAACTGTCGTCGACCACGATGCAATCAAAGCGCGTGCCGGGTCTGTATTTCATCGGCGAAGTCGTCGACGTCACGGGCTGGCTCGGCGGTTACAACTTCCAGTGGGCGTGGGCGTCGGGCCACGCGGCCGGAAACGCCGTTTAGGTGCGACGCGTCGTTGCGTGTGGAGTGCGACGGTCACATCCGGCCCTGGCGGTCGTCCTTGCAGGAAACCCGCACGGAACTGCACGCATGACAATCGAACATTTGTTCCGCCTCTATTGCCGCGTCGCGATCGTCGCGTTCCCGCTGATCGCGGCGTCCCACCTGGTGCGCCATCGCCCCTTGGGTCATGCGCTGACCGAAGCCGCCCAGTGGTCGGCGATCTCAGCGTTGGTCTTCGTTGTCTTCCAGTATCGACAGGCGCGCCGTGGCAAGGTGTGCGCGATGTGCGAACCCCCCAGGTGACGCAGATGCACGATCGCGAACATTTCCTCCGCAAGGCCGTGCAACTCGCACGCGGGAACATCGACGCCGGCGGGCGCCCGTTCGGCGCCGTCGTGGTCAAGGGAGGCAAGGTGATCGCAACGGGCGTCAACCAGATCCTCGCGACGCGCGATCCCACTTCGCACGCCGAGTTGAACGCGATCCGCAATGCCAGCCAGGCGATCGGCGCGCCGGATCTCTCCGGATGCGTCGTCTATGCCAGCGGGCACCCGTGCCCGATGTGCCTCGCGGCGATGCGCATGGCGGGGATCACCGAGGTGTACTTCGCGTATTCGAACGAAGATGCCGCGCCGTTTGGCCTGTCGACCGCGGCCGTGTACGCCGAACTGGCGAAGCCACTGGCCGAGCAAGCGATGACCTTCCGCCATGTTCCGATCCATGCGGAATCGGGCGAAGCGTTGTATGCGGAATGGAAACGTCGCGCCGGTTAGGTGCTCCACGGCACGCTTGCGGGTACGCGAAGCGTTTCTCCAGATCCATTCCAGCCGGACCGGCCGATTGTGATGTCGGCCTGGCCATTCGCGGCGATGTTCGCTTCGATCAACACCGTCATGACCTGATGCGTGGGCACCTTCGCATGCGACGAGTTCGTGATGTCCATCGTGCCTCGATAGCGACACACCAGTGCGTTGCCTGCCTCGTCGCACGTGTCGAAGCCGAATGCCTTCATGCACGCGCGACTCCAACATCCTGTCGACGACACGCCTGCCTGGACCTTCTTGACGAGCGCGCCCTCGTCGACCATCCAATCTTTCGCGACGATGCGCCCCAGCGCACTTGCGCCGAGGCCGCGCGAATCCACGTCGATCCTCGGTTGATCGCGAGCGTAGAGCGCGATGAAGGCGACGGCCAGCAGCGCACCGATCGCCAATAGCAAGAGCACGGCACCACGCGCAAGACGTCCCTTCGACATGCGACCTCCCCGACCCGCTCCCCGTGCGCCCTAGCTTCTCAAAAAAAAACGCCCCCGGAGACGGGGGCAAAATTTGTTGGGCCTTTCCCTGATTTCGAGGCGCGCATTGCGCGCCTGCAACTCCTCCTCGAGTCGCCGCCACAGCGTCGCGAAGCGGCCGTGACGGCGACGGGAAAACGAGGCGCGCGCGACCCTCGATCCGATGAAGCGTCGCGCGCCGCCGATGCGTGGCATCACTGGCTCGCGTTCGATGTCCTCGCGGCTTCGACCGCGCGTTTCGTGTGCAGCAATGGCTGACCCGTCGCATTGCGATCGGCGGTCTGCTCCAGCAACGCGCGCATTTGCGCGCCCGACAGGTTCGGATTGACGGCGAGCATCTTGGCTGCAGCGTTGACGACGACGGGCGTGGCCATCGAGGTGCCTGACGGATAGGACAGCGCGCCGCCGGGCAATCGCGCGGGAACGCGGTCGCCGTTGGCATAGAGCGTGACTTCGGGTCCCGTGTTGGTCCAATCGGTTTTATTGCCCTTGCGATCGACGGCGCCGATCAACAGGAAGTTCGGCAACGCGAACCGCGTCGCGGGGTTGGCTTCTTCGACGCTGGTTCCCGCGTTGCCCGATGCGCCCACGAACAGGACCGCGGGTGCGGCGGCCATGCCTTCGCGCAATGCAGTACGGATCGCTTCGACGGTGTAGCGCGCCAACGCGCGACGTTCCTCGATCGGCGTGTCGGCGGCGCAGCGTTCGAGGTTCCCCAGGTAGGCGGCTTCGGCGCGGCCCCACGACATGTTCACGACGCGCGCCTTGTGCTCCACCAGGAAGGCGAGCTGGTCGCGGATGGAAGCCGCTTCCCGGTCCGCGAGTTCGCGGCTCCAGCAAGGCACCGGCGGCGAGCCGTGCCACCACTCCATGCGCGCGATGACGATTTCGGTGCGATCGAGCCCCGCCAATGCGATGTCGGCGACGGCGGTGCCGTGCACGTAGCCGCTCCAGCGCCCGACGGCATCGTCGAACAATGCCTTCTCTTCGGGCGTCTGCTGCTTCAGGCGTTCCTGCAGCGCGCGAGCGCGCGGACTGTCGACGTTGCCGTCGATGTCGTCGAACGCCTGCAGGACGCGATTGAGGTCGTCCTGCCACGTCGAAACGGAAGCCGGCAGCTTCGCCATCGGCGTGTCCTGGCGCAGCTTGAATGCATCGTATCCGCGCACGAGGTCCTGCGCGGACTCGGATCGGGCAACGCGCCCCTCGAACAACGTCGTGTCGACGCCGCTGTCCCAGATACCGATGCGGAGCTTTTCGCCATTCGACGATGCAGGCACCTGCACGTCGCGCGCGGCCCAGAAGTCGCCTTGCGCGGCGGGTTCGCCGGCATTGGACGCGCCGACCGCCACCACGGGCAAGGCGACGAGCGCAAGCATCCACTTGGGCATGAACATTGCCGATGTCCCCTTGAGACGTCCGTCGAAGGTGCGCGGCGCAACTCCCCGCCACGCCCTCCGATGGACAACGCAGACGCCTGCGCAAGCAGGACATCGCGCATCGGTCCGGCTTATGCCTGTCCGGCTTCCTCCGGCGGCGGCTGCAACTCCGCGGCCAATGCCTCGAACTCGCTGATCGTCGTTTCGAGGGCGTCATAGAACTCGCCCTGCCGCGTCATCAGGTCTTCGATCTTCTTCTGTTGCTTGAGCTTGGACAACTCGCCGTCGAACAACAGCCACTGCGTCGTCAGCAGTTCCACGTTGTTCTTCGAGTAGTGCCGCATCTCCTTGAGTTGCAGCACCGTGTCGTTGACGTGTTCCAGCGGGGTCTTGGTATCCGCCGTCATGGCATCCTCCTTGGCCGGTTCAACCCTTCGCGACCGCGCGATCCAGCGCGGCGATGTCGATCTTCTTCATTTCCATCATTGCGCCGAACGCGCGCGTCGCCGTGTCGCCGCCTTCGTTCATGAGCTCGATCAGGCGCTTGGGCGTGATCTGCCACGAGAGACCGAAGCGATCCTTGCACCACCCGCACATGCTCTCTGCGCCGCCGTTGGTGGTGATGGCATTCCAGTAGCGATCGGTTTCCGCCTGGTCCTCGGTCGCGACCTGGAAGCTCACCGCTTCGTCGAACTTGAACTCCGGCCCGCCGTTCAACAGCAGGAACGGCATGTCGAAGATCGTCATCTCCACGGTCAGCACGTCGCCCTTCTTGCCGGACGGATAATCGCCCGGGGAGCGCTGGATGGCGCCGATGCGACTGCCCGGAAACGTGTCGGCGTAGAAGCGCGCGGCTTCTTCGGCGTTCTTGTCGAACCACAGGCAAGGCTGGATCTTGGCGACCATGTGTGCCTCCGTGAGTGGGCCAAACACGGACCTTAATGCGCCCCGCATGAGAGCAGGGTCAAGGGGTCATGCAGGCCATGTGAACGCGAGTCACGTGGTGACCCCACCGCGCGTTCAACCCAGCGTGGCGACCAACGCAGCGCGCTGCCGCGCGTCGAGCATCGGCCCGACGCCGGCCTTCAGATTGTCGACCTGATGCTTCGGTTTGCTCGTCGCCGGGATCACTGCGGTCACCGCATCCGGCGAAAGCGCGAACTTGAGGAACAGTTGCGCCCACGAATCGGCGCCGACGTCCTTCGCCCACGCGGGCACGGGTTTGTCGCGCACGCGCTGGAACAGCCGCCCATCGTCGAACGCGCGATTGATCAGCACCGCGATGCCGAGGTCCTTCGCAACGGGCAGGATCGTGCGCTCGAAGCCGCGCGACACCGGCGAGTAGTTGATCTGCACGAAGTCCGGCTTGTGCTTGCGCAATTGCGCCGCGAGTTCGTCCTGCGCGTCCTCGCGATAGTGGGTCAGGCCGATGTAACGCGCCCTGCCCTGCGCCTTGAGCTCGCGCGCGACGGCAATCTGCGTTTCGGTGTCCTGCAGGTTGTGCACCTGCAACAGATCGACCTTGTCCGTGCGCAAGCGACGCAGCGACGCCTCGAACTGCGCGAAGCCTTCGTCGCGTCCCTGCACGCCGGACAACTTGGTGGCGACGAAGAGGCGCTCGCGCAGCTTCTGCGCGGCGACGAGATCGCCGAGGACGTCTTCGGCGGAACCGTAGGTCGGTGCGGTGTCGACCACCTTCCCGCCCGCGGCGGCGAAGATCGACAACACTTCGCGCAACGCTACGCGTGCTTCCTCGTCGTCGCCGACTTCGAAACTGTCCGACGTACCCATGCCGATCACGGGGAGGCGTTCACCGGTCGAAGGGATCGGGCGAGTCATCAGCGTTCCCTCGAACTTCGGCGGTCGCGATGCAGTGGATGCTTCGCGACCGCACGCGGCCAGCGGCGCGAGCGCGGCGCCCGCGAGGGCGAGGCTTGCGGTTGCGAGGAAGTCGCGACGATCGGCCATGGCGGCATTGGAACGGCTGCATGCCTTGCTGGCAAGCGCTGGCCTCCCTGGCTCAGGCGTTGATCGCCTCGCGGTCACGGAATGTCGTCGTCATCCATGCGATGGCGACGACGATCGTCAACACGACCAGGCCGATGCCCGCATGCGCCTGGTCGCCCTGCAGGTACGTATTGCAGAGCCGCTCGGGCGCTTGCTGGTACATGGCGCCGACGGCGCCGGTCATCCAGACCCAGTTAAGGACGAAGAACGCCTGCACGGCGGTGCGCGCGCGGCCCAATGACATCACGGCGCACCAACCGGCCAGCACGACGCTCGCGACCTTCGCCATACCGATCGCCGGGACGAGCACGGCCGCATCGAGCGCGATGGGCAGCATCCAGAACGCGGAGACGAGCATCGCCACGGTGAGGCCGGTCAGTCCGTTGGCGTCGATCGTCGCGAACCACGCAGGTGCATGTCTTCGCATGCGTACGGCTGCCCACGCACCGATCGCGAAGAGCAGCGGAATCTCGACGAGCATGTGCGTGAACATCCGTTGCTCGAGCCACGGCTGCGCTAATGCGAGGCCAGCGAGGGCGAGGCCCGGAGCAAGCGCGGAGGTTGCGACGCGCTTCATTGCGTCGATGCCAACGTCGTGAGCCGCAGCAGCACTTCGTCCGCCGCGTCGGGATCGAACGCATCGAAGATGCGGCCTTCGCGATCGACGAGGAACAGGGCGCCGTTGTGGATCAATTCGCCATCCTCGCCGGGGATGACGACGACGCCGAATGCATCGAGCAGTCGATCGAGATCGCGCTGCGTGGTCACGGTGGCGATCGCCCATTGCCCGGGCTGCGCCTTGACGTGATGCGCGTACTGCGCCAGCACGTCAGGTGTGTCGCGCGCCGGGTCGAAGCTGATCGTCAGCAGACCGACGCGCGAATCGAGCGCCTTCGCCTCCAGGTTCGACTGGAGCCAGGCTTCGCTGGACGACGTGAGCAGGCACAACGTCGTGCATTGCGTGTAGACCAGCGCGACGACGGTCCATTCCTTCTCGCCGACGGCGCTTCGCAACGGGACGATGCGGTTGCGACTGTCGACCAGCGCGATGTCGGGCACCGCGACCGGCGCGCTCGCGAATTCGACTTGCCGCGCCTTGTCGCTGGTCAATGCGCGGAATCCCCGCGTCGTCGCATGCACGCAGCACATCGCCGCAACCAGCACGACCACGATCGCGACCGCCGTTGGCCACCAGCGCCGATTCATTGCGCCCTGCCCTTCACCGTCGCGCCGCGGATCCACGCGATGTCGGCTTCGGTCATCTCGCTTGCATCGTTGCCCCACGACCGACGGACGTGGCTCAGCACGAGCGCGAGTTCGCGATCGTCGAGATGATCGAATGCAGGCATCAGGCCGTCGTACGCGACGCCGTTGACTTCGATCGGGCCGCTCATGCCGTTCAGTGCGATCGACGCGAGGCGTGCGGGATCGCCGGTCACGCGCGGGGACCCTGCGAGCGGAGGAAACACGGGGAAGCGCCCTTCCCCGCGAGACCCGTGGCAGTTCGCGCAGGACGTTGCGTAAAGCTCGGCGGCCGTTGGCGCCTTCGTGCGCGCCGCCGCGACGGGCGCCTGCAGCACGGAACGATTCACCGCAGGATTCAACCGCATGCACAACACGGCCGCCCATGCGAGCAGCCCGATCGCAAGGCCCCACACGAGCAGCTTCGACTCACGCACCGGATGCGATCAACTGGTGGCGATGTAGTAGATCGCCCAACCCAGCAACGACGCCACGAGTGCGAGGAACACCTTGGGGATCGGCTTGTTGAGTTCCTGCGGATCGGGATTTTCCTGATCGCGCGCGACGGGGGATTCATTGCGACGCATCGGCGTCTCCTTTCGTGTCGGCATCCGTGCGCATCGCGGAGGCCAGCGCCTTGGCCTGCGCGGCGTCGCCCGGCTCGGTCGCGTCGTACTTGCGACGCAGCGATTTCAGATAGGCGACCAGGTCCCTGGCATCCTGCGTCGGCACGATGCGCTTACCCGCGGGAACGGCGGTCGAAGGCAGCGGCACCGTGTACTGCCCCGGCGCCACTTCGACCGCGACGACTGCCTCGAACAGGAACGGATACGCGGGCATCGTGCTCGCCGGCACGTAGGCGCGCGGCTGGTACAGGTGGCCGTAATGCCAGTCGTCCGACGGAATACGGTCGCCGATGTTGAACAAGTCGGGGCCCGTGCGCATCGTGCCGAGCATCGTCGGGCGATCGTAGAAGTAATCGGCGGCGAGCGACGGTCGCCCCCAACCACGCTGCGCATCGGCACGTCCCGCGCCCGTCGCGCTGGGTTGCTGCGTATGGCAGGCGATACATCCGCTGGAGATGTAGACCTCGCGACCGCGCAATTCCTGCTCGGTGTAGGCCTTCAATCCGGCCGGCGGCGGCACGTCCTTCAGTTGCAGGAACGGTGCGGCCACCATCGCCGAGGTCGCGAGCGCGAGGGTCACCATCGCGCCGGCCACGAGTTTGACTTCGTTTTCCATCTCAGTTCGCCACCTGCGCGAGGACTCGAACGGCTTTCGCATCCGCCTGTCGCTGCTTCTCGGCGGCCTTGAGCGCCAACCAGAAGTGCACGGCGAACACGATGTGGCCCAGCGTCATCAACGTTCCGCCGACCGATCGACCGATCAGCCACGGATGCGTGACCTTGACCGCTTCGATGAAAGGCACCGCACCATCGAGCAGCTTCAGGCCCTGCAGCACGCCGCCGATGCTGAGCAGCACGACGTACACCGCGAACCCGCCGGCGACCAGCCAGAAGTGCCACGAGATCAACGCGGGCTTCGGCCACTTCACGTCGAGCACGCGCGGCACCGCGAAATACATGCCGCCGAACAGCACCATCGACACGAAGCCGTACATGCCGATGTGCGCATGCGCCACGGTGAAGTGCGTGAAGTGCACGACCGAGTTGAACGAACGCAACGCTTCGAACGAGCCCTGCACGGACGCCACCGTGTACATCATCGCGCCGAACACGATGAAGCGCAGCGTGTGCGAGCGCTTCAACACGCCGAAATGGCCCTTGAGCGTCTGGTGCTGGTTGATCGAGAACGCGAGCACCGGGATCAGCATCATCACGCTCTGCACGATCGACAGCGTGACCAGCCACTCGGGGATCGGGCCACCGATCAGGTGATGCGCGCCGACCTGGCCGTAGAAGAACGCGAGCGTCCAGAAGCCGAGCAGCGACAGGTTGTACGAACGCACCGGCCTGCCGATCACCTTCGGCAGGAAGTAGTAGACGCACGCGAGCGAGATCGGCGTGTAGAACAGGCCGAGCACGTTGTGCCCGAACCACCAGTTCATCGTCGCCTGCTCGACGCCGAAGTGCAGGCCGGGGATCTTCGCCACGATGTAGAGGATCGGGAACCAGAACAGCGCCGCGCCGATGTACCAGACCGACACGTACAGGTGATGCACGCGGCGACTGCGCAGCATCAGCACCATCGGAACACCGATCAGCATGCCGCCGATCGCGAACAACGTGCCGATGTACCAGGGGATCTCGAGCCATTCCATGCCCGTGTTCAACCCGTTGGCGATGCCGACGATGCCCGCGACGAGCCCCGCGTTCCAGATCATCGCGCCCGCGATGACGAGACGCGGCGCTTGCAGCGGCGTGCGCAACAGGCGCGGCAACAACCACACGACGAGCCCGAGCAGGCCCATCGGCGCCCAGCCGTAGGCGACGAGGTTGAGATGGATGGCGCGTAGGCGACCGAACGTCAGCCAGGCCTGTTCTACGAGCAGATCGGGCGCGTGCAACTTGATGGAACTCAGCAAGCCCGCGGCCGACCCCACGAGCAACCAGGTCACCGCGAAAGTGAACATCACGAAGACGGGCACCGCGGTCGCGCGATCGGCAGCTGCGCGCGCCGTCAGTTCCTGCGCCTGCTCCGCATCGCGCGGCACGAGGGGCGCGACGCCATTGGCCGGATCGTCGAATCGCCCGATTTCCTCGGGCGCGAAGATCACGCCCGCGCCGCGGGCATCCTGGTCGAACAGGCCCTTGCGAAGAGACCAGATGAAGGCGAAGAGGCCGACGACCGACAGGATGAAGGTCGCGAGCAGGAGCGCGGTGGGGTTCATTGGCGATGTGGTGCAAACGACGCCCTGGGGGAGGCGCGCGCAGGTTACGCGCGGGGCTCGACGTTGCTCAGATGCAGTTCGCGCGCAAACGACCGGATCAGATGCGTGCGCGGAAATACGGTGTTGCCCGCACGACAACCCGGAGCGCCCTGGTGTTCACCCCTTGACGCACACCACCTGACGCAGCGTGTGCACGATCTCGACGAGATCGCGCTGCGCTTCCATCACGGCTTCGATCGGCTTGTAGGCCGCGGGCGATTCGTCCACCACGTCCGCGTCCTTGCGGCACTCGACGTGCGCCGTCGCGCGCGCATGATCGTCGAGACTGATGCGCTTCTTCGCCTCGGTGCGGCTCATCACGCGGCCGGCGCCGTGGCTGCAGCTGTGGAAGCTGTCCGCGTTGCCGAGTCCGCGCACGATGAAGCTCTTCGCGCCCATGCTGCCCGGGATGATCCCGAGTTCGCCCTTGCGCGCGCTCACCGCGCCCTTGCGCGTCACCAGCACGTCCTGGCCGAAGTGACGTTCGCGATTGACGTAGTTGTGGTGGCAGTTCACCGCTTCGGCGTCCGCCTCGAACGGTTTTTCGATCACGCTGCGCGCGGCATGCACCACGTTGCGCATCATGATTTCGCGATTGGTGCGCGCATATCGCTGCGCCCAGTCGACCGCGAACACGTAGTCGCCGTAGTGGTCGCTGCCCTCCGGCAGGTACGCGAGGTCCTGGTCCGGCAGGTTGATCATGTGGCGACGCATGTCCTGCTTGGCGAGTTCGATGAAGTGCGTGCCGATCGCGTTGCCCACGCCGCGCGAACCGGAGTGCAGCATGAACCACACGCGATCCTCTTCGTCCAGGCATACCTCGACGAAGTGGTTGCCCGTGCCGAGCGTGCCGAGATGGTTGAGATTGTTGGTGTTCGCAAGGCGCGGATGGCGTTCGCAGATCGTCGTGAAGTCGTCGACCAACGTCGCCCAACCTTTTTCGACGTGCGCGGGCGGATTCGCCCACGCGCCCGTGTCGCGCTTGCCGCGGCCCACGCTGCGGCCGTGCGGCACCGCGCGTTCGATCGCGCTGCGCAATTCGCCGAGATGATCGGGAAGGTCGGACGCCGTCAGCGTCGTGCGCGCGGCGATCATGCCGCAGCCGATGTCGACGCCCACCGCGGCGGGAATGACCGCGCCGATCGTCGGCACGACCGACCCCACCGTCGCGCCCTTGCCGAGGTGGACGTCGGGCATCACCGCGATCCAGCGATGGATGAAGGGCAGCTTCGCGATGTTGCGCAGCTGCTCGCGCGCGGCGTCTTCCAGCGGCACGCCGCGCGTCCATAACTTGATGGGCGCGGCGCCTTGATCCTGGATGACGTCGTAGTGCTGCATGGGCCTACCTTAGTCCGCGGAATCGAATGATGCGGTGAACCGGCGACCGTGCGCGAGCCTTGAACCACGCGCCGCACTCCCCAATGTTGCGAAGGCCGCAACCTGCCAGGGCCCAGCCCATGTCCAGCCAGCCCCCTTCCTACTCGCCCATCAATTGTGAGTTCCATGACGTGCTGGAAACACGCGCGACGACGCGCGCGTTGACGTCGGTGGTCTTCCGCAACGAAGCCGGCGAGGTCGAACGACGCAGCGCGGTCATCAGCGACGTCTTCGCACGCAACGGCGAAGAGTTCCTCGTGCTCGACTCGGGCGACACCGTGCGCCTGGACCGCCTGTTGCAAATCGACGACGAGAAACTCGCCGACTACTGACGCAACGACGCGTCAGCGTCCGCGCGGCTCGCGCCAGTCGCGATACCGCAGGTAGGCCGGCGTCTGCGTCGGCCGACCGCGTTCCTCGAGTCGCTCCGACAGCCACTGGAACCATTCGAACATCAGCGGATGCCGTTGTTCGACGCGATGCGCTTCGACCCACGGACGCAGCCGCTGCCACAACAACACGACTGCGCCTCCGATCAGCTCTTCGACCAAGGGCAACGGCAGGCTGCCGCGGTAGACGAGCAGGCCCATCGTTTCGAAACGCGTGCCCATTGCGAGCGCGGCTTCTTCGTAGTCGTCGCCGAGCGCGCGGAAATCCTCCACCGGGCAATCGATCGGCAATGGATAGAGCAACCGGAACGCATGCGTGAACTCACGATCCTGCAGCGAGCGCATCAACTCGATCGCCGCCGCGTCGTGGCGCTGCTGCCGATACTGGCGGATCTGCACCATGCCGAAGACCAGTGCCACAACGACCGCCACGCCGCCGAGGATCTGCGCGACTTGCGAGAGTTCCATCAGGTCCATGACAGGTGGAACGCGGGATTCGCACCGTGGCGGACCATAAAACAAGGGCCCGCGTCGCCGCGGGCCCTGTTGCATTCCGGCGCGTGAAGAATCACTTCTTCCCGGCGGCCACACCCTTGTCGACCACCAGCTTCACCACGACCTTGCGCGCGCCCGCGTTGTTGCCGCTGCCCGCGTCGGGCGCGACGCCCATGCCGTCGCCCGCGGTCACGCGACCCGGCGCGAGGCCGCCCTGCGACTGCAGGAAGTCGGCGACGTTGTTCGCACGCGCGGTGCTCAGGCGCTTGTTCGCAGCCGCATCGCCGGTCGAGTCGGTGAAGCCCTGCATGACGACCGCGTAGTCCTGGGTTTCCTTCGCCTTCGCGGCGAGCGCCATCAGGTCGGACTTGCCCTTCGCGTTGATCGCGGTGCTGCCCGAGGCGAACATCACTTCGGCTTCGGCGATCGCTTCGTACTTGCCGAAGTCGTCCATGCGCTTGCCCATCGCATCGACTTTCGTGTCGGTGGGCTTGACGCCGGCCTGCACCTGCTGCGCGGTGCGGAAATCGTCGGAGCGGAACGAGATCGCGCTCGCCTGTTGTGCGCCGCCCTGTTCGACGAGGTCGGCGACGATCGGCAAACCGGCGATCAGCGCACTCTGTTCGACGCGCTCGAAGCGCACGGCCGCGAGGCCTTCCTTCTTCTTGATCTCGGTGGCCGAGGTCAGGGTGATCTGGTGGTCGACGTTGTTCGAATCGCGCACGGTGACCGTGTTGCCGTCGATCGCGGTGATCAGGCCCTTGATCGAACTCTTGTCGCCGTCGGCGGCGAAGGCCGGCAGCGCCGCCAGCGCGGCGGCCAACGCGGCGATTCGCATCGCCTGGTACAAACGCTTGCTGGACATGCGCGTGCTCCTTTGCCTGGCGGCAGTTGGGGGGAGGAGCGTTGCGCTTTGGTGCCGCCGCTTCAATTGGCCGTTCGGCCAACGCATGGCTCAGCCGTGCGCTCGCCCCCTCGATGCGAGCCTGAACATCGCGGCAGAGCCAAGCCAGATCGCCACGAACAGCGTCGTGCCCATCACGATCTCCCAGGCTTCGCCCAGTTTTCCCGCCAATGCGAAGCCGCCGACCAGCGCCTGCGCACACGCGGTCGCGAGCATCACGAAGGCCATGCCCGACGCGCGCGCGCGCACCACGATCGCGCCGGCGATCTCCACCAGCAGCACGCCGCCGAACAGCAGGTTCGCCGGATTGCCTTCGTCGCCAATGAAGCCGACCGCGAGGTTCACCCAGACCAGCAGGAGCGCACCACCGACCGCCGCCGCGGCTCCGAGCCGATAGATCACGCCGCCCGACATGCGCGCGAAGACCTCGAACGCGGCGCCCGCGAGCGCCAGCATCACGCCCATCGCCACGAAGTCCTGCGCGGTCCACACCACGCCCTCGGCTCCGAGCTGCATCGCGATCGCGGGCAGCAACAGCACGCCGCCGGCCGCGCACCACATCGCCTTGCGCAGGAAGCTGCGATTCCACGTCGAGCTGCCTTCCATGTCCGCGTCTCCGGTCGATTCGGTTGCGCGCAGCCTGCAGCGCCGCGGTGAGCCGGCGATGGGGCGATTGTGAAGCGGGGAAGAAGTCGCTCAGTCGTCCGCGCGGCGCAGGCCGAGCATCCGCAGGGTCGCCACCAGCGGCGCCTTGAACGGCAACAAGCACGTGCGATACAGCGCCGAGCGGAAACGACTGAGGCGCGGCAAGCGATGGCCGAGGCCTTCCTCGATCGTGTAGAGACAGGGATTGCAGATGCCGCAGGGCTTGCCGCGGATCGGGTCGTGGCAGAACCAGGTCATGTCCATGATCGGCCGCCATCCGCGCTCGTCGGCTTCACGCGCCATGTCGAGCTTGCTCACCTCGAACAACGGCAACGAGAAGTGGCGGAACAGCCGGTGCAGTTCCGCCGCGTCCGCGCGCCGCCCACGGTGGCGCGCGTCGAACCGATGCGTGCGGTAGCCATCGCCCTCTTCTTCCTCGATCACGAACGGTTCGAGCACCCCGTGCGCCTTGTCGTCGCGATGGATGCACAACTCGATCTCGTCGATGCGCTGCTCCGTGCAGAACCACGCGAGCCATTCGTACTGGCGGCCCAGGTGCGTGCGCTGCAAGGTGTGTTCGTACGCGTCGTGGATCGCCGCGTCGGGCGCCAGGCGCGCGACGTCGAAGAAGCGCGTGGGATGCAGCAGCTCGTGCGTTTCAGGAAAACGCTCGAGCAACGCGCCGCGGATGCGCGCCATCGTCGCGATCTCGATCGTCGTCGACGGCCGGCGTTCGCGCTTCAGGTAATACGGCGTGACGGGCTTGCGGTGGACGAGCAGCAGCCGCAGCAACTGGAACGTCGAGTCCCAGCCCCCGGTCCACAGCAGCCGGACACTCCGCTCCTGCCGGATGTCGGCTGCGTTCGCGTGTTGGCGGTGCGATTGCTGCACGCGGGCATGTTCCCAACTCCGGGATCAACGCCGGTTTCACGTCGGCGCCTGCAACGCGGCCACGTGTCGCACGGCCAGGCCCAGCACTTGTTCGGGCAACTCCCGATGCGGCACGTGCCCGCATTCAAGCAGGTGCATCGTGGCGGTACCGGCGACGAGCGAGACGATGCGTTCGGGGTGTCGCGTCGATCCGAACTCGTCGTCGAGGCCGTGCATCACGAGCGTCGGGCATGCGACGCGGCGCAGGTCGTCGTCGAGGTTCCACTGCGCGAAGTCGTCGGCCAGCCAGGTGTCGATCCACGCATGCAGCACCCATTCGGCCTTGTCGCCGTGGTATTTGCGCAGTCGATCGAGTTGCCCCGGTCTCGCGAACGCCCGTTTCGCCTCGACGATGCCCGCGATGGTGCGGTCCTCGACGAAGGCCTGCGCCGATTCGGTGATCAGCGCGCGGCATGCCTGCGGATACGCCGCGGCGCAGGCGACCGCCATGCCGCCGCCGACGCTGTGGCCGAAGGCGATGAAGTCGTCGATGCCCAGTCGTTCGCGCAGCGCGCGGACGCCTTCACGCGCCTCGGTCTGTACGAAGTCGTTGGACAGCCGGCCTGGATGCGGATCGGATCGGCCGAACCCCAGGCGGTCGTAGGCGACGACGTCGTGCCCCGTCGCTTCGGCGAGCGCCGCGGGGAAGTCGCGCCACAGCTCGACGGAGCCCAGCGAATCGTGGAACAGCACGATCGGCGCGGCCCCGACGCGCGATCCGCGGTGGCGCATCGCATGAAGGCGACCGAGCCGCGTCGGGATCCAGCAGGTTTCCATGGTTGCCATGTCGACCAAAAGCGAACAATTCCTTAAGGGAAGATCGCCCCACGCCGGTCGTCGGCGCAAGTCGGCGCGCGGGTTGCATCACGGCGGCGAACCTTTGGCGTTCGTGACACCATGCACCCGTGCCCGGATCGGAATGGACGGCCACGCATGCTCGACGCCAAGCCCGTGGAGCTTCTCTGGACAGGTGGATTCGATTCCACGTTCCGCCTGCTCACGTTGTTGCTCGATCATCGCCTGCCCGTGCAGCCGTCGTACCTGTACGACGCGCGCCGCGCGTCGGCGCCGATCGAAGTCGCGACGATGGATCGCATCCGCGCCGCGCTCCTGCAAGCGTATCCCGACGCGCGCGAACTGCTGCTGCCGACACGCATCGACTCCGTCCCTGCGCACGATCCCGACGACGACGTACAGCATGCGTTCGAAACGATCCTGCGCGACCACCGTATCGGCGACCAATACGCGTTCCTCGCGCGTTGGTGCCGCGAACGCGGACTGCGCGAAGTCGAGTTGTCGTGCGAATGGGGACCGCGCGGCACGCCGCATGCGCTGGAACCGTTCATGACGCCGGCGGCCTCGCAACACGGCCTGCCGACGTTCCGCCTGCATCGCGATGCGCCCGAAGCGTTCCAGCTTGTGTTCGGCATGTACACCTTCCCGCTGATGCGCATGACCAAGCTGGAGGAAGCGCAGATCGCAACGCGCCACGGCTGGAACGCGTTGCTCGCCGAAACCTGGTTCTGCCACCGGCCCACGCGCAAGCAGCGCCCGTGCGGGTTCTGCAATCCGTGCCAGTACGCGCTGGAAGAAGGCTTCGGCGCGCGCATCCCGCGGTCGCGGCGCGCGTTATCGCACTTGTTCAACGCCACGCTGATGCCGCTGCGCGGGCGCGCGCGGCAAGTCCTGCGGCGCTTGCGTCGCCATGCGCTGGGCTGAGCCGTCATGGCGCCCGTTCCTGCCGCCGTCGTGTTCGTGGCCGACGTCGCGCGCGTCGCGGCCTTCTACTGCGACGTCTTCGGCATGGCCCGGCTCGAAGGCGACGCGGGTTACGCGGTGCTCGCGCGCGACGGATTCCAGTTGACCGTCCACGCCCTGCAGGGCGAGCCCATGCCGCTGGGCGGGGTGCGGGAAGACGCATACGTGAAGGTGTGCTTCCCCGTCCGCAGCATCGAGGCCGCGCGCGCCGCGGCGGCCCGCGCCGGCGGCGAGATCTGGCCGGCCGATCGTGCGTGGGAGGCGCCCTCGCGCGGGTTCCGGGCATGCGACGGGCGCGACCCCGAGGGCAACGTGTTCCAGGTCCGCGAGGCGTTGTAAGCCCGCGAACGCAGGCGCGTGGTGGCGGGCTGTGATATCAGGGGCCGTCGTGCGTATCACCCCGGCAAGCCCTTCCGACACTCGCCCACAGTGACCGCCGCCATCGCCCTGACCCTCGACTTCCAGGCATCGCTCGCCGCGCACCGCGGGATCGTGCTCAAGATCGCGGCCACGTATGCGCGCTCGCCCGAAGACCGCGCGGACCTCGCGCAGGACATCGCGATGCAGCTGTGGCAAGCGTGGCCCGGTTACGACGCCGCGCGCAACGTCGCCACGTGGATGTATCGCGTCGCGCTCAACGTCGCGATCTCGTGGCAACGCCGCGAACGCCATCGCCGCCACGACGCGCTCGACGACGACGCGCAGGCACACCTGGCCGGCGCGCTCGACGTGGATGTCGAAGCCCGCGAACAACTCGCGCTCGTGCAACGCGCGATGGCATCGCTCACCGACGTCGACCGCGCCTTGCTGCTGTTGCACCTGGAAGGCTGCAGCCATCGCGAAAGCGCCGAGATTCTCGGCACGACCGAAGGCAACGTCGCCACGCGGTTGAACCGCATCAAATCCCACCTGCGGCGCGAAGTCGCCGACGCATGACGGAGACGATCATGGAACTGCACGAACTCGAATCGGCATGGAAGACCCTGGATGCGCAGGTTGCGCAACAGGACGTCGAACTCAAGCAATTGCGCACGCAGAACCTGCGCATGCGCATGCGCGGCAAGTTGATGCGCGCCTCGTTCGGCCAGTGGGCGCAGCTGGGGATCGGCCTGCTGTTCGCGCTCTGGGGCGGCAGCTATTGGTTCGATCATCTCGGCACGCCGCACCTGGTCGCCTACGGGCTCGCGGTGCATGCGTACGGCATCGCGCTGCTCGCGACCGCCGTCGTGATGTTGCTGCACCTGGCCGCGGTCGATTACGCGCAGCCGGTGGCCGACGTGCAACAGCGCCTGCTGACGTTGCGCCGCACGCGCATCCGCAGCGAACGCGTGTGCTGGATCGTCGGCGCCGTCGTGTGGGTGCCGATCATGATGATCGCGCTGCGCACGATCGGGCTCGATGCCTGGCTCGCGAATCCGGCCTGGGTGCTCGGCAACCTGGCCGCGGCCGTCGCCATCGCGGCGGCCGCGGCGTGGGTGATGTGGCGCCGGCCTGCGTGGTTCGCGAAGCTGTCGATGGACGGCCCGCTGGCGGAAGTCGAACGCCAGCTCGCCGACATCAGCGAGTTGCGCGCCTGAGCGACACCGCGCGTTGCAGCAATGCGCCGGCGATCATCGCGGGAATGAACAGCAACGCCGTCCACATTCCGCCGCCCGCGCCGACCAGCACCGGGCCGGGGCAATAGCCCGAAAGGCCCCAGCCCACGCCGAAGATCGCCGCACCCGCGACGAGCCGCGCATCGACGATGCGATTGGTGGGGAGATGGAAATCGGCGTCGAGCAGCGGACGATCGCGACGCAGCACGAAGCGGAACAACACCAGCGTCGTCCCCATCGCACCGATCATCACGAAGAGCAGCGACGGATCGAAGTCGCCCGCCAGGTCGAGGAAGCCGAGCACGATGTTCGGATCGCTCATGCGCCCGACGACGAGACCGATGCCGAACAACGCACCAGCCAGGAACGCGGCGACGACGCGCTTCATGCCGCCGCGCCCAGCACGTGGCGCACGACGAACACGGTGGCGATCGCCGTCGCCATGAACACCAGCACCGCGACGATCGAACGCTTCGACAAACGCCCGACGCCGCAGACGCCGTGACCGCTCGTGCAACCGCCGCCGAGCGTCGTGCCGTAACCGACGAGCAGGCCTGCGACGACGAGCACCGGCCAACTCGCGGGCGACAACGCGCGTTGTCCGACGACATGCATCGCCACGCCGCCGGCGAGCACGAGACCGAACACGAACGCCGCACGCCAGCCCCACTCGGTCCACGACGAACGCCGCACGATGCCGTCGACGATCCCGCTCACGCCCGCGATGCGGCCGTTCGCCCACAACAGCCACGTCGCGGCGAGACCGATGAGTACACCGCCCAGCAATGCAGAGAGCCATGGATGCATGCGCGCACTCTACGACACGCGCGCGTCACCCCGGTGGGTGCCATCGCTCCGGATGGGATTTGCGCGGGCGTAGTTTCGCCATTCGGTGGTCCCCACCCACCGAAGGAGAACACGCAATGAAAACTCAGCGGCTGTTGCGCGCATGCGCATTGACGTTCGCACTGACCTTCGCGAACGGCATCGTATCCGCGGCGACACCGGCCCAACCGCTGGTGCAGGCCGAAGCCATCACCACCGCGCCCGGCGTGACGGTCAATGGCTGGGCACGCGGCTTCAATGCACCGCGGGGCTTGAAGTACGGCTACTGGCCGATCAACGGCTACAACCAACTGCATGTGGCCGAAGGCGGCACCGGCGGCACGACGTCCACCGCGTCGCTGTGCAAGCAGGTCGATCCGCCGATCGGTCCGTACACGGGTTCGCGCACGGGCGGGCGTGTGTCCGTCATCGCGCAGACCTTCGACTTCCCCCGGCCGTCCCGCACGACCATCACCGACCAGCTTCCGAGCAGCCAGACGAGCGTCGAAAGTGGTTCGCTCGTCAGTGGTGCGGCCGACGTCGCGTTCATCGGTTCGAAGTTGTACGTACTCGTGTCCGGCGGCGGTTGCTCGCACGGCGTGCCGTATCGACCCAACGCCGTCGTGCGCATCGACAACGGCCGGCCCGTGCTGGTCGCCAACCTCAGCACGTGGTTGCGCGCACATCCCGGCAGCGCACTCGGACCGGATGTCGAACCCGACGGCACGTGGTACAGCATGGTCGCGCTCAACGGCATGTTGTACCTGATCGAACCGAACCACGGCCTGTTCGTGCGCGTGAATCCGCTGACGGGTGCGGTGACGCAGTTGCTCGACGTGTCCGGCGTGTTCGGTCGCCATGTCGTGCCGACGGCGCTCGCGTATCACAAGGGCTACTTCTACATCGCCAACCTCGGCACGTTCCCGATCGTCGACGGCACGCAACGCGTCTGGCGCGTGCTGACGAATCCGTTGCGCCTGCAACGCGTGGCGACGGGCACCGCGATCGTGGCCCTGGCGTTCGACGCCAACGATGCGATGTACATCCTGCAGTTGACGTCCGGCGCGCCCGGGCCGACGCCGGGCATGGGCAGCATCGTGCGCATCCGTCCCGGCGGCCAGCCGCAGACGATCGTGAGCGGCCTGACGTTCCCGACGGGCATGACGATCGCGCCCGGGGGGCGCGTGATGTTCGTGTCGCACATGGGGTTCGGCGCGCCGGGGTCCGGCGAGATCCTGCGCGTGGATCTGTTCCCGCCAGGCCAACCGTGACGTGCAAAGCAGCGCCCTCCCCCGCACCGCGGGGGAGGGTCGGCGAGGGAAGCGCCGGGGACGGGCCTCGCTTGTTACTTCGCGACTTTCTCCAGCGACAGCACGACCGACTCGGCCGCGGTGACGACCACGGTGTCGCCGATGCGCGGCTGGGTCAGCAACGTCGGATCCTGCACCTTCACGGTGACGTAGTTGCCGTTCGGGCCCTTGAGCGTGGCCGTCTGCGTGGTGCGGTCGAGCGCCTCGATCGTCGCGACGACGCGGAAGATGCGCGCCGCGCCGCCGGCCGGCGCCTGGCCTTCCGGCGCGACACCGCCGCCTTCGACGGCGACGAGGGGTTCGGCCTTCTCTTCTTCGGTCGGCGCGCGCAGCTCGCTGGTGATGCCGACGGTGTAGGTCGCGCGCACGGTGTCGCCGACGGCCACTTCGTCGAAGCGCTTCACTTCCGGGCCGACGTCGATCGTGCTCGTTTCGCCGTCTTCGTTCTTCAGCGTGACCTGGCGCTTCTCGCGGTCGACGGCGGTGACGGTCGCGGTCGACTCGACGGTCTGTTCCATCGTGCGCGGGGCTGCGGTGGTCTGCTGCGCGAAGGCAGGCAGCATGCAGGCGGCGAGGCAGGCGATCAGCAGCGGGCGAAGCGCGGTTCGACGATCCATGGCGAGCTCTCCGGGACGGGGGAAAGGCGCAGTCTCGGATCGCCGCGCCTGCGCCGATATTGCCCCTTGGGGACTGCCGCGAATGGGCTCAGCGCGGAATGCGGCCGTTTGCCAGCAACAAAATGGCCTTTTCCAGCGGCAGGAAGACGAAGAGGCTGTGGTCGACGCCATCCAGGATGTGGCGCCAGTCGCCCGGGCCGGTGTCGGGCACCTCGACCGTGCCGCACAGGCGCGACTCCGGCATCTGGGTTTGCATGTCCCTCGGCGGGAGGCAGACAGCAGGCAGGAAAGCAACCGTTCCCCCCTGCGAATACACGGACAGCTTCATCTCGGCGTCTCTGTCACGAATGGTTGAGCTTTTGCTGGTGAAGAGTTCAACGCGCCGCCGTGGCGGGACCGGCAAGTTTTTCCCGGCCGTTCGTCGGGAAGGTTTCGGATTTCACGCGGCAAGCGACCGGAGGCGTGCTGGGGGACGCGCGCGGTATGCTCGGCAATTCTTCATTGCGCACGAGGCGATCATGCGGTTCAAGGGCATGCGGTCGAAGGGATTCATGGCGGTGCTGGCGTTGGGCATGGCCACGTTGCTGGCCGGTTGCAGCGGCAGCGGGCCGGTGAAGCGCGTGTCCGAGCCGCAGGTCGGCATCCAGCAATTGACGGTCAAGGCCGACGGGAGCTGGTCGGTCGACCTTCGCATCGACAACTTCAGCAGCGTGCCGATGCAGTTCGACAATGTCTCGCTCGCGGTGACGGTCGCCGGCGAATCGGCGGGCACGCTCGCCGGCAACCCTGCGCTCGGCATCGGCCCGGAATCGGCCGACATCGCCACGCTCACGCTCGCGCCCTCCTCCGCTGCGCGCATCGCGGTGGCCGACGCGCTCGCCGGGCGCAAGTCGCTCGACTACAGGCTCGAAGGCACGATCGCCGCGACGCCCGACGGCAGCGGCGTGCGCAACTTCCAGCTCGAGCGCAGCAACACGCTCAACCCCGTGCCCGGCCTGCCGGGCGTGATGCGCTGAGGAGACGACGATGGCCAGCAGTTATCGCGCCCCCGTCGAGGACATGCGGTTCGCCCTGTACGACGTGCTCGGCGCCGAAGCGTTGTTCGGCAAACTCGGATTCGACGAAGCCACGCGCGACGTGCTCGACGCGATCCTCGACGAAGCCGCGCGCTTCACCGAAACCGTGCTCTCGCCGCTCAACGAAGTCGGCGATCGCGTCGGCTGCGAATACGACAAGGCGACCGGCGACGTGCGCACGCCGCCGGGATTCCGCGAGGCGTACCGGAAGTTCGTCGAAGGCGGCTGGAGCGGCCTGGTGTCGCCGCCCGAATTCGGCGGCCAAGGCTTGCCGCACCTCGCGGGCCTGCCGCTGAAGGAAATGATCGACGCGGCGAATTTGGCGTGGGGCAACTTCCCGCTGCTCTCGCACGGCGCGACCGAAGCGTTGCTGCACCACGGCGAGGACTGGCAGCGCGAAGCGTTCCTCAAGCCGATCGTCGAAGGTCGCTGGACCGGCACGATGTGCCTCACCGAATCGCATTGCGGCACCGACCTCGGCTTGCTGAAGACGCGCGCCGAACCGCAGGCCGACGGCTCGTATTCGATCACCGGCACGAAGATCTTCATCACCGCCGGCGAGCACGACTTCACCGACAACATCGTGCACCTGGTGCTCGCGCGCCTGCCCGATGCGCCGGCGGGCGTGAAAGGCATCTCGTTGTTCATCGTGCCGAAGATGCGCGTGGGTCGCGACGGCGCGATGGGCGAACGCAACGCCGTGCGTTGCGGCGCGCTCGAACACAAGATGGGCATCCATGGCTCGGCGACGTGCGTCATCAACTTCGACGGCGCGCAGGGCTGGTTGATCGGCGCGGCCAACAAGGGCCTGTCGGCGATGTTTACGATGATGAACACCGCGCGCCTCGCCGTCGGCCTGCAGGGCCTCGGCTTGTCGGATCGCGCGTACCAGAACGCGTTGCGTTACGCGCGAGATCGCCTGCAGATGCGTTCGCTGTCGGGCGCGAAGTTCCCCGACAGGCCCGCCGATCCGATCATCGTGCACCCCGACGTGCGCCGCATGTTGCTCACGTGCAAGGCGCTGGTCGAAGGCGGGCGTCTGCTCGGTTACCACGGCGCGTCGCTCGTCGATGTCGGCTCGCACGCGACGGACCATGCGGAGCGGAAGCAGGCCGAAGACCTGCTCGGCTTCCTCACGCCGATCGTCAAGGCGTGCCTCACCGAGTGGGGCGTGGAATGCACGTACCACGCGCTGCAATGTTTCGGCGGCCACGGCTACATCGCCGAACACGGCATGGAGCAACTCGCGCGCGATGCGCGCATCACCACGCTGTACGAAGGCACGACGGGGATCCAGGCGCTCGACCTCATGGGGCGCAAGGTGATGCAGCAGCAGGCCGCGGGGCTGCAGGTGTTCCTCGGCATGATCGACGCGTTCTGCACGCAGCATGCCGACGACGCGTCGCTTGCCGAATTCATCGGCCCACTGCGCGAGAAGGCCGCGCAATGGCAGGCGCTCACGATGCAGGTCGGACAGCGCGCGGTGGCGAATGCGGATGAGGTTGGCGCGGCGGCTTACGACTACCTCTTCTATTCGGGCTACGTGGCGCTTGCCTACTGGTGGGCGCGGAGCGTCGCGGCGGCCGATGCGTCGTCGCGTTCGGCCGAGTTCAAGACGGCCAAGCGGGAGACCGCGCGTTTCTACTTCGCGCGCGTGTTGCCGCGCACCAATACGCATGCGCAGGCCATGGCCGCCGGCGCGGAAACCTTGATGGCCATGCCGGACTCGGCATTCGATAGCTGAGCGGGTATCCATTCCGTCATTGAAGGGGTATAAGCTCGGTTCTCGATGGAGACCGATAGAGCGCCCCTTCGCCTCGTCGTTCCGCCTTCGGCGGATAGCGACGTCGTCGCCCGCATTCACGCGGTGCGCCTGCTCTCGCTGGACGCGCATGGCCGCGTCCTCGACTGGATGAGCTGGCAGGACGCCGCGTGCCTCTATGCGCGCGGCGCGGTCGCCTGGACCCTGGGCGATCCCTGCATCACCGTGCACGGCGGCATCTGCCGCGCGACCGGAAAGCAGAGCCTGCTCGACCTGCATCCGATCGTCGCCGCGAAGGGCCATGCGCGCCCGCATGCGCTCGACCCGACGCCTGCGCTGACCAACGCCGCACTGTTCGCGCGCGACCAGCACCTGTGCCTGTATTGCGGCCACGAATTCCCGCGCCCGCACCTCACGCGCGACCACGTCATGCCCCTGTCGAAGGGTGGCCGCGACCAGTGGGAGAACGTCGTGTCGGCATGCTTCCACTGCAACTCGCGCAAGGGCGGCCGCACGCCGCAGCAAGCCGGCATGCCGTTGCTCGCCGTGCCCTATCGCCCGAGCTGGATCGAGCACCTGATCCTGTCGAACCGCCACATCCTGGCCGACCAGATGGCGTTCCTGAAATCGCACCTGCCGAAGAAGCACGCCGATCCGGTGCGTTCGCGCGCCATGGCCTGAAGCGGCACGCTACACTCCGGGCAACATCAGTCCCGGATCCGCGACACATGGCTTTGACGCTCGGCACCACCGGCATGGATTCCGCCACGGAGGCGGAGCTGCACAAGGCATTCCAGCAAGCGAATGCGAGCCATGGGGGTCGCTGGCAGCTCGTTCCCGAAGGCGATGCCGACTACGTCGTCGTCGACATGGACAGCATGTACGGTCCCATGAGCTGGCTGCGCCTGCACGCCGCGGGCAAGCAGGTCATCGGCCTGACGTCGGCGGCGCGCACGCAGACCGACTTCCGCCTCGAACGTCCGATCAGCGCCGCCGCGGTGTCGTTGCTGCTCAACCAGATCACGGGCGGCTCGATCGCGCCGGCCGCCGCGGCGCCTGCGCAGTCGGTGCCCTCGGGCATGAGCCCGTCGCCGGAACCGGAAGACCAATTGCCGGAAGAAATGCCGGCCAAGCCGCGCGAAGACCTGCGCGCGCCGACGCCGACCGCACCGCGCCTCCCCGAATCCGTCGCCGCCGGCTCGCTCGCGCCGACGACGATCGAACCCGCCGCGCCCGCGCCCGTCGTCGCGCCCCCGCCCCCGCCTGCCCCGCCGCGTGAAAAGCGCCTCGGCGATTGGCTCGGCGCCAACGAACTGCGCGGCAAGGTGCGCTACCAGCAAGGCGCCGGCCCGGTGCTGCTGATCGACGCCGACGCGCGCCAGTACCACGGCCCCGCCGCGCTCAAGCCGCTCGCCGGGTATTTCGACGGCGCGGTGGAGCGCGAGTCGTTCGGTTCGATCGACGACGCGACCTTCGCGCGCGAAGCCACGTCGCTCGGCGCACCGCAGCCCCTGTCGCGCCTGCAGTGGTACGGCGGCCTGCTCGCCGGCCAGGGCAAGCTGCTGCCGGGCTTCGATCCGTCGGCGAAGTACCGCCTCTCGAAGTGGCCGCAGACCGAACGCGAATTCCCGAAGCACTTCCGCATCGCCACCGCGATGATGAAGGGCCCGGCGACGCTGGAAGAAGTGACGGGCGCGAGCGGCGTGCCGCACGAAGACGTCATCGACTTCGTGAACGCCAACCTCGCCACGGGCTTCGCCGAAGTCGTGTCCGAGCAGCCCCCTGAACCCACGGACACCCAGAAGGGCGGCCTGTTCGGGCGTTTGCGCGGCAAGTAAGCCCCTCGCGGGGCGCGACGGCTTACAATCGCCGCCTTGTCGTCGCTACCCCCCACGATGATCGATTCCACGCGCTACCCGCGCCTGTCCCGGATCGCCGATCCGGCCGACCTGCGCCGCTTCGGCGAAGAAGAACTCCCGGCGATCGCCGACGAACTGCGTGCCTACCTGATCGAATCGGTGGGCCGCAGCGGCGGCCACTTCGGCGCCGGCCTCGGCGTGATCGAACTGACCGTCGCCCTGCACTGGCTGTACGAGACGCCCGACGACCGCCTGGTGTGGGACGTCGGCCACCAGTGCTACCCGCACAAGATCCTCACCGGTCGTCGCGACGCGATCCACACGGTGAAGCAGAAGGACGGCGTCGCGCCGTTCCCGAAGCGCGAGGAAAGCGAGTACGACACCTTCGGCGTCGGCCATTCCTCGACGTCGATCTCCGCCGCGCTCGGCATGGCGATCGCGAACCAGCGCGCGGGCAACAACCGCCGCGTGGTCGCGATCATCGGCGACGGTGCGATGACCGCGGGCATGGCGTTCGAAGCGTTGAACCACGCCGGCGGCATGGACCCCGAGCCGAACCTGCTCGTGATCCTCAACGACAACCGGATGTCGATCTCCGAGAACGTCGGCGGCCTGACCAAGATGCTCGGTCGCATGACCGGTTCGAAGACGCTCAACGCGATCCGCGAAGGCGGCAAGAAACTCCTCGGCGACAAGAACAACCCGACCGCGCGCTTCGTGAAGCGCTGGGAAGAACACTGGAAGGGCATGTTCGTGCCGTCCACGCTGTTCGAAGAGATGGGCTTCCACTACACCGGCCCCATCGACGGCCACGACGTCGAAGCGCTCGTCGCGACGATGAAGACGCTCAAGACCCTCAAGGGTCCGCAGCTGCTCCACATCATCACGACCAAGGGCAAGGGCTACGAACTCGCCGAAGGCGACCAGATCGGCTACCACGCGGTCGGTCCGTTCGA
This sequence comes from Noviluteimonas lactosilytica, assembly GCF_020866925.1. Taxonomy (GTDB): domain Bacteria; phylum Pseudomonadota; class Gammaproteobacteria; order Xanthomonadales; family Xanthomonadaceae; genus Noviluteimonas; species Noviluteimonas lactosilytica. The sequence goes on from NZ_JAJGAK010000003.1 coordinate 43,361, forward strand.
TCCGGCGCAGGGCCTGGTCAGCAAGCCCGGCGGCGGTGCGAAGAAGCCGACCTACACCGATGTCTTCGGCGAATGGCTGTGCGACATGGCGGCCGCCGACGACAAGCTGCTCGGCATCACGCCGGCGATGCGCGAAGGCTCGGGCCTCGTGCGTTTCTCGAAGGAATACCCGGAACGCTACTTCGATGTCGCGATCGCCGAGCAGCACGCGGTGACGCTCGCGGCGGGCATGGCGTGCGAAGGCGCGAAGCCCGTCGTCGCGATCTACTCGACGTTCCTGCAGCGCGGCTACGACCAGCTCGTGCACGACGTCGCGATCCAGGACCTCGACGTGCTGTTCGCGATCGATCGCGGCGGCGTCGTCGGTCCCGATGGCGCGACGCACGCGGGCAACCTCGACCTGAGCTACCTGCGTTGCGTGCCCAACATGGTGGTGATGGCGCCGGCCGACGAAAACGAGTGCCGGATGATGCTCACCACGGGCTTCCAGCATGTCGGACCCGCGGCGGTGCGTTATCCGCGCGGCACCGGCCCCGGCGTCGCCGTGCAATCGACGCTCGACACCTTGCCGATCGGCAAGGCCGACGTGCGCCGCAAGGGCGCGCGCCTGGCGCTGCTCGCGTTCGGCGCCGTCGTGCCGGCCGCCGACCAGGTCGGCGAAGAACTCGGCCTCACCGTGGTCAACATGCGCTTCGTGAAGCCGCTGGATCGCACGTTGCTGCTCGAGCTCGCGAAGACGCACGAAGGCTTCGTCACGATCGAAGACAACGTCGTCGCCGGCGGCGCCGGCTCCGGCGTGGCCGAACTGCTCGCGGCCGAAGGCATCGCCCTGCCCCTGCTGCACCTCGGCCTGCCCGACGCCTTCCAGCACCACGCCAGCCGCGAACAGCTGCTCGCCGAAGCGGGCCTGGACGCAGCGGGCATCAAGGCGGCCGTGCTGGCCCGCTGGAACCTCGCGAAGTCCCGTTCGGCCGGCGTCGCCTGACCGCTTTCACCCGATCGTTGCATTTGTAGCGGGACAGTGCGGGCCTCCCCCGGCCCTGGTCCCGCCGCATGCCCTCCAATCGCCCGCACCGCCGGATCGCGCTGGCACGCGCGGTGGCCGCTGCCCTCATCGCCGCTCCGGTCTGCTGGCTCGTCGCCGGCACGCTCACCGACGCGACCGGCACGCAGGGCGCCACGCCGACCAGCAACTTCCTCAACGACCCCGACCGCCTGGTCTTCATCACGGCCCATTGGCGCGACCGCGCCGAGCTCGTGCGCATCGCCTCGCACTTCCAGCATGTGCAGATCGACGAGAAGGCGCACACGGCGAAGGTGGAAGCCAACTACGACGACCTGCGGGCGTTGCGTCGCGCGGGCGTGCGCTTCGAGATCGATGACGAAGCGACCGCGAAGATGCGCGACGTGGAAGCCGAACTCGCGATGGCCACCGAGACGAAGCTCCACTACAAGGGCCTGCGCACGGCCGAGTCGATCCCCAACTACGCGTGCTATCGCACGGTCGAAGAAACCTACGCGACGATGAACCGCCTCGCCGCGCAGAGGCCGAGCATGGCGAGCGTGATCGACATCGGCCCGAGCTGGACCTGGACGAAGACCGCCGGCGCGCAGGGCTATCGCATGCGCGTGCTGCGCGTGAACAACACGGCGACCGACGCGAAGTTCCTGAACAAGCAGAACATGGTCGTGCTCGCCGCGATCCACGCGCGCGAGTACACGACCGCCGAACTGGTGACGCGCTTCTCGGAGTGGCTGCTCGACCGCTACGGCGTGGACCAGGAAGCGACGTGGCTCGTCGACAACTTCCGTTTCCACTTCATCCTGCAGGCCAATCCGGATGGGCGGAAGAAGGCCGAGTCGGGCATTTCGTGGCGCAAGAATACGAACACCGACAACGGCGCGTGCAGCGCGAACAACTACGGCGTCGACCTCAACCGCAACTGGTCGTGGCGCTGGGGCCAGGTGCCCGACGGCTCGAGCTCCAATCCGTGCGCGGTGAACTATCGCGGCACGCGCACGGCATCGGAACCCGAAACCACCGCGGCGATGCGTTACATCGTCGGCACGCGCGGCAGCGACGGCGTGTACCGCGGCGGCGTGCTGCCCGACCAGCGCACCGACAACGGCGCGGCGCCGACGGGCTATCCGGGGATCTTCCTCGACATCCACAGTTTCTCGCGACTGGTGTTGTGGCCGTGGTCGTCGACGAGCGCCGTCTCGCCGAACGCCGGCGCGTTGCAAACGCTCGGCCGCCGCCTCGCGTATTTCAACAACTACCAGCCGAAGCAGTGGATCGGCCTGTATCCGGCCGACGGCACCAACACCGACACCGTCTACGGCCTCACCGGCGCGCCGAGTTACACGATCGAGCTCGGCCAGGCGTTCTTCGAAAGCTGCTCGACGTTCGAGTCCACCACGTATCCGCAGAACCTCGCTGCGTTGAAGTACGCCGCGCGCACCCTCGGTGCGCCCTACTGGTATCCGCGCGGACCCGACACGACGGGGATCTCGCGTTCCGCCGCGAGCGTGAAGCGCGGAACGTACTTCACCGTGTCGGCGTGGGTGGACGACACGCGCTTCAACCAGAGCCAGGGCGCCGAACCCGTACAGAACATCACCGAGGCGCGCCTGTATCTCGATTCGCGGCCGTGGGTGGCGGGCAACACGTCGTTCGTGATGCGGCCGGGCGACGGCGCGTTCAACAGCCCGCGCGAGCACGTGTACCTGAGCATCCCGACCGGGAACCTCGCGCTCGGCACGCACTACGCCTTCGTGCGCGGGCTCGATGCGTCGGGCGCGGGCGGCACGCCGCAGGCGGTGTACTTCACGGTCACGCAGTGACGCGCTGACGCGTCGCGCGGCATCACGCAGCGCGGTAGTTGTCCTGCATCTGGTAACGCCGCGCGTACCACGCGAAGCCGAGCGCCGCGACGAAGGCGAACGCGGCGAAGAAGAACATCAGGAACGCGTTCTCGCTCAACCCCGTCGTGGCGATGTGCGCGGTCACCGTGTCGTTGCGCACGCCGGCGTTGGTCAGCAGCACCCACAGGCTGCCGAACGTGCTGGTGAGATACCAGAACGCCATGATCACGCCCTTCATCGCCTGCGGCGCCTGGCTGTAGGCGAACTCGAGCGCGGTCGCGGATACCAATACTTCGCCGAACGTCAGCAGCAGGTACGGCGCGGACTGCCACGCCAGCGACACCTGCGCGCCGCCGTCGATCCACAACTGCAGCATGCCGGCGACGATCCATGCGATGCCGGAGAACACGATCCCCATGCCCATACGGCGCAGCGCGGTGGGCTCCAGGCCCATGTTGCGCAGCGCCGGATACAGCACGAGGTTGTTGAACGGGATGATCAGCATGATCAGCGCGGGGTTGAGCGCCTGCATCTGCCCCGCTTCCTTCACCAGGAAACTCGGCCACCACCACTGGTCGTGCGGGATGACCATCTCGCGACCCTGGATCACCCACGTCGACGCCTTCTGGTCGAACAGCGACCAGAACGGCGTGGTCAGCGCGAATACGATCAGGATGCGCAGCACCGTGCGCACGCCGTCGACGTTCTCGTCGGGATGCAGGCCGCGCGCGCGTTCGAGTTGCATCGACGTGCCGAAGCCGCCGCACGCGATCAACACACCGAGCGCAAGGCACGCCGTGATCACGAACCCGAAATCCTTCGGCCACCACGACGGTCCGATCGCCCACGCCATCAGCATGAAGATCGCGAGCGCACCGCCGAAGGCCGCGACCCAGTAGCCGGGACGGCCCGCGCCGTTGGTCGAGGTGAGCGCGGACTTCGCCACATGCAGGAACGAATGCGGATCGTGCGTCGCCGGCGGCACGCGCACGTACTGCTTCCGGCCGAGCCAGAAGATGAAGGTCGCGATGAACATCAGCACGCCCGGGATGCCGAACGCCACCGCCGCGCCGTACTCGCGCAGGAACAACGGCATCAGCAACGACGCGAAGAACGAACCGAAGTTGATCGAGAAGTAGAAGTAGTCGAAGACGATCTTCGCCAGCGACTTGTTCGCCTGGGTGAACTGATCGCCGCAGAACGAAACCACCAACGGCTTGATGCCGCCGGACCCGAGCGCGATCAGGAACAGGCCGGTGAAGAAGCCGTTGCGGTTGTCCTCGAACAACGCCAGGCACGCATGGCCCGCGCAGTAGATCAGCGAGAACCACAACACGGTGTTGTACTTGCCGAAGAACCGATCGCTCAGCCACCCGCCGAGCAGCGGGAAGAAGTACACGCCGATGACGAAGCTGTGGAAGATGTCCTTCGCGGCGCCTTCCCGGTCGGCCAGCGGCACGTAGGCCAGGATGACGCTCGAGATCAGGAACTGCACCAGGATGTTGCGCATCCCGTAGAACGAGAAACGCTCGCAAGCTTCGTTGCCGATGATGTAGGGGATTTGCCGCGGGAGGCGCTGCGGCGCGGCGATGGCTTCAGCAGGAGTCGAGGTCATGGTGCGGGTGGCCTGGCGTCAGCCCGCACTGTAGCCGACCGCGGCGACGGATGCGCCACGACCCCGGGCGGCCCCGTCCCCTCCGGGGCCGCGATGCGCACCTGAACGGGATGACGCTCCCGCGCGATGCGTTACTGCAAGGGTTTCCAGGTGATCTTGCCGTTGCCTGTGCGCGAGACCAGGATCTTCGGCACCTGCTTCGTGCAAGCTTCTGCCGCGGCCTCCATCAACTTGTCGCGCAGGCCATTGGCTTGCGCGGGGTCGCTGACGGCGAGCACTTGCTCGACATCCTTGAGGCTCGGTTGGGCAGGATCGACACACGAGATCGTCATCGTCCGTTGCGACTCCTCGGCCTTCACTTCGATGGCAGTCAGCGCTTCCTGCGCCAGCGCACTCCCGCTGGCGAACACAACGAGGGAAAGCGCGACAACTTGGGCAATGCGCATTGCGCGTCTCCTTTCCTGTTCGGCGGACGACGGCCTGTCGTCCTCTGTCCGAATCGTGACGATGCGCGTGCCATGCCTGTGAATACAAATGACGAAAGCTGGTGAACCGATGTACACCGACGAGCGGCGGGTTAGCCCGTTTTACTTATGACCAATGGCAGGGTCGTTGCGGCCGGTGTGGATGAACTCGAGCGTCGGCTTCGTCCATTCCTCGCGCGGCAGGTAGAACGCGCCATGCGAGCGGCCGGTGTCGATCACGAGCTCATCGAATGACGCCGGCTTTTCGGCTTGCTCCGCGAACGTGCGGCACGACTCCGTCACCAGCGTGTCGCTCGCTTCGCGGATCGACAGCACGCGACCAGCGAGGCGAAGCGGCGATTGCTTCGCATCCCAGCACGCGGCGAGCAGCACGAAGCGCACGTCCCTGCGACGCAGGAAACTCGACACGCGCGCGGCGATGCCGCCGCCTTTCGAGAAGCCGACGACCACGATGTGGTTCTCCGGAACACCCAGCTCGATCAGGTGCTCGATCTGGCCGACGACAGCGCCCGCGTACGCCGCCATGTCGGTGTCCTTCGGACGTTGCGCCGAGATCACGACGGCGCCGCGCGACGCCAGCGTCTCGAGCACCGCTGGATAGTCGTAGAGACCGAAGCGCGCATCGGTGGGACGCGGGCCCTTCTCTTCGATGATCTTGCCGTGGAGGTAGAAGACGTAGGTCTTCGCGGGGTCGGGTTTGTCGGGTGGCGCGGTGATGATTTCGGCGGCGTGGGACGTTGACGCGAACAACGTCAATGCGAGCAGAAGTGCCTTGAGCATCGTGATCCCCGGCGGCAACGAAAAACCCCGGACCCTTCACTCACTTGCCGCGTGTGAGGAGAGGAGCTTGCCGGGGTATGCGCAACGGATGCTAAGCCAGGAAACATCGATTCGCCAACTGCCCTATCGAACGGCCGGGGCAGTTCCACGCCCCGCCGCTTGCACTACGTTGACACGCGAACCTCTATTGCTGTGCACGAGTCCATCGGAGACACGCAAGGCGCCATGATGTCGACCACCCGCTACCTCTTCAGTCCCGAAGAACAGAAGCTCGCGGATGCCTATGGCTATATCCGCGAACTGCAGGTTGCGGTCATGCGCCTGGCGCAGCGCGAAGAGATCGATTCGATGCTCATCGGCCTGCTGGTCGGCCACGCCAACGTCGACGGGCAGATGCTCCAGCAGTGGCGCAGCATGGTCGCCGACTATTACCCCGACCAGGCGGTGCGCAACCTGGGCCTGGGCGACGGCGACGTCACCGAGTTGTCGGAGGATCTCAACCGTCGCTTGTCGTTCTGGGAAGGCGTGCTGCAGCGGCAGTGCCGCGACAACGAAGACGAGTGATCGCCTGGCTCGTCAGTGCGCGCGTGGTTCCGACAGGCGCCGCGCCGTCGCCACGTTCAGCGATGCCTTGGCGCGCATCACGAACGACTCGCGCATGACTGTGTCGATGTCCGGATGCGCTTGCAGCTGCTTGCGCGCGACCGCGATGAGTTCGCCCGCTTGCCTGCGCAATGCACGGCTTTCTTCGATGGCCGAGTGGAGGCGATCTGCGGGGCCGGATTCGCTGCGCATCCTCGGACGCTAGCACTCGCTTCGTGCGCGAGGAAGGGCTGCGATCTGAATGATTCAGAGGTGTCGTCGCGTTCGCTCGACGTGCGTGCGCCTATGTTCGTTGCATCGAGCGAACGGAGCATTCCCATGCCGGAGAAACGCACGATCGAACGCGCCAAGAAAGACAAGCGCAAGGGCAAGTCCGCCAGCACGCAGGCCGGCGAGTTCGTGCACGAGGAGATCGAGCACATTCGCGAAGGCAAGCATGGTGCGCGATCCGCGAAGCAAGCGATCGCGATCGGGTTGTCGAAGGCGCGACGCGCGGGCGTCGACCTGCCGCCGCCGGAGAAAGGCAAGGCGTCGGCGGAAACACGACGCAAGGCGAAGAAGGACGTCGAAGCCGGCGCGAAGAAGAGCACCGCACGCAAATCGACCAAGCGCGCAACGGCCACGAAGAAGGCGCTCAAGAAGGAGCCGCGCGCCGCGGCATCGAAGACTGCGCTCTCGCGCCAGGCGACGAAGGCCGCGAAGAAGCGCACCGCCGCCGATCGCTCCGCCGCCGCGAAGAAGGCGGCGCGCACGAAAGGCCCGGCCGAGCGCTCGGCAGCCGCGAGGAAAGCAGCGCATACGCGCGAGGTCCACGCGCACGCCCACTGAGCGTTGACGTAAGCTTCGGCGGTCGGCGGCGGAGAGCGATGGCGTGAAGCTACTGGTGCTCGGATCGACGGGCCTCGTGGGCCGGCATGTGCTGGCGCAAGCGCTTGCGCATCCGCACGTCGACAAAGTGATCGCACCGGTGCGGCGTCCAATCGAAGCGCAACCGAAGTTGTTCGCCCCCGTCGTCGATTTCGACGCCCTGCCCGCCGACGCGCCTTGGTGGCAAGCCGATGCCGTGATCTGCGCACTCGGCACGACCATGCGCATCGCAGGCTCCGAGGACGCGTTCCGCCGCGTCGACCACGATTACCCGCTCGCCGCCGCGCAACTCGCGCATGCGCATGGCACGCCAACGTACGTGTTGAACTCGTCGACCAACGCCGATCGCAACGCGCGCGTGTTCTATCTTCGCGTCAAGGGCGAGACCGAACACGACATCGCGCAGGTCGGCTTCCGCTCGCTGACCCTCGTGCGGCCCGGATTGATCGAAGGCGACCGCGATGAATTCCGCGCGGGCGAACGCATCGGCATTGCCGTCCTGCGCGCGTTCGGCGGCGTGGTGCCGAAGCGCTGGCGCACGAACCCTGCCGACCGCATCGCAGCAACGATGCTGGACGCCGCACTGGACCCGCAGGCGGGCGTGCACGTGATCGGGTCGGAGCGCATGACGCGCTGATCCGCGCTCCGCGTTTCCCCTTCCGCGTTCACATCGTCCAATCGACGCTGCACGTCACCTGGCCCAGCGCCCAACCGGACTCCTTGTTCGTCGCGTCGACACTGAACGATACCGACGCATGTTCGTCGGACATGAGTTCGAATGCCACGTCGTCATCGTCGGCGGTGCCGTACATATCCGTGACGTAGAAAGTCGACGTCTCGATGTCGCCCCCGATGCCCCGCGCATCCAGGCACAACGGCGCCAGCGGTCGCGACGGTCGCAGCAGCGCATCGATGATGCGATACGACGCGGAGGCCTTCGAAAGCGCAGGCTTGGTGGCGCGAATTCCGTTCCTTCCCGCCACGCCCGACCGACTGCAGTTCGACGCATCGACACCGGGGAACAGCGTGATCTCATCCGGCTCCGGCGCACTCTCGTCCGCATCCTTCCCTGGCTTGACGAAGCTCGTGCGCGAGTTCGCCCAGCAGATGTCGTCGGTGAAGCGAGGCTCGCTCGCGACAATGAGCAACACCACGCCCGACGGAAACGTGGTGCGACGTTGCACGAACTCACCTTCGTTCGCGCGATCGCTTGCGGACGCGCATGCACCGAGTTGCATGGCGACAAGCGCCACGAACGCCATCCTGATCATCGATCTGCCCCGGACGATGGTCCCGAGACCAAAGTATGCAGCCTGCGCCGGACCTACGGTTTCTCCCCAGCCTCCACCGGGGCAACCGCCGTCTCCGCCGCACCCCGATCCACCCATTGCATGAAGATCCGGTACCCCACCGCCAGCAAAACGGCGCCGAGGAACAACCCCGTCATCCCGCCGGTCACCATCCCACCGATCGCGCCGATCAGGATCACGAGCATCGGCGCATCGACGCCGCGCCCGAGCAGCAGCGGCTTGAGCACGTTGTCGGCCAGGCCCGCGATGACGAACCACGCGGTGAACAACACCTTCGCCAGCGTCGAGCCACCGTCCTCCGACATCCACAACCACGCGACCGCCGGCAGCGACACCAGCAACGCGGGCAACTGCAGGATGCCGACGAACAACGCGATCAACGCGAGCACACCCGCGCCGGGCACCCCCGCGAGCAGGAAGCCGATGCCGAGCATCACCGCCTGGATGAAGGCGACGCCGACGACGCCGGTGGCCACCGATCGCATGGTCGCGATCGACAGCGTCAGCAACTTCGGCCCTTGCTCCGCGTCGGTGAGCCGCACGACGATGCGCCGCGCGATGCGTTCCTCCGCCTTGGCGTGGACCATCAGCACGCCCGCCACGATGATCGCGAGCAGGAAGACCGCGACGCCCTTCATCCCGTTGCCGGCCATCGACAGCGTCTTCTTCGCGAACCCACGGATGACCTCGCGGTTCTGCTGCAGGAACGTCGGGAGGTTCGACGACGCGCCACTCCACGCGGCATGCACGCGCTCACCGACGATCGGCCACTCGCGCACGCGCGGATCGGGCGCCGGCAACGCCAGCGTGTCGTCTTCCGCGCGGTGGTACACCTCGCTCAGCTGATTGGTGACGCCGATGCCGAGCACGACGATCGGCGCGCCGATCAGCGTCAGCGCGAGCAGCACGAGCACCGTCGCCGTGAGCCGACGGCGACCGCCGAACCAACGTAGCACCACCAGGTAGAGCGGATACAGCGCAACCGCCAGGATCATCGCGATGACCAGCAGGTGCGAGAACGGCGTGAATACCCGCACGCAGACGATGACGAGCAGGACGATCAGGGCGACGCGGATCAGGGTCTCCGCGAGGTCGGTGGTCAGGCGCTGGCGGAGGGCCTTGGGTTGCATGGGCCGGATGATCGCGCCGGGGCGGGTGCGGCTGAATTGGCTCTTGGGCCAAGGTGAAACAATCACGACAGGGGGGCGCTACACTCGATCCCGTACGAGGAAAGGGGGTGGGCCGCATGCGGCAAGATCCTGATCACGCCGACTACATGACCAAGTGGGCCAAGGCCTACGAGGGCAAGAACTACGACGAAGGCCTGGCCGGGTTCTTCCTGTCCCGCAGCCACGCGTGGTGCGAGCAGCGCTTCTCCGAGAAAGACCACTTCGGCCGGGTGCTGGAAGTCGGCGCGGGCACCGGCGTGCACCTGCGCTATGTGCGGCACACGTTCGACGAGTACGTGATGACCGACCTCAACCCGCCGATGCTCGAGCAGGCCGCCAAGCTTGCCGCCGGCCGGGTCACCGTCGAAGCGCAGGACGCGACGCAACTGACGTACGGCGACGACAGCTTCGATCGCGTCATCGCCGCGCACATCCTCGAACACCTGCCGGAACCGCACAAAGTCATCCGCGAATGGATGCGCGTCCTCAAACCCGGCGGAACGCTATCGATCGTCCTGCCGTGCGACCCGGGCTTCGCGTGGCGCTTCGGCCGCATGCTCGGACCGCGGAAGACCTTCACCCGCGTCGGCATCGACTACGACTACTGGATGGCGCGCGAGCACATCAACTCCATCAACAACCTGGTGTCGTTCCTGCGCTTCTACTTCCACGACCTCGACGAACAGTGGTTGCCATTGCGCATTCCGTCGATGGACGCCAACCTCTTCTACATCGTGCACGTCACCAAATGAATACAGCGCTCATCCTGGTCAGCGTCGCGATGATTTGTGCCGGGCAGCTGTTGTTCAAGCTGGTCGGGCAGAAACTGGCCGCGGGTGCGCCTGCGTTGTCGATGCAGGTGCTCGCGATGATGACGCTGGCGATGGGGATCTACGGCACTGCGACGCTGCTGTGGGTGTATGTGCTGAAGAGCGTGCCGCTGACGAAGGCGTATCCGTTCATGGCGTTGAGCTTTGTCGCGGTGCCTGCGTTGAGTGTGCTGTTCCTGTCGGAACGCGTGACGCCGCAATACGTGATCGGGGCGGCGTTGATTGTTTGCGGGGTGATTCTCGCGGTGAGGGCTTAAAAGCGACCGTTACGCCACCAGCCGCAGCCGAACGCGCACTTGGTGGATACATCGCGCATTGGGCAGCGTCATTTCGAAGTACCGGGCAACGCGCACTTCCGACAAGACGATTCGCGCCACGAATTCGGCGTGCGCTGATATCGCGAAATTGATGTCGTCATCGAGCCTTTCGACTTCTTCGTCGAATGGCGCGATGACCCGATGCATGTACGTGGCACGAGTTGGATCCTGTTGGCGGCGCTTGCCGCATCACCTTCCAGCGTGGAAGCAGTCCAGTCCGATCAGATCTGCTGGGTGGATCACAACGGCTACTTTCGATGCGATCCCATCCCGATCACGGGCACGCGGGAGGTCAGCTTCGATAGCGTGCACGGGGACTTCCTCGCCCGCGAGCGCCCCGTTTGGGAGCGCACCAACAATGGGCTGCTCGTCGATCGCTACGGTGGTCCGATGCGCGATTTGTTCGGGCAGATCCGCCTCATCGAATCCGACTGCATCGACAGCGCCGCGCCGAATCAGTTCGGCAATCCGGTCGAGCCCGCCACCGGCGCCAAGCGCGAGGTAGAGATCGACTTCGCGCTGCAAGGCGAGATGGCGCTCTACGTGAAGCGCACCTACGCCTCCTTCGGCCAGATGGGCACCATGCTCGGCGGTCGCTGGCGAACCAACTTCGAGATGTCCCTGCTCGTCGGGACCGGCACCATCACCGCGTATCGCAACGATGGATCGCGCATCGACTTCACGCATCAGACCGCAACCAACGACTGGCGCGACAAGAACGGCGGCGTCGCACGCATCGTGGCCAGCGGGAGCGGCTACACGCTGTACGCGCCAGACAACCTCGTCGAGACGTACGACACGACCGGCCGCGTGCTGACGCAGAAGAACCGACGCGGCGTCGGCCTCACGTTCCACTACGCGCAACTTGCGCACTTGGCGCCGTCGACCAAGCCGATGCTCGACCGCGTGGTGCATACCTCCGGGCGGAGCGTGCAATTCCAGTGGGCAAAGTTCGGCAGCGAAGCTCGCGTGGTCCAGGTGACCGACCCGGTGGGCTCTGCCTACAAGTACGGGTACGACTCCCAGGGCCGACTGGCATCCACGTAGCTGCCCGGCACGCCGACGACCACGATCACCTACCACTACGGCACGATGCTCGGCGACGACCGCCTGCGCGGAAAGAGCATCGGCGGTGTCCGCTTCTCGACGTTCACCTACGACCACAAGGACCGCGCCGCCTCTACCGAACACGCCAACGGCGCCGATCGCCACACCTTCGCCTACACCGACGAAGCCAACGGCATCCACACCGTTTTGCACACCAACCCGCTCGGCAAGAAGGCCACCTACCGCTACCAGAACCACCGCATGGTCAGCGCGACCGGCCAGGCGTCGGCCAACTGCGCAGCGTCGTATCGCGAGTTCAACTACGACGCGAAGGGCCGCGAGCACATCGTCTCCGACTTCGAAGGCCACCTGACCGAGTTCGCGTACGACGCCCATGGTCGTCGCACCATGCGCCGGGAGGCGGCGGGCACGGCGCTCGCGCGCACGACCACGTGGGCGTGGAATGCGCAGAACCAGCTCGCTTCCATCACGTTGCAGGGCCAGTCGCGCCGCAACTTCACCTATCGCAGCGATGGCCTGCTGTCGTCGGAGACGGTCACCAACCTCACGGCGACCGGCGTCAACGGACAGGCGCACAGCACCACCTACGCATACACCTTCCATCCGAACACGCTGGTCGCGACGATCGTCATCGACGGCCCCATGCCGGGCGCGGGCGATGCGGTCACGCAGACCTTCGATGCGGTGGGCAACCTGCTTTCCGTGCGCAACGCGCTCGGGCACGGGCCCACGTATGCGTTGCACAACGTGTTCGGCCAGGCGGGCCGGGAGACCAATGCCAACGGCGGCGTGCTGGAACGCAGCTTCGATGCGCGCGGCCGACCGCTGGTCGAAGCCCGGATCGTCGGCACAGTCCGGCATTCGACGCAATGGGCGTACAACGCGGGCGGCAAACTTGCATCGGTGACGACGCCGGACGGCGTGGCGCGCGCTACACCTACGACGCCGTGCAACGCCTCGTCGAAGTCTCCCGCAAGCTCACGCCTTCGGTCGCGCCGATGGCCTGCCATCTGTGCGAAGAGGACCCGGAGTACAACCCCACGCCTCCGCCGACGGACCCGGCCGACGTCGTCCGCCTGTCCTACAACGCGAACAGCCAGGTGATCCTCGAACAGGTCGGCCGCATGGATGCCGCAGGCTTCGCCGTCGCCCGCAGCACGGCCACCGACTACGACGAGCTCGGCCGCGTGCGCCGCGTGCGCGGCAACAACGGCCAGTCGGTCACGACCACGTACGACGACGTCGGCAACCCCGTGACGATCACCGACGCGCTGGGGCGCAGGACCACGCAGGTGTTCGACGCACTCGGTCGCATGATCGAAACCGTCGATCCCCTCGGCGCGAAGACGCGCATCGCCTACGACGCCGCCGATCGCATCATCTCCGTCACCGACGCACGCAACGTCGTGACCTCGTACAAGTACGACGGCTTCGGCCAGCTATGGCAGCAGGACAGCAAGGACAGCGGCCGCACCACGTTCGCGTACACCCCACATGGCACGCGTTCGTCGATGACCCGCAACGACGGCAGCGTACTGGCCTACGCCTACGATGCCTCCGGCCGCCTCCTGCGCGCGGGTACGCCCCAGACCGCGCGCATCTACACGTACGACACGTGCACCGGCGGCAAGGGCCTGGTGTGTTCGCACGAAGTGGTGGACGCCGGCGCAACCGCGCACCGCGCCAGGCTCGCGTACGACGCCTTCGGCGCGCTCACGGTCAAGCAGGAAATGGGGCCCGGCTTCGTCGACGAGACGAAGTTCACCGTCGATGGCATGGGCCGCACGACGCATGTCACCTACCCCAGCGGCGCGAAGGTCCGCTATACGTGGGCCGACGGCGCGATCAGCGCGATGCACGTGAACATGGGCGCCGGCGAAGTCCCCGTCGTCACCGGCATCGCGTATCGCCCGTTCGGGCCTGCCAGTCAGTGGACGCACGGCAACGGCCTGGTTCGCCGGCACACGTTCGACGCAGATGGTCGCCTGACGGATATCGACGTCGACCATAGCGGCGTTGCGCGCCAGTCGCTGTCGTACCAATTCAATGTCGGCGACCACATCACGCGTATCGCCAACGGGATCGACGCCGCTGGGACGCACAACCTTGGGTACGACAATGCGGGGAGGCTGACTTCCGCGGGGACCGATGGATTCGCCTACGACGCGATCGGCAATCGCACGCTGCGGACTGCGTCTGGCGGATCGGTGACGACTTCGGCGATCGCTGCGGACAGCAATCGCTTGCTCTCGACGTCAGGCGCGGCGGTCGCGTCGTTTACCCACAACGCGAACGGCAACATTGTCGCGTGGACCCGCAATGGGCAGGCGCATGCGGTCGTGTATGACGCGTTCAATCGACTCGACGAACACACGACGGGCGGTGCGAAGACGACGTATCGCTTCGATGCGCTCGATCAGCGCGTTGGCGCATCGAATGCAGCGCAGGGGAATCGGCGGTTCATCCGCGAGGGGCATCGGTTGATGGCGGAGTTCGTGCCTGCCACCGGATGGACGGACTATCTGTGGCTCGGGAACACGCTGGTGGGACTCGTGCGTGGTGGGAAGTTGCATGCGGTGCATACCGACCATCTCGGGCGGCCGGAGGTCGTGACGAACAGTGCGCGTGCGACGGTGTGGCGGGCGCGGAATGGGGCGTTTGGGCGGGATGCGGTTGTTGTCGATAGCTTGGGCGGATTGAATATCGGGCTTCCGGGCCAGTACTTCGACGTGGAGTCGGGGGTTTGGCATAACGGGAGGCGGGACTACATTCCGGAGCTGGGGCGGTACTTGCAGACCGACCCAATTGGCCTGGGAGGCGGAATCAATACGTACTCCTACGTCGGAGGAAACCCCGTCGGATACGTCGACCCTTGGGGCCTGGACAAGCTCTCGGTGGACTTCTTCCCTGTAGGAGCTGGCGGAGCGATCGATATCTACTTTAGCTACAGCGCGGCGCAGGGCTTCCAGTTCAACGGGCTAGGCCTTAGAGCTGGCATCGGCGAGGGCGCGGGAGTCTCGTATGACCCCAACGGTGAACGACCCGACAAGGCGGTAGCGGATGATTGCGGTCCAGTGAACGTCAGCTTTGGCTTGTATGCCTCGGCTGCCGTTGGGATCCCGGCAATCAGTATCTCGGGCGGGGCAAGCGTCGGAATTCGTACGAACACCACGAGTGGCTACGAAGCCTCCAAGCCTCTTGGACGCGCCTACGGTGGGCTCGACGTGCCCGGGATTAAGCTTGGCTTGGATGGTCGACAGACCTTCGGCGCATCCGCCAGCGCTGGTGTGGAGGTGATCTTCTAATGCCCTTCTCCCAGTTTCGAAGCCGCGACTTCTGGAAGCGAATTGGTCTTGTCGCTGGCGTTCTTGTCTTGGCGCAAATCGCCTTTCACGCCTATCTCCTTCATAGCGGCCCTTACGAAGCGGCTATCTCTGACTACATAAGAGCCCATCCGTCCGAGGCCCATTCGACCTATGCACTTTGCTCTCTATGCCCAAAGCGAATCAGCTACGGCGCAGGAACGTGGATCTACCGCTTTTCGCTTGACGTGGATTCGATGGGCAAACGCAAACGATATGTCGCGACAGTCAAAGTGACTTCGGGTGAACCACCTTACGAGGTTGAACTGGTGCCAAAAGAGCAGTGATCGGGAGGTACTACCTGGTCGACTGGCGCCAACAGAAAGCCTCACATCTGTTTGACGCCTTGCCAACGCTTACACCCTCTCAGCCCAAAGCCCCAGTTGCTCGAGCACACGCATCGCAGCGCCTATCAACGCACCGACAAGACCCATCCCTACGCAATCCGCGCCGAACTGGATGATGCGCTGGCGAAAATAAGGTGGACGGTCTTTCTTCATTGAGCGCGCACGTTTGAAGGGGCGCGCGAATTTCGCAGTTGACGTTACGTAGCACCAGCTCCACGAGGACCGAGCAGACACGTCCGCGTTGCGCGTAGTCCGCCGCCCTCAAATGCAGTTCTTCGTAGTACAAAAAGAATGCCCCCCATGAGCGGGGCATTCGGACTTCGTCGCGATGATCGAGCGGCTACAGCGCCTTCCCGATCACCCCATCGCGCAGGCTCAACGCCGGGACGCTTTGAACGTATCCGGTCGGCGTCGGATTCATCGTGCCGATGCTTGGACCTTGCTTGCTTTCCCAGGGAGCCCAGCGCGGCTTCGTGCGCCATTCGGCCTGCCAGGTACCGCGAAGCTCCGCTGCTACCTTCGTGTCTTCCCACATGAAATGAAGAACAAGAATGGCGGTGACGGGTTCGCTGGGCGCAACGGAACTCCCTGCGGGTGGCTCGTAGACCAGCTTCCACTTCTTGACGGCGCGAATGGCGTTTTGCTCCAGCTTCTGGCAGGTCACGGCGTTGTCCCTACCCTTCGCAGTCGCCTGGACGATGCATTGACGGGCGAAGGCGTTGAGCACTTTTCCATCAGGTGCGATCTGGACCGCCAGCGGCATGACAGCGACGACCGGCACTTTGGGATGTTCAATCCTCGGCTTCATGTCGACGATCACCCAGCGTCCCGCGTCCTGGGGCATGTCCACCCCCTGGAAGACCACGTCTTCCAATCGAACGGCATATCCCGCCGTCGTGGGCTGCGCGGCCAATGTCACCGTCATATCGCTCCTGACGCGCGCTGGCATGCCATCGCGCACCGGCGGCTCGAAGGGAAATTGCTCGACCACGCGGGTCACCACCTCGCGAATGTCGTCCGGCAACTCCGTCTTGAAAGAGTGCGACAGCACCTTGCCCTGTGGATCGACCTCGATGTTTCCATCGAGGCGGAGCGTAAGCACGGCCGCGCCATCGAACCGCGACTTCTCATCGGCGCTCGACGCAAGTGGAAGCAGTGAAGCGAGGACGCAGGTCCCGATCGCCAGTGGAAGTCGCATCGTTGGTCTCCTTGAGTGTCGAGGACACATCGTGGAGACGCACAAGCCCTGCAGGTGCTGGAAGTCGAAGCGCTCCGCGCCAGAAGCTTCTCGGCTGGTCGCCTCCTCCGTACCTCCAGCTCAAATGCTCTGGCAATCTAGGTGCAGCAATCACACACGCTTTCCAAGGGGACACACAAATGCGACTGAAGGGACTCGCTGTCTTTCTGCTGCTCGGCTTCGCCTTCTCCGCCTCCGCCACTTCGCCCAAGACGACCGAAGCGCCCGCGGTCGGCACGCCGGCGCCGGTGCTCCTGGGCAAGGACGGCAGCGGCGACGACGTCGACCTGACCGCCTATCGCGGCAAGGTCGTGATCGTGACGTTCTGGGCGTCGTGGTGCGCGTACTGCCTGAAGGAACTGCCTGCCCTCAACGACCTGCAGGTCGAGCTCGGCGACCAGTGGCTGAAGATCATCGCCGTCAACGTACAGGACGAGATGAAGTACTACCGCCTGATGACGCGGCAGATGCGCGACTACAAGATCCTGCTTGCTCGGGACAAGAGTGGAGACATCGCTGCGACGTATGGCGTCAAGGCGTATCCGAATTTGTGGATGATCGATCCGCAGGGGAATGTTGCGAGTCACCATGTTGGGTATGGTGAGGAGTCGTTGACGAAGATCGTGACTGAGATTAAGCGGGTGTTGATGGTGGAGTTGGAGAGGCAGGAGGCGGCGAGGGCTGCTGGCAGCTAACTGCTCGCTTGCGCTTCAGTCGAGACGTCTCCTGACTCAACCCCTTCTTTCACGTCGAGGTGATGAACCATCGTCCGCAGAGAAGGAATGAAGGGACTTATCGCTCTCTCGAGCTTGGCCATATGCACCACGAGCCAATCGGTCATCTCTGGCCAACTCGACTTGTTGTGCCCGTCGAAGTCCTTGCCATACGCGAGAGCCGAGCTCTTCTTCTCATCATTTCTGCGCCATTCGAGCCGGGCGCCAAATGCGTTCTCGATCTTGTCTCTTTGCGTAAACAACGCATCGAATACGGCCTTATTTGCGGCTTTTGTGGCGCGCGCGATTGTCAGCTCAACGCGCGCCTCATCCTTGTTGAAGATCATCGTGTACGGAACACCGCTCAAGCCTGATCCTGCGTTCAGCCAGTGGTCGCGGCTCGGGCCGACGTTCGAATACAGATCCACGCCGGCTTTGTCGAGCGCCTCCAAGGTCCGATGCCAGAACTCTGTGCGCAGGACATAACGCGCGGCTTGGACTCGCTCGGTCGACAGCTCCTCGCTCTCTTTCTCCGAGATACCGATCATCAGCTCTTCCGCCTCTGGCAGCGGTATGACTTGTTCGATATTCAGAAGAAGCGAGTTTCCGTCCTGGTAGGGCGTGGCCCGGAAGCACTTCACGTAGACCTTGTGTTTGAGCAGCCACAGAACCGTGGAGGTCACTTCCTTCCGGAAGTTGGCAGCAACCATGATCAAACGTTGATCGTTACCAGAGTTCAGCACGACGTCCTCGAAGGATTCCTGCCCCAGGAAGTCGCAGATCGCCTTGCGGGCGTCGTGTCCAGAGTTCGCTTTGTCCAGGTAGCGCTGGTAGATCTCGGCAACCTGGGTCTTCGAGAGCGTCGAGCAGTAGGAGGCATATTTCAGGCACTGCCATACAACGTCGCGACCGGAGTCATCCAGTTTGTTTTCGATGACAACCAACGCCCCGGACTTGTCGATCGCCAGCAGGTCCAGACGCTCCCGCGTGTCGTCGAACCCGTCGAATTCCTTCTGGATGATCAGCAGCTCTTCCCCCAATGCGTCGGGCTGGTTCGCAATCCACTCCTGAAGGTGGTTGCGCTCAGTGAAGCCCAACTCCGCAAACTTCGCGCGGGGAATCTTGGAGATTCGGTTCAACGAGTTGTCGATGCGAAACATGCGTGTGCCCTTGCCCGCCATTGGCGGCCACCTCGAATCTGGCAACACTAACTCAGAAGGCCACCTGACCGATTCAGCCCGCGGTTGTGCACCGCCACATCAGGCGAGGCCCGCTCCATTGCCCAAAGCCCAGCTTTGAGATTGAATGTCCGCCAGACGGGCGTGCTCGTCGTTCAATGACCGACTCGGGGGGGGGCGACATGAGGGGATTGGGTCTACTACTCGTTGCCGTCGGGTTGGTTTGGCTAGTCGTGGCTTTCAACATGAGCACGACCGTCACCACGCCTGGCGAAACGTTCGGTTCTGGCGACTACGCGATCCACGTGCCATCACAAACGGTGCACAACATCGGTTTGATGGAGGAGCGTCGAAACCACCTGATCATTGCGAGCGTCGTAACAGTCGCGGGTGTGTTCTTGCTTGGCTTCGGGAGTGTCGCCCGCCCCGCGGAACCGCAGGGCGACCTCAAGGCCTGTCCCGTTTGCGCCGAGATGATCCAAGCTGCTGCACTGAAGTGCCGATACTGCCAAACGGACCTTCCAGAGTCCTTCCATGCGCCAAAGGACGCACAGGCCGCCCGTCCGCCTCGCGCACCTGCCCGACTCACGAAATCCCAGCTGAGCGACATGGAGCAGCTTGGAATAACGCACGTAGACGGATACTTCCATTATTCCGACTACGTCTATGACAGCCTTTCGCAGGCGATCATCCATGCGAAGGCTGCGCAGCGCGCGTAGCCCAACCACGCCGAGCGAAAGTGTTCGAGCAGTTCCGTCTTCCCATAATTCAATGCACATCCTAAAAACTCTGCTTGCCTTCACTGCGGGCTGCGTCTCGATCTGCACGCCGGCCGCCGCTCATGAAGTTGACGACGATCTGGTCACGAAGGTCGGGACATCTCAGATCGTGCTGGCCCGTACCGCAGGCTTGCTGGCGTTCTGCGACAAGCCCGGACTTCGAAGAACCGTGATCGACCGGATATCGAGGAACGGCCTCGACGAAGTGCTCGCCTCCACGAAACCAGAGCTGGTCGTCGACACCCTTGCTGCCGTCATCATGAGGGTGGACACCTACGCCACTGGCTTGGAATCAGGGTTGACGCTCGCGCAACTGTCGCCGGAACGAAAGGCGGAGATCTGCGATCGGACCATGACGCTCACGGACAAGTTGTTGGCGGAAGATAAGAAGGGCTCGAAGCCGGCCAAGTAGCTTGTGGCCTATCTTCCAACGAGCGCGCCGTCAGGATCCCGCTGCGCGGCCACCACGACGGCCGCCGCGTGCGCTCGATGCGACCTCACTGGAGAAGTACGTCGCGTCAACAACCGCACTGATGTCTCGCGACAGCCGCGAGAACCACCACGCAAGCGCATCCGGCCGCAGCCGCGCATCATGCCGACTGGCATTACTGCCACATTCGGTGAGCTGCGCCATCAGCCGCAGGTGATCGCGCAGTTGGATCAGCTCCACGTGCGCGTGTTCGGGGAGTGCGTAAACGGTGGGCGCGTGGGTTTGCGCGCTGGGTGCTTCGGACATGGTGGGCCTCCGTCGATCCGTGAAGAACTTGCGTCGCCAGGTGCGACGCAAGATGTCGGGAGGTTGAAAGGCCGCTAACAGAC
Source organism: Noviluteimonas lactosilytica (assembly GCF_020866925.1). Taxonomy (GTDB): domain Bacteria; phylum Pseudomonadota; class Gammaproteobacteria; order Xanthomonadales; family Xanthomonadaceae; genus Noviluteimonas; species Noviluteimonas lactosilytica. The sequence goes on from NZ_JAJGAK010000003.1 coordinate 63,705, forward strand.
GGTGGACGTATTTCCCCTTGCGGGGTGTTGTATTGATCCCCTCCCGACGCGGAGACCGTGCGTTTCGACACGATCCATCGCGCCGACTGTTAGCGGAGCTTTCAAACTCCGAAACGAATCGTGCGCCTGCGCGTGGATGCCGCGATATCAGCCGAGAGCGCGTCGGACATCGGACGCGTCACTCGACGCGCCCGACGTTGTCATTACTCGTCTGCGGATTCCGGAGCAGGCTCCGTGGCCTTCTTCTTGCGGCCGCCGGTGAAGCGCGCACCAAGCTCCTTGACCAGGTCCCCGATGCCGAGCGCGGCGCCGAAAGTCTTCGACAGCGAGTAACCGAGCTTCGCCACCGACATGATGTTGATGCCGAGCGCGGCGCGCGTGTCGCCGACAAGCTTCGCGACGCGCTGCACTTCCTCGTCGATGCGCGACAGGCGGTCCCACGCCGCGAAGTCCTTCTCCGCGGCCTCGACGTCCAGGCCAGGCGGCACCATCTGCGGGTTCTGCTTCAGCGCGCGGATGATCGATCGCGCCCGCCCCTCCTCGACGTCGCCCATCCGCTTGTGGCGGCGCCCGTGCGACGCCAGCGAGATCAGCCCAGTGTGGCGCTCTGATGGCGCGCGCGGCTAGCCTTACACTCGACCACAATGATGAAGTCGCCAACAGACTTAGAGGAGACGATGAACTCTGGTCGACCGATACCACCTCCCTTTTTGGACGCGGTGGCAAGCAACTTCTGGATACGCGGTGAGTCGCTGCTTTGCTTCTCAACTATTAGTTGATTGGCAGCCTTGAAGTAGCCCATTTTTCGAAGGTGCTTCTCGACCAGATCCTCGGTCTTACGTTCGTTCAGGCGGGGTGTCATGGCATCGAGAAATTCAAGCTGAGCAATTTCCAGATTATCAGGTGCCGCCGCCCTGTTCACCTTGCAAATGAGGCGGGTTCGCTTCTTCGAGGGGTCGTAGCGATCGGTCTTTTTAGCGAATCGCCTCGTCCTCGCGCTCCAGATTCGCCCAGCTTCGAGAGAGCAGGTGCCTGGCATATTTGACGAACAATGCTCTATTGGGAGCCGGTTGCGCCCACGAGGTAACTATGTGCTCAATGAGGTGTCCTCTACCCCCAGGGAGAAACCTCGTGGAGTCGTCCGAATTGGGTCTAGTGAGCAAGTACGTGGAGAGGGTCTGTCAGATCGCCGCTGCTTCCCGCCCTGAGAAAGAAATGCGCGCTGAAGTCGCCCGGACAGTTGCCGATGCTCAGGATCATTTTTTAAAGGTGGCTGGCTCCGATCCAGCAAGCACTCTTGAGAATTTCATTGGACAGCTTCGCTTCAAGGCCAGTCTGGCCAACGAAGACGCGAATCCGGGATACGCTGACGTTCTTCGACTCGCTGCCGATGAAGCAGCGCGCGCATCGAGACTGGGATAGCGTTTCTCGGCGCGTGCGTAGGCTAGCCTTGGATGGAGATAGCGACCTCTAGGCACAGCATAGGGGTTGGTAGCAAAAAACAAAAAAGCCCCGCCGCAAGGCGAGGCTTCTTCATTCGATATTGGTCGGGGTAGCCGGATTCGAACCGACGACCACCAGTCCCCCAGACTGGTGCGCTACCAGGCTGCGCTATACCCCGGGTAGGTTGGCGATTATAGAGGAACGGGGTGAACTGTGCTGTTCGTCGAGCCTGGGTCCCCGCCTTCGCGGGGATGACAGTCAGCGACGCAGCAGCACGAGGATCTCCTCGAGCTCCATCCGCACCTGCTTGATGATCTGGCTGCTCAGCGCGCTTTCCTGCTTCGCGCCCTCGCCTTCCAGGCGCAGGCGGGCGCCGCCGATCGTGTAGCCCTGTTCGTAGAGCAGGCCGCGGATCTGGCGGACCATCAGCACGTCGTGGCGCTGGTAGTAGCGGCGGTTGCCGCGGCGCTTGACGGGCTTGAGGCTCGGGAATTCCGTCTCCCAGTAACGCAGCACGTGCGGCTTCACGTCGCACAGTTCGCTGACCTCACCGATGGTGAAGTAGCGCTTCGCTGGGATCGGCGGGAGTTCCTTGTTGCTGCCGGGATCAAGCATGCGTGCCCGCTCCCGTGCCCGTGTAGGCCTCGACGCGTTCCTTCAGCTTCTGGCCCGGGCGGAAGGTCACCACCGTGCGCGCGGAGATCGGAATCTCTTCGCCGGTTTTCGGGTTGCGGCCGGGGCGCTGGTTCTTGCGGCGCAGGTCGAAGTTGCCGAAGCCCGACAGCTTCACCTGGCGACCCTGTTCGAGCGCTTCGCGAAGCGCGTCGAAGAACGCGTCGACGAATTCCTTCGCCTCGCGTTTGTTGAGGCCGACTTCGTCGAAGAGTCGTTCGGCCATTTCCGCTTTTGTCAGTGCCATCTCGTCCCCCTGTGAACGATCAGCTGCGGATCGCGGCGTGGTGCTGCTGTTGCAGCGCGGCGACCACATCGGCCACCACTTGCTCCACGTCGCGGTCGGTCAGGGTGCGCGATTCATCTTGGAGAATCAAGCCCATAGCGAGACTCTTGAAACCCGATTCGACGCCGGCGCCGCTGTAGCGGTCGAACAGCACAACCTCCCGCAAAAACGCGCCTGCGGCCGCTTCGACGGTGGCCTTCACCGCCGTCCACTGCACGGCTTCGGGGACGACGAACGCGAGGTCGCGGCGGACGGACGGGAACTTCGACAGGGCGTGGGCGCGCGGGATGTTGCGCGACAGCACGGGGGTGAGGTCGAGTTCGAAGGCGACGACGTCCACGGGCAGGTCGAGGGCCTTCGCCAGGCGGGGGTGCAACTGGCCGATCCAGCCGATGGGCCACTCGCCGCTGCCGTCGTCGTTGACGCGGTAGACGTCGGCCGAGCGGCCGGGGTGGCCGTGCGGCTGCGTCGACGGGCGGAAGGCGAGCTTCGCGCCGGAGAGTTGCGCGAGGGATTCGAGGTCGCCCTTCAGGTCGTGGAAGTCGACGACGCGTTCGCGGTCGCTCCACTGCTCCAGCGACGCTGGGCCGCACGCGACGGCGGCGATGCGGTTGGTTTCGAGCGGGGACTTCGGGTGCGCCGTGTCGTCGCCGCCCATGCTGCGGGCGTGGAAGACCTTGCCGATTTCGAACAGGCGCACGCGGTGTTGCTGGCGCGCGACGTTGCGGCTCAACGCAGCCACGAGGCCCGGCAGCAGCTGCGTGCGCATCACGCCGAGTTCGGCGCTCAGCGGATTCGCGAGCGGCACCTGGCCTTCGTGCGCGTGCCACGACGCGAGCAGCGCTTCGTCGACGAACGCGTAGTTCACCGCTTCGAGGTAATCGCGCGAGGCCATGTGGCGGCGCGCGGTGGCGGCGTCGACCTGCGTTTCCGTCGGCGCGACGAGGCGCGTGTGGCCGCCGGGGAGCGTCGCGGGGATGTTGTCGTAGCCGTAGATGCGCGCGATCTCTTCGATCAGGTCTTCTTCGATCGCGATGTCGAAGCGGCGCGTCGGCGGGGTGACGCTCCAGCCTTCGGCGTGCGCGGCGACGTCCAGGCCCAGCGCGCGGAGGATGCGTTCGACTTCATTGTCGGCGACGGTGGTGCCGAGGCCGCGCGCGAGACGCGCACGACGCAGCACGACGGGCGACGGCTTGGCCAGGTATTCCGGCAGCACCGCTTCGATGACCGGACCCGGGGCACCGCCGGCAAGTTCGACGATCAGGCGCGTCGCGATCTCGATCGCCTGTCGCGGCAACTCGGGATCGACGCCGCGTTCGAAGCGATGGCCCGCATCCGTGTGCAGACCAAGGCGACGCCCGCGACCGATGATCGCGCTCGGCACCCAGTGCGCGGCTTCGAGGAACACGTTGCGCGTGTTGTCGGTGACCTTCGTATCGGCGCCGCCCATGATGCCGCCGAGCGCGACGGCGCGATCGTTGTCGGTGACGACGAGGAATTGGTCGTCGAGCGCCACGTCGCGGCCATCGAGCAGCTTCAGCGATTCGCCGGCGCGCGCGCGGCGCACGCCGATCGGGCCCTGCAGCAGCCCGCGGTCGAACGCGTGCATCGGCTGGCCGATTTCGAGCATCACGTATTGCGTGACGTCGACGAGCAGGCTGATCGGGCGGATGCCGCTGCGACGCAGGCGTTCGGCCATCCAGATCGGCGTGCGCACGTGGGCGTCGATGCCTTCGATGACGCGGCCGACGAAGCGCGGCACGTCGGCGCCGGCGTTCAGCGTGATGTCCATCGTCGCGTCGTTGAGTGCGGGCATCGGCGTGGCGTCGAACGGCACGACATCGCTGCCGCACGCGGCGGCGACGTCGAACGCGATGCCGCGCACGCTGAAGCAGTCGGCGCGGTTCGGCGTGAGCTTGAGTTCGATGCGCGCGTCCGGCAGGCCGAGGTAATCGGCGAGCGGCGTGCCGACCGGGGCGTCGTCGGGGAGTTCGAGCAGGCCGCTGGCATCGGCGTCGAGCGCGAGCTCCTTCGCCGAGCACAACATGCCATTCGAATCGACGCCGCGCAGCTTCGCGGCCTTGATCGTCAGCGTGCCGACGGTCGTGCCGATGGTGGCGAGCGGCGCGACGAGACCGGGGCGCGCGTTCGGCGCGCCGCACACGATCTGCAGCACTTCATTGCCGGTGTCGACCTTGCACACCTGCAGCTTGTCGGCTTCCGGGTGCTTCGCGCATTCGACGATGCGCGCGACGATCACGCCATCGAGGTTGTCGCCGAGCACTTCCATCTCCTCGACTTCCAGGCCGATGGCGGTCAGCGTCGCGGCGAGTTCTTCGCGCGTCGCGTCGGTGCGGACATGCTGGCGGAGCCAGTTCTCGGGGAACTTCATCCGATCGAATCCTTCAGGTGAACTGGCGCAGGAAGCGCACGTCGTTGTCGAAGAAGCTGCGCAGGTCGTCGACGCCGTAGCGCAGCATCGCGAAGCGTTCGACGCCCAGGCCGAATGCGAACCCGGTGTACTTCTCCGGATCGATGCCGACGTTGCGCAGCACGGTCGGGTGGACCATGCCGCAGCCGAGCACTTCGAGCCACTTGGTCGAACCGTCGGGCTGGTGCCACGCGATGTCGACTTCGGCCGAAGGTTCGGTGAAGGGGAAGTAGCTCGGGCGGAAGCGCATCTCGAAGTCGCGCTCGAAGAACGCGCGGACGAATTCGGCGAGCGTGCCCTTGAGGTCGGCGAACGACGCGTGCTCGTCGACGAGCAGGCCTTCGACCTGGTGGAACATCGGCGTGTGCGTCTGGTCGCTGTCGCTGCGATACACCTTGCCGGCCGCGATCATGCGCAGCGGCGGCTCGTTCTCGAGCATGTAGCGGATCTGCACGCCGGAGGTGTGGGTGCGCAGCAAACGACCGTCCGGGAAATAGAACGTGTCGTGCATCGCGCGCGCAGGATGGTGCGGCGGGAAGTTGAGCGCTTCGAAGTTGTGCCAGTCGTCCTCGATCTCGGGGCCGTCGGCGAGTTCGTAGCCCAGGCGCCCGAAGATTTCGGCGATGCGTTCCAGCGTGCGCGACACCGGATGCAGGCCGCCGCGCGCGGCATCGCGGCCCGGCAGCGTGACGTCGATGGATTCGTGCGCGAGCTTGTGTTCGAGCGCGGCTTCGTCGAGCGCATGCTTGCGCGCGGAAAGCGCGTCGCCGATCGCGTCGCGTGCGCGGTTGATCGCCTCCCCAGCGGTCTTGCGCTGGTCGGGCGGCAACGCGCCGAGCGACTTCAGCTGCGTGGTGACGCTGCCCTGCTTGCCGAGCAGGAACACGCGCAGGTGTTCGAGCGCGTCGGGCGTGCCGGCATCCGCGATGTCGCGGAGGGCGTTGTGCAACAGGGTGTCGATACCGTCCATCTGTATCCCTGCAAGTGGAACGAGGTTCGCTGAAACGAAAATGGGGAAGGACTTGCGCCCTTCCCCATGCGTTGCTTTCGTATCGAAAGCCGCGCAAGGGGCGCGGCTGTCGATGTTCGTGCGTTACGCCGCGAGCGCGCTCTTCGCCTTTTCGGCCAGCGCCGCAAAACCCACCGCGTCGTGCACGGCGATGTCCGCCAGCACCTTGCGGTCGAGGGTGATGCCGGCCTTCATCAGGCCGTTCATGAAGCGGGAGTAGCTCATGCCGTTGATGCGGGCCGCCGCGTTGATACGCGTGATCCACAGCGAACGGAAGTTGCGCTTCTTCTGCTTGCGGCCGATGTACGCATACTGCAGCGCCTTCGTGACCGCCTGCTTGGCGACGCGGAAGACCTTGCGACGGGCGTGGTAATAGCCCTTCGCCTGCTTGAGGATTTTCTTGTGACGCTTACGCGCCATCACACCACGCTTGACTCGTGCCATTGTTCAGTCCTCCTCAGAGATAAGGCAGCATGCGGTCCAGGCGGCCCGCGTCTTCGGCACGAACGTGGTTCGTCTGGCGAAGATTGCGCTTCCGCTTGGTGGCCTTCTTGGTGAGGATGTGGCTCTTGTTGGCGTGGCCGCACTTGTACTTGCCGGAAGCGGTCTTCCGGAAGCGCTTGGCAGCAGCGCGATTGGTCTTGATCTTGGGCATTTCGGTGTCCGTTTGATCTTCTGATGACTGGCGTGGCGGTGGCTGATTCCAAGAGGAATGTCGCCACTCTTTCCGTCCGTGCCTGCGCCGGTGATGTCGTCCTCCCTTGCGGGGGCGACGGTAGTCCATGAATGCAGCACCCGGCGAGCCGGGCCCGGCATTATGCAGGCCCAGTCTTTGCGTTGCAATTCAAAACGTTAGTCGGCGGCGCCTTGTGTGGCGGGGCCGCCAGTCTCGCGAGAGTCTGCGACAAGCGTTGTCGCAGGGGCTTGTGCCCCCTACCCCAATAACAAACGGGCCGCTTTGCGCGGCCCGTCGGTCTTACTGCTTCTTCTTCGGCGCGATCATCATGACCATCTGCCGGCCTTCCAGGCGCGGCCGCGACTCGACGACGATCTCCTCGCCGAGGTCCGCCTCGATGCGCTTGGCCATCTGCTGGCCGAGTTCCTGGTGGCTCATCTCGCGACCGCGGAAGCGGATGTTCACCTTGACCTTGTCGCCTTCCTCGATGAAGCGGCGCATGTTGCGCAGCTTGATCTGGTAGTCGCCCTCGTCGGTCACCGGGCGGAACTTCACTTCCTTGATTTCGACCATCTTCTGCTTCTTCTTCGCAGCAGCGGCCTTCTTCTGGTTCTCGAACTTGAACTTGCCGAAGTCCATGATCCGGCACACCGGCGGATCGGCGTTCGGCTGGATTTCCACGAGATCCAGGCCTTCTTCTTCGGCCATGCGCAGCGCTTCGTCGCGCGACAGGACGCCGACCATTTCGCCGTCGCTGCCGATCACGCGCACGCGCGGCACGCGAATTTCGAGGTTCTTCCGGTTCTGCTTATCGGGGGTGCTGATGGGGCAATCTCCGTGGAGGATCGATCCGCGCGGCCGAGGGAAGCCGCGCGGTCCTTGTACTAAACGCTACTGCTCGTCGCGCAAGCGCTGCGCGAAGTCGGCGATGGACATGGTCCCCAGGTCCTCGCCACTGCGCGTGCGCACCGCGATCGCGCCGTTTTCCTTTTCGCGGTCACCGACCACGAGCAGGTACGGCACGCGCTGCAGCGTGTGCTCGCGGATCTTATAGCCGATCTTCTCGTTCCGCAAATCGGCATCCACGCGGAAGCCTTGATTCGTAAGGGTTTTCCGAACGTCGGCCACCCAATCGGCCTGGGCGTCGGTGATGTTCATCACCACCGCCTGCACCGGCGCCAGCCACGGCGGGAAATGGCCGGCGTGATGCTCGATCAGGATGCCGATGAAACGCTCCATCGAACCCACGATCGCGCGGTGCAGCATGACCGGGTGGCGGCGGGCGCTGTGCTCGTCCACGTACTCGGCGCCCAGGCGCCCGGGCATCATGAAATCGACCTGCATGGTGCCCAGCTGCCAGGTGCGGCCGATGGCGTCCTTGAGGTGGTATTCGATCTTCGGGCCGTAGAAGGCGCCCTCGCCCGGCAGCTCCTGCCATTCGACGCCGGCCGCGCGCAGCGCCGAACGCAGCGCTTCTTCGGCCTTGTCCCAGGTGGCGTCGTCGCCGAGGCGCGGTTCCGGGCGCAGCGCGATCTTCAGCTGCACGTCCTCGAAGCCGAAGCGGCCGTAGACGTCCATCGCCTGCTTGTGGAACGCGGTGACCTCGGCCTCGATCTGGTCTTCGGTGCAGAAGATGTGGCCGTCGTCCTGGGTGAAGCCGCGCACGCGCAGGATGCCGTGCAGCGCGCCCGAGGGTTCGTTGCGATGGCACGCGCCGAACTCGCCGTAGCGGATCGGCAGGTCGCGGTAGCTGTGCAGGCCGGAGTTGAAGATCTGCACGTGGCCCGGGCAGTTCATCGGCTTCACGGCGTAGGTGCGCTTCTCCGACTCGGTGAAGAACATGTTCGACTGGTAGTTGTCCCAGTGGCCCGAACGCTTCCACAGCGATACGTCGAGGATCTGCGGGCAGCGCACTTCCTGGTAGCCGCTCTCGCGATACACACGGCGCATGTACTGCTCGACGACCTGCCAGACCGACCAGCCCTTCGGATGCCAGAACACCAGGCCCGGCGCTTCTTCCTGCAGGTGGAACAGGTCCTGCTGCTTGGCGATCTTGCGGTGGTCGCGCTTCTCGGCTTCCTCGAGTTGCGTGAGATACGCCTTGAGGTCCTTGTCGTTCAACCACGCGGTGCCGTAGATGCGGCTGAGCATCTGGTTGTTCGAATCGCCGCGCCAGTAGGCGCCGGCGACCTTCATCAGCTTGAAGGCGCGCAGCTTGTCGGTGCCCGGCACGTGCGGGCCGCGGCACAGGTCGGTGAACTCGCCCTGCGAATACAGCGAGAGATCTTCGTTGGCCGGGATCGACTCGATGATCTCCGCCTTGTAGTGCTCGCCCATGCCCTTGAAGAACGCGACGGCTTCGTCGCGCGACTTCACGCTGCGCGACACCGGCTGCGCTTCCTTCACGATCTTCTGCATTTCCGCTTCGATCGCGGGCAGGTCTTCGGGCGTGAACGGCCGCTCGTACGCGAAGTCGTAGTAGAAGCCGTTGTCGATGACCGGGCCGATCGTGACCTGCGCGCCGGGGAACAGGCGCTGCACGGCCTGCGCGAGCAGGTGCGCGGTGGAATGGCGCAGCACGTCGAGCGCGTCGGGGTGCTTCTCGGTGACGATTTCGAGCGCGGCGTCGTGGTCGATGCGGAAGCTCGTGTCGACGAGCTTGCCGTCGACCTTGCCGGCGAGCGCGGCCTTGGCCAGGCCGGCGCCGATCGACGCGGCGACCTCACCGACGGAAACGGGATGGTCGAAGTTGCGGACGCTGCCGTCGGGAAGCGTCACTGCGACGGGCGATTGGACTTCTGCGTTCATGCGGATTGGCTCACCGGAAACAAAAAAAGCGCCCGAGGGCGCCTGCTGACTTGCTTAGCTAGCGACTCGGAAGGGTCAGAGGTGGTACGTCGTAGTCCCCATGTCGTCACCTCTTCCTGCTGTCGCCGCTGTGTTGCCGCTGATGTCGTGACCACGCCGGTGAAGCGTGGTGGGCGGTACAGGGTTCGAACCTGTGACCCCTACCATGTCAAGGTAGTGCTCTACCGCTGAGCTAACCGCCCGTTTCGTACCCCGTCCGAACCAATCGGTCCGAACGGGGCTGCGCAGTTTAGCGGAGCGGCCCCGCAGCGACAACGGGGGCGAGCGATTACTTCAGCTTCTTGCCCGGACCGCCGGTGCGCTGGAGGTCGGCGTGGATCCGGTAACGCGAGGTCGACTTCGGGAGCTGCGCGCCCACGACCTGGTCGATGACGAGATCGAAGAACTCGGGGGCTTCACGCTTCCCGTCATGGTGCATCTCGATGACCGGGAGATAATCGCCGCCCGATGACCCCTCCGCGATGGTCATGGTGCCGGAGATCCCGATGTAGTCCTCGCCCGATTTCGCGGTGCCGTCGACGGTGCGGTAGCGGAACGAAACGCCGCCTGCCGGCGCCACGCCGGCCAGCCGCACCTGCAACCAGATCTGGTTGTGCGTGTCGGCGAGGGGCGACACGAAGTCCGCCTCCATCGGCGCGACCAGCGTCGGCAGGTTCGACAGCGTGAGGTCGAGCGTCGTGTCGTCGCGCACGTCGAGAAAGTACGCGTACGTGGGCGAGAACGGCTGGGTGTTGCCGGGCACGTCGAACGGGCCTTCCCAATCCACCCGGAAGAAGGAGCCGCGTGGCACGCGCGCCGCGTACTTCCAATCCGTCGCGCTGCCGACCTGGATCGTGCGGTTAATGCGCCGGTTGGGACCGTGCGATTCCGTGGTCGACAGTGTGATGTCGCTCGGCGGCGTCATGCCGGGGGCCGCGCGCACCGTGCCGCTGACCAGCACGCCGGGCTCGACGAGCATGTGTTCCTGGTGCGCGACACGCACTTCATTCAGCATGCGCCACGGCAGCACGAACGGATCGGGCAGCGACGGCGTGCTCAGGATGACCTGCATGCCGCGCGGCACGGCGACCGAGTACGCGAAGTTCGGCGGCTGCAGCTCGCGCAGGATCATCGAACCGGCGCCGTCGAGACCGTCGAGTTGCATCAGCACCGGCGTCGTCGGCGCCGTGCCTTCGGGGAACCAGAGCTGGCCCCACAGCCCCACGCGCGGGTCGCTCTCCGACAGCGTGATCACCGCATCGGCATCGGACACCGCGTTGGTCGAAGCGATGTGCAGCGCGATGGTCTCGTCGCCTTCGGCGACGATGTCGGGCTTGACCGTGATCTGCGCATAACCTTCTCGCTCGCCCTGGGGAATGACGATGGACGAAACGGCGAGTGTGTAATCGACGTTCTGCGTGGCCGTGCCGCCAACCACCGCGATGTCCACCGCAACGCCATCGACGCCGGCCTTGCCCGAGAGGCGAATCGGCACCGCGAGCGTGATCGGCGCGTAGAACGGCGCGACCACCTCGACGTCGGCGATCGCCAGCTGGTTCGGCACGTTGCGGAACGCGGCGACGGCGGGCGCCACCAGGTTGAAGCTGCGTACGTTGTCCGAATAATCGGCGATCCCGCAGGGCGCACCGACGCAATCCTTCTTCGCGGGATTCGAGAATCGGGCGATCCACTGCTGTTCCGCGCTGCCGTCCCAATACGCCATGACCGTGCGGAAGGTCTTGGTGCGATAGCCTGACGAGAACACGAACGCACCGTGGTTGGTGACGCTGTTGATCGGAGTGTCAGTCTCGCGATCGTGCATCGAGCCGATGTTGTGGCCTAGTTCGTGCGGATGCACGAGCGTGCCGCAATCGCCATCCACGTTGACGACGTTGTAGGCGAAATTCGCATACACCTGCGTGCGGCCGTAGGAGAAGCCGGGCGTGTAGCCCACGCCGCACGTCCCGTCGTTCTCGTAGTGCGGGCGCAGCACCGAAACCAGGTCGCCGGAATACTGGTCGCGCAGCGCTTCGAGGTCGACGCCGAAGGCGCCCGGCGAGTACGCGGCCGACGACAACACGTCGGTGTTGCGCGCAGTACCCGGGATATCGAGTTCGCGCACATGCACCGACCGCATGCGCACGCGACTGCCGCTGTCGATGTGCGCCTGGTTGGTGATCGCGATCAGGTTGGCGATCTCCGTCTGCACCGCCGACGCGCTGCCGCGCAGCGTGACCTGGCCGGGCGTGTAGAGCGTGATCAGGTCGATGGTGACCGGCGTCGTGTCGATGGCGGCGGCGACGAGCGATTGCGCGGTCGGCGACGGGGTCGCGGTCGGCGACGGGGTCGCGTTCGGCGCAGTCGTCGCGTCCGGCTTCGGCGATGCGACTTGCATCGGGGTGGAAGCCGCCGCCACGTGCGTCGGCTTGCCGGCGAATTGCGGGACGCGGCTGCGATCCGGCATCACCGCATCGGTCTTGCCGATGACGCGCGCCGCATTGCGCGGCACGATGCCGCCATCCGGCGTCACGACGACGCGGTCGCCCGGCGCGGTGAACACGTGCAGCGCGTTGCCGTCGGGCATCGGGATGCGGCCGAACACCGCGTTGCCGCCGAAGGTCAGCACCATCGCTTGCGCGCCGACGCGCGTGGGCGCGCGGCCGACGATGTTCCAGTGACCACTCTCGTCGGTGAACTGGCGTTCGATCGCGATCGCGTGTTCGCGGCCGTCGGGCAATGCGAGGCGCAACGTGCCATCGCGCACCGCGGCGCGCGCGATGGCGGCGTCGATGCGGATCGGTTGCGGCGATTCGAACGTCGCGCCGTCCGGCAACGCGACCAGTGGTGCGCGGGAAACAGGGGCTACCTCGGCACGCGACGCCGGATCCGTGCCGTCGCGCGCGGACTGCATCCACGCTGCGAGACCGAAGACGCACACCAACCCTGCGAGCGCGAGGCCCGCCTCCTTGCGAAGCTGCATTGCAACGTCCCCCCGGTTTCGCTGCGTGCCACGAAGTTACGGCATCCGCCCGCCGATGCTATTTGCGGTCCACCTGCCCCTTGCCGCCGGTCTTGCCGTCGTCGTTGGCGATGCCGACATGCAACGCCTTCTGGAACATCACGCCGCCCACGACGCTGTCGACGACGACGTCGAACTTGCGCCCGGGGGTGTTGTCGGTGTTTTCGAGCGTCTTGATGCGGATCGTGTCGAGGAGCTCTTCCGGATCGATCGTGACGGTGCCGCTCGCGGCGACGTAGTGTGCGCCCGCCTTCGCGGTGCCGTCGACGGTGTGCCACGTCAGCGTGATCGGCGTCGACGGCAACGGCCACACGTAGCGTTCGAATTCGACGACCGCGTCCTGGCCTTCGGCGACGGGCAACGGACGTCCGAGCACGCTCTGGACGCTCGAACGCGTCGGATTCAACGTGAAGTCGCTGCGCACGTCCTGGATGCGCGCCGACCACGTGGCGAACGGCAGCGTGTTGCCGTCCACCGGCAGGTTCGTGCCTTCGACGTACATTTCGAGGGTCGCGCCAGGGATGGCGCGGAATTCGAATGCGCCGGTCGTCGGGTCGGGGATCCAGACGTGATCGCTCTTGCGCATCTCGCCGTTGACGTACTGATGGACAGCCATCTGGGGCTCGGCCAGGGGCCGGATCATCCCCGCCGCCACGTTGATCGTGCCCGTCACGCGCAGCGTGCGTTCGAGCGTCACGTCGACGATGCGGTCTTCCCAGACTTCATCGAGCTGCGCGACGCGCGTGTAAGCGACCTCGTCGGCGAGCGCGTAATCCATCCTGAAACGGAACGGTGCGCCCGGTGCGACGGGCAACTGGATGCTCCACAGGCCGGGTTCGGTCTTCGAAATGTGCTCCTGTTTCGTCGCGTCGTCGTCGTACGCATCGCCCGTCCACTCGATCAGGAACATGTCGGGCAAGGTGACGCCGGCCGGGGCGCGGATGTTGAGCGTGATGACCGGACGCGGGTCGTCGTCGCGCTGGAGTGCGACCGCATCGGCCTTCTCGACGGTGTAGCCATCGGGCGCCGTGAGGTGCACGAGGATGGTTTCGTCGGGTTCGACGACCGGCGGGCGGCCCGCGTTGTCGTTGAAGGACAGCAGCGTGAAGAACGCTTCGCGCTGTCCGGCGGGAATGGTCAGATCATGCGAGTTGCTGTCGTAGTAATCGCCGCGCGGTTGCTGCAGCGGATCCGCGGTGCCGCCCGTGATGTCGACGTGCACCTGCACGCCGCCCTCCGGCGCGGGCGCGGAAAGACGGATGGGGAAGGAAATGTATTTCCCCTCGTAGCTGATCGTGTCGGCGATCGCGATGGTGCCCTTCGGCCCGCGGAACGCCGCGATGGCCGGCGCCATGAGGTTGAGGCTGCGCACGTTGTCGATGCGCTCGGCTTCGCCGCACGCGATGCCGTTGCAGGCGACTTCGGGGCTCGAGAAGCGGCCGAGCCAAGGGCCCTCGCCGGGATCGGCCATGATCGTGGCGAACCCGTCGGTCTTCAGGTCGAAGGAGAACGCGAACGCACCGTGCGAGATCACGCCGTTCTCGTCGCGTTGCGCGGCCTTGTCGTGCGCCGAACCCATCGCGTGGCCGAGTTCGTGTGCGAGCACGTACTGGCCGCACGGCGCGACGTTCGCGACCACGTAACCGTGCGCCGCCGACAACCCATTCGGGCCGGCGTAGCCGGCGCCGTTGAGCCACGACGCGCCGCACGAATCGGCGTCGAGTTCCGCCGAATGCGGGCGGATGTAGGCCGCGAGATCGGCTTCGTGATCGTCGCGCTTGGCTTCGAAGTCGATGTACGTGCCGGTGTCGAGGTCCACGCCCTTGGTCATGATGTCGAGCACTTGCTCGTTGCTCTTCGTCGCCGGCAGCGCGACTTCCTGCAGTCCCACCATCTTCAGACGCACGCGGCTTCCGCTGTCGATGTGCGCCTGTGCCGCGATCGCGAACAGGTTGGCGACTTCGGTTTCGGCGGCGGACTGGCTGCCGCGCAGCGCGACGAGCTCGGGCGAATACATCGCGAGCACGGTGATTTCGACCGGCGTCGTGTCGACCGGCCACGGCGTGGCAGCAGCGGCGGGCGCGGTGAGCGTGGTGCGCTGCGTGGTCGACGCGGTGTCGCCGGTGTACGTCTCCAGGCGGATCGGACGATCGGCGGCGGCGAGCCACGTGCCGCCGAGGTCGTTCTGCGATTCGGCTTCCGGCCCGATCGGCGGGATGCGGTAGTCGGGGCTGCCACGACGCAGCGGCGTGCGCAGCGGCGTGAGTCCGCCCGCGGGCGCGACGGTGACGAGGCCGCCCGGGTGCGTTTCGACCTGCATCGCGTGCCCATCGGGCGTCGGCAGCATGCCGAACACCGCGTTCGGACCGAAGGTGAGCACCATCGCCTGGCTGCCGGCCGCGGTCTGCACGCGACCGACGACCGACCAGTGGCCGCCGCCGTGCGTTTCCTGGCGTTCCATCTGCACGCGGTACGACGTGCCATCGGGCAGGACGACCTGGAGCGCGCCGTCGCGCAGCGCGCGGCGCGCCATCTCGGCGTCGAGGTGGATCGGCTGCTGGCCGTTCGCCATCGCGCGCGTCATGCGCAACACCGGCTTCGCATCGAGCGCGGCCATGCCCAGCGCAGGCGATGCCGCCTGCGCGTCGTGTCCGATGTGCCTGAATCCGATGCCGGTCGCCGCGACGATGCCGCCGATGACCAACCAGGTCCCCACACCCTGCCAACGCGTCATGCCTGCCCCTGCGAAAGAACGTCCTTACCCGGGCATTCTAACGGGGCCTTGATCAATCTTTCACGTGGCAGTCAAGGGGCGGCTGCCGGCGACGGTTGCGACGGTCCACCGGTCCGCATCGTGGTGCCCGGGATGGCGATCGAGACGGTCGATATCGGGACATTCGCGCCCACGACCTGGTCGATCACCACGTCGAGCGCCACCGACAACTTCGGGACCGGCTTCAGCAGCGAGAACGCCGTGCCGCAATCGAAGTAGCCGCTGGCGTTCGCCGGGATGTTCACGGTGGCGGTGACCGGCACGTAGTGCACGTTCGCCTTCGCCGTGCGATCCACGGTGCGGCATCGGAAGCTCACGCCACCCGCGGGCGCGGGCTCTTCGAGGAAGACCCGGAGCGGGCTCGTGTTGCCCTGCAGTCGAACCTCCGGGATCGCGCGCAACGTCGGGCGCGAGTCCAGCACCACGTTGTAGTGGCGATCGGTGGTGAGGTTGTAATCCTTCAGTCGGTAGAAGCTGAAGCCGTCCACCGCGCCCGACAGATCGAGGTCGTGGCCCGGGTAGACCAGGATCGAAAAGGTGGTGAACATGGGCGGCGAGACCGGAATGACGGTCCAGTGCACCGTCGCATCGCCATCGGATTCGATGGCGGACAGCTCGAAGTCCTTGGCGGGCAACGACTTGCCCGCTGCCGCGGACACGGTGAGGGTCACCTGCACGCCTTTCTTCGCGACGATCGACCAGTCGCTGTCGCTGCGGACTTCCGGCGTGATCTGCCACTCCGGGTGGAAGACGTAAGGCTCCACCAACGTCATGTCGCGCAAGAGTTTCACCTGCGTGCCGAACGGCACGACGACGCTCCACGCATAGTTCGGCGGCTGCAGGTTCAACTCGAAGTAGTTCGTGTCGCCGTCCTCGATGCCGCTCAGGAACAGATAGACACCGCGGTCCGGCACTTCGCCGTCGAACTTGATGCCGCCCGTCAGCACGTGGCGCTGCGGTTCGAAGATGGTGAACGTCGCGGTGTCGTCGACGATGAGGCCGGCATGGTTGACGGACGAGATGCGGAGCGTCGCGTACTCGTCGCCTTCCACGACCTGGTCCGCCGCGACGTAGACGCGTAAGTAGGCGATCGACTCGCCTTCGGGAATCGTGATCGTCGGATCCTGCACGTAGAAGTCCGCTTCCGACGCGGTGCCGCCCGGCTCGACCGTGACATCGAGCGTGACGCCGCCGACGGGCGCAGGACCGGACATGCG
Organism: Noviluteimonas lactosilytica; assembly: GCF_020866925.1. GTDB lineage: Bacteria > Pseudomonadota > Gammaproteobacteria > Xanthomonadales > Xanthomonadaceae > Noviluteimonas > Noviluteimonas lactosilytica. The sequence continues at coordinate 80,078 of NZ_JAJGAK010000003.1, forward strand.
AACTTCGACCACCCCGACGCGATCCACCTGGTACGGCTCGGACACTTCGACATCGGGGATCGCGATCGTCCCCGCGTCGCCCCAGAACGCGGCGACGGCCGGCGCCATCAGGTTGAAGGTGCGCACTTCATCGGAGTAGTCGACGATGCCGCAGGGCGCGCCGCATGCAGACGAATCGGGGTTGGAGAAATACGGCACCGGGGACTGGCCGCTGCGCGGCATCGCCATGATCGTCGCGAAGGCCTCGGTCCGCAGGCCGTGCGAGAACATGTAGGCGCCCTTCCGGATTTCGCCGGTGGTGTCCGTCTCGACTTCGCGTTCGTGGATCGCGCCGAGGTTGTGCCCGATCTCGTGCGCGAGCGCGAGCGGCGAGCACGTGTCGTCGAGGTTCACCACGCTGTAGGCCGTGGCGTTGAACGTCTGCGTGCGCCCGTGCGCCGGGCTTGTCTGAAGCGCCATGCCGCAGGCTTCCAAGCCCGACATCGCCTTGAACAGCACGACCAGGTCGCCACGCTGGTCACGCACGTATTGCGCCTGCGGCGCGCTGCTGATTTCCAGCAGCAGGTTGCGGTTGGACGGGTACGGCGTCGTTTTCGAATAGGCCAGCGGCGCTTGCGACTGCACCAGGTGCACGCGGCTGCCGCTGTCGGCGTGCGCCTGGTTGGCGATGGCGAACAGGTTCGCGATGGCCGTTCCCAGTTCCTCGGCACTGCCCCACATGATCTCCATCCCCTCTGAGTAGAGAGGAAGGACGGTGATGTCGACCGGCGTCGTGTCGATCGGCGCGGCTGCGGTGCGGAGGTTCGTTGCGGCGGCGATGGCCGAGGGCGCCGCGGCCGCGACGGCGACGCGCTGTTTCTGCGAAGCGGACGCAGTGCGATGGGGCGTGCCCGCGGCGCCCGTCGATGCCACTGCATCCGGTGTCGGCAGGACGATGGCGTCGTTGAGCAACGCCGGATCGCGCAGGTCGGCCGGCACGAGCGAGCCGCTCGGTGCGATCACGACCTTGCGACCGGCGCGCGTGGTGACGCGAAGCGATTCGCCGTCCGGCGTCGGCAACACGCCGAACACCGACGTCGCGCCGAAGGTCATCACCATCGGATGTGCACCCGTGGGCGTGTCGACGCGGCCCACCAGGTTCCAGTGGCCGCTTTCGTCCGTGTAGTTCCGCTCGATGCGCACGGGATAGTCCGTGCCGTCGGGAAGGGAGACACGCAGTTCGCCATCGCGGACGGCGCGGCGCGCGGCCGCGGCATCGAACGCGAACGGTTGCGGCGCATCGATCGAGGCGCCTTCCGGCACCCGGAGTTCGACCGGAGCAGGAATGCCGAGGCGCTCCTGCAACACGGCCACTGCCGCCGGCAACGTCGAATCGCTGGAAGAACGCGTAGCCCAGTACGAAATTCCCGCACACGCACACACCGCGAGCGCGAGGCTCGCCGTCTTCCAGGCCTTCATCCGATCCCCTGCTGGTGTTTCCCCTGCGGGCGATCTTATCGCGACAACGGCGCGACGACGCCACGCGTGACGTCAGGTAGCGAGGCTAGCGTCCTTCAACTTGCGAATCTGGTCACGGACGCGCGCGGCTTCCTCGAACTCGAGGTCCTTCGCATGCTTGTACATGCGGTCCTCGAGTTGCTTGAGGCGAGCGGCGACCTGCGAGGGATTGAGCGCGGCGTAGTCGGCCTGCTCCTCGGCGACGGCCACGCGGCCACGGCCCTTCTTCTTCGCCTCGCCCGGTTCGCTGCGCGCGCCTTCGAGGATGTCGATGATGGGCTTGGCCACCGAGCGCGGCACGATGCCGTGTTCGGCGTTGTATTCGAGCTGCTTGTCGCGGCGGCGGTTGGTTTCGTCGATCGCGACCTGCATCGAACGCGTGATGCGGTCGGCGTACAGGATCGCCTTGCCGCGCAGGTTGCGCGCGGCGCGGCCGATGGTCTGGATCAGCGAACCCGCGCTGCGCAGGAAGCCTTCCTTGTCGGCATCGAGGATGGCGACCAGCGACACCTCCGGCATGTCGAGGCCTTCGCGCAGCAGGTTGATGCCGACGAGCACGTCGAACCTGCCCAGGCGCAGGTCGCGGATGATCTCCACGCGCTCGACCGTGTCGACGTCGGAGTGCAGGTAACGCACGCGCACGCCGTGTTCGCCGAGATACTCGGTGAGGTTCTCGGCCATGCGCTTGGTGAGCGTGGTGACGAGCACGCGATCGCCCATCTCCACGCGCTTGTTCACTTCGCCGAGCAGGTCGTCGACCTGCGTCGCGACCGGGCGGATTTCCACTTCCGGATCGACCAGGCCGGTCGGGCGCACGACGAGTTCGACGATTTCGTCGCCGGATTCGCGCAGCTCGTACGGGCCGGGCGTCGCCGACACGAAGATGCTGCGCGGCGCGCGCAACTCCCACTCCTCGAACTTCAGCGGCCGGTTGTCGAGCGCCGATGGCATGCGGAAACCGAACTCCACCAGCGTTTCCTTGCGCGAGCGGTCGCCCTTGTACATCGCGCCGATCTGCGGAACGGTGACGTGCGATTCGTCGACCACCAGCAGCGCGTCGGGCGGCAGGTAGTCGTACAGGCACGGCGGTGGTTCGCCGGGCATGCGGCCGGTGAGGTAGCGCGAGTAGTTTTCGATGCCGTTGCAGTAACCGACCTCGGACATCATCTCGATGTCGTAGGTCGTGCGTTGCTGCAGGCGCTGGGCTTCGACCAGCTTGTTCTGCGCGTACAACGTTTCGAGGCGATCGCGCAGCTCTTCCTTGATGCCCTTGACGGCGCCGAGGATCGTGGGACGCGTCGTGACGTAGTGCGACTTCGGGTAGATCGTGTAGCGCGGCACCTTGCGCAGCACTTCGCCGGTGAGCGGGTCGAAGATCGACAGCGCTTCGATCTCGCCGTCGAACAGTTCGATGCGCAGCGCTTCCATGTCGCTTTCTGCCGGATGCACGTCGATGGTTTCGCCGCGCACGCGGTAGTGGCCGCGCTGCAGCTCGAACTCGTTGCGCGTGTACTGCATCTCGGTGAGGCGGCGAATGAGCTCGCGCTGGTCGATGCGCTCGCCGCGCACCATGTGCAGCACCATGTTGAAGTATTCGTTCGGGTCGCCGAGGCCGTAGATCGCCGACACGGTGCACACGATGATCGCGTCGCGCCGTTCGAGCAGCGCCTTCGTCGCCGACAGGCGCATCTGCTCGATGTGTTCGTTGATCGAGCTGTCCTTCTCGATGTACGTGTCCGACGACGGCACGTACGCCTCGGGCTGGTAGTAGTCGTAGTAGCTGACGAAGTACTCGACCGCGTTGTGCGGGAAGAACGCCTTGAACTCGCCGTACAGCTGCGCGGCGAGGGTCTTGTTCGGCGCCATCACCAGGGTCGGCTTCTGCACGGCCTGGATGACGTTCGCGATCGTGTATGTCTTGCCCGAGCCGGTGACGCCGAGCAGCGTCTGCCGCGCGAGGCCCGATTCGAAGCCGGCCACCAGTTTGTCGATCGCCGGCGGCTGGTCGCCCGAGGGGGTGTAGGGCGCGACGAGTTCGAAGGGGATGGTGTCGTTCTGGGGAATTGCTGCCATCGAAGCAGTGTAGCCCCGCGGGGATGAAGCCCGACGTGCTGGCGCGGGGTTTCCTGACAGCGTGGCGGCAGCAGCGCGCGCGAGCATCACGGCCCCCCGTTCGCGAATGAGGTGCGCGATGCCTGCCCTGCCCCGTCCTGCCGCCGGCGTCACGGTGATCGAACTGATGCTGGTCGTCGTCGTGCTGGCCTCGCTGGCCGCGTTCGCGGTGCCCCGCTACGTCGCCGTCCGCGAAGCGGCCCACGCCGGCGCCGCGTACCAGGCGCTGCTCGCGTCGATGATGGCGGCCTCGGCGCACGCGGCCTCGACCGGGGCGGAGGTCGTGGTCTGCCCCGGCGCCGCCGCCGGTTGCCGCGCGGGCACGCACGACTGGAGCGGCGGGTGGATCGTGTTCGCCGATCTCGACGGCGACCGCACGCGCGACGCGGGGGACACGCTCGTGCATCGCGCCGGTCCGCTCGGCGGGAACGCGCACCTGCGCAGCACCGTGGGCCGCACGCGCATCGTGTTCCAGCCCAACGGCGGCGCGGCGGGCAGCAACGTCACGTTCACGTTGTGCGACGGGCGCGGCGTGGCGCATGCGCGATCGCTCGTGATGAACAACAGCGGCGCGCTGCGTGGCGACACGCCGCCGGCCGCGACGGCGGAGGCTTGCATGAAGCCGATGTAGTCAGGCGCCCGGCAACACGGAGCGCAGGCGCTTGCGCTGGCGTTCGAGCGCGCGCTCGGCGTAGCGACGCAGGGCCTTGCGGACGCTGTGATCGAATCCGGCGTCGTCGAAACCGCCCGAGTCGCCACAATGCGCGATCACCAGGCTCAGGTCCTGCATCAGGCCGAGTTGCTCGGCGATGCTCTTGTCGACCCCGGGCATCGCAGCGTCGAAGCCTGCGGCCGCGGCGGCGCGGAACTGCTGCGAACGACGACGCATGCAACGTCGCCAGCGATGCCAGTCTTCGGCGTCGTCGCTGCGCCGCGCGCGTTCGCGCGCCTTGTCGGCCTTGCGCGAGGTGGCGGCGATCGCAGCGTCGATGTGGTGCGCTTCCAACGACTGCCAGGCGAGGCCCGCCAGTGCGGCGCGGATTACCGCGGCCTCCGCGCGCGTCGTGTCCACGGTTTCGGCGAACCGCGCTTCGCGTGCCAGCATCTTGCGGCGCGCGGCGGCGACATCGCGCGCCTGGCACAGCAACGCGTGCGTGTCGCGTGGTTGCGGCCTGTCGCGCAGGCGGTCGAGCGTCTGCACGAGCGCGTGCGCGTCGCGCTGCCAGGACGAACGCTTGTTCATGCGACGCAATGCGCGATCGACCAGGCGCGCACCGGGGCCCAGCGCGGGTTCGGCGATGGAAAGCGCAGCGCGCGTACGCCGGATCGCCTTGCGGGCGCGGTGGACGGCGTCGTGGATCCCGTCGCGCGGTGCGTCGAGCGACGCGATGGCGTCCGCGAGTTCGGCCTCCGCGTACTCGCGCAGCGCGGGGCCCGGCGACGGCATGGCAGGCAACGCCTCCATGCGGCGCACGGTAGCACTCAGCCGCTGCCCTCGTCTTTCGCGAGCGACGCGCGGCGTTGCGCGTCCAGCACGCGCTTGAGGGTGTCGACTTCGGCGGGCGACCAGTCGTCCAGGCCGGTCACGTCGAGCCAGGCGTCGACGTAATGCGACGGCGCGTAGACATGCCCGTACCCCATCGGCGCGCTGTCCGACAACATCATGTCGAGCGCGAGTTGCATCGACGTGACCAACGGATACCAACGCATGCCGGGCGAGACATCCGGCCCACGCGGCGTGTCCATCCATGCGGGCTCGCGGAAGGCGTCGCGCTGATCGAAGAACGTGATCGCATCGCTCGCATACTGCAGGAACACCACGCGCATCGGTCCCCACGGCGTGCCCGCGGGCACCGGCGTCCCGTGCTGGTTGCGGAACCGCACGAAGGCGCCGTCGCGAAATTCGGGGAGCCATTCCGGCGTGCCCGGATTGCGTGCGTCGGTGAGCGCGCGCCACTGCCGGCTCGCGAACGGCGGCCCGCTCCACAACGCGCCATCCACCGGATCGCCGAGCATCTCGAACGTATCGGCCGAACGCGCCGAGTTGAACGCGCCCAGGCTCAGGCCATGCAGGTACAGCTTCGGGCGCCGGTCCTTCGGCAACGCACGCCAGTGGCCGTACACGGCGCGGAACAACGCGCGCGCGGTTTCCTCGCCGTTGTCGGGTTCGATCAGCAACGACAGCGGGCTCGAGAAATACGAGTACTGCACGGCGACGCTCGCGACGTTGCCGCGATACAGGTATTCGACCGAATCGATGGCGGCCGGATCGATCCATCCGCTGCCCGTGGGGGTGAGGATGATGAGCGCGGCGCGCGAGAAACCCCCGACGCGTTCGAGTTCGCGCAATGCGAGTTGCGCGCGCGCCTGCGCGGTATCAGCGGCGGGCAGGCCCGCGTAGACGCGCAGCGGCGTCATCGTGGGTTGCGAGGTGAATCGCGCGATGCGTGCGGCCGTCGGCGCGGACGCGACGAACCCGCGCCCCGCGCTGCCCAGCGCATCCCACGCCACGAGCGACGCGGCGCTGCCGGTGCTTTCCGGTGCGGTGGGAGGCGCCGTGTCGGGGGCGATGCGCGCGTCGGCTTCGCGGAACGACGCGTCGAGCATGTGCAGCGCGGTCCGGAACACGACGCCGTTGGCGATCAACGCGACCAGCACCAGCGCGCCGACCAGTCCGAACGCGCGCGCGACGCGAGGCGGCACGCGCCGTTCCATGCGTCGCGACAACTTGCGCATCAACACCATGAACAAGCGCGCCGCGATCAGCACCAGCACGAACACGAGCGCGGCGATCGCGGCGATGCCGAGCACCGCGCCGCCCTCGACGTCGGGCTGCTGCATCGCGCGACGCACGAGGTTCTGCCAATGCGGCGCGCGCAGGAGCGCGAGGAACACCACGAACGCGAGCACGCCGAAGAACGTGCGCTGCGCGCGCGGCGTGTCGATGCGCTTGCGCATCGGAAGTTCGAGGTAGACCCACAAGGCGCGCAAGGCGACGCCGACGCCGTAACCGGCCGCAAGGCACAAGCCCGACAACAGCCCCTGCATCGGGACCGTACGCGGAATCAGGCTGGGCGTGAGGGAGGCGACGAAACCGAGCGTGCCCACCACCAGGCCCCAACGGGACAGCGTGCGCAAGTCCAGCCTCCCCGGTGGTGGTCGGTCGGAATGCTACTTCCAACGCGGTCCCGGCCGCACGCGGGCAAAGAAAAAGGGCCTGCGATGCGATCGCAGGCCCTTCTTTTATCTGGCGCCCGAAGTTGGACTCGAACCAACGACCCCCTGATTAACAGTCAAGTGCTCTAACCGGCTGAGCTATTCGGGCGGGGGCGCATATTCTGGCCGCCCGCCCGGAAATCGTCAACCGCGGAGCACCGACATCACGGATTCCACGGGTAATTCCATGCGCTCACGGAGCCAGACCACGTCTTGCTCTGCTTGTCGTAGTGCACGTTGCAGGCCGCCGGCGTGGCGTCGGTGCGCGTGTTTTCCAGCGCGAAGACCAGGTCGATGCGCGCATCCTTGGTGATGCCGAGGATCGAGATCGTCGTGGTTTCCTTCGTCGTGTTGTCCTGGTCCGGCGCACCCGGGGTCAACGTGCCGGAGCCCGAGCCCATCGTGGCGCTCACGAGACGATAGTTCTGGAAGATCGGCACCGCGATGTTGAACGTCTGGTCGGTGAACGTCGGCAGCGGGTCCTTGGTGCCGTTGTCGTACGACTTCGTGCACACGCTGCCGCGGAAGAGGACGTCGGCCTTGGTCTGCGAGAACCCGGGTTCCAGCTGCTTCCAATAGTTACCGAGCACGAGCGTGCCGTTGCCCGGGAAGATCGTGTTGGTGGGCGTGCAGATGTAATCGGTGCCCGAGCTGATGCAGGTCTTGGCGTCGCTGCTGTTGATCGTCGTCGTGTAAGCGGGCGACGTCGACGTCATGCCGGTGGAGCGGATGTAGTAGCTGTCGCCGCCACTCGGCGTGCCGCCGCCGACGGTGAAGGACTGCAGGTCGGTGCCGACCGCGTCGTCGCCCAGGTTGTCGGTCGCGCCGGGGATGCCGCCGTTGGCGAGCAGTTCGGTCGCGGCCAGGCCCGAGTTGGAACGGCGCATCGAGGAGCGGTTGTTCGCGGTGCCCGTGCCCTTCGCTTCGGTGGCGCCGCGCGACGGGAGGTTGCTGGTCGGCCACGGCAGGAAGCCGCCGGTGTGCACGTCGATCACGCTCGTGTTCGACGACTCGTAGTCGGCGAACTCGGTGACGTTGATGGTCGAGAACGGCAGGTACGGCAGCACGCAGTCGGCGAGTTCGGTCGAGCCGGCGAGGCACTGGCCGTTCTTGCGACGGCTCGCGAGCGCATCGGCGAGCGTTTCGCGCGCCTGCTTCTCGAGATAGTCGACGTACACGCCGCGCGCATGCATGAAGCGCGACTTGGTGTCGGTCGAGCTGGCGATCGTCACGGTCGCCGGTTCATTGAGGCCGCGCGTGGTGTCGTCGTACATCGTCTGCGCGTTGGTCGGCGCGGTGGCGACCGTGCCGTCGTACTGCGAGAGGTAGTCCTTCACGTACGCCGTGTAGCGCGTCGTCGCGGTCGCGGTCGGCAGGCCGGTGTCGGCCTGGTAGACGTTGGTTTCCGTCTCGAGGTAGCCGAACTGGCGCATGTACATGTCGGCCGCCGTGCGCCACATGCCGTCGACGCGGATCACGCGGCAAGCTTCGACGTACTGCGCGCTGACCGTGTTGCCCGCATTGGTCAGCTGGCCGGCGGAGTTCATGTCGTACTTCTGGTACGCGCCGCCCGTGGCTTCCGGATCGAACTTCGCATTCGTCGTGTCGGCCGGGTTGTCGTGGCGGTCGCGGCAGCATTCCTGGCACATCGCGCTCTGCACGGCGCTGGAGACCGGACCGGAGCGGTACTGCTGGCCGGGCGCGGCGGTCGCGTTTTCCGGCACGTACACGTCATAGCGCGTGCCGGTCCAGATCGCGGGCCACTGCGACTGCTGGTAGATCGTGCCGAGGTTGGTGCCGCCCGCGCCGTACTGGCACTTGCACTTGAGGACTTCGGTTTCGACGCGGTCCTGGATGATCGCGAGGTTTCCGGATTCCGGCGTGTAGGTGAGCACCGTGAAGCGCGTGGAGATCTTGGTGTTGCCCTTCTTGCCGACTTCCTCGGGCATCGGGTTCGATGCAGCGGTCGCGTCGCCGTTGCCCAGCGCGATCGGAATCATGCCGGCGGTGACCGGGCTGGCCTGGCGCACGACCGGCTTCTGCGGGTCGTGGTTGGCGCTCTCGTCGTCGACGATCGGGCTGTTGGAATCCAGCGCGAGCGAGCTCACCACGGTGCGGGTGCGCAGCGTCTGCAGATCGTTGTTGCGATCGCGCCACTGCACTTCGACCACGACGTTGCGGAACTCGGCCTCGGAGCTGCCGACGGGCGCCGCGCCCTCGACGAACGTCGTATTGCCCGCGTTCGCACCGAACGGCGTCACCGTGCGCGTCAGCGAAACGTAACCGAGGGCCGCTTCGCAGCCGGCGAGCTCGACATCGTTCGCGGGGGCGGCGCAATCGGGATTGGTGGACTCGACCTTGGCCGCGCTGACCAGGTTCGTGTAGGGCAGCGAGCGGACGTTGTCCATTTCGGCCGACATCAGCGCCACGATGCGCGATCGCACCTTGGCCTCGGCGGAGCTGCGCGCCAGCGAGCCCTGCAACGCGGCGAGCGCGAGCAGGCCGGTCGCGAGCAGCACGACGGCGACGAGCACCTCGAGCAGCGAGAAGCCGGCGGCGTGTTTGGAGGACGGGTTTCGCATGGGTGCGGGCTCCGATCAGTACGACAGCCGGTCAGTCCAGGCGCCGGGCAGGTTGGAGTTCGTGGGTTTGATGCTGTTGGAGAAGTTCTTGAAGATGTCGCCGTTGAAGACGATCGCGGCGGTACCGTTCGCCTTGTCGATCTTGCCCTGCACGACGACCGCGCCGTAGACCACCGCGCCGGCGTTCATGTCGAGCGTCGCGGTGCCGCCGGTCGCCGGATCCAGCAGGTCGATGCCGGTGTGGTTGTGCGCGGCGGCGAGCGGATGCGCCGCGGGCGTCGCCGCTGGCGTGCGCATCAGGATCAACCCGAACACCGTGCCCTGGATGCGGGCCGGCCCGTCGATCACCAGCAGCACCGGCATCGACGGCGAACCGATCTGTTCGCCGGGGCCGATGTTGCAGCCGGTCTGGCACCACACGATGCCCGAGTTGACGTTGGTCGGGGTCGCGGTGTCGGCGTCCTGGGTGTAGGGCAGCACGAGCGCCTGTCCCGGCTTCATCAGCGAGGTCGCGGTGGCGTCGCGCGGCATGATCTTGTTGGCGTTCTCGTAGAGGAAGGCTTCGTCGGCATCGAGCCACACGACGGCATTGGTCGTGGGCGAGGTATAGGTCACCGACGGGGCCAGCGTTTCGCAGAAGTTGTCGCCGTTGGTGTCGATGCGCGCCTTCACGCCGAAGACGTATTCGAACAGGTCGCACGGGAATTCGTTCGGCTTCACGTCGACGTTGACGCCCAGGCCGTTGGTGCCGTTGCTGCCGTCGACATCGAGGATGTCGATGCCCTCGTCCTGCTTGTTGCCCGACTTGTCGTAGGACAGGCTGACGTCGCCGTTGCAGCCGCAGGTGTCGCACACCGCGACGTTCTCCTTGAGGGTCGGCGGCGCATTGTTCTTGGCGCCGAAGCGGAAGAACTCGTCGATGTAGCAGGTGTTGGGCGTACCGGTCTTGCTGATGTCGCGACGCGTCCACACCGACACCGGCACGCCGTTGCCGCCGCCGTTGGGATTGGTCACGACCTGCAGGCCGCCGGTGATGTCGACGCTGCCCGACGCCATGATCGGCGGCTGGTTGAGGTTCGGGCGGAACAGCAGGTACTGGCCGAGCATCTGCGACACGGTGGTGCGCGTGCCGCCTTCGTCCGGCAGGCTCGCTACGGCGACGTAGTTGTAGACGAAGGTGGAGCTCTGTTCAGCGGCGTTCGTGGCGCACTCGGTCGGGTCGCCCGCCGCTTCCGGGATCTTCACCCGGCACAGCACGACGCCGACGCCGTAGGACACGTTGTCGAAGTTGCCGACCGCATCGACCATGCCCGCGGCGGGCACGACGTCGGTGAGCGGAAGCATGCGTTCGTCGAGCTTGTCTTCGTCGCCGTCGTTGTTGACGTCGCCGACCGCGGTCGTGTTGACCCAGTAATACATGGTGTCGCGACGCGACGCGTCGACGGAACCGCACGGGAATTCCTCGCCGATGTCGCTGCAAAGCTCCCAGTGCCCGCCCGGCTTGAGCAGGTTCGGCTGCAGGCGGAAGTACTCCGCACCCTGCGCGATGCCGGCTTCGGCGACTTCCGAGATGAGCTTCGCGCGCGCGTCGTTACCCGACGTACGCTGTTCGAACAGGCCGACGTTGAGCGTCAGCAGCGTGATCACGCTGGCGAGCAGCAACAGGATCACGGCCACGAGGAGCGCGTTGCCGCGGACCTGGCGAGGCGGATGGCGAAGGGCGGAATGGTTGGTCATTTGGACTCCGGCGCGATCGTCGATGCGGTCAGGTGCCGTTGGAACGAATGGAGACGGATTGGCGGATCGTCTTGTCGGTCACGCCACCGCCCGCGTTTTCACGCATGAAGGCAGGCTTGTTGCGCAGGCGCCCGGTCAGCACGACGTCGATGCGACGCGCGTTGCCGCCCGGGTTGGTGAAGGTGAGCGCGGTGATCTCGATGCCGTCGGTGTTGAGGGCAGTGCCGGCGGAGTTGCACGCGGCGGCGCCGGCGGTGCTCGCGCGCACCATGACCACCTTGCCGGTGGCCGCGTCGAGGCGCACGGCGCGATAGTTGGTCGCGCCGCCGGTGCTTTCCGCATACGAGTAGCGCATGCAGTTGGCGGTCGTCAGGTCGATGGACGAGTACGGGTTGGCCACCGCGCCGCCCTGCCCGACCGCGGCGATCGGATCGATCAGCCCGCGCGCCCTGCGCACATCGTTGGAAATCAGCGCCATCGTCGCGCGCATTTCCTGGTTGAGGCGCGTCGACAACACGGTCTCGCTGTTGGCGCGCACGAGGCTGACGATGAAGGCCAGCACCGCGCCGACCACCAGCAGGCCGAGCACGATGGCGACCATCATCTCGATCAGCGTGAAGCCCGCGGCATGCGCAGGCGCAGGGGCTTGGGCGCGTCGGGTCAGCATTGCGGATACCCCAGGATGTTGCCGGTCTTGGTGCACACCGTGGCCTGGCCGAGCGGCGAGATATTGACGGTCAGCACATACGCGCCGCTCTGCGATGTCAGGTCGAAGCTGCTCGCGTTGGCGTTGCCGACGCTGGCGTCGCTGCGGATGCCGAGGCGGCCGTCGAACGCGAGGTCGCCCGCCGCCGAGGACAGCGTGACGCCGCGGTAATCGTCGCTCTTCACCACGAGTTGCTTGTCCTTGTCGACGACGCACTCGGTGGGCGTGGCGGCGCAGTCGCAGGTGCTGGCCGCGCCGGCCTGCATGGCTTCGGCCGGATCGCCGGCTTCGCGCGCGCCGAGGCACCACGTGGCACCGCTGCCCGTGGTCTTGAGCGACACGTTGCGGTCGTACTTCACCGCGGCCTGGCGCGCCTGCGCCAGTTGGTTGACGACAGAGTCCGCCGCGCCACGCAGGCGCGACTTCTCCAGGTAGGTCGACAGCCCGGGAACCGCCAGCGCGGCGAGGATCACGAACACGACGATCGTGACCATCAACTCGAGCAGCGTGAACCCCGACGAAGCCTTGGCAGGCTTGTACGAACGTGCAGGCATTGCGCTTTCCCCCTAACGTCGAGGTTGATCTTATCGGGATTGATGGATCGATCCACCATTTACCGACAGTCGGGGCGATAGTGGGAACGGGCGGTTTTGCGCACCTTTGCGCGCGGAGTTAGCATCTTTCGGGGTCAACCAGGGGAAAACGTGATGCAGTCCACAACTCTCGCCGCGCGTCCTTCGAAGCGCGCCGCCCGTCGTCCGTTCGGCTTCACTTTGATCGAGTTGATGATCGTGGTCGCGGTGGTCGCGATCCTCGCGATGATCGCGTTGCCGATGTATGCCGAGCAGGTGCGCAAGGGCAAACGCGCCGAAGCGATGCAGGCGCTGGGCGACCTGCAACTGCGCCAGGAGAGCTGGCGCGCGGATCATCCGGCTTACGGCACGATGGCCAATCTCTTCACCGACGGCGGCACGGGCTACAACGGCGGGCTGAAGAACTACACGATCACCATTCCGGCGAGCGCGGCCACCAGCTACACGATCCTCGCCACGCGCAAGGGCGACCTGGCCAACGACCCGAAGTGCGGCAACTTCAGCATCAGCATGGGCGCCGGCGTGATCGACAAGAACGTCAGCAGCGGCGACGAAGACTACTGCTGGCGCAAGTGACGCACCGCGTCGACGTGGTGCGTCACGCGACGCATCACGTCACGACGCGATAGCAGGGCCGGTACTCGCCGGCGATCTTCATCCGGCGCTGCTGCACGAACGCGCGCAGCAGCGCATCCAGCGCTTCCATCATGTCGCGGTCGCCGTGGATCTCGAACGGCCCCCGCTCCTCGATGCGACGCATCCCCTCTTCCTTCACGTTGCCGGCGACGATGCCGGAGAACGCGCGGCGCAGGTCGGCGGCGATTTCGTGCGACTTGCGCCCATGGTGCAGGTCGAGCGCGGCCATCGCTTCGTGCGTGGGCACGAAGGGTTGCTGGAACTCCAGCGGCACGTGCATCGCCCAGTTGAAGTAGAACGAATCCTTGTGGGCGACGCGGTACTCCTTCACCTTGCGCACCCACTGCGCCATTCGCTTGGCGACCTTCGGCGGATCGCCGACGATGATCTCGTAGCGCGACGTCGCGGCTTCGCCCAGCGTCAGGCGCAGGAACTGGTCGATCTGCTCGAAGTACGGCGCCGACGCGGTCGGGCCGGTCAGGATCAGCGGGAACGGAAGGCCTTCGTTCTCCTCGCGCAGCAGGATGCCGAGCAGGTAGAGGATCTCCTCCGCCGTGCCCACGCCGCCGGGGAACACGATGATGCCGTGGCCCATGCGCACGAACGCTTCGAGGCGCTTCTCGATGTCCGGCATGATCACCAGGTGGTTGACGATCGGGTTCGGCGATTCGGCCGCGATGATCCCGGGCTCGGTGATGCCGATGTAGCGCATCGTGCGGCGGCGCTGCTTCGCGTGCGCGATCGTCGCGCCCTTCATCGGGCCCTTCATCGCACCGGGGCCGCAGCCCGTGCAGATGTCGAGGCCGCGCAGGCCGAGCTCGTAGCCGACCTGCTTCGTGTAGAGATATTCGTCGCGGCCGATCGAATGGCCGCCCCAGCACACGACGAGGTTGGGTTCGGCCGGATGCAGCACGCGCGCGTTGCGCAGCAAGCCGAAAACGGCATCGGTGATGCCGTCCGTGGTCGCGAGGTCGCGGTTTTCGCCGAGTTCGATCGCCGTGTACGCGAGGTCGCGCACGACCGCGAACAACAGTTCGGCGACGCCGCGGATGATCTCGCCGTCGACGAACGCCATCGCCGGCGCGCGATGCAGGTCGATGCGCACGCCACGATCCTGCTGCAGCACTTCGATGTCGAAGTCGGGGTAGAGCTCTTGCGCGGCGCGCGGATCGTCGGACGCGCTGCCGCTGGTCAGCACCGCGAGCGCGCAACGGCGCAGCAGGTCGTGCATGCCGCCCGCGGACGCATCGCGCAGGCGCGCGACTTCGGCGCGCGAGAGGACATCGAGGCCGCCGCGCGGATAGATGCGCGCATCGACGGTAGGAAGCATGGGGCGGGTTTCGATTTCGGGGGTATCCATGGCGGCGACTTTAGCGCAACGCCGCGCAAGTCGATGCGAAACGAAAACGGCCGGGTCGCCCCGGCCGTTTCCGAATCATCGCGATTGCAGCCGGATCAGAACTCGTAGCGGAAGCCGACCTGCAGCGACCACTGCGACACGCCGACGTTGATGCCGTCGCCGTTGGTGTTGGCCGCGACGGCCTGTTCGACGCGCGCCGGGTCGAAGTTGTAGATGTACTTGCCGGTCGCTTCGTCGATGCCCGCGTACGCCAGGATCGACTTGTCGGCGAAGAAGCCGTAGTCGTTGATCTGGCCCCAGTCGTTGTTGATCAGGTTGCCGATGTTCATGACGTCGAGCCAGATCTGCGACTTGTGGCCCTCGAAGAAGCCCGGCAGCTCCTGGCTGATGCGCAGGTCGAACGAGTTCACCCAACCCGCGCGCGAACTGTTGCGCGAGACGACCGAACCCATGCTGTTGGCGATGTCGGTGGTGGACAGGTACTGGAAGAACGCGTCTTCCATCGCCGCGCCGCCGGTGAAGAGCACGTCGCCGCGGCCGGCCGGCACGTAGAACAGGTCGTTGACGCGACTGTCGCCGTTGGTGTCGTTCGAATACACCCAGCTGTACGGGCGACCGCTGCGGCCTTCGTACACGCCCGACACTTCGGTCCTGTAGTCGCTGAAGAAGTTGTGGTGCCAGGTGATCGTGCCGAGCACGCGGTCCTTGATCTCGAAGTTCGAGGTCGACGCGACGTCTTCGTTCGGCTGGAAGATCGAGCGGTTGTTGAAGTTCGACGTGGCCGTCGAGCTGAGCAGCGGGCTCACTTCCGTCGCATCGGTCCAGGTGTACGACAGCGACCAGCCCCACACGTCGTCGACCGGCTTCTCGAGGCCGAACGTCATCTGCTGCGTGCGGCCCTTGTCGGTCGGACGGAGCAGGATCACGTCGCCGAAGCGCGAGTCGCGATTGGCGCGCGCGCCGCCGCCGCCCGTGACCGGGTTGCGCCAGTACAGCAGGCGGCCGTCCTGGCCGACGCCGGTCGGCGCGCCGATGTCGAGGCGGTCATAGGCCAGGCCCGTCTTGACTTCGGTCAGCAGCAACTCGGCGCTGAACACCGCGCCGAACCACGGCAGCTCGGTGTCGAACGCGAGGTTCGTCTTCCACACCGACGGCTGTTCCAGGTCGGGCGACATGAAGTTGACGTTCATGCGCGCGAACGCCGGGTTCGCCGGGACCGGCGGGTTGAGCGGATCCGGGTTGAACGGCAGCTGCTCGGAGTTCTCGTCGTCGTCGAAGAACTGGTCGTACTGCACGACGTTGAGGCCGGTCGCGCTGAACGAGTTGCCGATCCACACTTCCGCCGCCGCGCCGCCGAACAGGCCGATGCCGCCGCGCAGCTGCGTCGGGCGCTCGCTGTCGAAGGTGTAGTTGAAGCCGAAGCGCGGCTGCCACAGTTCCTGGCCGTCGATGGTCACGCTGTTGTCGTAACCGTAGACCTCCTGCGCGACCGCGTTGTACTGCGGCACGTCGTCGATCATCGGGGTGTCGACGCGCAGGCCGAAGTTCAGCGTCAGGTTCGGCGAGACGTTCCAGGTGTCCTGCGCGAACAGGCCGAGGTTCTCATGCGTGTACTTCGCCGCGATGCTGTCGAGCGGCTGGCCCGGCTGCGGCGTGCGCAGCTGGTAGTGCGACCACGTGCCGTTGCGGAAGTCTTCGATGGAGTTGAACTCGTAGACGCCGAACTGCTGCGGTCCGAACAGGTTGTAGATGTCGTTGGATTCGTAGTCGAAGCCGAACTTCACCGTGTGGTCGCCGAGGTACCAGTTGGCGGCGCCGAACGTATCCCACGTTTCGGTTTCGAGCAGGTTGTAGTGCGTGTTGAGCTCGGTGCCGAAGTCGAGGAACGGCGAACCGGCGAGGCCGTCGACCGTGACGTCGCCGAAGCCGATGCGGATCGACGGCAGCTTCGCGAGCGGATCGCGCACTGCGGCGTATTCGCGATACGAGACCTTCAACTCGGTCGACAGGGTGTCGGTCCAGTCGCTGAAGAGCTGGCCGACGTAGGAGTCGACCGTCTTGAGGTGGTTGAACCAGTTCGAGCTCAGCGAAGCGGTGGTGCCGCTGAAGCCCTGCACGCGCGCGGTGTTCTGGTCGAGCGTGGAGTAGCGGAACGACGCGCGCTGCGTGTCGGTGATGTTCCAGTCGAGCTTGAGCGCGTATTCCTCGACGCTCGTTTCCAGGCTGTCGGCGCCGAGCGCGCCGGCATCGAAGCCGTAGACGCTCTGCGCGATATCCTGGATCTCGGCGACGTCGTCGCGCGTGATCTGGCCGTTGCCCAGCGGGCCGGCGGTGAGGTTCGGACCCGGCGCGCCCTGCTCGAACTTCTCGTAGTTGAAGAAGAAGAACAGCTTGTCCTTCATCAGCGGACCGCCGAACGTCGCGCCGTACGTCTTCTCGTCGTTGAAGCCGGTGAAGTCGCTGCCGTCGGGGTTGTCGCCGACCATGCTGTCGTTGCGGTACACGCCGTAGACGGTGCCGTGGAAGTCGTTGGTGCCCGACTTCGTCACCGCGTCGACCACCGCGCCGGTCGCGCCGGTGATGGTGACGTCGTAGTTGGCGAGGTCGACGGTCATCGCTTCGATGGCGTCGATCGACACCGGCTGGCGACGCGTCTGCATGTTGTTGGCTTCGAGGCCGAAGGTGTCGCTGACCGACACGCCGTCGACGCGGATCGCGTTGTAGCGCGAGTTCTGGCCGCCGGCGGAGATCGCGCCGTCCGCCTTGCTCGTCTGCACGACGCGCGGGTCGAGGCGCATCGAATCCTGGATGTTGCGGTTGATCGACGGCGCGGCTTCGATCTGCGCGCGCGTCAGGCTGGTGCCCGTGCCCATCTTGTCGGGGCTGAAGACCGTCGGCGTGCCGGTGACGGTCACGGCGTCGAGCTGCGTGGCCGCGGCGGCGAGTTCGAGGTTGACGTTGTTCGCGGCGGACAGCTGCAGGTAGATGCCCTGCTCGATGTCGGTGCCCGCGGCGCTGGTCGCGGTGATCGTGTACGGGCCGCCGACGCGGAGACCGCGTGCGGAGAATCGGCCATTCGCATCGGTCGTGACGGTGCTGCTCGTGTTCGACTCGGCATGCAGGATCGTCACCTGCGCGCCGGCGACCGGCTGGCCGCTCGCATCGAGGACGCGACCGCCGAGGCCGGCGGAGGTGCTCTGCGCGAACACGGGCGCCGCGGCGAGGGCGGCAATGAGCGCCACGGACAGCTTCGAGAGCCGGACGCGATTTCGATCAGTCATCTGGAAAACCTCGGTGGGATGGTGATGCAGGCAAGCGCAGCCCTCCGCCGCAGGTCCGTCTGCGTGCATGAAGGCCGTACGAAAAGGGTGTTCCCCCGGTCGGGAGCGCGTGTGGCGCCCCGCGACGTTAACTACAGTTTAACACCATAGATTCAGTGCATTACCGGGACATGACCGCCTTGACGGCCCCCGATCCGACGTGTGGTGGCTGAACGCTTCAGCGTTCCCGGACTCAGGCGCCCGGGGATCAGGCACCGGGACTGATCGTGCTGGTCACGTAGGTGCCGAGCCCGTCGAGGAACATCTGCACCGAGATCGCGACCAGCAGCATGCCCATCAGGCGCTCGACCGCGATCAGCACGCGGGTGCCGAGCCAGCGATAGAGGAACGTCGCCGAGAACAGGATCGCCGCGGTGGCGCCCCATGCGATCAGCAGCGCGACGCTCCATTCGGACAGGCGTGCGGGCTCGTTGCTGCCCATCAGCATCACCGCGGCCATGCCCGAGGGACCGGCGACCAGCGGGATCGCCATAGGCACGATGAAGGGTTCGCCGCCGGGGATGTCGCCCATCAGGCCTTCCGGCGGCGGGAAGATCATGCGCAGGCCGATCAGGAACAGCACGATGCCGCCGGCGATCGATACCGATTCCTGGCGCAGGTGCATCAACTCCAGCGCGTACTTGCCGCCCCACAGGAACAGCATCAGCACGACCAGCGCGATCAGCAGTTCGCGCGCGAGCACGATGCGCCGGCGCGCGGGCGGCAACGGCTTGAGCAGCCCGAGGAACACCGGGATGTTCCCGAGCGGATCGAGGATCAGGAACAGCAGCAGCGCGGCGGAAGCGATGGTCATGCGATCACGTCCCTGTGGTCGGGTGCCGTCATTCGAGCGAACCCGACGCGCCCTGCGCGATTTCGCCGCGATATTCGGCGCCCGCGGGCGAGAGCAATTCGACGCATGCATCGGCGGCGAACGCGGGATCGCGTGCGTCGCGGTCCATGTCGTCGACGAACGCCTTCGCGCGCAGCCCGGTGCGCATCGGGCCCGGCTGCAGGCCCGCGACGCGGACCGAGGTCTTGCCGAGTTCCGCGTGCAGCGTCGACACCAGGCCGACGCGCGCGTGCTGGGCGACGCCGTAGCCGCCCCAGTACGCACCGGACACGCGGGTGAGGTCGTCGACGACGAACACCACCGACGCATCCTTCGACTTGCGCAGCACCGGCAGGCACGCCTGCGTCAGCCAGGTCGGCGCGGTCACGCCGATGTGCACCGAGCGCGCGAACGCAGCGGGATCGGTGTGCTCGATCGGCGTGAGCCCGCGGAAATCGGCGGCGCAATGCAGCAGGCCGTCGAGGCGGCCGTAGTTGTCGTCGATGCGCTGCGCGAGTTCGTTGTAGTCGTCGGGCGAAGCGCCTTCCATGTCGAGCGGATACAGCACGGGCGCCTTCGACACCGCGGCGATCGCATCGTGCAGGCGTTCGAGCTGGCGCACGCGGCGGCCCATCAGCACGACGGTCGCGCCGGCGCGCGCGCAGGCCTTCGAGGCCGCGGTGCCGAGCCCGCCATGCGCGCCCGTCACCAGGATCACGCGTCCGGCGAGCGGCGCCTGGTCGTAATCGACACTCACGCTTTCTGCGCTTCCGAGATCATCCGCGCCAGCTCGCCGGCTTCGGCGAGCTCGCAGGTGATGTCGCAACCGCCGATGAGTTCGCCGTTGATGAACAACTGCGGGAACGTCGGCCAATCCGAGTAACGCGGCAGGTTCGCGCGGATCTCCGGCTCTTCGAGCACGTTGACGGTGTGCAGCTGCGAAGCCGAAGCACCGGCGGCGCGCAGCGCCTGCACGGCCCGGCTGGAGAAGCCGCACATCGGGAACTGCGGCGTGCCTTTCATGAAGAGCACGATGGGATGGCCGGTGACTTCGGCCCGGATGCGCTCCTGGATGGGCACGGACTGCAGGGACATGGTGGCTCCGGAAGATGGCTTGACGCGACGTGGGGCTAGAATTGTAAGTCTTCACCGCCCCCCAAGGAGTTTCGACATGGCGATCGAGCTGCCCCCCCTGCCCTACGACCGCACCGGTCTGGAGCCCCACATCTCGGCTGAAACGCTGGATTACCACCACGGCAAGCACCACAAGGCCTACGTGGACAACCTCAACAAGCTGATCGCCGGCACCGAGTTCGAGTCGATGGACCTGGTGGAGATCGTCCGCAAGTCGCAGGGCGGCATGTTCAACAACGCCGCGCAGGTCTGGAACCACACGTTCTACTGGAACTGCATGAAGCCCAACGGCGGCGGCGAACCGCAGGGCAAGCTCGCGGACGGGATCAACAAGGCGTTCGGCGACTTCTCGAAGTTCAAGGAACAGTTCACCGACGTCGCGATCAAGACCTTCGGCTCCGGCTGGGCCTGGCTCGTGCAGCGCCCCGACGGCGCGCTCGCGCTGGTCAGCACGCCGAACGCCGCCACGCCGATCACCGGCGAGGACGTGCCGCTGATGACGTGCGACGTGTGGGAACACGCGTACTACATCGACTATCGCAATGCGCGGCCGAAGTACGTCGAGAATTTCTGGAACGTCGTCAATTGGGATTTTGTCGCGAGCCAGATGCGCTGAGCGATTGCGGATCCCGCAACGAAAAAGCCCCGCTTTCGCGGGGCTTTTTTTATCGCTTCAGCGCGTCGATCACTGGCTGCACCTGCGCCATCCGATCCAGCGACTTGCCGACACGCGCCAGCGTCTGCGCCAGCTCCGCTTCGGTATCCGCGCGCAGCGTCGCGTGGCCGACTTTGCGGCCCGTGCGCGCTTCCTTGCCGTAGTCGTGCCAGTGGCCGCCGGGTTCGGCAAGCACGGCGCTGGCATCGGGCATCGTGCCGATCCAGTTGAGCATGCACGCTTCGCCGACCATGCGCGTCGCGCCGAGCGGCAGGCCGAGCACCGCGCGCAGGTGGTTCTGGAACTGCGAGGTCTCGCTGCCTTCGATCGTCCAGTGGCCGGAGTTGTGCACGCGCGGCGCGAGTTCGTTGGCGAGCAGCACGCCGTTGTCGCAGAACAGCTCGAGCGCGAACACGCCGACGTAGTCGAGCGCGTCGGCCAGCGCGCGCGCATGCGCCACCGCCGACGCTTCGAGTTCGGCCGACACCGGCGCGGGCGCGAGGCTCGCGGACAGCACGCCGTCGACGTGCCAGTTCTGCGTGAGCGGCCATGCGCGGAATTCGCCATCGCGGCCGCGCACGGCGACGACGCTGACTTCCTTCTCGAACGCAACGAACCCTTCGAGGATCAGGCCGACGGTCTGCGCCTGGCCACCGAGCGCATCCCACGCCGCATCGGCATCGCTGCGCGTCTTCAGGCGGAACTGGCCCTTGCCGTCGTAACCGAGCCTGCGCGTCTTGAGGATGCACGGCGTGCCGATCGCATCGAGCGCGGCATCGAGGCCTTCGCGCGAATCGATCGCGGAGAACGGCGGCACCGGGATGCCGAGTTCGCGGAACAGGGTCTTTTCGGCGAGGCGGTCCTGCGCCATGGCGAGCGCGCGCGGACTCGGGAACACCGGCACGCGTTCGGCGAGCCACTGCGCGGATTCGGCGGGCACGTTCTCGAAGTCGAACGTCGCCACGTCGATCTTCGACGCGAACTCCGAGAGCGCGCGTTCGTCGCGCCAGTCGCCGACGATCATCGGCGCGAACTGCCCGGCGCATGCGTCGGCGACGGTGTCCATCACGAGGAAGCGCAAGCCGAGCGGCGCGCCGGAAAGAGCGAGCATGCGGGCGAGTTGCCCGCCGCCGAGGATGCCTACGGTCGTCATTACTTGCGAGGATCGTCGTTGTTGGCGACGTCGTCGGTCTGGCGCGAGCGGAACGCTTCGAGCGAAGCGCCGATCTGCGGATGCGAGGAAGCGAGCAGCGCGGCCGCGAACAACGCCGCATTCGCCGCGCCGGCATTGCCGATGGCGAACGTCGCGACCGGGATGCCCGCGGGCATCTGCACGATCGACAGCAGCGAATCCATGCCGTTGAGCGCCTTGCTCTGCACGGGCACGCCGAGCACCGGCACCGCGGTCTTGGCGGCGAGCATGCCCGGCAGGTGCGCGGCGCCGCCGGCGCCGGCGATGATCGCGCGCAGGCCACGCGACTGCGCGGTCGCCGCATAGTCGAACAGCACGTCGGGCGTGCGGTGCGCCGAGACGATGCGCACTTCGTGCGGCACGCCCAGCGCGTCGAGTTTCTGCGCCGCGTGCTGCATCGTCTCCCAATCGGAGCGTGAGCCCATGACGATGCCGACCAGCGGCGCGGCGGCGTTCGGCGCGTCTTCCTTTGAGGCCATGGCGTTCCCGTGCGACTGGCGCCTTCTGCGAAGGGGGGTATTCTAGCGGCCCTTCCGATCCCCTGCCCCCGCGCCGCGCACATGGACCGCAAGCTCCTGGACATCCTCGCCTGCCCCGCCACGCGCCAGCCGCTGGCGATGCTCGACGCGAAGGGCCTTTCCGCGCTGAATTCGGCGATCGCCGCGGGCGGCATCGCGCGCACCGACGGCCAACCGCAGGGCGAAGCGCTGCGCGAGGCGCTCGTCACGCGCGACCGCAAGCTGGTCTACCGGATCGACGACGGCATCCCGGTGCTGCTCGCCGAGGAAGCGATCGCGACCGGCCAGGTCCCGGACTTCCCGCCGGCATGAGCACGCCTGGCGACCGCGTCGACGGCCGGCCCGTCGACATCAGCCCTCCGCCGGTCGAGGTCGTGACCGCCGACGTGGCCCGCGCGCTCGCCGAAGACCTCGGCGACGGCGACGTCACCGCGGCGCTGCTGCCCGACGTCCGCGACACCGCGTACCTGATCTGCAAGGAACCGGCGGTCATCTGCGGCAGGCCGTGGTTCGACGCTTGCCACCGCGCGCTGGATCCCGAAGTCGCGATCGCCTGGCACATCGCCGAAGGCGACCGCGTGCGCGCCGGCACCGTGATCGCGACGCTCGAAGGTCGCGCCCGCGCCCTGGTCAGCGCCGAACGCGCGTCGCTCAATTTCCTGCAGACGCTCAGCGGCACCGCGACCGCGACCGCCGACTTCGTCGCCGCGGTCGAACGCACGGGCGCGGCGATCCTCGACACGCGCAAGACCATCCCCGGCCTGCGCGTCGCGCAGAAGTACGCGGTGCGGGTCGGCGGCGGCGTGAACCACCGCATGGGCCTGTTCGATGCGGTGATGCTCAAGGAAAACCACGTGCGCGCCGCGGGTTCGCTCACCGCGGCGATTCGCAACGCGCGCGCCGCGCAACCGTCGCTGCCGTTGATCGTCGAAGTGGAAACGCTCGATCAACTCGACGAAGCGCTGCGCGAGGGCTGCGAGCGCATCCTGATCGACGACTTCGATACCGCCGCGCGTCGCGAGGCGGTGCGTCGCGCGAACGGCCGCATCCCGCTCGAAGTCTCGGGCGGCGTGGACCTCGACACGGTGCGCGCGATCGCCGAGGACGGCGTCGAATGCATCTCGATCGGCGGACTGACCAAGCACGTCCGCGCGATCGATCTCTCGCTGAAGCTCGGTCGCCGCAGTTAGAGGAAGGCGACGAGCAACACGGCGCCGGCCGCGATGGCGATGCCGGCGACCAGCATCCATGTGCGGTTGGGCTTCGCCTCGCCAACGTGCGCGTCCTCGTGGTGCGTGTCGCTCTGGCCCGGCGCGATCACGCGGAAGCGCATCGTGTCGAACCCGATCTCGTCGCCCACGCGCGCTTCGCCGCGCAGCACGCGCTTGCCATTGAGGAAGCACCCGTTGGTCGAACCGAGGTCTTCGATCAGCACGCCGTCGTCGACCGGAAGCAGGCGCGCATGCATGCGCGACATGCCGGGCTCGTCGATGCGCAGGCTGCATTCGTCGGCGCGCCCGACGGTGGTGCTGCCGTGGATCGGGTACGTGCGACCGAACGCTTCGCCCGACACGCCACGCAGCACGTAACGCGGCAGCACGGGGCGCACCGCGGTGGCGCCGGGATCGTCGTTCGCCGATTCGGGCAGGCGGCCGGCGACGCCCGCCTGGTGGCGCACGGCCGCCGCGGATTCCATCGACGACAGCCGCGCTTCGACGCCGTCGAACGCGACGCTGTCGCCGGGGCGCAGCGCGATCAGGCCATCGACCCGGCGACCGTTGACGGTGACCGACGTGCCGTGCGGCACATCGAGCATCACGCCGCTCGGGGTCACGTGCAGTTGGCAGTGCTGCGGCAATACGCCGGGGCGATCGAGCACGATGTTGGCGCGCGGATCGGAGCCGATGCGATTGACGCCTGGTCCGAGCAACACCTGGGGGTGTTCTCCGCCCGGGAAGACGAGTTTCATGCGCGCGGCTCCGTTCGCATCCTGCGTGGTTGGGCGGCGCGGCCTTGCAGGGGCGCCGATGCGCCGTCACATTAAGGAGATGGGAAGTCTATTGGTTGTGATGATCGTCGCAGGCCTCGTGTTCGCGTACTGGAGCGCGGGGCGCGCGGCCGCGGAGCGCGCGGAAGCGTTGGGACGCGATGCATGTCGGTCGGCCGGCGTGCAATGGCTCGACCAGACCGTGCACGCCGCGGGCATGCGCCTGCAGCGCGGCGAAGACGGATGGCTCGGATTCGAGCGGACGTTCCGCTTCGAGTATTCGTACGACGGCAGCGACCGGCATGTCGGTCGCATGGTGTTGCGTGGCACGCGGCTGGTGTCGTTCGCTGGCCCTACGCGCGCAGCCAACGTCGTGCAGTTGCACTAAGGCAACGCCTCAGTGCAACCCGAAGTTTGCTGCGCAAACTTCGGCCATCTATTGGCGCGATGCGCTACTTGATGACGCGCAGATGCCCACGCCTTGGCGGCGTGGGGTGCGTGCCATGCGCGTCGGGTGTCGCGTCCGTCGGCGGCGTCGGTTCGGGTTCGTCGTGCGGGCCGCTCGGGTCGTCGGGCAACGCCATGCCCTGGCCGGTTTCGCGCGCGTAGATCGCCAGCACCGCGGAGATCGGCACGATCACGGGATGGCTGACGCCACCGAAGCGCGCGGTGAAGCTCACCGCATCGTTGTCGATCAGCAGGCGCGCGACGGCGCGTTCGGCGATGTTGAGCACGACCTTGCCGTCGCTCACTGCCTGCGGCGGAACCTGCACGCCGGAACGCGTCGCGTCGACGAGCAGGTGCGGCGTCATCCCGTTGTCGGCGATCCACTCGTTGAGCGCCCGCAACAGGTACGGGCGGTGGCTGGTCATCGCCGGCGTGTTGTCGTCGGTGCTTTCTTCGCTCATGGGCCGAGTCTAGCGCTCCGCACCAGCGTCAGACCGGCAGCGCGCGCAGTTTCTTTTCCTGTTCGGTGAGGCTGCGGATGAAGCCCGGGTTGCGGAAGATGCGGTTGCCGTAATCCTCGATGACCTTGCCGTCCTTCGGCAACGGAACGTCCAGCGATTCCAGGCGCCAGATGATCGGGGCCATCGCGCAGTCGGCGAGGCTCATTTCCGGGTTCAGGAAGAACTTGCTGGCCTTGAACAGCGGGACCGACGCGGTCAGCAGTTCCTTCAGGCGCTTGCGGCCGGCCTCGGCCTGCTGGCGATTGCCGAGCTGGATGGCCTGGACCTGCGGGACCCAGTCGTGTTCCAGGCGCAGCATCGCCAGGCGCAGGCGCGCGCGCGACAGCGGGTCGACCGGCATCAGCGGCGGATGCGGGTAGCGCTCGTCGAGGTATTCGGTGACGACCGAGGCCGCGTACAGCACCAGCTCGCGCTCGACCAGCGTCGGCACCGAGTGGTACGGGTTGAGGTCGATGAGATCTTCGGGCGGGTTCTGCGGATCGACCGGGATCAGGTCGTAGGTGACGCCTTTGGCCGCGAGCACGAGGCGCACGCGGTGGCAGAGCACGTCGTCCGTCGACGAGAACAACGTCAGGGCATTACGCATTCGCGGGCTCGCAGCCATCATCGATCTCTCCCTCGATCGTTCGGCAGGCGCCGTCCACCCCTTGCGGACGGTCGCAACGATTCCCGAGCCTAGCGTCAGGAACGAAAAAAGTCGCCACCCCTGGCGACTTCTTCCGGGGCCCTCGTCCGGAATGACCGGACGAGTGCTTCCTTCCGCTTAGTGCACGTCCCGCCAGTATTCCTTCTTCAGGAGGTAGGCGAGGATCGTGAACGCGGCGAGGAACAGGATCACCCAGACGCCCATCCCCTGGCGCTTGAGGGCGGCCGGCTCGCCGGCGTACATCAGGAAAGCGGTGATGTCGCGGGCGCTCTGGTCGAACGCTTCGGCGTCCTGCGTGCCGGGCGTGCGCAGTTCCAGGCGCTCCACGTGCGCTTCGCCGCCGGGGCCGGCCTTGCCGAGCACGGCGTGCTGCAGGCCCTGCATTTCCCACAGCGGGTTCGGCATCGACACGTTCGGGAAGAGCGTGTTGTTCCAGCCGACCGGGCGCGATTCGTCCAGGTAGAACGACTTGAGGTAGGTGTAGATCCAGTCGCTGCCGCGGACGCGCGCGATCAGGCTCAGGTCCGGCGGCATCTTGCCGAAGGCCTGCTGCGCGTGTTCCGGCGTCATCGCGGTGCCGATCGTCTCGCCGAACTTCGCGCCGGTGAGGTTGAGGTTGGCCTGCACTTCTTCCTCGGTCAGGCCGAGGTCTTCGGCCATGCGCGAGTAGCGCAGGTACTTCAGCGAATGGCAGCCGGCGCAGTAGTTCATGTAGAGCTGCGCGCCACGCTGCAGCGACGCGCGGTCGTCGAGGCGCGCGCCCGACTGCTTGAGGTTGCCGCCGCCGGAGGCGAGGGCCATTGAGCTCGCGGCCATGCTGATGACAGCGAGACCCGCGGCAAGCACCGCGGCCTTGCCGGCGCGGACGAAGAAGTTAGTCATGCATCGTCACCCGTTCCGGCACCGGCTTGGTTTTGTCGAGCTTGGTCCAAATCGGCATGGTGATGAAGAAGGCGAAGTACAGGAAGGTCAGCAGGCGGCCGATGATCACTTCGGACGGGTCGGTACCCGGACCTGCGCCGATCTTGCCCAGCCACAGGAAGCACACGGCCAGCATCATCAGCATCAGCCAGGAAAACCAGCCGCGGTAGCGGTAGGACTTCACCGGCGACTTGTCGAGCCACGGCACCAGGAACAGCACCGCGATCGCCGCGAACATCACGATCACGCCCCAGAGCTTGATCGCGAAGAACGACGGGATGACGCGCAACATCGCGTAGTACGGCGTGAAGTACCACACCGGCTTGATGTGCTCCGGCGTCACCAAGCGATTGGCTTCCGTGAAGTTGTCGTGCTCCAGGAACCAGCCGCCGAAGGTCGGCTCGAAGAAGATGATGAAGGCCGCGATGATCAGGAAGAACGCGACGCCGAACAGGTCCTTGCCCGTCGTGTAGTACGGGTGGAACGGGATGCCGTCGGCCGGCGCGGTCTGCGACCAGCGATTGCCCTTCGGACCCTTCTTGATGTCGACGCCGTCGGGGTTGTTCGAACCCACTTCATGCAGCGCGCCGATGTGCAGCACGACGAGCAGCAGGATGACGAGCGGCAGCGCGATGACGTGCAGCGCGAAGAAGCGGTTGAGCGTCGCATCGCCCGGCAGGTAGTCGCCCATGATCCATTCGGTCAGGCCGTTACCGATGACCGGGATCGCGCCGAAGAGCGAGATGATCACCTTCGCGCCCCAGAACGACATCTGGCCCCACGGCAGCACGTAGCCCATGAAGGCTTCGGCCATGAGCACGAGGTAGAGCACCATGCCGATGACCCACACGAGCTCGCGCGGCTTCTGGTACGAGCCGTACATCAGGCCACGGAACATGTGCAGGTAGATGCAGATGAAGAACAGCGAGGCGCCGGTCGAATGCATGTACCGGATCAGCCAGCCCCACTCCACGTCGCGCATGATGTATTCGACCGACGAGAACGCTTCGGCCGCGGACGGCTTGAAGTGCATCGTCAGGAAGATGCCGGTCACGATCTGGTTGACCAGCACGACCAGCGCGAGCGAGCCGAAGTAGTACCAGACGTTGAAGTTTTTCGGCGCGTAGTACTCGGTCATGTGCTTGCGGTAACCCGGCATCATGCCGGGGGCGCGCGCATTGACCCAGTCCATCACCTGGGTGGTCGTGCGGGAGAAGACGTTGGCCATGGCTTACGCGGCTCCCTTCGGGTCGACACCGATCACGATCGACGTGTCGCTCTCGTAGTGGTGCGGCGGCACGAGCAGGTTGATCGGCGCGGGCACGCCCGCGAACACGCGGCCGGCCATGTCGAACTTCGACTTGTGGCACGGGCAGAAGTAACCGCCCTTCCACTCGGCGTCGAACGGCTCGGGGCGGATCTCGGCCTTCATTTCGGGCGAGCAGCCCAGGTGCGTGCACAGGCCGACCAGCACCGAGATCTCCGGCTTGATCGAACGCAGTTCGTTGTGCGCGTACGTCGGCTGCTGGTCGAGGTTGTTCGACTTGGGGTCGAGCAGCTTCGGGTCGAGCGTCGGCAGGATGTCGAGCATCGCCTTGGAACGCTTCACGATCCAGATCGGCTGGCCGCGCCACTCGAGCACCAGGCGCTGGCCTTCGGCCAGTTCGCTGATGTCGGCGGTCACCGGCGCACCGGCGAGCTTCGCGCGGGCGCTGGGATTCCAGGACTTGATGAAGGGGACGGCCGCGACGCCGACACCGACGGCGCCGACGACTGCCGTCGACGCGGTCAGGAACCGGCGACGGCCCTGGTTGACGGGTTCCCCGTCGTGGACATGAGCGGGATCGTTGACCCCTACCCCAACATTGGCCATCCGGCACTCCGCAATAAGACGCTGGAACGTTGCACGAACCGGCCGTGCGCGCTGCTGCGCGCGGGCGGTCCGCAAAGACGGTGAAGTGTAACGGAACGCTTAATCGGCCGACAATCCAGCGGCCTTACTTGGTGGCGAGCGCACTGGCGGCGAGCGCGCCGCGGTAGCGATCGGCCAGCACCGAAACGCGCTGGACGTACAGGCGGGTCTCGTTGTAGGGCGGCACGCCCTTGTACTTGTCGACCGCGCCCTCGCCGGCGTTGTAGCCGGCCGCGGCCAGGGTCAGGTCGCCGTTGAAGCGCTTGAGCAGCCACGCGAGGTACTGCACGCCGCCGCCGATGTTCTGCCCCGCGTCGAAGGCGTTGCCGACCCCGAAGCGGCGGGCGGTGGCGGGCATCAGTTGCATCAGGCCCTGCGCGCCGACGCGCGAGAGCGCATTCGGGTTGTAGGCCGACTCGGCGTGGATGATCGCGCGCACGATCGCCTCGTCGACCCCGTGTTTCGCCGCCGCCGCGCGGATTTCAGCCGAATACGCGTCGGTGTTGAGGCGCAGCGTGCCGAAGTTGACGCCGGGACGCGCCGCGCAGGCGTAGCACGTCTCCATGAAGCTGTACTTGATGGTGCGCAGCGCGGTCGCGCCGGCCACGCCCTTCGGCGGCTTGCTCGTGTAATGGCGCACGCCGTCCTTGATGTACGAGTACACCTGGCCCTGCACGAGGCGCGGCGCCTGGTACGGCTTCTGCGCGGGCGGCGCCGAGGCGGGCAAGGCGGACGCGGTGTTCGCCAGCGGCTTGTCGGCCACGGTCGAGGCGATGGGCGAACCGGCGACGGAGCCCTTCGTCGACGCGCTGCCGACCGACGCCTGCGCGGGCGCGGCCTTCGGCGCCGAGGCGTTCGACGAATAGCTGATGACCTTGCAGGTGGCGCCGGGGATCTTCTTGCTCACGTAGCTGCGCGCGCCGTCGGCGGAATCGCAGCGATACAGCGAACCGGCGAACGCAGGCATCGCGCCCAATGGCGCGACAACCAACACGAAGGCGGCCAGGCCGCGCGTTCCCCTTCCCCAGTCCATGGCGCCGGATGCTCCTCTCAAACGTGAGGTTTGACAAGTCCTTGATTCATATGAACGGACCCTTGAATCATGCGAACGCGACGCCCGTCGCTATCCGGCCGCGCTAAACTCCGCGCCCTTCACGCAAACCCACCTCCGGCGCGGATTAAACGCCGCCCTCCCGGACATGCCATGACCATCGAACTGACGCTGCTCCAACCGAGCATGAGCGACCCGGCCGCGCCCGAAGTCGACGCCCCCCGCCCCGCCGCGCGCGGCAAGCTCTTCATCAAGACCCACGGGTGCCAGATGAACGAGTACGACTCGGCCCGCATGGCCGACGTGCTCGCTGCGACCGAAGGCCTGGAACTGACCGACAACGTCGAGGAAGCCGACGTCGTGCTGGTCAACACCTGCTCGATCCGCGAGAAGGCGCAGGAGAAAGTCTTCAGCCAGCTCGGCCGCTGGAAGGCGCTGAAGAAGGACGGCAAGCCCGTGCTGATCGGCGTTGGCGGTTGCGTGGCGTCGCAGGAAGGCGCGGCGATCGTGAAGCGCGCGCCGTACGTCGACCTCGTGTTCGGCCCGCAGACCCTGCACCGCCTGCCCGAACTGATCCGCGAACGCCGCGCCACCGGCGCGCCGCAGGTCGACATCAGCTTCCCCGAGATCGAGAAGTTCGATCGCCTCCCCGAACCGCGCGCCGAAGGCCCGAGCGCCTTCGTGTCGATCATGGAAGGCTGCTCGAAGTACTGCTCGTTCTGCGTCGTGCCCTACACGCGCGGCGAGGAAGTGAGCCGCCCGTTCGAGGACGTGCTGGTCGAAGTCGCGCAACTCGCGGCGCAGGGCGTGCGCGAGATCAACCTGCTCGGGCAGAACGTCAACGCGTACCGCGGACCCTTCGGCGACGAAGGGGAGACCGCGGACCTCGGCCTGCTGATCCGCGCGATCGCCGGCATCGAAGGCGTCGGCCGCATCCGTTTCACCACCTCGCACCCGCTCGAGTTCTCCGACTCGCTGGTCGAGGCGTATCGCGACGTGCCGCAACTCGCGAACTACCTCCACCTGCCCGTGCAGGCCGGCAGCGACCGCATCCTCGCCGCGATGAAGCGCGGTTACACCGCGCTCGAGTTCAAGCAGAAGATCCGCAAGCTGCGCGCGGTGCGCCCTGGCATCTCGATCTCGTCGGACTTCATCGTCGGCTTCCCCGGCGAAACCGACGCCGACTTCGAGAAGACGATGAAGCTGATCGAGGACGTCGGCTTCGACCAGTCGTTCTCCTTCATTTATTCGCGCCGCCCGGGCACGCCCGCCGCCGATCTGTCCGACGACACGACGGACGCGGAGAAGCACGCGCGCCTGGAACGCCTGCAGGCGCGTATCAACGCGCACGCGGCGGAGATCTCGAAGGCGATGATCGGCAGCGTGCAGCGCGTCCTGGTCGAAGGCCCGTCGAAGAAGGACCCGAACGAACTGACCGGCAAGACCGAGAACATGCGCTCGGTGAACTTCCCGGGCAATGCGCGTTTGATCGGGCAGTTCGTCGACGTGGTGATTACCGAAGCGTTTTCGAACTCGCTGCGCGCGAGAGTCGCGATCGACTGACGCGAGGCGTCGGTCGATCGCAAGGTCGCTCCTACTTCTTGCGTTCGAACACCGGTTTGCCGTCGACGTAGGTCGCGTCGACCGTCAGGTCGCGCAATGCGGCCGGCGAGATCGCGAGCGGGTCTTCCTCGAACACGACGAAGTCCGCGCGCTTGCCGACTTCGAGGCTGCCCACTTCGTTCTCCGCGAAGCCGGCGAAGGCCGCGTCGAGCGTGAAGCCGCGCAGCGCTTCGAACGCGGTCAGCTTCTCGTTCGGATACCAGCCGCCGATCGGCAGGCCCTGCGCGTCGGCGCGCGTCGCCGCGGCGGACAGGCCCAGGCGCGGATCGACCGATTCCACCGGGAAGTCGGAGCCTAGCGCCAGGCGCGCGCCGCTGTCGCGCAGCTGCCGCCACGCGTAAGCGCCGACAATGCGTGCGGGACCCACGCGATCCTCGGCCCACGGCATGTCGCTCGTCGCGTGCGTCGGTTGCATCGACGCGATCACGTGCAACTGCGCCAGGCGCGGCAGGTCCTCGGGGGCGAGGACCTGCGCGTGTTCGATGCGCCAGCGATGATCGCCCGACGCGCCGTTGCCCAGCGCGCGCTGGTACGCATCCAGCGTGTTGCGGTTGCCGCGATCGCCGATCGCATGCGTCGCCGCCTGCACGCCGCAACGCTTTGCCTTGTCAACGGCGGCGTTCATCGCTTCGGGCGACATCAGTTCCAGGCCGCGATTGCCGTGGTCGTCGCTGTAGTCGGCGAGCATCGCGGCGCCGCGGCTGCCGAGCGCGCCGTCGGCATACAGCTTCACGCTGCGCATCTGCAGGCGACCCGACGCATGCTTGTACAGGCCGTCGCGGCACAATAGTTCGAGCGCATCGCCGTCTCCGCCGGCCATCGCGGTCACGCGCAGCGGCATGGCGCCGCGATCGGCGAGGCGCTGGTAGCGCCGGAATTCGGCGAGCGTGATGCCGGCATCGTGCACGCCGGTGAGCCCGTGTTCGACGGCCGACTGCATCGCGATCGTCAGCGCGCGTTCGCCGGTGGTTTCGTCGAGCGGCGGGCGCGCGTCTTCGACCAGCAGCATCGCCGCGTCGATGAGAATGCCAGTGGGCTGCTTGTTCGCATCGCGATCGATGCGGCCGCCGTCGGGCTGCCAGTCGCCGGACAGATCGCGCTTCACCGCGCGCAACGCCGCCGTGTTCGCCCAGCCGGCGTGTCCATCGATGCGCTCCAACCACACCGGGCGATCCGGGAACACCGCATCGAGATCGGCCGCACTCGGAAACACCTTCTCCGGCCAGTCGTTCTGATCCCAACCGCGACCGACGATCCAGGCATCCTTCGGAAGCCGCGCGGCGTATTCGCGCAGCCGCGCCATGATCTCGGCCTTGTCGCGCGTGTCGACCAGGTCCGCAGCCATCATCGCGATGCCGAGACCCGGAATGTGTCCATGCGCATCGATCAGGCCGGGCACGATGGTCGCCTTGCCCGCGTCGATGCGCGTCGCGTTCGGATACGCCTTCAGCAACGCATCGGTGTCGCCAAGCGCGAGCAACTTGCCGGTGTCGTCGTAGGCCATCGCCTGCACTTGCGGGTGCGCGACATCCATCGTGTGGATGCGCGCAGCACTGACCACCGTGACTTCAGCGGCAAACGCCTGCCCGAACATCGCCGCCATGGCGACCGTCGACACGGTCAACCCAAACCGAACCTTTCGCATCGCGCGCCCCTCCCCGGACCTCGAAGCCCCCGACTGTGGGCAAAGGCGCGTAGCCGCGCAAGTCCACGATCAGTCGAGCCGCTTCCGGAACCGCAGGATCGCCGCCGTCATCATCACCGTCGTAAAGGCGATCAACGCCACCGTCGCAGGCCACAACTCCCACAGGCTCGCCCCGCGCAACATGATGCCGCGCACCAACCGCAGGAAATGCGTGAGCGGCAACACTTCCGCGGCCCACTGGATGATCTTCGGCATGCCCGCGAACGGGAACATGAAGCCCGACAGCAGGATCGACGGCAGGAACACGAAGAACGTCATCTGCATCGCCTGGAACTGCGACTGCGCCTTCGTCGAGATCATCAGGCCGAGCGAGAGGTTCGCGAGGATCAGCAGGATCGCGGCGATGTAGACGTCGAACAGCGCGCCACGCACCGGCACCTCGAACAACCACGCGCCCAGGATCAACACCAGCGTCGTCTGGATCAGCCCGATGCCGGCGAACGGCAACACCTTGCCGATCATCAACTCGCTGCTGCTCACGGGCGTCGCGATCAGCAACTCCATGTTGCCGCGCTCGCGCTCGCGCACGATGGACACGCCGGTGAACATCACCATGGTCATCGTCAGGATGATGCCGATCAGGCCGGGCACGATGTTGATCGCCGAGCGCCGCTCCGGGTTGTAGAAGCTGACGACGCTGATCTGCGGCGCGGGCTTCTTCACGGTCGACGCACTGTCCATGGGCGTCTGCACGAGTTGCGCGACGGCGCTCTGCACCGACGTGTCGGCGCCGTCGACCAGCAACTGCACCGCCTCGCGGCCTTCGATGCGACGCTTCTCGAAATCGGGCGGCACCACGACGCCGACGCTGATTTCGCCGCGCCGGAGCATCTGCATCAACTCCTGCGGCGAACTCGCGTCGCGCACGGGATTCAGCACGCCCGTGTTTTGAAGATCCATCACCAGCGCGCGCGAACCGGCGGTGCCCGCCTGGTCGGAGATCGCGGTGTCGAGATCGCGCAACGTGAAGTTGATCGCGTAGCCGAACAGCACCAACTGCATCACCGGGATGCCGACGATCATCGCCAGCGTGATGCGGTCGCGGCGCATCTGCCGCAACTCCTTCACCATGATCGCGAACAGGCGGCGGGCGCTCATGCGGCCTCCGGGATCTTGGCTTCGCGGCCGCGCGTGGCGGAGACGAAGACGTCTTCGAGATTGGGTTCGGACGCGGCGACCTCGCCTTGCAGGCCCGCATCGACGAGCACCTGCTGCAGCCGCGCGACAGAATCGCCGTCCTCGGACGTGAGCACGCGCAGCGTGTTGCCGACCTGCGCGGCGCTGATCACGCCAGGCGCCGCCATCAGCGCGGCGCGCGCGCGGCGCGGCGTCTGCGAATGCACGGCGAGCGTGCGGCCTTCGATCGCGCCGGTGAGTTCGGCGGGACTGCCGTCGGCGACGAGCACGCCGCGATCGAGGATCGCCAGGCGATGGCAGCGTTCGGCTTCGTCCATGTAGTGCGTCGACACGAGGATGGTCGTGCCGCCGTCGGCGAGTTCGAAGAGTTTTTCCCAGAAGTCGCGCCGCGATTCCGGATCGACCGCGCTCGTCGGTTCGTCGAGGAACAACAGTTCCGGCGAATGGATCACCGCGCCGGCGAGCGCGAGGCGCTGCTTCTGGCCGCCGCTCATCGTGCCGGCGAGTTGCTTCTGGCGATCAGAGAAGTGGTAACGCTCGACGAGTTCGTCGATGCGCGCGACCGCTTTCGCGCGCGGGATGTCCTGCACCGCGGCGAGGAACTCGAGGTTCTCGCGCACGCTGAGGTCGTCGAACAACGAGAACTTCTGCGTCATGTAGCCGATGCGACGCCGCAGCGCCTCGGCTTGCTTCGGCAGCTTGAGGCCGAGGACTTCGATCTCGCCTTCGGTCGGCGTCATCAGCCCGCACAGCATGCGGATCGTCGTGGTCTTGCCCGAGCCGTTGGGGCCGAGGAAGCCGTACACGTGTGCCTTCGGCACGCTCAGGTCGACGTGGTCGACCGCGACCAGCTTGCCGAAGCGCTTGGTCAGGCCGCGCGCGCGGATCGCGAGATCCGTGTCCGCGTTGACGGCGGGCCGGGCATTCACTTGTCGAACTCCACGCGCACGGGCAGGCCGGCGGGCAAGGCGTCCTTCGTCTGCAGCGCGATCTCGGCGACCCAGCTCAGGCGCGCGGCGTCCTTGCCGATCAGCGCGAAGTACGGCGTGAACGTCGGCTCGGTGCGGATCATGCGCACGGTGCCGTCGATCGCTTCGTCCCTGCCGCCGATGAAGACGCGCGCCTTGGTGCCGACGGCGACGTTCGCGCGGATCGGTTCCTGCACGTACACGCGCGCATACGGATTGCCGACGAGCAGGATCGCGAGCGGCTGGCCCACCGCGGCCTGGTCGCCGAGCTTGAAGGGGATGCTGTCGACGACGCCTGCACGCGGCGCGATCACCGAGAGTTTGTCGAGCGTGACTTGTTGCGCGGCGGCGTCGGCTTCGGAGGCGGCGAGCGCGGCTTCGCCCGCGGCGATCTGTTCGCTGCGCGTGCCGGCTTCGAGTTCGCGCAGGGCTTCGGCGAGTGCGCGCGCGGTGGCGGCGGCGTTGTCGGCCTGTGCACGCGCGCGATCGATGTCCGATTGCGCCATCAACTGGCGCGGGCCGAGTTGGCGCACGCGGTTGTAGTAGTCGCGCGTGTCGCGGACCTGCGCCTGCGCGGCGACGAGTTCGGCGCGGGCGCGTGCGATTTCCTCGCTGCGCGGGCCGGCTTCCATCTCTTCGAGCGTGGCGCGCTGGCGCAGCGCGGACGCGCGCGCGGCTTCGGTGGCCGAACGCGTGCGGTCGAGTTCCAGGCGAAGCAGCGACTGGCCGGGCTTCACGCGCTGCCCTTCGCGCACGTCGATCGCGATGATCTTTTCGGCGGCGGGCGCGGGCAGCGTGATGCGGTCGTATTCGAGCGTGCCGAGCGCCTGCGGCGCGTCGTTGCGGCAGGAGGCCGCGCCGATCGCGACGATCGCGCAGAGATACAGCAGGCGGGGATGGGGGGCGGTCATGGTCGTTACTCGAAGGAACGTCAGGAGACGCCGATGCCGGCGTCGAGCAGCGCGATGGCGTGGTGTTGCATCGCGACGTGGTCGATGTCGTCGGCGGCGAACATGCGACGCCAGATCGGCGCGCCCGCGGCGGGAAACAGGGTCAGGCCGACGAGCGAGGTCACCAGCAGGCGTGGATCGAGGTCGGGATTGAGCTTGCCCGCGGCTTGCGCCTCGGCGAAGCGCGTGGCCAGCATCTGCGGCATCTGCGGCGCGACGGTGTCGAACATCACTTCGCGCAACGCGCCGCCTTCGCACAGCACTTCGCGCACCCACAACGCGGGCAGCCACGGGTGGCGTTCGACGGTTTCGCACATGCCGCGCACGAAGCCGGCGATCACCGCGGCGATGTCGTCGCCGCCCTTCGCCGTGGCGGTGCGGACTTCGGTGAAGGCCGGGATCACGCGCTCGGAGATCACCGCCTGCACCAGCTGCTGCTTGTCGCCGTAGTAGTAGTGCACGAGCGCGGGGTTCACGCCCGCTTCCCGCGCGATCTCGCGCAACGTGCTGGTGGCGACGCCGTGGTGCGCAAAGCATTCGACGGCGACGTCGAGCAGCTTGCCGCGCAGGTCGCCGCTTTCGCCCTGGGGGCGGCCGACGCTGCGCGTGCCGGGCTTGCGGCCGCGCTTCGGGGCGGTGGGGGGAGGGGTCATGAGCATCTATTTAATTCCATGATTAATTAAACGCAAGCGAGGCCCGACGGGCGGTCCCGATCGACCCCGCATGCCCTGCCCTGCGTATTCCAATCGGCGCCGGTTCTTTTTGGCCTACTTATTCCGAACGCACGGCAGGTGTGGACACCGCCATCGCGTCCCTCACCACGTCCGCGCTACGCTTCGCCCCGCATGAACGACCCCTCTTCGCGCGACTTCATCCTCGAACCCGACGACACCGAGCGCTTGGCCAACATGGCCGGCGCATTCGACGCGCACCTGCGCCAGATCGAACTGCGGCTCGGTGTCGAGATCGCCAACCGCGGCAACGTCTTCCGCGTCACCGGCCCCGACGTCGCGGTGCAGCGCGCCGAACGCTTCCTGCGCTCGCTGTACGCCGAAGCCGGCGAGGAAATCTTCGACGGCCATGCGATCAACGTGCGCCTCAACGCCGTCGACGCGGCCGAACAGGCCTCGCCCGACATCGAACCGCAGGAAGTGGCGATCCGCGTCAAGCGCGGCACGATCCGCGGCCGCGGCGCCAACCAGGCGAAGTACCTGCACGCGATCGCGACCCACGACATCAACTTCGGCATCGGTCCGGCCGGCACCGGCAAGACCTTCCTCGCGGTGGCGATGGCGGTGGAAGCGCTCAACGAATCGCGCGTCCAGCGGCTGATCCTCGTGCGCCCCGCGGTCGAAGCCGGCGAGAAGCTCGGCTTCCTGCCCGGCGACCTGACCCAGAAGGTCGATCCCTACCTGCGCCCGCTGTACGACGCGCTGTACGAAATGCTCGGCGTCGAGAAGGTCGTCAAGTTGCTGGAGAAGAACGTCATCGAGATCGCACCGCTGGCGTACATGCGCGGGCGCACGCTCAACGACGCATTCGTGATCCTCGACGAAGCGCAGAACACCACCATCGAGCAGATGAAGATGTTCCTGACGCGCATCGGCTTCGGCTCGACCGCCGTCGTCACCGGCGACATGACGCAGATCGACTTGCCCAAGCACCAGAAGTCGGGCCTGCGCGATGCGATCGAGGTGTTGCGCGGCGTCGACGGCATCGCTTTCACCTTCTTCCAGGCGCGCGACGTCGTCCGCCATCCGCTGGTCGCGCGCATCGTCGACGCCTACGACGCCCGCGACACCAACGACAGCGCGTCCGGTACGGGCGCCTGATGCCGTACCCTTCCATTCGATGACAAAAGGTCCCGTCCGACTCGACGTCTCCGTCGAATACGCCGCGCCCCGCCTCGGCCTGCCCGCGGCGGTGAGCTTCCGCAAGTGGGTCGCGGCCGCGCTGAAGGGCCGCATCCGCGAAGCCGACCTCGCGTTGCGCATCGTCGGCACCAAGGAAGGCCGCGCACTCAACCGGCACTATCGGGGCCGCGACTATGCGACCAACGTCCTGAGCTTCCCCGCCGAACTGCCGGAAGGCGTGCGCCTGCCGCTGCTCGGCGACATCGTGCTGTGCGCGCCGGTGGTCGCCCGCGAGGCGAAGGAACAGAAGAAGGCGCTGGCCGCGCACTACGCCCACCTCACGGTCCACGGCACCCTGCACCTGCTCGGGTGGGACCACGAGGACCCGCGCGAAGCCGAGTGCATGGAGCAACTGGAGCGCACGATCCTCGCCGAGATGGGCATCGAAGACCCGTACGCCGAGGTCTGAAAACGGCTTGGCAGCGGGTTTGCCGACGCGGTTCACCGACCCGTCGCGGTTTGGCGCTAGACTCGTTCACGGTCGCTCCACGGTTCCGGAGCCCTTCCCCACCCCCATGGCCGACGACGACAGTCCCCCGCATTCCGAAGACAAGAGCCGACGCAACTGGCTCGATCGCATCACCGCCGCGCTGTCCGGCGAACCCACCACCCGCGAGGACCTGGTCGAGCTGCTGCGCGACGTGCAGGCCGACGGGCTGATCGCGGCCGACACCCTGCGCATGATGGAAGGCGCGATCGCGGTGTCGGACCTGACGGTCGGCGACGTGATGATCCCGCGCGCGCAGATGGTCGCGTTGCCCGCCGATGCCCCGCTCGATGCGCTGATGCGCCTGGTGGTCGAATCCGGCCACTCGCGTTTCCCGGTGCACGGCGAAGGCAAGGACGAGATCCTCGGCATCCTGCTCGCCAAGGACCTGCTGCGCGTGGTGATCGCCGAGCATCCGCCCGAAAGCGTGCGCGAGTTCCTGCGGCCCGCGGTGCTGATCCCCGAGTCGAAGAAGCTCAACGTGCTGCTGCGCGAGTTCCGCCAGTCGCGCAACCACATGGCGATCGTGATCGACGAATACGGCGGCGTCGCCGGCCTCGTCACCATCGAAGACGTGCTGGAGCAGATCGTCGGCGACATCGACGACGAGCACGACGAGGCGGTCGACGATTCGCAACTGATCTCGGCGCAGGCCGACGGCCATTTCGTCGTCGATGCGCTGACGCCGATCTCCGACTTCAACGAACGCTTCGGCGCCGACTTCGACGACGACGAGTACGACACCATCGGCGGCCTGCTCACCGCCGCGATCGGTCACCTGCCGGAGGCCGGCGAAGAATTGACGCTTGGTCGCTTCGGGTTCCGCGTGGCGCGCGCCGATGCGCGCCGGTTGCACGCCCTGCACGTCAGTGTTCATGCGGACGCGTAGCGCGTTGGTCCGACTGCTGGTGATCGTCTTGCTGTGGCTCACGGCCACGGCGGCATTCGCCGCGCCGCGCATCGGGGTGCTCACGATGCAGCCCGGCGAGATCTTCTTCGAACGCTTCGGCCACAACGCCGTCGTGGTCGACGATCCCGAATCGGGCCGCGGGCCGATCTCCTACAACTTCGGCTTCTTCGACCTCGACGAACCGGGCTTCCTGCGCCGCTTCATCCAGGGCGACATGCAGTACATGCTCGTCGCGTTGCCGGTCGACGAAGACCTCGCGTACTACCGCAACGTCGGTCGCGGCGTGTCGATCCAGTGGCTCGACCTCGAACCTGCGCAGGCGCGGGACATCGCCGACGCGCTCGCACACAACGCGCTCCCCGAGAACGCGCGCTACCGCTACGACTACTTCACCGACAACTGCTCCACGCGCGTGCGCGACGCGATCGATCGCGCGACCAACGGTGCGTTGCGACGCCAGCTGGAAGTCCGTTCGGCCGGCGACACGTATCGCAGCGAAGCCGTGCGCCTGGCATCGCCCGCGTTGTGGATGTGGCTCGGCTTCGACATCGGCCTCGGCCCGTTCGCCGATCGCCCGCTGTCGCGCTGGGAGGACGCGTTCGTGCCGATGCGCCTGGCCGCGAGCCTGCGCGAGGCGAAGAACAGCGAAGGCCGGCCGCTGGTCGCGGAAGAACACGAAGTGCTGCCGCATCGCATCGCGCCCGAACCGCCGGACGCGCCGCGTCGCGTGTGGGCGTGGTTGCTCGCCGGCGTGCTGCTCGCGATCGGCGTGCGATGGCTCGCCACGCATCGCCCGCGCATCCTCGGCGGTTTGGCCCTGCCGTTCTGGACGCTGTGCGGCGCGCTCGGCCTGCTGATGGCCTTCATCTGGTGCTGCACCGCGCACCGCGCCGGGTGGACGAACCACAACCTGCTGCTGTTCTCGCCGCTGTGCCTGTTGCTGGTGCCGGGCGCGATGGCGATGCTGCGCGGCCGCGAGCCGTCGCGTTTCCACCAGGCGATCCGGATCGCGGTCGTGCTCGGCGGCGTGCTCGCGCTGTTCCTGCAATTGCCGGCCGGCGCGCAGTTCCAGGCGCCGTGGCTCGCGCTGTTGCTGCCCCTGCACGCCGCGCTGGCCTTCCCCGTCCGCCGCACCTGAGGCAGGATGCGGGGATGAGCGACCCCGTCCTGCCCGCCTGCGTCATCAACTGCGTCGTCTACGATCGCAACGGCAAGCGTGCCGACATCACGCTCGATGCGATCAGCGATGCGCTGGCCGTCGATGACGGCAGCTTCGTGTGGGTCGGCCTGTACGAACCGGAAGACGCGATTCTCGACAAGCTGCAGGAGGAATTCGGCCTGCACGATCTCGCGGTCGAGGACGCGCAGCACGCGCACCAGCGTCCGAAGATCGAGGCCTACGGCAATTCGCTGTTCGTCGCCGTGCACACCGCGCAGTCGGTCGACGACCGCATCCGCTTCGGCGAAACGCACGCCTTCCTCGGCCCGCGCTACCTCGTCACCGTGCGCCACGGCGCATCGCTGTCGTATGCGCCGGTGCGCGCGCGCGTGGAGCGCGAACCCGAACTGCTCGCACTCGGTCCCGCGTACGGCCTGTACGCGGTGCTCGACTTCATCGTCGACAACTACCTGCCGATCGTGTCGGAGTTCCGCGATTCATTGAATGCACTCGAGCAGGACATCTTCGCCGAGACCTTCCGCCGCGACACCATCGTCAAGCTCTACGAGCTCAAGCGCGAACTCACCCAGCTGCGCCTGGCCGTCGCACCGATGCAGGACATCCTCGCGCAGCTCACGCGCATGCACGGCTCGCTGGTGCCCGACGAAGTGCGCCTGTACTTCCGCGACGTGCTCGACCACGCCATGCGCGTCAACGAAACCACCGACACGCTGCGCGAGATGCTCACCGCGGCGATGAGCGTGAACCTCTCGCTGGTCACCGTGAACCAGGGCGAGGTGGTGAAGAAGCTCGCCGGGTGGGCCGCGCTGCTCGCCGCGCCGACGCTGATCGCGAGCTGGTACGGCATGAACTTCGACGCGATGCCGGAGCTGCACGGGCGCTGGAGTTATCCGATCCTGATCGCGCTCGTCGTGGTGGTCGTGCTCGGCCTGTATCGCTATCTCAAGAAGGTGCGCTGGCTGTAGCGCACGGGGGAATCGCACGCATGCGGATGTTGGGTTGGCTCGGTTGGGGCGCGCTCGCGCTGTTCGCCGCGATGTGCCTGGGCACGCTCGCGCTGTCGCGCGGCGAAAGCGTCGGGGCGTTGTGGATCGTGGCGGCGGCGGTGTCGGTGTTCTGCATCGGCTATCGCTTCCACGCGCGCTACATCGCCGAGCGCGCGCTCGGCATCGATCCGACGCGCATGACGCCCGCTTGGCGACGCAACGACGGCCTCGATTACGTGCCGACGCAGAAGACGGTGCTGTTCGGGCACCACTTCGCGGCGATCGCAGGTGCGGGTCCCTTGGTGGGCCCGGTGCTCGCGGCGCAGATGGGGTACCTGCCCGGCATGTTGTGGATCCTGTTCGGCGTCGTGCTCGCGGGCGCGGTGCAGGACATGATGGTGTTGTTCCTCTCGGTGCGGCGCGACGGGCGTTCGCTCGGCGAGATGATCCGCAACGAACTCGGCGCCGCCGCGGGCATCACGGCGATGGTCGGCATCCTCGCGATCATGGTGATCCTGCTCGCGGTGCTCGCGCTCGTCGTGGTGAAGGCGCTCGCGCAGAGTCCGTGGGGTACGTTCACCGTCGCGATGACGATCCCGATCGCGCTGCTGATGGGCGCGTGGCTGCGCTGGTGGCGCCCGGGCCGCATCCTCGAAGTGTCGATCGTCGGGCTGGTGTTGCTGCTGTTGTCGATCTGGCTCGGCGGCCATGTCGCGGAATCGCCCGAGTGGGCGGCGATGTTCACCTTCGACGGCAAGGCGCTCGCGTGGATGCTGATCGCCTACGGCTTCGTCGCCGCGGTGTTGCCGGTGTGGATGCTGCTCGCGCCGCGCGACTACCTGTCGACGTTCCTCAAGATCGGCACCGTCGTGCTGCTCGCGATCGCGATCCTGGTCGCGAGGCCCGAGTTGCACATGCCGGCGATCACGCGCTTCGTCGACGGCACGGGCCCGGTGTTCGCGGGCGCGCTGTTCCCCTTCCTGTTCATCACCATCGCGTGCGGCGCGATCTCGGGCTTCCACGCGCTGATCGCTTCCGGCACGACGCCGAAGATGATTTCGAACGAGCGCGAGATCCGCGCGATCGGTTACGGCGGCATGCTGATGGAAGCCTTCGTCGCGATCATGGCGTTGATCGCCGCGTGCGTGCTCGACCCGGGCGTGTACTTCGCGATGAACGCGCCCGCCGCGGCGATCGGCACGACCGTCGATACCGCCGCGCAGGCGATCCAGCAGTGGGGCTTCCACGTCACGCCCGAGATGCTGGCGCAGACGGCGAACGAGATCGGCGAAACCACGGTCCTCTCGCGCACCGGCGGCGCACCGACGCTCGCGGTCGGCATGGCGCAGATCCTCCACGGCGTCGTCGGCGGCAGCGGGATGATGGCGTTCTGGTACCACTACGCGATCCTGTTCGAAGCGCTCTTCATCCTCACGACGATCGATGCGGGCACGCGCGTGGCGCGCTTCATGATCCAGGAAGTGGTCGGCCTCGCGGTGCCTGCGTTCAAGCGCACGGAAAGCTGGGTCGCGAACCTCGCGTGCACCGCGCTCGCGGTCGCGGGCTGGGGCTGGTTCCTCTACCAGGGCGTGGTCGATCCGCTCGGCGGCATCAACACGTTGTGGCCCTTGTTCGGCATCGCGAACCAGATGCTCGCGGGCCTGGCGATGATCTTCGTGTGCGCATTGCTGGTGAAGATGAAGCGCGAACGCTACCTGTGGGTGGCCGCGGTGCCGACGGTGTGGTTGCTCGCGTGCACGCTGACCGCCGGGTGGCAGAAGCTCTTCCACGCCGACCCGAAGATCGGTTTCCTCGCGAACGCGCGTCGCTTCTCCGACGCACTCGCGCGCGGCGAAGTGCTCGCGCCGGCGAAGTCGCTCGACGAAATGCGGCGCATCATCTTCAACAACCACCTCGACGCCGCGCTGTGCGCGTTGTTCATGGGCGTGGTGGTGCTGACGATGGTGTTCGCCTTCCGCGCGGCGCTGCGCGCGCGGCGCAGTGCGTTGCCGACCGCGAAGGAGACGCCGTATGCCGCGTTCGATGTCGCTCGTTGACCTGCTGCGGACGCAATGCGCGGAGGCGTGGTCGGCCGCGAAGGCCACTGCGCGCCTGGCGATCGGGCTGCCCGACTACGATGCGTATGTCGAACACATGCGCGCACGCCATCCCGATGCGACGCCGATGACGCGCGAAGCGTTCGCCGTCGAGCGGATGGAGGCTCGCTACGGGCGCGGAAAATCGCGCTGTTGTTGAAGCGGCGCTGCTGCTGAAGCTCAGCTGCGCGACGTGTTCGAATTCCAGCTCGGCGCCTTGCGCCGATCCTTGCCGCTGCGGCGATCTTCCTTGTCGGGCTCGAAGCGAATCATTTCGCGACGATCCTCGCCCTGCCTGCGTTCGACGTTCTTGCGGCGCTCGGGGCCGCGGTACGTCTTGAACTCGCCCCCATGGTCGATCTCGTACATCGCGCTCTCCCCTCGCCAGGGCGCCAAGCTCGGCCGCTGATCGTCAAGGCCGCGTGAAAACGCGGAAAACATTTCCGCAGATCGTTTTTCGGCAATGGCCGAGCTTGCCGAACTCAGCCGTTGATCACCGTGCGGACCGCGAGCAGGGGCGCGTCGATCCGCCGGACGTGGAGGCGTCCGATTCCCAGAAACGAGGTGCACTCATGGAAGTCCGTTCGAATCGCCCGCGCAGGGCCTTGAAGATCGCATTGCTGGCCACCGCCGTGGTGGTGTCCGGCACGGCCTTCGCCTGTATCTGCACGACGGGCACGATCATCGCGAGGAAGTTCTACGACGCCAACGCCAACGGCATCCAGGAGCCGACGGAAGTGCGCATGTCCAATTGGCCGATGACGCTCGGTTCGGCGTCGCTCGGCGTGCTGGGCACGCTCAAGACCGACAGCTTCGGATACGCGCAGTTCTCGTACGTGCCGGTCGGCACCGATTACACGGTGAAGGAAGGCACGCCACTGGAA
Organism: Noviluteimonas lactosilytica; assembly: GCF_020866925.1. Classification (GTDB taxonomy): domain Bacteria; phylum Pseudomonadota; class Gammaproteobacteria; order Xanthomonadales; family Xanthomonadaceae; genus Noviluteimonas; species Noviluteimonas lactosilytica. The sequence goes on from NZ_JAJGAK010000003.1 coordinate 124,492, forward strand.
GGCAACTGGAAGCAGACCGCGCCCACCGTCAACGGCGTGCCGGTCAATCCGGTCACCGGCATCAAGGTGCTTGCGGGCAAGACGACGCACGTCGCCTTCGGCAACTACTGCACGAAGCCGAGCGGCGGTCGCACGCCGGGCTTCTGGCACAACAGGAACGGCTTGGCGACGATGCTCGACGGCTCGCCGTCCAGCCTGTTGCCGGAGCTGAACCTGCTGGTCGGCCTCAACCTGGTGAACAAGGACGGCAGCGCGTTCGATCCGGTGTCGCATCCGCAGTTCGCCGCGTGGCTGCTCGCCAGCGACGCGACCAACATGGCGAACAGGCTGTCTTCGCACCTGGCCGCGATGCGGCTCAACGTCGAAGCCAACTTCGTCAACGGCAATCGGATCTACGCACCGTTCGGCGGCTCGATCAACGCGCTCATCGCCGCAGCCAACGCGTCACTCGCCGCGAATCCGTACACGCCGGCGGGCCATCCGCAGCGCGCTTACCAGGAACGCCTGAAGAACTACCTCGACGCGTTGAACAACGGCGCCGGCGTGGTGAATCCGACGCCCTGCACGCGCACGTTCGCTCCTTACTGACCGCGCACCTCGCACGGGTCGTCACCCGTCGGGACTACAGGCCCTCGCGAAAGCGGGGGCCTGTTTTTTTGTCCGCACGATTCATTCGTGTTGATGAATCTCTGCAGCAAGAAAAAATGGCCGCTGCGGAAATACAGCTGCGTTGGCACCGTTGCGTTCCCGCACATACCAAACGCAACACTCCCCCGAAGAGGTGACACATGGATATCCGCTCGAAGATCACGCGCCGCACGCTGACGACGGCGCTGTTGGCCGCGACACTCGTCTCCGTTGCCGGCGCCGCCGTCGCGACCGAACCGTATCCCGGCAAGATCATCGTCAAGAAGTGGTACGACAGGAACGCTGACGGCATCTGGCAGATCACCGAACCGTCGCTCTCGAACTGGCCGATGACGCTCACGCCGCCGGGCACGACGCAACTCACCGTGGCGGGTGTCACCACGTTCGCGAACCTGACGCCGGGCACGTATTCGGTGCTCGAAGGCGTGCCGATCGAAACGAACTGGTTCCAGAGCGCGCCGCGCTCCAATGGCACGATCCTCAATCCGGTGACCCTGTACGTCGGTTCGTACCAGACCAAGACGATCAAGTTCGGCAACTACTGCAAGAAGCCGAGCGGCGGCAGGACGCCGGGGTTCTGGAGCAACCCGAATGGCGAAGCGCGGATCAACGACGGCGCCACCGGTGCGGCGCCGGAACTCGCGCTACTGAGCAGCCTCAACCTCGTCGATGGCGCAGGCAATCCGTTCGATCCGACGACATACGCGGAGTTCGACACTTGGCTGCTCAACGGCAACGCCACCAACATGGCGTACATGCTGTCGGTGCACCTTGCCGCGATGACGCTCAATGTCGAAGCCAACTTCGTCAATCCGAACGCGTTCTATATCCCGGCGGGCAGCACGATCGGTGCGCTCCTGGATGCCGCGGACGCCGCGCTCGCCGCGGATGGACTCACGCTCGCCGGCGATCCGAACCGCGCCGGGCAGGAAGAGTTGAAGAACGCGCTGGATGCGTTGAACAACGGCGCACTCATCGTGCCGACCACGCCGACGGGATGTCCGCGCACGTTCTACACGCCGTACTGAGATCCGCTGCGGCTGCAACGCAACAGGCCCCGCTTTCGCGGGGCCTGCTGTTTTTCATCGACGTGATCGATCCCGATTTACCAGCGATATCCGACGCCGAACTGCCCTTCGACTTCGCGTGTCGTATCCGCACGACGCCCGCTCACGCTGCCCCACGCACGCCAGCCTTCGCCGAACTCGACGCTGAGGCCGCCGGTGGTTTCGTACACGACGGGCGCGAGATCGAGATCCAGCGCAACGCCGTCGAACGCGATCGCCTGGCGCGTGTCGTTGTAGCGCGCACCGATCTCGAGGAACGGCCGCATGCCGACGATGTCGCCGAACAAGCGCAGCGCCGCGCGACCCGCGAGCCCGCCATCGGCCGCCGAACGCACGACGGTGCCGTTGGCTTCGACATGCGCGTCCATGTCGTAGTCGGTGTGCACGACCTGGAACTGCGGCTCGAAGTAAAGCGCGCGATCGGCCATGCCGACGACCTGGAACGCATAGCCGGTTTCGAGCGACACCGACGTCGCACGCGCGTCGTAGCGTTCGATCGCCAGGCCCTGCCCACGCACTTCCATCTCGAAGTCGGCGCGCTGCATCCACACGTCGAGCGACAGACCGTGCGGACTGTTCGCATTGCCGAGCCACGTGGCGAACGCAGTCACCGCATCGCCGCGCACGTCGCCGAACGCGAAGTAACGCGTCGCGTTCGACACCTCGCGCGTGCCGATGTCCGCGCGGCCGAGCGAAGCACCGATGGACACGAGTCCCTCGCCGACCTCCCACGCACCGAACTGGCTACCGATCTCGAGCCCGTTGGCCTGCGCCTCGGTTTCGATCTGCGCACCGCCGGTAATGCCGCGATGATCGTTGTGCAACGCACGCACCCACGCGGTGCGCTCGATGCCGCCGACGCGCGTCGCACCACGATCGTCGCGACGCTGGCGGAACACCGTCTGCGCGGCCTGCTGGTTCGCGAGATACGCACCGACTTCCGGACGGAAGACCGGCGCATGCGGGAGCCTGATCGGATCGACGTGCGGCGGCGGTTCCGTCGGCGGCGGATCGGTCGGCGGAGGATCGGTCGGCGGCGGATCGACCGGCGGCGGATCGACCGGCGGCGGATCGACCGGCGGCGGATCGACCGGCGGCGGATCGACTGGTGGCGGATCGATCGGAGGCGGCGGCGGTGGCGGGGGCGGAGGTGGCGGAGGCGGTGTCAGCTCCGATCGCAGATACCAATCACCGTCGCTCGGATCGGCGACGCCGCCCTGGTGCAGCAGATAGTCGTATGCACCACCGACGACGCGACCGGTGAGCGCGAACGTGCCATCCGACGCGCCATCGACCTGCACGACGCGAATGCCATCCGCATTGGTCAACGCACCCGCACCGCCGCGATTCGTGACGGCGAGTTGCGTCGAACCGCTCGTGTCGCCGATCACATGCAGGCGATCCGAGCCCGCGACATCGTCGGCGAGCTGCGTGTTCAATGCGATCAAGCCGCCGGTGCCGGTGTAGTCGCCGCGTACGGTGAGTGTACGGAATGCAGCAGGATCGGTGAACGCGATGGTGCCGCCGTGGATCAGGGAAGCGACATTCGAATCGCCAGGCAGCGTCCACATGGTCCCGGCGCCAAGATCGAACGCGCCACCGTTCTCGACGTTGCCGCGAAGCGACCCCAAATTACGAAACGCGACGTCGAGTGCTCCGCTTCCGTTCGCTCGCAGATTGCCTGTGAGGTCTACAGCGTCCAGAACGGCTGCCAGCCGTGCGTTGTCGTTCACATCGATCAGCAAACCGCTGTCGCTGTGCAGCTGCGCACCATTCGACAACGTCAGCCTGTTGAGGGCCGCATCGGCAAACTGCGTGTCGACCAGTACCGTTGCATTCGTCGCGCGAAGCGTGCCGCCGGAAACAACTGCGTGCCCATCACGAGCATGGATGGCATTCATGTAAATCGCGCTACCACCTGCCTCCACATCGACGTCGGTCAACGAGACGGTTGCCGGTCCAGTTCCTGAGTGCCCGGCAAGGATTCGCACGCCATATCGCGCCGCGGATTCGAGCCTTGCGTTCGACACACTGGCCGTTGCGCCGGAGACGACCAAGGCATCGCCTGTCTGCGTAGCCTGCAGAGTTGCGTCGTCAACGTCCAGGGAGCCTTCGAGAATCTGGACAGCATGGCCACCCGCAGAACTCACGGCGGTGCCACCTGCCAGTTCGACTGACGAATTGTCGATACTGATCGCAACCTTGGTGTCGCTATGGATATTCGTGTTCGTCGCGGTCGCACGCGACCCTGTATTCACGATCAACGCTTGTTGCTGCGAAGCGACATCGGCGTCGACGAGCGTGACCTGCGAGCCTTCGACAGCCTGCACGCCCACACCGTTGGCTTCGATCGTCACCGCAGTCGCATTGACGATCGTGCCGGCTCCGTCGGCGAGAATGCCCGCGCCACCTTCCGTCGTGCGCAGCGTCGCGTCGTCGAGGGTGATCGATGCGCCCGATGCCGCATTCGCCGCTGCACCGCCGCGCGTGGTCACTGCGATGCCGTCTTTCGCGACGATGTTCGCGCCAGTCGCTGCGCTCAGGCCGACGCCGCTCGCACCCTGCGCCGTGACGGTGCCGCCAGACAGCGTGGCGCGGGCAGTGTTGTGTGCACGCACGCCATTCGCGGTCGACGCCACGAGGTCGAGGTTCGTCGCAGTGACGTCCGCGCCTCCGTTCTCCACCAGGAGCGCGGTCGTGCCGGTCAGTGCGCCATTCGAAATCGCGAGTATGGAATTCGTGGCGACGCGAACCGCCGTCGCGCGTTGCGCGGTGATGTCCACGTTGTCGATCGTGGCGTTGGCGGACGTCGCAACATCGATGCCGGTTGCGATCAGTCCATCCGTCGACACGCTGCCATTGCGCAGCGCCGCCTTGGAGGAACTGACAACGATGCCGCGCGCGGAATCTGCCGTCGTCGTGACGGTGAAGTCCGTCAGATCCACTTCACCATCCGAACCCGCGTAGATGCCGGGCGCATTCTCGCCGCCCGTCTTCACCGTGATGTTCGTGCCGACCGCCTTGCTGCCGGCGTTCTCCACGCGCACAGCCGCGCCGTCGATATTCGCCACGATGCCGCTGTCGTAGGTCTGCCCGTCGACCGTCGAGGTCGTTCCGCCGGTCACCCACCATGTCTGCGCCATCACCTGCGGCGCAGCAAACAACCCCAACCACACCGCGCACGCCAGCGGCGTGCGCCCTCGCTTTCGAATCGCCATTCCGACACTCCTTCCAAAACCGCGGAGGGTGCGGGTGGTCGGAGGTTGGAGGTAGACGGAAACGTCCGGAGCAGACCGGGTGTCGGTCTGCTCCGTGTTGCGATCGATGCTTAATCAGCGCGAGGTCAACGCTTCATCAGCGCTTGGCGTCGCTGCCGATGTACTGCTTCAGCCAGCCGTTGACCGTGTCGTGCCACAGCACGCTGTTCTGCGGCTTGAGCACCCAGTGGTTTTCGTCGGGGAAGTACAGGAACTTCGACTCGATGCCCTGGCGCTGCGCCGCGGTGAACGCGCCGATGCCCTGCTCCACCGGGATGCGGAAGTCCTGCTGGCCGTGCACGACGAGGATCGGGGTCTTCCAGTTCTTCGTGTGGTTCACCGGGTTGAAGCGCTCGTAGTTCTCCGGCTTGTCGAACGGCGTGCCGCCGTTCTCCCACTCGCTGAACCACAGTTCTTCGGTCGCGTAACCCATCATGCGCTGGTCGAACACGCCGTCGTGCGAGACGAGGCACTTCCACGGTCCGTTCCAGTTGCCGGCGATCCAGTTGACCATGAAGCCGCCGTACGACGCGCCGAGCGCGCACGCCTTGTCGCCGTCGAGGAAGTCGAACTGCTGCTGCGCCGCGGCCCAACCCTTCTGCAGGTCTTCGAGCGGGCGGTCGCCCCAGTGCTCGCTGATCGCATCGGTGAAGGCCTGGCCGTAACCGGTCGAGCCGTGGAAGTCGATCATCACCACAGCGTAGCCCTGGCCCGCATACGTCTGCGGATTCCAGCGATAGCTCCAGCCGTTGCCGAAGCTGCCCTGCGGGCCGCCGTGGATGAGGAACGCGACGGGGTACTTCTTGCCCGCTTCGTAATTCCACGGCTTCACGACGTAGCCGTGCACCGTCTCGCCGTTCCAGCCGGCGAACTTGAACTGCTGCGCATCGCCGAACTTCACGTCGGGCAGCGTTTCGCCGGCCGACTTCGTGATCGCGCGCGGGGTCGTGCCGTCGAGTTGCGCGGCGAAGATCTGGTCGCCGGTCTGCAACGTGTTGCGCGTGTAGACGAGCGTCGGACCCGCGAGCGCGACGCCGCCGACCGAACCGTCGGGCACGATCGTCTTCGTTTCGCCGGTCGCGATGTCCACCGTGTACAGCGGATCCTGGCCGAGCGTCTGCGCGGTCGTGTAGATCGACTTGCCGTCTTCCGACAGCGCGATGCCGTTGGCCGAGACGTCCCAGTTCGGCGCGATCTCGCGCGACTTGCCGGTCGCCATGTCCATTTCCATCAGCGCGAAGCGGTCGGCTTCGAAGCCGGGGCGCTTCATCGCGCGATAGAACAGCTTGCTGCCGTCGGCGTTGAACACCGGGCCGGTGTCCCACGCGGGGTTCGACGCGGTGAGGTTCTTCGCCGTGCCCTTGCCGTCGGCCTGCACGAGGAACAGGTCGAAGTTGGTCGACCACGGTTCTTCGCGATCGGCCTTGCGCGCGGAGAGCACGAGCGACTTGCCATCGGGCGCCCACTCGAACTCGCTCGCATCGCCGAACGGCTTCGACGGCACATCGCCGATCACGTCGCCGCCGACGAGCGTGGCCTGCGCGATCTTCGCGCCGCCGTTCGGCAGCGCGGCGACGAACACGCGATTGAGCTTGCCTTCGTTCCAGGCATCCCAGTGGCGGATGAACATGCGATCGAACACCTTGCCCGTCGCCTTGCGGTCCTGCTTCTCCTTGTCGAGCTTCATGCCGCACTGGAAGTCGGCCTTGCACTCCGGGTACACGTCGATCCCGAGCGCGACCGACTTGCCGTCGGGCGAGATGCGGAACGCGCCGACGTCGCCGGCGATGTCGGTGAGCTGCACCGGCGCACCGCCCGCCAGCGGGATCGAATAGAGCTGCATCGAACCGGACTTCGCGCTGAGGAAGTACACGTTCGCGCCGTCGTTCGCGAACTCCGGCGAGTTGACGTTCCAGCCTTCCGGCGTGAGGCGCACCGGCGGCGCGGCGTCGCGCGCGAACAGGTCTTCGACCCACAGCGCGGTCGACGACTTGTTGGCGTCGAAGTCGACGACGCGCTTGGCGAACACGAGCTTGCGGCCGTCGGGCGACAGGATCGGCGACGAGACGCGATCGAGCTTCGCGAGATCGCGAACCTCGAAGCCACGCTCCGCGTGCGCAGCGACCGGCAGCGCCGCGAGCAACGCGAGCGCGAGAAGGGAATGGGCGAACTTCATGACAGACGACTCCAGGAAAAGACGAATCAGACCGAGCCCGGCTTGGCGCGCGCGCTCGTGCGATAGAGGAACCAGGCGACGACGGCGAGCACCGCGAGGCCGAACCACTGGCCGAGCTGCATGCCGGCCGGCGCCGCGAGCACGTCGCCGCGCTCGGAGATCACGATCGGGATCGCGATCAGGATGCCCATCAGCGCTTCGCCGGTGATCAGGCCGGCCGCGAACAGCGTGCCGGGGCGATGGATCAGGTCCTTCGCATCGTGGTCGTCCGCGCGCACACCGTGCTTGCGCTCGACGAAGTGCGCGAGCAGGCCGCCGAGGAAGATCGGCACCATCAGTTCGAGCGGCAGGTAGATGCCGATCGCCGCTGCGAGCACCGGCACGCGGAAATGCGCGCCGCGCTTCTTCAACCACTCGTCGAACGCGATGATCAGCGCGCCCACGCCGGCACCGATGCCGATGATGCCCCACGGCAATTCGCCGCCGAACATGCCCTTCGCGACCGACGCCATCAGCGTGGCCTGCGGCGCGGCGAGCGATTGCGGATGTTCCGGCGTCGGCGCACCGATGCCGTACGCGGTCGCGAGCAGGTTGAGCACCGGCGCCATGATCAGCGCGCACGAGAACGCACCGATGCCGAGCATCAGCTGCTGCTTCCACGGCGTCGCGCCGACGATGTAGCCGGCCTTGAGGTCTTGCAGGTTGTCGCCGCCCACCGCGGCCGCGCAGCACACGACCGCACCGATCATGATCGCGGCGACCGCGCCGATCGGCGAATCGCCGCCGAGCAGCACCCACAGCACCGCGGACGCGAACAGGATCGTCGCGATGGTGATGCCGGACACCGGGTTGTTCGACGAACCGACCAGGCCCGCGAGGTACGCAGACACCGACACGAACAGGAAGCCGGCGACGATCATGATGATCGCCATCGGAATGCTGACGCCCCACTGGTGCACGATCGCCTGGTACAGCGCGAGCAGCGGCAGCACGAACAGCACGAGCGCGACGAGCATCCACTTCATCGGCAGGTCGCGATCGGTTTCCGCGACGACGTCGCCCGCGCCCTTGCGCGCGGCCGCGATGCCCGACTTGATGCCGGAAGCGAGCGACTTGCGCAGCGAGAACAGCGTCCACACGCCGCCGATCAGCATCGCGCCGACGCCGAGGTAACGGATCTTCGCGCCCCAGATCGCGAACGCCGCGTCTTCCGCGCTCGCGCCGGCAACGGCCGCGGCGACCGCCGGGTCGCTGTCGAGGAAGAAGGAGTGATACAGCGGAATGCCGATGTGCCACGACAGGATGCTGCCGGACAACACGACGATGCCGATGTTGAGGCCGACGATGTAACCGACGCCGAGCAGCGCGGGCGAGAGATTGGTGCCGATGTAGCCGAGGTACTTGCCGAGGAAGCCGGCTTCGGCCCACGTGTCGGGGATGATGCGGAAGCCGCTCGCGGCCGCGGCTTTCACCACGCCGCCGATCACCGCCGAGATGCCGAGGATCTTCAGGCCAGGGCCCGGGTTCTCGCCCGCCTTCAACACTTCCGCCGCGGCCTTGCCTTCGGGGAACGGCAGCGGCTCTTCGACGATCATCGAACGGCGCAGCGGCACCGAGAACAACACGCCGAGCAGGCCGCCGAGGCCCGCGATCGCGAGCACCCACGAATATTTGAAGTCGTCCCAGTAGCCCAGGATGATCAGCGCGGGAATGGTGAAGATCACGCCCGCGGCAATCGACGAACCGGCCGACGCGCCGGTCTGCACGATGTTGTTCTCCAGGATCGTGCCGCCGCCGAGCAGGCGCAGCACACCCATCGACACCACCGCCGCGGGAATCGCGGTCGCGATGGTGAGGCCGGCGAACAGGCCGAGATAGGCATTCGCCGCGGCGAGGATCATCGCCAGCACGATCGCCAGCACCACGGCGCGGAAGGTCAATTGCGGCACCGCCGCAGGCTTGTTCATCGAAGCGGTCCCCTGGGGCACGAAAGGGCCGAAATTAAGGGACAGGCGGCCCGCTCGTCCAGCACGAAGTCGAGCGAATCGGCATCGCGCGCGGGCCGGGGGGCGCACGCCCCTATACTCCGGGCGCCTGTCCGGGCCTTGGGGGATACCAGCGCGATGGCGTCGACCGTCACCGATTACACCGACATCCCCCGCAGCGAGGACTTCCTCGGCCACCCGAAGGGCGTCTTCGTCTGCTTCTTCACCGAGATGTGGGAGCGCTTCTCCTTCTACGGGATGAAGGCGCTGCTGCTGCTCTATCTCCTGAAGCATCACGGGTTCGGCGACGACGCGGGGTACGACCTCATCGGCGCATACGGCGGGCTGGTCTACGCGGTGCCGGTGATCGGCGGCCTGGTCGCGGACCGCTGGCTCGGCATGCGCAAGGCGGTGGTGCTCGGCGGCGTGTTGTTGTGCCTGGGGCACCTGGGCATGGCGGTCGAAGGCCACGAAGCGCACATGGTCGACGGCCAGATGGTGCGCGACGAAGGCGCGCTGCAGGTGTTCTATCTCTCGCTCGCGCTGATCATCATGGGCGTCGGCTTCCTCAAGCCGAACATCTCCACCATCGTCGGCAAGTTGTACGCGGAAGACGATCCGCGCCGAGATTCGGGTTTCACCCTCTTCTATGCGGGCATCAACGTCGGCGGGTTGTTCGCCGGGTTGATCTGCGCGTTCCTCGGCGAGACCTACGGGTGGCGGTACGGCTTCGGCGCGGCGGGCATCGGCATGCTCGCGGGGCTGGCGATGTTCCTGTGGGGGCAGAAGTATTTGCACGGACACGCGGAGCCGCGCGATCCGGCGAAGCTGCGCGAGCGCGTGGCGGGGCTGGCGCGCGAGTGGTGGATCTACGTGTGCGCGTTCGCGGGCGTCGCGGTGATCTGGCAGCTGATCCAGAGCACGGGCACGGTGCACTCGGCGATGCACATCGTGGCGGTCGGGTTCTTCGCGTGGTTCGCCTGGTACCTCGCGTTCCGCTGCACGCCGGTGCAGCGCAGGCAGATGCTCGCGCTGATCGTGCTGATCCTCGGCGTGCTGGTGTTCTTCACCCTGTACGAGCAGACCTACGGGTCGTGGCTCACGTTCACCGACCGCCTGATGACGAAGGACATGTTCCCGTCGCTGGTGAGCGATGCGAGCGGCACGTTGCCGTGGTCGGTGTGGTTGATGGCGGGCTCGCCGATCCTGATCGTGATGGCGCTGAAGGCGAGCGATGCGGGCAGGCTCGCATTCGCGCGCATGCTGGTCGGCGTGTGGGTGGTGGCGATGGCGATCGCGTGTTTCCGCGACGTCGTGCTGGTGCCGCAGACCGCGGGCTCGCTGACGTTCCTGGGGTCGTTCTTCGTCGTGCTGCTCTCGCCGTTCTTCGCGTGGTTGTGGCCGTGGCTGGAAGCGCGCGGCTGGAATCCGAGCAAGCCTGCGAAGAGCGCGATCGGCTTGTTGTTCGCGGCGCTGGCGTTCCTGCCGCTCCTTGCGGCGGCGCAATCGGTCGGGCCCGGTGCGATGGCGACGGTGTGGTGGCTGGTGCTCGCGTACTTCCTGCTCGAGGTCGGCGAGATGTGCCTGTCGCCGATCGGTTTGTCGGCGGTGACGCAGTTGTCGGTCGCGCAGGTCGTCGGGCTGATGATGGGCGGCTTCTGGCTCGCGACGGCGTATTCGGAAGTGCTGGCTGCGACGTTCGGGAAGCTCGCGTCGATCGAGATCCCGGAAGGCGGCGCGATCGACGTGATCGATGCGGCATCGAAGTACGCGGGGTTGTTCCAGCTGATGCTGTGGATCGGGATCGCGGCGTCGCTGGTGTTCCTCGTGCTGACGCCACTGCTGAAGAAGTGGATGCACGGGGTGAAGTGATGCAGTGCGAGGGGCGTTGTATCCCCTTCGCACGAATCAGGTCATGCGATCCAGTGTTTCGTCGAGCGCCTTGCGCCAATCGGGAAGCGCGATATCGAAGTCGCCCCGGATCGCGCTGGTGTCGAGCACCGAATAACCCGGACGCGCGGCTGGCGTCGGATATTCCGACGAAGGAATCGCCACGACACGCGGCGCCTTCGCCAGCAACCCACGCGCGACCGCGTCTTCGAAGATCGCGGTCGCGAACCCGTGCCAGCTCGTCTGCCCCGTCGCCGTCAGGTGCCACAGGCCGGTGCGTTGTTCGGGGCGACGCAACAATTGCGCGGTGACGTCGGCCAGCAACCACGCCGGCGTCGGCGTGCCGACCTGGTCGTCGACGACGCGCAACTCGTCGCGCTCGGCGCCGACGCGCAGCATCGTGCGCAGGAAGTTGTGTCCGTGCACGTCGTACACCCACGCCGTGCGGAAGATCATGTAACGCTCGCCCGCGTCGAGCACCGCCTGTTCGCCGGCGCGCTTGCTGCGGCCGTAGACGCCGAGCGGCGCGGTCGGGTCTTCTTCGCGATAGGGGCGCTTGCCCTGCCCGTCGAACACGTAGTCGGTCGAGTAATGCACCAGCATGGCGTCGTGGCGCGCGCACGCGGCCGCGAGGCGTGCAGGTGCCTGGGCGTTGATGCGGTGCGCGAGGTCCGGTTCGGATTCGGCCTTGTCGACGGCGGTGTGCGCGGTGGCGTTGACGACGAAGTCGGGCGCGATGCGTTCGACGAGCGCGTCGATCGCATCGAGGTCGGTCACGTCGAGCGCTTCGCATGCGCTGCCGTCGGCCAACGTGCCGTCGAGCGTCGTCGCGACGACGTCGCCCAGCGGCGCGAGCGTCTCGCGCAATCGCCGGCCGAGCTGCCCTTTACCGCCGAGCAGCAACAGCTTCATGGCGCGGCGTAGACCGGCAGGCGATCGGCTGGGACGTCGGCGAGGAACGGCGCGTTCTCGTCCTTCTCCGACAACGACGGATGGCCGATCGGCCAATCGATCGCCAGTTTCGCGTCGTTCCAGCGAATGCCCGCATCCGCCGCCTTGTCGTACCCGGCGGTGCACAGGTAACTGAAGACCGCGCGATCGGACAGCACCGCGAAACCGTGCGCGAAGCCTTCCGGGATCCAGAAGTGGCGCTTGTTGTCGGCGCTGAGCACGACCGCCGCGGACTTGCCGAACGTCGGCGAGCCGCGCCGGATGTCGACGGCGACGTCGTACACCTCGCCTTCGAGCACGCTCACCAGCTTGCCCTGCGGATTGGGCCACTGGTAATGCAGGCCGCGCAGCACGCCGCGCGTCGACGAAGACACGTTGCTCTGCACGAACTGCGTCGGCAGGCCGAGCGGGCCGAAGCGATCGGCATTCCACGCTTCGTAGAAGAAACCACGCGCATCGCCCCACACCGCGGGCTCGATCACCACGCAGCCGGGCAATCCGGTCTCGACGACTTTCATTCGACGCGCCCGTGTTCGAGGAGGCTGAGCAAGTACTGGCCGTAGCCGTTCTTCGCGAGCGGACGCGCGAGCGCTTCGAGCTGGTCGCGATCGATCCACTTGTTGAAGTAAGCGATCTCTTCCGGGCAGCAGACGCGCAGGCCCTGGCGCTTTTCGATCGTCTCGATGTACGTCGAGGCTTCGACCAGCGATTCGTGCGTGCCGGTGTCGAGCCAGGCGTAACCGCGGCCGAGTTTCTCCAGGTGCAGGCGGCCCTGTTCGAGGTAGGCGCGGTTGAGGTCGGTGATCTCGAGTTCGCCGCGCGCAGAGGGCTTGAGCTTCGCGGCGTATTCGCTCGCGTGGCCGTCGTAGAAATACAGGCCGGTGACGGCGTAGTTCGAACGCGGGTTCGCGGGTTTTTCCTCGATGCCGACGACGCGGCCGCCCGCATCGAATTCGGCCACGCCGTAGCGTTCCGGATCGCGCACCCAGTAGCCGAACACGGTGGCGTCGTCGGTGCGCGCGTCGGCGCGCTGCAGCAACTCGGTGAGGCCGTGGCCGTAGAAGATGTTGTCGCCGAGGACGAGGCAGCTCGGCTTGCCGTCGATGAAGTCTTCGCCGATCAGGTACGCCTGCGCGAGGCCGTCGGGACTCGGCTGCACCGCGTATTCGATCTTCATGCCCCACTGCGAACCGTCGCCGATCAGGCTCTTGAACAGCGCCTGCTCGTGCGGCGTGTTGATGATCAGCACTTCGCGGATCCCGGCGAGCATCAGCACGCTCAGCGGGTAATAGATCATCGGCTTGTCGTAGACCGGCAGCAGCTGCTTGCTGATCGCCTTGGTGATCGGATACAGGCGCGTGCCCGATCCGCCGGCGAGGACGATGCCCTTGCGTGCGGTCTGCGTCATGCGGCGGTCCCGATGCGCTCGAGGCGATAGCTGCCGTCGGTCACGCGGCGCACCCAGTCCTGGTTCGCGAGATACCACTCGACGGTGTCGGCGATGCCCTGCTCGAACGTGTGTTCGGGCGACCAGCCGAGTTCGCGCTTGAGCTTGGACGCGTCGATCGCATAGCGGCGATCGTGGCCCGGGCGGTCGGCGACAAAGGTGATCTGCGTTTCGCGCCTGACGCCGTCCGCACGCGGTCGGCGATCGTCGAGCAACGCGCAGATCGTGCGCACGACGTCGATGTTCTGGCGTTCGGCGTCGCCGCCGACGTTGTAGGTTTCGCCGACGCGGCCGCCTTCGAGCACCGCGCGGATCGCGGCGCAGTGGTCGCCGACGTACAACCAATCGCGCACGTTCTTGCCGTCGCCGTAGACCGGCAGCGGTTCGCCCGCGAGGGCGCGCGCGATGATCAGCGGGATGAGCTTCTCGGGGAACTGGTACGGGCCGTAGTTGTTCGAGCAGTTGGTTGTGAGGACCGGCAGGCCGTAGGTGTGGTGGAAGGCGCGCACGAGATGGTCGGACGCGGCCTTCGATGCGGAGTACGGCGAGTTGGGCGCGAACGGCGTCGACTCGGTGAACTTGCCCGTGTCGCCGAGCGAGCCGTAGACCTCGTCGGTGGAGACGTGCAGGAAGCGGAACGCGTCGCGCGCGTCGCCTTCGAGCGGCTTCCAGTAATCGCGTGCCGATTCGAGCAACGCGAGCGTGCCGACGACGTTGGTCTGCACGAACGCGGCCGGGCCGTCGATCGAGCGATCGACATGGCTCTCGGCGGCGAAGTTGACGATCGCGTCGGGCCGGTGTTCGCGCAGCAGGCGATCGACCAGCGTGCGATCGCCGATGTCGCCATGCACGAACACGTGGTCCGGATTGCCGTCGAGCGGCGCGAGCGTGTCGCGGTTGCCCGCGTAAGTGAGCGCATCGAGGTTCACGATGCGGATGCCGCGGCGAACCGCGTCCAGAACGAAGTTACCGCCGATGAAACCGGCGCCGCCGGTCACCAACCAGGTCGTCACAGCACAGCCTCCAGTGCCTTGCGTGTCGCCGCCCCTGCTCCGGCGATCGGAACGACCCCTCTCCCGGGTCGCGCGAATGAAAGCGCCCGCGGCGTAGGCCGCGGGCGCTGGTCGATCAGAACGGGATGTCGTCGTCCGCGAAGTCGTCGCCGAAATCGCGCGAAGCCGGTGCGGTATCGCGACGCGGCGCGGATTCCTGCGGCTGGCGCTGCGGCGGCGCCGAACGCTGCGGACGATCGCCGCCGCGTTCGCCGCGACTGCCACCACCACCGCCGTCACCGCGACCGCCGAGCATCTGCATCTGGTCGACGATGATGTCGGTGTAGTAACGCTTCTGGCCGTCCTGCCCGGTGAACTCGTCGTAGCGGATCGAGCCTTCGACGTAGACCTGCGAACCCTTGCGCAGGTACTCGCCGGCGATCTCGGCGACCTTCCCGAAGAACTTCAGGCGGTGCCACTCGGTGCGTTCCTGGCTGTTGCCTTCGCGGTCCTTGCGCACGGAGGTCGTCGCGAGGCTGGCGGAGGTCACGGCCATGCCGCCCTGGGTGTACTTGGTCTCGGGGTCGTCGCCGAGATTGCCGACCAGGATCACCTTGTTGATGCCACGTGCCATGGAGTGCGTGTCCTCGAATTCGGGTTGGGTCGCGGCGGTGCGGGACCGCCGGCCAGGGTCACATGGTACCAGTGGCGGACGCGTCCGCTTGCCGACGGGATCGACGGAATCACGGACCCGTTCACCACCGGTCGCGGGCCGGCCCGGCCGGACCGCCGGTGGATCTTGAACCGACGCACCGCGCCAATCGACGAATCGGCGCGGATGCGGTCACGAAACGTCTAAACACCGCGAAAGTTCGCGGCTCCGCATTCCTGACGCCGCGTGCTTGCCTTCTAATCCGCCCTCTTGCGATGCCGGCCTGCACGGCTCGCTTGCCTCTTGGTGCAGACCTGCGTCCGGCAAGGCCGGTCGCGCCTGCCGCGTGCCTAGAATCGAATCGCACGCAACCGAGGGCGCGCTCGCCACTTCGTCCACACCGGGGCCCGATCCATGTACCGAGTGATCATCGTCGACGACCACCCCATGGTCGCGGCTGCATTGAAAGACCTGCTGGAGAACAACGAAACGTTCGAGGTCGTCGCCGTGCACGACAACGGCGGCGCCGCGTTGTCGGCGGTACGCACGCTGCAGCCCGACCTGCTGATCATCGACCTCGGCGTCCCGGTCCTCGGGGGCGTGGAAGTGATCTCGCGCCTGCGCGCCGGCGGTTCGGGCGTCGGCATCCTCGTGGTGTCCGGCGGCGAGGCCCATGAAAGCGGCCTGCGTGCGCTGCGCGCCGGCGCCAACGGCTTCGTGCACAAGACCGATGCGCTCAGCGAAATCGCGATGGCCGCGCTGGTGGTCGCACGCGGCAAGTCCTACTTCAACCAGGAACTGCTGATGCTCGCCGGCGACGGCCAGACCGACGGCCGTCCGGTCACGCGCCTGACCGAACGCGAGTTCGAGGTCTTCCGCTGCCTCGTCGCCGGCCAGTCGAACCGCGACATCGGCGAGCACATGCGCCTGAGCAACAAGACCGTCAGCGCGTACAAGATGAAGATCATGCGCAAGCTCGGCGCACGCAACATCCGCGACCTGATCGAGCTCGCGCGCGAAACGGACTCTGCGTAATCGTAGTAAAGGCGTCGACGCGACGCGTCGATCAGAACGCGCGGTGCGCGCTCAGTGCACCGCGCCCGCGGCATCCAGCAGGCGTTCGATCTCGGCTTCCTGCGCCGGGTCGAACTGCAACCCCATGTGATCGATCGCCACCCACGCCACCTGCGTGTGCAGGGTGATGGCATCGCTGTCGGGCACGTCGAAGAACATGCGCAGTTGCGTCCCGTTGGTGGGCGTCCAGCCCGGCACCAGGTCGACCCGCGCGCCCCCCTCGGACAAGTCGAGGATGTACCCCTCGTGGGAGTGTCCATTCGGCGCGACGAGCACCGCGCAGAGGACGTTGTGGCGGACGTGCTTGCGCTTCTCGACGGCGATGGCGGCGGTATCCATGAATGGATGCTAACGCGGGTCGTGGGAGGCCGACGTGAGCGGCCGCAAGCGCAAGACTTTATGGCCCGTCCGCTGACCAGCGGCGGGCTTCGGCAGAAGGACGGTGGTCGCGAGGGGCCGTCGTTGCGCAGTGCACAACGACGGCCGTCGAAATCACTCGGCGTAGGCCTCGAGCGGCGGGCACGAGCAGACCAGGTTGCGGTCGCCGTACACGTTGTCGACGCGGCCCACCGGCGGCCAGTACTTGCCGGCGATCAGCGATGCGAGCGGATACACCGCCTGCTCGCGCGAGTACGGATGCGTCCAGTCGCCCGCGAGTTCGCGCGCGGTGTGCGGCGCGTTGCGCAGCGGGTTGTCGTCGCGGTCCAGGCGGCCGTCCTCGACCGCGCGGATCTCTTCGCGGATCGCGACCATCGCGTCGCAGAAGCGGTCGAGTTCTTCCTTCGACTCGCTCTCGGTCGGCTCGATCATCAGCGTGCCGGCGACCGGGAACGACATCGTCGGCGCATGGAAGCCGTAGTCGATCAGGCGCTTGGCGACGTCTTCGACGCTGATGCCGCTGCTGTCCTTGAGCGGGCGCAGGTCGAGGATGCATTCGTGCGCGACGAGGCCCTCGTGGCCGGCATACAGCACGGGGTAATGCTCTTCGAGGCGGCGCGCGATGTAGTTGGCGTTGAGGATCGCCAGCTGCGACGCGCGACGCAGGCCCGTGCCGCCCATCATGCGGATGTACATCCACGTGATCGGCAGGATGCTCGCGCTGCCGTACGGCGCGGCCGACACCGCGCCTTCCTTGCGGTCGAGCGCGACGCGATGGCCCGGCAGGAACGGCGCAAGGTGCGCCTTGACGCCGATCGGGCCGACGCCCGGGCCGCCGCCGCCGTGCGGGATGCAGAACGTCTTGTGCAGGTTGAGGTGCGACACGTCGCCGCCGAACCGGCCCGGCGCGCACAGGCCCACCATCGCGTTCATGTTGGCGCCGTCGATGTACACCTGGCCGCCGTGGCCATGCACGATGTCGGTGATTTCGCGCACGCCTTCCTCGAACACGCCGTGCGTCGAGGGATACGTGATCATGATCGCCGCGAGCTTGTCGGCGTGCTGCGCGGCCTTCGCGCGCAGGTCGTCGAGGTCGACGTTGCCGCGCGCATCGCACGCGGTGACCACCACGCGCATGCCGGCCATGTTCGCCGTCGCGGGATTGGTGCCGTGCGCCGACGACGGGATCAGGCAGACGTCGCGATGTCCTTCGCCGCGGCTGGCGTGGTACGCGCGGATGGCGAGCAGGCCCGCGTATTCGCCCTGCGAACCGGCGTTCGGCTGCAGCGAGACCGCGTCGTAACCCGTCGCTTCGCACAGCATGCGCTCGAGGTCCTGCGTCATCGCCGCATAGCCCTGCGCCTGGTCGGCGGGGACGAACGGATGCAGCGCACCGAACTCCGGCCACGTCACCGGGATCATCTCGCTCGTCGCGTTGAGCTTCATCGTGCACGAACCCAGCGGGATCATCGTGCGATCGAGCGCGAGGTCGTAGTCGGCCAGGCGACGCAGGTAGCGCATCAGCTCGGTTTCCGAGCGATAGCGCTTGAACACGGCGTGGTCGAGGAACTTCGACGTGCGGCGCAGCGCCTTGGGCAGCGTCGCGTCGGTGTTCGACAGCGCGTCGAACGACGGGATCGCCGCGCCTTCGCCGGCGAACACCGACCACAGCCCTTCGACGTCGGCGCGCGTGGTGGTTTCGTCGAGCGAGATGCCGACGCGCGCGGCGTCGATCTCGCGCAGGTTGAAACCGGCGGCGCGCGCCTTGTCGTGCAGGGCCGCGGTGCGCGCGCCGGTGGCGAGCGTGATGGTGTCGAAGAAGGTCTTCTGCTCCGCCGCGACGCCGAGCTGCGCCAGGCCCGCGACGAGGATCGCCGTCATCGCGTGCGTGCGTTCGGCGATCGCCTTCAGGCCTTCGGGGCCGTGGTAGACGGCGTACATGCTCGCGATGTTGGCGAGCAGCACCTGCGCGGTGCAGATGTTCGAGGTCGCCTTCTCGCGGCGGATGTGCTGCTCGCGCGTCTGCATCGCGAGGCGATACGCCGGCTTGCCGTGACGATCGATCGACACGCCGACCACGCGGCCCGGCATGTCGCGCTTGTACGCATCCTTGGTCGCGAAGTAAGCCGCGTGCGGACCACCGAAGCCCAACGGAACGCCGAAGCGCTGCGCGCTGCCGATCGCAAGGTCGGCGCCGAATTCGGCCGGGGCCTGGAGCAGCGTCAGCGCGAGCAGGTCGGCGGCGACCGCGACGAGCGCGCCTGCCGCATGGAACTTGTCGACGACGGCCTTGAGGTCGTGCACGTCGCCGTTCGTCGCCGGGTACTGCAGCGCGGCGCCGAAGAACTTCGACGCATCGTCGAGCGCGAACTCGTCGCCGACCACCACGTCGAAACCGAGCGGCTCGGCGCGCGTGCGCACGACGTCGATCGTCTGCGGATGGCAGTGCTGCGACACGAAGAAGGCGTTCGCGCCCTTGTTCTTCGACAGGCGCTTGCAGAACGTCATCGCTTCGGCGACGGCGGTGCCTTCGTCGAGCAGCGACGCGTTGGCGATCTCCATGCCCGTGAGGTCGGAGATCAGCGTCTGGAAGTTGAGCAGCGCTTCCAGGCGCCCCTGCGAGATCTCCGGCTGGTACGGCGTGTACGCCGTGTACCACGCGGGGTTCTCGAGCAGGTTGCGCAGGATCGGCGCGGGCGTGTGCGTGTTGTAGTAGCCCTGGCCGATGAACGAACGCAGGACGGTGTTGCGGCCGGCGATCGCGCGCAGTTCGGCGAGCGCTTCGGCTTCGCCCGCGCCGTCACCGGCGGGGAGCACGCTGGTGCCGCGGATGCTGGCGGGAACGACGCTGTCGGTCAGTGCGTCGAGCGACGCGTAGCCGAGGACATCGAGCATGGCCTTGGTGTCGGCCTCGCGCGGGCCGATATGGCGCGCGATGAATTCGTTGCGGGTGTCGAGCTTGGTGGACATGCGGGCGCGCCTAGGGAAAGAGGGCGCCCCATCTGTCTATTCGCCTGAGAGCGTTACTCCTTCGGCGGGCCGGTGCGGTGCGCTTGCCGTCGCGCGCGTCGGATGGGGGAGGAACTCCGGACGCGCGGCGGTACACCGCCGGTCACTTTTCAGATTGTGGCTGTCGCGAGGTCCTTTTGCCTGAGAGTTTCCGGGGCGGTTGCTCCTTCGGCGCCGGCCATCCTTTGCCGGTCTCTCCCACGCGACAGGTACTGCATCAAAGCGGGCGGATTGTCCCATGCCCCCGGGTACGGCGGCAAACCAGCCGCCCGCACGGCCGGTCGCTGCGCGCGCCTGCCTATAATTGCGGCCCGCTTCCGCAGCCGCTGGCCCCGCCCGACGTGAACGCCGCCCCCGAACGCGCCCTCCCCGACCTGCCCACGATCCAGGCCCTGGCGCAGGAGGACATGGCGGCCGTCGATGCGTTGATCCGGCGGCGGCTCTCGTCGGACGTGGTGCTCATCAACCAGGTGAGCGAATACATCATCGGCGCCGGCGGCAAGCGCCTGCGACCGATGCTGCTGTTGCTGGCCGCGCGCGCGCTCGGTCATCGCGGCCCGGATGCGCACCAGCTCGCCGCGGTCGTCGAGTTCATCCACACGGCGACCCTGCTGCACGACGACGTCGTCGACGAATCCGACCTGCGCCGCGGCCGTCGCACGGCCAACGCCGTGTGGGGCAACGCGGCCAGCGTGCTCGTCGGCGACTTCCTGTATTCGCGCAGCTTCCAATTGATGGTCGAACTCGATCGCATGGAAGTCATGCGCATCCTCGCCGACACGACCAACCAGATCGCCGAAGGCGAGGTGCTGCAGTTGCTGCACGTGCGCAACCCGGACACCGACGAAACGGCCTATCTGCGCGTGATCGAACGCAAGACCGCGGTGCTGTTCGCCGCAGCCACGCGCCTGGGCGCGCTACTCGCGGGCGCCGATGCGAAGACCTGCGATGCGATGCACGAATACGGCCTGCAACTCGGCTATGCGTTCCAGATCGCGGACGACGTCCTCGACTACGCGGCCGACGCCGATGCGCTGGGCAAGAACCTCGGCGACGACCTCGCCGAAGGCAAGGCTACGCTTCCGCTGATCCACGCGATCGCGCACAGCGATGCGGCGACGCAGGCCACGCTGCGCAACGCAATCGAACACGGCGACGTCGACGCGATGCCCGCGGTGGTCGCGGCGATCCACGCGACAGGCGGGCTGGAGTATTCGCGACAGCGCGCGATGGAATTCGCGGATGCCGCGGAAGCGGCGCTCGACGGACTGGCGTCGAACGAAGCGCTGGATGCGTTGACCGGCCTGGCGCGCTACTCCGTCACGCGCGACCGCTGAAAAAAAGGGGTCAGAGCACTTTTTTCAAGGAAAAAAGTGCTCTGACCCCTTTTTTGCTCCCCTTTTTTGCTCCGGTCAGTTCGCGAACTTCTCGGCGAAGAACGTCCGCATCATCCGCTCGGACCGGCGCATCGCCAGTTCGTTGTACATGCAACCCGGCGGCTTGTTCGCATCGGGCAGCGCGAAGCAATGCACCGCGCCGCTGAAGTTCACGAACTGCCAGTCCACCTTCGCCGCGTTCATCTCGTTCTCGAACGCGGGGATGTCTTCTTTCGTGCCCTGGTCGTCGGCGCCGTTGAGCACGAGGACGCTCGCCTTCACCGTGCCGGGCTTGGCCGGCATCGTCGTGTCCAATCCGCCGTGGAAGGTCGCGACCGCATCGACGTCCGCGCCGCTGCGCGCGAGTTCCAGCACCGTCGCGCCGCCGAAGCAGTAGCCGATCGCGCCGATGTGCTTCGCATCGAGGGGCACGTCCTTCGCCGCGCGCAATACGTCGACCGCCTTGTTGACGCGCGCGCGCAACACCGTGCGATCGCCGTACAGCTTCTTGACGATCGCCATCGACTCTTCGTCGTTCTTCGGCCGCACGTCCTTGCCGTACACATCGGCGAGCAACACGACGTAATCGTCGCCGGCGATGTGCTTCGCCTTCGTGATGGCCGAATCGCTGATGCCCTTCCAGTCCGGCACCATCACCACGCCCGGGCGCTTGATGGCGTTCGTGTCGTCGTAAACGAGATAACCGCTGAAGGCGTCGTCGCCGACCTTCCATTCCACCGGCCTGACCTGCATCTCCGCGTGCGCGGCCGACAGCCCCAGCGCGAACAGCAACAAACCGAACATCGAACGACGCATGACGATCTCCCTGTGTCGGTGGACGGTGACGAGCGAACCCGTTTGCGCCGCGAGCCTACGCCGGAGCCGTGCGGCTTGCGTGAAACGGGGGTCAGGAGCAAAACAGGGGTCAGAGCACCATTTAGTTCGAAATGGTGCTCTGACCCCTGTTTTGCTTGACCCCTGTTTTGATCAGGCGATCCCCAACCCCGGAATCGCGCTGATCGCCTCGGGGTCGAATCCCGCGAGGGTGGCGAAGTGGCGTCCCCGCGCAACGTAATCCTTGTAGACGCCGAAGCTCGGCGCGCCCGGCGACAACAGCACGACGCCCTCGCCCGCGAGCGCTTCGCGCGCGAGGCGCATGGCGTGTTCGAGGTCGTCGGCCGCGTGCAGCGCGAATCCCGTGCGTTCCGCGATCGGCGCGAGCAACGCGTGGATCTTCGGCCCGTTCTGGCCGACGGTGACGATGGCCGCGGGCGCGCGCGTGCGCATCGCCTCGGCAAAGTCGGACCAGTCGATGCCGCGATCGTGTCCGCCCGCGATCAACGCGACGCGGCGGTCGGCGAAACACGCGAGCGCGGCGAGGCTCGCGTGCGGCGTGGTGCTGATCGAATCGTTGACGTACGCGACGCCATCGCGCGTGCCGAGCGTCTGCAACCGGTGCGGCAGCGGACGGAACGTCGCGGCGTGCGGCGCGAGCACGGCGGCGTCGAGGCCGAGCGCTTCGATCGCGGTGAGCACCGCGCACAGGTTGCCGCGGTTATGCCGCCCGGGCAGCGGCAGCGACGAGGTGTCGAGCACGAACGTCTCGCCGCGATACAAATCATCATCGCGCAGGTGCCAGCCGTCGTCGCGGTTGAACCAGCGCACGTGCGTCTCGTCGTCGAGGCGCAACGCGGCGAGCGTCGGATCGGCAGCGTTGAGTACGGCGACGCGCGGCTTCGCATCGTGCAACAGGCGCAGCTTGTCGGCGACGTAACGCGCTTCGCCGCCGTGCCAGTCCAGGTGTTCGGGGAACACGTTGAGCGCGACGGCGATGTCGGGGCGCGCACCGCTGTCGGCGACATCTCCGGTCTGGTAGCTCGACAGTTCGACTGCCCAGTACGCGGGCGCCTGCGTGGCGGACGCATCGGCGTCCAGCAGTTCGAGCATCGGCATGCCGATGTTGCCGGCGAGCGCCGTGCGATGGCCGCCGGCGCGCAACAGGTGCGCGAGCAATGCGGTCGTCGTGCTCTTGCCCTTGGTGCCGGTGACGCAGAGCGTGCGGCCGTGGCCGTGGGCCGCGTGTTCGCCGAACCACAACGCGGTGCCGCCGACGAAACGCGTGCCGCGCGATGCGGCAGCGATGGCCTCGGCGCGATACGGGCTGATGCCGGGCGACTTCACCACGACATCGAACGCCGACAACGCATCCGCATCGATCTGCGTCGCAGTCGCGAGCAAAGCATCACCGAGCGATGCCGCTTCTTCCGCCTCCTGCGCGTTGCAGAACAACGTCAGCGGCAACGCCGGCAACCGCGCGCGCAATGCGCGATACGCCGCGCGACCTTCGCGGCCCCAGCCCCAGAGGGCCACCCGCTTGCCGTCAAGACGCAAAATTCGCACGCAGCCTGTCCCACAGCGACGCCGGGATGCGGTGCTCGTCGTCGAGCACCATCAGCGATGCGATGTCGAGTTCGTGCACGTCGAGCTGCGGCCGGATCTCGCGCGCGAAGCGTTCCACCAGCGCATCCTCGCGCCACTCGGGACGTGCGGCGAGCGCCGCCATCGCGGCGCGCGACTCGCGGCCTTCGCCGACGCATTCGAACGGTTTGTGGTCCTGGTATTCGAGCAGCGCGTCGTAGCCGGCCGTCTGCTGCGGATCGTCGAGCAGGTTGCGGCCGAAGATGCCGACCAGGCGCGGCTTCGGCATGAACGGCGCGAGCGCGAGGAACACGAAGTGGCACTTCGGGCACACGCCGCACCAGCGATTCGCGGGACGTTCGCCGAGCAGGTGGAAGTTGCGATTGCAGCTGGAGAAGTGCGCGTCGTAACGATCGGTCTTCGCGAACTGGCGCGCGACCGCGAGCTCGCTCATCGGACGCAGCAACGAGTAGTAATGCAGGCCGGAAGCGACGTGCGAGTGCACGAAGTCGGCGAGCGCCTGTTCCCACGCCCAGCCCTTCGACCACTGATGGTTCACTTCGCCCGTGCCGGGGATCAGCGAACCGTAGCTCGCCGAACGCTCGTTGGAGAACACCACCTGGTTCGCGCCGAGCACGATCGCGGCGAACAGCATGATCGCCGAATTCACGCCGGTGACCGGGATGTGGCCGTTCAACGCGCCCTGGCGATTGAATTCGAACAACTCCGGCGCGAGCGCGCGACCGATGTTGAGCGTCGGCAGGCCGGTGCGTTCGGCGCAGGCCCTGATCAGCTGCGAGCCGCCGATCCACGTGACGGTCTGTTCGACGCCCGCGTTGCGCAGCGCTTCGATCGACACGAGCGAATCCTTGCCGCCGCCGATGGCGACGAGCGCGTGCTCGGGCAAGCCCAGCGCAGGCGCCGCGGCAGACGGCCGTGCATCGTGCGGGAAGCGGATGCGTTCGTGCAGGTGCAGCCCGTTGCGATACGCGAACTCGCCGAGGCCGTTCAGATAGAACGACTCCAGCATCGACGCCGTCGCCTGGTCGATCGGTTCGCCTTCGATGCGGATGTCCGCGGGCACCGCCGCCTTGTAATAGCTCACGCCCGCGAGCAGGTGCAGCAGGCGCAGCGCGCGTCGCGCCGCGTCGGCGCGCGCGCCTTCGAGGCGGAACGGCGCACCGGGCAGCGTGATGGTTTCGACGAGCTCGGGGCCGTCGTCGAACGCGTACACCAGGCGCGCGACGCCGGTGTTCGCATCGAAGTCGTTGCGCACGAAGCGGAATGCGCGGATCGCGTCGCGCGAGAAAGTCCAGCCGGTCATTCGATCGTTTCCTCTGCCGGCAGGGCCCGCAGGTTGTAGGTGCTCGCCATCGCCATGCCGTACGCGCCCGCGTCGGCGACGAGGATCACGTCGCCTTCCGCGGTCGACGCCGGCAACAGGCGGCCGTGGCCGAGCACGTCGCCGCTTTCGCAGATGGGGCCGACGACGTCGAACTCCATCGCCTCCGCATCCGAAAGCCGCGACAGGTTGTGGATGCCGTGGTAGGCCTCGTACATCGCCGGGCGCGCCAGCGCGTTCATGCCCGCATCGCAACCGACGCGGTTCACGCCGTCCTTCTCGACGACCTGCGTGACCTGCAGCAACAGCACGCCGCTCTCGGCGACCATGAAGCGGCCCGGTTCGACCGCGAGCTTGAAGCGCGGATACGCGGCGCGGATTTCCTCGAGTCCCGTACGCCACGCGGCGAGATCGAAGGTTTCCGCGTCCGGCGTGTACGCGACGGGCAAGCCGCCGCCGATGTCGATGGTTTCGATCGTGCCGATGCTGTCGGCCAGCGCCGCGAGTTCGGCGTACACCAGGCGCCAGTGCTGCGGATCGTCGATGCCGCTGCCCATGTGTGCGTGCAGGCCGATAATGCGCACGTCGAGCTTGCGCGCGTGCTCGACGAATTCGTCGAAGCGCTGCAGCGACAGGCCGAACTTCGCCGCGACGCCGCCGGTGTTGACCTTCGCGTGGTGGCCGCCGCCGTAACCGACGTCCAGGCGCAGCCAGATCGCGCGGCCGCGGAACACGCCGGGCCAGCGATGCAGCGCTTCGACGTTGTCGAGCGTCACCGTCACGCCCTTCGCGAACGCCGCTTCGTATTCGCGACGCGGGGCGAAGCTCGGCGTGAACAGCACGCGCTCGGGCGACAGCGACGGCACGTGCTTGAACACGTGTTCGAGTTCGCCGATCGACACGCACTCCAGGCCGAAGCCCTCCTCCACCACCGTGCGCAGGATCGACGGATGCGGGTTGGCCTTGATCGCGTAGTAGCGGCGGTCGATCGCGTCGACCGAAGCGAGATCGCGCGCGCGGTCGCGCACGATCGACAGATCGTAGAGGTAACGCGGCGTACCTTCGGCTGCGATCGCGAGCAACGCGTCGCGCTTGCCCGCCCACCACGACACGCGCGGCGCCGGCTTGCCGTGCGCGATCTCGCGCCAGCTCGGGCCGAACACGCTGGTGTCCTGCACCGGCATCGCGCCGCCGCGGATCAGTTCGGCGTGCAGCTGCGCGATCATGCCGTCGGCATCGGCTTCGTCGACGACGAAGGTGAGGTTGAGGTCGTTCGACGACTGCGAAATCAGGTGCACGCGTTCCTTGCCGAACGTCGCCCACACGTCCGACAGCTTGTGCAGCAGCGAACGCATGCCGCGGCCGACCAGCGTGATCGCCGCGCACGGCGCGATGACCTTCACGCGGCACACCTCGGCCAGATCGGCCGACAGCGTTTCGAGCACGTTCGTCGTCACCAGGTTCTCGCTCGGATCGAGCGACACGGTGACGTTGGTTTCCGACGAACCGATCAGGTCGACCGACAGGCCGTTGCGCTTGAAGCGTTCGAACACATCGGCGAGGAAGCCGACCTGCTGCCACATGCCGATGCTTTCCATCGACACCAGCACGATGCCGTTGCGTCGGCTGATCGCCTTGACGCCGGGGACCGTCGCGGCGCTCGCGTCGATGCGCGTACCCGGAAGATCGGGGCGTTCGGTGTCGAGGATCGTGATCGGCACGCCGCCGTCGCGGCACGGCGCGATCGAACGCGGATGCAGCACCTTCGCACCGGTGGTCGCGATTTCCTGCGCTTCGGCATAGTCCAGGCGCGTGAGCAGGCGCGCGTCGGGCACGTCGCGCGGATTCGCGCTGAACATGCCGGGCACGTCGGTCCAGATTTCCACGCGGCGCGCGCCGAGCAACGCGCCGAAATACGCGGCCGACGTATCGGAGCCGCCGCGACCGAGGATCGCGGTGCCGCCGTCGGCGTGACGCGCGATGAAGCCCTGCGTCACCAGCAGTTGCGTCGGTTGCGCGTCGAAGCGTTCCTGCAACGCCGCGTCGGGTTCGCAACGGCAATTGACGGAGAGCCGCTGCGCCCACGCGCTCGCGTTCGGCAGCGACACCGCGTCGAGCCAGTCGCGCGCGTCGCACCAGCCCATGTCGCGGCCCTG
This sequence comes from Noviluteimonas lactosilytica, assembly GCF_020866925.1. Lineage (GTDB taxonomy): Bacteria > Pseudomonadota > Gammaproteobacteria > Xanthomonadales > Xanthomonadaceae > Noviluteimonas > Noviluteimonas lactosilytica. The sequence continues at coordinate 151,310 of NZ_JAJGAK010000003.1, forward strand.
CGTGCGCAGGTAGGCGCAGCCCAGCGTCGACGACAGGAGTTCGCCTTGCGCGAGGACTTCGGCTTGCCACGCGAGGTCGCGCGTCGCGGCGCGCGGATCGGTTTCCAGGGCGCGCAACGCGGCGAAGCGCTCGGCGAGCACGGCGTCGGCGTCGAGGTCGAGTTCCTTGCAGAACGCGCGGTGGCGATCGATCAGCGCATCGATGTGCGGTTCGAAATCTTCGCCGGCCGCGGAATACGCGATCGCCTGCAACTCGTTGGTCACACCCGACAGCGCCGAGACGACCACGAGCACGCGGACGCCTTCGTCGCGCGCGCGTTCGGCGGCGAGGCGACCGATCGTGTCCCAGCGATTGCGCCGCGACACCGAGGTGCCGCCGAACTTCAAAACCACCCACCGCACAGGTTGCGACACCTTGTTCCCCGATTGCGCCGTAGAATGCGCGGCTCGCGCGCGTGTTCTCCAAATGAGCGCGTGATTCTAGGGTATTGCCCATGGCCTTGCGCCGTTACATGCAGGTGGATGTCTTCGCGGACCGGCCCGGGGCCGGCAATCCGCTGGCGGTCGTGCTCGACGCCGAAGGCCTGGACGACGCGGCGATGCAGGCCATCGCGCGTTGGACGAGGCTCCCCGAGACGACCTTCCTGCTCCCCCCGAACACCCCCCGAACCAGCTATCGCCTGCGCATCTTCTCGCCGCGGCGCGAAGTCCCCTTCGCCGGTCATCCGAGCGTCGGCTCGGCGCACGTCGCTTTGGCGGCGGGCCTGGCCGAGCCGGTCGACGGCTTGCTTGTGCAGGACGGCATCGCCGGCCAGCTCCCCCTGCGCGTATCGGGAAGCGGACGCGAACGCACGATCGCGGTGCGCACGCCGCGCTCGCGCGTGGTCGAGATCGCCTCGCCGGAAGACCCGCGCCTGGTGCCCTCGCTCGCCGGCCTCCCGCTCGGCGCGTTGCCGCCGGCGCTGGTGGAAGGCGGCCGCCGCTGGTGGCTGGTCGAACTCGCCAGCGAAGGCCAACTGCGCGCGGCCGAACCCGACTGGCAGGCGATCGGCAAGCTCGCGCAGGCGACCGACACGATGGGCGTGTGCGTCTATGCGCGCAGCGAAGATCCGGTCTACTACCTCGCGGTGCGCGCGTGGGTCGGCGCGCCCGCGCAATTCGAGGATGCGGCATCGGGTGCGGCGAACGCGACGCTCGCCGCATGGCTCGCCTCGCAGGATGCGTTGCCCGGCACCGGCGGCTTCTACCGCATCAGCCAGGGCCGCGAAGTCGGCCACGACGCGATCATCGAACTCGATGTCGATACCGACGGCGAAGTGTGGTCCGGCGGCCGCGTGTGCACGGTCGTCGACGGGAAGATCGACTGGCCCTGACGGCGCTTCGCCGCCAGGGCCGCGACGCGAATCGCGTCAGTCGAACTTCGTGCGCGCCCACCAACGATTGTTGCTGACGCCGTCGATCGGGAAGTACCAGAACGCGCCGTTGTTGTTGGGGTCGAGGAAGGTGAAGTACTCGACCTGGTTGATGTACGGGTTGACGTACACGAAGCGATCGCCGCGCTTGGCGCGCGTGAAGTCGCCGGTCGCGACGCCGCCGGAAGGCAGGCGCGCATCCCACAGGTTCATCGCCGCGCGGAACGCGGTGCCGCAGTGCTTCGGCGGCGTCGTGCCGATGTATTCCCAGTAATGGTTGTCGCGCTTCTCGATCGGGTAATACCAGTACGCACCGTCGCCGCCGGTGTTGACGAGGCGGAAGTATTCGCGCTGCCGGTTGTACGGATTGTCGTAGCGATGGACGCTGCCGAGCAGCCCACGCCGCACCGCCGGTTGTCCGCGTGCGGGCCAGGTGTCGTTGCCCCACGAATGCACCGCGCACTGGCCGCCGTTGAGCGATTCGTACACGAAGTCGTAGCTCGCCTGCCCGAGCATCTGGTGCAGGTAACCGCTCGGGTGCAAGTCGTCGAAGAACGCGCGGTGGTCGCGGTTGCCGGGCGCGCACGTGGGCAACCAGGGCGCGGAAATCACGACGTTGGCGTCCGGACTCGCCTTCACGTGCGCAAGCACGTCGCCCGTGCCCGTCGCGCACGCGTTCTTGTAGTCCTTGCGCAGCCACCAGGTCTGCTGCTTCACCACGCTCCACATCGGCGACATGTCGAAGCGCATCAGGGTCACGCCACCCGGGGGCGTACGCAGTGCATCGATGCCCGCGTTGAACTGCGCCGTCAGCGCCGCGGCGTTCGCCTTCAGCGCGGGCTGCGCGGCGAAGCGCGGCACATCGTGCATCGGCAGCAGCTTGTAGACGAGGATGCGTTTGGCGCCCATCGCTGCGAGCTTTTCGACGCCGGACTGGATGGCATCGACCGCGCGCGTCACGGCGGCCTTGTCGTTGTGCGGGATCGCGGCGATGAGATCGTTGCCGCCGATCAGGATGACGTGGATCGTGTTGGGATTGGCGATCTTGTAATGGTGCGCGTAGGCGCCGATCTGCCCGTTGAGGGAGACCATGTCCCCGAAGCCGCTGCCGTGCGCGTGCGCGCCGGCGATCGCATAGTTCTGGCCGACGCGGCTGACACTCGGCATGAGGGGATTGCGGTAGCCGGGCGTCAGGGTCTTCCCGTACAAACGCGCCAGCACGTCGACGGCGACCGGGCCGTCCGAAAAACTGCGCCCTTCGTAATACGGCGCGCCGAGCCTGACCGAATCGCGGCGCTTGCCGCAGGCCAGCGCTCCGATTGCCGGCTCGCGGCAGAGCGCGTCCGCCAGCGCAACACCGGCGCCGCCGTCGCTGAGGCTGTCGCCGAAGACGATCAGGTCGGGCGTGGCGACGGGCGCCCACCAGAACCAATTGGCGTGCGCCGGCGACGCAGCCGCGAGGCTCAATGCGAGCGCGAGGAACGACTTGCGAAGCATGCGTGACATCGGAACTCCCTGGCGCATTCGCGCACGTGTGGTGTCGATGTCATCAAGCCGCACCGCGCGTCGCGGTCTCCAGTCGAAACGCGCATCGTCCGTAACGAAAGGGCCGCAATCGCATGCGGCCCTTCGCAACAGGCAAAAAAAAGGGGCCGCAATCCGCGACCCCTTCCCTTCAAGCGTGCATCGATTACTCCGGACGCACGTCCACGCGCACCCGGATACGGTCGCCCGGGTGATAGTTGGTGCGGGTGTGGAACTGGCGCCCGCCGTATTCGTAGGTCACGTCGTAGCCGACGACGCGGTCGTCGTTCGACGTGTTGTAGTTGTCGTAGCCGTTGTTCGCGTAACCGTTGTTGTTGCCGTAGCTGTCGTCGCACACGGTGACCGTGTTGTTCTCGACGCGGCGGCGCTGCGAACTCTCGTAGATCTGGCGACCGGCGAGGCCGCCCACCATCGAACCGATCGCGGTCGCGGCATACGTGCCGGTGCCGCCGCCGACCTTGCTGCCGAGCACCGCGCCGGCGATGCCGCCGACGATGGTCGCGACATTGCGGCCCGTGTTGGTGCCGTAGTTGCCCTGCTGCGGGTAATACGGATCGTTGGGGTACGCGCCATTCGAATAGCCGTTGGTCGCGTAGCGACCGGTGGATTCGTAGCAACGCTGGCCGTTGCTGGCGTACGTGTTGTTGTAACCGTTGTTGCGGTAACGGGAGTCGATCACCGGATCGACGCGCAGGACGCGCGCGTAGCCGTAGATCGCGTTGGTGTCGGTGTAACCACCGTTGTTGTTGTAACCCCCGTTGGAATAACCACCGTAGGTCTGCGCCGACGCCGTACCGGCGGCGGCGACCAGGCCCAATGCAAGCATGGTGGCGGACAGGCGCTTCATGGCTTCGACTCCCTGCGCCGGAATGGCGCGAGGGGATCGTCGGCCCGATGCGGGCAATGCACCCTGAATCGAATCGGGGTGGAAACGCTTGCACCCCGCTTGCACCTGAAGCGTTTAGCGCGCCGACAGCGATGCGACGGCGCGCGTTGTGCAACGCGTCAGCGTTGTGCAGTGCGGCAGGTCACGCGAGCAACTCGGCGTCGAGCGAGATCGGCACGGCGCTGAGCGCCTTGGACACCGGGCAGTTCTGCTTCGCGTCGTCGGCGAGCGCGCGGAACGTCTTCGCGTCGATGCCTTCGACGCGCGCCTTCGTGACCAGGCGGATCTCGCAGATGGTCGGGCCGCCTTCCATGCCGAGTTCGACGTCGGCCTTGGTGTCGATCGACTGCGGCGGGTGCCCGGCTTCGGTCAGCTTGGCCGACAGGGCCATCGTGAAGCAGCCGGCGTGCGCGGCGGCGATCAGCTCTTCCGGGTTCGTGCCCTTCTCGCCGCCGAAGCGCGTGTTGAAGCCATACCGGGTCCCGGCGAGCAGGCCGCTCTGCGGCGTGTCGAGCCGGCCCTGGCCGGTCTTGAGGTCGCCTTCCCAATGCGCGCTGGCGTGGCGGGTGATCGAAGCCATGGCGTTGCTCTCCCTGTCGGGGTCGTGTGGAGGATCGACAGCCTACTCCCGCCCCCGTGGGCGCCGCTTGTACGCCCATGCTTGACCCGTCACCGCTGCTGCGGGAGATTTGCCTTCCGGCGGCGACGCCGGTTCCCGCCATGACGGCCCGCCCCGAGCGAACAGCTTGGTCGGCTACGCTTCCGGTTCGTCTCGCATCGCCGCGGACAGCCATGACGGCCTCCTTCCACCCTTCACGGGAGAGACGGCCTCATGTCCTACTCGACAGAAAACATCCGCAACGTGGCTCTTGCAGGCCACCCAGGCGCCGGCAAAACAATGCTCTTCGAAGCCCTGCTGCATGCCGGCGGCGCGATCCAGACGGCAGGCAGCATCGAGCGCGGCTCGACGGTCTCCGATTTCGACCCGATCGAAAAGGAACGCGGCCACTCCATCGACGCCGCGATCGCAAGCCTCGACACCACCACCGACGGCGCGCCCGTCCACGTCAACCTCGTCGACACGCCCGGGTATCCGGATTTCCGCGGCCCCACGCTGTCGTCGCTCGCCGCGGTGGAAACCGTCGCGATCGTCGTCGACGCCGGCAGCGGCATCGAATACGGCACGCGCCGCATGATGGAGTACGCGAAGGCGCGCAACCTCTGCCGCGCGATCGTCGTCAACAAGATCGACCACGCCGACGCCGACAACGCGCGACTGCTCGAATCGCTGCGCGAAGCCTTCGGCCCGGAAGTCCTCCCGCTCAACCTGCCGGCCGACAACGGCCAGCGCGTCGTGGATTGCTTCGGTTATTCGGGCAAGGTCGCGGCCGGCGATTCGGATCTCGGTGCAGTCGCCGACTGGCACCAGAAGATCATCGACCAGGTCGTCGAAGTGAACGAGACCGTGATGGATCGTTACCTCGACCTCGGCGAGGAAGGCCTGTCCGGCGAGGAGTTGCACAACGCCTTCGAACAATGCCTGCGCGAAGGACACCTCGTGCCCGTGTGCTTCGTCAGCACGCGCAGCGGCACCGGCGTCGACGATCTGCTGAAGATCGCGGGGCGCCTGTTTCCGCATCCCGGCGAAGGCAATCCGCCGAGTTTCGTGAAGGGCAGCGGCGACGACGCGGAAGCGATCGCCGCGCAGCCCGATCCATCGGCGCACGTCATCGCCGACGTGTTCAAGATCATCAACGATCCCTTCGTCGGCAAGCTCGGGATCTTCCGTGTCTACCAGGGCACGGTGAAGAAGGATTCGCAGTTGTTCATCGACGACGGCAAGAAGCCGTTCAAGGTCGCGCACCTGTTCAAGCTCAAGGGCAAGGACCACGTCGAGATCGCGCAGGCGGTGCCGGGCGACATCGCGGCGGTGGCGAAGATCGACGACCTGCACTTCGATGCGGTGCTGCACGATTCGCACGACGAGGACCAGATCCACCTCGCGCCTGCGGAATTCCCGCGACCGATGTTCGGCCTCGCGGTGGAGTCGGCGCACAAGGGCCAGGAACAGAAACTCTCGACCGCGCTGCACAAGCTCGCGGAAGAAGATCCGGCGTTCGCGGTCGAGCATCATCCCGAGCTCAACGAAACCGTCGTGCGCGGTTTGTCCGACCTGCACCTGCGCGTGATGTTGCAGCGCCTCAAGGACAAGCACGGCGTCGAAGTCAAAACGCGCCCGCCACGCATCGCCTATCGCGAGACGGTCAGCTCGAAGGCCGAAGGCCACCATCGCCACAAGAAGCAGACCGGCGGCGCGGGCCAGTTCGGCGAAGTGTTCCTGCGCATCGAACCCATGCCGCGCGGTTCGGGTTTCGAATTCGTCGACGAAGTGAAGGGCGGCACCATCCCCGGGCAATTCATGCCGGCGGTGGAGAAAGGCGTGCGCCAGGTGCTCGGCGCCGGTGCGGTCGCCGGTTACCCGCTGCAGGACGTGCGCGTGATCGTGTACGACGGCAAGCACCACAGCGTCGACAGCAAGGAAGTCGCGTTCGTCGCCGCGGGCAAGAAGGCCTTCCTCGATGCGATCGCGAAGGCGCGCCCGCAGGTGCTCGAACCGATCGTCGACCTGGAAGTCGCCGCGCCCGAACAGCACATGGGCGACATCAGCGGCGGCCTGTCGGCCAAGCGCGCGCGCATCAGCGGCACCGATTCGCTGCGTGGCGGCGAGATCGTGGTCCGCGCGCAGGTCCCGCTCTCGGAGCTGGAAGGCTACGCAGCGGAGCTCAAATCGGTGACCGCGGGGCGCGGGCGATACGCGCTGGATTTCAGCCATTACGAGCCCGTGCCGCCGCAGGTGCAGACGCGCCTGGTGGAAGCCTGGAAGCCAAGAATCGAAGAGGATTGAGCGGCCAACGTCGGTCCGCTCGTCCGGGGATCGAAAAAAACCCTAAAAAACCGGCCTCCGGGGCTTGGCGACGACGCGGGCATGCCCTACATTCCGCCTGCCGAGGGGGACAACCAGGCATTCCATCAACTCACTACACGAGTCATCAGGACACATATGGCGAAGAAGAAAGCCGCATCGAAGAAGGCCGCTCCGAAGTCCGCAGCCAAGTCGGCCGCGCCGAAGCCGATCAAGGAAGCGCTGGGCAAGTCGGGCCTGGTTGCGCACATCTCCGAGCAGTCCGGCGTTGCGCCGCGCGACGTGCGCGCCGTGATGTCCGCGCTGGAAGGCGCCGTGCACGGCTCGGTCAACAAGAAGGGCGCGGGTGCGTTCACCCTGCCGGGCCTGCTGAAGATCACCGTCGTCAACGTTCCGGCCAAGCCCAAGCGCAAGGGCATCAACCCGTTCACCAAGGAAGAGCAGTGGTTCGCCGCCAAGCCGGCCACCGTCAAGGTGAAGGTGCGTCCGCTGAAGAAGCTCAAGGACGCGGCCGCCTGAGGCGCCCGCCAGCTTCGAAGGAAAACGCCCGGGAAACCGGGCGTTTTTTTATGCGCCGCGAAAACAGCGAAAACAGGGGTCAGAGCCCTATTTTCGAAATAGGGCTCTGACCCCTGTTTTCGCTGTTACCTTGCGCGCATGGACGACACTTCCGTTCCGGAGTTCTTCCACCACTTCCCGATGCACCGCGTGCATGCGGGCGATCTCGACCACGTGCTGGCCGACGACGGTCGATTGCGCATCCTGTTCCTGTGGGGCCGCGACTGTCCGAACTGCGACATCGCCAAGCGCCAGATGATGGCGACGCCCGACGCATTCGCATGGCCCGACGTCGATTGGCTGCACGACAACGTTTACGCAGATCCGCGCATGGGCACGCGCTTCGGGTTGCACGGCATCCCGACCTTCCTGGTGTTCCGCGGCGCGCACAAGCTCGGGCGCATCACGCCGTGGCCGGGCACGGGACCTTTCGTCGAGGCGATCGAACGGCTGCGTTCGCAAACGCCTCCCGGCTGATCGCCGGTTCACATACGCTGGCGCACGCTCGCCTGCGATCCAACTTCCGGGACACCGCATGCGCCGCATCGCCCTCGCCTGCCTGATCGCGTTCGCCTCGCTGCTCGCCGCCTGCACCACGTTGCAGGCGCTGGTCGGCAACGAAGTGACGTTCACCACGCCGCAACTGCAGTCGTACCTGGACCGGCGGTTCCCGCGCGATTACGAGAAGCTCGGCGGACTGGTGACGCTGCGCGTCATGCATCCGCGCCTGAGCATTCCCGAAGGCAGCGGACGCCTCCAGCTGGATTTCGACCTCGGCATCGGCGGCATGGGCATGGACAGCGCTTCGCCCGCGGGCCATTTCGCGCTGCAGAGCGGCCTGCGCTTCGATCCGCAAACGCGCGGGCTACACCTGGCCGACCCGGAACTCGTGGGCGTCGACGTGCCCGCGATGGGCGGTGCGATGAACACCACGGCGCGCGCCGCGGTCAACACCTGGCTCGCCGATTACGCGCGGGAGGAACCGGTGTACCGTCTCGACGATAATGTCTGGGGGCGCATGGCCGGGCGACGCATCGGGGAGACCACGATCGGCGACGGCGTCGTGACCCTCCACCTCGACCAATGATTTCCACTCCCGTGAGTGCCTGGATCCCGTGATGCGCCTGCCCGTCGTTTCGCTTCGTCGCTGTTTCGCCTGCCTCGCCGTCGCAGTCGCATTGGCGGGCGTGCTCGCGATCGGTGGATGCGGCGGCGACGATGCGGACCGCGTCGCGCGCCGCGCCGACGGCACCGCGATGGATCCGCTGCCGACGCCCGAAGGCGCGCGCGGCTCGGTCACCGGCATGCCCGACAAGCCGGGTCCCGGACAACAACTCGCGTCGAACGCGAGCGTCGACGATGCGATTGCGATCGACGACATCGTGCTCGACGACGCCGACGGCGACGGCACTCCCGATGCCGACACGAGCGACACCGCGAGCGCGGACAACGAGCCGACCTCCGCCGATGCAGCGACCGCGATCCAGCGTTACTACGACGCGATCCAATCGCAGGATTTCGCGACCGCTTATGCGTTGTGGAGCGATGGAGGACGCGCGAGCGGGCAGACGCCGGAACAATTCGCCGCAGGGTTCGCGGACACGGCGAGTGTCCTCGTCACCGTCGACGTGCCTGCACGCGTCGAAGGCGCGGTCGGATCGCGCTTCGTCGAAGTGCCGGTCGCGGTGGAATCCAGGTCGCGCGACGGCCGCGTGCGGCGCTTCGTCGGTCAGTACACGATGCGGCGTTCGGTGGTCGACGGCGCGACGCCCGACCAGCGCGAATGGCGCATCGCCTCGGCGGATCTTCGGGAGTTGACGCAGTGAGGCGCGCCCTCGCGATCGCAACGATGATGGCGATGTGCGTCGCGTGCTCGCGCACGCAGGCACCTGCAGAGGGTGTCGACGTCGCGAACGACGCAAGCATCGCGGCGCCTTCAACCGTCGCGTCTTCCGACGTCAACGCGCCCGCGCACGACAAACCCACCGCCGACACTCGCGTGCTCTACGAGGCGTTCCGCGGAGGCGAATCCTTCGCCACGTTGCGCGATCGCTTCGGCGCTTCCAACGTGCGCGAACAGGATGTCCCCGGCGCGGAGGGCGAAGTCGAACGCGGCGTCGTACTCTTCCCCGACGATCCGACGCGACGTGCGACGCTCTACTTCGCCGACGCAACCAAGCTCGAAGGCCTCGCGCTCGTCCGCATCACCGATCCCGAATCGACGTGGGCGATCGGCGACGGCATCCGCATGGGCACCACGCTCGCCGAACTCGTCGCGCACAACGGCGGGCCGATCGAATTCAGCGGCTTCGGTTGGGATTACGGCGGCGCGGTCGCCGGCTATCGCGGCGGCAAGCTCGAACCGAACAACGCGATGGCGCCGCAGGGTGGCTTCCGCCTCGCGCCGCGCCCGGGGTTGCCCGAGGACGCGGCGTTGCCGCTCGGCGACACGACATTCTCGAGCGACGACGTCCCCGCGCTCGCCACCGACATCGTCGTCGGCGAGCTCACGCTCTCGTTCCCTCAGAGCTCGAACCGGTAGGTGAACTTCACCACCAGCTGTTCCGAATCGCGGATGTCGAAGCTGTCGCGCAGCGCATCGCGCGAGCCTTCGGAGAACTCGTTGAACAAGTCGCCGCCGCGGCCGTAGACGACGTAGAGGTAGGACAGCGGCTTGTATTCCCAGCGATAGCGCACCTGGAAACCGAGGTTGCTCAGGCTGAAGTCGTCGATCGCATCATCGCTGGGGAGCGGCGTGCCGTCGTCCTGTACGCGCCAGGCCTGGCGCAACGTCGCGTCGAGGCCGAGCGCCTGCATCTTCACCCGGATCTCGTGCTGGTTGCCGATGTTCCAGTTGACGCCGAAGTCGAGCTGCTGCGCGTGCTCGTCGAACGTGCCCAGCAAGTTGCCGCCCTCCCACAGCGTCCACTGCGGCGTGCGTTCGGCGTAGAGGATCGTGTAGAGGCTGAAGGAATCGTTGATGTAGTACGTCGGCTGGAACTGCGTGTTCCAGCCCAGCTTGCGATCGCCGTTCTCGCTGTCGTCGCCGACGCCGTAGTTGGAGACGCCGAAGTTGCCGTAGAACTCCCAGTCGCCCTTGCGCGGACGCGAGCGCTCGATGAAGGCGTTGAAGTTCGACGGGATCTTGACGAACCCGTTGCCGCGCAGCACGCGATCGTCGTAACCGAAGGTGTTGACGTTGATCTGCGCGTACGCGCTGCCGCCGTTCTTCAACTGGTCCTGGCGGCTGAGCCGGAACTGTTCCGACAGGTTGAGGCCCGAGTCGTTGTACGTCGCGCTGATGCGCGCGCGCCAATCCTTCGACGAGTACTTCGAATCCTTCGGCAGGTCGGTGATGCGCTTCATCACCTGGTAGTGGCCGTAGTTGAGGTTCGGGCGCGACAGGAAACCGAAGTCGTTGATCTCCAGGTCGCCGCTGAAATGCATGCCGAGCAGCTGCTGGCGCCAGCCGTGGTCCATCTCGTAATCGATGATGGTGGTGAAGCCGTCGCCGGTCTTGCTGTCGCTCAGGTTGTTGCCGATCGGATCGTTCGCGTCGGCGCCTTCGTCGATGTCGCTGAAGATGAGGCGGTTCTGGATGCTCAGCTTTTCGTTCGGGCGCCAGTTCTGGTCGACGCCGAACACGCGCGCGGTGCGATCGAAGAACGGACGATCCACTTCCGTGAGCATCATGCCCACGCTCTGCTTCTCGTAGTCGTGGCTCAGGCGGAACGCGGTGAACGTGCGGCCCACGTCGTCCGCTTCGTCGGCGAGCAGCACGCCGTACTTGGTCTTGCCGAAGCTGCCGTTGGCCTTGATCGCCGCGGTGATGTCGCCGGGACCGCTGTTGTCGTCGGCCGGGCCGCCGACGCGGCGTGTGTAGACGAGCTGGCTGAAGTCGGACGGCGTGGTGAATTCGAACGGGCCCTGGTTCTCGGTGAAGAACGGGCGCTTGTCGCTGAAGAAGGTTTCGTTCGCACTGAAGTTGACGACGATGTCGTCGCTCTCGACCTGGCCGAAGTCCGGGTTGATCGTTGCGGTCAGCTGGAACTGGCCGTTCGGCTTCCACAGGATGTCGGCGCCGGTGTCGAACGAGCCGTTGCCGTTGACGTTGTCGTACAGGCCGGACACGTACGGCGTGATCGCAACCAGCGACTGGTTGTAGACCGGTACTTCGATCGGCGTGAAGTCGGAGAGGAAGCGCGGGCGCTCGAAGCTCGCCTGCGGCCACGCGCTGCGTTCGCCGGTGCTGCCGATGACGCGGTCGAGGTAGATGCGGAACGTGCGCTTGCCGTCCCTGCCCTTCGCCATCGGGGCGATGTACCAGGGGATCAGCATCTCGACGTACCACGCTTCGGCGTCTTCGCTCGCCGCGTGCTTCCAGTTGCCGTCCCAGTCGGTCGAGAAGCGGTTCTCGTTGGTGATCACCGCATCGTTGATGCCGTCGGTCGAGGTCACCATGAAGTTGTAGCCGGTGTTGCCGTCGCCGAAGTCGATCATCAGGTTGTTGCGGTCGACCTGCGCCTGCTCGTCGCGGCGGATCACCTGGCGCGTGCGTTCGACGTTCGCGGGTTGCACGTTCTTGAACGCGATGGCGAGGCCTTCGGGCGTCGCGAGGATCCAGGCTTCCGTCGGCTGCGAGGCCGGCGCGCCGGTGAGCGGTTGGGTGATGCGGAAATCGGTGACGTGCTGCGCGCCCTGCCATTCGGCGGGGTCGATCTTGCCGTCGACGGTGATTTCAGCCCGCGCCTGGCCGGAAAGCGCGAGCAGGATGGCGAAGGACAGCGTCGCAATTGACATGCGGCTGCGCATGGATAACTGGCCCCGGCTTTGCAAGGAAGATGCGCGCAGCCTATTCACCGGGGAGTCGGGTGCCGACTCCCGTCAGTCATGCAAACCTTTTTCCTATCCGGGGCATCGTGCCCCTGTGGGCAACCTCAGCGCTTGGGCTTGAGCATCGTCCCGGTGCACTTCTTCGACCCGCAGTGGCAGGCCCAGATCTTCTTCAGGCGCGCGGTGTGCGGCTCATCCAGGGTGATGCCGTAGTCGTAGGTCAGCTCTTCGCCCGGCTTGATGGAACGCTTGGCCTCGATGAACACGCGGTCCTTGCGGCGGTCCTTCCCGTCGTCCTCTTCCAGCACGGCTTCGCAGTTCGGATCGCAGCTGTGGTTGATCCAGCGCGCGGTGTTGCCGCCGTGGTTGGCGTCGATCACGTACTCGTCGTTGAGCGTGAACAGGAACGTGTGACCACTTTCGACATCGCCGGTGTCCCCGCTGTCCACGTCTTCGTGGGTGCGACGCTGGCCCTTGTACTCGATGAGGCGCTCGCCCTTCTTGAGGGAGGACAACGCGAACACGCCGTTGCCGTGGATCTGCGAACGACGGGCGATGATCTTGCGGGCCATGCGGACATCCGGTTGGGGAAAGAGGGCGATTGTGGCGGGAATGCGGTGAAGCCGCCATCGGCGGTGGCCGCTCGCGCCCGCGTGCTTCGTATTCCGGGATTCGATCCCACCTGCGAAACCCGACCGATGCGCGCAAGCCTGCTCGTTCCGACCGCCGCCCTCGTCTGCTCCCTCGCCGCCTGCAAGCCGGCCGCCGAAGCCGCGGCCGAAGCGAACGCCGCACCGGCAACGCCTGTCGCCTCGTCGGCGACGTTCGGCATGACCGATGCGGAATTGATCGCACGCGGCGAATACCTCGCGCGCATCGCCGGCTGCAACGATTGCCATACGCCGGGTTATCCGGAATCGGGCGGCAAGGTGCCGAAGGATCAGTGGCTGGTCGGCTCGAGCACCGGCTGGAACGGCCCGTGGGGCACGACCTATCCGGCGAACCTGCGCCTGAAGGCCGTCGACATGGAAGATGCGAAGTGGCTCGAGTACTCGCGCACGCTGCACACGCGCCCGCCGATGCCCGACTTCGCGGTGCGCGACATGACCGACGCCGATCGTCTGTCGCTGTTCCGCCTGCTCAAGTCGCTCGGCCCGATGGGCGAACCGGCCCCGGCGTATCTCGAGCCGGGCCAGGTGCCGCCGCTGCCGTTCGTGCAGTTCAATCCCCCGCCGCCGCCCGCGGCCGCGGACGCGCAGGCCGAACCGGTCTCCGGTGGCTGAACGGTTGGGAAGCAAAAACAGGGGTCAGAGCACCTTTTTCCCTGAAAAAGGTGCTCTGACCCCTGTTTTTGCTCCCGAGCGGTGGCCCCGGCGATCGCTAAAACGTACAATTTCAGTCCGTTTTAGAAGTCGCCCGGGTCGCTGCAGGCCATGCTTCGCGTCACCAAGCTCACCGATTACGCCACGGTCGTCCTCACCGCGCTCGCCGCGGCGCCCGAGCGCGTGCACAGCGCCGCCGAGCTCGCCGCAAGCGCCGGGCTCGAAGTCACCACCGTCGCCAAGCTGCTCAAGCCGCTCGCGCAGGCCGGCCTCGTCGCCGGCTTCCGCGGCGCGCACGGCGGCTATCGCCTCGCGCGCGACGCGCGCGAGATCTCCCTGATCGAAATCGTCGAAGCGATGGAAGGCCCGCTCGGCATGACCGAGTGCAGCGTGCACGCGGGTTCGTGCGGCATCGAGTCGTCGTGCGGCGTGCGCGCCAACTGGCGCCGCATCAACGATGTCGTCGCCGACGCGCTGCGCGGCGTGTCCCTCGCCGACATGCTGGCCCCCGCTCCCGCGAAACCGCGCCGTTCGATCCCCGCCACGCTGGCAACGGCGTGAGGTTGTCATGACACACGAAAGCAATACCGAAATCCTCGAACAACTCGGCCGCCGCTACGAGGCCGGCTTCGTCACGGACATCGAATCCGATTCGCTGCCGCCCGGCCTGTCCGAAGACGTCATCCGCTTCCTGTCCGCGAAGAAGGAAGAGCCGCAGTGGATGACCGAATGGCGCCTGGCCGCGTATCGCCACTGGCTCACGATGCCGATGCCCAACTGGGCGAAGCTCGACATCGCGCCGATCGATTTCCAGGCGATCAGCTACTACTCCGCACCGAAGGCCAAGTACGCCTCGCTCGACGAAGTGCCGCAGGAATTGCTCGACACCTACGAGAAACTCGGCGTGCCGCTGCATGAGCGCGCGAAGCTCGCCGGCGTCGCGGTCGACGCGGTGTTCGACTCGGTCTCGGTCGGCACGACGTTCCGCAAGGAACTCGCCGACAAGGGCATCATCTTCTGCTCGATGTCCGAAGCGATCCGCGAGCATCCCGAGCTCGTGAAGCAGTACCTCGGCAGCGTCGTTCCCACCGGCGACAACTATTTCGCCGCGCTCAACGCGGCGGTGTTCTCCGATGGCTCGTTCGCGTTCATCCCGAAGGGCGTGCGTTGCCCGATGGAGCTGAGCACGTACTTCCGCATCAACGCGGTCAACACCGGACAGTTCGAGCGCACGCTGATCGTCGCCGAAGACAAGAGCTACGTGTCCTACCTCGAAGGTTGCACGGCGCCGATGCGCGACGAGAACCAGTTGCACGCGGCAGTCGTCGAACTGGTCGCGCTCGAGGACGCGGAGATCAAGTACTCCACGGTGCAGAACTGGTACCCGGGCGACGAGGAAGGCCGCGGCGGCATCTACAACTTCGTGACCAAGCGCGGCGAGTGCCGCGGCGCGCGTTCGAAGATTTCGTGGACGCAGGTCGAGACCGGTTCGGCGATCACCTGGAAGTACCCGAGCTGCGTGCTGCTCGGCGACGACTCGGTCGGCGAGTTCCACTCGGTCGCGCTCACGCACCATCGCCAGCAGGCCGACACCGGCACGAAGATGATCCATGTCGGCAAGCGCACCAAGTCGAAGATCGTCAGCAAGGGCATCAGCGCCGGTCGCGGGCAGAACGCCTATCGCGGCCTGGTGAAGGTGGAACGCAGCGCGGAGGGCGCGCGCAACCACACGCAGTGCGACTCGCTGCTGATCGGCAAGAAGTGCGGCGCGCACACGTATCCGTACGTGGAAGTGAAGCACCCGACCGCCATCGTCGAACACGAAGCGACCACCTCCAAGATCAGCGACGACCAGCTCTTCTACTGCCGCAGTCGCGGCATCAGCGAAGAAGACGCGGTGTCGATGATCGTCGACGGCTTCTGCAAGAGCGTGTTCCGCGAGTTGCCGATGGAGTTCGCCGTGGAAGCCAAGAAGCTGCTCGAAGTGTCGTTGGAAGGCGCAGTCGGCTGACGCCCTGCTGCTGTTACGAATCCCGAATCCCGAATCCCCAATCCCATGCTCAAGATCGACAACCTCCACGTCCGCGTCGCGGGCCGCGACATCCTCAAGGGCCTCTCGCTCGACGTCGCCCCGGGCCAGGTGCACGCCATCATGGGTCCGAACGGCGCGGGCAAGTCCACGCTCGGCAACGTGCTCGCAGGGCGCGAGGGCTACGAGATCGTGTCGGGCTCGGTGCAGTTCGAAGGCCGCGACCTGCTGGTGCAGGAGCCCGAAGAACGCGCCGCCGAAGGCGTGTTCCTCGCGTTCCAGTATCCGGTCGAGATCCCGGGCGTGAACAACACCTATTTCCTGCGCTCGGCGCTCAACGCGCAGCGCAAGGCGCGCGGACAGGGCGAACTGGATTCGATGCAGTTCCTCAAGCTCGTGCGCGAGAAACTCGCGGTGCTGCACCTGAAGGACGAGTTGCTGCATCGCGGCGTCAACGAAGGTTTCAGCGGCGGCGAGAAGAAGCGCAACGAGATCTTCCAGCTCGCGGTGCTCGAACCGAAGCTCGCGATCCTCGACGAAACCGACTCGGGCCTCGACATCGACGCGCTGCGCCACGTCGCCGACGGCGTCAACGCGCTGCGTTCGCCCGAGCGCGCGTTCCTCGTGATCACGCACTACCAGCGCCTGCTCGACTACATCAAGCCGGACGTCGTGCACGTGCTCGCCGACGGTCGCATCGTCGAAACCGGCGGGCCGGAACTCGCGCTCGAACTCGAGCAGCACGGGTATTCGTGGATCGCCGATCGCAAGACGCCGGAGGCCGCGGCCTGATGAGCGCGTTGCTGGAATCGCTGGCGCAGGGCTTCGACGGCGACACCGCGCGCCGCGCGACGCTCGATGCGGCGCTGCGCGACGGCTTGCCGAAGCCGCGCAGCGAATCGTGGAAGTACACGTCGTTGCGTGCGCTGGAGCGACGGACGTTCGCACCCGCGACGATTGGCGCGGTCGATGCGGCGATGCTCGCTGCGATCGAAGGGCCGCGACTGGTGTTCGTGAACGGCGTGTTCGATGCGGCGCTGTCGTCGCGCGACGCATTGCCCGCGGGCGTGACGCTGGAAGCAGGTGTCGGCGCCGACGTCGAAGGCATCGTTGGTCCGGATCGCGTGTTCGCGGCGCTCAACGCGGCGCTCGCGCAAACCGGCGCAGTGGTGCGCATCGCGGCGAACGCGAAGGTCGACGCGCCGTTGCACCTCGTCTTCATCGGCGCGGCCGCGACGCAGGACCAGGCGTGGCACCTGCGGCACGCGATCGAAGTCGGCGAAGGTGCGTCGGCGCGCGTCGTCGAACACCATCTTGCGGCAGGGATGCACCAGCATCTCGCCAACAGCGTCGCGACGGTCACTATCGCGCGCGGTGCATCGCTCGCGCACCTGCGCGTGCAGGACGACGCCATGGGTGCGACGGCGTTCGCGCGCACCGACGCGTCGGTCGCCGAGGACGCGCGTTACCAGCGGCTCGACCTCGAACTCGGCGGCGCGTTGTCGCGACACGAGTTCGGTTGCCGCCTGCTCGGCAAGAACGCGGGCGTGCAAGCCGATGGCGTGCTGCTCGGCACCGGTCGGCGTCATCTCGATACGCGCCTGAACATCGACCACGTCGCCGGCGATACGCGCTGCGATCTCACGTGGCGCGGGCTCGCGACCGACCGCAGTCGCGCCGTGTTGCACGGCGGCATCCTGATCCGCGCCGGCGCCGACGGCAGCAACGCGGCGCTCTCCAGTCGCAACCTGCTGTTGAGCGATCAAGCCGAGATCGACGCGCAACCCGTGCTCGAGATCCACGCCGACGAAGTACAGGCCGCGCACGGCGCGGCGGTGGGCGGCCTCGATCCGACCGCGTTGTTCTACATGCGCTCGCGCGGCCTGCCGGAAGGCGAGGCGCACCGCATGCTGACCGCGGCGTTCTGCCGCGACGTGTTGCCCGGCCTGGACGCATCGCTGCGCCCGATCGCCGAATCCGCCCTCGACCGCGCCCTGGCCTCCCTGGAACGCACCGCATGAGCACGCTCGCACCGACCGCCGGCATCGACTGGGACCGCGTCCGCGCGGACTTCCCACTGCTGCGCCGCGAGGTGCATGGCAAGCCGCTGGTGTACTTCGATTCGGCGAACACGGGGCAGAAGCCCGCGTCGGTGATCGAGACGGTGGATGCGTTCTATCGCCGCCACAACGCGAACGTCAGCCGCGCGGTGCACGCGCTCGGCAGCGAAGCGACGGAAAGCTACGAGGCCACGCGCACGCGGCTGGCGCAACACGTCAACGTCGCGGCGAACGAACTCGTGCTCACCAGCGGCACCACGTTCGCGATCAACCTGGTTGCGTATTCGTGGGGCCTGTCGAACCTCAAGGCCGGCGACGTCGTCCTGCTCACGCGCATGGAGCACCACGCCAACATCGTGCCGTGGCAGCTCATCTGCGAGCGCACGGGCGCGAAGATCCGCGTGGCGGAACTCCATCCCGACGGCTCGCTCGACCTCGACGCGCTGCATGCGGCGATGACGCCCGACGTGAAGCTGCTCGGCGTCGCGCATGTGTCCAACGTGCTCGGCACGATCAATCCGGTCGCGGCGATCTGTCGCGAAGCGCGCAAACGCGGCATCACGACCGTCGTCGACGGCTCGCAGGCGCTGCCGCACATGACGGTCGACATCGCTGCGATCGGCTGCGACTTCTACGCCTTCACCGGCCACAAGATGTGCGGGCCGACCGGCACCGGTGCGCTGTGGGCGCGACGCGCATTGCTCGAATCGATGCCGCCGTTCCTCGGCGGCGGCGAAATGATCAAGGAAGTGCGCCTGGACGAAGCGACGATCTTCAACGATCCGCCCCATCGCTTCGAAGCGGGCACGCCGAACATCGCCGGCCACATCGGCCTCGGCGCGGCGGTCGCTTATCTCGACGGCATCGGCATGGACGCGATCGCCGCGCGCGAAGCGGAGTTGCTTGCGCACCTGACCGAAGAGATGCAGTCGGTCGACGGCCTGCGCATCATCGGCACCGCGGCGAAGAAGGCCGCCGTCGTCTCGTTCCTGGTCGAAGGCGCGCATGCGCACGACCTGGCGACGCTGCTCGACCTGGAAGGCGTCGCCGTGCGTTCGGGCCACCATTGCGCGCACCCTTTGATGAAGTTCTTCGGCGTGCCCGCGACCTGTCGCGCGTCGCTGGCCTTCTACAACACCCACGACGAGATCGAGGCCTTCATCGCTGCCCTGCACAAGGTGCGGCGCCTGCTCGGCTAGACTGGCGCCCGGGCCATCCCGTTGCCCGAAGGGGACCGGAAGTGAGCGAAGACCAGGTCGCGCTCCTGCGCGAGATCCGCGACAACCAGCGCGAAGCGCTCGCGATGCAACGCGAGGCGCTGGCCACGCAGCGCGAACAGTCGACGGCCTACAAAACGCACATCGAGCGCTGGACGCGCCTGACGCGGCTGATCACCCGCCTGCTCATCCCGCTCCTCCTGCTTGCGATGCTCGCGATCGCGTGGCCGTATTTTCGTTATCTGTGGTGGTGGATCTCCCAATGAGCGACCTGCAGTTCCGCGCGGCGAGCATCGACGATCTGGACGCATTGGTCGCGCTGGTCACTTCCGCATACCGCGGCGACGCCAGTCGCGTGGGCTGGACCACCGAGGCGGATTTCCTCGACGGCAACCGCATCGATCGCGACGTGCTCGCCAACGACATCGTGCGTGAGCACAGTCGCGTGGTGATCGCCGAACGCGGCGGCGCGATGCTCGCCTGCGCGCACGTGTGCGAGGACGACGGCGCCGGCTACTTCGGCATGTTCTCGGTCGAGCCGACGCTGCAGGGTGGAGGCGTCGGCAAGGCGCTGCTGGCGGAATCCGAACGCGTCGTTCGCGAAGAATGGCGACTGCCCGCGATGCGCATGACGGTGATCGACATCCGCGACGAGCTCATCGCGTTCTACGAACGCCGCGGTTACGTGCGCACCGGCATCAAGAAACCCTTCCCCTACGGCGACGCGCGCTTCGGCATTCCGCTGCGCGACGACCTGCGTTTCGAAGTGCTGGAGAAAGCGTTGTGAGCGACTGGGTCCGCGTGTGCGCCACATCGGAACTGCTGCCGGGCGAATCGAAGGTCGCGTGGGACGGCGACACCGCCATCGTCGTCTTCAATTACGACGGCGACTTCTACGCGCTCGAGGATCGCTGCACGCACGAAGACTTCGAACTCTCGGCTGGTCCGTTCGACGCCGAGGAAGCGACGATCGAATGCGTGCTGCATGGCTCGAAGTTCGACGTGCGCGACGGCCGCGCCCTCAATCCGCCGGCCTACGTGCCTGTGCGCAAGTTCCCGACCAAGGTGGAAGACGGGGCGGTCTGGACCCGCGACGACAGCTGATCGGAACACCCGTTCGGGTGGCCGCAGGCCGACCCAGTTACGAACCGTTTGTGTTTGCGAACCGTTCTCAATAAGATGGCGCCCGCCGCGGCACCCCCGTGCCGTACAGACAATCTTTGAGGACGTCATGCCCCACGCCGCTTTCCGTGCGACGCCGCTCGCGCTCGCGCTTGCCACCGCCATCGCCTCCCCCGCGGCCTTCGCCGCGGACGAGCCGGCGCTGCCGAAGAAGACGACCGACCTGGACAAGGTCGAAGTCGTCGGCAAGTACGAGGAGAAGCCCTCGTCGGTGAAGTACACCGAGCAGCTGCGCGACACGCCGCAGACCATCACCGTGATCAACCGCGAAGTGATGGAAGAACAGAACCTGCTCGGCCTGCGCGATGCGCTGCAGACGCTGCCGGGCATCACCTTCGGTGCGGGCGAAGGCGGCGGCGGTTACGGCGACAGCATCACGCTGCGCGGCTTCAACGCCAGCAGCGACATCACGACCGACGGCGTGCGCGACAGCGCGCAGTACTCGCGCACCGACACGTTCAACCTCAATGCGATCGAGTTGATCAACGGCGCGAACTCGGTGTTCTCGGGCGCCGGGTCCGTCGGCGGCAACATCAATCTCGTGAGCAAGGTCGCGGGCACGGGCGATTTCACGACGATGACGCTCGGCGCGGGCACCGACGCCTACGGCCGCGCGACGATCGACACCAACCACGACTTCGGCAACGGCACCGCGGTGCGCATCAACGCGATGGCGCACCAGAACGACGCGCCGGGCCGCGATGTCGAATCCTTCGAACGCTGGGGCATCGCCCCGTCGGTGGCCTTCGGCCTCGGCACGCCGCTGCGCGTGACCATGAGCTACTTCCACCAGACCGACAACAACATCCCGCAGTACGGCGTGCCGTACTACAGCGAGTACGGCGGTCCGCTGCCGGGCGTGCGGACCTCGAACTACTACGGGTATTCGAATGTCGACTCGCAGGACATCGACACCGACATGCTCACGGGCACCGTCGAGTACGACGTCAACGAGAACACGATGCTGCGCAGCATCGCGCGCTTCCAGCAGGTCGACCAGTACAGCGTGGCGAGCGCGCCGCAGGGCACGTGGTGCCTGTTCGGTCCGCCGAACGGCGAGAACGCGTCGCCCACGCTGACGGATTGCATCGCCGGCCAGCAGCCCGGCACGTTCCTTCCCGGCCAGCCGGGCGGTCCGCGCGGCTTCGTCCGCGACACGCGCAACAGCATCGCGATCAGCCAGACCGACCTGACCACGCGCTTCGACACGGGCAGCGTCGAACATGCGCTCGTCGCCGGCGTGTCGTTCTCCGAGGAGGACTTCGACCTCGACACCGGCAACCTGCTACGCAACGCCGATGGCACGACGTTCGCCCCCAACGGCACCACGGTCGTGCTGCCGCCGATGGACATCGCCAATCCGGACCACGTCTACACCGGCGCGCGCAATTACATCCGCACCAACTTCACGACGGGCAGCCTGTCCAACCAGGCGTTCTACGTGTTCGACACGCTGACGTTCACGCCGCAGTGGATGGTCAACGTCGGCGCGCGCTGGGAACGCAACGAAGGCGATTCGGTGATCGAAACCTTCGACATCAATCCCGAGGGCGGCGTCGGCGGTTCGACCGGCGTGACGACGTTCAAGAACGAAGACAACCTGTTCTCGTATCGCGCGAGCGTGCTGTTCAAGCCCGTGGAAGCCGGCACGATCTACCTGTCGTACTCCGACAGCAACACGCCGTCGAAGTCGTCGGTCAACGGCGCCTGCACCGCGCAGACGTGCAACGTCGACCCGGAAACGGCGGTCAACATCGAACTCGGCACGAAGTGGGACCTCGCGCCGGGGCTCGCGCTCAACGCTGCGTTGTTCCGCAACGATCGCCAGAACTTCAAGGTCGCCGATCCCGGCAACCCCGCGAACCCGAGCGGCGAGCAGCAGCTCGATGGCGAAGCGCGCGTGGACGGCGTGTCGCTCGGCCTCGCTGGCCAGCTGACCCACGACTGGGCGGTGTTCGCCAACGTCACGTGGCTGGAGAGCGAAGTGCTGCAGGGCGTGTCCGATTACGTTGCGAGCCAGAGCGGCGACCCGTTCAAGGGCCTGCCGATCAGCGGTACGCCCGAACGCTCGGGTAGCATCTGGACCACGTACGACCTGGAGCGCTGGACGTTCGGCTACGGCGTGACGTACCAGAGCGACTACCTGTATTACGGCAACAACGCGACCAACCTGAACCTGGGCACGATCAAGGGCTTCACCACCCACCGCGCGATGGTGTCGTTCGCGGTGAACGACCAGCTCTCGTTCCAGCTCAACGCCAACAACCTGTTCGACAAGGAGTACTACACCCGCGCACGCAACAACGGGTGGGCCACGCCTGGCGACGCCCAATCGTTCGTGCTGACGGCGACGTACGCCTTCTGATCGAAGGACCACCGGAGGTCCCGATGCTGCTGCAGATCCCGCAAGTGCTGACACCCGAGCAGGTCGCGCATTGCCGCGACCGGCTCGCGACGGCCGCGTGGGGCGACGGCCGCGTCACCGCCGGGTACCAGTCGGGCAAGGCCAAGGACAACGCGCAGCTGCCGGAGAACGATCCGGTGGCGCGCGAACTCGGCGCGCTCGTGCTCGATGCGCTGTCGCGCAACGCGACGTTCTTTTCCGCCGCGTTGCCGCAACGGATCTACCCGCCGCTGTTCAATCGCTACGGCGGCGGGCAGTCCTTCGGCTTCCACGTCGACAACGCGATCCGCTACGACCGCAGCCGCGGTGGCGCGGACGCCATGCGCACCGATCTGTCGGCGACGCTGTTCCTCGCCTCGCCCGACGAATACGACGGCGGTGAACTCGTCATCGAAGACACCTACGGCATGCAGCGCGTGAAGCTGCAGGCCGGCGACCTGGTCCTCTACCCCGGCACGAGCCTGCACCAGGTCACCCCGGTCACGCGCGGCGAACGCATCGCGTCGTTCTTCTGGATCCAGAGCCTGCTGCGCGAGGATGCGCAGCGCCGGCTGATGTTCGAACTCGATGTTTCGATCCGCCGCCTCACGCAGGACGTGCCGGATCATCCGTCGCTGGTGCAACTCACCGGCGTGTACCACAACCTCCTGCGTCGCTGGTCCGATACCTGATACGCATCGACAACAAAGACAACGCCATGAACGTCGCCACCGCCACCGCAACGCCCGTCCGCCGCAGCAACACCACGTACCGCTGGATCCGCCAGTTCCATTTGTGGATCGGCGCCTGGGGCGCGCTCGCCGCGGTGATCTACGGCTTCACCGGCCTGGTGATGAACCATCGCTTCGGCGACGGCGCATGGCCGCAGGGCGAGAACAAGGAACTCGCGCGCACGGAATTGCAGATTCCCGCCGATGCGCAGTCATCGCCCGAAGCGCTCTCGCTGTGGCTGCAGTCGACGCAGGGCCTCGATGCACAAGTGATCCGCAAGGGTCCCCCGGGTGGCGGCAAGGACGCTGCCAAGGATGGCGCGAAGGGCGAAGCGAAGGCCGGCCCGCCGCCGAAGTGGACGCTCTCAGGCGGCACCGCGACCTCCGCATGGTCGATGGAATACACGCCGGGCAACGCGACCGCCGAGGTCAAGCACACCGAGCACGACACGCTGTCCGCGTTCAATCGCCTGCACAAGGGCGTCGGCGGCGGCATCGGGTGGACGATCCTCGCCGACAGCTTCGCCATCGGCATGCTGCTGCTCGGCCTGTCGGGCATCTGGATGTGGGCGCGCGGCCGCAGTGCGAAGGACGTGGTGGTCAGCGTGCTGAGCGTGTCGGTCGTGGTGATGCTGGTCGTGCTGGTGCCCGCGTTGTTCTGACGCTCAGCGCGGCCGCAGCTGCGCGAGCAGCACTTCCCCGCCACCGTCGAGCACATGCCGCAGGCGCGCATCGCCTGCGTGCAGCAATGCGGTGTCGCCTTGCGCGAGGCCCGGCAAGCCCGAGTCGTCCGCGAAGCGCGCCTGCCCCGCGAGCAGATGCACGGCCCAGGTCGTGCCCGGGTCGGCAAAGATCACCATGGGTCCCACCAACGGTCGATGCCAGAGTTGCGCATCGATCGCGTCGCGCCGCCACATCAGGTTGAAGTCCTGCGTCGCGCCGTCGATGAGCTCGCCGTGCACGCCGGCTTCTCCCGCGAAGCGCAGGCGACCGTGCGGCGGTTGCAGGTCGTGCACGTTGCCGTCGTCGAAGCGCAGGCGCACGCCGTTGCCCGACAGCAACACGATCTCGCGATCGATGCCTTCGAAGCGCGAGAACGGCGCGTCCTGTTCGATCTCCGCGATCGACAGGCGCCACGCCCACTCGCCGGCCGGTTCCGATGCGATCTCGCGCGTCCACCCTGCGCCGTTGCGCCAGCGCTCGCGGCGGTATTCGTTGGCGGGCACGACACGGGAACGGGCATTCGACATGCGCGCAGCCTACCGAACCCGCGGACGCGAGGGGAACCGAAGGGCCGGCGCGGGGGCAATCCCTTGCCTCCCGTGCCTGCATGGCGCCCCGCCCAACGGCCGCACGGCCGCCGGGGCGCCACCTTCGAACGCGTGCGTCAGGGCGCGGAAGCCCCCGACGCCGATTTGGCGCCTGCCTTCGCACCGCCGCCGAGCTGGATGCGGTCGCGGTTCTTCTCGACCGTCTTGAGGCCGATACCCTTCACCTTCGCGAGCTGCTCCAGGCTCTTGTACGGCCCGTTGGCCTCGCGGTGGGCGACGATGGCTTCGGCCTTGGAGGGGCCGATGTTCACCAGGACGCGGTCGATGGTCTGCGCGTCGGCGGTGTTGATGTCCACGGTGTCCGCGGCGAGCGCGGACCCGGCGAACAAGGCGGCGAGCACCATCGATTGCAATGCGATGGCGGTGGTCTTCACGAGCGGATGCATGGGTCTCTCCCTGACGTTGGCCCGCGCCTGGCGCGCGGGGGATGGGTCTTGCCCGGCGCCTGATGCGGCGGACAGGTGCAGTCTCCCGGTCCGCGCACCCCGCCCCCATCGGGCGATCCCCCGTCGTCGTGTCGTCCTTTGCACCGCCCGCGTGTAGGGAATGTCTGATGCCCACGTACCCCCCGCGCTAGAATTGCGTCCTTTCTCCCCCCGGATATCGCACGCATGGACCGTTCCCTCGACGCCTCCGCCCTCGAGCGCTACGTCGACGGCAAGTGGGACGACGACATCGTTCCGCGCCTCGTCGAATACATCGCCATCCCCAACAAGTCGCCGATGTTCGACGCCGACTGGGTCCAGCACGGCTACATGGACCAGGCCGTTACGCTGATGGAGACCTGGGCGAAGGCGCAGACGATCCCCGGCATGCAGGTCGAGGTCGTGCGCCTGCAGAACCGCACGCCGCTGATCTTCCTCGAGATCCCCGCGGCCAACGGCGGCAGCGACGACGATTGCGTGCTGCTCTACGGCCACCTCGACAAGCAGCCCGAGATGACCGGCTGGGATGAGGACCTCGGCCCGTGGAAGCCGGTGATCAAGGGCGATCGCCTGTACGGCCGCGGCGGCGCGGACGACGGCTACGCGATCTTCGGTTCGCTCGCCGCGATCCTCGCGCTGCAGGAACAGAAGCTCCCGCACGCGCGCTGCGTCATCCTGATCGAAGCCTGCGAGGAATCCGGCAGCTACGACCTGCCCGCGTACGTCGACCACCTCGCCGATCGCATCGGCAAGCCGTCGCTCGTCGTGTGCCTCGACTCCGGCTGCGCGAACTACGACCAGCTGTGGTGCACGACGTCGCTGCGCGGCCTCGCTGGCGGCAACCTCACGGTGAAGGTGCTGAGCGAAGGCGTGCATTCGGGCGACGCGAGCGGCATCGTGCCCTCGAGCTTCCGCATCCTGCGCGACCTGCTCTCGCGCATCGAAGACGAAGACACCGGCAAGATCCTGCTCGAAGGCCTGCACGCGCAGATCCCGGAAGAACGCCTCGCGCAGGCGAAGGAAGCGGCGAAAGTCGTCGGCACCGCGGTGTACGACAAGTTCCCGTTCCTGCCGGGCGAGAAGCCGATGGCCGAAGATCTGTCGGAACTCGTGCTCAACCGCACCTGGCGCCCCGCGCTGTCGGTCACCGGCGTCGACGGCATGCCGCCGCTTTCGTCGGCGGGCAACGTGCTGCGTCCCTTCACCGCGGTGAAGCTCTCGCTGCGCCTGCCGCCCACGCTCGAAGGCAAGCGCGCGGGCGACCTGCTCAAGAAGACGCTCGAAGAAAATCCGCCCTACGGCGCGCAGGTCTCGCTCGACCTCGAAAAGGCGTCGACCGGCTGGAACGCGCCCGCGATGTCGCCGTGGCTGACCGCCGCGATCGACGAAGCGAGCCGCGAATTCTTCGGCCAGCCGGCGATGTACATGGGCGAAGGCGGCACGATCCCCTTCATGGGCATGCTCGGCGAGAAGTACCCCGGCGCACAGTTCATGATCACCGGCGTGCTCGGCCCGCATTCGAACGCGCACGGCCCGAATGAATTCCTGCACATCCCGATGGGCAAGCGCGTCACCTCGTGCGTCGCACGCGTGATCGCCCGCCACCACGAGGCGAGCCAGCGCGGCGAAACCACCGGTGTCGCGGCGGTCGCCGGCGGCGAGCAGCACGGGTCGCACGGCTGCTGCTAGCGAGCCGACGCGTTGACGTGCTGCCCTATCGGCAGCACGTGCGTCGGTGAGCCCCGCCAGCTTTGCTGGCGGGCGCTTTTGCATGCTGCACCGCACACGTCGCTAGCATCCACCTCGGCGCGATCCCGCGCCCCGAGGAGGGACACCATGTTCGACGGCATCCTGATGTATGTCATTGGCGGTGCGGTGATCGGCATCCTGGCGCGCTTCTTCAAGCCCGGCGCCGACCCGGTCGGCTGGATCATGACGATCGTGCTTGGCGCCGCAGGCGCGGCGATCGGGGGATACGTCGCAGGGATGCTGCAGGTGTCGAATCGCGCGCTCGTCTGGGCGATCGCGATCGTCGCCGCGATCGTGTTGCTGTTCCTGTGGGAAGCGGTGCGCGGGAAGAAGGCGCGCCCGGCCTGACGTCGGGGCCAGGAGCAAAAACAGGGGTCAGAGCACTATTTCCCGTCGGGAAATAGTGCTCTGACCCCTGTTTTCATTCGCCCAGCAGGCGACGCACCACGCGCTCGGCCAGGGCTTCCGGCGATTCCATCGCGGTATCGAGCCGCATTTCCGGCGCTTCCGGCGCTTCGTACGGCGAATCGATGCCGGTGAAGTGCGGCAACTCGCCGCGTCGCGCCTTCGCGTACAACCCCTTCACATCGCGCTGTTCGGCGACGGCCAGCGGCGTGTCGACGAAGGCCTCGATGAACTCGCCTTCGCCGAACAACGCGCGCGCCGCGCGACGTTCGGTGCGGAACGGCGAGATGAAGCTGACCAGCACGATCAATCCCGCATCCGTCATCAGCTTCGCGACTTCAGCGACGCGGCGCAGGTTTTCCACGCGGTCTTCGTCGGTGAAGCCGAGGTCGCGGTTGAGACCGTGGCGCACGTTGTCGCCGTCGAGCACGAACGCGTGCTTGCCCAACGCATGCAGGCGCTTGTCGACCAGGTTGGCGATCGTCGACTTGCCCGATCCCGACAGGCCGGTGAACCACACGCAGCGCGGCGATTGCCCGAGGCTTCGTGCGCGCGTCGACTTGTCGACGTCGATGTGCTGCCAATGCAGGTTGCCCGCGCGACGCAACGCGAAATCGAGCGTGCCCGCCGCGACGGTCGCGTTGTCGATGCGGTCGATCAGGATGAACCCACCCAGGGCGCGATTGCGCGCATACGGCTCGAACGCGATCGCCTGGTCGAGCGCGATGTTGCAATAGCCGACTTCGTTGAGCGCGAGGTGCGTGGCCGCGAGCGGCGCCTGCGTGTCGATGTCGACCTTGTGCTTGAGCGCGCTCACCGTCGCGCCGACCGTGCGCGTGCCGAGCTTGAGCCAGTACGAACGACCGGGCAGCAACTGCCCGTCGCCCATCCACAACACGTGCGCGGCGAACTGGTCGGCGACTTCCGGCGCGTCCTCCGCGCTCGCGATCACGTCGCCGCGGCTGACGTCGATCTCGTCCTCGAGCACCAGCATCGCGGCCTGTCCCGCGACCGCGGCATCGACTTCGCCCTCCGGCCCGAGCACGCGCGCGATGCGCGAGCGGCGGCCCGACGGCAACACGACCACCGCATCGCCGGGCTTCGCGCGACCCGCGACCAGCGTGCCCGCGTACCCGCGGAAATCGCGTTCCGCATCGCGGCGATCGGGGCGCTGCACCCACTGCACCGGAAGTCGGAAGCCACCCTCCGCATGCGGACGTTCGATCTGCACGTTGTCGAGATATTCGAGCAACGATGGACCGTCGTACCACGGCGTCGCCTCGCCGCGATGCACGAGGTTCTCGCCCTTCAGCGCCGACATCGGGACGCACTGCACGTGCGCGATGCCGAGCGCATGCGCGAGCTCGGTGTACTCGTCCGCGATCGCGTCGAACACAGGCTGCTCGTAACCGACGAGGTCCATCTTGTTCACCGCGAGCACGACGTGGCGGATGCCGAGCAGCGCCGCGATGTACGTGTGCCGACGCGTCTGCACGAGCAATCCCTTGCGCGCGTCGACCAGCACCACCGCGAGTTCCGCGGTCGACGCACCGGTCGCCATGTTGCGCGTGTACTGCTCGTGGCCCGGGCAGTCGGCGACGATGTACTTGCGGTGTTCGGTATCGAAGAAGCGGTACGCGACGTCGATGGTGATGCCCTGCTCGCGCTCGGCGGCAAGGCCGTCGAGCAGCAGCGCGTAGTCGATGCTCTCGCCCTGCGTGCCGTGGCGCCGACTGTCGGCAGCAAGCGCGGCCAGCTGATCGTCGAACAGACGCTTGCTGTCGTACAGCAGGCGGCCGATCAGCGTGCTCTTGCCGTCGTCGACGCTGCCGCAGGTGATGAAGCGCAGCAGGTCCTTGTGTTCGTGCTTGCGGAGTGCTTCGGCGATGTTCGCTTCGACATTCATCAGAAGTACCCCTCCTGCTTCTTCTTCTCCATCGATGCCGTCGGATCGTGGTCGATCACGCGCCCCTGGCGCTCCGACGTCGTGGCGACGAGCATCTCGGCGATGATCTTCTCGAGCGTGTCCGCGTCCGATTCGATCGCACCGGTCAACGGATAGCATCCGAGCGTGCGGAAGCGCACGCGGCGCATCGCGGGCGTCTCGCCCGCGCGCAACGGCAGGCGCTCGTCGTCGACCATCAGCAGCGCGCCGTCGCGTTCCACCACCGGGCGCTCCTTCGCGAAGTAGAGCGACGGCACCGGGATGTTCTCGCGGAAGATGTACAGCCACACGTCGAGCTCGGTCCAGTTCGACAGCGGAAACACGCGCACGCTCTCGCCCGGCTGGATGCGCGTGTTGTACAGGTCCCACAGCTCGGGACGCTGGTGCTTCGGATCCCAGCGGTGTTGCGCATTGCGGAACGAGAACACGCGTTCCTT
Organism: Noviluteimonas lactosilytica; assembly: GCF_020866925.1. GTDB lineage: Bacteria > Pseudomonadota > Gammaproteobacteria > Xanthomonadales > Xanthomonadaceae > Noviluteimonas > Noviluteimonas lactosilytica. The sequence continues at coordinate 180,683 of NZ_JAJGAK010000003.1, forward strand.
CGCGCGCGACTTCTCCTCGTCGCGCCGCGCGCCGCCGATCGCCGCGTCGAATCCGTACTGGTCGAGCGCCTGCTTCAGCGCCTGCGTCTTCATCACGTCGGTGTGCACGGTCGCGCCGTGCGACACCGGTCCGATGCCGCGCGCGATGCCGTCGGGATTGGTGTGCACGCGCAACTCGACGCCGGTTTCCGCCGCGCGACGATCGCGGAACTCGATCATCTCGCGGAACTTCCAACCGGTGTCGACATGCAGCAGCGGAATCGGCGGCCGCCCCGGCGCGAACGCTTTCATCAACAGGTGCAGCAACACCGAGCTGTCCTTGCCGATCGAATACAGCAGCACCGGATTGCGGAAGTTCGCCGCCACCTCGCGCAGGATGTAGAGGCTCTCCGCCTCCAGGCGATCGAGATGGCTGGGTTGCATGGAACGCGCGCACCGGGCTGGGAAACGCCCGAATCTTAGCGCGGGAAACTCAAGACCAGACCGTCAGGTACAGCGTCCGCAGGCTCAGGCCCACCACGAGCAGGCCCACGACCAGCATCAGCCAGCGCGGATTGAGGTGCTTCACCAGCCACCCCCCCATCGGCGCGGCGATCACCCCCCCGACGCCGAGGGCCACGACGATCTGCCAGTGCTGCACGCCCAGCGTGAGCAGGAACACGACCGACGCGGTGAAGGTGACGAAGAATTCCACCGCGTTGACGGTGCCGACCGTACACCGCGCTTCGTTGCCGCGCGCGAGCAGGTTGGTGGTGACGATCGGGCCCCACCCGCCGCCGCCGATCGCGTCGATCAATCCGCCGAGGAAGCCGAGCGGGATCAGGTGCGAGGTCACGCGCTTCGACACGATCTCGCGGAACGCCTTGGCGAGGATCACCAGGCCGAGCAACAACAGGTAGCCGGCGATCCATGGCTTGATCGCATCGCCCGGGAGCTGCACCAGGATGTAGGCGCCGATGGCCGCACCGAGCATGCCGGGCAGCAGCAGGCGCCGGAACAATCGCTTGTCGATGTTGCCGAACGTGTGGTGCGAGATCGCCGACGCGCCGGTGGTGAAGCATTCCGCCGCGTGCACCGTCGCGCTGCTCACCGCGGGCGGCACGCCGAGCCCGAGCAGCAAGCTCGACGCCGTCGCGCCATACGCCATGCCCAGCGCGCCATCGACCAACTGTGCCGCGAAGCCCACCACGACGACGAGGAGCAAGTCGTAGTCGAGCATCGCCTCCACGTGTCAGGACGCCTGTCCCGTGCGTCCGTACACGTCTTCGTAGCGCACGATGTCGTCCTCGCCGAGGTAGGCGCCGGACTGCACTTCGATCAGTTCCAGCATCTCGCCTGCCGGATTCTCGAGGCGATGCTTCGCGCCGATCGGGATGTACGTCGATTCGTTCGCGCGCAGGTCGAACACGTCTTCGCCGCGCGTCACGCGCGCGATGCCGCGCACGACGATCCAGTGTTCGGCGCGCTTGGCGTGCGACTGCAGCGACAACGATGCGCCCGGCTTCACCTTGATGCGCTTGACCTGGAAGCCTTCGCCCGCGTCGACCGAGTCGTAGCTGCCCCACGGCCGATGCACTTCGCGATGCAACGCGACCTGCGAACGCTGCGACGCCTTGAGTTGCGCGACGACGTCCTTGACCTGCTGCACGCGATCCTTGCGCGCGACGAGCACCGCGTCGTTGGTTTCCACGACGACCAGGTCGTCCACGCCGACCAGCGCGACCAGGCGCCGCGCGTACGCGTAAGAGTTGCGGCTGTCGACGGCGATCACGTCGCCGTGGTGCGCGTTGCCCTGCGCATCGCGCGTCGTCACGTCCCACAACGCCGACCACGAGCCGACGTCGTTCCAGCCGATGTCGACGGGCAGGACCATGGCGGCGTCGGTGCGTTCCATCACCGCATAGTCGATGGAGTCCGAGGGACAGGCCGTGAAGGCGGCCGGGTCCAGGCGCACGAAGTCGCCGTCGCGCTTCGCATCGTCGAAGGCCTTGCGGCACGCATCGACGATGTCGGGACGGAAGCGCTGGAGTTCGGCCAGCACGCGCGAGGCGCGGAACAGGAACATGCCGCTGTTCCAGTAATAACCGCCGGAGGCGAGATACCGTTCCGCGGTCGCGAGGTCGGGCTTTTCGACGAAGCGCATCACCGCACGCACGCCCGCGCCGGCGCCGTCGGCTTCGATGTAGCCGAAGCCGGTTTCCGGAATCGTCGGCACGATGCCGAAGGTGACGAGCGCGCCGCCTTCGGCCGCCGCGCGCGCGTCCGCGATCGCGGCATGGAACGCATCGACGTCGGCGACCACGTGGTCGGACGGCAGCACCAGCAGCAACGGATCGTTGCCCTCGGCCAGCGCCTGCATCGCCGCGACCGCGATCGCGGGCGCGGTGTTGCGGCCCGTCGGCTCCAGCAGGATGCGCGGCACGGGCGCGCCGATGAGGCGCAGTTGTTCGGCGACGAGGAAGCGGTGCGATTCGTTGGCGACCACGATGGGCGGTGCGCCCGCGAGCGATGCCACGCGCAACCACGTCGCCTGCAGCATCGTGTCCTCGCCGACCAGCGGCAGGAATTGCTTGGGGTACGCCTCGCGCGACAGGGGCCAGAGCCGCGTACCCGAACCGCCCGACAACAGCACCGGCTGCAAAGGACTCATCGTCGTCTCGCCCAATTCATTGCCGGCAGTTTACCCTTCGCCCTTCCGCCCCGCTGCCGACTCGCCCATGGATTCCACGACCGTTCTGCGCGAAGACCGTCGCCTCGCATGGGCCCGGCAGGCGATGGGCGATCCCGCGCTCGGCCTGGCGCGCGCGTCGACCGACGCCGGCTTCCGCAGTTACTGGCGCACGCTCGGCGTCGAGCCGACCCGCATCGTCATGGATTCGCCGCCCGACAAGGAAGACGTGCGGCCTTGGCTGCGCATCCGCGCGATGCTCGAATCCGCCGGCGTGCGCGTGCCGCGCCTGCTCGCCGAGGACACCGAACACGGCTTCCTCGTGCTCGAAGACCTCGGCCCCGACACCTACCTGCACGTGTTGCACGCCGACAACGCCGACGCGTTGTTCGACGCCGCCGTCGACCAGCTGCTCAAGCTGCAGACGGTCGCGGTGCCCGACGATTTTCCGAAGTACGACGAAGCGCTGTTGCTGCGCGAGTTGCGCCTGTTCGACGAATGGTTCCTCGGCCGCCACCTCGCGGTGGTGCCCGACGCGCACGACGAAGCCAACCTCGAACGCGTGCATCGGCTGCTGATCGACGCTGCGTTGAAGCAACCGCAGGTGTTCGTGCATCGCGACTTCATGCCGCGCAATCTCATGCCGGCGAACGACGGCCCCGCCGTGCTCGACTTCCAGGACGCGGTGCGCGGGCCGATCGCGTACGACCCGCTGTGCCTGTTCAAGGACGCGTTCGTGAGCTGGCCGCAGGCGCGCATCGACACGTGGCTCGATCGCTACCACGCGCGTGCGAAGGACGCCGGCCTGCCGGTGCCGTCGCTCGACCAGTTCCGCCGCGACGTCGACTGGATCGGCGTGCATCGACACCTGAAGGTCATCGGCATCTTCGCGCGCCTGCACCATCGCGACGCGAAGTCGCATTACATCGAGGACGCGCCGCGCTTCTTCGCCTACCTCGACCGCGTGTTGCCGAAGTACCCGGAACTCGCGCCGCTCGCCGCGCTGATCGAACGCCACGTCAAGCCGACGCTGGTCGAATACACGCACTGGACCGACCTCACCGGCGACGAACCGTGAGGGCCCTGATCCTCGCCGCCGGCCTCGGCGAACGCATGCGGCCGCTGACGAACACGACGCCCAAGCCGCTGCTCGAAGCCGGCGGCAAGCCGCTGATCGCGTGGCACCTGGAAAAACTCGCGGCGATCGGCGTGCAGGACGTCGTGGTCAACACGAGCTGGCTCGCGCCGCGTTTCCCCGAAGTGCTGGGCGATGGCGCACGGTGGGGCCTGCGCCTGCACTACTCGTACGAAGGACCGACGCCGCTCGAAACCGGCGGCGGCATGTTCAAGGCGCTGCCGTTGCTCGGCGACGCACCGTTCCTCGCGATCAACGGCGATGTGTGGACGGATTTCGATTTCGCGAAGCTGCCGCGCGAACCGCGTGGCGTCGCGCATCTCGTGCTCGTCGACAATCCGCCGCAGCATCCGGTGGGCGACTTCGCGTTGCGCGACGACGCGCGCATCGCGAACGAGGGCGCGAACAAGCTGACGTTCGCGGGCATCGGCGTGTATCGCGCGTCGCTGTTCGACGACTGGCGCACGATCATCGGCGACACACCGGGCGCGCACGAAGATCCGCCGCGCTTCCGCACGCCGCCGTTGCTGATCGCCGCAATGGAACGCGGGATGGTCGACGGCACGCATCACGCGGGGCGCTGGACGGATGTCGGGACGCCGGAGCGGTTGGCGGAGTTGGATGGGGTGTTGAAGCGCTAGAGCAGGGACGGGAAACGGGAAACGGGAAACGGGATAGAACGGTCGGCGTGGCCGTGGCTTGCGCGAGCCGAAGATCGCGGCGCGATAACGGGTCTTCGGCCGACGGACGTCACGGGGCCGACGCTCCAACATCTCCCGTTTCCCGCTCTTCGTTTCCCGTTTCCCGCTTCTAGTTCTCCCCCAGCGCCTCGCGCAAAAACGGCACCGTCACCTTCCGCTGCGCCGCCAACGACGCGCGATCCAGCACGTCGAGCAGTCCGGTCAGCGTCGCGAGATCGCGCCCGCGACGACGCAACAACCAATCGATCGCCGCATCCTCGAGCACGAGGCCGCGACGCTGCGCGCGTTCGCGCAACACTTCGCGGCGTGCGTCGTCGTCGAGCGGCGAAAGCACCACGCGCGCGCATTGCGACAGGCGCGAACGCAGGTCGGGCAGCGACAACGGGAGAGCGTCGGGCGCGACGCTCGCCGAATACAACACGCCACTGCCGGATTGGCGCGCGCGATTGTGGAAGTCGAACAGCGCGACTTCGTCGTCGCGATTCCCCGCGATCGCATCGAGTCCGTCGAGCGCGACGAGCGCCAGGCCGTCGAACGCATCGAGTGCATCGCGCAACCGCCCCGCGGCGCTCTTCAACGGGAGATACGCGGCGCTGCATCCTTCCGCCTCCGCCGCGGCGCAAGTCGCGAGCAGCAGGTGCGTCTTGCCGACGCCCGCGGGCCCGGCGACATACACCCAATCCGCGCCCCGCGCCTGTGCGAGCGCACGCAATTGCGCGAGCGCGCCGGGCGGCGCGGCGACGAAGGTGTCGAGGCGCTGGTCCGGCGGATAACGCAGGGCCAGCGGCAGCTGCGGTGCGGGCATGGGGTCAGGCGCGGGGGTCAGACATGATCGTCGTCGGGCGACGGCGGTCGATCGATGCCGGCGTCGACGTATTCGTCGAGGTCGATGCCCGGTCGCTCGCCGGCGTACAGGCGACTGTGCGTGTAACGCTCGTGCGCGTAGCGCAGCAGCACGTTCGCCACCGCCGCGACCGGCAGCGCGAGCAGCACGCCGAGGAAACCGAACAGTTGTCCGCCGGCCATGATCGCGAAGATCACCGCCACAGGATGCAGGCCGATCTTGTCGCCGACCAGGCGCGGCGTCAGGAAATAACTTTCGATCACCTGGCCGAGGCCGAACACGCCGAGCACCATCGCCACGTGCACCCAGTCGCCGTACTGCACGAGCGCGGCGATCACGCCGAGCACCATGCCGATCGCCGGGCCGAGATACGGCACGAAGCTCACGAGGCCGGCGATGAAACCGATCAGCAGGCCGAGATCCAGGCCCACCGCGTACAACCCGATCGCATACAGCACGCCGAGCACGAGCATCACGCTGAACTGCCCGCGCAGGAAGGCGCCGAGCACCTGGTCGGATTCCTTCGCCAGGCGCGTGACCGTGTCGATGTGATCGCGCGGCACGAGCGCGGCGACGCGTTCCTTCAGCACGTCCCAGTCGCGCAGGAAGTAGAACGTGAGGAACGGCACGAGCACGATGTTCGCGAACATCGCGAGCAGCGCGAAGCCCGACGCGGAGATGTAACCGAGCACCGTCGCCGCGATGCCGCCGGCGCGTTCCCAGTGTTCCTGCACGAGCTGGAAGATGCGGTCCGGATCGAGCCACGTCAGCAGATCGAGGCCGGTGCGCCGCTGGATCCACGGCAGCACGGTGCCGACGAACCAGTCGCGGTACGTCGGCAGCGTTTCGATCAGCGTGATGATCTGGCGTTCGATCAGCGGCAGCAGCAGCAACAGCGACATCAGCAGCACGAACGCCATCGTGCTGAAGACCAGCACGACCGCGGTCTGCCGCGACCAGCCGCGACGCTGCAGGCGATCGACCGTCGGGTCGCCGAGCCAGCCGAGCATCGCCGCGAACACGAACGGCGTGAGGATCGGCGCGAGCAACCAGATCAGCAGCGCGGCGATCGCGATGATCACCGCCCATTGCATGCGGCGTGCGAGCGGGGACAGGAGGGTGTCCATCAGCGCAGGTGCAGGACCGGGGTGTCTTCTTCGGCGAGCAGCACGTCGCCGCGCGCGATCGTGCTCTTCAACCCCGGCATGCCGGTGAGCAGGTCGAGTTCGAGGACGAGGCCGTCGGGCGCCGCGCGCACGGGGACCATGCCGCGGATGACGGGGAGTCCCTGCAGGTAGGACATCAGGCGCAGGTAATCCTCGTTGCTGCGGATGCCGTCGATCTGCACCGTGTAGCGGCCGGGTTCGCCGGCGGCGGTGCTGCGCTTGGCGTACTTCTTCGACAGCGCATCGGCGCCGCCGTCGGCGCCGGTCGCCATCGCGCGACGTGCGTCGGGCTGCGTCGCGGTCCACGTCGACAGCACCTTGCCGGTATCGACGAACGTCCATTCGGCGGTCCACCCGCCTTCGGGCGCGCGGTAGAGCTTCCCGATCAGTTGCATCGGCGGGCTGTAGCGCGAGGACAGGCGCGCGATGGCGGCGGTGTCGCCACGCCAGATGGCGCCGACCGCGGCCTGCTCCGCGGCGCTGCCGGAGGGCAGGCCGAGGCGATAACCGCGTTCGAGCGCACGGTCGAGCACCGCGCGCGCCGCGTTCGTCTGCGCGAGCGCGACCAGCCGCGGACCGCGGCCGTCGTCGATCGCGAGCCACAACACCGGCTTGGGTCGCGGCTCGGGCCAGACCGGCAGGCCGAGGGTGGCGGCCAGGCCGTCGATCTGTTCGGGCTCGAAACGCACGATCAGCGTGGTCGTGAAGGTCGGCGCGCCGGTGGCCGAGCGGCCTTCGTCCTGGCGGTAGTCGTAGCTCTTCACGTACTCGTCGGCGCGCCGCAGTTCCTGGCCGACGCCCGGGCGGCTGGACGCGCTGCGATCGCCGGTGAGCTTGCCGAGCACCTGCGTCATGGCGCGCGCGAAACCGGCGCTGCGTTCGGCGGGGCCCTGCCCGTTGACGTTCACTTCGGCCTCGTAGAGGCCGCGCGCGCTGGCGACGTCGCCCTCCACGCGCTGTGCGAACGCCGAGCCGAGCACGAGCCAGAGAGCGGCCACGCCCGCCAACGTTTTCGCCATGCGGAATGCCCAGTGCATCGTCCATCCTTGCTGCGAGACGACGAGCATGGTGCCGCAGGGCCGCCCGTCGCGTCCAACCCCGGGGTCGGCGGCTTGCTAAAATCCCGATCCTTGCCGCTCGACCGGCGCATTACTGGCGACCCGCGTGACCACCCCTACTCCGATCACCTACCGGGACGCCGGCGTCGACATCGACGCGGGCAACGAAGTCGTCGAACGCATCAAGCCGCTGGTCAAGCGCAGCTTCCGTCCCGAGGTGATGGGCGGGCTCGGCGGTTTCGGCGCGATGTTCGACCTGTCGAACAAGTACAGGGAGCCGGTTCTCGTCTCCGGCACCGATGGCGTGGGCACCAAGCTCAAGCTCGCGCAGCAACTCAACCGCCACGACACGATCGGCATCGACCTCGTCGCGATGTGCGTCAACGACGTGCTCGTGCAGGGCGCCGAACCGCTGTTCTTCCTCGATTACTTCGCCACCGGCAAGCTAGACGTCGACACCACGGTCGCGGTCGTCGGCGGCATCGCGCGCGGTTGCGAACTCTCCGGGTGCGCACTGATCGGCGGCGAAACCGCCGAGATGCCCGACATGTATCCGCCGGGCGAATACGACCTCGCCGGTTTCTGCGTTGCCGCGGTCGAGAAGTCGAAGATCCTCGACGGTGCGAAGGTGCAGGCCGGCGACGTGCTGCTCGGCATCGCCTCCTCGGGCCCGCACTCGAACGGTTACTCGCTCGTGCGTCGCATCTACGATCGCGCCGGGCGCCCGGCCGACCTCGACGTCGGCGGTCGCAAGCTCGTCGACGCGCTGATGGAACCGACGCAGCTGTACGTGAAGCCGATCCTGGAACTGCTGTCGAAGCACGACATCCACGCGATGGCGCACATCACCGGCGGCGGCCTCACCGAGAACATCATCCGCGTGATCCCCGACGGCCTCGGCCTCGACATCGACGCGTCCGCGATCGTGCTGCCGCCGGTGTTCGACTGGCTGCAGCGCGAAGGCGCGGTGCCGCGCGAAGAGATGTGGCGCACGTTCAACTGCGGCGTCGGCTTCGTGCTCGTGCTCGCACCGAACGACGTCGCCGCCGTGTCCGCCGACCTGCAGCGCCTGGGCCTTTCGCATCGCGAAATCGGCAAGGTCGCACAGGGCGGCGCCGAGCGCGTGCGCATCGGCTGAGCACCTCCGCCATGCGCCGGCTCGCCGTCCTCGCTTCCGGACGCGGCAGCAACCTGCAGGCCATCGTCGACGCGATCGATGCGGGCACGCTCGACGCGAAGATCGTCGGCGTGTTCTCCGATCGATTGAACGCGCGCGCGCTCGAACGCGTGCCGCCCGACCTGCGCTGGAGTCGCGACGCGAAGGCCTACGCGCAACGCGCGGACTTCGACGACGAACTCGCCGATGCGATCGATACGGTGCAGCCGGACTGGATCGTGTGCGCCGGTTACCTGCGCATGCTCGGCGAAACTTTCGTCGCGCGCTTCCGCGGTCGCCTGCTGAACATCCACCCGTCGCTGCTCCCCGCGTATCGCGGCCTGAAGACCCATGCGCGCGCGATCGCCGACGGCGTGGCCGAACACGGCGCGAGCGTGCATTTCGTCAGCCCCGAACTCGACGCCGGCGCGGTCGTCGCGCAGGCGCGCGTACCGGTGCTCGAAGGCGATACGCCGGATGTGCTCGCCGAACGGGTTCTGGCCGTCGAACATCCGTTGCTGGTCGCGGTCGTACGCCTCGCGGTCGAAGGCCGCATCGCCGAGGCGGGCACCACGGTCCTGCTCGACGGTCAGCCCCTGTTGGATCCCTTGTCCGTAGAGTCCGCCGACTCCGCATGCCTGGCCCCACCGACCAAGTGAAGACTGCCCCCGCCCCGCTGCTGCTCGCCGCGCTCCTCGCGGCCGCCTGCGCGTGGCCGGCGGCGGCGCAGCAGACCGTCCCCGTGCCGGCGACCTCCGCCGCCGCGCCGGCCACGACTGCGCCGCTTCCGGAAGCGGCCGTACCGGCCCTCGTTCCGTTCAATGCGCGCTACCGCGTCACCCGCGACGGCAAGACGCTCGGCGACGCGACGCTGAACCTGGTGTCGCTCCCGGACCAACGCTGGCGCATCGACCTGCGCATCGAAGCCACGCGCGGCCTGATGGGCCTGGCCGGGCTCGACCTGCAGCAGAGCACGGTGTTCGACACGCACGAGGAGGTCCTGCGCCCGCTGAGCCAGAGCACCGTGCGCAAGGCGCTCTTCACGCGCAAGCAGGTCACGGGCACGTACGACTGGTCGACCGGCGTCGCCCGCTGGACCGGCGACCTGAAAAAGAACCGACGCGAACCGGTTCCCCTCCGCAAGGGGGACATGAACGGCTTGCTGATCAACCTCGCGGTGTTGCGCGACGCCGCGCCCGGGGCCACCCTGCAATACCGGTTCGTCGAGTACGGCCGCGCGAAGGACCAGCAATTCCTGGTGTCTCCGGCGCGCGAACCACAGGTCGTCGACGACCTTGCCTACCAGGCACTGCGCGTGGAGCGCGTGCGCGGCGGCAACAACGGGACCACGTTCTGGGTCGTGGAAGCCGTCCCGACTCCCATCCGCATCGTGCAGCACGACGACGAAGACACGTACGAGCTGCAACTGATCGATTACCAAGAGGCCTGAGCCATGCGTCGTTTGATCACCACGATCGTCACCGCCGCCGCGCTCGCCCTGCCGGCGTACGCCGCGCAGAGCGGCTTGAAGCCGTTCGACGCCGACTACGTCGCGAACTACCAGGGCATGGAAGGCAACGCGCGCATGACGCTCGCGCAGTCCGGCGGGCAGTGGAAATACACCCTGCGCGTCAACAGCAGCCTCGCCTCGCTGAGCCAGAGCACCACCTTCGACGAGAAGGACGGCCAGTGGCGCCCGCTCTCCGGCACCGACGTGTCGGCGGTGCTGATCAAGAAGAAGAACAAGCAGGCGAACTACGACTGGGGCAAGGGCGTGGCGACGTGGAGCGGCGACGTCAAGCCCGACCGCGCCGGCCCGGTGAAGCTGCAGCCCGGCGACCTCGACGCGATGCTGGTCAACCTCGCCCTCGCACGCGACGTGCACGCCGGCAAGCCGTTGCGCTATCGCATGGTCGACGACGGCCGCGCGAAGGAGCACGTGTATACGGTCGCCGGCAAGGAATCGATCGACGTGGGCGGCAAGCAGCAGCAGGCGACGAAGGTGCAGCGCACCGACGGCAACAAGCAGACGATCGTGTGGATCGTCGACGGCCTGCCGACGCCCGCGCGCATCCTGCAGCGCAAGGACGGGCAGGACGAAATGGATCTGCAGTTCAAGGCGATGCGCTGATCGCCGGAGCGCAATGCCGATTACGAAGAGGCCGCCATCAGGCGGCCTTTTTGTTTTCAGGGGAGCTTGATCTTGTAACCGGGCGCGATTTCGAGCGGCTCATCGTTCGCGAAGGCGTTCGCCAGCCGCCAGAACGCAAGCCACGCGCCACAAAGCACTGCGGCCGGAATCGCGTAGTAAAGCACCGCGACGCGGATGAAGGAGTTTCTGAATTCGGCGAACAGCGCTCTCATTGTGCCTCCCATGTTTCCTTGATGAATCGAGTCGCGCCGACCAGCAAGGCTGCCGCCGCAAACCCGACGTCAAAGTACACAAGCCACTGCTTCGCAACTGCAAGAAAGCGATACGTTTCGGCGGGAAATGGATGCAATGCATGCAACCACCCCATCAACAACGAAACGCCCCATGCAAGCACGAGAATCGCGCAGAACATCAGCGATGTATTGAGCTGAAATCACCCGACGCGCTTGATCCGCGCACCCAACCCCGACAACTTCTCTTCGATGTTCTCGTAGCCGCGGTCGAGGTGGTAGATGCGGTCGATGACCGTCTCGCCTTCGGCCACCAGGCCCGCGAGGATCAGCGACGCCGACGCGCGCAGGTCGGTCGCCATTACCGGCGCGCCGCTCAGCTTCTCCACGCCGCGCACGATCGCCGTGTGGCCTTCGACGCGGATGTCCGCGCCCAGGCGCAGCAGTTCCTGCACGTGCATGAAGCGATTTTCGAAGATCGTCTCGTTGATCACGCCGACGCCGTCGGCGATGCAGTTGAGCGCCATGAATTGCGCCTGCATGTCGGTCGGGAACGCCGGGTGCGGCGCGGTGGTGATGTTCACCGCCTTCGGGCGGCGGCCCTGCATGTCGAGCGTGATGCGGTCGCCTTCGACGTCGATGTGCGCGCCGGCCTGCATGAGTTTTTCGAGCACAGCGTCCAGCGTTTCCGGACGCGTGCGGCGCGCGACCACGCGACCGCCGGTCATCGCGCCCGCGACGAGGAAGGTGCCGGTCTCGATGCGATCGGCCACCACCGCGTGCTTCGCGCCGTGCAGGCGATCGACGCCGTGCACGACGATGCGGTTGCTGCCCGCGCCTTCGATCTGCGCGCCCATCGCGTTGAGGCAGTCGGCGAGGTCGACGATCTCCGGTTCCATCGCCGCGTTCTCGAGCACGCTGGTGCCCTGCGCGAGCGCGGCGGCCATCAGCACGTTCTCGGTCGCGCCGACGCTGACGAGGTCGAACACCACGCGTCCGCCCTTCAGGCGATCCGCACGCGCCTTGATGAAGCCGTGGTCGACGGTGATCTCGGCGCCGAGCGCCTGCAGGCCCGCGATATGTAGGTCGACGGGACGCGAACCGATCGCGCAACCGCCGGGCAACGAGACTTCGGCCGCGCCATGCTTGGCGAGCAGCGGACCGAGCACGAGCACCGACGCGCGCATCGTCTTGACCAGTTCGTAGGGCGCGACGTGCGAAGTCACCGAGCGCGGATCGACGACGATGCCGCTCTCGCTGCCCTTGCCGATCGTGCCCTGGTCGATGGTCAGTTCCGCGCCGAGCCCGGCGAGGAGCTTCGCGGTGGTGACCACGTCGTGGAGATGCGGGACGTTGCTGATCTCGACCGGCTCGTCGGCGAGCAGCGTCGCGCAGAGGATCGGCAGCACGGCGTTCTTCGCGCCGGAGATCTGCACGTCGCCATTGAGCGGCGCGCCGCCCTCGACCTGGATCTTCTGCATGTCAGGCGCTCGCCTCGTCCGGCGTGAGGGTCTTCAGCGCGAGCGCGTGGATCTCGCCGCCCATGCGTTCGCCCAGCGTCGCGTACACCATGCGGTGGCGCGCGAGCGGCAGCTTGCCGCGGAATTGTTCGCTCACGACGGTGGCCTCGAAGTGCACGCCGTCCTCGCCCGCGACCTGTGCTGTGCTGCCCGGCAGGCCCTGCTCGATCAGGCGTCGGATGGTGTCGGCGTTCATGCGGGGGGTGTCCTGTAAACTGCGCACTCCAGTCTAGCGGAAGGCCACCCCACCGTTCCCATGGCGACCCAACCCGCACCCATCGACGCCGCCGCGGCCCTCCAGGGGAATTTCGACTTCGCCGCCAGCGGTCGCCGCGTCATCGCGATCGAAGCCGACGGCCTGCAGGCCGTCGCGGCCCGGCTCGACGGGGCGTTCACCGCCGCCTGCCGGGCGATGCTCGCGTGCCGCGGCCGGGTGGTCTGCTCGGGGATGGGCAAGTCGGGGCACGTGGCGCGCAAGATCGCGGCGACCCTGGCCTCCACCGGCACGCCCGCGTTCTACGTGCATCCGGGCGAAGCCGCGCATGGAGACCTCGGCATGATCACCGACGCCGACATCGTGCTCGCCCTCTCCTACTCCGGCGAAAGCGACGAGCTGTTGATGGTCCTGCCCGTGCTCAAGCGCCAGGGCAACCTGCTGATCGCGATGACCGGCCGCCCCGGTTCGTCGCTCGCGCGCGAAGCCGACGTGCACCTCGACGCCAGCGTCCCCGCCGAAGCCTGCCCGCTCGCGCTCGCTCCCACCGCCAGCACCACCGCCGCGCTCGCCCTCGGCGATGCGCTCGCGGTCGCGCTGCTCGAAGCGCGCGGCTTCACCGCCGAAGATTTCGCGCGCTCGCATCCGGCCGGCGCGCTCGGTCGCCGCCTGCTGCTGCACATCCGCGACGTGATGCACGCCGGCGACGAGGTGCCGCGCGTGCGCGAAACGGCGACGCTCAGCGAAACGCTCGTCGAGATGAGCCGCAAGCGCCTCGGCATGAGTGCGATCGTCGATGCCGACGGCCGCCTGCTCGGCCTATACACCGACGGCGACCTGCGCCGCACGCTCGACGATGCGAGCATCGACATGCGTTCGACACGCATCGGCTCGGTGATGACGAAGTCGCCGAAGGTGATCGGCGCCGACGCGCTCGCCGTCGAAGCCGCGCAACTGATGGAACACCACAAGATCAACGCCCTGCTCGTCGTGGACGACGAACGCCGCGTCGTCGGCGCGCTCAACATCCACGATCTCCTCCGCGCCCGGGTCGTCTGACACATGTCCAGCACCGACAAGCACTACTCGCACCTCAACGATTTCCCCGCCGACATCCGCGAACGCGCGAAGCGCATCCGCCTCGCGTGTTTCGACGTCGACGGCACGCTCACCGACGGCCGCCTGATCATCGACAGCGAAGGCAACGAATCGAAGGCCTTCCACGTGTTCGATGGCCTCGGCCTCAAGCTGATCCAGCGCAAGGGCATCGCGGTCGCGTTCGTCACCGCGCGCGCCAGCGCCGCGGCCGAACGCCGCGCGCAGGAACTCGGCGTCGAATCGCACACCGGCGTGAGCGACAAGCTCGCATGCGTCGAGGGCATCGCACGGCGACTGGGCCTCACGCTCGACGAAGTGGCCTTCATGGGCGACGACCTCGCGGACCTGCGCGTGATGCTGCAGGTCGGCCTTTCGGTCGCGCCGGCGCAGGCGCACATGTGGACGCGCGAACGCGTGCACTGGCGCACCACCGCGCGCGGCGGCGAAGGCGCGGCACGCGAACTGTGCGACCTGATCCTCGCCGCGCAGGGCCATGCCGAAGACTTGCTCGCCGACATCGCCCACGTCACCGGCGTGCGCGTGGAGCGCTCGTCGTGATCGTGCGCGGCTGGCTCGTGCTGTTGCTGCTCGTGGTCGCCGCCGCCACCGGCTGGTCGATCTGGAAGAGCCGCCCCGACGAGCGCACGCCGGTGGCCGATCCGACGCGTTCGACTTACGTGCTCACCGATTTCGAAGCGATCGTGCTCGACGACCAGGGCCACGAGTCGTTCACCGTGCAGGCGCCGCGCCTGGCGCGCAGCCCCGCCGACGAAACGATGACGCTGGAAACGCCGGTGTTCTTCATCCCCGTCGCGCCGGGCCCGAACCAGGTCCCCACGCGTGAAGCCGGATGGGAAGTGCGTTCGAAGACCGCATGGGTGAGCGGCTCGGGCGACGAGGTCCGCCTGCAGGGCAACGTCGTCGCGACGTCGATGCCTTCGGCGCGCGGGATGAAGATGACCACCGAGCAACTGAACGTCTTCCCGGAAAAGAATCGTGCCGTCTCGCCCAGCTTGGTCACCGTCACGCAACCGGGCTCTATACTGCGCGGTCAAGGCATGGAGGCGCTGCTGGACAGCAAGCGCGTCCGCTTCCACTCCAACGTGAAGCTCCACTATGTCCCGACCCGTTGAATCCCTGCGTCCCTTCGCACCGATCCTGTTCGGCGCGCTGCTGGCGCTCGTGCTGTTCCCGGCGTCGGCGCGCATCGCGGACCGCAACCAGCCGTTGAACGTCGAATCCAACACCAGCGACTGCACGGTGACCGACGACGGTCCGTGCACGCTGATCGGCAACGTCCATCTCGTGCAGGGCTCGCTGAACGTGCAGGCCGGCAAGGCGGTCGTGCATCGCGCGGGCGGCGACATCCGCCGCGTGCAGCTGACCGGTTCGCCGGTGCAGATGAGCCAGGAGCTCGACGACGGCTCGAAGATCAACGCGCGCGCCGACAACGTCGATTACGACATGGCCACCGACACGGTCATCTTCACGGGCAACGCCCTGATCGACCAGCCGGGCCGCGGCAACATCGCCGGCGGCCGCATCGCTTACAACATGCGCACGGGCCAGGTGCAGGGCTCGGGCGAAGGCGAGAAGGGCCGCGTGAAGATGCAGTTCGTGCCCAAGAGTGCGCAGTCGCAGGGCAGTCGCTGATGCTCGTCGCCGAAGGGTTGCGCAAGTCCTACCGCTCGCGCGCCGTCGTCCGCGACTTCGGGCTCACGCTCGACGCAGGCGAGGTCGTGGGCCTGCTCGGCCCCAACGGCGCGGGCAAGACCACCTGCTTCTACATGATCGTCGGCCTGGTGCCGGCCGATGCGGGCAAGATCGTCCTCGACGGCCGCGACATCACCGGCGATCCGATGTACACGCGAGCGCGGCTCGGCGTCGGTTACCTGCCGCAGGAACCGTCGGTGTTCCGCAAGCTCACCGTCGCCGACAACCTGCGCCTGGTGCTCGAACTGCGCGACGACCTCGACGAGTCCGCGCGCGAGCGCGAGCTCGGCGTGCTCCTCGACGAACTGCAGATCGGCCACGTCTCCGGCCAGATCGGCGCGAGCCTCTCCGGCGGCGAGCGCCGCCGCGTCGAAATCGCCCGCGCACTGGCGGCGAAGCCGCGCCTGATGCTGCTCGACGAACCCTTCGCCGGCGTCGATCCGATTTCGGTCGGCGAGATCCAGCGCATCGTGCGTCACCTGAAATCTCGCGGGATCGGGGTCCTCATCACGGATCACAACGTGCGCGAGACCTTGGGCATCTGCGACCGGGCGTATATCCTCAACGAAGGCAGCGTGCTCGCGCAGGGGGCGCCGGACGCGCTGCTGGCGAACCCTGACGTCCGCCGCGTCTACCTGGGCGAAGCTTTCCGCCTGTAAGGTCGTCGCGTCCGGCCGTCGGTCCCATCCGGCAGCGTTGGACTCGACATGAAGCCCCGCCTCCAGACATCGCTGGGACAACACCTCGTGATGACGCCGCAGTTGCGGCAGGCCATCCGGCTGTTGCAGCTGTCGACCGCGGAACTGGAAGTCGAAATCGCCAGCGCGGTCGAAAGCAATCCGCTGCTCGACTGGGAAGAAACGACGCCGCTGGACACCCTTCCGGGCGATGGCGCGCAAGGCAATGGCCACGATACGGCCGATGGCCACGACGACGCACCGCCCGCCGACGCCTCCGCGTGGGACGGCGACGAAACCTGGTACGAGCGCATCGGTCCCGCGGACAGCGACGACGAACCGCTCGCCGAACAGGTCGCCGATCCGGAAACATTGCAGGACCACCTGCTGTGGCAATTGCACCTGAGCCATCTCTCGCAACGCGATCGCGCGATCGGCGTTGCGATCATCGAAGCGATCGACGACGACGGTTACCTGCGCGAATCGCTCGACGCGATCGCCGAGAGCCTGCGTCCGGAACTCGTCGCGCAACCCGAGGAACTCGTGACCGTGCTGCACCAGGTGCAGCGCTTCGATCCGCCGGGTGTCGGCGCGCGTTCGCTCAACGAATGCCTGCAATTGCAGCTCACGATGCTGCCCGCGGAAACGCCGGGGCGCGAGCTCGCCATGCGCATGGCCGAAGGTCCGCTCGAACGCCTGCCGCGCATCGGCGTCGCGGGCCTGTCCGCCGAACTGCGTCGCCCGACCGAAGACATCGAGCAGGCCGTGCACCTGCTGCGTTCGCTCGAACCACGGCCCGGCGCGCAGATGGGCACGACGTCCGCCGACACGTACGTCACGCCCGATTGTGTCGTATGGCGGCAACAGGGCCAGTGGCGCGTCGCACTCGCGGCGGGTGCGCGTCCGCGCATTTCGATCCATCGCGGTTACGAACGCCTGATCCGTTCGGCGAACGAACACGATGCGATCTACCTGCGCGGCCGCCTGCAGGAAGCGCGCTGGTTGCTCAAGAGCCTCGAAGCGCGCGGCGACACGCTGCTCAAGGTGATGCGCTGCCTGCTGCACCAGCAATCGGCGTTCCTCGAATTCGGCGACCAGGCGCTGCGTCCGCTGACGCTGCGCGAAGTCGCGACCGAAGTCGGCCTGCACGAATCGACGATCTCGCGCGCGATCGCACGCAAGTACGTGCGCACGCCGCGCGGCACGATTCCGTTGCGCGCGTTCTTCGCCTCGGGCATCGAAACCGGCAGTGGCGGCGAAGCCTCGAGCACCGCGATCCAGGCCATGATCCGCCGTCTCGTGGAAGCCGAAGACCCGCGCAAGCCCATGTCCGACGCCCGCCTGGCCGAGACCCTGAAGGCGTCCGGCGTCCCCGTGGCGCGCCGGACGGTGGCCAAGTACCGCGAAGCGATGAGCATCCCGTCCTCGCAGGACCGGCTGCGCATCGGCTGAACACAGCGGCCCGTCGCGGCCACTTCCCCTTGCGACGGGCCGGCGTATGCTGTGGTTCCGAAGTGACGCAAAGAAGGAGGTCCCCGCGATGCGTATCGACACCTACGGTCAGCAACTCGAAGTCACGCCCGCCCTGCGCGACTACGTTGAATCCAAGCTTTCGCGGCTCGCCCGCCACTTCGACCAACCTTTCGATGTCCGCACGCAACTGAGCCTGGAACGCACCGACCACTGCGCCGAGGCGAACGTCAACATCGCCGGCCGCACGCTCCATGCAGATGCCACCGCCGAAAACATGTACGCCGCGATCGACCTGCTTGCCGACAAGCTCGATCGCCTGCTGATGAAGCACAAGGAAAAACTCATCGACTCCCACCGCGGCGGGGACGCCGCGCGCGGCGGCTGACGCCGCGTACCTGATGCCGTTCCAGTCGCTGCTCGCCGCCGACCGCATCGTCCTGCTCGTGGAAGCCGGGGACCGCGACGGCGTGCTCGACGCCGCTGCACGATTGCTTTCCGACGCGTCGCCTGCGAACACGCAGGCGATCGCGGAAAGCTTGCGCAAGCGCGAGCGTCTCGGCAGCACCGCCATCGGACACGGCATCGCGATTCCGCACGGCCGCACCAACGCCTTCGACCACGCGCGCGCCGCGTTCCTGCGCCTGCGCACGCCGGTCGACTTCGGCGCGAGCGACGGCGAACCGGTCGATCTCGTGTTCGCGATGGCCGTGCCGGAACACTTCACCCAGGAGCACCTGCAACTGCTCGCGCAGATCGCCGAACACTTCGCCGACGCGGGCTTCCGCGAAGCGCTGCGCAATGCGCGCGATGTCGTCGCGTTGCGCGCGCTGCTGCTGGATCCGGCGCAAGCGCCGCTCGCCGCGGGACAGGCGCGATGACGCTGCGGATCACGGCGCAGGAGCTGTTCGACCTGCACCAGGGCAAGCTCGCGTTGCGTTGGGTCGCAGGCCAGGGCGGCGGCAAGCGCGTGCTCGAATCGGTCGACACGGTCGCGCGTCGCCCTTCGCTCGCCGGCTATCTCAACATCATCTATCCGAACAAGGTGCAGATCCTCGGCACCGAAGAACTGTCGTGGCTCGATGGCCTGGATTCGCGCGCGCGCTGGGAAGTGATCGAGAAGATCATGCAGGCGCGCCCGCTCGCGCTGGTGATCAGCAAGGAACAGCGCATCCCCGAGGACCTGCGCATCGCGGCCGAGGAAACCGACACGGCGCTGTGGGTCTCGCCGCGGCGCGGCCACGAACTCCTCAACCACCTGCAGTACCACCTCGCACGCACGCTCGCGCCGCGGGTGACGCTGCACGGCGTGTTCATGGAGATCTATTCGATCGGCGTGCTGATCACCGGCGAGTCGGGATCGGGCAAGAGCGAACTCGCGCTCGAACTGATCACGCGCGGCCATCGCCTCGTCGCCGACGACGCCCCCGAGTTCACCCAGATCGCACCCGACGTGCTCGACGGCACGTGCCCGGAGCTGCTGCAGGACCTGCTGGAAGTGCGCGGCCTCGGCGTGCTCAACGTGCGCCAGATGTTCGGCGACACCGCGGTGAAGAAGAACAAGTACCTTCGCCTCGTGGTGCACCTGACCAAGCCGCACCTGGAGCCACAGCCGGGCGGCATGGAACGCATCACCGGCGACCTCAGCGCGCGGCGCGTGCTCGATCTCGACGTCCCGCAGATCACGTTGCCCGTCATGCCCGGCCGCAACCTCGCGGTGCTGGCCGAAGCGGCGACGCGCGCGCACATCCTGCGCGCGAAGGGCGTCGATCCCGCGGCGGCCTTCATGGCGCGCCATTCCCATTTCCTCGAACGCTCCAGCTGACGCCGTGGACGACACCAGCCCGACGCCAAACCCTGCAAACCCCACCTCCGCCCTCGCGGCCCCGGGCATGATGGTCGTCACCGGCATGTCCGGTTCGGGCAAGTCGGTCGCGCTCAACACGCTCGAGGACCTCGGCTTCTACTGCGTCGACAACCTGCCGGCGGACATGCTGCCGGACTTCGTGCGGCGCCTGATGCGCGAAAGCGAGGACCGCCCCGAGAAGATCGCGGTCGGCATCGACGTGCGCAGCGGCGGCGACCTCGGCGCGATTTCCGAAGTGCTCTCCGCCATCGGCGCGCTCGGCGTGGATCCGAAACTGCTGTTCTTCGACGCCGAAGACGACGTGCTCCTGCACCGCTACGCCGACACGCGACGCCGCCATCCGCTCAGCCATCTCGGCCTCGCGCTCGCCGATGCGATCGCGCTCGAACGCCAGGCGCTGAAGCCGCTGCGACAGATCGCCGACGTCGTCCTCGACACCAGCCACCTCAACGTGCACAAGTTGCGCCGCGTGGTGATCACCGAGTTCGGCCTGGGCGAGGCATCGACGTTGTCGCTGCTGTTCGAGTCCTTCGCCTATCGCCGCGGCGTGCCGGCCGACGCCGACTTCGTGTTCGATGCGCGCAGCCTGCCCAACCCGCACTGGGACGCGCGCCTGCGCCCGCTCTCCGGTCGCGACAAGGACGTGAGCGAGTACCTGGAGGCGCAACCGCTCGTGCAGCAGTACAGCGAGCAGATCGAACACTTCCTCGACACCTGGCTGCCGCGCCTGCAATCGGACACGCGCAGCTACGCGACCGTGGCCTTCGGCTGCACGGGCGGGCGGCACCGCTCGGTCTACCTGGCCGAGCGCCTCGCGCGCCACTTCCGCGACCGCGGCTGGGCCGAAGTTGCAGTGCACCATCGCGAGCTGGACTGACTTGCCCTAATCTGGCGCCATGACCGTCGGCGTCCTGCTCATCACCCACGAAGGCATCGGCTCCGCGCTGGTCGCGGTGGCCACGCGCCTGCTGCGCCAGTTGCCGTTGAAGACCGAGGCCTTCGAGGTCCCCTTCGACGGCGACCCCGACGCGTTGCTGCCGCAGGCGAGCGCGGCGCTGCGCCGCGTCGATGGCGGACAGGGCGTGCTGGTGCTCACCGACCTGTACGGCGCGACGCCGAGCAACCTCGCGAGCAAGCTCGCGCGCATCGGCACACCGGTGCGGCGCGTGTCGGCGGTGAGCCTGCCGATGCTGCTGCGCGTGATGAACTACTCAGAAATGGAACTCGACGAATTGCCCAGCGTCGCCGCGGCAGGCGCGCGCAACGGCGTGATCCATGATGACGCTTAAAGTAGGCCTTCCCCCAGGCAAGTGATGCAAGGAAACGCATGATCGAGCGCGAGCTCCTGGTCGCCAACAAGCTGGGCCTGCACGCACGGGCCACGGCGAAACTCGTGCAGGTGCTATCGAGTTACAAGAGCGGCGCGACCCTCAGTGCGAAGGGCCGCGAAGTCAACGCGAAGAGCATCATGGGCGTGATGCTGCTGGCCGCCGGCCAGGGCACCCCGGTCGTGCTGCGCGTCGACGGCGCCGACGAAGCCGAAGCCGCCGCCGCAGTCGCGGACCTGTTCGAGCGACTGTTCGACGAGGGCGGCTGATGCGCCAGGTCCTGCCCGGCCACGGGGCGTCGCGCGGAAGCGCGCTCGGCCGCGCACGGGTCAGGCTGCCGCACGTCCTCGATGTCCGCGAAGAACGCATCCCCGCCGACACGGTCGATGCCGAACTCGATCGCCTGCACGCCGCGATCGATGTCGTGCGCGAAGAGATGCGCGTGCTGCGCCATCGCCTGCATGGCGCGCTCGCGCAGGAAGTCGGCGAATTCCTCGACCTGCACGCGCTGCTGCTCGACGATCCCGAACTGCTGCAGGGCCTCGACGACCTGATCCGCGCGGGCCGCTATTCGGCCGACTACGCGCTGCGCCTGCAGCGCGACCGCATCGCCAACGTCTTCACCGGCATGGACGATGCGTACCTGCGCAGCCGCATCGACGACATCGACCAGGTGATCGGTCGCATCCACGCCGCATTGCATCGCCGCTCGACGCCGGTCGAAGGGTTGGCCGGCGACATCCTCGTCACCGACAACATCGCGCCGGCCGAACTCGCGCAACTGCAGGCGCAGGGCGTGATGGCGGTGGTCACGGCGGGCGGCAGCGCGTTGTCGCACAGCGCGATCCTGGCGCGCTCGTTGCACCTGCCGCTGGTCGTGGGTGCGGCGCAGGCGTTGCTGAAGGTCAACGACGGCGACGTGCTCGCGGTCGACGGCACCAGCGGCCTCGTCGTGCTGGAACCGAACGCCGACGACCTGCGCGGCCACCGCGCGCGCATGCGCGACCAGGTGCGCGAACGCCGCCAGCTCAATCGCCTGCGCCGCGAACCGACGCGCACCACCGACGGCGTCGACATCAAGTTGTGGGCGAACGCCGAATCGCGCGCCGACGTCGCCGAAGCGCATGCGCTCGGCGCGGCGGGCGTCGGGCTGTATCGCACCGAATTCCTGTTCCTGCAGCGCAACGAGTTGCCGGACGAAGAGGAACAGTTCCGCGCCTACCGCGACGTCGTGCTCGGCATGACCGGACGCACGGTCACCATCCGCACGCTCGACCTCGGCGCGGACAAGGCCGATCGCAGCGGCCTGGTGCTCGAAGACGAACCCAATCCCGCGCTCGGCCTGCGCGGCGTGCGCCTGTCGCTCGCGCGCGATGCGCTGTTCCGCACGCAGTTGCGTGCGATCGCGCGCGCGTCCGGCTACGGTCCCGTGCGCGTGCTGGTGCCGATGGTGAGCAGCCGCGAAGAGATCGTGTCGGTGCGCCGCCTGTTGAAGCGCGTGCTGGCGCAGGTGCGTCGCGAAGGCCACGAGGTCGCCGACGTCATCCCGCTCGGCGCGATGATCGAAGTCCCGGCCGCGGCGATCGCCCTGCCCGGCTTCGTCGGCGCCGTCGACTTCCTCTCGATCGGCACCAACGACCTGATCCAGTACCTGCTCGCCGCCGATCGCAACAACGAAGCGCTCGGCGACATCTACACGCCGCTGCACCCGGCGCTGGTCCGCCTGCTGCACGACATCATCCGCATCGCGCACCGCAAGGGAAAACCGGTGGCGGTGTGCGGCGAAATGGCCGGCGATGCGCAGTACGCGCCGCTGCTGCTCGCCCTCGGGCTCAGCGAGTTCTCCCTGCACCCCAACACGTTGCTGGAACTGCGCCGCGCGATCCGAGACTGCGACCTCGGCGCGTTGCGCGCCCGCGCGCCCGCATTGCTGCGCGCGAAGGACCGCAAGTCGATCGAAACCTGGCTGCAGGGGTAGGCGGCCCGCATCGTCGCGGGCCATAATTCGCGCCATGAACGCCTGACCCTGTCGCGCCTCGTGTGCGACGCGCCAACGGAAGTCCCCGCATGGCCGAAGCCGTACGCCACGAGAAGACCGCGCGACAGCTGCGTCTGCTTTCAGACGCGCTCGACAGCGGCCGCCTCGGCCCCGTGCGCCGGCTGGTCAACACGCTGTCGCCGGCCGAGATCGGCAACCTCCTCGAATCCCTCCCGCCCGCCAAGCGCACCGTCGTGTGGGGCCTGGTCGATCCCGAGGACGACGGCGAAGTGCTGGTCCACGTCGGCGACGACGTGCGCGAGAGCCTGCTCGCCGAAATGGATCCCGACGAAATCGTCGCGGCCGTCGAGGACCTGGACATCGACGACCTCGCCGACCTCGTCGAAGACTTGCCGGACACGGTCATCGACGAAGTCCTCAAGTCGATGGACCGCGACAATCGCGAGCGCCTCGAGCAGGTCCTGTCGTACGACGAGGAGACCGCAGGCCGCCTGATGAACCCCGACGTGGTGACGGTGCGCACCGACACCACGGTCGACGTCGTCCTGCGTTACCTGCGCCTGCGCGGCGAACTGCCGGACCACACCGACCACCTGTACGTGGTGAGCCGGCGCCACCAGTACCTCGGGCGCATCGCGCTGCAGGCGCTGCTCACGCGCGAACCGAACACGCCGATCAACCAGTTGATCGACGACGAACAGCCCGCGATCCACGTCGACGAATCCACCGACGAAGTCGCGCGCCAGTTCTCCGACCACGACTGGATCTCCGCGCCGGTCGTCGACGACAGCAACATCCTGCTCGGCCGCATCACCATCGACGACGTCGTCGACATCATCCGCGAACAGGCCGAACACCAGGTGCTCGGCGCCGCGGGCCTGGACGAGGACGAAGACCTGTTCTCGCCGGTGCCGCGCGCGTGGCGCCGCCGCATCCTGTGGCTCGGCGTGAACCTGTGCACCGCGTTCCTCGCCTCCAGCGTCGTCGGCCAGTTCCAGGGCACGATCGACCGCATCGTCGCGCTCGCCGTGCTGATGCCCATCGTCGCCGGCATGGGCGGCAACGCGGGCACGCAGGTGCTCGCGCTGATGATCCGCGGCCTCGCGCTCGGCCAGGTCGGCGCGTCGAACGTGCGCGTGCTGCTGTGGAAGGAACTTCGCGTCGCGCTGATGAACGGGTTGATGATCGGCGGCATCGTCGGCCTCGCGACCTGGGCGTGGTTCCATGACCCGATGCTCGCGCTGGTGATCGGCGCGGCGATGACGCTCAACCTGTTGTTCGCCGCGCTCGCCGGCGTGCTGGTGCCGGTCACGCTCAAGCGCATGAACCTCGACCCGGCGCTCGCCGGCGGTGTGATCCTGACCACCGTGACCGACGTGATGGGGTTCCTCGCCTTCCTCGGCCTCGCGACGCTGATCCTGTTGCGCTGATCCTGTTGCGCTGAACGAATCCCGGCCGCGCGTGGCCGCTCGCATCGCGAAATCCGTGGCATTGAGCTCGCACCGCGCGCCCGGCATCATGCGCGCCGTTTTGCCCACCCACGCGCTTCCCACCGAATGGATCCCATGAACGCCAAGCTGCTCTCGTTGTCCTTCGCCATGACCATCGCGCTGGCCGCCTGCGCGAAGACCGAAACCCCGGCCGCCGATGCGACTGCGTCGAACGCCACCGCGGCTGCGCCCGCTGCGCCGACGGCGCCTGTCGCACCCGAAGCCCCGGCCGCGCCCGCGGGCGACATCGAACTGACGATGGCGAAGGTCGACGCATGGCTCGCCGCGTCGAAGAACCTCGCGATCGCGGAACAGTCGGATGCGTCGCTCGATTCGGCGATGAATGCCTCGGAAGAAGACAGCGCGAAGTACGCCGCGCGCCTCGAAGCCACGCCGAAGCTGCGCGAAGCGATCGAAGAAGCCGGCATGTCGACGCGCGACTACGCGCTGACCAGCGAAGCGCTGGTATCCACGCTGATGGCGGTGGGTGCGGTGGACGCGGGTCTGGTGAAGGAAATCCCGGCGGAGATCCACCCGCAGCACGTCGAGTTCGTGAAGGCGCACCGCGCCGAGATCGAGAAGAAGATGCAGGGCGGCGCCGAAGGCTGAGTTCGCTTGCGAGACCCGATGGGCGGTCGCGATCGTGCGGCCGCACATCGTCGATCGCTTCGTGTGTGGGGATGACGCGTTTCGCATCGCGTCCTCCCCCACGACGGAGCAGCACGATGGATCGACAACAACAACAGCGGTCTCGCACCGTCGCCGCGATGGCGACGATCGTTCTCGGGGTGACTTTCATTCTCCCCGTCGCGCGTGTTCATGCAGGTGATCGCTTGAGCGCCGCGCTTTCGCATACATGCGCCATTCGTTCCGACGGTACGCTCGCTTGCTGGGGCGAGAACAGTTCGGGTGAAACCAACGCGGTAGCGGGATCGTTCGTCCAGATCTCTTCGGCCGAACTCCACAACTGCGCGCGCGCATCGAGCGGTGCGGTGTCGTGTTTCGGCTACACCGAATGGGTGCCGCCGTTGTTCCCGCCTCCGCAGCCGGGCACGTTTCGCATGGTGAGCGCTGGCGGGTTGCATACGTGCGGCGTTCTCAGCGACGCCACGATCACGTGCTGGGGCGACGGCGAGTTTTTTGGCGAAAACTTCCCCGCGGGACCCAACAGCAACTATCGCAGCGTCGATTCCGGGTGGCGGCACGTATGCGCGGTGCGCAACGACGACAGCGCCGTGTGCTGGGGCAGCGACTCGAATGGCCAGGCACCGGTACCGCCATCGAACGAGCCCGTTCCCATTCACTACACCCTGATCAGCCAGGTCAGCGCGGGCGGCTTGCATAGCTGCGGCCTGCATACCAATGGCACCGTAGAATGTTGGGGGCTGAGCACCAGTGGTCAAACGAACGCGCCCACGGGCACCTTCGTCGAAGTGCAGACCGGCTGGGCCCACTCCTGCGCACGACGCGTCGATGGCACCGTCGCATGCTGGGGCGCCGACAATGCATCGCAGGTCTCCGACACGCCGACGACGCCCTTCGCCGAAATCAGCGCGGGCTACTTCCACAACTGCGGCATCGTGCTGGCGACGGGCGCGGTCGAGTGCTGGGGCGACGATCAATTCGATCAATCGTCGCCGCTCCCCGGCGACTATCGCGCAGCGACGGCGCAAGCCGCGCTGACGTCCCTCGCGGGCCAGGTGACCGCGCTTGGAGGGACCGTTGCGAAGCCGCTGCTCGCATCGATGACGGGCGCGTCGATGCGCCTCAACGACGGCAATCCGGCGAACGACAAGGCCGCGTGCGGGAAGCTCGGCGCGACGCGCAACAAGCTGGCGGAATTCGTCGCGACCGATCGCATCGACGACGCCACCGGCCTGTCGCTGATCGGACAGACCGTCGCCATCCGCAACCAGATCGGTTGCTGATGTGCACAGGCCGATCGCTACCTTGCGACCACACCTCGCCTATCGCGTCCGTCGTCTGCGTGGATGACCTCGATGCCGCCTGGCGCCTGCAGAACCACGGGCGTTTCTTCAGCCACTTCGCAGTGCACGACCAGCTCGCGCGCCGAACGCCACTCGACGCGCGGGTCGGGATGACGGCAATAGGCTGCGAAGACCAGGGTGGACTTCGGCCAGGGCATCAGTCGACGACGCACGTAAACGCCGCTTCCGTAGGGCCGAAGTTCACCTTCGTCCTGGGTAAATGGTTGGGCGACGTACGCGCGGTCGGGTGACACGGCGGCATCGCCTTGTTTGAAGTGCAAGGCCGCCCAGAGGTAATGCTCGACTCCCCACCACGCGACCACGCCCACCATGACGACAGCGACGACGATCCCGAACGCGTCAGCTTTGCCGATCTTCACCATGGCCCTTACTCCCCGAGCAACACTTCCAGCACCGCCATGCGCGCGGCGACGCCGTTCGACACCTGGCGGAGGATGAGCGACTGCGGGCCGTCGGCGACGTCGTCGTCGATTTCCACGCCGCGGTTCATCGGACCCGGATGCAGCACGGCCGCATCCGGCGCCGCGCGCTTCAGGCGCTTCGCCGTCAGGCCGTAGTCGCGGTGGTAGTCGGCCAGCGAACCGACGAGGCCTTCTTCCATCCGCTCGCGCTGCAAGCGCAGCATCATCACGGCGTCGACGCCTTCGAGCGCGGAATCCAGGTCGTCGGTGACGGTGCAGCCGGCGAGTGTCGTGTCGTCGGGCAACAGCGTCGACGGGCCGCACACGCGGATCTCGCCCATGCCCAGCGTGCGCAGCGCATGCAGGTCGGTGCGCGCGACGCGCGAGTGCTTCACGTCGCCGACGATCGCGACCTTCAATTGCGAGAAGTCGCTGCCCTTCGCCTGGCGCAGCGTGAGCATGTCGAGCAGGCCTTGCGTCGGATGCGCGATGCGGCCGTCGCCCGCGTTGACGAGCGCGGTGCCGGGTCGCACTTGCGACGCGAGTACGGCGACCGCGCCGTCTTCCTTGTGGCGAACGACGAACCCGTGCACGCCCATGGCTTCGAGGTTCTTCATCGTGTCGAGCGCAGTCTCGCCCTTGCTCGTCGACGACGTCGATGCGTCGAACACGAGCACGTCGGCGCCGAGTTTCTGCGCGGCGATCTGGAAACTCGAACGCGTGCGCGTCGACGGTTCGAAGAACAGCGTGCACACCGTGCGACCGGCGAGCGCGGTGCGCAGCGACGGATCGCCGCGGCGGTCGTCGAAGTTCTGCGCGAGGTCGAGCAATCGCACGAGCACCGTGCGCGGCAAGCCTTCGAGCGTGAGGAAATGGCGCAGTCGTCCCTGCGCGTCCACCTGGGCAACGGTCACTCGGAGGCTCCGCTCTGCGGGTTCGGATTGGGGTTGGGGGCGAAATACGGGGCGATGTACGCGCTGTCGTCGACGCGGATCGCGTCCTGCGGCGCGGCGAGCCAGCGTTCGATGATCACCGCGGCGGCGACCGCGTCGAGCGCGGCGGCATCGCGGCGCTTCTTGCGGCCTTCGGCGCGATCGGAGGCGAACCGTTGCGCGGCTTCGATGGAGCTCGCGCGTTCGTCGACGAGCACCACCGGCAGGTGATAACGCCCGTGCAGTTCGCGCGCGAACGCGTGCGCGCGACGACGGATGGGCTGGTCGCCGCCATCCAGCGTCATCGGATCGCCGACGACCAGACCGTCGGGACGCCACTCCGCGCGCAGCCGATCGATCGCCGACCAGTCGGGACCGTGCGCGTGCACGTCGATCACCGCGAGTGCGCGGGCGCCGCTGCCGAACGCGCTGCCGACGGCGACGCCGATGCGCCTCGCGCCGACGTCGAACCCGAGCACGGTGCCGTCGAGTCTCATCGGGCGGGCCTCATCAGGCGTGCCCGCTGTGGTCGGCCAGCAGCGACAGGTCGACGCCGATGCTGCCGGCCGCGGCCTGCCAGCGCGCGGCCAGCGGCGTCCTGAACAACAGGCCGGCGTCGACGGGGACGCTGAGCCAGCTGTCTTCGGTGAGTTCCTGTTCGAGTTGGCCCGCGCCCCATCCGGCGCAGCCGAGCGCGACGATCGCGTTCGCGGGGCCCGAGCCGCCGGCCATCGCCTCGAGGATGTCGCGCGAGGTCGTGACGAACAGCGAATCGCTGATCGCCATCGTCGAATCCCAACCGTCGCCGCCGTCGTGCAGCACGAAGCCGCGTTCGGGATGCACGGGGCCGCCGGACAGCACGACCTGCGCGCGCAGGTCCGCGTTTTCGGTGTCGATGCCCATCTGCTGGAACACATCGCCGAGCGTGTATTCCGACGCGCGATTGACGACCACGCCCATCGCGCCCTCGTCGTCGTGCTGGCACACCAGCGTCACGCTGCGGGCGAAATGCGGGTCCGCCAGCGCGGGCAGCGCGATCAGCAATCGGTTCGCGAGCGGCGTCGGGGTGGCCTGCATGGGCGGGATTCTAACTCCGCTTGGCGCGCGTGGCCGAACGGCGTCGTTCATCGGGCCACTCACCGGTCCTCGACCCGCGCATCGCCAGCATCGGCGGGACATGATCCGGATCGGCATCTCGGGCTGGCGCTATGCGCCCTGGCGCGGCGTCTTCTACCCGCCGGGGTTGCCGCAGAAACGCGAGCTGGAATACGCCGCGCGCCTGTTCCCCAGCATCGAAATCAACGGGTCGTTCTACTCCCTGCAGTCGCCCGCCAGCTGGCAGGCCTGGCACGACGCGACGCCCGGCCACTTCGTGTTCGCGGTGAAAGGGCCGCGCTTCGTCACCCACATCCTGCGCCTGCGCGGCGCCGAAACGGCGCTCGCGAACTTCTTCGCATCGGGGGTCCTGCTGCTTCGGCGCAAGCTGGGGCCGATGCTGTGGCAGTTCCCGCCGAACTTCCGCTTCGACGCGGAACGCTTCGCCACGTTCTTCGCGCAGCTGCCGCGAACGCTGCGGGATGCGACGGCGCTGGCTGAACGCCACGACCAGGATCGCATGCGCGGTCGCCATGCATGGCCGGAGGAGATCGACGCAGCGCAACGCATCCGTCACTGCATCGAGATCCGCCACCCGTCGTTCGAGACCCCCGCATTCATCGCGCTGCTGCGCGAACACGACATCGGCCTCGTCGTCGCCGACACCGCCGGCAAGTGGCCGCTGCTGTTCGACGTCACCTCGGACTTCGTCTACATGCGCCTGCACGGCGACGAAGCGCTGTACGTCAGCGGCTACTCCGACGCGGCGATCGGCCAATGGGCGAACCGCATGCGCGATTGGGCCGATGCTGGACTCGATCTCTATTGCTATTTCGACAACGACGTGAAAGTGCACGCGCCATTCGATGCGCATGCGCTGATGCGCGCGCTCGGTGCCGACGTGCCGATCTTCATGCCCGACGTGCGCGAAACGCGCGCGCAGCTGCCTTACGAAGCGCGCACCGACACGCCCGCGGGCTTGCGCCGCTGATCTAGCGAAGGGCAATCAGCGCTTTCAGGATCACCGAGAGCATGCTCGGCTTGCGCCGAATGGCTTGCGGCTTGCGCCGACGCTTGGGCTTTCCGGTGGACAACATCGGTTCGATCCGCTTTGAAGTGCAGCGAACTCTACGGATCGATAGGCGCAATCAAGCCCCGGAAACAACGAAGGAGCGGTTTCCCGCTCCTTCTGTTGATTCGGCGCATCGGGGAAGTGCACGTTTCCCGAAGGAGCCCTCTTGCCGCGCCTTATCGAGCTTCGGCCACTTCCACGCCGTCCAGACCCTGGGCCAACGTCCGCGCATCGCCGCCTTGGGCGAGCTTGATGCGCAACCGCACTTCGTTCGCCGAGTCGGCGTAGCGCAGCGCGTCCTCGTAGGAGATCTCGCCGGCCTGGTACAGCTCGAACAGGCTCTGGTCGAAGGTCTTCATGCCGAGGTTGGTGGATTCCTTCATCACTTCCTTCAGCTTGTGGATCTCGCCGTCGCGGATGTAGTCCTGCACGAGCGGCGTGCCGAGCATGATCTCCATCGCGACGCGGCGGGACTTGCCGTCGGGCGTCGGGATCAGCTGCTGCGCGACCACGCCCTTGAGGTTGAGCGAGAGGTCCATCAGCAACTGGCCGCGGCGGTCTTCCGGGAAGAAGTTGATGACGCGGTCCATCGCCTGGTTGGCGTTGTTGGCGTGCAGCGTGCAGAGCACGAGGTGGCCGGTTTCGGCGAACGCGATCGCGTGGTCCATGCCTTCGCGCGTGCGCACTTCGCCGATCATGATCACGTCCGGCGCCTGGCGCAGCGTGTTCTTCAGTGCGTTCTCCCAGCTGTCGGTGTCGATGCCGACTTCGCGCTGGGTGATGATGTTGCCCTCGTGCTTGTGCACGAATTCGATCGGGTCCTCGATCGTGATGATGTGGCCCGTCGAGTTCTGGTTGCGGTAACCGATCATCGCGGCCAGCGACGTCGACTTACCGGTACCGGTCGCGCCGACGAAGATGATGATGCCGCGCTTGGTCATCGCCAGCGTCTTGATGATCGGCGGCAGGTTCAGTTCTTCGACGCTCGGGATCTTGGTCTCGATGCGGCGCAGCACCATGCCGACCTGGTTGCGCTGGTAGAAGCACGACACGCGGAAGCGACCCACGCCGGCCACGCCGATCGCGAAGTTGCACTCGTGCGTCTTCTCGAACTCCTCGCGCTGCTGCGGGTTCATCACGTTGAGCACGAGGTCGCGGCTCTGCTGCGGCGTCAGCGGGTTCTGCGTGATCGGCGAGATCTTGCCGTGGACCTTCATCGACGGCGGCATGCCCGCGGTGATGAACAGGTCCGACGCCTTCTGGTGCGCCATCAGCTTGAGGAACGAGGTGAAATCGATGCTGCTCATGGTGTTACTCCGTGGCCCCGCGCTTTGCCAGGCCCGCTGCTGATTAGGGATTACTCGAACAGGCGCTTGTCTTTCGCATATTCCCTGGCGTGCTGGCGCGTGACCATGCCGCGCTTCACGAGATCCTGCAGGTGCTGGTCCAGCGTCATCATGCCGTGGGCCTGGCCGGTCTGGATGGCCGAGTACATCTGCGCGACCTTGTCCTCGCGGATGAGGTTACGGATCGCGGGGATGCCGACCATGATTTCCCACGCGGCCGTACGGCCGCCGCCGACCTTCTTCATCAGCGCCTGGGAGATCACCGCGCGCAGCGATTCGGACAGCATCGAGCGCACCATCGGCTTTTCGCCGGCGGGGAACACGTCGATGATGCGGTCGATGGTCTTGGCCGCCGACGAGGTATGCAGCGTGGCGAACACCAGGTGGCCCGTTTCCGCGGCGGTGAGCGCCAGGCGGATGGTTTCGATGTCGCGCATTTCGCCGACGAGGATGTAGTCGGGATCTTCGCGAAGCGCCGAACGCAGCGCTTCATTGAAGCCATGCGTGTCGCGATGCACTTCGCGCTGGTTGATCAGGCACTTCTGCGAGGTGTGCACGAACTCGATCGGGTCTTCGACCGAGAGGATGTGCGCATACTCGTTCTTGTTCACGTGGTCGAGCATCGCCGCCAGCGTGGTCGACTTGCCCGAACCGGTCGGGCCGGTCACGAGGATCAGGCCCTGCGGCTGCTCGATCAGTTCCTTGAAGATGCGCGGGCAGCCGAGGTCCTCGAGCGTCAGCACTTCGGAAGGAACGGTACGGAACACCGCACCGGCGCCGCGGTTCTGGTTGAACGCATTGACGCGGAAGCGCGCCAGGCCCGGGATCTCGAACGAGAAGTCGACTTCGAGGAATTCTTCGTAATCGCGTCGCTGCTTGTCCGACATGATGTCGTACACCAGCGCATGCACCTGCTTGTGGTCGAGCGCCGGGATGTTGATGCGGCGGACGTCGCCGTCCACGCGGATCATGGGCGGCAGGCCGGCCGACAGGTGCAGGTCGGACGCCTTGTTCTTGACCGAAAACGCCAACAGCTCGGCGATATCCATTTACGTGCTCCCCCGCACGGCAGTGTTGTGCGCAACGATGAACGACTGGTGCCGGGCACCCCCTGCGGGCAGTATGGGCGCCGCCCTCCCCGGGGTGTCAACCGCGGAAACCGCGGCGATCACGAGGTTGCGACGAGATGCTCACCCCTGCCCTGCATGCTGTCGTTCAACGATTACAGAACGCGGCTCGGCAGTCAGGTCGGCCAGCGCCGACGCTGCTCGCGGTCGGCAAGCGGCAACCGGCGGCGGCGATCGCCGCGCTGGCGGCCGCCGGACAGCACGCCTTCGGCGAGAACTACGTGCAGGAAGCGGTGGCCAAGCAGGCCGAACTGGCCAGCGATCCGCGCGCGGCCGGGCTCGAATGGCACCTGATCGGCCACCTGCAATCCAACAAGGCCACGCTCGCCGCGCAGGCCTTCGACTGGGTGCAGACCGTCGACCGCGCGAAGCTCGTGCCCCTGCTCGCCGCCGCGCGCCCGGCCGATCGCCCGCCGCTGAACGTGCTCCTCCAGGTGAACATCGACGACGAAACGAGCAAGCACGGCTGCGCGCCCGGGGATGTCGCGGCCCTCGCCGACGCCGTCGCCTCACAACCGCGCCTGCGCCTGCGCGGCCTGATGGCGATCCCCGCCCCGCTGCCCGACATGGACCGTCGCCGCGACGCCTTCCGTCGCATGAAGGCCCTGTTCGATGCGCAGGCCGCGCGCTTCGCCTCGATCGACACGCTGTCGATGGGCATGAGCGAAGACTTCGAACTCGCCATCGCCGAGGGCGCCACGATGGTGCGCGTGGGCACCGCGTTGTTCGGCGAGCGACCCGCACGCGGATAAACTGGCGCGATGGAACATCTCCTCGCATTCATCGGCGGCGGCAACATGGCCCGCAGCCTCATCGGCGGACTCGTGGCGCGCGGCGTGCCGGCGTCCGACATCCGCGTCGCCGAACCGCTCGAAGCGCTGCGCGATTCGCTGTCGCGCGACTTCGGCGTGCGTGTGTCCGGCGACAACGCCGCCACCGCGCGCGACGCCGGCACATGGGTCCTCGGCGTGAAGCCGCAGGTCATGCGCATGGTGTGCGAAGCGCTCGCGCCGATCGCGCAAGCCGAGGGCCCGTTGATCGTGTCGATCGCCGCGGGCATCACCACTACGCAACTCGAACGCTGGCTCGGCGGCGACCTCCCCGTCGTGCGCACGATGCCCAACACGCCCGCATTGCTCGGCGCGGGCGTCACCGGCCTGTACGCGAACGCGCGCGTGAGCGATGCACAACGCGAGCGCACGCAGGTGCTGCTCGCCTCCGCCGGCACGACCGTGTGGATCGACGACGAAGCGCGCATGGACGCGGTGACCGCGGTGTCTGGCAGCGGCCCCGCGTACGTGTTCCTGCTCGCCGAAGCGATGCAGGCGGCCGGCGAGGCCGAAGGGCTTTCGCACGATGCGGCACGCGCACTCGCGCTGCAGACAATCCTCGGCGCAGGACGCATGCTCGTCGAAAGCGACGTCGAAGCCGCCGAACTGCGCCGCCGCGTCACTTCGCCCAACGGCACCACGCATGCGGCGATCGAAACCTTCGAAGCCGGCGGCTTCCGCGATCTCGTGCGCCGCGCCGTGCACGCAGCCGCCGTCCGCGGCAAGGAGCTCTCCGATGCGAACGATTGAGCAAGCCTGCGTTGCGTTGTTGTGCCTCGCCCTCGCCGCGTGCGGCGGAGGCGGCAGCGAGCCGGTGCCCGCGCAACCCGCGCCCCCGCCGGCGGAACTCCACGTCGGCGACCTGCACGTGCATGCGACCGCGGTGAACACGATGGCGCTGCCGGAACGCGTGACGCGCAACTACGGCATCGCGCGCGGCGAACAAGTGTGGATGCTGCTGGTCACCACGCGCCGCGGCGAAGAAGGCAAGGACGTCGCCGTGCCCGCGAAAGTCGAAGCGACCGCGCGCAGCCTGCAGGGTCAGCGCATCGACATCGTCATGCGCGAGCTGCGCACGCCCGACGGATTGATCGACAACGTCGGCACGTTCTCGATCACGCCGCCCGACACGCTCCAGTTCAACGTGCAGGTGACGGCGGAAAACGAACCGACGCGCACCCTCGAGTTCACGCGCGAAGTGGCGAAGTAGCCCAGGCGCGCACGATGCGCGCGATTTCGCTGACGCCGTCGGTCAGCGCCGCCGGGCCCGGTTGCAGGATGATCGGCGACTTCACTTCGTGCAGTTCGCCGTCGCGCACCGCGGGGATCGCGTCCCAGCCGGGGCGCGCGGCGACGCGCTCGGGGCGGAAGCGCTTGCCGCACCACGAGCCGAGGATGATGTCCGGCGCGCGGCGGATCACTTCGTCGCTGTCTTCGAGGATGCGTTGCTTCGCGAGCGGTTCGAGCGCGCGTTCGGGGAAGATGTCGTCGCCGCCGGCGATGCGCACGAGTTCGGCGACCCAGCGAATACCGGTGATCGGCGGTTCGTCCCACTCTTCGAAGTAGACGCGCGGGCGGCGTTCCAGCTGCGCCGCTTCACGTGCGATCGCTTCGAGCCCGCGTTCGAGTTCGCCTGCATACGCATCGGCGCGCGCGGCGGCGCCGACGAGCGCGCCGAGGCGGCGCACGTAATCGAGGATGCCTTCGACGCTGCGGTGGTTCGAGATCCACACCTCGACGCCGCGGCGCACGAGTTCGGCCGCGATGTCGGCCTGGATGTCGGAGAAGCCGATCGCGAAGTCGGGCTGCAAGGCCATGATCGCGTCGATCTTCGCGCTGGTGAACGCGCTGACCTTCGGTTTCTCGCGGCGCGCGGCAGTCGGGCGCACGGTGAAGCCGCTGATGCCGACGATGCGATGTTGTTCGCCGAGCGCGTAGAGCGTTTCGGTCGGTTCTTCGGTCAGGCAGACGATGCGGGACGGCGGCATCGGCTTACGGATACAGCATGCGCGTGGTCCACGTGCCGCTGGCGTCGTCGCATTCGTGCAGGTGGCGTTCGTGCAGGCGGAACTCGGCGCCGTACCAGAACTCGATCGCGCGCGGCACGATGCGGAAGCCGCCCCAGCGTGGCGGGCGCGGCACGGGCTGGCCTTCGAAGCGCGCTTCCACTTCGTGGACGCGCACGTCGAAGGTGGTGCGCGTGTCGAGCGTCTCGGACTGCATCGACGCCCACGCGCCGACCTGGCTCCCGCGCGGGCGCGTCGCGAAGTACGCGTCGGCCTCGGCGTCGGCGACGATCTCGACTTCGCCCTCGATGCGGACCTGCACGCCGCCGCGCACGCGCGGCCAGTGGAACAGGAGCGCGGCCCGCGGGTTGGCCTGCAGTTCGCGGCCCTTGCGCCCGTCGAGGTGGGTGTAGAACACGAAGCCGCGCGGATCGTGCGCCTTCAGCAGCACGGTGCGCGCCGAGGGGCGGCCCTGTGCATCGGCGGTCGCGACGACCATCGCGGTGCGGTCGGGTTCGCCCGCCTCCGCCGCTTCGGCGAACAGGCGGTCGAAGGTGGACAGGACATCGGCAGGGATGGGAGTACGCATGGGCGCATTCTCGCGCATTACTATCGCCGGGTATGAATCCCGCCCCGCACCTCGTCCTCGTCGGCCCCATGGGCGCCGGCAAGACCTCGATCGGCCGCCGCCTCGCGGCGCGGTTGGGGCTGCCCTTCACGGACATGGATGCGCGAATCGAAGCGAACGCCGGGGCGAAGGTGACGACCATCTTCCAACTCGAAGGCGAAGCCGGCTTCCGTGCGCGCGAGCGCGCGATGCTCGACGAAGTGCTGCGCGCACCGAGCCAGGTGATCGCCGCGGGCGGCGGGGTCGTGCTCGCCGACGACAATCGCCGCGCGTTGCGCGAACGCGCCTTCGTCGTGTGCCTGGATCTCGACGTCGACGGACAACTCGAACGCCTCGCGCGCGATCGCACGCGCCCGTTGCTGCAACGCGACGATCGCGAAGCGGTGCTGCGCGATCTCGCGCAGGCGCGCGCGCCGCTGTACGCCGAAGTCGCGGACCTGCGTTTCGCCACCGACGGCATGAAGCCCGAGGACGCCGCGACGGCCCTGGCGACCATCGTCGATGCGCAATGGCGACGCAGCGAGGCCGCGGCATGAGCGGCGCGCGGCATGTCGACGTTGGCGGCGCAGCGCCCTATCGCATCGCGATCGGCGATGGCCTGCTGCGCGACGGCGCCGCGCTCGCCTCGCACGTGCGCGGGCGCCATGCGTTCCTCGTCAGCGACGCGAACGTCGCACCGTTGTATGCACGCGATGTCGCCGACGCCATCCAGGCCGCGCGCCCCGACGTGCGCTGCATCGTATCGTGCATGCCCGCCGGCGAATCGGCGAAGACGCTCGATCGCTTCGGCGAACTGCTGCGCGAACTCGCCGACTTCGGCGCGACGCGCGATGCGTGCGTGTTCGCGCTCGGCGGCGGCGTGGTCGGCGACATCGCCGGATTCGCCGCGGCGTGCTGGATGCGCGGCATCGATTGCGTGCAGTTGCCGACGACGCTGCTCGCGATGGTCGACTCCTCGGTCGGCGGCAAGACCGCGGTCGACCTGCCGCAGGGCAAGAACCTCGTCGGCGCCTTCCATCCGCCGCGCGCGGTGTTCGCCGACACCGCGACGCTGCGCACCCTGCCCGACCGCGAACTGCGCGCGGGCCTGGCCGAAGTGGTGAAGTACGGCGCGATCCGCGACGACGCGTTCCTCGATTGGCTCGACGCACACGCCGAAGCGCTGCTCGCGCGCGACGCCGGCGCACTCGCCGAGGCGATCGCCCGCAGCTGCGCGCACAAGGCCGCGATCGTCGAACGCGATCCGCTCGAACACGGCGAGCGCGCACTGCTCAACTTCGGCCACACCTTCGCGCACGCAATCGAAACCGAACAGGGCTACGGCGGCCTGAACCACGGCGAGGCGGTCGCCGTCGGCATGGTGCGCGCGGCGCATCTCTCGACGCAGCTCGGCCTCGCGGACGCGGCCGATGCCCGCCGACTCGAAGCGCTCCTCGCGCGTTTCGGCCTGCCCGTCGAAGTGCCCGCGGGCTTGGCACCCGATGCGCTGGTCTCCCGCATGCGCCTGGACAAGAAGGCCGCGGCCGGGCGCCTTCGCTTCGTCGTCTGGCGCGGCGCGGGTCGTGCGGAAGTCCTGTCCGACGTGCCGGACGACGCGGTCCTCGCCGTCCTCTGAAGGCCCGGGGGCTACAATGCGCCCCGCATGCGCATGCTCCTGCAAGAACGACCCAACGGTCGCGAGGCCCCGCGCTTCGTCCAGCTGATGCTCGAGGCCGACCTGCTCGGCGGCTGGACGCTCGTTCGCGAAACGGGCCAGATCGGCGGGCGCAGCTCGCTGAAACGCGAGCAATACCTCGACCAGGGCAGCGCACTCGCGGCGTTCGAACATGCGCGCGACCTGCAACTGAAGAAAGGTTTCCAGTTGATGTTCGTGCAGGGCGCCGACGCGCCGCGCCCCTGATCCAGACCAGCATTCCCCCCGGCATTCACAGAGATCCCGCGTGTCCCCCACCCTGAAGAACGACCGCTTCCTGCGCGCGCTCCGTCGCGAACCCGTCGACGCCACGCCCGTCTGGCTCATGCGCCAGGCCGGCCGCTATCTGCCGGAGTACCGCGCCACGCGCGCGAAGGCCGGCAGCTTCCTCGCGATGGCGAAGAACCCCGAGCTCGCCTGTGAAGTCACGCTGCAACCGCTCGCGCGCTTCGACCTCGACGCGGCGATCCTGTTCTCCGACATCCTGACCGTGCCCGATGCGATGGGCCTGGGCCTGTATTTCGTCGAAGGCGAAGGCCCGAAGTTCGAACACCCGGTTCGATCAGCCGCCGAGATCGCGAAGCTCGCGGTGCCCGACATGGCGACCGAACTGCGCTACGTGATGGACGCGGTGTCGGTGATCCGCCGCGAACTCGACGGGCGCGTGCCGCTGATCGGCTTCTCCGGCAGCCCGTGGACGCTGGCCTGCTACATGGTCGAAGGCGGCGGCAGCGACAACTTCTCGAAGGTGAAGAAGCTCGCGCTCGACGATCCGAAGGCGATGCACGCGCTGCTGTCGGTCAACACCGACGCGGTGATCGCGTACCTGCGCGCGCAGTACGAAGCGGGCGCGCAGGCGCTGCAGGTGTTCGATACGTGGGGCGGCGTGTTGTCGCCGTCGATGTATCGCGAGTTCTCGCTGCCGTACCTCACGCGCATCGCGCGCGAACTGAAGCGCGACGGCGCGCCGCTGATCCTGTTCGGCAAGGGCAATGCGCCGTATCTCGAGGAACTCGCGGCGAGCGGCGCGGAAGGCGTCGGCGTCGACTGGCTGATCGAACTCGAAGAGGCCGCGCGTCGCACGAAGGGCAGCGTCGCGCTGCAGGGCAACCTCGATCCCGCGATGTTGTACGGCTCGCCCGACAGCGTGCGCATGCGCGTGCGCGAAGCGCTCGACAGTTACGTCGCGGGCAATGGCGGATCGCGCGACGGCCACGTGTTCAACCTGGGCCACGGGTTGTCGCCGGACATGAATCCCGAGCACGTCGGCGCGCTTGTCGACGAAGTGCACAAGCACAGCGCACGGTGATGCGATGAAGTCGCGCGTGCTTCAGCGCGCGACGTCGCCCGAATCCACGGGGCCCGTGTACTGCGGGCTCCAGCCGTCGCCGGTCTTCACGCGCACGTTCGCGAAGTACGCCGGCAAGCCTTCCTCGAACTTCGGCCCCGACTGCAGCTGGTAATGCAGGTGCACGAGGAAGGCGTCGCCCGACATGCCCATCGCACCGATCGCTTCGCCTGCGCGCACGCGCTGGCCTGCGCGCACGCGCACGCTGCCTTCCTTCAGGTGCGCGAACACGCTGTACTCGCCGTTGCCGTGGTCGATCACCACGTAGTTGCCGAGGAACAGCGTCAGGTCCTGCATGATCTGTTCCTGCGTGAACGCGGGCGGCGCGCCCTTGCGGTTGTCGCGCATGCCGTCGCGCGCGACGTGCACCACGCCGTCGCCGGTCGCATGCACGGGTGCGCCGTAGCCGAACCAGTCTTCCGGCGTCGCGCCGTCGGTGCGATAGAGGCGCCCCTGCGCGTCGGCGACGGTGAAGTCGTGCGCGTAACGCATGAAGTTCGCGTCGATGCCGAAGTGCGTCGTCATGCCGCCGGTGATGTCGAGGCGGCGATGGTGCGCGAGCAGGTCGTGTCCGTCGTGCACGAAGACCTCGCCGTCGAGCGGGAGGTGCAACGCACTGCGCGGCGTGAAGTCCTTCGGCGCGATGCGCAGTTCGACGCGCGTTTCTGCGCCATCGTCGTCGCGGGCCGGGCGGAACGTCGCGACATAACGCAGGTCGCCGAGCCAGGCGTCCGCGGAAAACGATGCGAACGGATTGAACACGACCAGCCTGCCCTTCGCCGGCAACGTGCGATTCGGCAAGGTGGCCAGCGACATCGTCGTCGAGTCGCCATTGCGATCGAGCCGCCGCTGCGAGAAGAAGCGGCCCTCGCGATCGAACAGCGTGAGTTCGAGCCCCGTCAGTTCCAGCGCCACGTCGCCGTCGTTGGCGAACACCAGGTCGAAGTTCAGATGCCGCGCATCGCGCATGCGTTCGACCAGCGGCTGCGACGGCAGCGTGGTGACGGTCGGTGCGGCGGCGGCCAGCGGCGCCACGCCCAGCAAACAAAACAGCAGCCAAACGCGCATGCGGACGCTCCTTCGACGGGTTCCCAGCGGATACGGCCGCGCGGCGCGCGGTTGCAGGCTTGCGGCGCTCCGGGACGCCGGCCGCACGATTCACGCAAGCCGGTCTAGGATGGCGGCCTGCGTCGAACCTTCCGGGCGACGCGGGCCATCCACGACCATCCCACGCGTGCAAGCCCCGACCATGCCCGACCGCATCGTTTCGCGATTCGCCATGTTGCTCCTCGCCGGCCTGCTCCTGGCGAGCGTGCCGTCGTTGCCGGCGCACGCCGAGGAGACGACGTACGCGCTCGACCCCGTGCACACGCGCGTGATGGTCGCGGTGAGCCACGCCGGCTTCTCCAACCCGATGGGCACGGTGTCCGGTTCGACCGGCACGTTCGTGTTCGACCCCGAGGACTGGTCGAAGGCGCGCGTCGAAGCGAAGGTACCGATCGACCGCCTCGACTTCGGCGACAAGAAGTGGAACGACGCCGTGCTCGGCCACAACTTCCTCGATGCGAAGGACCACCCCGAGGCGACGTTCGTGTCCACGCGCATCGAACCGATCGATGCGACGCATGCGACCGTGTTCGGCAACCTCACCCTGCGCGGCGTGACGCGCGAGGTGAAGCTGGATGTCGTGTTCCACCAGGCCAAGCGCCATCCGATGCCGCCGTTCCGCCGCACCGCGGGCTTCTCCGCGACCGGCACGCTGAGCCGCCGCGTGTTCGCGATCACCGCGTATCCGAACGTGGTCGGCGACGAAGTGGAACTGCGCATCGAAGCCGAAGGCGCGCGCACGCGCGACGGGATGCAGGAACCCGCGGCGCCTTCGAGCGTCCCATCTGCAACGAGCGTCGCGCCGCCGTCGAGTGTCGCGTTGCCCTCGCCCGCGACGGTCGCACCCGCGCCCGACATCGACACGCGACCGTAAACTCGCCACGATCCCGCACATGAGCGCCGCGATGCCCCTCGATCCGTCCCCCCGCCGGTACCGCAACGTCGAACGTTGGGGTCCGGTCAGCCAGGCGTTCCACTGGCTCATCGTCATCGGCATCGTCGTCATGGCGATCGTCGGCCTGACGATGACCGGAATGCGCACCAGCCCCGACAAGGTGCAGCTGTATGCGCTGCACAAGTCGATCGGCCTGACGATTCTCGCACTCGTTGCGCTGCGCGTGGTGTGGCGCCTGTTCGCCGGCGCGCCGCCACGCATCGAAACGATCCCCACGTGGCAGCACCGCATCGCCACGCTCGCGCACTTCGGGCTGTACGTGTTGTTGTTCGCGGTGCCGATCAGCGGGTGGGTGATGAACTCCGCGTCGGGCTTTCCGTTGTGGTGGTTCGGCCTGCTCCGCGTGCCCGCGATCGCCGGCAAGGACCACGACCTGCACGAACTCTCCGAGGACGTGCACGAGCTGTTGTTCTGGGCGCTGATCGCGCTCGCGCTCGTGCATGCGTCGGCCGCGATCTACCATCACCTGTTCCAGCGCGATGCCACGCTCGAGCGCATGTTGCCGCGCGGGTGGCTGCGCGTGACGGAGGACTCCCGCGATGTCTAAGTCCGTTCTTCGTCCGCTGCTGCTCGCGTGCGCGCTGGCCGCCGCGTCCTTCGGTGCGTTCGCCGGCGACTGGACGCAGGCCGCG
Source organism: Noviluteimonas lactosilytica (assembly GCF_020866925.1). GTDB lineage: Bacteria > Pseudomonadota > Gammaproteobacteria > Xanthomonadales > Xanthomonadaceae > Noviluteimonas > Noviluteimonas lactosilytica. The sequence continues at coordinate 222,350 of NZ_JAJGAK010000003.1, forward strand.
GGTTCGAAGCTCGAATTCGCCGGCACGTACCAGGGCGATGCGTTCTCGGGCAGCTTCCCCGGCTTCGCCACGCGCATGCGCTTCGATCCGCAGCAACTCGCGGGTGCGCGCCTCGATGTCGTGATCCCGATGGTCAACGCGACGACCGGCACCGAGGATTACGACGTCGAAATGCGGGGCGCCGAGTTCTTCGACAGCGCCAGGTTTCCGCAGGCGCGCTACACCGCAACGAAATTCCGCGCCCTCGGCGGCAATCGCTTCGCCGCCGACGGCACGCTGTCGCTGCACGGCGTGAGCAAACCAGTGACGCTGACATTCACGTGGACGCCGGGCGCGAAGCCCGTGCTCGACGGCAAGGCCACGGTGAAGCGCCTCGACTTCGGCATCGGCGCGGGCGAATGGGCCGACACTGATTTGCTGCCCGATCCCATCACCGTGACGACGAAGGTCGTTTTCACGCCGAAGGGGTGACGGCGGAAAAAGGGGTCGAAAAAGGGGGTCAGAGCACCTTTTCCGTGAAAAGGTGCTCTGACCCCTTTTTCACGCGAGGAAGGCGCGGACCTTGTCTGCGTCAAAGGGCCAGTCGAGCTCAGCGTCGCGCGCCTCATCGCGCAGGACCGGCACGCGCGCGCCGTAGCGCGCTTCCAGCGCTTCGTCGTCGTCGATCCACACGGATTCGAAATCGGGCGTGCGGGCGGCGGCGAGGACCGCGAGGGCCTGGTCGCAAAGCGGGCAATCGTCGCGCTGGAACAGACGGATGCGCATGGTGCTGGCAGCAAGCTTCGGTTGGACGAGGGGCATAGAATAGGGATCTCTCCGCAGTCCCGCAGTCAGCACGCCCATGGCCGTCAGCACCTTCGACCTCTTCAAGATCGGCGTCGGACCGAGTTCCTCGCACACGGTCGGCCCGATGCGCGCGGCGTGCCGCTTCGCCGAGAAGTGGCTGGATGCGTCCGGCAAGTTGTCGCAGGTGGCGCGCGTGCGCTCGGAAGTGTTCGGCTCGCTCGCGCTCACCGGGCGCGGCCACGGCACCGACAAGGCGGTGCTGATGGGGCTGGAAGGCCACATGCCGAACCTGATCGACCCCGACATCATTCCGCCCGCGCTCGAGCGCATCCGCGGCACGAAGACGCTGCGCCTCCTGGGCAAGCACGAGGTCGCCTTCGACGAGAAGCAGGACCTGGTGATGAACAAGCGCCAGAAGCTGCCGTTCCACACCAACGGCATGCGCTTCTCCGCGTTCGACGCGGAAGGCAACGTGCTCGCCACGCGCGACTACTACTCGGTCGGCGGCGGCTTCGTCGTCAACCAGGATGAAGCAGCGGAAGACCGCATCGTCGCGGACACGACCGAGCTCGCGCATCCCTTCCACAGCGGCGCCGAGTTGCTCGCGCAGGCGGAAGCGACGGGGCTCAGCTTCGCGCAGCTGATGTTCGCCAACGAACACGCGTGGCGCGAAGGCGACGAGATCCGCGAAGGCCTGCGCGAACTCTGGCGCGCGATGCAATCGTGCGTGCAGCGCGGCATCCGCGAGAGCGGCACGCTGCCGGGCGGCCTTCACGTCGCGCGACGGGCGCCGGCTTTGCACGCGGAGTTGTCGTCGCGACCCGAGGCGGCGATGCGCGATCCGCTGACCGTGCTCGACTGGGTCAACCTCTACGCGCTCGCGGTGAATGAAGAGAACGCCGCGGGCGGTCGCGTGGTCACCGCGCCCACCAACGGTGCGGCGGGCATCATTCCCGCGGTGCTGCACTACTACGATCGTTTCTGCCCCGGCGCGACCGAACAGGGCGTGTTCGACTTCCTGCTCACCGCGGCCGCGGTCGGCATCCTCTACAAGGAGAACGCGTCGATCAGCGGCGCGGAAGTCGGCTGCCAGGGCGAAGTGGGCGTCGCGTGCTCGATGGCGGCCGCGGGCCTCACCGCCGCGCTCGGCGGCACGCCGGGCCAGATCGAGAACGCGGCCGAGATCGGCATGGAGCACAACCTCGGCCTCACGTGCGACCCGATCGGCGGCCTCGTGCAGATTCCCTGCATCGAGCGCAACGCGATGGGCGCTGTGAAGGCGATCAACGCCTCGCGCATGGCGCTGCGCGGCGACGGCAAGCACAAGGTATCGCTCGACAAGGTCATCAAGACCATGCGCGACACCGGGCGCGACATGCAGGACAAGTACAAGGAAACCTCGCGCGGCGGCCTCGCGGTGAATGTCATCGAGTGCTGATGTAACGACGGGGAAACGGGAAACTCGGGAACCGGGAAATCGGCCTTCACTTCGGCCGACGGACCCGTCGGCCGAAGTGGCCTGTCCCTCCCGTTTCCCGTGTTTCCCGTTTCCCGCTTTCCACCGCTTTGGCCCTACACTCGCCCCATGGCAGACGCCCTGGGGACGCTTCGCCGATTCCTGCTGCTGACCGGTCTCTATTACGCCGGCGCGGTCATGGCGTCGCTGTACCTGCGCACCCCCGAAGACATCACGCTGTTCTGGCCGAGCGCCGGCATCGGGTTCGCCCTCGTCGTCAGCTGGGGCAAGCGCTGGGCGGTGGTCGTGCCCTTCGCGGTCATCGCGCTGCATCTCACGGTCCTTCCGGTCCCCGAGACCTTCCTGCCCTATTCGATCGCGAGCAACACGATCGCGGCGCTCGTCGCCGGTTGGTACGCCGAACGCGCGCGACGCGGCGACGGCCTGCACCTGCGCACCGCGGACGGATTGATGTTGCTGCGCGGCGGCCTGCTGCTCGCCGCGACCAGCGCGACCATCGGCACCGCGGGCCTGCTGCACGCGGGCATCGTCGATCCCTCCCACACGTTGCGCGCCTGGGTGTTGTGGGCGATGGGCGACGCACTCGGCATCACGACATTCACGCCGGCCTTCTCGGTGCTGCTCGCCGACGGCGGATTGCGTGAAGGCCTGTGGCGCGATCGCGTCGGTCGCCGCGAACAGGTCGCGTGGGGCCTCGGCCTGATCCTCTCGCTCGCGGGCATCGTCACCGCGGGCAACAGCGGCAACCTCTACGCGCTCGGCCTCGTGAGCCTGCCGCTCGCGCTGCTGTTGTGGGCCGCGGTGCGGTTCTCGCCGCTGACCACGATGGTGGGCACGATCCTCGTCGTCACCTTCATCAGCCTGCTCACCGGGCTCGGGCTCGGCGGCTTCACCCGTCCGCTGACGCTGCTCGATTCGTCGGTGCTGATGCTGCTGCTGATCCTGATCTCCGTGATCCCGGTCCTGCTCGCGATCGCGACGTACGAACAACGCCACACCGCGATCGCGCTGTACACGCGCGCCACGCGCGATCCGCTCACCGGCTTGCTCAACCGCAGCACGTTCGAGGAGCGCGCGCGCGAAAAGCTCGCGGGCGATGCGCATCGCGACCTGAGCCTGCTGTACCTGGACCTCGACCACTTCAAGCTCGTCAACGATTCGGCGAGCCACGTCGCGGGCGACGACATGATCCGCACGGTGGGCGGGCTCGTGTCCGCGGAGTTCGGCGACGACGCGCTCGTCGCGCGCACCGGCGGCGACGAATTCGCGGTGCTCGTGCCGGTGACCGAATCGGCTGCGATCACCTGCGGGCGTCGCCTGCTCGCTTCGATCGACGGCCTGCGCATCGCGTGGCAGGACCAGATGCTCACCGCCGCGGCGAGCATCGGCATCGCGCACAGCCGCGCGCCGCACGGCGACTTCGACACGTTGCTCTCGCACGCCGACGCCGCGTGTTTCGCGGCGAAGGAATACGGCGGCAACCGCCTGGTCGCGGCCTCGCGCGAAGGCGACGAACTGAAGGTGCGCACCGCGTCGATGCGGTCGGCGCTGCAGGTGCGCGAAGCGCTCGACCAGCGTCGCTTCACGCTGTACTGCCAGCCCATCGTGCCGCTGGATCCGCTGGCGACGACGAAGCGCAACTTCGAGATCCTGCTGCGCTGGACCGATGCCGACGGCGCGCCGCGCGCACCGGCGGAACTGATCGCCGCCGCCGAACGCTATCGCCTCGGGCCGCGCCTGGATCGCTACGTGGTCGATGCGGTGCTGCACTGGCTCGAAACGCATCCCGAGTACGCGGACACCATCCACCACTGCGGCATCAACCTCGGCGGCGGCACGCTCGTGGACGAAGAATTCAGCGATTACTTCGCCGCACGCCTGCGCCGCAGCAGCGTACCCGCCGAACGCCTGTGCCTGGAAATCACCGAAACGAACGTCGTGCGCGATCGCACGCGCGCGCAGCGGTTCATCAAGCGCATGCGCGACCTCGGTTGCCGCTTCGCGCTGGACGACTTCGGCACCGGCTTCTGTTCGTTCGGCTACCTGCAGCACCTCGACGTCGACTATTTGAAGATCGACGGCAGCTTCGTGCGCGACCTCGGCAACTCGGAACTGGCGGAAGCGGTCGTGCGTTCGATCACGGAGATCGCGCACGTGCTCGACAAGCGCACCGTCGCCGAGCAGGCCGAAACCCGCGCGCAGCTCGACAGCCTGCGCGCGATGGGCGTGGATTACGCGCAGGGTTACGCGATCAGCCGGCCCCAGCCGATCGATGCGTTCTTCGAGGACGTCGCGACGCTGCGGATCGCCTGAGCGCCACGCAGCGCGTCGCGGATCGCCAGCACGTCGTCGAGCATCGCGGCCGCGGTGACGTCGGCGCCCGCGCCCGGGCCCTGGATGACGAGCGGCTGCCCGGCGTAGCGCGCGGAGCGGATCGCGACGCGGTTGTCGGTGCCCCCGCCTGCCGCGAGCGGATGGCCGGCCACGAGTGTTTCGAGGCCGACGCGTGCGACGCCGTCGTGCCAGCGCGCGACGAAATGCAGGCGGGCGCCGGTTTCGCGCGCGGCATCGAGGAGCGACTGCATCGGCGCATCGAGTGTCGCGAGCTGTTCGTCGATCGCATCCAGGTCGGCAGCCGCGAGTGCATCGGGCACCAGCGATTCGACCTGCACGGTGTCGGCCTCGAGCGCGACGCCCGCGGCACGCGCGAGGATCAGCAACTTGCGCCGCACGTCTTCGCCGGACAGGTCGATGCGCGGATCCGGTTCGGTGTAGCCGGCGGCGCGCGCTTCGCGCACGAGCGTCGAGAACGGCACGCGACCGTCGAAGTGCGCGAACAGCCACGCGAGCGAACCGGACAACACGCCCGCCACGCCGTGGATCGCATCGCCGCCCGCCCGCAGCGCGCGCAGGCTGCGCAGCAACGGCAGGCCCGCGCCGACGGTCGCGGCGTCGCCGTAGCGTGCGCCGCTGGCGATGCACGCCTGTTCGATCGCATCGGCGCGCGCGAGCGAGGCGCCGCGTCCGAGCTTGTTCGCCGTCACCACGTGCACGCCGCGCGCGAGCCACTCGGCGTGGCGCGCCGCGACGGTGTCGCTCGCGGTTGCGTCGAGGACGATCTGCGCCGCGTCCGCATCGAGGTCGCTCCATTCGTGGCGCGAGTTCTCCACGTGCACGACGACAAGCGACGCGTCGGCGAAGCGTTCGAGCCGCGCGAGCACCGCGCGACCCACCTGCCCCGTGCCGTACAGCGCGATGGGCAGCGGCGCGCTCACGTCGCGACCTCGCGGCGCGCTTCGCGCACCACCGCGTGCGCGCGTTCGAGCGCATCGCTGATGTCGGCGAGGAGGTCGTCCGCGTGTTCGATGCCCACCGACAGGCGCAGCAGGCCATCGCCGATGCCGGCGTTCGCGCGCGCTTCGGCCGACATCGCCGCATGCGTCATCGTGGCCGGATGCGCGACGAGGCTTTCGACGCCGCCGAGCGATTCGGCCAGCGTGAAGCAGCGCAGGCCGTCGAGGAACGCACGCACCGCATCGACGCCGCCATCGAGTTCGAGCGACAGCATCGCGCCGAACCCCGACTGCTGCCGCTTCGCGAGCGCATGGCCCGGATGGCGCGACAGGCCCGGATAGTGCACGGCGCGTACCGCCGGGTGATCGTCGAGCAATGCGGCGATCGCCTGCGCATTCTCCTGGTGCACGCGCAGGCGCGCGCCCAGCGTGCGCAGCCCGCGCAGAGTGAGGAAGCTGTCGAACGGCGCACCGGTCAAACCGAGCGCGTTGGCCCACCACGTCAGTTGCTGGTGGTCTTCCTGCGAACGCGCGACCACCGCGCCGCCGACGACGTCGCTGTGTCCGTTGATGTACTTCGTCGTCGAATGCACGACGACATCCGCGCCGAACGCGATCGGTTGCTGCAGCGCGGGCGACAGGAACGTGTTGTCGACCACCGCGCGCGCGCCGGCGCCGTGCGCGGCGTCGATCGCGAAGCGCAGGTCGGTGATGCGCAGCAGCGGATTGGAGGGCGTTTCGATCCACACCAGCGCCGGCTTGCGATCCAGTGCGGCGGTCAGCGCACGCGGGTCGGAGAGATCGGCGAGCACGAGTTCGAAGTGGCCCTTGCGTGCGAGCGCGTCGAACAGGCGCCAGCTGCCGCCGTATGCGTCATGCGTCGCGACGAGCACGTCGCCGGGGCGCAGGAACGCATGCAACACGAGCGTGATCGCGGCCATGCCGGTCGAAGTGACGACGCCGCCCGCCCCGCCTTCGAGCTCGGCGAGCGCGTCGGCGAGCAGGTCGCGCGTCGGATTGCCGCTGCGCGTGTAGTCGTAGCGACGCTTGTCGTCGAAGCCGGCGAAGCTGAAGTTCGACGACAGCACGAGCGGCGGCACGACCGCACCGAAGGCCTCGTCGCGATCGATGCCCGCGCGCACTGCCGCGGTGCTCGGATGCAGGGTGTGCAGATTCTGCCCGTCCGGAGGCAACGCGCTCATGCGCACACCTCCCGCTTTCCATCGAGCGCACCGACATCGAGCGCACGCGCGAGCACCTGCGCGATCGCGTCAGGCTCCTTGAGGAACCCGTCGTGCCCGTACTGCGAATGCAACACCTGCAGGCGCACCGGCGCGGCGATGCCGGCGGCGAGCGTACGGATGTCGTCGGGCGGGACCAGCTGGTCCTCGGCGAAGGCGACGAGCGTCGTCGGAATGCGCACCGCCGGGGGAGGGATGGCGTGCAGATCGATCGACTCCGACAGGCGCACGAACGCCGTCGCCGAGGTGCGGTTTGCCCAGGACGCGCCGCGTTCGGCGAGCCAGGCTTCGGAGGCGCAGCGTGCGCTGCCGCCGTCCAGGATGGGGGTGGCGTCGAAGCGCGCGCCGAATTCCTCCGGCGTGCGGTAGCTCAGCATCGCGATCTGGCGCGCGATCGACAGGCCCTGCGCTTCGTCGCACTGCAACTGGCCGAGCGCAACGACGCTGCGCTGCAGCGCGCGCCATGCGCTCGCGAAAGGATGCGGGCGATGCGCGCCGGCGATGGCGACGAGCTTTTGCACGCGCGAGGGATGCGCGACCGCGAACGCGAGGCCGACCATCGCGCCGTACGAGCAGCCGACGATCGCGTCGAGCGCATCGATATCGAGCGCGTCGAGCACCGCCGCGAGCGCCGCGGCCTGGTCGGCGGTGTCGATCGGCACGTCGAGCGCACCGTCGCTGCCGAGCCAGTCGATCGACAACACGCGGTGCGTCGCGAGCCAGCGTGCATCGGCCTGTGCGTCCCACCAGCCGCGTTCGCAGAACGCATCGCTCGCGGCGACGTGGCGATGCGCGGAGATGCCGCCGAGCACGGCGACGATGGGCAGGTGCGCGGCGCCGCGCACTTCCCAGCGCACGACGACGCGCTGCACGCCGGCATGGCGGAACGCGAGGGTCAGCGGGAACTCGCCGCGACACGCATCGGGCGTGTCGCCCGCGGCATCGACGTGGCGAACGGAAGGGAGAACTTCGAAGGATCGGGCAGCGGCGGCGGGCATCTCGCACTCCATGGTCGGTGGGCCGCCATCGAGCGCGCTGCGGGGGTTTCGTCAGATGCGAATCGAGCGCCGCGCAACGTCGCGCGGAATTCGATCCATCTGCCGGTGGGCACGGGGCCCCCGCAGGATTTGGCACCAATCGCCATCGCTTGCGCGATGTCGCGGTTGCCCCGGCGTCTGCGGGCCTGTCCCTCAGCCGGTCTCGATGGATGGCCGCAGGATGCCGCCGACCCGGCGGCTTGTCAATCGCTTTATCCGGATGAAGCGATTCGTTGTTGGGTGGGCGCGGTCCGCCCCCCATGTGCGCGGGTCGTGAGCACTCCGCATTCACGCTCGCGCATACTTGGCGCCATGCCATCCCACATCCGATTCCTCCCCCTGCTCCTGGGTTCGCTGCTGGCCGCTTCGTGCGCCACCGCGCCCGCCCCCGAAACCCCCGCTCCTTCCGCACCCGCACAGGCCTCCGCGCCTGAACCGGTGACCGTGGCCGAGCGATACATCACCGTGGAAACGCCCGCCGAAGAGCTCGATTCGCTCGCCACCTGGCTCGCCGACGACGGCATGACGTGGCTGATCGCGACGGGCAAGTCGTCGCATCGCCTCACCGTCTACGACGCCGAGGACGGCACGCGCCTGCGCGAATTCGGCGGCGAAGGCAGCGGCCCCGGCCAGTTCAATCGCCCCAACGGCATCGCGGTGTACGGCGACCACCTGTTCGTCGTCGAGCGCGACAACCATCGCGTGCAGGTGCTCAAGCTCCCCGACTTCCAGTTCGTCGGCACGTTCGGCGAGGAACAACTGCGCAGCCCCTACGGTCTGTGGGTCAACGAAACCGAACCGGGCGAACTCGAGGTCTACGTGACCGACAGTTTCATGTACGGCAAGCAGTTCGACGAAGTGCCGCCGCTCGACGAGTTGAGCCAGCGCGTGCGTCGTTATCGCGTGCAGTTCGACCAGGCCGGCCAGCTCCGCGCCAACTATGGCGGTGCGTTCGGCGACACGAAGGCCGACAGCGCGCTGCGCATGGTCGAATCGATCGCCGGCGACCGCGCGAACGACCGCCTGCTGATCGCCGACGAAGACCGTCGCCACGAATCGACGCTGCGCGAATACAGTTTCTCCGGCCAGTACACCGGCCGCAGCCTGCCGCAGGACAGCTTCGGCGCCGAGGCCGAGGGCGTGGTGCTGTGGACCTGCCCCGACGGCGGCGGTTACTGGATCGCGGTCGACCAGCTCGCGCCGCTGACGTTGTTCCACCTGTTCGATCGCGTGACGCTCGAACCGCGCGGCACGTTCCGCGGCAGCACCACCGCGCACACCGACGGCGTCGCGTTGCATGCCGCGTCGATGCCGCACTTCCCGGGCGGCGCGCTATTTGCGGTGCACGACGACAAGGCGGTGGCGGCGTTCGACCTGCGCGACGTCGCGAATGCGTTGAACCTGTCGAAGGATTGCGTCGACTGACTATGCGCGCTCACGTGCGATGGCTGGCGGTGGCTTGCGTGGCGCTCGCATGCGTCGCAATGGGCGCGCACGCGGGCAAGGTGTATCGGTGGGTCGACAAGAACGGCGTCGTGCACTACGGCGACCGTCCGCCGCCCGATGCGAAGCTCGAAGGCCAGCAGGTCCGCGTGATTCCCGTGCGCGCCGAGCCCGGCGCGATGGCGCGCCTGCGCCTGGAACGCGAGGAAGGCATGTCGCTCGCCTTCGCCGACAACGCGATCGCCGGCCCGGTCGAAGTGCTGCTGAAGTTCACCAAGTCGGTCAACACGCGCGGCGAACCCGAACTTCCCGCACGCGCCACCGTGCCGGCCAACGGGTCGGTACTGCTCGCGCGCCTGATGCCGGTTCGCGCGGGCGCCGGCGAGTTCGGCCTGGCGATGGAAGTGGTGCCCGGCGATCCGCGCGCGACGCCGGACGACATCGTGTACGGCCTGCCGATCCCGCGCGAGAAGCTGCGCGTCGAACAGGGCTTCAACGGCCGCTTCAGCCACACCGACACGCAGAACCAGTACGCGATCGATTTCCGCGCCGCGCAGGGCACGCCGGTGTTGGCCGCGCGCGCGGGCACGGTGATGCAGGTCGAGTCCGACTTCGACAAGGCCGGCCTGGACCTGGAGAAATACGGTGGCCGCGCCAACTACGTGCGCGTCCTCCACGACGACGGCACGATGGCCCTGTACGCGCACCTGCGCGAGGAAGGCGTGCTGGTCCGCGTCGGCCAGCGCGTGCGCACCGGGCAGCGCATCGGCCTGTCGGGCAACACCGGCTTCACCAGCGGGCCGCACCTGCATTTCGCGGTGCAGGTGAACCGGGGCATGAAGCTGGTCTCGATCCCCTTCCGCATGACGGGCGTGACGGATCGGCCCTGACCCGCCCGGTCCCGGCGTCCCGGGTTAAAATCGCCGCCTTTCCGACTCCCCCCGTGCGCGTTCGCGCACCGTCGCCATGTCCGATGTCTCCCTCGAAGCCGCGCGCCGGCGCACCTTCGCCATCGTGTCGCACCCCGACGCCGGCAAGACCACGCTGACCGAAAAGCTGCTGCTGTTCGGCGGCGCGATCCAGATGGCCGGTTCGGTGAAGGGCCGCAAGGCCGCGCGCCATGCGACGTCCGACTGGATGGCGCTGGAAAAGGAACGCGGCATCTCGGTCACCTCGTCGGTGATGCAGTTCCCGTACGAAGGCCGCATCGTCAACCTGCTCGACACGCCGGGCCACGCCGACTTCGGCGAGGACACCTACCGCGTGCTCACCGCGGTCGACTCCGCGCTGATGGTCATCGACGTCGCCAAGGGCGTCGAGGAACGCACGATCAAGCTGATGGAAGTCTGTCGCCTGCGCGACACGCCGATCATGACCTTCATCAACAAGCTCGATCGCGAAGGCAAGCCGCCGATCGACCTGCTCGACGAAGTGGAATCGGTGCTCGGCATCCAGTGCGCGCCGGTGACGTGGCCGATCGGCATGGGCCAGCGTCTGAAGGGCGTCGTGCACCTGGTCACCGGCGAAGTGCATCTGTACGAACCGGGCCGCAACTTCACGCGCCAGGATTCGACGATCTTCCCCTCGCTCGACGATCCGGGCGTGGCCGAGCGCCTCGGCGACGCGATGCTCTCCGAACTGCGCGACGAACTCGAACTCGTGCAGGGCGCTTCGCACCCCTTCGATCCGGCCGCGTATCTCGCCGGCAAGCAGACGCCGGTGTTCTTCGGCTCGGCCGTCAACAACTTCGGCGTGCAGTTGCTGCTCGACTTCTTCGTCGAACACGCGCCGCCGCCGAAGCCGCGCGCCACCACCACGCGCGAAGTGGGCCCGTACGAATCGCACCTGTCGGGCTTCGTGTTCAAGATCCAGGCGAACATGGACCCGCAGCATCGCGATCGCGTGGCGTTCATGCGCATCTGCTCGGGCAAGTTCACCGCGGGCATGAAGGCGATGCAGAACCGCACCGGCAAGGAAGTGAAGCTCGCCAATGCGCTGACCTTCATGGCGAGCGATCGCGAGATCGTCGAGACCGCGTATCCGGGCGACGTCATCGGCATCCACAACCACGGCACGATCTCGATCGGCGACAGCTTCAGCGAAGGCGAGGCGCTGTCGTTCACCGGCATCCCGAACTTCGCGCCGGAATTGTTCCGCCGTGCGCGCCTGCGCGATCCGCTCAAGCTCAAGCAGCTGCAGAAGGGCCTGGCGCAGTTGTCGGAGGAAGGCGCGACGCAGTTCTTCCGCCCGCTGATGTCCAACGATCTCATCCTCGGTGCGGTGGGCACGCTGCAGTTCGACGTGGTCGCCTATCGCCTGAAGGACGAGTACGGCGTGGACGCGACCTTCGAGCAGGTGCAGGTCGCGACCGCGCGCTGGATCCGCTGCGACGACGCGAAGAAGCTCGAGGAGTTCCGCGAGAAGAACGCGCTCAACCTCTCGCTCGACGCGGCCGGCCAGCTGGTCTACCTCGCGCCGACGCGCGTCAATCTGCAGCTGGCGATGGAACGCGCGCCGGCGGTGCAGTTCCTGGCCACGCGCGAGCACGCGCATGCGGTCGCCATCGACTGAAGCAAAAGCTCCAGTCGATGAGGGGATGCTCGGCGACATGCAGCCCGCCGAGCTCGCCCCCGACGTTCACGCGCGTGCCGTGCTCGCCGCCCGCGAAGAACGGGCCAGCGCGCTGACCCACGGCTTCGGCGCGGTCGCGGCGCTGGCCGGCGGCATCGTGATGATCACGCTCGCCGCACTGCGCGGCGATGGCTGGCAACTCGCCGCGGCCATCGTGTTCTCGGCGTCGATGCTGCTGCTCTACGTCGCCTCGACGCTCTACCACGCGGCTTCGCACCCGGGCACCAAGGCGCGCCTGAAGGTCTTCGACCACTGTGCGATCTACCTGTTGATCGCAGGCACCTACACGCCGTTCACGCTCATCGGCCTGCGTGGCGACATCGGGCGCAACCTCTTCATCGCGATCTGGTCGCTCGCCGCGGCGGGCATCGTGTTCAAGCTCTTCTTCACCGGGCGCTTCAAGCTGGTGTCGACGCTCGTGTATGTCGCCATGGGATGGCTGATCATCGTCGCGATCAAGCCGGTGTGGGCGGCGCTGGACGCCTGGACGCTCGGCTGGCTCTTCGCCGGCGGCCTCTCGTACACGCTCGGCACGGTGTTCTACCACCGGCCTTCGATGCGCTACTCGCACGCGGTGTGGCACGTGTTCGTCATCGCCGGCACGCTGTGTCATTACGTCGCGGTGATGGCGCAGGTGCTGCACACCGCGTGAGCGTGTCTTCACGTTCGCGTCGCTGAACCCCGCGCAACGCATTCACCGCGTTTCGACCGCGTCGCCGCAATCGTCGCGGGATGGAAGAGCCGCGCACACCGGCAACGCAACGCACGCGCCCCGAAGCGGTGGCCGTGCTCGCGCGGCATCCGTGGTGGACGACGCTCGGCGTTTTCGTACTCGCGATCGTCGTGTTGCTCGCGTTTTGGGACTGGAACTGGTTCAAGCCGCTGGTCGAGCGCCAGGTGGAAGCGCGCACCGGCCGCAGCTTCGAGATCACCGGCAACCTCGATGTCGACCGCTTCGGCTGGACGCCGCTCGTGCAGATCGGCGGCTTCCGTTTCGGCAACGCCACGTGGGCGAAGGAACCGACGATGGCGTCGGCCGACTGCCTGCAGATCGCGATCGAGCTCAAGCCCCTGCTCTTCCATCGCGAAGTGCGCATCCCCGAGATCCGCTTGCGCAAGCCACGCTTGCGCCTGGAATACGGCCCGCAGCGTGAAGGCAACTGGACGTTCGGCGAACCGTCCACGGGCACCACGCAGTACGGCGCGCTGTGGATCGACGATGGCCGCGTGCGTTTCATCGATGCCGCGAAGAAGACCGATATCGATGTCGCCGTGCGCAGCGACCTGCGCGATCCGACGTCGCAGGCACCGCCCATCCTCGCCAACGGCGGCGGCCGATGGGAAGGCCGCAAGTTCACGATGCACGGCCGCGGCGAATCGCCGATCGCATTGAAGGAAACCACGCGCCCGTATCGCATCGACGTGCACGCCACCGCGGGAAGCACCAAGGGCCACGTGCGAGGAACATTGCTCGATCCGTTCCGCATGCGCGGCTTCGACGTGAAGCTCGCATTGTCGGGACGCAACCTCGCCGAGTTGTATCCGCTGCTCGGCATCGCCGCGCCGGACTCGCCGCCGTACGCGTTCGACGGACGCCTCACGCGCGAGATCACGCCGACCGCGCGCACCGGCACCGACGAGACGGGCGACATCTGGCATTACGACGATTTCACCGGGCGCCTCGGCGACAGCGACCTGTCGGGCGACGCGAGTTTCGAGACCGGGCGCAAGCGCCCCATCCTCGTGGCGAACCTCGTCTCGAAGCGGCTCGACTTCGACGACCTCGCGGGCTTCGTCGGCAAGCCGCCGCAAGCCGGCGCGGGTGAATCGGCGACGCCGGAACAACGCACCGCGGCCGCGCGCGAAAACGCGCGCACGCGCCTGCTGCCCGATCATCCCTACGAACTCGACAAGCTGCGTTCGATGGACGCCGACGTGCGCTGGAAGGCGCAACGGATCAACGCACCGAAGCTCCCGCTCGACGACATGGACGCGCACTTGTTCCTCGATGCGGGATTGCTGCGCCTGGATCCGCTGAACTTCGGCGTCGCCGGCGGCGACGTCCGCTCGACCATCCGCATGGACGCGCGCGAATCGCCGATCCGCACGCGCGCCGACATCCGCGCGCGCGGGCTCGATCTCGGCAAGCTCATCCCGGAACCGGAGGTGATGAAGGACGCGATCGGCCGCATCGGCGGCGACGTTCGCCTCACGGGGACGGGCAACTCGATCGCGCGCATGCTCGGCACGTCGAACGGCGACGCGCAGCTCGGCATGGGCAAGGGTCAGGTCAGCAACCTGCTGATGGAATTCGCGGGCATCGACATCGCCGAAGCGCTCAAATTCCTGGTGCAGGGCGACAAGCGCATCCCGATCCGCTGCGCGTTCGGCGACTTCGCGGTGAAGGATGGCGTGATGACGGCGCGCTCGCTCGCGTTCGACACGACCGACACGCTCATCGTCGGCGAAGGCAACGTCAGCCTGCGCGACGAAACGCTCGACCTGAAACTGCGGCCGCGCCCGAAGGACCGCAGCCTGTTCTCCTTCCGCGCACCGCTCCTCGTCGACGGCACGTTCAAGGACCCGTCGTTCCGCCCCGACATGGGCCGCGTGACCTTGCGCGCGGCGCTCGCGTTCACGCTCGGCAGCATCGCCCCGCCCGCGGCGCTGCTCGCGACGCTCGAACTCGGCCCGGGCGACGACGCGCAGTGCGGCGGCAAATACGCGAAGTAGCCTCTCTGGCGAAGTGGCCTCTCTGGTGGAGTAGCCCCTTTTAGTAAAAGGGGCGCGCGTCAGCGGGGGATATTGGCATGCATGCCTCGGGGCCCGAAGTTTGCGTAGCAAACTTTGGGCAGCAGCGGTACATCGCGTCGATTACGACGCGATGTACCGCTGCAGCTGGTCGATTTCTATTTGCTGATCTTCGATCACGGCCTTGACCAGGTCGCCGATCGAGATCACGCCCAGCACCGCATCGCCATCCACCACCGGCAGGTGGCGGATGCGCTTGTCGGTGACGATCTGCATGCAGTGGTCGGCGGTGTCGGCGAGGCCGACGCGCACGACGTCGCTGGTCATGATGTCGGCGACGGGCGTGCTCGCGGACGAGCGTCCCTGCAGCACGACCTTCCGCGCGTAATCGCGTTCGGAAATGATTCCGACGAGCTTGCCGGCCTGCATCACCAGCAGTGCGCCGATGCGTTTCTCGGCCATCAGCTTGATCGCATCGAGGACCGGCTGGTCGGGCCCGATCGCGAAGACTTCAGGCGCTTTCGATTCGAGCAGGTGGCGTACCGTGCGCATCGTCGTGTCCCTCCGCCGTTGCCTGCGCCGAGGATACTCCGGTCGCGGGGCGCCAGGCGTCCACGAGGTAGAGGGGGCGCTGCTTGGCCTCCTCGTACAGGCGGCCCAGGTACTCGCCGATGGTGCCCAGCGCGATCAGCTGCACGCCGCCGAGGAACAGGATCACCGCCATCATCGTCGGCCAGCCCGCGACCGGGTCGCCCCAGGCGACCGCCTTCACGATGATCCAGGCGGCGTAGAGGAAGGCCAGCAACGCGGTGACCAGGCCCACGTAGGTGGCCACGCGCAACGGTGCGGTCGAGAAGCCGGTGATGCCCTCGATCGCGAAGTTCCAGAGCTTCCAGAAGTTGAACTTGCTGGTGCCCGCGGCGCGCGGCGCCCGGTGGTACGGCACCGACACCTGGCGGAAGCCGACCCAGCCGAACAGGCCCTTCATGAAGCGATTGCGCTCGCGCAACTGTCGCAACGCGGCGACGGCGCGCGGCGACAGCAGGCGGAAGTCGCCGGTGTCGGCCGGCACCGGCGTGCGCGAGAGGCGGCCGATCACGCGATAGAACGCGTGCGCGGTCGCGCGCTTGAGCCAGGTCTCGCCTTCGCGCGCCAGGCGCGTGCCGTGCACGTCGTCGAAGCCTTCGCGCCAGCGTGCGACGAATTCGGGGATCAGTTCCGGCGGATCCTGTCCATCGGCGTCGAGGATCAGCACCGCATCGTCGCCCACGTGGTCGAGCCCCGCGGTGAGCGCCGCCTCCTTGCCGAAGTTGCGCGACAGGCGCAGCACGGCGACGCGGGGATCGGCATCGGCCATCGACTGCAGCACGGACCAGGTCGCATCGCGGCTGCCGTCGTCGACGTAGAGCACGCGAGAAGCGAGTCCGTCGCGCGCCAGGTCGTCGAGCACGGCGGCCAGGCGCGGCTGCAGCAGCGGCAAGGCGTCGGCTTCGTTGTAGGCGGCGACGAGCACGGTCAGGCCGGGCGCGTTGCGGATGGGCTTGTCGGGTCGGTGTGCGTCCATGCGGCGATGTTAGAGCAGCGGGATCAGTCGAGTGCGCGCAACCATGCAGAACCGCCGAGATGGTTTGCCTGGCGCTGGATGGCCGCGCTGCGTTTCTGGACGTACGGGCCGGGGTGGCCGGCGTCGTAACGGCGCGGGTTGGGAAGCACGGCGGCGAGGCGCGCGGCCTGCGCGGGCGTCAGCTTGTCGGCGTTGCGGTTGAAGAAGCGCACCGCGGCCGCCTGCGCGCCGTAGGTGCCGTCGCCGAACTCGGCGACGTTCGCGTAGACCTCGAGGATGCGGTGCTTCGACCACAACGTTTCGATCAGCACCGTGTACCAGGCCTCGAGTCCCTTGCGCATCCAGCTGCGGCCGCGCCACAGGAACATGTTCTTGGCGGTCTGCTGCGAGATCGTGCTCGCGCCGCGCAGGCGCTTCACCGGCGTGCCGCGCTTCGCCGCGCGTTCGAGCATGCGCTGGTTGTGCGCGCGCGCCTTCTCGATCGCCTTGAAATCGAAACCGTGGTGCGAAGCGAAGTTCTGGTCTTCCGCCGCGACCAGCGAGACGGGCAGCGCGGGCGCGATCGCTTCGAGGTCGCGCCACGCGTAATGCGTGCGATACGACCAGTCGCCCGCGCCGATCGCTTCGATGTGGCGGCCGACCATGAACGCGCTCATCGGTGGATCGATGAAGCGCAACGACAACACCTGCAACACCGTCAGCAACGCGAACAGCAGCGGCGCGATCAGCAGCCACCGCAACAGGCGTCGCCGGCGCGGCCGCGCTTGCATCCGGCGCTTGCCGGCCCCATCTGCCCCTGTTCCCGATGCCACGATTTGCCCCAGTCGTGCGTGCGGCGCGCATTATCCGCGACCACGCGGGGCGTGCGAGCGCAGCCTCACGACCGGGCGACACCCACCACGATCATGATGACCACGACGACCATGCCCGACGCTTCCGCCACCGGCCACGACGACCGCCTGACGCGCTTCCTGCTGCCCGAAGCGGGCGTGCGCGGCGTTCGCGTGCACCTCGACGAAACCTGGCGCCAGATCCGCTCGCGGGCCGAGTATCCGGAAGGCATCGCGCGCCTGCTGGGCGAAGCGGTCGCCGCCGCGGCGCTGTTCACCGGCCATGCGAAGGTCGACGGCCGGCTGTCCGTGCAGCTGCGCGGGCGCGGTGCGCTGCGCACGCTGTTCGCCGAATGCACGGCGGCCGGGACGCTGCGCGGCATCGCCCAGCTCGCCGAGGACATGCCCGCGCCGCAGGGCCTGGCCGATCTCGGACCCGATCCGATCCTGGCCATCACGATCGAGAACCCGTCGCCGCACGGCCGCGATCCGCAGCGCTACCAGGGCCTCGTGCCGCTGGAAGGCGGCAACCTTCGCACCGCGTTCGAGCACTACTTCGTGCAGTCCGAGCAGCTGCCGACCCGCCTCCTGCTGGCGGCGGACGGCGACCGCGCCGCCGGCCTGATGTTGCAGAAGCTCCCCGGCGACGGCGGCGACGCGGACGGCTGGACCCGGGCCTGCGCGCTCTTCGAAACCCTCACGCCCGAGGAGCTGCTCGACCTGCCGCGCGGCACGCTGGTCCACCGCCTGTTCCACGAGGAATCGCCGGAATTGCTGGCCGACAAGCCGTTGCAGTTCGGCTGCTCCTGCTCGCGGGAACGGGTCGAGGCGATGCTCCAGTCGCTCGGCCAGGAAGAGGCCGAAGCGGCGCTGGCCGATGACGTTGCCCGGGTGCGTTGCGAGTTTTGTGGGCAGGGCTACGATTTCACGCCGGCCGACATCGCGGGCCTTTTCGCCCCCGGGTCGACGGCCGCCATGCCGGCTCCCGAGCGCATGCAGTAAACGGGATGGATTGCCCGGTCCGGGGGTCTTTTTTGCCTCAGGATGATTGTTAAATAAACATAAACGGAATAGGATTCCCGCAAAGCCGCCTCAGGAACTTGGACCGGTCTGCCGGGTCAACAAAGCCGCCATGCAACGCTCGCTTCGCCAGCGCTTCTGCCTCGCCTTGATCGCCCTCGCGATCGGCACGGCCGCGCATGCGCAGACGCGCAACGCGGACGGCACGGTGGAGCTTCCGGTCTGGAACCAGGCGAGCGGCAAGGTCGAAGCGGTGCTGCTGCTCGAGCCAACGCAAACCTCGGTCGGCGTGCGCAAGCCCTTCAGCGAAGGTGCGCTCGACCTGGCCTTCGGCCTCAACGCCGGCGACGAACTCGGCCTGCTGTGCGATCGCAAGACCGGCGTGTCGAGTGCGATCGCCAACCTCGCCGGCCACTGCCTGCTCGCGTCGCTCGATGACCAGTCGTCGACCGACAGCCGCCACTTCAACGCGACCACCGCCTTCAGCCGCGATGGCGGCCGCGTGGGCCTGAGTCTCGGCACCGGGCAGGAAACGCTGCCTGCGTGGCTGAGCCCGAATGCACGTTCGAAGGTCGAACAGCACGACGTCACCGTGTTCGGCCAGAAGAACATCGGCCGCGAAGCCTTCATCACCATCGGCGGCACGGTCGCGAAAGCGCGCCTGGTGTCGGCGGCGGACGTGCCGGAACTCGCCGATCGCTGGAACACCCGCAGCTTCAGCCTCGGTGGCGGCTACGGCGCCTTCAGCGGCAACATCATCGGTCGCGTCATCGACGTGCCGGGCGAAGCCGGCAACTACCAGAACCTCGGCGTCGGTTTCACCTGGCGCACGCCGTGGAGCGGCCAGCTCACGGTCGGCGCGGAAAACGTGGTGACCCGCGGCAAGAACCCCTTCGCGCTGCCCGCGGGCGAAGACGACGGCACCGTGCCGTACGTGCGCTACGAGCAGGACCTGTAAGGTCCGACGCAACTTCCGGACAACGTTCCGCCCGCAGCCGCGTCAGCGCTGCAACGCTTCGATCATCGGCTTGAGCGGCTCCGCGTACGGCGCCCACTTCGGGACTTCGCGCGCCACCACGCCTTCGCGCACCTGCACTGCGCTCGCGGTCGCCACGCCGCGTTCGCGCGAGGCGAGTTCGAGCATGCGCGGTTCGAACTCCAGCCCGCAGAACGTCGCGACGCGACGCAGCACGTTTTCCGTATCGCGCGTCAGCTCCGCGTAGTCGACATCGAGGATGCGATCCGGATACGCCGCGCGCCAATGCGCCATGAGGCGTTCGTACTGGCGGTAGTAGTCGGCGAGCTCGAGCGGGTCGTACGAATACGGGTTCGCGTCGGAGAACAGCTCGCGCAGGTTGGAGAAGCATGTCTCCACCGGGTCGCGCACCATGTGCAGGATCTTCGCCTGCGGCAGCGCGCGACAGATGAAACCGATGTTGAGGAAATTCGACGGCAGCTTGTCGGTGAAGCAGCGCTCGCCGCGCAGCCGCCATTCCATGCCCGCGAGATAGCCCGCGCCCACTTCGGCGAAATCGGCCTGCGATGCGAGCTGCACGATCGTCGTGTCGATCACGCCGCGGCAATGGTGGTCGGTCGCGTAGCGCATGCGGCTGGTGAAGTCGTACAACTCGCCGACGCCGTGCACCTGCGAGTGACCGTCGAGCAGCTGTTCGAGCAGCGTCGTGCCCGATCGGTGCATGCCGACGATGAAGATCGGCGTGCGCGTATCGGCGATCGGCGCCACGGGCGCTTCGACCGGCATCGCGATGAGCGCGTCGATCAACGCGTGCGTTTGCGCAGGCTGGTAATCGAGCGTCGAGCGCTTGGCATTGCATGCGTGCACCAGCGCATTCCACGCGCCGACGTGGTCGCCGAGATCGTCGAGTTCCTTGTGCAGCGCGAAGGCCAGCAACGCGACCTCGTCGGGCCTGCGCTGGCCGGTGGAGAGCATCCGGCGCAGACGGTCGACGTGGTTGGCGTTCGGCTTCTGCTTCTTCAACCGCGAGAGGAACCAGTGCGCCTGCGCGATTTCCGGCGCGCGTGCGATGCACGCTTCCAGGTCCTTCGCGGCATCGTCGAAGCGGCCGAGATAGGTCAGCACCTGCCCGCGCGCGAGCAAGGTCGGCGGATAGCGCGGATCGCCGCGCACCGCTTCGTCGAGATAGCGCAGCGCCGCGTCTTGTTCGTTGAGGTAGCTCAGTTGCGCGGCGGCGACGATCAGCAGCGGGATCGGCAGCTGCGCAGGCGGGCCCAGGCGCGCGAGCAGGTCGTGCAGCGCCTGCGCTTCGTTGAACGTGCGCAGGCGGGCCATGAGTTCGCGCAACGTGTCGGCGTCGCGCGGCTTCGACTCGTGCGCGGCGAGCGCATGCGCGCGCGAGGCGCGGTAACGGCCCGCGAGCGATTCGATGTACGACAACTGCAGGTGCACCGTCGCATTGGCCGGATCGGCGACCAGCGCGCTTTCGAGCGCATTGCGCGCCTGCACCCAGTCGCGGCGGGATGCGTGCGCTTCGGCCTGGCGAAGCAGTTCGTTCGTCGCGGATTTCATCGCGTGGATTGTTGCAGAAAAAAAGCGGCCGCCCGAAGGCGGCCGCTCTCTTGTCGCGTTGCTTCTAAAGGATCTTAGAAGTCGTACTGGACCATGAAGCGGACCGAACGCGGTTCCTGCCAGCCCGTGGCGGCCTGGTAGACCTCCGGCTGCGGGTTACCCGCACCGTCTTCGCCGAACTCGTTGACCGTGACGGCGTCGCGGCTGTTGAGCACGTTGAACACGTCGACCTTGAACTGCAGGCCTTCCATCCAAGCCGGAGCGTACGCGACGTTCAGGTCGAGGGTGGTCGTCCACGGCAGGCGGCCCGAGGTACCACGCGGCACAACGGTCGTGCCGTTGTTGCCCGAACCGTCACCCGGGATACCGACCGGACCCGGATCGCACGAGAAGTACGAGTTCGCGTAGTGCGACGTGGCCGAGCCACCGAGGAAGCCGAAGCAGTTAATCGGACGGCCCGACTGCACCAGCATGTTCGCACCGACCGACCACTCGTCCGTCAGCTCGTAGTTACCGAAGAGCTTCAGGCTGTGGCGACGATCGTTCGGCAGGTAGCCGTACGAACCGATGGCGAGTTCGGGGTAGTCGAAGTCCTGCGTCGTGCCGGTGTCGTCCTGGCCGATGTCCGACTTCACGCCGCCTTCGGTGTTACCGATCGAGCGAGCGTAGGTGTACGAACCCTGGATGAAGAACTTGTCCCAGTCACCCTGCCAGAAGATTTCCAGCGCGGTGTACTTGCGCTTGGCTTCCGGACCGAGGACGTCGGCCGGAATCGGAATCGTCTCGAGCACGCCGTCGCCGTTGACGTCCATCTGGAAGATGCCGTCGGAGCCCGGGTTGTAGAGGCGGCAGAACGGGAAGCCGGCGTTGTAAACGGCAACGTCGGTCGGGTTCGCCGGATCCGGTTCCTGGAAGCCGCCGGTGTCCGGGTTGAACGTGAAGCCGTTCTCTTCCGCCCACGCGAGGATCGGACGGTAATCGCACTGGTCGTCGATCGCGCGCTTCAGGTCGCGGTAGATACCGCGAACGCCCATGGAGAAGTTATCCGTGAGCTGCTTCTGGAAGCCCAGGATGTACTCGTCCTGGTACATCGGCTCGAGGTTCTGCGAGGCGATCGTGTTCGGGTCCTTGCCGACGCCGAACTCGTTGTTCAGGTAGCGGATCGCACGACCGTTGTTCGGGTTGTCGACCAGCTCGATGCCGGTCGGTGCGCCCGTCGAGGGATCCACGCCCGTGAAGGTGTAGAACTCTTCCGAGAACAGCGAGGCCGAAGCACCGCGGACGGCCACGTTGCCGGTGAGCGGCAGCGCGTAACGACCGGCGTTGGCGAACACCTTGAACGTCGAGTCACCGAAGACGTCCCACGAGAAGCCGAGGCGCGGGGCGAACTGGTTGTCGATCTTCGCGTAGGTCTCGCCCACGCCGTTCTTGTTTTCGAAGGTATCCCAGCGCAGGCCGAGGTACGCGACGAAGTTGTCGGTGATGTTCCAGCTGTCTTCGATGTAGAACGCGGTCTGGTCGACCTGCACGGTCGCGCCCGACTGGAACACGCGCTTGCGCACGATGCCGTCGGCCAGCGACGGATCATCGCTCGGGTCGCCGTTGCCGTTCAGGTCAACCTGGTAACGGCCATAGCGCCACACGATGCCGCCCGAGTACGACTCACCGGCGACCGACTCGTAGTTGTCGATATCGACACCACCACGGATCAGGTGGTCGCCCAGCTGCCATTCGGCGTCGATACGGAACTGGTCACGCGAGTCCTTCGCGTCCGGACGGCCGAGGAACTGTGCGAGTTCGCAACCAACGCGCGACGGGATGAGGCCGTTGATGGCCGCAGCGCGCGCGTCGACGATGACCGGGCAGCCCGAAGCGCCCTGGCCGACCGCACCCTGGTACGAGTTCATCAGGCCGTTGGCCGAGACCGACCAGTTTTCGCGAGCCGACTCACCGGTACCGGCGAGCACCGACAGGGTGAAGGTGTCGGTCAGGTAGCCCGTGTACTTCAGGATGTAGCTTTCGCCACCGAAGTTGTCGAACGCCGTGCCCTGGTAGTAACCACGCGTGGCGTCGGTTTCGTACGGCTCGACGCGGTAGTACGCGGTTTCGAACTCACGCTTGTCGGACAGCGCGGTGAATTCGAGGATGTTGCTGTCGTTGATGTTCCAGTCCGCCTTCAACAGCCACTTCGGCTCGTCGGACTTGGCCTGCGTGCTCGAGCCGCCACCGACGGTGGGGTCGAGGCGCGCGCCCGTGTGGCCGTATTCGTACAGGCCATACAGGAACAGCTTGTCCTTGATCAGCGCGCCCGAAGCCCACACGGCGGCACGCATTTCATAGTCTTTCTGCTGCGAGTTGTCGGCGATCAGCGTGCCGAGGTTGTTGAACTGGTTCGGGTTCGACTCGTCCAGTTCTTCCGGCTGCCAGAAGATGTTGCCACCGGCGTGGAACTCATTCGAACCGCGCTTCGAGATCTGGTTGATCACGCCGCCGGTCGAACGACCGAATTCCGCACCGTAACCACCCGTCTTGACCTGCTGTTCGGCGATGCCTTCGAACGGCACCTGCACGAAGTTGAGGTTCTGGAAGGTGTTGGTGATGTTGAAGCCGTTGAAGAAGTACTGGTTTTCGGCAACGGACGCGCCGCCGAACGAAGCCAGGTTACCGAACGCCGCGTCGCCGCGGACGGTACCCGGGGCCAGCAGGGCCACGTTGGTCGTGTCGCGCGAGACCGGGATCTTGTTGATCTGTTCGGCCGTCAGGATCGTGGTCGACTCGACCGACGAGACGTCGATCGGGTTGATCGCACCGGTACCGACGACTTCAACCGTGCCGAGTTCCTGCGGACCGGCGGCGGTCTGCGAAACGAAGTCGATGTTGGCGGCGGTGCCGACATTGACCGTCACGTTGCGCGGCGAGCCGTTGTTGCGCGAGATCTGGTACTGACCAGTCGGCAGCTGCGAGAAGCGGTAGGAACCGTCGGCGCCCACGGTGATCGTGCGCGAGAAGCCGGTCGACGGATTGGTGATGGTGATCGTGTCACCGGACGCGGCCTGACCGGTCACCGCACCCGCGGTGTTGGTCTGAGCCTGCACGCCGCCCACGAAGCACAGACCGAGAGCAACGGTCAGCGCGCTTCGCTTCAGGCCTTTGGCGAATTGCTTAGAAGCCATTTTTTTGAACCCCCATAGGGACGGATGGACCATGTACGTCAAAGCCGTTAATGGCATGACCGGCCGACTATAGATCGGCAACAAATCCTTAACAAGACCCTTCTCGAATCTAATCGAGCCGTTTCTCAACTTGCCGCCGAACGGCAGTTGGCGATGCCTCGATCCATCTTCTATGTGATTGAAAGAAATCGTTTTTTGAAACATACGTGCGCGGATGCACTTGACGTGCAAAATTTGCTGCGGCGCAGCAGAAATCGTGCGATTCGTTAGGACACCGCTATTTAGGAAAGCGGGTTCCGCGAAACCGGAAACGAAAACGGGCCCGCGAGGGCCCGTTTCGTTGGTACGGCGAGGCTCGCAGGGAGCCCGGAAGGATCAGCCGGCGCGGAGTTCCTTCGCGATCCGCCCCTGCTCCTGCTTGAGCGCATCGGGCACGCGGTCGCCGAACTCGCCCAGGAAGCCTTCGAGGCTGTCGATCTCCGCCTGCCAGCCAGCGCGATCGAAGTGGAACAGCACGCGACGCGCTTCGTCGGACAGGGTCACGCCTTCCATCCGGATGTCCTCGACCTTCGGCAATGCGCCGATCGGCGTTTCGGTCGCCGAGGCGCTGCCTTCGACGCGACCGATCATCCACTCGAGCACGCGCAGGTTCTCGCCGAAGCCCGGCCACAGGAACTTGCCGTCGTCGCCCTTGCGGAACCAGTTGACGTGGAAGACCTTCGGCAACTGCGCACCGGGCTTGTCGAACGACAGCCAGTGCGCGAAGTAGTCGGCGAAGTTGTAGCCGCAGAACGGCTTCATCGCCATCGGGTCGCGACGCATCACGCCGACCGCGCCGGTCGCCGCCGCGGTCGTTTCCGAACCCATCGCCGCGCCCACGAGCACGCCGTGCGTCCAGTCGCGCGCTTCGAACACGAGCGGCACGAGCGACGCGCGGCGACCGCCGAACACGATCGCGGAAATCGGCACGCCCTGCGCGTCTTCCGCCTTCGGCGACCAGCTCGGGCACTGCCGCGCGGACACGGTGAAACGCGAATTCGGATGCGCCGCGGGCGCATTGAAATCGTATGCATTTCCACGCCAATCAATGGCGGGCTTGCGGTCGTCGAGGCCCTCCCACCACGGCTGGCCGTCTTCGGTCAGGCCGACATTGGTGAAGATGGTGTCGTGCTGGATCGACGCGAGCGCATTCGGATTCGACTTCGCGGACGTGCCGGGCGCGACGCCGAAGAAACCGGCTTCCGGGTTGATCGCATACATGCGGCCATCGGCGCCCGGGCGCATCCAGCAGATGTCGTCGCCGACGGTCCACACCTTCCAGCCTTCGCGGCGATAGCCTTCCGGCGGAATCAGCATCGCGAGGTTGGTCTTGCCGCACGCCGACGGGAACGCCGCGGCGATGTAATGCGTTTCGCCCTTCGGGTTTTCGACGCCGAGGATCAGCATGTGCTCGGCGAGCCAGCCTTCCTTGCGCGCCTGATGCGAGGCGATGCGCAACGCATGGCACTTCTTGCCGAGCAGCGCGTTGCCGCCATAGCCCGAACCGAACGACTTGATCGTCAGCTCTTCCGGGAAATGCATGATGAAGCGGCGTTCCGGATCGAGTTCGCCGATCGAATGCAGGCCGCGCACGAACTGCTTCTCGCGTTCGATGCGCGCGAGCGCCGCCGCGCCCATGCGCGTCATGATGCGCATGTTCGCCACGACGTACGGCGAGTCGGTGATTTCCACGCCGCAACGCGCGAGCGGCGAATCGATCGGGCCCATGCAGTACGGGATGACGTACATCGTGCGGCCGCGCATGCAACCGGCGAACAACGCGTCCATCTTCGCGTGCGCGTCGGCCGGCGCCATCCAGTGGTTGTTCGGGCCGGCGTCTTCGCGCTCGCTCGTGCACACGAACGTGAGGTGCTCCACGCGCGCCACGTCGTCCGGGTGCGAGCGATGCAGCCAGCTGTTCGGGTGGGTTTCGGAATTGAGCGGCAACAACGTGCCGTCGGCTTCCATCTGCTTCACGAGTTCGGCGAACTCGCTGTCGCTGCCGTCGCACCAGTGGATGCGGTCCGGCTGCGTCAGCCGTGCCATGTCCATGACCCACTGGTTCAACGCATCCAACTGGCTGCCCATTGCGGTGTTCTCGACTTCAAGGGAATTGGGGGAATCAAGCTGCGCGGCCATGGCGATCCTGTGTCAGGCCTGGGGGATGAGGGTCGACATCATGTGCTCGACGTAGGCTTCGAACTCGTCGTGCTGCATGTTCATCTGGTGCAGCTGCAGGTTGAGTTGCAGGAAGCCGACGTAGGCCGAATACAGAAGGCGCGCGCGATGCTGTGCATCCGTGCGCGACAGGCCGGCCTGGCGGAACGATGCGGTGAGGTAATCGAGGCGTCGCTCGGACACGCGCACGATCACCGGCTGTACGGCCGGATGATCCATCGCCTTCAGCAACTCGGAATAAATGATGTGCGACTTCGCTTCGTGCGCGACCAGCTGGAACAGCTTGCGCAGGCGTTCTCGGGGATCGGGGATGGGTTCGAGCGAGCCGAACACGGTCTCCTGCTCGACCTTCTCCCAGCGCTCCAGCGCGGCGACCAGCAGTGCTTCGCGCGACGGGAAATGCCAGTAGAAGCTGCCCTTGGTGACGCCGAGGCGTCGGGCCAGGGGTTCGACGGCGACGGAGGCGACGCCCTGTTCCGCGATCTGGTCCAGGGCCGCCTGCGCCCAATCTTCTGCACTGAGGCGCGCGGTGCGTTCGTTGCGGGCGGCGGTTTCGGTCATGGCGCGCAGTTTACCGTACGGTTCCATTCGTCCGAGTATGCGCTCCGCTGAGGGCGACAGACTGTTGACCTGCGGGCGCGTTGACAGCGCTTGGAAGCGCTGACCATACTTTGACGTATGGTGCCTCCGGGCACCGTTCGAATCAACCAATACGTGCGAGCGCCATGCGTTCGCCGGAGGCGCAGATGAGCATCGTGGTCCCCTTCCTCCTGTTGTTGCTCGCGGGCGGTGTCGCGTCTTATCACCGCATGCGGCTTGCCTACTGGGCCGCGGTGACCGCGACCCTGCTGGTCGTCGCCTGGCTGTTCGGCGCGAACGGCGTCGCGACGATCGTCGCCGCCCTGGTGGTTGCGCTGATCGCGATCCCGCTGCTCGTGCCCTCGTTCCGCAAGGCGCGCATCACGACGCCCCTGCTCGGCTTCTACACGAAGATCCTGCCCCCGCTGTCCGACACCGAGCGCACCGCGCTCGAGGCGGGCACGGTCGGCTTCGAAGGCGAACTGTTCTCCGGCAAGCCCGATTGGGACCAGTTGCTCTCGCTGCCCAAGCCGCAGCTCAGCGCGGAAGAACAGGCGTTCCTCGATGGTCCGTGCGAAGAGTTGTGCCGCATGACCAACGATTGGGACATCACCCACGTGCGCGCGGACCTGCCGCCGGAGATGTGGGAGTACGTCAAGAAGCACAAGTTCTTCGGCCTCAACATCCCGAAGGAATACGGCGGCCTCGGCTTCTCGGCGCTGATGAACCACAAGGTCATCCAGAAGCTCGCCTCGATCTCCGCGGTCGTGTCGTCGACCGTCGGCGTGCCGAACTCGCTCGGCCCCGCCGAACTGCTGATGCACTACGGCACCGAGGAACAGAAGCGCGAATACCTGCCGCGCCTGGCCGACGGCCGCGAAGTGCCGTGCTTCGCGCTGACCGGTCCCTTCGCCGGTTCGGATGCCACGTCGATCCCCGACTTCGGCATCGTGTCGATGGGCGAATGGAACGGCGCCAACGTCCTCGGCGTGCGCCTCACGCTCAACAAGCGCTACATCACGCTGGCCCCGGTCGCCACGCTGATCGGCGTCGCGTTCCGCATGTACGACCCCGAAGGCCTGCTCGGCGACAAGCGCGACATCGGCATTTCGCTCGCGCTCGTGCCGCGCGAAACGCCCGGGCTCGAAATCGGTCGTCGCCACTTCCCGTTGAACTCGCCGTTCCAGAACGGCCCGATCCACGGCAAGGATGTGTTCGTGCCGCTCTCGCAGCTGATCGGCGGCGAGGACTACGCGGGCAAGGGCTGGCAGATGCTGATGGAGTGCCTGTCGATCGGCCGCTCGATCACCCTGCCCTCCACCGCGAGCGGCGGCGCGAAGCTCGCGGCCGTCGTCACCGGTGCGTATGCGCGCATCCGCAAGCAGTTCGGCTTGTCGGTCGGTCGCTTCGAAGGCGTCGAGGAAGCGCTCGCCCGCATCGCCGGTCGCGCGTATGCGATCAGCGCGCTCTCGCAGGCCACCGCGGCCGCGGTCGCGCGCGGCGAAAACCCCGCGGTGCCTTCGACGATCGCGAAGTACCACTGCACGCAGATGGGCCGCGACGTCGTCATCGATGCGATGGACGTGCACGGCGGCAAGGGCATCATCCTCGGCCCGCGCAACTACCTCGGCCGCGCGTGGCAGGCCACGCCGATCAGCATCACGGTGGAAGGCGCGAACATCATGACGCGCTCGCTGATGATCTTCGGCCAGGGCGCGATCCTGTGCCATCCGTGGGTGATGAAGGAAATGAAGTCGGCGCAGCTGGCCGATCCGGTCGAGCGCATCGACAGGTTCGACGACGCGCTGTTCGGCCACATCGGCTTCGCGATCTCCAACGCGGTGCGCAGCCTGTGGTTCGGCCTGAGCGCTTCGAAGATCGGCGCCGCGCCCGGCGACGACTACACGCGTCGCTTCTATCGCAAGCTCAATCGCTACTCGGCGAACCTCGCGCTGATGGCCGACACCTCGATGCTGCTGCTCGGCGGCAAGCTCAAGTTCAAGGAATCGCTGTCGGGCCGCCTCGGCGACGTGCTGTCGCAGTTGTACATCTGCAGCAGCATGCTCAAGCGTTACGAGGACGAAGGCCGCCCGGTCGGCGACCAGCCGCTGCTCGCGTGGGCCGTGCACGATTCGGTCAACAAGATCGAGAGCGCGTTGTCGGGTGCGCTGCGCAACTTCCCGATCCGTCCGGTCGGCTGGTTGCTGTGGGCGTTGATCTTCCCGTGGGGCCGCCGCGCGCAGGCGCCGAGCGATCGCCTCGGCCATCGCGCCGCCTCGCTGCTGATGACGCCGTGCGATGCGCGCCAGCGCCTGGCCGACGGCGTGTTCACCGCGCCGACGCCGAACAACCCCGCCGGCCGCATCGACAGCTACCTGCCGAAGGTGATCCTCGCCGAGCCGGTGGAACGCAAGTTCCTCAAGGCGCTCAAGAACAGCGACATCGAAGCGCTCGACTTCGCATCGCAGCTCGACGAAGGCGTGCGCGAAGGCTGGATCACCGCCGACGAACGCAAGCAGCTCGAGGAACTGCGCGCGATGACGCTCGACGCGATCACCGTCGACGACTTCGAAGCGTGGGAACTGCGCTCGGCCGCCTACGAGCGCGAACACGGCGCCGACCACTCGCGCTTCGCCGCGTAACGTGTCGGTGCTCGCGCTCTACCGCCGGATCACGCGCTGGCCCGGCGGTCACTGGATATTCGCGCGCGCCGTGTGCTGGCGCGCGCCGTATTTCGCCAGCATCGCGCCGCGCATCGCGGTGCTGGAACCGGGGCGGTGCGAAGCGTCGATCGCGCACCGCCGCCGCGTCACCAACCACATCGGCACGGTGCACGCGATCGCGCTGTGCAACCTCGCCGAGTTCGCCGGCGGATTGATGACCGACGCCTCGATCCCCGCGTCGATGCGCTGGATCCCCAAGGGCATGCAGGTCGAATATCTCGGCAAGGCGAACGGCACGATGCGCGCCGTCGCCACGCCCGACATCGCGCCGCGCGAATCGACGCAGGGCTACGAACTTCCGGTCACCGTGATCGTCACCGATCCGTCCGATGCGCCGGTGTTCCGCGCGCGCATCGCGATGTGGGTGGCGCCGAAGCGTTAGCGCACGCGACTCAACCCCAGCTCACCAGCATCATGGCGGCGATGGCCGGCAGTGCCTGGATGAAGAAGATGCGCTTGTTCACCGTCAGTGCGCCGTATGCGCCGGCGATGATCACGAACGCGAGGAACAGCAGCACGATCTCGCGCGAGTGCATGCAGAGCCCGTAGACCAGCCCCGCCGCGAGGAAGCCGTTGTACAGGCCCTGGTTCGCCGCCAGCGTGCGCGAGCGCTCCGCGAACTCCGGCGTGAGCTTGAACGTGCGCATGCCGATCGGCTTCGTCCACAGGAACATCTCGAGCACGAGGAACCACGCGTGCAACAAGGCGACCAGTGCGACGACGACGATGGCGGCGTTGGACATGTCAGCGCTTCTTTTTCTTCTTCTTCGAAGTGGACTTCTTCTTCGCCGGCGCCTTCTTCGGCTTCGGCGGTTCGAGCGACTTGTGCCAGGCCTGCAGCACTTCGGCTTCGCGCACCATCGACAGGCCGGCCTTCGGATTCGCGCGACGATCGGCAGGCAGCGCACGCCAGTACGCGAGCGTGTCCGCAGCGGTGACGTCGAGCGGTCGATAGGTCAGCCCAGCGGCCTGCGCCTTGGTGCTGCTCACGCGCCCGAAGCCCGCGTATTCGCCGGTCGGCGGAATCCACACCGGCATGTCCTGCCACGCCGACACCTGGTGCTTCTCGAGGAAATCCGCGGGCACCCACGTCACGGTCGATGTCTTGCCCGCCGCGCGCTGGCTCGCCGCGAGCAGCTCGCCCATCGTCAGCTTGCCCGCGGGCGCGTCGGCGTTGAACGTGCCGAAGCTGCGCATGTCGAGCAGGTGCAGCAGGAACGCCGCGAGGTCGCGCACGTCGATGAACTGCGTCGGATCCACCGCGCTGCCGGGCGCGAGGATCTCGCCGCCGCGATCGGCGCGCGCGGGCCAGTAGGTGAAGCGATCGGTGTTGTCGCCGGGGCCGACGATCAAACCGGGGCGCACCACCGTCACCTTGCCCGGCATCTGCGCTTCCGCCGCCTTCTCGCACAGCGCCTTCAGGCCGCCGTAGGTGTCGCCGGTGACTTCGGTGACGTTCGGATTCGCGAGCGCGATGAGCGGCGCCGTCTCGTCCTGGCCCGGCATGTCCATCTTCGCGTAGACCGAAATGGTCGACACCAGCAGGTACTGGCCGACGCGGTCGGCGAGCAGCTTCGTCGATCGCGTGACGTCGGCGGGAATGTAGGCGGAGGTGTCGAGCACCGCGTCCCACTTGCGGCGGCCCTCCAGCGCGCGCAGGTCGGTCTTGCGATCGCCCTGCAGTTGTTCGATGTCGTCGAACTGATCGCCCGCGAAACGTTCCGGGTTGGTCTTGCCGCGATTGAACAACGTCAGCTTGTGGCCCTTCGCACGCGCGGCTTCGACGAAATGCGGACCGAGGAACCCGGTCCCGCCCAATACCAGGATCGACATCGGATCCCCCGGCTTGCGTTCGACGGGTTTGCGTTGCCTGCGCGCGGCGCTTGCGGGCAGCGCGGCAAGGCTGGCGGCGGCGAGCGTGGCTGCGAGGAAATCGCGGCGGGTCGTCATGGACGCGTGTCTCCTGGTTTCGATGCGCCCGGGAGTGTGCCTTGCAGGCGCACGACGCGCCATGCGCCGAGAGTGAACATGCCCGCGATGAAGACGCCCGCGAGGAACACGACCTGGGACCCGAACAGGGCCAGCGCCTTGTGCAGCCAGACGAACGTGACGTCGCCGGTGCGATAGACGAAGGTGTCGATCGCGGCCTTGGCCTTGTAGCGCCATTCACGTTCGACGCGCGTGTAGATCGTCTCGCGGCCGGGCTTGCCCAGGCCGAATTCGCCGCCGCGCGTGGCCACCTGCACCGCCGCCACCAGCATCGGGAACGGCGAGGCCGCCAGCATGCAGAAGCCGAGCAGCACCGCGAAACCGGGGATCAGCAGCGCGGGCCCGACGCCGAAGCGTCGCAGCAACCAGCGCGTGACGAACAACTGCAGCGTGATCGCGAACAGGTTGATCGCGAGGTCGATGTTCGCGAAGTACGTCGTCGCGCCCGCCGCATCCGCACCGAAGGCGTTGCGGACGATCTTCGCCTGCTCGTTGTACAGCAGCGTGCCCACGCCCACGCCGAAGAACATCAGCATCGCCATCGCGCGCATCAGCGGCACGCGCGCGACCAGGCGCAGGCCCGCCCACACCGAACCACCCATCGCGCGTTCGCCGCTCGCCTCGCCGCGCTCGTGTTCGCGCTTGAGCGCCCACGGACGCAACTTGAAGATGCAGAACAGGCACACGCACAGGAAGCCGATCGACACCAGCATGAGATTCGCCACGCCGACGCGTTCCGCGAACACGCGCGTGATCGTCGGACCCACCAGCGCGCCGACCGTGCCGCCCGCGCCGATGTAACCGTAAATCCCCTTCGCGTGCGCGTTGTCGAACACGTCCGCCATGAAGCTCCAGAACACCGTGACCGCGAACAGGTTGAACACCGCGGTCCAGATGAAGAACACGATCCCGCGCCCCGCCACCTGGTAGTGGAACGCCAGGAAGAACGCGAACAGGCACGCGATGAAGATCGCGTACACCGCGGGCAGGAACACGCGCCGCGGGAAGCGCGCGACGAGCGCGCCGTACAACGGCTGCA
This sequence comes from Noviluteimonas lactosilytica, assembly GCF_020866925.1. Taxonomy (GTDB): domain Bacteria; phylum Pseudomonadota; class Gammaproteobacteria; order Xanthomonadales; family Xanthomonadaceae; genus Noviluteimonas; species Noviluteimonas lactosilytica. The sequence goes on from NZ_JAJGAK010000003.1 coordinate 254,691, forward strand.
GCACCAGCATCACCAGGAACGTGCCGGTGAACAGCACCTGCAGCGTGAAGTCGCCGATGTCCTGGCCGCGCGCTTCCACCCACGCCACCCACGCGCGCGGGAACACCGCGACCGCGTCGCTCGAGGCGCCCATCGCGTCGCGCACCGGGCGCAGCACGTAGTAGCCCGTGAGCAGGCTGAAGAAATAGAGGATCGACCACCACAACGGCGGCGACTCGGCGAGTGCGGCGCGCAGGCCGGGGCGGTCGGTGGGGTCAGCCATCGCCGGCACGTTAGCCCATGGCGCGCGCGGACCGCTACCATCGACACGCTCCCCGTTCGCAGGACCGCAAGTGCACGCTTTCGACTACATCATCATCGGCGCGGGTTCGGCCGGCTGCGTGCTCGCCAACAGGCTGTCCGCGGACCCGAAGGTGCGCGTGCTCCTGCTCGAAGCGGGCCCGCGCGACTGGCACCCCTTCATCCACATGCCCGCGGGCCTGGCCAAGCTGTCGGGGATGAAGCGCGTCAACTGGGACTACGACACCGCGCCCGAACCGGAGCTCGACAACCGCAACCTGTGGTGGCCGCGCGGCAAGGTGCTCGGCGGATCCAGTTCGATCAACGCGATGTGCTACGCCCGCGGCCATGCGCGCGACTACGACGACTGGGCCGCGCAGGGCGCGACCGGTTGGGACTGGGCGACGGTGCTGCCCTATTTCAAGCGCAACGAAGGCAACCGCCGCGGGCGCGATTCGCTGCACGGCGAACTCGGGCCGCTCGCGGTGTCCGACCTGCGTCATGTCAATCCGTTGTCGCGCGTGTTCATCGATGCGGCGGAACAGGCGGGCTATCCGCGCAACGACGATTTCAACGGACCGCGCCAGGAAGGCGTCGGCCTGTACCAGGTGACGCAGAAGAACGGCGCGCGCTGTTCGGCCGCGGTCGCCTACCTGCATCCGGTGATGCATCGCAAGAACCTCGTGGTGCGGACCGATTCGTCGGTTTCGCGCATCACGTTCGCCAACGGTCGCGCGAACGGCGTGACCTGCGCGTCGCGCGGGTTGGCGTACCACTTCGAATGCACGCGCGAAGTGCTGCTGTCGGGCGGCGCGATCAATTCGCCGCAGTTGCTGATGCTGTCGGGCATCGGTCCCGCGGCGCACCTGCGGCAGCACGACATCGCGGTCGTGCACGACGCGCCGCAGGTCGGCGAGAACCTGCAGGACCATCTCGACATCTGCACGCTGCGCCACTCGACGCAACCGATCACCTACGACCGCCTGAGCGACGTGAAGGTCGCGTTCGACTACTTCCTGCGCGGCCACCGCGGCGCGGGCAGCAGTAACATCGCCGAGGCCGGCGGCTTCCTGCGTTCAGCGCTCGCACCCGACGATCGTCCCGACATCCAGTTGCACTTCCTGCCCGCGATGCTCGACGACCACGGGCGCCACCGCCTGGAAGGCGACGGCTACACCATCCACGCGTGCTTCCTGCGCCCGCGCAGCCGCGGCCGCGTTTCGCTGACGAGCCACCACGCCCGTGCGAAGCCGCGCATCGAGGCGCGCTATCTCACCGATCCGGAAGGCTTCGACCTGCGCATGATGCTCGAATGCGCGAAGGTGTCGCGCGCGATCTTCGCCCAGCCCGCATTCGATGCGTATCGCGGCGCACCGATCTTCCCCGCGCGCGACGACCTCGACGACAGCGGACTCGAAGCCTTCATCCGCGCGAAGGCGGAAACCGTCTACCACCCCGTCGGCACCTGCCGCATGGGCAGCGACGCGGCGTCGGTGGTCGATCCGCAATTGCGCGTGCGCGGCGTGGAAGGCCTGCGCGTGATCGACGCGAGCGTGATGCCGACGCTGATCGGCGGCAACACCAACGCGCCGACGATGATGATCGCCGAGCGTGCGGCGGATTTGATCGTGGGGGCGTGAGGCTCAGAGCCAGAGCGGGAAAAGGGAAACGAAAAGCGGGAAACGGGAGACAAGGTCTCGTCGCGCTTTGGCTGTCGATGAGCCGAAGGGCGATCTTCGGCTCATCGAAAACAGACTCGTTGCGAATCTGCCGTTCCCGTTTCCCGCTTCTTGTTTCCCGCTCTTCGTTTCCCGCCCCCCGCTCTCCTGCTAGGCGCGCTCCAGCATCGGCGGCAGCGGGCAATGCAGCACCGCACAGATCGTGCGGAGCAGTTCCGCTTCCGCCACCGTCACCTGGTTGTCGTGGCCGATCGTCGCGACGAGGCCTTCGACGACCGCCTGTTTCGCCAGCGGATCGAGCGCGTCGAGCGGCGCCCACACCGCGTCGAGCGCGAGCACGCCCTCCTTGCGCGGCAGGTACGGCAAGTGGTCGTGCTGCAACACGCGCTCGATGCCCTTGAGATAGGCCGCGCGCGCATCGCCTTCGTTGTCGTGGCCGCACTGCGCGACGACGCACAGCAAGGTCGCGACTTCACGCTTCACGCCGGTGAGCTTGGTGCGCCCGAAACGCGCGTGGCGCGAAGGATCGAGCGATTCGCGCACCTGCACCTGCAGCAGGCGCGCGAGGCAGAACTCGAACAGCGACACCTGGCCGTCGGTGTGCACCACCGCTTCCACGGTATCGAGGAACACGTCGAGTTCCGGGCGCGGGCGCAGGCGCAATTCCGGGAAGGCGATCGACGCGAGCGGCAGGCGCAGCGCGGCGTGCAAGTCGGCCAGGTGCTGCGCGCGCAGTTGCGATGCATCCTCGGCCATCGCAAGACCGAGGCGCGCGGCGATCTCTTCGCGCTGCAGCGTGCGCAGGCGCTTGTCGTCGTCGAGCAGCAGGGCGAGCAGCAGCGGCATCACCGTGTCGCGGCGACGCGCGAGCGCGCGCACCTCGGCGGGGATCGTCCCGACGATCGCGTCGGCGCGCTTGTAGTCGTCGGGCGCCGGATGCGCGACCTGCGCGACCACCATCGGCGGCGTCACCGCGAAGGTCGTAGTCTCCGAAGGCAATCGCCCCGCGCCCTTCGGTGCGAGCCCGAGTTGCACGTCTTCCTCCAGCCCGTTCGGCGGCACGTCCATCCACTTGCGGTGCAGCGTTTCGAGTTGCTCGGAACGGAAGCCCGGCTCGAGCGCCTGGATGCGTTCGAGCAGCGGCGGATGCGTCGCGAACAGGCCGGAGAACCCGACGCCATCGCCGAACAACATGTGGCTCACTTCCTCGGCGTCGTTGCGATCGGCCAGGCGCGCGCCTTCGTCGAGTCCGCCGATCTTCTTCAGCGCACCGGCGAGGCCGTCGGTCTGGCGCGTGAACTGCACCGCCGACGCATCGGCGAGGCGTTCGCGTTCGCGGCTCAGCCCCGCCTTGATCATGCGACCGAAGAACAGGCCGATGTAGCCGATCACCATCGCGACGAGCGCGGCGACGAGGATCGCGCCCGCGCCCCTGCCCCGCCCGCTGCCGTGCAGGAGGATCTTCCGTCCGATCAGCCCGATCATCAGGATGCCGAACAATACGCCCATCAGGCGGATGTTGAGGCGCATGTCGCCGTTGAGGATGTGGCTGAACTCGTGCGCGACGACGCCCTGCAATTCGTCGCGATTGAGTTTGTCGAGCGCGCCGCGCGTCACCGCGACCACCGCGTCCGACGGCGAGTAGCCCGCGGCGAACGCGTTGATGCCCGCTTCGTGTTCGAGCACGTAGATCTTCGGCACCGGCACGCCGGAGGCGATCGCGATTTCCTCGACGACGTTGCGCAGGCGACGCAGGTTGAAGTCCTGCGTGTCCGCCGACACCGGCACGCCGCCGAGTTGCAGCGCGACGGTCTCGCCGCCGCCGCGCAACGAGGCGATGCGATACAGCGAACCGAGCCCGATCACGCCGAGCGTGAGCACCGTCGTCGTGAACAACAGCGCCGCGCGCTCGCCGGGCAACGGGTCTTCGCCGATGCCGTAGACGAGGTACGCGGCGAAGTCGACCGCGAACACGATGCCCAGCACCGCGAGCCCGAACAGCACGACCAGGCGCGACGAGCTCCGGCGCGCCGCCGCCTGGCGTTCGAAGAAGTTCATGCGGACCCTGCCGTCAGGTCAGAACTGCACCTTCGGCGCGGCGCGCACTTGCGCCTGCTCCGCGGCCGGGATCTCGAGCGACGCGGCGGGCTGGAAGTTGAACATCCCGGCGAAGATCGAGGACGGGAACACTTCGCGCTTGTTGTTGTAGCCCATCACCGAATCGTTGAAGGCCTGGCGCGCGAAGGCGACCTTGTTTTCGGTCGAGGTCAGCTCCTCGGTGAGCTGCATCATGTTCTGGTTGGCCTTGAGGTCCGGGTAGGCCTCGGCCACCGCGAGCAGGCGGCCCAGCGCACTATTGAGCGCACCCTCCGAGCTTCCCAGTTCGGCCATCGCCGACGGGTCGCCCGGGCTGGCCTTGGCGGCCGACAGGCCCGCCATCGCGGCCCCGCGCGCGGCGATGACCGCCTCCATCGTCCCCCGCTCATGGGCGAGGTACCCCTTCACGGTCTCCACCAGGTTGGGGATCAGGTCGAATCGGCGCTGCAGCTGCACGTCGATCTGCGCAAAGGCGTTCTTGTAAGCGTTCCGGGCCGTGACCAGCCCGTTGAAAATGCCGACCCCCCACATCACCAGCACGACCAGAATTGCGAGCAGGATCAGGAAAATCCACATCACACTTCCCCTTGTTCATGCAAAGCGCGGAACTGGCGCTATGATCGGCCAGCAATTCGCAGCATACGCAGGGGGCAAGCCCGATGAAAGGCGCGACGGATCGGGGTGCAACGAAGCGTGACGCCTCTGGCGAACCGCAAGGCCAGCGCGTAGCCGGCCACCGCGCCTGGCGCGCGACGCTGGTCGGCCTCCTGCTTCCCATCGCCGTCGGCTCCGCGGCACAGACCCCGCCGCCGGCGAGCGCGCCCGTCGCATCGGTGCCCGCCGTTGCGGTGAAGCCCGCGCAGGCCGTTCCGGCCACCGGCGTGCAACTCGCTTCCGTCCTCGTGCCCAACCCGACGCCCGTCGCCAGCGGTTTCGACGTGCGCGTGTACGAAGACATGGCGCAGCAGCTCGTCGCCGACCAGCGCATCCCCGGCATGGCGATGGCGATCGTGAAGAACGGACGCATCGTGTCGATGCGCGGCTACGGCATCACCGACACGCGCGCGGCCGAACCGATCGACTCGCACACCGTGTTCCGCCTCGCGTCGTTGTCGAAGTCGTTCGCGGGCACGATGACCGGCCTGCTCGTCAACGACGGCGTGATCCGCTGGGACAGCCGCGTCAACGACTACCTGCCCGAGTTCCGCCTGCAGAACGAATACGCGACGCAGCGCCTCACCGTCGCCGACGTGCTGAGCCATCGCACGGGCCTGTCGCACAACGCGTTCGATCGCGACCTCGAAGGCAACGTCGACTACCGCACGCTGACGCAGAAGCTCGCCTACGCGCCGGCCAAGTGCCTGCCGGGCGACTGCTACGGTTACCAAAACATCGCCTTCAGCCTGATCGGCGACGTGGTGTTCGCGGCGACCGGCGCGTTCTATCCGCAGGAAGTCGAACGTCGCATCTTCAAGCCGCTCGGCATGAACGATGCGAGCCTCGGCCTCGAAGGCATCGAAGCGAGCCCGCGCTGGGCGAAGCCGCACGTGCGCGGCCGCGGCGGCTGGGTGTCGCTGATGCCCAAGCCTTCCTACTACCGCGTCGCGCCGGCCGCCGGCGTCAACGCGAGCATCTCCGACATGGCGCAGTGGTTGCTCGCGCATGGCGGCCACCGTCCCGACGTGCTGTCGGCGCCGCTGCTCGCGACGCTGCATGCACCGCTGGTGTCGACGCCGGGCGAGATGCGCGGCTCCTGGCGCCGCGCACGCCTCAACGCCGCGAGCTACGCGCTCGGCTGGCGCGTGTACGACTACTCCGGCCACCAGCTCGTCTTCCACGCCGGCGCCGTGCAGGGCTATCGCGGAATGATGGCGCTGCTGCCGGAACGCGATGTCGGCATCGCGATCCTCTGGAACAGCGAGAGTTCGCTGCCCACCGGCCTGCTGCCGACGATCCTCGACGGCGCGATCGGCATGCCGTCGCAGCGCTGGCTCGATGTCGCGCCGTTCGACGAAGGCCTGTACGCCTCGCGCAACCAGCAGCCGACCGACGACGCCGGCGCCGACGCATCGACCGCGACCGCCGCGCCGCGTTGATCGCACGCGAGGCGCGCATCGCGCCTCGCCGAAAGAATCCCGCCCAATAAAAAACCCCACCCCGCCTGGGCACGCGGGATGGGGCTCGATTACGGCTTCGGGGTTTCTTACATCATCGGCATGACGGGCGCCGGCATGTTCACCGGGGCCGCCTTGCGCGACGACTTGCGGGCTTTCTTCGCTGCCGGCTTCTTGGCGGCCTTCTTGGCAGCGCGCTTCTTGGTGGCCTTCTTCGCGGCCTTCTTGGCAGGACGCTTGGCGGCCTTGCGGGCCGTCTTCTTCGCTGCGCCCTTGCGCGCCGTCTTCTTGGCAGTCTTGCGAGCAGTCTTCTTGGCAGCCTTCTTCGCGGTCTTGCGGACGGCCTTCTTCGCAGTCTTGCGCGCGGTCTTCTTCGCGGCGGACTTGCGGACGGTCTTCTTCGCAGCCTTCTTGGCGGTCTTCTTGGCGGTCTTCTTGGCGGCCTTCTTGGCGCCGGCCTTGCGGACAGCCTTCTTCGCGCCCTTGCGAGCGGTCTTCTTCGTCGCCTTCTTGGCGGACTTCTTCGCAGCTTTCTTCATGGCCATGGGATGGCTCCTCGTCAGTGGACTTGCTTGGCTAGTACTGCTGCCCAGTTCGAAGCGACATCGCGGGAGTCGGACCCGCGATCAACCGCCGACGCGCCAGGCGCGCCGGGACGGATTCGGCTTGCCGCGAGCCTGCTCGCGGCAATAAAAAACCCGCGGCGCAACGCATCGCGGGTCTCGTTGATTCTGGTCTTCTGCGTTTTCGCGAGGGAAACGAAGCCTGCGTCCACCGTCATGAAGATCCGGGCGGAGGTCCGTTTTGTCTTGCTCGTTGTCGTGTTGTATTGACTCACTCGCTACCGCAGGGTGGCTGCTTGCGGCGAAACCTAATTACGGTTTTTTTCTTTGTCAACAACCCCCTACGATTTTTTTCCTCGCGCTCAGGGGCGCAAGTGGGTAGCGGGCGGGCGACGAACGGTCATGCGCGGTGTCGCGAACAGTGCATCGATCGGTCGATCGCGCATGTCACTGTTGCAAAAAACATCTTGTTTTACGCATTCGAAGAAAAACGCGAAGCGTTGCGTGCGATCTCGCGCACGTCGTCGCGTCGGTGCGCGTCGCGGGTGTCCGAAGGGGCAACGCGGGTCGCGCGACGACCCGAAAATATTTTTCGCAATGACGCATCGCAGCACCCGATTCGAGGCGAACTGCGCAAACTTTCGACGCCTTCCGAAACGATTCCGGCCGCACGAGGCGGCCGGATCGAAGTGCCGCGACATGCGCGGCGAAGGTTGTCGCGAACGACTCAGTGGTCTTCTTCCTCGAGCAGTTCGGCGTAGTCGTCGGGACCGAGGAGTTCGTTGAGCTGCTCCGGTTCTTCGGCTTCGACGACGAACAGCCAGCCATCGCCGTAGGCGTCTTCGTTGATCGTTTCCGGCTTGTCGGCGAGCGCCGCGTTGACCTCGACGATCTTGCCGGTGACCGGCGTGTACACGTCCGACGCCGCCTTCACCGACTCGACGACGGCAACGGCGTTGCCGGCTTCGACGCGGTCGCCGACGTTCGGAAGTTCGACGTACACCAGGTCGCCGAGCAGGCCCTGCGCGTGGTCGGAAATGCCGATGGTGACTTTGCCGTCGCCTTCGACGCGCGCCCATTCGTGGGACTTCATGAACTTCAGGTCGCCGGGGATCTCGTTCATCGGGGGGTGCTCCGTGCTGCGTCGTTCGTGGGGTTGGGGTGGGCAGATTCTAATCAGATTTCTTCGGGCGCAATCAGATGCCGGGCTGCGGCTTGCCGTCGCGCACGAAGGGGAACTTCACGATGCGCACCGGCACTTCGCGGCCGCGGATGTCGACGCGCACGGCGGCGCCTTCGAGGTCGCCGGCCGGGACGCGCGCGAAGGCGATCGCCTTGCCGAGCGTCGGCGAGAACGTGCCCGACAGGATCTCGCCTTCGCCGTGCGGCGTCAGCACCTTCTGTCCGTGGCGCAGCACGCCCTTCTCGTCCATCACCAGGCCGATCATCTGTCGCGGCACGCCGTTTGCTTTCTGCGCTTCGAGCGCGGCACGGCCGGTGAAGTCGCGGCCTTCGTCGAGCGCGACGGTCCAGGCGAGCGCCGCTTCGAACGGCGTGACGGTGTCGTCCATGTCCTGGCCGTAGAGATTCATGCCCGCTTCCAGGCGCAGCGTGTCGCGCGCGCCGAGGCCCGCGGGCTTCACGCCGGCGTCGAGCAACGCGTTCCAGAACCCGACCGTGCGTTCCTGCGGCACGAGGATCTCGAAGCCGTCTTCGCCGGTGTAACCCGTGCGCGCGACGAACAGCGGCACGCCGTCCTTCGACGTCGCTTCGGCAGCGGCGAAGCGCGCGAGCTTGCCGGCTTTTTCCGCCGACGCCGCGTCGAGCAGGCCGAGCACGCGCTCGCGCGCGGTCGGACCCTGCACGGCGACGATGCCGAGTTCGGGGCGCTCGACGACAGCGACGTCGAACGCCTTCGCTTCCTGGCCGATCCACTGCAGGTCCTTGTCGCGCGTCGCCGCGTTGACGACGAGGCGGAACCACTGCTCGCCCATGAAGTACACGATCAGGTCGTCGATCACGCCGCCCTGCGGATTGAGCATCGCCGTGTACAGCGCCTTGCCCGGCGCCTTGAGCTTGTCGACCGAGTTGGCGACGAGGTTGCGCAGGAAGTCGCGCACGCGTTCGCCCTTCAGGTCGACGACCGTCATGTGCGAGACGTCGAACATGCCGGCGTCCTGGCGCACGAGGTGGTGTTCGTCCACCTGCGAGCCGTAATGCAACGGCATGTCCCAGCCGCCGAAGTCGACCATCTTTGCGCCGAGCGCGCGGTGGGTGTCGTTGAGGATGGTCTTGCTCGTCATCGCGTGCTCCGAAAGCGAAGGCCGCGTGGGGCGGCCGGAAGCCCGCGATTATCGCACTACCGCCAAGCTCAGCCGGCCCGCACTCAGCCGGCCGCGTCGCCCCGCACCGCGTCCACGCGCAGCGTCATGCCGTCGGCCGAGACCACGCGGACCGGCGTGCCCGCGGGCAGGTCGGGGCCGGAGACGTCCCAGAACGCATCGGCGATCTGCACGCGCCCGTGGCCGTCGACGATCGCGCGGTCGAGCGGGACCACGCGACCGATCAGCGCGGCCGTGCGGCGGTTGAGGATCGGGTCGCCGCCCGCGAGTGCGCGCCTGCCGCGGAACCAGCGCCGCCACACGAAGATCGAGACGAAGGCGAGCGCCGCAAACAGGCACGCCTGCACGAGCACCGACAGCCCGGGCACCACGAGCACGATGAGCAGCACCGCGGTCGCCGCGAAGCCGAGCCACAACATGAAGGCGCCGGGCGCCAGCACCTCGCCCGCGAACAGCAGCAGCGCGATCGCCGCCCACCAGAACACGTCGCCGCGCATGGGTCAGCCTCCCGTGCGCGGCGAAGCGCCGGCGGCCGGTGCAGCGACGCGCGGGGCCTGGCGTTCGAACGCTTCGCGCGCGAGTTCCGCGATGCCGCCGATCGAACCGATCACGCCCGCCGACTCCATCGGCATCAGCACGAACTTCTGGTTCGGCGCCTCGGCCAGCGACTTGAACGCCTCGATGTATTTCTGCGCGACGAAGTAGTTGATCGCGTTGACGTTGCCGCCCGCGATCGCGTCCGAGACCATTTGCGTCGCCTTCGCTTCGGCTTCGGCAAGTCGCTCGCGCGCTTCGGCCTGGCGGAACGCGGCTTCCTTCTGGCCTTCGGCTTCGAGGATCGCGGCCTGCTTGTCGCCTTCGGCGCGCAGGATCTCGGAGGCGCGATGGCCTTCGGCTTCCAGGATGTTCGCGCGCTTCTCGCGCTCGGCCTTCATCTGGCGCGCCATCGAGTCGACGAGGTCGCGCGGCGGCTGGATGTCCTTCAACTCGATGCGGTTGACCTTGACGCCCCACGGATGGGTCGCCTGGTCGACGGCCACCAGCACCTTCGCGTTGATCTCGTCGCGCTTGGACAGCGACTCGTCGAGGTCCATCGAACCGATCGCGGTACGGATGTTGGTCATCACCAGGTTGAGGATCGCGACTTCGAGTTGCGCGACTTCGTAGGCGGCCTTCGCCGCGTCGAGCACCTGGAAGAACACGATGCCGTCGACCTTCACGACCGCGTTGTCCTTGGTGATGACGTCCTGGCTCGGCACGTCCATCACCTGTTCCATCATGTTGATCTTGCGCCCGATGCCCTGGTAGACCGGCACCAGGAAGTGCAGGCCGGGCGACAGCGTGTGGGTGTAGCGGCCGAAGGCTTCGACGGTCCACTCGAAGCCCTGCGGCACCATGCGGACGGCCTTCATCACCATCACCAGGCCGAAAAAGACGACTACCGCGCTCAGGATCCAGCTCAACGACATCGCGACGCTCCCCATTCCATGTCTGGCCGGAGTATAGGGTCGGTCCGTGCCACCGGCATTGCGACGCTTTCCCGCCCTCCGGCATCCACGTCTGTCAGATGACCGACCAACCCCCGAATCCCGCGCGATCGAGTTTCGCCATCGACGTCCCCGACGCCCTGCTCGCCCGGGCACGGGCCGGGGATCGCGCGGCGTTCGAACAGCTCTACCGTTGGTTCGAGCGTCCGGTGTTCACCCTGGCGCTGCGCATCGGCGGCGACCGGGAGGAGGCGCGCGACGTGTTGCAGGAGACGATGCTCAAGGTGATCGGCCGCATCGGCGAGTTCCGCGGCAGCAACGGCAGCCCGTTCTGGGGCTGGCTGCGGCAGATCGCGATCAACGAAGCGCTGATGCGCCTGCGCCGCGACAAGCGCCTGGCGCAGGAGGTCGGCATCGACGACACCGACGTCTTCTCCGAGGACACGGCGCCGCCCCCGCCCGCCGCGGCCGACGCCGCGCTGCTGCAACGCGCGATGGCGAACCTGCCCGCGGCGACGCGCAGCGTGCTGTGGCTCTATCACGCCGAGGGTTACACGCACGAGGAGATCGCCGGCCTCATGCAACGCACCCCCAGTTTTTCGAAATCGCAACTCGCGCGCGGCACCCGGAAGCTCCGGACCGCGCTCGCGATCGAGGAGGATCTCCATGCCTGACGACACCCGCAACCACGACGGCCGCGTGCCCGGCGACTGGAACGCCGCGTTCGCCGCCATGCCGCTCGAACGCCCCGAAACCGACGCGTGGGCCGACATCGCCGCGCGCATGCCTGCATCGCGCAAGGCATCGCCGTGGATCGCGCGCATCGCCATCGCCGCGGCGCTCGCGCTTGCGGTGGTGGTGCCGCTGCGCATGCTCGATCCCGCGACGCCCGCCTCCGTCGATGCGCGAGGGGTGCAGGTCGCATCGGCGACGTCGACGTCGACGTCGACATCGACGCAAGCGCCGACGCCCGCCGGCGATTCGCTCGAAACGCTGTACGCGCAGTCCGCGCAACTCGAAGGCCTGCTTGCCCTGGCGCGCGACGAGAACGTCGCGACGGGTGCGGCGATCGAAGTCGGCGCCGACCTCGACAACGAACTTGCGCGCATCGATGCGCAGCTTCGCGAGCCCGGCCTGGATCCGACGCGCCAGCTCGCGCTGTGGCGCGCGCGCGTCGACACACTGCGCTCGGCGGTGAGCTTCGAATCGACGCGCCGCTGGCTCGCCGCGAACGGCGAACGCTACGACGGCGCACTCGTGCAGGTCGATTGAATTTTTCCCGGGCATGGCCTGCGACGCTTTCACGCACCGCCACATCCATGCCATCGGACCCACACACGCAACCCCTGAGGACCGCATGAAGACCACTCGTTCCACCGCGCTGCTCGGCGCCTGCATCGCACTCGCGCTGGCCGGCACCGCCGCCGCGCAGACCCCTGCGCCGAAGGTGAAGGTGTCGGTGAAGCCCGACGCCGCGGAGCAGGCGCAGCTCGAAACCGCGCGCAAGGACATGGAGCGCGCCGCGAAGCGCTACGCCGAACTGCAGGTGAAGTACGGCGAAGAAGTCCGGGACGTGCACGTGTTCCAGCGCCACATGGCGAACAAGCCGGTGATCGGCGTCGTGCTCGCGCCGGATGCGCAGGGCGGCGTGCGCGTGGCCGGCGTGACGCCGGACAGCGGCGCGGCGAAGGCCGGCCTCAAACCGGGCGATCGCATCACCGCGGTCGGCGGCACGCAGGTGCTCGGCAACAGCGGCGACCTGCGCCTCGCGAACGCGCGCAAGTTGTTCGCCGGCCTCGGCGAAGGCAAGCCCGTGCGCATCGACTACGTGCGCGCCGGCAAGACAGCGAGCACCAACGTCACGCCGAAGCTCGAACAGAACGTGTTCTGGGTCGGCGCACCGGGCGAAGGCGGCCCCGGCATCCGTCGCATCCAGGTGCCAGGCGTCGACGACGGCCTGCGCCAGGAAATCGTGCGCATCCAGGGGCCGTGCAGGGGCAAGGATTGCAAGGTCCCGATGATGGCCGAAGCCTTCCGCTGGAGCGGCCTCAACCTCGCGTCCGTCGATGCGAAGCTCGGTCGCTACTTCGGCACCGACCGCGGCGTGCTGGTCATCAGCGCCGGCAAGGAACTCGAAGGCCTGCAGGCCGGCGACGTCATCCAGAAGATCGACGGCAAGACCGTCGGCACGCCGCGCGAAGCGATGGATGCGTTGCGCGCGAAGGACGCCAACCAGATGGCGCTCGTCGAATACCTGCGCGACAAGCGCACTGCAAGCACGCGCGTGAAGGTGCCGGAAGCCGGCGTCTTCATGGTGCCGCCGCCTCCGCCCGCGCCGCCGGCGCCGCCGTCGCTGCCGCGCATGAAGGCGCCGCCCGCACCGCCGGCCCCGCCCCCGGCACCGGCCGCGGCGTTCATCGACGACGACGGCAAGGTCACGACGTTCAAGGACGCGCGCATCGCGTACGCATACACCGCGGGCAACGGCGCGGAGATCGAACTCGTCGAAACGCTGCCGCCGGCGGAAGGGTCGTACTCGTGGACGACCGAGGACGGCGCGGACGTGATCCGCAACGTTCGCATCGAAACGATCGAGAAGGTCGACGCGAAGTAACGCTTACGAGGTCGCGGCCTCGAGCCGCGACCACGTCGCATCGTCGAAGCGTTCGGCCAGGTCGAGCGCTTCGAGGTTCTGCAGCAGTTGCGCGACCTTGGTCGCGCCCAGCATCACGGTCGACACGTGCGGATTGTGCAGGCACCACGCGATCGCCAGCGGCGCGGGCGCAACGCCGAGTTCCTCGGCCACCTTCGTGAAGCGTTGCGCGCGTTCGACGCGCTTCGCTTCCGGATCGCTCAGCAATGCGTCGCGCAGCCACGCATAGCTGCCTTGGGCGAGCCGCGAATCCACCGGCACGCCCTTGTTGTACTTGCCCGTCAGCAGGCCGGAGGCGAGCGGCGACCAGATCGTGGTGCCGAGGCCGAGTTCCGAATACAGCGGCGCGTATTCGAGTTCGACGCGTTCGCGATGCAGCAGGTTGTACTGCGGCTGCTCCATCGTCGGCGCGACCAGGTGGTGCGCGCGCGCGACCTTGTGCGCTTCGCGGATCGCCTGCGCCGGCCATTCCGACGTGCCCCAGTACAGCACCTTGCCCTGGCGCACGAGCGTGTCCATCGCCCACACCGTTTCCGCGATCGGCGTGTCCGGATCGGGGCGATGGCAGAAGAACAGGTCGAGGTAATCCACGCGCAGGCGACGCAACGCTTCGTGGCAGGCGTCGTGCACGTGCTTGCGCGACAGGCCGCGTTGCGTCGGCGCCGGGCGATCGACCGCGCCGAAGTACACCTTGCTCGACACGCACCAGCTGTCGCGCGGCAGGCGCAGGTCGGCGAGCGCGTCGCCCATCACCCGCTCGGCCTCGCCGTTGGCGTAGGTCTCGGCGTTGTCGAAGAAGTTGATGCCGTGGTCCCAGGCCGCGGCGAGCAGTTCGCGCGCCTCCCCTCGCCCGACCTGGTTGCCGAAGGTCACCCATGCGCCGAAGGACAGCGCGGAGAGTTGCAGGCCGGAAGCGCCGAGGCGGCGGTACTGCATCGATGCACCTGTTCAGGACACGGGGCGGTCGAGGATACGACTTTTGTTTGCGGTGTATCCTCGCGCCGGGGAAGAAGGGGAGCAGGATGCGTTCGACGACAGCCGGCCGCCGTTTCAGCGAGATGCTCGAACAACTCGTCTCGCGGCCCGACGAAGTGATGCTCGAAGTCGGTGCGGGCGGCGAGTTGCTCGTCGCGCGCCTGCGCGTCGCGGTCGCCGCGATGCTGCTCCTGTTGCCGCTCGCCAACGCGATGACCGGCGGGCAGTTCAGCGAAACGCTCATCGGCCTCGCCGGCGCGGTGTTCGTCAACGTGTTCTCGCAGTTGTGGCTCGCGCTGGCGCGGCACGGACGGCGATTCCGCTGGCTGCCGTTCGCCTCGGGCGCGTTCGACGTCACCGCGACGACGCTGGTGCTCCTGCTGCTCGCCTGGAACCACCTGCCCTCCGGCCTCAACAGCATGATCGTGTGGTGCGGCTACCTGCTCGCGATCGCGCTGACCGCGCTGCGCAACGACGGTCGCGTGACGTTGTTCGTCGGCGCCCTCGCCCTGGTGGAGTACGCGCTGCTCACCGCCGGCGTGTTCGCGATCGCCACGCCCGACCAACTGGTCTCCAGCGACTACGGCACGGTGACGCTGGGCAACCAGTTGCAGCGCATGGTGCTGCTCGTGGCGTCCACCCTGATCACCGCGGTGGTCGTCTATCGCATGCAGCGCCTGGTGGAGATGTCGGGCACCGACGGTCTGACCTCGCTGCCGAACCGCACGTGGCTGCTGCATCGCTTCCCGCGCCTGCTCGACGCCGCGCGCCGCGACGGCGTGAGCCTGTGCGTGGCGCTCATCGACCTCGACCACTTCAAGCGCATCAACGACGAGATCGGTCATCACGCGGGCGATCGCGCGCTGTTGCACGTGGTCGACCTCGTGCGCGATTCGATGGAGGAAGGCGAATGGTTCGCGCGCCTGGGCGGCGAGGAATTCGTGCTCGTGTTGCGCAAGCCGCTCGGGACTTCGTGGGAACGCGTCGATGGTTTGCGCCGCGCGTTGTTCTCGCGGCGCTTCGTGCCCGACCAGGGCGCCGATCCGATCCTCGTCACCTTCAGCGCCGGCGTCGCGAGCTTCCCGCACGAAGCCAGCGACCTGTCGGGACTGCTGCGGCGCGCCGACCTGCGCCTCAATTCGGCCAAGGCCGCGGGCCGCAACAGAGTGCTCGCGCGCGACGCGTGAGGACTTCGCGCCGATAGCTTCGGCTTCCTGAACGCGCGAGGCGGGCCGTTTCGGTTGCCCGCCCGCACCCCCTGCCCCAAGATGCGCCGTCGGCCGAGACGGCCATGGGGGTTTCATCAGATGGAAGCATTGGCCCGGATCGGCTTCGGCCTGTTCGGCCTCGCGGTGCTCGTGGGCATCGCATGGCTGTTCTCGAACAACAAGAAGGCGGTCGACTGGCGCCTGGTGCTCACGGGCGTTGCGCTGCAGATCGGCTTCGCGGCGCTCGTGTTGCTGGTGCCCGGCGCGCGCACCGTCTTCCAGGGCCTGGGCGACGGGTTCGTCGCGATCCTCGCGTTCGTCGGCGAGGGATCCAAGTTCATCTTCGGCTCGTTGATGGACACCTCGAAGTTCGGGTTCATCTTCGCCTTCCAGGTGCTGCCGACGATCATCTTCTTCGCCTCGCTGATGGGCGTGCTCTACCACCTCGGCGTGATGCAGGCGGTCGTGCGCGGCATGGCGTGGGGCATCACCAAGGTGATGCGCGTGTCGGGCGCGGAGACGACCTCGGTGTGCGCGAGCGTCTTCATCGGCCAGACCGAAGCGCCGCTGACGGTGCGTCCGTACATCCCGCGCATGACCGAGTCGGAACTGATCACGATGATGATCGGCGGCATGGCGCACATCGCCGGCGGCGTGCTCGCCGCGTACGTCGGCATGCTCGGCGGCGGCGACCCGGTGCAGGGCGCGTTCTACGCCAAGCACCTGCTGGCCGCTTCGATCATGGCCGCGCCCGCCACGCTCGTCATCGCCAAGATCCTCATCCCCGAAACCGGTGCGCCGCTCACGCGCGGCACGGTGAAGATGGAAGTCGAGAAGACCGCGAGCAACGTCATCGACGCGGCGGCCGCGGGCGCCGGCGACGGCCTGCGCCTGGCGCTGAACATCGGCGCGATGCTGCTCGCCTTCATCGCGTTGATCGCGCTGATCAATTGGCCGCTGACCTGGATCGGCGAGGCCACCGGCCTGCAGGCCATGCTCGGCCGGCCCACCGACATCGCGACGATCCTCGGCTACGTCATGTCGCCGATCGCGTGGGTGATCGGCGTGCCGTGGGCCGATGCGACGACGGTGGGTTCGCTGATCGGCCAGAAGATCGTCATCAACGAGTTCGTCGCGTACCTGCAACTGGCCGACATCGTGAACGGCAAGGTCGCGGGCGTCGTCCTCACCGACCAGGGCAAGCTGATCGCGACGTATGCGCTGTGCGGCTTCGCGAACTTCTCCTCGATCGCGATCCAGATCGGCGGCATCGGCGGCCTCGCGCCGGAACGCCGCGGCGACCTCGCGCGCTTCGGGCTTCGCGCGGTGCTCGGCGGTTCGATCGCGACCTTCATGACCGCGACGATCGCGGGCGTGCTCACGTTCCTCGGAAGCTGACCCGCATGCCGGACGTCGCCGTCGTCGGTTCGTTCAACGTCGACCACGTGTGGCGCTGCGACGTGTTGCCGCAGCACGGCGAAACGCGCATCGGCACGTATTCGACCGGCCCCGGCGGCAAGGGCTTCAACCAGGCGATCGCCTCCGCACGCGCGGGCGCGTCGACGAGCTTCCTCTGCGCGCTCGGCGACGACGTCGGCGCGCAACTCGCGCGCGCACTCGCCGACGCCGACGGCATCGCGCTCGTGGACCAGCGCAGCGAGCATGCGACCGGCACCGCCGGCATCTACGTCGACGCACACGGCCGCAACGCGATCGTGATCGGCGGCGGCGCGAACGGCGACCTGCGCGACAGCTTCGTGCAATCGCAATGGGTCGTGCTCGCGCAGGCGCGCGTGGTGCTCGTGCAGCGCGAATCGCCGGCGGAGGCGGTCACGGCCGCGTTGCGCATCGGCCGCGAAGTCGGTGCGACCACGATGCTCAATCCCGCGCCCGTGAACGCGGACGTCGACGCCGACCTGCTCGCGCTCGCCGACATCCTCACGCCCAACGAAACCGAATTCGCCGCCCTGCTCGCCACGCATGGCGGCACGACGATCGCGCCCGACGCCGTCGTGAACACCGACGACGCGACGCTGCACGCGCACTGCCGCCGCCTGTTGCCGCACGGCACGGTGGTAGTGACGCTCGGCGCGGCTGGCGCATTCGTTTCGCATCCCTCCGATGCACTGCGCGGCGATGCGGTCGCGATGTACAGCGTCCCCGCCTACCCCGCGACGCCGATCGACACGACCGGCGCCGGCGATGCGTTCAGCGGCGCGCTCGCCGCTTCGATCTCGCAACTCGACCAGCCCTTCGCCGAACACGTGCGCTTCGCCGCGCGTTACGCGGCGCGATCGACCGAAGTCGCCGGCGCGGCGACGTCGATGCCGAGGCTGGCGCCGCTCGGCGCGTGACGTCTCGCGGCGGCGCCACGCGCTAAAATCCGCCCCGTCATGCAGATCGGACCGCACGCCGTCACCCCGAAAGTCATCCTCGCGCCCATGGCCGGCGTGACGGATAAACCGTTCCGCGTGTTGTGCAAGCAGCTGGGCGCGGGCCTGTGCGTGTCGGAGATGACGACGTCGGACCCGCGCTTCTGGAAGACCGCGAAGTCCCTGCATCGCATGGACCACGACGGCGAGCCTGCGCCGATCAGCGTGCAGATCGCCGGCACGGTGCCGGAAGTGATGGCCGAGGCCGCGCGTCACAACGTCGACCACGGCGCGCAGCTCATCGACATCAACATGGGGTGCCCGGCGAAGAAGGTGTGCAACGCGTGGGCGGGCTCGGCGCTGATGCGCGACGAAGGCCTGGTCGCGCGCATCCTCGAAGCGGTGGTCGCCGCGGTCGACGTGCCGGTGACGCTGAAGATCCGCACGGGGTGGGCCGCCGATCGCCGCAATGCGCCGACGATCGCGCGCATCGCGCAGGACAGCGGCATCGCGGCGCTCGCGGTGCATGGCCGCACGCGCGACCAGCAATACGGCGGCGTCGCGGAGTACGACACCATCGCGGAGATCAAGGCGATGCTGTCGATCCCCGTGATCGCCAACGGCGATGTCGATTCGCCGGAGAAGGCCGCGCACGTGCTCGCGGCGACGGGCTGCGATGCGGTGATGATCGGTCGCGCGGCGCAGGGTCGGCCGTGGATCTTCCGCGAAGTCGCGCATTACCTCGCGACCGGCGAGCGACTCGCGCCGCCATCGCTCGTAGAAGTACGCGACGTGTTGCTCGGCCACCTGCAGGCGCTGCATGCGTTCTACGGCGAGCTGTCGGGCGTGCGCATCGCACGCAAGCATTTGGGGTGGTATGCCAAGGATCGACCGGAGAACCACGCGTTCCGCCACGTCGTCAACCGCGCTGAGACCGCGGAGATGCAGCTCGCATTGACGAAGGATTACTTCGATGCGCTGATCGCGGGCGTGCCGACCGGGTTGCCCGTCGCGGCCTGATCACGCGGTTGTTCATCAGCGAATGTGGTGGCGTCGTGCGCGACGTCCGATACATCTTGGAGTCACAGGTCTTTGCAGGGGAATTGTGCGTCGGCGCGTCTCACGACGGGCTGCTGCACACGACGATCACCACGGCGCGAGTCTGCAAAACCCTCCACCGCGATGTCTGCGCGATCCATCCCGCCGACCCGGCGAAGTCTCTGCCACCCCGGCGCATCGGCATCAAAAGGAAACGTTGCGCCTACAGGCCGGGGTCCGCGGGGGCATGCCAGATGCGCGTCCACATCGCGCCGAGCCGGCGCGAGGCCTCCCACGGCCACTCCAGCTGCCGTGCGGGGATCGGACGCCATCCTTCCCCGTCGTGTTCGGCCACCGCGAAACGAAAGCTGTAATCCGGTTCCGCGCCCATGCGCAGGTCGGTGAGCACGAGCTGCCCGTCGCGCACCTGCGCCTTCGTGAAGTGATGGTTGAACCACAACAGGCGCGCGACCTGCGGTTGCCCGCGCACTGCATCGAGCGCCTCGATATCCGAGGGATGATGCGTGAAGCGGATCGGCCCGCGATCGGCGACGATCGAACGCTCGCCTTCGACGAACCCGTCCGGCGTCATCGCGACGACGCGCCACAACAACGTGTTGAACGGCATCGGCACGGTGAAGCGCGGCGCATCGGCGAGCCCGATCGCGGCGAGCGAGCGCTCGGCCTCGCGCTCGACGATCGACTTCGCCACCAGCGACCAGCCCAGGTACACGCCGACGAAGGCGAGCGACGCCACCACCGCGCGCTTCGCGCCGGGTCGCGCACCGAGCCATGCGGCGACGACGCACCCGAGGACCAGCGGCAAGGTGATCAGCGGGTCGATGATGAAGACGCTCGACCACATCGTCGGCGGCACCGGCAACGGCCAGAACAACTGCGTGCCGTAGATGGTGAAGGCGTCGAACAGCGGATGCGAAAGCAGGCACGCCTGGAAGATCCAGAACCACGCACGCGGCGCCTGCGCCACGCGCCCGCCCCGCGAGCGGAACCACGCCCACAACGCCAGCGCCACGAGCGGCAGCACGAGCAGCGAATGCGTGGCCGCGCGATGCCAGGTCATGCGGACGATCGGGTCGTCGCTCAGCAGCAGCGGCAGCACGTCGAGATCGGGCAGCGTGTTGAGCGCGGCGCCGGCCAGGATCGCGGCCCGGCGATGGCCGGCGGGCGCGATGGCGGCCGCGATGGCGCCGCCGATGAAGAGATGGGTGAACGAGTCCATACCCCAATTTGCCATCCCGAAGGCGCAAGATGCGCAATCCTGCCGGCGGCCTGTACAATACCCGGCCATCCTTTCATCCGAATCAAAGGATATAAGATCCGATGACCAGCTCCAGCTACCTCTTCACCTCCGAATCGGTGTCGGAAGGCCACCCGGACAAGATCGCCGACCAGATCTCGGACGCGGTCCTCGACGCCATCCTCGCCCAGGACAAGCGCGCGCGCGTGGCCTGCGAAACCATGGTGAAGACCGGCGCGGCCATCGTCGCCGGCGAAGTCACGACCACCGCGTGGGTCGACATCGAAGGACTCGCGCGCAAGGTCATCAACGACATCGGCTACAACAACTCCGACGTCGGCTTCGACGGCCACACCTGCGCGATCATCAACATGCTCGGCAAGCAGTCGCCGGATATCGCCGCGGGCGTGGATCGCAAGAAGCCGGAAGAACAGGGCGCTGGCGACCAGGGCCTGATGTTCGGCTATGCCTGCAACGAAGCGCCGGAATTCATGCCCGCGCCGATCTACTACTCGCATCGCCTCGTCGAACAGCAGGCGAAGGTGCGCAAGGCGAAGAACAGCAAGCTGCCGTGGCTGCGCCCCGATGCGAAGTCGCAGGTCACGCTGCGCTATGAAGGCGACAAGATCGCCGGCCTCGACGCGGTCGTGCTCTCGACGCAGCACGATCCGGGCATCAAGCAGAAGGACCTCGTCGAGGGCGTGTACGAGCACATCCTCAAGCCGGTGCTGCCGAAGAACTGGCTCGACAAGCTCCCGAAGAACAAGGTGCACATCAACCCGACCGGCATCTTCGTGATCGGTGGTCCCGTGGGCGACTGCGGCCTGACCGGCCGCAAGATCATCGTCGACAGCTACGGCGGCATGGCCCGCCACGGCGGCGGCGCGTTCTCGGGCAAGGATCCGTCGAAGGTCGACCGCTCGGCCGCGTACGCCGCGCGTTACGTCGCGAAGAACATCGTCGCCGCGGGCCTGGCCGACAAGTGCGAAGTGCAGGTCTCCTACGCGATCGGCGTAGCGGAACCGACTTCGATCTCGGTCACCACGTTCGGCACCGGCAAGATCTCCGACGACAAGATCGAGAAGCTGATCCGCAAGCACTTCGACCTGCGTCCGTACGGCATCGTGAAGATGCTCGACCTGATCCACCCGGTGTACCAGGCGACCGCCTCGTACGGCCACTTCGGCCGCAAGCCGAAAGAAGTGGAATACGTCGACGCCGCCGGCAAGAAGCACAAGGCCACCGCCTTCTCGTGGGAGAAGACGGACAAGGCCGACGACCTGCGTAAGGATGCGGGCCTGAAGAAGTAAGGCCGCACTGCAACCGCGAAATGAAACGGGCCCTCAGGGGCCCGTTTTCTTTTTTGCCTTTTGCGTTCCGACGATTTCGCGCTCGAATCGATCGAGGATGTCGCGATGCAGGGCCGGCGTTGTCGCCAGCGAAGCCTTCGCTCGCTTCGTCCAGCCGCTCCCCTTGTTCGCCAGATCTTCCCACGCGTCGCGCAACGCATGTGGTGCGCGCTCCAGGTGCCACTCGATCAGCGCGAGTGCCTGCAACACGTCCTTGTCGTGCTTGCGATCCTTTGCGCCGCGCTCGAATGCGACGATGAGTTTGTGCAGTCCGTAGCGCGCCGGATCCGGCAGGTTGACCAGCGCCGCGTCGGCGCGGTCGAGCACGACGGCCTGGCCTGGACGCTCGATCAGATAGTCGAGGAACTTCAGCGGCGTGAGCGCAATGCCAAGTTCCTTCGCCTGCACGTCGCTTTGTCCGCGGCGTGCCGGCGTGAGGAAATCCACGCGCAGGTCGGGCTCCTTGTCGCTGTAGTACTGGCTCGCCAACCCCTTGCTTCCACCCAGCGACGGCAGGAATCCCATTTCGAGCGACGACAGCGCGTCGTTCGCATTGGCGTGCAGGTCGGCGGGAAGTGCGACGTCGACATTGCCACCCGGTCCTGCATGCGCGAATTCCAGGTCGAGCGTGCGCGTGCCGCTTCCCCACGCTACGCCGAGCAGATTGCCCATCGCGACAAAGGCGTGCGTGCCGATCATCAGCCCGCCAGCCCGGAAGAATTGGTAGTCGGCCAAGCGCTTCACGATACGGAAGTGCTTGGGCGGTGTTACCGCGCAGCCCTGCGCAGTCGCGGCAGCGGCTTGACGCGCGAGCGCGTCGAGTGCGGGCGCGCCTTCAGCGCGCGCGCGTTCGATCGCTGCGATCGCAGGACCATCGGGGCCGAGGTAATACTCGCGCTTGCGCCCGTCGAATTCCTTGAAGGCCCAGTAGGCGTAACGCGAACCCTTGACGGTCTTGTAGGCGATCTTGCCGGTCAGGAAAGCCGGGGAACGCGATGCCTCGGCGACCTGGGCGAGCTCCTGCAGTTCCGCATAGGCTGTCTGCGCAGACACCGGTAATTCACGGCTGAGCTTCATGGTTGCCCCCTGTTTCCGGCGAGTTATACCACCAGAAAAAAACGAGTGGTATAACTTCAGCGTCAGCAAGCGGCTATTCATCCCTCTATCGCGATAGAGGTAGAGGCAGCACTTGTCATAGAATGCGCACCTCTCGCCGAGGGGCGCTGCAAGTCCGGTCTTCCGGAATCAGGCTCGGCGAATCGAACGAAGAACGGCGCCCGGTGAACAACCTCCCTCCACGTCCATCGGAGGTGGAGGCAACCGGAGCAAACGCCATGAACGCACAAGTGAAGCCTGCCCACGATTACAAGGTCGCCGACATCTCGCTCGCCGACTGGGGCCGCAAGGAAATCGACATCGCCGAGCACGAGATGCCGGGCCTGATGTCCATCCGCCGCAAGCACGCCGCCGCCAAGCCGCTGAAGGGCGTGCGCGTGACCGGTTCGCTGCACATGACCATCCAGACGGCCGTCCTCATCGAAACGCTGAAGGACATCGGCGCCGACGTGCGCTGGGCCTCGTGCAACATCTTCTCGACGCAGGACCACGCCGCCGCCGCGATCGCCGCCAGCGGTACGCCGGTGTTCGCGTGGAAGGGCGAAACGCTCGAGGAATACTGGGACTGCACGCTCGATGCGGTGACGTTCCCGGGCGGCAAGGGTCCGGAGCTCGTCGTCGACGACGGCGGCGACGTGACGTTGCTGATCCACAAGGGCTACGAGCTGGAACAGGGTTCGGACTGGGTGAACACCGAGTCGGCTTCGCACGAAGAGCAGATCATCAAGAACCTGCTCAAGCGCGTCGCGAAGGAACGCCCGGGCTTCTGGACCAACGTGGTGAAGGACTGGAAGGGCGTCTCCGAAGAGACGACCACCGGCGTGCACCGCCTCTACCAGATCGCCGAACAGGGCAAGCTGCTGGTGCCCGCGATCAACGTCAACGACTCGGTCACCAAGTCGAAGTTCGACAACCTCTACGGCTGCCGCGAATCGCTGGCCGACGGCCTGAAGCGCGCGATGGACGTGATGCTCGCCGGCAAGGTCGCGGTGGTGTGCGGTTATGGCGACGTCGGCAAGGGTTCGGCGCATTCGCTGCGTGCGTACGGCGCGCGCGTCGTCGTCACCGAGATCGACCCGATCTGCGCGCTGCAGGCGGCGATGGAAGGCTTCGAAGTCAACACGATCGAAAGCACGCTCGGCCGCGGCGACATCTACGTCACCACGACCGGCAACAAGGACGTCATCACGCTCGCGCACATGCAGGCGATGAAGGACCAGGCGATCGTGTGCAACATCGGCCACTTCGACAACGAGATCCAGGTCGATGCGCTCGCCGGTTCGGGCGCCAAGCGCACGAACATCAAGCCGCAGGTCGACAAGTACACGTTCGGCAACGGCAGCTCGATCTTCCTGCTGGCCGAAGGCCGCCTGGTGAACCTCGGCTGCGCCACCGGCCACCCGAGCTTCGTCATGTCGAACTCGTTCTCCAACCAGACGCTCGCGCAGATCGACCTGTGGGCGAACAAGGACACGTACGAGAAGACGGTGTATCGCCTGCCGAAGCACCTCGATGAAGAAGTCGCGCGTCTGCACCTGGAGAAGATCGGCGTGAAGCTCACCACGCTGACGAAGGACCAGGCGGACTACCTCGGCGTCGCGATCGAGGGCCCGTACAAGCCCGAGCACTATCGCTACTGAGTGATGCGGCGGGCGGCTCCGGCCGCCCGCTTCGTTTCCACCTTCGGAACACGGATTCCCGCATGGCCCTGCGCGTCCCGATCTCCTTCGAGTTCTACCCGCCCAAGACCGACGACCAGCGCGAACAACTGGACCGCACCGCGGCCCGGTTGAAGGGCCAGTCGCCGGAATACGTGTCCTGCACCTTCGGCGCGGGCGGATCGACGTTGTCCTACACACCCGAAACCGTGCAGCGCCTGCACGAGAAGCACGGCCTGGACGCGGCGCCGCACGTGTCCTGCATGGGCGGTACGCGCGAGGAACTGCGCTCGCTGCTCAAGCTGTACCGCGCGCTCGGTTGCAAGCGCATCGTCGCGTTGCGCGGCGACCTGCCCTCGGGCATGGCGCGCTTCGGCGACTTCCACTACGCCTCGGAGCTGGTGCAGTTCATCCGCGACGAGCACGACGGCTTCTTCCACATCGAAGTCGGCTGCTATCCGGAGATGCATCCGCAGGCGGAAGACGCGTTCGCCGACATGCGCCACTTCAAGGCGAAGGCCGACGCGGGCGCGGACGGCGCGATCACGCAGTACTTCTACAACGCCGATGCGTATTTCCGCTTCGTCGACGACGCACGCAGGATGGGGATCTCGATCCCGATCGTGCCGGGCATCATGCCGATCTCGAACTTCACCCAGCTGCGCCGCTTCTCGGAAGCGTGCGGTGCGGAGATTCCGCGCTGGATCGGCAAGCGCATGCAGGCCTATGGCGACGACACGGACAGCATCCGTGCGTTCGCGGCGGAGTTCGTCGCCAACCTGTGTTCACGCCTCATGGACGGTGGCGCGCCGGGTTTGCATTTCTACACGCTCAACCTGTCGAAGCCGACGCTGAACGTGCTCGAATTTCTGCGTTGAGTTTGTAAGGATTCAGCGACGCACCGTGTTCAGCCACGGTGCGTTGACGCAGGCGAACCGAAGCTGTGCGCGTCCCCAAGCGCGCACTGCCGCCATGCATCGTTCGCTCATTGCTGCTTCCGTGGTTGCGATGCTGGCGGCCGTGTCGTCGCTTGTGGCGCAGCGCGCGCACGCGGCGCCGCCGACGATCCAGCAGTGCGTCGCGCGCGACGGCAGCACGCTTTACACCGACAAGCCTTGCCGCAGCATCGGCGCACGCACCGTGCCGATGCGCGGCGATCTCGCCACGCGCCTGGTGCGCGAACAGGCGACCGAAGCGCGCGTCAGCGGCGTCGAAGTTTCGTACCTGCAACTCGACACGGGCACGATGCGCGCCGCGCGCGAAGCGATCGGCCGTCGCCATGCGAGCGGCGGTTGCGCGCGCACGCCGACCCAACTGGCGATGGACCTGCGCGGCGCGTTCGCGCTCGGCGACGTCAATCGCGTCGCCGAAAGCTTCCACTGGGTCGGCATGTCGCATCGCGGCGCACAGGCGACGATGACGCGAT
The DNA here is from genome assembly GCF_020866925.1 of Noviluteimonas lactosilytica. Lineage (GTDB taxonomy): Bacteria > Pseudomonadota > Gammaproteobacteria > Xanthomonadales > Xanthomonadaceae > Noviluteimonas > Noviluteimonas lactosilytica. The sequence continues at coordinate 280,305 of NZ_JAJGAK010000003.1, forward strand.
TGCAGAAGCTCATGCGCCAGCCGCTGGTCGACGCGCATTACTACGACATCGGCGGCGGCTGGATCGCGAGCGCCGACGGCGGCGATGCGACACAGGTCGCCTCAGGCGGCGTGATGCAGCTGACCTTCGGCGACGGGGCCTCGGCGCGGATCGAGGACTTCGATGTCCAGCGCTACGCCGGCTGCTGGTTCGTGCGGTTTTAGGACGCATCGCACGTTGCGCGGGGTTCTTGCGCGCGCTCGCGGGCGTTAGGCTTGCGCGATGGCCGGTCGACGCATCCACGTGGCACTGCTGTTGCTGTTCGCGACTTGCGCGCTCCCGCGCTTCGCGTTCGCGCAGGTGCACGTGTGCACGACGCCCGACGGCCGCCCGCTCTACACCGACCAGAAATGCGAAGCGCTCGGTGCGGTGCCTCGGCAGCAGCCCGCGGCTCCTTCGACCGGCGCACGCATCGCCTCGGCCGGCGACCGCAAGTCCAGCGGCGGTTGCCAGCGCACGCTGCAGGACCTTGCGTTCGAACTGCGCAGTGCGATCGATTCGGCCGATGCCAACCGGCTGTCGGGGATCTACCACTGGGTCGGCGTATCGGATGAGGGCGCGGTGGCGGTGATGGATCGCCTGGACCAGATCGCGCACCGGCCGCTGCTCGACATCACGCCCGTGCAGCCCTCCGACCAACAACCCGAGGCGACCGCGGGCTCCGCGATCACCGGCGACGCCGGCGTCGCGCGCACCACCGTGCGCCGACCGCCGGTCGGATTGCGCCTGGAACAGACCCGGCCCAACAGCATCTCGCCGCTGTCGACCACGCTGGGCCTGCATCGTCATTTCGGTTGCTGGTGGGTCTCGCTCTAGCGTCGCTTACAATCGTCGGCTCCCCACGCACGCGAGAGAGCCCGCATGACGATGCGCTACCCCGAATGGATTTGGCACAACGGCGCCATCAAGCCCTGGGCCGAAGCCACCACGCACGTCATGGCGCACGCGATCCACTATGGCTCGTCGGTGTTCGAAGGCCTCCGCAGCTACGACACGCCCGACGGCCCGGCGATCTTCCGCCTCACCGACCACAACCGTCGCCTGATGGCGTCGGCGCGCATCTACGAGATGCCGATGCCGTACTCGGTCGAGCAGATCAACGCCGCGTGCCGCGAAGTGCTCAAGGCCAACGCGCTGGGCAAGGCGTACCTGCGCCCCGTCGCGTTCCGTGGGCTCGGTGGTTTCGGCCTGTCGGCCGACACGCCGACCGATGTCGCGGTCGCGGCGTGGCAAATGGGTGCGTATCTCGGCGACGGCGTGCTCGAGGAAGGCATCGACGCGTGCGTGTCGAGCTGGCAGCGTTTCGCGCCGAACACCATTCCCGCGGGCGCGAAGGCCGGCGGCAACTATCTGTCGGGCCAGTTGGTCGCGCGCGAAGCGCGTCGCCTCGGCTTCGGCGAAGGCATCGCGCTGGCCTCCACCGGCCTGCTCAGCGAAGGCGCGGGCGAGAACCTGTTCCTCGTGTTCAACGGCGAGTTGCACACCACGCCAGTGAGCGCGGCGCTGCTCAACGGCATCACGCGCAATTCGATCATCACGCTCGCGAAGGACAACGGCATCACCGTCGTCGAACGCGACATCCCGCGCGAATACCTCTACCTGTGCGATGAGCTCTTCATGTGCGGCACGGCGGCGGAAATCACGCCGATCCGTTCGGTCGACGGCCGCCAGGTCGGCGCAGGTCGCGCCGGTCCGATGACCAAGCGCATCCAGGAGTTGTTCTTCGGGTTGTTCAGCGGCAAGACCGCCGACAAGTACAACTGGCTCGAGCGCGTCTGACGCTCGAGCGCGTCTGACGCGCGCCGCGTCTCAGGACGCGGCCTTGATCTCGCCGAACCGGAGCGTGGCGATCACGCCACGCTCTTCGCCCGGCACCACGCGCACGTCCCATTCGTAGAGTGCGCACAGGCGGCGCACGATCGACAGACCGATACCCGCGCCCTGCGAGTGCTCGGCGTGCGTGCCGCGATACCCGCGTTCGAACAGGCGCGCGGCTTCTTCCGCCGTGAGGCCCGGACCCGAGTCGATGACGTCGACGCCCTCGGGCCGCATGCGCGCGATCACTTCGCCTTCGAGCGTGTACTTCACCGCGTTGCCGATCAGGTTGCCGAGCGCGACCGCGACCGCGGCTTCCGGCGCGTCGACGATCAGCCCGCTCTCGCCTTCCATGCGCAGCACCAGCGCCTTGCCGCCGAGCTGCGCGCGATGCATGTCGAGCAGTTGTTCGGCGACCTTGCCGACGTCTGTGGCGCCGTGGCCGCGCTCGTTGCGCGACAGCAGGAGCAGCGCGCTGATCAGGTCGGTGCACTGTTGTTCGGCGCGCTGGATGCGGCGCAGGCGCGCCTGCATGCGGTCGTCGAGGCCGGGGCGCGAGAGCAGCAACTCGGTCGCGCCGCGGATCACCGCGAGCGGCGTGCGCAGTTCGTGGCTGACGTCGGCGTTGAACTCGCGGTCGCGCTGCACGACTTCGGTCAGGCGCGAGGCGTAATCGTCGAGCGCTGCGGCGAGCTGGCCGACTTCGTCGTTCGGGAAATGCTCGGCGAGCGACACCGGTTCGCTGCTGCGACCCGATCCCTTCAACCGGTTCGCCAATTCCGACACCGGGCTCATCACGCGCGAGGCCGCCCACCAGCCGACGAGCAGCGAGAGCAGCGTGAACACCACCACGGCGCCGTAGATGCCGCGGTTGAACTGCTCCTGCCCGCGCAACGCCTGCGTCATGTCGTAGGCGAGGAAGAACCACACCGACGGCGTCTTGCGTACCGCGAGCTTGTACGAGAACGCCTGGCCGTCGTCGTCCACGCCGCTGAGCTGGTGGATGCCGTCGGGCAGCTCGTACCACTGCGGCTGGTTCTCGCGCACGCTGTCGAACTTGTCGGGCGTGAACGCGAACGCGCGCATCTGGTCGACCGGCAGGCTCGGGTTTTCCGGATCGCGCGCGAACTGCTCCGCGTACAGGTCGATGTTGCGATTCATCAGGTCGACGACGAGTTTGTCCTCGACCTGGTTGCGCACCTTGTCGACCGCGTACGCGAACAGCGCCGTCAGCCCGAAACCGAGCAGGACGAACGACAGGATGATGCGGCTGCGAAGCTGGCGCCGGTAACGGCGCGGGCGGCGCGAGGTGTCAGCTGGTGGCATCGGGTGCGGCGATCCGGTAACCGATACCGTGGCGGGTCTGGATCAGCGGCACCTCGAACGGCTTGTCGACGACGGCGCGCAGGCCGTGGATGTGCACGCGCAGCGAATCCGAATCCGGCAGCTCCTCGCCCCACACGCGCGTTTCGAGTTCCTGGCGCGTGACCACCGCCGGCGAGGCTTCCATCAGCGCCTGCAGGATCTTCAGCGCAGTGGGGTTGAGCTGCAGCAGCTTGCCTTCGCGGCGCACTTCGAGCGTGTCGAGGTTGTATTCGAGATCGCCGACGTTGAGCACGCGCGTCTGCACACCGCGACCGCGACGCGCGAGCGCGTTGAGGCGCACTTCCACTTCCTGCAACGCGAACGGCTTGATCAGGTAGTCGTCGGCGCCGGAATCGAACCCGGCGAGTTTGTTGTCGAGCGAATCGCGCGCGGTGAGCATCAGCACCGGCGTCTGCTTGCGCGCTTCGTTGCGCAACTTGCGGCACACCTCCAGGCCATCGAGGCCCGGCAGGCTGAGGTCGAGGACGATCGCGTCGAAGTCGTGCACCACCGCGAGGTGCAGACCGGTGACGCCGTCGGCGGCGAAGTCGACGGTGTGGCCGCGATCCTCGAGATAGTCGCCGAGGTTGGCGGCGATGTCCTGGTTGTCTTCGATGACGAGGATGCGCATCCGGGCTTGTCCTGGGGGGAGTCGGTTTTCGACCCGGCCAACGCACCGGGGTTCACACATGAACACGCCCGGATGATGCCAGAGCCGCAAGCGACGATAACGTGGTGGCCAAAAAACAAAGGCCCAGGCACGGGTCGCGTGCCTGGGCCAAATCAAGCCCCGATGACCGTAATCTGGCTTCGTCCGTTGCGGCTGGCCGAGCGGTCTACGACAGATTCGCGGTAGGCCACAGGCTACGCAGGGGGCGATTAAACCGGCGTTAAAAGCGGCGGTGGATCGGCGTGAAAAACTCGTTAATCACGAATCCCGCAGGTCGGCTCAGTCGGGCACTCAGGCCGCCTTTGCGTGGGTGCTGCGCCGGGTCGATCCCGCTCGATGGCCGCCATTGGCGACGTAATCGATGATGCTGCCGGCCACATCGGTACCGCTGGCCGCCTCGATTCCTTCCAGGCCGGGCGATGCGTTGACCTCGAGGATGAGCGGACCGCGCTTCGACCGGATGAGATCGACGCCCGCCACCCCCAGCCCGAGCATGCGGGCCGCGCGAAGGGCGGTGTCCTGTTCGGCGGGCGTCGCGGTGATCGCCTTCGCCGTGCCGCCGCGATGCAGGTTCGAACGGAAGTCGCCCTTCGGCGCTTGGCGTTTCATCGTCGCGACGACGCGATCGCCGACGACGAAGCAACGCAGGTCCGCGCCCTTCGCCTCGGCCACGAACTCCTGCACGAGGAAGTTCGCGTACAGGCCGCGCAATGCTTCGATCACGCTGCGCGATGCGGAGAGCTTCTCCGTGAGCATCACGCCCGCGCCCTGCGTGCCTTCGTTGAGCTTGATGACGTGCGGCGTCGGGCCGAGCATCGCGAGCAGGTCGCTGGTGTCGTCCGGGTTGTCGCCGAACACCGTCGCCGGCAGGCCGAGGCCCTGCGCGGCGAGGAGCTGGTGGCAGCGCAGCTTGTCGCGCGCCTTGAGGATCGAGTCCGACGGATTGGGCGTGTACGACCCCATCAGCTCGAACTGGCGCAGCACGGCCGTGCCGTAGCGCGTGACCGACGCGCCGATGCGCGGGATCACCGCGTGGTAGCCGGTGAGCGGCTTGCCCTGGTGGTGCATGGCGAAGCCGTCGCTCGCGATGCGCATGTAGCAGCGCAACGGATCGAGCACCCGCACGCTGTGCCCGCGATCGCGCGCGGCTTCGACCAGGCGCCGCGTGGAATACAGCTTGGTGTTGCGCGAGAGGATCGCAAGCTTCATGCGGGCGGTTTTCCATGCAGGAAAGAACGGGCCGGATCGATAACGAACGCACGCGCGAGCGCGGTCCGGCCGAGGAGCATCGGGAAGAGCATGCCGCGGCGATCGGTCAGGTTGATTTCGACCTGGCGCTCCACCCCGGCGACGACCAGCGGCGTGTGCAGGAACACGCGCCGGCTGCGGTTGCCGCCCGAGTCGGTGACCTCGCGCTCGTCGCTGATCGGCGCCTGCGCTTCGATCACCTGCCCGCTGCGGACGCCGGTCGCGATGCGAAACCCGGCCCATGGCGCACCGCCCTCGATGAACCGCCATTGGGCGTCGACGTGCAGCGACGAGCTGCGCGCCCCGGTGTCCACCTTCGCGCGGATGGCCACGATGCCGAGCGCCGGCAACGCCAACCACTCCCGCCAACCGAGCACCACGCGTGCGGCCATCCGACCTCCGGGAAAAAGAACGAGCGACCGCCGGAATCCCGTGGTCGAGGGCGCGGAGCATACGCGCTAACGTGTTAGCGAAATGAAGGACCGTCGGCGGTCGGCGACGAGCGGGAAACGTCGCCGCGCCGCGTTGCCAGCGGCCGCCCCCCGGCATAGACTGCCGCGCAAACGCGGGTGTAGTTCAATGGTAGAACTGCAGCTTCCCAAGCTGCTAGCGTGGGTTCGATTCCCATCACCCGCTCCACTTCCCACGCGACGGCGACTGGAATCCTTGCGCCCTCGCCGCCGGCCTGATCGCAGGCACGACGTGTGGGGTTCTGCTGCGGCCGATCAGGCCGCTCAGTGCCCGCCGCCGTCCAGCGCCTTGAGTTCGCTCACCAACGCACTCGCCATCTCCGCACCATCGCCATACAACATGCGCGTATTGTCGGCATAGAACAGCGCATTCTCGATCCCGGCGAAGCCCGTGCCCTTGCCGCGCTTGATGACGATCGTGTTGCGCGACTGGTTCACGTCGAGGATCGGCATGCCGTAGATCGGCGATGCGGGGTCGGTCTTCGCGACGGGATTGACGACGTCGTTCGCGCCGATCACGAGCGAGACGTCGGTGTTCGGGAACTCGGGGTTGATGTCGTCCATGTCGGCGATGAGGTCGTACGGCACGCCGGCTTCGGCGAGCAGCACGTTCATGTGGCCGGGCATGCGGCCGGCGACCGGGTGGATCGCGAACTTCACCTTCACGCCGCGCGCGATCAGGCGCTGCGTGAGTTCCCAGATCTTGTGCTGCGCCTGCGCAACCGCCATGCCGTAGCCGGGCACGATCACGACGCGTTCGGCGTAGGCCATCATCGCCGCGACGTCGGCGGCTTCGATGGGCTTCTGCGAGCCGGCGATTTCCTGCGCCGTCGCACCGCCGCCGCCGAAGTTGGAGAACAGCACGTTGGTGATCTTGCGGTTCATCGCCTTCGCCATCAGGCGCGTCAGCAGCATGCCCGCGGCGCCGACCATGGTGCCGGCGATGATCAGCGCCTGGTTGCCGAGCACGTAGCCTTCGAACGCGACGGCCAGGCCGGTGAACGCGTTGTACAGCGAGATCACGACCGGCATGTCGGCGCCGCCAATGGGCAGCGTCATCAACACGCCGAGCAGCAATGCGGCGACGAAGAACGCGACGATGTACATCGTCACGACCCGCTCGTCGGAGAGGCCGTAAAACACCAGCCCGGTAACCACCATCGCGCCGAGGACGATCGCCGCGAGGAACAAGAGTGCGTTGAAAGCCTGCTGACCGGGGAACGTGTAACGCTTGTCCATGCGTCCGTCGAGCTTCGCCCAGGCGATGATCGAACCCGTGAGCGATACCGCGCCGATCAACGCACCGACCACGGCGAGCACGACGTGTTGCAGTGTCGCGCCGCGAGCATCGGTATTGAGCCGCAACAACTCCACCGCACCGATTGCCGCCGCCGAGCCACCACCCATGCCGTTGAACAACGCGACCATCTGCGGCATGTCGGTGATCTTGACCTTCTTGCCCCACACCCACGCGAGCACGGTGCCGAGCACGAGCGCGATCACGATGAGCGCCATGTTGTGCAGGCCGGGCAGCACGAACGTCGCGACGGTGGCGATCACCATGCCCACGCCCGCCCACTGGATGCCGCTGCGCGCGGTCACCGGCGAGGACATGCGTTGCAGGCCGAGGAGGAACAGCGTGGCGGCGACGAAGTAGCTGGTCGCCGCGACCAGCGTCTGCCAGTCGGCGCCCATCACTTCTGCTTCTCCTGCTTGCCCTTGCTCGACTTGAACATGTCGAGCATGCGTTCGGTCACCACGTAACCGCCGGCCGCGTTGCCCGCGCCGAGCACCACCGCGATGAAGCCGATCGTCTTCTCCAGGTTCGTCTCGGCGTGCCCGAGCACCACCATCGCGCCGATCAGCACGATGCCGTGGATGAAGTTGGAGCCCGACATCAGGGGCGTGTGGAGGATCACCGGGACCCGGGAAATGATCACGTGGCCCGCGATCGCGGCCAGCATGAAGATGTAGAGCACCACGAACCCGTCCGCCATGCGCCCAGTCCCCACCGTCGAGTCGGACCCATCATAACGATTGGTGAACCCGGCGCGGGGCCGGTCAACGCAGCGGCCGCCTCCGCGTTTGCGGGACCAGCAGGGATGATCCTGCCCGCCCCTCCACCGACCGGCCGCTATGCTCCTGCGCGTGACCGAAGACGAAGACCCGATGACCGCGCTGGGCGCGGCAGCTGCCACCGTGCGGGAAGCCACCGCGAACGAGGCCGAACTGCCGCGCACGCTGGACGCGTTCCTCGACGGCATCGCCGCGCGCGCCTTCCGTTTCGCGGAGCTGGGGCTGCGGCACCGCGAGGACGCGCTCGACGTCGTCCAGGACGCGATGCTGAAGATGCTCGGCTACCGCGAGCGGCCGGCGGCGGAGTGGACGCCGTTGTTCTGGAGCATCCTGCGAAGCCGCATCGTCGATGCGCAGCGTCGTCGCACCTTCCGCCTGCGCTGGCTGCGCCCGCAGACGACGGGCGATGACGACCCGATCGACTGGAACGAGGCCGCGCCCGCGCTCCACCCCGAATCCGACCCCGCGCGCAGCCATGACAGTCGCGAGGCTTACACCCGCATCGCCGATGCCCTGCGCACCCTGCCCGCGCGACAACGCGAGGCATTCACGCTGCGCGTGATCGAAGAGCTCGACGTGGCGACCACCGCGCGCGTGATGGGCTGCAGCGAGGGGTCGGTGAAGACGCATTTGTTCCGCGCCCGCGAAGCATTGCAGGCGCAACTGGAGGAGTTCCGATGAAGACCGACGACCGTTTCGACAGCGCGATCCGTGCGCGGCATGCCGAATCGCTCGAACACCTGTCGCCGCGCGTGCGTGCGCAGTTGGCGCAACGCCGCCGCGCCGCGCTCGCCGGCCAGGCGCCGCGCGAAGCACGTTCGCCCTGGCGCTTCGCGTTCCCGCTCGCCGCAGCCGCAGCCGTCGGTGCGCTCGCGATCGGCATGCAGCTGCGCGCACCCGATGCGCCGGCGCCTGCCGTCGCGACCACGCAACCGGCGCCCGCGCCGCGTGCGCTCGCGCCGCGCGCGACTGCGCTGCCCGACACCGACGAAGCGACCGCCACCGCGTCGCTCGAGGAAAACCCCGATCTCTACGTGTGGCTGGCGTCCGACGACGCCGCCCTGATGGCCATGGAGTAAGTGCGATGACCACCCGCCTTCGTTTCGCCATGCAATGCCTCGCGCTCGCGTGCGCGGCGTTGATCGCGATGTCCGCGTTCGCGCAGCAGAACGCCGCGCCGGCCGCGACTCCGTTGCCGGCGTGGGACCAACTCACGCCTGCGCAACGCGAGACGCTCATCGCCCCGGTGCGCGACCGCTGGAACGACGCGGACGCCGAGCATCGCCAGCGCACCATGGATCATGCGCAGCGCTGGGCCACGATGTCGCCGGAAGAACGCCAGGCCGCGCGCAAGGGCATGCATCGCTGGTCGAACATGTCGCCCGAGCAGCGCGACCACGCGCGCGAACTCTACGACCGCATGCGTTCGATGCCGCCCGACCAGCGCCGCGCGCTGAAGGAAAAGTGGCGCGCGATGACGCCGGAACAGAAGAAGGCGTGGCTGGAGGCGAATCCGCCGAAGCCGTGATGCCCGCGCGCGCGGGCACCCCGAAGGGTTACGCGCGCTCCGGCCAGACCGTCTTCGCCAACAGTTCGTCGCCCCAGTCGAGCGCGATCGCGCCGTCCTTCAACAACAGCGCGACGAAGTTGTAGACATTGCGCGCGTACATCTCGCTCGCGTGCAACGCGCCCATGCTGGCGAGGTTGAGCGGGCCGGCGACGACGACGCCGTTGGCCTCGATCGTTTCACCCGGGCGCGTGAGTTCGCAGTTGCCGCCGGTTTCCGCGGCGAGATCGACGATCACGCTGCCCGGTCGCATGCCAGCGACCATCGCGGCGGTCACGATCTTCGGCGCAGGGCGGCCCGGCACCGCGGCGGTGCACACGACGACGTCGATGTTCTTCAGGTGTTCGCCGAGGCGCCGTTGCTGCTCCGCGCGTTCGGCGTCGGTGAGCTGGCGCGCGTAGCCGCCTTCGCCCGCCGCGCTCACGCCGAGGTCGAGGAACTTGCCGCCGAGCGATTCGATCTGTTCGCGCGTTTCCGGGCGCACGTCGAAGCCTTCAACCTGCGCGCCGAGACGCTTCGCGGTCGCGACTGCCTGCAAGCCCGCGACGCCCGCGCCGACGATCAACACGCGCGAAGGCCGGATCGTGCCGGCGGCGGTGGTGAGCATCGGGAAGAACCGCGGCGCGAGTTGCGCGGCGATCAGCACCGCCTTGTAACCGGCCATGCCCGCCTGCGAACTGAGCACGTCCATCGCTTGCGCGCGCGTCGTGCGCGGCAGGCGTTCGAGCGGGAAGGCCAGGATTTCGCGCGCGCGGATTTCGTTGGCGCGCGAAGCATCGGCTTGCGGTTGCAGCAAGCCGACGAGCACCGCGCCCTGCTTGAACTGCGCCAGCCGCACCGCATCGGGCGGTTGCACGCACAACACGACGTCGGCGCCATTGAGCGCAAGGTGGCCGTCGTCGACGACCTGCGCGCCTGCATCGGCGTAATCGTTGTCGGGGAATCCGGCGAACGCGCCGGCGCCACGTTCGATGCGCACGGCCGCGCCGGCCTTGACGAGCTTCTTGCAGGTTTCGGGCGTCAACGCGACGCGTCGTTCGCCGGGCGCGGATTCCCGCGCGACTCCCACTTCGACCGCCATCCGTCGCCTCGCAAGTCAGGTGCGCCGTCGCATCCTAGCGCGACGCACCTGCGTTGCGGCGATCGCGTCGGCGATCAGTTCTGGCCGACCGCCCTTTGCAGGCGCGAACGCAGCTGGCGCATGGCCTCGTCGAACGGGGCCTGTTCGGTGCCGGCGACCAGGCGGCCTTCGGCGACCAGCGCGGCCAGTTGCTCGGCGGAAGCGACGAGCACGCGCGCACCGCGGCGATTGACGAGCAGGAAGCGGCCGCTCAGCGGGCTGATCCACGCGACCTTCGCGGCGACGTGTTCGCCCTGCGCATCGAGCAGGCGCAGCCATTCGCCCGGCGCGAGCTTGCGCATGCGCTCGGCGACTTCGGGCTCGAAGTCCAGGCCGGCGTGACCGCCGACCACGCGCAACTGGCCCGGGTCCGAATCGTCGTCGGCGACGACCGGCGGCGGCAGCTTGCGCAGCGAACGGGGGAGGTCGGGCTGCGCGAGCGCACGCACGAGGCCGGCGAGCCAATCGCTGGCGCCGTGTTCGTCCTGGCCGCACGCGACCAGGCATTCGCTGATCGCCGGCTGCAGCGCGATCAGGCGATCGGCCACCATCGCACCGCGCGCCTGCGCGGAGAGGCCGTCGACCGCGATCAACGCATCGGCGAGCGCGAGCACGTCGTTGTGCTTCGCCGAATCCAGGCCGTCGCGCAGCAGCGTCTGCACCAGGTGGTGCTGCCAGTGTTCGACGAGGAAATCGGCGACGGCTTCGGTCAGCGGCGTGCGCGACAGGCGCTGGCCGAGCGCGGCCGCGGCCTGCAGGCGCGCCTGCAACAGGCGTTCCTTGCCATGCACCGCTTCGGACGCGCGGTTCTCGAGGACCGCGACGCGCTTGCGCTGCTGTTCGAGCAGCGATTCGAGTTCGGCGGTGGCGAGCGCGAAGATCTCGAGGTCTTCGTTGTAGTCGGCGACGATGCGCTGGGCGATGCCGGCCGCGCGTTCGAGCAGTTCGCGATCCTGCGGCGTGGCGCCGTCGTTGCCTTCGCACGCCTCGGTGATCACGTCGAACAGGCGGCGCGCGGGATGATCGCGACGCAGGAACAACGACTCGTCGCTCAGCGCCACCTTGACGTAAGGCAGCACGAGGCGCGCATACACGCGGCGCGCGCGATCGAGCATCGCGTGGGTCTGGAACAGCGATTCGAACAGCAGGCCGACGAGATCGATCGCATCGTTCTCGCTGCCGCCGATCTCCGTCTGGTCCGGATCCAGGCCGAGGCGACGCGCGCCTTCGGTCAGTTGTTCGCGGATCGCATCGGCCAGCGAGCCGGCGCCGGCAAGCGCGCGGGCATACGGCTCGGGGCCGTCGCGTTGCAGGAGCGAGGTGACGCTGATGACTTCCGCCGCGCGCAGCGCGCGACGCGGCGCGGTGTGCGGACCCGGCGCGCGATCGGCGGGCACGGGGCGCGCGGGGATCGTGCCTTCGCGCCAGTCGTGCAGCATCTTGCGGAGTTCGCCGAAGCGCTCCATCGCGTCGATGTCCGCCGAGATCGCGTCCTGCACGGGCGGCGCAGGCTGGGTGGCGTCGAGCGGCTTGTGCGGAACGCCCGCGCCGGGCTTCAGGCCGTAACCGGCCGCGGCGAGCAGCGTGTTGATGCGACCGTACAGATCGCCGAGCACGCGCGAGAGCTCGTGTTCGTACTGGCGGAACAGCAGCGGGCGCAGCGTCTCCGGCAGTTCGGCGTCGTGGTAGGTGGCGAGGAAGGCGCCGGCCAGGCGCGTGGCGCCGATCGGATTCGACGCGGTGGGCGCGCCGAGTTCGGTCGAGAGCGCTTCGAGGCGGCCGTCGAGCATTTCGAGCTGGCGCGCATAGCGCTGGCCGATCGACTCGGCGAGCTTCTGGCCCGCGTAGTGGAAATCGAGCTGGCGTTCTTCGACCAGGCCCAGCGGCAGGTGGCCGCCCGGCGCCTTGCGGTGCGGCAGCGCGCGGAAATCCTCGAAGCCCTGCGCGACGAGCTGGCGGAAGCGCATCACGTATCCGGCGTTGCGCTGCCGGAGGTTGAGCAACGCGACGTGGTCGCCGCGGCGAATCTGGATCAGGCCCGCGCGACGCGCGGCTTCATCCAGGGCCTCTCCGACCGGCGCGTACAATGCGCTGGGGACGCCGCCGAGCTGCTCGACGGACAGTCGCTTCATTTCTTCGAGCACGCCAGCCGGGTTGGCCCGTTCCGTGGTGCCCAGTCCCAAAGGATGTCCCGACATTTCGACTCCCCGATCGACGCCATGTGACCAAATGCGACACTCAGGGGCAGAGTAGTGCCGTGCTGTGTCAATTCATCTTCGAATTTCCGGTTCTGTGACCCATGCCTCCTTCGCCCCCCATGCCAGCCGACGAACTGCAGTTCCTGAACGCGCGACGGTCGGTGCCGGCCAAGCAATTGGGGGCGCCGGGCCCCGATGAAGCCACCCTGATGCGCATGCTCGAGGCCGCGGTCCGCGTGCCCGACCATGGCAAGCGGGTGCCCTTCCGGTTCCTGCGCATCCAGGGCGACGCGCGCCTCGCACTCGGCGAAAGGCTTGCCGCGCGCTCGGTCGAGCGCGACCCGAATGCCGGCGACGCGGCGATCGAAAAGGACCGCAACCGCTTCGCGCATGCGCCGCTGGTCATCGCGGTGATCGCATCGCTGGGCCCCGACGAGAAGATCCCGGCGTCCGAACGCTTCAGTTGCTCCGCGCTCGTCTGCTTCGCACTGTTGCAAGCGGCGCAGGCCTGCGGGTTCGGCGCGCAGTGGCTGACCGGTTGGCCGGCCTACGACGAAGAGGTCCACCGCCTGCTCGGCATCGGGATGGGCGAAGCCATCACTGGCTTCATCCACATCGGCACGCCCAAACTCGAGGCACCCGAGCGCGACCGTCCCGACCCGCGCACCCTGCTCACCGAGTGGAGCCCCGCATGAACGCACCGGCCGCGACGCAGCCGCCTCTCTATTTAGTCGACGCGAGCATGTACGTGTTCCGCGCGTGGCATTCGATGCCGAACGAATTCCACGACGCCGACGGCTGGCCGACCAACGCGGTGCACGGCTTCGCGCGCTTCCTGCTCGAGTTGCTCGAGCGCGAACGCCCGCGCCACATCGCGATCGCCTTCGACGAAGCGCTCGACTCGTGTTTCCGCAACGTGCTCTACCCCGCCTACAAGGCGAACCGCGAGTCGGCGCCGGAAGAACTCAAGAACCAGTTCCGCCATTGCAAGGCATTGTGCGAAGCGCTCGGCCTGGCCGTGCTCGCGCACCACGATTACGAAGCCGACGACCTGATCGGCAGTGCGCTGCATCACGGGCGTGCGGCCAACCATCGCGGCGTGATCGTCTCCGCCGACAAGGATCTCTCGCAGCTCCTCGCCGGCATGGACGAACAGTGGGACTACGCGCGCAACCAGCGCTGGACCATGGCCGGAGTGAAGGCACGCCACGGCGTGGAAGCGCACCAGATCGCCGACTACCTCGCGCTCACCGGCGATGCGGTCGACAACATTCCCGGCGTGCCGGGCGTGGGACCGAAGACGGCGGCCGCATTGCTCGCGCATTTCGGCACGCTCGATGCGCTGCTCGCGCGCGTCGACGAAGTCGCGTTCCTGCGCGTGCGCGGCGCGGCGCAGACCGCAGCGAAAATCAAGCAGCACCGCGAACAGGCGCTGTTGTGGCGCCAGCTCACGACGATCGCGCTCGATGCGCCGCTGTCGATGCGCGAGTTCCATCGTGGCCACGCGGATGCGACCGCGCTCGTCGGTCTCTGCGATCACCTGCGCTTCGGCCCCCTCACGCGCCGTCGCCTGCAGGAAACGAGCGGCGTGCAGACGGCGGTCACGTCGGCGGGCTAGCATCGCCCGCATGGAAGAAACCCTCTACGAAGGCAAATGGCTGCGCCTCGTGCGCCGCGGCCACTGGGAATCGTGCGAACGCACGCACGGCAAGGGCATGGCGGTCATCATCGTCGCGGCGACGCCGGACGACGAGGTGTTGTTCGTCGAGCAATACCGCATCCCGTTGGGGTCGAAGACGATCGAGATGCCGGCGGGACTGGTCGGCGATCAGTCCGGCGAAGACACGCTCGAAGACGCGGCGACGCGTGAGCTCGAAGAAGAAACCGGTTGGCGTCCTTCGCGCGTCGAAGTGTTGCTGGTCGGCCCGACGTCGGCCGGCATGAGCAACGAACGCATCGCGTTCGTGCGCGCGGAAGGCCTGGTGCGCACGGGCGAAGGCGGCGGCGTCGATGGCGAAGACATCACCGTGCACGCGGTACCGCGCGCGAAGGCCGCGGCGTGGTTGATCGAGAAGCAGCGCGAAGGCTACGAGCTCGATCTCAAGTTGTGGGCGGGCCTATGGATGCTCGAGCGCAATCCCGACGGGTCGTCGCGAAGCAGCTGACGCCCGGGGGCGATGCCGCACGCCTCACTTCTCTTTCTTGAGCGCGACGTCGACGCCCGATGCAGTCGCTTCGGTGGTGCGGATACCGAACCGGTGGTCGCCGTGCTTGGCCAGGACACGAATCGCTTGCTTACCCTCCATGTCCACGCGGAACGTGTTCTGGTCCAGCGCCTTGCGGAAGGCGTCGCGGAGATTCACCGCGACCATGTTCGCCGACTCGCCCTTGGTCACCTTGACCGCCACCGTGATGGGTTCGATGTCCCACGGCGTGACGGTGATGCCGACGATGCCTTCCGACGTCGCAGTGCCACTCGCCGTGACCAGCCAGGTGTTGGCCGTTTCGGCCGCGGCGGCACTCGATGCGCTCGCCTGACCGGCCGCCGGCGGAGTCTGCGCATGCGCGAGCCCCAGGGTGCCCGCGAGCAGGATGAGCGACAGGATGTTTGCTACTGATGAGGTCTTCATGGCGTTTTCCGGAACGTGCAGGGGAACGCCGCAACGCTAGT
Organism: Noviluteimonas lactosilytica; assembly: GCF_020866925.1. Lineage (GTDB taxonomy): Bacteria > Pseudomonadota > Gammaproteobacteria > Xanthomonadales > Xanthomonadaceae > Noviluteimonas > Noviluteimonas lactosilytica. The sequence continues at coordinate 295,544 of NZ_JAJGAK010000003.1, forward strand.
CATCGCTTCGCGCCGCGTCATCCGTAGCGTCCCGGGTTTGCCTCAGTAAAACTACCGGTCAGGCGAACTTGTCGGTCGCCCGCACCAGCGCGTCGATGTTCTCCGGCTCGAACGCCGAATGCCCCGACGTCGGCGAGATCACCAACTCCGCCGCCGGCCACGCACGCTTGAGTTCCCACGCATTCGCGATCGGGCACACCACGTCGTAACGGCCGTGCACGATCACGCCGGGGATGCTGGCGATGCGATGGGCGTCGCGCAGCAACTGGTCTTCGACTTCGAAGAAGCCGCCGTTGACGAAGTAGTGGTTCTCGATGCGCGCGAAGGCGAGCGCGAACTCGGCTTCGTCATGCCCGCTGATGAAGTCCGGGTCCATCTTGAGGAACGACGTCGCACCTTCCCACACGCTCCACGCGCGCGCTGCGGCCAGGCGCGTGGCCTGGTCGTCGCTCGTGAGGCGACGGTGGTACGCGCTCATCATGTCGTGGCGTTCGACCGGCGGGATCGCTTCGAGGTAGTGCTCCCACACGTCGGGGAACAGGCGCGACGCGCCTTCCTGGTAGAACCACTCCAGTTCCCAGCGACGCAGCATGAAGATGCCGCGCAGCACGAGTTCGGTGACGTGTTCCGGGTGCTTCTGCGCGTACGCGAGCGCAAGCGTCGAACCCCACGAACCGCCGAACACCTGCCAGCGATCGATGCCGAGCTTCTTGCGCAGCGTTTCGATGTCGGCGACGAGGTGCCACGTGGTGTTGTCGACGAGATCGGCGTGCGGCGTCGAACGCCCGCTGCCGCGCTGGTCGAACAGGATGATCCGGTACTTGCCCGCGTCGTGGAAACGGCGCATGCGATCGCTGCAACCGCCGCCCGGTCCGCCGTGCAGCATCACGACGGGCTTGCCGTCGGGGTTGCCGCACTGTTCGTAGTACATGACATGGCGCGAATCGAGCGCGAGCGTGCCGGTGTCGTACGGCTGGATGTCCGGGAACAGGTCTCGCAACATCGGTCGTCCTCCACCGGGAAATCGGGGCTTGCAGCAGGACGCGCAGTCTAGCCCAGCGACGCACCGCCGGGCATGACGCCGTGGGTGACGCGTTCGCGATGCTCGACGTCCAGGCCGGTGTCGATGTCGAGGAAGCCGGCGGCTTCGAACAGCGCGCGCACCGCGGGCCCCTGGTCGCGGCCGTGTTCGATCAGCAACGCACCGCCCGGCACGAGGTGCGTGGGCGCGGTGCGCACGATGTCGCGGATCGCATCGAGGCCATCGCGGCCCGATGCCAATGCGGACGCCGGTTCGTAGCGCAGTGCTTCGAGATGGATGTCGCCGAGCGCGATGTACGGCGGGTTGCTCGCGATCGCATCGAACGGACCATCGTTGAGCGGTTCGCACCAATGCCCCATGCGGAACTCGACGTTGGGCAGGCGCAGCGCGACGGCGTTGGACTTCGCGACTTCGAGGGCCTTCGCACTGTCGTCGATCGCGACGACATGCGCGCGCGGGCGTTCGTATGCGATGGCGAGCGCGATCGCGCCGCTGCCCGTGCCGAGATCGGCGACGCGCACGGGCGCTTCGCGCGACAGGCGCGCGAGCAGGAGTTCGACGAGCAATTCGGTTTCCGGGCGCGGCACGAGCGTGTCGGGCGTGACCTTGAGCTCGAAGCGCCAGAACCCCTTGCGTCCGGTGAGATAGGCCAGCGGTTCGCCGGCGATGCGGCGCTCGAGCAGCGCGTGGTAGCGCTGCACGGCGTCGCCTGGAATCGTGTCGTCGCTGCGGGCATACAACCAGCTGCGCGACTTGCCGAGCACGAAGGCCAACAACCACTCCGCGTCGGCTGCATCGACCTTCGCGCGCGCGTCCTTGAGGATCTCGTCGACGCGCGCGGAAGGTTGGTCGGTCATGGGCGCATCCTAACCGCGATGCGCCCCGACCGCGCGTGCCTCCAACTTACTTGTTGAAGGCCAGCGGCATGCCCTTGCGGGCGTCCTTCTGCGCCGCGCACAGGCGCACGGCTTCGACGGTCTGCTTCAGTTCCAGCGGGCCGCCTTCGATCGACTTCATGCGATCGGTGAAGCGCGACTCGACGTCGGTCGCCTCGGCGTTGCTGCACATGCCGGCCGCGTAGAGCTGGACCAGCGCCGCACCCGCGGGCGCAAGGCGCGCCTCGAGCTCGGAGAAGTGCGAGTCGACCCACTGGCGCAGGGCCGGACGCGTCGAGGCTTCCTCGGTCTGGCCGCCGACGATCGGGAAGATCTCGTTACGGCGCAGCAGGCCCTTTTCGAACACGAGGGCGCGGGCGCGATCGAGCAACGCCTGGTCTTCCGTCGAACCCATCGCACCGAGCAACTGCGAACGCAGCGTCGGGTCCTGGCTGGCGCGGAAGTGCTTCTCCGCCGCGTCGAACGCTTCCTTGCCGCCATCCTGCACGGCGACGCCGAGCGCCACGGCGCGCAGGTCCTTCGGCACCGCGTCGGCGTTGAGCTTGCCGTCGCCGCCGAGGCCGAGCACCGCGCGACCCTGCTTGCCCATCTCGGCGCGAACCTGCGCGTCCTTCAGCGTGCCGGCGAAGAAGTTCACGAGCGACGCGCGCAGCAAGCGATCGTCGTCCGGCTCGCCCTGCTTCGGCGACAGGCCGAGCTGGTCGAGGCGCGGGCGATAGATTTCGGCCGCCTTCGCGCGGAACGCGTTGCGGTCGGCTTCGCTCGTGAGCAGCTGTTCGTCCATCCAGCCGATCGCGCTCATGCCCGCGGTCACCGTCTGGCGCACCTGCGCGGTGGTGAACTGCGGCAGCGCGGCGAGCAGTTCCTTCGGCGTGACCTGGCCTGCGCCATAGGCCGAGGTGATCGAGTCGGCGTAGACGCGCTGTTCGCGTTCGTCGAGCTGCGCGAACGCGGTCGACAGCGCCTGCTGGTACTTCGGCTCCAGCGCGAAGCGGTAGTAACCGGCGCCGTGCGCGTTCGGCATCACCCACGTCGGGCACGAGGTCGCGTTCTTCAGCTCGAAGCGCGACGACGCACCGGTGACGATGCCCTTCTCTTCGCGCACCGTGCCGTTGTCGGCGTAACGCACGCTCAGCGGGATGCCCCACGTCGCGTTGGCGCTCGCCGACGAACCGAGCGGCAGGTAACGCTGCTGCGTCACCACCAGCGTCGGCTTGCCGGTGCATTCCACCGCGACCTTCACGAACGGCACGCCCGGCTGGTCGATGAAGCTCTTGAACGCCGCGTCGACGGCCTTCGGATCGTTGCTCTGCTTCGCGACCGCGGCGATCAGGTCCGCGCTCGTCGCGTTGCCGCGCGCGTGGTCCTTCAGATAGTTGCGGATGCCGGTCTGGAAGGCTTCTTCGCCGACGTAGCGCTCGAACATCGCGAGCACCGCGCCGCCCTTCTGGTACGTGATGCCGTCGAACGCCGACTGGATCTGGGTGAAGTCGTTGATCGGCTCATGGATGCGACGCGTCGACGACAGGCTGTCGGCGCCCATCGCACCGATCGCGCCTTCGAGGATGCCGCGGTCGGTGTGCGCCTCGGGGCGCAGCTGGCCGTGGATCTTGTTGCCCATCCAGGTGGCGAACGCTTCGTTGAGCCACAGGTCGTCCCACCACTTCATGGTGACGAGGTCGCCGAACCACTGGTGCGCGAGTTCGTGCGCGCTGACGCCCCAGTACGACTGGATCTGCGACACCGACGAGGTCTCGTCGGGGAACATCAGGCTGTCGCGATACACGATCAGGCCCGCGTTCTCCATCGCGCCGGCCCAGAAGTCGGGCGCCGCGACGTTGTCGAGCTTGTCGAACGGATACGGGATGCCGAACCACGATTCGAGCGCGCGCACGATTTCCGGCGTGTGCTCCAGCGAATACTTCATGCGGCCGCCCTGGCCCTTGGCCGCGACGCCGCGGAGCTTGATCGGCGTGGTGCGCGAACCGTTCGGCGCGATGTCCGGGCCGGCCGGCACGTCCCACGGACCGACCGCGAACGCGACGAGGTAGCTCGGAAGCGCTTCGGTGCGGGCGAAGGTGACCTTCTTCCAACCGTCGGCGAGCTTCTCGGTCTTGGTTTCCGCGCTGTTGGCGACGGCGACGTCGTCCTGCGGCACGATCAGCGTGATATCCCAGGGCTGCTTGAAGCTCGGCTCGTCGAACGACGGGAACGTGTTGCGCGCGCCGATCGGTTCCATCTGCGTGACGACGTAATCGTTGCCGTCGGGCTTCACGCGATACGCGCCCTGCAGTTCGCCGAACGGCGCTTCGTACGCGATTTCGATGACGGCCTTGCCGGCCGGGATCTTCGAGACGGCCTGCATCTTCAGCACGCCGGAGACGTCGGCCTCGGTCGCGGTGAGCGCGATGCGCTTGTCGCCGACGATGGCTTCGGCCTTCGAGATCTTCAGGCCGCGACCGTGCATCCAGAACATGTCGGTGGCTTCGGCCACGTTCGCTTCGATGCGCGTGGTGCCGGTGAAGTTGGCCTGCTTCGGATCGAGCTTGAGTTCCAGCGACACCAGCGACGGCACGACGGTGCGCGGCAGCGGGCCCTTGGGAACATTGGCGTTGTCCGCCGCGTGGGCGAGGCCCAGCGACGACACGAGCGCGGTGGCGAGGAGACTGCGGCGAAGCAAGGTCATCGAGGGTGGCTCCAGGGACGAATCCGCGAGCTTACGGCGGAGGTTGCCCCCGGGGCCTATGACGAAAGTCCTAGTGACCGTGACTGTCTCCGCTTCCATGCGATGCCGCATGGAAGGGCGACCGCCTCGCGACGGCCGCCCTGCCCCGTTCAGCGGACTTCAGCGACTTCAGAAGTCGTACTGCACCATGAACCGCACCGAGCGCGGGTCCTGCCAGTTGGTCGCAATCCTGTAGATCTCCGGCTGCGGGTTGCCCGCGGTGTCTTCGCCGAATTCGTTGACCGTGATCGCTTCGCGGCTGTTGAACACGTTGAAGACGTCGACCTTGAACTGCAGGCCTTCCACCCACGACGGCTTGTACGCGACGTTCAAGTCGAGGTTGGTCGACCACGGCAGGCGACCCGCGGTGCCGCGCGGCACGATGGTGGTGCCGTTGTTGCCGGAGCCGTCGCCCGGATGCGTCGGCGAGCCGTCGGGGTTGTTCGTCGGGCCCGGATCGCACGAGAAGTACGAGTTGCCGTAGTGCGACGTGTTGGAACCGCCGAGGAAACCGAAGCAGTTGATCGGACGCCCCGACTGCACGCGCACGTTCGCGCCCATCGACCACTGGTCGTTCCACTCGTAGTTGCCGAACACCTTGAGGCTGTGGCGGCGATCGTTCGGCAGGTAGCCGTAAGAACCGATCGCGAGTTCGGGGTAGTCGAAGTCCTGCGTCGTGCCGGTGTCGTCCTGGCCGATGTCGGACTTCACGCCGCCTTCGGTGTTGCCGATCGAACGCGCGTAGGTATACGAACCCTGCACGAACACCTTGTCCCAGTTGCCCTGCCAGAAGAACTCGAGCGCGGAGTACTTGCGCTTCGCTTCCGGGCCGAGCACGCCGGCGGCCACGGGGATCGTCTCGAACACGCCGTCGCCGTTGACGTCCATCGTGAAGATGCCGTCCTCGCCCGGGTTGTAGAGGCGGCAGAACGGGAAGCCCGCGTTGTACACGGCGATGTCGGTGGCGAGCGTCTTGTCCGCCGGCGTCTGGAAGCCGCCGCTGCCGTTGTCGGTGAAGCCGTTGGCCAGCGCCCACTCGATGATCGGCCGGTAATCGCACTGGTCGTCGATCGCGCGCTTGAGATCGCGGTAGATGCCGCGCACGCCCAGCGAGAACGTGTCGTTCAGTTCCTTCTGGAAGCCCAGGATGTACTCGTCCTGGTACATCGGCTCGAGGTTCTGCGACGCGATGGTGCGCGGATCCTTGCCGACGCCGAACTCGTTGTTGAGATAGCGGATGTCGCGGCCGGGCGTGTTCGGATTCGGGATCAACGCGATGCCGGTCGGCGCGCCGGTGTTCGGATCGACGCCGGTGAACGTGTAGAACTGCTCGGAGAACAACGACGCCGACGCGCCGCGCACGGCGACGTTGCCGGTCAGCGGAAGCGCATAACGACCGGCATTCGCGAATACCTTGAACGACGAGTCACCGAACACGTCCCACGAGAAGCCCAGGCGCGGCGCGAACTGGTTGTCGATCTTGACGTACGACTCGCCGAGCCCGTTCTTGTTGTCGAACGTGTCCCAGCGCAGGCCGAGGTAGGCGACGAAGTCGTCGGTGATGTTCCAGCTGTCCTCGATGTAGAACGCGGTCTGGTCGACCTGCACCGTCGCGCCCGACTGGAACACGCGCTTGCGCACGATGTCTTCGCGGCCGAGGTAACGGCCGTAGCGCCACAGCATGCCGCCGGAGTACGACTCGCCCGCGATGGACTCGTAGTTGTCGATGTCGACGCCGCCGCGCAGCAGGTGGTCGCCGAGCTGCCATTCGGCGTCGATGCGGAACTGGTCGCGCGAATCCGCCGCATCCGGCCGGCCGAGGATCTGCGCGAGCTCGCACCCGGAGCGGCCCGTCATGCGGCCGGCGACGACATCGGGACGCAGGTCGAGGATGATCGGGCAACCCGACGTCACGCCGCCCACGTCGCCGAAGTATTCGTTGCGCTCGCCGTTCGCCGACACCGACCAGTTCTCGCGCGCGGATTCGCCGGTGCCCGCGAGCACCGACAGCGTGAACGTGTCGGTGAGGTAGCCCGTGTACTTGAGGATGTAGCTGTCGCCGCCGAAGTTGCTGTACTCGGTGCCCATGAACGCGCCGCGCATGTGGCTGACCGCGTTGTTGGCGACCTTGTAGTAGGCGGTGTCGAATTCGCGACGGTCCGACAGTGCGGTGAACTCGACGATGTTGCTGTCGTTGAGGTTCCAGTCGGCTTTCAGCAGCCACTTCGGTTCGTCGGACTTGATCTGCTGCGAGCTGCCCGCGTTGATCGGATCCAGGCGCTGGCCGGTATGGCCGTATTCGTACAGGCCGTAGAGGAACAGTTTGTCCTTGACCAGCGCACCGGACGCCCACACGGCCGCGCGCAGCGCGTATTCGTTCTCCTGCGAGTTGTCGGCGAGCAGCGTGCCGGTATTGGAGTAGCGGTTCGGCGGCGTTTCGGTGAGGCCTTCCGGCACCCAGAAGACGTTGCCGCCGGCGTGGAATTCATTCGAACCGCGCTTGGAGATCTGGTTGATCACGCCGCCCGTCGAGCGCCCGAACTCCGCACCGTAGCCGCCGGTCTTGACCTGCTGTTCGGCGATGCCTTCGAACGGCACCTGCACGAAGTTGAGGTTCTGGAAGGTGTTGGTGATGTTGAAGCCGTTGAAGAAGTACTGGTTCT
>NZ_JAJGAK010000003.1:302965-432428 GCF_020866925.1 Noviluteimonas lactosilytica
GTCTTGACCTGCTGTTCGGCGATGCCTTCGAACGGCACCTGCACGAAGTTGAGGTTCTGGAAGGTGTTGGTGATGTTGAAGCCGTTGAAGAAGTACTGGTTCTCGGCAACGGACGCGCCGCCGAACGAAGCCAGGTTGCCGAACGCCGCATCGCCACGCACGGTGCCCGGCGCGAGCAGCGCGACATCGGTGGTGTTGCGCGCGACGGGGATCTTCGCGATCTGTTCGGCGGTGAGGATCGTCGTGGATTCCACCGACGACACGTCGATCGGGTTGATCTGGCCGGAGCCGTACACGGTGATGCCGTCCAGCGTCTGCGCGGCGCTGGCGCCGGTGAAGTCGACCGTGCTCGCGGTGCCGACGTTCACCCGCACCTTGCGCGTGCTGCCGTCGCTGCGCGTCACCGTGTATTCGCCGACCGGCAATTGCGAAAGACGATACGTGCCATCGGCCCCGACGGTGATCGTGCGCGAGAAGCCGCGATCGGCATTGCTGACAGTGATGGTGTCGCCCGCTTCGGCGCGGCCCGAGATGGCGCCCGCCGTATTCGACTGCGCCTGCGCACCGCCCGCGATGCACAGCCCCAGCGCGATCGCCAGTGTGGTCTTCCTGATCATTCGTCACGTTCTCCGTAAGGGTTAAACCGCTGTTAAGCGGAAACGCGACGGTAGCGATTGGGTCCGTGCGTCAGACAGGCGCGCGTCGCGCGAAGCGCGCGCGATGCGTCGCCAGCGGCGCAATGAAAATTCGCCGTAGTCGAAGCGGCATCCGAAAAAAAGCGAAGCGGCCCCGAGGGACCGCTTCGCCGAGTTGCCGCGCGTTGCGACGGAGGATCAGAACTTCTGCTGGTACTGCACGTACGGGAAGCGCCCGATGTCGAAGCCGCCGTAGTACCAGAAGCTGCTGTGCGGCTGGCTGTACATCGTCGGGCCCACGCGATCGAACACGTTGTTCACGCCGACCGAGATCGTCGAGGTCCACGGCGTCGACCAGCGGTACTGCACGTCGTTGAACGTGTTGGACCCGACATGGTTGCGGCCGACCTTGCGCCCGCCCGTTTCAGGCGCCGCCCAGTCGGGATCGCTGCAACCGTTCGGCGTGCATGATTCGTACATGCCGGAGTAGTAGCGCGCGGTCCAGCGCACGCCGTGGTCGCCGAGCGACCAGTCGGCCCCGAGGTTGGAACGCAGGCGGAAGTGGCCAGCCCACCCGTTGTATTGCGATGGCACGCTCGCATCGCTGCTCGTCTTGCCTTCGAAATAGTCGACGTACGTCGTGTCCCAGCTGAAGCCGACCTGGCCCCACGCGTGTTCCGGCAGGCGATAGTTCACGCCGATGTCGTAGCCCGCGGTTTCCCAGTACGCGACGTTGCCGGTCGTGTAGCTGAGGCTCAGGACTTCGCCGGTGACGGGGTCGCGGACGAAGCGCGCGCAGCTCGTTGCGTTGTTGCGCATGTAGCAGTCGTTGAGGATCGCCGTCGGGCTGTCCGCGGCGATGGCATCGTCGATGCGGATCTTCCACCAGTCGAGGCTGAGGTTGAGGCCGCGCACCTGGTCGGGACTGAACACCGCGCCGATCGTCTGCGTGGTCGACGTCTCCGGTTGCAGGTCCGGGTTGGATCCCGAGAGGAACGGCTGGTTCGACTGCGAGTTCGGCCGTGTCGCGGGGACGCCGCCCTGCGCGACCTGGCGATAACCCTCGGGCACCGCGGCACGGCACGCGTCATTGCCGCGCCCCTGGCCGAACACCGAATCGCACGGGTCGGTGTAGAACACGAAACTCTGGTTGAGCGGACCGTAGAGATTCGCGATCGTCGGCGCGCGGAAACCTTCGCCCCACGTGCCGCGCACGAGCAGGTCGGCGATGGGGCGCCATTCGATGCCGACCTTGCTGTTGGTCGTCGCGCCGAACGAGCTGTAGTCCGAGTAGCGCGAAGCAAGGTTCACCGCGAGCCCGTACGCGAATGGCTTGTCGCGCAGCAGCGGGATGTTCGTTTCCGCGTACAACTCGTCGAGGTGGTATTCGCCGCCGCTGTTGCCGGAACCCAGGTTCGTCGACAGGCCCGTCTGTCGCAGCGCGTCGGGGGAGAACCCACCCGATTCGCGGCGATGTTCGTAACCGACGGCGAGACCCATGTCGCCCGCGGGCAACTCGGCGAGCACGCCCGCGGCGTTGGCGAACAGCGCGGTCGTTTCGGTTTCGCCGGCGTCGTGGCCGATCGGCATCAGGAAAGTTTGCAGCGCCGGATCGGCGAGCGTGTTGGACAGGCCGCTGCCGTGCGGCGCGAGCGGATTCCACGGGATGCATTGGCCGGCGCCCAGGTTGGAGCCGTAGTCGATCGGCGCGGCGGCGGTGCCGCATTCGACGCGGTTGGTGTCGGAGTTGAACCACGACGCGCCGGTCGCCTGCTGCACGGCGGGGATCAGCAGATCGCCGCGGCTGTCCTTCGACGTGCGCAGCGTGTTCTGGTACATGCCCGCGTCCCAGGTCCACGGCAGCTCGCGCAGATCGAGGCGGCCTTCGAGCTTCGCGCCGAGGCGCTGCGTCGTCGCGCTGCTTTCGGTGACGCGCGGCATCTCCCACGTGCGGCGGAAGTAGTGGACATCCTGGCCCGTCGGATTGAACCAGCTGTCGGCGGCGAGCAGGTTCGACGGATTGGATTGCCACGGATAACCCGCGATCTGCTGCATCGTGTCGCGATGGTTGTACAACGCGTCGAGGGTGAAGGTCAGGTCGTCGCGCAGGTCGACGCCCGCATTCGCGAAGATCGACGTGCGCTCCATGCCCGTCACCAGCGACATCTGTTCGTTGGGATTGGCGTAGTCGGCGCGCGTGTACGGACGATAGTCGTCGAGGTTGCGCGGATTGCCGCCCGCCTCGAGCGTGAGCCACGTGGACGGGTCGTTCGGAACGGGGCGCAGCACGCCTTTCTCCGATACCGCCGAACCGCTGCCCGTCGCGGTGAACGCGCGATCCTTCGCCCACACCGGATCTTCCTTCGCGTGGGTCGCGCCGATGGTCGCCCAGCTGCGTTCGTTGCTCACGCCGAAGGTCGCGTCGTACGACTGCTTGCGCCCGTCGCCGACGTCGAACTGGCCGAAGTAGACGTTGGCGTCCGCGCCGTCGAAGCGCTTGCGCGTGATGATGTTGACCACGCCGGCGATCGCGTCGGACCCGTAGATCGACGACGCGCCGTCCTTCAGCACTTCGATGCGTTCGACCACGGCGGTGGGGATCTGCGACACGTCGGCATAGCCCGCGGTCGTGATGCCGAGACGCTGTCCGTCGACGAGGATCAGCGTGCGCTGCGGACCCAGGTTGCGCATGCTGATGTACGAGCCGCCGACGTTCTCGCCGCTCGCCAGTGCGTCGGCGCGGCTGATCGCCGGCGAACCCACGGCGCTCGACGCCTGCAGGATGTCCGCCACCGACTGCAGGCCGGTGCGCTGCATTTCTTCGCGCGTGATCACCTGCACCGGCTGCACGGTCTCGGTGTCGACGGCGCGCGCGATGCGCGAACCGGTGATGGTGACGGTGCGCAGCGTCGTCGCGGCGGCGACGCCTTCGGTGGATTCGGCGGGCGCCGCATCCTGCGCGTGGAGCGGCAATGCGATGGCGAGTACGGCGCTCGCGAACAACGCGCGACGGACAGCGTCGCGCAACAAGGTGTGCTTCATGGGGTTTGTCTCCGTTCGGGAAGTACCGCGTTTTCAGCGGTGACCGGACGTTACAAACCCGTTTGCATTACAGGCGGCGGATAGTTGCGCGCCGCGTCGAGGAGCTTTCACCGAAGCTGGTAGAAAGCTCCTGCGACGATTGCTTAGCTGGCCGATTGCTCCAGCGTCACGGCGACCGCATGCACCACCGCGGCGATCTTCAGCGCGCTCTGCACGCCCTGCGCGGTGACTTCGTGCTGGCGCAACGTGCGTTCGTGCGAGTCCATGCACGCACCGCAACCGTTGATGGCCGAGACGGCAAGCGAGGCGAGTTCGAACGTCATCTTGTCGACGCCCGGGTTGGCCATGACGTTCATGCGCAGGCCCGCGCGCAGCTGGCCGTACTCGTCGTTGTGGATCAGGTGCGTGGCGCGGTAGTAGATGTTGTTCATCGCCATGATCGCCGCGGCCGAGCGCGCGCCGTTCATTTCTTCGGGCGACAGCTGTTCGGCGGCGAAGCCTTCGATCGCCGCGACCAGCGGCGCATGGCGCGAGGCGATCGCGCACGACAGCGCGATGACGCGGATCTGCTTCGCGTTCAGGCCGGCCGCGCCGGTCTCGCTCAGCACCGAGTCGAGGTTGAGCTTGAGGTCCTTCGCGTAGTCGGGGATGGCGTTGCGCAGGTCTTGCAATTGCATTTCGTGTCTCCGATGGAATCGTGGCCGGGGGATACCCGGCCACGATGGATCCGCTTCATGGGGGAGGCGGTATGACTTCGGCGATCAGGCGACCTTGAGCGTGTCTTCGCCCTGGCGCCAGTTGCACGGGCACAGCTCGTCGGTCTGCAGCGCGTCGAGCACGCGCAGCACTTCTTCCGGGTTGCGGCCGACGGAACCGGCGGTGACGTAGACGAACTGGATCTCGCCGTTCGGATCGACGATGAACGTCGCGCGCTGCGCCACGCCGTCGCTGCCGAGGATGCCGAGCGCCGAGGTCAGCTCGCGCTTGATGTCGGCCAGCATCGGGAACGGCAGGCTGTTGAGATCCTTGTGGTGCGTGCGCCACGCGTGGTGCACGAACTCGCTGTCGGTCGAACCGGTCAGCAGCTGCGCGTCGCGGTCCTTGAAGGCCTGGTCGAGCTTGGCGAAGCCGGTGATCTCGGTCGGGCACACGAAGGTGAAGTCCTTCGGGTAGAAGAACACGACCAGCCACTTGCCCTTGTACGTTTCGTTGGTGATATCAACGAAGGCGTTGTTCAGGTCGTTCGAGACGGTGGCCTTGAGGTTGAACTGGGGAAACTTGTCGCCGACGGTCAGCATCAACTAACTCCTGCTTGATGGGAGGTGGGGAAGGATTGCGAAGGGTGCCGCCAGGAGCGTTCCCCCGGCGAGAACGCAAGAATGAACGCGCGGACTGAATACAGCAAGTCGATTGATTCGATACGACCAATAGGCGTAGGCTATCGCCCATGAACCTCCGCGACCTGCGCTATCTCGTCGCCCTCGCCGACCACAAGCACTTCGGCCGCGCCGCCGAGGCCAGCTTCGTCAGCCAGCCCACCCTGTCCACCCAGATCCGCAAGCTCGAAGAAGAACTCGGGGTGGCGCTGGTCGAACGCGCGCCGCGCAAGGTCATGCTCACGCCGGCCGGCCGCGACATCGCCGAGCGCGCGCGGCGCATCGTCGGCGAGGTCGAGCAGATGCGCGAAGCCGCGCGCCGCAGCCGCGATCCGGAAGCGGGCACGGTGCGCCTCGGCATGTTCCCGACGCTCGGCCCCTACCTGTTGCCGCACGTCGTGCCGCGCATCCGCGAGCGCTTCCCGAAACTCGAACTGCTGCTCGTCGAAGAAAAGAGCGACGTGCTCCTCTCGCGCCTGCGCGAAGGCAAGCTCGACGCCGGCCTGCTCGCGCTGCCGATCCACGACGACCAGCTGCACACCGAATTCCTGTTCGAAGAACCCTTCCTGCTCGCGGTGCCGGAAACGCATCCGCTCGCGCGCCGCGATCAACTCGCGTTGTCCGACCTCGCCGACCAGCGCCTGCTGCTGCTCGAGGACGGCCATTGCCTGCGCGAACAGGCGCTCGACGTGTGCCAGCTCGCCGGCGCCGGCGAGATGCGCGACTTCCAGGCGACGAGCCTGGAGACCCTGCGCCAGATGGTGGCGGCGAACGTCGGCGTAACCTTGTTGCCGACGCTCGCGGTGAAGCCGCCGGTCGCGCGATCGAAGGACATCCACCTGCTCGGCTTCCGCGACTCGCATCCGAGCCGCAGGATCGCGATGGTGTGGCGGCGCAGTTCGGCGATGGGCGCGTTCCTCGAGCGCCTCGCGCAGGTGTTCCGCGACCTGCCGCCCGAACTGTTCACGCCGACTTCCGACCTCCTCCCCGCCAAATCCCCGCGAGCGACGGCCTCGAAAGGGAAACGTGCATGAAACCGCGGACCTGGGTGGTGATCGGATTGGTCGTCGCGCTGGGTTGGTGGTGGTTCCAGCGCGTGCCCGATGCGCCGGCCGCGGCGCAGGGCGCGGCCGTGCAGTGCCCGCCCCCGCCGGGCGTGACCGATGGCGACGTGCCGTTGCAAAGCCCGGTGCCGGGCGACTTCGCACAGATCCGGCTCGCACCCGCGACGCTGCGACCGCTCGCCGGTTTCAGCCTCGACGCACGCGTGCTGTCGCGCGAGGACTATGCGATCGGCCGTGAAGCCGACCTCTCGCCCACCGACCTCGCGCTCGGCTGGGGCCGCATGCGCGAGGACGCCGTGCTCTCGCAACTGTCGATCTCGCAATCGAACCGCTGGTACCACTATCGCTGGCAGGGCGAGCCGCCGATCCCCGTCGGGGAGATCGTGCGCTCGAGCGCGAACATGCACATGATCCCGGCCTCGCCCGAAGCGGCGAAGCAACTCGCACGCGTGCGCGAAGGCGATCGCGTGCGCATCGATGGGTGGCTGGTCGAAGCCGACGCACCCGACGGTTGGCGCTGGCGCAGTTCGACGACGCGCGAAGACAGCGGCAGCGGCGCGTGCGAAGTCGTCTACGTCTGTTCGATCTCGCGCGAGTGACGCGCGGTGCCGCGCGTCAGCCCGAGGAAGATGCCGGCCAGCGACAACACGAGGCCCAGCATCCCGAGCGCCGATAGCCGGGTGCCGAACAGCGCCGCGTCCCACACGTAGGCCAGCAACGGCTGCAGCAACAGGCACAGGCCGAGCACGCCCGCGGTGAGCTTCGGCATCGCGCGTCCGATCACCAGCCACCCGCAGACCTGCGCGATGAACGCGTAGGCGAGCAGCGTCGCCCAGTCGATCGCGCGCGTCGGCGGCAACGCTTCGCCGCCGAGCAACGTCATCGGCAACAGCAGCGCCGCGGTGACCAGGCACATCCACCACAGCAGCGATTCGTTCGATGCACCGCCGCGCTCGGCCTGCGCCTTGCGGAATGCGATGAGGAAGCCCGCGTACGCGACACCGGTGCCGAGGCCGAACCCGATGCCCGCATGGAAGCGCGCATCGAAGCTCGCCCAATCCGGCACGAGCATCAATGCGAGTCCACCGATCGCGAGCAACAGGCCGCTCCACAATCGCCAACCGCCATGTTCGCCGAGCACCAGCGCACCGTAACCGGCGAGCATGAACACCTGGAAATTGCCGAGCAACGTCGCGAGCCCGACACCGACGTACAGGATGCTCCGGTGCCACATCCACAGGTCGAGCGAGAAGAACACCGCCGCGAGCGCGACGAGACCGAGCACGCGGCGCGTCGGTCGCAGGCGAGACGCACCCCGCACCGCGCCGAACCACGCGATCGGCAACAACATCGCGGCCGCCAGCGCCATGCGCCAGAACGCCGATGCGGTCGGCCCCATGTCGACCCACTTCACGAACACCGCCGACGTGCTGATCAGCAGCGCGCCGAGCAGCATCGTCGCCAGCGGGCCGCGCGGGGCGGCGGCGGTCATGCGCGGAAGTGTTCCGTGTCCACGAGGTATTCGACCTCGGCGAACGCGGCGTCGCGCCACCGGTTCCATGCGGGCAGCGACTGGATCGCGTCGGCGAAGGCGCGCGCGTTGTCGTCCATCGGCACGCCGTAGGAGAGGAAGCGCGACACGACCGGCGCGTACATCGCATCGACGATCGAGAACGCGCCGCACAGGAACGGGCCGCCCTGCCCGTGCGCTTCGCGCAGCTCGCGCCACATCGCCTGGATGCGCGCGGCGTCGCGTGCGGCGGCGTCGTCCCAGCAGTACTTGTCGGGCGTGCGGCGCATGTTCATCGGCATCTGCGCGCGCAACGCGCCGAAGCCCGAATGCATTTCCGCCGCCGCCGAACGTGCCTGCGCTCGCGCGGCCACGTCGACGGGCCAGCCGCGACCATCGAGGTAACGCTCGTTGATGTACTCGCAGATCGCGAGCGAATCCCAGATCACCAGCCCGTCGTCGTGCAGCGCCGGCACGCGCCGGTTCGGCGCCCAGCGCGCGACGTCCTCCTGGAAATGGGGCGTGTCGAGCAGGATGCGCACTTCGTCGAAGGCGATGCCGAAGGTCTCGAGCACCAGGTACGGGCGCAGCGACCAGGAGGAGTAGTTCTTGTTGCCGATGACGAGGGTGAGCATGCAGATGGCGACTGCGCGAGAAGAAAAACAGGGGTCAGAGTACCTTTTCCGCGGAAAAGGTACTCTGACCCCTGTTTTGCTTTTCCGGCTTACGTAAAGACGGCGGGCGCCACGTTGACCCGGTTCCGCCCGCCCCGCTTCGCCGCGTACAGCGCCTGGTCCGCGCGTGCGACGGCGGCGGCCGGCTCGCTTTCGCGCGGCAGGCGCGTGGCGACGCCGACGCTCACGGTGATGCGGATCGGCTTGTCCTCGTATTCCAGGCGCACGAGCTCGATCGCCAGGCGGATGCGTTCGCCGAGCTGGCGCGCGTCGTCGCCGTTGCGGCCCGGGAGCACGATGACGAATTCCTCGCCGCCGTACCGACCCAGCAGGTCGGTGGCTTGCAGTTCGCGACGCAACACGTCGGAGACCTGACGCAGCACGGCATCTCCCGCCGCGTGGCCATGGGTGTCGTTGATCGACTTGAAGTGGTCGATGTCGACGAACAGCACCGACAGCAATCCATCCTGGCGATGCGCTTCGGAGAACGTGCGCGAGAGCCACAGGTCGATCGTGCGGCGATTGAACGTGCCGGTGAGCGCATCGAGTTCCGCCGACCGGCGCAGGCTCAGTGCGGCCGCGGCTTCGTCGGCGTGCTGCACGGCGAGGCGGCCGAAGTCGCTGGCGAGCGCGAGTTCGTCGTCGGTGAAGCTGGTGCCGTCGCTGCGCTGCAGGAGCAGCACGCCCCACGCCGGCGCGCGGATCGGCAGGGGCACCACGCCGTGCAGCAGGTGCAGCGCATCGCCGTTGCCGAGCTGCAACTGCACCGGCGCCTGCGTGCGCGCCAGGCCCTTCATCATGCCCATGCGCGCCTGCAGCAGGTCGGTGTAGTGCGCCTTGCTGGAGATCGGTTCGGCCAGCAACAGGTCGAAGCCGTGGAAGCCGTACGCGACCAGCGCGGCGGACTCGAGCCGCAACAAGGGCAGCAGGCGTTCGAACAAGCTGCGGAACGCGGCCCATTCGAGGTCGCCCGCGGGGAGTTCGCGCAGGCGTCGCTGCAGTTGTTGCACGAGTTCGACGCGCGCGGCTTCGCGTTCCAGGCGACGTTCGCTGTCGCCGCGCGCGAGGCGTTCGCGGTCGCGTTCGTCGCGCACGTGGGCGATGCGCCCGATCATGCCGACCGCGACCAGCAGGATGCAGACCGTCAGCGCGAGTTGCGGTCCGTAGCGCACCCAGAAGCCGTGGACGCCGAACGCCATCAGCGCGCGCATCGCGAACGCGAAGGCCACGACCAGCACCACCGTCAGCACCGACAGGCTGTTCCAGATGCGATGGCGCACCGCGACGTATGCGCTGGCGATCGCGAAGGCCAGCGTCAGCGCGCCGATCGCCATCGCGACCCACGCCATCGTCGTCGACAAGGCATCGAGGTGCAGCAGCGCGATCGCCGCGCAGCCCAATGCGGTGTAGCGCAATCCGTTGCCGAGGCGATGGATCCGCCGCGCGCCGAGATCCAGTTCCGAATACCGCTGCGCCAACCACGTCGCCGCCGCGCAATGCAGCATCTGCAGCGCGAACACGCCCTGCACGCCCCACAACGCGACCCAGCGCACGCCCGCCCAGCCGTACACGTGCCCGTTCGCGGCGACGAACCAGGCGAAGGCAGTCGCCGACAACGCGAGCAAGGCGAGATACACGCGATCGCGCACCGCGGCGAACAACGACAGCGCGACCAGCGACAGCACCGCGAGGCTCGCGTAGTTCGCGCCCGCGAGCGCACTGCCGCGCTGCTGCAGATCGGTGATCCCTTCCGGCGACATCGCGCCCGGACGCACCACCACCGGCGCGCGCGCGGACACCATCAGGTCCACGTCCTTCACGCCGTCGGGCAGGTCGAACACGAAGCCCGCGGGGAACGAAGGCCCGTCCATGTCGCCGGGCCGGAAGAACGATTGCGACGGCGAGCGCCACGCACCGTGCTCGACCCAGATCTCGTCGACCATCGCGCGCTGCACCCACAGGCGCGAGGCCGCGTCGCCGTTATCGAGTGTCAGCGGAATGCGCACCGGCGTGGCGGACGCGGGCACGCGGATCGATTGGCCTTCGGCCATGCGCGGGGCTTCGGGCCGATGCGCCACCGCAATGGCATCTCCCGGCCAGGTCGCGCAACACCACGCGACGACCCACGCGAACAGGCACAGCACGAGCAGGCGCGCGTCGCCGCTGGCTGCCCGGGCCGACCTTCCCCCCCTGGAAGGCCGCGTACTCAGGCGAAGAACGCCGGCGAGAGGGGATGCGGAGGCGCCTCCTGCGCCTGCGCATCGCCGGAGGCGAGGGGCAGACCCTCGACCACCGACCGCGCGTCCATCCATGCCGACTCGGGCACGCAAACCTGCACCAGGCCGAAGACCCCGAGTTCGCCCAGTCCGCCGAGCAGCGCCTCGCCGCGCACGAACGCCGGAATCCCCGCGTTTTCCAGCGCATGGCGCACCAGGTGCGCGTCGATCACGTGCTCGGCTTCGTAGACCACCCGCATTTCCGGGACTCCGACTCTTTTGTGAACTGCATCGCAACTTTCATGCCATTCAACGTAAACAGGAGGCAGGACAGGCCGTCGGCTAAACTCGCAGGCCGTCACATTGCTTCCGCCGACCAGGCCGGCTCCGAACCCACGTGTCCACCGTCCCCGCCCCCCCGGCCCCCGAGGCCGTCGACGCTCCGCGCCCCACCGACTTCATCCGCCAGATCGTCCGCGAGGACCTGGCGACCGGGAAACATGCGTCGATCAAGACCCGATTCCCGCCGGAGCCCAACGGCTTCCTGCACATCGGCCACGCGCGCGCCATCTGGACCGACTTCGGCATCGCCGCCGAATTCGGTGGGTGGTGCAACCTGCGCCTGGACGACACCAACCCGGTGAAGGAAGACCCGGTCTACGTCGAAGCCATCAAGGACGACGTGCGCTGGCTCGGCTTCGACTGGCACGACCTGCGCCACGCCTCCGATTACTTCGAGGTGCTGTACCGCGCGGGCGAGAAGCTGATCGAACAGGGCGATGCGTTCGTCTGCGACCTCACCGCCGAACAGGTGCGCGAATACCGCGGCAGCCTGACCGAACCTGGCCGCAACTCGCCGTTCCGCGACCGCAGCGTCGAGGAGAACCTCGACCTGTTCCGCCGCATGCGCGCCGGCGAGTTCCCCGACGGCGCGCGCACGCTGCGCGCGAAGATCGACATGGGCAGCGGCAACATCAACCTGCGCGACCCCGCGCTGTATCGCATCAAGCACGCCGAACACCACCAGACCGGCAACGACTGGCCGATCTACCCGATGTACGACTACGCGCACTCGCTGAGCGACGCGGTCGAAGGCATCACCCATTCGCTGTGCACGCTCGAGTTCGAAGACCACCGTCCGCTGTACGACTGGTGCGTCGACAAGGTGGACCTGAAGAACTCGCCGGCGCTGGTGAAGCCGCTCACCGACAAGGGCCTGCCCTTCGAAGCGAGCAAGCCGCGCCAGATCGAGTTCTCGCGCCTAAACATCAACTACACGGTGATGAGCAAGCGCAAGCTCATGGCGCTCGTGCAGGACGGCCTGGTCGATGGCTGGGACGATCCGCGCATGCCGTCGCTGCAGGGCATCCGTCGCCGCGGCTACACGGCGAGCGCATTGAAGCTGTTCGTTTCGCGCCTCGGCCTGTCGAAGCAGAACTCGACGATCGACTTCTCGGTCCTCGAGAACACGCTGCGCGAAGACCTCGACGCGCACGCGCAGCGCCGCATGGCGGTGCTGTCGCCGCTGAAGTTCGTGCTGACCAATCTCGACGACAACCACGACGAAACGCTGCGCTTCTCCAACCATCCGAAGGACGAAACGCAGGGCGAGCGCGAGATCCCGTTCTCGCGCGAGCTGTGGATCGAACGCGACGACTTCGCCGAAGTCCCGCCGAAGGGCTGGAAGCGCCTCGTGCCCGGCGGCGAGATCCGCCTGCGCGGCGCGGGCATCGCGCGCGTCGACGAAGTGATCAAGGATGCCGCTGGTGAGATCGTCGAACTGCGCGGCTGGCTCGATCCGGAATCGCGCCCCGGCATGCCCGGCGCGGATCGCAAGGTGAAGGGCACGATCCATTGGGTCAGCGCGAAGCACGCGGTGCCGGCGGAAGTGCGCCTGTACGACCGCCTGTTCAACGTGGCCGATCCGGACGACGACAGCGACGGCAAGACCTACCGCGATCATCTCAATCCGGATTCGCGCAGCGTGGTGCGTGCCTTCATCGAACCCGCGGCGGCGACGGCCGTGCCGGAGCAGAGCTTCCAGTTCGAGCGCATCGGTTACTTCGTCGCCGACCGCCGCGATCATCGCAGCGACGCGCCGGTGTTCAATCGCAGCGTGACGCTGCGCGATACCTGGACGAACAAGGCGTGATGGTGCTGCGCGCCCTCGCGATGGTGGCGATGCTCGCGCTTGCCGCGTGCGTTGCGCCGGCGTCGCAGCAGGGCGCGCAGGATTCGTCGACGGAAGCGCAGGTCGCGCAGGTCGAGACGCCTGCGACGCCATCGACGCGACCGGTGCAGCATCGCCTCCGCACCGGCGGCCCGAATCCACCGCAGCGCGTCCCCGCGCATTGCGCGGTCGACGCCGACTGCGCGGCGAAGCCGCAATGCGCCGACGAACAATGTCGCTGCGTGAAGGACACCTGCATCGTCCTGCGCGACGCCATCGATCCGTCGATCGATCCCGCACCGGCGACGTCGGTGCGCTGATGCTCTACGCGCAGGTCCACCTCACGCTGCCGGCCTGGGTGCACGATGCGGTCGACATGTCCCGCGCGTACACGAACGACGCGGACAAGGTCGCGCTCGCGATCGAACTCTCGCGCACCAACGTCGAGGCGCGCACCGGCGGCCCGTTCGGCGCGGCGATCTTCGGGCCCGACGATCGCATCGTCGCGGTCGGCGTGAATCGCGTGGAGCCGCACAACTGCTCGGTCGCGCACGCCGAGATCATGGCGTTCATGCTCGCGCAGCAACGCCTGCAGCGCATGCGCCTCAACGAATCCGCGCCTGGCGAAGGCGCCGGTCCCATCGTGCTCGCCACGTCCTCGCAACCGTGCTGCCAGTGCTACGGCGCTTCGTTCTGGGCCGGCATCGACGCGCTGCTGATCGGCGCGCGCAGCGAAGACGTGATGCGCCTGACCGAGTTCGACGAAGGCCCGTTGCCGAACGACTGGGTGCGCGAACTCGAACGCCGCGGCATCGCGGTGACGCGCGACCTGCATCGCGACGCGGCGTGCGACGTGTTGCGCGCGTATGGCGAACTCGGCGGCCGGTTCTACTGAGCATGCGCGACCGATGACCGTCGAAGCCACGCGCGAAAACGGCTTGCTCTGCTATTGCCGCCCCGGCTTCGAGCCGGAACTCGCCGCCGAACTCGGCGAGCGCGCCGCGCAGGCGGGCGACGCGGGTTGGGCGCGCGCGGAACGCAACACCGGTTACGTGCAGTTCTTCACCCCGCAGGGCCACGCGCTTGCGCAGGCGTTGCCGTTGCGCGAGCTCATCTTCGCGCGACAGAAGCTGCGCCTGCTCGCCGAGTTGCGCGAACTCGACGCGAAGGACCGTATCACGCCGATCCTCGCGGCGTTGTTCGAACGCGCGGCCTTCGGCGACCTGGTCGTCGAACATCCGGATTCCGACGAAGCGCGACCACTCGCGGGCCTCGCGCGCAGCTTCGGCAACGCGTTGCGGCCTGCATTGCGCAAGGCCGGCCTGCTGACCGCGCAACAGGACGCGACCCTGCCGCGCCTCCACGTCTGTTTCCTCGCCGGCGACCACGTATTGCTGGCGAGCGGACACCCGCGCGATTCGTCGCCGTGGCCGTCGGGCATCCCGCGCCTGCGCACGCCGCCGGATGCGCCTTCGCGCTCCGCGCTCAAACTCGACGAAGCCTTCCTCGTGTTGCTCGACGCCGACGAACGCGCGCGCTGGCTGCGATCGGGCATGCGCGCCGCGGATCTCGGCGCCGCGCCCGGCGGATGGACATGGGTGCTCACGCGCCACGGATTGAAAGTCACCGCGATCGACAACGGACCGCTGCGCCAGCACGTCCTCGACACGGGCCTGGTCGAACACCTGCGCGCAGACGGCTTCCAGTGGTCGCCGCCGAAGCCGCTCGACTGGATGGTGTGCGACATGGTCGAGTCGCCGAAGCGCGTGGCCTCGCGCATGGCGCAATGGTTCAGCCAGGGCTGGTGCCGCCACGCCGTCTTCAATCTCAAGTTGCCGATGAAGAAGCGTTGGGACGAAACGCGCGAGTGTCTTGCGCTGTTCGAACAGCAGAGCCAACGCCCGTTGCGCATCCGCGCGAAGCAGCTCTACCACGACCGCGAAGAGATCACCGTCTTCGCGATGGCGGCGCAGCACTAGCTGAATGCTGGCGATCGACGGTCGCGTGAATTGACGGTCGTTTGATCCCCGCGCTCCTACGGTCCCTGCGTCCAATGCAGGGAGAGCCCGCTCATGACCCGGAAGACCCCGCTGTATCTCGCGTTGCTCGCAACGCTGGCGATCGCGCCCGCGTTCGCGCAGACCGCGACGACGCCGACACCCGATCCGATGCAGGAGCAGGTGCCGCCGACACCGCCGACACCGCCGACGCCACCGGCGCCGCCCACGCCTCCTACCCCGCCGGTGCCGCCCACCATGCCGCCGACGGATCAACCGCCGATGCCGCCCGCACCGCCGATGCCGCCGCCGCCCGGTGCGCCGCAGCCGCCGGATGCCCCGATGCCGCCGGAGGCACCGATGCCGCCCGCAGCACCGACTGAAGCACCGCCCGCGGCGCCGATGCCGCCCAGCGGATCACCGGTGACCGTGCGCGAACAGCAGCCCGATTCGATCTCGTCGAACTACAGGATCGACTTCGCTGCCGTCGACAAGAACGGCGACGGCAACGTCTCGCGCTCCGAAGTGCGCACGAGCGGCAACGCCGACCTGGAACGCGAGTTCCATGTCGTCGATGCGAACCACAACGGCCGACTGACGAAGGAAGAGATGAAGGGCTGGCTGGACTGATCGCCTGCCCGGTTCCTCGCTGCAATGAAAACGCCGGCAAACGCCGGCGTTTTCATGCGTGCGCATCTCTCACGCGAGCCCGTCGGTCAGGGCGACACCAGCAGCCACGGCTTGCGCTTGCGGAACCAGCGCCCCTGGAACCCCAGCTTGATGCGCTCGACCATGCCGATGCGAAAGAACTTGAAACCCTCGTCGCGTCCTTCGCATTCGAGGAAGCGTTCCTCGGTGATGTCCCACACATCGTGCGCCCAGAAATAACTCTCCGCGCCTTGCTTCACGCCGTGCTTCGACATCCGCTCGGACAGCATCGCGCGCACGCGGTGCATGGCGTGCGGCGCGTTGTTCGCCTGCAGGAAGAACGTCGCGTGGAAACCGCCGCACTTGCCGTGCAGTTCGGGTGCGTCGACGAAGACGCCTTCGATCATCACTTGGTAGGACTTCATGGCCGGCATTGAAACATCGGAGCGGCGTGCAGGCTATCGATCCTTGTCGTTGCCCGTCGTCGGAAACTGCTCGAACGGGACGCCGGTGGAACAACACACGACGTAGCCTTCGACACCCTCCCGAGTGCGCACTTCCGACACGAGGAATTCCTTGTCGGTGAAGGTGTCCAGCACTTCGACCTCTTCATCGTGCAGCTTGCGGATCAGGCGATTGGGCATCGGTCTGGAACTCGGATACCCCATGGGATACGGTTCCTCCAGGAGCGCCAGTTCGCCCTCGATGAACACGCGTTCGCGCTCGCGGGCGCAGCCAAGCGTCACGACCGAGGCCAGCACGGCGATCCACGCGAGCCGCGTCATTTCAAACCCCCGCCGCGTGCCGCCACAACGCATGCGCCAGCGGCGGCAACTTGCCCGCGAGGCCCAGCAACGGTCCGCGCAACAACGTCGTCGTCATCGCATCGTTCGAGAACAGCGTGTTGATCGCGCTGAACGCGTGCGCGTTCGTCGCGTTCTCGCTGCGGCGCGTGCGGGCCCAGCGCGCGATGCGGTGCGGTGCGGTCCAGTCGGCGCGCTTCGCGGCGGCGTCTTCGATCGACTTCACGAGGTCGGCGACATCGCGCAGGCCGAGGTTCACGCCCTGCCCTGCGAGCGGATGCACGACGTGCGCCGCATCGCCGAGCAGCAGCACGCGGCCCTTCGCGTATTCCTTCGCGAGTTGGCGACGCAACGGGAACGCGGCGCGATTGGAATGCAACGACAGGCGGCCCAGGCGGCCTTCGAAGGCATTCGTCAATTCGATCGCGAACAGGTCGGGATCGAGCGCGAGGACGCGTTCGGCTTCGGCGTCGGGTAGCGTCCACACGATCGAGCTGAGGTGCGCGCCATCCGCGCCGCGCGTGCACGGCAGCATCGCGAGCGGGCCGGTCGGCAGGAAGCGCTGCCACGCGGTGTCTTCATGCGGGCGTTCGCTGGCGATGTAGGCGACGACGCCCTTCTGCGCGTAGTCGTGGCGCTCGATGTCGAAGCCCGCCATCGTGCGCACGGCGGAGTCGGCGCCGTCGGCGGCGAGCACGATGCGCGCGTCGAGCGACGGACCTTCGGTGAGGCGGACGCGCACGCCTTCGTCGTGTGGTTCGATCGCTTCGGCGCGCGCGGGTGCGTGCACGCGCACGCCTGCGGCGGGCAGCGCATGCCACAGGCGATCGACGAGGAGCGAGTGTTCGACGATCCAGCCGAGTTCGGCGCGTGCGAGCGTGTCGGCGTCGAACGCGAGTTCGTCGCTGCCGCCCGCATCCCACACGCGCATGCGGCGATACGGTTGCACGCGCGCGTCGCGCACCGATGTCCACGCGCCGACACTGTCGAGCAACGCGGCGTTGTCGGGGGCGAACGCGTAGACGCGCAGGTCGCGTTTCGCATCCGACCAGGCAGGCGGGACCGACGCTTCGAGCAGCGCGACTTCGAGCCCCTGCTTCGCGAGTGCGAGCGCGGCGGCGCAACCGACCACGCCACCACCGACGATCACTGCATCCAGACGACCGCGACGGCTCATGCGCCACCCCTGCACAGGCGCGGCACGTCGCCGCGATAGCCGAGCGCGCCGCCGACCAGCTGCGCACGCAAGGCGGGAAGATGTTGCACCGCGCCGAAGCCGAGGCTACGCCACGGACGCACGCCGTCGTCGTCGTTCGCGGTGAGCCTGGCGAGGCCGCCGGAGAATTGCAGCGTCTGCGCGCGGTCGTCGGCGCGGCGAAGCGCGTGCGCTTCGAGTAATCCCGACGCGCCCGGATCGTCCGTGGCCTCGATCAACTCCGCGAGCGTCAGCGCATCGCGCAGACCGAGGTTGAAGCCCTGCGCACCGATCGGATGCAGCGTCTGCGCCGCGTTGCCGACGATGACCGCACGTTCGGCGACCAGCGCGCGCGCGACGACCTGCACGATCGGATACGCGCTACGCGCGCCGCTCGACAGGAACCGGCCGACGCGCCAACCGAAGGCCTGTTGCAAGCGATCGAGCCACGCCGCTTCGTCGAGTGCCGCGACGGCGTCGGCTTCATCGCGCGGCACGCCGTGCACGACGCCGAAGAACCCGTCGCCGCGCGGCAGCAGCGCGGTGGGGCCGTTCGGGCCGAAGCGCTCGTACGCCGTGCCGTCCGGCGCGCGCTCCGTGCGCACGCGCGCGACGAACAGCGTCTGCCCGAAATCGTGGTCGTCCGCACCGATGCCCAGTGCATCGCGCACGCCGCTGCGCGTGCCGTCGGCGCCGACCAGCAGGCGCGCGGCGATCCGTTGTTCGTTGCCTTCACCGTCGCGCAACACGAGCACGCGCGCATCGCCATCGACCGTCGTGCCTTCGAAGCGCATCGGCCGGAATCGCGTCACGCGCGTGCATGCGTCGAGGCGCGCTTCGAGCGCGAGTCCGAAGTCGCGCGCGACGACGACCTGTCCGAACTGTTCGCGCCCATGGTCCTTCGCATCGAGCAACACGCGGCCGAAGTCGCCGTTGCGGCTCACGTGGATGCGCCGGATCGCGCCCGACGGCGTGCGCAGGTGCTGCAGCACGCCGAGCGCGCGCAGGCCGTGCACGGTCGCCTCGGCGAAGCTCAGGTTGCGTTCGTCGAACACCGCCGGCAGCGCGCCGGGCGGTGCGGCTTCGACCAGCGCGACGTCGCGGCCGATGCGTTCGAGCGCGATGGCGAGGCTCGCGCCGACCAGGCCGCCGCCGACGATCGCGACATCGAAACGGGGGATGGGCATGGGTGTGACCGGACCGGCGGGACGGGTGGAGTATGCTAGCGGCCTCTCCGTTCGATCGCCCGTCATCGCAATGAACCGCGCCTCCGAGAACGCCTCCCAGGTTTCCGCCTCCTTCGCGCCCGGTCCGGTCGCCCTCGCCGCCCTGATCCTGGTCGCCGCGCTGACGCGCCTGCTGCCGCATCCGCCGAATTTCTCGCCGGTCGAAGCCATCGCGCTGTTCGGCGGCGCCTATTTCGCCTCGCGCACCTGGGCGGTGCTCGTGCCGCTGGCCGGCATGTTCATCTCCGACCTCGTGCTCGGCGCGGTCATGGGCGGCACGTACTTCGAGTACTTCGCGACGCCGAGCTTCTGGGTCGTCTACGCCTGCATCGCGCTCACGTCGCTGATGGGCTTCGGCCTGCGCGGCAAGGTGACGGCGCCGCGCGTGCTGGGCTACTCGCTCGCGGGCAGCGTGCTGTTCTTCCTGCTGAGCAACTTCGGCGTGTGGCTGAGCGCGCAGATGGTGCCGAACTACCCGGCCTGCACCACCGGCCTGGTCCCCTGCTACGTGCAGGCGCTCCCGTTCTTCCAGTGGACGGTGCTCGGCACGCTGTTCTATTCGGCGCTGCTGTTCGGCGGCTTCGCGCTGCTGCGCCGCCATGTGCCGGCGCTGCGCGCGCAGACGGTCTGACGCACGCGCCCCACGATGGGCAACCGCCTCAGCAAGATCTACACGAAGACCGGCGACGACGGCACGACCGGCCTCGGCGACGGCACGCGCGTGGCGAAGGATTCCGCGCGCGTCGCCGCGTACGGCACGGTCGATGAAGCGAACTCGGCGATCGGCGTGCTGCTCGCCGCCGCGCCGTTGCCCGGACCGCAGGGCGAGGCGATCGCCTCGCTGCTGACGACGATCCAGCACCAGCTCTTCGACCTCGGCGGCGAGCTGTGCATCCCCGGCCATGCGGCGATCCACGAAAGCGACGTCGAAGCGCTCGAAAACCAACTCGATGCGTTCAACGCCCCGCTTCCGCCGCTGAAGGACTTCATCCTCCCCGGCGGCGGCGAAGCCGCGGCGCGTTGCCATCTCGCGCGCACCATCGTGCGACGCGCGGAACGCGAGACCGTCACGCTCGCCCGCCACGACGCGGTGCGCCCGGAAACGATCCGCTATCTCAACCGCCTTTCCGACCTGCTGTTCGTGCTGGCCCGCGTGCTGGCGCGCGATTCGGGCCACGGCGAGGTGTTGTGGAAGCACGAGCGCCGCAAGTGATGCAGGCGTGGACCCACCCGGCGTGCCTGGCGCACGACACCGGTCCCGGCCACGCCGAACGCCCCGAACGCCTGCGCGCCGTGCTCGACGCGCTGCACGCCGCATTCCCTTCGCTCGCCTGGTTCGAGGCGCCGCGCGCGTCGCGCGGACAACTGCTGCGCGTGCACACGCCCGAGTTGCTCGCGACCGTGCTCGAAACGCGCTCGCCCGTGCGCGTGCAACTCGATCCCGACACCGTGCTTTCGCCCGCATCCGCCGAAGCGGCATTGCGCGCCGCGGGCGCCGCGGTCGCGGCCACCGATGCGGTCCTGCACGGCAAGACGCAACGCGCGTTCTGCGCGGTGCGCCCGCCCGGCCACCACGCGACCGCCGACGTCGCGATGGGCTTCTGCCTGTTCAACAGCGTCGCCGTCGCCGCCGCGCATGCGCTCGACCACGGCAAGCTCGCGCGCGTGGCCATCGTCGATTTCGACGTGCACCACGGCAACGGCACGCAGGCGATCTTCGAACACGACACGCGCGTGCTGTTCCTGAGCTCGCACCAGTCGCAGCTGTATCCCGACAGCGGCGCGCTCGACGAACGCGGCGACGGCAACGTGTACAACGCGCCGCTCCCGCCCGGCGCGGGCAGCGATCGCTTCCGCGCCGCGTGGCGCGATCGCCTGCTGCCCGTGCTCGACGATTTCCGCCCGCAACTGGTGTTCGTGTCGGCGGGCTTCGACGCGCACTGGCGCGACCCGCTCGCGCAGATGCAGTTGCAGGCCGACGACTACGCGTGGGTGACGAACGAACTCATCGCGGTCGCCGGCCGCCACGCGGGCGGCCGGATCGTGTCGATGCTGGAAGGCGGATACGACCTGGAAGCGCTGCGCGAATGCAGCGTCGCGCACGTCGCCGCGCTTGCGGGCCTGCCCGCGCCGGCCTAGCCCCCGCCGACTTCGGCGACGGGGTGGAAGTCGAGCGCCGCGGAATTGATGCAGTAACGCAGGCCGGTCGGCGGCGGGCCGTCCGGGAACACGTGGCCCAGGTGCGACTCGCAGCTCGCGCAACGGATTTCGACGCGGCGCATGCCGTGGCCCTCGTCGGCGTGTTCGGTCACCGCGCTGGGCGACACCGGTTCGAAGTAGCTCGGCCAGCCACTCCCCGAGTCGTACTTGGCCTCCGACAGGAACAACGGCGTGCCGCACGCCACGCACGTGTAGACACCGTCGTCCTTGTGGTCCCAGTACTTGCCGGTGAACGCGCGCTCGGTCGCCGAGCAACGGCACACCGCGTATTGCTCGGGGGTCAGGTGCGCACGCCATTCGGCGTCGCTCTTGCCCGCGGGGTGGGTGCTCGTGGACGGCTTGGTCATACGGGCTCCTCTCATTGCAGGGTTGCCACACGGCACAGTGTGGACGGAGTGCGCATGCAGGGTGTTCAGGGGAAGTGAAACGGTGGGGAGGCTTTCCCTGCCTCCTGGTACAAGGTACGCAGGGGCATTCGCGGGCGGATTCGCTTGGCCTTTGCGAAGCCATGCGTCATCCTGCCCGCCGACTTTGTGCAACGACCGGATGTCCGCGTGCGATCCACCTTCCGCCTCGCCCCCCTCGCCCTGTGCATCGCGCTGTCGCTCTCCGCGCAGGCGCGGGCGCAGGACATGGAGGACATGCCGGTCGAATTCGAACTGTGTCCGATCGTCGACGCGGTGCCGATGTTCGAGAACGTGCCCGAGCAGTCGGGCATCTTCATGGGCGATCGCGCGGCGGCGCCGACCGACATCGAAGGCGACATGCTCTCGGGCACCGACGTCGCGCCGCAGTTCTCCGGCAACGTCGCGCTGCGCCGCGGCGACCAGTTCCTCGGCGCCGACAAGCTGACCTACGACAGCGAGCTCCAGAAGTACATCGCCGAAGGCAACATCCGTTACCAGGACAGCACGATGCGGCTGACCGCGGAGCGTGCCGAGGGCAACCAGGCCGAGGACCGGCACCGGATCGAGGACCTGCGCTACCAGCTCGTGTCGCGTCGCGGCAACGGCGAGTCGGACATGATCGAACTGCACGGCGCGCAGGGCGTGCTGCACGGATCGACCTATTCGACCTGCGATCCCAGCGACCGCCACTGGGAACTGCGCGCCAGGCGCATCGACGTGGATTCGGCCGAAGGCTTCGCCACCGCGCACGGCGCGACGCTGCGCATCGGCAAGGTGCCGGTGCTGTACATGCCGTGGTTCATGTTCCCGATCGACGAGCGCCGCCGCACCGGCCTGCTGTTCCCGTCGATCTCGAACTCCGACCGCAACGGCTTCGACTACAAGCAGCCGATCTACCTCAACCTCGCGCCGAACTACGACATGACGCTGTACCCGCGGATCATGACCGACCGCGGCACGCTGCTCGGCACGGAGTTCCGCTATGTCATCGACAAGGGCATGGGCACGATTTCCGGCGCCTACATGCCGAGCGACGACCTGCGCGACGACGAACCCGGCTTCGGCGCGCGCGGGCACTTCGCGTTCAACGGTTACCAGAACCTGTCGCGCCACTGGCAGGCGCGCGCGAACCTGATCCACATCAGCGATCCGCGCTACTTCGAAGACTTCAACAGCTCGATCCAGGGCATCGCGGTGTATTCGGCGCACAGCGTCGCCGGGCTCTACGGCCGCGGACGTTCCTGGACCGCGAGCCTCTCGGCGGACACGTACCAGCTCGCCGACTACACCCTCAGCGAAACCACGCTGCCCTTCGACCGCCTGCCGCGCGCGTCGGCGACGTGGGACTGGCGCGAGCTGAAGTGGCTCGAGGCGGGCGTCGAAGCCGAAGCGGTGCGTTTCGAGAAAGACGCGGCGGTGCCGATCCGCCTGCCGGGACAACCGACCACGTTCGACCGCGCCGGCGGCTCGCGCCTGGTGGTCAAGCCGTACGTGACGATGCCGCTGCGCGGCGCGTTCTGGTTCGTGCAGCCGACGTTCGCGTGGCGCTACAACGCCTACCAGGTCGATGCCGACCTCGCGCGCAGCACCCGCACCGCGCGCTCGCCGTCGCTGAGCGTGCCGATCTCCAGCGTCGACATGGGCCTGTTCTTCGACCGCGCGACGACGCTGGACGGAGAGTCGTACCTGCAGACGCTCGAACCGCGCATGTACTACTTGAACGTGCCGTATCGCGACCAGACCGACCAGCCCGTGTTCGACACCGGCGAGCTCACCTTCAGCTGGGGCCAGATGTTCCGCGACAACCGCTTCTCCGGCGCCGATCGCCAGGCGGACGCGAACCAGCTCACCCTCGCCCTCACCTCGCGCCTGTTGCGCGAGCGCGACGGCAAGGAGCGCCTGTCGGCGAGCATCGGCCAGATCCGCTACTTCGACGATTCGCTGGTCACGCTGCCGGGCAAGCCCCCGATCGAACAGGGGCGATCGGCATGGGTGGCCGATGCGACCTGGGCGCCGACCGACCGCTGGAACTTCGGCGCTTCCTACCAGTGGAACCCGACCGAGCGCGAGAAGGACCTGGTCAGCGTCCGCGGCCGTTACCTGCTGCCCGACGACGGCATCGTGAACCTGTCCTACCGGTTCCGCCGCGACGTCTCCGAGCAGGCCGACTTCTCGTTCCTGTACCCGATCAACCCGACCTGGTCGGTGGTCGGCCGCCACTACTACTCGATCCTCGATTCCAAGCCGCTGGAGCAGATCCTCGGCGTGCAGTGGGACAGCTGTTGCATCGCCGTTCGGCTTGTCGGCCGGCGATACGTGCAGAATCGCGAGGGTGATCTCAGCCGCGGCTTCATGCTGGAGATCGAACTGAAAGGCCTCGGGTCGGCCGGCCAGGACACCCGGAAGACGCTGCGCAGGGCCATCCTTGGCTACAATCGCGGCGATCTCTACCTGGTGCCGCCGGAAACGGCCACGGGCCAGCCCCCTGAGGACCCGGATCCCACTCCATGACCCATCGCTTCGTTTCCGCCGGCCGCCGTTTCGCCGGCACCCTGGCCATCGCCCTCTCGCTCGCCGCGACCCTCGCGCATGCGCAGGCACTTGTGCCGATCGACCGCCCCGTCGCAGTCGTCGATGAAGACATCGTGCTGCGCAGCGAGCTCGACAACGCGATCGCCAATATCAAGCAACAGTACGCCGACAAGGCGAACCAGTTGCCGCCCGACGACGTGCTCGAGCGCCAGGTGCTGGAGCGCCTGGTCCTCAATCGCCTGCAGGTCGCGCGCGCCGAATCCAACGGCATCCGCCTCACCGAGCAGGATATCGACAACGCCATCTCGCGCATCGCACAGGGCAACAACCTGTCGGTCGACCAGCTGCGCGCCCAGGTCACGCAGACGCAGACGTGGGAAGAGTTCCGCCGTTCGATCCGCGAGGAAATCCTGATCCAGCAACTGCGCCAGAGCTTCGCGCAGGGCCGCATCTCGGTCAGCGAAGCGGAAGTCGACGCCGCGGTCGCCTCGGAGGCCAACAACACGCAGTACCACCTCGCCAACCTGCTGGTCGCGCTGCCCGATGGCGCCACGCCGGAACAGATCGCCACCGCCCAGCAGAAGATCGAGGGCATCAAGGCGATGATCGACAAGGGCGAGATGGACTTCAGCGCCGCCGCGGTGCGCTACTCCGAGGCGCAGAACGCGCTCGAAGGCGGCGACCTCGGCTTCCGCGGCCTCGACGAGATCCCGCCGACCTTCGCCAACATGATTCGCCAGATGGAACCCGGCCAGGTCATGGGCCCGGTGCGCGGCCCGAGCGGCTTCCAGCTCGTGAAGCTGATCGAATCGAAGGACGCGACCGGCGATGCGCCGCGCGTGATCGAATTCCACGCGCGCCACATCCTCGCGCGCGTCGACGACAAGCATCCGGACAACGTCGCACGCCAGCGCATCGACACGCTCGCCGCGCGCCTGGCCGGCGGCGCCGATTTCGAGACGCTCGCCAAGGCCGAGTCGGAAGACGAGGTCACCAAGGCGCAGGGCGGCGACCTCGGCTGGTTCGCCTCCGACCGTTACGGCACGACCTTCGGTTCGCAGATCGCCACGCTCGCCGACGGCGGCGTGTCCAAGCCGTTCCGCACCGACGCCGGTTACCACATCGTGCAGCGCGTCGGCATGCGCGAGGGCGCGGCGGACCAGAGCCGTCGTACGCAGATGCGCGAAGCGATCGGCCGCCGCAAGCTCGAAGACGAGTACGCGCGCTTCCTGCGCGAGATGCGCGGCGAAGCGTTCGTCGAAGTGCGCCTCACGCCGGTCGCCGGCGAGCAGGCCGCGCCGGACGACACCATCGTCGATCCGACTGCCGCGCCAGCCGATCCGCTGCCGGCGACGCCGCCCGCCAACGGCGGCTGACGTGATTCCGCGGCTGGCGCTGGTGCCGGGCGAACCGGCCGGCATCGGCCCAGAACTCTGCGTGCGCCTCGCACAGGCGCCACGCAGCGATTGCACCCTCGCTGTCTTCGCCGACCCGGCCGCGCTGCGCGCGGCCGCCGACGCACTCGCCTTGCCGTTGCGCGTGCTTGCGCCGGGCGCGAGCGTCGAACGTCCCGGCGACATCGTCGTGCATCCGATCGCCAACGACGCGCCCGTGACGTTCGGGCAGGCCGATCCGCGCAACGCGCGCGCGGTGATCGAAGCGCTGCACACCGCCGCGCAGCATTGCCTCGACGGCACGTTCGACGGTCTCGTCACCGGGCCGGTCCACAAGGCGACCATCAACGCCGGCGGCATTCCCTACAGCGGCACGACCGAGTTGCTCGCGCAACAGGCCGGTTGCGACGTGGTGATGATGCTGGCGAACGCCACCGTTCGCGTCGCGCTCGCCACCACGCACCTGCCGCTGCGCGACGTCGCCCACGCGATCACGCAGGAATCGCTCGAACGCACGCTGCGCATCCTGCATCGCGCGATGCGCCGCGACTTCGGCCTCCAGCATCCGCGCATCGCGGTGCTTGGCCTCAATCCGCATGCAGGCGAAGGTGGGCACCTCGGCCGCGAGGAAATCGAGACGATCGCGCCGGTCGTCGACGCGCTGCGCGACGAAGGCATGGCGCTCACCGGCCCGTTGCCCGCCGACACCGCGTTCCTGCCGGCGAAGCTGCGCGACGTCGATGCGGTGCTCGCGATGTACCACGACCAGGGATTGCCCGTGCTCAAGTTCAGCGGCTTCGAAGACGCGGTGAACCTCACCCTCGGCCTGCCGTATCCGCGCGTCGCGGTCGACCACGGCACCGCGCTCGACCTCGCCGGTCGCGGCATCGCCGATCCGTCGAGCCTGTTCGCGGCCGTCGACACCTGCGCGCGGCTGTCGCGCATGCGGGTGACGGCATGACCAGCGATGCACCACGCTTCCAGCGCGAGGCGAAGAAGCACCTCGGCCAGCACTTCCTGCACGAGCGCGGGATCATCGACAAGATCGTGCGCGCGGTGGATCCGAAGCCGGGCGATCGCCTCGTCGAGATCGGCCCGGGCCAGGGCGCGATCACCTTCCCGCTGCTCGATCGCCATCGTGAGTTGACGGTCATCGAGTTCGACCGCGACCTGATCGCACCGCTCACCGAAGCTGCGAAGGCGCACGGCGAACTGACGATCGTGCACGGCGACGTGCTCGCAGTGGATTTCACGGCGCTCGCTGCCGGCATGCCGTCGGACGACGGCAAGATCCGCCTCGTCGGCAACCTGCCCTACAACCTTTCCTCGCCGATCCTCTTCCACGCGCTCGACCACGCAGCCGCGATCCGCGACATGCATTTCATGCTGCAGAAGGAAGTCGTCGATCGCATGGCCGCCGAACCCGGCAGCAAGGTGTACGGCCGCCTGAGCGTGATGCTGCAGGCCTATTGCCGCGTGACGCCGCTGTTCAAGGTGCCGCCTGGTGCGTTCCGGCCGCCGCCGAAGGTCGACTCGGCGGTCGTACGCATGGTGCCGCGCGCGCCGGACGAGATCGGCGTGAAGGACGGCAAGCGCTTCGCCAATGTCGTGCGCGCCGCGTTCGGCCAGCGCCGCAAGACGCTGCGCAACGCGCTGAACGGCGTGGCCGACACCGCGCTCATCGAAGCCGCGGGACTGCGGCCCGACGCACGCGCCGAACAGATCGACGTGGGTGGCTTCGTGCGCCTGGCAAACCTGCCTCACGCCTAGCATTCAGGGGCGCTCCGGCTACACTGTCGGCATGAACAGCACGGCCGATTACGCGTTCGACATCGATGTCGCCACCCGATTCCTCGACGAGGAGTCCGCACCCGACGAAGGCCGCTTCGTCTTCGCCTACACCATCCACATCCGCAATCGCGGCAAGGTGCCCGCGCGCCTGCTCCATCGCCACTGGGTGATCACGGATGCGAACGGCAAGGTCGAGGAAGTGACGGGCGAAGGCGTCGTCGGCGAACAACCCTGGCTGCGGCCCGGCGAGGATTTCGAGTACACCTCGGGCGCCATTCTCGAAACCAGCCTGGGCACGATGCGCGGCAGCTACGACATGCTCGCCGACGACGGCACGCGCTTCGCCGCGCCGATTCCCGCGTTCACGCTCACCACGCCGCGTACGCTGCACTGACGCCGGCGCAAGGAAGCGACGCGCATGACGACCTGGGCCATCGGCGACCTCCAAGGGTGTTACGACCCGCTGCAGCGACTGCTCGAACGCATCAAGTTCGACCAGGCGCGCGATCGCCTGTGGTTCTGCGGCGACCTGGTGAATCGCGGCGGGCAATCGCTGGAGACGCTGCGCCTGGTGCATTCGCTGCGCGCGCAGAGCGTGGTGGTGCTCGGCAACCATGACCTCTCGCTGCTCGCGATCGGCGAACGCCGGCCGGAAGAACAGCGCAAGGTGAACCCCGACCTGCAACGCGTGCTGTTCGCCGACGACGCGCGCACGCTGCTCGACTGGCTGCGCACGCAACCGCTGCTGCACGCCGACCGCGAGCTCGGCTGGATGATGGTCCACGCGGGCCTCGCGCCGAAGTGGACGACGCAACTCGCGCAGAAACACGCGGCCGAAGTCGAAGCGAAGCTGCGCAGCGACGATTACCGCAAGCTGCTCAAGAACATGTACGGCGACCGCCCCGCGTGGTCGCCGCGCCTCACCGGCATCGAACGCGACCGCGCGATCATCAACGTGTTCACGCGCCTGCGGTACTGCTCGCCGCGCGGGCGCATCGCGTTCGAAGAGAAAGGCTCGCCGGGCTCGCAGCAGCCGGGCCTGTACCCGTGGTACGCCGTGCCGGGCCGCGCGCAGCGCGACCTGAAAATCGTGTGCGGACACTGGTCGACGCTCGGCCTGTTCATCGGCCACGGCGTGCATGCGATCGACACGGGCGCGGTGTGGGGCGGCAAGCTCACCGCATTGCAACTGGACACCGACGAACTGCGCGTCGTGCAGGTCGCGGGGCGCGATGTGCCGGTGCAGCCGCCGAGTCCGCGTCCGCCGTAAAACAGGGGTCAGAGCACCATTTCCGCGGAAATGGTGCTCTGACCCCTGTTTTACGCGCGAACGTAATCGACGAAGTCGAACGCCAGCGCGTGCTTTTCGTCGGTCGCGTGGTGTTCGCGCGATGTCACGCGCCACGCGCTGGCATCGAACTCCGGGAAGAACGCATCCGCCCCGTCGACCACCGTGTCGACGTGCGTGAGGTTCAGGTGCGTCGCGCGCGGCAGGGTCAACGCGAAGATCTCGCCGCCGCCGATGACGCAGACGTCGGCGATGGCGAGTGCCTCGTCGAGCGACGCGATCGCTTCCATGCCGTCGAACGGCACGCGTCCGCTGCGCGTCAGCACGAGATTGCGGCGGCCGGGCAGCGCGCGCCCGAGCGACTCGGCGGTCTTGCGTCCCATCAACACCGGTTTGCCAAGCGTCAGCGCCTTGAAGCGCTTGAGGTCGGCGGGCAGGTGCCAGGGCAACGCGTTGCCCTTGCCGATGGCGCGATGGCGGTCGATGGCGGCGATCAGCGAGAGCGTCATGCCGTGCAGTATCGCAAGCCGGCGCTCAGAACGTACGGCCGATTTCGAGGAACAACACGCCGTCCCCGCCCTCGCGCCAGCCGTAACCGAACAGCATCGGCCCGATCCACGAGTCGAAGCCGAGGTAGAGGCTCGCGTTGAGGATGCCGTCGTCCCACGCCATGTTCCTGCGCAGCTCCCAGGCGTTGCCGTATTCGATCGTGCCGCCGACGAGCGCGGAGCGGCCCAGCACTTCGGCGAGCTGGTACGTGTAGCCCGCGAAGACGAGCGCGTAGTTCTGCCCGGTCAGCTCGTTGATGCGGAAACCGGCGAGCTTGCCGCGGCCGCCCAGGCGATAGCGATCCTGCACCGGCAGCACGCCGTCGATGGTCGCGTGGTAACTCGCGCCGTACTGGACGGCGTTGTGCCCGAAGGGCGTGGCGCCGACGAAGTCGAAGTCGACGGTGTCGTAGTCGGTGTCGCTGCCGATGGACTTGCGCGCCGCGGTGTAGGAGAGATTGCCCCAGTAACCGTCGCGCGGGAAGTACAGGCTGTCCGCGCGATCGAGCGACACGAAGGCATACGCACGCCCGGTGTCGAAGTCGAAACTCGGCAACGCAGGGTCGCCCGTTTCCACTTCCGCGCGGCCGGTCGCACGCTGGTAACCGATGCCCGCCGCGCCGTAGTTGCCGAACTCGCGGCCGAACTGGAAGTCGCCGACGACCGAGCGCACGTCGTACTCGGCGATGTCGTCGCCCGCGTCGTTGAAGATGTGGTAGTTCGGATTGAAGTAACCCACGCGCGTGTACGTCATCCAGCGGTTGGTCGCGCCGAAGGGATGGTAGTACTCGCCCATCAGCGACGGCTCGGTGCCGACGGTCGCGGTGACGCGCGCTTCCGCGCCGTTGTCCGACACGGGCGTGACGAGGATGGCGGCGCGCAACGAGGTTTCGAACGTCCCCTGGAAGTCGCTGCTCAACGTGAAGCCGAGCTGGAAGTAGTTCGGGCCCTGCGGCTTTTCGCGTGCGTGCACCTTCAGGCCGGTCTGCTCGCCGTCGCGCACGATGTCGTAGGTGATGCTGGCCAACGTCCCGTAGCTGTACACGCGGATCAGCTTTTCTTCCATCGCCTGCGTGTCGAGCCGCTCGCCCACCGGGATGTCGAGCTGCGAGAGCAGGAACTCGTCGGAGTACGGCGTTTCGTTGTCGAGCTGCACGAACGCGATCATCGGCGCTTCCGTCGCCGGAAGCGGGCGGTGCTGCTTCCACGCCAGGTACGCGTCGGGCGACACCGACAGGCGCGCGAGTTGCGGGCGCGCGGCGGCCGCGGCTTCGTCGCCGATTTCCAATGCGCGTTCGGCCTTGTCGAAGTCGCTGGTCTTCACGTCGACGCCGAGCTTCGGCACGATCAGCACATCGTCGCCCTGGATCGTGGCGAGCATGCGCTTCGTGTTGCCGACGGTGAGCATGCCGCTCATCTGCGAGATGACCTGCAGCAGGCTCGCATTGCGGTCCAGCGTTTCCAGCGGCGTGCCCACGTCGACCGCGATCACGACGTCCGCACCCATCGCGCGCACGACGTCGATCGGCACCTGGTTGGCGACGCCGCCATCGATCAGCACATGTCCGTCGATTTCCACGGGCTGGAAGATGCCGGGCAACGACATGCTCGCGCGCATCGCCATCGGCAGGCTGCCGGAAGCGATCACCACCGCTTCGCCGGTGTTGAGGTCGGTGCCGACGGCGCGATACGGGATCGGCAACTTGTCGAAGTCGTCGATCTCGCTCACGCCGAGCGTCTCGTGCTCGAACATCGAGAGGATGCGCTCGCCCTGCAACAGGCCCGGGCTGACGCGGACGCGACCCCCATTGAGGCCGACACCGACGGTGGCGAGGCCGTCGCGGTCATCGTGCTTGCGGCGGTACGAGCGTTCCTGGCGTTCGAGCGTGTCGTCGAACAGGCGCTTCCAGTCGGTGGTGCGGATCAGGTGATCCATGTCGTCGACCGAACGGCCCGATGCGTACAGGCCGCCGGCGAGCGCGCCCATCGACGTGCCCGCGATGCAGTCGATCGGCACGTGCAGGGCTTCGAGTTCGCGCAGCACGCTGATGTGCGCGACGCCGCGCGCGCCGCCGCCGCCGAGCGCGAGGCCGATGCGCGGGCGCGTGTCGCCGGGCTCGCGCACGCCGCACGAAGGTTGCGCGGGTGCCGCGGAGGTCGTCTCGGTTTGCGGAGCGGGCGCTTGCGCGAACGCATGCGCGCAAGCCAGGGAAATCGCCAGTGCGGCGATGCATCGTGCGCGCAAGGTGCGCATGCGGCCTCCCTTCGCCGTCGGGCGCTGGTGTGGCCCGATGGTATCCCCCCGATGCTGCGATTTGTCGTCGGTACTTCTACTGGACCGGCGATCGGTTACTGGACGCTGTAGCCCTTGCCCGCCATGCACGCGCCCCACGCGTTCCAATACGTGCCGACCGAAGCGGATTGCGCCTGTTGCGCCTGCTGCGCACGCGCGGCCTGGTTGCGGCGCGCGCGATGACCGCCGGCGAGGACACCCGCGGCCGCGCCGACCTTCGCACCGTCGGAGGCGTCGTCGTTGGCGATCTCGCCCACGATCGCACCGGCGGCGGCCCCGCGCGCGGCGCCCGCGAGGCGTTCGCCCTGCGGGCCCGTCGCGGGCGCCGGGGTCGCGGCGACCGCCGCCGGATCGATCCCGGTGTCCTGCTTCGCCCAGGCCGCGCACGCGGCGTCGTCCTGCGCCTTCTGTTCGGCGGACTGGTCCTTGGCGGGATAGGCCGCGGGCTTCTGCGCGGCAAGCGGAGCGCTGGCGAGCGCGAGGATCACGGCAATGAAGAGCGTCGTGCGCATGGGCTGTGTCGACTCAGAAGTGGAAGGCGTAGCCGATCACGGGGCCATCGAGGCTGACGCTCAGCGTGTTGCCGGCATCCTCGAGATCGACGTCGAAGTAGCGGTAACCGAACACCCACGCACCGCGCGTCATGCGGTACTGGCCGACGAGGCTCGCGTTCCAGGTGCCGTCGGTGTCGCCCCACGAGCCGTCGCCGCGCAGCGTGAGCGACCAGCGGTCCGAGAGCTTCCACGTGTAGCGCGCGCCGATCATCGCGTCGTAGAACGTCTCGCCGATGTGGCGCGAGCCGCCGGTGAACACCGGGTTGTGCGGAATGAACTGGATCGTCGTGTCGACATCGATCACGCGCACGCCCGCGAAGGTTTCCAGTCCGGTGAAGCGCTCGGTGCCTGGACTC
Organism: Noviluteimonas lactosilytica; assembly: GCF_020866925.1. Classification (GTDB taxonomy): domain Bacteria; phylum Pseudomonadota; class Gammaproteobacteria; order Xanthomonadales; family Xanthomonadaceae; genus Noviluteimonas; species Noviluteimonas lactosilytica. The sequence goes on from NZ_JAJGAK010000003.1 coordinate 334,905, forward strand.
CACACCGCGGCGAGTTCGAACAACCGCAGGTCGAGGTCCGACTCGGTGCGCAGGAAGCGATGGTCGTCTTCGTCCGCGAGCCCGAAGTAGGTCGCGTCGAAGAACACGCCGAACGCGTCGCCCTGCCCTTCGGCATGCACTTCGGCGACGCCGTCGAGTTTCTCGAGCACGTCGTCGAAGTTCAGGTCGTTGCTGGCATCCGACGGCGGCGTCGAGGTGCGGATGTCGGTGCCGACGCTGGCGGCCCAGACGTACGGCGCGACCATCCAATCCCAGGTGCCGTCGCTCGGCGCGGCGTTCGCGGCGAAGGGAGCGGCGGCAAGCAGCAGTGCAACGAATCGGCGGCGCGTCGGCGTCATGGCGGTTCCTCTGTCGTTGGGCCCTGATTCTTCCCAACGCAGGAAGCGACGGACAGTGGCCCTTGGGGCAACGCCCGACGGAATCCTGCCGCGTGGCTGCGCGAGGTTTCGCGAGTGCACTTTTTCCGCTGCAACGCCGTCGCGTGCACGCCTATGCTCGCCGGCATGCCGACCCTGCGACACCGATTGCGCCGGCAGTTCGATGCCGGCGTGCTGACACCGATGCTGATCTGCGCGATGGCGGTCGTGTTGTGGTTCGTTTCGCACCACTGGCACGAACGCACCTTCACGATGGTCGGCATGGCGTGCCTGGCCGTGCTCTCGCTCGCCGACCTGCGCCGCCGGCGTCGCCACGACGCGAACGAACGCACGCTCCAATCGATCCTCGACGCCGTGCCCGACATCCTGTTCTTCAAGGACACCGCGCTGCGTTACCGGCGCGTCAATCGCACCTTCGCGGAGACCTTCGAGATCGGCATCGACGACGTGGTCGGGCGCAGCGATCGCGAGTTGTTCGGCGCGCAGTTGCACGATCGTTTCGTCGCGCAGGATCGCGACCTGCTCGCAAACGGCGAGGCGCGCAGCTACGACGAGCGCATGCGTTTCGGCGGCGAGGTGCGCGAGGTGCGCGCGCGCAAGCAACCGGTGTTCGACGCGCGCGGTCGCGCGATCGGGATCGTCGGCATCGCCATCGACATGACCGAGGAGCGCCTGCTCCAGCAGCGGCTCGCGGACGCGCTGCACGCGGCGCAACAGGCCGCGGAGGCGAAGAGCCGCTTCCTCGCGATGATGAGCCACGAGATCCGCACGCCGATGAACGGCGTGCTGGGCATGATCGACCTGCTCGGGGACACGGCGCTCGGCGAGGAGCAGCGACGCTTGCTCGCGCGTTGCCGCACGTCGTCGGTCGCGTTGCTCACGATCCTCAACGACATCCTCGACTTCTCGAAGATCGAAGCGGGCAAGCTGGACCTCGAACGCACGCCGGTCGTGCTGCGCGCGCTGATCGAGGACGTGTGCGCGTCGCTGGCGCCGCAGGCCGCGGCGTGCGACGTGCGCATTGGCGTGCACGTGGACGCCGCGTTGCCCGAGGCGATCGTCGGCGACGCGGTGCGGCTGCGGCAGATCCTGCTGAACCTCGCGGGCAACGCGGTCAAGTTCACCCGCAATGGATGCGTCGACGTCGAGGCCCGCGCGGACGGCGGGACGCTCCGCCTGTGCGTGCGCGATACCGGCATCGGCATCGCGCCCGATGCGCTGGCCCACTTGTTCCGGCCGTTCGAGCAGGCCGACGCCGCGACGACGCGCAGGTTCGGCGGGACCGGGCTCGGCCTGAGCATCGTGAAGCGGCTGGCCGAACTGATGGGCGGCGACGTCGCGTGCGAGAGCACGCCTGGCGTGGGCAGTCGCTTCACGGTCGCGTTGCCGCTCGAGGCCGCGACGATCCCCCGCGGCGTATCGCAGCCTGCGCGCCGCGTCCCGCCGCGCGGATTGCGCGCGCTGCTCGCGGAGGATCATCCGATCAACCGCGAAGTGATCGGCGCGCAATTGGCGAAGCTCGGATGGTCGTGCGATTTCGCGGAAGACGGCGAGGAAGCTTGGTCACGGCTGCGCGACGACGCACAACGCGCGCGTTACGCCGCGCTCGTCACCGACTGCCACATGCCGCGGCTCGACGGCCATGGCCTCGTCGAGCGCCTGCGCGCCCACGAGCGCGCGGCGGATCTTGCGCGCCTGCCTGTCCTCGCACTTACCGCGAATGCGCTGCAGGGCGAACGCGAGCGTTGCCTGGCGTCCGGCATGGACGCGTACTTGCCCAAGCCGTTCCAGGTGGACGAGCTTGCGCACGCGCTGGCGGAGTTGCTCGGCGAGGCGGCGCTCAGTCCACCGTAACGTGGTTCACCCGCGCGAACAGGATCAGCGCCGGCAGGTTGGGCAGCGAAAGCTTGCGCATCAGCTTGTTGCGGCAGGCGCTGACGCTCTTCGGCGTGAGCGCGAGGTCGAGTGCGATCTCGCCGTTGCTGCGACCTTCGGCCAGGCCCTTGAGCACGCTGAACTCGCGATCGCTCAGGCTTCCGAGCAGCGCATCGTCGTTGCTGTCCGCACTCGCGACGCCCTCGGTGACCAGCGGACGGAAGCAGCGCTTGCCGCGCGCCACGAGTTCGATCGCATGGGTCAGGTCCGCAGGCGAAGCGGTCTTCGGCAGGTAACCGTCCGCGCCGGCGCGAAGTGCGCGCAGCCCGCCGACACGCTCGTCGTCGCCCGACAGGACCAGCACGCGCACCCGCGAACCCGCAGCGCGCAATCGTTGCAGCAAGGTCAGGCCGCCGCCAGGCAGATGCAGATCGAGGATCAGCGTGTCCGGCGCGTAGGCACGGATGGCCGCCAGCGCCGCCGATGCCTCCATGCATTCGGCGACGATGCGGAAACCGACGCGCGGCAACGCATCGCGGATCGCGTGGAAAACGATGGGATGGTCGTCGGCGACGACAAGTCGATGCATGCGCTACGTCCATGGCAGCGGGGCTGGGTGCGCGCGTGGACGCGCATCGCCAGACTGCCAGCGGGGGACCGTGCAGGACAATCGACACCGGGCGCATTCCGCCGCAACGACGCGGGGAAATTGCCCATCAGGCCAACGTTGTTGCTCAGGCGGCGGCTTCGGCTTCCGCTTCCAGGTGGATCGCGATGCGCACGAGCTCGGCGACCGAGTGCGCCTGCAACTTGTGCATCACGTTCGCGCGATGCGCCTTGACGGTGCGCTCGCACGTGCAGAGCACGGAGGCGATCTGCTTGTTGAGGCGGCCCGCCGTCACTTGCTCGAACACGGCGCGCTCGCGCGTGGTGAGCGTGTTGAAGCGCGCGCGGATCTGGCGGCGCCGATCGTCGAGCGCCTGTTGCGCCTGGCTGCGGGCGACCGCATTGCCCACCGATGCGAGCAGGCGTTCGCGCTGCACCTGCTTCGGCAGGAAATCGGCGGCGCTGCGCCGGATCGCCAGCACGCTCAACGGAATTTCGCCGCCGCCGCTGAGGAACACGACGGGCAACGCATCCGGCCGATGCGCGAGCGCGAGTTGCAGATCGAGGCCCGACGGTCCCGGCATGCCCACGTCGAGCAGCACGCAGCCGGGGCCGCCCATCGGCCATTGCATCAGGAAGTCCTCGGCGGAGCCGTGGCAGCGCACGTCGTAGCCATTCGGCTCGAGCATCGCGCGCAACGACTCGCGGACCTCCGCATCTTCATCCACCACGTGGACCACAGCACGAGTCGCGTCCATCGCAAAGCCACCTTTCGCGTTGTCGGTTAACCAGTTCATTGCCGTCTCCCTGCTTGTTCGTCCCAGTAGTGACGACGGTTCCAAACTACGCGCGATTAGGTGGAAACAGCTATTGGGAAACTTCCCCGATTTCCCTGATGTTTTCCCTGTTGCATCCATTCGTTGCCTTGCATGGACTTGGATCGGCCACGATGCTGCGCTCCTGCCCTGCATCGGAACACGCATGCCGCATCGCATCCTCCTCGTCGACACGCATCCGTTGAATCGCCTCGTCATCGCCGAACAACTCGCCACGCTCGGCCATGCGGCAATCACCGCGGACGATGGCGAGGACGCGCTCGCGCTGATCGAATCGGGACGCTTCGATCTCGTGCTGGTCGAATGCCGGATGCCCGGCATGAGCGGATTCGCGCTCGCGACGCGTATTCGCGAGCTTGCGTGGGCGCGTGGAGAGGATGCGTGTCCCATCATCGGGTACGCGGAGGATCCGACGCTCGACGCGGCGCTCGCCGCGTATTGCGGCATGCGTGCATGCCTTCCGATGCCGATGTCGCTCCCCGCGCTGGTGCGCGCGTTGCGCGAAGCGTTGCCCGCGAACGCCAGCGTGGCGCGCGTGCGCGACACCGCGCAGTGGGACCTGTTCGTCGCGACGTCGCGCGAGGACCTGCGCCAGGCGCGCGAGTGCGCGCGCGATGGACGCACGGTGCAACTGCGCGACATCTTCCATCGCATCAAGGGCGCGGCATTGATGATCGGGGAAACCGATCTTGCGGCCGCGTGCGCACGCGGCGAGGCCGGCTGCGAGGACTGGAGCGCGGCCGCGCTTGCCGGCGCGATCGACCTGGTGCAGGCGCAACTCGACGCTGCCGACGCGCGCGTCGGCGGCGGCGCTCAGTGGGAACCGAGCAGGTAGCCGAGTCCGATCTGCGAGAGGTAGTGCTTGAGGTCGGTCTTCGAGTTGAGCTTCAGCTTGCGCAGCGCGTTGTACTTGTGCGCGGTGACCGTCTTGTAACTGCGGTCGCTGTCGATCGCGATGCCGTGCAGGTGCTGGCCGCTCGCAAGCGCCACGATCACGCCGCGCTCGCCCGGCGTGAGCGTGTGCCACGGATGATGGCGCGCGGCTTCGAGGTCGATGCGCGGATCGACATAGACCTGTCCGGCGAGGACGGCGCGCACGGCATCCATCGCCGATTCCGGGCCGCTCGCCTTCGACACGAACGCACGCGCACCGGCCGACAGCGCCTGTTGCGCGAGCATCGGCTGGTTCGCGCCGGTGTAAGCGACGATCGGCAAGCCGGGACGCAACGCGACGACGCGTTCGAGCAGCGGAATGCTGCCGAGCGCGCCTGGCATGAACAGGTCGAGCACCAGCAGGTCGCACGGTGCGTCGGCGAGCGTCGCGAGCAGCGTGTCGCTGTCCTCGACGGTCGCCACGCCTTCGAGCGTGTCGGGAAACGCCGCGCGCAACATTTCGCCGAGCGCGACGCAGATGATCGGATGGTCGTCGGCAACCAGGATGCGCATGCAGTAAGGGCTCGAATTCGCCAGCGGCGCGAGCATACGCCCGCCCCAAGGACGGACATAGGGGCCCTTTGGGGCAATGGCCGCTTCGCAGCGATCGATGGCGCGATCCGCCGGGTGCGCCTTCGCGCGCTCAGACTGCGATTGGCGCCTTGATCGCGGCGTGCGGGGCGTAATCGCGGATCTCGAAGTCCTCGAAGCGATAGTCGAAGATCGACGCCGGCTTGCGGTGGATCACCAGCTTCGGCAGCGGGCGCGGTTCGCGCGAGAGTTGCAGGCGCGCCTGTTCGAGATGGTTGTTGTACAGGTGCACGTCGCCGCCCACCCAGACGAATTCGCCGACGTCGAGGTCGCACTGCTGCGCGATCATGTGCACGAGCAGCGCATAGCTCGCGATGTTGAACGGCGTACCGAGCAGGAAATCCTGGCTGCGCGCCATCAGCATGCACGACAGGCGGCCTTCGGCGACGTAGAACTGGAACAGCGTGTGGCACGCCGCGAGCGCCATGCGGCCGTTGCGGACGTTGTCCTGCGGGCGAAGCGATTCGTCGGGCAAGTACTCGACATTCCACGCGCTGACGATGTGGCGGCGCGAATTCGGTTTCTTCTTCAGGCCTTCGATCAGCGCGGCGATCTGGTCGATCGAACCGCCGTCGCGCGTGGGCCAGCTGCGCCACTGCGCGCCGTACAACGGGCCGAGGCTGCCGTCCTCGGTCGCCCACTCGTCCCAGATGCTGACGCCGTTGTCCTGCAGGTATCCGACGTTGGTGTCGCCGTCGAGGAACCACAGCAACTCGTGGATCACCGACTTCAGGTGCAGCTTCTTCGTCGTGACGAGCGGAAAGCCTTCGCGCAGGTCGAACCGCATCATGCGACCGAACACGCTCAGCGTGCCGGTGCCCGTGCGATCGCCCTTCGGCGTGCCGTGTTCGAGGATCTCCCGCATGAGGTCGAGGTACTGGCGCATGGCGGTCTCCGGTCGAACGACGTTGTCAGGCGGTGCGCGGTTGCAGCGTCGGCGCGCGGCGCGACATCCACAACCACACGAGGCCGAGCACGATCAGCGGCAGGCTCAGCACTTGTCCCATCGTCACCCAGCCGAATGCGAGGTAGTCGAGTTGCTGGTCGGGCACGCGCACGAATTCCACGATGAAGCGGAACACGCCGTAGAGCAGCGTGAACAACCCGGCGACCGCGTAGCGCGGACGCGGCTTGCGCGAATACAGCCACAGCACGAGGAACAACACGAGGCCTTCGAGCAGCGCCTGGTACAGCTGCGAAGGATGGCGCGCGAATGCGTTCAGCGCGCCGCGTTCGAACTCCGCGCGCAGCGCGGTCGACGACATCGAATGGAACGGTTCCGGCAGCGATGCGGGAAACACCACGCCCCAATCGCCGCGCGTGAGCTTGCCCCACAGTTCGCCGTTGATGAAGTTGCCGATGCGGCCGAACCCCAGGCCCGGCGGCACCAGCGGCGCGACGAATTCCAACGTGTCCATCACGTGCAGCCCGCGGCGACGCGACCACCACCACACCGCCGCGACCACGCCGAGCAGGCCGCCGTGGAAACTCATGCCGCCCTGCCACACCTTCAGCATCTGCAGCGGATGGTCGATGTAGGTCGGCAGGTCGTAGAAGAGGATGTAGCCGATGCGGCCGCCGAGGACGACGCCGACCATCGCGTAGAACATCAGGTCGCCGAATCCATGCTGGTCGACGCCGGGCAGCCGCCCGGCCTGCACGCGACGGTGGCCGAGCCACCACGCGACGCCGAAGCCGAGCAGGTACATCAGGCCGTACCAGTGGATCTTGAGCGGGCCGATCGACAACGCGATGGGGTCGATCTGGAGCAGGTACGTCATGTCGTGCAAGGCGGGGTTCCGTCGTCGCGGCTTCGAGGCATTGTGCCTCAGGGGATCATGCCTCAGAGAATCCGCGGGCGGTTCGAAAGTTCGTCGCGATCCTCGCGACCTTCGATGCGCGGCGCTTGCCCGGCCAGCAGGTCGGAGATCGCGTCGATGCCGTGGACGATCGCGGTGGCCGGATCGTCGGCGCGCAGGCCGGCCTCGATGGTTTCGCACACCGCGCGCCATTGCGCCGGGTCGATGCCGCGCAGGCCGCGGTCGGCGACGATCTCCAGCCGATGGTCGGCCAGCAGCACGTACAGCAGCACGCCGGTATTGCCCTCGGTGTCCCACACGCGCAGCTTCGCGAACGCCTGCTCGGCGCGTTCGCGGACCGGCGTGCCGCGCAGCACGTGGCGCCAGTGCAACGCCGGCTCGACCGCGAAGCAGATTTCGCCCGAATGCCGCAGCTCGCCCGCGTCGATCGCGGCGGTGATGCGTTCCATCGCCTCGGCCGGAAGCCAGGCATCCGCGGAACGTGCGAAGAGATGTCGGAACAAGCGCATGCGCCGCCTCACCAGCTGCCGGAGGCGCCGCCGCCCCCGCTCGAACCGCCGCCGCCGGACCAGCCGCCGCCACCGAAGCCGCCGCCACCCCAGCCGCCACCACCGCCGCCCCACCCGCCGGGCATGCCGCCCCAGCCGCCGTGGCGTGCGAAGCGGCCGCGCGGACCAAGTCCCGCGAGGCCGATCACGAGGCCGATCACGGCGCCGAGGCCGGCGGCTAACAGGCTCGCGCCGATGAGCCAGGCAACGGCGCCCGACGCCGCGCCGCCAAACAGGGCGCGCACCCCGGACGGCAGGAACGAGAAGATCCCGCGCGCCACCTGCGCGACGATGAAGGCCGCGAACAACGCGAACAGCCAGCCACCGCCGCCGCCTTGGCCACGCGCGGGCGCGTTGTCCGCCATCGGCGCGGGCAGGGCTTCGCCGTCGATCAGTTTCACCAGCGCCGCGGTCGCATCGATCAACCCGCCGCCGAAATCGCCGGCGCGGAATTTCGGCACGAGGTATTCCTGGATCACGCGGTTGGCGATCGCATCGGGGATCGCGCCTTCGAGGCCGTAGCCCGGTTCGATGCGCACGCGGCGGTCGTTCTTCGCGACCACGATCAGCACGCCGTCTTCGATGTCCTTGCGCCCGAGCTTGTACTGCTCGAACGCGCGCACGGTGTATTGCTCGATCGTCTCCGGCTGCGTCGTCGGCACCATCAGGATCTGCAACTGCGCGCCCTTGCGCTTCTGCAGCGCGCGCGCCTGCGTGTCGAGCGCGGCGACCTGCGTCGGATCGAGCGTGCCGGTGGTGTCGATCACCGGCTTGTCGAGCGGCGGGATGGGCGCCAGCGTCTGCGCGAACGCCGGCGCGCACGCGAGCATGCACGCCAGCACGAATCCCGCGAGCTTGCGCATCGCGTCAGTTCGCGGGCGCCACCGCGGGATTCGCGGCGGTCGACGCGACCGGCGGCGGCACGGCGGCCGGCGCGGGCGCGGCCGGCGCCTGCGACGCGCCGAAGTCGACTGCCGGCGCTTCCTGGATCTGCTGCTCGTTCTCGACCGTGAAGTTGGGCTTCTGCTGGTGGCCGAACGCCATCGCGGTGAGGTTCTGCGGGAACTGGCGGATGTAGGTGTTGTAGTCCTGCACCGCCTCGATGAAGCGGCCGCGGGCGACGGTGATGCGATTCTCCGTGCCTTCGAGCTGCGCCTGCAGATCGCGGAAGGATTGGTCGGACTTCAGGTTCGGGTAGTTCTCGGTCACGACGAGCAGTCGCGACAGCGCCTGCGACAACTCACCCTGCGCTTGCTGGAACTGCGCGAGCGAGGCGGCGTCGCTGGCGTTGACGTTCATCTGGCCGACCTTCGCGCGCGCTTCGGTCACGCGGATCAGCACTTCCTTTTCCTGCGCCGCGTAGCCCTTCACCGTGTTGACGAGATTGGGGATGAGGTCGGCGCGGCGCTTGTACTGGTTCAGCACTTCGGACCAGGCGGCCTTGGTCGCTTCGTCCTTCTGCTGGATCTGGTTGTAGCCGCAGCCCGAGAGCAGCGCGAGGGCCAGCATCAGCAGCACGACGCGCAGGAACGACATCGAACGCATGGGGGGAGCTCCGCGGTGGGGGTCGCGGCGCATTCCAGCACCGGCCGCGACAGCGCGCAATGAAGACGCCGGCGGGCGCCTTCCCCCGCGGGGGAAGCCCTGGGCGCTACGGCGCCAGCGACCGCCGCGCGGCGCGGCGGCGGGCCCAGAGGTTCAGGCACTCGACCATGGCGGAGAAGCCCATCGCACCGTAGAGGTAGCCCTTCGGGATGTGCAGCTCGAAGCCATCGAGGATCAGGTACGCGCCGACCAGCACGATGAAGGCCAGCGCCAGCATCTTGATCGTCGGGTTGCGTTCGATGAAGTGGCCGAGCGGCGTGGCCGCGAGCAGCATCACCGCGACCGCGAGCAGGATCGCGCCGACCATGATCGTCGTGTGGTTGGCCATGCCGACCGCGGCGATGACCGAGTCGAGCGAGAACACGATGTCGATGATCGCGATCTGCGCGATCACCATGCCGAACGAGGCCATCGGCTTGGTGTGGATGTCCTCCGACTCGTCCTCGCCGGCGACGAGGTCGCGGATTTCCATCACGCCCTTCACCACGAGGAAGACGCCGCCGAGGATCAGCACCAGGTCGCGCACCGAGATGCCCTGGCCGAGCAGCGTGAACAGGTCGCTGGTCAGCCCGGCGAGCCAGGCAAGCGTCAGCAGCAGGGCGATGCGCGTCAGGCACGCGACCGCGATGCCGAACTTGCGTGCCTTCTCGCGCTTGTCGTGCGGCAGCTTGCTGACCGCGATGGAAATGAACACCAAATTGTCGATACCGAGCACGATCTCGATCGCGCTCAGGGTGAACAAGGTGAGCCAGGCCTGCGGGTCGGCCAACCAGTCGAACATCGTGATCCTCTATCTCGTTTGCTTCGCCAACAGCCTTACAGGTAACGCGGCCCCAGGATCAGGCCCCACACGAGCAGGAAGTTGAGCATCAGGACGAACACCGCCGCCGAGCCCATGTCCTTCGCGCGGCCGGCCAGTTCGTGGAATTCCGGGCCGTAGCGCTCGATCACCGCCTCGATGGACGAATTGAGCAGCTCCACGCCCATCACCAACAACCCGCAGCCGACCAGCAACGCACGCTCCACGCCATCCTGTCCGAGCCACAGGCCCAACGGGCCGAGCACCGCGAACAGGTAAACCTCGAGCCGGAACGAGGACTCGTGCAACCACGCCGCACGCAGGCCCTGCAGCGACCAGATCGTGGCCTTCATGATCCGACCCGGGGCGCGAGGCAAGTGTCCGAAATGGTCAGCCATGGGGAGGTGGGTGGCGGCAGGCCGCAAGAACCCCGGATTCTGCCACGTGCCCCCCTGCCGAGGCGAACGTCGCGGATCGGTCACCGGCGCATAACGGCGCGCGGCGCACGTTGCGCCTCTGCTTTTTGCTGGAGGTTCGCCGCCATGGCCGTCAATCCCGTTCCCGAGGGCTATCACACCGTGAATGCCTACCTGATCGTCGACGACGCGGCCCGCGCCATCGATTTCTACACGGCCGCCTTCGGGGCGAAGGAGCTGTTCCGCCTGGAGGTCCCCCGCCCCGACGGCACCGAGCGCGTGGGCCACGCCGAAATCCGCATCGGCGACACCAACCTGATGCTCTGCGACGAATGGCCCGACATGGGCGCGCTCGGCCCGAACCGGCGCGGCGGCGCGACCAGCAGCTTCGTCATCTACGGGCCCGACGCCGACGCGGCGTTCGAACGCGCGGTGCAGGCCGGCGCGAAAGTGGTGAAGCAGGTCGCCGACCAGTTCTGGGGAGACCGCATGGGCACCGTGGCCGATCCCTTCGGCCACCAGTGGACGCTGGGCACGCACATCGAGGATGTCGCGCCCGAGGACCTGACGTTGCGCATGAAGGAATGGGCGAAGGCGCAGAACGCGCAAGCGACAGTGACCTGACGGAAGCACGACGCTTCCCGCGTGCATGCGCGGCCATTGACGATGGCGACGCATCCGCGACACTGGCGCGCATGTCTCGCCTGCTTCCGCCGCCGCATTCCACGCTCGTCGCCAACACGTCGCTCGCGGGCGTCGGCATGTTCTTCGTCGCCGCGGTCGCGATGCACGCCGTGCGGCCCGATCTGCAGTGGATGCTCGCGCCGCTGAGTTTCTATCTCGTGGGCGAATACGCCGGTTGGCTGAAGGCGGCGTACGTCGCGCTCGCGGTCGCATTGATGCTCGTGGGCCTGCAGTTCCGCCATGCGTTGCGGCCGGGGGCGCGCAGCGATCTTGCGCCGTGGTTGTTCGGCACCGCGTCGCTCGCGGTCGTGGTCACCGCGTTCGCGGACACGCAGTTGCCCGGTGGACCGAAGACGACCGAGGCGTTCGTGCACATGGTCGCCGCGCCGATCGCGTTCCTCACGGTCAGCTTCGCCATGCTGCTGCAGTCGTGGCACATGCGCATGGATCCGGCGTGGCGGCATCGCTTCGCGGTCGCCTTCGCGCTCGCGCTCGCGTGCTTCGCGAGCCTGTGGGTGCATGCGCTGGTGCGCGAATGGCCGCGCGGCCTCACCCAGCGCGGCGTGATCTTCCTCGTGCTTGCATGGCTCGCGCTCGCCGCGACGTGGTTGCGTGCGGCGGCGCGCGCTCAGTCCTTCGCGGCGGCGCCGGTTTCGTCTTCGTAGATCGCGGTGCCGCGCGAACCGTCGGGCTTGATCCACGCGCGGTACATGCCGGACGTGTTGAACGGCATCGCGATGTTGCCGTCGCGATCGAGCGCGACCACGCCGCCGTCGCCGCCCATCTTCGGCACGATCGTGTCGATCACCTCGCCCGCCGCCTGCGCGAGCGTGTCGCCCTTGTAGGCCACGCGCATGCAGATGTCGTGCGCGACGGCGGCGCGGATGAAGTATTCGCCCCAGCCCGTGCCCGACACGCCGCAGCGCGCGTCCGCCCACGTGCCCGCGCCGATGATCGGCGAATCGCCGACGCGGCCCCACCGCTTGTCGGTCATGCCGCCGGTGCTCGTGCCCGCCGCGATGTGGCCCTGCGCATCGAGCGCGACCACGCCGACGGTGCCGAAGTAACTGCCGGGCGCGGTGACGCCGGCCTGCTTCTTCGCCTGCGCGTCCTTCCATTGCTCGAGGCGGCGCTCGGTGTCGAACCAGGTGTTCGGCACGCGTTCGATGTCGGGCAGCGTATCTGCGAACTGTTCCGCGCCCGCGCCGGCGAGCATCACGTGCGCCGAACGCTCCATCACCGCGCGCGCGAGCTTGATCGGGCTGCGCACCGTGGTCACGCCGGCGACGGCGCCCGCACGCTGCGTGTGGCCTTCCATGATCGACGCATCGAGTTCGTGCTTGCCCTGGGCGTTGAACACCGCGCCCTTGCCGGCATTGAAGTGCGGATCCTCCTCGAGCACGCGGATCGTGGCCTCGACGGCATCGAGCGCGGCGCCGCCCTTCGCCAGCACCGCGTTGCCCGCGTCGAGCGCCTGGTTCAACGCCGCGCGCACCTCCTTCTCTTCCGCCGCGGTCATCGACCCACGCTCGATGACCCCCGCGCCGCCATGCAGGACGAGTGCGGTCTTCGGCTTCGCAGGTTCTTCAGCGTGCACGGCCGGCGCTGCGAACGCGCAGCAGATGGCGATGGCGAGCAGGGCTTGGCGCATGGCGTGGTCCTCCGGACATTCGACGGAGGATAACGCCTCCGGTGGAACAGGCGAAAACAGGGGCAAAAACAGGGGTCAGAGCACAATTTCGATTCGCGAAATTGTGCTCTGACCCCTGTTTGTGCTCTGACCCCTGTTTTTGTTTTTACTGCTGCCGCAACGCCTCGATCGGATCCAGCAACGACGCCTTGCGCGCCGGGTAGTACCCGAAGAACAACCCCGTCGCGATCGAGAAGGCCGCCGCGAGTCCGACGACATTCGCGTTCACCTCCACGGGAAGCTCGCTGAACTTGCCGACGAGCAACGCACCGGCGATGCCGATCACGATGCCGATGACGCCGCCGACCATCGAGATCAGCATCGCCTCGGCGAGGAACTGCCGGCGCACGTCGCTGGGCCCCGCGCCCACCGCCATGCGCAGCCCGATTTCGCGGATGCGCTCGGTCACCGACACCAGCATGATGTTCATGATCCCGATGCCGCCGATGACCAGGCAGATCGTCGCCACCGCGCCGAGCAGCTTCGACATCAGGTTGGTCGTCGCGGTGCGCGTGCTGATGATCTGCGCGATGTTGCGCACGGAGAAGTCGTCGTCGGCGCCGGGCTGGAGCTTGTGCCGCTGGCGCAGCAACGCTTCCACTTCGCCCTGCACGTAGTCGAGGTCGTTCGCATTCGCCACGCCTAGCGCGATCTGCATCACCGCACCCGGCGGCAGGCCCATCGCGCCCATCAGGCGGCGACGCGCGGTTTCCAGCGGCACCACGACGATGTCGTCCTGGTTCTGGCCGAACCCGCCCTGCCCCTTCGGCTGCAACGTGCCCACCACGGTGAACGGCACGCGGCCGATGCGGATCGTCTGCCCGAGCGGATCGTCGTCGCCGAACAACTCGCGCCGCACGGTCTCGCCGAGGATCACTTCCTTCGCGGCGCCCGTGTAAGCGCGCGCGTCGAAACCGTCGCCGCTGGCCATCGACCAACCGTTGATGTCGAACCAGTCCTGCTGCACGCCCTGCCAGCTGCCCGACCAGTTGTTCTCCGCGTACACGAACTGGCTGCTGCCGCGCAGGCTGCCCGCGACGAATTGCACTTCGGGGATTTCGCCGCGGATCGCGTTCGCATCGTCCTCGCTGAGCGTGAACATGCTGGCGCCGCCGATGCGCACGCCGCCGAAGCCGCGACCCGAACCGGGGCTGATGTCGAGGCGGTTGGACCCCAGGCCCGCGACGAGCTTGTCGATCTCCGCCTGCGTGCCCTGTCCCACCGACACCATCACGATCACCGCCGCGATGCCGATGATCACGCCGAGCGAGGTGAGCGCGCTGCGCATCCAGTTGCCGCGCAGCGCATGGAACGCGGTGCGCAGGACTTCCATCGGGTTCATGCGCGCGGCTCCTCGGACAGGCGCCCGTCGCGCATGGTGAAGATGCGGTCGCAGTGGTGCGCGACATCCGGGTCGTGCGTGATCAGCACGACGGTGTGGCCGTCGCGTTGCAGCGCCTTGAACAGCGCGAGGATCTCCTCGCCCGTTTTCGAATCGAGCGCGCCGGTTGGTTCGTCGGCGAGCAGGATCGGCGGACGGTTGATCAGCGCACGCGCGATCGCGACGCGCTGTTGCTGGCCGCCCGACATCTCGCTCGGACGATGATGCGCGCGATTGCCGAGGCCGACCGCTTCCAGCGCGGCTTGCGCGCGGCGCCGGCGTTCGTCGCGGTGCACGTTCGAATAGCCCATCGGCATCGCGACGTTTTCCAGCGCGTCCATCCGCGGCAACAGGTTGAAGCCCTGGAACACGAAGCCGATCTTGTCCAGGCGCAGGCGCGCGCGGCCTTCCGCATCGAGCGACGCGACGTCGACGCCGTCGCACAGGTAGGTCCCGTCGCTCGGCGTGTCGAGGCAACCGAGCAGGTTCATCAGCGTCGACTTGCCCGAGCCCGACGGCCCCATGATCGCGACGAACTCGCCGGCCGCGATGCGCATCCCGACGTCGTGCAGCGCGACGACTTCCGCTTCGGTGCCGGCCGCGTAGACCTTGCCGAGCGAGCGCGTTTCGATCACCGCGGCGGGCGCGGCGTCGCGTGCGAGCGCATTCATTGCGCGGCCTTCGGCTGCGCCGCGCGCTGCGCGCCGACGATCACCGCATCGCCCGCGGCGATGTCGCCGGAGACTTCGGTGTTCGTTCCATCGGAGACGCCGATGCGCACCATCGCCAGGCGCGGCTGGCCGTCGACGAGCTTGTAGACCGGCGCGCGGCGTGCTCCGACGAGCGCGTTCACGCCCGCATCCCACTTGCCCTGTTGGGCGGCATCGAGCGTCGCGCGGAACGCGGCGAATTGCTGGTTGAAACGTTCCTGCATGCGCTGGCGCATCGCGCCGCTCATGTCGCCGCCGCTGTTGCCGTTGCCCGCGCCCGGACCACCGCCGGGACCGCGACCGAACAACGCGCTGCCGCCGCCCTGCGGCACGTTCGTCGGCGCCATGCGCGCGGCCATGCGTTCGCGCATCTGCTTCAGCGCATCGTCGAACGCGGCCTGCTGCGTCGGGTTGAGTTGCAGCGACTGCGCGAGCTTCGGCACCTCGCCCGCGAGCGAACCGCGCGGTTGCGCCTGCGCGCCGTCGGCCGGCGCCGCGTCGTCGGCGGGCTTGAAGCGCAGCGCCGCGTTCGGCACCTTGAGCACGTCGTCGCGGCGGCTGACTTCGATCTCCGCATTCGCGGTCATGCCGGGCAGCAGCACGCCGTCGGCGTTGTCCACCGACACGACGACCGGATAGGTGATCACGTTGTTGGTGTTGGTCGCCGACAAGCGCACCTGTTGCACCTTGCCGCGGAATGCGCGGTCGGGGAACGCATCGACGGTGAAGTTCACGCCCTGCCCCGACTTGACCTGGCCGATGTCGGCCTCGTCGATCTGCAGCACGATCTCCATCTTCGACAGGTCTTCGGCGATCTGGAACAGCACCGGCGCCTGCAGGCTCGCGGCGACCGTCTGCCCCGGCTCGATCGAACGCGTCAGCACGACGCCGTCGACCGGCGAGCGGATCACGGTGCGTTCGAGGTTGAGCTGCGAGGTCTGCGTCGACGCCTGCTGCTGGGTGATCTGCGCCTGCGCGGCGGCGACCTGCGCGAGCGCCTGGTCGCGCGCGGCCTTCGCGAGATCGACGTCGCTGCGCGCGATCAGCTGTTGGCCGACGAGTTCGGCCTTGCGCTTGTAGTCGACCTCGGCGTTCGCGAGCGTCGCCTTCGCGGTCGCGAGGTTGGCGCGCGCGCTCGACACGGCGGCCGAGCCCTGCGCGATCTGCGCCTGGTACGTGCTCGGATCGATGCGCGCGATCACCTGGTCGCGGCGCACGCGATCGTTGAAGTCGACCAGCACGTCGGTGACCTGGCCGGAAATCTGGCTGCCGACATCGACGGTGGAAATCGCGGCGAGCGTGCCGGTGGCGGAGATCGCCACGCGCAGGTCGCCGCTTTCGACCGTGGCCGTGCGGTACGCGCCGACGGCGGCCGCGGCATCGCGCTGGCTCCACCACCAGCCGGCGATGCCGATGGCGAGGAGACCAAGAACGAGGGCAGAGGAGCGCAACGAGGGGAGCGCGCGCTTGCGCGCGGTCGCGGATCGGGAAGCAGCCATGCGGAGAGGTCGCGGTCCGTGGGTGTGGAATCGGCGGGAACGCGCGCCCGTGGGCGGCGTTGACGCTCGGACCGTGCGGGCGTGCGTTCGTTCCGCCCGCGGTCAGCGAACGAACTGGATCGTCGCCAGGGTGCCGCTGCCGGGCACGCTCTCCAGCACCACCGGCCAGCCGAAGCGTTCGCCCAGGCGGCGCACGACCGACAGGCCGAGGCCCATGCCGCCGGTGTCCTGGTCGGCGCGATAGAACGGATCGAAGGCGCGCTGCAGGGTTTCGCGCGACATGCCGATGCCGGTGTCGCGCACGCTGACGCGGTCCTTCTGGATGCGCACCTCGATGTCGCCCTTGTCGGTGTACTGGCAGGCGTTGCTCAACAGGTTGCCGAGCATCACCGACAACACGCGCGAGGGCGCGTGCAGTTCCGGTTCCGCATCCTTGACCACGTGCAGCGCGACCGGCTTGCCTTCGAGCAGCGGCTGCACCTTGTCGACTTCCTCGGCGACGATGTCGGAGACCGCGAAGTGCTCGGCCTGCGGTTCGATGTCGGCTTCGCGCGCGAGGATGAGGAACGCGTCGATCACCTGCTCCATGTCGCGGCTCGCGCGCTGGATGCGGCGCAGCGATCGTTCGCCGCGCGGGCTGAGTTCGCGTTCTGCTTCGAGGAGATCGGCCGCGACGCGGATCACGGTGAGCGGCGTGCGCAGTTCATGGCTCGCATCGCGGGTGAAGTTGCGTTCGCGCGCGACGAAGGATTCCACGCGTTCGCCGAGCGTGTGCAACGCCTTCGCCAACTGCCGCGCTTCGCCGCTGCCGATGTCCGGCGGCAGGCGATGCGGCGCGAGGGCGCCGATGTTCGGCTGGCGCGGATCCCACGCGGCGACTTCGCGCGCCAGCCAGTTCACCGGCGTCACAAGGCGCTTCGACACGCGATAACTCAGCAGCGACACCGCGAACACCGCGCCGAGCCCGAGTGCGACCGGCAGCACCGCATAGGCGTACATCAGCCGGTCGATGCGCTCCTGGTCGTACACGATGAAGAGCGTGCCGCCGTCGCCGTGCGCCACGCGCACCTGCATGTCGCGCTCGCGCAAATCGTGGTGGCCGACCGGCAGGCTCGCGATGTTCGCGGGCAGGCTCGCCGGCGCCTTCTCGCCATCCGGCACGAACCAACTCTTGAAGTTGCGTCCGTGCGGCAGCGAGTACCCCACGTCCATCGACTTGCGCGCAAAGTAATCCGCCGCCTCGGCTTCCGAGGCGGAGCGGATGAAACCAACCCGGATCACCAGCGATACCAGCCAGCCCGCGACGATCACCGCGAGGCTGACGAGGACCACCTGGAGCAGGAACGCTATCCGGATCTTGCGGGGCAAGCCTTGGGGCACTGTGTCCTCAGGCCGGCGGTTGTTCGATGTCCGCGATCCTGTAGCCGGCGCTCTGCACGGTATGCAGCAGCGGCTTCTCGAATGGCTTGTCGATGGTCTTGCGCAGGTTGTAGAGGTGGCTGCGGAGCGTGTCGGAATCCGGCAGCCCGTTGCCCCAGATCTCGCGCTCGATTTCCTGGCGGCTCACGACGCGCGGCGATTCGCGCATCAGGATCGTCAGCAGCTTCAGGCCGATCGGCGAGAGCTGCAGTTCGCTGCCGGCGCGCGTGGCGCGCAGGGAGGCCGGGTCGAGCACGAGGTCGGCGACCTTGAGCACTTCGGCGCCCACCTGGCGGCGCTCGCGGCGGATCAGGGCGCGCAGGCGCGCTTCGAGTTCCTGGATCGCGAAGGGCTTGGTGAGGTAGTCGTCGGCGCCGGCGCCGAGGCCGGTGAGCTTCTCGTCGAGCGTGTCGCGCGCCGTGAGCATCAGGACCGGCGTCGACTTGCGCGCTTCCTCGCGCAGCCGCTTGCACACTTCCAGGCCGTCGAGGCGCGGAAGCATGAGGTCGAGGACGATCACGTCGTAGCTGTTCTCGGCGGCGAGGCGATAACCGTCGAGCCCGTCGGAGGCGTAGTCGACTTCGAAGCCGCGGCCTTCGAGGTATTCGCCGACCATCTCGGAAATGTTTCGGTTGTCCTCGACGATGAGGACGAGGCCAGCGGGTTCTTCACTGCTGCGCATGGAGAGGCTCCTGTCGGGGTCTTCAGGTTCGTGAAGGTGCCGATCCGCCGGTCTAGGCTCCGTGAAGACCCCCGAATGGGTCAATATTCGTGCCATTCACCGCCTCGCCCGGCCGCCTGCCCCATGCCCCTCGACCGCTTCGCCCCGATCCTGCTCCTGCTGGCTTCCAACGTCTTCATGACCTTCGCCTGGTACGGGCACCTGAAGTACCGCTCGGCCCCGCTGACGCTGGCCATCATCGCGAGCTGGGGCATCGCCTTCTTCGAGTACACCCTGATGGTCCCGGCCAACCGCATGGGCGCCGCGGTCTACTCCGCCCCGCAGCTCAAGGGCATGCAGGAAGTGATCACGCTCGTGGTGTTCGCCGGCTTCTCGGCCTGGTATCTCGGGCAGCCGCTGAAGTGGAACCACTGGGCGGGGTTCGCGTTGATCGCGGTGGCGGCGTGGTTGATCTTTCTGGAGAAGTGATGACGACCACGTTCGTGATCGTTCTGGCCTCTGAGCCGAAATGACTCAACGTATGAATCGCCTCTGGCAAGGCGATGCGCTCAACCCATAGGCTCGTGCTACGCTCACTCCACCTCTCCGGATGCCCATCGTGACTCCGGACCGCAGCGGCCCCTCCGAGGGCCGTTTGCCTTTTTGGGATCCGTCGAATGCGAACGGCCATCTACGTCGACGGATTCAATCTCTATCACTCCGCGCTGGAAGCACGTCCGCAATATCGTTGGCTGGACCTGCATGCGCTTGCTTCGAATGCGCTCGGTGCAGGTCACGAGATTGTTCGAATCCGCTACTTCACTTCCCGCATCAAAGGCGAGGACGGAGACCACGACGGTCCGCAACGACAGGATGCATACACGCGTGCACTCTGCTGCGCATGCCCGAACTTGACCGTCCACTGGGGGCGGTTCGTGCAACGTGAGAAATGGAGGCGCCTCGTCGAACCGATGACGCGATGCTTGTCGCCCGCGCCCACCAAGGTGCTGACATGGCATCGGGAAGAAAAGAGATCCGACGTCAATCTCGCCGACCATCTCCTCAACGATGCTTGGCGCGACGAGTACGACTGCGCCGTGCTGCTATCCGATGACTCGGACCTTGCGGAACCACTGGCGATGGTGCGCGCGATGGGCAAGCAGGTCATCCTGCTGACCCCGATCAATCTCCGGGAGAACGGTGAGCGCGCAGATGCCGGACCTGGTTAGGAATCAGCGCAACGGCAGGCATTACAGACGGCCGTCAACCTGGCGCGTCAGGGATGCCGGACTACGCGGCGCGACCACTCCGCCAGCAGCACGGCCGTCGCCGCGGCGACGTTGAGGCTTTCGACTTTCCCGCTGCCGGGGATCGAGACGCGCGTGTCGCACGCCTGTGCGAGTGCGGGCGACATGCCTTCGCCTTCGGCGCCGAGGACGTAGACGAGGCGTTGCGGGAGGTCCGCTTCGAACAGCGGCGTGCCGTCGCGCACGACGGTCGCGGCCAGCGCGAAACCGGCGCCGCGCAGTTGCGACAGCGCGTTGTCTTCGCGGCCGAGGCGCACGAAGGGCACGGCTTCGGCGCCCCCTTCGGCGACGCGCGCGGCGGCGCCGGACATGGTGAGCGTCGAATGCTTCGGCAACAGGATCGCCGACACGCCGAAGTGCGCGGCCGAACGCAGGATCGCGCCGAGGTTGTGCGGGTTGCCGACGCCATCGAGCCACAACGCGCACACCGGACCCGCGGGCACGTGCTGCAGCCACGTGGTGAGCGTGGCCTGCGGCTCGCGCAGCATGTCGGCGACCACGCCTTCGTGGTGCGCACTGCCGGTCAGGCGTTGCAGGTCGGCTTCGTCTTCGACGACGCGATAGCCGAGGCGATGCGCGACGCACCAGCGCAGCATCGGTTGCAGCTGCGGGATGCGCGATTCGACGAGATACAGCTTGCGTAGCGCATCGGGGCGACGGTGGAACGCGGCGCGCACGGCATTGACGCCGTACAGGCGCAACTCGGTGTCGCGATGTTCGCGCGCGTGGGCGTGTTCGTCGGCGCCGGTTTCATGGTGCGGCGCTTCGTGATGCGGCGCCTCGTTGCGTGGGCGATGCTCGCGCGGCGGGCGCGCGCCGCGCGTCTCGCGCGGTGCGCGTTCGTCCGGCGGGCGTGGACCGCGCTTCGACTTCCACGGCGATTCGCGTTCGCTCACGAGGCCTCCGGCGTGTGGTGGTCGCCCACGGGGCGAACGTTCGTTTCCTGTTCGAGCAGTTCGTGCGCCACCGCTTCGGGCGAGCGCGTGTACGGCGCGAGCAGCGCGTAGAACGCGGGCACGACGAACAGCGACAGCAGCGTCGAGAAGCCAACGCCGAAGATCACGACGATGCCGATCGTCGCGCGGCTCGCCGAGCCGGGGCCGCCCGCGAGTACCAGCGGCACCGCGCCGACCATCGTCGCGATCGACGTCATCAGGATCGGGCGCAGGCGCACGCCCGCCGATTCGACGATCGCCTGGTGCACGTTGCGGCCTTCGTCGCGCAGCTGGTTCGCGAACTCGACGATCAGGATGCCGTTCTTCGCCGCAAGGCCCACGAGCATCACGATGCCGATCTGGCTGAAGAGATTCAGCGTGCCGCCGGTGATCCACAGACCGATCAGCGCGCCGAGCACGCCGAGCGGCACCGTCAGCATGATCACGAACGGATGGATGAAGCTCTCGAACTGCGCGGCGAGCACGAGGTACACGACGAGCAACGCGAGCGCGAACGTGAGCAGCACCGCACCGCCCGCCGCCTGGTATTCGCGCGACTCGCCCTTCCAGTCGATCTGCGCCTGCTCCGGCAATTCTTCCTGCACGACCTGTTCGAGGAACTTGATCGCATCGCCCATGCGGTAGCCGGGCGCCAAGCCCATGTTGATCGTGATCGCGCGCAGGCGGTTGAAGCGGTTGAGGCTGCCCGGCTCGGCGGTGTCCTGCAGGGTGACGAGGTTCGACAGCGGGATGAGCGCACCGTCGCGCGCGCGCACCTGGATGGCCGCGAGGTCGGCGGGCGTCGCGCGACCGGACTTCGTCGCCTGCACGACGACGTCGTATTCCTCGCCGCCGCGCACGAACGTGGTGACGCGGCGCGACCCCATCATCGTTTCGAGCGCATGGCCGATCGACTCGACGCTCACGCCGAGATCCGACGCGCGCTGGCGATCGATCTGCACGCGCATCTGCGGCCGCGTTTCCTTGTAGTCCGAATCCGCGCCGGTCAGGCCCGGGTTCTGTTCGATGCGCTCCAGCAGGCGATCGCGCCACTGCGCGAGTTCCGCGTAGTCCGGGCCGCCGAGCACGATCTGCACCGGCTGCCCGCGCGTGCGCACCAGGCCGCCGCTGACCTGCGTGGCCACGCGCATGCCCGGCATGGTGTCGAGCTTCTTCTTGAGTTCCTGCGCGACGTTGGCGGTCTCTTCGTCGCGCTCCGACCAATCCTTGAGGAACACGCTGAAGCGCGCGGTATGCATCTCTTCGCTCGCGCCGAAACCACCGGGCGCACGCGCATTCGCGCGTTCGATCGGGCCATGGCCGATCTCCGGCGCGATCAGCTTCTCGGCCTGCTGCACCTGCTGCACGGTGTAGTCGTAACCCGCGCCTTCCGGCCCGGTGAGCGTGACCTGGAAGTTGCCGCGATCTTCCGGCGGTGCGAGTTCCGACGGTACGATCTTGAACAGCACGAAGCTCGCCGCGAGCGAGACGAGCATCAACACGCCGAAGTACACCGGACGGTCGACGTTGCCTTCGAGGAAGCGCTTGTAACGCGTGGTGATCCAATCCAGGCGCTTGTTCACCCAGCGATGCACCGGATTGCCCTTCTCTTCCGAGTGCGGGCGCACGAGCTTGGACGACAGCATCGGCGTGAGCGTCAGCGCGACGAACGCGGACAGCGCGACCGCACCGGCGAGCGCGACCGACAACTCGCGGAACAACCGGCCCGTGTTGCCTTCCATGAAGCCGATCGGCAGGAACACCGCGACCAGCACCGCGGTCGTCGCGATCACCGCGAACGCCACCTGGCGCGTGCCGCGCGCGGACGCGACCAGCTTCGGCTCGCCCAGGTCGGCGCGGCGCTGGATGTTCTCCAGCACCACGATCGCATCGTCGACGACCAGGCCGATGCACAACACCAGCGCGAGCAGCGTCAGCAGGTTGATCGAATATCCGAACAGGTACAGCGGCAGGAATGCGGCGATCAGGCACACCGGCACCGTGACCGCCGGGATCAGCGCGGCGCGCACGCTGCCGAGGAACATCCAGATCACGATCAGCACGAGGATGATCGCTTCGGCGAGCGTGTGGTACACGCGTTCGACCGCGGCGTCGATGAAGGTGGTCGAGTCGAAGGCGACGAAGATCTTCGTGCCTTCGGGCAGGGAAGGTCGGATGCGGTCGGCTTCGGCGCGCACGGCGCGCGCGACGTCGAGCGAGTTCGCGGTCGACGTCTTCGCGATGCCGAGACCGATGTTGTTCTCGCCGTTGGAGCGGTAGTAGGCGCGGCGTTCGGCGGAAGCGAGTTCGATCTTCGCGACGTCGCCCAGGCGCACGACGTAGCCATCCGGCCCCTTGCCCAGCGGGATCTGCGCGAAGTCCTCGGGCTTCTGGTACTCGCGGGCGACGCGCAACGTGAAATCGCGTTCGGCCGATTCGATGCGGCCCGCAGGCAGCTCGACGTTCTCTCGCTGCAGCGCGTTTTCCACGTCCTCGACGGTGAGCGCACGCGCGGCGAGTGCGTCGCGGTCGAGCCAGATGCGCATCGCGTAGCGCTGCTGGCCGCCGATGCGCACCTGCGCGACGCCGTCGATGCTCGACAGGCGATCGACGACGTAACGCTCCGCGTAATCGCTGAGCTGCAACGTGTCCATGCCGGACGACGACATGTTGAGCCAGATGATCGGATCCGAATCGCTTTCGACCTTGCTCACCTGCGGCGGATCGGCTTCTTCCGGCAGGCGGTTGGACACGCGGCTGACCGCGCTGCGCACGTCGTTGGCCGCGCCTTCGATGTCGCGCTCGAGGGTGAACTCGATGCTGACCGACGAACGCCCGTTGACGCTGCTGGACTGGATCGTCTCGACGCCTTCGATGCCCGACAGCGCATCTTCGAGCACCTGCGTCACGCGCGTTTCGACGACGCCCGCGGAGGCGCCGGTGTAGTTCACTTCGACCGAGACGATCGGCGGATCGATCGCCGGCAACTCGCGCAGGGTCAGGCGCGTGAACGCCATGACGCCGAGCACGATCAACAGCAGGCTGAGGACGGTCGCGAAGACCGGGCGCTTGATCGACAGGTCGGAGAGCCGCATGTCAGCCCTCCGAAGCCGTCGCCGCCGCCTTCGATTCGGCGATCTTCGAACCCGGGCGCAGCTTGCCGGTGCCGTCGACGACGACGCGGTCGCCTGCGCGCAGGCCCTTCAGGATTTCCGCGCGGCCGTCGGCGCGCGTGCCTACCTGCACGTCGATCTGTTCGACGCTGCCGTCGGGTTTGGCGCGATACACGAACGTGCGCTGGCCCACCTGCACCACCGCGATCTCCGGCAGCTGCAACGCAGTGCGCGTGCTGCGCTGCAGTTCGACGTTCACCAGCATGCCGGGGCGCAGGCTGCAATCGGCGTTCGCGAAGTCGGCACGCACGGTCACCGAACGCGTCGTGGGATCCACGCGCGCATCGATCGTGCTCACGATGCCGGTCAATCGCTTGTCGGGATACGCGGCGGTGCGACCGAGCACTTGCTGGCCCTTCGCGAGTTGCGCGAGCGCGCCTTCGGGCACGGGGAAGTCGACGTACATCTGCGAGATGTCGTCGAGCGTCGCGATCGCCGTGCCCGGCGTCACCAGCGCGCCCGGGCTGACCTGGCGGATGCCGAGCACGCCGGCGAACGGCGCGCGGATCGAACGGTCGCCGAGTTGCGCGCGCACCTGGTTGACCTGCGCCATCGCCTGGTCGCGCATCGCGCGTTGCGTGTCGAGTTGCGAGGTCGCGATGAGTTGCTGGCGCGCGAGTTCCTGCTGGCGCGCGTAGAGCTGCTGCGCTTCCTTCGACGCGGCCTCGGCCTGCGCGAGCGCGGCCTGCTGTTGTTGGCCGCTGAGCGTGACGAGCACGGCGCCTTTGCCCACTTCGTCGCCGCTGTCGAAATGCACCGCCTGCACCGTCTCGCTCACCTTCGCGGTGACGGTAATCGATTCGCGTGCGCGCGCCGTGCCGATCGCGACGATGCTGTCGGCGAACGAACTCGGTTGCAGCACGGTGGTGGTGACGGTCACCGGCGTGTCGCCTCCGCCGCTGCCGCGGTTGGAAGCGGCGGCTTGATCGCGCCCGCAGGCGACGAGGCCGGCGCTGAGCGCGACGAGGGCGAGGAGGCGAAGCGGTCGGGGGGAAAGCGTCATGCGCGGATTCTAGGCCGTTGCGTGCGAGGGTTCGGTTACCAACCCCGCGAAAACGCGCCGCATGGCGCCCCGTTGACCCCGAACGCCCCATGACCAATGACAGTGGCGCGCCCCGGCCGACGGCCTGCACCGGGGCGCTGCTACGTTGTTCCTGTCATTCCCCCGAGAGGCAGACCCATGCGTTACGACAGCATCCTCGACACCATCGGCCACACCCCGGTCGTCCGCCTGCATCGCATCGCGCCGAAGCACGTGACGATGTACGCGAAGGTCGAGTCGTTCAATCCCGGCGGTTCGGTCAAGGATCGGCTCGCGATCGCGATCATCCTCGATGCCGAAGCGAAGGGCCTGCTCAAGCCCGGCGACACCGTCGTCGAAGCGACGTCGGGCAACACCGGCGTCGCGCTGGCGATGGTGTGCGCGGCGCGCGGTTACAAGTTCGTTGCAACGATGGCGGAGACGTTCTCGATCGAGCGCCGCAAGTTGATGCGCGCGTACGGCGCGAAGGTGATCCTGACGCCCGCCGCCGAACGCGGCAGCGGCATGGTGCGACGCGCGGAAGAACTCGCGAAGCAACACGGCTGGTTCCTCGCACGCCAGTTCACCAACCCGGCGAACCCCGCGTATCACCGGCAGACGACCGCGGCGGAAATCCTGCGCGATTTCGCCGGCGATCGCCTCGATCATTTCGTCACCGGCTGGGGCACGGGCGGCACGCTCACCGGCGTGGGCGAAGTACTGCGCGTCGCGCGCCCGGAAGTGAAGATCACCACGTGCGAGCCCACGAGCGCGGCGCTGCTGGCGGGCGCGGAGTTCGTGCCGCACAAGATCCAGGGCTGGACCCCCGACTTCGTGCCGGAAGTGCTCAACCGCGAAGTCGCGGGCACGCTGTTGAAGGTCGACGAGATGGTCGCGCGCGACACCGCACGCAGGCTCGCGGAGGAAGAAGGCATCTTCGTCGGCATTTCCGCGGGCGGCACCGTCGCCGGTGCGCTCGAAGTCGCGAAGCACGCGAAGGAAGGCGAAGTGATCCTGGCGATGCTGCCGGATACGGGCGAACGCTACTTCTCGACGATCCTCTTCGAGGGCGTCAACGAAGGCTCCGACGACGAGTGGCTGGCGGGGCTCTGAGCGCCCGCGCGATCCACTCAGGCGACCAGCGTGCCGCCCTCGACGGCGTGTGGGTCCATGCGCCCGTGGCAGATCGCCATCACGCGCGAACGCATGCGGCGCGGATTGTCGAACGACTGGATGGCGAGCGCCGCCATGCTCATCGCGACGGTGAGGTTCGCGAGCGCGGTCTCGCCGGTCGAGGCGAGCATGCTGGGCGTCAGCGCCGCGGCGACGGTGAGTGCGACCGACACGATGACGTAGGTGCGGATCGCCGACCACGCGTTCTGGTCGAGGCCCTTCGCGTGGAAGCCGCGCCGATACGGCAGGCCCATGATCTTCGAGAGCGCGTCGGCCAGGCGGATTTCGTGGATGGTGCCGGCGGCCTTGATCGCGAACCCGAGCAGCGTCGCGCCGAGGCCGGCCATCGACGCCCACGCGGGAAGATCGGCGCGCGGCAGCGTGACGATCACGCACGCGAGCACGAACAGGATCAGGCCGAGGCGATGCAGGCGGGCCGCACGATCCACCTTTTTCTGCAGGCGGTCGATGTTGCCGAGCGTGACGTGCTTGCTGAGCAGCGGGAACTTCATGACAAGACTACTGACGAGGTGAGCGCGCAAAGGGTTGCAGGCGCGAGGGTCGCAATGCGATCGAAGGCGCGCCGGGCGGCGCGTCACAGGTCGGGAAATCCCCACGTGGCGCGCATTTCACCACGATTTCACGCCATGCTCATGAATGCGACGGAAGCGGCCGTTACAGGGGCACACGCGTGAAAATCGAAGTCATCGAAGGCGACATCACGACGCTCGCGCTCGACGCGATCGTCAACGCCGCCAACCACGCCCTGCTGGGCGGCGGCGGCGTCGACGGCGCGATCCACCGCGCCGCGGGGCCGGGCCTGCTTGAGGAATGCCGCGCGCTGCCCGAGTTCGTCTCCGGCGTGCGCTGCCCCACCGGCGAGGCGCGGATCACGCACGGGCACGCGCTGCCGGCGCGGTTCGTGATCCATACCGTCGGCCCGGTGTGGCACGGCGGTCGCAACGACGAAGCGCGCAAGCTCGCGGCCGCCTACCGGGCCTGCCTCGCGCTCGCGGCCGAACACGACCTCGACTCGATCGCCTTTCCCGCGATCAGCTGCGGCGTGTTCGGCTATCCGATCGAACAGGCGGTGCCGATCGCGGTGCGCACCGTGCGCGAATGGGAAGGCGCGAAACCGTCGCGCGTCGTGTTCTGCTGCTTCGACGGCGGCATGGCGAACCGCTATCGCACGATGCTGGCGCTGCGATGAGCCCTTCGGCGCGCATGCTGCTGCTGGCGAATGTCGCGACGCTCGCCGCCGCGCTGGTGTTCGATTGGCCCGCGGGCTGGCTGCTGTGGCCGTACTGGATGCAGAGCGTGGTGATCGGCTGGTATGCGCGCAAACGCATGTTGTCGCTGCACAACTTCAGCACCAGCGGCTTCACTTCGAACAATCGCGCGGTGCCGGAGGACGAAGCGGGCAAACGTTCGACCGCGAACTTCTTCACCCTGCACTACGGGTTCTTCCACCTCGGCTACTTCGTGTTCTTGTGCGCGCAGCATCCGCTGCACGCGGGCTGGGACCTGATCGTGCTCGCCGCGTGCGGCGTGTCGTTCGTGCTGTCGCAACGCCAGACCTATGCGGCGCAACACGCGGCCGACCTGCGCGGCCGGCCGAACCTCGGCACGCTGATGTTCACGCCGTACCTGCGCGTGATCCCGATGCACCTGGCGATCCTGCTCGGCGCCGCGTTCGGCGCAAGCACAGGCCTGATGGTGTTGTTCACCGCGCTCAAGACACTGAGCGATCTGGGCCTCGACGCGATCGATCGACGCATGGCGGTGCGCGGCGCGGAACGCACGACCGTCGTCGTGGAGTAACAACGCACAACGAAAAACGCCGGCGCGAAGGCCGGCGTGTCTCGCGGGGGTCGGAGTACCTTTTCCACCGGAAAAGGTGCTCTGACCCCTGTTTTTGCTTTCGCCGCTTACGCGACCTTCTTCCACTGACCCAAAGCAGCCAGACCGTTGTCGCGCGCACGCGCGAACACCGTTTCCTGCGCCTTGCCGATGTTCTTCTGCAGGTCCTGCGCCCAGATCTTCAGCGCGGCGGACTGCATCGCGCGGCCGTAGGAGAACGACAGCGGCCACGGGTTCGGGCCCATGCGGTTCATCGCGTCGAGATGCGCGGTCGCGTCTTCGTCGCTCTGGCCGCCGGAGAGGAACACGATGCCCGGCAGGATCGCCGGCACGGCGGACTTCAGGCACATCAGCGTGCTTTCGGCGACTTCGTCGACCGAGGCCTTCTCGCCGCTGTCCTTGCCCGGCACGACCATCGACGCCTTGAGGATGGTGCCTTCGAGCATGACGTTCTGGTTGTACAGCGCGTCGAACAGCGCGCGCAGCGTGACTTCGGTGACCTCGTAGCAGGTCTGGATGTCGTGCGTGCCGTCCATGATCACTTCCGGCTCGACCATCGGCACCAGGCCCGCTTCCTGGCACAGCGCGGCGTAGCGCGCGAGCGCGTGCGCGTTGGCTTCGATGCAGGTGCCCGACGGGATGTCGTCGCCGATGTTGATCACCGCGCGCCACTTCGCGAAGCGGGCGCCGAGCTTGTAGTACTCCTCCAGGCGCGCGCGCAGGCCGTCGAGGCCTTCGGTGACGACTTCACCCGGGAAACCGGCGAGCGGGAACGTGCCCTTGTCGACCTTGATGCCCGGCAGGATGCCGTTGTCCATCATGACCTTGGTGAACGGCACGCCGGCCTTCGTCGACTGGCGAAGGGTTTCGTCGAAGAGGATCGCGCCGGAAATGTGCTCGCCGAGCTTCGGCGTGGTCAGCAGCATCTCGCGGTAGGCGCGACGGTTTTCCTCGGTGTTTTCGACACCAACGCCGGCGAAGCGCTTGCCGATGGTGGCGGTGGATTCGTCGATCGCGATGATGCCCTTGCCCGCGGCCACCATGGCCTGGGCGGTTTCGGCAAGCTGTTCGATGCTCATTTCGGTGCGGACTCGAGGCTCCGGAAGGGTCGTCGATTATAGCGGCCCCTCCGGGTGCCCGTGCCCTCACGGCCGAGCAGCTGCGGCTAGTACGGCGTGCCCGCGATGGCCTGGTGGCGGTCTTCGTTGCGGCGCTGCGCGCGATCGAACAAGTGATCGTTGAGGTCGTAGCGCTCCTGGTACCTGTGCAGGAAGGCGGCCAGGTTGTCGATGTCGCACCGGCCCCGCAGGGCATTGGGCCAGGTGTCGGCGCGCGTCTTCCAGGTCAGCGTGGCGACCGTGAAGACCGGTTGCGGCGCACCGGCTTCGGGGCGTGGCGTGAACTTCCACTGCCGCACCGCGTCGACCCCGGCGCCTGCGAACGCGGCCCAGAAACCGTCGGCGGGTTCGATGCCGCCGGTGTCGCTGTTCCATTGCTGCAGGACGTGGAAGTTCGACGTGCTGCCGTCGGGGTTGATCGTGTAGCCGAGCGCCAGGCAAACATCGCGCCTGGCTTGCGCGAAGCCGTCGGGCCAGGCCGGGAGGGCGAGCTCGCCGTCGAGGGCCCACCGATTGCGGATGGCGCCTTCGTTGGCGATTTGCGCGGATTCCGGCGGTGCGAGGTTCGGGTCGGTCTCGGAAGACGCCTGGACCTGGGCAGCGGCGGGCGTGGCCATCGCGCACAGTGCCGTGGCGAAGGCGAGTGGCAGGAGGGTCATGGCGACCTCCTCGCGTGAGCGGGCACGGGGCCCGGGAAGAGTCATTCCTTGATAACGGCGACCCTGCCGGGCCCCGGCCGCTTCCCCCTGACCGGGGTCCGCGCTCAGGGCTTCATGTTGGGCTGGTTCTTCGGCGTGCCCGCGAAGGTCTGGATGCGGTCGTCGCGACGGCGCATCACGCGCTGGAATTCGTGTTCGTTCAGGCCGTACTCGCGGTCGACGTCGCGCATGAAAACGATGAGATCGTCGATCTTGCACCGCCCGCGCAGCGTGGCCGGGTTGGTGTCCTTGCGCGTCTGCCAGGTCAGCGTGGCGACGGTGAACACGGGCGCGGGCGTCGCGACTTCCGGGCGAGGCTGGAACTTCCATTGACCCACCGCGTCGGCGGCGGCGCTGGCGAAGCCGTTCCAGAATCCGTCGACCGGTTCGAGCCCCTGCGTCTGGCTGTTCCACTGCCGCAGGACGCGAAAGCCGGAAGTCGAACCATCGGGATTGATCTGGTAGCCGAGCGCGAGGCAGACGTCGCGCTGTGCCTGCGCGAAGCCATCGGGGTACACGGGCATGGCGAGCTTCGCCCCGTCGGCGAGCATCCACTTGTCGCGAATCGCGCCTTCGCTGGCGATTTCGACATCCGATGCGTGGTCGACTGCCATCGCGGGACCCGCGATGCAGAGTGCGAGGAACGCGAGCGCGGGAATCCTGGTCATTGCGGTCTCCAGTGACGGGGGATGGCTTGCGCGTCAGCGCGGGCCGGGGGTCAACGCTTGCATTTGCATGCGGTGCGAGCGCGCGCGGTACGTGTGCTCGATCTGTTTGGACACCATCGTGTCGCGGCGATCGAGGTCGCGCATGAACACCGCGAGATCGGTGATGCGGCAGTGCGCGCGCAACTCGCTGGCATCCGCCACGGTCGCGCCGAAGAAGGACAGCGTGGCGACGGTGGTCACCGGTTTCGCACTGGCGACATCGCGCGGCTGGAACCGCCACTGGCCCACCGCGGCTGCGCTGGCGCGCGCGAACTTCAACCAGAACGGACGCATCTCGGTGCGCGAAACCGGTCCGCTCTTCCACGTGCGCAGGACCTTGAAGTCGCCGGTCGTGCCGTCGGGATAAACCGTGTAACGCAACGCGATGCACGCGTCGGGACGTTCGTCGGTGTCGTATTCGGCGGGATAGGCGGGCGCGACGATCTTCGCGCCGGGCGCGACCGTCCAGTCCTTCGCGAGACCGCCTTCGTTGGCGATGTTGTAGTTCGGAAGCCGCTCGGCGCCTGCGCCGGCGGAGAAGCACACGATCGCTGCGGCGACGACGCCGCGAATCCCGTTTGCGTACGACGCCATTCCCTGCTCCTTGCGCATCGGCCGGTCAACGAGCCAATGCGCTTGCCGCCCCTGATCACGGCCATCCCCGGCCGTTGGCGCATCATTTGCCTGCGCGCCATGAACGGCTGCTTACTTTTACGGACCCCGGGAGAAGTCGCTACGCGGCTTCTCCCGGTGACCCCCGGTCACTAGTTACGGGGCGTCCCCGCCGCCCGCCGGATCGCCGCATCGCGCGAGCGGTTGTCGTTGTCGATCTGGTGGTCGTTGATGTTCTTTTTCTTGGTCTTCGCCATGTGGTCGGCGAGGTCCGGGATCTGGCAATGGGCGCGCAGGTCGGCGGCGGTGAGGTCGCGCGTCGCCTGGAAATTCAGCGTGGCCACGGTGAACACCGGCGCAGGCGACGTCACTTCGGGGCGAGGCGAGAACTTCCACTGGCCGACCGCCGCGGCGCCGGCTTTCGCGAAGGCCTCATAGAAGCCCGGCTGCGGTTCCTTTTCCTCGGTGGCGCTGTTCCATTGCTTGAGCACCTGGAAGTTGCTGGTCGTGCCATCGGCGTTGATCGTGTAGCCGAGGGCCATGCACACGTTGCGCATGTCGGGGGCGAACTCGGCGGGATACCCGGGGGCGGCGAGCTTCGCGCCTTCGGCGAGCATCCACTTGTCGCGGATGCCGCCTTCGTTGGCGATCGCCGTGGCGGGTTCGGCGGCGTTGGCGGATACGGCGGCCAACAGCGACAACGCGGCGAGCGCGCGAAGGGAATTGCGGACGAGCATGGGGCGACTCCTGGAAAGCGGAACGGTTCGCGGAACGTGCCGCAGATGCTATCGCTGGCCGAGTCCGCTGTCGCGCAGGTCGAGCTGGGCGAGGATCGCGGGGACGCGGCGGCCCGATGCGCCACGCAGGTCGCGCAGCAGCGCAGTCAGGTTCGCGATCCGGCAATGGTCGCGCAGCGCCGGGGCGCCCGCGGCGCCGCCGAACACGAAGGTGCCGACGGTGTACACCGGCGTCGCCTGCTTCACTTCGGGGCGCGGCTGGAAACGCCACTGCGCGAGCGCATCGCCCGCGGCGCTCGCGAACGCCATCCAGTAGCCGTCGGCGGGTTCGTCGTCGTTGCCCGATGCGCTGTTCCAGGCCTTGAGCAACGTGTAGTCGGACGTCGTGCCGTCGGCCTTCAGCAGATAGCCCACGCTGACGCACACCGCGTCCTTGCGCGGTGCGAACGCCGGCGGATAGACCGGAACGGCGATCGGCACGCCTTCCTTCAACATCCACTTGTCGCGGATGCCGCCTTCCTCGACGACATCGATGTCCTGCCCGGCGAATGCCGGCGCGACGATTCCCAATGCACAAAGCAACACGATGCTCCGCACGTGCATGGCAGGCCTCCTCGGCGAATGCCGCTGGCGAAACCTTCGCCACCGGAATACACCCGCTTCGGGGAGGGAGCAACGGCCGCTGGTCGGCGCTTTCGTACCGGTTCCGTTACCTGAAGGCGCGCCGGCTCAGGCGAGGTCGCCGAGCCCTTCGGCGCGGCCTTCCGGGCCGACCTGCAACAGGCGCAGCGTATTGGTCGCGCCGTGGTGCTCCATGTGGTCGCCGCTGGTGAACATGACGCGGTCGCCGACGTCCAGGATGCCCTGGTCGTGGAGGAGCTTCAGCGCCTGCCGCGCGGCGTCGCGCGACGCCAGGCCGCGGCTGTCGAACTCGACGGGGAACACGTCGCGCATCATCGCCATGCGTCGGCGCGCACCGATGAAGCGCGACAGTCCGTAGATCGGCACGGTCGAGCGGAAACGCG
The DNA here is from genome assembly GCF_020866925.1 of Noviluteimonas lactosilytica. Classification (GTDB taxonomy): domain Bacteria; phylum Pseudomonadota; class Gammaproteobacteria; order Xanthomonadales; family Xanthomonadaceae; genus Noviluteimonas; species Noviluteimonas lactosilytica. The sequence continues at coordinate 367,742 of NZ_JAJGAK010000003.1, forward strand.
ACAGGAAGCGTGCGGTACCGCCGGATTCGGTCATCGCGATGATCGCGCGCACGCCGATGTGTTCGGAGAGGAACATCGACGCCATCGCGATCGCCTGGTCGACGCGTTCGAGGTTGCGCGGCGCCTTCTCGAAATCGGTATCGAACTCGAACTGGCGCTCGGCGCCGACGCAGATGCGCGCCATCGCTTCCACCGCGCGCACGGGATAACTGCCCGCCGCGGTTTCCTGCGAGAGCATCACCGCGTCGGTGCCGTCGATCACCGCGTTGGCGACGTCGAGGACTTCGGCGCGCGTCGGGATCGGGCTGTCGACCATCGACTGCAGCATCTGCGTCGCGGTGATCACCACTTTGTTGCGCAACAGCGATTCGCGGATGATCTTCTTCTGCAGGCCCGGCAGTTCCGCGTCGCCGATTTCCACGCCGAGATCCCCGCGCGCGACCATGACCACGTCGCTCGCGTCGACGATCTCGGCGAGGTTGTCGATCGCCTCGGTGCGTTCGATCTTCGACACCAGCGCGGCATCGCTGCCGGCGGCGCGGGCGATCGCGCGCGCCTCTTCCATGTCGGCGGCGTTGCGGCAGAACGAGACGGCGATGAAGTCGGCGTCGATCTGCGCGGCGATCTTGATGAGCTCGCGATCGCGATCGGTCAGCGCACCGAGGGACAGGCCGCCGCCGAGGCGGTTGAGTCCCTTGCGATCCGACAGCGCGCCATCGTTGAGCACGGTCGTGGCGATGCGGTCGCCTTCGACCGATTCCACCCGCAATTGCATCAGGCCGTCGTCGAGCAGCAACGTGTCGCCGGCGCGCACGTCGTTCGGCAACCCGAGGTAACTGATGCCGACTTCGCGTGCGGTGCCGGGCGGTGCGTCGGCGCGCGCGACGAGATCGAACGGCGCGCCCGCCTTCAACTGCACGCGGCCTTCGGCGAAGCGTTCGATGCGCAGCTTCGGACCCGGCAGGTCGACGAGCAGGCCGACTTCGCGACCGGCGCGCTGCGCGGCTTCGCGCAACGCCTGCGCACGCACGACCTGGCCGGCGGGATCGCCGTGCGAGAAGTTGAGGCGGACGACATCGACCCCCGCCTCCAGCAGTGCGTCGAGCACGCCGGGCGGATCGGTCGCGGGGCCGAGGGTGGCGAGGATGCGGGTGCGGCGGCGGTGCGTGGTCGGAGTCATTAAAGTGTTCTACCACAGCCCCGCGAACCGGCCATGGCATTGCATACGTTTTCCATCGACGACGCGCTCGCGGCACTGCCGGGTTTCCCCGAACTGCGGGGACGACGGACGCGCCTGCGCGGCCCTCGCGAAAGCGACGCCGATGCACTGTTCGCCGTGTTCTCCGACGCGCGGGTGATGCGCTACTGGAGCCGTCCGCCGATGACCTCGCGCGACGAAGCGGCCGGGCTGGTCGCCGAATGCCACGAGCAGTTCGAAGCGCGCACGCACCTGGGCTGGGTGATCACCGCTCGGGACGACGACGAAGCGATCGGCACATGCACCCTGTTCCACTTCGATGCGCGCAATCGCCGCGCCGAAATCGGCTACGCCCTGCGTGCCGATCGCTGGGGCCAGGGGCTCGCGCGGGATGCGGTGTCGCGCGCGATCGCGTGGGCGATCGCGCACCTGGGCCTGCACCGGATCGAGGCCGACATCGATCCGCGCAACGACGCGTCGCGCCGGCTGCTGCACGCCATCGGGTTTCGCACGGAGGGCCTGATGCGCGAACGCTGGATCGTCGGCGGCGACATCGCCGACAGCGAAGTGCTGGGGTTGCTGGCGCAGGACTGGCGCGACGGTTGAGCGTCGCGCCAGCGGTTTACCGCGGCCGGCTCATTCCATCTGGCTGTCGAGCGGCTCGATGTAGATCTTCTTCGCTTCGTACAGCGCCAGTCGTTCCTGCACTTCGCGCGACTGCTTCACGATGTCCGCCGAAGCGTTCGCGTAGCCGGCGATGATCTTCTGCCACTGGTCCACGACCTTCTTCTGCAACTCGACCGCGCCGGCGAAATCGCCGCTCGCCGCGCGGCACGCCGCGACGGTGTCGACGTATCCCCAGTTGAGGTCTTCGATCGCGCCCATCTCGGCGACGATCTGCATGCCGGCCTTGCCGTCGCGGAAGCCGTCGACCTGCGTGGTGCAGTAGGCCCACGCGAGGTTGTTCGCTGCAGCCTCGTCCTTGTTGCGCACACCCTTGTGCCAGACCTCGACGGCCTTCGCGCGCGATGCGTCGGTCGCCTTCTTGTAGAAGAGCCAGTAACCGTAGTCGGCGGTGATGGCGTCCGAATTCCCCGCGAGTGCGCGCTCGGCCCAGCGAGTGCCTTCGGCTTCGTCGACCGGACCGAGCCTGCCGTTGAGCAGCGACGTGCCGAGCAGCGCCTCGGAATCGTGGTCGCCCTGCTTCGCATCCGACTCGAGCAACGCACGTGCGCGCACGATGTCTTTCGGCGTGCTGTCGTCGCGCATGAAGCCGACCGCGAGCAGGCGGCGCGCTGCGGCCTGACCGTCGATCTCCAGTGCCTTGTAGAGCGCGGCGGCGTCGCCATCGGCGCTCGCGCCGGGCATCTTGCGGTCGTACAGCAACGCCAGGTCGGCCGCCGCGAAGCGGTCCTCGGCATTGATCACGCCGTCGAGCAGCCAGCGTTCGGCGGCCGCGCCGTCGTTGGCCGCCTGCGCCTTGTACGACAACATGCGACCGGCGAACGAGGAGCCGCCGTGCGCGGCTTCCTCGAACATGCGCAGTCCCGCCGCTTCGTCGTGCGGGCCGTCGGCGGCGTACGCGATCCGGAAGGCTTCGCTGGCCTGCGCGTCGGGATCGCCCGCTTCGGCCGCCTGCTTCAACCAGCGTGCGTGCGCAGCGTCGTCTTTCTTCGCTTTCGCCCAGTCGGCCAGCATCGCGAAGCCGTCGCCGCGGCCGTTCTGGCTGCGGCGTTCGAGGAAGGCGATGTCCTTGTCGGTGAGCGCTGCGGTCTCGTTGTCCGCGAGCATGGCGCGCAGGCGCATCATCGTCGCGTTCTCGTTGCCCGCGGCTTCGGCGCGAGCAAGGCGCGCGGCGAGCGCCGCGGGCAGAGGTTCGTCGTGGAGGTCGTACCAAAGCTGCAGGTAGGCGACGGACGCCCCCATGTTCGACCAGTGCGCGTCGGCGCGATCGAGCAGCTTGTCGGCGACGGCGGCATCCTGATCGACGCCCACGCCGTTCGCGTAGGCCCAGGCGAGCAGCATGGTCTGGTAACCGTAGTTCTTTTCCGCGTACGGCAGCAGCGTGTCGACGAAGCCGTCGGCGCAGCGCTCCGGGGCGTTCTCGCGTTCGCACAACAGCAGCCAGAAGCGCGCCGACATCACGCCGCCGGCGGTCGCGCCGCGACGTGCGATGTCGCGCCTCGCGGACGGGTCGGCGGTCTCGCGCGCTTCGCGCCAGGCGACCGCGTCGGTGGCTTCGGGGTGGTTGGCATCGCGCGTGACGTCCAGCAAGCTCTTCGCCACCGACGTGCGGAGGAACGGGTACTTCGCTTCGGGATTCCGCAGGATCGCGGTCGTTGCATCGAGGAAGTCGAACGAGAGGTGGCGTTCGACCTTGCGATCTTCATCCCACGCAGCGACGACGATCGGCATGTAGCGATAGATGCGCCATTCCGGGTAGTACGCGTACAGGCCACTCAGGCCCGCGGTGACGACCACCGCGCGCGCATCGACCGGCCGCAGCACGCGCGCCGGGCGGCCGGACCGCGACTCGCCGGTCTGCGACAACGCCAGTTTCGCGAGCGCGGCAACGGCGGCGGTTTCGCGTTCGGCCGTCGCCTGGTCGCCCGTGGCGTCGGCGCACAGCATCGCGGTGCGATGCAGGGCAATGCTGACCGGCACGCGCTCCACCGCGCCGCGGACCGCGGCGGCGTGCGTGCGGCACGCGTCGGCATCGACTTCGTTGTCGCTGTAGCCGACGTCATCCATCACGTTGTACGCATCGAAGATGCCCTTCGATCCGTCGGCATTGGCCAGGAAGTGGTCCCACGCGGCAGCAGGATCGCGCGCGACGTCGGGCGCGGCCGCGGGCGTCGGCGTCGCGGCGTGCGCGCTGCACGCGGCGAACAAAGCCAGCGCCAGGACGGAGGGGAACAGCTTGTGCATCACGGAGCTCCTTGCGTCGTGTTCGAGGTGTCGCCACTGCCGCTGTCCAGGACATCGCGCAGCAACGACTTCAGGCGTTTGTCGCGTTCGCTGGCTTCCAGCGTCGCGGCCGGCGGTGCGAAGCGCAGGCGTGCCGAAAGCGCGTCGCGCACCTTGCGCATCTGTTCCAGGTGCGCGGTCGCACGCGCGCCATCGATATCGGACGCCGTGACCTTGAAGTCGTACACCACCTTCACGGTCTCGCCGTCCTTCGAAATGTCACGCGCGAAATCGAACGCGGGCGAACTGTACTTCTCGTGCTCCGGCGCGACGGTGGCGCGCCAGCCCTGCGGCGCGGCGATCGAGACTTCGTGGCGATAGGCCGCCGGCGTGCCCGTTTCCATCGGGCCCTTGCGCGCCATCGTCGATGGCAGCTGGCTGATGCCGTCGAGCGTTTCGGCCCACACGTCGAGGCCGCGAATGTTGCCTTCCACCTCGAACGGCGCGCGCAGCACGTAGCTCTCGGACATCTTGAGCACGTTGGCGTTGCGATCGTCGACGACCTTCGGCGCCTGCACCGACTCGAGTTCGCCGAAACGCTTGCGGTAGTAATCCGCGTAGCGGCGTTCCATCTCGTCGGGACGCGAGCCCGCGAGGCTGCTCCGCGCGTAGTTCGCGTTCATGCCGCGGTAGGTCGTTTCGATCTCCAGCTTGAGGCTGCCGTCCTTGCCTTCGGGCGTATAGCGCTCGACGGTGTCCATGCCCGCCTCCGCCTTTGCCGGCGGTGCGATCTCTTCGAGCGCCGTCGTGCCCGCGACAATCGGCAGGCCCACGCCGTAGTCGCTCAGGTCGAGCGTGCGGGGATCGCCGCCCTGCTGCGTCATCGTCGGATCGACCCATACCGGCTTGTCGTCGATGGTCGCGCGCACGATGACGTGGTTGAACGCCGCCGCGGTCGGTTCGATTTCGCGAAGCCCGCGGCCGCGCGTGGTCGACACCAGCGCGGGCACGCCCCGGATGTCGAGCTGCGCGAGGATCGTCGAAAGCAAGTACGCCTTGTCTTTGCAGTCGCCGTAGCGACGGGGCCAGGTTTCGGAGGGGTCGGCGGGGCGGTGGGTATTGCTGCCCATTTCAACGCCGAAGTAGCGGACTTCGTCCTGCACCGCGCGCAACGCCGCGGTCAGGCGCGCGTTCGCGTCGGGCAGCTTGCGCCATTCCGCGATGCGCGCCTGCAGGTCCGCAGGCAGCGCGCCGGCTGCCGGATACAGCGGCATCGCCCATGCGACGACGTCGTTCCATCCGCGCGCGGGGCCGAGGTGCAGGCGCGGCGACGGATCGAACCACACCGGGTAGTTGCCTTCGTCGACCACGGGCGTTGCACCATGTACATCGAGCGTGGCTTCCACCGCGTCGGGTTCCTTCAGCACCGTCGGCGCGGGCGCGCCGTTGCGCTGATGCACCTGCACCTGGGTGCCGGGGTCGTACAGCACGCGCATGTGCAGGTCGTGCATCGGGCTGCGCCAGGCCGTGGCCACGCCATCCCAGCCCTGTCCGGCGAGGATCGGGTTGCTGCCGGTGATCGTGTAGCTGACGCGCACGACGTCGCCCACGCGCACGTCGTCGAGGACGATCAACGCGGTGACGCGGCCGTCGGACAGGTCGTTCTCGAAATCCGTTTCGCGACGCGCGAGCGATATCTTGTCGGGCAGCAGGCGGTCCTCCCACTTGCCGTCGCGGCGCAGTGCCACGGCGTGCAGCACGAGGCGCTGGTATTCGGGGTTGAACTCGATCTGGTACTTGCCCGCGTCGCGCACGTTGCCCGTCGTGCGGGATTCGTACGCGTAATCGGTGTACGACGCATCGATACCGCCACGGTGGTCGGTCTGTTCGTCGTACAGCCAATAGCGCCAGACCTTTTCGTCGGCGCCGGGCGCCTTCGGATCCCACGTCGCCGCGACCGGATGCGGTTCGACGAAGGCCGGCGCCGGCCCGACGTAGAACTTGAAATCCCCGCGCTTGTGTTCGACGTCCGCCTGTTTGACGTCCGCCGACCAAGCCGTTCCGCAACACGCAAGGCCCATCGCGAGGGCCAACGCCAACGTCCAGCGCTTCATCGGTACTTCCGTGCTTGATTTCCCCGGCGCCAGCCTACACCGGCCCGCGGCGGCACGGATGCCGCGGGCCACCGGGTCTCACGAAATCAGATACCGCGCGACTGCAGGGCCGCTACCGCAGGTAGCGTCTTGCCTTCGAGGAACTCGAGGAACGCGCCGCCGCCGGTGGAGATGTAACCGACGTCGCCGGCGATGCCGTACTTGTCGACGGCCGCGAGCGTGTCGCCGCCGCCGGCGATCGAGAACGCATCGGACTGCGCGATCGCGCGCGCGAGCGCTTCGGTGCCCTTGCCGAACGCGTCGAACTCGAACACGCCGACGGGTCCGTTCCACACGACGGTGCCGGCCTTCATGACGATGTCGGCGTAGGCCTTCGCGGTGTCGGGGCCGATGTCGAGGATCATGTCGTCGGGGCCGACGTCGTCGACCGACTTCACCGTCGCCGGCGCATCGGCGGCGAACGCGGGCGCGACGACGACGTCGGTCGGCATCGGGATGTCCGCGCCGCGTGCCTTCGCATCGGCCAGGATCTTGCGCGCCGTGTCGACAAGGTCGGCTTCGTACAGCGACTTGCCGACCGGCTTGCCGATCGCGGCGAGGAAGGTGTTGGCGATGCCGCCGCCGACGATCAACTGGTCGACCTTCGACACGAGCGAGCCGAGCAGTTCCAGCTTCGTCGACACCTTGCTGCCGGCGACGATCGCGAGCAGCGGGCGTTTCGGCGTTTCCAGCGCGCGCGCCAGCGCGTCGAGTTCGGCCATCAGCAACGGACCGCCGGCGGCCTGCTTCGCGAACTTGATGACGCCGTGCGTCGACGCCTGCGCGCGATGCGCGGTGCCGAAGGCATCCATGACGAACACGTCGCACAGGTCGGCGTACTTCTTCGACAGCGTCTCGTCGTCCTTGCCCTCGCCCATGTTCATGCGGCAGTTCTCGAGCAGCACGATCTCGCCGGGCGCCACGGTGAAATCGCCGCTGAGCCAGTCGCGCACCAGGCGCACTTCGCGGCCGAGGCGCTCGGAGAGACGTTCGGCGACCGGCTTGAGCGAGTCGTCCTCGGTGAAGTGGCCTTCGGTCGGGCGGCCCAGGTGCGACATCACCATCACCGCGGCGCCCTGATCGAGTGCGGACACGAGCGTCGGGAGCGCGGCGGCGATGCGCTGTTCGGAGGTGACTTTGCCGTCCTTGATCGGCACGTTGAGGTCTTCGCGGATCAGCACGCGCTTGCCGCGCAGGTCGAGGTCGGACATCCGGACGATGGGCATGGGGCGCGCGCCTTGGCGAATCTGAGGGGCGCACATTGTACCGGCCCCATCCGGGGCGGGCCTTCAGAGCGAGACCCGGTTCCTGCCCTGGTGCTTCGCGCGGTACAGGGCCGCATCCGCGCGCGCCAGCATCACTTCCGGGTCGTCGCCGTCTTCCGGGAGGTTGGTCGCCACCCCGATGCTCACCGTCAGCACGCCCACCGGCGAGCCGGCGTGCGCGATGTCGGCGTGCAGCACGCTCGCGCAGATGCGCTCGCCCACGCGCACCGCCTGCTCGAGCGTGGTGTCGGGCAGGAACACGATGAATTCTTCGCCGCCGGGGCGCACGATCACGTCGTCGCGATGGTAGAGCGCGCTGCGCACGGCGCCGGCGAAACGCTTGAGCGCGTTGTCGCCGCGCGGATGGCCGTAACGGTCGTTGTAGGCCTTGAAGTGGTCGATATCGAGGGCGAGCGCCGACAGCATGGTTCCGTTGTCGCGCGCCTCGCGCCACAACTGGTTCGCCGCTTCGCGGAAGCCGCGGTAGTTGAGGCAACCGGTGAGCGCGTCGGTGCGGCTGAGCCGATCGAGTTCGGCGACGACGTTGCGCAATTCGGCGGTGCGCTGCGCGATCTCGCGTTCGCGCGCGTCGACGACCTGTTCGAGCGACGCGCGCAGGCGGCGCTGTTCCTCGAGGCTGCGACTGGTCGCGCGATAGGCGTCGGCCATGCGGTCGCTGAGCGAGTTCATCGCGTCGGCGAGCGGCGCGAGTTCCTGCGGCATCGACTTCGGTTCGATCGGCGAGGAGGCGTGTTCGAGTGCGAAGCGCTGCATCTGCACCAGCAGCTTGTGCACGCTCATCGACAGGCGGCGCATCTGCCACCACGCGATGCCGAGCACGCCCGCGGCGACCGCGACCAGCAGGCCGAGCATCGTCGCGATCGTGCGGAACAGTTGCGCGTCGAGGGTTTCCTTCGGCATCAGCACCAGCAGGCGCCAGCCGCTGTCGAGACCCATCGCGATCGCATACGCATCGGCATCGTCGTGCAGCACGCCATCGACGCGTTGCCAGCCCGCTTCGGGTGCACCCGGTGCGACGGCGCCCAGCGCCTTGCCGCCGCCGGTGGCGTCGAGCCGATCCATCGCCTGGAACGGCAAGCCGCTGCTCGCATACGCGACCTGGCCGAGGCGATCGACCAGCACCGCTTCGTAACCGTGCGTGCGCAACCACGCCACGCGCGCACCGGCGAAGGCTTCCACGCGCATCGCGCCTTCGACGATGCCGGCGAAGCGTTCGTTCACGCGGATCGGCGATGCGACGCAGGCGAGCGGCGGCTGGTTCGGCGCGGCGCGGTACACGTCGGAGCTGGCCGGCGCGTCATCGCGCGCGACCAGGTCGAAACACGGGCCGGGGGACACGCCGGTGCGATCGGCCGGTTCGGCGGCGATCACGCGGCCCTGCGCATCGAGCACGCGCATGGTGGCGAACGAGGGGTACTGGTCGCGCAGGCGGCGCAGGTCGCCGGTCCAGCTGGCGCGGTCGGCGAACGCGCCGCGGTCTTCCATCGCTTCCGCACCGCGGCGCGCGGCGAGCACGCGCGTCGCCGCGCCATGCACCTGCAGGAATTCGTCGAAGCCGCGCGCACTGATCTCCGCGGCCGATCGCAGTTGCGTCGCCGCGTCGGTGCGTTGTTTCGCAGACTGGCTCCACGCGAGCAATGCGCAGAGGATCAAGGCGGGCAATACCACCGCGACGACCAGAAGACGCGCGAAGTCGCGCCGCAGCGCCCAGTCCGGACCTGCCGACCGGATACCGATGGGAACCGCCGCCGCCATGGATGCCAAGCTACCGATGTGCCGTGGACGCGGCAACGGGGAAACGCCCCGCGAGGCGGCACTACGTCGCAAAACGACGCGACCCCGCCGAAGCGGGGTCGCGATGTGAAGACCGGGCCGTGACCCGTTCCTCAATGCAGGCCGCGGTCAGCCCTTGGCGATGACCTTGACCATCTCGAGGCACTTGTTCGAGTAGCCCCACTCGTTGTCGTACCAGCTCACCAGCTTGACGAAGGTCGCATCGAGCGCGATGCCGGCTTCGGCGTCGAAGATCGACGTGCGCGCGTCGCCGCGGAAGTCGGTCGCCACGACCTTGTCTTCGGTGTAGCCGAGCACGCCCTTCAGCGCGCCTTCCGACTGCGCCTTCATTTCGGCGCAGATCTCGGCGTAGGTCGCCGGCTTGTCGAGTTCCACCGTCAGGTCGACGACCGACACGTCGGAGGTCGGCACGCGGAACGACATGCCGGTGAGCTTCTTGTTGAGCTCCGGGATCACCACGCCGACGGCCTTCGCAGCGCCAGTGCTCGACGGGATGATGTTCTCGAGGATGCCGCGGCCGCCGCGCCAGTCCTTGTTGGACGGACCGTCGACGGTCTTCTGCGTCGCGGTCGCCGCGTGCACGGTGGTCATCAGGCCGCGCTTGATGCCCCACTTGTCGTTGAGCACCTTCGCGATCGGCGCGAGGCAGTTGGTGGTGCACGACGCGTTGGAGACGATCGCTTCGCCGTTGTACTTCGCGTGGTTCACGCCGTAGACGAACATCGGCGTGTCGTCCTTCGACGGGGCCGACAACAGGACCTTCTTCGCGCCCGCGTCGAGGTGCTTCTGCGCGGTGGTCTTGTCGAGGAACAGGCCGGTGGATTCGATGACGACGTCGGCGCCGACTTCGTCCCACTTCAGGTTGGCAGGGTCGCGTTCCTGGGTCAGGCGGATCTTCTTGCCGTTGACGATGAGCGCACCGTTCTCGACCTTGACGTCGCCCTTGAAGCGGCCATGCACCGAGTCGTACTGCAGCATGTAGGCCAGGTAGTCCGGCTCCAGCAGGTCGTTGATCGCGACGATCTCGATGTCGCTGAAGTTCTGCACGGCAGCGCGCAACACGTTGCGGCCGATGCGGCCGAAGCCGTTGATACCAACCTTGATCGCCATGGAAGCTCCTGGAGCGAGGGGAATGAATACCGGAGAAGATCGAGGGTCGCGGTGGCCCGCGTCCCGGGAAGCCCGGTATTTTAGCGACTCCCTCCCCCACGGCCACCTGTATGACCCGGTTTCCGCACGCGCTCGCCCCCCTCGCCGTCCTCGTGGGGGCCCTGCTGGCCGCGCCCGCGGCCCATGCGTGGAGCGCGCTCGGGCACCGGATGGTCGGCGAACTGGCGTCTCGCCACGTGAATGCCACGACGCAGGCGGAGATCGCGACGCTGCTGGCCGGCGAGCCCGACCCGACCCTCGCCGGGGTCGCCACCTGGGCCGACGACCTGCGCGACAACGACCCGGCGCGCTTCAAGGCCACTTCGCGCTGGCACTACATCAACACGAACGACGGCACCTGCGACTTCGACATGGCGCGCGACTGTCCCGACGGCCAGTGCGTGGTGGGCGCGGTCGAAACGCAGCGCGCGATCCTCGGCGACCGCACGCAGCCGCTGCAAGCGCGCCGCGACGCGCTGAAATTCCTCGTCCACTTCGTCGGCGACATGCACCAGCCGATGCACGCGAACAACCACCAGGACGCCGGCGGCAACAAGTACCAGATCAGCCTCACGACGACGCTCGCGCCCGAGGCCTACGCGAAGAAGCACTACGTCGACGGCGTGATGGGCACCAACCTGCACTCGGTGTGGGACTACTACATCCTCGGCGAGGTGGGCGTCGACAAGCCCGGTCATCCCGGCCTCGGGCTCGCGGGCTATGCCGATCGCCTCGATGCGCTGCCGTGGCCGCCGGAATCCGGCGCGGTCAGCGAACCGATGGCGTGGGCGAAGGAGTCCTGCCGCCTCGTCGATGCGCGTTCGTTGTATCCGCAAGGACACAAGCTGGATCGCGCCTACCTCGACGCGAACCGGCCGCTGGCCGAGCAGCGCGTGCGCCAGGCCGCATGGCGGCTGGCACGGCTGCTCGACGACACGCTGGGCGCGCCGGCGCCCTGACCCCAAACGCAGGAGCCACGCCATGCGCCCCGACGTCGCCGCCTTCCACGATCCCGCCACCGGCACCTGGAGCTACGTCGTATCGGACCTGGCGACGCGCAAGGCGGCGATCATCGATCCCGTGCTCGACTTCGACGCGAAGGCCGCGCGCACGACGCACGATTCGGCGCAGAAGCTCGTCGACCACGTGCGCGCGAACGACCTCGACGTGCGCTGGCTGCTCGAAACGCACGCGCACGCCGATCACCTGTCGGATGCGCAATGGCTGCTCGAACAGTTTCCCGGCGCGACGCTCGGCATCGGCACGGGCATCCGGCAGACGCAGCGCAGCTTCGCGCCGGTGTTCGAGTTCGGCGACGACGTGGCGCTCGACGGATCGCAGTTCGGTCGCCTGTTCGAAGCGGGCGACCGGTTCGCGATCGGCGACATCGACGCCGAGGTGATCGCCGCACCCGGCCACACCGCCGATTGCGTCGCGTATCGCATCGGCGACGCGCTGTTCTGCGGCGACACGCTGTTCATGCCCGACGCCGGCACCGCGCGCACCGATTTCCCGAACGCCGATGCCGCCATGTTGTATCGCACGATCCAGTCCTTCTACGCGCTGCCCGACGACACGCGCGTATTCGTCTGCCACGACTACGGCCCGAACGGGCGCGAAGTCGCGTGCGAGACGACCATCGGCGCGCAGAAGCGCGACAACACCCACCTGCGCGCCGACACATCGGAAGCCGAGTACGTCGCGTTGCGCCAGGCGCGCGATGCGACGCTGCCGATGCCGGCGCTGATCCTGCAGTCGTTGCAGGTCAATCTTCGTGCGGGGGCGTTGCCGCCGCCATCGGGGAATGGCGTGCGCTATCTCAGGATTCCCCTCGACCGCGTGTAAGGAAACACTGATCCATGACGGAAGCCGAATGGGCCGCCGCGGCCCTGTTCTTCATCGTCGCGACGCTCTATTCGTCGGTCGGCCACGCGGGCGCGAGCGGATACATCGCCTCGATGGCGCTGCTCGGCTTCGCGCCGGAACAACTGCGCCCGACGGCGCTTGCGCTGAACCTGCTCGTCGGCGGCATCGGGTTGTTCCGCTTCTGGCGCGGCGGGCAGGTGAAGTGGCGCAACGTGTTGCCGTTCGTGCTCGCGTCGGCGCCGGTGGCGTTCTTCGCGGCGCAGATCAAGTTGCCGAAGGAAGCGTATTCGACTCTGCTCGGCGTCGTGTTGCTGGTTGCCGCGATCGGCATCTTCCGCAGCGCATCGCGCGCCCAGGTGCAGGATCACGCAGCGGAAGGACGTCGCGTGCCGTGGTCGCTCGGGTTGCTCATCGGCGCCGCGATCGGACTGCTGTCGGGCCTCACCGGCACCGGCGGCGCGATCTTCCTCACGCCGCTGCTGTTGTTCGCGCACTGGATGCCGACGCGCGAGGCAAGCGGCACGTCGGTCGCATTCGTCTGGATCAATTCGCTCACGGGCCTCGCGGGCTTGTTGAGCGCCACCGGCACGTTGCCGACCGCGTTGCCCGCGTGGCTGGTCGCGGTCGCCGCGGGCGCGTTGCTCGGGACGCAGTTCGGCCTGCGATGGTTGCCTGTCGCGCGATTGCGACAGGCGTTGGGCGTGGTGTTGCTGATCGCGGCGGGGAAACTCCTGTTCGCGGCGTGAGCGTTCTCCTCGAGAATCAGCGCTGAATCGCATCTTGCCCGGTTTGCGGCTGGCGGGCGGGCGGAGTAGGATCGCCCCTCGAAACAGCCCTACAGCGCCCCATAGCTCAGCACCCATTCGCCGGGTGGTCTAGGGGATTGCCGAGGGGGCTGTTTTTTTATGCCCGCGTTGTTCGCACTTGCGCGCAGGCAAGCCCTTCGGGATGACGTCGAAGACATGCACGTATCCGAACGCGTCGGACGTGATGGGGACGATCAGTTCGAAGTCGCACGACCAGCGCGCATCGACGGCAGGCAGGATAAGGAACGGGCGTCCATTCTCCTGTACTGCAACTTCCGCGACATCCGAGCAGCCGGCGACCAACCATTCGACGAAGTCAGTCGGGTCGAAGCCGTCCTTCAACACGCGGCTCGCATACCCGTGGCGCGGCTTGAGATCGAGCACTCGCGGGCATTCGTAGGGCTTCCCCCAATACGCTGTCAGATGCCTCGTGAGATGCGCCTGCTGCAAGCGCGTCAATGCAACGGCCTGTTTGGCCGTCGCATTTTGCGGGACGCCGGACACTGCCACGTGCTCGACATAGCGCAGCAACCAGCGGTGCGCATCAGCCGTGATCGCCACGCCGCAACATTCCGAATTGATGGAATCCGGAATGTGCGTGAGCGGTTCCTGCTCGCTAAGGTGTCGAGAGACTCGACGTCAGCCTGCTCTTTCGTCTCTCGTTCATGACGCTTGGCTTCTTCGACGAGCGTCGGTTCGCGTCCGTCAGCGCAGCGACTGCGCCACGCGCACCACGTTCTCGACCGTGAACCCGAAGTGCGGGAACAGCGCTTCGGCCGGCGCGCTCGCGCCGAAGCGATCGATGCCGATCACCGCGCCGTCGAGGCCGACGTACTTGCGCCAGAAGTCGGTGACGCCGGCTTCGATGGCCACGCGCTTGCGACAGGCGTTCGGCAGCACGGCTTCGCGGTACGCGGCGTCCTGGCGATCGAACACGTCGGTCGAGGGCATCGACACGACGCGCACGCCGTCGCCGAGTTGCGCGGCGGCCTGCATCGCGAGGCCGACTTCCGAACCGGTGGCGATGAGGATCAGTTCCGGCGCGCCGACGCTGTCGCGCAGGATGTAACCGCCACGACGGATGTCGGCAACCTGCTGCGCGTCGCGCGGCTGGTGCGCGAGGTTTTGGCGCGTGAACACCAGGCAGCTCGGACCGTCGTGCTGTTCGATGGCCGCGCGCCAGCACACCGCCGATTCGACGGCGTCGCACGGGCGCCACACGTCGTTGCCGGGGATGTAGCGCAAGGAGGCGACGTGTTCGATCGGCTGGTGGGTCGGGCCGTCTTCGCCGAGGCCGATCGAATCGTGCGTGTACACGTGGATCGCATGCGCGCCCATCAGTGCGCTCATGCGCACGGCGTTGCGCGCGTAATCGCTGAAGACGAGGAAGGTCGCGTCGTACGGGATGAAGCACTCGTGCAGGCCCATGCCGTTGCTGATCGCGGTCATCGCGAACTCGCGCACGCCGTAGTACACGTAGTTGGCGTTGGCGTCGTCGCTGGTGACGGACTTGCTGCCCTTCCACAGCGTCAGGTTCGAATGCGCGAGGTCGGCCGAGCCGCCGATCAGTTCCGGCAACAGCGGGCCGTAGGCTTCGAGCGCCATCTGCGAGGCCTTGCGCGACGCGACGACCGGGCCGTCGGCCTGCAGCTTCGCGATGTACGCATCGGCGGCGGCGGCCCAATCGTCCGGCAGTTCGTTGCGCGCGCGGCGCACGAGTTCGTCGGCGAGTTCGGGATGGCGCACGGCGTAACCGTCGAACAACGTGTTCCACTGGTCTTCGCGCACCAAGCCGGCGTTGCCCGCGCGCCAACCGTCGCGGATTTCCTGCGGGATCTCGAACGCGCCGTGGTTCCAGTTCAACGCGGCGCGCGTCGCGGCGATTTCGTCCTTGCCCAGCGGTGCGCCGTGCGAGGACTCCTTGCCGGCCTTGTTCGGCGAACCGAAGCCGATCGTGGTACGCGCGCAGATCAGCGTGGGCTTGTCGCTCGATGCGAGCGCCGCGTCGACCGCGCGCTTGATCGATTCACTGTCGTGGCCGTCGACGCCGCGGATCACGTTCCAGCCGTAGGCCTCGAAACGCTTCGGCGTGTCGTCGGTGAACCAGCCCTGCGTGTCGCCGTCGATCGAGATGTGGTTGTCGTCCCAGATGGCGATGAGCTTGTTGAGGCCCCACGTGCCTGCGAGCGACGCGGCTTCGTGCGAGATGCCTTCCATCAGGCAGCCGTCGCCCATGAACACCCACGTGTGGTGGTCGACGACTTCGAATTCGGGGCGGTTGAAGCGCTGCGCGAGCAGCTTTTCGGCGAGCGCCATGCCGACGGCGTTCGCGAAGCCCTGGCCGAGCGGGCCGGTCGTCGTTTCGACGCCCGGGGTCATGAAGTTTTCCGGGTGGCCCGGCGTCTTCGATTCGAGCTGGCGGAACGACTTCAGGTCATCGATCGAGAGGTCGTAGCCGGACAGGTGCAGCAACGCGTACTGCAGCATCGAGCCGTGGCCGTTGGACAGCACGAAGCGGTCGCGGTTGAACCACTGCGGGTTGTTCGGGTTGTGGCGGTAGTAGTCGTTCCAGACGACCTCGGCGATGTCGGCCATGCCCATCGGCATGCCGGGGTGCCCGGACTTCGCGGCCTCGACCGCATCGATTGCGAGGAAACGGATGGCGTTGGCGAGGTCGCGGCGGCTGGGCGTCGGCATGGCGGGCGGGCGTCGGGGATGCGGCAAGGGACGCGCATTGTCCCATACCACCCGGCCCGGACCCGCTCCCGGACGACGAGGCTCTACGGGGCAGCGGCCGTTTCGCCCGCGCCGAGGTCCGGTTCGCCCGACGCGACCAGCGTGGCGAGCGTGAGGTCGCCGGTGACGTTGAGCGTCGTGCGGCACATGTCGAGGAAGTGGTTGACGCCGAGGATCATGCCGATGCCGACGGGGTTGACGCCCACCATCGAGCAGATCAGCGCCACCACCGGCAGCGACCCCGACGGCACGCCGGCCGTGCCGATGCCGCCGAGGATGCACACGACCATCACCATCGCCTGCTGGCCGAGCGAGAGGTCCACGCCGAAGAACTGCGCGAGGAACAGCACCGTCACGCCTTCGAACAGCGCGGTGCCGTTCTGGTTGGCGGTCGCGCCGACGGTGAGCACGAAGCGCGCGATGCGGCGCGGCAGGCCGAGTTCTTCTTCCGCCACGCGCAGCGCGGTCGGCAGCGTCGCATTGCTCGACGCCGTGGAGAACGCCATCACCATCGCTTCCTGCGCGCCGCGGAAGAACTTCAGCGGCGACTTGCCCGCGATCACCTTCAACGCGACCGAATAGCTGACGAACTGGTGCAGCGCGAGCGCGAGCACGACCACGCCGACGTACGCGCCCAGGCGGATCAGCAGGTCGAAGCCGAAGATCGCCGTGAGGTTGAACATGAAACAGAACACCGTGACCGGCGCCAGGCGGATCACCAGGCCGATCAGCGTCATCGAGATTTCGAGGAGGCCTTCGACGCCGCGCTTCAACACGTCGGTATGCGGCGACGGCGTCAGCACCAGGCCGATGCCGAACATCACCGCGAAGAACATCAGCGACAGGATCGTGCCGTTGCTCGACGCGGCCGCGATCACGTTGTCAGGCACGATCGACACCAGCATGTCGATGCCGCGCGGCTGCGTGCCGACGCTGGCGACGATTTCCTTCGCGCGATCGGCGTTGTCGGCGAGCAGTTGCTGCGCGAGCGCGGGATCGACGCCGGCGCCGGGCTGCAACCAGTTCACGAGCGCGAGACCGAGCAGCACCGCGACCGCCGACAACACGACCGTGTGGGCCAGCGTCTTCCAGCCGATGCGGCCGAGCGCGCGCACGTCGCCCATCTCCGCGATGCCGACCACCAGCGCGGAGAACAGCAACGGCACGATCAGCATGAAGATCAGGCTGAGGAAGATCTTCGACACCGGCGTGGTCACGTAGGTCGTGAATGCCTGCACCCACGCGGCTTCGTGCGCGCCGGTCGCATGCACGATCAGCCCCGCGACGATGCCGACGGCGAAGCCGATCGCGATCTTCGTATGCAGCGGGAAGCGCTTGCGGGCGGGCATCGAAGTCATGCGGCGGGTCCGTCGGCCGCGGACCGTCCGCGGGATCGCCGGGACTGTAACGCGCCGCTCAGGCCGGGGGATAGAGCGGCGGCAGGGGGTCGGGCACGCGCGGGCCGCGCGCGGGGGCCGCCACGCGCACCCCCTTGGCGAAGACGCGGCGCAGGGCTTCGCGTGCGATGCGCGGGTCGGCGCCGGCCCAGCGCGCGCGCTGCAGGAGTTCGAGCGCGTCGCGCTGTGCGTCGTCGTCGATGCGTGCAAGCAATGCGTCGATGTCGGCGGCGGGCGGCGTCACCGAGGCGCAGAGGGCATCGGCGATGTCGCCGAGGTCGCCGTCGGCCAGGGCACGCTTCAAGTCGGGACGCGGTGGTGGCGCGGGTTCGGCGTCGTCGTCCTCGTTCGGCGCATGCGGTTTGCGACCGAGCGCCCACAGGAACGTCAGCAGCCACAGCAACGCGAATGCGGCAGCGGCCGCGGCCCACGGGAGCACGCGCCCCTGGATGCCGGGGATCGCGATGCGGCCGTCGTCGGTCGAGGTCGCGGCCTTCGCATCGGGTCCGCTCGCATCCGGCGCCGCGGCGACATTGCCGGCCACGCCGGGCGCGACCTGCAAGTCGATCGGCGGCAACGTCGCGGTGCGCACGACGCCCGCGCGCACGTCCCACCATTCGATGCGCGGCGCGTCGATGCGCAACGCACCCGCGCGCGTGGGCACGATCGAGAACGTGCGCGACACGGTCGTGCGCGGGCGGCCTTCGGCGAAGGATTCGTCGGCCTGCGTCGATGCAGGAAAGACCTGCGCGGCGCCGGCCGTCGTCAGTCGCATCTCCGGCACTTGCGCGGCGACCGCGCCATCGGCGACCGCTTCGACCTGCACCGTCGCCGATTCGCCGGCGCGTGCGTTGCGCGGCAACGCGACGTAACGCAGGCGCAGGTCTTCGAGCGGCAACCACGGTTGCGGTGCATTCGCGGGAATCGGGCGCACGCGCACCACGCGATCGGGCGCGTTCGCGGCGAGCGGCGTGCGGCCGTCGCCGAACAGGTCGTCGAAGAATCCGCCCACGCCCTGCCCGCGGAAACGCGCGCCTTCCAGCACGACGCGCCCACTGCGTTCGGGCACGAGCAGGAAGCGGCGCTCGACCACGTTGTAACGCCGCCCCGACATCTCCTGCGAGTACTGCAGGTCCTGGCCGACCTTGCGCAACGTCGCGCCCTTCGGCGCGGGCTGGTCGAGATCGCCGGATACGAGCGGCACCGCGTAATACAGGCGCACCTTCAAACCGACCGCTTGCTGCACGTAGGGATCGGCGTGATCGATCTCGGTTTCGATGAAGGCCACGTCCCCGGCGCGCGCGGGCACGCGGCTGGCGGGCAGCACGGTGAGCGTGATCGGCGGCGTCGTGCGGTTGCCGACCTGCAACGCAGGAATGGTGAACACGCCTTCGCGACGCGGCTGCAGCACGACCGAGTACTGCGTGTGCATGGTGACGCGGCCATTGACCGCACTCGCGCTGCGCTGGCTCGAATGTCCGCTCAATTCGAAATCGCGCAGCAACGGCGCGTAGTCCGGCGCGCTGTCGAGCGACTCGGCGGCGATGTTGAGCGTCGTCGTCTCCCCTGCTTCGATGCGGTCGCGATCGAGCCACGCGCGCACCTGCGCATGCGCGGCGGGCACGACGAGCGCCAACAGGAACAGCAGGGCGACGGCGAAACGCTTGTGCATCATTCGCCGCCCTCCAGTTGGCGGCGTTCGTATTCGAGGCGGAACTTCGCGCGCAGCAAACCGCCCGGATCGTCGGGCACGCGGCGCAGCCACGCGTCGTTGGCGAGGCGGCGTTCGCGGTCCTGCGGCGATTCCTTGCGCGCTTGCTGCTTGCCTTGCTGTTGGCCCTGCTGGCCTTTTTCGAGCGCCTGCCGCATGCGTTCGCGTTGCGCGGCGTCGGCGGCGCGTTGTTGTCGTGCGTCGGCGGGGGTTTCGGGCTTCGCGTCGCCGGGTTGCGGGGATTGCGGCGTGCCGGCCTGGCGTTGCTGCGCCTTGTCCTGCTGCGCCTTGTCCTGCTGCGATTGCGCCTGTTGCTGCGACTGCGATTGCTGCTGTTGCGATTGCTGCTGTTGCTGCGACGGCTGTTGCTGCGACTGCCCGTTCGCCTGCTTCTGGTCCTGCTGGTCCTTCCGGTCCTGCTGCGAGCGCGGATCGTTGTTCTTGCCCTGCCCCTGCGGCGGCTTGCGCTTCATCGCCGCTTCGACCGCGCGGCGGTTGGCGATCGCGTCCTGCATGCCGGGTTGCGCGCGCAGGGCGCGATCGTAGGCCTGGATCGCCTGTTCGTAATGGCCCTGCTTCGCGAGTGCGTTGCCGAGGTTGTATTGCGCGTCGGCGCCGGGCACGCCGTCGTACGCCTGCTGCGCGTTCGCGAAGTCGCCGCGGCGATACGCGGACTCGCCCGCGTCCATGCGCTGCGTCGCGACCTGGTCCGCGCGGCGCCACAACGTGCCTTCCGGTGCGGGTGCGGTGGACTGCGCCCGTGCGAAGCCCATCGGCACGCACAGCACCACGAGCATCGCGGCGACGCCCGCGCCACGGCGGAAGGCGAACAACGCGAGCAACATCAGCGGCGGGATCAACCAGTAGCCCGCGTCTTCCCAACTGCGGCCTGCGCGGCCTTGCGTCGATGTCGCGTCGGCCGCCTGCGCCTGCAGCACGCCGAGCGCGCGCAGATCGCCGTCGTCGATCGACAGCGGGACGAACGCGCCGCCGCCCGCGCGCGCGAGTGCACGCAACGATCCGGCGTCGAGCGCCGCATTCGCACCGAGGCCGAGCACGGAGACGCGCATGCCCGGCTTCGATGCATTCGACGCCGCGGCGTTCGCCGCATCGTCGCCGCGATCGGTGAGCAGCAGGATGTCGCCGCGATCGAAGCCGGCCTGGCGCAACAGGTCCACCGAACGCCTGATCGCGCGGTCCGGGCGATGGCCGTCCACCGGCATCACGTCGGGCTGCAACGAATCGAGGAACAACGCGACATTCGCCGCGTCGTCGGTGAGCGGCGCGACCGTGTACGCGTCGTCGGCGAAGGCGAGCAGGCCGACCTGGCCGGCATCGCGTTCGCGCAGCAGCGTGGCGATCTTCGCGCGTGCCTGCAGTAAACGCGACGGCGGCAGGTCGGGTTGCAGGGTGCGCGTCGACAGATCGAGCGCGATCACCAGCGGCGTGCGGCTCTGCCACGCCGGTTGCGGCACCTGTTTCCACGCGGGACCAGCGAGCGCGAGCACGGCGAGTGCGTATGCGAGCAGCACCGCGACCAGCGCGCTGCGCGTGCGCACGTTCGATGCAGGTTCGAGCAGGTGCGGCAGCAGATGGGGATCCACCGATGCGCGCCACGCGTTGTCGCGCCGCGCGCGATGCATCCACAACCACGCGATCGCCGGCAGCGCGAGCAGCGCCCACAACCACGCGGGGCGCAGGAAATGCAGCATTTCGATCTCGCTCATGCACGCCTCCGCAGCGGCACGGCCGCGAGCGCGGCGAGTGCGAGTGCGATGCCGAGCGGCACGGGATAACGTTCGATGCGCGGGCGCACCGCCTGGCCGGGGCGTTTCACCGGTTCGAGGCGATCGATTCCCGCGTAGATGCCTGCGAGCGATTCGGTGTCTCGCGCACGGAAGAAGCGGCCGCCGGTGGTGCTGGCGATGCGTTCGAGGCCCGCTTCGTCGATTTCATCGGGCCCGCCGCTCGGCATCGGCAAACGGAACCCGAACACCGATACGCTACCCTCGCCGCCGAACGCCACCGTGTGCACGCGCACGTTGGCATCGCGCGCGAGTTCGGCGGCCTTCGCGGGTTCGAGCACGCCGGCGGTGTTCACGCCGTCGGTGAGCAGGATCACGACACGCTGGTCGGCGGGTTGCGACTGCAGGCGCTTGACCGCGAGCGCGAGTGCGTCGCCGAGTGCGGTTTCGCGCCCCGCGAGGCCGACGACGCTGTCGTCGAGTTGCTGGCGCACCGTCGTGAGGTCGAGCGTGAGCGGCGTGAGCGTGTAGGCACGCTGGCCGAAGACGAGCAGGCCGACGCGATCGCCGCCGCGTCGATCGAGGAAGTCCGCGAGCACCGCCTTCGCGGCGGTGAGGCGATCGACGGGTTGTCCGCCGAGTTCCATGTCCTCTTCGCTCATGCTGCCGGACAGATCGACCGCGAGCATCAGGTCGCGGCCCGCCTGCGGCGGCACGATCGGCGGACCGAGCGCCTGCGGCCGCGCGCAGGCGATGACGAGCGCGAACCATGCGAGCCACGCGAGCAAGCCCGCGCCGCGCCCGCGCAACGCATGCCCGCCGCGCGCCTGCGCGACCGCATCGATGTGCGCGCCATACGGCACGCGCAATGCGGCGGAAGCGGAACGGCGCCGCGGCAACACCCAACGCGCGAGCAACGGCAGCGGCAACGCGAGCAGCGCGAGCGGCCACGCGAACTGCGACAGCCACGCGGACTGCGCAAGCCAGGCGGGGAGCGCGGACGACAACATCAGTGCATCCACTCCAGGTAACGCTTGCGTGCCCGCGCGCGCAGATCGTCGACCGCACCGGCATCGACCTTGCGGCGGAAGGCGCCGTCGAGCAGCAACGCGCCCGCGTCGCCGGCGAACAGGGCCTGCTTCGCGCCAGCATCGAGGTGCGCACGCCACCGGTCGCCTTCGTAACGATCCGCATCGGGATCGCGACGGCGCGCGGCGCGGCGCAGGAGTTCGGAGATCGCGGCGACCTGCGCGCTCGGCGTCGCGGCGTGCGCGAGCGCATCGTCGAACACGCGCGCGATGGCGCGGCGTCGCATCGCGCGACGTCGGATGAACACGAACGCGATCGTCGCGCAGGCGACGACCGCCGCCAGCACGAGCCACCATCCCGGCGCGAGCGGCCACCACGGCGCCGCGGGGGCGGCGTGCACGTCGCGCAGGACGAGGTCGGCGGGCGAGTTCATGTCAGGCGACGCTCGCCTGCGGACGACCCCAGCCCGCGAACCACGCGTCGCTCGGCGCATCGGTCGACAGCACCTGCACGCGCACGCCGCGCGCGGGCAAGGCTTGCAGCGCGGCTTCGATGGGTCCGGTGAATTCCTGCCGCCAACGCTGGCGTTGCGGCGCGCTCGCGAGGTCGAGTTCGACGCGATGTTCGCTCGTCGCGAACGGCAACGCCGCCTTCGGCGGATCGCGTTCGAGCGGATCGACGAGCAGCAGCACCGTGGTGTCGTGGTGCAACGCGAACGCGGGCCAGCGATGCGGTTCGATCGCGGCGATGCTCGACGGATCGGCGAGCACGACGAGTCGCGAACCTGGACGCAGCACGCGCGCCGCATGGTCGAGCGCGACACTCAACCCAGCGTCGTCTTCCGGCGGCTTCGCGTACCAGCGAACGAGCGCGTCGAGGACGCGCAGCGCGCCGCGCGGACCGCCGGCGGGCGGGATCGGCGCTTCGCGCTGGCTGCCGCGCAACGCGGCGAGGCGATCGCCGTCGCGCAGCGCGGCCCACGCCGCGATCGCGCCGGCGCGCGCGGCCTGCACCGACTTGAAGCGCACGCGCGTGCCGAAGTACATCGTCGGCGCCGTGTCGGCGACGATCAGCGTCAGGCGTTCGCGTTCGGCCTGGAACAACTTGGTATGCGGGCGCCCGCTGCGTGCGGTGAGGCGCCAGTCGATGTGGCGCGCGTCGTCGCCGATCGCGTACTCGCGCGATTCGGCGTACTCCATGCCGCGTCCACGCAGCGGCGACAGCGCATGGCCGGACACGCCGTGCCGGCCACGCCGCGCCTCGCGCCGCCCGAGTGCGAGCGCGCGCAGACCGACGAGTTCCTGCAGCGTGGGTGCGATGCCTTCCTGCGGGGGCATTGCGATGGGCATGGTCAGGGCAACGGGACCTTGTCGAGCAGCGCGCGGGCGAGGCGATCGCCATCCCAGCCTTCGGCGGTCGCTTCGTAACTCGGAAGCACGCGGTGACGCAGGACATCGGGCGCGATCGCGCGCACGTCTTCCGGCGTGACGAAGTCGCGGCCCGCGAGCCATGCGCGCGCGCGGGCGCAGCGTTCGAGCGCGATCGAGCCGCGCGGGCTCGCGCCCCACGCGATGCGGCGCGCGAGCGCAGCGTCGTAGCGCGCGGGTTCGCGCGAGGCGAGCACGAGTTCGATCAGGTAACGCTCCACCGGCGGCGCGAGGTGCAGGTCGAGCACCGCGGCGCGCGCGGCGAACACGTCGTCGACCGGCATGCGTTCGATCGCATCGGACACGGGCTGCAGCACGTTGCGCGCGCGTTCGCGCGCCAGGCGCAGGATCTCGGTTTCGGTCGCCGCCTCGGGATAGCCGATGCGGATGTACATCAGGAAGCGATCGAGCTGCGCCTCGGGCAGCGGGAACGTGCCTTCCTGTTCGATCGGGTTCTGCGTCGCCATCACGAGGAACAACGGCGGCAACGGATAGGTCTGGCGCCCGACGGTGACTTGGCGTTCGCCCATCGCTTCGAGCAACGCCGACTGCACCTTCGCGGGCGCGCGGTTGATTTCGTCGGCGAGCAGCAGCGGATGGAAGATCGGGCCCGGCTGGAACTCGAAGCGACCGTCCTGCGGGCGCCAGACTTCGGTGCCCGTGAGGTCGGCCGGCAAGAGGTCCGGCGTGAACTGCACGCGCGCGAAGGCGGCGTCCAGGCGCGCGGCGAGCGCGCGGATCGCGCTGGTCTTGGCCAGGCCCGGCGCGCCCTCGACCAGCAAGTGGCCGTCGGCGAGCAGTGCGATGAGCAGGCGTTCGATCAGCGCGCCCTGCCCCACGATTTCCGCGGAGAGCTGGTCGCGCAGCGTCGCGAACGCGGCGTGCAAACGTGAGGGTGGATCGCTGCGGCTGTCCATCGCTTGGGGTGGTTCGGGGGATGGGCCGAGTTTGACTGGTTCCGCCCGCGTTGGTTCACCCCGAAACGACAACGGGGCCGTGAGGCCCCGTTGCATTCATCATCCGGCGAGGTTGATCAACCGCGCTGGGCGACCTGCATCACCTTCGGCGTCACGAAGATCAGCAGTTCCGCCTTTTCCTTCGAGCGGCCCTTCTTCTTGAAGAGGTTGCCGATCACCGGGAGGTCGCCGAGCCACGGCACCTTGGTAACGTCGGCGCGGTCGCGGAACTCGTACACGCCGCCGATCACCACCGTCTGGCCGTTGTCGATCAGCACCGCGGTGTTGATTTCGCGCTTGTTGATCTGCGGCACGTCGCCGATGCCCGACTGCACGAAGCCTTCGATCTCGTCCTTCTTGACCGCCATGTTGAGGAACACGCGGCCGTCGTTGGTGATCGTCGGGGTGACCTTGAGCTCGAGCAGCACGTCCTTGAACTGCACGTTCGGGATCGCGGCGGCGCCGGCGCCCTGCTGCTGGCTGACCGTCACGTAGCCGACTTCCTGGCCCTGGCGGATCACCGCTTCCTTCTGGTTGCTGGTGACGATGCGCGGGTTCGAGATCACTTCGCCGCGACCTTCTTCCTGCAGCGCGGACAGTTCGATGTCGAGCACGTAGCCGGCGTTGATGATCGACAGCGCGAGCGCGCCGGCGGCATCGACCACGGGCAGGTTGACGTTGAGCGCCTTCGTCAGCGTCGGTGCGACCAGCGGATTCGGCGTCGGGATCGCGCTGTTGGCGCGATTGGCCGCGGCGATCGAGTTCGCCGTATCGGTGTTGGCCGACACGTTGCCGTTGAACAGGACGTTCTCCTGCGTGCCGGCGATGCCGAACTTGGCGCCGAGTTCGCGGGCGAAGGATTCGGTCGCGATCACGATGCGGGCTTCGATCAGCACCTGGTCGACCGGCTTGTCCAGCAGGCTGACGAGACGGCGGACTTCGGAGACCTTCGCCGGGATGTCGATGACCAGCAACGTGTTGGTGCGACGGTCGAAGCTGATGCTGCCGCGCGGCGAGAGGAAGCCGCGCTGGTTGCCCGGGCCGGAGCTGCCGGCGCCCGTGCCCGACTTGCTTTCTTCGGTCAGCAGCTTGGCGATGTCCTCGGAGTTGCCGTAGTTGATCGGGATGTACTCCGTGATCATCTCGGCGCGGTTTTCGATCGCGATGCGGGCGTCTTCCTTCGCCTGCTCGTACTTCGCGATCTCGTCCTGCGGCGCGACCCACACGACGTTGCCGTCGCGGCGCTTGTCCAGGCCCTTGGCGCGCAGGACGATGTCCAGCGCCTGGTCCCACGGCACGTTGATCAGGCGCAGCGTCACGTTGCCCGCGATGGTGTCGGAGGCCACGATGTTGAGGTTGGATTCCTCGGCGATCAGCTGCAGGACGGTGCGCACCGGCACGTCCTGGAAGTTGAACGTCACCGGGCGGCCGCTGTAGGCGCGGACCGGCGCATTGGAGGCCGTCGCCTGGCCCATCGCGGTGCCGGACTTCGCCTGCGCCGCGCGCGGCACGATCTCGACGACGTATTCGTTGCCCGACTGGTAGGCCATCGTCTCGAAGTTGCCGTTGGTCGCGAGCACCAGCTTGGTGCCGGCGCCGTCGGCGCGTGCATCGATGCGCTGCACCGGCGTCGCGAAGTCGGTGACGTTGAGCGGACGCGCGAGCGACTGCGGGAGCTTCGCGTTACCGACGTCGATGACCACGCGCGAGCCTTCGGTGCGCATGTCGGGGACCGCGCCGGCGCCGCTGAAGCGCAGGCTCAGTCGACCCGCGCCGCCGTCGCCGCGCTTGAAGTCGATGTTGGACACCGCGATCGTGCCGGGCATCTGCTTGGCCGGATCGAGGCTGGGCGTCGGAGCGGTTGTTGCGGTCGCGGCAGCCTGGGCCATGACGACGCGCCCGGCCTGGGCCGCGTCCGCGGCGCCGAAGGCCACGACGAGCCCGATCGCGAGCCCCAGGGCCCCGGCCCGAAGCGAGGGGCGCCGTGCTGGCCGCGTCGAGTTGGCGTTGTGCAAGGTCATCGTCCTTTCCCCTTATTGATCTTCGAGCGCGACCGAAGCGGGTCGCTCCAGCCAGCCACCCGCGCCGTCCGGCACCAATTCCACGAGTTCGATCCGGTCTTCGTACACCGCGGTCACGCGACCGTCGGCCTGTCCCATGTAGACGCCCGGTCGCACGCGATAGGTCACCTTGTCAGGTGCCATCACCAACGCGATGAGGTCGGTTCCCCGGCCGATCGTGCCGACCATGTCCATGCTGTCGAGCGGGAACTGTTCCAACGTTTGCTTCGGGCGGTTGGGATCCGGGCGCGGACCGCTGCCGCCGCTGACGTCGCTGAAGGCTTCGCTGAAAGGATCGCGCAAGGCCTGTGCGGCGTACTCGAAGGTTTCGAACTGTTGCATCACGGGGAGCGGGTCGAGCGGCGGCGCGGGACGCGCCTTCACTTCGGCCACCCACTTCTCGAGGTTGCCCGCGGGATCGGGCCCGCTGGTGATGCTGCGACCGCAACCGGCCAGTGCCGCGGCGATCGCGACGACCAGCACCACGCGGGAGGTCTGCATGGAAGCCATCAGTGGTTTCCTCCCTGCGGTGCAGGCGTGGCCGGTGGCGCGGCAGGCGGCGCGGCCGCGGCGCCCGCGCCGGCGGTCTCGGTGTCGTCCAGGTAACGGTAGGTCTTCACGGTGCCGGCGAGCTGCAGGACGCTGTTCGGGCCGATCTTCGCGCCCGGCGACGGATTGCGCGGGGTCAGCACGATGTTGTGCATCGTCATGATCACCACGCGCGGCAGCGAAGCGACGCCGCTGACGAACGCGCCGAACTGGTGGTACGTGCCCACCATGCGCAGCTGGATCGGCTTCTCGGCGTAGAACTCCTTCGGCGCTTCCGGACCCGGCTGGAAGAGCTCGTTGGTGATGCCGGTCGCGAGCGCGGTCTGCGAGATGTCGATGATCAGGTCGGGCATCTCGGTCTTGCTCGGCAACTGGCGCAGCATCTGCTGCAGTTGCTGCTCCATCTGCGCGAGCTGGAGCTTGAGCGGTTCGAGGTTGGCGGCGCGGCCCTGCTTCGTTTCGAAGTCGGTGCGCAGGTTGCCTTCTTCGATCTCGAGCTTGGCGAGCTGCTCACGCTGGCCGGTGACCACGAAGTACCAGACCAGGCCGATGATGAAGGCGGCGATGATCGAGCAGAAGATGATCTTGTAGTGCGTCGGCCACAGCGCCGTGTTGTTGAGGCTGAGGTCCTTCAGCGCCATTTTTTTCTGGCTCATGGCGCGGCTCCAGTGGTCGGGGCGGCAGCGGGCGCGGCGGCGGCGGTGCTCGCCGGCGTGGGCACGGTGGTCGCCGCGGGCGCGGCGGCGGTACCGGGCGCGGCGGGCGTCACGTCGGTCGGCGGCGCCATCGGCGTGGCCGGCGCGTCGGGAATGCCGTCGCCGTTGGTGTCCTTCGGCGCGTTCGGGTTGGCGAGCTTGACTTGCAGGTCGAACTCGTACGGCAAGCCCTTGTTGTCGCCGCGCGCTTCGATCACCGACAGTTCGGGGTTGGTCATCCAGCCCGAGCTCTCGAGGTTGCGCATGTAGGTGGAGACGCGCGCGTTGGACTGCGAACGGCCCTTGAGCGTGAGCAGGTCACCGTTCTGCTGGATCGTGGTGAGCGTGACGCCGTCGGGAATCGTGCGCACCAGCGAATCGAACAGGTGGACCATCTGCGAGCGGTTCGCCTGCAGCTGCTCGATCACTTCCTTGCGCGCGAGGAGCTTCGCCTTCTTCTGGTCGAGGACCTCGATCTCCTTGATCTTCGCGTCGACCTGGGTGATCTGCTCGCGCAGGAAATCGTTGCGTTCGGTCTGCCCGTCGATCTGGGCGTTGTAGAACATGTAGATGAGACCGGCGATGAGCACCGCGCCGAGCGCGGAGGCGCCGACCATCGCGCCGAATTCCTTCTGGCGCTGGCGACGCCGCTCGGCGCGCCACGGGAGGAGGTTGATCCGTGCCATCAGTCGAAGCTCCTCAGGGCCAGGCCGCAGGCAATCATCAGCGCGGGGGCATCCTGGTTCAGCGCATGCGCCTGCACGCGCGGCCCAAGCGTCATCTGCGCCAGCGGGTTGGCGACTACCGTCGGCACGCCGAGTTGTTCCTCGACCATCGCGCCGATGCCGGGAATCGAGGCGCAACCGCCGGCGAGGACGATCTGGTCGACGCGGTTGAATTCGCTGCCTGCGTAGAAGAACTGCAGCAGTCGGCTGACCTGCTGGACCATCGCTTCCTTGAAGGGTTCGAGCACTTCGATGTCGTAGCTTTCGGGCAGGCCGCCCTGGCGCTTGGCGAGGCCGGCTTCTTCGTAGCTCAGGCCGTAGCGGCGCATGACTTCGTCGGTGAGCTGCTTGCCGCCGAAGACCTGCTCGCGCGAGTAAAGGCTGCGACCGCCGCGCAGGATGTTGAGCGTGGTCATCGTCGCGCCGGTGTCGACCAGGGCGATGATGCCGTCGCGCGGCGCGGTGAGCGTGTCGGCGAGCAGCGAGAAGGCGTTCTCGATCGCGAACGCCTCCACGTCCATCACCTTCGCGGAGAGGCCGCCGAGTTCGAGCGCGGCGACGCGGGCGTCGACGTTCTCGGTACGCGACGCGGCGAGCAGCACCTGCACCATTTCCGCGTTGCCGGGCATCGGGCCCAGCACCTCGAAGTCGAGATTCACTTCCTCGATCGGGTACGGAATGTAGTTGACCGCTTCGAGTTCGACCTGCGACTCCATGTCGATCTCTTCGAGGTCGCCCGGCATCGGGATGATCTTGGTGATCACCGCCGACCCCGCGACCGCCGCGGCGGCGTGCTTGGCCTTGGCGCCGGAGCGCGACACGGCGCGGCGGATGGCCTCGCCTACCGCTTCGACTTCCACGATGTTCTTTTCCACCACCGCGTTCGGCGGCAGCGGTTCGACCGCGTAATGCTCGACGCGGTAGCGATTCCCCGAGCGGGAGAGCTGCAGCAGCTTGACCGCAGTCGAGCTGATATCGACGCCGATCAAGGGCGGCTGGCTATTTGTGATCAGTCCCACGTTTTCTCCCCTAATCACGGGCGCTTACGCGCACAACGTGCCCCAGAGCATTAAATAACGGACTTTAAACGATCTGGCAACAGCCCCGTCCCCGGGCGCCTGTCACAAGTCCGAAATTCCCCCATCTCTACCCCTGCTGAACGGTATCGGCGACACATTCCGGCCGCCGGGCCGCTCCCCACGCCTCCTCTATACTCCGGGCTCAAGACGCCCGCAATCGGATTGGTTTGATGTCTCGTTTTCGTCGTGTGCTGCGTAGGGGTTTGGTGGCTTTCCTCGGTGCAGCCGTCCTGGGTGTCCTGGGATTGGGCCTGCTCTGGTTCCTCATCGCACCCAAGCTTCCTGATGTCGATCAGCTCCGCAACGTCGAGTTGCAGGAGCCTCTCTACGTGTACGCGCGCGACGGTCGCCTCATGGCGCTGTTCGGCGAAACACGCCGCTATCCCATCGAGATCGAGAAGGTCCCGCCGCGCCTGAAGCAAGCCTTCATCGCGATCGAGGACGCGCGCTTCTACCAGCACCACGGCGTCGATTACAAAGGCGTCGCGCGTGCGGTGTGGCTGATCGCGACCACCGACGCGAAGCGCGTGCCGGGTGGTTCGACGATCACGCAGCAGGTCGCGCGCCAGTTCTTCCTCAGTTCCGAGTACAGCTACACGCGCAAGCTCGCCGAGATGATGCTGGCGATGCGCATGGAGAACGAGCTGACGAAGGACGAGATCTTCGAGCTCTACCTCAACAAGAGCTTCTTCGGGAACCGCGCCTACGGCGTCGCCGCCGCGGCCGAGTTCTATTACGGCAAGTCGCTCGACCAGCTCTCGCTCGACGAGATGGCCACGCTCGCGTCGATCCCGAAGTTCCCGTCCAGCGGCAACCCGATCACCAATCCCGAGCGCGCGAAGCTGCGCCGCGATTACGTGCTCGAACGCATGGCGGACCTGAAGTTCATCTCGCCCGCCGAGGCGAACGCCTCGGCCGCGGTGGCGATGCACGCCACGCCGCACGAACGCCCGATCGAGGTCTACGCGCCGTACGTCGCGGAAATGGTGCGTCAGGAAATGGTCGCGCGCTTCGGCGGCGACGTGCTGACCAAGGGTTATCACGTCACCACCACGATCGATCCGGCGCTGCAGGCCGCCGCCGACCAGGCGGTGCGCGACGGGCTGCGCACGTACGACCACCGCCACGGCTGGCACGGCGTGGAGAAGCAGGTCGAACTGCAGGCCGGCGACACGCCGGAAACGATCCGCGGCCACTTGCGCGGCATCGTGATGCAGGGCGGCCTCATGCCCGCGATCGTCACGGGCGAATCGGACAACACGGCGACCGTGATGCTGTCCGACGGCACCCAGGTCGACCTCGGAAGCGACGCGAGCGAATGGACCGGGCGTTCGCCCGCTTCGCTGCTCGCGCGCGGCGACATCGTGCGCGTGCGCATCGACATGCCGAAGCCGGCGGTGGGCAAGGACGGCAAGCCGGTCGCCGCCGAAGCGGTCGACGCGACGCCGAAGTACAAGCTCGACCAGTTGCCGCGCGCGCAATCGGCGCTGATCTCGCTCGAAGCCAACACCGGCGCCCTGCGCGCGCTCGTCGGCGGCTTCAGCTTCGCCGGCCAGAAGTTCAACCGCGCCACGCAGGCGCGCCGCCAGCCGGGCTCGAGCTTCAAGCCGTTCCTGTACGCGGCGGCGTTCGAACGCGGCTTCAATCCCGCCTCGATCGTGCTCGATGCGCCGGTCGTGTTCCGCGATCGCGTCGGCCACATCTGGCGCCCGCAGAACGACACCGGCAACTTCGCCGGCCCGATGCGCCTGCGCGAAGCGCTCGTGCAGTCGCGCAACCTCGTGTCGGTGCGCCTGCTCGACGCGATCGGCGTGGACTACGCGCGCAAGTACATCAGCCACTTCGGCTTCCCGATCGACCACCTCGTGCCGAATTTGTCGATGTCGCTCGGCGCGTCGTCGCTGCAGCCGCTCGCGGTCGCGCGCGGTTACGCGGCGTTCGCCAACGGCGGCTTCCTGGTGACGCCGTGGTACGTCGACGAAGTGAAGGACCGCAACGGCAAGGTGATCTTCAAGGAGAAGCCGAAGGTCGCGTGCCCCGGTTGCGGCATGCGCAACGGCCAGCTGGTGTCGTCGACGGTCGTCGACGGCTTCGACCTCGGCAACACGCCCGCACCGGCGCCGGCGAATGCGGCGACCGTCGCGAAGCCCGTCGAACCCGCGAAGGTCCCCGAGGGCAGCGAACTCGCGCCGCGCGCGATCGACGAACGCGTCGCCTACCAGTTGCAGTCGATGATGCGCGACGTCGTGCAGCGCGGCACCGGCACCGCGGCGAAGGTGCTCGAACGCCCCGACGTCGGCGGCAAGACCGGTTCGACGAACGACCACCGCGATGCGTGGTTCTCCGGCTTCGGCGGCGGCGTGGCGACGACCGTGTGGGTCGGTCGCGACGACTACAAGTCGCTCGGCTATCGCGAGTACGGCGGCAAGGCCGCATTGCCGATCTGGATCGACTACATGCGCGTCGCGCTCGATGGTCGCCCGGTGATGGCGAACGATCCGCCGCAGGGCATGGTCGAAGTCGCGGTCGGCGCCGGCGGGCATCTCGTCGCCAACGGCACCGGCGGCATCACCGAGTGGGTGAAGACCGAAGACCTCGAGCGCATGGAAACCTACGTGGACTACGGCCCCGAAGACGCGGCGCCGAGCGAAGACACGTACGACATCTTCTGATCGAACACCGGCCTTGCGCCGGTGTGACATCGTGGGCACGGGCCGATGCGGTAGAGTCGGCCCGGGACCACCTCGGAGGACGCGCCATGCATCACGCCCGTCAGCATGCCGAGACCCGCACCCGCGAACGCCGCCGTCGCCTCGCCCACGAGGCCGCGCGCCTGATGGCCGAAGGCGGCATCCGCGATTTCCACATGGCCAAGCGCAAGGCCGCCGAACGCCTCGGCATCCACGACGACGCGTCGCTCCCGCGCAACAGCGAGATCGAAGACGCGTTGCGCGAATACCAGCGGCTGTTCCAGGGCGATGCGCAGGTCGCCGGATTGCGCCAGCGTCGCGAGGCGGCGTTGCGTGCGCTGGAGTTCTTCGCCGTGTTCGATGCGCGCCTCGTCGGTCCGGTGCTCGATGGCACGGCCGATCGGCATTCGCCCGTCGCGCTGCATCTGTACACCGATGACGCCGATTCGGTCGCGCGCCAGCTCGAGCAGCACGGCATTCCCGCCGAATCGCGTTCGCGCCGCGTGCGCCTGGATCGCGAACGCGCGATCGACGTGCCGGTGTGGGTGTTCAGCGCCGAGGACCTGACGTTCGACCTCGCCGTGTTGCCGCACGATGCATTGCGGCAGGCGCCGCTGTCGTCGATCGACGAAAAGCCGATGAAGCGCGCGTCGCTGTCGCAGCTGCGCACGCTGCTGGCCGAAGAAGAGATCGCCGGCTACGAATCCGGCCGGTAGACATGCAAACGCCCCGCGGATGCGGGGCGTTGCGTTCCAGCTTCGTCGCGATCAGCGCTTGTCGAGCGCGGTGTAGTCGCGTTCGGCGTAACCGGTGTAGATCTGGCGCGGACGGCCGATCTTCGCTTCCGGGTCGGTCTGCTGTTCGAGCCAATGCGACACCCAGCCCGCGGTGCGCGCGATGGCGAACATCACGGTGAACATCTCGGTCGGGATGCCCAGCGCCTTGTAGATGATGCCCGAGTAGAAATCGACGTTCGGGTAGAGCTTGCGCTGCACGAAGTACTCGTCCTTCAGCGCGGCTACTTCCAGCTTCATCGCCACTTCGAGCAGCGGGTCGTTGACGCCGAGCTCGTTGAGCACCTGGTGGCACATCTCGCGGATGATCTTCGCGCGCGGGTCGAAGTTCTTGTACACGCGATGGCCGAAGCCCATCAGGCGGAAGCCCGATTCCTTGTCCTTCGCCTTCGCGACGGCAGAACCGACGTTTTCCGGACGGCCGATCTCTTCGAGCATCTGTAGCACGGCTTCGTTCGCGCCACCGTGCGCGGGACCCCACAGCGCGGCGACGCCGGCGGCGACGCAGGCGTACGGGTTCGCGCCGGTCGAACCGACGAGGCGCACGGTCGAGGTCGACGCGTTCTGCTCGTGGTCGGCGTGCAGGATGAAGAGCAGGTCCAGCGCCTTCGCGGCGACCGGGTTGAGCTCGAGCGGTTCGCTCGGCACTTCCTTCATCATGTGCAGGAAGCGCGTGGTGAACTCGAGGTTGTTCTTCGGGTAGCGGATCGGCCAGCCGATCGAATAGCGATAGCACGCGGCGGCGATCGTCGGCACCTTCGCGATCAGGCGGATCGCGGCGAGGCGGCGCTGTTCGGCGTCCTCGAGATCGAGCGAACCGTGGTAGAAGCTCGCCATCGAACCGAGCATGCCGACCATCATCGCCATCGGATGCGCGTCGTGGCGGAAGCCGTACAGGAACGTGCGGAACGCCTCGTGCATCATCGTGTGATGCGTGACCTCGTGTTCGAACGTGTCGAACTCGGTCTTCGACGGCAGTTCGCCGTTCATCAGCAGGTACGCGACTTCGAGGAAGCTCGAATTCTTGGCGAGCTGTTCGATCGGGTAACCGCGATACAGCAGCACGCCCGCGTCGCCGTCGATGTAGGTGATCGCCGACTTGCACGCCGCGGTGGCGGTGAAGCCCACGTCGTACGTGAAGCAACCGGTTTCCTTCGGCAGCTTCGCGATGTCGATGCACGGCTGGCCGAGGACGGGATGCTGCACGGGCAGTTCGACATTCTTGTCGCCGGCCGTCAACGTCACCTTGTCGAGTTTGGACACGAGGCACTCCTTGGAAATGCGATACGCCGCGGGCACGCCGCGGAAGGCCGGAATTATTGCATGGCGCGATGCGGCGCACGCCCCCGACTTTCGTCCTGGTTCGTTGCACCAAAGTTGAAGGAAAGCACTAAAAAACGGCCTCGCCCATGTAACTCGGCTGGAAACGAAAACGGCCGCCCAAGGGCGGCCGTTCGTCTCGACGGGCAGGAAGCCCGCGAGGAATTACTTCGCGGCGCCGTAGCGCTTGCGGAACTTGTCGACGCGACCGCTGGTGTCGACGATCTTGTTCTTGCCCGTGTAGAACGGGTGGGTCGCGGACGAGATTTCCACCTTGATCAGCGGATACTCGTTGCCATCCTCCCACTTCACGCTTTCCTTGGAAGAAAGCGTCGAGCGCGTGAGGATGCGGAAATCGGAGGTCACGTCGTGGAAAACGACGTCGCGGTATTCGGGATGGATGCCGGCCTTCATGGCTGCCACCGGGTCTGAGCTGGGAAAGAGCGGCATTCTAGCCGCCCCGTTGAGCTCGGCGCAACCCGGGAGGTGAGCGGGAATCTGAACCCTCGGATCTTCACCATCTTCCCCGAGGCCCATTCCAGCTTCCGCGAAGGGTTGGGACGCATCGTCGGCAGGCGTCGCTCCGCGCCCGGCGAAGTGCGTAAAGGCGCGCCCTAGAGTGGTTCCAGCGCATCTGGAACCCCGCTTTGAATGACCTTCCATCGCTTCCGTTCACCGAGCAGGTGGCCGCACGCGCTTGCTCCGGCGACCGGCGCGGCCCGTCGCTCAGGCTCGGCCGAACACCCGCTTCCCTGCGCATGTTGGGTTTCCCCGATCTTCCTTTGCGGATGACGGCGGGCGTCTTCCACAAGGTGGCGACCGGCAAGTATGGCGAACGCGAAACGGTGCCCTTGCGCGTGATTGCACGTTTGCCGGAACTGATCGATGAGCCGATGGCGCTGTTCGACTCCGCTTCGGTGCAAGGCGCGCTGGTCGTGCTGACGTCGGCGCGCGTCGCATCAGGTGTCGTGATCGCCGCGGTGTTGTCGAACGCGCGCGACGCGAACACGACAGTCAACCTGGTGACGAGCGTCTATGCGAAGGAGCGTATCGACTGGTTCGCCGAGCAGATACGCGCGGGGCGACTGCGATACGCAGACGAAAAAAAGGGCTCCGACATCCTGGAAGTCTCAGGCCACGCGCTCGACTGCGGGGCGGAGCCGGGTAATCGAAACCCTTCGACGCGGACGGTACTCCGGGCGGAGGACCTGCGCAACTTCAGGACGGCGCAACGCGCGGTGCGATTGTTCTCGCTGGTGGACTAGCCCGCCGCCAGCGCGGCCTCCAGCCGCGCTTCGAACGCCGCCTGGTCGTAGCGTCGCAGGATCGCGACGTTGTCGGGTCGGCCTTCTTCACGGCGCCAGTCGACGATGGTCGCGCCGCGGGCGTGGCGGCCTTCGAGTTCGACCACCATCGGGCGCTCGGCCATTTCGAGTGCGCCTCCGGGGTGCAGGGCCAGCGCCATCGCCAGTGCATCGGCCGAGTGCCAGAGCTCGCCGCGGCGGCCTTCGGCCCATTCGCGCGTGCGGCGCGAGATCGCGTCGTAGAAGCGCGCGCGCTTGGCGTCCGCGCGCACCCAGCGTTCGAAGCGCGCGTGGGGGAAGCCGTGCGCCATCACCGCTTCCCAATCCGCGAGTTCGGTGCGCTCGAACGACTGGAACACGATGTGCGCCGCTTCCGGATCGAAGGCGATGTTGAATTCCGCGGCCGCGGTGATGTTGCCGTGCGCGGTGACGGCGCCGCCCATCACGACGAGGCGCGCGACGCGCGAAGGCAGCGTCGGATCGAGCCGCAGCGCGAGCGCGAGGTTGGTCAGCGGACCCAGGCACACGAGCAGCAGCTTGCCGGCGTGCACGTGCGACAGGCGCAGGATCGCGAGTGCGGCGTGTTCGGTTTCCGCATTGCGCGCAGGTGCGTCGTAGCCGATCTCGCCGAAGCCGTCGCGACCATGCACGTAGCCTGCATCGCGCGAAGGATGCAGCAGCGGTCCGGTGGCGCCCGCGAACACCGGCGCCGGGTGGTCGGCCACTTCGCACAACTTGAGCGCGTTGCGCACGGTGTGCGAGAGGCCGACGTTGCCCGCGGCGATGGTGAGCCCGATGACCTCGTGTCGCGGATCGTCGAAGGCCATCAGGATGGCGAGTGCGTCGTCGACGCCCGGATCGGTGTCGATGAGGAGCGGGATGCGGTCGGTCATGGTGTCCATCAGGCGGAGGCGTAACGCGCGGCGCCGCCGACCCAGCGGTCGATGATGCGGTCGGCGAGCGCGGGGTCGTCGGCGAGCAACTGGTCGGCGAGCGTGCGCACGCGCGGCAGCAGCGCTGCGTCGCGCGCGAGGTCGGCGACGCGGAACGCGGCCAGGCCCGTCTGCCGCGTGCCGAGCAGTTCGCCCGGGCCGCGCAGTTGCAGGTCCTTTTCCGCGATCACGAAACCGTCGTTGGTTTCGCGCATGGTTTCCAGGCGTTGCTTCGCCATCTGCGAGAGCGGCGACTGGTACAGCAGCACGCACGAGGACACGGCACTGCCCCGCCCCACGCGTCCGCGCAGCTGGTGCAACTGCGACAGGCCGAGGCGCTCGGCGTTTTCGACCACCATCAGCGACGCATTGGGCACGTCGACGCCGACTTCGATGACCGTCGTCGCGACGAGCAGGTCGAGGTCGCCGTCCTTGAACGCGCGCATCGTCGCCTGCTTCTCGGCGGCCTTCATGCGGCCGTGCACGAGGCCGACGCGCACGTGCGGCAACGCTGCAGACAACGACTCGAAGGTCGTCTGCGCGGCCTGCGCGATCACTTCGTCGCTGTCGTCGATCAGCGTGCACACCCAGTAAGCCTGGCGACCTTCGGCGCATGCGGCGCGGATGCGTTCGACGAGTTCGGGGCGGCGATCGGCGCTGAGCGCGACGGTCTGCACGGGCGTGCGGCCGGGCGGGAGTTCGTCGATCGCCGAGACATCGAGGTCGGCGTACGCGGCCATCGCGAGCGTGCGCGGGATCGGCGTCGCGGTCATCACCAACTGGTGCGGCACGCTGTCGCCGCCGGCGCCCTTGTCGCGCAGGGCGAGGCGCTGGTGCACGCCGAAGCGATGTTGTTCGTCGACGATGGCGAGTGCGAGGTCGTCGAAGGCGACGCTTTCCTGCATCAACGCATGCGTGCCGACGACGACCTGCGCTTCGCCGGACGCCACCGCCGCGAGCACCTGCGTGCGTGCGCGCCCGGTGACCTTGCCGGCGAGCCAGGCGACGCGCACGCCGAGCGGTTCGAGCCACGCGCGCAGGTTGACGAGGTGTTGCTCGGCGAGCAGTTCGGTCGGCGCCATCAACGCCGCCTGCCGTCCGCCTTCGACCGCGAGCATCGCGGCGAGCGCGGCGACCACGGTCTTGCCGCTGCCGACGTCGCCCTGCACCAGACGCAGCATCGGATGCGGTTGCGCGAGATCGTGACGCACCTGCGCATACACGCGCGACTGCGCGCCCGTCAGCGCGAACGGCAACGCATCCTGCAGGCGTTGCGCGAGCTTGCCCTTGCCGGCGAGCACCGGCGCGCGATGGCGCTGCAAGGCGATGCGCTGGCGACGCAGGCTCAGGTGATGCGCGAGCAGTTCTTCGAGCGCGAGTCGCTGCTGCGCCGGATGCGTGCCCGCGAGCAACGCGGCGATGTCGGCATCGCGCGGCGGACGATGCATCGTGAGCAACGCGTCGCGCAGCGAGGGCAACGCGAGTGCGTCGCGCATCGATGCGGGCAACAATTCCAGTGCTTCGGCTTCGGGCAACTTCTCGAGCGCCTGCCCGATCAGCTTGCGCAGCGACGCCGGACCGATGCCTTCGATCGCCGGATACACCGGATCGAGCTGCTCGCCGAGGGCATCGCCCGCATCGCCGACCACGCGATAACTCGGATGCACCATCTCCATGCCCTTCCCGCCCGCGCGCGGCATGCCGTAGCAGCGCACGCGCGCACCGGGCGAAAACTGCGCCGCCTGTTGCGCGCGGAAGTGGAAGAAACGCAGCACGAGCGTGCCGTGCGATTCATCGCCGATCGCCACGCGCAACGACGGGCGATAACGGAATCCGCGTTCGACCGCTTCGACGACGCCTTCGACCTGCGCGGCGACACCGGCGCGCAGGTCGCGGATCGCCGTCAGCGACGTGCGGTCTTCGTACTGGCGCGGCAGGTGCAGCCACAGGTCCTGCAGCGTGAGCAGGCCGCGCGTCGCGAGTTTTTCGGCCACGCGCGGGCCCACGCCGGCGAGCGACGACAGCAATGCGTCGCCTGCGGCGGCGAATCCGGGAATCGGTCGAGCGACGCGCGCCACGCGTTCGTCGGTGGCGTCAGTCGAGGACCACGATGGCGTCGACCTCGAACTGCGCGCCGCGCGGCAGCGAAGACACGCCGATGGTCGAGCGCGCGGGATACGGCGCTTCGAAGTAATCCGACATCACCGCGTTGACGCGTGCGAACTGGTCGAGGTCGGTGAGGTAGAGCCCGAGGCGCACGACGTCGTCGAGCGAACCGCCCGCGGCTTCGCACACCGCGCGCAGGTTGTCGAACGCGCGGCGCGCCTGCACCTCGATGTCGCCTTCGACCAGCAGGCCGGTGTCGGGGTCGAGCGCGATCTGGCCGGACAGGAACACGGTCTCGCCGCGGCGGACCGCCTGCGAGTACGGCCCGATGGCCGCGGGCGCGCGGTCGGAATGGATGGGCTGGCGGGGCATCGGCGAAGCTCTCTTCAGCGGGGCGATGCGCGCAGTGTAGGCAACCGTCAGAGGCGCTGCACGCCGTGCACGACGTGCAGGCGCCGCACGCGGCGGATCACGTCGGCCAGGTGCTTGCGATCGTGCACTTCGATCGAGAAGCGGATGGCGCTGACGTTGCTGTCGCGTTCGACGTATTCGACGCGGTCGATGTTCGACTCGGCCTGGGCGATCGCCGCCGCGACCTGCGCGAGCACGCCCGGGCGGTTGTCGACTTCGATCTTGAGCGCGGCCTGGTAGTCGCCGGTGACTTCGCGGTCCCAGCCCACCGGCACCCAGCGTTCCGGCGACTTGCGCAGCTCGGCGACGTTCGGGCACTCGAGGCGGTGCACGACGATGCCGCGGCCCGCCGTGTGGTAGCCCATGATCTCGTCGCCCGGGATCGGCAGGCAGCAGTTGGCGAAGGTGATGACGCCGCGTTCGCTGCCGGTGATCAGGATGCGGTCGGTCGACGGGCTGAACAGCCCTTCGACGCTGAGCAGGTCGCTGGTGTCGGCGACGTCGGGCATGCGGCGCGCGAGCACGTTCGACACCTGCGACGGCATGCGGTTGCCGAGCGCGATGTCGGCGAGCAGCGCTTCCAGGCGCGGGTAGCGGTGCTCGGCGAGGTAGGCGTCGAGATGCTGCTGCGGAAGCCGGTCGAGCGAGGTGCCCAGCGATTCCAGCGCGCGATCGAGCATGCGATGGCCGAGGTTGACCGCGTCTTCGTGTTCGAGGTGCTTGAGCTGGTGCCGGATCGCGGTGCGCGCCTTGCCGGAGACGACGAACTCCAGCCACTGCGGCTTCGGCGTCGACGACTTCGCGGTGATGATCTCCACCGTCTGCCCGCTCACCAGCTTCGTGCGCAGCGGCACGAGCGCCTTGTCCACGCGCGCGGCGACCGCCTTGTTGCCGACGTCGGTATGCACCGCGTAGGCGAAGTCGAGCACGGTGGCGTTGCGCGGGAGCGAGAGGATCGCGCCCTTCGGCGTGAACAGGTAGACCTCGTCGGGGAAGAGGTCGACCTTGACGTTCTCGAGGAACTCCAGCGACGAACCGGTGGCGCGCTGCGATTCGACGAGGTTGGCGATCCACTGCGACGCGCGGCTCTGCGCGCTGGTCGGCGAATCGCCGCCGTGCTTGTACGACCAGTGCGCCGCGATGCCGCGTTCGGCGATCAGGTCCATCTCCTCGGTGCGGATCTGCACTTCGATCGGCGAACCGTAGGGGCCGAACAACACCGTGTGCAGCGACTGGTAGCCGTTGGCCTTCGGGATCGCGATGAAATCGCGGAAGCGCCCGTCGAGCGGCTTGAACGCGGTGTGCACCACGCCGAGCGCGTGGTAACACTCCGGCACCGTGCGCACGACGATGCGGAAGCCGAACACGTCCATCACCTGGTCGAGCGTCTTTCCCTCCGCGCGCATCTTGCTGTAGATGCTCCACGGCGACTTGATGCGGCCGACGAGGCGATACGAGAAGCCTTCCTTCGTCAGCCGCTGCGCGAGGCGCGCTTCGATCTGCGTGAGCGACTCGCGGCGCACCACGGGCTGCATGCGGATGCGCTTTTCGATCACCGCGTGGCGCCACGGATGCAGGCCGCGGAACCCGAGGTCCTGCAACTCGGCCTTGATCAGGTTCATGCCGAGGCGCTGCGCGATGGGCGCGTAGATCTCCAGCGTCTCGGTGGC
The DNA here is from genome assembly GCF_020866925.1 of Noviluteimonas lactosilytica. Classification (GTDB taxonomy): domain Bacteria; phylum Pseudomonadota; class Gammaproteobacteria; order Xanthomonadales; family Xanthomonadaceae; genus Noviluteimonas; species Noviluteimonas lactosilytica. Next base: position 408,237 of record NZ_JAJGAK010000003.1, read on the forward strand.
GATGCGGCGGCGTGCTTCGATGCTCTGCGCGCCGAGCGTGCGCATGTTGTGCAGGCGGTCGGCGAGCTTGATCAGGATGACGCGCAGGTCGCGCGCCATCGCCAGCAGCATCTTGCGGAAACTTTCGGCGGCGGCTTCCTGGCGGTCGCGGAACTGGAGCTTGTCCAGCTTCGTCACGCCGTCGACCAGTTCGGCCACCGTCTCGCCGAACTCCTTTCCGATCGCCATGCGCGTGAGCGGCGTGTCCTCGATCGTGTCGTGGAGGATCGCGGCGATCAGGGTCTCGACGTCGAGGCGCTCTTCCGCCAGCACCGTCGCGACCGCGACCGGGTGCGTGATGTAGGGCTCGCCCGACTTGCGCATCTGGCCCACGTGGGCCGCGGCGCCGACCGCCCACGCGCGGCGGAGCAGCGCGAGCTGGTCCGGCGGCAGGTAGGAAGCAGCCTTCTCCAGCGCGATGACGTACTCGGGCACCACCGGGGTCGGCGGCGCTTCGGCGAGCAGATGCGCGGGTTCTGTCGGGGGGGACATGGGGCCAGCCTACCGCTTTTGGCCCCCGAAAAAGAGAAGGCCCCGCAATGCGGGGCCTTCGGGTGGATCAGTCGTCGCCCTTGGACATGTCGTCGTCGGCGACCACTTCCGCGGCGGCCCATTCGAGGGCTTCGCGTTCCTTGCGTTCGCGTTCGGCCTTGTCGACGGCCTCGATGAAGTCCGTGTCGATCTGGCGGGCGGCGATCTCGCGGAGGGCGAGGACCGTCGGCTTGTCGTTGGCTTCGGTGTTGTCGATGCGGGGCTCGACGCCATTGGCGAGCTGGCGCGCGCGCTTGGCGGCCATCATCACGAGTTCGAAGCGGTTATCGACCACTTCCAGGCAATCTTCGACGGTAATGCGCGCCATGGGGCTCCTGGCCTTGCGGGCCTGGCTGACTACAAAGGGGTCGCGATTGTATGGGGCCGCCGCCGCCGAATGCAAGCGAGGGCCTTGCGAATCAAGCGTTTAGGCTTCAGGAACCGGCGTGCAGCAAGGCCTGGATGAGGTTTGCGTGGCGCAGGTCCTGCATCGGCCGGCGCAAGCGGCTGGCGGTGAAGATCGCGCACATCTCTCCGACCGCGGTCTCGAAGTGCTCGTTGACGATCACGTAGTCGAAGTCGACGTAGTGCTCCATCTCCTCGCGCGCGGCGGCCAGGCGACGCTGGATCGTCTCCTCGCTGTCCTGCCCGCGCACGCGCATGCGGTGTTCGAGCGCATCGGCGGACGGAGGGAGGATGAAGACCGACACCGCGTCGGGGACCTGCTTGCGCACCTGCAGCGCGCCCTGCCAGTCGATTTCGAGCAACACGTCCTTGCCGGCCGCGAGTTGCGGTTCGACCGACTGCTTGGCCGTGCCCTTCCAATCGCCATGCACGAGCGCGTGTTCGAAGAAGTCGCCGGCGGCGACCATCGCCTTGAACTCGTCGGCGCTGACGAAGTGGTAGTGCTCGGCGTGGCGTTCGCCCGGACGCGGCGCGCGCGAAGTGAAGGAGATCGACAGCCGGATGTTCGCGTCGCGCGCGAGGCACGCGTTGACGATGCTCGACTTGCCGGCCCCGGAGGGCGCCGCGACGATGAAAAGCGTTCCGCGCATCGGGCTCGTGCTCATTCGATGTTTTGGATCTGTTCGCGGACCTGGTCGATCAGCACCTTGAGCTCGACCGCCGCCGCCGACGTCCGCGCATCGACCGACTTGCTGCCGAGCGTGTTGGCCTCGCGGTTGAATTCCTGCAGCAGGAAGTCGAGTCGGCGACCGACCGGTTCCTTCTGCCCCAGCACGCGGCGCAATTCGGCGACGTGGCTGTCGAGGCGATCGAGTTCCTCGTCGACGTCGAGCTTCTGCAGGCCGATCACCAGTTCCTGTTCGAAGCGGCCCGGATCGACCGGCTGCGCGAGGTCGGCCAGGCGCGTTTCCAGTTTCTGGCGCAGGGCGGCGCGGATCTCGGGAACGAGCGCGCGCACGTCGCCCGCGATGCGCGCGATGGCGACGTTGCGCTCGCCGATCACGGCGGCGAGGTTGGCGCCTTCGCGTTCGCGCGAGGCGACGAATTCGGTGAGGACCTGGTCGAGCAGCGACAGCGCTTCGGCGTGCAGCGTGGCCGGATCGGTCGCGCGCGAACCGAGCATGCCGGGAAACTGCAGCAGGTCGGTGAAGTTGACCTGCATGGTCGGGAAGCGCGAGAGCAGGTCGCGGGCGATGCCGGACAGCTGGTCGACGACCGCCGGGTCCACGCGCAGCGCATCGCTGCCTTCGGGTGCGCGCAGGCGCATGCCGACATCGAGCTTGCCGCGCGAGATGCGCGCACCGATGCGTTCGCGCAGCGCCGGTTCCAGCGCGCGCAAGTCGTCGGGCAGGCGCGTGCCGATCTCGAGGAACCGGTGGTTCACCGAGCGCAGCTCGCAGGTCAGCGTGCCCCAGGGCGTCGTGCGTTCGCCCGAGGCGAAGGCGGTCATGCTGCGGATCACGGCGGTTCCCGGGGCGACTGGAGGGCGGATGGTAATCTAGCTCCCCGCCTTTCCGCCGATTTCGCAGGCCTCCCCCATGACCCACGTGCGCCCCAGCGGCCGCATGCCCGAACAGCTGCGCGCGGTGAGCCTGCAGCGCGGATACACGCGCCACGCCGAGGGTTCGGTGCTGGTGTCCTTCGGCGATACGCGCGTGCTGTGCACCGCCAGCGTCGACAACAAGGTGCCCGGGTTCCTGCGGGGCAAGGGCGAAGGCTGGGTCACGGCCGAGTACGGGATGCTGCCCCGCGCGACCCATTCGCGCTCCGATCGCGAAGCCTCGCGCGGAAAGCAGGGCGGTCGCACGCTCGAGATCCAGCGCCTCATCGGCCGCGCGTTGCGCGCCTGCGTCGACCGCACCGCGCTGGGCGAACGCACCATCACGCTGGATTGCGACGTGCTGCAGGCCGACGGCGGCACGCGCACGGCCGCGATCACCGGCGCTTACGTCGCGCTCGTCGACGCGGTGCGCTGGCTGCAGTCGCGCAAGGAAATCACGCGCGATCCGATCCATGGCGCGGTCGCCGCGGTGTCGGTCGGCCTGTGGCGCGGCGCGCCGGTGCTCGACCTCGACTACGCCGAGGACAGCGCCTGCGACACCGACATGAACGTCGTGATGAACGACGGCGGCGGCTTCATCGAAGTGCAGGGCACGGCCGAAGGCCATGCGTTCCGCCGCGCCGAACTCGATGCGCTGCTCGGCCTCGCCGAAAGCGGCATCGCGCAGCTGTTCGCGCTGCAGCGCGAGGCGCTCGCGTCGAAGTGAACGACATGGCACGGCGCCTGGTCCTGGCGAGCGGCAACGCGGGCAAGCTGGTCGAGTTGCGCGACCTGCTCGGCGATGCGGGCCTGCAGCTGCACCCGCAATCCGAGTTCGGCGTGCGCGATGTCGACGAGACCGGCCTGACCTTCGTCGAGAACGCCTTGCTGAAGGCCCGCCACGCCGCGCGCGAAACGGGTTTGCCGTCGCTCGGCGACGACTCCGGGCTGTGCGTCGACGCGCTCGGCGGCGCGCCGGGCCTGTATTCGGCGCGCTATGCCGGCGCGCACGGCGATGCGCAGGCGAACATCGCCAAGTTGCTCGATGCGCTGCGCGACGTGCCGGACGATGCGCGCACCGCGCACTTCCACGCGGTCGTCGTGTTGCTGCGCACGCCCGACGATCCGCAGCCGATCATCGCCGAAGGGCGCTGGCCGGGCCGCATCCTGCACGCGCCGCGCGGCGACGGGGGGTTCGGTTACGACCCGGTGTTCCTCGACATGCAATTGAACGCGTCCGCCGCCGAGCTCGACCCGGCGACGAAGCATGCGCGCAGCCATCGCGGGCTCGCGCTCGCCGCGCTGCGTGCGCGATTGCACGAACTTTAATTGTGCTCTGACCCCTGTTTTTGCTCACGCCGATGTCACTCGTCACGCCGCCGCTGTCGCTGTACGTCCACCTGCCCTGGTGCGTGCGCAAGTGTCCGTATTGCGACTTCAACTCGCACGAGCAGCGCGGCGTGTTGCCGTTCGGTGCGTATATCGATGCGCTGATCGCGGACCTCGACCAGGACTTGCCGCTCGCATGGGGGCGCGTCGTGCATTCGGTGTTCTTCGGGGGCGGCACGCCGTCGTTGTTCCCGCCCGAGGCGATCGATGCGTTCCTGCAGCAGGCGAGCGCGCGGTTGAAGTTCGCACCGGGGCTGGAGATCACGCTCGAAACCAATCCGGGCACCGCCGAACACGGCCGCTTCGAGGGGTATCGCGCTTCGGGCGTGAATCGCCTGAGTTTCGGCATCCAGAGTTTCGACGACGGGTGCCTGCAGCGCCTCGGCCGCATCCACGATTCGGGCGAAGCGGTGAGCGCGGTGAAGCTCGCGCAAGACGCGGGCTTCGACAACATCAACGTCGACCTGATGTACGCCTTGCCGGGGCAGTCGCTCGCGATGGCGGTCGACGACGTCGAACGCGCGATCGCATTGCAGCCCGCGCACCTGTCGCACTACCAGCTCACGCTCGAACCCAACACGGTGTTCGCCGCGCGGCCGCCGCAGGGCATTCCCGACGAAGACACGAGCTGGGACATCCAGGAAGCCTGCCAGGTGCGCATCGCGCAGGCGGGGTTCGAGCATTACGAAGTGTCGGCCTACGCGAAGCCGGGGCGGCAATCGCAGCACAATCTCAATTACTGGCGCTTCGGCGATTACCTCGGCATCGGCGCGGGTGCGCACGGCAAGTTGACGCTCGGCGCTTCGCAGTCGGTGCTGCGGCGGTGGAAGGTCAAGCATCCGACCGAATATCTCGCGAAGGCGGGCAGGCCCGAATCGATCGGCGGCGACGAAACGCTGACCGCGACGCGCCTGCCCTTCGACTACATGCTCAACGCGTTGCGGTTGCACGAAGGCTTCGCGCTCGACGCGTTCGAGAAGCGCACCGGGCTGCCGCGCGCGGCGATCGCCGGCCGACTCGACGCGGCGCGCGAGCGCGGGTGGCTGGACGTGTCGGCCGACGGGCACGTTCGTCCGACCGAACTGGGCCGGCGCTTCACCAACGACGTGGTTGGGCTGTTCCTCGAGGACTGACCTCGAGGACTGACCTCGAAGACTGACCTCGAAGACTGATCGCGCCGATCACTGACGCACGGGGCCGCAAAGCGACGCCCGTCGTCAGCCGGGCCGGTCGCTCTCGGCAAAATGACGCACTGCAAGGCGCGCGCGAGTGGCGAGCGTGTCGGCGTCGTGCTATCAAGCGCGGAACGTACCGCGCGAGCGTCCGATGCCCGTTTCGTTCGACCTGCCCGGCACCCACACGCCACCGGCGACCCTTGCCTCGGCCAACCTGCCCCGTCGCGTGCGCCGGGTCATGGATCATCTCCTCAGCTTCGTGTCCGACGAGATGGCGCGCCATCTCTCGCAGATGCTCAACGAGGCCGAGCAGCAACTGTTCCGGCTCGCCGACCACGCGCGCAATCCCGGCATCCAGGCCGGGCACATGGAAACGCTGCGGACCCTGCGCCTGAATCGCGCGGACCTCGTGCCGCGTTACCTGATCGGCCTGGAATCGGCGCTCGCGAACGTGCGCGATCCGAAGGCCGCGGCGCGCCTGGGCGTGACCGGCGTGAAGCAACCCTCGTTCCGCAACCTCAGCTTGGTCGACGACGAATCGATGGACGAGGACTCGGTGCTGCGCGACATCGCGTTGCGCCACGAATCGCGCGCGAGCCTCCCGCTGCATCTGCTCGGGCAGCGCTTCGGCGTGCTCGCGGGCCAGCCGGCCTTCGACGCCGAACGCCTGCCGGTGGGTCCGCAGATGCTCGGCCGCATCCTGCGCGAGGCGGCCAACGCGTTGCAGATCGGCCTCGAGGCGCGGCTGTTGCTGTTCCGCACCTTCGACCGCGTGGTGATGATCCATTACGGCCACCTCGCGGAAACGATGAACGCGTTGCTCGAACGCGACGGCATCCTCCCGAGCCTGGCCTACGTGCCGCTGCGCGTGCGCCCGGTGCTGCAGAACCCGAAGGGGCCGACGCCGGCCGAACGCATCCGCCAGGAAAAGCCGGCACCGGCGCATGGCGGTGGTGGCGGCGCAGGCGCCGGTTCGAACTTCGCGCTCGGCGGCGGCGACCCGGCCGGCGGATCGCACGCCGCATCGCACGACGGCCACGCAAACGTCGACGCCGACGATGCGCACGCCGACGCGCACGGCGGATCCGGCACGGCGCAGGCGCCGCGTCCGCGCGCCGCGGGCGGCCCGCGCGACATCCATCGTCCGCATACCGCGTGGATGGGCGAACAGGACGGCGAGGACGGGGGCTTCGACGAATCCGCCGCATACGCATTGCTGCAGCAACTGCTCTCGGGTCGCCGCGACCTGATCGGCAAGCTGCGACCCGCCGCGCGCCAGGAACGCACGCGCCAGGAACTGCCCACGCCCGACCTGCTGCGCGCGCTCGACAACCTCGTCTCCTCGCCGGTCTCGCCGACCGGCAGCCCGCGCAGCCTGCTCGACATCAAGCAGACGCTGCTCGCGCAGTCGCGCCAGGTGCACGGCAAGGGCGCCGCGTTCTCGCGCGAGGACAACGACGCGTTCGAACTGCTCGGCATGCTGTATTCGCAGATCGAACGCGAAGTGCGGCGCGATACGCCCGCGGTCGGCCTGCTCGGCCGGTTGCAGGTGCCGCTGCTGCGCGTTGCGTTGCAGGATCGTGCGTTCTTCGTGCGCCAGCAGCATCCGGCGCGCCAGCTGCTCAACGCCGTCGCCGAATCGGGCGCGACGTGGCTCGGCGATGAAGACGTCGATCCGCAGCTCGTGCATTCGCTGCGCAACGCGGTCGAACACGTCGTCCAGAATTTCCGCGAAGACCCGGCGGCCTTCGACACCGCCAACCGCGAACTGCAGACCAGCCTCTCGCACCTCGCGCGCAAGGCGGAAGTCACCGAGCGCCGCCACGTCGAGGCCGCGCGCGGCAAGGAAAAGCTCGAGCTCGCCAAGCGCCGTTCCACCGAAGTGATCGAAGCGGCGGTGCGCGACCAGCGCCTGCCGAAGTTCGTGCGCGCGTTGCTCAACCAGGCCTGGGCCGACGTGCTCACGCTGACGCTGCTGCGCCACGGCGAGGATTCGGAAGACTGGCAGAAGCAACTCGAAGCCACGCGCCACATCGTGGCCGCGACCGGCGGCAAGGCGTCGGGCCCGACGGATCCGCATCTCGCCACGCAGATCGAGGGCTCGCTGGTCCAGGTCGGTTACCACATCGACGAAGCGGGCGCGATCGCGCGCCGCCTCACCACCGGCATCGCGGAAGACGAAGACGATCCGGCCTCGCGCACCGAACTGGCGATGAAGCTCAAGGCGCGCGCGCGCCTTGGCGAAGACGCCGAGACGCCGAAGCCGAAGCTGCCGCCGCGCACGCCGGAGGAGCAATCGGCGTACGAGCACCTGCGCACCCTGCCCTTCGGCTCGTGGTTCGAATTCATCGCCAACCAGCAGGGCGATCGCATTCGTCGCCGCCTGTCGTGGTTCAGCCCGATCACCGACAACGCGCTGTTCGTCAACCAGCGCGGCCAGCGCGTCGGCGAGCAATCGCTGGACAGCCTGGCGCGCATGATCGCGATCGGACAGGCGCACATCGTCACCGCCGACAAGGGTCGCCTCGTCGACCGCGCCTGGCACGGCGCGCTCAACGCGCTGCGCAGCTTCGCCGGCGGCAAGGCCCAGGAGGAGGGCGCATGATCGACGAATTCCGCCGCGCGCGGCGCCGCAAGGTCGCCGACACGGTGATCGTGGTGGACACGATGGTCGATGCGGTCGTCGGCCGGCTCGGCAACCTGTCGGAGACCGGCATGTTGCTGATGGCCAACACCGCCATGCACGAAGACGCGCTGTACCAGTTCCGCTTCAACCTCAACGACCCGCACGGGCGCGAGGCGCCGATCGAAGTCGGCGCGCACCTGCTGTGGCAGGACGCGGCGCATGCCTCGGGCCAGCGGTGGAGCGGGTTCCGCTTCATCACGGTGCCCGACGAGCACATGAAGCAATTGCGTGAATGGATCGATGGCCCCGGAGGCCAGTACGAGTAACGGGGGCTGCCTCATCATCCCGCGGGGTGCAGAATGGCGGTTCTCCCCGCCCTGCCTCCACGCCCATGTCCGCCAATCTTGCTTCGCTCTACGCCGACCATCTCGATACGCTCAAGCGCCGCGCCGATGAAGCGCTGCAACGCGGCGGGTTCGATGCGCTGGTGGTGCCGAGCGGGCGGCTGCATTACCAGGTGTTCGACGACCGGGACTATCCGTACGCGGTGAACCCGCAGTTCAAGGCGTGGGTGCCGCTCGTGAAGTTGCCCGACAGCTGGCTCGTGTACGTGCCCGGCCAGCGTCCGAAGGTGATCTACCTGCAGCCGTTCGACTACTGGCACGTGGTGCCCAGCGCGCCGTCCGGCGACTGGGTGCAGCACATGGACGTCGTCGTCATCCGCACGCCGGAGGAAGCGCTGCAGCACCTGCCGAAGGACCCGGCGCGCTGCGCGATCCTCGGCGAGGCGCAGAGCACGGTCGGCGCGTTCGCGCCCAACAATCCGCCGGCGGTGGTGGCGTACCTGGAATACCACCGCGCGTTCAAGACGCCGTACGAAGTCGAGATGATGCGCGCCGCCAGCCGCATCGGCGTGCGCGCGCATCGTGCGGCGGAACGCGCGTTCCGCGCCGGCGCCAGCGAGTTCGGCATCCACCTCGCGTATTGCCAGGCCGCGCAGCAGGATGCGATCGACCTGCCGTACAACAACATCGTCGCGCTCAACGAACACGGCGCGGTGCTGCATTACACCGATCGCGACCGCCTGCCGCCGAAGCCGGTGCGCAGCTTCCTGATCGACGCCGGCGCGGGCCATGTCGGCTACGCGTGCGATATCACGCGTACGTATTCGCACGACACGGGCGACGAGTTCCAGGCGTTGATCGACGCGATGGACGTCGCGCAGTTGCGCATGTGCGACCAGGTGCGCAACGGATTCGACTATCGCCAGCTGCACCTGGACGCGCACCTGTCGATCGCGCGCATCCTCAAGGACTTCGGCCTGATCACGGTGACGCCGGAAGTCGCGGTGGAAACCGGCGTGAGCTCGGCGTTCTTCCCGCACGGCATCGGCCATGGCATCGGCCTGCAGGTGCACGACGTCGCCGGCTTCGCCGAATCCGATCGCGGCGGCACGTTGCCCAAGCCCGAAGGCCATCCGTACCTGCGCCTCACGCGCACGCTCGCGCCGGGCATGGCGGTGACGATCGAACCGGGCCTGTACTTCATCGACATGCTGCTCGAGCAGCTGAAGGATCGCGGCCTCGGCCCGAGCGTCGACTGGGGTCGCGTCGATGCGTTCCGCCCGTTCGGCGGCATCCGCATCGAAGACGACGTGGTGTGCACGGACGCTGCGCCGCTGAACCTGACGCGCGAAGCCTTCGCTGCGTGATGTCGCGTGGCGGGCGCTTCAGCCCGCCATGAACGCTTCGATCTCGTCGGCGTCGCGGACCAGCGCATCCGTCAGGATGCGGTGGCCGTCGGCGGTGACCACGATGTCGTCTTCCGTGCGAATGCCGATGCCGCGCCACTTCGCGGGCACCGACTTGTCGTCGGGCGCGACGTACAGGCCGGGCTCGATGGTGAACACCATGCCGGGTTCGAGCAGGCGCGATTCGCCGTCGATGCGGTATTCGCCGACGTCGTGCACGTCGAGGCCGAGCCAGTGTCCGGTCTTGTGCCGATAGAAGCGGCGATACGCACCGTCGGCGATCACTTTCTCCAATCGCCCCTTCAATAGCCCGAGCTTCAACAACCCTTCGCTCAGTGTTTCGACCGCGGCCTGGTGGCCCGCGTCGTACGGCACGCCGGGGCGCGCCTTCGCGAGCGCGGCGCGTTGCGCGGCGCCGACGAGGTCGTGCAGCGCGCGCTGTTCCTTCGAGAAGCGACCGTCGATGGGGAACGTGCGCGTGATGTCGGCCGCGTAGTTGCGGTACTCCGCGCCCGCGTCGATGAGCACGAGGTCGCCGGCGCGCGCGGCGGCGTTGTTCGCGCGGTAGTGCAGCACGCAGGCGTTCGCGCCGGCGCCGACGATGCTGCCGTACGCGGCTTCGGCGTCGTGCGCGCGGAACACGCGTTCGAGTTCGGCCTGCAGTTCGAATTCGCGCACGCCCGCGCGCGCGACGCGCATCGCGGCCTGGTGCGCTTCGACGCTGATGTCGGCGGCGCGCTGCATCAGCTTGAGTTCGTCGTTCGACTTGAACAGGCGCATCTCGTCGAGCAGGTGCCCGAGCGCGAGGAATTCGTGCGGCGGTTGCGCGCCGGCGCGGGCCTGCGCGCGCACGCGGTTGAGCCAGCCGATCAGCTTGAGGTCGAACTCCGCGTCGCGTCCGAAGTGGTAGTAGACGCGCGAGCGGCCTTCGAGCAGACCCGGCAGGATTTCGTCGAGATCGGCGATCGGATACGCGTCGTCCATGCCGAATTGATCGACCGCCCCCTCCTGTCCGGCGCGCGGGCCGTCCCACGCTTCGCGGTCGGGGTCGCGTTCGCGGCAGAAGAGGATCGTTTCGCCGTGCGCGCGGCCGGGCACGAGGACGAGCACGGCTTCGGGTTCGGGGAAGCCGGCCAGGTACCAGAAGTCGGAATCCTGGCGATACGGATAGTGCGTGTCGCGACTGCGCACGCGTTCGGGCGCGGCGGGCAGGACGAGGATCGCATCGTCGCCTGCCATGCGCATGAGTTGCCTGCGGCGCCGGGCGTACGCGGCGCCCGGCAGGGCCAGCGGTCGCTGGAGCTTGCTCGCGGCCATGTTCAGTTGAACGACTTGCGATGACGCGGGGCGAGCACGCAATCGCCGTGCAGCAGCAGCACGGCGACGCGCACGAACTCTTCGATCTCGGCCAGCGCGTCCTCGTCGTCTTCGTCGCCGTCGTCCTGCGCGGTCGCGGCGGCGAGCTTGGCCAGGTCGCCCAGGGCTTCCTCGCCTTCTTCCGACAGCGGCGGGTTCTCGCCCGCGGCGAGGCCGAAGGCGCCCAGGAAACCGCGGCACCAGTCGAACAGCGCGCCGCTGCGTTCGCCGAGGCTCGCATCCCCTTCGGGAAGCAGCAGTTCGAAGCCGAAGCCGCGGTCTTCGAGCTGGGTGCGGCTCGCGGCGTTCAGCGCATCGAGCGGCGTATCGCCGGGGACTCGCGGCAGGGCGTCATCCGCCATCACGCGGGCCAGCCAATCCGGGGCATCGGCGCCGCCGCCGGCATACCAGCCGGTGAGCGCACCATGCAGTTCCGCGGGGGTCGTGCCCAGGCGCAGGGCGGCGGCAGCATCGTGAACGGCGGTCCAGCTCGGTAACTCGACTTCGGACACAGCGGGGCTCCTCGGCGCGTGCGCGCAGTGTAACCGGACACGTGAACGGCCCGAGGTTGCGCGCAGGCGGCCGTGCGCAGACACTGCAACGACGCCACCGGGATGCGGAGCCCGTGCGCTTGTCGAATCCCCGTTTCCTGTCCGCCCGCGCTGGGGAGCGCGCCGCGGTTGCCATCGTCACCCTGTTGCTGGCCGCGACGGCGCTGGCCGGTTCCGTGCTGGCCCGATCCGCGTGGGCGGCGACGCGCGACTATCACTTCCGGGTGCTCGGCAGCGAGCACGGGCTCGCGCAGAACAGTGTCACCGCGTTCGCCGAGGATGGCGACGGGTTCGTGTGGGTCGGCACGCAGGGCGGCCTGCATCGCTACGACGGCCAGCGCTACCAGTTGTTCCGCCACGATCCGCGCGACAAGGCCTCGCTTCCCGACAGCTACGTCACCGCGATCGCGGTCGAAGGGCGCGATGCGCTGTGGGTCGGCACGTACTCGGAATTCGTCGCACGGCTCGACCTGCATACCGGCGCCATCCGCCGCTTCACGGTCGATGGCGGCGCGGCACCCGCGGGATCGCCGCGCAAGCAGGTGCTCGCGTTGTTGCCGGTCGACGGCCAGTTGTGGGTCGGCACCGCGACGGGGCTGCTGCGCTTCGATCCGCGCACCGGGCGCAGCGTTCCGTTGCTGCAGGTCGATCCGCGCATCGTGGCGCCCTCGCCCAGCCAGGCGCTGGTGCGCGATCGCGATCGCGCGGTCTGGTACGCGAGCGCGGCGGGCCTGTATCGCTTCGGCGCGGGCGGCGGCATGGAGCGCATCGCCGAAGGCAACACGCGCGCGCTCGCATTCGATCGCGACGGCCGCCTGTGGGTCGGCAAGCCCGACGGCCTGTATCGCCTGCGCGACGACGGCCGCACGTTGTTGCGCGTGTGGCCGCGCGAAGGCGCCGAGGGTGCGACCGACGTGCGTTCGATCGCGCAGGCACCCGATCGCCGCCTGTGGATCTCGGTGTTCGGCGACGGCATCCGCCGCCTCGACACCAACGGCGAACATGTCGAAGCGCTGCGCGAGTCGTGGATGACCGGCGCGTTGCCGGAAAGCACGATCAGCAAGGTGATGGTCGATCGCGGCGGCACGCTGTGGGTCGGCGGCGTGTTCCGCGGACCGTCGGTCGCCGACCCGGCGGGCACGCGTTTCCGTTATCTCGTCGGCGGGCGTCCGATCGATTTCGCGTCGGGCATCGCGGGCAACAGCGTGCGCTCGCTTCTCGAGGACGACGCGCGCACGTGGTGGCTCGGCACCGACAACGGCACGTTGTACCGCGCCGATGGCGAAGGCGGGCGACTGGACGACGTGCCCGCGTTCGCCGAGGCGTTTCCCAACCATCCCGGTGCGCCGCCCCTGCGTGCGATGGCGTTGACGCGCGGCGATGCGGGCCAGGCGTGGATCGCGACGATGCGCGGCCTCGGCATGATCGACACCGACACCGGCACGATCGCGCAGGTCTCGGTTCCCGGATATCCGAACGTCGCGCTGCGCAGCCTCGCGCGCGACGACGACGGGACGCTGTGGCTCGGTTCGCAGCTCAGTGGCGTGCTGCATTTCGATCCGTCCAGCGGGCGCGTGCGTGCGTATGCGCCGAAGTCCGCGTCGCCGGAACCGTCGACGGTGCATGCGGTCACGATCGACCGCCGCCATCGCGTGTGGGCGGGCACGAGCGACGGTCTCGAATTGCTGGAACCGTCGACCGGGCGGCTGCGCATCTTCCGCCACGCGCCCGACCAGCACGCGAGCCTCGCCGGCAATCTCGTGCGCGCGGTGCTCGAAGCGTCGGACGGCACGGTGTGGGTCGGTTCGCATTCGGGCCTGAGCCGCGTGCGCGAGAACGGCGACAAGCTCGACTTCGATCATCCGCTCGACGCCGCGCTCGGCGCGCGCCCGGTGCCGGTGGTGTTCTCGATCGCCGAATCGCCGCAGGGCCTGTTGTGGCTGGGCACGGACGCGGGCCTGATGCGCTTCGATCCCGCGCACAACCAGGTGCGCGCATACGGCCTCGCCGACGGCCTGCAGGATCTCGAATTCAACGGCGGCGCCGCGTTGCGCCTGCGCGACGGGCGCCTGCTGTTCGGCGGCGTGCGCGGACTCAACATGTTCGATCCGCGCATGGTGCACGACAGCCGCTACATGCCGCCGGTGCGCCTGCTGTCGGCGCGCTTCGGCGCGGGCCCGGCGCCGGAGCAGGACCTCGCGTGGCATCCGGACCACCTCGCGGTGCCCGCCGATTCGGCGATGTTGCGCCTGCGCGTCGGCGCGCTCGATTACGCCGACACCGGCAACATCCGCTATCGCTATCGCCTCGAAGGTTTCGATCCGGGCTGGATCGACAACGGCACGCAGCGCGAGATCACCTACACGCGCATTCCGCCCGGCAATTACACCTTCCTCGCGCAGGCGACCAACCGCGACGGCGTGTGGAATCCGGAGATGCTGCGCCTGCCGGTCAACGTCGCGCCGCCGGCATGGCGACATCCGGTCGCGCTCGCGCTGTATGCGCTCGCGGGGCTGTTGCTGCTCGGTGCGATCGCGTGGCTCGTGGTGCAGCGCCGTCGCCAGGAACGCGATTACTTCGCGCAGATCGAGGATCGAGAGGAGCGCCTGAAGCTCGCGCTGTGGGCGTCGGGCGAGATGTTCTGGGATTACGACCTGGCGCGCGGCGAACTGCGCAGCATGCGTTCGCAGGACGGCGACCGCCCCGACATCGCGGTGCAATCCGACGTCGACCAGCGTCACGAGATCCACGAAGAAGACCTGGCGCGCGTGATCGATCGCCTGCGCCAGCACGTGCGCGGCGAGACGCCGCTGTTCCTGTCCGAACATCGCGTGCGTGCGCCGAATGGTGCGTGGACGTGGGTGCGCGCGCGCGGTCGCGTGGTCGAACGCGGGGCCGACGGTCGCGTCGTGCGCGTGGCCGGCACCGCGCGCGACATCACCGGCAGCCGCGCCGCCGAGCGCGAACGCCGTATCGCGAGCGAAGTGTTGCGCAGCATGGCCGAAGCGGTGGCGGTGCTCGACCGCAACTTCCAGTTCGTGTCGGTCAATCCCGCCTTCAGCCGCATCAGCGGATACAACGAAGCCGACGTGCTGGGTCGTTCGTCGAGCCTGCTCGACAGCGCGCAGCACGATCCCGATTACTACCGCCAGGTGCGCGCGGAAGTCGAACGCAACGGCCGCTGGAGCGGCGAGATGTGGCAGCAGCGCAAGGACGGCGAAGAGTTCCTGTGCTGGATCGAAAGCAGCGCCGTGCTCGATGCCGCGGGCCAGCGCAGCCATTACGTCGCGGTGTTCACCGACATTACCGACAAGAAGCGCGCCGAACAGGAACTGCGTTACCTCGCGAACTACGACACGCTGACGAGCCTCCCGAATCGCGCGTTGCTCTCCGAGCGCCTGTCGCGCGCGATCGTGCGTGCGCGCCGCCAGGAGAGCCGCATCGCGGTGCTGTTCCTCGACCTGGATCGGTTCAAGGACATCAACGATTCGCTCGGCCACGCCGCGGGCGATCGCATCCTGCGCGCCACCGCCGCGCGCCTGCAGCAGACGGTCGGCCCGCAGCACACGGTCGCGCGCCTGGGCGGCGACGAGTTCACGGTCGTGCTGGAAAATATCGACACGTCGGAAGAAGCGGAAAAGATCGCGCGCGAGATCATCACCTCGTTCGAGGCGCCGCTCGACATCGACGACCACCAGGACGTCGCGATCACCCCGTCGATCGGCATCAGCCTGTATCCCGACAACGCGGCCGTGCCGACCGACCTGCTCAAGCACGCCGATACCGCGATGTACCAGGCGAAGGCCGCGGGACGTCGCATCTACATGCGCTACACCGAATCGATGGAGGTCTCGATCCGTCGCCGCGCGACGATCTCCGCCGCGCTGCGCAAGGTGCTGGACCGCAACGAGTTGCGCCTGGTGTTCCAGCCGAAGCTGTCGCTGCCGCAGGCGCGCATCACCGGCGTCGAAGCGCTGCTGCGCTGGACCAGCCCGGAATACGGCGAGATCCCGCCGACGCAGTTCATTCCGCTCGCGGAGGAAAGCGGCCTGATCCTCGAAATCGGCGAATGGGCGCTGCGCGAGGCCTGCCACACGCTCAAGCGCTGGCGCGCGAACGGGCTCGACCGCCTGACGATGGCGGTGAACGTCTCCGCGCTGCAGTTGCTGCGTGGCGACCTGCCGAGCGTCGTTTCGCGCGTGCTCGAAGACACCGGCGTGCCCGCCGAATTCCTCGAACTCGAACTCACCGAAAGCGTGGTCATGTCCAACGCCGCGCAGACCGCGGTGACGCTGCAGGCGATCCGCGACCTCGGCGTGCAGCTGGCGGTCGACGACTTCGGCACCGGCTACTCGTCGCTGGCCTACCTCAAGCGCCTGCCGATCACGACGCTGAAGATCGACAAGGAGTTCATCGGCGACCTGACCCGCGACGCCGACGACGAGGCGATCACCAGCACCGTCATCGCGATGGCGCACTCGCTGGGCTTGAACGTGGTGGCCGAGGGCGTGGAGGAAGAGGCGCAGGTGCTGTTCCTGCGTGCGCACCGCTGCGACGAGATCCAGGGCTACTGGCTCTCGCCCCCGCTGGATGCGCACCGCTGCCTGGGCCTGATCCGCACCTGGGCGCCGGACCTCAATGCCGCGGTCATGCCTTGACCGCCCCGGACCCGCTGCCTAACCTCAGCAAATGGATCCGGCCGACACCCTCGCCCAGCTGCAGGCCCTGGCCGCGCGCATCGACCAGCTCGCCGCGCTCGCGCAGCGACTGACCGACGAAAACCGCAGCCTGCGCCAGCAGCAGGAACAACTCGCCGGCGAACGCGCGCAACTGCTCGCCAAGAACGAGCAGGCGCGTTCGCGCGTGGAAGCGATGATCACGCGACTGAAGTCGCTGGAGCAGCACACTTGAACAAGCCCGCGAGCGAGCCGGTCACCGTGCGCATCCTCGACCGCGAGTACACGGTGGGTTGCGAGCCGGACGAACGCGACGGTTTGATGGCGGCGGCGAAGATCCTCGACGCGAAGATGCGCGAAGTGCGCGGCGGCAACCGCATGGCCGGCGTCGATCGCATCGCGGTGCTCGCCGCGCTCAACCTTGCGCACGAGCTGCAGCAATCGCGCAGCGACACCGAGCGACGCGAACGCGATCTGTCGCGCACCGTGGGCGCGATGCAGCGCAGGCTCGACGATTTGTTCGACACGCCGCCGGCGTGACGTCGCGCACGCATCGCGTGCACAGCTGAATCCACGCCATGCTTCGACCGACGAACGGACTTTCGTGTTTGGGCACCGGCGCTATACTGCGCCTCGCGTCCTCTGCTGTGTCGACGGCGCGCGCAAACATTCGCCTTGTCCCTTACAGACGACCATGGGGATGCAGCGGAGACCGGGTGTGCAGGTCCGCCACGAGCGGGAAGCCCGAAGGTCGCCAAGCATTCCCACTTGAACCCCGGGTTCAAGGTCGTTTCGCGCGCATCGCCACGGCGGAGGATGTTTTTTTCCAATGACGCCTCCGCGCAGTTCCACTCCACGCGATCCCTCTCCGCGCGACGCGCTGCGTCGCGAACTGCGTGAACGTCGCCGCGCGATCCTCGCACCCGCGCGCATCGCCGCCGCCGAGTCCATCGCTTCGCGCCTCCTCGCCCTGCCCTTCGCGCCGACGTCCGGTTACGTCGCCGGTTACTGGGCCATGGATGGCGAGATCGCGTTGTCGTCGTGGCAGGTGCGCTTGCCGCGCGAATGCATCTACTGCCTGCCCGTGCTGCATGAAGACGGTCGCCTGCGTTTCGCGCCCTGGCGCGGCGGCGCGCCGCTGGTGGGCAATCGCCACGGGATTCCCGAGCCCGACGTGCCTGTCGACGCGCTGCTTCCTGCAGAGTCGATGTCGCTCGTGGTCGCGCCCCTGGTCGGCTTCGACATGCGCGGCCATCGCCTCGGCATGGGAGGGGGCTGGTACGATCGCACCTTCGCGTTCCGTCGCGATCGCGCCGCGCCGCCCGTGCTGGTCGGCGCCGCGTTCGACGCGCAGCACGTCGAGACCGTGTCGCCGCAACCGTGGGACATGCCACTCGACGCGCTGTGCACCGAGAGCGGCACGCACCTGTTTTCAAACGATATCGATCCGACGACAGCGTGACTGCGACATGAGCCCTCCGCGCCGCTACTGGCTGATGAAGACCGAGCCGGACACGTTCTCGATCGACGACCTGCAACGCGTCGGCACCGAACCCTGGAACGGCGTGCGCAATTACCAGGCGCGCAACCACATGCGCGCGATGCGGCCGGGCGACGGCGTGTTCCTCTATCACTCGAGTTGCGCGGTGCCGGGCATCGCGGGGCTCGCGACGGTGGCGAGCGAGGCGTATCCGGATCCCACGCAGTTCGACAGGAAGTCGGACTACTTCGACGAGAAGAGCACGCGCGAGGATCCGCGCTGGTCGCTGGTCGACGTGAAGTTCGATCGCAAGCTCGCGCAGCCGATCACGCTGGAAGAGATCAAGGCGCACGCCGAAGACTTCGGCGAGGAATTCCCGCTGATCCGTCGCGGCAATCGCCTCTCGGTGCTGCCGGTCACCGCCGCGCAGTGGAAACAACTCCTGAAACTGGAAAAACGCGCATGAGCGAAGCCAAGCGCCTGGCCGGCGAGAAGGCGATCGATTACGTCGAGGACGGCATGATCGTCGGCGTCGGTACCGGATCGACCGTGGCGTACTTCATCGATGCGCTCGCGCGCATCAAGGACCGCCTCGCCGGCACGGTGTCGAGTTCGGAACAGAGCACGCAACGCCTGCGCGCGCACGGGATCGAGGTGCTCGATCTCAATGCGACCGGGCCGTTGTCGCTGTACGTCGACGGCGCCGACGAATGCGATCCGCATCGGCGCCTGATCAAGGGCGGCGGCGCGGCGCTCACGCGCGAGAAGATCATCGCCGAGGCGAGTGCGAAGTTCATCTGCATCGTCGATCCGGCCAAGCGCGTCGACGTGCTCGGCAAGTTTCCGCTCCCGGTCGAAGTGATCCCGATGGCGCGCAGCCTGGTCGCGCGCGAGATCCTCAAGCTCACCGGCGGGCAGCCGGTGTGGCGCGACGGCGTGGTCACCGACAACGGCAACTGGGTGCTCGACGTGCATGGGTTGTCGATCATCGATCCGGTGGGCATGGAAACCGCGTTGAACCAGATCCCGGGCGTGGTGAGCGTGGGGCTGTTCGCGCGTCGTCCGGCGGACGTGGTGATCGTCGGCGGCGAGCCGCCGCTGGTGCTCTGATTTAGCGCAACTCATTGATTCATCTAGTGGAACGGCGGTCGCTACCGCCGCTTCCACTTCGCTGCGTCGGTGTTAGTATTGATACTAACCATGCGACGCTTCTCTTCCTATCTCAGCATTTCTCCCGCGTTCGCAGCGCGGCGTCGCGCATGAGCGCGG
Source organism: Noviluteimonas lactosilytica (assembly GCF_020866925.1). Lineage (GTDB taxonomy): Bacteria > Pseudomonadota > Gammaproteobacteria > Xanthomonadales > Xanthomonadaceae > Noviluteimonas > Noviluteimonas lactosilytica. Next base: position 427,084 of record NZ_JAJGAK010000003.1, read on the forward strand.
TCGTCGCCCTCGATGGCCTGCTGGCCTCGCGTCGCCTGTGGCGCGGGCAGCCCGCGACGCAGGCGCCCGCCGATGCGATCGCCACCGGCTGGGCCGCGTTCGATGCGGTGCTGCCCGGCGGCGGCTGGCCGACCGCGGCGCTCAGCGAAATCCTGTTGCCCGCCGACGGCGTCGGCGAACTGCGCCTGGTGTGGCCCGCGCTCGCACGATTGAGCCAGGGCGACGGCGTCATCGCGATCGTCGCGCCGCCGTATCGCGCACATGCGCCGGCGTGGCAGGCCGCGGGGCTGTGCCACGAATCGCTGCAGGTCATCGACGCCAATCCGCGCGATGCGTTGTGGGCGGCCGAGCAATGCCTGCGCTCCGGTGCGTGCGCCGCGGTGTTGTGCTGGCCGCACAAGGCCGACGATCGTGCATTGCGTCGCCTGCAGGTCGCCGCGGAAACCGGACGCACGCCGGGGTTCGTTTTTCGCGACGCGCATGCGGCGCTCAATCCGTCGCCCGCGCCCTTGCGCATCGCGATCGAAACCGCGCCGCATCGCCTGCGCGTGCTCAAGTGTCGCGGTGCATTGGTGCCGCCGGCGCCGCTGCCCTTCCCCGCGACGACCGCGACGGCGGGATGAGGCTGCGCCATGCAATGGGCTTGCGTGTTGTTGCCGCAATTGGCGATGGACGGTGTCCTTCGTCGACGTGATGTCGCCGTCCATGGCGCGGCGGAAGATGCGGCGATCGCGCTCGTCGAAGGACCGATGCAGCGGCGCACGTTGCATTCGGTGACGCCGGCGGCGCGTGCGCTCGGCCTGAAACCCGGTTTGTCGCTCGCGGCCGCGCAGGCGTTGAGCACGCGCTTCGAAGCGATTCCCTACGATGCCGACGACGTCGAACGCTGGCGCGCGCTGCTCGCGGCGTGGGCGTATCGGTTCAGTTCGCAGGTGAGCACCGAGTTTCCGCATGCCTTGTTGCTCGAAGTCGGGCACAGCCTGCGTTTGTTCGGGCCGTGGCCGCGATTGGAAGCGCGGTTGCGCGAGGAACTGCACGCGCTCGGGTTTCGTCATCGCATCGTCGCCGCACCGAATCCGCACGCGGCGCGCGTGCTCGCCAACGTGCACGACGGCCTCGCGGTCGACGAGAACGCACTGCGCAATGCGCTCGGCCAGTTGCCGCTGGAACGCAGCGGGTTGCCGCAGCAGGTGGCGTTCTCGCTGTCGCGCATGGGCCTGCGCAAGTTGCGGCAGGTGTTCGCGTTGCCGCGCGACGCGATCGCGCGTCGGTTTCCGAAGTCGGTACTCGAACACCTCGATGCGATCCGAGGCGAGCTCGCCGCGCCGTTGCAGTGTTACCAGCCGCCGCAGCATTTCGAAGGACGCATCGAATTCGACAGCGAGGTCGAGTCGAGCCAGGCCTTGTTGTTTCCGTTGCGTCGGCTTTCGCAGGATCTCGCGGCGTTCCTCGCGGGGCGCGACGGCGGCGTGCAGCGCTACACGCTCGTGCTCGAGCACGAACGCTGTGCCGACAGCGAAGTGGAGGTCGGCCTGCTCACGCCGCAACGCGAGGCGAACATGTTGTTCGAACTCGGGCGCGGTCGCCTGGAGCAGGCGCGATTGCCGGCGCCGGTGCGCGGTTTTCGCCTGGTGGCGCGCGAGTTGCCGCCGTTCGTGCCGGCTGCGCGCGATCTGTTCGAAACGCGCGCGCAACAGGACGTGCCGTGGCCGCAGTTGCGCGAGCGCCTGCGTGCGCGCCTGGGCGACGACGCGGTGCATGGCATCGGGCATTCGCCGGAACATCGGCCGGAGCGCGTGTCGATGACGGGCAAACCTTCGCCGGATGCGCGTCCCCGTCCCGGTTGGTTGCTGCCGCACGTGTTGCCGCTGCGCGATCATGCGTTGCGCGTCGTCGCCGGTCCCGAACGCATCGAGAGCGGTTGGTGGGACGGCGGCGACGTCCGCCGCGATTACTACGTCGTCGAGACATCGCTCGGACAACGCGCGTGGGCCTTCTGCGCCGCCGGCGAGCCGGTGGAGACCGGACCCGCGCCATCGCACTTCATGTTGCACGGATGGTTCGCATGAGCCGCCTGTCGGCCTATGCCGAACTGCACTGCCTGTCGAACTTCAGTTTCCAGCGTGGTGCGTCGAGTGCGCAGGAGTTGTTCGAACGCGCGAAGCAGCAGGGATACGCCGCCCTCGCGATCACGGACGAATGCACGCTCGCGGGGATCGTGCGTGCGCTGGAAGCGTCGGAAGCGACGGGTGTGCCGTTGATCGTCGGCAGCGAGATGCAGGTCGAGGATGGACCGAAGTGTGTGTTGCTCGTGGAGACACAGGACGGCTATCGACGGCTGTGCGAGCTGATCACGACGGCGCGGCGGCGTGCGGGCAAAGGGACGTATCGATTGTTGCGGGAGGATTTCGATGCCGCGCCGCTCGATGGGCTGCTCGCGATCTGGATTCCTCGCGTCGATGGGGGTAGGAAGGACGATGTCGCGTGGCTGCGTGCGCGTTTCGTCGATCGCACTTGGCTGGGTGTGCACCTGCACCGTGGACCGGATGATGCGGAGCGGTTGCGTGCATTGCTCGCGCTGGCACGCGCGTTCGAATTGCCGGCTGTCGCCTGCGGCGACGTGCACATGCACGTGCGCAAGCGTCGCGCATTGCAGGACACGATGGCGGCGATCCGCATGCGCACCACGCTCGTGGAAGCGGGGCGTGCGCTGTTCCCCAACGGGGAACGCCATCTGCGCACGCGGCAGGCATTGGCGGCGATCCATCCACCGGAATTACTCGCCGAGACGCTGGTCGTCGCGCAGCGTTGCACGTTCGGCCTGCGGCAGATTTCCTACACGTATCCACACGAGCTCGTGCCCGCGGGCAAGACGTCGAGCGAGTGGCTGCGCGAGTTGGTCGAGGATGGGATCCGCGCGCGCTGGGCGAAGGCGCAATCGAACGATCACGAACGTGCGAAGGCACGGGAGTTGATCGAGAAGGAGCTCACGATCATCGGGCGACTCGGTTACGAGTCCTACTTCCTCACGGTGCATGACATCGTGCGCTTCGCGCGCAGTCGCGACATCCTGTGCCAGGGGCGCGGGTCGGCTGCGAATTCGGCCGTGTGCTATGCGCTCGGCATCACCGAGTTGCAGCCCGGGCAGATGGAGATGCTGTTCGAGCGATTCGTGTCGGAGGAGCGCAACGAACCGCCGGACATCGACGTCGACTTCGAGCACGAGCGGCGCGAGGAAGTGCTGCAGTACGTGTTCGGGCGTTACGGTCGTGGGCGCGCGGCGTTGGCCGCGGTGGTGATCCGGTATCGCGGGCGCAGCGCAGTGCGCGATGTCGCGCGCGCGTTGGGCCTGCCGCCGGACCAGGTGGACGAGCTGGCGAAGACGATGGATCGCTGGAACAGCGACGTGCCGATGCCGGATCACTTGCGCGAGCACGGCTTCGATCCGGAGTCGCCGCTGTTGCGGCGGGTGTTGGCGATTTCGGGGGAATTGCTGGGGTTTCCGCGGCACCTGTCGCAACACCCGGGCGGCTTCGTCATTTCCGAACATCCGTTGTCGACACTGGTGCCGGTCGAAAACGCAGCGATGGAAGATCGCACGGTCATCCAGTGGGACAAGGACGATCTCGATGTATTGAAACTGTTGAAGGTCGATTGCCTTGCGCTCGGCATGCTCACCTGCGTGCACAAGACGTTCGACCTGCTGCGTGCGAGCGGGCGGCGCGACATCGGGCTGGACGATATTCCGCCGAGTGATGAAGCGACTTACGCGATGATCCGGAAGGCCGACACGGTCGGCACCTTCCAGATCGAATCGCGCGCGCAGATGGCGATGTTGCCGCGGCTGAAACCGCGCGTCTTCTACGATCTCGTGGTGCAGGTGGCGATCGTGCGGCCGGGGCCGATCCAGGGCGACATGGTGCATCCCTACCTGCGGCGGCGGAACGGCGAGGAGCCGGTAACGTATCCGTCGGAAGCGTTGCGCGAAGTGTTCAAGCGCACGCTCGGCGTACCGCTGTTCCAGGAGCAGGTGATGCAGCTGGCGATCGTCGCGGCGGATTACACGCCTGGCGAGGCCGATCAGCTGCGTCGTTCGATGGCGGCATGGAAGCGTTACGGCGGGATGGAACACCATCGGCAGAAGATCATCACCGGCATGTTGCGCAACGGGTACACGAGCACGTTCGCCGAGCAGATCTTCGAGCAGATCAAGGGATTCGGCAGCTACGGGTTCCCGGAATCGCACGCGGCGAGTTTCGCGCTGATCGCGTATGCGAGTTCGTGGTTGAAGTGCCACGAGCCGGCGGCATTCGCGGCGGCTTTGATCAATTCGCAACCAATGGGGTTCTACGCGCCCAGCCAGATCGTGCAGGACGTGCGGAGGCACGACGTCGTCGTACGGCCGGTCGACGTGCGCTACAGCGATTGGGATTGCACGCTCGAGGCGATGGCGGGCGATCGGCAACCGGCGCTGCGACTCGGGATGCGCATGGTCGACGGATTTCGCCAGGACGATGCCGAACGCATCATGTCGGCGCGCGCAAACAATGCCTTCGTCGATGTCACCGACCTGTGCGTCCGCGGCGAACTCGACGCCCGCGCGCGTGGATTGCTCGCCGACGCCGGCGCCCTGCGCGCACTGGCGGGTCATCGACACAAGGCGCGCTGGGCCGCGGCAGGCGTTGAAGCGCAACGGCCGCTGTTCGACGCGATCGGCGCAACCACCGAGGCCGCCATCGCACTGCCGATGCCGACGCCCGATGAGGAAATGCGTACCGACTATGCGATGACGGGACTGACACTTGGGCGGCATCCGCTGCAGCTGCTGCGTTCACGACTGCGCGCACGGCGTTACCGGCGTTCTTCGGAGCTGCGGGGAATGCCGCACGGCCGAAGCGTGGCGTTCGCTGGCCTTGTGACGCTGCGTCAGCGACCGGAGACCGCGAGCGGTGTGACGTTCCTGACGCTCGAGGACGAAGACGGACTGGTGAATGTCGTGGTCTGGCGGCACGTGGCCGACGAACAGCGGCGGCCGTTGCTGGAGTCGCGATTGCTGGCGGTCGAAGGACGGTTGGAATCGCAGGACGGCGTTCAGCACCTGATCGCGAACCGATTGACGAATCTTTCGACGCTGCTGGGGCCGTTGTCGGCGGCTTCGAGGGACTTCAGGTAACGCGGCGCAGCGGAGGCCGAAAGATTGCCGACGTCAGCTCGATACATGCTTCAGGTTACTCGCCGCCTTTTCGCGCGCAAAGAAAAAACCCCGCAGGTAACCCTGCGGGGTTTTGGTGTAAGGCCCTGGCGATGACCTACTCTTGCATGCGGATGCACACTACCATCGGCGC
>NZ_JAJGAK010000004.1:0-95983 GCF_020866925.1 Noviluteimonas lactosilytica
GCGCCGATGGTAGTGTGCATCCGCATGCAAGAGTAGGTCATCGCCAGGGCCTTACACCAAAACCCCGCAGGGTTACCTGCGGGGTTTTTTCTTTGCGCGGCGAGACTCCCTGCAGGGAGGCCGAAACTAATCTGCGGCGCTACTCAACTCCGTCGCAACGTCACCACCAAGACATCGCGATGCGCCGCCTGCGCGGGGTCGAACGGCGTCACCGCCGTAACGCCATGAAACACGCGTCCATCGTCGACCAGCGCCGCATCGAAGGCGGCGGTCAGCGTGAAGCTCCCCAACTCGGTGCCATCGGCGAGATGGATCGTGGTCGTGCCGCTCTCGATGTTCCGTCGATCGACCATCAGCACCAGCACATAATCGACGCCGTCCCGATGCACGCCTTCCGGCGTCGGCTCGCCCGCTTCTCCGGGACGCGCCTCGATGCGGAACTGGTGGACTTCGATGCGCCACTGCGCGACATCCGGCGACAACCCGCCGAAGAAGGCCACGCAGTAACGCAAGATCGTCCGCAGGCAATCGCCGTCCGCAACAGCATCGGTGATCGGCTCGAACCACCGTTCGATATCGCCCTGCAGCCGGTTGTACTCGCTGCTCTGGAAATGCGGCTGGTTCGCCTCGCCCCGAATCGTGCCGTCGCTCGACGCCGTGAACACCGCATGCCGGCGCCGGCGCGCACGCCCGGTGCGGGCGAGATACGGGTCCGGCCCGAGCCGGTTCCAGCTCTCCGCGAATGCCTGCCAATCGTCGAGTGATCCAACGCCTGCAAGCGCCGCGCGCATCTCGTCCGCATGGACGAAGCAGAACCCTTGCGCGCGCACGACATCCGCGCAACGCGCGCTCCCCGCATCCATCGGCACGTTCGCGTTCACGACATCAAACCGCGCCGTGCGCCCCGCCGACGACGCGCAACGCCGCCAGCACCATCAACGCCACGACGCACGCCAGCGCGCTGAACCAACACAGGCTGCGCAGCGAATGCTTCATCCCCAGCGTGTACACGACGCCGTGCAGCAGGCGGAACACCACGAACGCCACTGCCAGCCCCGCGACATGCGTCTCCGGCACGCCGGCGAACTGCGCCATCAGCACGCCCGCCGCGAAAGGCGCGAACGCCTCGAACGCATTGAGCTGCGCCGAATTCGCGCGATGCACGCGCGGGTTGGTCTGCCGCGCGAGCCAGCCGCGCGGATCCCGGTTGTCGTAACGCTCGCCGCTGGCCTTCGCGACCGTCGTCCACACGTAAGGCAACATCGCCGCGACCAGCACGCACCAGTACGCCAAAGCCATCGTCATGTCGCCATCTCCGTGAGAGGTGGACTACTCGCCTGGATTACTTACCCGCATCCGCACGCGAAGCATCGCGCGCAGCGCGGAACGGATTGCCCGCGCGCCAGTTCGGCCACGCATCGCCGTCGGCGAGCGTGCGGCCCACCTGGTACAGCGTATCGAGATCCTGCACCGTGCCTTCGAGGTTCCAGTTCGGGTCGAACTCGTCGGCGGGCTTGTGGTAACGCGCCTCCGTGTACGCCTCCGCCGCCTTGCGACCCGCGGCCGTGCCCCCCTCGACGAGATCCTCGCCGCCTTCGGCATACAGCGCCGGCACGCCCGACTTCGCGAAGTTGAAGTGATCGGAGCGGAAGTAGAACCCGCTCTCCGGCGTCGCCTCTGCATGCAGCACGCGACCCTGCTTGTCGGTGATCGACTTCAGCAAGTCGTCGAGTTCCGAATTGCCGAGCCCGGTCACCACCATGTCCTTCGCCGGACCGGACGTCGACATCGCATCGATGTTGATCGCCGCCACGGTGTCCTTCAGCGGCACGGCCGGATGTGCAACGTAATACTTCGAGCCGAGCAGGCCCGACTCCTCGAGCGTCACCGCGAGGAACACCACCGACCGCTTCGGCGGCGCCTTCGCGAACTCGCCCGCGAGCTCCATGATCCCCGCGACGCCGGTCGCGTTGTCGATCGCGCCGTTGTAGATGTTGTCGCCGGTTTCCTCGGCGTGCTTGCCCAGGTGATCCCAGTGCGCGAGGTACACCACGGCCTCGTCGGGCTTCCCGGTGCCACGCACCTTCGCGACGACGTTGCGCGATGACTTCTCGACGACCGTGCTGTCGATCGCACCCGACGCCTTCGCATCGAGCGGCACCGCCTTGAAGCCACGCTTGTTCGCCGCCTTGCGCAGCGCGTCGAAATCCTGGCCCGACGCGGCGAACAATGCCTTCGCCTGCTCGCCCGTGATCCAGCCCTGGATCGGCAGGCGCGGCGCCGGATCGTCGCTCGCGCGCAGATCGAACTGCGCGCCCGACCACGATCCCCGCACCACGTCCCAGCCATACGACGCGCCCGCGTCGTCGTGCACGATCAATGCCGCGGCGGCGCCCTTGCGCGCGGCCTCTTCGAACTTGTACGTCCAGCGCCCGTAGTACGTCATGCGGCGTCCTTCGAACAGTTCCGGATCGTCGACATGGAAGCCCGGGTCGTTGACGAGGATGACCACCGTCTTGCCCTTCACGTCCAGGCCCGCGTAATCGTTCCACTGTTGCTCCGGCGCATCGACGCCGTAGCCGACGAACACGACGTCGCTGTCCTTCACTTCGACATGCTGCTGCCCGCTGCGCGTGCCGATCACCATGTCGTCGCCGAACTTCAACGCATGCGACTTGCCCGCGACGTCGATGTCGAGCGTCGCCTTGTTGGCGGTCGTCTCGGTCATCGGCACGACCTGCGTCCACTCGCCCGCGTTGCCCGGTTCCAGGCCCATGCGCTTGAACTGTGCGACGAGGTAATCGACGGTCTTGTCTTCGCCGACGCTGCCCGGCGCACGGCCTTCGAACTCGTCGGAAGCGAGCACGCGCACGTGTTCGGCGAAATCGCCGGCAGCGATGCCGGGAACGAAGGCGTGCGTGCTTGCGGGCGCCGGTGTCGTGGCGGTCGCCGAAGTGGCGGGTGCCGCATCGGCCGTGGGCGCGTCGGCCGCGCGATTGCAGGCGGTCAGCGCGATGGCGCTGGCCAGGCACAGGACGAGGGTTCGAGGGTGCAGCGCGTTGCGCATCCGCCTGACTCCGGGGTGGGGAACCCGGAGATTTAAGCACGGTCGTCGCGCGCCGGCCCGTGCCGGCGCGCGGGTGCCCGATTACTGCGGCGCGGTGTCGGTGCTGAAGGGGATCGCCTTCGCGCCGGTGATCTGGCCGACCTTCGCCGAGGTGTGCACGTACAGCACGACTTCGCGCTCGAAGATCATCGGCCCTTCGACGACCGCGTTCGGCCCGATCACGATGCGCGGCGGCTTCTGCTTGCCCATGCGGATCCAGCTGCTGCCCGGCTTCTCGACGTGGATGCCGCCACGCACGTGCGAGCCGATGCCGACCGTCACGTCGCCGTTGACCGTTTCGATGCCGCCGCCGAGGTCGGTGTCGACCAGGCCGATGGCACCGTTCACCGTGCTGATGTCGTCGCCGATGTTGCCGCCCCGGTCGACGAAGATGCTGCCGTTGACCGTCTCGACGCCATCGTCGATCTGCGCCTGGGTGCCGATCTTGACGCTGCCGTTGACGGTGGACAGCGAGCGCACGCGGATGTTGTCGGACGCATTGATGCTGCCGTTGACCGTTTCGACGTCGTCGGCCTTCGCGTTCGACTCGATGCGGATGCTGCCGTTGACGGTTTCGAGGTCGCCGTAGGTCTGGCTCGCTGTCGCGGTGATGGCGCCATTGATCTTGTCGATGCTTTCCGGATGCTGGGCAAGCGCCGCGAACGAAGCGGTGGCCAGCGCAATGCCGAGGGCGAGGGAAAGGCGAGCGTGCGTCATGGGGTCGGTCCCGGAATCGTTGGGGTGTTCCCGTACAGATGCGCCGACCGGGCATCCGGTTTAACCCCCTTCGCTACAATCCACGCATTCCCCCGAAATCGACCCCCGGAGCGCACGTGCCTGCCGTCCAGACCCGCCCCAAGCCCGTCGTCCTGCTCATCCTCGACGGGTGGGGCCACCGCGAGGAAACGGCCGACAACGCGCTGGCCCAGGCCGACATCCCGAACTGGCGCCGCCTCTGGGCCGCCGCGCCGCACACGCTCGTCCATACCGAAGGCCGCCACGTCGGCCTGCCCGACGGGCAGATGGGCAATTCGGAAGTCGGCCACATGAACCTCGGCGCCGGCCGCATCGTCTACCAGGACCTCACCCGCGTCGATGCGGCGATCGACGACGGCAGCTTCTTCACCAATGAAGAGCTGCTCGCCGCCTGCGCCGCCGCGCGCGCCGCCAACGGCACGCTGCACGTCATGGGCCTGCTCTCGCCGGGCGGCGTGCACAGCCACGAAGCCCACATCCACGCGATGCTCGACCTCGCGAAGCAGGCCGGCGTCGAAAAAGTCCGCGTGCACGCCTTCCTCGATGGCCGCGACACGCCGCCGCAATCCGCGGAACCGAGCCTCGCCGCGCTCGAAGCCAAGTGCGCCGCGCTGGGCAACGCGCGCATCGCCACCGTCGGGGGTCGCTACTTCGCGATGGATCGCGACCATCGCTGGGATCGCGTGCGCCGCGCGTGGGATGCGATCGTCGAAGCGCGCGCCGACCACCACGCCGCCGACGCGATCACCGCGCTCGCCAACGCCTACGAACGCGGCGAGACCGATGAATTCGTCGCGCCGACCGTCATCGCAGGCGCGACACCGATGCACGACGGCGACGCCGTGGTTTTCATGAACTTCCGCGCAGACCGCGCGCGCCAGCTGACCGCGGCGTTCACGTCGCCGACGTTCGACGGCTTCACCGCGCACAAGCCGAAGCTCTCGCGGTTCACCTGCCTGACCGAATACGACGCGAAGCTGCCGGCCCCCGTCGCGTTCGCGCCCGACGACCTGCGCCACACGCTCGGCGAACTGCTCGCCGATGCCGGCCTGACCCAGCTGCGCATCGCGGAGACCGAGAAGTATGCCCACGTCACGTTCTTCTTCAGCGGCGGCCGCGAAGATCCCTACGCGGGCGAAACGCGCATCCTCGTGCCGAGCCCGAAAGTCGCCACCTACGACCTGCAACCGGAAATGAGCTGCCCCGAAGTCACCGCGAAACTCGTGGACGCGATCGACACGCAGGCGTTCGACGTCATCGTGTGCAACATCGCGAACCCCGACATGGTCGGCCACACCGGCAACATCGCCGCGGCGATCCAGGCCGCGCAGGCGGTCGATGTGGCGATCGGCGCGGTCGAAGCGGCGGTGCGTCGCGTAGGCGGCGCCTTGCTCATCACCGCCGACCACGGCAACCTCGAGCAAATGCGCGATCCAGACACCGGCCAGCCGCACACCGCCCACACCGTGGGGCCGGTGCCGTTCGTGTACGTCGGCCCGCGCGCGGCCACGCTGCGCAGCGGTGGCGCGTTGCGCGACGTCGCCCCGACCATGCTCGACCTGCTGGGCCTCCCGCAACCGGCCGAGATGACCGGCCTCAGCCTGCTCGTGCCTGCTTGAGGACGCATCTCGCGCTCGCGCTGGCCGTTGCGCTGACGACAGCAGCGGGGCCCGCGTCTTCGCAGAACAGCAAGGACACCGAGCAGCGCCTCAAGCAGGTGCGCACGGAGCTGAAGAGCGTCGCGGCCGAACGCCGGAAGATCGAAGGCCAGCGCGGCGATGCCTCGCGCAAGTTGCGCGCCGCCGACGAAGAGGTCGGCCGCGTCGGCCGCGCCGTGCGCGACACCGAACGCGCGCTCGCGCGCGACACGCAGGCGCTCGCCGAACTCCAGCAACGCCGCGACACGCTCAACGCCGGTCTCGCCGCGCGTCGCGAGGAACTCGCGCAACTGCTGCGCGCGGCCTATACCGTCGGCGACGACACGCCGCTCAAGGCGCTGCTCGCGCAGGACCGCGTCGACGACGCGCAACGCACGCTCGCGTACCACCGTTACGCGCAGCGCGATCGCGCCGCGCGCATGCAGGCGATCGTGCAGGAACTGCAGGAAGTCGACGCGCTCGAACGCGAGATCACCGAGCGCCGCACGGCGCTCGACAATGATCGCCGCAAGCAGCGCGACCAACTCGCGTCGCTCGAAACGGCACGCCGCGATCGCGCGAAGCTCGTCGACCAGCTCGACGAGAAGTACAAGGACCGCGCGACCCGCGAACGCGCGCTCGGCCAGGACGCCAAGGCCCTGCAGCAACTGCTTGCGCAACTGCGCGCCGCCGCGGCGAAGGCCGCGCGCGATAAGGCCGCCGCCGACAAGCGCGCCGCCGCTGAAAGACGCGCCGCGACCGCGAAGCCGAAGGCCGGCGACAACACCACTGCATCGGTCACGCCGCTGCGCAGGAACACCACCACCGGACCGGCGCTGCAGGTCGGCGGCCTCAGCTGGCCGGTCAACGGCAGCCTGCTCGCGCGCTACGGCGGCCCGATGCCCGACGGCCGCACGAGCCAGGGCGTGCTCATCGCCGCGCCCGCGGGGACGACGGTCAAGGCCGTCGCCGACGGACGCGTCGTGTTCGCCGACTGGATGAACGGCTACGGCCTCATCCTCATCATCGACCACGGCAACGGCTACATGAGCCTGTATGCGCACAACGACGCCCTGTTGCGCGACGCCGGCGACGCGGTCCGGCGCGGCGAAGCGCTCGCCAGCGTCGGCAACTCGGGCGGGCAGGGGCGCGCGGCCCTGTATTTCGAACTGCGCCGCAACGGCCAGCCGGTGAATCCCGACGCCTGGCTGAAACGCCAGTAGCCGCGGAATCCGATTCCCACGCTGCTTTAACGCGCGTCCAGCGCACGCTTGCATAATCGAGGCGCACTTCCCGAAGCCCCACGCACCCGGACCCCACGCCATGCGCAAGACGCCCTTCGCCTTCCTGTTGCTCCTCGCCGCGGGCGCGGCCTTCGCGCAGCAGGCGCCAGAACAGCAGGTCGTCTCCACGAGCGACGACCCCGATGCACCGGAGAGCACCACGTCGAAGGTGCCGCTCGATGAGATCCGCCGCTACGTGTGGGTCTACAACGCGGTCAAGGAAGCCTACGTCGATCCGGTCGACGACAAGAAACTGATGCAGGCGGCCGTGCGCGGCCTGCTGCTCGACCTCGATCCGCACAGCGCGTACCTGCCGAAGCGCGACGCGAAGGCGTTCGACGAAGTGACGCAGGGCGCCTACACCGGCGTCGGCGTCGAACTCATGACGCTGCCCGACCGCACGCTGAAAGTCGTGGCGCCGATCGACGACACGCCCGCGCAACGCGCGGGCATCAAGGCCGGCGACATCGTGATCGCGATCGACGGCAAACCCGTCGCCGACCGCGATGCATCGAACGACGGCGACGACGATGACGAAGGCGACGGCAACTCCGCGCCGTTGCGCGGCGCGCCCGGCACGAAGGTCGTGCTCACGATCCAGCGCGAAGGGACGGCGAAGCCGTTCGACGTCACCTTGACGCGCGAGCGCATCCGCGTCACCAGCGTGAAGTCGCGCGCGCTCGAACCCGGCTTCGGCTACATCCGCATCGCGACGTTCCAGGCCGACACCGCCGCCGACTTCTCGCGCGCGCTCGACACGTTGCAGGCCGGCGGCAACTTGCGCGGCCTGGTCATCGACCTGCGCAGCAACCCCGGCGGCCTCCTCACGGCCGCGGTGCAGATCGCCGACGAACTACTCGACAAGGGCAAGATCGTCAGCACGCGCGGTCGCGTCGCGCTGAGCGACGCCGAGTTCAGTGCGACTCCGGGCGATCGCCTCGATGGCGCCCCGATCGTCGTCCTCGTCGACGCGGGTTCGGCGAGCGCGTCCGAAGTGCTCGCCGGCGCGTTGCGCGACAACGGACGCGCACGCGTGGTCGGCAGCCGCACGTTCGGCAAGGGCTCGGTGCAAACGCTGTTGCCGCTCGACAACGGCGACTCGGTGAAACTCACCACCGCGCGCTACTACACGCCGAGCGGCAAATCGATCCAGGCGCTCGGCATCCAGCCCGACATCGTGCTGCGCCCCGAGAAAAACGCGACCAACGGCGGCCGCCCGGAATACAGCGAAGCCACGCTCCCGCGCCACCTGCGCGGCGACGGCGAAGACATGGCCGGATCCAACGCCGGCGAAGTCCTCGACGGCGACGCCCCGATCGCCGCCGCCCTGGCGGAACTGAAAAAGCCGATCGCGAAAGCGCCGGCCGCGACGCCGGCGCCGAGCAAGGAATAGTTTGCTGCGCAAACCGACGTAGTTTGCTGCGCAAACCGACGTAGTTTGCTGCGCAAACCACGTCTGTAAACGTTGCATGCCATCCCCGCAATTTTTCGCCCTTGGCGAAAACCGCCCCCAACTTGGGGGCTATTGCCGCGTCGCTTCGATCGAGTTGCGTATGCGTCGCTTCGATCGCGTTCGCGTGCGTAGCAAACTACGTCGGTGTCAAAACCTCAGCGAGGTTTGACCGGCATCGGAAAGGGCGTGACCACGGTTTCGCCAGTCGCCGCATCGCGGATCGCCGACGCGCCCTTCTTTTCCACTTCCTCGATCCGCACGATGCTCTGCATCGGCAGATGCAGCACGCGCGTGTTGCCGAATTCGTCGCGCAGGCGCTCTTCCGTCGGATCGACGACGACGCCCGCATGCACGTCGAAGACGAGTTCTGCGACCTCGGTGAATCCCCACAACGCACCCGACGACACGCGCTGCGCGTACAGCTCGTAGATGCGGCCCGCGTTGAGGAAGGTGACCTTGTAGAGCGTCTTCGCCATGGCGCGGATTATAGGTCGCCCAAAGGCGCGCGCGCCTTAGTCGAAGCGACATACACGCACCCAGATCGAAGGGACGCGGCAATAGCCCCCAAGTTGGGGGCGGTTTTCGCCGAAGGCGAAAAATTGCAGGGTTGGCCTGCAACGTTTACAGACGTAGTTTGCGAAGCAAACTACGTCCGCGGGTACTGAGTTTGCTGCGCAAACTCAGTACCCGCGCGCCCTGCGCAAACGCCGCGCGATCGCCGCGCGCACCAGCACCGCGAACACGATCCCGAACACGAAGCCCGCCAGGTGCGCCCACCACGCCACCGCGCCGAGGGCCGGGCCGATGTAGGCGAACACGACCTGCAGCAGCGCCCAGATGCCGATCAGCAGCGACGCGGGCGCGCGCACGAATTCGAGGAACAGGCCGAGCGGCAGCACGACGCCGAGCTTCGCGCGCGGGAACAGCGCGAGGTACGCGCCGATCACCGCCGACACCGCGCCGCTGGCGCCGATGATGATCCGGTCCGGCGCGCCGATCGTCAGCGCCGCCGCGAGGTTCGCGATCGCCCCGCCGAGGAGGAACAGCAGCAGGAACCGCCACGGCCCCATCGCGCGTTCCGCGGGCAGCCCGAAGATCAGCAGGAACACCAGGTTGCCGACCAGGTGCGCCCAGTCGGCGTGCAGGAACAGGGCCGTGACCAGCCGCAGCGCGCGCCCGTCCTGGAGCGCAGCGGGCCACGCGACCGGCGACAGGAAACCGCCGGACAGCGCGCCCCAACTCTGGATCAGCGCCCGCTGCTGGGTGTCCGAGCCCATCGTCGCCCAGACGAACGCGGCCGACAGCAGGACCGCGAGCAGGGGCGTCGCCCAGCGCAGGCCGCTCTTCTGTCGAGTGGGCAGGGACACGAACATGGCCGGCACATCCTACCGACACCCGAAACGAACGAGCGTTCGTTACCGTTTCGGGATGCGGTTGTTAGCACCCGGTTAAAGACCGGGTATATTCCCTACGGCGCAGTACGTCGGGAGGGGTTCCGGCACGCGCTTGGTGCTGGCCGAAGAGCCACCCGATGCACACCACATTCGTCACCGGAGACAACACGCAATGCAAACGAACAGCATCATCCGCATCTCGGCGCTCGCATTTGCCGTCGCGGGCGCCCTCGCTGCAGGCCAGGCCAACGCCTCGGGCTTCCAGCTGAAGGAAAACAGCGTCAAGGCCATGGGCCGCGCCTTCGCGGGCAGCGCCTCGGCCACCGGCGACGCCTCCGTCGTCGTGAACAATCCGGCCGCCATGTCGACGTTCAAGAAGACGACGGTCCAGGCCGACGTCACCGTCGTCGACCTGTCGTTCGACTTCTCGGGCGGCGGCGTGGCCGCGGCGGGTTCGCCGCTGCAGCAGCCCCTGACCGGTGGCAACGGTGGCGACGCCGGCGACACCACGCCGATCCCGGCGATCTCCGCGATCTTCCCGCTGGGCGATTCGGGCGTCACGGTCGGCGCCATGGTCAGCGCGCCGTTCGGCCTGAAGACCGAATACGAACCCACCTGGGTCGGCCGCTATACCGCCGTGGAATCGGAAGTGAAGACCGTCGACTTCACGCTGTCGGCTTCGTTCGACTTCGACGCCGGCGTGTCGTTCGGCCTCGGCCTCGTGTACGAGCGCGCCGAAGCCACGCTGTCGAAGGCGATCGACTTCGGTTCGAGCCTCTGCCGCGCGAACCCCGCCGGCTGCAATCTCCTGTACGCGCCGCAGCGCAACGACGGCTTCATCGAAGTCGAAGGCGACGACACCGGCATCGGCTGGATCATGGGCATGCACGTGCACGCCACCGACAACCTCGGCATCGGCTTCTCGCACCGCTCGGAAATCGACCACAACATCTCGGGCACGGCCGACTTCACCGTTCCGGCCAACACCGCCCCGATCCTCGCGGCCGGTGCGCCGGGCCAGTACGTCGACACCGCGGGCAGCGCTGCGCTGACCACGCCGGCCGTCGACACGCTGTCGGTCACCTACGGCATCAACGACAGCTGGACGATCCTCGGCGACGTCTCGCGTACGCAGTGGAGCTCGCTGCGCGAAGTCGCGATCGTCTTCGGCAACCCGGCGCAGCAGCCGAACCCGGCGGTCGAGGAATTCCGTTGGGAAGACACGATCTTCGCGTCGCTCGGCGCCGAGTGGAAGCTGAACGACCAGTGGACCTTCCGTGCCGGTTACGCCGAAGACCAGACGCCGACGCGCAACGACCTGCGCACCCCGCGCCTGCCCGACGCCGACCGCCAGTGGCTGTCGATCGGTGCGACGTGGGCGCCGAGCGAAAACTGGGAAATCAGCGGCGGCTACACTCGCATCAACGCGGACGACCCGACGATCAACCTGGCGCCGTCGATCGGCACGAGTGGTTCCGCGCTGCAGGGCGTGTACAGCTCGAGCGTGAACCTGTGGGGCCTGTCCGGTCAGTACCGCTTCTGATCGAAGTCACATGCAACAAAAAAAGCCCCGCGAAAGCGGGGCTTTTTTATTTCGCGGCTTGCTTCGCAATCCGCACGCGTTGATCGAAGTCACCCTGCAGTGATCGAAGCGACGCGGCAATAGCCCCCAAGTTGGGGGCGGTTTTCGCCGAAGGCGAAAAATTGCGGGGTTGGCATGCAACGTTTACAGACGTGGTTTGCGAAGCAAACTACGTCGGTTTGCGAAGCAAACTACGTCGGCTGCTCACTCGCCCAGAGTGAGCAGGGATGCGTTACCGCCGGCGGCCGTCGTGTTGACCGTCACCGTCTTCTCCGTGCCGAAGCGCGGGAGGTAGTGCGGGCCGCCGGCCTTCGGGCCGGTGCCGCTCAGGCCCTGGCCGCCGAAGGGCTGCACGCCGACGACCGCGCCGATCTGGTTGCGGTTGACGTACGCGTTGCCGACTTTCACGCGCGAGACGATGTGCTCGATGGTTTCGTCGATGCGCGAGTGGATGCCGAGCGTCAGGCCGTAGCCCGTCGCATTGATCGCATCGATCACCTTGTCGAGTTCGTCGGCCTTCCAGCGCACGACGTGCAGCGCCGGGCCGAAGACTTCCTTGTGCAGGCGGTCGATCGAATCGATCTCGAACGCCACCGGCGCGAAGTACGTGCCGTTCGCGGTCGACGCATCCATCTTCGCTTCGGCGATCAGCTTCGCTTCGCCGCGCATGCGCTTGCCGTGGTCTTCGAGCATGCAGAACGCGTCGTTGTCGATCACCGGGCCGACGTCGGTCGACAGCAGGCCCGGATCGCCGACCTGCAGTTCCGCCATCGCGCCGGCGAGCATGCCGATCGTCTTGTCGGCGATGTCGTCCTGCACGAACAGCACGCGCGCGGCCGAGCAACGCTGGCCCGCGGAGGTGAACGCCGACGACAGCGCGTCCTTGATCAACTGTTCCGGCAGCGCGGAGCTGTCGCCGATCAGCGCGTTCTGGCCGCCGGTTTCGGCGATCAGCACGCCGATCGCGGCGTCGCGCGCGGCGAGCGCGCGATTGATCGCGCGCGCGGTGTCGGTCGAACCGGTGAACGCCACGCCCGCGACGCGCGGATCCTTCGTGAGCGCCGCGCCGACCGTGGCGCCGTCGCCCGGCAGGAATTGCACGACCTTTTCCGGCACGCCGGCTTCGTGCAGCAGCTTCACCGCGTAGTAGCCGATGAGGTTGGTCTGCTCGGCGGGCTTGGCAATCACGCTGTTGCCGGCCGCGAGCGCCGCGGCGACCTGGCCGAGGAAGATCGCGAGCGGGAAATTCCACGGCGAGATGCACACGAACACGCCGCGGCCCTGCAGGCGCAGTTCGTTCGATTCGCCGGTCGGGCCCGGCAGCTTTTCCGGATGGCCGAACAGCTTGCGCGCCTGGCCCGCGTAGTAACGCAGGAAGTCGACCGCTTCGCGCACTTCGGCGACGCCGTCGGGGATCGTCTTGCCCGCTTCCTTCGTGCACATCGCGATGTATGCGGGCATGCGCTGTTCGAGAAGCGTCGCTGCGTGTTCGAGGATCGCCGCGCGCGAAGCCGCGGGCGTCGCATCCCACGACGGCTGCGCATCGACCGCATTGCGCAGCGCCTGCTCGACGGTCGCCGCATCCGCGGCACGCCACGTGCCGACTTGCTCGCGGCGATCGGCCGGATTGGTCACGCTGATGTCGGGACCCGCGGCGGTCGCGCCCGGCACGAGCGGCGTGGCCTTCCAGCCGGCGTTCGTCGCGGCGTTGACCTGTTCGGCGAGGGCGCGCAGCTGCGCGTCGTTGGCGAGGTTGATGCCCATGGAGTTGTCTCTCTCGTCGGCGATGTCCGTCGCCTGGCTGCGGTAGACGTCGCGCGGAAGCGGAATGCGCGGATGCGGGATGCTGGCGAAGGACGCGACGACATCGCGCGGATCGCGCACGAGGTCCTCGATCGACACGTTCTCGTCGGCGATGTTGTTGACGAAGCTGGAGTTGGCGCCGTTCTCGAGCAGGCGACGGACCAGGTAGGGCAGCAGGTCTTCGTGCGAACCGACCGGCGCGTACACGCGGCACGGCGCATCGAGGCGATCGGCCGGCACGACTTCGGCATACAGGTCGTCGCCCATGCCGTGCAGCTTCTGGAATTCGAATGCCTTCTTCGTGTCGCCGCCGCGCGCGAAGCGATGGATCGCCGCGATCGTGTGCGCGTTGTGCGTCGCGAACATCGGGTAGATCGCATCCGACGCTTCGAGCATGCGGCGCGCGTTCGCGAGATAGCTGACGTCGGTGTTCGGCTTGCGCGTGAACACCGGGTAGCCCGCCTGGCCGTCGACCTGCGCGCGCTTCACTTCGCTGTCCCAGTACGCGCCCTTCACCAGGCGCACGGGAATGCGGCGGCCGTTGCGACGCGCGAGGTCGGCGATCCAGTCGATCACGAACGGTGCGCGCTTCTGGTACGCCTGGATCGCGAGGCCGTAGCCTTCCCAGCCGTCGAGCGACTTGTCCTCGAACGCGGCGGCGAGGACTTCGAGCGAGAGTTCGAGGCGGTCCGCTTCCTCGGCGTCGATGGTGAAGCCGATGCCATGCGACTTCGCGAGCTGCGCGAGTTCCAGCACGCGCGGCACGAGTTCTTCCATCACGCGCGCGCGCTTGGCGAGTTCGTAGCGCGGGTGCAGCGCGGAGAGCTTCACCGAGATCGACGGCGCAGCAAACACGTCGGTGCCGACGAAATTGCCGCTGGTGCCGATCGCCTTGATCGCTTCGCGATACGCGCCGAGATAGCGCAGCGCGTCCTTCGTCGTCAGCGCGCCTTCGCCCAGCATGTCGAACGAATAGCGATACGCGGCGTTGGCGCCCTTGCGCGAACGCGCGAGCGCTTCGCCGATCGTGCGGCCCATGACGAACTGGTGGCCCATGATGCGCATCGCCTGCCGCACCGCGAGGCGCACGACGGGCTCGCCGACGCGGCCGACCAGCCGCTTGAAGGCGTTGTGCACGTCGCGCTTGGTGTCGTCCGCGAGATCGACGAGATGGCCGGTGAGCATCAGGCCCCACGTCGACGCGTTCACGAGGATCGAGTCGGACTGGCCCATGTGCTTCTTCCAGTCCGCTTCGCCGAGCTTGTCGCGGATCAGCTTGTCGGCGGTGTCCTGGTCGGGGATGCGAAGCAGCGCTTCGGCCACGCACATCAGCAGCACGCCTTCCTCGCTGCCGAGGTCGTACTGCCGCATGAAGGCTTCGATCGCGCCTTGGTCCTTCGTGCGTGCACGCACGCGCTGCACGAGGTCGGCGGCCGTCGCTTGCACGGCGAGGCGATCGGCTTCGGGCTGGCGCGCCTGCGCGAGGAGTTCGCGCACGTGTTCGGCTTCGTCGCGCACCCAGGCGGCGGTGATCGCGGCGCGCAGGCGGTCGGGCGGGGCCGGCAGTTCCGGCGACAACAGCGGCCGTTCGGCCGTTGCAGGGAGGGGGAGGGAATTCATCGGGCCCGCTTGGTGACGTGGCGAGCCGCACATTGTAGCGGTGCAAAACGCGCACCCATACCCCGCGCGGCTTGCCCCGCATGGGCGGCGGGGGCTACCATTTCGCGGTTTCCGCAGCCGGTTTTCCAGCTGCGGTTCGGCATGATCGAAACGGTGCCATCGTCGCCAGGAACGGATGCGCAACTCCGGTTGCGTCCGCCGCGGGCGTTGACGGGCCGGCAGTTCCTCCTCCTGTTCGCGTCCCTCGCCGCCTCGATGTGGCTGGTCGCGGGGCTGGGATGGTGGGGCGGCAACGTCTTCGCCCCCGCGTTCGCGCTGCTCGACAGCGTGCTCGTGGCGGCGGCGTTGCGATGGTTGTGGCGGCTCGGAGAGCGCCGCGAAATCATTTCGATCGGGCCGGAAGCGGTCGAGGTCTGGCGGTCGGCACAGCCGGCGCCCGTGTTCCGAGCGCACCCCGCGTGGGTGCGGATGGAAGCGACGGGCGGGGAAGCGCCGATCGTGCTGTCCAGCAGCGGGGTCCGCTGCGAGGTCGGCGCATTCCTCGGCCCCGGCGAACGCCGGCAACTCGAACAGCGCCTTCGCGCGCTGCTCGAGGCCAGCAAGGCGCCGCCCACGACATGAACACGAATGGCATTCAGCTGCGGGGCTCGTTACCGATGAAAGCAGGCTTCAAGATTTCCGGCGCCAGGGGATGGGCCGCACGCGTCGCCATCGCCGCATTTGCGCTGATGGCATCCGTTTCCGCGTTCGCCACGCCCGCCGGCGCCGGTCCCGCGGATCCGCAGCCGTGGCAGCTCAACATGGGCAGGGGCGTCACGCACTCGTCCAACATGGCGTGGGAAGCCCACATGGTCGCGCTGTGGGTGTGCGTGATCATCGGCCTGGTCGTGTTCGGCGCGATGGCCTACGCGATGTTCAAGTTCCGCCATTCGAAGGGCGCGGTGCCCGACGTCAGCTTCACGCACAGCACCAAGCTCGAGATCATCTGGACGCTCGTCCCGGTCATCCTGCTGGTCGGCATGGCGTGGCCGGCGACCGCCAAGCTCATCGCGATGTACGACACGCGCAACGCCGCAATGACCGTGAAGGTCACCGGTTACCAGTGGATGTGGAAGTACGAGTACCTGGGCGAAGGCGTGACCTTCACCAGCCGCCTCGACCGCCGCAGCGACGCGGTGCGCCAGTCGGGCGAAGTGCCTTCGTTCAAGAACGAAGCCGACCGCCACTACCTGCTCGACGTCGACAATGTCCTCGTCCTGCCGGTCGACACCAAGGTCCGCTTCGTGATCACCGCCGACGACGTCATCCACGCATGGTGGGTGCCGGCGCTGGGCTGGAAGCAGGACGCGATCCCCGGGATCATCAACGAGGCCTGGACCGAAATTAAGCAGCCGGGCATCTACCGCGGCCAGTGCGCGGAGCTCTGCGGCAAGGACCATGGCTTCATGCCGATCGTGGTCAAGGCCGTGTCGAAGGTCGAATACCAGAAGTGGCTCGCCGAGCAGAAGGCCAAGGACGCCCCGCAGGCGCCGGAAGCCGCGCAGGCGACCGCCATCGACGCGATGCAGGCCACGCCGTCCGGCACCGGCGAGCGGCAGCCCGCCGCCCCCGACACCAGCGATACGCCGACGCCCGAGAAAGCCGAGCCCGTGACGCAGTAAGCGCACGCGATCCCGGTCTTCGACTTTCCACCGAATCAAGCATTACCTGAGGTAGGCCATGGCCCAGTACGACGCCGCCGTGCACCACGACGATCACGGACACAAGCAGAGCTTCATCGACCGCTGGTTCTTCTCCACGAACCACAAGGACATCGGCACGCTGTACCTGGTGTTCTCGTTCCTGATGTTCATCGTGGGCGCCGGCATGTCCGTCGCGATCCGCCTTGAACTGATGCAACCGGGTCTTCAGTTCCTGAAGCCGGAACAGTTCAACCAGATGACCACCGTGCACGCGCTGGTCATGATCTTCGGCGGCGTGATGCCGGCCTTCGTGGGCCTGGCGAACTGGATGGTGCCGCTGCAGATCGGCGCGCCCGACATGGCGCTGCCGCGCATGAACAACTGGTCCTTCTGGATCCTGCCGTTCGCCTTCACGATGCTGCTGGTGACGCTGTTCCTGCCGGGCGGCGCGCCCGCCGGCGGCTGGACGCTCTACCCGCCGCTGTCGCTGCAGGGCGGCAGCAACCTCGCCTTCGCGATCTTCGCGATCCACATGATGGGCATCAGCTCGATCATGGGCGCGATCAACATCATCGCGACGATCCTCAACATGCGCGCGCCGGGCGTCGACCTGCTGAAGATGCCGATCTTCTGCTGGACCTGGCTGATCACCGCGTTCCTGCTCATCGCCGTCATGCCGGTGCTCGCCGGCGCGGTGACGATGCTGCTCACCGACAAGTTCTTCGCCACCAGCTTCTTCAGCGCGGCCGGCGGCGGCGACCCGGTGATGTTCCAGCACATCTTCTGGTTCTTCGGGCACCCCGAGGTCTACATCATGATCCTCCCGGCGTTCGGCATCGCCTCGGAGATCATCCCGACCTTCTCGCGCAAGCCGCTGTTCGGCTACCAGGCGATGGTGTACGCCACCGCGTCGATCGCGTTCCTGTCGTTCATCGTGTGGGCGCACCACATGTTCACGGTGGGCATGCCGCTCGGCGGCGAGATCTACTTCATGTTCGCCACGATGCTCATCGCCGTGCCGACGGGCGTGAAGGTGTTCAACTGGGTCACCACGATGTGGAAGGGCTCGATCTCGTTCGAGTCGCCGATGCTGTGGGCGATCGCGTTCGTCATCCTGTTCACCATCGGCGGCTTCTCGGGCCTGATGCTCGCGATCGTGCCGGCGGACTTCCAGTACCACGACACCTACTTCGTCGTGGCGCACTTCCACTACGTGCTCGTGACCGGCGCGCTGTTCGCGATCATCGCCGGCGTGTACTACTGGTGGCCGAAGTGGACGGGCCGCATGTACAACGAGACCGCCGCCAAGTTCCATTTCTGGTGGTCGATGATCTTCGTCAACCTGCTGTTCTTCCCGCAGCACTTCCTCGGCCTCGCCGGCATGCCGCGCCGCATCCCGGACTACAACGTCGTGTTCGCCGACTGGAACCTGATCTCCTCGATCGGTGCGTTCGGCATGTTCCTCACGCCGTTCATGATGGCCACGATCCTGTGGAGCTCGCTGCGCAACGGCGCGAAGGCGACCGACCGCGTGTGGGAAAGCGCGCGCGGCCTGGAGTGGACGGTGCCGTCGCCGGCCCCGCACCACACCTTCACCACGCCGCCGGTCATCAAGGATGGCGACCTGGCCCACGGCGACTTCGCCCACATGGACTTCGACTGACGGCGCCTCGCGCCGTCCAGTGAAACGACCATGGTCGATTCCCCGAAGCCCGTGATCGAAGCCGAGATCGCCGCACGCCGCAGGAGCGGTGTGCGCCGTACCGCGTGGCTGGTCGGTGCGGTGGCGCTCGCGGTGTACGTCGCGTTCCTGCTGTCGGGAGTGTTCGGCAAATGAACGCTCCGCAGAAGAAGAAGTTCGGGGTCGGCAAGATGGTGGGCGTCGCGCTCGGCGCGTTCGCGTTCACCTTCTCGCTGGTTCCGCTGTACCGCATCGCGTGCGAGAAGGTGTTCGGCGTTCGTCTCGAGAAGGAAGCGATCGCCGCTCCGCTCGACGCGAAGGCCAACGTGCAGCGCACCGTCACCGTCGTCTTCGACGGTGGCGTGAACTCCAAGCTCCCGTGGGAGTTCGAGCCGCAGCAGGCGACGATGCAGGTCCACCCGGGCCAGCAGTACGAAGCCACCTACTTCGCGCGCAACGACGGCGATCGCGCGATCGTCGGCAACGCGGTGCCGTCGGTGGCGCCGGCGCGCGCGTCGGGCTATTTCAACAAGACCGAATGCTTCTGCTTCACCGCGCAGACGCTGAAAGCCGGCGAAGGCCGTGCGATGCCGGTGCGCTTCATCGTCGACCCGGCGCTGCCGGACGACGTCAACACGATCACGCTGTCGTATACCTTCTTCAAGAACGACACCCAGACCGCGCAGTTGAACGCGCCGAAGGGTGGTTCGCACAACCCGTCGCACGCGGCTCCCTGAGCCACCACGAATCCGGAAGACCAGTCATGGCCCAAGCCCACGAGTCCCACGACGCCAACGTCTACTACGTCCCGCACGGCAGCCGCTGGCCGGTGATCGCGTCGGTCGCGCTGTTCCTCACGATGCTGGGCCTCGCGTCCTGGCTGAACGAAGCCAGCTGGGGCAAGGCCGTGTTCTTCACCGGCGTCGCGTTCCTCGCCGCCATCCTGTTCAAGTGGTTCGGCGACGTGATCCGCGAATCGCTGCGCGGCTACTACAACAAGCAGGTCGATACCTCGTTCCGCATGGGGATGATCTGGTTCATCTTCTCCGAGGTGATGTTCTTCGCCGCGTTCTTCGGTGCGCTGTTCTACGCGCGCCAGTTCGCGTTGCCGTGGCTCACGGGCGAAGGCCAGAAGCTCGCCACGCACACGGTGCTGTGGTCGGAGTTCACCGGCGGCTGGCCGAGCAACGGCCCGGGCTACATCGGCGGTACGTACCAGACGATCCCGGCGTGGGGCCTGCCGCTGCTCAACACGCTGATCCTGCTGACCTCGGGCGTGACCGTGACCATCGCGCACCACGCGCTGAAGGCCGGCCACCGCAAGCAGCTGCTGTTGTTCCTCGGCCTGACCATCCTGCTGGGCGCGAGCTTCCTGTTCTTCCAGGCGGAGGAATACATCCACGCCTACAAGGAACTCAACCTGACGCTCGGCTCGGGCATCTACGGTTCGACGTTCTTCATGCTCACCGGCTTCCACGGCGCGCACGTGACGCTGGGCACCATCATGCTCGCGATCATCTGGTTCCGCTGCCTCGCCGGCCACTTCACCAAGGACAACCACTTCGCGTTCGAAGCGGTGGCCTGGTACTGGCACTTCGTCGACGTGGTGTGGCTGGGCCTGTTCCTCTTCGTGTACGTGCTGTAAGGCACGCGCGACGCGGGACGAAACCGTTGCAGTCATCCCGTCGCGGGCCGGCCATGCCGGCCCGCGTCGTATCGAGGGGTGGAGCGATCAGGCCGGCGGGCGGCTTCCGACACCGTGCGGCGTGATCCAGCCCATGTAGATGGCGAGGATGATGAACAGGATGAGCGCGACCGACAGCGCGATGCGCTTGGTCAGCGCATTGACCGTGCGCTTGGTCGTCCCCTTGTCGACCAGCATGTAATAGAGGCCGGCGCCGAGGTTCCAGAGGATGAGGATCAGGACCGCGACGATCAACAGCGTCTTCAGCGAATCGTTCATGGGTCAGGCCCTGGGGGTTCGGTGGATGCGCGCATTATCGCGCCGTGCGCGGAGGTTGGCGTGACCCGTCGCGGGACGCTCTGGATCGGCTGGACGCTGGCGCTGCTCGCGATGGCGGGCTTCGCGCGCCTCGGCTCCTGGCAGTACGCACGCATGCAGGAGAAGGAAGTCCTGCTCGCGCAGGTCGACCGCGTGCTGCGCGACCGTCGCGCGGTTCCACTCGACAGCGACCTGGGTGCGTCGCTCGCGTGGGTCGAAGGCCAGGCGCGCATCGCGAAGGAAACGCTGCTGCTCGACAACCAGCTGCGCGACGGCAGGCCCGGCGTGCACGTGTATTGCGTCGCGGCAACGGGCACGACGCATCGTCTCGTCGATTTCGGTTGGGTCGCCGTGAAGCCGGATCGCACGATGCCCGACGTCGCCTGTCCCGAAGGCCCGCTGCACGTGCGCGGCCTTGCGACCGCGCTGCCGTCGGCGGGCGTGCGCATGGGGCCGGCGTTGCAGCAGATCGGTCCATCGCGCTGGCTGATGGTGCGCGCCGACATCGAGGCCGTGCGCGATGCGCTGCGCGTCGAGCTTCCGCCGCGCGTCGTGCGCCTGGATCCCGCGATGAAGGTCGGCTGGGCACGCAACCTCGACGTGCTGCCGAACACGCTTCCCCCCGAACGCCACCTCGGTTACGCGGTCCAATGGTGGGCGCTCAGCGCCGCCGTCTTCGTCACCGCACTCGTCCTTACTTTCCGAAAGAAGAAGCGCGCCGCATGAACGCCCCCCGCGAACATCGTCCCGTCGACACCACCACGCGCAACCGCAATCGCTGGATGCTCGTCGGCCTCTTCGTGCTGTTCTTCGGCGCGATGGCGGTCGCGGGCCTGCTGCGTTTTTCCGGCTGGCGCCCCGAAGGCCTGAAGAACAAGGGCGAACTCGTCGAACCCGTCGTCGACCTGCGCGGCATCGTGCCCGAGCTCGCCGACGGCAAGCCGTATCGCTGGAAGGACGCACCGCGCACGTGGCGCATCGTCGCGATGACGCGCGACTGCGACGGTGCGAATGCCGCGCCGTGCGAACGCCTGCTCACCGACCTCGACAAGGTCTGGCAACTCGCGGGCAAGGATGCCGATCGCGTGCACGTGCTGTGGGTCGGCGCATTGCCGGCGCAGGGCCCGCGTCCGAACACGCTGCACGTCGTGCGGGCGTCCGGCGCGCTGCGCGACACCCTGCCGCGCGCGGAAGACCCCAAGGGCATGCCGGTGTACCTGCTGGATCCGAACGGCTTCGTCGTTCTGCGTTACGCTCCCGGCTTCGACCCCGCGGACCTGCGGACCGACCTGTCCCGCCTGCTCAAGGTGAACTGAGATGGTGTCCAGCGCTTCCGCCGTCGCGCGACCGAGCGTGCATCGCAACTTCCATCGCATCGCATGGCTCGCGGCCGCGCTCGCGTTCGGCGTGATCGTGTTCGGCGCGTTCGTGCGCTTGTCGAACGCGGGCCTGAGCTGCCCCGATTGGCCGACGTGTTACGGCCGCGCCGCGTGGCCGCAGGCCGCGCACGACGCCGCCGATCATGTCGCGACCGCGATCCGCGCCGTCGAGCCGCACAAGGCGTGGCGCGAACAGCTGCATCGCATGCTCGCCGGTTCGCTCGGCCTGCTCGTGCTCGTGCTCGCGGTGCTCGGCGCGCGCAAGCGCAGCTTCGGCGTCGCGCAGGTGCTGCTCGCCGCATTGCTCGTGGGCATCGGCATCCCGCTGTACATGCAGGGGCAACACGTCGCCGCATCGGTGTTCGCGATCGCGGGCGAAGCGCTGCTGCTCGCCGGTGCATTGCGCTGGTCGAACGTCGACCTCGCGCGTGCGTCGTCGCTCACCTTGATGGTCATCGTCTTCCAGGCCTTGCTCGGCATGTGGACGGTGACGTGGCTGCTGAAACCCATCGTCGTCATGGGCCACCTGCTCGGCGGATTGCTGACGTTCTCGCTGCTGGTGTGGATGGCGTGGCGCGCGACCAACATGCCGATCCGCCTCGCGTTCGCGCGGCGCATGCACGTGCTGATCGCGGTCGGCCTCACGTTGCTCGCGATCCAGATCGCGCTCGGCGGCTGGACCAGCGCGAACTACGCCGCGCTCGCGTGCGCCAACGATTTCCCGAAGTGCGTCGGTCAATGGTGGCCGCCGACCGATTTCCGCGAAGGCTTCGTGCTCTGGCGCGGCATCGGCGTGGACTACGAAGGCGGCGTGCTCGACGGCCAGTCGCGCATCGCGATCCAGATGGCGCATCGCATGATGGCGGTGGTCGCGTTCGCGTACCTGCTGTGGCTCGCGATCCGCCTGGTGCGCATCCCGGGCCTGCATGCATGGGGCGCGACGCTCGGCGTGCTGTTGTTCGCGCAGGTGGGGCTCGGCATCGCGAACGTGAAGCTCGGGCTTCCGCTGCACATCGCGGTGCTCCACAACGCGGGCGCGGCGCTGCTGCTGTTCGTGCTGGTCTCGCTCATCGCGCGCGTGCGCGCGCCGGAGGCCTGACGCCTTATGCGCTCACGCGTCGCCCAATATTGGACCCTGACCAAGCCGCGCGTGGTCGCGCTCATCGTGTTCACCGCGCTGGTGGGCATGTTCCTCGCCGTGCCCGGCCTGCCGCCGTGGCGCGAGACCGTGTTCGGCCTGCTCGGCATCTGGCTCGCCGCGGCGTCGGCGGCGGCGATCAACCACGTGCTCGACCAGCGCATCGACGCGTTGATGGCACGCACGCACGATCGTCCGCTGCCCACGGGTGGATTGAAGACGTCGCAGGCGGTGGTGTTCGCGCTGGCGCTCGGCCTGTCGTCGATGGCGATCCTGGTGTTCCTCGTCAACCCGCTGTGCGCGCTGCTGACGTTCGCGTCGCTGATCGGTTACGCGATCGTCTACACCGGATGGTTGAAGCGCGCGACGCCGCAGAACATCGTGATCGGCGGCATCGCCGGGGCGGCGCCGCCGCTGCTCGGCTGGTCGGCGATCACCGGCATGCACGGCGAGTACGACTGGGCCTACGCGCTCACGCTCGTGCTGATCATCTACCTCTGGACGCCGCCGCACTTCTGGGCGCTCGCGATCTTCCGCCGCGAGGACTACGCGAAGGCGATGGTCCCGATGCTACCGGTGACGCACGGGGTGACCTATACGCGCTGGCAGATCCTGTTCTATTCGGTGCTGCTGGTCCTCGCGACGCTGTTGCCGTTCGCGCTGGCCATGAGCGGGATCTTCTACCTGGGCGGCGCGCTCGTGCTCGGCGCGGTGTTCCTCTGGTATGCGTGGCGCATGCTCGATCCGCCGGACGAGTTCTTCGCGATGCGCATGTTCCAGTACTCGGTCGTGTACCTGATGGCGCTGTTCGCCTTCCTCCTCGTCGACCACTGGCTGATGCCGTGGCTGCAGGCCGCCCCCGCGGTGGAATTCCGCCCGGTCGGCTGACGTGAAAACGCGGAGGCCGTCGCGCATCGAACCGGCCTGCCTCCGCACTCCCTGAACAAATCCGGCGGCGCCGCGCGGGATGTGACGCGCGGCCCAAACACTGCGCGTGCGCAGGCGTCAGATGGCCCTCCCGGAGGGGGTTCACGTCAGTGACGGCCGGGAAGGGAGTTCCACCCATGCGCAACGACGATCGTTCCGACCGCAGCGAACGCAGTGCCCGCGTGCTGCTCTTCCTCGCCCTGTGCGGCGCCGTGTTCTGGGCGCTGACCAGCGGGCCCGCCTGACGTTGAACCAATCCCGCGCGTCCTCGCATCCACCGGGGCGACTGGAACATCGTCGGCGTCGGTGATCGGGCGGCGACGGCGCAGCCGACACACCGCCACGACAGCGTCGAACCTGGCGCGGCGGGTCACCGGCGCCGGCGATGTCCCAGGCGCGTGGGGAACACGCGAGTCGAATGCATCAGGCGCGCGTCGACAGCAGCCCGCGTAGTTCGTCCTTTTCGTAATCTTCGAGCGCGCCTTCCAGCTTCTTCGCCTGGAGTTCGGCGATGCGCTGCTGCACGGTCTGCTTCTCGAGTTGCGCCATGACGTCGACGAACTCCGTCTCCCACATCGCCTCGTCGCCGGGTAGCGATTGCGTGGCGAGCTTGTGCAGCGCCGCCGCTTCCTCGCGTTCGCCGAAATGTTCGAGCAAGCCGCCGGTGCGGATGTCGGGACGCTCGCGCACGAGTGCGACGAGTTCCGACAACAGGTCCACGCCGGGCTGGCGCAATTCGGCGAAGCGATAGGGCGGTTCGAGCGCGAGCGCGATCGACGGTTGCTGCAACAACAGGGCGATCGCGCTGCGCACGAGGCTGCGCTTGGGCGTCGCATTGAGCGCGGGCGCATTGCGCGCGCGCTGCGCAGGCACGTGCGTTTCGGGTTGCGCGGCGCGTGCACCGACGCCGGTGAGTTCGGTGAGGCGCTGCTTCATCAGGTCGCCGAACGCGCCATCGGGAATCTGCGCGAGCAACGGCTTGCATCGTTCGGCCAGGCGCGCCTTGCCGTCGAGGCTCGACAGGTTCACGTCCGACGACATCTGCGCGTAGAAGAACTCCGACAGCGGCGTCGCGTCGCGCAGGCGCGCATCGAATCCTTCGCTGCCTTCCTTGCGCACGATGGTGTCCGGGTCCTCGCCGTCGGGCAGGAAGAGGAAAAACGCCTGGCGGCCGTCCTTCATGCGCGGCAGCACCGATTCGAGCGCCTTCCACGCGGCGCTGCGTCCCGCGCGATCGCCGTCGAAGCAGAAGAACACGTCGGCCGCGTTGCGGAACAACAACTCCGCGTGATCCGGCGTCGTCGCCGTGCCGAGGGTGGCGACCGCCTGCGACACGCCGTACTGCGCGAGCGCGACGACGTCCATGTAGCCCTCGACCACGATCAGGCGATCGAGCTTGCTGTTGACCTGCCGCGCCTGCCACAGGCCGTACAACTCGCGACCCTTGTGGAAGAGCGGCGTCTCCGGCGAGTTGAGGTACTTCGGCGAATCCTCGGGATCGAGCACGCGGCCGCCGAACGCGATCGTGCGCCCGCGCCGATCGGCGATCGGGAACATCAGCCGGTCGCGGAACTTGTCGTAGACGTGGCCCTTGTCGTTCTTCGAGAACAGGCCCGCACGTTCGAGCAACTGCATGCGGCGCTGGTCGGTGCCGAGCGCGTCGCGCAGCGCGTTGAAACCGTCGGGCGCGTAACCGATGCCGTAGCGTTCGGCGATCGCGGGCGCGATGCCGCGCTTGTCGACGTAGGCCTGCGCCTTCGCGCTGTTGCCCAGGTGCTTGCGGAAGAACTTCGCCGACGCGTCGAGCGCGCCGAACAGGTCGGTGGTGTCGTGGTTCTCGTTCTTCTGCCGCGTGTCGCGCGGCACTTCCATGCCGACGCGCTTGGCGAGTTCGTCGACCGCGTCGAGGAACTCGAGGCGGTCGTAGTTCATCAGGAACGAGATCGCGGTGCCGTGCGCGCCGCAGCCGAAGCAGTGATAGAACTGCTTGGTCGGCGAGACGGTGAAGCTCGCCGAGCGTTCGTCGTGGAAGGGACAGCGCGACGCGAATTCCTTGCCCTGGCGCTTGAGCGGCACGCGCGACGCGATCACCTCGACGATGTCGGTGCGCGCGAGCAGGTCGTCGATGAAAGCGTCGGGGATGCGGGCCATCGGTGTCAGGATGCCACGAGCGCGCGCGAGGGCGATGGCCGCGCGCGAGACATCAGCCGCCGGCGAGGCGGCGCTTCACGATCGCCGAGACGTCGCCCATGTCGGCCTTGCCCGCAAGGCGCGGCTTGAGCACGCCCATCAGCTTGCCCATGTCGGCAGGGCCGGCCGCGCCGCTGTCGCGGATCGCGCCGTCGACCACGTCCTCGATCTCGGCTTCCGACATCTTCGCGGGCAGGTAGTGCTCGATGATCGCGATCTCGTTGCGCTCCACGCCCGCGAGGTCCTCGCGGCCGGCCGCGTCGTACTGGCTCACCGAGTCGCGGCGCTGCTTGACCATCTTGTCGAGGACCGCGAGCACCTGGGCATCGTCCAGGGAGATGCGCTCGTCGACTTCCTTCTGCTTGATCGCGGCATTGATCAGGCGGATGACGCCCAGGCGTTCCTTCTCGCCGGCCTTCATCGCGGCCTTCATGTCGTCGGTCAGCTGGGTCTTGAGGCTCATGGAGTGCTCCTTGCAGAAATGCGAAAAGCCGGCGGCGCATGGGCGCGGCCGGCTTCGCGAGGTTTGGACCGATGCGGGGCGGGGCGAGCGACTCGCCGCCGGCGCCGGATCAGTACAGGCGCTGGCGCTTCGTGACGTCGCGCGAGGTGCGGCGCGCCTGGCGCTTCACCGCGGCAGCGGCCTTGCGCTTGCGTTCCTGCGTCGGCTTCTCGTAGAACTCGCGCTTGCGGGTCTCGGCGAGCACGCCGGCCTTCTCGCAGGTGCGCTTGAAGCGGCGCAGGGCAAACTCGAAAGGCTCGTTTTCGCGGACTTTGACGCTCGGCATACGGTATCTCGTTTCTATAGAGGATCTGCCGGGGCAGACCCGGGGAGCCGCGTATGATAGCGGCCTGCCCTTCAGACAACAACCGTCATGCGCGTCCTCGGCATCGAGACCTCCTGCGACGAGACCGGCGTGGCCGTCTACGACACCGCGCGCCCCGGCCCCGAAGGCCTGCGCGCGCATGCGGTCTACAGCCAGATCGCCCTTCACGCCGAATACGGCGGGGTCGTGCCGGAGCTCGCGAGCCGCGACCACGTGCGCAAGCTCCTGCCCCTCATTCGCCAGACCCTTGGCGAAGCGGGCCTCACGACCGCCGACCTCGATGGCGTGGCCTACACGGCCGGCCCCGGCCTGGTCGGCGCATTGCTCGTCGGCGCGGGCGTCGCGCGTTCGCTCGCCTGGGCCCTCGACGTGCCCGCGGTCGCGGTCCATCACATGGAAGGCCACCTGCTCGCACCGCTGCTGGAGGACCCGGAGCTGAAGGCGCCGTTCGTCGCCCTGCTGGTGTCGGGCGGCCACACGCAGTTGGTCGGGGTCGATGCGATCGGCCAGTACCGGCTGTTGGGCGAAACCCTCGATGACGCCGCGGGCGAAGCCTTCGACAAGACCGCCAAGCTGATGGGCCTGCCGTATCCGGGCGGCCCGCAGCTCGCCGCGCTCGCGGAGCAGGGGCGGCCCGGGGTGTTCAAGTTCGCGCGGCCGATGACCGATCGCCCGGGCCTCGACTTCAGCTTCAGCGGCCTGAAGACGCAGGTGCTGCTGGCCTGGCGCGACAGCGACCAATCCGAACAGACGCGCGCCGACATCGCACGCGGGTTCGAAGATGCGGTCATCGACACGCTCGCGATCAAGTGCCAGCGCGCGCTCGATGCCGCGGGGTGCGACACGCTGGTCGTCGCCGGCGGCGTCGGCGCGAACAAGCGACTGCGCGTGAAACTCGAAGAGATCGCGCGCAAGCGCGACGGTCGCGTGTGCTTCCCGCGCCCCGCGTTGTGCACCGACAACGGCGCGATGATCGCCTTCGCCGGCGCGTTGCGCCTGGAAGCCGGCCAGCGCGCGGGCAACGCCGTCCACGTGCAACCGCGCTGGGATATGGCATCGTTGCCCGCCGTCCAGACCGTCGCCGCATGAGCGTCCCGCAAGATCGTGTGTTCATCGAAGGCCTCCAGATCGAGGCGCTGATCGGCATCTACGACTGGGAGCGGCGCATTCGCCAGCCGCTGGTGTTCGACATCGAAATGGCGTTCGACAACCGCAAGCCCGCGGCGACCGATGCGATCGAGGACACGCTGGATTACAAGGCGGTGAGCAAGCGCATCATCGCCTTCGTGTCCGCTTCCGACTTCGGCCTGGTCGAGACGTTGGCGGAACGGTGCGCCGCGTTGATCCTCGAAGAATTCGGCGTGCAGCACGTGCGCCTGAAACTGAGCAAGCCCGGCGCCGTGCGCGGCGCGCGCGCAGTGGGCGTGATGATCGAACGCAGCCGCGGATGAGCGCGACGACGGATCATTCGAAGGCCGGCCGTTCGCGGGCGTTCCTGAGCCTCGGCAGCAACGTCGAACCCGAGCGCCACCTGCGCGCGGCGATCGCGGCGTTGCGCGAACGCTTCGGCGTCGTCCTCGTCTCGCCGGTCTATCGCGTGCCGGCCGTGGGCTTCGAAGGCCCGGATTTCCTCAACGCCGCGGCGATGATCGCCAGCGACCTCGATCCCTTCGCGCTGGCCGAATGGCTGCACGATCTCGAACGCGCCAACGGCCGCGTGCGCGGGCCGGTGAAATTCAACGATCGCACGCTCGACATCGACCTCGTCTACTTCGAACACGTGGTGCTCGACGAACGTGGCCTGCGCCTGCCGCGCGACGAATTGCGCCACGCCTTCGTCCTGCGTCCGCTCGCCGACATCGCGCCGTTGTTCGTCGATCCGGTGCGCCACATGACGCTCGGCGACTTGTGGCGCGCGCATCCGGATTTCGGGAAGGCGCTGGAAGTCGTCGAAGTCCTCTAGCCGCGGCTTCAGGCTTCCAGCATCCGCCCGCCGTCGAGCCGGATCACCTGTCCGGTCACGTACGTCGCATCGCGCAACAACCACCGCACGGTGTCGGCGACCTCTTCCGGCGTGCCGGTGCGCTGCAGCGGCGTGCGTTCGAGCAGCGCCTGCTTCGCCGCATCGGCCTTGCCCGAGTCGGGCCAGAGGATCGCGCCGGGCGCGATCGCGTTGACGCGAACTTCGGGCGCGAGTTCGAGCGCGAGCGCGCGCGTCATGTGCACGAGCGCGGCCTTGCTCATGCCGTACAGCGTGTGATCGCGCAGCGGGCGCTCGGCGTGGATGTCGGCGAGATTCACGATCGCGCCGCGCGACGCACGCAGGTGCGGCGCTGCGGCCTGCGCGAGGAAGAACGGTGCGCGCGCGTTCGCGTTGAACAACGCATCCCATTGATCGGGCGTCGCCGCGCCGATCGGCGTGGGGAAGAACGCGGACGCGTTGTTGACCAGCGCGTCGAGCCTGCCGAAGCGGCCGACGGTGTGCGCGACCAGTTCGGGCAGGCGGTCGAACGCGGCGAGGTCGGCCTTCAACACCACGGTCGAGCCGGCGCGCATCGATTCGAGGTCGGTCGCGAGCGCATCGGCCTCCGCGCGCGAGGCGTGGCAATGGAGCGCGACATCGAAGCCGGCTGCATGCAGCCCGCGCGCGATCGCGGCGCCGAGGCGGCGGGCACTGCCGGTGATGAGGACCGCGGGTCGTTCCATCATGGGCGGCTCAGGGGCTTCGGGCTATCCTGCGGCATTGTCGATGTTTAACGCGTCCATGTCCGCAACGCCGGAAGCCCATCCCGATCCCGCCCGCGCGCCGATCCCCGACGCCATCGCCCTGGCGCACAGCGAGCGCCTGCGCCAGCACATCCAGGCGCAGATCCTCGGCGCCGGCGGCGCGATCCCGTTCTCGCGCTTCATGGAGCTGTGCCTCTACGCACCGGGGCTCGGTTACTACAGCGCGGGCGCGACCAAGTTCGGCGCGGCTGGCGACTTCGTCACCGCGCCGGAGCTCGGGCCGTTGTTCGCCGCATGCGTCGCCGACAGCGTCGCGCCCTTGCTGCAACAACTGGGCCCGGGCGCCGACTTCCTCGAACTCGGCGGCGGCAGCGGCGCGTTCGCCGAAGTCGCGCTGAAGAAGCTGCTCGCCGCCGACGCCTTGCCCGCGCGCTACGCGATCCTCGAACCCAGCGCCGACCTGCGACAGCGCCAGCAGGAGCGCCTGCGCGAACGGCTCCCGTTGCTCTACGACCTCGTCGAATGGCTCGACGCGCCGCCTTCGCACGACTGGAACGGCGTGCTGTTCGCCAACGAAGTGATCGACGCGTTGCCGACGCCGCGCTTCACGCTGCGCGAGGGCGAAGTGTTCGAGGAGCACGTCGCGCTCGATGCCGAAGGCCACTTCGTGCGCACGGACCGGCCAGCGGATGCGTTGCTCGCCGCGGCCGTGCGCCATGTCGAACGGCAGCGCGACGGGGCGTTCCCGGACGGCTATCGCTCCGAATTGCTCCCGCAGTTGCCGTACTGGGTGCAGGCGGTGATGGGCGGATTGCGCAAGGGCGCGATGTTGTTCGTCGACTACGGCTACCCGCGCGCCGAGTACTACTCGCACCAGCGCCACGACGGCACGCTGCGCGCCTTCATTCGCCATCGCATGACCGACGACGTGTATGCGTTGCCGGGCCTGCAGGACATCACCGCGTCGGTGGATTTCACCGCGCTCGCCGAAGCGGGCACGGGCGCGGGCTTCGACCTCGCGGGGTACTGCTCGCAGGCGAGCTTCCTGATCGGCAACGGCCTGGAAACCAACCTCGCCGCCGCCGAAGCGCGCGCGCACGACGAAGCGCAACGCTATCGCCTCCGCCAGGAAGCCAAGCGCCTCACGCTGCCCGGCGAAATGGGCGAACGCTTCCAGGTGATGGGCTTCCAGCGCGACGTCGAATTCGGCGCCGCCTTCCTGCACGGCGACCTGAGCTGGCGCCTGTGATCCGCTTGCTCGGGGCAGGATTCCCCGGCACGGGCGCGCTGAAATCGTTCGCGCGCCCGCAACGCTGGCTCGGTGCGTGGTGGACGATGATCGCGCTGGTGATCGTCGGTTCGTTGCTGCCCGCGTTGTTGTTGCCGGACCTGCCGGCGGGCAGCGACAAGGTCGAACACTTGCTGGGCTACGCGATCCTGGCCGCGATGGCGGTGCAGCTGTTCGCGACGAAGCGTGCGTTGTTGTCCGCGGCGATCGGGCTCGTGCTGCTCGGCGTCGGCATCGAAGTCGCGCAGGATGCGCTGACGACGACGCGCGAGATGGATGCGTGGGATGCGCTCGCGAATACCTGTGGCGTCGTGATCGGCATGGCGACGGTGTTGGCGCCGGTACGCGATGCCTTGTTGCGGATGGATCGACGCTTCGCGCGCTAGGTCGTTTCTTCCGCGGGCTCGCGTGGCGGCCGCGCCGCACGGATCGCGCGGATACGTGCCTTCGCCAGCGCCTCGCCCAGCGCTGGACCTTCGAGGCCCTCGCGCGCGACATCCGCGGCGCGGACCGACTGCGCGACTTCCAGCAAACGCACCAACTCCTCGCGCTGCGGATACGGTCGGTCTTCGAGCCCCGTGCGCCCGCGCTTGTCCGCTTCGCACACGACGCCGAGCTGCGCGATGCGCGCGGGCTGGCGGAATCCGTCGCAGCGCACGAGCAGGTCATGCACGGTCTTGTCGCGCAGTTCGAACAGGCGATGCACGTTGAGATGTTCGCGGCAGGCGATCTTCGCCAGGTCGCGATGTTGCGCCGGCACCTTCATGCGCGCGCAGAGTTCGCGCAGCGGCGCGAGGCCCGCGTGTTCGTGGCCGAGGTGTTTGGGCAACACGTCTTCGGGCGTCAGTGCTTTGCCCAGGTCGTGCACGAGCGCGGCGAAACCGACGACGGCATCGCCCGGTGCGAGACTCGCGGCCATGTCGCACACCAGTTCGATGTGTTTGCCCGTGTCGACTTCTGGGTGGTACTCCGCGCGCTGCGGTACGCCGTAGAGCGCGTCGACTTCCGGCAGCACGATCGCGAGCGCGTCGCACGCGCGTAACGTGCGCACGAACGCGGACGGCGTCTTCGACGCGAGCGCACGCACAAGTTCCTGCCACACGCGCTCGGGCACGAGTTCGGCCATTTCGCCCGACGCGACGATCTCGCGCATCAGCGCCATCGTCTCCGGCGCGATCTCGAACCCGAGCGACGCGAAGCGCGCCATGAAACGTGCCGCGCGCAGCACGCGCAACGGATCTTCGACGAACGCGGGACCGACGTGGCGCAGCACGCGCTGCTCGATGTCGCGCGCGCCGCCCCAGGGATCGACGAGCGTGCCGTCTTCGCGTTCGGCGATCGCATTGATCGTGAAGTCGCGACGCTGCAGGTCTTCCTCGAGCGTCACGCCCGGATCGCTGTCGACGACGAACCCGCGATAGCCGCGCCCCGACTTGCGTTCGGTGCGCGCGAGCGCGTACTCCTGCTGGGTGTCCGGATGCAGGAACACGGGAAAGTCGCGGCCGACGGGCTTGAAGCCTTGCGCGAGCATCTGCGCGGGCGTCGCGCCGACGACCACGAAGTCGCGATCCCCCGCCGGCAGGCCCAGCAGGCGATCCCGCACCGCACCGCCGACGAGGTAGGTCTCCATCGGCCGATTATGTGGTCAGCCGCCCGGTGTCGGGCAAACGAACCCCTTGCGCGCCGTACCGCTGCGGCCGCGCATGCGATCGCTCACCGGCGCCGCGTCGCCGTTGAGGCGCCAGTCGTAGATCACGCTGAAGGCGAGCACGCGCGCGACGTACTCGCGCGTTTCCTTGTAGCTGATGGTCTCGATCCAGAAGTCCGGATCCATGCCCGGCCGCTGCGACTGCCAGCGCGCGAGCGGCGCGGGGCCCGCGTTGTAGCCGGCGAGCACCTGGTAGGGCGGGCCGTACTTGTCGTAGAGCTGGCGCAGGTACGCCGTGCCGATGGCGATGTTGGCGTCGGGGTCGTACAGCGTCGACGCGCCGTTCCAGGGCAGGCCGATGCGACGCGCGACCGCCATGCCGGTCGCGGGCACGACCTGCATCAGGCCCATCGCGTTCGCACCGGAGCGCGCGTTCGGATTGAACGTGCTCTCGGCGCGGATCTCGGCGGCGACCCACGCGGGGTCGAGGCCGTTCTTCGCGGCTTCGCGGCGGATCGTCGCGTCGTGGTGCAACGGGAAGCGCAACGCATACATGCGCTGCTCCTCGGGTTGCTTGCCGAACGAGAACACCGCGCGATCGAACCAGCCGTACTCCTGCGCAACCGCCACCGCGCTGCGGCGCTGCGCATCGCTGAAGCGCGACAGCGCATCGTCCCACTCGCGTTGCGCCCAGCCCGGACGATCGGCCTGGTACAGCGCCATCGCGCGCACGATCGCCGGATCGCGCGCGATCGCCGCCTGTTCCGGCGTGCCGAACTTCACGTCGACGGGGCACAGCGCGTAAGGCTCGCCGATGCGATCTGCGGCGAGGAAACCATGGAACTCCGGCTTGCGCGCGGCCTGGCGATACAACGCCTGCGCGCCGGCCTTGTCGCCGGCGATCTCGGTCAGGCGCGCCTGGAAGTACGTCCAGCGCGAATCGTTGCGCTGCTTGTCGCCCATCTTGCGGATCGCGGCGAGCGCCGCGGGCCAGTCGCTGCGCGACATCGCTTCGCGCGCGCGCCATTCGTGCAGGCGGTCGTCGTACGCGCTTTCGGGCACCGCGTTGAGGCGGCGTGCGGAGTCGGGTTCGTACGATGCGACCGTCCACAACGCCGCCTGGTAGAGCACGCGCGCGCGATCGGCTTCGGTGAACTGCAAGGCGTCGGCGAACTTCGGCAACGTCGTGTCGGCGAGCATCGGCACCGACTTCGCCAGGCGTGCGAGGCCCTGCGAGGCCATCAATCGGCTGCGCGGCGTCTTCGGCCAGCTGAGCGCGCGATCGTGCACGGCTTCGAAGAACGCGGCGTAATCGTTGGCGAGCGCGGCTTCGGCGGCGGGCAGGCCACGTGCGGCGCTGCGCATGACCGCCGGTTCCCATTCGTTCGCGGCTTTCTCGATGCGTTCCCAGCGCAATTCGGGCGGCAATCCGCCCTTCGATGCGAGCACTGCGAATGCAGCGTCGCACGTCGACGGCAATGCCTTGCCGGTGCTGCGCCAGATCGCTTGTGCATCGCTGATCCACTTCGCATCCGTGGCGCCGGTGGCCTGGCGTGCGTCGAGCTCCGCGCAACGCAACGCGACGTCGTCGATCGACGGATCCCACGCGCTGCGGAACGTCGGCCAGTCTTCGCGACGCGACAACGCGGCGAGCCAGAGTTCTCGGAACGCGCCGGCGACGGCCTGGCCGCGGTACTTCGCGAGGAAGGCTTGTGCGCGCTGCGCGGGAAGCGTGTCGATGCCGCGACGCAACGCGGCGTATTCGACCCAGCCGGCGAGCGGATGATCGGCGAGCGCCGACGATTGCGCGGGCGTCAGCTTGCCCAGTTCCGCGGCCGAGAACGCGGCGCGCACTTCGTCGCGGCGCGGCACGATCCTGATCGGCGCGTTGTTCAACGGCGGCGGCGCGACGGTGCGCGACGCGGCGGGCGCGGGTGCGGGACGTGCCGGCGACTGCTGCGCCGACACGGAGGTCGAGGCAGCGAAAACCAAGGCAAAAACAAGCGGCAGCGAATGACGCGACATGGGGGACCGTTGGGGGAGACGGCGATGTGGCTCGACTATAGCGAAGCCACCGTGAATCCCGGTCAGCGCAGCGCGTTTTCCGGCACGTCGATCTCGGCCGCGATCGCGAGGTGATCCGACTGCGCCGCCGCGAACGCTTCCATCCTCGCGACCTGCAACTCGGACGTGGTGAGGATGTGGTCGATCGCGCGCTGCGGCCGCCAGCTCGGGAACGTCGGCACGCACAGCGACGGCGGCTGCAGGCGCGTGCGCTTGTAGAGCGTCTGCATCTCCGGCCGGTCCGGATCGCAGTTGAAGTCGCCCATCAGGATCGCGTGCGGATGGTCGTGCAGCAGCTCGGCGATGAACGACAGCTGCGATGCGCGCGATCCCGCGCCGAGCGAAAGATGCGCGACGGCGACCGTGAGGCCTTCGTCGCCGTTGCCGAACTGCGCGAGCAGCACGCCCCGCCCGCGCACGCGGCCGGGCAGGGGATGGTCGTGCACTTCGACCGGTTCGAGCTTCGACAACAGCCCGTTCGCGCTCGACGCCACGCCGCCGACGCGGCGGTTCGGCTGGTGGCTCCAGTACGCGAAGCCCCCGCGTTGCGCGAGGTAGTGCGTCTGGTTGGTGAACCCCGACCGCAAGCTGCCGGGGTCGCTTTCGTTGAGGCCGACGATGTCGTGGCCGCCCGCGAGTTGCGCGATCGCATCCAGGCTGCCGCGCTTGTTGCCGGCGGGCAGCACGTGCGACCAGCTGCGCATCGCGTAGTCCGTGTAGCGGCGGGTGCTCGACCCGGCCTGGATGTTCGCGCTGAGCAGCTTGAGGCGGCGGTTCGACATCGTTCCCGCGATCAGCCCTGCGACGGAGCGGCGGCCGGCGCGGCGGGGCCGGCCGTGGCCGCGCGTTCGCGCGCAATCAGCTGGCTCGCGATGCGGATCATGTCCTCGAAGCTGTTGCCGGTGACGCGGTACTTGCCGTTGACGATCAGCGTGGGCGTGCTGTTCGCGCCCGAGCGGATCATGAACTGGCGGCCCTTGTTGACCTGCGCGTTGACCGAGAAGGAATTCATCGTGCTGAGGAATTCCTTCGGGTTCGCGCCGTACTTGCCGTAGAAGTCGGCGATCTTCTGCTCGTTCGGGCCGTCGCCTTCGCCGGGCATGGACTGCGTCACGTGGATCTCGCGGATCAGCGCGCTGTGCGACTTGTCGACGAGGTTCATCGCTTCGGCGACGTAGAACGCCTTCGCATACGGGTTCCACTCGGGGCCGAACGGCGCCGGCACGTACGAGAAGCGCACGTCGGCCGGGAGCTTGGCCTTCCACGATTCGACCAGCGGGTCGAACGCGGCGCAGGCCGGGCACACGTAACCGAACACTTCGACGACTTCGATCTTGCCGTTGAGCGGCTTCCACGGCTCGCCGTTCTTGATCACTTCGTAATCGCGGCCTTCGACCAGGCCCGACGGATCGCTCGCCGCGGCGAGCGCCTGCTGCGCGGCGGCGTCGGCGGCCGGATCCTGCGCGACCGCGGCGGTGGAGGCGGCGGCCGGCGCGACGGTCGCGCTCGCGGCGGGTTCGTCGGCGCTGACCGGCATCGCGGCCGTGGAAGCGGCAGCCGCGGTGTCGGCGGCAGGCGGGGTGTTCGACTGGCTGCACGCGGCGAGCGC
This sequence comes from Noviluteimonas lactosilytica, assembly GCF_020866925.1. Taxonomy (GTDB): domain Bacteria; phylum Pseudomonadota; class Gammaproteobacteria; order Xanthomonadales; family Xanthomonadaceae; genus Noviluteimonas; species Noviluteimonas lactosilytica. The sequence continues at coordinate 35,797 of NZ_JAJGAK010000004.1, forward strand.
GAGGAGCAGCAGGGGAAGCAGGACGCGTGGGGTCATGGGTCGATCCTCGGAAACCTGGGGGGAATGGCGATGTTCGATCAGCGCGGCGGGTTCTTGACCAGCGCGGCGGTGTTGGCGAGCAGATCGTCGAGCGAGCGGCCCATCACTTTCCAGCGGCCGGCAACGATGATCGTCGGCGTGCCGCCAATCTGCGTGCGGCCGATGAAGTCGTGCGCGGCCTTCACGCGTGCGGCAACCTGCGGGCTCTTCTGCGCGGCCGCGAACTTGTTCGCGTCGATGCCGAGCGTGGCGTAGAACGCGGCGATCTCGCCGTCGGTCGCATTGCGCGGCAGCGCGTGGTCCGCGTGCAACGCCTCGAACGTCGCGACGTGCGTGCGCGGCAACACCTTCAGCGAATCGGCGGCGAAGAACGCGCGCGCGAAGTCATCGTCGAGGCCGTAGGCCGCGGGCACGTAACGCACCTTCGCGTTCTTCGGCAGCGTGGCTTTCCATGATTCGAGCTTCGGCGCGAGGTCGGCGCAGTGGATGCACGTGTAATGGAAGATCTCGGCGACTTCGATCTCGCCCTTGCCGACCTTGTCCCACGTGCCGGGATTGGCGAGCGTTTCGTAATGCACGCCCTCGACCGGCGCGGCCGGCGCGGACTGCGCGAACGCGGCGACGGGCAGCAACAGCGACAACAGCATCAAGGCTAGGAGGCGGGTCATCGGCGGTCTCTGGCTCGCGGTTCGTTTCAAAAAAAACGCCGGCCTCAGTGTGGGGCCGGCGTACGGATCAGGGTCGTGAACGCTTCGACAGCTTGCGCTGGTCGAGGTTCCCGCCGGCGTCACTGCTGCGCGGCGACGTCGTCCGAGCGATGGTGGAGGCCCTGGACGTAGGAGGCCAGCGACTGGATCTCTTCGTCGGTCAGCGGCTTCGCCACTGCGGCCATGACGTTGAACAGGTGCGGTTCCTTCGCCGTGGTCGTGCCCGTGCGGTATTCCTCGAGGCGACGCTGCACGTAGGCCGACTGCTGGCCGGCGATGGCCGGATAGGCCGGGCCCGGGTTGCCGGCGCCGGAGGGACCGTGGCACGCCATGCACGCGGGGATGCCGCGCGCCACGTCGCCCTGGCGGAAGAGGCGCTCGCCGACTTCGTAGAACTTCATGCCGGCGTTGGGGCCGGTGGCGATCGGGGTGTCGTCGGCCACGCCCGCGCCCGCCTTCTGGGTCGCGAAGTGCGCACCGAGGTCGCGCATGTCCTGCGCGCTCAGGGGGTCGGCGAACGGCTTCATCACCGCGGCCATGCCGGTGTTGCGCTCGCCGCTCTTGAACAGCGCCAGCTGGTGCGCGATGTAACGCTCCGGCATGCCGGCCAGGCGCGGGTACTGCGGGTCGGTCGGGTTGCCGTCGAGGCCGTGGCAGGCCGCGCAGGTGCCGGCGAGCGTCGCGCCCTTCTTCGCATCGCCCCAGACCGGCTTGGCCTCGACCAGCGGCTTGGTTTCCACCTGGGCGTCGGGCGCGACAGGGGTCACGGTGGACTGGGCGAAGGCGACGGCGGCGACCGCGAAAGCGGCGGCAAGACCGGCGTAGCCGAGGACGCGTGCGTGGCGCATGCAAAGCTCCGTAATTCGGGAACCGGTGGGCTCGAACCCATCCGGGGGGTCGCGGACCACACAAAGCGGTCGCGAAGGCGCGGGATTATCGACGGCGGCGTACGGGGCGGTCAAACCGCAGGGCGGGTGCCCCGGGCGCGGGTCGGCCCGCGCATGCGATCCTGTGCGCATGGCCAACCCTTTTGCCCGCGCCCGCTATGTGCTGTCGGCGCACAACTACCGTCAACTGCCGCCCGACGAAGGCGCCGAGATCGCGTTCGCCGGCCGCTCCAACGCCGGCAAGTCCAGCGCACTCAACGCACTCGCCCAGCAGAACGCGCTCGCCCGCGTGTCGAAGACCCCGGGCCGCACCCAGCAGCTGGTGTTCTTCGAAGTCGCGCCGCAGCGGCACCTGGTCGACCTGCCGGGCTACGGCTACGCGAAGGTCCCGCAGGACCTGCAGGCGCATTGGCAGCAGTTCCTCGACGGTTACTTTTCCACGCGCGATGCCCTGCAGGGCCTGGTGGTCGTCATGGACATCCGCCACCCGCTGAAGGACTACGATCGGCAGATGCTTGGGTACGCGGCCAATCGCGGCATTCCCGCGCATGCGGTGCTGACCAAGGCCGACAAGCTCGGGCGCGGTGCGGCAGGCAACACGCTGCAGGCCGTGCGCATGGAGCTGTCGCGCGTGTTCGGCGACACCGTGTCGGTGCAGACCTTCTCGGCCGAGTCGAAGCAGGGCGTCGACGAGTTGCGCGCCGTCGCCGCGCGCTGGCTCGGCCTCTGACGCAACGCCGCTTGCGCGACAAGCCGCGCTCGCGGAACGCCAGCATCCCAATGGCGTGACGATCACCTGAACACGCGAGGACTATAGTGCCTCGATGTCGAGTCTCAGCAACGTCGCCGAACTTCCCATCACCGACCGGCGCGAACTGGTCGAATACCTCGCGTCCGGGAACAAGCCGCGCGCCGACTGGCGCATCGGCACCGAGCACGAGAAGTTCGGTTTCCGCACCGACGATCTGCGCGCGCCCACCTTCGACGGCGATCGCGGCATCGAAGCGCTGCTCGATGGCCTGCAGCGCTTCGGCTGGAAACAGGTGCAGGAACACGGACGCACGATCGCGCTGAGCCGCGAAGGCGCGAACGTGTCGCTCGAACCCGCCGGCCAGCTCGAGCTCTCCGGCGCGCCGCTCGAAACCATCCACGACACCTGCCGCGAAACCAACGGCCACCTCGCCGAAGTGAAGACGGTCGCGTCGGAGCTCGGCCTGGGCTTCCTCGGCATGGGCTTCCAGCCGAAGTGGCGCCGCGACGAAATGCCGTGGATGCCGAAGGGCCGCTACAAGATCATGCGCGAGTACATGCCCAAGCGCGGCGATCTCGGCCTGGACATGATGACGCGCACGTGCACCGTGCAGGTCAACCTCGACTTCGCCAGCGAAGCCGACATGGTGAAGAAGTTCCGCGTGTCGCTCGCGTTGCAGCCGATCGCGACCGCGCTGTTCGCCGACTCGCCGTTCACCGAAGGCAAGCCGAACGGATTCCTTTCCTATCGCTCGCACATCTGGACCGACACCGATCCGGATCGCACGGGCATGCTTGATTTCGTGTTCGAGGACGGCTTCGGCTTCGAGCGTTACGTCGACTACCTGCTCGATGTCCCGATGTATTTCGCGTATCGCAATGGCGAATACCTCGATCTGTCGGGCAAGTCGTTCCGCAAGTTCCTCGACGGCAACCTCGACGTGTTGCCGGGCTCGCTGCCGACGCTGCGCGACTGGTCGGACCACATGACCACCGCGTTCCCCGAAGTGCGCCTGAAGAAGTACCTCGAGATGCGCGGCGCCGACTCCGGTCCGTGGAATCGCATCTGCGCACTGCCCGCGTTCTGGGTCGGCCTGCTGTACGACGATGCCTCGCTCGATGCCGCGTGGGACCTGGTCAAGGACTTCAACCGCGCCGAACGCCACGCGTTGCGCGACGGCGTGCCGAAGCACGCGTTGAAGTTGCCGGCGCGCCTGGGCAACACGCAGGCGACCGTGCGCGAACTCGCGATCGAAGCGCTGAAGATTTCCGCCGCGGGCCTGCACCGTCGCGCGCGCCACAACAAGAGCGGCTCGGACGAACGCGTGTTCCTCGACCCGCTGATCGAATCGGCGGAAGCCAACCTGACCCCGGCGGAGCGCAAGCTCGCGCTTTACCAAGGGCCGTGGGAAGGCAACATCGACCGCGTTTTCAGCGAGTTCGCGTACTGAGCGAACCGCGCGTCAGAAGACCGCTGCAGTGAGCTTCGTATCGGACCACTGCCACGCAGCGTCGAATTGCTTGCGCGTTTCCGCCGCCGCGACCTTGTCGCCCATCGCTTCCTGCGCCTGCGCGAGGCCGAACAGGCCCCAGCCGTTCTTCGGGAATTTCACCAGGTCGTTCCGGAACGCCTTCGCCGCTTCGTCCGGGCGCTTCGCCGCCAGCAACGCGTTGCCGAGGAAGTTGTTGACCGGGAGCGGCCAGTCGGCGGGCTCGTTGTAGATCAGGCGGTCCTCGATCTCCGCGGCCGCGCGCAGTGAAGCGATCGCGGCGTCGTGCTTGCCTTGCGAGGAGAGCAGCTCGCCGCGCAGCACACCGGCGCCGACCTTCAGCAGATCGCCGACGTAGTTCGTCGTGCCGAGCATCAGCTTCGCCAGTTCCGGATCGTCCGCGAGTTTCTGCAACGCATCGAGTTCGCGCTGCGCCTCGGCCACGTTGCCCTTGCGCACCTGCGCCAGGCCGCGCGCGAAGTGCCAGATGCCGGTGGGATAGGCCTGCGGCGCGGGCGACTGTTCGCGCGCGAGGATCGCGTCCCACTGCCCGAAGCGCACTTCGGTCTGCAACGGCGCGACCACGTAGTGCTGCATGAAGTTGAGCGCATCCAGCTGCGTCATGTCCGCGCGCTGCCGCGTCTGGTCCGCGGACTGCGTGGCCAATGCGCGCGATCCCATCAGGCCCGCGCTCAGCACGGCGAAGTGCCAGTTGTGCGGCACGTAGCCGAGCGGATACATGCCGTTGCTGCCGCGGCACACCGCGAGGAAATCCTTGTCGGCGGTGGAGGCGCGGAAGTTGGTCGTCGTGGCGTCGTTGTAGCGGCCCGTGCGGATGTAGATGTGCGCGGGCATGTGCACGAGGTGGCCCGAACCGGGCGCGAGGTCGCCGAGCGTGTCGGCGAGCGCTTCGGCGCGCGCGGGATCGGCGGAGGCCTCGACCGCGTGGATGTAGTAGTGGATCGCGCCGATGTGTTTCGGATTGCGCTTCAGCACGGTCTCGATGGCGCCGACGATCTTCGGTGTGTCGGCGTTCGGCTCGCCCGCCGGCGTCCAGTAATTCCACGGCGACAGGTCCATCAGCGATTCGGCGTACATCGCCTGCGCGTCGTCGTCTTCGGGGAACTGCGCGACGACCTTCGCCATCGCATCGGCGTACGCGCGATCGAGCGGCGCGCGATCCGCGGGCGCGGGATCGGCGTAACGCAAGGCCAGCGCTTCGATGAGCGCGCGGTCGGCGGGCTTCGCGTTGGCGGCGAGCAGCTGCGCCTTCTTCGCGAGCGCGGCGGCTTGCGGCGCGACGTCGGGGACCATCGGCATGTTGATGTTCGGACCGAGCACGAGCGCCTGGCCCCACACGCACATCGCGCATTCCGGATCCAGGCGCGCCGCTTCGGCGAACGCATTGCCCGCCGCCTGGTGGTTGAAGCCGTACATCATGCGCAGGCCCTGGTCGAAGTAACGCTGCGCAGCGGGCACCTGCGTGCCGATGTCGCGATGCAACTCGCCGAAGGTCTCGAACAGCGGCGGTGCGGGCGTGGCGGCGGCTTCCTGTTTCGGTGTGCTGGCTTCGCAGCCGGCAAGCAGCAGGACGGTGGCGACGGCGACGGGCAGGAGAGCGCAACGCATGGGCTCGGCTCACGGTTGAGGAATCAAGAGACACCAACGTCATGCGCGACATGCAGCGGCCTTCCTCGATGGTGTAGCGTTGGCGGCTCGCCTCAGACCGGAGCCCCCACCGTCATGAAGTCGCGCGCCGCCGTTGCGTTCGCCCCCGGAAAGCCGCTGGAAATCGTCGAGATCGACGTCGCGCCGCCGAAAGCGGGCGAAGTGCTCGTGCGCATCACGCATACCGGTGTCTGCCACACCGACGCATTCACCCTGGGTGGCGACGATCCCGAAGGGCTGTTTCCCGCCGTGCTCGGCCACGAAGGCGGCGGCGTGGTCGTCGAAGTCGGCGAAGGCGTGACCAGCGTGCAACCGGGCGACCACGTCATTCCGCTCTACACGGCCGAATGCGGCAAGTGCAAGTTCTGCCTCTCCGGCAAGACCAACCTGTGCCAGGCCGTGCGTGCGACGCAAGGCAAGGGCGTGATGCCCGACGGCACGTCGCGCTTCTCGTACAACGGCCAGCCGCTGTACCACTACATGGGCACGAGCACCTTCAGCGAATACACCGTCGTCGCCGAGGTGTCGCTCGCGAAGATCGACCCGCAGGCGCCGCTGGAGAAGGTGTGCCTGCTCGGTTGCGGCGTCACCACCGGGATAGGTGCCGTCCACAACACGGCGAAGGTGAAGCAGGGCGACACCGTCGCGGTGTTCGGGCTCGGCGGCATCGGCCTTGCGGTGGTGCAGGGCGCGAAGCAGGCGGGCGCGTCGCGCATCATCGGCGTCGACACCAATCCGTCGAAGTTCGATCTCGCGCGCGACATGGGCGCGACCGACTTCGTCAATCCGAAGGACCACGCCAAGCCCGTCCAGGACGTCATCGTCGAGATGACCGACGGCGGCGTCGACTTCAGTTTCGAATGCATCGGCAACGTCGATGTCATGCGTTCGGCGCTCGAGTGCTGCCACAAGGGCTGGGGCGAGAGCGTCATCATCGGCGTCGCCGGCGCGGGGCAGGAGATCCGCACGCGGCCGTTCCAGCTCGTCACCGGGCGCGTGTGGCGCGGTTCTGCGTTCGGCGGCGTCAAGGGACGCACGCAGTTGCCGGGCATGGTGCAGGCGGCGATGCGCGGCGACATTCGCCTGGATCCCTTCATCACCCACACGATGCCGCTGGAACGCATCAACGAAGCGTTCGACCTGATGCATCGCGGCGAATCCATCCGCACCGTGATTCATTTCTGACGGGGTCGTGTCGATGCGCAAGATCGAATCGCACGCGTGCTTCGGCGGCACGCAGGAAGTGTGGGAACACGACGCGACGTCGACATCGTGCGCGATGCGTTTCGGCATCTACCTGCCGCCCGACGCACAACGCCGCCCGTGTCCGGTGCTGTACTGGCTGTCGGGCCTGACCGCCACCGAGCAGAACTTCATCACCAAGGCGGGCGCGCAGCGTTACGCGGCCGAACACGGACTGGTGCTCGTCGCGCCCGACACGAGTCCGCGCGGGCCCGGCGTTGCCGATGCCGAGGGCGACGACATCGGACTCGGCGCCGGCTTCTACGTCGATGCGACGCAAGCGCCGTGGTCGGCGCACTACCGCATGCACGCGTACGTCGCCGAAGAGTTGCCCGCGCTGATCGAAGCGCACTTTCCGGTGACCAACGCGCGCAGCATCGGCGGCCATTCGATGGGCGGCCACGGCGCGTTGATCTGCGCATTGCGGCATCCGGCGCGCTACCACAGCGTGTCGGCGCTGGCGCCGATCTGTTCGGCGTCGCGCGGGTGGGGTCGCAAGGCGTTCCATGCGTATCTCGGCGACGATCCCGCGGCGTGGAAGGCATGGGATGCCTGCGATCTGTTGCGCGCGGCGACCCGCAGGTTCTCGCTGCGCGTCGACCAGGGCGATGCCGATCCCTTCCTCGCCGACCGCCTGCAACCCGACCTGCTGCGCGCGGCCTGCGCCGAAGGTGGGCACGCGCTGGATTTCCGCATGCGGCCCGGCTACGACCACGGGTTCTACTTCGTCGCCTCGTTCATCGGCGACCACATCGCGCATCACGCGGCGACGCTGAAGTCCGTGTAGGCGAAGCGCTCGTCGCGCAATACGCGTTCGCCGCGTTCGATCGCGATCGGATGGTCGAACATCGGCCCGTCGTGCACGAGCGTGTGGAACTCGCCGTTCTCGCCGCACGGATCGCAGGACGCGGGCAGGTCGGCGAGCAGCGCCGCATCGAATGCGCGGCCGCTGAACGACGCATCGAGTTGCTGCGTGTCGACGACGCACAACTGCGCGCACAACCCGCCGGCGAGCATCTCGCGCGCGAGCGCGGCCGTGTCGCTGCCGAAGAGCGGGAAGTGCGGCGTCCACCCGAGCCGCGCACACAACGCTTCGCGCCACGCTTTCACGTCGGCGAGGAACAGGTCGCCGAATGCGATCGTCTCGCATGCGGGCCAGCGCGTGCGCGCGTCCTGCAACGCTTGCGCGAACGAGGCCTCGTAGGTCGCGTTGTCGCATTGCGGCGGGATCACCGCTTCGATCACCGGCAACCCCGTCGCGCGTGCCTGCACCTGCAGCAGGTCGCGACGGATGCCGTGCATGGCGATGCGCTCGTAACCCGAGGTCACCGTGGTGACGAGGCCGACGACGTCGGCCTCGCCAGTCGCACGCAACCTGTGCAGTGTCCAGGCGGCGTCCTTGCCGCCACTCCACGACAACACCATCTGCCTGCGCATCGACGCTCCATGCCATGGGCCTGCGTCGATTATCGCCCTTGCATCAAGGTGCCGGACACAAACGGCATTGCACGTCGCCGGTGTCGCTCCTGTCGTTTCCGCTGAGCGCGCCTTCCGCGCTCACGCCCGCTTCGTTGAGGAAGGCGGCGGCGCCAGGGCTGGTCTGGCTACCGTTCGTCTTCGTCGGGATGTAGCAGTGGGTCACGACGAACGAGCCATTCACGCCGAGCGTGGTCGGCACGGCGGCACCCGTCAGCGAATCCGCGGTCACCGCGACCTCGCTCCCGCCTTCGGGGGCGTCGACCAGCGCGATGTTCACCAGGCCTTCGTTCGACTGGTTGGTCACCGTGATCTTGTTGCACACCCGCGGCTGCACGGTGTTGCCGACGGCGATCACTTCGACCGTATCGCAGGCCTTGGTCACCTGGACCGCGGTTTCGAAGGGTGGCTCGCAGGTCTCCTCCATGACGAAGCTGCCTTCGACGCCGTCCGCACCATCGCCCGCCGTACCGGTGACGTTGTTGAACAGCCTCTCGGTCGTGTGGTCGCACGCGACTTCGACGGTCGCGGTATCGCCGGACGCCAGCGACGTCGCCATCGGCGAGGCGGTCCCTGTCTGCAGCCATTGGCCGGTGTCGGTGCGCTTGCAGCGCGGGAAGCCGGTCGGCTGCGTGGTCGCGTTGGCGCCGAAGGACAGCGTGATGTCTTCGGCGAACGCCACGTCCGTCAGCGTGCCGCCGATCGCCTTGACGTTGACGTCGTAGGTGCTGGTGAGGAACTGGCCGTTCGTCGAGATCGTCGTGGCCTTGCAGACCTTCGTCACTTCCACGCCGCACTGTCCGAACGTCTGCAGCACGTAGTCCTTCAACTGCGCGTCGGTCGACGACGAACTGCGCGTCATCGCGAGCACGGAGGAGAAGCACGTCGTCGGATCCAGCCCCAGCGCGCCGAGGTCGATGGCGCCTTCGAAGAACGTGCCGACCGGGAACATGTTGTCGGCGGGCTTCACCGCCTGCTGGCCGAACACGTAATCGGCGAACACCGTCGGGATCGCGACCTTGGTCTTGTTCGCCGCCGCGCACATGCCGTTGTCGGGCGCGTTGATGCCGACGTCGCAGAACACCTGCGGGATCGGGTCCTTCGGCTTGAGGCCCGCGGCGGAGGATTTCACCGTCGTGAGCGGCACCGCCGCCGAGCCGTTCCACACGAACACGTTGATGATGCTGCTGCCGCCGCCCTTGTTGAAGTCGGAGGTGATCAGGATGTCGCCGACCGAGTGCGCGCCCGAGAAGTTCGAGCCCGGCAGTTCCTTGATCGACTTCTTGAAGAACCAGAAGCCGATCGCGGAGTCACCGTCGTTCACCAGGCGGGTCGCACCGAAGTACAGCAACTTGTCGCCACTGGGTTGCGGGTATTCCTTCGCGAACGCATGCACGAGGTCGTCCTTGCCCGGCACGCTGTTGAAGCCGTGCTGCCAGTAGTTCGTCGTGATACCGGTCGAACTGACGTCGCGTTCGTCCTTCGATCCGCCCTGGATGTAGACGTCGTCCGTGGTCGAGCTTGCGACCACGTCCTTCTTCACGACCGGGCTGTTGTTTTCCCAGTCCTCGCCGCCGTTGTTGTTGTCCACGGCATTGCCGTCGATCTCCAGGGGTTCACTGGGTACCAGCGCGATTGCGGTGAGGGCTACCAAACCGATGCCCAGTGCCATGGAAAGCGCGAGGGGCCATCGCGTCCGCAGCCCCTGCCTCTTGGTGTTCCTGTACATGGTATGCTCCTTTCGGGTAGGGGAAGCGCAACGCAGTCCGAATCCCCCGCCGGGCTGCGGCGGCAGAGCATCCAATGGCCGCTTTCACATGGGGAATCACGCGTCCGGGTGATGGGTCCCCCTGTCCTCCCACGCGCGACTCATGCGTTGCATCCGCACGTTCCGCACATACCTCACGTCCCGCACAAAAAAAGGCGACGGAGGTGTGCTCCGTCGCCAGGTGGCTGCATGAAGGGGGAACATGCAGCGGAGGACGAGGTGCGCGATCGTGTCGCGCTGGGGGATGCGAGCGTCCCCCTGCGGGCTTTCACGCACAATCGTTTTGGTGGGTGAACAAACGGGTGACCGCTTTCGCGAAGCACGCGCGTTGGCAAACATGCGGCGAATCAGGGGCGCCGAGCTTTCCTATTGCTCGGGAACCCTGACGATGAGTGCGATGCCTGTTCTTGTGATCGGTCTGGACGCTGCATGGCGCACGCGCATGCAGCACCTGCTCTCGCTGCGTGGCGAACTCGACTGGCTGGGGGCCTATGCGCCTGCCCAGCCACGCAACGGCGCGAATTCCCCGCCTGCGTTGCTGCTGCTCGACGGCGACGACCCCGGTGTCGAGCGCGAGCGACGGAAGCCGCAACTGCCTCCTCCGAGGCGGCTCTACTTCTATCGCAACCCCAATGTCGACGCGCTACGGCACAGCATCGATGCGCAAGGGCATGCGTGCCTGGGCAAGCTCGACCCGCCCGAGATCGTGATGCGCGCGATCCGTGCCGCCGAGTCGGGCCTGTTCGTCGTCGCGCCCGAACTGCTGGTCGAGTCGCTCCATGCAGGTACCGGCGTTCCCCCGCCATCGCCGATGCCGGATCCGCCGTTGCACGGCACGCCCGATCATCCCGGCGACTGGTCTTCGCTCACCGAACGCCAGCGCGAGATCGTGCACTGGGCCGCGCGCGGCATGAGCAACAAGCAGATCGCGCGCCAGCTCGGCATTTCGCCGGAAACGGTGAAGACGCACCTGCACCACGTGTTCGAACGCGAAGGCGTGCATGGACGCATGGCGCTGCTCGCCGCGCACGTCAGCAGCCCGGAACGCGCTTCGTCGTAACCGCTACGCGGCGACGTCGCGCAGCTGCCATCCATCGCCCGCGAGCAGGCGCAGGCGATGGCGCAGGATCGCCGCGGACAACGTCGTCTTCGCGAGCAGGTCGATGCGCAAGTCGTGCTGTTCGCCGGTGACGGTGGCGTTCGGATCGGTGACGGCGAGCGCGTCGTCGATGTCGTCCGGGTCGTCCTGCCGCGCGGCCCAGCGCTCGAACAGCGAGCGCGTGCGCAGCGCATCCTGCAGTTGCGCCGCGAATTCCTCGGCGCCGTTGGCGGTGAACGACGTCGCCGCGTCCGCGCCGCGCGCGGACTTCGGATCGGGCAGGCTCAGATAGAAACGGGTCATCGCGTTCCTCCGGGATCGCGTTCGTCGGGATCGCATTCATCGCGATCGTCGCGAACCGCGTGCGTGCGCAGCGTCAACGTCAGCCTTCGAACGTGTGCGGCTCCGACGCGAAGCCCACCACCACCGCACCCTTGCCGACATTGACCATGCCGGTGAGGCTCATGACGCTCTCGAACATCTCGACGTTGTAGCTCTGGCAGGTCACGCGCAGGTCGTCGTAGCCGGGCAGGGCGCGCATTTCCTCGAGTTCGCCGCCGTAGCTGAGGCACACGGTGGGCGTCATCAGGCCGCGGCGCACGCGGTCGGCGGTGTGCGCGAACAGGCGTTGCACCGCGTTGTCGAAACCCTTCACCTTGCCGATCGGTGCGGTTTCGCCGCGATAACCGCGCAACACCGGCTTGATGTCGAGCGCCGAACCGAGCGCCGCGCTGAGCAGGCCGACGCTGCGGTCGCCCTTCTTGCGCGCGCGGGCGCGCAGGTAATACAGGTCGCGCGGGATCATGTAGCCGTAGGTGTGCAGCGCGAGGTGTTCCAGGCGCGCGCGGATCTTCGGCGCGCCTTCGCCGGCCTGCAGCAGGCGCACGGCTTCGACGGCGGTGATGCCCTGCGCGGCGAACAGCGTCTGCGTGTCGATCACGCGCAGCGAGAACGGCGTGTCGTGGCCCGCGGCCATGCGCACGCCGCGGTACTCGTTGAGGATCGCGTAGCTCGCCTGCAGCGCGTTGTCGTAGATCGGGCTGCGCGTCCTCGTGATCGTCATGCAGAACACGTAGTCGTAGTCGATCACGAGCTTGTCGAGGAACAGCGCGGTGATCTGCTCGACGGAGAACGGCGAGGTCTCCGCTTCGGCGCCGCCCTCGGCGACGTGCGAATGCAGGAAGGCGAGCGTCTCGCGTTCGTCGCGCTGGTCCACGCGCGTGGCATCGCCGATGTGCACGGTGATGGGCAGGATCGTGAACCCGTTGCGCCGCAGGTATTCGCCGGGCAGGTCGCACGCCGAATCCACCACCAAACCGATACGCATGCGTCACTCCTTCCGCGTGATGCCGATGGGCAACTTCGAAATACGCTGCATTTCAGCATCCTGCAGCACCGACGGATCGTGCAGTGCAGCAAGCGCGAAGGGATGCGCGTCGTTGCCCCAGAACAGCGCATCGCCGACCTGCAGCATCGGCACGCCGTACACGCCGGCAGCGATCGCGGCCTCGGTGTTCGCGCGCAACGCCGCTTTCACCTGCGGCGTGACGATGGCTTCGGGCGCCAGGCCCAGGCGATCGAGCAGCGGACGCAGCGCGGCGTCGCCGTCGACCGGGCGGCCATCGCGCCAGATCCAGTCGAAGATCGTATCCACCGCATCGGCGCCGCTGTCCGCGGCGATGCACGCGCGCAGCGCGCCGAGCGGGTTGAACGGATGCGCGGGCGGAAATACAAGTGGCACGCCTTCGGCGCGCGCCTGCCACAGCACGTGCCGATAGGTGAACTCGCGTTTGCCCGGAATCTCCGCGGGGCCGCGCTGGCCCACCGCGGACAGGACCGCGCCGAAGACGACCGGCACCGGCTCCACCGCGTGCGTCGCACGCAACGCCTTCACCTTCTGCCAGTGCAGGTAGGAGAACGGCGAAAGGAAGTCGAAGTACCAGCGCAACGGCGCGTCCATCGTCAGTGCCAGAGACCCAGGATCAGGCCGTACAGCGCGAACTGCAGGATGTGGTAACCCGAGTCGATCAACCACAGTTTGAGGCTGCGGCCTGCGAACGCGTAGTTGATCCCGAAGCTCATGGCGACGAAGAAGAAGCCGACCATCAAGCCCGCGTGCACCGTCTTCCACAACTCCGGGCCGGTGTTCATCAGGTGCAGCAGCATCGCGAAGCCGTACGCAGCGATCAGCGCCGCGACGAACGCGACGCCGAACGTTTTCGCCGGATGCGATTTCGGCGCGGCGTTCGGGTCGATGCCCGCTTCGCGGCACCACGCGTTCTTGAACAATGGCCCGTACCAGATGCCGCCGAGGACGAAGGCAGACACGGCCGCGGCGACGATGGCCAACCAATTCAGATGATGCATGTCGGAACCCTCCCCGGCTCCAGCTCCAAGTAGGGATTTACTCGGAGCCCGCAGGATACGCCCGCGGCAGGGCCGATGGCGCACGCATGTAACGATCGCGAAGTTCCGTCTGGCGCGACTTCATCGGCTGCGCGCGGCCATCGAGCCACACCTGCTCGGCGACGCTCGACACTTCCAGCGGATCGCCGCTCCACAGCACGAGGTCCGCGCGCTTTCCGACCGCGATCGTGCCGAAATCGCCGGCGACGCCGAACGTTTCCGCCGGCACGCGCGTCAGCGCGGCAAGGCCGTCTTCCCACGGCAGGCCGTTGGCCACCGCGTTGCCGGCCATCTGCCGGATCTTGCGCGCGTGGTGCGAGCCCGCGCTCTGGATCGCGACCTGCACGCCCGCCGCACGCAGGCGCGCGGCGTTCTCGAGCGTCGCGCCGATCTGGTCGAAGTCGCCCGGCAGGTCGGCCAGCGTGTCGACGAACACCGGCACCTTCGCCGCGGCGAGCTGGTCGGCGACCTTCCACGCTTCCGCGCCGCCGGAAACCGCAATGCGCACGTTGTTGCGCTTGCTCCAGCGCAGCAGCTGCACGATGTCGGCCGCGCGATTGACGCTGACGACCATCAGTCCGCGGTTGTCGAGGAACTTCGCCAGCGCGGCGCGGCCCATCGGATTGAGCATCGCGAACTTCGAGTCCGGCGACAGGCGGCCGCGCGCTTCGGCGACGAGCTGGTCGAGGATCATCCACTGCGCCGCGCGCGAGTTGCCGGTCATCGACGACGCACCGGACCCGAGCGACACGAACAACACCTTCGCGCCCACCGGGTCGAGCGAACCGTCCAGGCGAACGACGCCGCCCTGGCCCGCGACGATCGATCCGCCGGTCGTCGACCCCGCGGCGAGCAACGTCCAACCGAGGCCTTCCACGCGCGCGACCGGCAGCAGCACCGATTCGGGGTTGTAGGCCAGCGTCACGTCGAACTCCGGATGCACCGCCGGATCCTTCTCTTCGCCGAGCGCCTGCGCGCTGTCGACCGTGCTGCTTTCGCCGGAGACTTCCTCCAGCCCGATGTCGGTGATGCCGGCGAACAACGCAGGCGTCAGAGCATGGCCGCCGGCATCGACGACGGTCGCATTGCCGGGGGCGAGGTTCGCGCCGATCGCGGCGATGCGGCCGTTGCGCACGAGCACGTCGGTGTTCTCGAGCGTGCCACGCGAGGTCGCGGTATGCACCTTCGCGTTGCGCACCAGCAGGTCCTGCGCGAACGCGGCGCCCGACAGCGCGAGCGCGCATGCGGCGACGAGCGCCTTCGTCATCATCGACCGTGTCATGAGCTTGTTCATCGCACACCCCCGCGCGCACCGGCCGACTGGCCGAGCATGAAGTCCGATTTCGGCTGCCGCGACGGATCGTTGCGGTCGTACATGCGTGCGCCGTCGATGTAGACCTGTTCGGCGTGCGCGTACACGGAGAACGGATTGCCGTTCCACACCACCACGTCGCCCATCTTGCCGGGCTCGAGCGTGCCCGTCTGGTCGAGGATGCCCATCGCCTTCGCGGGGTTCTGCGTGAGCCAGAGGATCGCGTGCTCGGGCGTGATGTCGATGCCGACGCGATGCGCGTTGGCGATCACCTTCGCCGCTTCCTGGTTGAGGCGCTGGATGCCTTCCTCCGAATCCGAATGCACGATCGCGCAACCGTTGGGGGCGCGATCGACGAGCGCGATGTTTTCCTGGATGCCGTCGAAGGCTTCCATCTTGAAGCCCCACCAGTCGGCCCACAGCGCGCCGCATACGCCTTCCGCGGCCAGGCGGTCGGCGATCTTGTAGGCCTCGACGCCGTGGTGGAACGCGGCGATCTTGAACCCGAACTCCTTCGCGAGGTCGAGCATCGTCGCCATTTCATCCGCGCGGTAGCAGTGGATGTTGACGCGGATGTCGCCGTTGATCGCGCCGGCGAGCGTGTCGTTCTTCAGGTCGCGCGCGCCGGGCTGGGCGTCCTTCGCGTCCTTGCCTTCGCCGTTCGGCTTCTGCTTCTTCAGGTATTCGGCTGCTTCGATGAAAGCCGCGCGGTAACCGGCGACGTTCGCCATGCGCGTCGCCGGGCCGCCCTTCTGGCCGTACACGCGCTTCGGGTTTTCGCCGCACGCCATCTTCAGGCCCCACGGCGCGCCCGGGAATTTCATTCCCTGGTACGTGGTGGACGGGACGTTCTTCAGCGTCGCGCCGCGACCGCCGATCAGGTTCGCCGACCCCGGCAACACCTGCAGGCTCGTGATGCCGCCCGCGAGCGCGGTGAGGAAGCCCGGATCCTGCGGCCAGATCGAATGCTCGGCCCACACGTTCGGCGTGACCGGGCCGGTCATTTCGTTGCCGTCGCTGTGCGCGCTCATGCCCGGGCTCGGATACACGCCCAGGTGCGAGTGGATGTCGATGATGCCCGGCGTGACCCACTTGCCCTGCGCGTCGACGCGGATCGCGCCGGCCGGCGCCTGCAACCCCGTGCCGACCGCGACGATCCTGCCGTCCTGCAGCACGACGTCGGCGTTTTCCAGTCGCGTGCCGGTGCCCGTGAGCACGGTCGCGCCGGTGATGAAGACCGGCGGGGAAGCCACGCGCTGGTAGGTGCTCGCATACGGATCGTCGAGCCAGCGCGGCTTGGTCGACGCGGCGGGCGCGTCGCTCTTCACGGTGCCCGCGCTGCTGGCACAGCCGGCGAGCAGGACCGTCGCGACGACGGCGGCCAATGGCTTGATCACATCCTTCCCCTTTCGTGAGTGCGCCAGGCGCAACCCCCGCACGCTAGCCATTGTGCGGCGCGATTGCCAACGTGCCTTTGGTCACGCCGCGCATAGAATGTGCTGCATGAAGGACAAGCCGCAGATCGTCGAGAACTGGTTGCCGCGCTACACCGGCGTTCCCCTGGAAGGCTTCGGCGAGCACATCCTGCTGACCAACTTCGGCGGCTACCTCGGCCATTTCGCGCGGCTCACGGGCGCACAGGTCGTCGGCCTCGACCGTCCGATGCCGAGCGCCACGGTCGACGGCATCACCATGATCAACTTCGGCATGGGCAGCCCCAACGCCGCGACGGTGATGGACCTGCTGTCGGCGACGATGCCGAAGGCGGTGCTGTTCCTCGGCAAGTGCGGCGGGCTCAAGCGCAAGAACCTGCTCGGCGACCTCGTCCTGCCCATCGCCGCGATCCGCGGCGAAGGCACGTCCGACGATTACCTGTTGCCCGAAGTCCCCGCGCTTCCCGCATTCGCCCTGCAGCGCGCGGTGTCGACGATGATCCGCGACCTCGGCCACGACTACTGGACCGGCACCGTCTACACGACCAACCGCCGCGTGTGGGAACACGACGAAGCCTTCAAGGAGCGCCTGCGCGCGATGCGTTGCATGGCGATCGACATGGAGACCGCGACGTTGTTCGCCGCCGGGTTCGCCAACCACATCCCGAGCGGCGCGTTGCTGCTCGTGAGCGACCAGCCCATGGTGCCCGAAGGCGTGAAGACCGAAGCGTCGGACGCGCGGGTGAGCGCGGAGTTCGTCGAACGCCATATCCAGGTCGGCATCGAGGCGCTGCGCCTGATTCGCCGCCATGGCAAGAGCGTGAAGCACCTGAGATTCGACGAATGATCGACGCACGCGAGGTGATCGACTTCTGGTTGCAGGCGGGGCCGACGAAGTGGTTCCGCGGCGGCGCGGCGTTCGATCGCGAATGCGAAGCGCGGCTGGGCGCGGCGCATTTCGTGGCGGCGTCGCGCAAGCTCGACGACTGGATGATGACAGCCGACGGCGCCCTCGCGCTTTTGATCCTGCTCGACCAGGTGCCGCGCAACATTTTCCGCGGCACCGCGCACATGTACGCGACCGATTCGCTGGCGCATCGGTTCGCCACACGGGCGATCGACGCAGGCTTCGACACGCAGGTCGATCCCGCGCTGCGCATCTTCTTCTACCTGCCGTTCGAGCACTCCGAGGCGCTCGCCGACCAGGAGCGCGCCGTGGCGCTGCACGCCACGTTGCCGAAAGGCGACGACGGCGGATGGGCGAAGAAGCACATGGAAGTGATCCGCCGCTTCGGGCGTTTCCCGCATCGCAATGCGGCGCTGGGTCGCGAAAGCACGCCCGAAGAACGCGAATGGCTGGAGGCCGGCGGCGGTTTCTGAAGGCGCTTCACCGTCTTCAAGCAGGCGGACGTACCTGAAGGAACTCCCTCTGCTGCGTGGAAGGGCAGGGCAGGGGTTGGGTCGCGTCAGTTAGCATCGCCCCATGATCACGACCCTCGCCCTGCTCGCCGCCACTGTCGCCGCGCCCACGTTGCCAGCGTCTTCGCAAACCGCGCCTGTCGCGCCCGCACCCGTTGCCGCATCGCCGGTCGTCGCGTCGCTCGACTACGACGCCGCCAAGGCGCTCGCCGATCGCGATGAAGCCGCGATGTCGAAGATCGCCGCCGACATGCTGCGCCGCTCGCAATCGGGCGTGCTCGGACGCGCGGCCGATGCCTGCCGCACCGACGAAGCGATCAAACCCTTCACCGTCGTCCTCGAACTCGACGCGAAGGGCAACGCGACCGGCCACTGGCGCAACGCCGACACGGGCCTGGCCAAGTGCATGGAAGACAAGTTGTCTCGGCAGATGTTCTACGTGCCGTCGAAGGCGCCGTTCTATATCTCGTTCGAAGTGTCGTTCACGCCCTGATGCCTGCGCCGTCGCGAGCCAACGTGAGCGCAGGCATCGACGCGACCTGGGCGGCTACGACCTATGGAAGCTACAAGGCCCCCGTCGGGGGCCTTGCTGTATTGGTCGGCCTTGGCATCGCTTCGCGCGGCGCGACGAAGCTGTTCGACCGACGTCGCTGATTAGTACTTCGCGACGCTCGAATCGACGTCAGCCCACGCGTCGATGCCGCCGGCGATGTTGTAGACCTCGCGGAAGCCCTTCGTGCGGAAATGCTCCGCCGCCTGCTGGCTGCGGCCGCCGCGATGGCAGAGGAACGCGAGCGCGGTGCCCTTCGGCAGCGCTTCGATGTCTTCAAGGCCGTTGTCGAAATTCAGCACGTCGCCGGCGATCGACGCGAGCGCGCGTTCTTCACCCGGACGCACGTCGACGATGCGTAGCGTGCCGGCGTTGCGGCGCTCGATCGCCTGCGCGGGCGTCATCGACTGCACCGGCTTCGGCGCGTTGGGGTTGTCGATGATCAGGCCGCGGCCGCGTTCGTCGTCGGCCCAGTCGATGTTCAAACCTTCGGCGCGGCGTGCGCCGGCGAGGTCGAACTGCACGCGGATGCCGTCGACTTCCGCGGTCACCGCGTTCGGATCCGGCTGTGCGAGGTGCAGCCGCGTGCGGTACTGCGCATCGATGTCCATGCGCACGACGACGTCGCCGCCCGCATCGGTGATCGCGTTGCGCAGCATTTCGATGGCGGAGGCGCCGATGCGGATGCGCGGCGGCGTGCGATCGGGTTGCGGCAGGCCGAGCGCGGAATGCAGTTCGCCGGAGTTCGCCATCTGCTCGATGATGTCGCTGCCGCCCACGAGTTCGCCGCCGATATAGAGCTGCGGGATCGTCGGCCAGTCGCCGTAGAGCTTGATCGCTTCGCGGATCTCGGGATCCGACAGCACATCGACATGCTTGTAGTCGATGCCGAGCGAGTTCAGCGCGCCCACGGCCTTCGCCGAAAAACCGCACTGCGGAGACTGCGGCTGGCCCTTCATGAACAGGACGATGCGGTTGTCCGACAGCAGCGTGTCGATGCGCGAGCGCAGGGCGGGGTCGAGGGACATGGCGTGGGCGTGGTGTTCGGGGGAACGCGTATTGTAGACCTGTGGGTGTTGGGGGGCCGGAAAGGGGAAGGCGGGAAGGCGGGAAGGCGGGAAACGGGAAACGGGAAACTCGGGAAACGGGAGGCGAGCGCCCCTTCGACCGACGGGACCACGAGCCGAAGCGTAGGCCTGTCTCCCGTTTCCCGAGTTTCCCGTTTCCCGTGTTTCCCGTGTTTCCCGTTCCCCCTCTCCAAACCTATGATCCCACCGTGACCCCCACCGCCCCACGTCTCACGCCGAAGCATCCGCACGCCTGGGCGTACTTCCTCGCGCTGTCGCAGGCGCTGGTGGTGTTCCTGTGGTGGCGCTTCGGCTGGCAGGTGGGCGTGCCGGCGATGGTGTTGTCGCACGCGCCGTTCTGGTGGGCGACGCTGGTGCCGGATTCGGCCCTGTTCAGCCCCGTGTTGCGGCGCCTGCCCACGCAGGCGCAGGTGGCCTGGCTCACGATCGACGACGGCCCCTCGGAAGACACGCACGCGATCCTCGACCTGCTCGACGCGCACGATGCGAAGGCCACGTTCTTCCTCGTCGGCGAACGCGCGCGCGCGCGGCCCGATCTCGTGCGCGAGATCGCGCGCCGCGGCCATGGGATCGGCAACCACAGCGCGACGCATCCGCAGGCGTGGTTCTGGGCGCTGCCGCCGCGCCGCATGCGCGAGGAAATCGAACGCACGCAGGCGACGCTGCGCGAACTCACCGGCGCGACGCCGCAGTGGTTTCGCGCCGTGGTCGGCATGGCGAATCCGTTCGTCGCCGCGGTGTTGAAGGCGCACGGCATGACGCGCGTGGCGTGGAGTGCGCGTGCCTACGATGCGTTCGCTTCGGACCCCGCGGTGGTGGCCGATCGCATCGATCGCCAGCTCACGCCGGGCGCGATCGTGTTGCTGCACGAAGGCGCGAAGCACGGCCGCAACGTCGACGCGGTGCGCGCGGTCCTCGAACGCCTGCAGGCGCGCGGCTATCGCACGATATTGCCGGACTAGTCGCGCGCCGCGACGATCCGCCAGTTGTTGAACGGCGTGTTGCCGAACAGCGGCGTGAATGTCGCGCGCAGGCCCGCGCGTTCGAACTGCGCGCGCAGCGCATCGGGATTCGGGTAGCCCTTGGGCGCCGACGGCATCCAGTGCAGGACGCGCGAGAGCACGTCGATGCGGCGCGTGGTGCGCGCGCGCGTGCTGCCGTCGTCGAGGCCGGTGCGGATCACCAGGCGACCACCGGGCGCGACGCGATCGATCGCTTGCGCGACGACGTCCGCTTGCATGTCCGGCGGCACGAACTGCAACACGTCGAGCACGGCGACGCTGCCGTGGTGCGCGGGCAGGCCGTCTTCGACATCGACCACGTCGAACGCGACCTCGTGCAGTCCCGCGCGTGCGGCGCCGCGTCGCGCTTCGCCGATCTTCGGCGCATCGATGTCGACGCCGCGATACGCCATCGACAGGCCCTGCGCGCGCAACGCGTGCGCAAGCAGCCCGATGCCGCAACCGACATCGAGCACCGGCAGCGACGTGCCGCGCAAGGCTTCGATCACGCCCGGATACAGCGGATCGGTGCGCAACTTCGCGCGCGAGTAGTAATAGAGCGTGCGATTGCCCCACCAGCGTTCCGGCAGGAACGCGCGCGCGATGCGCAGCGCTTCGGCCGGCGGCAGGGCGGCGTCGTTCATCGCGCCATCAACCGGCGTACGACGGGCAGCGCGAGGCCGGTCCACGTCGTGTACATCGCGGCGGAAGGATGCAGCCCGTCTTCGGCGACCTGGTCCGCGTCGGCGCCGCGTTCGCGACTCGCGGGCGTGATGTCGACGTACGCGACGCCGCGCGCCTCGGCGATCTCGCGTGCGATCGCGTTGAACGCATCGATCTCGCCGCTGACGTCGCCGCGCGTCGGCGCTTCGTTGATGCCGAACGGCGTGATCGCCCAGTCCGGGATGCTCAGCACGAGCACGCGGTCGGCGCGGCCGTTCGCGAAACCGATCGCGCGCGCCAGCAATTCGGCGAACTCGGTGCGGTAATCGGCGAGGCTGCGGTTGCGATACTGGTTGTTCACGCCGATCAGCAGCGAGACGAGGTCCCAGTGGCCGAGCGGTTCGGCGGCGTCGATCGCGGACGCGAGTTCGTCGGTGGTCCAGCCGGTGGTCGCGATGATGCGCGGATCGCGCAGCTCGATGCCTTCCTCGCGCAGCGCGCGCGCGAGCTGCACCGGCCAGCGCATGTCGGCGTCGACGCCTTCGCCGATCGTGTAACTGTCGCCGAGCGCCAGGTAACGCACGGTCACGCGACCGCCGCGCGACGCGCGACCACGGCTTCCGCACGGCGGTCCAGCACGCGTTCGATGCGCGCGAACACATCGCGCAGCACGTCCGCTTCCGGCAATAGCGTCACGCGGAAATGGTTGCGATATGGCACGTTGAAGCTCGACCCCGGCACGACGAGGACGTCTTCCGTCTCCAGCATTTCCAGCGCGAACGCGTGATCGTCGAACCCTTCCGCCGCATCGCCGACGACCGCGGGAAATCCGTAAAGCGCACCTTGGGGCGCGACGAGCGAGAGGTGTTCGCTCGCTTCGCAACAGTCGATCAATGCGCGGCGCGTGTCGTGCAGGCGGCCGCCCGGGGCGGTGAGCGCGCGGATCGTGTCTTCGCCGTGCAGCGCCTGCTCGATCGCGAACTGGCCGGGCACGTTCGCGCACAGGCGCAACGCACCGAGCAGATCCATCGCGTGGTGGAAGTCGCCGCTGGCGAGCGGATCGCCGCTCAGCACGGCCCAGCCCACGCGCCAGCCGCAGGCGCGATGGACCTTCGACAAGCCGCCGAACGAAAGGCACGGCAGGTCGCCGGCCAGCGGCGCGAGCGGCTGGAACGTCGCGTCGTCGTACAGGATCTCGTCGTAGATCTCGTCGGACATCAGCAGCAGGTGGTGCTTTGCGGCGATCGCGACGATGCGTTCGAGCAGTTCGCGCGGATAGCTCGCGCCGGTCGGGTTGTTCGGATTGATCAGCACGATCGCGCGCGTGCGCGGCGACACGAGCGACGCGATTTCTTCCGGATCCGGCAGGAAGCCGTTCTCCGGATTGCAGCGGTAGTAGACCGGTCGCCCGTCGTTGAGGATCGTCGCGGCCGACCACAGCGGATAGTCGGGCGAGGGCAGCAGCACTTCGTCGCTGGGATTGAGCAGGGCGCGCAGGCTGAGGTCGATCAGCTCGCTGACGCCGTTGCCGACGAACACGCGCTCGGGCGATGCGTTCGGCGTTCCGCGCAGGCGATGGAACTCGGCGATGGCTTCGCGCGCGGCGGGCAGGCCCTGTTGGTGCGTGTACGGATCGGTGCCGGCGATGCGATCGGCAATCGCGCGCTGCAGGTGTTCCGGCGCACGGAAGCCGAACGCGCCCGGGTTGCCGATGTTGAGCTTCACCAGCGTGCGACCCTGGGCCTCGAGTTCGCGGGCCCGGCGGGCCAGTTCGCCGCGGATCTCGTAGCGGACTTCGGACAGGCGCTCGCGGGTTTTCAGGCTCGGCATCGACATCGTTGCGAATCGGCGGGGGATGGCCCGCAAGCCTACCAATGCCCGCGCTAGAATCCAGCCGCATGCAGCCAGAACGCACACAGTGACCTCGCCCCTGCGCGCCATCGGTTGGCCCTTCGCCGACGAGGTGGACGATCCCGCATGGCGGGAAACGCTTTCAGCGCACCCGAAAGCGCGCCCCGCGCGGGTCATCGAGCAGCACCGATCCGGTTACACGGTGGCCGAAGGCCTGGGCGAAGGCATCAAGGCCGAATCCCCGCCGGAGTGGCAGCGCGCCTCGAGCTATCGCAAGGGCGGCATCGCGCCGGAAGAGCGCGCGGCGGTCGGTGACTGGGTCCTGCTCGAAGGCAAGCGCATCGTCGCGCTGCTGCCGCGCCATTCGGCGATCAAGCGCGGCGCCGCGGGCGAGCACTACAAGCAACAGCTGATCGCCGCGAACATCGACACGGTGTTCGTGGTGTGCGGCCTGGATGCGGACTTCAATCCGCGCCGCATCGAACGCTACCTCGTGTTGATGGGCGGCAGCGGCGTCGAACCCGTCGTCGTGCTCACCAAGGCCGACAAGGCGCTCGAAGAGGATGCGCGGGCCGTCGACGATGCTCGCGCCGCGCTCGAGGGCGTTGCGCAGGACCACGTCGCCGTCGTCCCGGTGAACGCGAAGGACCGCGACAGCGTCGCCGCGCTCAACGGCTGGTTGCAGCCCGGCAAGAGCATCGTGCTCGTGGGGTCGTCGGGCGCGGGCAAGTCCACGCTCACCAACACGTTGCTCGGCGTGGAGAAGATGAAGACCGGCGAGGTGCGCGAAAGCGATTCGCGCGGGCGCCACACGACGACGCATCGCGCACTTATTCCGCTGCCCGGCGGCGCGTGCCTCATCGACACGCCCGGCATGCGCGAACTCAAGCCGACCGGCGAGGAAGACGTCGCCGAGAATTTCAGCGACATCGAAGCCCTGGCCGAGCAATGCCGCTTCCGCGACTGCCGCCATGCGAAGGAACCCGGCTGCGCGGTGCGCGCCGCGATCGAAGCGGGCACGCTCGACCCGAGCCGTTTCGCCAATTTCCTCAAGCTGCGCGACGAAGTCGCCGGCGCCGCCGACAAGCTCGCCACGCGCCTGCAGCAGAAATCCAGCGACAAGGTGCAGAATCGCGCGTTGTACAAGCGCATCGACGAGAAGTACGGCCGCCACTGATGACCCAGCTTGCCGACGACGCCCTCCATCACGCCGCGCTCGACGCGCGCATGGTGAAGGTCGCGCGCGGCATTCGCCTGCTGAACATGGTGAGCTGGGCGGCGAGCGAGCAGAAGCGCTTCTGCGCAGGCTTCGAGTGCGGCGACGTCACGCTGCCGATGCACGTGTACCCGAAGTACGACTTCACCGAGGAACGCCGCGAACTCGAGGCGGTGGAGAAGGAAGCCGATCCCGACCATCCGCTCGGCCATTACGTGTGCGATTCGGCGCGCAGCTGGGGCATCGCGTGCGAACTGCTGGAGAACCTCGGCACGCCCGAGGTCATGCGGCATTCGATCCGCCTGTTCGGCCGTCCCGACGAGCCGCTGCCCGGCGGCGGCCCGACCACGCGCGAGGCCGCGCACCATTTCATCGACATCGCCAACGAACTCGACAAGGAACTGCTCGCGCCCTCCGAGCAGGTGCAGATCTCCGCGACCGCGTTGCAACTGCAGCTGCAGGCGTCGCTCGACGATTTCTTCAACCAGCGCGTGATCGAAGTGGTGCTCGATCCGGAACTGATCGCGAAGGCCGCCGCCGGCGCCACGCGCATCCGCCTGCGTTCCAGCGCCGCCTTCAACGACTACGACAGGCACCAGTTGCTGGAACACGAGGCGTTCGTGCACTCGCTCACTGCGCTCAACGGGCGCGAGCAGCCGCAGTTGCAGAGCCTGTCGCTCTCCTCGCCGCGCACGACCGCGACGCAGGAAGGCCTGGCGACGTTCGCCGAACAGATCACCGGCAGCATCGACATCGAACGCATGAAGCGCATCAGCCTGCGCATCGAAGCAGTGTCGCGCGCGATGGAAGGCGCGGACTTCGTCGAGGTGTTCCGCTACTTCCTGGAGATGGGCAACTCGACGGCCGAAAGCTTCGTGTCCGCGCAGCGCGTGTTCCGCGGCGTGCCGACCACCGGCGGCTCCGCGTTCACCAAGGACACGGTGTACGTGCGCGGCTTGGTCGGTGTGCACACGTTCTTCCGCTGGGCGCTGCGCGAGCGCAAGTTGCGCCTGTGCCGACTGTTGTTCGCGGGCAAGATGACGCTGGCCGACGTGCAACGGTTCGAGCCGATGTTCGACTGCGGGGCGTTGTCGCCGCCGCGCTACCTGCCACAGTGGGTGTCGCGCGCGAACGGGCTCGCGGGGATGCTCGCGTTCTCGCTGTTCGCAAATCGCATCCGCCTGGACCAGGTAATGGCGTCCGAAGGCCTCTTCGAAATGCAGTGATTACGTTGCCGTGCGTCAGTCGGTCGCCGGCAACAGGCGGCCGTCGCGCGCGATGCGGTAATCGGCGGGCTGGCCGTGTTCGACCAGCTGCACGCGCGCGCCGATCGGCACGCCGTCGTAGGCCGGCACGTCGTGCGTGAGGCGCAGGAACATCCACGGCCTGGCGTCGTCCTCCGGGCGCAGGCGCAGCGGCGGGGCATCGAGCGGCCGCGTGCGCAACGCATCGGCGAGCGCGGGCGAGAACACCGATTGCACGCGGCCGACTTCGAACATCACGCCCATCAACACGATGCCGTGCAGGATCGTCAGCAGCGCATACGTCGCGATGGCCATGCGGCCCCAGCGCGCCGTGCGCGACCACGCGGCGGCGCCGCACAGCGCGGACACCGCGGCGAACGCATAGGCGTAGTGCGCCCACGCCTGTCCGAGCAGCAACACCGGACCGAGCGCCGCGCCACCCGCGACCAGCGCGAACACGCAGAGCTTGTGGTTCGCGCGCCACAACGCCGCGATCCACGCGGCCCACAGCAGCGCGGACACGACGAGGTACTTCGGCGAGATCGACAGCGTCTGGTGCGCTTCGAGCACGCGCACCATCGGCGTGAACAACTGGTACTCGCACCAGCGCACGAAGATGTTGGCGACCTTCGCTTCGTACAGCGTCGGCAGGTTCGCCGAGTGGAGCATCGCGTCGAGGCGCAACGCGAGGTAGGCCGCCGCCGCGACGCCCGCGCCGATCGCCGCCGCGGCCCAGCGCTTTTCGCGCGTGAAGACCCAAGCAACCGCGGCGAGGACCGGGATCGACAACGCGGCTTCCTTCGCGAACAACCCGACCGCGGTGGCGAACGCGGCGAACATCGCGACCGCGACGAACCCGCGCACGCGCAACGCGACCCATGCCACCGCCAGCGCGCAACTCAGCCATGCCAGGTCCGCGATCGTGCCGATCCAGCCATGCGCGACCACCGCGTACGGGCTCAGCGCGAAGACCAGCGCCGCCGCGCCCGCGAGCCGCGCCTCGATCCCCAGCCGCCGGCCGACCGCGTACACCGCGCCGACATTCACCGCGCCCCACGCCACCAGCAACGCATGGAAGGCCCGCGGCGTGTCGAAGAACAGCCGCGACAACCCCATCCACAGGTTGAAGGTGAGCGGGCGGAACTGGAACGGCGAGAAGTCGAACCACGCGAACGACTGCCCGAGCGTCGCGAAATACGCCCATTGCAGTTCGTCGTGGCTGAAGTAGCCGGGGTTGAGCGCGAGCGGCAGCTGGAGCACGAAGGCCGCCAGCACGATCGCCCAGGGGGCGGGCGAGGCCGGCAGCGCAGCCACCCAGCGCCGCAGGTCGGGTGCGGGCATTCGAGGTCCGGGGCGCGGTTCTGGCGAAAGTTTCTCGTGAAGCCGACGCCATTCCAAGCACTGTCGGGGACCGGCGACGCGCGCCGTGGGTAGAATCGAGGGCCCGTTCCCCCGAACCACGGCTCACGATGACCGACGATCTCAAGCAATCCGCGCTCGACTACCACCGCCTGGAGCCGCGCGGGAAGATCAAGGTCGTACCGACCAAGCCGATGGTGACCCAGCGCGACCTGTCGCTGGCCTATTCGCCCGGCGTGGCCTACGCCTGCGAAGCCATCGTCGCCGACCCCAAGGAAGCCGGCTCGGTCACCGCGCGCGGCAACCTCGTCGCGGTCATCACCAACGGCACCGCCGTGCTGGGCCTCGGCGACATCGGCCCGCTGGCCGGCAAGCCGGTGATGGAAGGCAAGGGCGTGCTGTTCCAGAAGTTCGCCGGCATCGACGTGTTCGACATCGAGATCGACGAGCGCGACCCGGACAAGCTGGTCGAGATCATCTCCTCGCTGGAGCCGACCTTCGGCGGCATCAACCTCGAGGACATCAAGGCGCCGGAGTGCTTCATCGTCGAGCGCAAGTTGCGCGAGAAGATGAACATCCCCGTCTTCCACGACGACCAGCACGGCACCGCGATCATCGTCGGCGCCGCGGTGATCAACGCGCTGGAAGTGGTCGGCAAGAAAATCGGAGACGTGAAGCTCGCCACCGCCGGTGCAGGCGCGGCGGGCATCGCGTGCCTGGACATGCTCGTCGCGCTGGGCATGAAGCCGGAGAACATCCTCGCCTTCGATCGCGAGGGCGTGCTGTACACCGGTCGCGGCCACATGGATCCGGACAAGCAGCGTTACGCGCGCGATACCGACAAGCGCACGCTGGAAGACATCGTCGCCGGCGCCGACGTGTTCCTCGGCCTCTCCGCGGGCGGCATCCTCAAGCCGGAAATGGTCGCGAAGATGGGCGAGCGCCCGATCATCCTCGCGCTCGCCAACCCGAATCCCGAGATCCTGCCCGAAGACGCCAAGCGCGTGCGCCCCGACGCGATCATCGCGACCGGGCGTTCGGACTATCCGAACCAGGTCAACAACGCGCTGTGCTTCCCCTACATCTTCCGCGGCGCGCTCGACGTCGGCGCGACGGAGATCAACGAGGCGACGAAGCTCGCCTGCGTGCGCGCGATCGCCGCGCTCGCGCGCCGCGAAGCCTCCGACCTCGGTTTGGCCTACGGCGGCGACGTGCCGTCGTTCGGCGCGGACTACATCATCCCGCGTCCGTTCGATCCGCGCCTGCTCGTGATGCTCGCGCCGGCGGTGGCGAAGGCCGCGATGGATTCGGGCGTGGCGACGTGCCCGATCGTCGACTTCGCCGCCTACGAAGAAAAGCTTGGCCAGTTCATCTATCGCACCGGCCTGCTGATGAAGCCGGTGTACGACCGCGCGCGTGCCGACAAGCAGCGCGTCGTGTATGCCGAGGGCGAAGAAGAAACCGTGCTGCGCGCCGTGCAGACGGTGATCGACGAAGGCATGGCGAGCCCGATCCTGATCGGCCGCCCGGACGTCATCGAAACGCGCATCAAGCGCCTCGGCCTGCGCATGCGCGCGGGCGTCGATTTCGAACTCACCAACATCAACGACGATCCGCGCTTCAACGAGTACTGGCAGCAGTACCACGCGCTGACCGAGCGTCGCGGCGTCACGCCGGCGGCGGCGAAGAACCTGATGCGTTCGCGCCCGACGCTGATCGCCGCGCTGATGGTCGAACGCGGTGAAGCCGATGCGCTGATCAGCGGCCTGGTCGGCCGTTACCACAAGAAGCTCGGTTACCTGCGCAGCGTGTTCGGCCTGGATCCCGGCGTGTCGAGCACGTCGGCGATGACTGGCGTGATCAACGAGCAGGGTGTGTGGTTCTTCCTCGACACGCACGTGCAGCTCGATCCCACCGCGGAGCAGATCGCGGAGAGCACGCTGCAGGCGTCGTATCGCTTGAAGCTGTTCGGCATCGAGCCGAAGGTCGCGTTGCTGTCGCACTCCAATTTCGGCAGCCACGACGACGCCAGCGCCCGCAAGATGCGCCAGGTGCGCGAGATCCTGAAGGCGCGGGTGCCGAAGCTCGAAGTCGACGGCGAAATGATGGCCGACACCGCGTGGGACGACGACCTGCGCCATCGCATCATGCCGAACACCACGCTGAAGGGCCGCGCGAACCTGTTCGTGATGCCCAACCTCGACGCCGCCAACATCACCTACAACATGGTGCGCGTGATGACCGACGGCGTGGCGATCGGCCCGATCCTGATGGGCATCGACCAGCCCGCGCACGTGCTCACGCCGGCGAGCACGCCGCGCCGCGTGGTCAACATGACCGCGATCGCAGCGGTCGAAGCGCAGATCCGCAAGGCGACGCGACAACCGGCGTAAGCGTGGCGAACCTGTCCGCCACCATCCTGGTCATCGCCTACGACATGCAGGCGATGATCGGCGACGCCGTGCGTTCCGCGCTCGCGCAGACGGTGCCGTGCGAGATCATCGTCAGCGACGACTGTTCACCCGACGGCGGTGCGACGCTGGCCGCGGCGCGCGAGGCCATCGCCGGCTACACCGGGCCGCATCGCGTGATCGTGCGCAGCACGCCGCGCAACCTCGGCCTGTGTCGTCACCTCACCGAACTCGCATCGATCGCGACCGGCGACGTGCTCGTCTGCGTCGGTGGCGACGACGTCGCGTATCCGCAGCGCACGCAACGTTTGCTGGAAGCATTCGAACGCGAGCCGGATGCGCAGGTCGTCGGCTCGCTGGTCGACGACATCGACGGCATGGATAACGTGCTCGTCCCGCGCACGCGCGGCACGCCGTACGAAATCGACCAGCAGTGGCTGCTCAAGCGCGGCAAGCTCGCGGCCGTGCTCGGTGCGTCGATGGCGATCCGCCGCACCTTGTTCACCGGGTTCCCGCCCCTGGAAGGCATGGTCGAAGACAACATGCTCACGTTGCGCGCGGTGCTGGCCGGGCGGTGCTTCTGCCTGCAGGAATCGCTGGTCGGCTATCGCCGGCACGCCGGGAACCTCGGCGCCTGGATCTTCGATCGCAGCGGCCGCGATTACGCCGCGTACGAGCGACGCAATCGTCGCGTGCTCGCGATGTACCGCGAGATCGCGGCGGACCAGCGGCGCTGCATCGACGCGCGGCCCGACCTTCCCGCAGCGAAGCGAGCGATGGGGGCGCAACTCGCCGACATGTACGCGATCGAAGCGGACATGCGCGAAGCGGTACTCGACAAGCCGCGCAGCGAATGGCTCGCACCGTTGTGGCGCGGACTGCGGCATCCGGGATTGCGTCGCAAGAGCGTCGAGCGCGCGTTGAAGCTGGTGTTGCCGCGCAAGCTGTTCGGCAAGCTCGGCTAAGCGCAAACTCGGTCGGACTCGACCATCAACCGCGGAACAGGCGCGTTTCCAGCGGATCCTGCAGCAATGCGCGACGCAGCCTGCGCCGCGTGCGGCGGAAGAACTGCAGTGCGTTGATCCACGCGATGCCGCGGAACGGCGGCAACGACGCGCGGTTGCGCCAGATCATGCGGAACAGGCCGCTGGCGCTGCCCGCAAGCCCCGGCGACAACGCCGATTGCCACAGGCGCGCGTCTTCGCTGCCGCGCCAGCCCGTCTGGCCGAAGGCGTCGAGCAGGTACATGCGCTCTTCGAGCCAACGACGATCGGGCGAACCCGGCCAACGCTTTCCTTCCAGCTGCGCGTCCGCGCGCTGTTGCTTGCGCTGCTTCTTGCGTTCACGCCTGCTCTGCACTTCCTTCTTGCCGAGCGGCGAATAGGCGCTTACATGGCGGCGGAATTGCACCAGCGGTTCATCGACGAACACCACGCCGTTGCCCGCGGCTGCGCGTATCGCCAGCCACCAGTCGTGATACAGCTCGTGGGGGAAGGGCCGGGCTGCGTCGAACACTTCGCGACGCACGAGCAACGCATGTCCCGACACGGTGTTCTGGAACACGAACTTCATCGGGTCGCGCCCGTCGTGCATCGTCGCCAGGTCGTCGGAGATGTTGCGTCCGATCGGCTGCCCGTCGCCATCGATGTACGCGGAGTCGCAGTACGCCATGTCGGCCTTGCCGATCGCGCGCGCGAGCGTGGCGAGTTTGCGCGGGTGCCACACGTCGTCCTGGTCGCAAGGCGCGATCATCGGCGCATCGCACAGCGACATGCACTTTTCGAAACTGCGCAGGTGGCCGAGGTTGACTTGGTTCGCGTGCACGCGGATGCGAGGATCGCGCCGCGCGTACTCCTGGAGCAACGCAAGTGAACCATCGCTCGAGCAATCGTCGACGACCACGACTTCGAGCTCGACGCCTTCCTGCGCGAGCAACGAATCGAGCTGCGGACGCAACCATGCTTCGCCGTTGTAAACGCATAGCGCGACAGAGATGCGCGGCAGTCCCGCAAGCGCAACCAGGCCCGGATGCGGGGACCATTCCATCGGGGCGAACGCGACGCTTCCTAGCGGCATAGGCGAAAGGCCATCGACTGTCTTCGAAGGTGACGCATGGTAGCGGCGTACTTCGCTTGGACGAATCTAGTGAATCTCCGGGAAACAGAAAGCGTTCAGTTTGGAGCTTTAGAGAAAATTCGCATCGAGGTTGTGACGACGCTGGCAATACGGTCCCGGAGGCCTTCCGACACCACGCCTCCCCCGCGATGTCCCTCAGCTTTCTCTCTCGTTTCTCACGGAATGCGCGCTGCGTACCGGCCGAGTCCAGCGTCGGAAACCGTTTCCAGCACGCACGTCGCCCGCGGGCATGGAACCTGCATGCGCGCCCGTACGGGGTCGTGCCGTGACCCACGCAGACGCGCCCTCCGTCACGATCCTGTTGCTTTGCCACAAGGACGAGCGCTTCATTCGCGCATCGCTCGAGGCCGCGTTCGCGCAGACGGTGCCGTGCGAAATCATCGTGTCGAACGATTGCTCGGGCGATCGCACGTTCGACATCGCGCAGGAGATGGTCGCGCAATACCACGGCCATCATCGCGTCAGCGTGCGTCGCAACGAACGCAACCTCGGCGTGGCCGAGCACGTCAACGCGACGGTGCCGCTGGCGAGCGGCGAGATCATCGTGATGATGGCCGGCGACGACATCGCGTATCCGCATCGCGTGGCCGCGACGCTCGATGCGTTCGCGCGCAATCCGCGCGTGACGATCCTGGGCAGCGACTTCGACGGCATCGATGAAGAAGGTCGCGCGCATCCGCTGCGCTTTCGCCCGCGTCCGGACCCGTTCGGACTCGATGCCTTCGTGCAGGCGGGCCGCCTGATCGGATTGCTCGGTGCCACGATCGCATTCCGGCGCGAAGTCTTCGATCGCTTCGGGCCCATCCTGGGGCCGATCGAAGACAACGCGCTTAGCCTGCGCGGCGCATTGCTCGGCCAGTGCCTGCAACTACAGGACAAGTTGATCCAGTATCGCCAGCACGCGGGCAGCGTCAGCGCCGGTGTGTTCGCGCGCAACGAATCGCAGGATGTCGCGATGCGCCGTCGCTACGAGCGCACGATCCGCTTCTACCGCGGCACCGCGGACGACCTGGAGCAATGCGCGACGCAACTGCCGGATCTGGCTGGCGAAGGCAGACGCCACGTCGATGACATCCTCGCGATGTACCGCATCGAAGCAGACTCGCGCGAAGCGCTGCTCGAAAGGCCGCGTCTGCACTGGGTGCGACCGATCCTTCGCGGACTCATGCAGCGCGGCGCGCGAAGGAAGAGCGCGGAGCGCGCGTTGAAGCTGTTCGTTCCGCGACGGTGGATCGGATTGCGCGCGTAGCGCGTGGGGTGTCGCGCGCGCATCTTTCGATGCGTCGCGGGCGGTTACGTCGCTGCCCGCAAAACGTGGTCCGACAATCCGCGCTCGGCCCAGGTCGACCGGGTCTCGCGCGCGCGACGCAACAAGACGTCGTTGGGAATCTCGAGGTTCGGTGGAATCCCATCCGGCCATCGCGTGCGATGCCAGAGATGGATCGCGAGTCCGGCGTAACGCAGCCGGGTGCGCTTCACGCCGGCATGCGCGAGGCGACAGGCGAGATCGTCGTCCTCGCGTCCCCAGCCTTCGTAGGCGTCGTCGAAACCGTTGACGCGATCCAGGTCCGATCGCCACACGCCCATGTTGCAACTCATCGGCACGCCGCCCCAACCATTGCGCGCCCGATTGCGCGCGAGGAACGGCAGGCGCAGCGCATGCTGGCGACGCGATTCGCCGCTCTGCGCCTTCGCCAACGGCATGAACGGCGAGAACCTCGGCGTCGCGCCTTCCAGCAATCGTTTCGATCCGTCGGCAGACAGGTTCAATCGTCCACCCTGCAGATAGAGCCCCGGCTGGATCAGCGCAAGGTGATCCTCGACGAACCGCGGGTGCAGGAGCATGTCGCCGTCGATGAAGATCACGTAGTCGCCCGCGCTCGCCGCAATTCCGAGATTGCGCACGCGCGCGGCGCGGAAGCCGAGGTCGTCCTGCCACACGTGTCGCAGCGGGACAGGAAACACCTTCGCCATCGCGTGCACGAGCTCGCCGGTGTCGGCGCGCGAACCATCGTCGGCAACGACGACTTCCAGCGGAAGGCGCGTTTGCCGCGAGGCGCTTCGCAGGCAGAGTGCCAACGCTTCCTTCCAGTTGTACGTGGTGACCACGAGGCTTGCAGATATCATCGATGCTCGAACCGTTGTCGCGATGCTGGGCGAGTCTAGTCACCCTGGAGGCGTATGCGCGCGTTGGAAAAGTCGGAGCCGGAACGCGCCCTGCAGCGTGCGGAACATTTCCGCGGCCAGTCGGGGTACGCGATCAACTACCGCGACCTGCCGATCTTCGCGGCGCCAGGGCTGCATGAACTCGCGGCCGAGCGTCTCGCCACCGTGCTCGCGCCGGCCGGCGCGCGCGTCCTCGAGCTGGGCGCGGGCGCGGGCGCGATGTCGCTGCGCCTGAAGGATCGCGGTTACGCGGTCACCGCCAGCGATCTGAACGAACGCAGCTTCGTGCCCACGCGCGAGATTCCTTTCGTCGCACTCGACCTCAACGAGGCCTTCGCGCAACGACTGCAGCGACGCTTCGATGCAATCGTCGCGCTGGAGTTGGTCGAACACCTGGAGAACCCGTGTCACTTCTTCCGGCAATGCCGCGAAGCGCTGGAAAACAAGGGCTTCCTGCTGGTCTCCACACCGAACCTGGCCAATCCGGTATCGCAAGCGATGTTCGCCACGCGCGGCCACTTCCAGTGGTTCAACGACAACGACTACCACGAGCAGGGCCACATCATGCCGCTGTCCCCAGGCGTGTTGCGGCGGTGCTGGACGGAGGCCGGTTTCGTTTGCCGATGGCAAGGCAGCGTCGGTGATCCGTTGCGCATGCTGGACCGCAAGCGCGATCGTCGCCTGCGCTGGATCTCGAAACTGTTGGCCGCCGTGTCCGCGACACCCGATGCCCTGCGCGGCGAGGTGTACCTGGCCGTGCTGCAGGTCGGCGGCCTCGACGGCGACGATTCGCCCTGACGCAAACGACGCGCGCTGCAACGGCGCGCGATGAGGAATGCACGCATGCGGACGCCGCGCGTCGCGCGTGCGCAATCCCCGCGGCCGCATTGGAGAATTTTCGCATCGAGTAGCGGGCGAACTCGCAATACGGTCCGTGGGGAATTTCTCACGCGCACGGTCCGGCCCCGAGATGTCCCATACGCTTCGCTCGCGATTCGCACTCTGGACACGGCTGCGCCGGCAGCGGGACGATGCCCGCGCTGATCGGGCCGGCGAAACGCACGACGACGCGCGCTGGATCGCGCGATTCGATGCACCGACGGATGCAGACCGGGAGCGCTGGGCCAAACGCGCACGCAACGTGCACGGGCGACCGCTGTTCTCGCTGCTGATGCCGGTACGCGACCCCGATCCACGACGT
Organism: Noviluteimonas lactosilytica; assembly: GCF_020866925.1. Lineage (GTDB taxonomy): Bacteria > Pseudomonadota > Gammaproteobacteria > Xanthomonadales > Xanthomonadaceae > Noviluteimonas > Noviluteimonas lactosilytica. The sequence goes on from NZ_JAJGAK010000004.1 coordinate 70,379, forward strand.
CTCGCGCGCGCGATCGCATCGGTGCAGGCACAGGCGTACGACCGCTGGGAACTCTGCATCGCGGACGATCGTTCGAGCGATCCGAACGTCAAGCGCGTGCTCTCCGATCTCGCCTTTGCCGACCCGCGAATCCGCGTGGTATGGCGCATGCATCGCACGCAGCCATCGACGACGTTCAATGCGGCGCTCGACATCGCGCGCGGCGAACACATCGCGCTGCTCGCGCCCGACGATGCGCTGTCGGAACACGCATTGCTGTGCATCGCCGAGACGATCGCACGCAAGCCCCGCGCAGCGATCGTCTATTCCGACGAAGACTGCATCGACGACGACGGCCAGCGCCGCTCGCCATGGTGCAAGCCCGACTGGAACCGCGAGTTGTTCCGCGGCAGCGGCGGGCTGTCGCACCTGGGCGTGTTTCGCACCGAGCTCGTGCGGCGCGTCGGCGGATTCCGGCCGGGATTCGACGGCGCGGAGGAGTTCGACCTGGCATTGCGCTGCGTCGACGCCACCGAGCCCGCATCGATCGTGCACGTGCCGCACATCCTCTATCACCATCGATCGCCGCCTGCGACGGAATGCAATGCGCATCGCCGTGAAGCGAGCGAACTGGCGCTCGCGGACCACTTCGATCGCAACGGGCTCGAAGCGGTGGCGGCCGCCAACGACGACGCGACGTGCACCATTCAATACGGCCTGCCCGATCCGATGCCGCGCGTGTCGATCATCGTGGTCGACGACGCGAGCCTGCTGCGCCTCCAGCGATGCATCCACGTCCTGCGCACGCAGACCGACTACAAACCCGTGGACATCCTCGTGGCGACACGCCGCGCCTCGCCGTTGCGCAATGCCAGCTTCACCGGCGTGCGCTGGGTGCGGGGCGCAAACGGAAGCCTGGCCGATGCCTGCAATCGTGCCGCGAAGGCGACGTCCGCGGAGCTGGTCGTGTTCATCGACAGTCGCTGCGATCGCATCGCGAGGAATTGGTTGCGCAGGCTCGTGTCGCACGCGCAGTTGTCGCACGTCGGGATCGTCGCGCCGTCGTGCATGCAGGACGGCAAGGCTGTCGGCGGCGGCCTCGTGCTCGGGACGAAGGAGGGCTTCTCGTCGCGCGCGCAAGCGGGCGTCGCGCAACAGGTGCGCGCGCGGCCACGGCTGCATCGTGATGCGCCGCTGGATCTTCGAGCAGGACAGCGGGTTCGACCCGTCGTATCTCGACCTCACGTGCGCGGTCGTCGACCTGTCGATGCGTGTCGCGCTGCGCGGCCTCGAACATCATTGGATGCCCGCGGTGCATGTGCGCTTGCGCCGGCCATCGCTGCTCTCGCGCCTGCGCCGGACGGGCCGCCATCGCGCAGAGCGCCGCCGCGTCTGCGACGCATGGCGCCTGGACGACTACCGCGATCCCTTCTGGAATCCCAACCTCAGCCTTGGCGCCACCGATGGCGCGTTCGCGTGTCCGCCGCGTTCCGATGCGGGCGCGATGGCCGACGACGCGCCGGAACCCTGCTTCAACGCGCGCCCGACCTTCAAGCCCGCTACTTGAACAAGGGCCCGTAGAACGACCGCTCGCGCTTCGCGCGATAGACCTTGTTTGCGCACTTGAAGAAGTAGACCAGCGCCGACACCTCGTGCCCGCCGCCCGCCTGCGGCAACGACACGCGATATCGCCAGATCACGCGCAGCAACGGGCCCACCTTGCCGTGCTCGCCCGCCAGCAACGCGTACAACCAGCGATCCGCCACGCTGCGCGGGAACCACGGCATGTACGACAACTGTTCGAACACATAGCCCTGCTGCGCGAGCCAGCGCTTGTTGTGCGACGACGAACGCCGCCGCCGCGAACCGTCGGCGCCTTTCCCCGCCGACGACGAGGCCGCCGCATGCCGGCGGAATCGCACCAGCGGCTTGTCGACGTACACCACGCCATTGCCCGCGGCCGCACGCAGCGCGAGCCACCAATCGTGGAAGAGCAGCGTCGGGAACGGCTTCGCGGTCTCGAACGCTTCGCGACGCACCAGCAACGCATGCCCCGACACGGTGTTGCGGAACACGAACCGCAACGCATCGTTGCCCGTAAGCATCGGCCCCACGTCCTGCGACAGGCGCTTGCCCAGCGAACGGCCCGCGTCGTCGATGTATGCCGAATCGCAGTACGCAAGGTCCGCATCGCCGATCGCCGCCAACAGGGTCGCGAGCTTCGACGGCTCCCACACGTCGTCCTGGTCGCACGGCGCGATGAAGTCCGCCGTGCACAGCGACATGCACTTCTCGAACGCGCGCAGGTGACCGAGGTTGGTCTCGTTGGCCTCGACGCGCACGCGCGGGTCGCGCGCGGCGTACTCGCGCAGCAGCGCGAGCGAGCCATCCGTCGACGCATCGTCGAGCGCGACCACTTCGAGATCGACGCCTTGCTGCGCCAACACCGAGTCCAGCTGCTCGCGCAGCCAGCGCTCGCCGTCGTGCACGCAAAGGGCGACCGAAACGCGGGGCAGGGGGGATGCCATGGGCCTGATGCTACCTGTCGGTTGGTTTCAGCGGAAAGCGATCGGGCCCCTCCACGCCCCAGTTGCTAGAATCACGGCTCTAAACGACCCCACCCCCACCTCCCTGCAATGGGGAGGAGAGCAGAGATCACGCGATGAATTGGCTGAACGAGCTGCTGCTGAACGACCCCGACCCCATCGAAACCCGCGAATGGGTCGAATCGATCAAGGCGGTCATCGACAACGAAGGCCCCGAGCGCGCGCACCAGTTGCTCGAAGGCATGGTCGAGCTGACGCGTCGCGCGGGCGCCCACCTGCCGTTCGCGCCGACCACCGAGTACGTGAACACCATCGCGCCGCACCTCGAGGCCAAGAGCCCGGGCGACGCCGCGATGGAATGGCGCATCCGTTCGATCATCCGCTGGAACGCACTGGCGATGGTCGTGCGCGCGAACCGCAAGCCGGGCGACCTCGGCGGCCACATCGCGTCCTTCGCGTCGGCGGCGACCCTCTATGACGTCGGCTTCAACCACTTCTGGCGCGCGCCGAGCGCCGAACATCCGGGCGACCTGCTCTACATCCAGGGCCACAGCTCGCCGGGCATCTATTCGCGCAGCTTCCTCGAAGGCCGCATCAGCGAATCGCAGCTCGACAACTTCCGCATGGAAGTCGACGGCCGCGGCATCAGCTCGTATCCGCATCCGTGGCTGATGCCCGACTACTGGCAGACGCCGACCGTGTCGATGGGCCTGGGTCCAATCGCCGCGATCTACCAGGCGCGCTTCTGGAAGTACCTCGAAGGCCGCGGCCTGATGCCGAAGACCGACCGCAAGGTGTGGTGCTTCCTCGGCGACGGCGAGACGGACGAACCCGAATCGCTGGGCGCGATCTCCGTCGCCGGCCGCGAAGGCCTCGACAACCTGGTGTTCGTCATCAACTGCAACCTGCAGCGCCTCGACGGCCCGGTGCGCGGCAACGGCAAGATCATCCAGGAACTCGAAGGCAGCTTCCGCGGCGCGGGCTGGAACGTCCTCAAGCTCATCTGGGGCAGCTACTGGGATCCGCTCCTCGCGCGCGACACCCACGGCGTGCTGAAGAAGCTGATGATGGAAACCGTCGACGGCGAGTACCAGAACTGCAAGGCGTTCGGCGGCGCGTACACGCGCGAGCATTTCTTCGGGAAGTACCCGGAAACGCGCGAGATGGTCGCCAACCTCTCCGACGACGACATCTGGCGCCTCAACCGCGGCGGCCACGATCCGCACAAGGTCTACGCCGCCTACCACCAGGCCGTGCAGACCAAGGGCATGCCGACCGTCATCCTCGCCAAGACGGTGAAGGGCTACGGCATGGGCGCGGCGGGCGAAGCGCTCAACCCGACGCACCAGACCAAGAAGCTCGACGACGAAGCGGTGCGCCTGTTCCGCGATCGCTTCAACATCCCGGTCAGCGACGAAAGCCTGAAGGACAGCGCCGTGCCGTTCTTCCACCCGGGCGAGAAGTCGCCGGAAGTGGAATACCTGCATGAGCGTCGCCGTGCGCTCGGCGGCTACCTCCCGCAGCGTCGCAAGAAGAGCACCGAAACGCTCACCGCGCCGAAGCTCGAAGTGTTCGATCGCCTGCTGAAGAGCAGCGGCGACCGCGAGATCAGCACCACGATGGCGTTCGTGCAGAGCCTGTCGATCGTGCTGCGCGACAAGTCGGTCGGTCCGCGCTGCGTGCCGATCGTCGCCGACGAAGCGCGCACGTTCGGCATGGAAGGCATGTTCCGCCAGCTCGGCATCTATGCGCCGCACGGCCAGAAGTACAAGCCGGTCGACCGCGACCAGCTGATGTACTACCGCGAAGACGCGGCGGGCCAGGTGCTGGAGGAAGGCATCACCGAGTGCGGCGCGTTCTCGAGCTGGATGGCCGCGGCCACCAGCTACAGCACGAACGACCTGCCGATGATCCCGTTCTACATCTACTACTCGATGTTCGGGTTCCAGCGCGTCGGCGACAGCGCGTGGCAGGCGGCGGACATGCGCGCGCGCGGCTTCCTGCTCGGCGCGACCGCGGGTCGCACCACGCTCAACGGCGAAGGCCTGCAACACGAAGACGGCCACAGCCAGGTCTTCGCGAGCGTGATCCCTAATTGCAAGAGCTACGACCCGACCTTCGGCTTCGAAGTCGCGGTGATCCTGCAGCACGGCATGCAGCGCATGCTCGACGAACAGCGCGACGAGTATTTCTATCTCACGCTGATGAACGAGAACTACGCGCACCCCGACATGCCCGAAGGCGCCGCCGAAGGCATCGTCAAGGGCATGTACCTGCTCACCGACGCCGGCAAGCCGAAGAAGGCCGAACTGCGCGTGCAGCTGATGGGCAGCGGCACGATCCTGCGCGAAGCGATCGCCGCGGCGGAATTGCTCGACAAGGACTTCGGCGTCACCGCCGACATCTGGTCCTGCCCGAGCTTCAACGAACTCGCGCGCGATGGCTTCGACGTCGAGCGTTGGAATCGATTGAACCCGGAAGCGAAGCCGCGCAAGGCGTACGTGACGGAGATGCTCGAAGGCCGCCAGGGACCTGCGATCGCGGCGACGGATTACATCCGGACGTTCGCGGAGCAGATTCGTGGGTTCGTGCCGATGCGATACACGGTGTTGGGCACCGATGGTTTCGGTCGCTCGGACACGCGCGCCAACCTGCGTCGCCACTTCGAAGTCGACCGCTACTACATCGCGCACGCGGCCGTTGCGGCGCTCGCGGCGGAAGGGAAGATGGCGGGGAAGGATGTTGCTCGAGCGATCAAGCTTTACAAGATCGATGCGGAGCGGGGCAATCCGCTCGGCGCGTAGGCGTCCGCAAGCGCAGTGAGTCAGCGAAGGGCGCCGATGGCGCCCTTCGTCTTATCGGCGATCGCACGATGCACGCCGTAGAACGCGAGCGCACCGACGAAGCCCAGCGCGCCGAACACCGCAGCTTCCTGCAACCACTCCAACCACCCGGCGGTCGTCGTCACACCATTCGCCATCGTCTGCACGCCATCGCTGAACACATCGACGCCCGCAGCATCGTTGAATGGAAACGAGAAGATCGCGTAAGGCAGCGCCCCCACCAGCGCGCCCGCGATCGCCATCGGCAACACGCGATAGCGTCCGATGCGTCGCAACACGACCACCGCCGGCACGCCGAGCAATACCACGTGCGCCAGCGCGATCGCGAACAACACTCCGGCGACGATCCACCACTCGTCGCGCGTGATCTCGTCGCTGGCGATGGTGCCCACGAGCGCCATCAACACGATCGTCGGCAGCGCGGCGGCGGCCAGGGTGGCCGCGACGAACGCGGTGAACTTGCGAGCCTGCATGTGTGCCCCTTCGGTGGTCCCCGTGACCGCAAGCGCACTATCCCACAGCAAGGCGGGCGCGTTCGTCGGCGACCAGCGGCAAAACCGCACGACGTGACCACGATTCAACAGGACACCGTGCCACCATTTGCCCCGACTTCAAGGAGGAAGCGCCATGCAGCTGCTCTACGCTTCGCCGAGCCTGGGGTTCGGCCACACGTTGCGCATTGCGTTGGAAGGGGAAGGGATTTCGGCGTTCTGTTCGGACGCGGATGCCGCGGTTGCGGGCATCGCCGGGCCGATGGCGGGGCCGCAGACGCGGGTATACGTGTCGTCGGATGACTTCACGCGCGCGGTCGAAATCCTCGAACGATTGCTGACGGACGACACGGCGCCCGCGCCCGCAGCGACGCCACCGCCACCGCCGCGTCGCCTGCCCACGTGGTGGCTCATCGCGATGAGCGCAGGTGCGATCGCGGTCATGGGGGCGATGCTGTCGCAGTAGCATTGCGTCGATGGTCCGCATCATCGACGCCGCATTCCCCGACGACCTCGCCACGGTCCGCACGCTGCTGCTCGAATACGCGGCGTCGCTGCCGGTCGACCTCGACTTCCAGGACTTCGAAACGGAAGTCGCGACGCTGCCTGGCAAGTACGCGCGCCCACGCGGACGCCTGTTGCTCGCCCGCGACGACGAGCGCGTGCTCGGTTGCATCGGCATGCGTCCACTGACCGGCAACGATTGCGAAATGAAACGCCTCTACGTGCGTCCCGAGGCGCGCGGCATGCAACTCGGTCGCCAGCTGGTCGAGCGTCTGTGCGACGAAGCTCGCAGCGAAGGCTACGCACGCATGTTCCTCGACACGTTGCCGACGATGGCGTCGGCGCAGCGGTTGTATGCGTCGATGGGGTTCGTGCCGACGGAGGCTTACGTGTTCAATCCGGTGGCGGGGACGCAATACATGGTGCGCGTGTTGTAACCCACCTTGACAGTACAAAGGGCCAGCCGGAAGGTTGGCCTTTCTCATACAAGGAGTCTCGATGCTGACTTTCTTGCTCGTCCTGCTGATCGCCGCCTTGATCGCCGTCGTGCCCGTGATGATCGGCGCGCGCATGGTGGGCGCCGCGAAGACCAACTTCGGTGCGGCGTTGTTCGGCGTGATCGTGCTTGGCGTCGTGTCTGCAGTTGTGCGCTGGTCGGGCGTCAACGAGTTCCTCGGCTGGGTGATCTCCGCGGTCGTCGGCGGCCTGCTGCTCGCGCAGATCCTGGGCACGACGTTCTGGCGCGCGATCGTCGTGTCGATCATCGCGACGGTGATCCAGGTGATCGCGGTGGTGGTGTTGGCGGGGACGATGCTGGCGTCGGTGGTGGCGCGATAGACGACACGGCAAACGAAAAGGGCGCCTATCGGCGCCCTCCCAAGGTTGCTATCCCTGTTGCTGCGGCCCTCGTGACGAGGGCCCCGGGTGGGACTCGAACCCACAACCTGCGAACTGCGAAGTCCGAGCTCTATCCATTTGAGCTACCGGGGCTGATCTCGACCGCAGGGCAACTGTAATGAGCCTCGCGATCAAAAAACCGCCGAGCGCGCTCGTGTAGCAGGTTCCTCGATTCGACAAGAACTTATTAGCGGCAAGTTGTCGCGGATTCCGCAATTTGTCGTGCTTGACATGGCTGCGAACGTGGACAACCATGCGCGCACTGCGAAGTTCGAGCGGCCCAAAAGGGCTGTGAGCTACCAAAGGGCCAGCCGAAAGGTTGGCCCTTTCTCTTTGCAGCGAGGTTCAACGCGAGTCGCCCGCCTTTGCGCCGCGCTCAGCTCGCATCCTCCCAGCCTCCTCCCACACCGCCTTGAAGATATTCGCGTAGTACTTCGTGTCCTCGCCCGACAACGACGTATTCGAAAACACCACCACGCCGATCTTCCCGTCGAGGCTCGCGAGCATGTCGGTCATCACGCCGGGATCGCTGCCGCCGTGGCCGACGCGCGTGACGTTGTACTTGCTCTGCCAGAACAGCCCGACGTTCTTCTCCGCGAGGTCGACGTTGTCCGGCTTGTTCGCCTTCGTGTAGTGGAAGCGCAGCATTTCGTCGACGGTCTTCTGATCGAGAACGCGCACGCCTTCGTACGCGCCGCCGTTCAACAGCATCGCGAAGAACCGCGACAGGTCCGCCACCGACGTGCGCACGCCGCCGTCCGGATACGTCGACAAGCCATACAGCGGAATCGGGATGGTCATACCGCCCTGCGAGACATACAGCGTCGAATGTCGCGCGCGATCGATGTCCGCCAGGAACCAGCCGGTGTGTTGCATGCCCAGCGGCTCGAACACGATCCGCTTCGTGTAGGCGTCCAGCTTCTCGCCCGACACGCGTTCGACGATGTAGCCCGCGAGCCCGGCGCCGATGTTGGAGTACTCGCGATGCGTGCCAGGCTTCGCATCGACGAAGTTGTCCGCCGACCAATTCGCGCCGCCCGGCACGAAGTAGCTTTCGAGGAACGTGCCCAGCGCTTCCGGTGCATCGCCACCGTAGTGGTACGCGCGCTTGTAGACGTCCCAGCGATCGGCGATGCCAGACGTATGCGTCGCGATCTGCCGCAGGGTGATCTTCTCGTCGGGGAAGCGCGGATTGCGCACCTTGAACGGCAGGTGCGCGTCGACGTCCTCGTCGAGCGACAACTTGCCTTCCTGCACGAGTCGCATCATCGCAACGCCCGTGACGGTCTTGCTGATCGATCCGATGTTCATCATCGTGTCGGGCGTGAACGGTACGCCGCGCGCAATGTCGGCGTGGCCATAGCCCTTCGTCCACGCGACCTTGCCGTCGACGAGGATCGCGGCGCCGACGCCGGCGATCGCGCCTTCCTCCATCTGCTGCGCGATGTAGGCGTCGAGCGTTTCCTGCGTGCCCGCGCGGACCGGCGTCGCGATGGCGAACGCGAGCATGGCGACGAAGACCGAAAGCACGTTTCCGTAGCGCATCGAACGTCTCCCAGGTGACCGAAGGTAGCGACCGCTCGTTATCCTCGCCCGCGTTGATCCCAGAGTCCAACCCGCGGAGGTCGCCATGCCACGCAGTCAATCCGTCCTCGTCCCCCGAGTGGGGCAGTTCAAGGACACCTATCACCGCATCAAGCGCGACAAGCGGTTCAAGGACGTAACGCCGATCATCTTCTGCGAGGGCGACTCGTGGTTCTCCACGCCGCTGTCGATGAACATGCTCGACTGGCTCGTCTACGCGCCGCCGGAACTAGAAGCGCTCGGCGTGCCGGTCTTCGGCGCGGGCGGCCTGTTCTTCCGCGCCGAGGAATCGGGTTACCACGCGAGCGCCAACCCGAAGAACCCGAAGGCCTCGATGTTCGTGCCGAAGAACATCCACAAGCTGAGTGGCTGGTACAAGCACCACGAGTTCGACATCGTGCTGCTGAGCGCGGGCGGCAACGACTTCGTCGCCGACTTCCTCGACAAGACGTTCAAGGGCCTGCAGCCGATGTCGGTGTCGAAGGCCTTCCGCGAGATCGAGAAATCCGGCAAGTTCAAGACCGTGTACGAGGCGTACCAGGCGTTCGTCGGCGCGTTCCTCGACATCCGGCCGAACGTGCCGATCCTCGCGCACACCTACGACTATCCGCGACTGCTGGGAAAGCGCGCGGAGTTCACCGTTGCGAACCTCGGCGCGGCGGCGATCTTCGCGAAAGGCACGGGCCCGTGGATCGGCGATCGCATCGCGCACGTGTTGCCGGATACGAAGGACCAGCGCGAGTTCGCGCGCATGATGATGGATGGCTTCACCGAAAACGTGCTGATGCCGGTGAAGAAGAAGTTCAAGACGAAGGGGCGATTCGAGTTCGTCGACTTGCGCGGGATCCTGACGAAAGACACCGACTGGTTCGACGAGATGCATCCGACGGGCGAGGGGTTTCGCATCCTGGCTGAAGTGATGCGAGTGCGGATCGGGGAGTTGTTGCCGGAAGGGAAGCGCATGGGAGTGCTGTAAAGAAAAAGGGCGCCATTCGGCGCCCGTTTCCAAGGTTGCAATCCTTGCTGTTGCGGTCATCGCAGGAAGCGCCCCGGGTGGGACTCGAACCCACAACCTCCGTCTTGCGAAGTACGTGCTCTATCCAGTTGAGCTACCGGGACTCCCGACCGCGGAGCAACTGTATCGAGCAACTTGAGCTGAAAATCGACGTTGAAGCGCGAGTAGCTGATTCCTGAAAACAACAGGAAAAGACGACCTGTAAACGTTCACTCATTGCCTCGACTGTTGATGCTTGACAAGGCGGAGCCTGTGGCCAACCATTGGGCCACTTGCGAAGTGCGTGCCGGCCGAAAGGCCGTTGAGCTACCAAAGGGCCAACCGAAAGGTTGGCCCTTTCTCTTTTCCGAAGTGCGCGAAGGTGATTGCGCGCAGTCGCGCGATCAAAGGAGCTCGTTCAGCCGAACGAGCGGAAGACTCGACCATCAGAGAGTCCACGAATCCGCGATTGACGACTCGACGACAGGACGTGAGTGCCGCACCATCAACGCGACTTGCGAGGCTGGAGCTGGCCGAAAGGCCCAGTTGAGTCACCAGAGGCCAACCGAAAGGTTGGCCTCTTCTCGTTTCAGGCCCGCGCTCCCGCATACACTCGGCGTCCCCCCGCACCACACGAACGCCGCCGCATGCGCCCATCTCGCTTCCGAACCCGCGCGCTGCTCGCACTCCTCGCGATCGCCGCGACCGCACCGCTCTTCGCCGCCGAACCCACGACCACCGTGCCCACGTCGCTGCGCAACACCGGCGACGCAGCACACCTCTTCGGCTACACCCCGAAGCCAGGCATGGAAGCGCAATTCGACGCCGGCTATCGCAAGCATCTCGACTGGCACAAGACGCACGACGACCCGCTCGTCTGGTACGGCTGGTACGTCACGCACGGCCCGCGCATGGGGATGTTCATCGACGGCTCGTTCGGTGCGCCGTTCTCCGCGTTCGACAACCGCGTCGCGATCGCCGACGACGTCAAGGACGCGGACCGCAACGTCACGCCGTATGCCGACGCGGCGTTCCGCAGCGTGTGGCGCGTGCGCCGCGACCTCAGCACGGGCACGCCGCTGGAAGAGTGGAAGCCGTCGGCGATGGTGCAGGTCCACACCTACAAGGTGCGCCTGGGCAAGGCGAAGCAGTTCGAACAGATCGTCAAGCGCATGCGCAGCGTCGCCGAAGCGAGCGGCAAGACCGGCGCGTTCACCTGGTACGAAGGCATCGGCGGCGTCGACAACGAATTCATCCTGATGGTCGCGCGCGATGGATGGGGCGCGTTCGATGCGCCCGGCGACCTGGAAGGCGTGCTCGCGACGATCGAAGATGCGACGACGCGGCGCGAACTGCTCTCCGGTTACGCCGCATTCGTGGAAGACGTGTCCAGCGAAGTCTGGCGTTACCGCAGCGACCTCAGCCTGATTCCCTGAGATTCCCCGGTCGGGGGGACGCCCGTCAGGGCGGCAGGCCGAACAGCCGTTTCGTCGACTTCCACGCCAGGAAGATGGCCGGCCGCGCCTCGTGGAACGTGAGGTCGATCTTCACGCCGACCCACAGGTCTTCGAGCAGCGGCTGCACTTCGCGCCAATCGTCGCTGCTCACGGCGCCGGCCGATTCCCCGAGCTTGCGCGCGAAGGCGTAGCGCTGGCCGGTGTAATCGCCGGAGAGCTCTTCGACCGAGAACGAGCCGGTGATGCGAACTTGTGCGGGGGTTGAGGTCTGCATACCCAGTGATACGAAGAAAGCGTGGCACCAAGGACGACAGCGCAAACGGTACCTGTCGACGGTGACAGCCTCGTGAGAGACTCCGCCGCCGTTGCCGCTCGGGGACCCGCATGACGCTCGCCCGCCAGCACTTCATGGCCGCCGCCTGGATCGCGGTCGCCTACATCGCGATCCAGACCTTCCAGTGGTACGTGTTCTCCGTGTCGCCGCCGGAGGGTTCAGCCGACGCGACACTCCTCACCGGACCGTCATCGCTGGAACTCGCACGCGCCGGCTCGATGCTTGCATCGTTCTTCGGCCTGGCCTACCTCTACCTCGTGGTGTGCGTGAGCAACCTCGCGCGTGCGCCGATCGCGAGCGTGGCCGCCTTCCTCGGCCTGTTCGTGTTCTGCCTGCTGGAAGTGGTGCTGCGGTCGGTCGAACTGTTCTGGGCGACGCTGCACCTGTCGGACGCGTATGCCGCCGCTTCGCTCGCGCAACGCACGGCGATCCTCGACACGCATGCGACCTTCTACGCCGTGCAATCGGCCGTCTACTTCCCGTTGGGCCTGGTGCAACTGATCGGCAGCGTGCTGCTGGCAGTGACGTTGCGCGGCCCGTGGAGCGGGATCGCGCGCTTCGCCTTCGGCTTCAATGCAGTGCGGCTGGGGCTGCGCATGCTCGACGTCTACGTGCTCGGGCCGAAGTTCGATGCGCTGTATGACGTGCTTTACCTGCCGATGGTGTACGTGGTGTTCGGCGGCATCGCGTTGTGGCTGTGGCGCATGGCGCGCGGGCCTTAGCGGCCGCCGAACGCCGAAACATTGCACCGCAACACGGTTCACGGCCGCCGCAGCGCTATCCTCAGCGGCGGGGAAGTCGGGGAGACGGGAATGCGTCGGCGTCGCAGGAAAAGCAGCGGGCTCGGCTGGACCATCGCGTTGGTGGCGGTGGCGGCGCTTGCCTGGTTCGGCCGCGATTACTGGATGGCATACCTGCCGTCGTCGCACGCGCCGGCGACTGCGCAATCGATCGACTCCGTCGTCGAAGCGCCCGCACCCGCACCCGCACCCGCACCCGAAGTCGCAGTCGGCGCACCGGCCGCAGCCACGACGACCGTTGCCCCCGCACCGACGCCTCCGACCATGTCCATGATCGAAGCCGAAGCCCGCGACGCCGCCGCCCGCAACGCACGCGAGCAGACGCTGAAGGTGCAGCGGCAACTGCGCGAAGCCCAGCAGGCGCACAAGGAACAAGCCGACGCCGCGGCGAACGACAAGAACACCCGCTGCATCGGCGGCCAGAAGATGAAGCGCGTCGACAACGGATGGGTGCAGGCCGGCGCCTGCTGAGGCGTCCAGCGCGTCAGATCACCGCGCGCACATGAAACCCGAGCGGCCCCGCCACCTGGGGCAACGCCTCGTCATCCGACCGCTGCGCGATCCACCCCGCCACCATCTCCGCCCCGGTCTCCCACGACCACAGCGTGTACCCACGCTCCCGCAACTGCACGGCTGCCTGCGACATCAACGCCCCGGTGTCCGCATCCGCGAACGGATCGTCGGCCTCGTCGTCGATGTCCCACTCGACCCGAACCCCGACCCGCGCCGCGAGCTCGTCGATCACCTCGACCAGCCCCTGCGCGTCGGACTCCGCGACGAAGAACCCGGCCTTCCAGTCGATCGCCTCGCGAATGGCCTCGATCGGCTCCGCGTCGGCGACGAGCGCATCGCGGATCTCCGCGAACTGGGCCGCGGCCGCGTCCTCGTCGCCCGGGTTGATGAGGAGGAGGAACTGCCAGACGACCGCTTCGAGGGCGGCGTCCTCGTCGAGGTCCGCGTAGTCGGAGAAGGCGGCGCGGAAGTTGTCGTCGGGGTCGAAGTTGTCGGAGTCGGGGGGCACGATAAGGTGAACAGAGTAGCGGACTTTAGGCCGAACAGTTTGCACGATACGCTAGGGCTAAGTCGCAGAACGTAAAGCCAAACTCTGTAGGGGGAGTTATGGAGCCGGCCAACGGATCGTTGGGGTATTTCTTTTACAAGATATTGGACCGGTACGGCCAGGCGAAGCAAAGCCTGCCATTCGGGCCATTCGGGAGTTATCAAGGCGGCCTGTCAACTTGTTTCAGGCACATCTGATCTAGACCCCAACCTTCGTCGCAGGGCGCGTCGAGTTGCAGCGCGAATGGATGGTGTTGGTCCTCTCAGACACGGAGATGGAAGTAGCCGGCTGTCTCGTCTGACGAAGGACTACGGGCGCGCCCTTCCGCTGGCCAGGTTGGTGTTGCAGGGCGGGGGTGTCACAACTCAACTCGGTGCTCTTGCGGGGAGATCATTCCTCATTCGAACTCCTGAGCTCATCGAGGAAGGGTTGCGCAACATCCTCGATAGGGCGCTGTCGGTTCGAGTCAGAAAGCGGCGCTTGTCGTTGGGCGACTCTGGGATGACCATTAATCCTGATCTCGTGTTTGGGGATGCGATTGCCGTTGGTGACATCAAGTACCGGCATGTACACGGAGAGTGGCATCGCCCAAGTCTTTACCAAGTTGTCGCCTTCGCTACGGGTTTCGGTAGTGAACGCTGCGCGATCCTCGGCTTCTCCAGCAATGGCAAAAAGGCGCCCCCAGACGTTGTACTCGGAAACGTCGAGGCAAGATGCTTTGCATGGGATGCAAGTCCCGACATGCCGGCCGTAACCAGTGAGCAACGCTTAGTTGCTGAAGTTAATGCGTGGCTTAGCACCGCAAAACAGCGAGCAGCGATGGCTGCTTGACCATGCGCCGATTCGTTGGGGATGCCTAGGCTGATCAGCTGTGCCGCCCTGCATCCACCTAAAACGCATCTGTCTAAAACGCATCTGTCAATCCTTACGTCACGCCAAACCCCTGCCACAATCGGCCCACAGCACTACCGCACCGCCGCTCGCAGACCCCCGCAAATGCCCGACCTCCCCCAGCACCTCGCCCGCCAAATCGCCTCCACCATCGCGACCGAAATCGGCGCGCAGCCCGCCCAGGCCTCCGCCGCCATCGCGCTCCTCGACGAAGGCGCCACCGTCCCCTTCATCGCGCGCTACCGCAAGGAAGTCACCGGCGGGCTCGACGACACGCAGCTGCGCAATCTCGAAACGCGCCTGACGTACCTGCGCGAGCTCGAGGATCGCCGTGCCGCGGTGTTGGCGAGCATCGCGGAGCAGGGGCAGCTCACGGATGCGTTGCGTGCGGAGATCGAGGCCGCGGATTCCAAGTCGCGCCTGGAAGATCTCTACCTGCCGTACAAGCCCAAGCGCCGGACCAAGGCGCAGATCGCGCGCGAGGCGGGGCTGGAGCCGCTCGCCGATGCGCTGCTCGCCGATCCGTCGCAGGTGCCGGAGGACGTGGCCGCGGGTTTCGTCGATGCGGAGAAGGGTGTCGCCGATGCGAAGGCTGCGCTGGAAGGCGCGCGCTGGATCCTGATGGAGCGTTGGGGCGAGGACGCCGCGCTCGTGGGTGAGTTGCGTGCGTGGTTGCACGAGGTCGGCGTGATTCGCGCGCGCGTGGCCGAAGGCAAGGAGACCGAAGGCGCGAAGTACCGCGATTACTTCGATCATCGCGAGTCGCTCGCGCGCATTCCGTCGCATCGCTTGCTCGCGTTATTCCGCGCGCGCCGCGAAGAGATCCTCTTCATCGACCTCGATCCGGGCACCGATGCCGATGCGGGGCATGTGTTGGCAGAAGGTCGCGTCGCGCACCACGTCGGTTTCAAGGCGCAGGGTCGGCCCGCGGATGCGTGGTTGCAGGCCACGTGTCGCCTGACGTGGAAGGCGAAGTTGCACATGCACCTGATGCTCGATCTGTTCGGCCAGGCGCGCGAGAAGGCCGAGGCCGAGGCGATCAATGTCTTCGGCGACAACCTCAAGGATTTGTTGCTCGCCGCGCCCGCGGGTCCGAAGGCCGTGCTCGGTCTCGATCCGGGGCTGCGCACGGGCGTGAAAGTCGCGGTGGTCGATCGCACCGGCAAGGTGGTCGACACGTCGACGATCTATCCGCACGAACCGCGTCGTCAGTGGGATCAGTCGCTCGCGATCCTGCATGCGCTGTGCGCGAAGCACGACGTCGAGTTGATCGCGATCGGCAACGGCACCGCATCGCGCGAAACCGACAAGCTCGCCGGCGAGTTGATCCAGCGCACGCCCGGCGGTGGGATGCAGAAGATCGTCGTCAGCGAAGCCGGCGCGTCGGTGTATTCGGCCTCCGAACTCGCGGCGAAGGAATTCCCGAATCTCGACGTGTCGTTGCGCGGCGCGGTGTCGATCGCGCGACGCCTGCAGGATCCGCTCGCCGAGTTGGTGAAAATCGAACCCAAGGCGATCGGCGTCGGCCAGTACCAGCACGACGTCGATCAATATCGCCTCGCGCGTGCGCTCGATGCGCGCGTCGAGGACTGCGTGAACGCCGTGGGCGTGGACGTCAACACCGCGTCCGCTGCGTTGCTCACGCGCGTGTCGGGCCTGTCGTCGACGGTCGCCGAGAACATCGTCGAGTATCGCGACACGAACGGCGCGTTCAGGAATCGCAAGGCGCTGCTGAAGGTACCGCGCCTCGGCGACAAAACCTTCGAGCAGTGCGCGGGCTTCCTGCGCATCGCCGATGGCGATCAGCCGCTCGACGCATCGTCGGTGCATCCGGAAGCGTATCCGCTGGTCGCGCGCATCCTGGAAAAGTGCGGACGCGAAGTGAAGCAACTCGTCGGCGACACCGCGCTGCTGCGCGGCCTCAAGCCGGAACAGTTCACCGACGCGCAGTTCGGCGTGCCCACCGTGCGCGACATCCTCAAGGAACTGGAAAAGCCCGGCCGCGATCCGCGCCCCGAGTTCAAGGCCGCGCGTTTCGCCGAAGGCGTGGAGGACATCAAGGACCTCAAGGTCGGCATGATCCTCGAGGGCGTCATCAGCAACGTCGCCGCGTTCGGTGCGTTCGTCGACATCGGCGTGCACCAGGACGGGCTGATCCACATCTCGGCGTTGGCGGACAAGTTCGTCAAGGATCCGCGCGATGTCGTGAAGTCCGGCGACATCGTGAAGGTGCGCGTGCTGGAGGTCGATGTGCAGCGCAAGCGGATCGCGTTGACGCGGCGGCTTGACGACACGCCGGCGCCTGCGCGTGAGTCGATGCGTGATTCGGCGCGCGATTCCTCGCGCGATGCGCAACATCGCGGCGGCAAGCGCGACGACGCGCGCGGTGCTCCGCGCGACTCGCGTGGTGCGCGTGACCCGCGCGGTGCACAGCAGCCGCCAGCCAACAACGCGTTGGCGGCGGCATTCGCGCGGGCGAAGAAGGACTGATCGAAGTCGCAGGCTAGGGCGCGGCGAACACGCCGCGCGCTTGCCTGGGCTCACACCGCAGATACTGGTTCGCCGGCTTCACGGTCGCGCCCAGCTTCGCCGCTGCATGCCACGGCCATCGTGGGTCGTACAGCGCCGCGCGGGCGATGGCGATGATGTCGGCGTCGCCATTCGCGACGATCGCCTCCGCATGCTCGGGCTCGGTGATCAGGCCAACCGCGATCACGGGAATATCGACGGCCTCCTTCACCGCACGCGCCAGCGGCACTTGGTAACCCGGTGCGAGCGCGATGTGCTGCTCCGCCGCGACGCCACCGCTGCTCACGTGGATCGCATCGCATCCACGCGCTTCGAGCGCCTTCGCGAACGCGATCGTCTGCGCGACATCCCACCCACCATCCATCCAATCGGTGCCCGACACGCGCACGGTGACGGCCTTGTCGCGCGGGAAGGCCGCGCGCACTGCGTCGAACACTTCCAGCGGGAAGCGCATCCGGTTCTCCAGGCTTCCGCCGTACTCGTCGTCGCGCTGGTTGCTCAACGGCGACAGGAATTGATGCAACAGGTATCCATGGGCCGCGTGGATCTGCACGGCATCAAGACCAAGTCGCGCGGCGCGCACGGCAGCCGCTGCGAACGCATCGCGAATCTCGCGCATGCCTTCCTTGTCGAGCGCACGCGGCGCATTGTCGCTCGCGTAATGCGGAATCGCCGAAGGCGCGACGGTCTGCCATCCATGCGCGTTCTCTGGCGAGAGCTGCTTTCCGCCAGCCCACGGCACTTCGCAGCTCGCCTTGCGCCCCGCATGCGCGAGCTGGATCGCGATCGGCATGTCGCTCCATTCGCGCACCGCGTGCAGCGTCGTGCGCATCGCTGCTTCGGTGGCGTCGTCCCACAGGCCCACGTCGGCCCAGCTGATGCGGCCTTCGGGCAGCACAGCAGTGGCCTCGATCGTCAGCAGCGCCGCGCCCGACAGTGCGAGGTTGCCGAGGTGGATCGTGTGCCACGAGTTCATGCGTCCGTCGCCGTCGCACGAGTACTGGCACATCGGCGCAATGACGATGCGATTGGCGAGGGCGATGTTGCGCACGCGCAGCGGTTCGAACAGCTTGGGCTTGGCCATCAATCTTTCCTTTCGTCGCGCGGGTCGCGCGCGTTGGCGATGTCGATCAGCACGTCGGCGTGGCACGGGCCATCGAGGGGGCACCAGCACGCAAGGTCGAGACCGGCGAGTTGGCTGCGCACATGCTCGCGCGAAAACTGCGCGCGCCAGCCTTTGCGACGGCTGAGTTGGATGCGTTTTGGCGACACGGGCATTCACGTTGAACCGCGCGGAGGAGGCCCAGCATCCACTGATTGGAGCGGCCATCGCGTGGAGGCTCGCCATGAAAGCCCAACGATTCCTTCTTCCTTCGCTGCTCGCGCTCGGCCTGGCCGTCGCGGCCGGCGTCCAGGCGCAGTCTGCGCCGCAGATCGTGTGGTCGGTGCCGACACCCAGCGGCCTCGCCAATTCCATCGTCGGGGTAGCGTGGTCGCCCGCGGGCGGGCGCGTGGCTGTCGGCTCGACCGATCGCTGGGCACGTGCGCGCACCGCATCGAGCGGCGCGCTGCAGTGGTCGACGCTGCAGGTGCCCATCGGTTCGGGCACCGCGGACCAGATGATCTTCTCCAACGACAGCGCGTTGGTCGCCGTGCACAACTCGGGGCAGGGGTGGACGTTCCGCGTGCATCGCGCTTCCGACGGCGTGTTCGTCGGCAAGCTCGTCGGCACGTTGCAGCCCAACAACATCGCGACCTTCGCGCCGGATGCGCAGCTTGCCACCGCGACGGGTGACGCGACGTTCAACAACTGGCGCCTGTCGAGTTTTTCCACGGTCAAGGTGATCGGCAGCGGTTACAACAAGATCGCCACGAGCTTCGTGTTCTCGCCGAACGGCTTGCTGCAGGCGTCCGCCACGCAAGGCACGATCACCATCCAGCGTCGCAGCGACGGCGCGACGGTGCGCCTGCTCACCGGCGGCAACCTGCGCAGTACGACGCCGATGGCGTTCTCGCCCGACAGCGCGACGTTGGCCGAGTACCAGGCCAACCCGAACGAGACGACGTTGTTCCGCATCTCCGATGGCGCGGTGTTGCGTCACTTCCCCTATCAGCCATCGAACGAAGGCGTCGTCGCGGTGCGTTTCTCGCCGGGCGGCACGCGCCTGGTGACAACGGGGTGGCGTGCGTTCGAAGGCAGCGACGGGCTGTGGGACCAGGTCGGCACGATCAAGTTCTGGCGCGTGAGCGATGGCGCGTTGCGGCGCAGCTTCGAAGCCGGCACCGGCATCGGCGTAACCTCGCCGGTCGCATGGAACCCGGGGTTCACCCGCTTCGCGTACGGCACGTACGAGGGCAGGGCGGTAGTCGCGGTGGTGCCGGCGCCGTAGAGAAACAGCGAAACAGGGGTCAGAAACAGGGGTCAGAGCACAATTAATTAATTGTGCTCTGACCCCTGTTTCTGACCCCACCCCTGTATTTGAAGCTCTGCTATAAGGGCTTCCAATCCACCGACAGGGAAGCCCCGTGGCCGGATCGCAGGACCTGGAAGTCTTCGTGCGCGAGGCGCTCGCGCGCGGCACATCACGCGACACCATCACGGCCACGCTCGCCGGCGCCGGCTGGTCCAACGCGCAGGTGAAACGCGCGCTGGGCTCGTGGGCCGAGGTCGACTTTCCCGTCCCTGTCCCGCGGCCGCGTGCATCGCTCTCGGCGCGCGAGGCGTTCTTCTACCTGCTCATGTTCGCGGCGCTGTACATGGCGGCGTGGCACCTGTGCAGCCTCGCGTTCGACCTGCTCAATCGCGCGCTTCCCGATGCGACGGATCAGGGTTACCTCTTTCGCACGACCGAAAGCTCGATGCGTTGGTCCGCGGCCTCGCTGGTGATCGCGTTCCCGGTGTTCCTGTGGATGGCGCGCCTTGTCGCGCGGCAGGTGACGCAGGATCCGCTCGCGCGCCTGTCGCCCGTCCGGCGTTGGCTCACGTATCTCACGTTGTTCCTGGCGGCGCTGGCGCTCGTCGGCGACATGATCACGCTCGTGTACAACCTGCTCGGTGGCGATGTGACGTTGCGCTTCGTGCTCAAGGTGCTGGTGATTGGCGCGGTCGCCGGCGCAATCTTCAGCTACTACCTCGCCGACCTGCGCCGCGGAGAAGACGCATGAGCGCCGCCGCCGACAAGCTGGGCAAGTGGCTGGCGATCGGGGGCTCGATCGCCGTTGGTGCGGTCGTGGTGCTGTCGATCGTCGCGACGGGCACGCCGATGGAGCAGCGCCGAATCCGCATCGATGCCGGCCGCGTAGACGACCTGCAGGAGATCCAGCAGGCCGTTCGCATTTACTGGAACGTGCACGACGCTGTGCCTGCGGATCTTGCGACGCTTGCCAACCAGCCGGGCGCGAACCTGCCCGTCGCCGATCGCGAAGGCCGGGGCCGCTACGAATACGCGCGCATCGACGACGACCATTACTCCCTCTGCGCCGTCTTCGACACGGACACCGCGCTCATGCGCAGCGAAGACTACCCGGCGAACTCGCAAGAGTGGATGCATCCTGCCGGTCGGCACTGCTTCACGCGAACGCTCGGCAAGAAAGACAACGAGTGATCGATTCCCTGAAATAGTGCTCTGACCCCTGTTTATGCTTCCCCGCACAAAGAAAAAGGACAGCTGACCGGCCGTCGCGTTGTGCGGCCTGTCGAGGGCGGCCACCGCGTTGGTCAGTGCGGAGGTCGTATCCCATGCCCAAATATCTCATCGAACGCGAAGTCCCCGGCGCCGGTCAGCTGACGCCGATGGAACTGCAGAGCCTGGCGCGCCGCTCGGTCGGCGTGCTGCGCCAACTCGGCCCCGACATCCAGTGGGTCGAGAGCTACATCACCGGCAACAATCTCTACTGCGTGTACGTCGCGCCCGACGAAGAGATGGTGCGCGAACACGGCCGCCTCGGCGGTTTCCCGGTGAACCGCGTGACCCAGGTCAGCCAGATCATCGATCCCACCACCGCCGAGTAACCCGCGAGGACTGCGGCCATGTTCGGCGAGATGGCATGGTCGTTCGTCATCCAGACGCTGTCGGGCATCGTCGCGGTGTTCGTCGGCATCTGGCTCGCGCTGATCGTCGAGCGCCGGCGCAAGGAAGAGGACACGAGCGAACGCGAGGCCGCGCAGATGGCCGAGTACGAGCGCGTGATCGATTCGATCCTCGGCAGCGTGGTGAAGAACACCGCGGAGGCGAAGCGCATCCTGCGCCTGCTCGGCGGCGCGCATTGCCCGCGCCTGTTGCACGCCGACCTGGAAACGGCGGTGTGGTACGCGAGCCACGGCCACTTCACCGCGCTGTGCCACAACGTCGACCAGCGCGTGATCCTCAGCCAGTTCTTCGACGACGTGCGGCGGCTGTCGGCGTTCATCGAGTTCCGCACCGAATTGCTGGCGCAGCGCACGACCGTCGGCCGCCGTGCCGACGATGCGGAAGTCGAAGCGCTCGCCGCCGAGGTCGACAAGCGCCTCGCCGCGATGGCCGAAGACCTGCGTTTCACCGGCGTCATGGTGATCACCGACCACGGCAAGCCGGTGCACAAGCGCTTGATGGGCATCCCGACGGAAGTGGCCTGAGCCGCGCGCGTGCGCGATGATGGCGCCATGACCACGCCCATCGACCTGCGCTCCGACACCGTCACCAAGCCCACGCCCGCCATGCGCGAAGCGATGCTGCGCGCCGCGGTCGGCGACGATGTGTACGGCGAAGATCCGACCGTCAACGCGTTGCAGGAACGCCTGGCGCGCGACCTCGGTTTCGAAGCGGGCCTCTACGCACCGAGCGGCACGCAGGCCAACCTGCTCGGGCTGCTCTCGCATTGCCAGCGCGGCGACGAGTACATCGTCGGCATGGACGCGCACACGTATCGCTTCGAAGGCGGCGGCGCGGCGGTGTTCGGTTCGATCCAGCCGCAACCGCTCGTGCAGGACGACGATGGCACGATTCCGCTCGCGTCGGTCGAAGCGGCGATCAAGCCGGTCGATCCCCACTTCGCGCGATCGAAGTTGCTGTGCCTGGAGAACACGTGGCACGGCCGCGTGCTGCCGCGTGCGTATCTCGCGGAAGCGCGTGCGTTGTGCGATCGACGCGGGTTGTCGCTGCATCTCGATGGCGCGCGCCTGTACAACGCCGCCGTCGCCGATGGCGTGGCGCCGCGCGAGATCGCCAAGCACTTCGACAGCGTGTCGGTGTGCCTGTCGAAGGGGCTCGGTGCGCCGGTGGGGTCGGTGCTGCTCAGTTCGCGCAAGTTGATCGACGATGCGAAGCGTTGGCGCAAGGTCGCCGGCGGGGGCATGCGTCAAGCCGGCATCCTCGCGGCGGCGTGCCTGTATGCGCTCGATCATCATGTCGCGCGTTTGGCCGACGATCACCGCCGCGCGAAGCAACTCGCCGACGGCCTGCGCGGCCTCGACGGCGTCGATGTCGCCGCACAACACACCAACATGGTGTTCATCGACGTGCCGACCGACCGCCTCAACGCCTTCCGCTCGGCGATGGACAAGGCCGGCATCCGCATGTCGATCGGCTACACGCCGCGCATCCGCATGGTCACGCATCTCGATATCGACGATGCGGCGATCGAACAGACAATCGCGGCCTTCAGGGATTTCTCCCGCGGCTGATTCGCCGTAAGCCATCGAACTTTCGCATCGCGGGCGCGATGCGAAGTCCTCAGGCTTCGCGCTCCTTCCCAGGAGTGCCCTCCCAATGCGTTTCCAACTTCTCGCGACGGTGCTCGCGTGTAGCGCCGCGTTCGTCTCCTTCGGCGCCAACGCGTCGAACCCGACCCCCTTCGACGGCGGCTACGTCCTCGAAGTCCTGCCGAACAACACGGCCGATCATTCGAAGCCGAGCTGCGTGGTCTTCGATCCGGCGCTCGGCGATGCCGGCATTCGCGCGCATCGCTGGGGCAACAGCGCCACCGCCCTGTGCGGCCTGGGTGACCTGACCGCGCACGGCGCCAACAAGCAGGCGGTGTGGGACATCACGCCGGTCGAGCACACCGACGGCCGAAAGGCGTACACCCTTCGCAGCCGCTACAACGGCAAGTGCCTGATCCGCAGCAACAACGGCCACAACGTCGTGCCGAGCCTGCACATGTGGAACGCGACCAACCCGCAGTGGTGTGGTTTCGGCTCGGCAGATGCGGTGATCGAGAACGGCCAGGCCGCGTGGGTCTTCGGCGAAACGCCGGACGGTGCGCCTGAAACCCAGGTGTCCAGCATCGCTGCGATGCGCAATGGCCTCGCGTACCTGTCGTTCGCTTCCACGAACACCAACATGCGCGGTACGCAGGCGATGCTTGCGGTCGACCACGTCTTCCGCCTGTCGTGCATGCCGGAAACGTGCATGAAGCCCGAACACCACCAGATCGTCGGCTCGGGTCCTTACGCCTACTCGCGGGCCGTGCGCGTGATCGACGCGGCTTACCTCGATCTCCCGTACACCGCGTGGACTCCGACCGAGGGCTTCGGCGATACGCGTGAGCAGTATGTCGCGGTTCTGCCGAAGGACGCGGAGTTGTACTGCACACGGTTGCGCACCGGTGGCTTCTCCGACTGGCGACTGCCGACGCCCGACGAGTTGAAGAGGATTACGTGGCCCTCCAACCAGAACAACAACCAGCTGTGGACGCGATTCGGCTGGCCCACTGGCGAGCTTCCGTATCAGACGACGCTCTACCGCAACACCAGCACCATCGGCTGGGCCATCGCCGGAGAGTATCTCCACGGTGCGCGCGGCAACTGGTACTCGGTCAACGATCCGTATCCGGTGTCTTGCGTCCGCTGATTGACGGACACCGAACTCTTCAAGGAGTGCATCCAATGCGTTTCCAACTACTCGCGACCGTGCTGGCTTATGCCGCCGCATTCGCAACCTCCGGCGCTTCGGCGTCGGAGGTCGAGCCCTACCAGGACGCCGCCTACAACGGCAGCTACGTGATCGAAGTGCTGCCGAACAACACGGTCGATCATTCGCAACCCAAGTGCATGATCGTCGACCCTGCGCAGGGCGCCTACGGCGTCCGCACGCATCGCTGGACCAGCATCCCGACGGGCCTGTGTGGCCTGGGCCACATCACCGCGCACACGGAGAACAAACAGGCCGTGTGGGACATCACGCCGGTCCAGCACACCGATGGCCGCAAGGCATACGTGATCCGCAGTCGCTTCAACGGCCAGTGCCTGATCCGCAGCAACAACGGCCAAGACAACACGGCACGTCTCTTCAGCTGGAACGCCACCAATCCGGCCTTGTGCGGTTGGGGTAACGAAGATGCGCTCATCGACAACGGCCAGGCCGCGTGGGTCCTCGGCGACAGCGCCGTCGTAGGCGAGAATCTCGTCTCCAGCATCGGTGCGTTGCGGAACGGCATCGCGTACCTGTCGTTCGCTTCGAACAACAACGGCTTGCGCGCAGGTCAGACGATGCTGGCCGTCGACCACGAGTTCCGCCTCACCCGCGTGCCGGAAACCTGCACGAGTCACGCGCTGCAGCCCGACATCATCCGCGTGTGCGGCGTCGGCGACTTCTCGAAGCCGGTGACCGTGCGCGACTCGGCGTACCTCAACATGGACTTCGCGCCGTGGAATGCCACCGCGTCTACCGACAACTTCTACGGCGACTGGAGCGTGCATTACATGGCGATCCGCGACAAGGCCGCCGCGCCCGTCTACTGCAGTCGCCTGCGCACCGGCAATTTCAGCGATTGGCGCCTGCCGACGCGCGCTGAGCTCCGCAAGTTGTACGCGGCGTTCCCGAACAACAAGATCCGCGACTTCGGGTGGGCCACGGGTTACCGCGGGCACTGGACGAGCGAAGGGTTCACGGATCAATTCGGCAGGTACAACTTCTACAGCGTTCGCTTCTTCGACGGATCCGAAGGCCAAGAGTGGGACGCGAACCCGTACCCGATCTCCTGCATCCGCTGATCCAACGCCTCACCTCGCACGTGTCGCCCTTTTCGGGGCGACACGTCGAATCTTCACCGACAACATCGCGCACAACGTCCGCAGGATGCGCGCTCCTTCCAAGGAGTGTCCTCCATGCGTCATCCACTACTCACCGCGCTCGCGTGTAGCGCCGCGTTCTTCTCCTTCGGCGCCAACGCGAAGTCCGGTATCGACGGCACCTTCAATGGCACCTACGTGATCGAAGCCCTGCCGAACAACACGCTCGATCATGAAAAACCCAAGTGCATGATCTTCGATGCCACGCAGGGAGCCTACGGGATTCGCCTGCATCGCGGGACCTACTCGGGGCCATGCGGGGAGGGCCATCCGTATGTAGCCATCGCAATCGCGACCCCGGAACGCGCTTGGGATATCGCACCCGTCAAACACAGCGATGGCCGCACGGCGCATGTCATTCGCAATCGCGCCAATGGGCAATGCCTGATTCGCAGCAACAACGGCCATGACGTCGCACCGCGCCTCTTCATGTGGAACGCCTCCAACCCGCAGTGGTGTGGCCTGTCTTCCGCCAATGCGGTGATCGAAAACGGCCAGGCGGCATGGGTGTTCGGCGACAGCCCGACCGAATCGGGCACCCTCGTGTCCAGCATGGGCGTGCTGCGCAATGGTCTCGGTTTCCTGTCGTTCGCTTCCCGAAACGTCGGCCTGCGCGAAGACCAGGCGATGATCGCCGTCGACAACG
>NZ_JAJGAK010000004.1:96080-293959 GCF_020866925.1 Noviluteimonas lactosilytica
AGTCCAGCATGGGCGTGCTGCGCAATGGTCTCGGTTTCCTGTCGTTCGCTTCCCGAAACGTCGGCCTGCGCGAAGACCAGGCGATGATCGCCGTCGACAACGTCTTCCGCTTCGTGCGCGTGCCTGAAGGCTGCGACAACCCGTACGCGATGCAGCCCGATATCATTCGCTCCTGCTTCGTCGGCGACTTCGCACAGCCGTTGCGGTTCGAAGATGCGGCAAAGCTCAACGTGCCGGTCGAAAAGTGGACCGCGCCTGCCGATAAGGGTGATGGCACCGAGTTCGCCGCGGTGAAGGGCGAGCATGCCGAGGCCTACTGCAGCCGGCTGCGCACCGGCAACTTTGCCGACTGGCGCGTACCGACCCCAGTTGAACTGGAGATGCTCTGGCAGATGTTCCCCTACAACCAGTTGTTCACACAGATGGGCTGGTCCACCGGCGCGCACCTGACTTCCGAGCGTAATGGCGCCGGGTACACGGCGGTCAACTTGTTCGACGGTCGCCACGAAGGGCATTGGAACGCGCTTCCGGTGACCTGCATCCGCTGATTCATCGCGTCACTTGCACGTGTCGCCCATTTCTGGGCGACACGTCGAATCTTCACCGACAACATCGAGCAGCATGTCCGCGGGATGCGCGCTCCTTCCAAGGAGCGTCCTCCATGCGTCACCCACTACTCACCGCGCTCGCGTGTAGCGCCGTGTTCTTCTCCTTCGGCGCCAACGCGGCGAAGTCCGGTACCGACGGTACCTTCACCGGCACCTACGTGATCGAAGCGCTGCCGAACAACACGCTCGACCATGCGAATGCGAAGTGCATGATCTTCGATGCTGCGCAGGGGGCCTACGGGATTCGCCTGCATCGCGGGATCTGCTCAGGGCCATGCGGGGAGGGCCATCCGTATGTGGCCATCGCGATCGCGACCCCGGAACGCGCCTGGGATATCGCCCCCGTTAAACACAGCGATGGCCGCACGGCGCATGTCATTCGCAATCGCGCCAATGGGCAATGCCTGATTCGCAGCAACAACGGCCATGACGTCGTCCCGCGCCTCTTCATGTGGAACGCTTCCAACCCGCAGTGGTGTGGCCTTTCTTCCGCAAATGCGGTGATCGAAAACGGCCAGGCGGCGTGGGTGTTCGGCGACAGCCCGACCGAATCGGGCACCCTCGTATCCAGCATGGGCGTGCTGCGCAATGGTCTCGGTTTCCTGTCGTTCGCTTCCCGAAACGTCGGCCTGCGCGAAGACCAGGCGATGATCGCCGTCGACAACGTCTTCCGCTTCGTGCGCGTGCCTGAAGGCTGCGACAACGCGCACGCCACGCAGCCCGACATCATCCGCTCGTGCTTCCACGGCGACTTCGCGCAGCCGTTGCGATTCGAAGATGCGGCGAAGCTCAATGTGCCGGTCGAGAAGTGGACCGCGCTTCCCGGCAGGGGTGAGCCCGGCGCCGAGTTCGCTGCGGTGAAGGGCGAGCATGCCGAGGCCTACTGCAGTCGACTGCGCACCGGCAACTTCGCGGACTGGCGCGTGCCGAACGCAGGTGAACTGCACGGGCTCTACCTCACTTTCCCGGACAACCAGTTGTTCGAACAGATGGGCTGGTCCACCGGCGCGCACATGACTTCCGAGCGTAACGGCGCCGGCTACACCGCGGTCAACTTGTTCGATGGTGAGTTCGAAGGCCACTGGAACGCGCTTCCGGTCGCCTGCATCCGTTGATCCATCGCGTCACTTGCACGTGTCGTCCACGACGGGCGACACGTTGCAATCACTTCGCAGAAGTGTCCTTCGCAGGTTCCGTCGCCGCCGACTCCGCAGGCGAATCGCGAACGTCAGCCGCCGACTTGCGCTGCGACAGGATCCATCCATGCACCGCGATGCCGAGCGCCACCAGCGCCAGGATCGACAAGGTCAGCTTTCGATCGATCTGCATCGCATCCCTCCGCGCACCGTTCCGTCCCCCTAAGGTTGCACCATCTTCACCCGTGCGGGCGATACGTGCAGGTTGCCGGGCACGACGAAGCGCCACAGGTGTTCCAGTCCGTGGCGGATGCCGATACGCGGTGTGGCGATCGGATGCAATGGCGGCGCGGTGCCGTCGTCGTAGATCCGCGGGCCGCCGCCCTTCACCAAGTCCACCCCGTTCAACGCACCGGTGATGCCCAACGCCTGCGTCAGCCTCGCAGGTCCACTGCAGAGTAATCGCTCCGACACGCCGCCGCGCGCGTCATGCATCGCATCGAGTCCCGCGATCGGTTCGAGCGCACGGATGAGTACGCCGGCGCCGGGCGTGTGGTCCCACGCCACCGCATTCGCGCACCAGTGCATGCCGTAGGTGAAGTAGACATACATATGGCCGGGTTCGCCGAACATCGTCGCGTTGCGCGCGGTGCGGCCGCGAAAGGTGTGCGCGGCGGGGTCGATGCCCGCGCAATACGCTTCGACTTCGACGATGCGACCCGCACGACCATCGGGCATCGCCAGCACTTTGTTGAGCAACTCGCGCGCGACATGCACGGTGTCGCGGCGATAGAACGCGCGGGGCAGGCGGGTGCGTCGGGGTGGCATGCAGCGAGTCTAGGCTGCCGCGCGTCGGCGCCCGTTCACCCGTGCGACCGGCGGTGACCGAGCGGCCGTTGTCTGCGCGTTGGTTCCATTCGCCCAGTTCCGGGCGACTGATCGAGGGGTCTCGCCATGACACGCTCCCTGCTCGCGACCGCCCTGGCGGCCGCCCTCGCCACCACGCTCGTCGCGGGCTGCCAACGCGGCGAACCCACGGGTGCGGAAGCACCTGCGTCGTCCACCGCAGCCGCCGCACCTGCCGCCGACACCGCCGCAGCGACCGTCGCCGCCAAACCCGCGCCCACCGACTTCGACCAACTCTCCGGCCGCCTCGTTTCCAACGCCGCCGTGAAGGAAGGCGACGTCGTGTTGATCGTCGGCCGCGTGCACGACGCCGAGTTGATGGAAGACATCGCGGTCGCCGCGCGCAAGGTCGGCGCGTTCCCGATGATCAACTACAGCAGCGATCGCCTCGCCAAGCGCATGTTTTTCGACGTGCCGGAGAAATGGGATTCGCAGGTCGACACGCTGGACACCGAGATGGCCGATGTCGTCGACGTGATCATCTCGCTCGGCAACGGCACCAGCGAAAACCTGTTCGAAGGCGCCGATCCCAAGCGCATGGCCGCGCGCGGCAAGGCGAACGAAGGCATCGGCCAGCTGTACCAGCGCAAGGGCGTGCGCAACCTGGAAGTCGGCAACAACCTGTATCCGACGCCGTGGCGCGCGCAGCGGTTCGGCGTCAGCGAAGACGAGCTGTCGAAGATGTTCTGGAGCGGCGTGAACCTCGATTACGCCGATCTCGTGAAGCGCGGCGCCGACGTCAAGGCCGCCCTCGCCGGCGGCAGCGCCGTGCACATCACGCATCCCAACGGCACCGACCTCACCGTCGACATCAAGGGTCGCCCCGTGCTCGTCAGCGACGGCGTGATTTCGGAGGAAGACATCGAAGCCGGCGGCGCATCGAACGCGGTGTACCTGCCCGCGGGCGAGGTCTACACCACGCCGGTGAAGGGCACCGCCAACGGCAAGCTGGTGAACTCGAAGTCGTTCTATCGCGGCAAGCAGATCGACAACCTGACGATGGAGTTCAAGGACGGCAAGATGACCGGCATCACCGGCAGCGGCCCCGGCTTCGCCGACCTGAAGGCCGAATACGACGCCGTCGACGACGCACGCAAGGACGACTTCGCCTTCATCGACCTCGGCATCAATCCGAACATCAAGCTGCCCGCTGAATCCACCGTCGGCAACTGGGTGCCCGCTGGCACGATCAGCGTCGGCACCGGCGCCAACGTGTGGGCGGGCGGCGACAACACCGTGCCTTACGGCCAGACGGTGTCGTTGCCGGGCAGCACCGTGACGCTCGATGGGAAGGCGATCATCGAGAACGGGAACCTGAAGCTCTGACGCACTAGACTCCGCGGGGTCTGTCCATCGCAGGCCCCGCCCATGCCCCGCCAGTACCTGCTCGTCGATTTCGAGAACGTGCAACCCGCGAACCTCGGCGCGTTGAAGCCGGGCGAGTGGGACATCCGCGTGTTCCTCGGGCAACACCAGACGCGGCTCGAGTTCGGGCTGGTGCAGGCGGTGCAGGCGTTCGGCGCGAACGCGCAGTACATCCAGATCGTCGGCAACGGCAAGGACGCGCTCGACTTCCACATCGCGTTCTACATCGGCAGGTTGTCGATCGAAGAACCCGGATCGACCTTCGTGATCGTTTCGCGCGACACGGGGTTCGATCCGCTGATCAAGCACCTCGACAAACTCGGCATCGCCTGCAAGCGCGTCGCGACGATCCCGGGTGCGGCGGTGCGTTTGCCGACGGCGACAAAAGCGGCGAAGCAACCGGCGCCCGCGAAGCAACCGGCGCCCGCGAAGCAACCGGCGAAGCAAGCCGCGCCTGCGAAGGTCGCCGTAAAATCGACCAGGACGCCGGCCAGGAAAGCCGCAGCGAAGAAAGCACCGGCCGCGCCACCCCGCCTGCAGGAAGTCGTCGATCGCCTGCGTGGCATGAAGCATGCCCGCCCGCGCACGGTGAAGACCTTGCGTTCGTCGCTCGCGAGCTTCAATCCGCCGTTCGTCGACGCCGACATCGACCGGATGTTGCAGGCCCTGCAATCCACGGGCGTGCTGCGCGTCGAAGGCACGAAGATCGTCTACGACGCCCAGGCCTGAAGCTGAGCCGGGCTTCACGCGCCCGGCGCTAGTCTCCGCCGAATGGACGAGCAACAGGACGACCGCCGCCGCTATCCGCGCCAGCCGATGGTGCGGGCGATCATGGTGCGACCGAACGGCCACAAGATCGACGCGCACGTGCTCGATCTTTCGCTCGGCGGCGCACGCGTCACGCTGCCGCAGAACTGGAACCCGGAAAGCGGCGCAACGCTTCGCATGTACTTCCAGAACGGCGACGAACAGGAGTCGATCACCTTGCGCGGCCATGTCACGCGCGTGGGCCTGGACGACATGGGTGTCGAGTTCGAGCCGCAGCAGGAACAGGACATCCGCGAGCTGTTCGCTTCGCTCGGTCCCCGCCAATGACGACCGCTTCGGCCGGGCGTATGCTCGATCCATGGGGAACGGCGACTACAAGCTGAAGCTGGTGCACGACGGCGATGGCCTGTGGGCCACGGTGACGGGCACGCGCAGTGTCGCCAACACCGCCGCCTACTGGGAAGCGATCCTCGCCGAAGTCCTGCGCCAGCGTCCTCGCTGGTTGTACGTCGACGATCGCATGAAGGGCGCGGAAATCGCGATCGGCGAATGGTTCGCCCTTGTCGATGCCATGAAGGGTCGCGGCCTCGAAGGCCTGCGCATCGCGCACGTGAAGCCCGTCGGCGTGAACCACCTGGAGTACTGCGAGATCTTCGCGCGCGAAGCGGGACTCGAAGCGCGCGCGTTCTCCGATCCGGGCACCGCAGAACGCTGGCTACGCTATGGCGTGCCGGAAGAAACGCGGTGATCCGAAGACGCTGAACGCGCGCGTCCTTCACGCGCCATCGCGCGAACGCTGACGACACTCGAACCTCCACGTCACGGAGGCGCCCATGGCCACGCGTTCGGAGAAGACGCAGCGCATCGCGAAGCTGCTCGAAGACATCGACATCTGCATGTTCACCACGGTCGGCGAGGCTGGCTACCTGGTGAGCCGGCCATTGTCGACGCAGGCCGCCGAATTCGACGGCGAGCGATTGTGGTTCTTCACCAGCGCGCGCAGCCCGAAGATGCGTGAGATCGCGCGCAATCCGAAGGTCAACGTGGCGTACGCCTCGAAGGATCGCAACGTGTATGCGTCGGTGACGGGCGATGCGCGCATCAACCAGGATCCGGCACGCATCGACGAATTCTGGAGCGACGCCTACAAGGCTTACTTCCCGCGCGGGAAGAACGACCCGAATGTCGCGCTGGTCGAAGTCCTGGTGCGCACCGTCGAGTACTGGGAAGGCCCGGGCTCCTGGATCGGCAAGTCGGTCGCTTTCGTGATCGCACGCGTGACGAAGCGCGAAGAGATCATGGCGGAGAACAAGTTGATCCGCGTGCGCAAGGGCGCGCCGAAGAAGCGCGCCGCTGCGAAGAAGGCCGGGGCGAAGAAGGCCGCGACAAAGACGGCGACGCGAAAGACGGCGGCCCGCAAGACCGCGACGCGAACGGCGGCGACGAAGAAATCGGCTGCCAAATCGACACGCAGACCCGCCGCGAAAAAAGCCCGGCGTTAACGCCCGCCGGCCAGCGCGTTCTTCCCGCGTGCCAACTCCAGCGCCGCCTCCAGCACCGTGTCGCGCCCCGCGCGGAAATCCGCGACGGTCGGATGCACGACGACCTGCGGCTTCACTCCGACGCCGACGAACTCGCGGCCATCCGGATACGTGTCGCGCTTGGTGCAGATGCGCGCCATGATCCCGCCCGGCAGCGACACGATGAGCGGTTGCCCCGTGCTGCCGCCGGTGGCTTCGCCGACGATGCGACCGCGCTGCATCGCATCGAACGCGACCGCGAAGTCTTCCGCCGCCGAGTACGTGCGTGCGCTGGTGAGCACGTACACGGGCTTGTCGTAACGGCGCGCGCCATCGGGCGCCACCACGCCGGCCGCTTCGCGATGCGCCTGTTCGCCCTGCTGCCAGGCGCGGTAGGTCGGCACGTATTCGCGCGTTCGCCATGCGCTCGTCTGGAAGGCCTTGTCGGTGAGCGTCGCAAGCACCTTGTAGCCGACGCCGCTGTTGCCGCCGCCGTTGTCGCGCAGGTCGAACACGATCGCGTCGGCCTTCGCGATCTGCGCGAACTGCGCGAGGTATTCCTTCGCCGCCGTGTCGTCGCCGAACGAGCGCAACGCGACCCACGCGACGTTGCCGGGCAACATGCGGAACTCGAACGGCGCAGTGTTCGGCAGCAACGCGGTGCGCGGCTTGGCCGCCATGCGTGGCATCGAAAGCTCGTGCGACTTGCCCTGCAGGTCGCGCACCGTCACGCGCGCGGGCGCATCGAGCGGACCGGTCAGCAGGAAACGCTCGTACATGCGCGATTCGCGGTCCTGCTGTGTCGATGCCGCGATGTAAGGCAGCACCGCATCGTGCGCGAACGCCGTCACCGGACGGCCGTCGACTGCGACGATCTCCCAGCCTGGCGCAACACCCGCGGCACGCAGCGCGGGATCGAACACATCGCGCACGATCACGCGGCCTTCGAGCCACAGCGTGTTGATGCCCGGTCGCGACGCCCAGGCATCGGCGGCCTCCTTGTCCGGGAACACGCTCGTGTGCCCGTCGCCGAGCTGCGCGTAAAAGCGCTGCATTTCCTTGTAGTAGGCCTCGTTGCTCTTCGCGGCGCGCACGCGCGGCAGCGTCGCAAGGTAGAGCGCATCCCAATCGAGGTCGGGCACGAGATCGAAGTTGACGAAGTTGTACTTCGCTTCGCTCCACGCGCGCGATAGGCCGGCGACGCGCTGGTCTTCGGTGAGCGGCGCGTCCCACGCGCTCGTCAACGCCGGGTTGTTCCACATGCGCTCGCGTTGCGCGCCGATGCGATCGATCCGTGCAATGAGCGGCGCCCAACGTGCATCGGCGTGCAGCGATGCGAGGTCCGAGTCCTGCGCCATGTGCTTGCCGTTCGCCCAGCCTGCGTCGACGGCCTGTTGCAGGAAGTCGAAGGCAGCATCGCCGCGGCCGGCGAGCGCCGCGGAACACGCGGCGTTGTAGTACACGCCGCCGGTGTCCGCACCGGCCTTCGCGGCGGCGGCGTACAAGTCGGCGCTGCGTGCATAGTCCTTCGCGGCGTAGGCCGCCTGCGCCTGCTCGGCGAGTGCGCTCGCATCCTGCGCCAGTACGGGCAGGGCGAAGCCCGCGGAGAGGGCGAGGGTCAGCAGCGAAAGGCGCAGGCGCATGGGCGGCTCGTCGAACGATCGGGGGCTGCGCATTGTCGTCGCGCCCCCGGCACCGCCCATGTGGCGATGGTCATTCCAACCTTTCGCCGAACCTCCGCATCGCGGCTCACGCCGCGTCGGCCACCAGGCCACCGCGGTGCTTGAAGCGCAGCCACACCGTCTGCGCGACGAGCACGACGGCCAGCGCCAGCGCACACCACGCGGCAGCGGTCGCGCCCGGCACGCCCCAGCCATGCTGCATCGCGTACACGCCGAGCAAGCCCCAGGTCGCCGCGCCCGCGTAGTCGACGTTACCGCGCATGCGATGGTTCGCCCACAGCAACAACGCGGCGAGTCCCGCGAACAACACCAGGCTCCACGACAACATGTCGGTCGTCGACAACAACCGGTACGCGACGATCACCTGCGCGAGATTGAGGAAGGCCGCGAGCGACAACCACCCGGCGTGCAACGAGATCGGCGACCACGCCCACAACCACTGCTGCGGCAGGCGTTGCGCATCGTCGGTGAGCACGATCGCCGCGCGCAGCAGGCACGCAAGCGCGGCGAAGATCACCGCGAGGCACAACCAATACAGCCCCATCGAGAACAACGGCATCCACGCCGCTGTGAGCGCGAACCCCGCCGCCGTCCACGGTGCGATGCGCGACAGCGTCGCGTCGCGCCGGCGTTCTCCCGTCGCCTGCCACACGCCGTACAACACGTCGAACACGAAGATCAGCCCCCAGATCGCGAAGGCGTATCCCGCCGCGACGAGCAGCGTCGGATATTGCGCGGACACCGCGGCATTGGTCGGACCGAACGTCCCGCGCTGCGATAACCACGCAACGACGGGCATGGCGAGCGAACACAACAGGACGAGCAGGCGCATGACGGGGCACTCCATGGCGGATGCGACGGGCGAAGGTACTTCGACCCCGCCTCGCGACGCCGTGATTGCCGCTTCGCCTGCTCGCGTTCAACTGCATGAATCATCCCGCCACGCACTGTCGAGTTCGCGCCTGTCCGTTGACCGGCCGCTCACTATTGCCCGCGCACGCTCGGGGACTCTCCCAGCAGGAGTTCCACGGATGACACGCAAGACACTCTGCACGCTCATTGCCGCCATGCTCGCGACCGCCGCGTTCAGCGCAGCCGCGAACAAGAGCGGCGACGACAAGTTCAAGATGATGGACACCAACAGCGACGGCCAGGTCAGTTCGGCCGAACATGCCGCCGGCGTCACCAAGATGTTCGGCGAGATGGACGCCAACAAGGACGGCTTCGTCACCGCCGCCGAAATGGACGCCAGGCACGCCATGAAAGCCGACAAGGGCGACATGCGCGGCCACGACATGAAGTCGTCCGACAAGATCGCCAAGATGGACAAGGACGGCGACGGCAAGCTGTCTGCGGCCGAACACGACGCCGGTGCGGCCGACATGTTCAAGATGGCCGACAGCGACGGCAACGGCATGCTCTCGCAGTCCGAGATGTCCTCCGCTCACGGCAAGATGATGAGCAAGGACAAGGCATCGAAGGACAAGGACAAGGACGCGGCGGGCATGACCGATCACTCGGGCCATGACGCCGGTTCCGGCACCACCACGCCGCCCCCGGACGGCAACGACGGCTGAAGCACCGTCGCGCCGTACCGTCCTGCCTCGACGGCAGGGCGGTACGCGCGCGTCGTGTGAAGACGCATTAACGCGCGCGATGGTCCAATACGCGCGCGCGCCGCGGGGAGGTGCGCCAGCACTCGAGGGGTCCGCTTGAACCGCAATGCATCACCTTGGCCCGCGCCGCCGCCCACGGCGTGGAAAGACGACGACG
This sequence comes from Noviluteimonas lactosilytica, assembly GCF_020866925.1. Classification (GTDB taxonomy): domain Bacteria; phylum Pseudomonadota; class Gammaproteobacteria; order Xanthomonadales; family Xanthomonadaceae; genus Noviluteimonas; species Noviluteimonas lactosilytica. Next base: position 105,839 of record NZ_JAJGAK010000004.1, read on the forward strand.
CCATCTTCCGCCGGCTGGTGGAGGAGGTGCCGGACTACGCCATCTTCATGCTCGACGCCGAAGGGTGCGTGCGTACGTGGAATACCGGCGCCGAACGCATCAAGGGGTACACGGGCGACGAGATCATCGGTCGCCACTTCTCGGTGTTCTATCCGCAGGAACGCATCGATGCCGGGTGGCCGCAACACGAGTTGCGCGTCGCTGCCGAAGTCGGCCAGTTCGAGGACGAAGGCTGGCGCGTCCGCAAGGACGGCACGCAGTTCTGGGCGAACGTGGTGATCACGCGCGTGCTCGACGACCACGGCGACCTGCTCGGCTTCTCCAAGATCACCCGCGACCTCACCGCGCGCCGCCGCCAGGAAGAACTGCTTCGCCGTAGCGAAGAACGCTTCCGCCTGCTGATCGAAGGCGTGCGCGACTACGCGATCTTCATGCTCGATCCCGAGGGTCATGTCGCGAGCTGGAACGCAGGCGCGCAACAGACCAAGGGCTACGGCGCCGACGAAATCCTCGGCCGCCACTTCTCGACGTTCTATCCGCCCGAAATCGCGCGCAGCGGCTGGCCGCAGCGCGAACTCGAAATCGCGCTGGAGGAAGGCCGCTGCGAAGACGAAGGCTGGCGCGTGCGCAAGGACGGCTCGCGCTTCTGGGCGAGCGTCGTCATCACCGCGTTGCGCGACGAACACGGCAAGCACATCGGCTTCTCGAAAGTGACGCGCGACCTGACCGATCGCCGGCGCGTGCGCACGCTGGAAGACGAAGGCCGTCGCGTCACGACGTTCCTGGCGATGCTCGGCCACGAACTGCGCAACCCCCTCGCGCCGATCGCGAATGCGGTGGCGATCATGCAGCTGGAAACGCTCCAGACAGAACGCATGCGCATGTGCCGCGACGTGATCGCACGCCAGCTCGGGCAGATGTCGCGACTTGTCGACGACCTGCTCGACGTGGGCCGCATCACCAGCGGCAAGATCCACATGGAGATGGCCCCCGTCGACCTGTCGAGAACGATGGCGACGGCGATCGAAGCGATCGAACCCTTCGCGCGCAGCCGTTCGCAGACGCTGACGCTGGAACTTCCCGACGAACCGGCGTGGGTCTCCGGCGACGCCGCGCGCCTGCTGCAGATCGTCGGCAACCTGCTGAACAACGCGGTGAAATTCACCGACCGCGGCGGGCGCATCCTCCTCGCATTGCGTCGCAGCCGCGCGTTCGCGGAGATCGCGGTGTCCGACAACGGGCCGGGCATCGACCCCGCGCGCCTGCAGGACATCTTCAACCTGTTCGTGCAGGGCGACCAGGACATGGCGCGCACCCAGGGCGGCCTCGGGCTGGGCCTGAGCCTGGTGCAGCAGCTGGTGACGCTGCATGGCGGCGACGTGGCGGCGTACAGCGCCGGCCTGGGCAAGGGTGCGGAATTCGTCGTGCGCATCCCGATGATCGAAACGCCCGACGCAGATGCGGACGACGCCGGACATGCACCGCAACTGAAATCGCGCAGCGTGCTGGTCGTCGACGACAACCGCGACGCGGCCGACACGATGGCCGCGCTGCTCGAACGTCTCGGCTATCGCGCGCGCACCGCGTACGACGCCGCGACTGCGCTCGATGCGATCCGCGCCGAACGCCCGGACATCGCCTTCCTCGACATCGGCCTGCCCGACACGGACGGCATGACGCTCGCGCAGAAGATCCTCGCCGAGTGGGGCGACGGCATCGCGCTGATAGCCGTCACCGGCTACGGGCAGGGGCAGGATCGCGCGGCGACGTCGGCCGCGGGCTTCCGCGACCACCTCGTCAAGCCGATCGTGTCCGACGCGCTGACCGAAGCGCTCGCACGCATCAACGCTTGAATTCGCGGCGGATCCAGGTGTCGATCAGGCGCTTGTCGTAGCGCAGCGGATCGTTGGCGGGGAAGGGCGGCTGCGATTGCAGGTACGCAAGGTCGGCGATCTTGCGTTCGCCTTCGGCCACCACCGCGCCGCTGGCGTCGACGTGGCGGAAGTTGAGCGTCATGCGCGGCGGATAGACGTCGCGCATCACGCGGATGTCGTCGGACGTGGCGCGCGGGATCCACTCGTATTCGCCGGCGCGGGTGATGTCGAGGATCTCGACGTCGACGCGGTCGCCGGCGGGCACGGCCTTCGTGATCTTCGCCTGCATGTAGTCCGCGAGCTCGACCACCCAGTCGCCGCGCGCCGCTTCCCGGTGGTTCTGGCTGTAACGCAGCTCGGAGAAGGCGGCCGGATCGGCCCAGCGCACGTTCACGGCGGTGCCTTCGCCGACTTCGCGAGGCTGTCCGGAGCCGGTGACCATGCGCGGGCCGGTGGAGGCGCAGGACGCCAGCGACAGCGCGAGGACGAGGCAGGCGAGGGGACGGGCGTTCATGGCGGTGCTCCGCGTGGCTTTCACTCGTGAGTGTGTGCCGCAACCGCCGCCGGTTCAAACCCACGGCCGCTCTGCGTTTCGCCTTGCGTCAGCCTTCATTGACCGTCCCCCCTGGAGCACGCGATGAACCCCCTGTCCGTCCGAGTCGCCGCCTTCACCATCGCCGTCGGCACCCTCCTCATCGGTACCTGCGCCGCGCAGGTCAACACCGCCCCCGACGCCACCCCGCGCACCTCCAACCCCGTGCCGTCCGACGCCCGCCTGCCGCAGAACGCCCAACAGCGCATGGCCGCGCTCGACCGCAACGGCGACGGTTCGGTGAGCGAGGACGAGTACGAGGATTCGATCCGCGACACCTTCCGCGCGCTCGATGCCGACCGCAACAACCGCGTCAGCCCCGACGAACTCGCCAGCGCGGGCGCACCGCAGCAGGACGGCATGCTGTCGCCCGCCGACCGGATCCGCCGCATCGACATGAACACCGACGGCGAACTCACCGAGGAAGAACTGGAGCGCGGCGCGGAGCAGGCGTTCGAGTTGCTCGACACGAGCGACGACGACACGCTCGATCTCGGCGAGTTGATGTCGGGCGGCGGGTAAGCAAGAGCAGGGCAAAAACAGGGGTCAGAGCACTATTTCGGAACGAAATAGTGCTCTGACCCCTGTTTTGGCCCCTGTTTGCCCTAGTGCCGGCGCTTGTCGTACCAGAGCGCCAGGTGGTCGCGCGAATGCAGCATGCGTCGTCCGCGCAGGGCGAAGCGCAGCATCAGCCGCAGGTGATCGACGAGGCCGAAGGTGCGCAGCTTGCGATCGGAGGTGTGCACCGCTTCGCGCAGGATGCGCATCCGGCCGATGCGCGCCAGCGCGCGACCGAACGCGACGTCTTCGCCCGCATACCAGCGCGTGTCGAAGCCGCCGATCGCGTCGAAGGCGTCGCGCGTGCAGTAGAGGAAGCACCCGGGCGTCACGCGCGTCCAGCGGAACAACTGCATCAACGCCTTGGTTAGGACGCGCAGGCTCCAGCGCACGTCGCCGTCGAGTTCCACCGCGCACCCGCCGCCGACCGCGCCCGCATCGAGCGCGGCGATTGCCGCACGCAGCACGCGTGCATCGACGCGTGTGTCCGCATCGACGAAACACAACCGCGTGCCCGTCGCCTGCGCCGCGCCCGCATTGCGCGTGGCCGCGATGTGGCGGAACGCGACCGGCACGACGCGCGCCCCATGCGCACGCGCGATGTCGGCCGTGCCGTCGGTCGACGCGTCGTCCACCACGATGCATTCGTGCGCGACGCCGCACTCGCGCGCGGCCGCCTGCAGCGCATCGAGCGTCGCGCCGATCAACGGCGCCTCGTCGTGTGCGGGAACGATGAACGACCACATCCGGCGATGATCGCACGCAGGGTCGATCGGACCGGCGTCCGGCACCCCGCCGGAACCCGCGCTAGACTCCGCCCCGGAGCATCCCGGGGGCGCCATGCACGGTCCGGAGGGCGACATCGCTGAAGCCACGCAGCCCGCAACGGCCGGCGCCGACCCGGCCGCATCGGCGTTGCACGCGCGGCTGACCGGGCTGCTCGCCGAAGTCTCGCGCGAAGCGCTGCAGGGCGAGGACCTCGAGGCCGTGTTGCGGCGCATCGTCGAATGCCTCGTGCGCAACCTGCCGGTGGCCATCGCGAGCATCATCCTGCTCGACGACGACGGCCAGCATTTCGTGCACGAAACCTGGGCGGGCGACCTCGACCTGTATCCGGCCGAACTCGCGAACGGCTGGCCCATCAGCGTCGGCGCCGCGGGTCGTTGCGCACGCACGGGCGAAGCGCAACGCATCACCGATGTCGACACCGATCCGGATTACGTGCCGGGCAACACGCGCGTGCGTTCCGAGTACCTCGTGCCCATCCGGCATCGCGCGCGCCTGCACGGCGTGCTCAACATCGAAAGCACGCGCGCGGATTTCTTCGACCAGGCCGCGTGCGACGTCTTCGATGCGATCGCCGACCAGGTCGCCGGCGCGATCCACCTCGCGCGCGTCGTCGCCGAACTCGAAACCGCGAATCGCAAGCTGCAGGCGCTGTCGATGATCGACGGTCTCACCGGCATCGCCAATCGCCGCTGCTTCGACCAGCGCCTTGCGTCCGATTGGGAATGGCTCGCGGCGGAATCGCGCGAACTCGCACTCGTGCTCATCGACGCCGATGCGTTCAAGCCGCTCAACGACGCGCACGGCCACTTGTACGGCGACGAATGCCTGCGCGAACTCGCGCGCCTGTGCACGCGCTTCGCCGACGGCGGGAACGACCTCGTCGCGCGCTTCGGCGGCGAAGAACTCGTGTTGCTGCTTCCGGGTCGATCGCTAGAAGCGGCCGTGGCGCTCGGCGAAGCATTGCGCCGCGACGTCGAAGCGGCCGGCATGCCGCACGACGCATCGACCATCGCTTCCTGCGTGACCGTCAGCGTCGGCGTCAGCGCCGTCACGCCCAGCAAGGCGCGCTCCCCCGAGCGCCTGCTCGCCGCCGCCGACCGCGCGCTGTATGCGGCGAAGGCGCAGGGCCGCAATCGCGTGGTGGCCGCACTCACCGGCGACTGATTGCCCCCGTGCCAGCGCGCGCGGGCGCTGATTGCCCCGATTCCGGGACAGTCCTTCCACGTTTTGCGGTCTTATCGCCGTCGCATTGCGCGACTAGCCTGTGCGTCCCCCAGGAAGCCGGTGAGGTCCCCCATGCGCCGCCGCAAGCTCCGCATCGTCGTCTCCTTCACCCGCCTCATGCGTGCGGTCTTCGCCAGTCGCAGGCCCGCGCTCGGTTTCGGCGAGCTCGGATGAACCACGCGGGCGCGGCGCACGGCTACGATGGGTTCCCCCCCGCCCATCGTGCCGAGGCGCCGCGCATGGCCGAACGCGAACCCGTCGTTTCCATCCGCGACGTCAGCAAGACCTATGCGACCGGCTTCGAGGCGCTGAAGCACGTCGACCTCGACATCCACCGTGGCGAAATCTTCGCGCTGCTCGGCCCGAACGGCGCAGGCAAGACCACGCTCATCAGCATCGTCTGCGGGATCGTCAACGCGAGTTCCGGCACGGTCCTCGCCGCGGGCCACGACATCGTCCGGGAGTTCCGCGCCGCGCGCAGCCTGATCGGCCTGGTGCCGCAGGAGTTGTCGACCGACACGTTCGAGTCGGTGTGGTCGACGTTGCGCTTCAGTCGCGGCCTGTTCGGCAAGCCGCCGGACGACAAGCACCTCGAACGCGTGCTGCGCGACCTGTCGCTGTGGGACAAGAAGGACGCGAAGATCATGACGCTGTCCGGCGGCATGAAGCGCCGCGTGCTGATCGCCAAGGCGCTCGCGCACGAACCGCAGATCCTGTTCCTCGACGAACCCACCGCGGGCGTCGACGTCGAACTGCGCCACGACATGTGGGAGATGGTGCGCCGCCTGCGCGAGCAGGGCACGACGATCATCCTCACCACGCACTACATCGAAGAAGCGGAAGAGATGGCCGACCGCATCGGCGTCATCCGCAGGGGCGAGCTGATCGTCGTCGAAGACAAACGCACGCTGATGCGCAAGCTCGGCAGCAAGCAACTCGCGATCCAGCTGCAGGCGCCGCTCGACGGCATTCCGCAAGGCTTGTCCGATCTGCCGCTGACGCTGAGCGAAGACGGCCACTCGCTCGTCTACACCTTCGACACGCAGGCCGACGACACCGGCATCGCGCCGTTGCTGCGGCGGCTGCACGAGCAGGGCATCGACTTCAAGGACCTGCATTCCAGCGAGACCTCGCTCGAGGACATCTTCGTGAGCCTGGTGAGGACGCCCGCATGAACACGCACGCGATCCGCGCGATCTACCGGTTCGAAATGGCGCGCACGTTCCGCACCGCGCTGGAAAGCATCCTGTCGCCGGTGCTGACGACGTCGCTTTACTTCATCGTGTTCGGCGCGGCGATCGGCTCGCGTATGGGCGATCTCGGCGGCGTGAGCTACGGGGCTTTCATCATTCCCGGGCTGATCATGCTGTCGCTGTTGAACGAGAGCATCTCGAATGCATCGTTCGGCATCTACCTGCCCAAATGGTCGGGCACGATCTTCGAATTGCTGTCGGCGCCGGTGACCTACTACGAGGCGGTGATCGGCTACGTGGGCGCGGCCGCGACGAAGTCGCTGATGCTCGGCGTGCTGATCCTGGTGACCGCGCGCGCGTTCGTGCCGTACGAGATCGCGCATCCGTTCTGGATGTTGTGCTTCCTCGTGCTGACCGCGGTCACCTTCAGCCTGTTCGGTTTCATCATCGGCATCTGGGCGGACAGCTTCCAGCGCCTGCAGGTGATCCCGCTGCTGATCATCACGCCGCTCACCTTCCTCGGTGGCGCGTTCTATTCGATCGACATGCTGCCGGAGCCGTGGCGCACGCTGACGTTGTTCAATCCGGTCGTGTACCTGATCAGCGGGATGCGATGGAGCTTCTTCGGGTTCGCGGATGTCAATGTCGTGCTGAGCGCCGCGGCGATCGTCGGGTTCCTGTTCGCGTGTCTGTTCGGTGTGTGGTGGATCTTCAAGACCGGGTACAAACTCAAGGCGTAATGCGGAATCAGCGATGACACGCCGCAGGCGTTGTCTCGATCGTCGACGGAACCTGCGCTTCGCGGAAATGCTCGGCACGTGCGAGCGCCGGTGCGCGGTAGCTTCGCGCCATGACCATTCAATATCACCCTGACTTGGGCGAAGCACTCTGGTGCGAATACGAAGGGCTGTCGCCTGAAATGATGAAGCGGCGACTTGCCGTCGTCGTCACTCCGAAGGCGTGTCAGCGTATGTGGCTGGCAACGGTCGTTCCGATCAGCACGACGCCGCCGGAGATCATTCGGCCCTGGCACGTGCGCTTGACGCGCGATCCCCTGCCGGGCGGAACGAAGGGCGAGGTGTGGGTCAAATGCGACATGGTGAATGCCGTGTCGTTCGCGCGGCTGTCCAACTACCACGGACGTTGGAACGGACGTCGCGAGTATCGGAAGTTGAGAGTGTCGATCGACGAATTGCGCGCGATCCGCCAAGGAGTTATCTCGGCGTTGGGACACCCTTGGTGAATTGCTTGCATCGGTCAGGCTCGGCGCGTAGATTTCGCCCGTCCCCGGCTTGCCGGGCTGAAGTCCTCCGGCCAGGTGCGCCCTCCGGAGGCAGGCCAGAATCGGCAGCCGCCATGCCGCCTGGCCTCAGGTTTCGGGAAGCCGCCTTCGGGCGGCTTCTTTCGTTTCAGGCTGCGCCGCGGAGCAGCGCAACCGTCGGCCATCGCGCTTCCGCGACATGCGCCTGCACATGCGCGCGATAGGCCTCCGCCGACATCGGTTCGTCCGCCTCGTGCCGCGTGATGTTGCAGTACCTGCACGCGGCCACGATGTTGCGCACTTCTTCGCCGCCGTCGCGGCGCGCGAGCATGTGCTCGGCGGTGCACTGGAAGTGGCCGGTGTCTTCCAGGCGCAGGCCGTGTTGTTCGGCGAACAATTCCGGTCGACGCGTCCACATCGGCGCGTCGCAGTAGTGGCAGCGGTGCTTCTGGCGACGCACGGCCACTTTGCGGAAGCGGCGGAGCTTGTGGTTGTTCGCCATCGCGCGCTCGCTCGACTCAGGCGCCGACGCGCTTGCGCACGATGTCGACGTCGCGCACCGGTCGCACTTCGATGCAGCCCGTCGTCGCCCATGGCAACTCCGAAGCGATGCGCACGGCTTCGTCGATGTCGTCGGCTTCGATCAGGTTGAAGCCGCCGAGCAGTTCCTTGGTTTCCGCGAACGGGCCGTCGCTCACGCGCGCCTGGCCGTTGCGGATGCGCACCGAGCGCGCGGTCTTCGCGTCTTCGAGTTGCTGGAACGCGAGCAGCTTGCCTTCGCGCTGCAGGTCGTCGGCGTGTTCGAGGCAACCCTTCATCATCGTGTCGAACTCGCCCTCGGGCAGGGCGTCGAGCAGCGTGGCGTCGGTGTAGACGAGCAGGAGGAACTGCATGCGTGGGGGCTCCGGCATTTCCGAATGCGGCGATGCTAGCGCATGCGCTCACGCGGCGATGCACGACGCCGCGCTAGGGTCGCGAACATGACGACCACGCCGACGCCACCGACCACGCCAACGCCGACCACGCCGCAACCGGAAAAGCCCGCCGTTCCGCCGCAACCGCGGCCCACCGAAGTCCCGCCGCAACAACCGCCGGGCCCCGAAGTGCCGCCGCCGAACGTGCCCACGCCGCAACAACCGCCGACGGTCGATCCCGTTCCGCCGGCGCCGATCGGCTGACCGGCGCCGTTGACGCGCGCGGTCAGCTGACGCGCGCGGTCAGCTGTTCGCCGCTTCGCGCTTGGCCGCCTGCAGGCGTTCGAGTTCGATCTCGTCGCGGCGTTCCTGCTGCTTGCGCAATTCCTCGCGGCGCATCTCTTCGACTTCCGCCGGCGTGGGCTCGTGCTTGAGTTCCAGCGCCGCGCCCGCGGCCATCGCCGGTTCGCCGCGCTGGCTCTTGAGCTTGATGTTCAGGCGCAGCTCGTTGGCCGAGTCGGCGTTGCGGATCGCTTCCTCGTAACCGATCAGGCCTTCGTTGTAGAGCTCGAACAGCGCCCAGTCGAACGTGCGCATGCCGAGTTCGCGCGACTTGTTCATCACGCCCTTCAACTCGTTGAACTCGCCCTTGAAGATCTTCTCGGCGATGGTCGGCGTGTTGAGCAGGATCTCGATCGCGGCCACGCGGCCCTTGCCGTCCTCGGTGCGCACCAGGCGTTGGGAGACGATCGCGCGCAGGTTGGCCGACAGGTCCATCAGCAATTGCGCGCGGCGTTCTTCCGGGAAGAAGTTGATGATGCGTTCCATCGTCTGCGATGCGCTGTTGGCATGCAGCGTGGACAGGCACAGGTGGCCGGTTTCGGCGAAGGAGATCGCGTGCTCCATCGTCTCGGCGTCGCGGATTTCGCCGACGAGGATAACGTCGGGCGCCTGGCGCAGCGTGTTCTTCAGCGCGTGGTGCCACGAGTGCGTGTCGACGCCCACTTCACGGTGCGTGATCAGCGACTTCTGCGAGACGTGCGCGTATTCGACCGGATCTTCCACCGTGATGATGTGGCCGGCCGACGTGCGATTGCGGTGGTCGATCATCGCGGCGAGCGACGTCGACTTGCCCGAACCGGTGCCGCCGACGACGAGCACGAGCCCGCGCTTCTCCATCACCACGCTCTTGAGCACTTCGGGCAGGCGCAGCTTCTCGAAGTTGGGGATCTCCGCGGCGATCGTGCGGCACACCAGGCCGACGTGGCCCTGCTGCACGAACACGTTGACGCGGAAGCGCGACACGCCCGGCACGAGAATGGCGAAGTTGCACTCCAGCTCCTTCGCGAACTCGGCCCGCTGCTTGTCGTTCATCAGCGCGTTGGCGAGGATCGCGGTGAGTTCGCCCGTCAGCTTCTGCTGCGTCATCGGCGTCATCGCGCCGTGCGACTTCATGCTGGGCGGAAAGTCGTGCGCGATGAAGAGGTCGGAACCCCCGGCCTTGGCCATTGCCGCGAGCAGCTTGTGCATGTACTCGCGGGCTTGCGTTTCGTTGAGCATGATGCGTCGCGCCGCGTGGGCGGCGTCGTCCTTGTCTGAAATGAATTCCCCTGCGCGCGCAGTGTATTCAGCGCTGCGCCAACCGACCCGGATGCCCGTCACGGTCACCCGGTCCCCATCGGTCACCTCATTCCTGTTCAGGCGCCTCGGAGCGGAACCACGCTTCGACGGTGCCCTTCACCTTCATCGTCATCGGCAGGCCGTGGCGATCGAGCGACTTGCCCACCGGCACGCGCACCCAGCCTTCGCTGATGCAGTATTCCTCGACATTCGTGCGTTCGGTGCCGTTGAACTTGATGCCGATGCCGCGTTCCAGCACCGCCTCGTCGTAGAACTTGCTGCGCGGGTCGTTGGAGAGGCGATCGGGAGGCGTATCGGTCATGGCGTGCTCGTTGCGGGTACGTCGGAAGCCGCATTGTATTGGAGACTGCGTACTACGGCGCCTCGTGGCGCCCCTGCGCGCGGGCGCGGGCGATGACCGCGCGGTACAGCACGCGATCGCCGTGCCGGGACACGGCCACGGCTCCGAGGGTCAGCGCGGCCTCGCGCAGCTCCGCGTCCACGTCGTAGTGCGCACCGCTGGTCTTGTCCTGGAACGCGCGCTGCGGCAGGCCGATCGCCGCGGCCATCGCGTGCAGCTCGACCAGGGTGTCGGCCATCAGGTGTGCCCAGCGGCGGCCGCGCCAGAGGGTGACCGCGTCGTCGACGTAGACGCTCATGCGCGCAGGATGGCGGCTGGCGTTGCATCCTGTCCATCGCGCCACCATGTCCCAGCGCATGCAGACCCCGACCGACCCCCAACCGCAGGCCTCCGACGAGATCGTCGCCGCCCCCGACAGCGTCGCCGGCAGCGCGCCCGTCGCCCGACCCACCGGCGCCCGCGCCGACTGGCAGGTGCTGCGTTCGCTCGCGCCGTTCCTGCAGCCCTTCACGGGCCGCATCCTGTTCGCGCTCGCACTGGTCGTGATGGGCAAGCTCGCGAACCTCGCAGTGCCGATGGTGTTGAAGAAGCTGGTCGACGGGCTCAACGTCGCGCCGACCCTGCTCGTGCTGCCGGTCGGCTTGCTGCTCGCCTACGGCGCGTCGCGCGTCGGGGTGACGCTGTTCACCGAGTTGCGCCAGGTCGTGTTCGCGCGCGTGATGGCGCGCGTGTCGCGGCGCGTGACCCTGCAGGTGTTCCGCCACCTGCATGCGCTGTCGCTGCGTTTCCATCTCGCGCGTCGCACGGGCGGAGTCGCGCGCGACGTCGAACGCGGCGGCACCGCGATCTCCGACCTGCTCGACTGGACGATCTACACCATCATCCCGACCGCGCTGGAAATAGTGCTCGTCGCGGGGGTCCTCGCGTGGTTCTACGACTGGGGGTTCGTCGCGATCACCGCGGGCACGCTCGTGGCCTACGTGCTGTTCACCGTGTCGATCACCGAATGGCGCACGCGTTACTACCGCGCCGCCGTTGAAGCGGACACGAAGGCCAACGAGCGCGCGGTCGATTCGCTGCTCAACTACGAGACCGTCAAGTACTTCGGCAACGAAGAACACGAAGCGCGCCGTTACGACGAGAACCTGCAGCGCCTCGAGAACGCGCAGGTGATGAGCCGCAAGACGCTCGCCGTGCTCAACCTCGGCCAGACCGCCATCGTCGCGCTCGGCGTCTCGGCAATGATGTGGCGCGCGGCCGCGGGCGTCGTCGCCGGCGAGATGACGGTCGGCGACCTCGTGCTGGTCAACGCCTACCTGCTGCAGTTGTCCGCGCCGCTGAACATGCTCGGCATGATGTACCGCGAAGTGAAGCAGGCGATGACCAACCTCGAACGCCTGTTCGGCCTGCTCGACGAACGCCAGGACGTGCAGGACCGCGCGGGCGCGACGCCGTTGCATGCGACGCAGCCGGAGGTGCGCTTCGAAGGCGTGCGCTTCGCGTACGACGTGCGGCGGCAGATCCTGCGCGATGTCGACTTCACCATTCCGCCGGGGGCGACGGTTGCGGTGGTCGGACATTCGGGCTCGGGCAAGTCCACGCTCGCGCGCCTGCTGTATCGCTTCTACGACGTGGATGCCGGCCGCATCACGATCACCGACGCCGCCGGCACCGCGCACGACGTGCGCGACTACACGCAGCATTCGGTGCGCGCGACGATCGCGATCGTTCCGCAGGATACGGTGCTGTTCAACGACACCATCTACTACAACATCGAGTATGGCCGCCCGGGAGCGACCCGCGAAGAAGTCGAACACGCGGCACGCGCGGCGCACATCCACGACCTGATCGCCGGCCTGCCGGACGGTTACGACACCGAAGTCGGCGAGCGCGGCCTCAAGCTGTCGGGCGGCGAGAAGCAACGCGTGGCGATTGCGCGCGCGCTGCTGAAGAACCCGGCGATCCTGATCTTCGACGAGGCGACCTCCGCGCTCGATTCGCGTTCGGAGCAGGCGATCCAGTCCGAACTCGACCGCATCGCGCTGGGCCGCACGACGCTCACCATCGCGCATCGCCTGTCGACGGTGATGAATGCCGACGAGATCCTGGTGATGGATGCCGGCCGCATCATCGAACGCGGACGGCATGGCGAACTCATCGCGCGCCAGGGCCATTACGCGCAGATGTGGAAGCTGCAACAGCAGGAACGCCTGCGCGAACTGGAGGCGGAAGCCTGATGTGCCTGATCGCGGTCGGTTGGCACGCGCATCCGCGCTGGAAGCTCGCGGTGATCGCCAACCGCGATGAATCGCACGCGCGACCCACGGCGGCCGCGGCGCAGGACCCGGACTTTCCGTCGGTGTTCGGCGGCCGCGACCTCGAAGCGGGCGGTAGCTGGTTGCTCGCGTCGGCGCAGCGGCGGTTTGTCGCGGTGACCAACGTGCGCGCCGGATTGCATCCCGAAACCGCGCCGCTCTCGCGCGGTTCGCTCGTGCGCGACTTCGCGACGGGCGACGCACGCGCAGGCGACTACGTGGCATCGCTCGCACGCACCGCGCCGGAGTTCGGCCGCTTCAACCTGTTGTGTTGGGATGGCGATGCGCTGCGCTTCGCCACCAACCATCCGCAATACGACGCACGCGACGTGAGCGACGGCGTCCACGCGATGTCGAACGGCGCCTTCGACGCGCCATGGCCGAAGAGCGGGCACGCCACGCGCGCACTCGAAGCGTGGCTCTCCACATCGCAGGGCCACGATGCGATCGAGGAAACGATGCTCGCGCCGTTGTTCGACGCACTCGCCGACACCACGCCCGCGCCCGACGCACGGTTGCCCGACACCGGCGTGGGCCTGGACATGGAACGCCTGCTGTCGCCGCCGTTCGTGCGCGGCCCGCGTTACGGCACGCGCTGCAGCACGGTGGTGCTCGTCGACGAGGCGGGCATCGTGTTCGCCGAACATCGCTTCGGCCCGGATGCGGTGCCATCCGGACGCACGTTCGCGCAAGTGCCTTTCGCGTAACCCCGCGTTTTCATCGCGTTTCAATGAACGCCAAGCAAATCCGGATGACCTTCGGCACAAGCAGCCGTGTTGTCGGCGCGTGAAAATTGCGCCCACTTACAGGGAGACCCCACCGATCATGAAGCGTTTCGCCATCGCCCTCGCCACCGCCGCCTCGCTGTTCGCCGTCAATGCGAGCGCCCAGCAGGCTTCCGGCAACCTCCAGGGCGAAGCCCTCGCCGGCGACAAGATCGCCGTCACCTCGACGAGCACCGGCTTCCACCGCGAAATCACGGTCGAAGACGCGGGCAAGTACTCGATCCGTCGCCTGCCGACCGGCACCTACATCGTCGAAGTCACGCACGCCGACGGTTCGAAGGACAAGCCGAAGCAGATCGTCATCCAGGTCGGCACGACCGCGCGCATCAAGTAAGCGCGTCGAAACACCGGATGCATGGAGGGCGGCCCACGGGCCGCCCTTTTTCGTTGCGTCTCCGGTCTGCGCGGCCGGTCTCGCCGCCGCTTCCCGTAACCTGATTCGAACCAGATTCCGTCGTGTCTTTCAGGGGGAGACGACATGGGGACCGTGATCCGTGAGCTGTTCTCCGGCGAAGTGCTCTATCGCCAGGGAGATCCATCCGACTGCGCGTGGCTGATCGAGCGCGGCGGCATCGAACTGACTTCCGAACAAGGCCGCCGCAGCGTGCACCACGGCACGCTGGGCCCGGGCGAGTTGATCGGCGAACTGGGCATGCTCGACGGCCAGCCGCGCAGCGCCACCGCGACCGCGCGCGGCGACACGCAACTGCTCGCGATCGACCACGACCAGTTCCTCGAACGCCTCGAAGGCGGCGACGCGATCGTGCGCACGCTGGTGCTGAGCCTGTTGCGCCGCACGCGCGCCATCATCGCCGCGATGCCGCAGGAAGTGCAGCTGCCCGCCGAAGACATGGCGGTCGAATCGAAGGAAGAACGCGCCGGCCTGGACAAGATCCGCCTCGAAGCGCGCCTGCGCGACGCGCTCGCCACGAAGACGCTCGAAGTGCGCTACCAGCCGATCTACGACATCGCCGAAGGCGCGGTGCGCGGGTACGAAGCGCTCGTGCGCTGGCAGTTGCCGGATCGTGGCGCGGTGTCGCCGGCGGAGTTCATCAAGCTCGCCGAAGAGACCTCGCTGATCGTGCCCGTGGGCGAGTACGTGCTCGACCGCGTGATCGAAGTGCTGGTCGCGCTGCGCGACGCCGGCGTGGCGCCGTTGCCGAGCATCGCGGTCAACCTGTCGGCGCGACAACTCGTCGAGCCGGGCATGGCGCGCCAGATCGTGCAGCGCATCGAACAGGCGAAGTTGCCCGCGGGTACGCTCAAGCTCGAAGTCACCGAGAGCCGCATGCTCGACTACGCGCCGGTCGCGGCGGTCATGCAGCATTGCCGCGCGCACGGCATTCCGTTCGCGCTCGACGATTTCGGCACCGGGTATTCCAACCTCACGCACCTGCACAAGCTCGACTTCGAGTTCGTGAAGGTGGACCAGGCGTTCGCGCGCCACATGTTCGACTCCGAGCGCGCGATGGCGATCGTGCAGGCGATCGTCGCGATGGCGCACGGCATCGGCGCGCACGTGGTGATGGAAGGCGTCGAGACCGTCGAGCAACTCGAACGCCTGCGGCAGATGGGCGTGCGTTACGCGCAGGGCTACCTGATCGGCCAGGCCGCCCCGACCGCGGCCGTGTTGTCCGGCGATGCCGCGCGTGGCCTGCAGGCGAAGGAGTCCGCACTCGCCTGACCCTCACGTCGCGATGGCACCATGCGTGTCCATGCGATGCCTTCCTCTTTGCGCGCTGCTCCCCGCCGCGGCGTTCGCGCAGACGACCGCGCCTGCCGCGGCGCCGGTCGAACTCGATCGCGTGCAGGTCACCGCGACGCGCCTGCCCGAAACCGCGCGCGACGTGCCGGCATCGGTCAGCGTCATCGAACGCGACGACGGCCGTGTCGACACGCTCGGCGCGGCCTTGTCCGAACGACTCACCACCGTGCCCGGCCTGCTCGCGCGCGATCGGCGCAACTACGCGCAGGACGAACAGATCTCGATCCGCGGCTTCGGCACGCGCGCGAGCTTCGGCATTCGCGGCGTGCGCCTGTATCTCGACGGCGTGCCCGCGACGATGCCGGACGGGCAGGGGCAGGTATCGCACATGCCGCTCGCCTTCGCGCGTCGGATAGAGATACTGCGCGGACCGTTCTCGGTGTCGTACGGCAATGCGTCGGGCGGCGTGATCCAGGTGTTCACCGACGATCCCGCGTCGCCTGGATCGATGCGGGCGACGGCGGCGTACGGGTCGGATGCGGCGCGGCGCGTGTCGTTCGAAGCCAACGATCGTGGCGATGCATTGGGGTGGCTCGCGGGTGCGCAACATTTCGCGACCGATGGCTTTCGCGAACACTCCGCGGCCGAGCGCAACACGCTGCACGGGAAGCTCGCGTTCGACGCGGGCGCGACGCGGGCGACGCTCGTCGTCGATGCGCTCGCCGCGCCGAATGCGCAGGACCCCGGCGGCCTCGACCGCGATCAGTTCGCACGCGATCCGGCGCAGGCGGCGCCGACCTCGCTGCTGTTCGACACGCGCAAGTCGGTCGACCAGCGCCAGCTCGGCGCGGTCGTTGAGCACGACGCACGCATCGGCACGCTGCGCGCGATGGCGTACGCGGGGCGGCGCGACGTCGAACAATTCCTCGCCATTCCGGTCGGCACGCAACGCAATCCGTTGAGCGGCGGCGGCGTGATCGACCTCGGCGCGCCGTACTCGGGCATCGACGTGCGCTGGACGTCGCGCGAGGCCCCGTTGCAGTGGGTCGCCGGCATCGCCTGGGACCGCCAGCGCCAGGATCGCCGCGGCTACGAGAATTTCGTCGGCGACAGGCTCGGCGTGCGCGGCGCGTTGCGCGCCGACCAGACCGATCGCGTCGATGCCTTCGATCCCTTCCTGCAGGCGACATGGCGCGCGAATGACGCGTGGTCGTTCAGCGCCGGCGTGCGCCACAGCCGCGTGCGCTTCCGCTCCGACGACCACTACATCACCGCGGACAATCCCGACGACAGCGGGCGCCTCGACTACTCGGCGACCTCACCGGTGCTCGGCGCGAACTGGCGCGCGAACGACGCGGTGTCGTTCTACGCCGCGTACGGCGAAGGCTTCGAGACGCCCACGTTCAACGAATTGCAGTACCGCAGCGACGGCGGCAGCGGTCTCAACTTCGCGTTGAATGCCGCGACGACGCGCAGCGCGGAAGCGGGCATGAAGGTCTCGCGCGGCGGATTGCGCACCGAACTCGCGCTCTTCCGCGCACAGACCGACGACGAACTCACCGTCGGCACGAGCGCGGGCGGACGCACGACGTTCCAGAACGCAGGGCACGCGCAACGCACCGGCCTCGAACTTTCCGGCGCTGTTCCGTTGGGCGATGCGTGGGAGGCAGAGTTCGCGTTGACGTGGCTCGATGCGCACTTCACCGACGGCTTCCTCGCGTGCGCGGGCGTGCCGTGCACGAGCCCGAGCGTGCCGGTGCCCGCGGGTACGCGCATTCCCGGCATTCCGCGCACCGCGGCGCAGGCGGCGTTGCGCTGGGGCGGCGACATCGGGTGGCATGCGCGCATCGAAGGCCTCTATGTCGGCGCCGTGCCCGTCAACAACTTCGGCGACGAGCGCGCAGCGGCGTACGCGGTATTCGGCGCGAGCGCGGGGTACGGATTCGTGGCGGGCGACGGCGACGGTCGCGTGTTCCTCGCCATCGACAACCTGGGCGATCGCACGTACGCCGGTTCAGTGATCGTCAATGAATCGAATCGGCGCTACTACGAGCCTGCGCCCGATCGCGGCTTCACGGTCGGGGTCGAGTGGCGCTGGCGCTGAGCCTGTACGCATCGCCCTCACGCCGCGCGTCGCACGCTCCCATGGCCGAGCATTCCTTCGCATGGAGGTGAACGTATGCGAGTGCCGTTGCTATTGATCGTGATCCTGGCTGCAGGATGCGCACAGAAGTCGGAGCTCGCACCGGAAACGGTGAGCGGCCCGGCGCCCCCGTTGCCCGAACCCGACAAGGCGTTGTTGCCGACGGTGAAGATCGCGCCCGCGACCGGATGGAAATCCGGCGAAACGCCGGTGCCCGCGGCAGGCGTGCAGGTGAAGGCGTTCGCGACCGGCCTGGAACATCCGCGCTGGTTGTACGTGTTGCCGAACGGCGACGTGCTCGTCGCCGAAACCAATCGCCCGCCGACCGAAGACAAGCCCGCGAATCCGATCCGCGCGGCGTTCATGAAGTCGGCGTTCGAGAAGGCCGGCGCGTCGGTGCCGAGCCCGAATCGCATCACGCTGCTGCGCGACAAGGACGGCGACGGCGTGGCGGAAACCAAGTCGGTGCTGCTGTCCAACCTGTTCTCACCGTTCGGCATGTCGCTCGTCGGCGATCGCCTGTATGTCGCCAACGCCGATGCGATCGTGTCGGTGCCCTACAAGGAAGGCGACACGCAGATCGCGGCCGCGCCTGAAAAACTCGCGGACCTGCCGGGCGCACCGCGCAATCATCACTGGACGAAGAGCCTGCTCGCGTCGAAGGACGGCGGGACGTTCTACGTCGGCGTCGGTTCCAACAGCAACGTCGGCGAGAACGGCCTGGACATCGAAGAGAATCGCGCGGCGATCCTCGCGGTCGATGCGAAGACGGGCGCTTCGCGCGTGTACGCGAGCGGCCTGCGCAATCCCGTCGGCATCGCGTGGGGGCCGGGCGGGACGCTGTACGCCGTCGTCAACGAACGCGACGAACTCGGCAACGACCTCGTGCCCGACTACCTGACGTCGGTGAAGGAAGGCGCGTTCTACGGCTGGCCGTGGAGCTACTACGGCGCGCACGTCGACACGCGTGTCAAACCCGAACGCCCCGACATGGTCGCGAAGGCGATCGCCCCCGACTACGCGCTCGGTCCGCACGTCGCATCGCTGGGACTCGCGTTCTCGTCGGGCGACAAGATGCCGAAGGCGTGGCGCGACGGTGCCTTCGTCGGCCTGCACGGGTCGTGGAATCGCGATCCGCAGAGCGGCTACAAGGTCGTGTACGTGCCGTTCGCGAACGGCAAGCCGCAGGGCGAGCAACAGGATGTGCTCACCGGTTTCCTTGATGCGGAAGGCAACGCGCGCGGGCGCCCGGTGGGCGTCGCGATGGCGAAGGATGGTGCGCTGCTGGTCGCCGACGATGTCGGCAATGCCGTGTGGCGCGTCTCGCCGTGATCCGTTGAAGCGCCGTGACCGGTGAAAGCAACGGCGCGCGCAGTCAGCGCGCCGCGGCCTGTTTCGTCGCCTCGAACCTGCGCGCGTAATCCCGTTCGCTCGCCACGCGTTCCACTTCATCGTCCGCAAGGTCCGGCGCGGCGTACACGGCGTATGCGATCTCGCCACCATCGCGGTGGCCGACGTGATGCAGGTTGTAGCGTGGGCGTCCGCCGCCGCCGTTCTCGGGGTAGTGCATCGGCGGCGACTTCGCGTCGAGGTCCAGTTCGCTGTTATCCACCGCGCCACCGACGAAAAGGGCTCGCATGCACGTGCTCCCGCTGAGGTTTGCACGCATGTTCGGACGGCGGCTGTGGAAAACGCATCAAACCGGCGTTAGCGGAGCGCTAACGCCGGTTCGCACGATCGCGTGCGCAATGCGTATGGATCAGGCAATCGCACCGATGCGACGCGACAGGAAGTAGTAGGCGAGGTTGCCCAGGCCCGTCGCGCCGGCGAGCACCGCGACCACGCCCGGGGTGATCTCCTGCCAGCCGCCCGCTTCGATGAGGCCGAAGCCGACCGCGATCGACACCAGGATGACGCCCCAGCGCAGCGAACTGTGCTTCTGGCGCAGGTCTTCCCCGGCCATGATCGAGCGGACCATTTCATCGGAGCCGTTCGCGCCGATCAGGTGGCGGCGGGTGCGTGCATCGACCACGACCTTGATGACGTAGGCGATGCTGATGAACATGGTGATGGGGATGAGGTATGCGTAGTCCATGGGATGCTCCGGTCGGTTGCGGTGTGGCGGTGGCATTGGGGTGACGGAGCAGGGGATACGGGTGGGGGGCAGGCGGTTGCAGGGTCGGTGGAGGACAAGGCGACGAACGGTCGGTCCCCCACGGTTGCAACCGATGGCGCCCCGGGCGTATCAGGAATCGACATGGATGGAGGCCGCCCGCTGGAACGCAACGCACCACCTGCCGAGAACGTCCCCGCCGAAGGGCCGGGACGCGAGGTCGACCGCGAGGCCGACCGCGCGCTCGTGGCCGCCGTGCTCGCGGGCGCGCCCGGGTCGTTCGAGCGTTTGGTGAAGCAGTACCAGGGCCTGTGCTTCCACATCATCAATCGCATGGTCCGCCAGCCCGACGACACCCGCGAGCTGTGCCAGGACACCTTCCTGCGCGTGCATCGCTACCTGCACCAGTACCGCGGCGACAGCTCGCTGCAGGGATGGATCGGCCAGGTCGCCTATTCCGTCGCCAAGCGCCATTTGGAGCGCAAGCGCATCCCGTTGCAGGAAGCCGCCGACGCCGACGAGCACCAGGCGTTGCTGGAAAACGTCGGCGACCACTTCGACCTCGAAGGCGCGGCCGTCGACGCCGAATCCGCACGCTGCCTGCACGAAGCGATCGAAACACTGCCGCCGATGCAGCGCACGCTGCTCACGCTGTATCACCTGGACGAGTTGCCGATCGGCGAGATCGCCACCATGACCGGTCTCGCCGAGGGCACCATCAAGAGTCATCTGTTCCGCAGTCGCCAGCGCCTCCGCCAGGTGCTGGAAGCACGGATGGGAGTCGCCGCATGAACAAGAACAACGACCACGTCAACGACCGCGCCATCGACGAGCGCGAATGGCAGGCGCAGGAACGCGCGATGCGCGAGGCGCGCGAAGGCACGGCGTCCACCGATCCGATGGCGATGCGCTATCGCCGGGTCGCCGACGCGCTGCGCGAACCGCTGCCGGACCTGTTGCCGCCGGACTTCGCCGCGCAGGTCGCACGCCAGGCCGAGGCGAACGCGACGGCGCCGGTGATCGCGGAGCCGCCGGCGGACAAGGGCTTCGAATTCAACCTGATGCGCGGCCTGCTCGGCCTGCTCGGCCTCGGCAGCGCGGTGGTCGCCGCGATGTACGGCCGCGCCTGGCTCGCACCGACCCTCGAGCTGCTGCACCTGGATTCGAACGTCGCCGTGAACTGGGCGCTCGCGCTCGCCGCGTGCGTCGGCGCGAGCTGGCTCACCGAGCAATTGCGCCGCCGCCGGGAGTCTGCCGCGCACGCCGCGTAAACTGCGCGGATGCGAAACCCCACCGGATCGCGCGACACCGACGCCGCGCTCGAAGTCCTGTTCCATCCGTTCGACACGGGCGCGCTCGCGTGGCCGAGCGCGGGCGGCGCGTTGTTCCTGCGCGCGCGCGACGGCTGGCCGCTGCATGCGCGCGCCTATCCGAGGCTCGTGTGCGAGCAGGGCTTCAAGCCCGCGTTCGATGCGCTCGCGCGCTCGGGCCTGCCCGTGCATGGCGACGGCGTCGGAGGCACGTACCCACTCGTGCTCGTGCTGCCGCCGCGGCAGCGCGACGAAGCGCGGGCGTTGTTCGCGCGCGCGCTCGTACAGGCGGGGGACGCCGGCGTGGTGGTCGCGTGCATGCCCAACGATGAAGGCGCGAAGACCGGGCAATCGGACCTGGCGAAGCTCGCGGGCCCCGTCAGCGTGTTGTCGAAGCAACATTGCCGCGTGTTCTGGACCGGCGCGCGCGAGGTCGACGCGGACCTGCTCGCGCATTGGCGCGTGCTCGATGCGCCGCGACGCGTGGGCGACGGAACGTGGATGAGCCGGCCCGGCGTGTTCGCGTGGGATCGCGTCGATGTCGCGTCCGCGTTGCTGCTCCAGCATTTGCCGGCGGACCTCGCGGGGGAGGGCGCCGATCTCGGCGCGGGCACCGGCGTGCTCGCACGCGACGTGCTCGCGCGTTGCGCGCAGGTGCGCACGCTCGATCTCTACGAAGCGGAACTGCGCGCGCTGCAGCTTGCGCGCGAGAACCTCGCGACGCACGCGAACGCCGGCTTCCATTGGCACGACGTCACCGGCGGCCTTACGCGACAGTACGATTTCATCGTGATGAATCCCCCGTTCCACGCGCAGGCGCGCGCCGATCGGCCCGACATCGGCCGACGCTTCATCGCCGTCGCGGCCGAAGCGCTGCGCCCGCGCGGCCGCCTCGTGATGGTCGCCAATCGTCATCTTCCTTACGAAGCCGAACTCGGCGGTCGCTTCGCGCAGGTGCGCACGCTCGCCGCCGCGAGCGGCTTCAAGGTCGTCGAGGCGGTGCGCGCATGAAACTCGTCAAGCACATCGCGAACCTCGGCTATGGCAGTCGCAAGGAAGTCCAGTGGATGTTCCGCGAGGGGCGCATCACCGACGCCGCCGGCGACGTGCTCTACGCCGACGACCAGGTCGAACACGATGCGATCCGCGTCGACGGCGAGCCGCTCGATCCGCCGCAGGGCCTGCTATTGATGTTGAACAAGCCCGTGGGCTACACGTGTTCGACGAAGGATTCGGGTCGCATCGTCTATGACCTGCTGCCGCCGCGCTTCCGCTTGCGGTCGCCGTTGCTGTCGACCGTCGGGCGACTGGATCGCGACACCAGCGGCCTGCTGCTGCTGACCGACGACGGCGGGCTCCTGCATCGCATCGTGTCGCCGAAGGCGCAACTCTCGAAGCGTTACGACGCGACGCTCGCACAAGACCTGCGCGGCGACGAAGGCGACGTGTTCGCCAGCGGCACGCTGATGCTCGAATCCGAACAGACGCCGCTGAAACCCGCGACGCTGGAAGTGCGCGACCCTCGCAACGCGAGCCTCGTGCTCACCGAAGGGCGCTACCACCAGGTGCGGCGGATGTTCGCTGCAGTCGGCAACCACGTGGAGGCGTTGCATCGCAGCGCGATCGGCGGGTTGTCGCTGGACGATCTAGCGCCGGGCGAGTGGCGGGCGCTGGGCGACGAAGATCGGGCGCGACTGGGCGTTTGACGTTCAATCGAGCAGCTTGCGCCACCCTTCGTGGCCGAGCTGCTGCAACGTCTCCACGTTCCGCTCGACGATGACCTCCGAATCCGGGAATGCATCCACCGCGCGCGACACGCTGTCCTCGCGCAGCAGGTGCAGCGTCGGATACGGCGACCGGTTCGTGTAGTTCGCGATGTCGTCCGGGTCGCTGCCGGCGAACTGGTATTCCGGGTGGAAGCTCGCCACCTGCAACACGCCGTCGAGTTCCATCGCTTCCACGAGGCCGTCGGCGTCGCCGAGGAAATCGTTGTAGTCGATGAAGTCCTGCAACACGTGCGGATGCACGATCAGCGTCGTGTCGACCTCGTCGGGCGAAGCATCGCGAAGGAACGCGAGTTCCTCGCCCAGCTGCTCCAGCAAGTCCGCGGGCTCGGTGGCGTCGCTCAGCACCCAGCGCACCTGTCCCTTCGCGTGCACCGCCTTCGCGAACGGACACAGGTTGAGGCCGATGACGGCGCGTTCGAGCCAGCGGCGGGTGTCGGCGATGAAGTCGGCCGCACCGGCCGCGTCGTGGGTGTCGTCTTCCATCGCGCAAGGTTACAAGTAAAGCCGCTGGCACGTATCGCACCAGAACGCGCGCCGCGCTGCGCGACCGAGGTGCTTGCGGAAACTCAGCCGGGAACCGTCGCGCGGGCAGTACTGCTTCGCGTGCACCTGCCAGTGCTTGCGCAGTGCGAACTGCTTCTTCCATTCGTAGAAGTCGAAGCTGTAGTCGCGCGCTTCGCGGATCATCTCGCCGAGCTTGCGCGAGGGCAGGGCGCCGATCTCGCTCTCCGGATGCACGCGGATGCGGTGCAGCACTTCGTTCTTGATGATGTTGCCGCTGCCCGCGAAGATGTCCTGGTGCAGCAGCGCGTCGGCGGCGAGCATGTCGGGGTGGGTGACGAGCTTCTTGCGTGCCGTCCGCGGATTCCACTCGGGCGACATCACGTCCGCGCTCCAGTCGTAGACCTCGTCGAGGTCGCCTTCGATGTACTTCACCGAGCAGGCGTAGAAGTTGAGCTCGCGCCCGCGCGCGAACCCGAGCGACAGGCGCGCCTTGCGATTTTCCTTGCGCGCATCGATCGCGTAGCTGCCGAACAGCATGAAATGCACGCGCAGGGTGAAGTCGTCGAACTCGACGAGGAAATGCTTGCCCCAACTGCGCACGTCGCGCACGGTGCGGCCGACCATGCGGTCGGGTTCGATCACCTGCGTGTTGCCGGTCGCACGCAACACGCGTTTGCCGATGAAACCTTCCGCGGCTTCGCGCAGGATGACGATGGACGGGCCTTCGGGCATGCCTGCAGGCTGCCGCGCGTGGCGTCGCGAACGCGTGCAGGGTGGCGCACGACGCGGCGATGCCCCAAGCTGCGCGGATGGAACTGGCCACCCCCCACATGGACAGCCGCCGTCGCACGCGCGCGATCCTGTTGATGCTCACCGCTGTCGCGTTGTTCGCGGTGATGGATACGTTGCTCAAGATGCTGTCGGGCCACTATCCACCGATGCAGGTGGCGACGCTGCGCGGCCTGAGTTCGCTGCCGCTCGTGCTCACGTGGGCGATCGCGACCGCGGGCGTGATGCCGCTGTTGCGCGTGCGCTGGTCGCTGCACTTGCTGCGCGGCGTGCTCGGCATCGCGATGATGGCGAGCTTCATCTACGCGCTGAAATCGCTGCCGCTGTCGACGACGTATTCGATCTTCTTCGTCGCGCCGCTGATGATCACCGCGCTGTCGGTGCCGTTCCTCGGCGAGAAAGTCGGGCCGCGACGCTGGACCGCGATCGGCATCGGCCTGGTCGGCGTGCTCGTCGTGTTGCGCCCGACCGGCGAAGGCGTGCTGAGCATGGCGGGCCTGATGGTGCTGGTCGCCGCCTTGGCCTACGCGATCTCCGCGATCACCGTGCGCCTCCTGGCGAAGACCGATTCGGTGCAGGCGATGATGGTGTGGCTGCTCGCATTGATGGCGATCGGCGCGGGCGCGCTCTCGGCGCACGAGTGGGTGCCCGTGCAACGCGAACACTGGTGGCTGATCGCCGCCCTCGGCGTCGCCGGCGCGCTCGGCCAGTACGCGATCACGCTCGCCTTCAAGATCGGCGAAGCGTCGTTGATCGCGCCGCTCGAATACACCGCGCTCGTCTGGGGCGTGTGCCTAGACCTCGCGATCTGGGGCGTGCTGCCGGACAACGTCACGTGGATCGGCGCGGCGATCATCGTCGCGAGCGGGCTGTATCTGTTGAAGCGCGAGAAGGTGCACGCGGAGGCGGAGCATCCGTAACGCAACAGCGGGAAGCGGGAAACGGGAAACTCGGGAAACGGGAGGTTGGGTTCCACTTCGGCTGGTGGTACCCCAAGCCGAAGCGAATCCCTCTCTCCCGTTTCCCGCTCTTTGTTTCCCGTTTCCCCGCTTCAGTTAAAAGCGCGCCCCCACGCCAACACCCACCACCCACGGATCCACCTGCAACTCACCCGCCGGCACGCCGCCGACCTCCGCTTCGGTATCGCCCTTCAAATAACGCGCATCGGCGCGCGCGAACCAGCGATCGGTGATGTTGAAGTCGGCGCCGACCGTGGCGATCGGACCCTTCGGCGTATCGAGGCCGACGTGGTTGTCGCCCGCGACCGTCGGATCGAAGTGCTCCTGGTCGATGTTCGACTCGTAGTAACCCAGGCCCACGAAGGGGCGGATCGGCTGCGAGGCCTGGCCGAAGTGGTACTGGCCGCTCACCGCGACGGGCTGCTGCTTGAACTTGCCGCGCGCGCCGTTGGCGAGATTGACGTCGGACTCGAACTTGTCGGCGGCGCCCCACAGTTCGACCGCCCAATGCTCGTCGAAATGCCACGCGCCGCTCAGCGTCGGCGCGCCGCTGCCATCGAGGTCGGCGTCCTGGCCCGCGAGGCTGCCCGCGTTCGACTTCGGCACCATGTGCGCGTAACCGCCGACGAAGCTGAAGCGCTTCGGCGTGGTCGATGCATCAGTGTTGGCATCCTGCGCGAACGCAATCGGCGTGGCGGCGATCGCGGCAAGGATGGCGAGGGCTCGGAAAGACTTGCGCATGTTGCATCTCCTCGTTGTGGTTGTGTGCCCCGGGGAGAAGGGGCGGCGCCATCGTGTGAGGCGCCGGATGAACCACGACGGGTGCGGCGTGCGCGCGCCGCGATTTCAATGGCGGTTTTTCACCGCGAGACGATCTGGATGACGCAGTCGTTCAGCAACGTGCGCCGCGCATCGCGCGGCGCGACACAGGATTCACGCTTCGTCGGGCATCGGCGGGATGCCCTTGACGACGACGACATCGAAGACTTGCAACTTTTCGACCTTCGCCGCCTTCGACTGCATGATCGCGATCTCGGGCTTCACCGAACCTTCGACCATGTTGAAGACGTAGGCCGCTTCTTCGCGGCACGCCGTCTCATCGTGCTGCACGTCGACCGACGGGTTCGACACGTTGGCACCGACACCGCCGACGACCACCAGGCTGAGCGCCATCGCGCCGCGCCACAGGACATGTTGTACGGAATACATGACGGGACCTCGCACCGTGGCTGGGGGCGGCCACGTAATGGAAGATGCGCTCTCCCTGCAAAGGGTTGCAGTCCTATGCGACACCATGACGTCAGTCATGCCCGCTACCGGCACGTGCCCTTTCGGCACGCGGGTTGCATGATCCATTGCAAGCACGGAGGAACCGACGAATGCGTGGCACGAAGCTTGCGTTTCACATCACGGTGGGGATGTCGTTGTTGCTGGCCTGCGGCGCCGCCGTCGCCAAGGACATCGAATGCGACGTCGACAGCGATTTCGACCTGACCATCAACGATAAGTCGGTGATCCTGACCCGCTCCCACGGCACCCAGGCGCCCAAGGCCATCGTCATGCGCGACGGCCGCCTGTTCGTCGACGACGAATGGGTGAAGCTCAGCGCCGCCGACAGCCGCCGCATCGCCGAATACGAGAAGCAGGCGCGCGCGACCATGCCGCTGGCCCAGCAGATCGGCCGCGACGCGGCGGACATCGCCTTCACCGCGCTCGGTGAAGTGGCCGCAGGGCTGAGTTCGAACCCGAAGGACACCCGCGCCGACCTCGACAAGGCGCGCGCGAAGATCGACCGCAACCTGCAGCACGCCATCTCCGCGAATCGTTTCAGCGGAAACGAACTCGGCAGCAGCATCGCCGGCGCGATCACCGAAGTCATCCCGCTCGTCATCGGCGACATCGTCGGCGGCGCGGTGAGCGCGGCGCTGAGCGGCGACCAGGCGCGCCTGGAACGCATGGACAACCTCGACAAGGAAATCGAGCGCCGCGTCGAACCGCGCGCGAAACAGCTGGAAAAGAGCGCCGAAGCGCTCTGCCGCAAGATGGAGGCGCTGGACGCCATCGACGATTCGCTGGAGTTCCGCATGCCCGACGGCAGCCGCCTCGACCTGCTGGACACCAAGGTGACGATCCGCGAAGACGGCGAAGGCGTCGTCATCCGCGACTAGCGCAGAAGCGCCGCACCGCCATGTAGCGCCGGCCCAGAGCACCGGCGCTTCCCCCACGCCCGCGACTCCCCCCGCGGGCTTTTTTTTTCGCATCCAGCGCACCGTGGTTGGCGCACCGTCGCGCGACGGCCACAATAGACGGCCAACCTCCCACGGAAGTCGTCCCATGGCCGCACCCCAGGAAGCGAAAGTCCCCGACATCGGCGGATACGACGATGTGCCGGTGATCGAATTGCTGGTGAAGGTCGGCGACACCGTGAAGGCGGACCAGGGCCTGGTCACGCTCGAGTCGGACAAGGCGACGATGGAAGTGCCCGCGCCGTTCGCAGGCGTCGTGCGCGAGTTGAAGGTGAAGGTCGGCGACAAGTTGTCGGAAGGCAGCGTCGTTGCGTTGATCGAAGCCGAAGGCGATGCGGGCGGCGATGCGAAGCCGACCGATGCGAAGCCTGCGCCTGCCGCGGCACCCGCGACTGCGCCCACGCCGCCGCCGACGAAGCCGACCGCCGAAACCGGCGAGAAGGTCGAACCCGTCGCCGCATCGAAGCAGCCCGACAACATCGCGCAGCAGAGCATCGCCGCGTCGTCTGCGCGGGCGCTCGACGACAAGCCCGGCGTCGATGCCGAAGCGTTGCCGCCGCGTTCGCCGCCGGTTGCGTTCGATGCCGAAGGCCTGATGCCCGGCAAGGTGCCTTACGCGAGTCCCGCGGTGCGGTTGTTCGCGCGCGAACTCGGCGTGGACCTGGCGCAGGTGCAGGGCGGCGGTCCGAAGGGCCGCATCGAAAAGCAGGACGTGCAGAAGTTCGTGAAGAGCGCACTCGCCGGCGGCGTACCTGCCGCAGGCGCACCCGCCGGTGCGGGCGGTGGTTTCAACGTGTTGCCGTGGCCGCACGTCGACTTCTCCAAGTTCGGCGAAGTCGAAACCAAGCCGCTCACGCGCATCCAGAAGATCGCGGGCGCGAACCTGTCGCGCAACTGGGTGATGATCCCGCACGTCACGCAACTCGACGACGCCGACATCACCGACCTCGAAGCGTTGCGCGTGCAGCTCAACAAGGAAAACGAGAAGGCGGGCCTGAAGCTCACCATGCTCGCCTTCATCATGAAGGCCTCGGTCGCCGCGTTGCAGAAATACCCGACCTTCAATGCATCGCTCGACGCGAGCGGCGAGAACCTGACGCTAAAGAAGTACTTCCACATCGGCTTCGCCGCCGATACGCCGAATGGCCTCGTCGTTCCGGTCGTGCGCGACGTCGACAAGAAGGGCGTGTTCCAGGTCGCGAAGGAAACCGCGGAACTCGCGGCGAAGGCGCGCGAAGGCAAGCTCACGCCGGCCGAGATGAGCGGCGGCTGCTTCTCGATCAGTTCGCTCGGCGGCATCGGCGGCACGGCGTTCACGCCGATCGTCAACGCGCCGGAAGTCGCGATCCTCGGCGTGTCGAAGTCGTCGATGAAGCCGGTGTGGAACGGCGAAAAGTTCAAGCCGCGCCTCGTGCTGCCGCTTTCGCTGAGCTACGACCACCGCGTGATCGACGGCGCCGCCGCCGCGCGCTTCACCGCGTACCTTGCGCAACTGCTCGGCGACATGCGCCGGGCGATGCTGTGAACGAGGCGGTCGCGACGCCGGGCGGCCTGCGCAAGCGGAACGCGTTGCTGGCAGCCATCGGCGCCTGGTTCGTTGCGCCCGTGGCGTTCGCCTACGTGCAGCGCATCGGCTGGGGCATCGCGTTCGCGCTGGCCCCACCCATGAGCATGATGATCGCCGGTCGTACGGGACTCGCCTTCGTGCCCGGCGCCTATCCGATCCTCTCGGTGTTGCCGATCCTGGTGGTGATCGCGGCGATCGTCGCGGCGGTCGTCTTCGCGCGCCGCGTGCCGGAAGGCGCCACCCCGCGTTGGTATAACCGCTGGTACCACTATCTCTGGATGGGTGCGCTGACTCTCGTGGTCACGGGTTACCTCGCCGCGAATCGCGGCGCCGTCTTCGGCGCCGAGCCGTACCGAATTCCGTCCACGAGCATGGAGCCCACGATCGCGTTCGGCGACTTCATCGTCGCGGATTACCGTGCGAACACGATGGCCGAGATCCACCGAGGCGACATCGTGATCTTCGTTCCGAAGGCGCATCCCGACCAACGCTGGCAGAAGCGCGTCGTCGGCCTGCCGGGCGAATCGATCGTCGCGCGCGACCATCGCGTTTCGATCGACGGCAAGGCGCTCGACGAGCCATGGCAGACGGTACGCGATGGCGTGTCTTATCCCGGCGATTTCGAGAGCGTCACGCTCGGCCCCGACGAGTACTACCTGATGGGCGACAACCGCCCGAACTCCGAAGACAGTCGTTACACCGGGCCGGTCAAGCGCAATGCGCTGCTCGCCAAGGTGCGCACGATCTGGCTGCACTATTCGCCCGAACACGGCATTGATACATCGCGCATCGGCCTGAAGGTCGACGCGCCCGCACGCTGAGGACGCCCCATGGCACGCACCGAAGTGAAGGTTCCCGACATCGGCGGTTACGACGATGTCCCCGTCATCGAATTGCTCGTCGCGGTCGGCGAGGTGGTGAAGCAGGACCAGGGCCTGGTTACGCTCGAATCGGACAAGGCGACGATGGAGGTGCCGTCGCCGGTGGCCGGCAAGATCGTCGAGTTGAAGGTGAAGGTCGGCGACAAGTTGTCGGAAGGCAGCGTCGTTGCGATCGTGGAAGCCGAAGGCGCGGCGGAAGCGCCGGCGAAGGCGGAAGCGCCGAAGGCGGAAGCACCGAAGGAAGCCCCCAGGGCCGCGCCTGCTGCAACGCCCACGCCCGCAGCGGCGCCCGCACCTGCGGCCGCAACACACGAACACGCAACGCCTGTCACGCCATCGCTCGCAACCCCGTCGACCGGCCCCGCACCCGCCGCAGCGACCGGCCGCAAGGCCGACATCGAATGCGCGATCGTCGTGATCGGTTCGGGCCCCGGCGGTTACAACGCCGCGTTCCGCGCGGCGGACCTCGGCATGGACACGGTGATCGTCGAACGCTATTCGACGCTCGGCGGCGTGTGCCTCAACGTCGGCTGCATTCCGTCGAAGGCGCTGCTGCACGCGGCCGCGGTCGTCGACGAAGCCGCGCACGCGAAAACCTTCGGCATCACGTTCGGTGAGCCGAAAATCGAGCTCGATGCGCTGCGCGCGTACAAGGACAAGGTCGTCGGCCAGCTCACCAAGGGCCTGGCGACGATGGCGAAGCAGCGCAAGGCCCGCTTCGTGCAGGGCACGGCGAAGTTCGTGTCGCCCAACGAACTGGAGATCGCGGGCGAGGGCGGCACGCAGTTGCTGCGCTTCGATTACTGCGTGATCGCCGCGGGCTCGCAGCCGGTGAAGTTGCCGAGCTTCGACTGGAAGGACAAGCGCATCATGGATTCGACCGATGCGCTCGATCTCGTCGACATCCCGAAGACGCTGCTCGTCGTCGGCGGCGGCATCATCGGCATGGAAATGGCGAATGTGTATCGCGCGCTCGGGAGCGAAGTCACCGTCGTCGAATTGCTCGACCAGCTGATGCCTGGCGCCGACGCCGATCTCGTGCGTCCGCTCGCGACGCGCCTGAAGAAGCAGGGCGTCAACGTGCATCTCAAGACGAAGGTCGTGTCGAGCGAAGCAAAGAAGGGCGGCATCGACGTCGGCTTCGAAGGCGCGAGCATCCCTGAGCGCAAGACCTACGATCGCGTGCTCGTCGCCGTCGGCCGCAGCGCGAACGGCGGCAAGCTCGATGCGCAGAAGGCCGGCGTCAACGTCACCGAGCGCGGCTTCATTCCCGTCGACCGGCAGATGCGCACCAACGTGCCGCACATCTTCGCGATCGGCGACCTGATCGGGAATCCGATGCTCGCGCACAAGGCCGCGCACGAAGGACGCCTGGCCGCGGAAGTCGCCAGCGGCATGAAGCGCGAGTGGGTCGCGCGCGTGATTCCGTCGGTGGCGTACACCGATCCGGAAATCGCGTGGGTCGGCGTCACCGAGAGCGAAGCGAAGGAAAAGGGCTTGCAGGTCGGCGTCGGCAAGTTCCCGTGGGCCGCGAGCGGTCGCGCGATCGGCATCGATCGCACCGAAGGTTTCACCAAGCTCGTGTTCGACGAAGCGACGCACCGCGTGATCGGCGGCGGCATCGTCGGCGTGCACGCGGGCGATCTCATCAGCGAGATCGCGCTCGCGATCGAGATGGGCGCGGAGGCCGAAGACATCGGCGCGACGATCCATCCGCATCCGACGCTGAGCGAGTCGGTGGGCTTCGCCGCCGAAGTGTTCGAAGGCACGGCGACCGACATCTACGCGCCGAAGAAGAAGTAGGCGCGCACAAAAGGCGAAGCCCCGACGCGCCAAACGCCGGGGCTTCTGTGAGCCTGCCGCGAGGACCGACGAGGAAGTAGCGACAGCCTCGGGGGTTGTTGACCGGGGTTCCCCGAAAAGGTTCCAAACTTTTCGCGCCCTCCTCGTTCACACCGCTAAATGCCTGATTTCCGGTGCTTCCGGCGGTTGCCCGGCCGCGGGACGCGTTCTATACTTTCGGGGCTTCGCGGAGCCCTTTTGGTTTCGCAGCCTCTGCCACTTCCCCCGGATCCTCGCGCGTGCTGAACACCGTCGCCGCGGGCCGGCGGCTGGCGCAGCGCACGGCCGCCCTCCAGGCAGTCGTGACGCTGGCGACAGCGCTGGCTTGCCTGCTGTCCGGCCGCGATGCCGCGCTCGGTGCGCTGGCAGGCGGTGGTGCGATGACGCTCGGTGGCCTCGTGGCCGCATGGAGCGCCTTCGGTGGGGGTGTCGCGGGCGCCGGGATGGCGCTGGGCCGGTTCCTGATCGGCCAGACGGCGAAGTGGGTGGTCGTGATCACCGGGATGTTCCTGGCGATCGGTGTGTTTCACCTGCCGGCCGTGGCGGTATTGGCCGGTGTGTTGCTAGCAGGCGTCGCGTTGTTGATCGCGACGAAACTTTGGGCATGAGGAAGCGGCGTGAGTCCTGAACAGAGCGGCGAAACCAGCGGCGGTGGCCTGACCGAATACATCGTGCATCACCTGACCCATTGGAAGGTCCAGGTGCTCGGTCACGATTTCCACCTCGACTCATGGCTGGTCGCGTTGACCGTCGGCCTGCTCGGTTGCTTCCTGCTGTGGAGCCAGGCGCGCAAGGCGACGTCGGGCGTGCCGTCGAAGCCGCAGGCGTTCGTCGAAATGGTCGTCGAGTTCGTCGACAGCCAGGTCAAGGACACCTTCCACGGCGACCGTCGCTTCATCGCGCCGCTCGCGCTCACGATCTTCGTCTGGGTGTTCTTCATGAACGCCATGGACCTGCTGCCGCTCGATCTTCCGAGCGCGACCGTGCAGGCCGTCGCCGGTGCCGAAACCGCGCACCACACCTACCTGCGCTGGGTGCCGACCGCCGACCTCAACACGACGTTCGCGATGTCGATCAGCGTGTTCTTCCTGATCATCTTCTATTCGATCAAGGCGAAGGGCGGCTGGGGCTTCACGAAGGAACTGTTCACTGCGCCGTTCCATGCGCACAACCCGATCGCCAAGGCCTTCCTCGCGATCCCGAACCTCTTCCTCAATCTCGTCGAGTACCTGTCGAAGCCCGTGAGCCTCGGCATGCGACTGTTCGGCAACATGTACGCCGGCGAGCTGGTCTTCATGCTGATCTCGGGCCTGTTCGCCTCGTGGTGGACCTTCGGCTTCGGCATCGCGTTCACCTGGGCGTGGGCGGTGTTCCACATCCTGATCATCCTGCTGCAGGCCTTCATCTTCATGGTGCTGACCGTCGTGTACCTCGCGATGGCGCACGAGCATCACTAAGTTTTTTCGCGGTACGTACCAACTGTTTTCGTTTCACCTTTCCAACTAACTAGCTAAGTCATCCGGAGATCCACCATGGAATTCATCGCCAACGTCCAGGGCCTCACCGCCGTCGCCATCGGCATCATCGTCGGCCTGGGTGCGCTCGGCGCCGCCCTCGGCATCGGCATCATGGGTTCGAAGTTCCTCGAATCCGCCGCCCGCCAGCCGGAACTCGTCCCGATGCTCCAGGGCCGCATGTTCCTGCTCGCCGGCCTGATCGACGCGGCGTTCCTGATCGGCGTCGGCGTGGCGATGATGTTCGCGTTCGCCAACCCGCTGCTGGCCGCCCTCCAGGCCGCCTAAGCAGCGCTTTCGCGCGAGCCATGACGGCTCGCGCGTTGTTGGTACCGGCGTCGCGGCATCCGGCCGCGGCGCTTCAGATTCGCAGGGCATGACATGAATCCGAATATCACCTTGCTTGGCCAGATGTTTTCGTTTGCGCTTCTGGTCTGGTTCACCGTGAAGTTCATCTGGCCGCCGCTGATCAAGGCGATCGAGGAACGTCAGCAGAAGATCGCTGAAGGCCTCGCCGCTGCCGATCGCAGCCAGAAGGACCTCGCGCAGGCACAGGACAAGGTCAACGACGCGCTCAAGGATGCGCGCTCGAAGGCCAACGAGATCATCGAGCAGGCCCACGCCCGCGCGAACCAGATCATCGACCAGGCCAAGAACGACGCCATCGCCGAAGCCAACCGCCAGAAGGCGCTGGCCGAAGCGGAAATCACCGCTGCCGCCAACCGTGCGAAGGAAGACCTGCGCAAGCAGGTGTCCATGCTCGCCGTCACCGGCGCGGAAAAGCTGCTGAAGCGCGAGATCGACGCCAACGCCCACAAGGCGCTGATCGACGACCTGGCCGCGCAGCTCTGAGGACGCATCGATGAGCCAGGCCCTGACCCTTGCCCGCCCCTACGCCCGCGCCGCGTTTTCGATCGCGCGCGACGGCGGTGCGCTCGCCGGTTGGTCGAACGCGCTCGGCTTCGCCGCGCGCGTCGCGGCCGATCCGCAGGTCGCCGCGCTGCTCGGCAACCCGGCGCTGACGACGAACGACGCGGTGACGCTGCTGTCGCCGCCGGAATCGTCGATCGACGCCGAATCGTTCGCGCGTTTCGTCGGCCTGCTCGCCGACAACCGCCGCCTGCCGCTGCTGCCGGAAATCGCCGGCATGTTCGACGAGCTGCGCTTCGAAGCCGAACGCGTCGTCAAGGCACGCGTCACCTCCGCGACGCAGCTTCCGGCCGCCGAGCTCGACACCATCAAGGCCGCGCTGAAGAAGCGCTTCGGCCGCGAAGTGGAAGTCGAGACCGCGATCGACGAAGCGCTGATCGGCGGTGCGGTGATCGACGCCGGCGACGTGGTCATCGACGGTTCGCTGCGCGGCAAGCTCGGTCGCCTCCAGGCCGCGCTGTCCAACTAATCACTTTGTAATCGCCGGCGGCAACGTCGGCACATCGGGAAAACACAAATGGCTACCTCGCAGCTCAACCCGTCCGAAATCAGCGAACTGATCAAGACCCGCATCGAGAAGGTCAAGCTCGCTGCCGAAGCGCGCAACGAAGGCACCGTGACCTCGGTGTCCGACGGCATCGTGCGCATCCACGGCCTCGCCGACGTGATGCAGGGCGAAATGATCGAGCTGCCGAACGCGACGTTCGCGCTGGCGCTGAACCTCGAGCGCGACTCGGTCGGCGCCGTGGTCCTCGGCGACTACGAGCACCTTCGCGAAGGCGACACCGCCAAGACCACCGGCCGCATCCTCGAAGTGCCGACCGGTCCGGAAATGCTCGGCCGCGTCGTCAACGCGCTGGGCGAGCCGATCGACGGCAAGGGCCCGATCGACAACAAGACCTCGGCTCCGGTCGAAACGATCGCGCCGGGCGTGATCTGGCGTAAGTCCGTTTCGCAGCCGGTGCAGACCGGTTACAAGTCGATCGACTCGATGATCCCGATCGGCCGCGGCCAGCGCGAGCTGATCATCGGCGACCGCCAGACCGGCAAGACCGCGGTGGCGATCGACGCGATCATCAACCAGAAGCACTC
Source organism: Noviluteimonas lactosilytica (assembly GCF_020866925.1). Lineage (GTDB taxonomy): Bacteria > Pseudomonadota > Gammaproteobacteria > Xanthomonadales > Xanthomonadaceae > Noviluteimonas > Noviluteimonas lactosilytica. The sequence continues at coordinate 140,707 of NZ_JAJGAK010000004.1, forward strand.
CGGCGTTAAGTGCATCTACGTCGCGATCGGCCAGAAGAACTCGACCATCGCGAACATCGTGCGCAAGCTCGAAGAGTTCGGCGCGATGGCCTACACGACCGTCGTCGCCGCCTCGGCGTCCGAATCGGCCGCGATGCAGTACATCGCCGCCTACTCGGGCTGCACGATGGGCGAATACTTCCGCGACCGCGGCGAAGACGCGCTGATCGTGTACGACGACCTGTCGAAGCAGGCCGTGGCCTACCGCCAGATCTCGCTGCTGCTGCGCCGTCCGCCGGGCCGCGAAGCGTATCCGGGCGACGTGTTCTATCTCCACTCCCGCCTGCTCGAGCGCGCCGCGCGCGTCTCCGAGGAGTACGTGGAGAAGTTCACGAACGGCGCCGTCAAGGGCAAGACCGGCTCGCTCACCGCGCTGCCGATCATCGAAACCCAGGCGGGCGACGTCTCGGCGTTCGTGCCGACCAACGTGATCTCGATCACCGACGGCCAGATCTTCCTCGAGACCGACCTGTTCAACGCCGGCATCCGCCCGGCCGTGAACGCCGGTATCTCGGTGTCGCGCGTCGGCGGTGCGGCCCAGACCAAGATCATGAAAAAGCTGTCGGGCGGCATCCGCATCGCGCTCGCGCAATACCGTGAGCTGGCTGCGTTCGCGCAGTTCGCCTCGGACCTCGACGACGCGACGCGCAAGCAGCTCGAGCGCGGCCAGCGCGTGACCGAACTGATGAAGCAGAAGCAGTACGCGCCGATGTCGGTCGCCGAGCAGGCGCTTTCGATCTACGCCGTCGACAAGGGCTACATGGACGACGTGGCGATCGCCAAGATCGGCGCGTTCGAAACCGCCCTGCAGGCGCACTTCGTCAACACGAAGGGCGACGTGATGAAGAACATCGACGCGACGGGCGACTGGAACGATTCGATCGAAGGCGCGTTCAAGGCCGGCATCGAAGAGTTCAAGAGCACGGGCACCTGGTAATCGGAGAAGCACGATGGCAGGCGGTCGCGAAATCAAAACCAAGATCAAGAGTGTGCAGAACACCCGCAAGGTGACGCGCGCGCTCGAGATGGTCTCGGCTTCCAAGATCCGCAAGGCGCAGGACCGCATGAAGGCCTCGCGCCCGTATGCGCGCGCGATGAAGCAGGTGATCGGACACCTGGCCCAGGCCAACTCCGAGTACCGCCATCCGTACCTGGTGCAGCGCGCGGACGTGAAGCGCGTCGGCTACATCATCGTCTCGTCGGACCGCGGCCTCGCCGGCGGCCTGAACAACAACCTGTTCCGCAAGCTGCTCGGCGAGTTCCGCGAGTGGCAGAAGCAGGGCGTCGAGATCGACGTGGTCACGATCGGCCAGAAGGCGTCGGTGTTCTTCCGCCGCATCAAGGTCGGCATGCTCGCTTCGGTCACGCACCTGGGCGACATGCCGCACGTCGAGCAGCTGGTGGGCGTCATCAAGGTGATGCTCGACCACTACACGAACGGTTCGGTCGACAAGGTGTTCCTGGCGTACAACGACTTCGTCAACACGATGACGCAGAAGGCGACGTTCGACCAGCTGCTGCCGTTGCCGGCGGCGGAAACGCAGGTCGCCAAGCACGACTGGGATTACCTGTACGAACCCGACGCGCAGGCGGTGCTGGAGCATGTGCTGACGCGTTACATCGAGTCGCTCGTGTACCAGGCGGTGCTCGAGAACGTGGCCTCCGAACATGCCGCGCGCATGGTCGCGATGAAGGCCGCTTCCGACAACGCCACCAAGCTGATCGGCACGCTGAACCTGGTCTACAACAAGGCCCGCCAGGCGGCGATCACGCAAGAAATCTCCGAAATCGTGGGCGGCGCCGCGGCGGTTTAAGCCACGCGCGCATCCAAGAAGACATCAAGAGTTACTACTGAGGCTATGGCAATGAACCAGGGCAAGATCGTTCAGATCATCGGCGCGGTCGTCGACGTCGAATTCCCGCGCGAGAACGTGCCGAAGGTGTACGACGCGCTGAAGGTGCAGAACACTGCAATCACGCTGGAAGTCCAGCAGCAGCTCGGCGACGGTATCGTGCGCACGATCGCCCTCGGTTCCACCGATGGCCTGAAGCGCAACCTCATTGCCGACAACACCGGCCGCGCGATCTCCGTGCCGGTCGGCAAGGGCACGCTGGGTCGCATCATGGACGTGCTCGGCACGCCGATCGACGAAGCGGGCCCGGTGAAGGCCGACACGACGTGGGAAATCCACCGTTCGGCGCCGAGCTACGAAGACCAGGCATCGACCTCCGAACTGCTGGAAACCGGCATCAAGGTCATCGACCTGATGTGCCCGTTCGCGAAGGGCGGCAAGGTCGGCCTGTTCGGCGGCGCCGGCGTCGGCAAGACCGTCAACATGATGGAACTGATCAACAACATCGCGACCGAGCACTCGGGCCTGTCGGTGTTCGCCGGCGTGGGTGAGCGCACCCGCGAAGGCAACGACTTCTATCACGAGATGCAGGAATCGGGCGTCGTCAACGTCGAAGAGCCCGAGAAGTCGAAGGTGGCGATGGTGTACGGCCAGATGAACGAGCCGCCGGGCAACCGCCTGCGCGTCGCGCTCACGGGCCTGACGATGGCCGAGTACTTCCGCGACGAAGGCCGCGACGTGCTGCTGTTCGTCGACAACATCTACCGCTACACGCTGGCCGGTACGGAAGTGTCGGCGCTGCTCGGCCGCATGCCGTCGGCGGTGGGCTACCAGCCCACGCTCGCCGAGGAAATGGGCGTGCTGCAGGAACGCATCACCTCGACCAAGACCGGTTCGATCACCTCGATCCAGGCCGTGTACGTGCCCGCGGACGACCTGACCGACCCGTCGCCGGCAACGACGTTCGCGCACCTCGACGCCACCGTCGTGCTCTCGCGCAACATCGCCTCGCTCGGCATCTACCCGGCCGTCGACCCGCTCGACTCGACCTCGCGCCAGCTCGACCCGAACGTCATCGGCAACGAGCACTACGACACCGCGCGTCGCGTGCAGTCCACGCTCCAGAAGTACAAGGAGCTGAAGGACATCATCGCGATCCTCGGCATGGACGAACTGTCGGAAGAAGACAAGCAGGCCGTGTCGCGCGCCCGCAAGATCGAACGCTTCTTCTCGCAGCCGTTCACGGTCGCCGAAGTGTTCACCGGCTCGAAGGGCAAGTACGTGCCGCTGAAGGACACCATCCGCGGCTTCAAGATGATCGTCGACGGTGAACTCGACCACCTGCCGGAGCAGGCGTTCTACATGGTCGGCGGCATCGAGGAAGCGGTCGAGAAGGCCAAGAAGATCGCGGCCTAAGGAGTTCCTGGCATGGCATCCACCATCCGCTGCGACATCGTCAGCGCCGAAGCCGAGATCTTCCACGGCGAGGCGGAACTGGTCGTCGCCACCGGCGAACTGGGCGAGCTCGGCATCGCGCCGAAGCACGCCCCGCTGATCACGCGCCTGAAGCCGGGCAAGGTCGTCGTGACCTTGCCGGGTGGCGAGAAGCTCGACTTCGCGATCTCCGGCGGCATCCTCGAAGTGCAGCCGCAGGTCGTGACCGTCCTGGCCGACACCGCGGTGCGCGCGCAGGACATCGACGAAGCCGCCGTCCGCGCCGCCAAGGAAGAAGCCGAGCGCATCATCGCGGGTCGTGGCGAGGCGATGGAAATCGCCGAAGCCCAGGCGCGCCTTGCTGAAGTCACGGCGCAGCTGCAGGCGCTGGAGCGTCTGCGCAAGAACCTCAAGCACTGAGGTTCGCCAACGCGACATGCAAACGCCGGCCACGTGCCGGCGTTTTGCTTTTCGGGTATTTACTTCTTATAGACCCAGTGGCGCGAGAGGAAGAACCCGGTCACGCCGAGGACCCCTTCGACCGCCGGCTTCGCAAGCCAGGCCCACTTCAATCCGAGGTGTTCGTCGATCGCGCCCATCGACCACGTGCTGACCGTCGTCGTGCCGATCCACATGAGGATGAAGCGGGTCAGCTGCGTGCGGCCGACGTGCGTGTGCTCGCCCTTGAACGTGATCTTGCCGTTCATCCAGTACCCGAGCATCGCGCCGGCCACGCGCCCCAGGACGTTGGCCGGTTCGATCGGCATGCCCCAGTTGCTCAGGAGCACCATGACCGCCCAGTCCACGAACCATTGGACGAGGCCGACGATGAGGTAACCGCGTGCGTGCTTCCCGAGCGTCATCCCGGACCCATGAAAGGAGGCCGACGCATCCTAGCAGCGCGCGCCGGTAGAATCCGGCAATTCGTTTTCTCACGCCGGACCCGTCGATGACTGCACCCCTCCACGTCGTGATCCTCGCCGCCGGCGAAGGCAAGCGCATGCGCTCCACCCTCCCGAAGGTGCTGCACCGCATCGCGGGGCGGCCGATGCTGGCGCAGGTGATCGCTTCGGCGCGCGCGTTGTCGCCCGCCGGCGTGCATGTCGTGTACGGCCACGGCGGCGACCAGGTGCGCGCCGCATTCGCCGACCAGCCCGACATCCAGTGGGCCGAGCAGACGAAGCAACTCGGCACCGCGCACGCCGTGCAGCAGGCGATGCCCAACGTGCCGGACGGTGCGCAGGTGCTCGTGCTGTATGGCGACGTTCCGCTGATCACGCCGCAGACGCTGCGCCGCTTGCTCGACGCACCCGGTCGCCTCGCCGTGCTCGCCGCGGAACTCGCCGATCCCACCGGTTACGGCCGCATCCTGCGCGACGCCGAAGGCCGCGTGTCCGCGATCGTCGAACACAAGGACGCGAGCGACGACGAACGCGCCATCCGCCTGGTCAACACGGGCGTCATCGCGGTCGAATCCACGGCGCTCAAGCGCTGGCTCGCGCGCGTTTCCAACGACAACGCGCAGGGCGAGTACTACCTCACCGATGTCTTCCGCGAAGCCGCGGCCGAATTCAGCGCCGCCGAGATCGTGGTCGCCGCCGATCCGCTCGAGACCGAAGGCGCGAACGATCCGTGGCAGCTCGCGCAACTCGAACGCGCGTTCCAGCTGCGCACCGTGCGCGCGCTGTGCGCCGAAGGCGTGCGCTTCGCCGATCCCGCGCGCGTCGACATCCGCGGCGAAGTCACCGTCGGCCGCGACATCGAGATCGACGTCGACGTGATCTTCGAAGGCAATGTGTCGATCGGCGACGGCGTGCGCATCGGTCCGTTCTGTCGCATCAAGAATGCGACGCTCGCCGCCGGCACCGAAGTGCGCGCGCATTGCGACATCGAAAGCGCGCGCACCGAAGGCGCCGTGCAGATCGGCCCGTTCGCGCGCCTGCGCCCCGGCACCGTGCTCGCCGACGGCGTGCACGTGGGCAACTTCGTCGAAACCAAGAACGCGAAGCTCGGCGTCGGCAGCAAGGCCAACCACCTCACGTATCTCGGCGACGCCGTCATCGGCGCGGGCGTGAACGTCGGCGCCGGCACGATCACCTGCAACTACGACGGCGTGAACAAGTCGACGACGACCATCGACGACGGCGCCTTCATCGGCTCCAACAGTTCGCTCGTCGCGCCGGTGACGATCGGCAGGAACGCGACCATCGGCGCAGGTTCGGTGATCACCAAGGACGCGCCCGACGGCAAGCTCACGCTCGCGCGCGGCAAGCAGGCGACGATCGACGGTTGGCAGCGGCCGGTGAAGAAGGCGAAGTAAGCGCAAGAGCGGGAAGCGGGAAACGGGAAACAAGAAGCGGGAAACAAGAAGCGGGAAACGGGAGAGCAAACTTCACTTCGGCAGACAGGTCGTCAAGCCGAAGCGGACTCCAACCTCCCGTTTCCCGCTTTTGTTTCCCGTTTCCCGCCCTTTGCCCTAAGCAGGCAACGTCATCGCCACGCACAACCCGCCGCCCTGGCGATTGAGCAGGGCGATGCGCCCGCCGTGCGCTTCGGCGATCTCGCGTGCGAGCGCGAGGCCGAGGCCGGTGCCGTGGCGCTTGGTCGAATAGAACGGCAGTAATGCGTTCGCGAGCACGGCATCGTTCATGCCGCTGCCGCGATCGAGCACTTCGATGCGCCACGATTCCGGCAGGCGCCGCAGCGACAGCGCGACGTCCTCGGGCTTCGATCCGGATTCGTGCGCGTTCTTGAGCAGGTTGAGCAGGCACTGCGACAACTGCGCCGTGTCGAAGCGCCCGACGCCCGGTTCGGGCGGGCCGTCGTAGGTGAACTCCACCTGCGAATGCAGTTGCGCGACGAAGCGCTTCCAGTCGACCGCTTCCACCCGCGGCGCGGGCAACTTGGCGAAGCGCGCGTAGTCGCGGATGAAGCCTTCGAGATGGCGCGCGCGATCTTCGATCGTCGCCAGCGCATTGGGCAGGCGCTCGTACTGCCCGCGGCGCACGAGCTCGGCGCCGGAATGCGCGAGCGAGGCGATCGGCGCCAGCGAGTTGTTCAACTCGTGGCTGATCACGCGGATCACCTTCTTCCACGTCTGCACTTCCTGGCGGCGCAGCTCCGCGGTGAGCTGGCGCAGCAGGAGCAGCTCGTGCTTGCGGCCGTTGAGCCGGAACGTACGACGCGCGAGGTGGTAGATCTCTTCGTGTTCCTCGTCGCCGACGGTGAACATGCCGTCGCCGCCGCGCACGAGTGCGTCCCGCAACGCCTCGGGCGAGCGATCGAGGATATCGTCGAACGACTGGCCCTCGACCCGCTTGCCATCGCCCAGCAACTTGCGCGCGGCGAGGTTGCCGTGCACGACGCGATGGTGCGGATCGACGAGCAGCATCGCGACCGGCGTGTGCTGCACCATCGTGTCGAGCAGCAGTTCGCGTTGCACGAGGGCGAGGCGTTGTTCGCGCAAGGCATCGCCGAGCGCGTTGTGCGCATCGACCAGGTCACCGAGCTCGTTGCGGTTGTGCCACGACAGGCCGAAGCCGAAGTCGCCGTCGCGATAACTCGCGACCGTGCCCGCGAGCGCGCGGAACAGGGAACGCATCGGCGCGAAGGCGCGACGCACGTGATAGAACAACAGCGGCAGCAACACGATCGGCGCGATGAGGATCGCCCACCACGGTCGTTCGAGCACCATGGTCAGCGCTACCGCGAGTGCCGACGACGCCAGCGTGTAGGCCGCCGCGAGGACGGTGAACGTCACGCTCAGCGAGATGCGGTTGCGCATCGTCAGTCGCGCTTGATGCCGAGGCGGTCGAGCCGCCGGTACAGGGCCTGTCGCGACATCCCGAGTTCGCTCGCGGCCTGCGCAAGCACGCCGCCGGCGCGTTCGAGCGCGGCTTCGATCGCGGCGCGGTCGGGTTCGTCGGCGCTTGCCGGCGGCACGCTTGCCACGGGCGCGGCATGCAATCCGAGATCCGTCGGCGTCATTTCCTCTTCGCGCGACAGCAGCCCCGCGCGCTGCAGCGTGTTGCGCAACTCGCGCACGTTGCCCGGCCATGCATGCGCACGCAACGCGCGTTCCGCCGCCGCGCCGAGGCGCTTGCCGTGCGGCAGGAAGTGGCGTGCGAGCGGGAGGATGTCGTCGGGTCGCTGCGCGAGCGGCAACAACTTCAGTTCGATCGCGTTGAGGCGGTAGTAGAGGTCTTCGCGGAACTGGCCGGCCGCGATCAGCGACGCGAGGTCCGCGTTGGTCGCGCTCACCACGCGCACTTTCACTTCGCGCTCGCGGTTGCTGCCCAGGCGCTGGAAGCGCCCGGTTTCCAGCACGCGCAACAACTTCACCTGCCCGGCGAGCGGCAGCGTGCCGATCTCGTCGAGGAACAGCGTGCCACCGTCGGCGGCTTCGAACTTGCCTTCGCGCGCCTTGTTCGCACCGGTATAGGCGCCGGCTTCCGCGCCGAACAGTTCCGCTTCGATCAGCTCGCCCGGCAGCGCGCCGCAGTTGACCGCGACGAACGGACCGTTCCGCACGCTCGAATTCGCGTGGATGATCTCGGCGTACTTTTCCTTGCCGGTGCCGTTCGGTCCGGTGATCAGCACGGGCAGGTCCGAACGCGCGACCTGGCACGCGAGCGCGAGCGTCGCTTCGCTCGCTGCATCGGCGAACACGAGGCCACGCAGGTCGTGTTCGCGCAACAAGGCATCGCGACGACGTCGTTCGCCACTGCGATGGCGTTGCAATTCGTCGCGCGTGGCCGCGAGTTCGAGCAGGTTGTTGACCGTCGCGAGCAACTTGCGGTCGTCCCACGGCTTGGCGAGGTAATCGGCCGCGCCGGCCTTCACCAGGTCGACCGCCGATTCCAGGTGCGTCCACGCGGTGAGCAGGATGACGGGCAGGTCGGGGTGGCGTTCGCGGATCGCGCGGAACAACGCGACGCCTTCCTCGCCCGACGTCGTGTCGGCATGGAAGTTCATGTCCTGCACCACGAGATCGACCGCCTCGCGCGCGAGCAGCGCGAGCCCGTCGTCGGGCGTGGTCACCGAGCACGTGTCGATGTCGTGCAGCGAGAACAGCGTTTCCAGCGCCGTGGCGACGGCGGGGTTGTCGTCGATGACCAGGATCGTGGGCATGCGGCTTTATACACGAGGGGTGCGCGCGGCCGCAGCCGCGCGGGGGTCAGGGGTCGAGGAGCGCGAGCACGTCGGCTTCGGGCACCGCATGGTCCGTCAGCGCGCGCGGATCCTGGCCGGGCGCCATGCGCAGCGGCTTGTATCGCACCCAGTCGACGCGCGCCTTCAGGTCCGGCTTGCCGTTCTTCATGACGGTCGTGTTGAAGCGGTGCGGATCGCGTTGCAGCTCGCCCGCGCTATCCCAGTCGGTATACGCGACGAGGCCGACCTGCACGGTGGGCGGCAGGTCCATGCGGAAGAAGCGTTCGTGGACGCGCCACTTGCCGTCTTCGCGCACGAGCAGGATGAACGATGGCCCGAGGCGCGCGATGCCCACTTCGACCCAGCCCGTCGGTGCAGGCCGCAGCTTGAGGTTGGAACGCGAATTCACCGTGGTCTTGCTTTCGTACACGGGGACGTCGATGCGGTCGGCGACACCGGTCGTGATGAACAACCAGTTCTCCGCGCGCGGTTCCCACGTGGCGGGCGTGACGGTGCGCGGTTCGCGCACCATCAGGCCGGCGAGCGACCAGGTGGACGTCGGCGTTTCGCCCTCGAGGCCGTTCGCCGCGATGCGCGCGGTGACGAGGAAGTCGCCGCTGACTTCGCGATGCAGGAACGGCGCGTGGTATTCGGCGTACCAGCCGCTCGTCCACGGCTCGATCTCGAGCACGCCGTCGACGACTTTCGCGCTGCGCAGGTGGTCCGGCCAGCCGTGGGCCGCTTCGAAACTGGTCCACGTCGCCAGCGTGTCGGCGTTGTCGAACTCGTCGCCGATCGACACCGCGGGCACCTGCAACGACACGCGCTTGGGCGTGTCGTCGGCGACCGCGAGGGCCGGGGCCAGCGCGCACAGCGCGCTGGCGAGGAAGGCATGTCGCAGGCGCGCCGTCATACGCTGCGCGTCGCGACGGCCGGCGGCACCGCGGCGGCGCGCCGCGCGGGACCGAACACCGACACTTGGCCGAGGATCCAGAGCACGAGCGCACCGGCCGGCAGGTACATCAGCGGCAGGCGCGGCAGCTCGTAGCGGCCCATCAGCAACTGGTTGATGCCGAAGGCCATCACCATGCCGACGAAGATGCCGAGCGTGGCGAGCAGGAAGTTCTCGGTCTGGAAGTAGCGCAGGATCTGGCCCTTCGTCGCGCCGAGCGCACGCCGCACGCCGATCTGGCGCGTGCGCTGCTGCACCCAGAAGCTCGCCAGGCCGACGATGCCGAGCGCGGTGACGATGAGCAGCGCGATGCACACGCCGACCAGCATCCACGCCATCGAACGATCGCCGCGGAAGAAGTCGCTGCGCATCTGCTCCATCGTCTGCTTTTCGATGATCAGGCGGTTGGCCGCATTGGCGGTGAGCTGCTTCTCGGCCGCGTCGAGGATCGCCTGGCGCTGCGACGGGTCGTCGACGCGCAGCATGTAGTTGCCGCCGACGACGTAAGGCGTGCGCACCGGCAGGATCATCGAGTACTCGTACTGCGCGAACCCGTTGAACGTGTTCGGGCGCACCAGGTGCTCCACGACGCCGACGACGACATGCGGCTCCTCGCCCCAGCTGTAGATGTGCTTGCCGACGGCGTTCTCGCCCGGCCACAGCTTTTCGGCGACGTCCTTCGACAGGATCACCGCGATCGGCTGCACCTTGCTGTTCGGCTCGCTGATCGCCTTCCACTCGACGATCTCGTCGGGATTGAAGTTGCGCCCGGCGATGAGCTTCAGGCCCATCGTATCGAGGAACTGCACGTCGCCCATGTAGATCGTGGCGTTGAGGTTCTGGTGCGTCTGGTCCTTCTCGAGGTTGACGCTGCTGTTCCAGGAGCTGTTGTTGAACGGCACCTGGTTGGTGGTCGTCGCGTTCTTGACGCCGGGCAGCGCACGCAGCGACGCGAGGTCGGTCTGCGTCAGCGAGCCGGCGTTGTCGTCGGTGCCGATGCCGCCGACCTGCACGCGCACGATGTGCGTCTCGTCGAAGCCGCTCACGCGGCTGATGTTGTCCAGGCGCTGGCTGATCAGGAACAGCGCGTTGCAGATGATGGCGCAGCTCAGCGCGATCTCGAGCACGATCAGCGACGCGGCGGTCTTGTGGCGGCGCAGCGTGGACAGGATGGGTCGGAGTTCCATGGGTTCTCTCCTTACTGCGACTTGAGCTGCACGGCCGGCGTGACCTGGCAGGCATGCCAGGCAGGCACGAGGCCGGCGAGCACGCTGGCGAAGATCGCGAGCGCGAAGGTGGCGATCAGCATCATCGGATCCAGGTGCGCGAGGTCGGCATACGACACCGGCTGCTGGCGCACGGCCCACAGGCCCAGCATCGCGAGGCCGAGACCCAGCGCGCCGCCGGCGAGTCCGACCGTGCCGGCCTCGACCAGGCACTGCGCGAAGATCGCGCGACGCGATGCACCGAGCGCACGACGCACGCCGATCTCGCTGCTGCGGCGCAGGAACTTCGCGAGCAGCAGGCCGACGGTGTTGAGCAGGCACACGGCGAGGAAGCCGAACGCCAGCCACACCTGCAGGCGCACGTCCGACGGCACCACGCGCTTGTAGTCCAGCCAGTCCATGACACTACGCAGGCGCACGTTGGTCGGACGCTTGAAGCGGCCCGCCGCGCGCTGCTGGTCGGAGTAATTGGTGAGGTACCTCTGGAACGCGGCAGCCTTCTCCGGCGTGTCGAGCTGCACCCAGTACTGCATCCAGGTGCACGGCGCGTTGACGCCGGTTTCGCCGTCCGGATCGTCCTCTTCCTTGCCGTCGTCCCAGCAGTTCATCGAACCGTTGCGGCCCATGTCGAGGTCGCGCGACGTCGAGAACGGCAGGTAGATCTGTTCGACTTCACCGAAGCGATCGGAGTTGAGGTCGTAGAACTTCGGCGTCGGGCGCCAGTCGTCCATCACGCCGAGCACGCGGAAGTCGTTGCCGTCCAGGCGCAGCGTCTTGCCGACCGCGTTGGTGGTGCCGTACAGCTTGTCGGCGAGCTTCTTCGAGATCACGGCGACGCGATCGTGGCGATCGTCTTCCGCCTTGGTCCAGCCGTTGCCGGCGACGAAGGGCACTTCGAACATGGCGAAGAAATCCGCCGACGTGTAACGCGCGTCCTGGCCGAATGGCGCAAGACCCGCCTTGTCGGGTTGCACGGCGACGCCGCCGCCGGTCATCAGCGCCTGGCGATCGCCGCGCGCTTCGCGGAGCAATTGTTCGGCGTCGTAACGCGAGAGCTGGTCGTCGGGCTCTTCACCCGGCGTGTAGCCGTCCATGCCCTGCGGATCCATCTGCGGCGTGAACAGTCGCGCGCTCTTGGTCGGGATCGGATCGCCCGAGAGCACGTAGAACACCGTCAGCGTGGTCATGCTGGCGCCGATGCCGAGCGCGATCGCGATCACCATCAACGCAGTGAGCACGCGGTTGCGCCGGAAGCTGCGCAATGCGAGATCGAAGTAGTAGGCGAACATGTGGGCGCCCTCGTTATCGCGTTTCGGCGAGCGTTGCGGCGGCGACGCGGGTCAGGCTCGGCTCGACGCTGAGGTCGGTCGCCATGCCGTCGACGATGTGCACGTTGCGCTGCGCGCGCGCGGCGAGTTCCGGATCGTGGGTCACCATCACGATGGTCGTGCCGTTGCCGTTGATCTCCTCGAGCAGCTCCAGCACGCCGCGCGCCATCTGCGAGTCGAGGTTGCCGGTCGGTTCGTCGGCGAGCAGCAGGCGGGGCGTGCCCGCGAGCGCGCGCGCGATCGCCGCGCGCTGCTGCTGGCCGCCGGAGAGTTCGGCCGGGTAGTGCTTCATGCGCGAACCCAGGCCCACGCGCGACAGCGCGTCTTCGATGCGCGCCTTGCGATCGGCCGCGCTCATGCCGCGATAGCGCAGCGGCACGTCGACGTTGTCGAACAGGTTGAGGTCGGGGATCAGGTTGAAGCTCTGGAAGATGAAGCCGATCTTCTGGTTGCGCAGCTTGCTGCGCGCGTCGTCCGACAGGCCCTGCACGTCCTGGCCATCGAGCACGTACGTGCCGCCGGTGAAGGTTTCCAGCAGGCCGGCGATGTTGAGGAACGTCGTCTTGCCCGAGCCCGACGGGCCGGTGACGGCGACGAACTCGCCTTCGCGCACGTGCAGGTCGAGCGACCGCAGCGCGTGGGTTTCGACGAGTTCGGTGCGGTAGACCTTGGTGACCTGGCGCATGTCGAGCATGACGGTGTTCCTTCTTTCGGGGTCGTGTGGGGTGTTCGGGCAGGGATGCCGTGGAATCTGAAAAGGTTGCAATCAGTTGATCGAGATCTGCTCGGCGTCGCCGAACTGGTCGGCGCCGGAGACGACGATGCGGTCGCCTTCCTGCACGCCTTCGATGATTTCGACCGCGTTGATGCTGCTGGTGCCGACGCGCACGGGACGCTTGATGGCGGTGTCGCCGTCCATCACCCATGCGCTGCGACCGCCGCCCTGGTCGACGAACGGACCGCGTTCGACCTGCAGCACGTTCTTGCGCGTGTCCATCACGATGCGCGCGGACAGGCGCTGGTTCTGGCGCAGGTTCGGGGGTTGCTTGCCCGAGAAGCGCAGGCGGCTGGTGACTTCGCCGTTGACCACTTCCGGCGACACCGCGGCCACTTGCGCGGCGAACGGTTCGCCGCCCGCGGTGCGGATCTGCGCCGGCATGCCGATGCCGAGGTCGCGCGCGAAGCTTTCGGGGATGCGGATCTCGACTTCGAATTCGGTGAGGTCGACCACGCTCAGCACGGGTGCGTTCTGGGCGACGTTCTCGCGCTGCTTGATCTGCACCTGGCCGACCTGGCCGTCGAACGGCGCACGCAGCGTGAGCGCTTCGACCTGGCGCGCGATTTCGGCGACGACCGCGCGCTGGCGATCGGCGAGCAGCTTCTTGTTGCGGGTGTCGAGGCCCGCGCCCTGGCCCTGCAGCGCGACGCCGCGCTTCGCATTCGCAAGGCCGATGTCGGCGCTCTTGAGCGTGTCCTGCGCCTTCGCCACGTCGACCTGCGCGACCGCGCCGCCTTCGAAGGCGCGCTGGTAACGCTCGAGGTCGCGCACCGCGGCCTGGCGATCGATGTTCGCCTGGTCGAGCGACTTCTTCGCCGTGGCGGTCGCGAGTTGCGCATCGAGCGCGGCGCGGCCGGCTTCGGCCTCGAGGCTGGCGAGCGTCGCTTCTTCCTGCGCGAGCTTGCTGCGCAGTTCGGGGCTGTCGATCTCGGCGAGCGCCTGTCCCTTCTTCACCGCGTCGCCCGCGACCACTTTCAGCGTGACCGTGCCGCCCGCGATCGCGTACAGCACCGGGCTGTTCGCGGCGATGACCTTGCCGTCGGCCGCGATGTCGCGCACGAGATCGCCGCGCGTGACTTCGGCGATGCGCACGCGCTCGCCGTCGACCGAACGATTGCCCGAGCTCCAACCCGAGGCCACCCATCCGGCGAGCAGCAGCAGGCCGAGGCCCGCGCCACCGGCCAGCAGCCAGGAGCGCTTGATCTTCGGCAAGCGGCGCGTGGTGGCGCCCGTCGACGCGGGCGCGGGGGAGGAGAGCGGACGATCCTGTCCGGAGGTGTCGCGGATGGCCATGGGGCGCAAGGGCTCACAATGAGGTCTGCGAACAATTCAGCAGGAACCGTGCCAGCGCCAAGCCATTGATTTGAAAGGACGGACACGCCGCTGTCCGGGTGTCCACGCGGACACCACGCCGTCCGCCGGACAGTGTCCGCGGCTCATCCGTGGCGGTCATCGTGTCCGCATTGGGGTTCGGCCGCTTCGCGTGAATTAAACTGCGCGTCTTCTTGCAGGAGTCAGTCCACATATGTGCGGCATCGTCGGCGCGATCGCGGATCGCGATGTGGTCCCCGTCCTCATCGAGGGCCTGAAGCGGCTCGAATACCGCGGTTACGACTCGGCCGGCATCGCCGTCGTCGATGCGAACGCCGGCGACGTGCGCCGCGTGCGCCGCACCGGCCGCGTCGCCGAAATGGAAGCGGCCGCGCAGGCGGAACACTTCGCCTCGCGCCTGGGCATCGGCCACACGCGCTGGGCCACGCACGGCGGCGTCACCGAAGGCAACGCGCATCCGCACGTCAGCCACGGCGAACTCGCGCTGGTGCACAACGGCATCATCGAGAACCACGACGAGCAGCGCGATCGCCTGCGCAAGCTCGGCTACGCGTTCGAATCGCAGACCGACACCGAGGTCATCGCGCACCTGATCCATTACTACCGCGCGCAGGGCAACTCGCTGCTGGCGGCGCTGCAGCACGCGGTGAAGGAACTGCGCGGCGCGTACGCGATCGCGGTCATCGACAAGCGCGATCCCGACCGCATGGTCGCCGCGCGCATGGGCTGCCCGCTGCTGGTCGGCCTGGGCGAAGGCGAAAACTTCGTCGCCTCCGACGTGTCGGCCATCGTGTCGTCCACGCGTCGCGTGATCTTCCTCGAAGAAGGCGACACCGCCGAACTCACGCGCGACGGCGTCAAGGTGTTCGATGCGAACGGCGCGGAAATCCAGCGCGACGTGCACGTCTCCGACGTCTCGCTCGCGTCGCTGGAGCTCGGCCCGTACCGCCACTTCATGCAGAAGGAAATCCACGAGCAGCCGCGCGCCGTCGCCGACACCATCGAAGCGGTGATGGACAACCGCGGCTTCTCGGCGTCGCTGTTCGGCGCCGACGCGGACGCGGTGATGCGCGACGTCGAAGCCGTGCAGATCCTCGCGTGCGGCACGAGCTACTACGCCGGCCTCGTCGCGCGTTACTGGATCGAATCGATCGTCGGCATCCCGTGCGCCGTCGACATCGCGAGCGAATACCGCTACCGCGACGTCGTCGCCAACCCGAAGCAGCTGGTCGTCACCATCTCGCAGTCGGGCGAAACGCTCGACACGATGGAAGCGCTCAAGTACGCGAAGTCGCTCGGCCACGAGCGCACGCTGTCGATCTGCAACGTGCCCGAAAGCGCGATCCCGCGCGCCAGCCGCCTCGTGTACTACACGCGCGCCGGTGCGGAGATCGGCGTCGCCTCGACGAAGGCGTTCACCACGCAGCTCGTCGCGCTGTTCACGCTGACCTGCACGCTCGCCAAGTTGCGCGGCAAGCTCGATGGCGACATCGAGCAGTCGCACCTGGAAGGCCTGCGCCAGTTGCCGGGCAGCGTGCAGCACGCGTTGAACCTCGAGCCGCAGATCGTCGCGTGGGCGGAGAAGTTCGCGAGCAAGCAGCATGCGCTGTTCCTCGGCCGCGGCATGCACTATCCGATCGCGCTCGAAGGTGCGCTCAAGCTCAAGGAAATCTCGTACATCCACGCCGAGGCGTATCCGGCGGGCGAGCTCAAGCACGGTCCGCTCGCGCTGGTCGACAGCGACATGCCCGTCGTCGT
Organism: Noviluteimonas lactosilytica; assembly: GCF_020866925.1. GTDB lineage: Bacteria > Pseudomonadota > Gammaproteobacteria > Xanthomonadales > Xanthomonadaceae > Noviluteimonas > Noviluteimonas lactosilytica. The sequence continues at coordinate 156,558 of NZ_JAJGAK010000004.1, forward strand.
CATCGCGCCGAACGACATGCTGCTGGAGAAGGTGAAGTCCAATATCCAGGAAGTGCGCGCGCGCGGTGGCGAGATGTTCGTGTTCGCCGACGCCGACAGCCATTTCGGCGAATCCGAGCAGGTGCACGTGATCCGCACGCCGCGCCACGTCGGCGTGCTGTCGCCGATCGTGCACGCGATCCCGGTGCAGTTGCTCGCCTACCACGCTGCGCTCGCGCGCGGCACGGACGTGGACAAGCCGCGCAACCTGGCGAAGTCGGTCACCGTCGAGTAACCGCGACATGGCCGCGCCGGTCGAAGCCCTGCGCATCCTGCTGCTCGAGGATGACGCAGCGCTGCGCGAGGACATCTTGCTGCCGGGCCTGGCCGAATACGGATTCGCTGTCGCCGGCGTGGCGACCGCGGCCGCGTTGTACGAAAGCCTGCGAACGCAGTCGCCCGACATCGTCGTGCTCGATGTCGGATTGCCGGATGCGGATGGGTTCAGCGTCGCGCAGGCAGTGCGCGCGCTGCTACCGAACATCGGCATCATCATGCTCACCGGACACGGTGCGACGTCGGAACAAGTGCGCGGCCTGAGCCAGGGCGCCGACGCTTACCTCGTGAAGCCAGCGCAGATCGAACTGCTCGCAGCGACCGTGCACAGCCTCGCGCGGCGCCTGCGCGGCGTGGCGGTCGCGCCGGCGACGCAGGCGCAGAAGTGGCAGTTCGACGCGGGCGACTGGTGCCTCATCGCGCCCGCGGGGCACACGATCCCGCTGACGAAGACCGAGCATCGCGTGATGGCGCGATTGGCTTCCACGCTCGGCCAGCTCGTCACGCGCGAACAACTCGTCGCGGTCGTCGCCGACGACGTGCACGACTTCGATCCGCACCGCATCGAATCGCTGATCCATCGCCTCCGCCGCAAGGTGCTCGCCCATTGCGGCGAACCCCTGCCGCTCAAGGCGATCCACGGCAAGGGTTACGTGCTCGAGGACGGCAAGCGCACGTGAAAGGTGCTGCCGAGGCCCGGCGCGCTTTCGACATCGATGGCACCGCCCGAGGCGAGGATCATGTCGTGGATCACCGAAAGCCCTAGGCCTGAGCCGCCGCTCGCGGACTTCGTGCTGAAGAACGGTTCGAAGATGCGCCGGCGCACCGCTTCCTCCATCCCTTGGCCCGTGTCGGCCAGTGCGATGGCGACGCCGCCGTCCGCATGCGGCGCCAGCGTGATCGTGAACACGCCGCCTGCCGGCATCGCATCGCGCGCATTCGCCGCGAGGTTGAGGATCATCAGTTCGAACTCGCCGCGGTCCATCTGCACGAGCACCGGCGACTCCGCATCCGGCAACGCGAGTTCGACCGAACGCGGGAACAGTTGCCGCAGCAGCGGCTGCATCCCGGCGATCGCCTGCGCGGCGTCGAAGGTCTGCACGCGTGCGTAATCGTGGCGACTGAACTCGAGCAGCTTGCGCACGAGATCGGCGCCGCGCGTGCCCGCCGTTTCGATGCCGCTCAACGCCTTCTCCACCGCGGCCGACTGCGCCTGGCGATCCGCGATGTCGAGGATGCGGTCGCGCTGCGCCGCGAAGCCGAGGATCACGTCGAGGATGTTGTTGAAGTCGTGCGCGATGCCGCTGGCGAGGCGCCCGGTCGCTTCCAGCTTCTGCGCGTGGATCAGCTGCGCCTGCGCGCGTTCGCGTTCGGCCATCTCGCGTTGCAGCTCACGACCGCGCGCGTTGGACTCGGCGAGGCTTTCGCGCAACGCGCGGATCGAACGATCGAGGATGATCGTGATGATGCCGTAGCTGATCAGCACCGCCGGCACGTTCACGAGCGGAACGATGACGGGAATGCCGCGCAGCGTCGCCTCGCGCACGTCGGCCGCGAAGCCGATGGCGAACACGCACATCAACAGGCCGAAGGCGATCCACAACGCGCGACGCCCGAGCACGAGGCCGCTGATCACCAGCGTCAGGATCGTCGGCGCCGGATCGATGATCTGCGACAGCACGCCGGTCGTCGCGAACGTGAGCGACAGCGAGATCAGCTGCATCGCGAGGAACAACATGATCGCCGGACGGAACGTGCCGCGCCGGATCATCGCGAAGCTCGCGAGCGCGAGCAGCGCCACCAGCATGTCGATCGCGAAGATCCACATCGCCGACTCGTTGATCTCGCCGCCGCTGCCCAGGCGCCACGCCCAGTTCGCCGGCAACAACAGTCCGTAGAAGAGCAGCAGCAGCTGCATGACGGGCGCGTTGCGCCGGTCGATCGGGTCGTCGATGGGCGCACTGCGCAGCCATTGGCCGAAGCGCTTGAAAGGGTTCATCGGCGTGCGGGCCCGTGGTGAAAACTTGGTGATTATTCAGTGAACCGTGCGTGCGTGACAGGCCCCGCACCCCGCCCTTAGGTTCGCGCAGCTGCATTCATCAAAACAATCACGGGGCGGGGATGAGCAAGGCATTCGACAAGGGGGCGGCGGGCGCGGCGGTGCTCGCGCTGGGCTTCGCGGCATTGGCGCCCGTCGCGGCGCGCGCGCAGCAACTGACCATGGAACGCACGGGCGACACGTGCGTTGTGCGCACAGCGGCCGATGCGACGGGCACGCCGATCGATTGCGCGCTGTTCGACCAGGCCAGCATCGGCGTGCAGGCGATGACCGGCAGCGGCCACTTCAAGGCCGACGGCGTCGGCGATGGCAGCGACGATGCGATCGCGACCGGCGTGAACTCGGTCGCCGCGGGCGCGAACGCGATCGCCAACGGCGCGGCAAGCAGCGCAGTCGGCTACCAGAGCGATGCGGAAGGCGACTACGCGACGGCGCTCGGCAGCAGCAGCCTCGCGTTGGGCACGGGTTCGACCGCGGTCGGCAGTGGTGCGAATGCGCTCGGCACCGAATCCACCGCGACGGGCTACGGCAGCGTCGCGAGCGGCGAGTACGCCGTCGCCAACGGCAGCGGTGCGAACGCGACCGCGAACTACGCCATCGCGCAGGGCAAGGACAGCATGGCGATGGGCGATGCTTCGATCGCGATCGGCGTGCAGAGCATGGCGCTCGGTGTCGACAGCATCAGCATGGGCGCAGGCAGCCAGGCCAGCGAACTCGGCACGGCCGTCGGCACCTTGAGTTACGTCGGCGGTTTCGGATCCAGCGCATTCGGCCACAGCGCGTTCGCGGATGGCGACTTCTCCCTCGCACTCGGCGCGGGTTCGACGTCGACGAGCACCGGCGGGATCGCCATCGGTACCGACACGTATGTCGATCCGGCCGCGATGCATGGCATCGCCATCGGCAGCCTGAGCACGGCGCTCGGCGCGAACTCGATCGCCATCGGCGGCCTGTGGACGACCGCGGGCGCCGACGGCGCCGTCGCGATCGGCGGCACGATGGCCTGCGAAGGTTTCATGTGCATCGAAACGAACAACGGTGCGTGGGGCATCAACAGCACCGCGCTCGGCGCGGGCGCGTCGGCGTACGCCGATGGTGCGACGTCGGTCGGCGCGGGTTCGCAGGCCGGCGGCCTGACGTCGGCTTCGCTCGGCCACTCCGCGTATGCGAACGCCGACAACGCATTGGCGCTCGGCGCGCGCGCGATGGTGTGGGCGGCGAACGCGGTGGCCATCGGCGCCGATTCGTATGCCGATCGCGAGAACACGGTGTCGGTCGGCAACAGCTGGGGCATGACGCGCCAGATCGTCAACGTCGCCGACGGCACCGAGGCGAACGACGCGGTGAACAAGCAGCAGCTCGACGTGGTCGACGCGCACGTCACCGAAGTGGACAAGCGCGTCACCAACGTCGAAGGGCGCGTCGACACGCTCGAAACGCAGATCGGCGACGTGTCGGGTGTGGTGACCGCCAAGCTGGATTCGATCGCAGTGGCGATGGGCGGCGGTGCGATGTTCGATGCGAGCGGCAACATGACCGCGCCGTCGTTCTCGGTCGGCGGCGGCACGTACCACAACGTCGGCGATACGATCAGCGCGATCGACGCCTTGCTCGGCGACTTCGATTCGCGCATCACGCAGATCGAAGGCAACCCCGGCGGTGGCGGCAGCACGATCCCGACGGGCACCGGCGACGGGCTCGCGATCGGCGCCGGCAGCCACGCCCAGGACACGACCGACACCGCGATCGGCACCGGCGCGACCGTCAGTGCCGACAACGCGGTCGCACTCGGCGCGGGCTCGGTGGCGAACGAAGCGAACACCGTGTCGGTGGGCAGCGCAGGCAACGAACGCCGCGTCACCAACGTCGCCGCAGGCACGAACGCAACCGACGCCGCCAACGTCGCGCAGATGCAGGCCGGCGATGCCGCCACGCTCAGCGCCGCGAACACTTACACCGACGGTCGCCTGCACGCGCTCGATTCGCAGATCTCGCAACTGCAATCGGACGTGTGGTCGCGCCTCGGCGAACAGGACCAGCGCATCGATCGCAACGGCGCGATGAGCGCCGCGATGATGAACATGGCGATCAACGCCGCGGGCGCACGCAGCGATCGCGGCCGCGTCGCGGTCGGCGCGGGTTGGCAGAACGGCGAGAACGCGTTGTCCGTCGGTTATTCGAAGGCCATCGGCCGCGCGACCTTCAGCATCGGCGGCGCATTCACGAGCGATGACCAGTCCGTGGGCGCCGGCTTCGGCGTCGACCTTTGAGCACACACCGGATGACCACTTCCATGCACACGATCCCTCGCAATGTCGCCGCGTGCTCGCTCGCCGCCGCCATCCTGGCCTCCCTTTCCCTTACCGTCTCCGCCGCGGGCGCCGGAACGTCGCCCCCGGTGCGCAAGCTGATGAGCCTGCAACGGCCCGCGGCGGAGGCGACCTTCGATCGCTTCATCGTGAAGGCGCGCACCGGCATCGCGTCGCGCAGTGCATCGCCGACGCTCGATGCACTCAGGAACGCGATCGCGCGTTCGGGCATCGGCGCTGGCATCGGCATCGCCGCGACGGGCAGTTCCGCGCCGACGGTGTCGCGCCTGCGCACGATGGCCACCGGCGCCGATGTGTTCCGCTTCTCGCGCAAACTCACGCGCACCGAAGCCGATGCGGTGCTCGCGCAACTGCGCGCCGATGCGGCCGTGCAGTACGCGCAGCCCGACTATCGCAGGCAGCGCCTGGATTTCACGCCGAACGACACGCGCTTCAACCTGCAGTGGGATTACACGCACCCGACGACCGGCATCCGTGCGCCGGCTGCGTGGGATATCGCGCGCGGCGCCGGCGTGGTCGTCGCCGTGCTCGACACGGGGTATCTCGATCACTCCGATCTCAACGCGAACATCGTGCCGGGCTACGACTTCATCAGCGACGCGCAGGTGGCAGGAGATGGCGACGGCCGCGATGCCGATGCGCACGATCCGGGTGACTTCATCGGCGGCGAAGCGAGTTCCTTCCACGGCACGCACGTGGCCGGCACGGTCGCCGCGGTGGGCAACAACGCGCTCGGCATCGCCGGTGTCGCGTTCAGCGCGCGAGTGCAGCCGGTGCGCGTGCTCGGCCACGGCGGCGGCTACACGTCCGACATCGCCGATGCGATCACCTGGGCATCGGGCGGCACGGTCGCCGGTGTTCCGGCGAACGCGACGCCTGCGGAAGTACTCAACCTGAGTCTCGGCGGGCAGGGGCGATGCAGCGAAGATCCGGCGACGCAGGCCGCGATCGACGGTGCGATCGCGCGCGGCACGACCGTCGTGATCTCGTCGGGCAACAGCAACCTCGACGCGGCGAACTTCTCGCCGGCCAGTTGCAAGGGCGTGATCACCGTCGGCGCGAGCGGCGTCGATGGCGCGCGTTCGTATTACTCGAACTACGGGCCGACGGTGGCGATCTCCGCACCGGGCGGCAATGCGACGAGCGGTTCGGACCCCGATGATCGCTGGATCTGGTCGCTCGGCAACAGCGGCCTGCAGGCGCCGGATCCGAGTCCGGCCGGCGATCGCCTCATCGGCATGATCGGCACGTCGATGGCGAGCCCGCACGTCGCCGGCATCGTCGCGTTGATGCAGAGCGCGGCGGTCGGCGCAGGGCGTGCACCGCTCACGCCTGCGCAGGTGAAGCAGGTGCTGCAGACGACGGCGATCCCGTTCACGATCGCGCCGCCGTTCAACCAGTCGCAAGGCCCCGGCATCGCGAACGCGGCGGCCGCGGTGCTCGCGGCGACCCAGCCGATTCCCGACGACACGAGCACGCTGCTCGTCAATCGCATCGCATCGACCACCAGCGGCGCGGCCGGCGACACGCGCCTGTTCAAGATCGTCGTGCCCGCCGGGAAGACGAGCCTGAACCTGCGCACGTACGGCGGCACCGGAAATGTATCGCTGTACGTTGCGCGGGGTCGCGTGCCGACGGCGTCGAGCTTCGACCGCAGTTCGGTCAAGCCGGGCAACAGCGAAACGGTGCTGCTGTCTTATCCGCAGGCGGGCACGTACTACATGCTGGTCGTCGGCGAAAACGCGTTCGGCGGCGTGTCCGTCATGGGCGTCTACTGAAGCTCGACGCGGAAACAGATTCCGGTCGCAAGCGGCGGGGGCCGCGCGCGCAACGCGCGCGGCTTCCGCATTCGGTTTCCTGTCTGCGACGACTGCAAAACGAATCCGGCGAACGCAGCCGCAAGCGACGCCCGGACAACATCGATCGCGGTGCTTCTGCCGGAACAGCGCCGCCAAACCGGAACGCGCTTCCGGGTTAACACGCCCGCTTCGCCACGCGTGGCAGACGCGATGCATGCAGCGGCCGCAACGGCCTGAACACGAGGCATCGCAATTCGGCGAACAGTCGCTTCCTGTCGCCGATGGAAAGGCAACAGCGCATCGCACCTTTCGTCGTGACGATCGTTCACCGGTCCCGCAACGGGTGACGCCCGCGCTTTCGTGGCACCGAAACTGCGCACGCGGTCAGGCACCGGCCGTCGCGGCGTGCCCGGAGGCGGCGCCGGTACAAGAAGCAATAAAGGGAGACTCCCAATGCGCAAGACACTCCTCGCTACATGCCTGCTGCTCGCCTGCGGTTTCGCAGGCCAGGCGATGGCACAGGACGTCACGGGCAACGTGACAGGCGACAACAACACGACCGACAACAGCAACAACAGCGACAACAGCGACAACAGCAACAATTCGACAGGCGACAACCGCAACAACGCGGGCGATGCGAACGCCACCGGCGCCGGCAGTTCCGCGGCCACCAACGGCGGCACATCGACCGCCACCTTCTCCAATTCCTTCAACACGAGCACCGTCGTCGCAACCACGACACTCAACGGCACGGTGACAGGCAACGCGATCGCGCCGATCGGCAACGTCGCGACCAACAACGGCAGCTCCAACGGCGGCACCGGCAACGGTGGCGCGGCCGTGGGCGGCCCGGGTGGTGCAGGCGGCACGGCCGCCAGCGCGGGCGGACCCGGTGGTGACGGCACCGGCGCAAGCGGTGGCGCGACCGGCGCTTCCACCGCGGGAGGCGGTGATGCGACAGGCACGGGTGGCACCGCGGCCACCGCCAGCGCGGGCGGCGCGGGCACGGGCGGCGCAGGGGGCGCGGCCGCATCCGGTGACGGCGGCGATGTCGTTGCGGCGGGCGGCGACGGCACCGGTGGCGATGGAACGGCCGATGCAGCAGGCGGCGACGGCACGGCGACCGGTGGCGACGCGGATTCCTCCGCGACCGCGAGCACCGGTGACGCGACCGGCACCGGCGGCGACAGCGGCGATGTCGCGACGACGGCCGGCGACGGCGGCGTCGGAGGCAATGCCACCGGCGGCGACGGCAGTGGCGGCGATGCAGGCGACCTCAGCGTCGATGCCGGCACCTTCGATTCGTCGAACTCGATGGACAGCGTTGGGCAATCCGCCGCGGGCGTGATGATGGCCGCGCAGAACAGCGGTGCAGCCGCGCTGATCCAGCAAGGCATGACCGTGCAGGCCAACCTCAACATCGGCGGTGTTTCGCCGTAAGACCGACCGGGCATCCCGGCGCGCGCGCAATGCAACGCACGTGCGCCGGGAGGAAGGAGTCCACCATGGACACGCAATGCAACGCGCGAACCTGCCCACGACGCACGGCCGCGGGGTGCGCATGGCTGCTGGCCTTCGCCGCCCCGATCGCGTTCGCGCAATCGCAATCGTTCGGCACGCCCGTCGACCCGGCCACGCTGGAATCGCAACGCGGCGGCGACGGCACGATCGTCGTCGACATCGATATCGACCTGGTCGGACAAGTCGACGACAACACGGCCTCGAACATCGTCACAGGCCAGAACCTCATCGACGGCGGCAGCTTCGCGAACAGCGCGGGCATCGCCACCGTCATCCAGAACTCCGGTTCGAACGTGCTGATCCAGAACGGCATGGCGGTGAGCGTGCTGTTCGTCGATCCGGGCGTCGCGGCGCCGCCATGATGCAGCGCCGCGCGCATCGGCTCGCTGCGTCGATCGGCCTGGCCTGCGTGCTGGGGGCAACGGGCGCGTTCGCGGGCAACGTGCCGGTGAACGACGGCACCGGCGACTACGCGGTGCGCGTGACCAGCCTGAAGGAAGCGCGCTTCGCGACCGTCATCAGGCAACGTTACGACTTCAGTTGCGGATCGGCCGCGGTGGCGACGCTGTTGACGCATCACTTCGGCCGCCCGGTGCGCGAAGCCGACGTGTTCGCGGAGATGTACGCGACCGGCGACCAGGCGCGCATCCGCAAGCTCGGGTTCTCGCTGCTCGACATGCGTCGTTACCTGCAGGCGCACGGCTTCCGCGCGGACGGCTTCGCGTTGCCGCTCGACAAGCTCGCCGAGGAAGGCGTGCCGGCGATCGTGTTGCTCAACGATCGCGGCTATCGCCACTTCGTCGTGGTGAAGGGCATGCGCGGCAATCGCGTGCTGGTCGGCGATCCGGCGGCGGGGCTGCGCACGATCCGGCGCGATCGCTTCGAAAAGCTGTGGGAATCGCGCGTGCTGTTCGTCGTGCACAACCAGCGGCAACTGGCGCAATTCAACAATCCGCGCGACTGGCGCATCGCGCCCGCCGGTCCGCTCGAACTCTCGATCCAGCGCGACGGCCTGCAACACGTGGTGATGCCGCGGCGGGGACCGGGCGATGTGTGACGCGCGCGCGCTGGTGCTTGCGTTGCTGGCAACCTGGGTCGCGCCAGTGTTTGCGCCGGCACTCGCGCAGGACGCGGCACCGCGCGTGCGCGACCTTCCCTCCGACTGGCAGGCGATCGAACCCGCACGCCTGGCGACGCTGCGCGGCGGCTTCTCGATTCCCGGCGGCGCCAGCATTTCCTTCGGCATCGAGCGCGCGGTGTTCATCAACGGCGCACTCATCGTCGAAACGCGCGCCTACATCCCGGACCTCGGCCGCATGACCGCGGCGGATGCCGAATCCCTGTCGCACGCGATCGCGCCGCTGATCGTGCGCAACGGCGCCGGCAACGCCGCCGACGTCGCGACCGGCGCCGCGGGCACGTTCACGATCGTGCAGAACTCGCTCGACAACCAGTCCATCGCGAGCATGACGACGTTGTCGGTCGGCGTCGGCACGCTTTCCCAGTTCAAGATCCTCAACGCCAATACGACGTTGCAGGATGCGCTGACGGCCTTGCCACGCTGATGCGCCTGCGACCGGCGCTCGCCCTGGCGTTGGCCGCGATCGCGACGGGCGCGCATGCGCAGCAGCAGGTCGCGAAGGACGGCGACGACGCACGCATCGAGCGTCTCGAAGCGCAACTGCAAGCGCAATCGCAACGGCTCGATGCGCTGGAGAAGACCCTGGTCGAACGCGACTTCGAGATCGCGGAGTTGCGCCAGGAGATCGGGCTCGACGACATGCGCGGCCGTGGCACGGCGCAGGGCAAGCCGCAAGCGCAAACGCCGCGTGCGCCTGCGACTGCGCAGGCGCAGCCTTCGTCGCAATCGCAGAATCCGACGCAATCGCAGACTCCCGCATCGCCGCAACAACCCGTCGGCCAGGCACCCGACGTCCCCGAACAACCCCCGCAAGTCGCGCAGATCTTCGACCAGCCCAGCGTGCTCACGCCCGCGGGTTCGTTCGTCTTCGAGCCATCGTTGCAGGTCGGCTACTGGGCGAACGACCGCGTCGCGCTGGTCGGGTACTCCGTGATCCCCGCGTTGCTGATCGGCCTGATCGACGTGCGCCAGGTGAAGATCACCAGCACCACCGCCGCGCTCGCCGCGCGCTGGGGCGTCGCGAAGGGCTTCGAGCTCGAAGCACGCATCCCGTACGTGTACACGACCACCGACACGGTGAGTCGCGAGATCTTCACCGGCACCGCGGTCGATCGCGTGTTCGAAGCCGAGGGCAAGGGCCTGGGCGACGTCGAACTCACCGCGCGTTACCAGTTCAGTCGTTCCGGTCCCGATCGCCCGTTCTACGTCGGGTGGCTGCGCTACAAGAGTACGACGGGCGAAGATCCGTTCGAAGTGCCGACCGATTGCATCACGCGCTGCCTCGGCAACGCGACGGGCACCGGCCTGCCGCTCGAATTGCCGACGGGCACGGGCTTCGATGCGCTGCAGGCAGGCGTGACCTGGTTGTATGCGTCGGACCCGGCGGTGTTCTTCGGCAACTTCAGCTACCTCTACAGCTTCCCGCGCGACAACGTCGAGCGCCTGCTGGTCGGCGGCGAACGCGAACCGCTCGGCGAGATCGACGTCGGCGATGTGTTCGGCCTCAACGTGGGCATCGGCCTTGCGTTGAACGAGAAGGCTTCGATCAGCCTCGGCTACGAACAGAACTTCATCGGCCGCACGCAGCAGAACGGGCAGGATCTGCCGGGCGCGGTGCGCCTGGTCACCGGCACGTTGCTGCTCGGCGCGAGTTATCGCTTCAGCGACACGCGCATGATCAACGTGTCGCTCGGCGTGGGCACGACGCGCGACACACCGGACGTGACGCTGACCGTGCGGACACCTTTCTCCGTCCGCTAAGGGCAATCGACGCCCCGCTTCGCGCGAAACATCGCGCTCGTCTCGCGCTCCGCGCTGCTATCAGCGTGCGGCGCAGCATCCCCAGCATGGACCGCATGGCGTCGGAACGGGATCTCGATCCTCGACATCCCCCGTCGCCTCGAGGGAGGGGCGATGACGATTCGCAGGAGGGCCATGGCGTGCGCGTTGTGCGCCATGTTGGGAGCGACGGGGGCCGCGGGTGCGGTCGAATTGATCGGCGCGGGTCCGGACGTCAGCGGCATCGGCGATGCCTCTGCATCGGGCATCGAGTCGTTCGCCGCGGGCCTCGGCGCGTGGGCGATCGGTGAGCGCAGCACCGCGCTCGGCACGGTGTCGGAAGCGGACGGCGCGTTCGCGGTCGCGCTCGGTTACGGCGCGTGGGCGCGCTACGACCCTGCCATGCAGGACGCGCAGACGCACCAGGTCGCGATCGGCGGCAATGCGATGGCGTTCGGCCACCGCGTGCTGGCGATTGGCGGGCGCGCGACGGCGTTCGCCGGGTGGGACTTCGACACCAACACGGGCGGCACATCGCTCGTCGCGATCGGCACCGATGCGACGGCGACCGGGCGGCACAACACCGCGGTCGGCGATTCGGCGCAGGCGATGCACCACATCGGTGGCGCGTCGGCGTTCGGTTCGTTGGCGTACGCGAACCACGCGTATGCGGCGGCCTTCGGTCACGCGGCGCGCGCGCAACACACCGGCGCGCTCGCGGTCGGTGCGCATGCGCTCGCGAGTGGCGAGCACGGCATCGCGATGGGGCGCAGCGCGTACGCGAGCGGGAGCGGCGCGATCGCGTTGGGCAGCACCGTTGGCACCGATCTCGACGGGGACGCGGGCGCCGACATCGGCGAGACCACGTATGCATCGGGGCAGGGCGCGACCGCGATCGGTGCCTACGCGGCGGCGCAGGGCACGGGCACGCTCGCACTCGGCCGCGATGCGTTGGCGTCCGGCACGGGTGCGATCGCGAACGGTCGCGCGTCGACCGCACTCGGCGTCGGCGCGTTGGCGTCGGGCGACGGCACGCAGGCCAGCGGGCTCGGCGCCGTCGCCCTAGGCGCGACGAGCGCGGCCGACGGCGAAGGGGCGTCGGCGTTCGGCAGCGGCGCATTCGCTTCCTCGCGCGGTGCGGTGGCGATCGGCCTGGACAGTGTCGCGATCGCGGAGAACAGCGTCGCGCTCGGCGCGGGATCGATCGCCGACATCGCCGACGCGGTGTCGATCGGCGCGGCCGGTGCGGAGCGTCGCATCGTGCATGTCGCCGACGGCGTCGACGACACTGATGCGGCGAGCTATGGCCAGTTGCGGCGGCTCGGCGAAGAATTGCAGGTGATCGGTGACGCCGGTGCGCTCGCGGTGCGCTTCGACGATGCATCGCGCAAGTCGATCACGCTCGACGCGGGCACGCAGTTGCGCGGGCTCGGTGCGGGCCGCATCGCCTCGAACAGCACGGAGGCGGTCAACGGCGGGCAGTTGTTCGCGATGTACGACCGGATGGCGGCGGTGTTCGGTGCGCAGGCCGCGATGGGTACGGACTTCAGCGCACCCGCGTATGCGCTCGACAACGGCACGTTCGACGACGTGGGCAGCGCACTGGATGCGTTGCAGGCGCAATCGCGCGGGTTGCGCGATCGTCTTGTCGCACTCGAAGCGGGCGCGCCGCCTCCGCCGCCACCGCCGCCGACGAACGCGCAACCCGAATACATCGACATCGACGGTGCGGGCGACGGCAGCGATCGACCGATCAACCAGGCGGGGTCGCGCAGCGTCGCGATCGGTGCTTCGGCGCGGGTCGAAACCGATGCGACGAACAGCGTCGCCCTCGGCGCGGGCAGCGTCGCCGAGCGTGCGAACACCATCTCGGTGGGCGCAGCCGGCAGCGAACGCCAGGTGACCAACGTCGCGCGCGGCAGCGAAGCGACCGACGCAGTCAACGTCGAACAGATGCAGGAAGCCGACGCGCAGGTGGTCGCCAACGCGCGCCAGTACGTCGACCTGCGCGTGGAGCAGGCGCTCTCCGCGCCGATGGCCGCGATCGGCGAACTGCGCACCGAGATGGACGCGCGCATCGGCATGCAGGACCTGCGCATCGATCGCCACGGTGCGATGACCGCGGCGGCGATGAACATGGCCTCGAGCGCCGCGGCCGTGCGCACGCCCAATCGCGTCGCGGTCGGCGGCGGTGTTTCCGGCGGCGAACAGGCGCTCGCACTCGGCTACCAACGCGCGATCAGCGATCGCGCCGCACTCACGATCGGCGGCGCGTTCAGCGGCAGCGAGAACTCGGCCGGCGTCGGCTTCAGCTTCGGCTGGTGAACGCCATGCCCATGCCGCTCTTTCCTGATTCGACAGGCCAATGGAGGTCTTCGATGCAATCGATTCGTTTCGGACTCGCGGTCGCGCTCGCATTCGCCGCGGCAGCGCCCCTCGTCGCCATCGGCGGCACCTGGTCGACCGGCGGCCTGCGCGACGGCGAACGCCACGCGGGCGTGATCGTGCACTACGTCGATCCCGTCGCGCCGCGCGACGCACGCAGCCTGCACTTGCGCGCCACGTCGCTGTTCTCGAACGCGGTGGCGCGCGCGAAGGTCGCAGGCGTCCGCCTCGCGCAGGTGCGTCAAAGCGTCGCCGGCGACGTGCTCGCCTTCGAGCAGCCGCTCGATCGCCAGGAGATGACGCGCCTGATGCGCGAGCTCGCGGCGGATCCGCGCGTCGCGCGCGTCGAACCGGACCTGGTCCTCACCCACATGGCGATCGCGCGCGCGACGACCACGCCCGACGATCCGGGCTTCGCGACGCAATGGCACTTCCACGACCCCGTCGCGGGCATCAACGCATCGCAGGCGTGGTCGACGACCACCGGCGCAGGGAAGATCGTGGCCGTGATCGATACCGGCGTCGTGCCGCACGCCGACATGGACGCGAACGTGTTGCCCGGTTACGACTTCATTTCGACGAGCTGGCGCTCCGGCCGCCCGACCGAAGGACGCGCACCCGGCGGAATCGATCTCGGCGATTGGTCGAACCCCGGCGAATGCCTGGCGAAGGGCAACGAAAGTACGTGGCACGGCACGCATGTGGCCGGGACGATCGCGCAGGTCACCGGCAACGGGCACATGGGCGCAGGCGTCGCGCACGGCGCGAAGGTGTTGCCGGTGCGCGTGCTCGGCCGCTGCGGCGGGCAACTGTCGGACATCGCGGATGCAGTCGTCTGGGCCGCAGGCGGCGACGTCCCCGGTGTGCCGCCAAACGAAACGCCCGCCGACGTCATCAACCTCAGCCTCGGCGGCGGCGGGCCGTGCACCGCGGGCAACGCGATGCAGAACGCCATCGACATCGCGGTGTCGCGCGGTTCGGTGGTCGTCGTCTCCGCGGGCAACGCCAATGGCGACGCGTCGAAACAGTTCCCCGCGAACTGCACGCAGACGATCGTGGTCGGCGCCACCGACGTGCGCGGCGCACGCACCTACTACTCGAACTTCGGCGCGCTCGTGGACATCGCCGCGCCGGGCGGCGGCAAGGACCCCGCGGATGGCGACGCGGCCTTCATCTGGCAAGCGATGAATGCCGGCACGACGGTCGCGACCGCCGATTCGTTCGAAGGCATCGTGGGCACGTCGATGGCGGCGCCGCACGTGTCGGCGGTCGTCGCGTTGATGCAGGCCGTCTCGCCCGCGCGCATGACCGGCGCGACGGCGGAGCACCTCCTGCGCACCTCGGCGCGTGCGTTCCCGGCGACGCCCTCGATGCCGATCGGCGCGGGCATGCTCGATGCGAGCCTCGCGGTCGCCAGCGCGAAGGCCGCCAACCCGTGCACGATGCCCGGCGGTTGCGTGCCCGCGCAATCGACGCCCGCCGTCGACCGTGTCGCCGCCAGGGTCGAAGCCGGCAGTGGTGCGACGAATGCCGGCCACGTGTTCCGCATCGTCGTGCCGACGGGCGCGAAGCTCGCGAGCGTGCGCACCTTCGGCGGCACCGGCGACGCGACGCTGCTCGTGCGCTACGGCGCCGAGCCGATGTCCAACGCCTTCGACCACCGTTCCGCGCGCACCGGCAACACCGAAACGGTGTCGCTGCGTTCCCCGCGTCCCGGTGTCTGGTACGTCAAGGTCGCCGGCGCGCACGCCGGCGTGTCGCTGCACGCGCGCATCGATTGATGCGCGACGAACCCGGAGCCCTTTCCATGCATCGATCCTTCCTCCGCCGGCGCTGGTGCGCGTTGCTCGCGGCATCGCTGCTGCCGTTCGCCACGCTTGCATCGACCGTCTCGCCGAACAACATCGTGCACCTGATCGAAAACGCCCAGGACATCGTCGTGGGCACGGTGATGACCGTGCACGACGGCATCGATCCGCGCGGCGTGCCCTACACGGAAGTCATGCTCGAGGTCGGCGAGATCTTGCGCGGTGCGCCTTCCGAGGTCGTCGTGTTCCGCCAGTTCGGCCTGCTGCAACCGCGCAAGCTCGCGAACGGCAAGACGCTGTACGCGACGCGCCCGCAAGGTTGGCCGGAGTGGCGCAGCGGCGAGCGCGTGCTGTTGTTCCTCACGCCGCCGGCGAGCGAGACCGGTCTGCGAACGACGGTCGGACTCACGCAAGGCAAGTTCACGATCGTCGGCAACCGCCTGCAAGCCTCCGACGGCGAACGCGCACTGTTCGATCGCATCTCCGTGACGACCGGCCTGCTGGACGAGGGCGAACGCCGCCTGCTCGACAAGGCCACCGACAACTACGACGCCAACGCGTTCCTCGCCTTCGTGCGTCGCGCGGTGGACCAACGCTGGATCGAAACCGGGAGCCTGCGCCATGCGCCGTGATCTGCCGTTCCTGTGCGCGATCGCATTCGCGATCGGCTTCCTGCTCGCGTTGGTGCATTCGATCGCGCGCGCCGGCGGCCCGCTGTTCATCGATGAATCGTCGATGCGTCCCGTCGCCTGGCCCAACGGCGTCGCCGTGCCCGTGTACGTCGACCTCGGCGCGCTCGGCGCATTCGACAACGCCACCGCCGACGCGCTCGTCGCCGATGCGCTGAAGCAATGGAGCGACGTCGACACCTCCGCGTTCACCGCGCACGTCGCCGGCGACTTCGCCAGCATCGGCCTGCCCGACATCACGGGCGCGACCGCGGCAAGCGTCATCGGCGTCGACAATGGCGGCGGCATCCATGTCGTCTACGACCACGACGGCAGCGTCCTGCGCAACTACTTCGGTGTCGACGAGCGTGTGCTCGGCATCGCCATGCCGGAGTTCGGTGAAGGACCGGTGGTGACCGAAGGCTTCGTGTTGCTCAACGGCGCGTCGGTGAGCATGTACAAACCGACCTCGGCGCAGTTCTCCGGCGTCGTCGCACACGAACTGGGCCATGCGATCGGCCTCGCGCATTCGCAGACCAATGGCGCGTCGGCGGTGTACGCCGATCCGACGGGTCCGGATGCCTGCGCGATTCCGTATGCATCGCGCGCACCCAACGACAGCGTCGAGACGATGTATCCGGTGATCGCGTTGTCGGGCGTGGGCGCGCACATGGGCAGCGTCGATGTGCGCGACGATCGCGTGTCGCTGTCCAACCTGTATCCCTCGACGGGCTGGCCCGCGACGCACGCGAGCATCGCCGGCCGCG
The DNA here is from genome assembly GCF_020866925.1 of Noviluteimonas lactosilytica. GTDB lineage: Bacteria > Pseudomonadota > Gammaproteobacteria > Xanthomonadales > Xanthomonadaceae > Noviluteimonas > Noviluteimonas lactosilytica. The sequence continues at coordinate 173,130 of NZ_JAJGAK010000004.1, forward strand.
TGACCTTGCCCGACGGCACGACGGACCTCACCGGCGTGAACGTCGTCGCTCGCAACCTGGCCGATCCGTTCAACGACGCGGTCTCGGCGATGTCGGGCGACCAGACGCACGGACGCATCGGCCCCGACGGTCGCTTCTCGCTCAACGGCCTGACGCCGGGCGCGGACTACGTGTTGTTCGTCGATACGATCGTGCAAGGCGGGTTTTCCACGCCGCGCGCGTTCCTCCCCTATTACCGCGCGAGCGAAGAGTTCTGGAACAGCGACGAAAGCGGCGACGGCGACACCGATGCGCGCTGCGCCTCCACGCCGTTGCGTGTCGCCGCGGGATCGACGACGCCCGCCGACATCGCGATCAACACCCCGGCGAACGAACACCTGCTGCGCCTGCTGCCGTACCCCGGATTCTCGGCGACGGGCGTCTCGACCGATGGACGCGTGCTGGTGGGCACCGTGCCGGCGCCGGCGTCCGACGGACTGCCGCCCTTCGCGCAATACACGATGCGCTGGACCGAAGAGACCGGCCTGCAGCGCGTGCCCGGAAGCCTGGGCTTCGGCGGCAACGCGAAGGTCGACAGCACGGGCGCGACGGTGTTCACCACGTTCGCCGACGAAAACAACGCGACGTTCCCCGGCACCTGGCGCGTGGGCGACGCGACGCATCAACGCCTCGATCCCGGCTACGGCGCGATGGCCATCGCGTGCGATGGCTCGGGCGCCAATGTCATGGACATCGCGCAGGAGGGCGCCGTCATCGTCGGCATGGCCTATCGCGATTGCCGCACGGCGGTGGCGTATCGATGGACCCCATCGACCGGCTACCAGGCACTCGGTGGATTCGGCCCGATCTCCCGCGCCAACGCAGTCAGCGACGATGGCATGACGATCGTCGGCTGGAACGACGGGCACTCGGTGTATCGAGGACGGCAAGGCGTGTGGTGGCATCGCGGCCGGCAGACGTTCGCGAGCCCGGCGCCCGCGTCGGGGACGCAATACTGGGACGATGCGAGCGACGTGAGCGGCGACGGCAACGTCATCGTCGGCTCGCACGCGCAAAGCACCTACGCGTGGCGCGCCACCCGCGCCGGCGAACGGCGCATCCTGCCGAGGCTGGCCATCCCGGGGGTCATGGACGAACGCAACCGGGGCGTGTCGTTCAACGTCGCGCACGACGGCAGCTACGTGCTGGGCAGGTATGGCGACATCTTCGCGTATCGCATGTTCCTGTGGACCGAAGCGCTCGGCACGATCGACTTCAGCGAGTTCCTCTACGCGCAGGGCGCGGACCACGCGCGCGTGTTCGACTTCTTCGCGACACTGGTGGTCACGCACGACGACCGGACCATCATCGGCTGGGGATACTCGAACGGCGTCCCGCTGAACTTCACGTCGCGCCTGGACCAGGTCGCCGTTTGCACGCCCGCGCAGGAGACGCAGTACGTCGCATTCCCGCACGGCATGGACGATGCGGTGCGGGCGGGCTCGCGCGTCGGGCGTTGCGATCGCATCGCCTCGGCGATGTGACGCACGGTGGAGCGCGAAGTGTCCGACGCTCTTCGCGCTCCGCGCTGCTATCTGCGCAACGCGCGCGGTGACGAGCATGCAGGAGGCGCTGGCCGGGGATGTCGATCCTCGACGTCCGTCGGTGCCGAGGGTGATTGCATGCGCAGAATCAAGGCAAGCAGGACCAGGGCAGTGTGGATCGGCGCGTTCTGCGCGTCGTGGTGCGCCGGATCGGCCGGTGCGGTGGAACTGGCCGCGGCACCGATCGAATCCGGCGCCGCCGCCATCGCGTTGGGCGACGACAGCGAGGCCGCGGGCGACCAGAGTGTCGCGCTCGGCGTGTTCAGTCGTGCGATCGGGCAGGGCAGCGTTGCATTCGGGTTCAACGCGTTCGCCGATGCGGACAACAGTTATGCACTCGGCACCGACAGCTCGGCGCTCGGCGCGCATGCCTTCGCTTTCGGCTCCGGCAGCGTGGCGTTCGGCGAGGCGTCGCTGGCGATCGGTCGCAACGCGCAGGCGCTGTGGGGCAACGACATCGCGATCGGCGACGGTGCGTACAACAGTTCGCGCGGAGGCGTCGCCATCGGGCGCGGCGCGCTCGCACTCGACGGCGCGTTCGCGACCGTCGTCGGCGCCGGAAGTCGCTCGATCGGATTTTCCGGAACGGCGATCGGATACGAGGCGACCGCCGACGGCACCGAGTCGACCGCGATCGGCATGGGCGCACTCGCGCGCGGCATCGCCGCCACCGCCGTGGGCGTGGGCTCGAGCGCAGCAGACGGCGGCACCGCCCTCGGGTGGAATACCGCGGCAACCGAACTCGCCATCGCCATCGGCAACAACGCGCGGGCGACCGCCGAAGACGCCATGGCCGTGGGCATCAAAAGCCTGGCGGAAAAGGAAAGCGCGTCCGCCTTCGGTTCCCATGCGCTCGCGTTCCTCCAGAACGGCTCGGCCTTCGGTGCGTACGCGCGCGCGATCAACGAGAACGCAACGGCCGTCGGCGCCTACAGCGATGCGCGCGCCGACAACAGCGTCGCGATCGGCTACGGCTCGCAAACCCTGCGCGCGGGGACGATCTCGGTCGGTTCGTCGGGCACGTGGTTCGACGAATTCAACGGCGAGCATGGCCCGATCCTCCGCCAGATCGTCAACGTCGCCGCGGGCACGGAAGCGAACGATGTCGTCATCAAGGCGCAGCTCGACGAAGCGATCGCGGGCGTCAGCGGCGACCTCGGGTCCGGGCTTGGTGGATTCCAGAGTTCGTTGACGGGCCTCGGTGGGCGAATCGATGCGCTCGAAGCTGCGTTCGGCAGCTTGCCGTCGACGCCACCGCCGGCCAATCCGGATGCGGTGACAAAAAACGAACTGCAGGCGGCGCAAACCGCGACGCGCAACGAATCACGCACCTACACCGACGAGCGCGTCGCCGCGGTCGACCAGCGCGTCAACGCCGTCGACCAACGCCTCACCGCCATCGACGAAAGCATGCAGGCGCTGTCGCAGCAGTTCACCGACTTCGACGAACGCCTGCACAAGCAGGATCGCCGCATCGACCGCGTCGGTGCGATGTCCTCCGCGATGATGAGCATGTCCGTCAACGCCGCGCAGGGCGAAAGCGAACGCGGCCGCATCGCCGCGGGCGCGGGTTGGCAGAACGGACAACAGGCGTTGTCGGTGGGTTACGCACGCGACTTCGGCCGCGTGTCGTGGAGTTTGGGTGGCGCGTTCAGCAGCGGCGACCAGTCCGCTGGCGTCGGTTTCGGCATCGACCTGTGAGGAAGACAACCATGCAATTGCACAAGCACATCCTGCGCGGCGCCGCGTTCCTTTCGCTCCTGTCGCTGGTGGGTTCGGCCCACGCCTATGATCCCAACCGCATCGTGGTGAAATTCCGCGACACCAGCGTCGCCCGCATGCAACCGGCGATGGCGTTGCGCACGCTCGCACCTGGGGCGCAGTCGGTCCAACGCATGGCGAACGGCACGCAGGTCCTGCGCGTCGGCAAGGGCCAGGCCGATGCGACGATCGCGAAACTTTCGAAGCATCGCGACGTGCAATACGCCGTGCGCGATCTCGTCCTGCAACGCGCGCAGGCCGTCCCAGACGACCCGTGGTATCGCAACTACATCGAACTCGACAACGGTCGGGGCTACAAGCAGATGCAGGCCGACCTCTACGACTGGCGGGGCGGCGTCAACGCGCCCGCCGCGTGGGCGCAGGGTGCGACCGGCAAGGGCATCGTCGTCGCGGTGCTCGACACGGGCATCACCGCACATCCGGATCTCGATGCGAACGTCGTGGCCGGCGCGGGCTACGACTTCATGACCGACCCCTTCCAATCCGGTCGCGCCGACAGCACACGCAAACCCGGCGGCTGGGACCTCGGCGACTGGGAGCACCTGTCGCCCTACCTGGAAGCGTGCAAGGGTGGGAAGAGCAGCTGGCACGGCACGCATGTCGCGGGAACCATCGCGGCAGTCACCCACAACGGCCAGTACATGGCCGGCATGGCGTACGACGCGAAGTTGTTGCCGATGCGCGTGCTGGGACATTGCGGCGGCAACGCGTCGGATATTGCCGCCGCGGTGACCTGGGCGTCGGGCGGCACCGTGACCGGCGTGCCCGCCAACGCCACGCCTGCAGAAGTGCTGAACCTCAGTCTCGGCGGCCCCGGTGCGTGCCCGATCTATATGCAGGAAGCGATCGACGGCGCAGTCGCGCGCGGTTCGACGGTCGTCGTCGCCGCGGGGAACAACGATCGCAACGCGCAGGAATTCACGCCCGCGAACTGCAAGAACGTCATCGTCGTCGGCGCGAGCGGGCTCACGGGGCGGCGCGCGTTCTATTCCAACTGGGGCGACATCGTTACGGTTGCAGCGCCCGGTGGCGGCGGGTTCCTCAACGACCAGAACCGCGGCAACGTGTGGTTTCCGGGCGGCTTCATCTGGTCGACGTTCAACTCCGGTGCGACCGGCCCGGAGAATCCGAAGATGGAGGGGAACGTCGGCACGTCGATGGCCGCACCGCACGTGGCCGCGATCGTCGCGATGATGCAATCGGTCGCGCCGACGCCGTACACGCCGGCGGAGATCGCGACGTTGCTCGCCGACAGTGCGCGCATGTTCCCGATGCCGATCGACAAGAAGATCGGCAGCGGCATCGTCGACGCGGGCCTCGCGGTGGAGGCGGCGAAGATCGGTTTCGTGCAACCCCCGCGACCGACCGACCTGTCCACCCACACGCCGATCCAGCACATCCACGCAAAGGCCGCGCAGGCGCGTCACTTCGCGGTCACCGTGCCCGAGAACACCACGCGCCTGACCTTGCGCAGTTACGCGGGCACCGGCGATGCGGATCTGTACCTGCGCCTCGGGCAGCACGCCTTTCCGGACGCGCACGATGCGAAGTCCGTGCGTCCCGGCAACAACGGTATCGTCGTGATCGACGCACCCGCCGCGGGCAAATGGCACGTCGCCGTGCACGGCGCGAAGGCCTTCAGCGGCGTATCGCTTCGCGCGACCGTGGAATGACGCGACATCGGGAGTGACGCGACAGCGTGCCGGCGACGTGGCCCCATCCGTGGGGAAAGGGAAGCACGTCGTCCGGCACGCCTCGCGGGGGGGCGGTCAGTGCGCGGCGGCGTGGTCAGCGTGCGGCGTAGCGCAGCACCAGGCCAAATTCGCGGCCGGCCTGCGGGTAGTACGCCGCGGTTTCGTATTCGCGGTCGAACACGTTCGACACGCGCGCCTGCAGCGTCCACGCCTCGGCGACGCGCCACGCGCCGCGCAGGTCGAACGTCGAATAGCCCGGGAGTTCGATCGAGTTGTCGACGTTCTCGAAGCGGCGGTCTTCCGCCATCCACGTCGCGCCGACGCTCAAATCGCCGAACGCGCGATCGACATCCAGGCGACCCGAAGCGCGGGAACGGCGCGGCAGCACCTTGTCGTCGTTCGTGCCCGCGGTGTCGTTGCGCGGATCGACGTAGCTCGCCGCGCCGGCGAACGTCCATTCCGCCAGCGTGAATCCGCCGGTGAGTTCCGCGCCACGGATGCGCGCCGATTCGATGTTGTTGGCGACGAAGATCGACGAGTCGTACACGATCAGGTTGTCGACGTCGGTCTGGAACGCATGCACGTCCCAGTGCCACGCGTTGCGCTTCTGGCCGACGCCCAGCTCGAATGTCTCCGATTCCTCCGGCGCGAGGTCCGGGTTGCCGAAGAACGGGAAGTACAGTTCGTTGAACGTCGGCGCCTTGAACGCACTGCCCGCATTCGCGGTGATGCGGAAGCCGTTCGAAAGATCCATGCCCCACGCGAGCGCGCCGGTCGTATGTCCGCCGAACTGTTCGTTGTCGTCGCGCCGCACGCTCGCCTGCACGTCGTGCGCACCGAACGCGCCCTGGTACTGCGCGAACACCGCGCGATTCTGGCGACGCGCGTCGTACTGCGAGAACAGATCCTCGACGTGCCCCGTGTCGCGCTGCCAGTCGTAACCGAACGTCGCGACCTGACCCGTGGCCACGCGCACATCCGCCTGCAGCGACGCGCTCGCGCGATGGCTCTCGAAGAAGTCGGCGAATGCATCGTCGCGCGACTGCAGCGAACGATCGACGTTGTTGCCGCCGGCGAGCGTCAGCGACACGCGGCCGAGATCCCACTTCGCCTTGCCGCCGACGACCTGCTGCACGGTGTTCGACACATCGCCGAGACCGAACATCGGATCGGCGTCGAACTCGTTGCGGCCTTCGTTGCGCAGCGCATGGCCTTCGATCGACAGCCCGTCGACCGGACGCACGCCGCCGCGCACGGAGATCGCGTTGCTCTCGTAACCGTCGGCGTCGGGATCCGGGTTGTCCATGAAGCAGCCGGCGAACACCGGCGTCGCCGCACCCGTGCACGAGTTGAACCCGTCGGTCGCCTGGTGGCTGTAGTCCGCGCCGAACCACGCGCGATCGAACCCGAAGTCGACGCCCGCGCTCATCTCGCGCAGGTCGTTCGTGCCGCCGCCGACCATGAAGCGCGGACGCACGCCTTGCTGCGTGCGGCGCGTGAACACCTGGATGACACCGCCGATCGCATCCGACCCGTAGAGGCTCGAACGCGGACCGCGCACGATTTCGATGCGCTCGATCAACTCGACCGGGATGTCCTGCAACGCGGTGAGCCCCGACGTCGACGAACCCACGCGCACGCCGTCGATGAGGAACAACGTGTGGTCGGATTCGCTGCCGCGCAGGAACAGCGTCGTCAGCTTGCCCTTGCCGCCCTGGTTGACGAGGTTGATGCCGGCGCGGCCGCGCAGCAGGTCGGGGAGCGATTGCGCCTGCGTGCGTTCGATCTCCGCGCGGTCGATCACTTCGACGGCGGACAGCGAGTCGTCGACGGTGACCGCGGTGCGCGTGCCGGTGACGGTGACTTCGTCGAGCGTGTCGGCGTCCTGCGATTGCGCGAAGGCGACGTGCGAGGTAAAGGCGATAGCCACCGCGACTGCGGCGGCGAGGGTGTTGCGCGACATGATGTTCGGACTCCGGCGCGCACGCCCGCGCGCCCTGGGATTTCCAAGGGAGTCGCGACAGGAAGGGAATGCATGCGGAGTGCCGGCGGACGGCGCTGCCGCCGCGACGCCCTCCGCATCGCAACCAGACGACTTCGTGGCCGGTCTCCGGGCTCGCGTGCTGGATCGATCGATCCGGGCCGATGCGCCTTCCCGTGCGGATGCACAGTGGCGGATGCGTCGGCCTGCACGCTTACCGTTGCGGGGGCAGCGCCGGAATGGGATCGCAACGCGATCGGTCACCGGCTTCCCGTTTCAACCCTCCGGCGAATGCCGTCAGGTCACCTCGAAGCAGCGCGCAGTGTACCCATCGCGATGAATGCGCGGAAGCGCCGCGCGTCAGTCCGCGTCGTGGCCGTGGGGTTCGTCGAACAACGAGAAGGCCGGCGCCGCTTCTTCGGTGTCGGCGACCTGGGTCGTGGTCACGGGCGCGGCGGCGGGGCGGTTGCGCGGCGGCGGCAACAGGGCCGTGGCCGCGTCGGCGGCGAGCACGAGCTCGCTGCGGCGTTCTTCCGGCACGTCCTGCCAATGGCAGTCGAGCAGCGCGCCTTCGAGCGCATACAGGAGATTGAGGCTGGGCTTGAAGCCCGCGCGTTTCACGCGCATGAACGCGTCGACCGCGCCGACGGCCTCGAGGTCCTCGCGCGAGCGCAAGCCGACCTGGCGGAGCCAGGCCGCGCTCTTCGGCCCGATGTTGCGCAACTTGGCGGTGTTCACCCCAACGACTCCACGAACAGGCGGGCGAGCGTTTCGAGCCCCTCCTGATCTTCAACGCCGAAACGCGCGTGGACCGGACTGTCGAGGTCGAGCACGCCGACGAGCGCGCCGTCCTTCACGAGGGGGACGACGAGTTCGGAATTGGAGGCCGAATCGCAGGCGATATGGCCGGGGAACGCGTGCACGTCGTCGATGCGCTGCGTCTGGTGCGTCGTCGCCGCCGCGCCGCACACGCCCTTGTCGAGCGGAATGCGCACGCACGCCGGCAGGCCCTGGAAGGGGCCGACGACGAGCTCGGTGCCGTCGAAGAAGTAGAAACCGGCCCAATTGAGGTTCGGCAGCGCGTGGTAGATCAGCGCCGAGAGGTTGGCGGCGTTCGCTATGCGGTCGCTTTCGCCGTGCAGGAGGGCCTTCGCCTGTTCGGCGAGCTGGCGGTATTGCTCGGGCTTGCTGCCCGACAGCGTGGAGGCGGTGAACATGTCGCGAGTCTAGCAGCGCGGTTACCATGGCGCCGGACGCCGAAAGGGGAACGTTCATGGGCCTCTACGTCACCGGAACGGACACGGGCGTCGGCAAGACGCTCGCGAGCGGCGCGCTGTTGCATGCGCTGCGTCGCGCGGACGTGCGCGCGCTCGGCATGAAGCCGGTGGCGAGCGGCTGCGAACGCATCGACGGCGCGTGGCGCAACGAGGATGCGCTCGCGTTGCAACGCGCCGGTGCATTCGAAGCGCGCTACGAAGACATCAATCCCTTCGCGCTCGAACATCCGCTCGCACCGGAACTCGCCGCGCGCGACGCGCATGTCGACGTCGCGCTGGGCCCGATCCTCGACGCGCACGCGCGCCTGTCCGCGCAGGCGGACTGCGTCATCGTCGAAGGCGTGGGCGGGTGGATGGCGCCGCTCGCGACGCAACTCATGCAGGCCGATCTCGTCCGTGCGCTCGACGTTCCGGTCGTGCTCGTCGTCGGCCTGCGGCTGGGCTGCCTCAACCATGCCTACCTCAGCGAGCGTGCGATCGCCGCGGACGGATGCCGCCTCGCGGGGTGGATCGCGACCGGCGTCGACCCATTGATGGCGCGCGTCGACGACAATCTCGCGTTGCTGCGCGAACGCCTGCAGGCGCCGTGCTGGGGCGTATTGCCCAACGATCCGCATCCCGATCCGGCGCGGATGTCGCAGCACCTGGCGTGGCCGCCCTCGTTTCGACTGTAAGCGTCCGAATTGTCTCAACAGCGCGCCTGACTTCCAGCAGGGGTTCCTCCTGACTGCGATCAAGCTAAACTGTCGCGTACAGAAAACGGATAAGGCAGCCCCCCGCATGGCCTCGAAGCTCGGAAGCAACCCCACCGCCGCACGCACCGCGAAGCTCGCGGGCGCACTCGCGCTCGCATTGCTCGTCGCCGCGTGCGGCGGCAAGGACCAGGCCGCGGCAGCGCCGGGCGGCGGCGAAGGCGGTCCTCCCGGCGGCGGCATGCCGCCGATGCCCGTCGAAGCGGTCACGCTGAAGACCGAACGGCTCACCGGCGGCCTGCAGACCGTCGGCAGCCTGCGCGCGGACGAACAAGTCGTCGTGCGACCGGAAATCGCCGGCCGCATCGAGCGCATCAATTTCACCGAAGGCAGCCGGGTCAGGCAGGGGCAGGTGCTGTTCCAGCTCGACGCATCGATCCCGCAGGCCGCGTACAACGAAGCGCAGGCGAACCTGAAGAACAGCAAGTCCGCCGAAGCGCGTTCGAAGGAGCTGGTCGCGCAGAAGCTGATCGCGCAATCGGATTACGACAACACCGTCGCGCAGCACGGCGTCGACGTGGCGCGCGCCGAATCGGCACGCACCGCGCTGGCGAAGATGTCGCTGCGCGCGCCGTTCGATGGCCAGATCGGCCTGCGCAACGTCAGCGTCGGCGCATTCGTCACCGTCGGCCAGGACCTCGTCACGCTCGTGCGCCTGGATCCGATCGAAGTCGACTTCAGCGCGCCGGAAGCGACCATCGCGGAATTGAAGGATGGCCAGAAGATCTTCGTGACCGTCGATGCGTTCCCGGGCGAAGTGTTCGACGGCATCGTCGAAGCGATCGATCCGGTCATCGACGCGACGAGCCGCAGTGCTCGCCTGCGTGCGCGTTTGCCGAACGAAGACGGCCGCCTGCGTCCGGGCCAGTTCGCGCGCCTGCAACTCAACACCGGCACCGCCGGTGGCGAAGGCGTGCTCGTGCCGGAACAGGCGCTGCTGCAGGACGGCAACGTGCGCTTCGTCTACACCGTCGTCGACGGCAAGGCGCATCGCGTCGAGATCAAGACCGGCCTGCGCGTGCCGGGTCGCGTGCAGGTGACCGAAGGGCTGAAGGCCGGCGACGTCGTGATCACGTCGGGCCAGACGAAGCCGATCATGAACGAAGGTCTCGCCGTGCAGGTGTTGCCGGCGGAACTGCCGGGCATGCCGCAGGGCAATGCGCCCGCGAAGCCGGCGACGCCTGCGGAAAAGAAGCAAGCGGCCGCGAAGGCTGCGCCGCAGTCCGCCAAGTAATCCGGAGGCCAACCCCCCATGGTCTTGTCAGATATCTCGATCCGTCGCCCCGTCTTCGCGATGGTGATCAACCTGGTGGTGCTGCTCGTCGGCATCATCTCGTTCCAGCGCCTCGCGGTGCGCCTGATCCCGAACGTCGACGTGCCGGTCGTCACCGTCAACACGACGTACCCCGGTGCGAGCGCGCAGGTCATCGAATCGCAGATCACGCAGCCGATCGAGGATGCGTTGTCGGGCGTCGAAGGCATCGAATACATGCAGTCGACGAGCCGCGAGCAGTCGTCGCAGGTGACGATCCGCTTCCGCCTCAACCGCGATCCCGACGCCGCGGCGTCGGACGTGCGCGACCGCGTCGCGCAGGCCCGCGGCTTCCTGCCCGAGGAAGCCGACGAGTCGATCATCCAGAAACAGGAAGCCGACCAGCAGCCGATCATCTACCTCGCGTTCTCGTCGACCCGCCATTCGCAGGTGGAGATCGCCGACTACGCCGAGCGCCTGGTGAAGGATCGCGTGCAGACGATCCCGGGCGTCGCGCAGGCGCAGGTGTATTCGAGCACCTTCGCGATGCGCGTGTGGATCCAGCCGCAGCGCCTGGCCGGTTTCAACATGACGCCGCAGGACGTGGAGAACGCACTGCGCGCGCAGAACGTCGAAATCCCGGCGGGCCGTGTCGAAGGCAAGTCGCGTGAGTTCACCGTGTTGTCGCAGACCGACCTGCAGACGCCGGAGGAATTCGGCGCGATCATCCTCGGCCAGTTCAACGGCACGCTCGTGCGCCTTCGCGATGTCGCGCGCGTCGAACTCGGGCAGCAGGAAGACCGCTTCCGCGCGCGCTACAACGGCACCAATGCGGTGCCGCTGGGCATCGTGAAGCAGGCGGTCGCCAATCCGCTCGACATCTCCGACGCGCTCGAAGTGATGCTGCCGCAGATCACGCGCTCGCTGCCGGAAGGCATGAAGGTCGAGATCGCGTACGACTCGACGATCTTCATCCGCCACTCGATCGAAGAGGTGTACCGCACGGTGGGCGAGGCGATCGTCCTCGTGATCATCGTGATCTTCCTGTTCCTGCGCAGCTGGCGCGCGGTGCTGATCCCGCTGGTGACGATCCCGTTGTCGCTGGTCGGTGCGTTCGCGCTGATGTACGTGTTCGGCTTCACGATTAACACGCTCACATTGCTGGCGATGGTGCTTGCCATCGGTCTCGTGGTGGACGACGCGATCGTCATGCTCGAGAACATCTATCGCCACGTGGAAGAAGGCGTCCCACCGTTCCAGGCGGCGTTGCAGGGCAGCAAGGAAATCGGCTTCGCGATCATCGCGATGACCCTGACGCTGGCCGCGGTGTACGTGCCGCTGGCGTTCTCCACCGGCCGTACCGGCAAGTTGTTCGTCGAGTTCGCGTTGACGCTGGCGGGCGCGGTGCTCGTGTCCGGCTTCACCGCGCTGACGCTGTCGCCGATGATGTGCTCGAAGCTGCTCAAGCACGAAACCAAGCACGGGCGCTTCTACGAGTTCGGCGAGCGCATGCTGCGCAAGCTCGACAACGGCTATCGCGCGACGCTGACCAAGGCGCTCGAGCTGAAGTGGGCCGTCGTCGGCGTCGGTCTCGTGGTGTTCGCGCTGGCGGGCGGGTTGTTCTACTTCATGCCCAAGGAACTCGCGCCGCAGGAAGACCAGGGCTTCATCATCGGCATGGGCATCGCGCCGGAAGGCTCGACGGTCGAATACACCGACAAGTACGCGCGCCAGATGGAAGGCATGCTGCTCGCGTTGCCCGACCAGCAGCGCGTGTTCCAGATCGTCGGCTTTCCCGACGTCACGCAGACCATCGGCTTCGTGATGCTCAAGGACTGGGCGGATCGCAAGCAATCGGCGCAGGCCATCGCGGGGAGTCCCTTCCCGCCGAGCGGTCTTGCGGCGCAGATGTTCTTCGCGATCCCGGGCGTCATGGCATTCACCGTCACGCCGCCGCCGCTCGGCCAGCAGGGCTTCGGCCAGCCGGTGGAGTTCGTCGTGCAGAGCACGGGCACGTGGGAAGAACTCAACACCGTCGTGAGCCGCATGATGGCGAAGATGGCGACGGAGAATCCGCGCCTGACCAACCCCGACACCGACCTCAAGCTCAACAAGCCGCAGCTGAAGGTCGAAGTGGACCGCGACCGCGTCGCCACCGTCGGCAGCGACGTCGACGTGGTGGGCCGCACGCTGGAAACGCTGCTCGGCGGCCGCAACGTCACGCGCTTCAAGAAAGGCTCGGAGCAGTACGACGTGATCGTGCAGGTCGAGGACGCGGAGCGCCGCGTGCCGGGCGACGTGTCGAACATCTTCGTGCGCAACCCCGAAGGCCAGATGATCCAGTTGGCCAACCTGGTCAACGTGCGCGAGACGGTGGCGGCGAAGGAACTCAACCACTTCAACAAGCTGCGCGCGGCGACGATCTCCGCGGGTCTGGCGCCCGGCTACACGATGGCCGAAGCGCTGACGTGGATGGAGGGCGCGCTGGCCGAAGTGGCGCCGGAAACCACGTACGACCTCGGCGGGCAGAGCCGCGAGTTCCGCGAGTCGTCCAGCGACTTCCTTTTCATCTTCCTGCTCGCGATCGCCTTCATCTTCCTGGTGCTGGCCGCGCAGTTCGAAAGCTGGATCGATCCGTTCGTGATCCTGCTCGCGGTGCCGCTCGCGGCGTTCGGCGCGTTCCTCTTCCTGAGCCTCGCGAACTGGGGCACGTCGGCGGGCCTGTGGAATGTCGCTGCGTCCTGGAACATCTACAGCCAGATCGGCATCGTCACGCTCGTCGGCCTGATCGCGAAGCACGGCATCCTGATCGTCGAGTTCTCCAACCAGCTGCAGGAAGAGAACCGCACGAAGCTGCAGGCCGTGATCGAAGCCTCCGCGCTGCGCCTGCGTCCGATCCTGATGACGACCGGCGCGATGGTGTTCGGCGCGCTGCCGCTGATGATCGCGGCCGGCGCGGGCGCCGAAGCGCGCAACCAGATCGGCCTGGTGATCGTGGGCGGCATGGGCATCGGCACGTTCTTCACCCTGTTCGTCGTGCCGGTGATCTACCTGCTGATCGGTCGCGACCACTATGCGATCGCGCAGGAGCGCCGTCGCATCGAAGGCGAGGGCGGCGCGGTGCCGGAAGCGGCGCACTGATCCGCTGATCGCAGCGTTCGTAACGAAAGACGCCCTCTTGCGAGGGCGTCTTTTTTTCGCGGCGATGTTCCGCCGTCATGGGCGCAGTCAGTGGCGCGTCGCGATCTTCGGCGCATGCAGGCCGGGGCGCATGCGGAACAGGCTCACCCCGAGGCCGATGATCACGATCAGCATCACGATGCCGAGGCCGAAACGCGCGCCTTCGTTGGTCGCAGGCTGCACGAACATCTCGCTCGAGATCAGCCAGCCCAGCACCACGAGCCACGCAATCGAGAAGCCGATCTCCATGCGTCGCGTCGTGCGCGTCCAGCGGCCCTTCGACAACACCGCGGTCAGCATCGCGAGGCCCGCGAGCCACAACGCCACGACGACCCATGCGCGCGTCGCCAGGAAACCGGGAGCGAACTCGAAGATGCGCGGGAACGGCGCGGGCAACTGCGCGGTGATCGACGGCATCGCGATCATCATCGCCACCGCGAGCGCGTACGACACCACGCCGACCGCCATCGCACCGCGATTGACGCGATCGGGATCGACGTCGCGCGGCGACCACGGCGCTTCGCCGGAACGCCACTGGCCGATCCACGCCACGAGCAGCGACATCATCGCCATGAAGCCCGGCCACCAGAAGGCGCCGAGGCCCCACGTCAGCCACCAGTGGGTGATCGTGTAGTCGTCGTCCGACACGCGCGGCAACGTCACCGCCCACTGCAACACAATGCCGGTGAGCGACAGCCATGCGAAGGAACGCGTCTGTTCCGGCGGAATGATCACGAAGCCCGGTGCGCGGTAACGCGCCGCGATGTCGGCGGGCGCGCCGAACTCGCGCAGCATCGCGAGCACCATCGCGTCATCGGCCGGCTTGCCGGCGGCCTGCGCGCGCGCATCGAGCATCTCGGTGAGCAGCGTGTGCAACTCGAAGCCGATGTCGTTGCGTTCTTTCAGGGGAACGCGGCGGATCACGTCGGCCACGTAGGATTCGATCACGTCGTTCGCGTTCATTTCCCGCTCCCAAGCAGACCGGACATCGTGCCGACGAGGGCGTTCCAGGTACCGGTCAATTCGGCGAGCAACGCCTCGCCTGCGTCGTTCAATCGGTAGTAGCGCCGCGGCGGTCCTTCTTCGATTCGCCATTCAGAGGCGAGCACGCCCTGCGCTTCGAGCCTGCGCAGCAGCGGATAGAGCGTGCCTTCCTCGATCGCCATGCCGCGTTGGGCCAGGGCCTGGCGCAGCGAATAGCCGTACTGCATCTCGCGCAGTTGCGAGAGGACGGCCAGCACCAGCGCGCCTCGGCGCAGTTCGCCTTCCAGTTTCGGTCCGGGGTTCTCGCGAGCGTCCACGGTGTTCCGCCTTGTGACTTGTGGCGCACACTACATTGCGGCACACAGTACGTCAATACAAAAAACCCTCCCCCGGATGGGGGAGGGTCGGGTGTCGGGCATGGATCCCCGGATCGCGGGGACGACGGCTTACTTGGCCTTGGCGGCCTTGGTCACTTCTTCGGTCGCCTGCTTCGCGGTCGCTTCGAACTGCGACTTCGCGATCTGGCCGATGGCTTCCTGCGCCTTCAGCGTGCGGCCGATGACGTCCTGGCCGGTGGCGATCGAACGCTCGACGTTCTCGCGCGCGACCTGCAGGCCCTTCGGCAACACGGCCTTGAGCTGCTCGGGATTACGCACTTCGGCGACTTCGCCGAGGAACGCGAACGTCGCGTTGGTGCCGGCTTCGAACGCGGCCAGCTGCAGGCCGAAGACCTGGGTGGCGTTGTCGAGGGCGAGGCGGTTGATCTGGGCCGCGGTGTCCGCGAACTGGCGCGAGGCAGCGGCGAACTGCTCGTTGATCTGCTGGTACATGGGAACCTCCACGGAGACCCGGCGGGATGCCGGATGTTGCGGTGCAGCATACGGGACGATCTTGCTGCAGTGCAACAACCGCTCGTCGGCCCGTTCGGCTGGCTGTAACCTCCGTGAAATCAGCGTGTTACGTGTCGCCGATGCATTCACGCGGCGCCGACTCATCCGGCGCGACGCTGGAAGGCCCACCCGGAGTTCGCGGTCATGGCAGCCCGCCCCATCTGGAACGGCACCCTCTCGTTCGGCCTGCTCAACATCCCGATCCAGTTGATGACGGGCGAGAAGCGCAACGAACTGCACTTCCGGCAGATGGACCAGCGCAACAAGGCGCCGATCAAGTACGAGCGCGTCAACGCCGAGACCGGCGAAGAAGTGCCGTGGAAGGAAATCGTCAAGGCGTACGAGTATTCGAAGGGCCACTACGTCGTGCTCGAACCCGAGGACATCGCCGAGGCCGCGGCCGAGAATCGCGAAGTCATCGACATCGAAGCCTTCGTCGATCGCGAACAGATCGGCCCGCAATACCTGGAGAAGCCCTACGTCCTGGTGCCCGGCAAGAAAGCCGAGAAGGGCTACGTGCTGCTGCGCGAAGTGCTGAAGAAGACCGGCAAGGTCGGCATCGGCCGCGTGGTGATCCGCACGAAGGAATACCTGTCGATGGTGGTGCCGCAGGAGGATGCGCTGATGCTGATCCTGTTGCGATTCCCCGAGGAGATCGTCGCCGTCGAGGAATACAACATCCCCGAAGGCAGCGCGAGCAAGTGGCACGTCTCGCCGAAGGAAATGGAGATGGCGACGACGCTGCTCGAATCGATGGCGAGCGACTTCGATCCGGAAGACTACAAGGACGAATTCCGCGAGCGCCTGACCGCCGCCATCAAGAAGCGCATGAAGCAGAAGGGTGCGACCACGGAAGTCGCGGAAGAGGAAGCGCCCACGCACGATGCGACCACCAACGTCGTCGACTTCATGGCGCTGCTCAAGAAGAGCCTGGACAAGAAGGGCGAAGCGCCGGCGAAGACCACCGCGCGCAAGGCGGCGAAGAAGCCCGCGACGAAGAAGGCACCGGCCAAGTCCACCACGCGTTCGGCCAGCAAGAGCAAGAAGAGCGCCTGACCGGTGGTTGCGCGCAGGACCACGACGGCGACGATGCGCACTGGCACTGCCTCTGCCACGGCGTCGCGCAAGACCACGCGCCCCACGCTGTCGTCGCCCGATCGCGTGGTGTACCCGGACGCGGGGATCACCAAGCGCGACGTCTTCGAATACTACGAAGCCGTCGCCGACCGCCTGATCGAAGACGCCGGAGATCGGCTGATGTCGGTCGTGCGTTGCCCCGACGGCATCGACGGCGAACGCTTCTTCCAGAAACACCTCGGCCCCGCGTTCAAGTCGCTGCACCGCATGGAGATCGCGGAGAACGACGGCAAGCGCGCGCAGTACGCGTGGCTCGACGACCTCGCGGGCGTGCTGTCGCTCGCGCAGATGAACGTCGTCGAGTTCCATCCGTGGGGCTCTCGGGTGAAAACGCTGGAGAAACCCGATCGACTGATCTTCGATCTCGATCCCGACGAAGGCATGGCATGGCCGAAGATCAAGGCCGCGGCGCGCGAACTGCGCGACACGCTCGCGGAGTTCGAACTGCAATCCTTCCCGCGCCTCACCGGCGGCAAGGGCGTGCATCTCGTCGTGCCGATCGCGCGGCGCTACGCGTGGGACCAGGCGCGCGAGTTCGCCGATCGTTTCGCGCACGCGATGGAAGCGCGCGCGCCGGCGCGCTATGTCGCGACGATGAGCAAGGCCAAGCGCGAAGGCCGCATCTTCATCGACTGGCTGCGCAACGGCCGCGGCGCGACCGCGGTGGCGAGCTGGTCGCTGCGCGCGCGCAAGGGCGCGCCGGTCGCGATGCCGGTGACGTGGGACGAGTTCGCGCGCGTGCGTTCGGCGGATCGCTTCAAGTTGCGCGATGCGATGAAGCGCGTGGATGCGCCGATCTGGGACTACGCGGGCGCGCGCGACCAGCGACTGCCGAAGGCAGCCGACCTGCACTGATCGTTCAAGCCAGCGGCAGCGTGCAGCGGATGCGCTGAGTCGCGCCGTCGCCCGCGCCATCGATCGCGAGCGTGCCTTCGTGCGCTTCGACGATCGCCTTCGCGATGAGCAGTCGCAGGCCGAGGCCGTCGTCGGGCGGCGGGATTTGCGGAGCGACCAGCAATCGCGCGCGCGCTTCGTCGTCTAGCGCGGGACCGTTGTCCGCGAACACGACTTCGGCGCTGCCGTCGCGACGCGACACCGCCACGCGCGCGCCTTGCGGATCGCGCGCGACGACCTGCTCGACCAGCGTGCGGAACATCTGCGCCAGCCGTCCCGCATCGCCGAGCACCATCGCGTCCTGCGTGCCGTCGCCGTAGTGCGGATCGATCGTGCTGCCGTGCACCGAGCCGACCGCCATGTCGAGCGTGCCGGCGAGTTCGACGCGACCGCTGCGATCGACGAGTCGCTGTTGTTCCGCGCGCGACCAGTCGTCGAGCTCGTCGATCATGCGCGCCATGCGTTGCGACTGGCGCACGACGATATCCGCGAGCTCCTTCGCATTCGCGTTGCCGGGATCCGTGCGCATCAGGTACGCGGCGGTCTGCAGCGAAGTGAGCGGACTACGGAGGTCGTGTGCGAGTCGATTGAACCAGGGTGTGTCACCGCGTGAAGCGTCGTTGGCCATCAGAACACCCGGGGTTGGGTTTCGTCGCAGATCAGGCGCACGACGTCGAGATCCGGCGGCTTCACCAGGTGATGGTCGAACCCGGCTTCCGCGGTGCGGCGCCGATCGTCCGGCTGGCCCCAGCCGGTGACCGCGACGAGCACGCGCCGGCTGCCGCCCGGTTGCTGGCGCAAGCGTTGCGCCAGTTCGTAACCGCTGAGGCTGGGCATGCCGATGTCGAGGAACACCAGGTCGGGATCGAACGACTGCACTTCCACCAGCGCCTCGTGCGGATCGTAGAGACGACGCACTTCGTGGCCCAGCAGTTCCAGCATCATCGCCAGCGTGTCCGCCGCGTCGCGGTTGTCGTCGAGGACGAGGATGCGATGCGCGCCCTTCGGCTGCGCACGCATGGGCGCGACCGGTGCACGCACCGGTTCCGGGGTCACGTCGCGCAACGGCAGAGTCACGATGAAGACGCTCCCTTCGCCAAGGCCCGGGCTCTCGCAGCGGATGGTACCGCCATGCATCTCGACGAGTTGTTTGACCAGCGTGAGACCGATCCCGAGACCGCCGCGCGCGCGCTCGACCGAGGTGTCGACCTGCGCGAACAGCTCGAACACTTCTTCTATCTGGCGCTGCGTGAGGCCGATGCCACGGTCGTGCACGCTCACCGTGACCGAATGGCCGTCGCGATTGGCGACCACCTCGATCGGCCTGCCCGCATCCGAATACTTGGCCGCGTTGCTCAGCAGGTTGGAGAACACCTGCGACAGGCGATCGCCGTCGGCGAGCATGGGCAGCGGCGTTTCCGGCAACGCGAGTTGCAGCGGATGCGCGCCGGCTTCCAGCGTCGGCGACGCGGTCTCGATCGCCGCGTGCAGGATCTGCTGCAGCGTCGTGGGCTCTGGCTTGAGGACGAGCTTGCCGCGGCTGATGCGCGCCACATCCAGCAGGTCGTCGATCAGGCGCACCAGCAAGCCGAGCTGGCGCTCCATCATGTCCTGGAAGGGATCGTCGCTGCCCGTCAGCTTGCGGATGCTGACCGCGTTGCGCAGCGGCGCCAGCGGATTGCGAAGCTCATGCGCGAGCGTGGCGAGGAACTCATCCTTGCGCCGGTCCAGTTCGCGCAACTGCGCTTCGGCGCGCAGGCGTTCGCCGATCTGCGACTGCAGGTCGACGTTGCGCTGCGCGAGTTCGACGTTCGCCAGGCGCAGGGATTCGTTGAGCTGTTCGAGCTCGCGCGCCTTCTCGGTGCGCAACGCTTCGTTGGCCGCGGCGAGGCGTTCGTTGGCGTGCTGCAGTTCGCGCCGCTTGCGGAACAACTCCGCGAGCACGACCACCTTCGAACGCAGGATCTCCGGGATCACCGGCACCATCACGTAGTCGACGGCGCCGAGCTTGTAGCCGCGCATGCGATCGAGGTCGGACACGTTGACCGCGGTGACGAAGATGATCGGCGTGCGTTCGAAGCGCGGGTGCTGGTGGATCATGCTCGCCGTCTCGAAGCCGTCCATGCCGGGCATGTTGACGTCGAGCAGGATCACCGCGAACTCGTCCTGCATCAGCTTCTGCAGCGCTTCCGGACCGGAGCTCGCGTCCACGAGCCGCTCGCCGAGCGGTTCGAGGATCGCTCGGTACGTGAGCAGGCGTCCCGGCTGGTCGTCGACCAGCAGGATGTTGACCGGCGTCGAGCCGGGTCCGTTCGCGATCGGCATCAGCGATGCAGCCATTGCCTCAGCACTCCGAGGAGCTGGTCGGTGACGACGGGCTTGGCGAGGTAATCGGACGCGCCGGCTTCGAGGCACTTCTCGCGGTCGCCCTTCATCGCCTTCGCGGTGAGCGCGACGATCGGCAACGCGCGCGCATCGGGCATGCCGCGGATCGCGCGCATCGTGTCGTAGCCGTCCATGCCCGGCATCATGATGTCCATCAGCACCAGGTCGATGTCCGGATCCTCGGCGACCTTCTCGATCGCCTCGTGGCCGGTGCCGGCGGTGATCACGCTCATGCCGTGGCGTTCGAGCACGCTCGACAGCGCGAAGATGTTGCGCACGTCGTCGTCGACCACCAGCACGCGCTTGGACTTCAGCGCGTCGTCGGTCTCGTGCAGGCGCTGCACCATGCGCTGCTTCTGCGGCGGCAGGTCGGCGATCACGCGGTGCAGGAACAGCGAGGTCTCGTCGAGCAGGCGCTCCGGCGATTCCACGCCCTTGATCACCACGCTGCGCGCGGCCTTGCGCAGTCGCGTGTCTTCATCGGCGGTGAGTTCCTTGCCGGTGAACACGACGATCGGCACCTCGTGCAACTGCGGCTCGTCCTGCACGCGATCGAGCAGGTCCAGGCCACTCATGTCGGGCAGGCGGAGGTCGAGCACGACGCAATCGTATTCGGTCTCCATCAGGCTCGACAGCGCCGCCTCGCCGGTCTTCGCCGTGTCGATCTGGATGTCGTCGTGGCGCAGCAATTCCTCGATGCTCATGCGCTCGCGGTCGTCGTCCTCGACGATGAGCAGGCGCTTGGTGCGGGGCAGGGTGTACTGGCGGATGCGTTCGAGCGCGCCTTCGATCGATTCCGGCGTCGAAGGCTTGGCGAGATACGAGAACGCGCCGCGCTCGATGCTGTGGTGGCGCTCTTCCTCGATCGTCACGATCTGCACCGGGATGTGGCGCGTGCTCGAATCCTGCTTGAGGCGCGCGAGCACGGTCCAGCCGAGCATGTCGGGCAGGAAGATGTCGAGCGTGATCGCATTGACCGCGTACTCGCGCACCAGCCGCAACGCTTCCGCGCCGCGGTTGGCGGTGAGCACCTGGAACCCGCGCGAGCGCGCCAGGTCGCGCAGGATCGCGGCGTAGTTCGAATCGTCTTCGACCACGAGCAGGATGGGTTTGTCCGGATCGAGTCGATCGCGATCGTCCGCCACTTCGACGAGGTCTGCGAACGCGTGTTCGACGTGCGCGACCGGGTGCGCGGGCTTGTGGCCGAACATGCTGGCGACCGGTTCGCCGGTGCCGACGTAATCCAGCGGCAGGTACAGGACGAACGTCGAGCCCTTGCCGAGCGCGCTCTGCAGGCGCAGTTCGCCGCCGAGCAGGCCCGCGATCTCGCGCGAGATCGCAAGGCCCAGGCCCGTGCCGCCGTACTTGCGCGACGTGCCCGCATCGGCCTGCTGGAAGGCCTCGAAGACGATCTTCTGCTTCTCCGACGAGATGCCGATGCCGGTGTCGGTGACTTCGAAGGCGATGACCGTCGGTGCGTTGTCGAGCACAGGATGGCCCTCGGTCCAGCCTTGCGACGCCACGCGAGCCGACAGGCGCACGCTGCCGCGTTCGGTGAACTTGAGCGCGTTGGACAACAGGTTCTTGAGGATCTGCTGCAGGCGCTTGGGATCCGAATGCATCGAACGACCGATGTCCTGCGGGAAGTCGACCGAGAAATCCAGGCGCCGGCGTTCGGCCTCGTGGCGGAAGCCGCGCTCGAGGTTTTCGCGCAGGTGCGAGAACGCGATCTCTTCGCTGTCGACCGTCACCGTGCCCGATTCGATCTTCGACAGATCGAGGATGTCGCTGATCAGGTGCAGCAGGTCGGAGCCCGCGGCGTGGATCGTCTTGGCGAACTCGACCTGGCGATCCGAAAGGTTCTCCTCCGGGTTCTCGGCCAGCTGCTGGCCGAGGATCAGGATCGAGTTGAGCGGCGTGCGCAGCTCGTGCGACATGTTCGCGAGGAACTCGGACTTGTACCGCGAGGTCAGCGCGAGCTCGGCGGCCTTCTCTTCGAGCGCGCCGCGCGCCTGTTCGATTTCCTGGTTCTTGCGCTCCACCTCGGTCTTCTGTTCGGCGAGCAGCGCGGCCTTGAGCGCGATTTCCTCGTTGGTCTGCTGCAGTTCCTTCTGCTGCGACTGCAGTTCGCCGGCGAGCTGCTGCGACTGCGAGAGCAGGCGTTCGGTGCGCATCGTCGCTTCGATGGTGTTGAGCACGATGCCGATCGAACCCGACAGCTGTTCGAGGAACGCGCGCTGCGACGGCGTGAACTCGGTGAGCGATGCGAGTTCGATGACCGCCTTGACCTGGTCTTCGAACAACACCGGCAGCACCACCACGCTGCGCGGCACGGCGCTGATCAGGCCCGATTCGATCTGCACTGTGCCGGCCGGCACGTCGTCGATGGCGATCATTTCCGCCTGCGCAGCGCACTGGCCGATCAGGCCCTGGCCGAATTCGACATAGCGCGGTTCGTCGTCGTTGCCGCTCATGTCGGCGTAGCCGGCGAGCTGGCGCAGGCGATTGCGGCCGCGACGTTCGTCGGTTTCCACCACGTACATCACGCCCTGCTGCGCGTAGACCAGCGGTGCGAGTTCCGACAGCAGCATGTGGCCGAGCGTGATCAGGTCGCGCTGGCCCTGCATCATGCCGGAGAACTTGGCGAGGTTCGTCTTCAGCCAGTCCTGCTCGCGGTTCGATTCGGTCGTCGCGCGCAGCGTGCCGATCATCGCGTTGATGTTGTCCTTCAGGTCGGCGAGCTCGCCGCGCACGTCCACCTGGATCGAACGCGTGAGATCGCCCTGCGTCACCGACGTCGCTACTTCCGCGATCGCGCGCACCTGCGTGGTGAGGTTCGCCGCGAGCTGGTTCACGTTGGCGGTGAGGTCCTTCCAGATGCCCGCGGTGCCCGGCACGTTGGCCTGGCCGCCGAGGCGGCCTTCGACGCCCACTTCGCGCGCCACCGTCGTCACCTGGTCGGCGAAGATTTCCAGCGTCTCGGTCATCGAGTTGATGGTGTCGGCGAGCTCGGCGATTTCGCCCTTCGCTTCCACCGTCAGCTTCTGGTGCAGGTCGCCGTTGGCCACCGCGGTCACCACCTTCGCGATGCCGCGCACCTGCGTGGTGAGGTTGGACGCCATCGAGTTGACGTTGTCGGTGAGGTCCTTCCACGTGCCCGCGACGCCGGGCACCTGCGCCTGGCCGCCGAGCTTGCCCTCGGTGCCCACTTCGCGCGCCACGCGCGTCACTTCCGCCGCGAAGCCGTTGAGCTGGTCCACCATCACGTTGATCGTCGACTTCAGCTGCAGGATTTCGCCCTGCGCGTCGACCGCGATCTTGCGCGAGAGATCGCCCTTCGCCACCGCGGTGGTGACTTCGGCGATGTTGCGCACCTGCGTCGTCAGGTTCGACGCCATCGAGTTCACGTTGTCGGTCAGGTCCTTCCACGTGCCTGCGACGCCCGGCACCTGCGCCTGGCCGCCGAGCTTGCCTTCCGTGCCCACCTCGCGCGCCACGCGCGTCACTTCCGCGGCGAAGGAGTTGAGCTGGTCGACCATCGTGTTGATGGCGTCCTTGAGCTGCAGGATTTCGCCGCGCGCGTCCACCGCGATCTTGCGCGAGAGATCGCCCTTCGCCACCGCGGTGGTGACTTCGGCGATGTTGCGCACCTGCGTCGTGAGGTTCGACGCCATCGAGTTCACGTTGTCGGTGAGATCCGCCCACGTGCCCGCGACGCCCGGCACGACGGCCTGGCCGCCGAGGCGACCTTCGGAACCCACTTCGCGCGCCACGCGCGTCACTTCCGCCGCGAAGCCGTTGAGCTGGTCCACCATCGTGTTGATGGTGTTCTTCAGTTCGAGGATTTCGCCGCGCACGTCCACCGTGATCTTGCGCGAGAGGTCGCCCTTCGCCACGGCGGTCGTCACTTCGGCGATGTTGCGCACCTGCGAAGTGAGGTTGGACGCCATCGCGTTGACCGAGTCGGTCAAGTCGGCCCACGTGCCGGCGACGCCGGGCACGACGGCCTGGCCGCCGAGGCGACCTTCGGAACCCACTTCGCGCGCCACGCGCGTCACTTCCGCCGCGAAGCCGTTGAGCTGGTCCACCATCGTGTTGATGGTGTCCTTCAGTTCCAGGATTTCGCCGCGCACGTCCACCGTGATCTTGCGCGAGAGATCGCCCTTCGCCACCGCGGTCGTCACCTCCGCGATGTTGCGCACCTGCGACGTCAGGTTCGACGCCATGGAGTTGACGGAGTCGGTGAGGTCCTTCCACGTGCCTGCGACGTCGGGCACGACGGCCTGGCCGCCGAGCTTGCCTTCGGTACCCACTTCGCGCGCCACGCGCGTCACTTCCGCGGCGAAGCCGTTGAGCTGGTCGACCATCGTGTTGATGGTGTTCTTCAGTTCGAGGATTTCGCCGCGCACGTCCACCGTGATCTTGCGCGAGAGATCGCCCTTCGCCACGGCGGTCGTCACTTCCGCGATGTTGCGGACCTGCGACGTCAGGTTCGACGCCATCGCGTTCACGGAGTCGGTGAGGTCCTTCCAAGTGCCGGCGACGCCCGGCACGATCGCCTGGCCGCCGAGCTTACCTTCGGTACCCACTTCGCGCGCCACGCGCGTCACTTCGGAAGCGAAGCCGCGCAGCTGGTCCACCATCGTGTTGATGGCTTCCTTCAGCTGCAGGATCTCGCCGCGCACGTCCACCGTGATCTTGCGCGAGAGGTCGCCGTTCGCCACCGCGATCGTCACCTCGGAAATGTTGCGCACCTGCGCGGTGAGGTTGGACGCCATCTGGTTCACCGAGTCGGTGAGGTCCTTCCACACGCCCGACACGCCCTTCACCTTCGCCTGGCCGCCGAGGCGGCCCGCGGTGCCCACTTCGAGCGCCACGCGCGTCACTTCCGACGAGAACTCGCTCATCTGCTCGAGCATGCGGTTCACGATGTTCGCCGCGCGCAGGAACTCGCCCTGCAACGGACGTCCGTCGCTGTCGAGCGACACGGTGCGCGAGAGGTCGCCCTTGGCCACCGCGGCCATCGCTTCGGTCATCGTTTCGATCGGGCGCGCCATGTCGCGGATCAGGCCGTTGACCGACGACTCCATGTCGGCCCACTGGCCCTGTCGATTCGCCGACGGCATGCGCTGCCGCGTGCGGCCTTCGCCGCCGACGCGCTGCGCGACGCGCGCGAGGTCGTTCGCCAATCGCTTGTTCTGGTTGACGATGTCGTTGAAGGCGTCGGCGAGCTTGCCGGACATGCCTTCCCAATGCGCCGGGAGCTGGACCGAGAAGTCGCCTTCGCGGACCGAGTTCATGGCCATCAGCAGTTGCTGGAGCGCTTCCATTTCGACCGCTTGCGCCGACGGTGGCGTCGGTGCGGCGATCGTTTCGGATGCAGTTGAGGCGGCGGCGCCGCGGCGCGAGCGCCGGGCGGGCTGGCTTTCGTGATTCACGGGAGGACCTCCGGTGCCCGTCCCCACGGGCAAACAGATGCGCAAGCTATCGTCGGGAAAGTAGGGACCATGTGAAGACCGCATTCACGAACTGGCGATTCATCCGGCCGGCGGAATGGCCCATCGGAACGTCCATCCGCCGTCGGCGCGCGTGCTCGCCACGCGCAGTTCGGGGACTTTCGATTCGCCGAGCGCGGTGGCGATCGGACCGGGCGAGGGAAGGCCGTCGGCGTCGCACGCGAGCACCGCTTCGCCGTCGCCGTCGACGTGCAGGCGGAAGCTTTGCGCGCCGAGCGCCTGGCATTCGACCGCGACCACGCACAGGGCCTGGCGCAGCAAGCCGGGCACGGGCGCGTCTTCGCGACCCGTGCATTCCACGTGTACGTCCGAGCCCGCCTCGTGCAACCGCGCGCGCAACACGAGCGCGGCGCTGGACAATGTTTCCCCGTCCGGAAGGGTTTGCAGCAGGCCGTTGCCGCGCAGCACCGCGGCCTCGATGCGCGCGATGCAGGCGAGCGTGCGCGTCGCGTCGTCGACGAGCTGGCGCGCGGCGAAGGCGTTGATCTGCACGGCGTTCAGCACGTTGCGCAGGTCATGCATTCCATCGCGCATCGAAGGCGGCGACGAAGGCTCGTTGGGCATGTCGGATTCTGGGCCGGTAATCGCGGCACTTTGGCCAATCGCGTGTTCAACCCGCGTGAGCCGGAACCCATTTCCGGTTGTCGCATTCAGCACGCGTCGTGGCATGCCGATTGCGACCTCATCTGCGCGGCATGCCGCGTTTCGCACCACTTACCGAACCGTCCTTGCGACGGCAGCAGGAGCAGCCAGATGAACGAGCGAGATCGAGAACACCACGGGCGCCATGGCGGCGTCCGTCACCTGGGGGAACGGCTCTTCGGGCGTCGCGACGAGCAGCACGACGACGACCGTGAGCGCGACGACCGCGACGAGCGCTACGCGCGCAGCCTGCGCGACACCTACAACCCCGAGCCGCAATGGCTGCAACAGGATCGCGAGAGCGAAAGCCGGCGCGAGCGCAGCGGTGATGCATCGCGTACGAACCGTGACTTCGGCGCGCGCAACTACGGCGCGCGCGACGAGCAGCGCATGCGCGAAGAGCGCGACTACGACCAGCGCACGCTCGGCCAGCGCACGGGCAGGGGCGGCTACGAGACGACCGGTTGGGAAGAGGACGAACTCGATTTCGGCACGCGTCGTTACGAACCGTTCCGCGTCGGCACGGGCATGGGCCTCGGCCCCACGGGGCGATCGGACCTCGAGTTCGGACAGGGCTACGGCAAGTCGTCGGGCTACGGGCACCACGAATCCGGCTACGGCAGCCGCGCCGGATGGGATCTCGGCTCGCACCAGCGCGACTGGGTCAGCGACCACCGTCCGTCGTATCGCGGCCTCGGCCCGCAGAACTACAAGCGCTCCGACGAACGCATCCGCGAAGACATCTACGAACGCCTCACCGACAGCCATGTCATCGACGCACGTTCGATCATGGTCGACGTCAACCAGGGCAACGTGACTCTCTCGGGCACCGTGGGCGAACGGCGCATGCGCTACGCGGCCGAAGACCTGGTCGAACGCATCGGCGGCGTGGCGAACATCAACAACCAGTTGCGCGTGCAGCAGGGGGGCGAGGCGTCGTCGCCCGACCTGGATACCGAGCGGCACTGACGGAAGAACAGGTGAAGCAAAAACAGGGGTCAGAGCACCTTTTCCGGGGGAAAAGGTGATCTGACCCCTTCCCCCATCAGAGGTCTTCGTCGTCGGTCACCGGCATGCCGCGCTCGCGCGCGAGGCGGTTGCGGATCGTGCGTGCGGTGATGCCGAGGGCCGCGGCCGCGCGGCGACGGTTGTTGCCGTAGTGCTGCAGTGTCTTGCGCAGGATGCGGCGCTCCATTTCCTCGAAGGACGTGCCCACGGTGAAGGTGATCGTGTGCGCCGACTCGCTCGGCGGACGCTGCGGGAACAACTGCGGCGACAGGCGCACGACGCCGTCGTCGGCGAGGATGTACGCGCGCTGCACCGCGTTGCGCAATTCGCGCACG
The DNA here is from genome assembly GCF_020866925.1 of Noviluteimonas lactosilytica. GTDB lineage: Bacteria > Pseudomonadota > Gammaproteobacteria > Xanthomonadales > Xanthomonadaceae > Noviluteimonas > Noviluteimonas lactosilytica. The sequence continues at coordinate 200,422 of NZ_JAJGAK010000004.1, forward strand.
TTGCCCGGCCATGCGGCGTGCCCGATGAACTCGACCGCTTCGGGCGCGAAGGCGTGGCGCGTGCCCGCGCGCACGTTGAGTTCGGACAGGAACGCATCGGCCAGGCGCATCGCATCGCCTTCCCGTTCGCGCAACGGCGGCACCGGGATGTCGAATCCGCAGAGGCGGTAGTACAGGTCTTCGCGCAGGCGGCCACTGGCGACCGCTTCGCGCGGATCGCGGTTGGTCGCCGAGACGATGCGCACTTCCACCGGCAGGTCCGCGTGCCCGCCGACGCGGCGATAGCAGCCGAAGTCCAGCACGCGCAGCAGGTGCGTCTGCAGCGCCGGCGCCATCTCGGTGATCTCGTCGAGGAACAACGTGCCGTGTTGCGCCTGTTCGAGGAACCCGAGGTGGCGGGACACCGCGCCGGTGAAGCTGCCCTTCTCGTGGCCGAACAACTGGCTCGCCAGCAGCTCGCCCGCGACGGCGCCGCAATTCACCGCGACGAACGGACCGCTGCAACCGCTCGCGGCGTGGATCGCGCGCGCGATGAGTTCCTTGCCGACGCCGCTCTCGCCGTGCAGCAACACCGACGCATCGGTCGGCGCGACTTTGTCGATCATGCGGCACACCGAGACGAACGATTCGGCCTCGCCGACCATGCCGTGCCGTTGCTCGGCGGTCGCACGCGGCGGTGCGATGCGGCGATCGACCGCGGCGGCGTGCAGCAACTCGTTCAGCCGTTCGGGGCAGATCGGCTTCACCAGGTAGTCGACCACGGAACTGCGCAGCGATTGCAGCGCCGACTCCACCGTGGGTCGCCCGGTGACCACGACGGCGCGCGTGCGGTCGGGGTCGACGTCTTCCAGCAATTGCAGGCCGTTGCCGTCCGGAAGATCGATGTCGACCAGCGCGACATCGAAGTCGCGCTGGCGCATGCGGTTCAGCGCCGTGTTCAGTTCGCCCGCGATGGTGATCTCGAAGCCCTGCATGCGCGCGAGCTCCGCGGCGGCATGCACGAAGCCGACATCGTCGTCGACGATGAGGAGGGAAGGCGCTCGCGAAGGGATTGGATCAGGCGAGGGGGACGCGCCCATCGGGTAGCTCTGCGGAGGTTGACGGCAGCGGTGTACTCCGCAGTAAGCGACGCCGTGGTGAAGGTTTTCCCGTCGAAGGAATTTGTTTCCGGCTCATCCATTCGTCGGTATGGCGCTTGCGTGATGGACGGTGTCATCGCACCGACCGAAGGAGACCAACGATGCGAAGCATTCACGTTTTTCACGGATCGCTCGCCCTCACCCTCGCCCTCACGCTTGGCCTCACGGCATGCGACCGGCGCGGGCAGGGTGAATCGGGCGATCTCTCGCCGCAGACCGGCGCGAGCAACCCGGCGCCGGACGATACGGCAGACCTCCCCAGCGACACGGCGACCGTCGCACCGCCGGCGGCGAGCACGGCGATGCAACCTGCGGGCGCGCGACTCAATCCCGCTGACGAGTCGTTCATCGCGCAGGCGAGCCAGGCGAACGAAACGGAGATCGCCACCACCGCACTCGGCATGTCGCGCGGAAGCGCCAAAACGCAGGAGCTTTCGCGCATGTTGAACGGCGATCACGTCGCTTTGCGCGATCGCATGACCGAACTCTCGCCGAACAGGGAGCTGAGCGAAGGCACGGCGCCCGCCGACCTTAATGATCTTCCGGACGAAGCGTTCGAAGGCAAGTTGCTCGCCACGTATCGCACGCAGCACGAGCAGGCGATCCGCGCGTTCACCGATGCGAGCAACGATCCGACGTTGAGCGAACCGCTGCGCGGACTCGCGAGCGAAACCCTGCCGACGCTGAAAAGCCATCTGCAGGCGGTCACCAACGCCCAAGGTTCGGAATGATGTTCCGCCCCCACGCCTTCACATCGGCACGCCGGGGTGAATGGCCCGCGTCGTGCATGAACTGAAGAGTCGTTCGATCCCCCAAACGATGAAGGAGCACAGACCCATGGCAACTCGAGGACAAGGCGGGACCAGCAATCGCGGCTTCGCGTCGATGGACCCGGAAAAGCAGCGCGCGATCGCTGCGCAAGGCGGCCGTGCCGCGCATGCGCAGGGCGTGGCGCACGAGTTCGATTCGGAAGAAGCCCGTGCCGCGGGCCGCAAGGGCGGCCAGGCACGCAGCAGCCGCAGCGCAGCCGCGCGTGCGGTGAGCGTCGCGGACCGCGATATCCAGGGTGCCGCTTCGGGCCTGGATGCGATGGACGAGGGCATGTCGCGCGGCGGTCACGTCTGACCAGGGCACGCCTGACCAGCGCGGAAGGCGATCCGCGGCGGCGTCCCCTGCGCCGCCGCGGATCCCGAGGACAAGCGCCGCGTCAGGACCACCAGCCGCGGCGGCGCGCGACGATCAACGCCGCCACGACCGTCGCGGCCATCAGGCCGACGGTGATCCAGAACCCCTGCGACCCGCTGTCGAAGAGCGTCGCCTGGAAGTTCATGCCCAACACGCCCGCGATCACCGCGAGCGTGCCGAGCAGCACCGTCACGAACGTGAGCACGCGCATAGTTTCGTTGGTGCGTTGCGACAGTCGCGTTTCGAGCAATTCGTAGCTGCCGATCACGAGGTCGCGCGCGTTCTCGACCGTATCCATCGCACGCTCGTAGCGCGCGCTGACCGCGCGGTAGCGGGCATCGATCTTGTCGTCGCTCTCGGGGCGGAAGTCCGGACGCCGCAGCGCGTCGAACAGATCGCGATGCGAACTCAACAGTCGGCGGAACATCGACACCGCGCGCCGAAGCCGGCGCAGGTGCGGCACGTGCCGGCCGTGCACGCGGTCTTCGAGGATGTCGACTTCCAGCTGGTCGAGGCGGTTCTCGAATTCGTCCAGCGCGTCGTAGTACGCCGTCAGCATGCGGTCGAGCAGCGTGATCGCGAAGCTGTCCGCGTCGAGTTCGCCCACGCGCGAACCGCTGTCGTGGTTCCCCGCGAGTGCGTCGAGGAAGGGGAGGGCGTCCTTGTGCGCGGTGACCACCGCGTTGCGGCCCACGACCAGGAGCCACGGCACCCCCGTCACCGTGTCGTTCGCGGCGTTCCAGCACGCGACGATCGCGCGCGCGGCGAACCCGTCCTGGTGCAGCAGAAGCGGATCGGCCTTCGCATCGAACAGCGGCGCGATGTCGGGCGCATCGAGTCCGAGCGTCCGCATCGCCTCTGCGGTGTCCCGCGGACCTTCGGCGCGGATGTCGATCCAGGCAAGTTCGTGTTCGCCCAGCCGGGAGAGGTCGAGATCGCGGGGGTCGACGCGACGATCTTCCCCGTGTGCGTCGAACAGCAGCACGCGCACGGCCTTGTCGTCGCCGTCTTCCAATGGATGAGCGTCGTCGCGATTCACGCCGATGCTTGTAGCAGCGGCGCGTCAACGCCCGGTCAATGCGATTCACGCCTGCGCAACGCGTTCCTCGCGAGGCTACGCGCATGAACACCGCACCCGACAAGGCCATCGACGCAGCGCTCGACGAGGCGATCGAAGAATCCTTCCCCGCCAGCGACCCGCCTTCGCAGACGCAGCCCGTCACCGCGACGCCGACGCAACCGCAGGTCCCGCTGCGCGATACCGGCATGACCGGCGACGAACTGCATGTCTATCGCGTGATCGAACCGCGCAAGGCGTCGCAACCCTTCTCGGGACCCGGCGCGGATCGCGGCGGACGCTGGACATCGCCGGGCACGCAGGGCGTCTACGCGTCGCTGACACCGGGCGCGGCGATGCTCGAATACCTCGTGCACCTGGAAGGCGACACGCCAAGCGAATTGTTGCTCGCACAGGCGACGGTCCCGGTGCCGAGTGTGCTCGCGCAGGTCGATTTGCCGAGCGACTGGAAGCAGCGTCCGTATCGCGATGCCGTGCGCGAGATCGGCGACAAGTGGTCGAAGGCGCAGCAATCGCTCGCGCTCCGCGTGCCGAGTGCGGTCTGCGAAGGCGAGTGCAACGTGTTGATCAATCCGGATCATCCGGACTTCGCGAAGCTGCGGCTGGAACACCTGTCGCCAATGAAGATCGATCCGCGCCTGCGGATCTGAGCGCGCGCGGCGTCGTCGCATCCTTCGCAGGAAGGCTCCGCCGGTGCGATCGTAAGTCGCGTGTAAGTGTGCGGGTCCCAACGTGGTCGGCGCTCATTGTCGAGCGCTTCCAACGGACCCCCCCATGCAACCGATGCGTTTGATTCCCCGCGTGGCGCCTGTCGCCGCGCTGCTCGCCGGCCTCGTCCTCGCGCCTGCCGCGTGGGCGCAAAGCAACTGCACGCTCGATGTGGGCGCGTCCACCGCGCCCGGTGAATTCGCCACCGCCTGCGGCGACCAGGCCAACGCCGTCGGGCAACACGCGACCGCGATCGGCATGGGCGCGGCCGCGCTCGCGGATCGCAATGTCGCGGTCGGCGCCGTCGCGAACGCCGAAGGGTTGTACTCGACGGCGTTGGGCACGGCGACCGAAGCCGTCGGCGTGCGTTCGACCGCCGTCGGCGTGCATGCCGAAGCGACCGGCGAAGAAGCCACCGCGCTCGGCGGCGGCACCGAAGTGACCGGGCGGTACGGGACCGGCGTCGGTTCCGATGCAACGGCGCAAGGCGTCGACAGCACGGCGCTCGGTCACGCGGCCACGGCGGTCGCGAACGACAGCGTCGCCCTTGGCGCGAACAGCGTCGCCGACCGGGCCAACACCGTGTCGGTCGGCAACGCGGAAGCGGGCACGATGCGCCAACTCACCAACGTCGCGCGCGCAACGCACGCGAACGATGCGGTGAACCTCGCGCAGATGGACGAACGCTTCGCGCGCGTCGACGATCAATTTCGCAACATCGAACGTCGCTTCGACGACATGGATCGCCGCCTGGATGCGGTCGGCGCAATGGGCGCGGCCACCGCGTACATGACCGCGAGCGCGGCGGGCGTGGCGGCGACGCATCGCTTCGCGGCGGGCGTCGGGAGCCAGGGCGGCGAGTCGGCGGTCGCCGTCGGCTATCAGCGCGGCTTCCGCGAAGGGCGCACGATCCTGACGTTCGGTGGTGCGTTCTCGCGCGACGACACCAGCGTCGGCGCGGGCGTCGGCTTCGGGTTCTGATCGTGCGCATCGCCCTGGTCGAGGACCATGCACGCCTGGCCGAACTCATCCGCATCGCCTTCGCGCGCGCGGGCTTCGGCATCGACGCATACGACACGCTCGCGTCGGCGCGGTACTGGTTGTGCCGCAACGCGTACGGCGCGTTGGTCCTCGATCGGGGCATGCCCGACGGCGACGGCCTGTCGCTGATCGCGGCATTGCGCGGCGAAGGTTGGTCGGTGCCTTGCCTGGTGCTGACAGCGCGCGATGCGATCCACGATCGCGTGGAAGGCCTCGAGCATGGGGCCGACGATTACCTGGCCAAGCCGTTCGCGATCGAGGAACTCGTGGCGCGCGTGCGCGCGCTGATGCGGCGTCCGGCGACGTTGGCATCGATGCACCATGCAGTCGGGAAGCTGCAGGTCGATGCCGACACCGCTCGCGTCTTCGTCGACGGCGTGCCGCTGCGCCTGGCGCCGTCCGAATACCGCCTGCTCCTCGCCCTCGCGCAGGCGCGCGGCGCGACGCGCACGCACGCGCAGTTGCTCGACGCGGTCTTCGGGCCGTTCAGCGGCACCTCGCGCAACGCGCTCGAGGTCGCGGTGCATCGCCTGCGTGCGCGCCTGCGCGAACACGATGCGCGCGCGGCGATCGTCAACGAACGGAGGATGGGCTTTGCGCTCGTGGCGACCGACTAGCCTCAACGGGCGCATCCTGCGCAACGTCGCCGTGGGCGTGCTGTTGGCGGGCGCGTGCCACGCAGCGGCTGCGTTCGCGTTGTACCGCGTCGGCTCGGATTGGCTCGTGCACAACGGATTGGTCGGACAGGCGGAAGACATCGCGGAGCGCGCGCGGTTCGATGCCGCCGGGCGCGTGTACGCGACACTCGACGCGCACATGCAGTGGGGGTACGACGCCTACTTCCAGCACCTGCGCTATCGCGTGGTCGATGCGGAAGGCCGGGTGTTGCTCGCGTCCGACGGCGATCTGCATCCCCTGCATCGCGAGGGCGGCGCGTTCGAGGCGCGGCGCGATCGGTTCCATATCGCGCGCGACGGCGAATCGATGCAGGCGGTGACCGTGCCGGCCAGGATCGAAGGCCGTGCGGTGTGGATCCAGGCCGCGCGCAGCGATCGCTTCCTGGCGCTCGCCGAGGAAGCGATCCTCCCGGTCGTCGTCGAGTCGACGCTGCTGGCGGGCGGGTTCGCGCTGGCGTTGTTCGCGAGTGTCGTGTGGTGGAGCGTGCGACGCGCGATGCGGCCGGTCCGCGAAGCATCCGCGACCGCACTCGCGATCGGCCCGCGCAACACGGCGGCGCGTGTCGCGTCGCAGGGCTTGCCCTCGGAGATCGCGCCGCTGGTGTCGTCGGTGAACGACGCGCTCGGCCGGCTCGAAGCAGGCTATCGCGCGCAGCAACGGTTCCTCGCCAACGCCGCGCACGAATTGAAGACGCCACTCGCGCTGTTGCGTGCCCGCATCGATCTCGACGGGAAGCCGGGCTGCGCGGCGACGCTGCGCGAAGTGGACGGCATGGCGCGCATCGTCGGCCAGCTGTTGCACCTGGCGGAAGCGGCGGATCCGGCCACTTACCGGCGCGCGCCGATCGTGTGGCATCGCCTCGCGCTGCAGGCCCGCGCGAGCGTCGCGCCGCTGGCGGACGCGAAACGGATCGCCATCGACATCGAATCGGTCGAGGATGCGCACGACCTGCGCGGAGACGCTTCAGCGTTGCTCGCCGCGGTTCGCAACCTGCTGGAGAACGCGATCCGGCATTCGTCTCACGGCGATCGCGTGGTGCTGCGCATCGATGGTCGCCAGCTGCTGGTGCGCGATCGCGGCAACGGATTATCGGTCGAGGCGCGCGCGCGGATGTTCGAACGTTTCTGGCGCGCCGATCGCAATGGCGACGGCGCCGGACTCGGGCTTGCGATCGTGCACGAGGTGGTGGAAGCGCACGGCGGCCAGGTCGATGCCCGCAATCGCGACGACGGGCCGGGGGCGGAAGTGCGGATCGTGCTGCCGGGTTACTCGCCGCGGTAGCGGCAACCGGACGTGCAAGTTTCGTTGACGACGATTTCCGACAACAGCGGCAACGACGGCTTCAGGCGCTGCCAGATCCACTTCGCAAGCACTTCGCTCGTCGGGTTCTCGAGACCGTCGATGTCGTTGAGATAGTGGTGGTCGAGCTGGTCGTACAGCGGACGGAAGGCCGACTTGATGTCGGCGAAATCCATCACCCAGCCCGTGTCCGCGCCGGGTTCGCCGCTGACGTGGATCTCGACGCGGAACGAATGCCCGTGCAGGCGCGCGCACTTGTGCCCGGGCGGCACGTTGGGCAAGCGATGCGCGGCTTCGATGTTGAACGACTTGAAGATGTCCACGCGCGCAGTCTAGCACCGCGCCACGGGGCGACCCGGGCGCGGTGCGATTGCGATTCACGCGCCGGGCAGGCGCTTGTCGTACTCGCTTTCGAGGCGCGTGTGGCGACGCCAGAAGCCTTCGGGCGTGCTGCCTTCGAGGCGTGCGACGAGGATGTCCAGGTGCGTGTGCCAGCCCGCGGCGACGCTCAGCATCACGACGCGCGAGGCGAGGCGACGGTGGGTGAGCACGAGGCGTACGTCGTCGCCCTGCGCGGTGAGTTCGTAGCGCACTTCCGACGACTCGGCTTCGACTTCGCCCCACGTGTAGGCGAGCGTGCGCGGCGGATCGAACACGGTGACGCGGCCCTGCATGCGCGCTTCCTCGGCGATGTGCGCGTATTTCTGCGGCGCGGGATCGTCGTTGTCGGTCAGCGCGTTGTTGTGCCACACGTGTTCGACGCGGCCGCCGACGCGCGGTTCGATGTCGCCGGTCGCGAGCCAGAGCGCGCGCAGTGCCGGATCGACGAGGTAGGCCCAGACGCGTTCGATCGGGCCGGGCAGCGTGCGCTCGATGCGCACCGTGTCGGCGGACAGCGGTTGGGCGTAGTCGCCCGTGGCGACGGCGATGGTGGCGTTCATGGGGTCTTCCTCTTGCGCGACTTCGGTGGGGGAGGGGACTTCGACTTCTCCTGTTTCGATTGCTCCTGCTTGAGCAGGGCCTCGAGCTTGTCGAGGCGCTGGTTCCAGAAGGCTTCGTAATGGCGCAGCCATTCGAGGCCGGCGTGCATCGGTGCGGCGTCGAGCGAACAGACGTGCGCACGCCCCTGGATCTCGCGGCGCACGAGGCCCGCGCGTTCGAGCACCTGGATGTGTTTCGACGCGGCGGCGAGCGACATCTCGAGCGGCGCCGCGAGTTCGCCGACGTTGTGCGGCCGCTGCGCGAGGCGTTCGAGCATCGAGCGGCGCGTGCCGTCGGCGAGCGCGTGGAAGACGGCGTCGAGCGGGGCTTTCGTGTATTCAACCATGCGGTTGAATATCTGCCTCGCGATGGTGACTGTCAACCGTCTGGTTGAATGATCCGACGAGCGGGAAGGCCCGGAAACGCAAAAGGCCCCGCGTGAGCGAGGCCTCTACGATTGGTGGCTATGGGTGGACTCGAACCACCGACCCCAGCATTATGAGTGCTGTGCTCTAACCGGCTGAGCTACATAGCCACGGCGAGCCGCGAATTATTCCTGCCGACCGGCCTTCGCGTCAATGCTCGCGAGGCGCGTGTTGCCGTGCTTGTCGCTTCGCCGGTCGCATGGCAGAGTCGGTCGCAGTGCATTGAGGAGTCCGCATCGTGATCGATCCGGACGGTTACCGCCCGAACGTGGGCATCGTGCTCATGCACCCGGATGGCCGGGTGTTCTGGGCACGCCGCGTCCATCGCGACGGCTGGCAATTCCCGCAAGGCGGGATGAATACCGACGAGACGCCGCTCGAGGCCATGTACCGCGAGCTGCGTGAGGAAACCGGCCTGTCGCCGGACCACGTGGCCGTGCTCGGCGTGACGCCGGGTTGGCTGCGCTATCGCCTGCCGCAACGCGCGATCCGGCGCAACGACAAGCTGGTCTGCGTCGGGCAGAAGCAGGTCTGGTACCTGCTGCAGTTCACCGGGCAGGAGTCGGACCTGTGCCTGGACGCCTGCGACAAGCCTGAATTCGATCATTGGCGCTGGGTGGACTTCTGGTACCCGGTCGACCACGTGGTGAACTTCAAGCGCAGCGTTTATGCGAGCGCGCTGGGCCACCTGGCCCCGTTCGCGCGGCAGATCGCAGGGATCGGCGCGATTCCCCATCCGGGCAAGGAGTTACGCATCGATCTCCCGGGCCGAAGCCGCCAGCGGCCGCGCCGGCGGGCAGGGCAAACTGAACGCACCGGTGGTTCGGAACCCGCCAACGGCAATTGACAACGATTCGCATTTGTGGGGAAATGGCGCCGTCCACCCGGCGCCTGAAGTCCCCCAAATGTTCGTCTGCATCTGCCACGGCATCACCGACACCCAGATCCGCGAAGCGGCCGAGAACGGCTGCAAGTCGGTGTCCGAGCTGACGATGCGTACCGGCGCCGGTTCGAGCTGCGGCACGTGCATGGACATGGCCTCCGACCTGCTCGCCCAGCACAGCCCCGCGAAGGACGCCTTCGCCGACTTGCCGGTGCTGCAAGCCGCCTGACGGGCGCGCTTCCAACCCTTTCGCTGCAACCCATCCGTGCGACGTCGATGCGAACGCATCGCGTTTCGTCGTGTCCTGCGCGTCGGCGCTAGCATCCGCGGCATCGAGCACGGAGCACGGACATGAAAGGCGACCCGAAGGTCATCGAACATCTCAACAAGGCGCTCTACAACGAGCTGACCGCGATCAACCAGTACTTCCTGCACGCCAAGATGCTGAAGAACTGGGGCCTGAAGGAACTCGCCGAACACGAGTACAAGGAATCGATCGATGAGATGAAGCACGCCGATCGCCTGGCCGAACGCATCCTCTTCCTCGAAGGCCTGCCCAACTTCCAGGCCCTCGGCAAGATCCGCATCGGCGAGAACCCGCTCGAACTGCTGAAGGCCGACCTCGCGCTCGAACTCGAAGCGCTCCCGGTCCTGCGCGAAGCGATCTCCTACTGCGAGTCGATCCGCGACTCGGTGAGCCGCCGCCTGTTCACCGACATCCTCGATTCCGAGGAAGAACACATCGACTGGATCGAGACGCAGCTCGACCTGATCAACCGACTGGGCGAAGCGAACTACTTGCTGACCAAGATCGAGGAGTAACCGGAGCGGGCCGACGCCCCTGCGTCGGCCGTTCTCAGGCTTCCGCCGTGCGGCGCTTGCGCAGGCGCATCTGCAGCGCGGCGCGCGCGCGTTCGAATTCGTCGGTCAGCATCGCCACCGCGACCGCGGGGCGATCGAGCGTTTCCATGCGCGCACCGAGTTCGATGCGCTTGGCCGCGGCCGACAACGCCATCGCACCGAGGTTCGCGCTCGACGACTTGAGCGAATGCGCGGCTTCGCGCAGCGCCGTGAAGTCGGGCGCGAGCGCGGCGCGCTCGAGTTGCGCCAGCAGGTGCGGCGCATCTTCGAGGAACACGGTGACGATGCGCGAAGCATCGGCGCCGATCACCGCGTACAACTCGTCGAGCGCGCTGTCGTCGATGATCGGTTCGCCCGTCGACGATTCGGACGCAGGCGGTGACGGCGGCGAGGCGGCAGACATGGGCGCGGGCTCCTGCTGCGAAACGAACGCCGGCTCGAGCGATGCAGGCGGCGCCATCGGCGCGCGCTGCATCGGCGCCGGTGACGCGGGCGGGAACGACGGCGCAGGCGCATACGGCGGCGCAGACGAATACGGCGACGGAGCCGCGGTCACTGGCTGGGCAACCGGCGCTTCGATGTTCAACCCCGCAGTCGCGAATGCAGCCGCCGATGGCGCGCGCGGCTTCGGCTGGTCCTGGAGCCAGCGACGCAGGCAGTGTTCGAGCTGGCCGCGCGTCACCGGCTTGGCGAGGTAATCGTCCATGCCCGCGTCGAGGCAGCGCTGGCGATCGCCGGCCATCGCGTTGGCGGTCATCGCGACGATCGGCAAATGCGGGCCGGTGGTGTCCGCCGCTTCGATCTCGCGCCACTTGCGCGACGCGCTGTAGCCGTCGAGCACCGGCATCTGGCAATCCATCAGCACCAGGTCGTAATGGCCGTCGCGCATGCGCAACAGCGCGGCTTCGCCGTTGGTCGCGGTGTCGCATTCCAGGCCCAGCACGCTGAGCAGGCGCTGCGCGACGAGCAGGTTGACCGGGTTGTCTTCGACCAGCAGCACGCGCGCCTGCCAATGCTTGGAAGACGTGTTGGCAGACGCGGCCTTGCGCTCGTCGGTCGTTTCGCCGCGGCCGCGCTTGGCGAGCGCGACGCGCAGTTCCGCATCCGGCGCCTGCCGCGGCAGCAACGTCGCGCCCGAGTACAACTCTTCGGGCACTTCCTCGTCGCCGTACAGGTACACCAGGCGCACGTCGCCGAAGCCGGCGTTGCGCACGACGTTGCGATGCAACGCGATCGCGGTGTTGCTGCGCATGCTCGACATGTCGGCGAGCACGACGCCGTACGTCCACGGCGTTCCTTGCGTGGCCGCCGCGCGCAGGCGATCGAGCGCTTCCTGCGTCGTCTCCACCGTGGTCACGCGCAGGCCCCAGTTCGGCAGCAGCATGCTCAGGCGCGAACGCATGCGCGCATCGGACGTCAGCAGCAACAGGCGCTGGCCGCTGAGATCGGCTTCGCGCGACGGCATGTCGCCGAGCACCTTCAGCAGCGGCACCTCGAAATGGAACGTCGCGCCGTGGCCCGCCTCGGACTGCACGCCGATGCGGCCGCCCATCAGGTCGACGATGCGCTGGCAGATCGCAAGGCCCAGGCCCGTGCCGCCGTACAGGCGCGTCGTCGACGCGTCGGCCTGGGTGAAGGCATGGAACAGGCGCGCCTGCGCGTCGGTCGCGATGCCGATGCCGGTGTCGCGCACTTCGAAACGCAGCTGGTGCTGGCTCGCGGTTTCGCCCACGCGACGCACGCTCACCGAGATCGAACCGCGCTCGGTGAACTTCACCGCGTTGCTGATCAGGTTGGTCAACACCTGGCGCAGGCGCACCGGGTCGCCGCGCACCGGCAGGCGCACGCCGGGATCCAGGTGCAGGTGCAGGCGCAGGCCCTTCGCTTCGGCCGGGCGTTCCATCAGCTGCATGACCGCTTCGAGCAGGTCGCGCAGGTTGAAGTTGGTTGTTTCCAGGTCGAGTTTGTTCGCTTCGAGCTTGGAGTAGTCGAGGATGTCGTCGACGATGCGCAGCAACTGCTGCGACGACGTGTAGGCGGTGCGCACGAGTTCGTGCTGGTCGGGCAGCAGGCGCGCGTGCAGCAGCAGGTCGAGCATCGGCACGATGCCGTTGAGCGGCGTGCGGATCTCGTGGCTCATCGTCGCGAGGAACTCGCCCTTGGCGAGCACCGCGGATTCGGCGGCCTGCTTGGCGCGCGTGAGTTGCTGTTCGAGTTCGTGGTGGCGCTGGATCTCGCGCTGCAACTGGTCGACGACGTGCTTGCCGCGCTTCTCGCGTTCGGCCATCGCCGTCATCTGGCGGTCGCGCACGTGCAGCACGAAGAACACCGCCACCAGCGACACCAGCGCGGTGAGCACGAACAACAATGCCGTGGTCTGCCACGGGCCTTCGATCCCCGTGTACTGCAGCGACAGCGACAGCGCGGCGCCCGCCGCGCCGCCCAGCGCCAGCCAGCGCATGGTGAGCCAGCGACTCGTGACTTCGTTGGCCATCAGAGCACCGCGTTCTTGAAGTCGAAGTCGAGTTCGCTCGCCGCCTGCTGCACGAGGTTGCCCTGGATGAAGTCGATGCCGCTCATCCACAGCGTCGCCGCGGCCTGCGGATCCTCGACGCTGTGGCCGATGACCTGCAGGCCCTGGCGATGCGCGCGGTCGATCGAGGTGCGCATCGCATCGCGCAGCGCGCCGGCGTCGGCGTGCGCGTAACGCGCGGACAGGCGGATGTAGCCTAGCGGCAACTGCGACAGCAGCGAATCGGCGTCCGGCGAATGCTCGTACTGGCTCACGCAGAACTGCACGCCGACCGGCACGAGGTGATCGCAGAACTGGCGTAGCGTGACCGAATGGATCAGTGCATCCGCCAGGCGCACGTCGATCACCAGCGACGGACCTTCGAGTCCGCGCACGGCGATCGCCGACGCGAGCCAGTCCGCGTACGCATCGCGTGCGAGCGTGCGCGGCGATTGCGGAATGAACAGGCGCACGGGGCGTCCCTGCGCGCGGCGCTGCTGCAACACGTCGAGGCCGCGTTCGAGCACCCAGCGATCGATGTCGTGGATGATCCCCGACGTCTCGGCGGCAGGCACGATCTCCGCGGCGTTGTGCAACGTGCCGTCGGCGCCGCGCATGCGCAGCAGCGTCTGGTACTGCGCTTCGTCGCCGCCGGCGACGGCGACGATCGGCTGGTAGACGATTTCGAAGCGATCGTCGGCGAGCGCGTCGCGCAAATATTCCGACAGGTCGCTGCCCGACGTGCGGTCCGGCGGTTCGTACGCGGCGATGCTGGTCGCCTGCGAACGCGCGTGGCGCGACGCGGTTTCCGCCGCTTCGAGCACGCCGCCCGCATCGGTGAAGCCGTGCTTCAGCGCCGCATAGCCGACCGTCACGCGCAGGCGGATGGTATGTCCGTCGACTTCGAAATGATGCTGCGAGATGCCCTCGCGCCACACGCGCGCCTGGCGCTCGAGGCCGTCGTCGTCGAGACCCGGGGTAAACACCAGGAAGCTGTGGTCATTGAGGCGCGTCGCCGGGTGCGTGCCGGCGAGGTCGCCGAGGCGGCGGCCGGTTTCGGTCATCAGGCGTTCGAGCGCGGCGTAGCCGAAGCGCTCGCGCAGCGTCGCGGTGCCTTCCACTTCGAGGAAGAACACGCCGCCGCCCGAAGCCGGCAAAGTGGCACCGAGTTGCTGCAACAGGTGGCCGCGCGCCATCAGCCCGGTCGCCGGATGGCGGCTGGCTTCGGTCATGCGCTGCTTGCCGAGCGCACGCGCGCGCTTGACGCGGCTTTCGATCGCGGCGATCAGGTGGCGCGGGCGAATGGGCTTCTGCAGGAAATCGTCGGCGCCGAGTTCGAGTACTTCGAACTGCTTGTCCGGATCCGGGTCGCCGGTGAGGAACACGATCGGCGTGTGCAGGAACGATTCGTGCGCGCGGATCATCGTCGTCAGTTCGGCGCCCGACAGGCCCGGCATGTGCAGGTCCATCAGCACGAGGTCGGGCGTGATGCGCACCATCATGTCGATGACGTCGGCCGGATCGGCGGCGACGATCGATTCGATGCCCGCGCCGTTCAGCACGCCCGCGGCGAACAACGCCTGCGCGCGATCGTCTTCCACGATCAGCACGCGGAAGGGCGGTTCCTCGCCGCCCAGCGGCGGCATCGGCACGGGATTCGGCGGCGTCGCATCGGGCGGTGCGGCGTGCGTCGACGATGCGTCCTGCGCATCGGCCGGCGGTGCGTCTTCGCTCCAGCGGCGCCAGTAATTGGGCGGCGGGGTTTCCCCGCGCTGCGGTGAGTCGTCGCCGGGCTTTCCGGCGGTAGGCAATTGCAACAACAGGTGCTCCGCGGTCGAAATCATCTGGGCCGTCGCGCCGGCGTCGGGCATGCGTTGCGCGACGCGCGCGGCGGAAACGGGGCCATGCATCTGCGCCAGGAGGCTCGACCAACGCTGATCGAATTGCGATGCGACGTTCTGCAGTCGCTCGATCTCGTGCGCGATCTGCTCGAACGTCCCCGAATCCCATCCCTGCGCGCGTCGATTGCGCAATTGTTGCGCAAGGCCATCCACGCTCCCGCGAAATTGCGCGAACGGGTCCTTTGACGCCGCGTGGCGTTTGGTCTTGGTGGCGGGCATCGTTCCCCCGGCGGTGACCGCCATTATCCCCTGCTCCCCTACAACAGAGTTCCACGAATTTTGAATGCGCCCCCGGCCATTGGGCGAGGCGCTAGCGTGACGCCGTCCTCAATGCGGCACATCCGATTGCGCGGGCGCCGTGCGTGGCCTGAACAACGCGCGCCGCACCGTGCGCCACAGCATCCACACCGCCATCGCGAGCGTCACGCTGATCGCGATCACGATCGCCAGCGCGATCCACGGATGCGCGAACGCGAGCGCGAGACCGCCGACCACGGCCGCATCTTCGGTCACCGACGCGGTCCAGTTGCTGACCGGTTCAGGCGACGTATTCAGCAACGCGCGCGATCCGGCCTTCAGCACGTGACTTGTGAGCGCCACGCCAGCACCGGTAGCGAGCATCCCCGCGCCGAGCTGGCCGTCGGGCGACAGCGCGGCGGCAGCGAGGAACGCGCCGACCGGGATGCGCAACACCGTGTGCAGCAAGTCCCAGCCCGAGTCGATGCCGGGAATCTTGTCGGCGAAGAACTCGGCCGTGGCGAGCAACCCCGAAACGCCGAGCACCCACGGCGAGGTCGTCGCTTCCAGCGCAGGCGGCAGGTCGAGCCAGCCCATCACGCCCGCGAGCCCGATGCCGAACACCGTGAGGTAGACGCGGATGCCGGCCAGCCAGGCCAGCAGGATCCCGATGGCGAAAAGGTGCGCTTCGGACATGGCAGTTTTCCTCCCGTCGAGCGCGTGGCATTCGCCGTACACTCGCTGCCCCGAGTATAGGCGTCCCCCGGCCGCCGTCCCGTGGAGTGACATGGAGCCAGCCGCCAGGCCCCCCCAGTTCGAAATCGTGCAGCGCACCAAGGGCCGCATGCCCTATTGGGCGTGGCCGGTCCTGACGCTCGTGGTCGGCCTGCTCGTCGGCGGGCTGCTCGCGTGGTGGCTCGCGCGGCCCGAAGCGGGCTCGCCGCAGGCGCGCATGGCCGACGCCGACCGTCGCCTGCGCGAACAGCAGGTCGTGATCGCCGAACTCCAGCAACGCGTCTCGACGCTCACGCGCTCCGACCAGATCAGCCGCGACGCGAACCAGGACGTGCAGGGCATGCTCGCCGACAAGGACGAACAGATCGCGAGCCTGCGCGCGGACGTCGCGTTCTACGAACGCTTCGTCGGCAGCGGCGGCGAACGCAAGGGCCTGTCGGTGCATTCGGCCGAATTCGAAAAGGAACCCGGCGGCAGCTGGCGCTACCAGGTCGTGCTGACGCAGAGCCTCAATCGCGGCGCGATCAGCCAGGGCCAGATGAAGTTCGACGTGGAAGGGGTGCAGGACGGTCGGCTCACGACCGTGAAGTGGGACGAGTTGCAACAAACGCCCGGCGCACCGGGACAAGAATATGCATTCCGCTATTTCCAGCGGCTCACGGGCAGCCTTGTACTGCCCGCGGGATTCACCCCGCAACGCGTCAAGGTGGCGCTGCGCGGGAAGGGCGCGAACGTCGACACGGCGCTCGCGTGGACTCTGATGTCGTCACCCGGGGAACAATGAGATGTTCAAGAGCACGCAAGCCAAGCCTTCTTCGCGCGACGGGCAACCCGTCGACACCCTCATCGGTCCGCAGGTCACGATCCGCGGCGACCTGGAATTCAGCGGAGGGCTGTACGTCGAAGGCCGCATCGTCGGCCGCGTCACCGCGGCACAGGGGCAGAAGGGCGTGCTGATGCTCGCCGAGAACGGCAGCATCGAAGGGGAAGTGCATGCGCCGGTCGTGATGATCGATGGCCGCCTGGACGGCGACGTGCATGCCGGCGAGCGCTGCGAGCTGGCCTCGAAGGCCCGCGTCACCGGCAACGTCCACTACCGCGTGGTCGAGATGCACGCCGGCGCCCAGCTCACCGGCCGCCTCGTCCATGCCGACGCCAATGCCGCCGACGTCCTCGACGGCCCGGGCCTGCTGGCCGTCAACGCCGCCTGACCGGCGCAACGGCCTGTCGTCGCGCGCCGCTTGATTGCGGCGCGCATGGCCCGCATCTTGTCGCGATGGAAATCTTCGATACCCCCACCTGGCAGCAGCTCGACGGGCCGGTCCAGTTCTCGCCGGCCGCGGCCGCCAAGGTCCGCGAACTCATCGCCGAGGAAGGCAACGCGGACCTGAAGCTGCGCGTGTACATCCAGGGCGGCGGCTGCTCGGGCTTCCAGTACGGCTTCGAGTTCGACGAATCGCGCGGCGAGGATGACGTCGCGGTGGAAACCGACGGCGTGACGCTGCTCGTCGATCCGCTCAGCCTGCAATACCTGATGGGCGCGGAAGTCGACTACAGCGAAAGCCTGCAGGGTGCGCAGTTCGTCATCCGCAATCCCAACGCGAAAACCACCTGCGGCTGCGGCAGCAGCTTCACGGTCTGAACGCCGCTTCTCCCTTCGCCTTCATCGACGGCGCGCTCGATCGCGCCGATCACCTCCGCGACGATCCCGACACGCTGGCCGCGCTCTGGCCGCAGGCGCGTGTCGTGCTGCTCGAAGACGACGGCCGCGCCTGTTCCGGCGATAACGACGCATTGCTCGCGCCGACCGGCGAAATGCTCGGCGGCGGCCCCGGCACCGCGATCTTCCTCGGCCTGCATGAAGGCGTCGCATGGTTCGCGCAGCGCGCGAACACCGTCGCCTTCGATGCGCCCGGACGCATCGACCTGCGCGCCGCCGCGACACGCTGGCCCGCATTCGAATCCACGGTGTTCGCGCAGGCGCGCGCGATGCTCCACTGGCACACGCGGCATCGCTTCTGCGGCGTGTGCGGCGGCGAGCTCGCATTCGTGCGCGCCGGTTGGCTCGGCCGCTGCACGCAATGCGGCAGCGAGCATTACCCGCGCACCGACCAGGCGATCATCGTCGCGGTGAGCGACGGCGAACGCCTGCTGCTCGGTCGCCAGAAGAACTGGCCGCCGCGGCGCTGGTCGGTGATCGCCGGTTTCGTCGAACCCGGCGAGTCGCTCGAACAGACCGTCGCCCGCGAAGTCCTCGAGGAAACCGGCGTGCGCGTCACCGCGAGCCGATACGTCGCCTCGCAACCCTGGGCGTTCCCCGGTTCGCTGATGCTGGGCTTCCTCGCCGACGCCGGGCCCGACATTCCCGTGGTGGGCGACGAACTCGACGACGCGCGCTGGTTCGACGCCGACACCATCCGCGCGGGCCTTGCCCGCGACTGGGCGGTCGGCCCGGAGGAAGACGAGGGCGGCATCGCGTTGTCCGCGCCCATGTCCATCGCACGTTGGTTGATCCAGTCCTGGTTGGCGTCCGTCACACGCTGAATGCGTAACGGGTGATTCCGTATCATCCTGCGTCGTACGCCCGGGTCCCGGTCGCGATCGCCAGAGGTCGTCGATGTCCACAACGCTGATCGCCGTCGTCATTGCACTCATCGTCGGCCACACCATGCCGGCGCTGGTCGCGTTGCGCCGCTACGACTGGTTCATCCGCTGGCTCGAATGGCTGGCCGCGCAACTGGGCGACAGCCCGACGTGGCGCGGCGTCGGCGGCCTGCTGTTCGCGATCGCGCCGCCGCTGCTGGCGGTGGGGATCGTGCAGCTGATGCTGCGCGGCGACTTCTACGGGTTCCCGGCCTTCCTGTTCGCGCTGGCGACGCTGTTCTACGCGTGGGGCCCGCGCGACCTCGACCACGATGTCGAAGCGGTCGTCGAAGCGACCGATGCCGGCGTGCGACGCGACGCCGCCGCGCGCCTGTACCCCGAACGCGAAGCGCCGTCGCTCGATGGCGGCTCGCTCGTCGAAGCGGTGTTCCGCTGCGCGTTGTGGCGCTGGTTCGGCGTGTTGTTCTGGTTCCTGCTGCTCGGCGCGTTCGGCGCGCTGCTGTATCGCCTCGTCGCATTGTGCGCGCAGGGCGAAGCACAAAAGCGCCTGCCCGAAGGCGCGTCGCAGGCCGCGCGCACGGTGCTGGCGTTCCTCGACTGGCCGGTCGCGCAACTGATGACGCTCTCGCTCGCGCTGGTCGGCAATTTCGACAGCGTCTTCGCCGCGTGGAAGGAAGCGGGCGGCGCGGGCTACACCGGCGACTCGCGTTTCCTCGCTGCCGCCGCGCGCGCGAGCGTGCGCAGCGAACTCGCGGACGAAGCGCTCGATGAGATCGACACCGAGTACGTCGCCGACGGCGGCGTGGCCGTGTCGCGCAGCATTCCCGGCTTGCCGGAACTGCGCGATGCGATGAGCCTGGTGTGGCGGATCCTGTTGTTGTGGCTCGCGGTGTTGGCGTTGTTCGTGATCGCCGGTTGGGTGACCTGACGTTCGTCAGGCCGCGTCGCCGCGCATCCCGCGCACCTTCGCTTCCAGCAATTCCGCCGTCGCGATCTGTCCGTCGATCGCCGGCGCCGCTTCCACTTCGACGTGCGCGCGGAATCGGCGCGGCACGCGCATGCGCTTCAGGCGTCCGTCGCGGCGGCTCCACATGCTGGTCCACATGCCGCGCAACACCATCGGCACGACGGCCACCTGGCGGCGCGCGAGGATCTTCTCGACGCCCGATTTGAACGGTGCGATCTCGCCGTCCTTCGTCAGCGAACCCTCGGGGAAGATGCAGACGAGTTCGCCTTCGGCCAGCGTGGCGTCGATCTCGTCGAACGCGCGCTGCATCAGCGCCGGGTCTTCCTTCGCGCCGGCGATCGGGATCGCCTTCGCGGTGCGGAAGATCCAGCGCATCACCGGGATGTTGAAGATCTTGTAATACATGACGAAGCGCACCGGCCGCGGGATGCTCGCGGCGAGGATCAGCGCGTCCATGTAGCTGACGTGGTTGCACACGAGCAGCGCAGGGCCTTCGTCGGGGACGTATTCCTCGATGCCGCGCGCGCGCAGGCGATACAGCACGCGCACCAGCAGCCAGCTGAGGAAGCGCATCAGGAATTCGGGGACGACGGTGAAGATCCACAGCGCGACCAGCGTGTGCGCGATCGCGAGCGCGAGGAACAACTGCGGGATCGACCAGTGCAGGTATTGCAGCGCCGCGACGCCGATGACCGCGGCGACGACGATGAAGGCCGCGTTCTGGATGTTCATCGCCGCAATCACGCGCGAAAGCTCGCGCTTGGGCGTGCGACTCTGGATGAGCGCGAACAGCGGCACCACGTAGAAGCCCGCGAACAACCCGATGCCCGCCAGCGACACGATCGTGTGCAGCATGCCGTGCCCGTAGGTCGCGCCCGTTTCCGGCAGCCATAGCGCGAGCACGAACAGGAACACCGCCATGCCGAAAGCACCGAGCGGCACGAGGCCGATTTCCACCGTGCGTCCCGACAATTTTTCGCACAGCAGCGACCCCACGCCCGTCGCGATCGAGAACACCGCGAGCAACAGCGTGTACGTGCCCGCTTCGCCGCCGAGGTTGTTGTCGCCGTAGGTCGGCAGTTGCGCGGTGAGCATCGTGCCGACGAACCAGAACCACGACACGCCCAGCACCGAGTTGCGCACCGCCGGTTGCTTGCGCACCAGGCGCATCAGGCGCACGGATTCGGGAATCGGGTTCCAGCCGATCCTGAGGTCCGGCGCCGCGGCTTCGGTCACCGGGATCGCGCGGCTCACCAGGTTGCCCGCGACCGCGAGCATCACCACCGCCGTCGCCGCGACAATCGGGCCGTGCGCATGGTCGCCCTGGAAGATCATCCCGCCGAGCAACATGCCGAGCAGGATGAACACCGAGGTGCCCGATTCGACCAGGCCGTTGCCGCCGGTGAGTTCCTCCGGCTTCAGCACCGACGGCAGGATCGAATACTTCACCGGTCCGAACAGCGCCGACTGCACGCCCGTCGCGAACAGGCAGACCAGCAGCACGGTCATGTTCTGCAGCAGGAAGCCGACCGCCGCGCCCGACATGATGACGATCTCCATCGTCGTCGTGATGCGGATCAGGCGCGACTTCTCCAGCTTCTCCGCGATCTGTCCCGCGGTGGCGGAGAACAGGAAGTAGGGCAGGATGAAGATCGCGGGCGCGAGGTTCGCGTAGATGCTGCGTTCGCTGTCCGACACGCCCATGTAGAACAGCAGGCCGATGATGGCCTGCCGGAATACGTTGTCGTTGAAGGCGCCGAGCGACTGGGTCGCGAAGAACGGCAGGAAGCGCCGCTGGCGGAGGAGTTCGAACTGGTTGTGCGCCATGCGAAGGCCGCCGCGGGGGTTGCGCGGAGCCTAGCAGAGGACGACGTACAGCAACTCGCTCGCGCGGCCGTCGGCGCCGAGCGCGCGGACGCAGACGCGACGCGGGCCATCGTGGCGGGGGAGCCGCAGGCTGACGCTGCGCGCGCCGGGTTCGCCGTCGCGCAAGGCGTGCCACGCGCCGCGGAACACGTCGCCGTCGTGCGCGGGGTCGATGCTCCAATCGACGACCGGCTCGCCGAAGTCGTCGCCGAGTTGCACGTTCACCCATTCGAAGTCGGGCGCGCTGCGCGAACGACGGCGGTCGACGCATGCACGCGCGAGCCCGTCGATGGGCGCGAAACCGCGCGGATCGATGCGCAGCACGGGGCCGCGTTCGGCGCGCGGCAGGCAGCGGATCGCCTGCACCTCCACGCGCAGGTCGCCGCGCCCGGCCAGTTGCTGGCCGAGCAGCGGCGCGACGTGCCAGCCGAGGACGACGACGCGGTCGTAGCGGCCGTGTTCGCGGCGGGTGATCGCGCGGCACACCGTCGCCTCGCCGGTGCGGCGATCGGGGGCATCGACCCAGACGAGCGTGCGTTCGCCGTCGCGTCGTACTTCGCCCAGCACGACGTCCGCGCCCGCGCGCCGGCGACCGGTCGGCGTGGCCATCGACGCCGTTTCCACGAGCGGCTTCGCACCGTAGGCCACCAGCGCGGCGTGCATTGCCGCGAGCGGTTGGGCGGCGGCGTTGCGGCGCATCCATTCGGCGGGCGTCGCGCCGACCGCATCGATGCGGAAGCGCGTGTCGCCGCGCAGCAACAAGCTGCGACGCAGCGCCGCGCACGCGGTGGCATCGCGGACGCATGCGATCCAGTGCGCGTCCTTCGTCGTTGTCTTCGTCTCCGAAGCGAGCGCGGGCAAGCGCGATGCGTCTTCCGCGAGCAGCAGCGTCGTCGCGTCTGCATGTGGCTCGACGTCCGTATCGCGCAACGTGTAGGCATCCAATACGAGTTGCACGATCGAGGCTTCGTCCGGCGCGACGCGCAATGCGAGCGCCGCCGACGGTGCAACCTTGCGCAAGAGCGCCAGGCACGGGGCCCAGCGCGCGAGCCGTGCGGGCAGCGCGTCGCCATCGCACGCCGGGTGCAGGTCGACGACGACGCGCCCGATGCGAGGCGCGCGGCATTCGCGTTGTTCGGCGAGCAGCGCCGCGACCGACAACGCCGGCACGCCGCACAACACGCGCCGCGATGGAGCGCCCGTGTCCGTTGCGGCGTCGCCGGGCACGTCGATCCATTCCACGGGAACGGCGCGTTCGCGCTGTCGTCCGTGCGTGGAATCCACGAGTCGCTGCGCCTGGCGCCGGCCGTGCGCGACGATTCGCGGAAGTCGTTCGAGAAGGGAGGTGGCCATCGCGATTGCCTGCGTTGAACCTGATTGGTTCAACGAGCATAACGCGATACTTGCAAGGCCTTCGCGCGCTTGCGCCTAACGTCGGCGCCATGAAAAGCGAGCAAGCCCTGTTCGGTGAGCGACTGCGAAATGCGGTGAAGGCCGCAGGTTATGCGGAGAGTCCGTCGGAACTCGCACGACTCCTTACGCGCCATGGCGGTGATCCCACGACGCCGCAAGCGATTTCCCGTTGGCTGCACGGAAAGAGCATGCCGCGCCAGCGCAATCTCAAAGCGTTGGCGCAATTGCTCCGTATCGAACCAACCGCATTGCAGTACGGAACCGACACCACTTCCCGCGTTCGCGAGTCGCGCACCGAATTCCGCATCAGTGCGCCGGATCAGCATGCGATCGACGCTTTCCTCGTTTTGCCGGCAAAGGCCCGCAAGATCGTGCGCGACCTGATCGAGCACCTCGGGGAAGAGCGCGAGCGGAAACGCTGACGGCTTCCGCCGAGGGCGTCACTCCGCTTCCGGGCACTCCGTCGGAATGAAGAGCACGCCTTGCGGCCATTCGATCGGCAGCTTGCGCGATTCGCTCATCTCGACGGCGTGGCAGTAGAACGGCGCCAAGCCGATCTCCTTGCGGCGCGCATCGAGGTTGGCCGGATCCTCGATGTCGAAGCGCAGCGTCTTGGCCGGCGTGACCTCGGGATTCAACGCGTAGGCCTGCGGTTGCTTCTGCTGCATGCGATTGCGATCGACCAGGCGCGAAAGCGCGCCGCCATTCGCTTCGCCGGCGAGCACCGCCTCCTTCATCGCCGCCGCGGCGGCGACCTGGAAGTCCGGGCTCATGTCGGCGTGCTGCGCCATGAGCCACGCGTGCATCGCACCTTCCTTGCCCACTTCGGACTGCTTCGGCCAGTTGCACTGCGCGACGACTTCGCGCATCCACGCGGTGTTGTCGCGATCGGTGCGCAGCGCGATGTCGAGTGCGTTCTTGTCGGAGGGGTTGGC
The DNA here is from genome assembly GCF_020866925.1 of Noviluteimonas lactosilytica. GTDB lineage: Bacteria > Pseudomonadota > Gammaproteobacteria > Xanthomonadales > Xanthomonadaceae > Noviluteimonas > Noviluteimonas lactosilytica. Next base: position 223,870 of record NZ_JAJGAK010000004.1, read on the forward strand.
CATCAACGCCTTGCGTGCGGCCTGATCGGCATTGGCGTGCGTCGCGAGTGCTTCGCGAAGTGCGGCAGGTGTGCAATCGACTGCGAGCGCAGAAGACGACAGCAAACTCGCGACGACCGCGAACGCGACGCGTCTGTTCAACATACAGGAGGCATTCCCGCGTCGTTCCAAGAGCATTTCCGATTCCCCTGCGCCAAAGCGCGTACGCGATGAAGGCTAGCAGATGCGCACGGAGCGAGCTTTCGTGGTGCAGCATCTAAGGCCAGCGCGCACGCTCGGCGTCATGACACGAGAACTGGATTTTTCAAAAGGACGTCGCGGACCGGTGCTTCCGATTCCGCAGGGCAAGACTCGCATCACCATCTATATCGACGATGAAGTATTGGACATGTTTCGCGAGCAGGCCGACAGGGCAGGTCGCGGATACCAAGGGGCGATGAACAACGCATTGCGTCAATCGTTGGGCTTGCCGCCGACGGACGACGCAACGCGCTGACGCTTACGCCTCCCCCCGCTCCCGCGCAATCGCCCGCCACCCGATGTCGTGCCGGTGGAACTCGCCGTGCCACGAAATCCCGGCGACTTCCGCGTACGCGCGCTGCTGCGCTTCGGCCACGGTGTCGCCCAGCGCGACGACGCACAGGACGCGGCCGCCGGAGGTGACGACGTGTTCGCCTTCCACGCGCGTGCCGGCGTGGAAGACCTTGGTGTTCTCGACGTCCGGCGTGTCCCAGGTGTTGATGATGTCGCCCAGGCGCGGCGTGCCGGGGTAGTGCTCGGCGGCCATCACGACGCCCAGCGACATGCGCGGGTCCCAGTCGGCCTGCGCGCGGTCGAGTCTGCCGTCGATGGCGGCTTCGACGAGATCCACGAGGTCGGAGCGCAGGCGCATCATCACCGGCTGCGTTTCCGGGTCGCCGAAGCGCACGTTGAATTCGATGACCTTCGGCGCGCCGGACTTGTCGATCATCAGGCCCGCGTAGAGGAAGCCGGTGAACGGGACGCCGTCGGCGATCATGCCGCGCACGGTGGGTTCGACGACTTCGCGCATCACGCGCGCATGCACCTCGGGCGTGACCACCGGCGCGGGCGAATATGCGCCCATGCCGCCGGTGTTCGGGCCGGTGTCGCCGTCGTGCACGCGCTTGTGGTCCTGCGACGTCGCCATCGGCAGCGCGGTCTTGCCGTCGACCATCGAGATGAAGCTCGCTTCTTCGCCGTCGAGGAATTCCTCGATGACGACGCGCGCGCCGGCGGCGCCGAAGGCTTCGCCCGACAGCATGTCTTCGATCGCGTGTTCGGCTTCCTCGAGCGTCATCGCGACGATCACGCCCTTGCCGGCCGCGAGGCCGTCGGCCTTCACCACGATCGGCGCGCCCTTCTCGCGCACGTACGCCAATGCTTCGTCGATCTTCGTATGCACCGCGTAATACGCGGTCGGAATCCCGTGCCGCGCGAGGAAGTCCTTAGCGAACGCCTTGCTGCCTTCGAGCTGCGCCGCCGCGGCGGTCGGGCCGAAGATGCGATGCCCCGCGGCGCGGAAGCGATCGACCACGCCGAGCACGAGCGGCTGCTCGGGACCGACCACCGTCAGCGTCACGCCCTCGCGCTCGACGAGCGCAAGCAGGCCGTCGATGTCCTTCGCGTCGACGCCGGCGTTGCGGCACTTCGCCTCGGTCGCCGTGCCCGCGTTGCCCGGGGCCACGATCACTTCGGAAACCCGCGGGGACTGCGCGATCTTCCACGCCAGCGCGTGTTCGCGACCGCCGGAACCGATGACGAGGATCTTCATGCGCTGCTCCTGGCGAGTGCGTTGGACGTCAGTGGCGGAAGTGGCGGATACCGGTGAACACCATCGCGATGTCGTGCTCGTCCGCGGCGGCGATCACTTCGTTGTCGCGCATCGACCCGCCCGGCTGGATCACCGCACGGATGCCGGCGGCGGCCGCGGCGTCGATGCCGTCGCGGAAGGGGAAGAACGCGTCGGAGGCCATCGCCGAGCCCGGCACGACCAGGCCCGCTTCGTCGGCCTTGAGCGCGGCGATCTTCGCCGACACCACGCGGCTCATCTGGCCCGCGCCGATGCCGACGGTGCGTCCGTCCTTCGCGTACACGATCGCGTTGGACTTCACGTACTTGGCCACGCGCCAGGCGAACAGCAGATCGTTCAATTCGGTCGGCGTCGGCGCGCGTTTCGTGACGACCTTGAGTTCGTCGCGCGTCACTTCGCGGATGTCGGCGGTCTGCATCAGCAGGCCGGAACCGACGCGCTTGACGTCGGCGTTGTTCTTGCCCCAACCGTGCGGGATGCGCAGCACGCGCACGTTGGCCTTCTTCTTCGCGTATTCGAGCGCGCCCGGCTCGTAGTCCGGCGCGATCAGCACTTCGACGAACTGGCGGTCGAGGATGGTCTTTGCCGTCGCCGCATCGAGCGTGCGATTGAAGGCGATGATGCCGCCGAACGCGGACGTCGGGTCGGTGCCGTAGGCGAGTTCGTACGCCGCCGCGTTGTCGGCCGCTTCGGCGACGCCGCACGGATTGGCATGCTTCACGATCACGCATGCGGTGCCTTCGAACTGGCGCACGCATTCCCACGCTGCGTCGCTGTCGGCGAGGTTGTTGAACGAGAGTTCCTTGCCCTGCAGCTGCGTGAACGTCGCCAGCGTGCCCGGCACCGGCCACAGGTCGCGGTAGAACGCGGCCTGCTGGTGCGGGTTCTCGCCGTAGCGCAGGTCCATCACCTTCACGAAGTTGCTGTTCTGCTGCGCAGGGAAATGACTGCGCGTGCCGTCTTCGTTGATCGACGACAGGTAGTCGCTGATGAACGCGTCGTACTGCGCCACGCGATTGAACGCGGCCACCGACATCGCGAAGCGCGTGCGCGCCGACAGCGTGGCGTCGTTGCCCTGCAATTCTTCGACCAGCGACGCGTACTGCGCCGGATCGGTCGCCACCGCCACGCGCGCGAAATTCTTCGCCGCCGAACGCAGCATCGCCGGGCCGCCGATGTCGATGTTCTCGACGATCTCGTCCATGGTGCTGTCCGGATTCGCCGCGACCTTTTCGAACGGGTACAGGTTCAGCACCAGCAGATCGATCGGCGCGATGCCGTGATCGGCCATCACCGCATCGTCGGTGCCGCTGCGACCGAGCAGGCCACCGTGCACCAGCGGATGCAGCGTCTTGACGCGACCGTCCATCATTTCCGGGAACTGCGTGAGTTCGCTGACGTCGCGGACCGCCAGGCCCGCGTCGCGCAGCGCCTTCGCGGTACCGCCGGTGGAAATCAGTTCGACGCCGAGCGCGGCGAGCGCGCGGGCGAGGTCGGTGAGGCCCGTCTTGTCGGACACGGACAACAGGGCCCGGCGCACGGGCAGGCGATCGGCGGTCATGCGGCAGCGGAACCGGGGGTGTGGGGCCGCGAATTATAGCGGCGTGGCGGCGGCGCCCCGTGTGCGGGCCTCAACCGAGGCCGTAATCCCGCAGTTTCTTGCGCAGCGTGGCGCGATGGATGCCCAGCATCGTGGCCGCGCGGCTCTGGTTGCCTTCGCAATGGTTGAGCACTTCGGCGAACAGCGGGATCTCGAGCTCGCGCAGCGCGATGTTGTACAGATCCTGGGTTTCGCAGCCGTCCATGTCGCGCAGGTAGCGGCGCACGGAATTCGCGACGTGCTCGCGCAACGGCGGACGAGGCTTCTCTTGTCGATCAGCGGCGGCGTTCAAACGACTTCCCCTACGCGTTGGTGCTGCGCCCGCCCTGGCAACGGGACGGCGAGTCTAGCGCGGCGCCCGCCACCATGCACGGCTGGCGAACGACCGCTCAGCGGAATTCGAAACTGAAAGCGACCACGCCAGGCGCAGGTTCGACGACGGCGAGGGAGACCGCCGCGGTCTGTCCTGGTGCAAGGGTGGGTTGGGTGCCCGCGGCGTCGCCGAGGTACTCCTTCGCAGTAAACGCGCGCGTGCCGAGAACACGGCCATCGATGTCCGACAGGCTCACCACCAATCGCGGCCACGCCTGCGACCAACGCGCATCGTTTCGGAAACTCGCATCGATCTGCAGCGTACCTGCTGCAACCGGATGCGGGCGCACGTCGCGACTGAGCATGGTGAACGCGTCAGGTTCGCGCCACGCGGGAACACTGCAACGCAACATGCCGCATAGCGCACCGATGGTCGGTCGCCAGCGCGCATCGGCGGCCAGCGCATCGCGTTGCGCGAGCAACAGTTGCACCGCCAGCAACAATGCGAGGCCACCGATGGCGGCGATCGACTGCCATCGTGCGGGCATCGCCGCACGCAGCCCGCTGCGCGCGCGGGCGAAGCTGGGCGCGGGCGCGCCGCGGCGCACGAGTGGCGGCGTGACTTTCGGTGGCGGCGGTGGTGTCGGTGGTGGCGGCGTCGGCGGTGTCGGTTGCACGTCGGCGAACAGGGCTTCGACGACGGCGGGTTCGACGACGGTTTCGACGTTGGCGGCGACGATCGGTTCGGGCTGCGCGGCGACGATCGAATCCGGCTGCGCGGCGAGTGCGGCTTCGACGGGCGTGGGTGCGAGTGTCGCGACTTCGGTCGGCACTGCCACGGGCGTCGGTGCTTCGATATTCGTGTCGGCCGGCGTCGACTCGGGCGTTGCAGCGGCCGCGCGTTTCGCGGCGCGCTCGCGCAACGACGGCACCGGTTTGACCGTCGCTTTCTTGCGTTCCGGTGTTTCGACGGGCAACGGTTCAGGCGTTGCCGCCGCGGGTTTCGCCTTCGGCTCGGGCTTCAGCGACTTCGCCCATGCCGCGATGCGCGCGGACAACGAAGGGCCCGCGGGTTTCGGTGCAGGCGTGGGTTTTGGCGCGGCCTTCGGCGCAGGCGTCGTGGTCGGTGTCGCTTCCGCCGCGTCCTCGTGCGTCGCGCGTTTGCGTCGCGCAGGTTTTTCGGCTGCCGGCTTCGCGACGATCTCTTTCGTTTTCGCGCGCGGCTTGCGTGGCGCTTTTTGCGCCATCGCGGCGATGAAGTCGTCGGCGCTGGGTGTCGTTGGCGCAGGCGATTCGGCGGGCGGCGGCGCGGGCTCCGTCGCGATCGGCGCCGGTTGCATCGGGGCCGGTTGAATCGGTACTACCGGTTGAATCGGCGCAGCCGGCGCAGCTTCGACCGACGCAGCTTCGACCGGCGCAGCTTCGACCGGCACAGCTTCGACGTGCTTCTTCCTTCCGAGCGCGGCTTCCGCCTGCTTCGGCTCGACTGGCGCCGACTCGACCGGCACCGAATCGACCGGCGCGACTTCCGCTTCTGCCTGCGACTCCATCTCCTTGCCGCACTTCGGGCACGCCGCAGGCGGCCGACCCGTGCGCGGGTCGACGCCGACCAGGAACTGGCAATGGGGACACAGGACGAACATGCGGCTATTCAAGCACGCTCGTTGCGTGAACGGATCAGGCCGCGCGCACGCCGTCGATGCGAATCCAGTCACCTTCCTGCGCAACCGCGAGCGAATCGAACCATTCGCCGTAACGGTCCAGCAGTGCGTCCTCCTGGCCGGCGAGGATCCCCGACAGGGCGATCCGCCCGCCGGGGGCGACGCGCGAAGCGAGGATGTCGGCCAGCGCATCGAGCGCGGAGGCGAGGATGTTCGCGACGACGAGCGGGTATTGCGCCGGCGGTTCGTCGTCGGGCAGGAACACGTTCATGCGTTCGTCGACGCCGTTGCGCTGCGCATTGTCCTGCGTGGCGATCAGCGCCTGCGGATCGTTGTCGACGCCGACCGCGCGCGCCGCGCCGAGCTTCAGCGCCGCGAGCGCGAGGATGCCCGAGCCGCAACCGAAGTCGAGCACGGTGCGGCCTTCGAGTTCGCCGGCTTCGGCGAGGGCATCGAGCCATTGCAGGCACAGCGACGTCGTCGGATGCGTGCCCGAGCCGAACGCGAGGCCCGGATCGAGTCGCACGACGGCGGCGTCATGCTGCTGCGCTTCGACGGGCAACTCGCGATTCCAAGGCACGATCCACGTGCGCGCACCGAAGGCGAGCGGCACGTACTGGTCCATCCACGCGCGTTCCCAATCCTGGTCCTCGACCTTGCGGAAGCTCGCGCGAGACCAGTCGAGCTCGTGGTCGAAGGCTTCCAGCGCGGCGAGCAGCACCAATGCGTCGGCGTCGGCTTCGAACAGCGCCGACAGCGAGATCTCGCCCCACAGCGGCGTTTCGCCGACGCCGGGTTCGAGGATCGCGCGTTCGTTGGGGGTGTCGATGTCCGCGTCGAGCAGCGTCACCGCGAGGGCGCCGACGTCCTCCAGCGCGCGCTCGTAGCGCGGCTGGTCCTGTTCGCGGCATTGCAGCGTGAGTTCTAGCCAGGGCATGGCGGGCAGTTTACCCGCCGCCGTGTCAGCGACCCAGCAAACCCTTCAGCAGCTTCTTGGTCTTGGATTCCTGCGGCTGCTGCGGCGCCTCGCCTTCGTCGTTGACCTGCTGCATCGAGCCCATGTCGAGGCCGAGCATCGCCGTCGCGGTCGACTTGTTGCGCACGCGCACGTTCCATTCCGGATTCCACGCCGCGGCGAGCTTCGGATCGCTGGGCTTGGGCGGATATACGAAGTGCGACTCGGGGCCGAAGGCGATCATCTGCAGCATGCCGCCGGCGCCCTGGCCGCCGTTGCTGGCGAAGATGCCCTTCGGGACCGCGCACGAGGTGACGCTCGGCGCGAGCAGCACCTTCTCCTTGATCCACTTGTCGACGGTCGACGGCGGCAGGTAATCCATGATGCCCATGCCCGCGTCCGGCGTTTCGGAGCTGCTCCACAGCACCATCGCGTCGTCCTGCATGCCCATCGCGCTGAGGAAGTAACCATTCGCGCGATCGACCGCGGGCCACTTGTACGTCAGGCCCGATTCGACCGAACCGGTCTTGCTCAGCGCGATCTGCGGCATGAAGTCCTGCGTGCGCGTGAGTTCGAACTGCAGCGACTCCGGCACCTTCTCGCCGACGATCTTGTGATTACCGACGAGCGAGCCGTTCGCCGGCACCATCTTGCGCAGCTTCTCGTTCGGCCACAGCGCGTAGCGCGGGTCGACGTCGACGGTGCGATCGGGCGCGTAGCGACCCTGCATCGCGGTGCCCCACTTGGAGGTGTCGCCGATGACCTTGCCGTCCTTCACTTCGAACTTGATTTCCCGCGGCTGGCCCGGGCGCACTTCGAGGCCGCAACCCCAATAGATCAGGATGCGCGCCTTCGCGTTGCCGTCGGCGCGGCCGTAGGTGTTGCCGCCGAGTTCGGGCTTCGCTTCGGCCTTCGGCGGCAGCAGCGGCAACGACTTGCCGAGCTGCATGCCGGTCGGAATGAGGTCTTCGGCTTCCTTGCCGGGGTTGAGCTGGTTGAGCATCGCGATGTCGACGTACTTGCCGGGCAAGCCGGAATAGCGCGCCGACCCGTAGTGGTTCTGCATCGCGTCGCCACCGAACATGCGCGCCGCAACACCGCCCATGCCGCTGGACATGTTGGGCATGCCGGGCATCGCGTGCGTGCCGACGTCCAGCCACAGCTGCGTCTTCGGCGACTTGCCCTGCTGGCTCGCGGCCGGCAGTGCGAGCAGCGCGCCGACGATGAGGACGGCGAGCGCGGCGCGGCGAACGTTGCGGAACTTCGGGGACAGCGTGATGTGCGAGCGATACATGCGAACCTCGGCGACGTAACACGGGAGCGAAAAACGCGGGAACGAAAAAACACCCGCAGTTCGGCGGGTGCATGGTTTCAAACGCCGCATTGGCGAAAAACCGGCCACTCGTCGGCGACGGCCGGGTTGTGAAGGCGTTCAGCTTTCGCCGGCTTCCGCGCGTTCCTGCGCCTGCCGCGCGAGGATCCAGTCGCGTCGCCGCCGCAACAGGCGCACGCCGCCATGCAGGTACCAGAGGCTGAAGACGATCGTCAGTCCGATCAGCAACAGGTGCCCGCGATCGCGCAACATCGCATCGGGGAAGCGATGCACCAGCCACCACGACACGCCCTGGAATGCGACCGCGAGCGGCATCAGCAACACGATGTTGTCGCGCTGGTCGCGGACGATGTCGTCGTGCAGCAATCGTTCTTCCGGCGTCGCGAAGTCGTGCGCCTGCCTGCGCACCACGCGCAGGTCCCACGCGTACAGGCCCCACACCGCGAGCGCGTAGCACGCATTGAGCGCGAACCACGCGCGCGGATCGGACACCTGCGTCAGCGCCGCCGCTTCGATCAGCGTCGCGCCGAAATAACCGAAGGTGTGCCCGAACTCGAGCGGCCAGCCGATGAAGCTCAGCGTGTGGATGAGCGAACGCGACCAGAAGATCAGCACCACCAGCAGGCCGGTGAAGACGTACGGCCAGGCTTCCCATTCGAGCCGCACCATCGGGCCGACCGCCGCGCCCGCGAGCACCGCGAGTGCGAGGCCCTGGATGATGGAGATGAGCGTCAGCTCGATGCCGACGACGGTCTTGTCGAGTTCGGTCCTGGCGATGCGGCGGTGCTCTTGCATCTCGACCCCCGTAAGCAAGGAACCCGCCGAGGCGGGGTCCATGCATCAAACGATCGACAGCGACTTCTCTTTCCGTTCCGCGAGCCGCTTTTCGAGGTAGTGGATGTTCTGTCCACCCTGCTGGAAGCCGCCGTCGGCGAGGATGCGTTGCTGCAGCGGGATGTTCGTCTTGATGCCGTCGACGACCATTTCGCTCAGCGCCACGCGCATGCGCGCGATCGCGGTCGCGCGGTCGGGGCCGTGCACGATGAGCTTGCCGATCATCGAGTCGTAGTTCGACGGGACGCGGTAGCTCTCGTAGATGTGGCTGTCGACGCGCACGCCCGGGCCGCCCGGAGCGTGGAAGTGCTGGATCAGGCCGGGGCAGGGCATGAACGTGTCCGGATCTTCGGCATTGATGCGGCACTCGATCGCGTGGCCGTTCAACACGATGTCTTCCTGCCTGATCGACAGCTTGTGGCCGGCGGCGATCATCAACTGTTCGCGCACGAGGTCGATGCCCGTGACCATCTCGGTCACCGGATGTTCGACCTGGATGCGGGTGTTCATCTCGATGAAGTAGAAGCGCCCGTTTTCGTAGAGGAACTCGAACGTGCCCGCGCCGCGATAGCCGATGCGGATGCACGCTTCCACGCACACGCGGCCGATTTCCGCGCGCTGTTCCGGCGTGATGCCGGGAGCTGGCGCTTCCTCGACGACCTTCTGGTGGCGGCGCTGCATCGAACAGTCGCGTTCGCCGAGGTGGATCGCGTTGCCCTGGCCGTCGGCGAGGACCTGGATCTCCACGTGGCGCGGGTTCTCCAGGAACTTCTCCATGTAGACCATGTCGTTGCTGAAGGCCGCCTTCGCTTCGGTCTTCGTGGTCTGGATGGCGTTGTGCAGGTGCGCTTCGGTGTGGACCACGCGCATGCCGCGGCCACCGCCGCCGCCCGCGGCTTTCACGATCACCGGGTAGCCGATCTCGCGCGCGATCTTGACGTTGGTCGCCGGATCGTCGCCGAGCGGACCGCCGCTGCCGGGCACGCACGGCACGCCGGCGGCCTTCATCGCGCGGATCGCTTCGACCTTGTCGCCCATCAGGCGGATCGTGTCGGCCTTCGGGCCGATGAACACGAAGCCCGACTGCTCGACGCGTTCGGCGAAGTCCGCGTTCTCGCTGAGGAAGCCGTAGCCCGGGTGGATCGCCTGTGCGTCGGTGACTTCCGCCGCGGCGATGATCGAGGCCATGTTCAAGTACGAATCGGTCGACGGCGCGGGGCCGATGCACACCGATTCGTCGGCCATGGCGACGTGCTTGAGATTGCGGTCGACGGTGGAATGCACCGCGACCGTGCGGATGCCGAGCGCGTGGCACGCGCGCAGGATGCGCAGCGCGATTTCGCCCCGGTTCGCGATAACGACTTTATCGAGCATCACGACAACCTCAGCCGATGACGAACAGGGGTTCGTCGAATTCGATCGGCTGGCCGCTCTCGACCAACACCTTCAGCACCGTGCCCGACACGTCGGCTTCGATGGGGTTGAACATCTTCATCGCTTCGATGATGCCCAGCGTGTCGCCGGCCTTGACGGCCTGGCCGACGGTGACGAACGCGGGCTTGTCCGGCGACGGCGAGGCGTAGAACGTGCCGACCATCGGCGCGCGGACGATGTGGCCTTCCGGCAGGTCGGAGGACGGCTTGGGGTGGCCGCCGCTCGCGGCGTCGGTCGGGCCCGCCATCGGCATGACCGCCGGGCGCGATTCGACATGCATCGGCATCGCCATCTGCGGCGCGGCGACGGCCACGCCGCCGCGCGGCACGCGCGCCAGGCGGACGGACTCTTCGCCTTCCTTGATTTCGATCTCGGCGAGGTTCGATTCTTCGAGGAGATCGATGAGCTTCTTGATTTTGCGCAGGTCCATGGCGGGCCTCAGGGTGCGGTGTTGACGGGGGCGAGCCGCACGAGGGCGGCATCGAGCGCGAGTCGGTAGCTCGCCGCGCCGAACCCCGCGACGACGCCGACGGCGAGGTCGCTGAAGTAGCTGGTGCGGCGGAACGGTTCCCGCGCGTGCGGATTGGAGAGGTGCACTTCGATGAAGGGCAGCGCGACGGCGGCCAGCGCATCGCGCAGGGCCACCGAGGTGTGGGTGAACGCGGCGGGGTTCACCAGCGCGAAAGCGGTGCCGTCGTCGCGGGCCTGCTGGATGCGGTCGACCAGGACGTGCTCGGCGTTGGACTGCACGGACTCGAGGTCGTGGCCCGCGGCGCGCGCGCGCGCGGCGAGATCGGCGTCGATCTCGGCGAGGGTCGTGCGGCCATAGACCTCCGGCTCGCGCGTGCCGAGCAGGTTGAGGTTTGGGCCATGCAGGACCAGCAGCTTCGCCATTCGATCTCGGCGCGCCATGCGGGAAGGGGAGGCGAAGTCTGGCCGAACCCTTCCCGGGTGTCCAGAAGCTAGATCGCAGTTCTCTACCGTATCGGCGAAGTTCGCAGGACTTATGCCGACCTTTGAGTAGGCCCTCTAATCCTTTGCCCAGCCTGCAATTTCCCCTTCCTCGAAGGGGCCGATCCGCTGCTTCAGCAACCGCCCGTCGGCAGACACCAGTGCCGAATAGGGCAGGACGCCCTTGGGGTTGCCCAGGCGGACGCCGGCGTCGGCCGGTCCGGGGGCATCGACGAGGATCGGGTAGGTCACGCCCGTCCGCTCGATGAAGGCGCGCACGGCGTCGATATCATCCAGCGCGATGCCGACCACCTGGACGCCGTTGTCGCCTTCGGCCTTCGCGAAGGATTGAAGCGCGGGCATCTCGGTGATGCACGGGCCGCACCAGCTCGCCCAGACATTGACGAGGACCGGGCGGCCCTTGAACGCCGCGGGCAGTTCGACCTGGCTGCGGTCGAGGCTGTGCAACGCGAAGGTCGGGATCACGTCGCCGCGCCTGGCGACTTCGATGCCCGCGGGCGGCGCGGGCGCCGTCGCCTGCGCGGCGGAGTTCAGCGCGCGCTGGCCGACTTCGGTGCGCCACAAGGGACCGGGGCCGGTGGTCAGCAGGCTCGCGACGACGCCGAGGGCGCCCGCGGCGAAGGCGATGAGCACCACCTTCGTCGTCGTGTTCACTTCGCGGCTCCGCTTCGAGCGCGTTCGACGAACTTGTCCGCTTCCTCGAACCCCGTCAGCCGCAGACCGCGGCGCTCTTCACCATCGCGGAAGAACAGCGACATCGGCGGACCGATGATGCCGAAGCGCTGCATCAGCGCCTGGTCGGCCTCGTCGTTCGCGGTGACATCGGCTTGCAGCAGCACGTAACCGCGCAGCGCCTCGTGCACCTTCGGCTGGGTGAAGACGTACTTCTCCATCTCCTTGCAGCTCACGCACCAGTCGGCATAGAAGTCGAGCATCACCGGCTGGTCGTTCGCGCGCGCCGCGGCGAGTTCGCGATCCAGGTCCTCGACCGACTTGATGCGCTTGAACGCCACGGCCTCGCGCTTCTCGCCGACGATGCCCGACAACGGCTGCAGCGGATCGTGCCCGCCCGCCATCGCGCCGAGCAGTTGCGCCGCGCCGACGACGCCGAGCACCACGGAGGCGAATCGCGCCGCGAGTTTCGTTCGCGGCTTCACGCCGAGCGTGAACACCCACGTCGCCGCGCCGAGCGCCAGCAGGCCCCACAGCGCGAGCGTCGCCGCCGCCGGCAACACGCGCGACAACATCCAGATCGCCAGGCCGAGGAACACGAAGCCGAACACGCGCTGCACCGTCATCATCCACGGCCCGCTGGTCGGCATGCCCTTGCCCGCGGCGACACCGAACGCGACCAGCGGCGCGCCCATGCCGAGGGCGAGCAGGAACAACGCCGCGCCGCCGAACACCGGATCGCGCGTCTGCGCGATGTACAACACCGCGCCCATCAGCGGCGGCGCGACGCACGGCCCGACGATCAGCGCCGACAACGCGCCCATCGCCGCCACGCCCCACCACGAACCGCCGCGCTGGCGATCGCTCGCCGCACCGAGGCGCGAACGCAGCGCCGCCGGCAACTGCAGTTCGTACACCCCGAACATCGACAGCGCGAGCAGCACGAACAACGCCGCGAACGCACCGAGCACCCACACGTTCTGCATCCATGCCTGCAGGTTCGCCGCCGCACCGAGCATGCCCGCGAGCACGCCCGCGATGGTGAACACCACTGCGCTCGACAACACGTACACCATCGACAGCGAGAACCCGCGCGCCGCGCCGATGCGCTTGCCGCTTCCCGCGATCAGCCCCGACAGGATCGGCACCATCGGCAACACGCACGGCGTGAACGCGAGCCCCAGCCCGTACACGAAAAACAACGCGAGCGCCCACGTGCGCTTGCTGCCGATCAGACTGCGCGCGAGGCGCTGGTCTTCCGCGATCGGTGCGCCGTCGTCGGCGAGGGCCGCGCCAGCGACACCATCGCCATTCGCAGCCGACACCATGCCCGCGGGCAACGACACCGGCACCGCACGCGTCATCACCGGATAGCAAATGCCGCCGTCCTGGCAGCCCTGGAACGAGACATGCAGCGTGCCCTCGACCGCACCCGCATGCGCGCGCTGCACCGGCACCTTCACGTCGACGGGATCGAAGTACACGACGACTTCGCCGAAATGCTCGTCGCGATGTTGTTTGCCCGCCGGCCATTGCGGCGCGCGCAACGCGATGCCGTCGCCTTCTTCGATGCGCATCTGCGTCTTGTCGCGATAGATGTAATAGCCCGGCGCCGGCGTCATGCGCACGAGCAACGCGTCGCCACCGTCGGCGATCGCTTCGATGTTGAACGCCTGTTCCGCCGGCAATGGCTCGCCCTTTGCGGCGCCGAACAACGATGGTCCCTGCTGCGCCGGCGCACCGAGCAATCCCGCCACGGGCGAAGGCGAAGGCAGCGACACCTGCAGCGTGCGCGTCTGCGGCGGATAGCACACGCCGACGTCCGCGCACCCCTGGTACTTCACCTTCAACGTCACCGTTCGTGCATCGGCCGCGGCGGTGCCGGCGAACGTGGCCTGCAATTGCGTGCGATAGGTTTCGACGTCGCCGAAGAATTCGTCGCGCTTGTGCTTGCCCGGCGGCATTTCGAGCGTGCCGTCGAAGCCCGTCGCCGACACGCTCGTGCGGTGGCGATAGAGGTAATAGCCGGGCGCGATCTTCCAGGTCAGCGCGATCGCATCGCGCGACGTGGCCTGCGCCTCGAGCGCGAAGGCCTGGTCGACGGGCAGCAGGTCCTTTTCGTCGACCGCGTGCGCGGACCACGACAGCGCGCCCAGCAGGAGGGCGAGCGAGAGCTTCGCGGCGTGTTTCCAGGGCATCGTCATCGGCGGGGGATCGTCAGTCGGCGGAAGGATCGGCTTCGCGCGCGATCCATTGCAGGTAGGCGGGCAGGCCACCGGCTTCGACCGCGAGGATCTCCGGCAGTTCGTAGGGATGCAGCGCGACGATGCGCGCCTGCAGTTCGGCCAGTTGCACGGGCACGGTCTTGGCCATCAGCAACACTTCGTCGGCGTGTTCGATCGCGCCTTCCCAGCGATACGTCGAACGCATGCCCGGCAACACGCTCACGCACGCGGCGAGGCGCGCATGCACGAGTTCATCGGCGATGCGTTGCGCGGTCTCGGCGTCGGGGCAGGCGGTGAAGCAGAGCAGGGCGGTCACGGCGGGGCGCGGTCGAGGGGCGCCATAGGGTACCCGCGCGGCCCGGCCGGGCCGAGTGCCTCGTCAGTAAGGCGCGGTCAGTCGAGGCTGTCGTAGTACGCGTCGGCCGTCATGAGGGACTTCGCGCGCGGGCGCCCGGTGCGCTGGCTCGCGAGTTCTTCCATGAGTTCGACCAGCGCCAGGCGCGCGCGCACCGGGGCTTCGCGGAAGGCGACGAGCAGGCGTTGCTCGAGCGCGTCGTCGACCAGCAGCGCGTCGACCGCGGAAACCGAATCGAGCACGGTCTCGCGCGACGGCGCCATCTGCCCGCGGCCGGTGGCGAGCCACTCGAACTGCACGCCGGTGACCATCGAGATTTCGCGAAGGTGCTTGACGCTCGGGTTCTTGCCCTGCGGCGCCTCCCAATGGCTCACCGCACTGCGCTGCACGCCCACGGCCTGGGCGAGCTGCGTCTGCGACATCGCGGCGTGGCGCCTTGCGAGGCGGATGCGTTGCTGGGAAGTCATGGTGCTCTACGTCGAAAAATCAGCGCGGTGTGAAGGCGTGGTCCGCACGTTACACAGCCGAACCGGCCGTATGAAGGGAAGTTGTGACCAATGCTCACCGGGTGAATGATAATGGCATCAACATGTCTACTTTTGGTAGCGGCAGCGAACGGGAATCTGGAACCAGCGATGTAACCACCGGTTTTCGCTACCGCATTTAGCGGGTTTGCGGCCGCCACCACGCTTCACAACGGCGACGGAGTCCGCAATCCTGCGCGTGTCGAATGGACCATCGGCAGCAAAGGACTGGGGGCGGGGGACGGTGAGGGATCACCAGCCACGGAGCGGCAACTCCTGACCCAGGGGCGCGCACGGCCACGTGCGCGCCCTTTTTTCTTTCTTGCGCGCACGTTTTGCGGGACCCCTCCCGGCCCTTCCCCCTGTGTTCGCCGGTTGAAGGGGTCCCCAAGCTTTTTACGTGGATCTTCCCGAGCCCTTGAAAGATCCCGCGCGCGTCCGCAAATGACTCGCCGTCCCGGTGTTCCGGGTCTCTTTTGGCCGCGACTTTGGCACTCGCTTTCCGCGACTGCTAGAATTCGCGCCCTTTCCTCAACCACTTCAACCACTTGCGAGGGTTGTACATGAACATCAAGCCGCTCTACGACCGCGTGGTCATCAAGCGCATGGAAGAAGAAAAAATGTCGGCCGGCGGGATCGTGATCCCGGACTCGGCGACCGAGAAGCCGATCAAGGGTGAAGTCGTCGCCGTCGGCGAAGGCAAGGTCCTCGACAACGGCAGCGTGCGGACCCCGAAGGTCAAGGCCGGCGACAAGGTGCTGTTCGGCAAGTACAGCGGCACCGAAGTGAAGCTCGACGGCACCGAATACCTGGTCGTGAAGGAAGACGACATCCTCGCCGTCATCGGCTGAGCGTCGCCCTTCGCATCGCAAAGAACACAAGAATTCATCTACTGAGGTAATCCGCAATGGCTGCCAAGGAAATTCGTTTCGGTGAGGACGCGCGCGCGAAGATGGTGCGCGGCGTCAACGTGCTCGCCAATGCCGTCAAGGCCACCCTCGGCCCGAAGGGCCGCAACGTCGTGCTCGAGAAGAGCTTCGGCGCCCCGACGATCACCAAGGACGGCGTCTCCGTCGCCAAGGAAATCGAGCTCGCCGACAAGTTCGAGAACATGGGCGCGCAGATGGTGAAGGAAGTCGCTTCGAAGACTTCCGACAACGCCGGCGACGGCACCACCACCGCGACCGTGCTCGCGCAGGCGCTGATCCGCGAAGGCATGAAGGCGGTCGCCGCCGGAATGAACCCGATGGACCTCAAGCGCGGCATCGACAAGGCCGTGACCGCGGCCGTCGCCGAGCTGAAGAACATCAGCAAGCCGACCGCCGACGACAAGGCGATCGCGCAGGTCGGCACGATCTCGGCCAACTCGGACGAATCGATCGGCAACATCATTGCCGACGCGATGAAGAAGGTCGGCAAGGAAGGCGTCATCACCGTCGAGGAAGGCTCGGGCCTGGAGAACGAACTCGACGTCGTCGAGGGCATGCAGTTCGACCGCGGCTACCTCTCGCCGTACTTCATCAACAACCAGCAGTCGATGTCGGCCGAGCTGGATGATCCCTTCATCCTGCTGCACGACAAGAAGATCTCGAACGTCCGCGACCTGCTGCCCGTCCTCGAAGGCGTGGCGAAGGCCGGCAAGCCGCTGCTGATCGTCGCCGAAGAAGTCGAAGGCGAAGCGCTGGCGACCCTCGTCGTCAACACCATTCGCGGCATCGTGAAGGTGTGCGCGGTGAAGGCCCCGGGCTTCGGCGATCGTCGCAAGGCGATGCTGGAAGACATGGCGATCCTCACCGGCGGCACCGTGATCTCCGAGGAAGTCGGCCTCTCGCTCGAGAAGGCGACGATCAAGGACCTCGGCCGCGCGAAGAAGGTGCAGGTCTCCAAGGAGAACACCACGATCATCGACGGCGCCGGCGAAACCGGTGGCATCGAAGCGCGCATCAAGCAGATCAAGGCGCAGATCGAGGAGACCTCCTCGGACTACGACCGCGAGAAGCTGCAGGAGCGCGTCGCGAAGCTCGCCGGCGGCGTGGCCGTGATCAAGGTCGGCGCCTCGACCGAAATCGAAATGAAGGAAAAGAAGGCCCGCGTCGAAGACGCCCTGCACGCCACGCGTGCGGCGGTGGAAGAAGGCGTGGTCCCGGGCGGCGGCGTCGCCCTGATCCGCGCGCTGGCCTCGGTCGGCAAGCTCACGGGCGCCAACGAAGACCAGAACCACGGCATCCAGATCGCCCTGCGTTCGATGGAAGCCCCGTTGCGCGAAATCGTCACCAACGCCGGTGAAGAGCCGTCGGTCGTGCTGAACAAGGTCAAGGAAGGCCAGGGCAACTTCGGCTACAACGCGCAGACCGGCGAGTTCGGCGACATGGTTGCCATGGGCATCCTCGACCCGACCAAGGTCACCCGCACCGCGCTGCAGAACGCGGCCTCGATCGCCGGTCTGATGATCACGACCGAAGCGATGGTGGCCGAGCTGCCGAAGAAGGACGAACCGGCCATGCCGGGCGGCGGCATGGGCGGAATGGGCGGTATGGATTTCTGATTTCGCAAAGCGAAATCAGACATTTGCGCAGCGCCATCCCCGACTTTCCCCGCCTTCGGCGGGGAACCGCCCCCAACTAGGGGGCTAGTCCAAAGAGCCGCTGCTCCAGATGCCGCTGCACCACGAAAGGCCCGCGAAAGCGGGCCTTTCCATTTGGTTCCGGCAACCGGGCGTATCTTTGAACCGTCGAGCCCCGCAGAGGTAAATACGGGCGACAGGAGGGTCAGGATGGCGCAAGGCCCATGGAACGAGGGCCCCGACCGCGGGACGCCGCGCGGGGCGGAGCGATCCATCGCCATGGACGAAGCCGATCTCATCGGTCTCGTGGCGATGGAGGACGTGCGCGCCTTCGAGGCGCTGTATCGCGCCTACTACCCGAGACTCCGCCGTTTCCTGCGCGGCATGTTGCGCCAGTCGACGATGGTGGACGAAGTGCTCGACGACACGATGCTCGTAGCGTGGCGGAAGGCCCATACGTTCGATGCGACGTCGCGCGTGTCGACGTGGCTGTTCGCGATCGCCTACCGCCAGGCGTTGAAGGCGCTGCGGCGCGTGGACTGGTCGCTCCCCGATCCCATCGACGAACCCGCGGCGCCGCGCGATGCCGAACCCGACCACGAACTCGAGCACCGGCAACTGCGCGAACGCCTGGATGCCGTCCTCGTGCAGCTGTCGCCGGAACACCGCGCGGTGATCGACCTGACCTACTTCCACGGTTGCAGCTGCAAGGAGATCGCCGACATCGTCGGTTGCCCGGTGGCGACGGTGAAGACGCGCATGTTCTACGCGCGTCGCCACATGAAGGCGCTGCTCGGCGATGAAGGAGCGCAGGCGCTATGAACGGTCGCATCCTCTCCTTCGAAGGCCACGCGCATCGCGACGTCGAACGGCTGCTGCCGTGGTACGCCAACGCGACGCTCGATGACGACGAAACCGCGCAGGTCGAACGTCACCTCGCCGATTGCGCGTCGTGCCGCGCCGAACTCGCCGCCGTGCGTGCGGTGATCGATGCGAACGACGCGATGCAACCGGCCGACGATCCGCGCGACGCCGATCGCGCGTGGTCGCACATGCGCCAACGGCTGCATGCCGCGCGCCGCGCACCGTCGACGCGCTTCGACCTGGGTCGCGTGCGCGACGGATGGAACGGTTCGGCGCCGTGGATGCGGATCGCACTCGCCGCGCAATGCGCCGCCGTCGTCGTGCTCGCCGCCTTCCTCCTGCGCACCGAGCCGGCACCGCAACCGCAGACCTTCCACACCCTGTCGGCCACGCCTTCGCCGGTGTCGTCGCAGGACACCTTGCTCGTCGTGTTCGACCCGCGCCTGACCGATGCGCAATTGCGGGAATTGCTCGGCGCGAACCACGCACGCATCGTGGACGGGCCGAACGCGACGGGCGCCTTCCTCGTGGCCACGCCTCCGGGCCAGGCCGAACCCGTGCGCAATGCACTGCGCGCATCGCCCGGCGTGGCGATGGCCGAGCGTCTTGCGCCGCCGGAATGAAACGCGTGCGCTGGCTGCTCCTCCTGCTGCTCGCCCTGCTTTCCGGCGGCGCGCTCGCCGCGCAGCCCGACGCTTCGTACGACCACGACACATCGCGCGACGTCCTGCTGATGCTGCGCGCCCCCGCCGCGCACGCGACGCCGGAGGCCGGTTACATCGGCGACTACCGCAACGCGCCGGGCCACAAGGCGCGCGCACGCATCGCGCGCAAGCTCGCCGCCGCACACGGCATGGCGCTGCGCACGGATTGGCCGATGCCCGCGCTCGGCCTGGATTGCTACGTGCTCGAAGCGAAGGACGCGCAATCCGCCGAACAGGCCGTCGCTTCGCTTGCATCGGATCCGCGCGTCGAATCCGTGCAGTCGATGCAGCGCTTCGATTCGCTCGCGGCAGGCCAGGACCCCTTGTATCCCGCGCAGCCCGCGGGCGTGGCGTGGAAACTGGACGAACTGCACGCCTTCGCGACCGGGCGCGGCGTCACCGTCGCGGTGATCGACAGCGGCATCGCCGCGTCGCACGCCGACCTGCGCGGACAGATTTCAGAATCCCGCGACTTCGTCGCCGACGACAACGCACGTCGTGCGATTCCAGAGACGCACGGCACCGAGGTCGCGGGCCTGATCGCGGCGCGCGCCGGCAATGCACTCGGCATCGCCGGCGTCGCACCCGACGCCAGGCTGCTCGCGCTGCGCGCGTGCTGGCAGGCGAACGGCAAGGGGCGCGCGCAATGCAACACGTTCACGCTCGCCAAGGCCCTGCAGTTCGCGATCGACAGTCGCGCGCAGGTGATCAACCTCAGCCTCGGCGGTCCGCGCGACGTGCTGCTGTCGCGCTTGGTCGACGTTGCGATGCAGCGCGGCGCGGCGGTGGTCGCCGCCGTCGATCCGCGCGCGGCCGACGGCGGTTTTCCCGCGTCGCATCCGGGCGTGGTCGCGGTCGCGGGCGATGCCTCGCGCGCGCTGCCGTTCCGCGCCTTCCTCGCGCCGGCCGACGCCCTGCCGACCACGACGGTCGATGGCGGATGGGGACTCGTCGGTGGCACGTCCTTCGCCGCCGCGCAGGTGAGCGGCCTGGTCGCGTTGCTGCGCGACGCCGCCCCGCGCCTGCGCAGTGCTGCAGTGCGTGACGCACTCGCGCCCGGACCTGCGCTAGGCTCCGCTGCGGCGCGACCCCTGTCGATCGACGCCTGCGCCGCCTTCGCGCGCGCCGGCCCCGGATGTGCCTGCGGATGCAGGCTCGCCGATGCACAGGAGACGCCGCGCCACTGAGAGCGCGCAGTGCGGCGGATCGCCACGGAGCGTTGGAAGGGACTGCGATGCGCGCTCGCCGCGCTCGCGTGCCTTTGCGCGTTCGATGCGGCCGCGCAGGTTTCCGGCACCGTCGGCGTCGTGTCCGACTATCGCTATCGCGGCTACTCGCTGAGCGACGGCGATCCCGCCGTGCAGGCGAGCGTCGCGTACGACTGGGCGCAAGGTGCGTATACAGGCCTGTTCGCATCGAGCGCGGATTACGGCGGCGAGAGCGGTGTGCAGTTCGTGCCGTACTTCGGCTACGCGCGTCGCGACGCGCAGGGGCGCAGCTGGGACGTCGGCGTGCGTTACTCGCATTTCAGCGCGAACGACGAAGCCGACTACGTCGAAGTGCACGGCGGCGTGGCCTGGCGTCGCGCCGCGTTGCGCATGCATTACGCGCCCGACTACTTCGGACAGGTGTCCAACGTCTATGTCGAACTCGACGGCAGTGTGCCGTTCGGGGAACGCTGGCGCTGGTTGTGGCACGTGGGCGTTGCGCACAGCGGGCGCGGGGCGAACGCCTACGACCCCACGCCCGAGACGCCCGGCGGAGGCTCCGGAGGCGGCGGCGGAGACTACGACCCGAACAACGCACGCCCCGCGCGCGCCTTCTATTACAGCGAAGAACTCCGCGACGACGATCGCACGCGCATCGACGTGCGCACCGGCGTGTCCTTCACCACGCGCGCGTGCGATGTGCAACTGACCTGGCAATCGATCGACGGCGAGGACGCCACCGCGTACGCCGTCCCGTGGAATCCGCGCGACCGCTCGGGCTGGGTCCTGGGCTGCGTGTATCGCTGGTAACGACATCGCTGGTACCGACAAGGAATCGCCATGGCCCGCACGCCGTTGTTCGCCCTGCTGCAACGCGCCGCACGCATCGCGCGCAATGCTTCGCACGCCGACATGCCGCTCGACGAATTCCAGGAACGCGGCCGCGCGCTGCGCGTCGACGCCACGCGTCGCCGATTGTTGCAAGGCGCCGCGGCGAGCCTCGCGCTCACCGCATGCGCACCGGCGACACGCATCGCGGGCGGCGGCGGCATGCCCGACGTCGCGATCGTCGGCGCCGGCATCGCGGGCCTCACCGCCGCATGGCGCCTGCGCCAGGCCGGCGTGCCCGCGCGTGTGTTCGAAGCGCAAGCGCGCGTCGGTGGTCGCATGCTCAGCCTGCGCGACCACTTCCCGAACGGGCAGGTGATCGAACTCGGCGGCGAACTGATCGACACGGGACACGTGCGCATCCGCGCGCTCGCGTCCGAACTCGGCATCACGCTCGACGACCTGCTCGACGGCGATACCGACGTGGATACGTGGTGGTTCGGCGGCCGCCGCATCGGCGAACGCGAACTCGTCGAAGCCTTCGTCCCGATCGCGGCGATGATCGAACGCGATGTCGCGACGCTCGGCGAAGGCGCGCTCGACTACACCGACACGAACCCCGCCTTCCGCGCGCTCGACGCGATCTCGATCGCGCAATGGCTCGACCGCAACGGCGTGAGCGGCTGGCTGCGCGACCTGATCGACGTGGCGTACACCACCGAGATGGGCCTGCAGATCGAAGAGCAGAGCGCGCTTAACCTGCTCACCTTCATCGGCACCGAGGACGACGACGCGTTCAAGGTCTTCGGCGAAAGCGACGAGCGCTTCCACGTGCGCGGCGGCAACGATCTGATTCCCCGCACGCTCGCCGACCGGATGCCCGGCACCGTCGAAACCGGCCACGTGCTCGAAGCCGTGCGCACCGAAGGCAGCGGTGTCGTGCTGACCTTCCGCCGCGCATTCAGGCAAGGCGATCGCGGCGTGCCGCGTGAGCCTTCCTGTACCCGCCGGTATTTTTTTGCAGTGCAGCGTGCATTCGCGATAACGAATCCTTCACCCTTGGGCTGCATCCCGACGTGGGGGAGGGAGCAGGCCCGCAACCGGTTCGTCCGGGGCGGGCTTTTTATTTGCCTCATGCCACGTCCATCGGAATGATGTCGGCGATGACGGACCTCGCCGACGATTACGCCAAGCGCCAGCTCGAACGACTGCGCGCCGCCGTGCCCACGCCCTGGGCGCCCCATGCCGAATCCATCCTCTTCGACGTCGCGCGCGCGAGCGACTTCGCGATCGACACGCTGCTCAGGCAGCCGGCGCTCGTCGATACGCTCGCTTCGTTCGCGCCGCCCGCGTCGCTGGTGCTCGCGCGCGATGCGCGACGCGATTGGGGGACGTTGCTTCGGCGACATCGCACCGCCGAATCGACGCGCCTGGTCTTTCGCGACGTCGCTGGCGTGGACGATGTCGACGCGACCCTCGCGGGCAGCACGCGTCTCGCGGATCAATGCCTGCAGGTCGCGCTCGAAGCACTCGAAGTCGAATTCGCGGAACGCTTCGGTCGCGTGCGCGCGCCCGACGGCAGCGCGCAGCGGCTGGTGGTGTTCGGCCTCGGCAAACTCGGCGGCGGCGAACTCAACTTCTCCTCCGACGTCGACCTCGTCTACGCGTATCCGCAGGAAGGCGAAGCCGACGGCCCGCGTTCGCTCGCGGCGGAAGACTATTTCGCGCGGCTCGGGCAACAACTCGCGAAGCTGCTCGACGAAGTGACGGCCGACGGGTTCTCGCATCGCGTCGACTTGCGCCTGCGCCCGTTCGGCAACGCGGGGCGCGTGGCGCTGCCGTTCGCCGCGATGGAGTCGTACTTCCAGCGCGAAGGTCGCGACTGGGAACGCTACGCGTGGCAGAAGGCGCGCCCGGTCGCGGGGGATGTCGCCGCGGGCCTGCGCTTTCTCGAAACGCTGCGGCCCTTCGTCTATCGCCGCTATCTCGACTACGGCGCGCTCGACGGCCTGCGCGAGATGAAGGCCGCGATCGCCGCGGAAGTCGCGCGCAAGGAACTCGCCGACGACGTGAAGCGCGGCCCCGGCGGCATCCGCGAGATCGAATTCCTCGTGCAGGCGTTGCAGTTGATCCGCGGCGGGCGCGAGCCCGCGTTGCGCGAACGCCGCCTGCTGCCGGCGCTCGATGCGCTCGTCGACGCAGGGCAGGTGTCGACCGAAGCGGGCGCGGCGCTCACCGACGCATACCGTTTCCTGCGCCGCCTCGAAAATCGCCTGCAGATGTTGCGCGACGCGCAGACGCACGCCTTGCCGCAGGGCGAGCTCGATCGCCATCGCATCGCGCGCGGACTCGGGTTCGACGACTGGACGGGGTTGCGCACGACGCTCGATGCGCATCGCGGTCGCGTGGCCACCGAATTCGAAGCGCTGCTCGCCCCGCGCGGTCGCACCGCGGCGCCGAGCGAACTCGCGACCTACTGGCGCGCGTTGCCCGACGCGGGCGATGCGCAGACGCTCACCGACGCGGGCTTCCGCGACAGCGAAACGCTCGACGGCAGCCTGCGCGATTTCGCGCGCGCGCCCGGCGTGCGCACGTTGTCCGACGCGACGCGCGCGCGCCTGGATCGCGTGCTGCCAGCGTTGCTCGCGTCCGCCGCGCGTGCGACGCAACCGGATGCCGCGTTGCGTCGCGTGTTGCCGCTGTTGCACACCTTGCTCCGTCGCGCGAGCTACCTCGCGTTGCTCGACGAACAACCGCCCGCGCTCGCGCGCCTGGTCGACGTGGTTTCGGGTAGCGCGCTGCTCGCCGAACGCATCGCGGCGCATCCGCTGTTGCTCGACGAACTGCTGGATCGACGCACCAATGAAGCGATGCCCGCGCGCGAGGACTTCGTCGCCGCCTGCAGCGCGACGCTGCGCGACGACGATGCCGAAGCCGCGTTGATGGCCCTGAACGAAGTGCGCCAGGCGCTGAGTTTCCGCATCGCGCTCGCGACGCTCGATGCGCGCCAGTCGGCGCAGGACAGCGCGCGATTGCTGGCGTGGCTCGCCGACGCGGTGGTGCAGGTCGTGCTCGAACTCGCGCAGCGCGAAGTGGAACGCGCGCATGGCCGCGTGCCCGGTGCGCGTTTCGCCGTGCTCGGTTACGGCAGCCTCGGTGGCCAGGAACTCGGCTTCGGTTCCGACCTCGACCTCGTGTTTCTCTACGACGCGCCGCCCGATGCGCATTCCGACGGTGCGCGGCCGCTCGATGCATCGCGCTGGTTCGCGCGCCTGGCGCAGAAGATCGTCGCGCTGCTCGGCACCGTGACGGGCGCGGGGCGCCTGTACGACGTCGACGTGCGCCTGCGCCCCGATGGCGCGAAGGGCCTGCTGGTGTCGAGCCTCGCGAGTTTTTCCGACTACCAGCGCGAACGCGCGTGGACCTGGGAACACCAGGCGTTGGTGCGCGCGCTCGGCGTGGCAGGCGATGCCACGCTGATCGCGGACTTCGAACGCGTGCGCGCGGAAACGCTGGCACGCGCACGCGACCCGGAAACGCTGCGCGGCGAGATCGTGCAGATGCGCCAGCGCATGCGCGCCGAACTCGATCGCACGGATGCGGCGCGCTTCGATCTCAAGCAAGGCGATGGCGGCCTCGTCGACCTCGAGTTCCTGCTGCAGTGGGGCGTGCTGGATCGCGCCGACGAGAATGCGGCGTGGCTGAAGCCGCGCGATACGCCGGGGCTGCTGCGCCTGGCGTGCGAGGACGGGCTCTACGATCGCGAACGCTGCGATGCGTTGCTCGCGGCGCATGCGGCGCTGCTCGATGCGGGATTGAAGTGCACGCTGGATCGCCGCCCGCGCATCACCGCGGAAACCGATGCGATCGCGGCGGCGCGCGCGACCATCCGCGCGGCGACGCAAGGCGCGGGGCTCGCGTTCGGCTGAGCGACGTTCCGGTCCGCGCTGCCGCGCGTCAGCGCTTCGGCAACCGCGCGCGCACTTCGGCGGCGACGCGCGCCGTCTCGCGCAGCGGCGTGACCGCATACGCGTCCAGCGCGTCGTCGAACGCCCGCACGCGGCCCATGCGATCGAGTGCGTCGTGGAAGCGACGCAGGCGTCCGTCGACCGACTCGCGCCCGAGCACGAACACCGGTACGCGCGTCGCGCTCGCTTCACTCAGCATGTTCACCGAATCGGCGGTGCACACGATGCGGTCCGCCCACGCGAGCAGGCCTGCGTACGGATTGTCGCTGTCGTCGCCGCCCGGCGTGGTCGGCGCGAACCAGCGCAGGCCCGGAATGTCGGCGCAGTGCGTCTTCAACGCCTGCGCCCAGTCGGTGGGCGTGCGGCGCGACGTGGTGGCGAGCAGGCTGCCGCCCTCGGCACGCAGCCGCGCATCGAGTTGCCGGAGGTCGCGCGCGAGCGCCGCGGTGTCGTAACCGGCGATGTGTTCGCTCGGCCCGCCGAGCAGCAACGCGGTGCGCGGCGATGCGAGCGGCGCGAGGATCGAGAAGTCGCTGCGCGCCTGCGCGAGCCACACGTCGTCCACCGGATGCAGGCTGCCGACGAGGGTGATGACGTTGTCGCCGGCGAGGCCGTCGTGTTCCGGCGCGACCACGAGGTCCCACAGGTGCGGCGGCAGGCGCGGGTCGAGGATCTGCACGGCCTGCGCGCCGCGCATGCGCAGCCGGCGCGTGGCGAGCGCGGCCTGTCGCCCGCATCCGATCGCGAGCGACGGCGGCGTGGCGAGCATCGGTGCGAACCCGCTGAACGCGTGGTCGCTGCCGGGCATCGCGCGCGGCGCGCCCCAGCGCCATGGCGCGCGGGGCCGCAGCGTCACGTCGCGCGCATCGCCGTACCCCATCGCATGCGCGAGCGCCCGCGCCTGGCGCACGTTGCCCGCGCGTCCATCGGTGAGCGTCCAGCAAGCGGCGGGCGAGGGCTGTTGCACGCAGGAAATCGGTCCGTTGCGGCCACGGTCTCGGCCGCTTGACGCGCGACACTCTACACTGCGCGTCTCGACGCAACTGCGCGCCACGGCACGGACCCGCCCCGAGATGCCCGCTTCGAACCCGCAAGACCAGCACGACGGCGACGCTTTCAAGCCGACGCTGCCCGACGCCTCGCTCGACCAGTTGTTCCGGCAGGCCCGCACCTACAACCGCTTCACCGGCGAGGTCGACGACGCCACGCTGCATCGCCTCTACGACCTGCTCAAGTGGGGACCGACGACGTCCAACAGCTGTCCGGCGCGCTTCGTGTTCGTGCGCTCGCCCGAAGCGAAGGCGAAGCTCGGTCCCGCACTGGACGAAGGCAACTACAAGAAGACGATGGCCGCGCCGTGCACGGCGATCGTCGCCTACGACATCGCGTTCTACGAAAAGGTGCCGGTGCTGTTCCCGCACACCGACGCGCGCGGCTGGTTCGACACCAAGCCCGAGCCCGACCTGCGCACCATCGCGCTGCGCAACGGCAGCCTGCAGGGCGCATACCTGCTGCTCGCCGCGCGTTCGATCGGCCTGGATTGCGGCCCGATGTCGGGCTTCGACAACGCGAAGGTCGACGCCGCGTTCTTCCCCGGCACCAGCTGGCGCTCGAACTTCCTGGTCAACCTCGGCAAGGGCGATCCCGCTTCGATCTTCCCGCGCTCGCCGCGCCTGAATTTCGACGAAGCCTGCCGCATCGATTAACCCACGAGGACCCCCATGACTCGCACCAGATTGCTGATCGCGTCCCTCCTGCTCGCCATCAGTTCGGCGCAGGCCGCGTCGAACACCTACAAGCTCGATCCGAACCACACCCAGGTGCTGGCGTCGTGGGACCACGGCGGCTTCTCGCGCCCGTCCGCCAACTTCGGCGGCGCCGACGGCACGCTCGTGTTCGATCCGGACAAGGTCGAAGCGTCGAGCGTCGACGTCACGCTGCCGCTGTCGGGCCTCGATGCGTTCGTGCCGAAGCTCACCGAGCACCTGCGCACCGCCGACTTCTTCGATGCCGAAACGTGGCCGACCGCGCGCTTCAAGAGCACGAAGGTCGAGCAGGGCGCTTCGCCGAACAAGCTCAAGGTGACCGGCGACCTCACGATCCGTGATGTCACGAAGCCGGTCGTGCTCGACGTGACCCTCAACAAGGCCGGCGAAGGCCGCGGCGGTGCACCGAAGGTGGGCTTCGACGCGACGGCCACGATCCTGCGCAGCGAGTTCGGCATCGCGAAGTTCATCCCGAGCTCCAGCGACGAGGTGCAGCTCCGCATCACCACCGAGGCCACGGTGCCGCAGGCGCCGACGGACGCGGCGAAGTGATCCTCGAGCGGCCCGCCGGTGCGCGCGGCGAGGTGTCGGCAGGCTGGTTGCACAGCCGCCACACCTTTTCGTTCGGGCACTACTACGACCCGCAGTGGATGGGGTTCGGGCCGCTGCGCGTGATCAACGAGGACATCGTGGCGCCGGGCGGCGGCTTCCCGCCGCATCGGCACGCGAACATGGAGATCCTCAGCATCGTGTTGTCGGGTGCGCTTGCGCATCGCGACAACGCGTCCAATGAAGGGCGGGGCGACGAAGGCGTTCTGCAACCCGGCGAAGTGCAGTGGATGAGCGCGGGCCACGGCATCGAGCACAGCGAGTTCAACGGGTCGAAGGACGCGCCGGTGCATTTCCTGCAGATCTGGATCCAGCCGGATCGGCTCAATGCGCAGCCGGGGTATGCGCAGCGCGCGTTCGATCCGGCCGCGCGCGAAGGGCGCTGGGCGACGCTGGTCGCGCCCGATACCGCGGGCGACGTGGACGGCGCGCTGCCGCTCCGCCAGCAGGCCTGGCTGCGCGCGGTGCGCCTGGCCGACGGGCAGGCGGTCGACGTGGTCCTCGATCCCGCGCGCCGCTACTGGCTGCACGTGGCGACGGGCGATGCCGAATTCGATGGCCGCGCGCTTTCGGCCGGCGACGCGCTGGGCCTGGTCGAGGAGGGCGGAACGCGCCGCCTGCTGGGCCGCGGCGCCGCCGAGGTGTTGCTCTTCGATCTGCCGGCCTGAGCTCCGAAGCCGCGCGACACGGGCCGGCTGGTAAACTTCCGGCCCGCGCATCACGCAGACCCCTCAGCGCCATGGCCGAACATCACTCCCACGCTCCCGTCGCCGCCGCGCCGGCGAACGCGCAACAGCGCTATGAAGTGCGCCGCGCCGACCTGCCGCTGAGCTGCCCGCTGCCGTCGATGGCGCTGTGGAATTCGCACCCGCGCGTGTACCTGCCGATCGAGGCCGAAGGGGGCGAATCCACGTGCCCTTACTGCGGCTCGCATTTCGTGCTCGTCGACTGATCTTCCCGCGACGATGGCCGGTCCGCGCCGGACGATCGTCCAGTTGCTGCCAGCGCTCGATGCGGGCGGCGTCGAACGTTCCACCCTCGAGATCGCCGAAGCACTCGTGCGCGCGGGCGATCGCGCGATCGTCGTGTCCGCCGGCGGTCGCCTCGTGCCGCGCCTCGTCGCACTGGGCGCGGAGCACGTGCGGCTCGACATCGGCCGCAAGTCGCTGCTGACCCTGCGTCATGTCACGACGTTGCGACGTTTGTTCGAACGCGAGCGCGTCGACATCGTACATGCGCGCTCGCGCCTGCCCGCATGGATCGGCTGGCGCGCGGTGCGCGGCATGGGCCGCGCGGCGCCACGCTTCGTCACCACAGTGCACGGACTCAACTCGCCGTCGCGCTACAGCGCGATCATGACGCGCGGCGAACGCGTGGTCTGCGTGTCGGAGACGGTGCGCGACTACGTGCTCGCGCATTACCCGAAGACCGATCCGTCGAAGCTGCGCGTCGTCCCGCGCGGCATCGATGCGAAATCCTTCCCGCACCATCCCTGGCCCGATAAAGATGCGCGCCGCCGCGCGACGACGCTGCATCCGCAGCTCGGCGGCGACGGCCCGCTGTTGTTGTTGCCCGGTCGCGGCACGCGCCTGAAGGGCCATGCCGACGCATTGACGCTGCTCGCCGCACTGCGCGCGAACGGCCGCGACGCGCGCCTGTGGTTGCCCGGCAGCCGCGAGGAAGGCCGCGACCATTACATCGGCGAACTCGAAGCGCAGGCCGCGGACCTCGGCCTGTCCGATGTCGTGGCGTTCACCCCGTCGACGTTCGCGATCGCCGACGCCTACGCCGCGAGCGACCTGGTGCTGCAACTCTCGCGCAAGCCCGAAGCCTTCGGCCGCACCGTGCTCGAAGCGATGGCGATCGGGCGTTGCGTGGTGGGCTGGGATCACGGCGGCGTCGGCGAACTGCTGCGCACGCTGCAACCGCGCGGCGCCGTTCCCCCGTTCGACGGCACGTTGCTCGAGCGCACCGCGGACGCCATGCTCGACGCGCCGCCGCCGCGTCCGGTTACGATGCCCTACACGTTGCGTGCGATGCAGGAGGCGACGCTCGCCGTCTATGCAGAACTCGATGCAGGACTCAATGCAGAACTCGATCGGACCTGATCCTCGAAGTGCGGAAGCGCAACGCGCCCCCGCGGGCTGGCGCTGGGCGCCGGCGTGGGTGCTGGCGTTCGTGGCGCTGTGGCCGGCGCCCGGTTACGCCGAAGGCATCCTCGTGCTCGGCGCGCTCGCGGCGATCGTCAAGCTCCTGCTCGCGCGTTTCCGCGGTGGCGCGCAGTTGCTGAGCGCGCCGGCGTGGGCGCTCACGAGCGTGTTGTTCTTCGCGTACTGGTTGCCGCAGGCGGTGTCGGCGATCGATGCGGTCGATCCCGCGCGTGCGTTCCGCGAAGCCGCGGTCGACCTGCGCTACCTGCCGTTCCTGTGGCTCGTCGCGGCCGCGGTCGCGGACGATCGGGGGCGGCGCGTCACCTTCACCGGGCTTGCGGTCATCGTGCTGGTGTGGACGTTCGACGCGCTGATGCAGGCGGTCACCGGCACGAGCCCGCTGTTTTTCGGCATCGATTCGGTCAAGCGCATGATCAGCGGACACGGCATGTGTTCGGACGAAGCGGTGCTGGCCGTCGATCGCCTCAGCGGCATCCTCGGGCCGTGCAACCTCAAGTTCGGTCCGATGCTCGCGAGCATGTCGCCGTTCGCGCTGTACTACGCGGCGCGGCGCTTCGGTGCGATGGGCTGGTTCGTCGCGGCGTTCCTCATCGGCGCGGTCGTGCTGCTCGCCGGCGCGCGCGCGGCGTGGGTCGTGTACGGGTTCGTGCTGTTGTGGTCGGGCTGGCGCGTGCTGGGATGGAAGCGCCTGATGGCGGTGTTCGCCGCCGGTGCGATTTCGCTCGCGGTGCTCGGCGTGTTCGTGCCGCAGGTCGGCGAGCGCATCGAACGCACGATGCAGTTGGTCTCCACGAAGGAATCGGACGTCGACACCGCGCTCTCCGGGCGCACGCGCATCTGGTCGGCGGCGGTGTGCATGTATCGCACGCACTGGGTCAACGGCGTCGGCGCACGTGGATTCCGGCAAGCGTTCCCGGCGTGCGACCCGGCGGCGGGCAAGCTCGCGGCGTGGGGCGAAGGCCCGGCGCTGCACGCGCACCAGATCGTCCTCGAAGTCGCCAGCGAGACCGGCACCTTCGGACTCGTGCTCTGGCTCTCGGGCCTGGCGCTCGGCTGGCGCGCATGGCGTTTCGCTTCGCCCGAATCGCGCGAACACGCGCGGCCGGCGATGCTCGCGCTCGCGGCGACGCTGTTCCCGTTCAACACGCACCTCGCGTTCTATTCGACGTTCTGGGGCGGGCTCGCACTGATGCTCGCGGCGTTGTACGCGGGCAGCCTGCTCGGTCGCGACACCGACGCGCAGGAGCCCCACGCGTGAGCGGGCGTCCGCCGATTTCCGGCGTCGTCACCACGTTCAACAACGCTTCCACGCTCGACGCGTGTCTTGCGAGCCTGGCGTTCTGCGACGAGCGCGTCGTGCTCGATTCGGGATCGACCGATGCGACCGTCGAGATCGCGCGGCGCCACGGCGCACGCATCGCGACGAAGCCGTTCGCCGGTTACGGCCCGCAGAAGCAGCACGCAATCGACCTCGCGACGCACGACTGGATCCTGTTGCTCGACGCGGACGAACACCTGACCGACGCCGGCCGCGAGGCGATCGAACTCGAACTGCGCAACGCGCGCGCCGACGGCTATCGCCTGCCGCGGCAGGAGTGGCTGTTCTGGCGCTGGGCGCACCCG
The DNA here is from genome assembly GCF_020866925.1 of Noviluteimonas lactosilytica. GTDB lineage: Bacteria > Pseudomonadota > Gammaproteobacteria > Xanthomonadales > Xanthomonadaceae > Noviluteimonas > Noviluteimonas lactosilytica. The sequence goes on from NZ_JAJGAK010000004.1 coordinate 254,882, forward strand.
CACGCGCGCGGCAACTGGCAGTTGCGGCTGTTTCGCAAGTCGCGCGGGCGCATGAACACGGTGCCGGTCCACGCCGCGCCCGTGGTCGATGGCGATCGACGCGATCTCGACGCGCCGTTCCGCCACTACGGCGAACCGCGGCTCGCCGATCGCGTCGACAAGGTGAATCGTTATTCGAGCGGCCTGGTCGTGCACAAGCGCCAGGGCGGCGTGCGCGGAATCGGCATGCGCATCCTGCTGCAGCCGACGCTCGCCTTCCTCAAGCTGTACATCGGCAAGCGCTACTTCCTCGACGGGTGGGCGGGCTTCTTCGCCGCGCGCACGCACGCGTTCTACACCTTCCTCAAATACGCGAAGCTGCTCGAAGCGCAGCGCAGCTCGGACGAGCCGACACTTCGGAGTTGAAGAACGGGTTGCATCGCTTCGGTCGGGCGGAGGGGCGCGCATATGCATGTTCCCCTCTGCCGGTCCTGGCAAGCGCCATCCATGGCCAGCCAAAGACCGGGCGCACGGCCCCCGTCGTAAGGGCAACGCCCTACAACTCCGGCTGCGCTTCAGCTTCTGCTCTTCGCTCTCGCCGAAGATGTGGAGAGAGTGAATCCGAGGTGCGGGGCGGCACGTGCAGGCGTATGTACCCCGAGCAAAACCATGGAGGGTTTTGCGCACGGTTCTTGGCTGGCCATGGATGGCGCTTGCCAGAACCGGCGGGATACATACGCCTGCACGTGCCGCCCCGCCCATCCGAAGTCGCGCTCTTCGCGCTCTTCGCTCTCAGATGCCAGCGTACGGCGTCGAGCCGTCGGGTTGCCGCTTGAATCGGCGATGGATCCACAGGTACTGGTCGGGCGCTTGCCGTGCCATCGATTCGATCGCGGCCATGACCTGCGCGGTATCCGCGGTCGCATCCTTCGACGGAATCGCATCGAGCGCCGGCAACACGCGCAACGTGTAACCGCCGTCCGCGCGACGCGCATGCTGGAACGCGACCACCGCCGCACCCGCCAGGCGCGCGAGCTGGTGCGTCGAGGCCAGGCTGTGCGCGGGAAGACCGAAGAACGGCACGTAGACGGTGTCGCCGCGGCTCGGATCCTGGTCGGGCGCGTACCACAACAGGCCGCCCTGCTTGAGGTGCTTCACCGCGGGGCGCACTTCGAACTTGGTGAACATCGCCTGCGCGTAACGCAGGCGGCCGTGCTTCACCGCCCATTCCATCGCGGGCTCGGCGTGCGGGCGATACATGCCGGCGAGCGGCGCGTAGTCGCACATCAGGCGGCCGCAGATTTCCAGCGTGGTGAAGTGGCCGGACACGACGATGACGCCGCGTCCGCCCGCGCGCGCGGCTTCGAGGTGTTCGAGGCCTTCGACGATGAGACCGCGACGCAGCGGCGCGACCGAGCCCCACCACGCGCGCGCGAATTCGAACAGGCCGATGCCGAGCGAGGCGAAGTGTTCGCGCAGCAGCGCATCGCGCGCGGCGGCGTCGAGCTCGGGGAAACACAGTTGCAGGTTGCGTTCGGCGATGCGACGCCGCTTCGGGAGCGCGACACGCAGGAACGCGCCGGCGACACGCCCGAGCCCGCGCTGCACCGCCCACGGCAGGCGCGCCAGCGCGGCCATCGCACCGATGCCGGCCCACGTGGTCCAGTGGCGCGGCCCGAGGGGCGGGCGATCGACGGGGGTGTCCTGCGTCATGCCCGCGATTCTAAGGGCAACCTCCAACGAACAAGTCCGATATCCTGCCCGCCTATGCGGACGGACCCCATCGAGCGCGTGCTGCGTGGCCTGTATTCGGCCGCCCTGTACGTGTTGCTTCCGATCACGGTGTACCACCTGATCTGGCGTGGGTTCCGCCAGCGCGCGTACTTCCGTCGCTGGCCCGAGCGCTACGGCGTCTACGGCCGGCCGCAGGACGAGGACGCGCCGCGCGACATCCTGTGGGTCCACGCGGTGTCGGTGGGCGAAGTCAACGCCGCGGCGCCGCTCGTGAACGCGATCCGCCGCCTGCATCCGCAGCTGCCCCTGCTCGTCACGACGATCACGCCGACGGGCTCGGCGCGCGTGCGCGCGCTGTGGGGCGACGCGGTGCGCCACGTCTACCTGCCGTACGACCTGCCCGGCGCGGTCGATCGCTTCTTCGAGCATTTCCGCCCGCGCGCGGGGCTGATCCTCGAAACCGAGTTGTGGCCGAACCTGTTGTTCGGCGCGCGCGACAACGGCGTGCCGACGTACATCCTCAATGCACGCCTGTCGGCGCGTTCGCTGCGCGGTTATCGCGTGCTCGCGCCGCTGATCTCGCGTGCGCTGCGCACGCTCTGGCGCGTCGGCGCGCAATCGCAGGCCGACGGCGAACGCTTCATCGCACTCGGCGCGCGCGCCGAGCAGGTCGTCGAACTGGGCAACCTCAAGTTCGATACGCCGGTGCCGGAAGGCATCGGCGATTTCGTCGCCAAGTTCGTCGCGCAGGCAGGCACGCGGCCGGTGTGGATCGCGGCGAGCACGCACGAAGGCGAAGAGGAGGCGGTGGTCGACCTGCATCGTCGCCTGCGCGCGCGCTTTCCCGATTTGTTGCTGCTGTGGGCGCCGCGGCATCCGGAACGCTTCCGCGCAGCCGTCGATCACGCGCATGCGGCGGGGTGGCGCGTGGCGACGCGCAAGCTCACGCGCCTCCCAGGGCCGGGCGACGATGTGTTCATCGTCGATACGCTCGGCGAGTTGATCTGCTTCTACGCCTGCGCGCAGGTCGCCTTCGTGGGCGGAAGCCTGCAGGCGATCGGTGGACACAACCTGCTGGAGCCCGCGGCGGTCGGCACCGCGGCGGTGACCGGTCCGCACCTGCACAACTTCGCCGAGATCGCGCGCCTGATGCAGGACGCGCAGGCGGTGCGCATCGCGAAGGACGTCGACGAAGTGCACGCGGCCCTCGCCGAATTGCTGGCCGACGAAGCGGCGCGCGCACGCATGGCCGATGCAGGACGACGCCTGGTGGCGGAAGGACGCGGTGCGCTCGCGCGGAGTCTCGCGATGATCGCGCCGGTGCTGCCCGCGACGCGACGCTGAAACGACGAAGCCCGCCTTGCGGCGGGCTCCATTCGAACGCCCTGCGGCGATCGGTTACTGCGTCGGCTGCTGCACCGCGGCCGACACGTTCACCGTCAGGAAGCGGTTGATGCGCTGCACGTCGTCGACGTCCAGCGTGCCCGCGGCCTGTTCGAGGTTCAGCACGCTCTGCAGGAAGTTGTAACGCGCCAGCGCGAAGGCCTGCTGCGACTGGAACAGGTTGCGCTGGTTGACCAGCACGTCGAGCACGGTGCGCGTGCCGACCTCGAGGCCGACCTGCGAGGCTTCGTACGCGGCCTTCGCCGACACGACCGCCAGGCGGCGCGCTTCGACTTCGCTCACGCCGGCGACGACGGTCTGGTAGGCGTTGCGCGTCGCGCGTTCGAGGTTGCGACGCTGCTGCTCGAGTTCGTCCTGGCGGATGTCGCGCGTTGCGAGCGCCTGGCGCACGCCCGACTGCGTCGCGCCACCGGCGAAGATCGGCACGTTCAGCGTGAGGCCGACCGACTTCGAGTCGTTCTCGTTGTCGAACGCGGTCTGCGTGGCGTTGAGGTTGTTCGTCGTGTCGCCGTCGCTCGTCGTGTTGCCGTAGTTGGCGCCGAAGTAGAGCGTCGGGTAGTGGCCCGCACGCGCGGTGCCGACATCCTGCTCGGCCGACTTCACCTGCAGTTCCTTCGCCTTGAGCGCGGGATTGTTGTCGAACGCCATCTTCACCCAGTCGTCTTCGCCGGCGTGTTCGGGCAGCTGCGGCTGGAAGTCTTCCGGCAGGCCCTTGAGGTCGGCGACCGGGCGACCGGTGATTTCGGCGAGCGCCTGGTAAGCGTCTTCGACGAGGTTGCGCGCGGTGATGGTGTTGGCGCGCGCGGTGTCGTACTGCGCGCGCGCTTCGTGCACGTCGGTGATTGGAGCGAGACCGACTTCGAGGCGCTTGCTCGCGAAGTCGAACTGCTTCTGCAGCGCGGTCTCGGCCGATTCGGCGGCGGCGAGGTTTTCCAGCTGCACGAGCACGTTGAAGTACGCGGCGGAGGTGCGCGTGATCAGCGACGCGCCTTCCGATTCGAGCGTGAAGTCGCTCGCTTCGCTCAGCGCGTTGGCGCTGCGCAGGCGCGTGATGCGCGAGTGGTCGTACACCATCTGCGTGAGGCTGACGCCGTACTGGCGCGTCGTGGTGTCGGTGCTGGAATCATTGGCGCCGAGCGGCGTGCCGGCGAACACCTGCTGGCCGCTCGAGTCGCTGTTCGACTTGTCGTACGTCGCCTGGCCGTTGACCAGCGGCAACAGGCCCGCACGCGCCTGCACCGAGCCTTCCTTCACGAAGAGGCGGTTGGATTCGGCGGCGGAGAACTGCGGATCGCCGGCGCGTGCCAGCTCGTAAGTCTGAAGCAGGTCTTCGGCGTGCGCAGCCAGCGGCGCGGACAGGGCGAAGGCTAGGGCCAGGACGAGGGGGCGACGGCTCATGCGGGTTCCTTCCGGATTCAATGCGTGTAAGGGGAATTAGAAATCGAAGCGGGGCGCGGGAGCGGCGCCCACGAGATAGGGCAGGTCGGTTTCGAACAACGATTCGATACGCGGACCGTTGACGCCGTTGCGCGCCACGACCGCTTCCATCGCCGGCGAAGCGCCGCGGACGATGAACATGCGGCCTTCGGGGCGCAGCCACTGGAGGAAACGGCCCGGGATCGCATCGACGGCGCCGGTGACGACGATCGCGTCGAAGCGGCGCTCGGTGTTCCAGGCGAAGGCGTCGGCGACTTCGATCCGCACGTTGACGCCCAGGCCCATCGCATCCAGGCGCGCGCGCGCTTCGTCGGCGAGGTCGGCGTGCAGTTCGATGCTGTGCACTTCACGGCCGAGGCGGCCCAGGCACGCGGTGAGGAAGCCGCTGCCGGTGCCGATCTCCAGCACCTCGTCGCCGGCCTGCACGTCGATCGACTGCAGCACGCGGCCTTCGACCACGGGCTTCATCATCGATTCGCCGTGGGCGAGCGGAAGCGCGACGTCGGCGTACGACAGCGCGCGATGCTGCGACGGGACGAAGGCGTCGCGCGGAATCGACACCAGCGCGTCGAGGACGCGTGCGTCGAGCACGTCCCACGGTCGAACCTGTTGTTCGACCATCAGTTCGCGGGCCTTGCCGTAATCCATCGTCATGTCGTTCGTCTCGCGCGGAAAGCCGGATATTTTACGCCCGGCCGGCACAGCATCGCTGTGGTAGCACACTCCAACTCAGTGCCGGAAGTCAGCGGGCCCATGGTCATGCGGGGGGTCAACCCCGGGTCCGGGCCGTGCCGTAGGCGCGCAGGAACATGTCGACCGCACCCTCCAGCTGGGCTTCGGCCTCGTCCGCGAGCGGGGCGGCCGCGCAGCCGAAGACCACGCGCTGGTGCAGGTCGCCCTTCACCAGGCAGAGGAACTGGGACGCGGCGCGGGGCACATCGTCGATGTCCAGTTCGCCCGCGTCGACGTGATGGCGCAGCACGTCGGCCACCATGTCGATCGCGCGCTGCGGCCCGACTTCCCAGGCGCGCTGCGGCATGTCGGTTTCCACCATCTGCGGCGTGCACATGATGCGGTGCCCGGCCAGCGCGTCGGGATCCATGATCATCGCGAAGAAGGCGCGCGCGATCTGCATCAGGCCGTCGTGCAGCGGCGCCGCGTCGGCGGCGGCGAACAGCGATTCCGGCAACTGCTGCTCGAAATGCGCCTGCACGGCCGCGGCGAACAACGCTTCCTTGTCGCCGAAATGACTGTAGACCGTGAGCTTGGAAACGCCGGCGTCGGCGGCGATCTGGTCCATGCTCACGCCTGCGAATCCCTGCGCGACGAACAGGCGCTTGGCCGCGGCGAGGATCGCGGCGCGCTTGCCGAGGTCCTTGGGACGGCCGGGGCCGGCGGCGCGCTTCTCGGGGAGGCGCATGCCGTCGGCGGATTCGGGTTTGGGACGAGGACGCTGCACCATGGGCCTACTATAACGAAATACTGGACTACGGGGTTCGCTATTTATACTCTACCGGCCAGTTCAAAAAGGCCCGGCAACGAGACCCCTCATGGAAGCCCAGCGCAGGATGCACCGGCATCCCCCCACCGATCGCCTATTTTTTCGACATGTCTTCGTTTCGCTGGTGCTCGGTGGCGCGCTCGCGCTGTCGGCGTGCGGGAGTGACGAGAAGCCCGTCGAGGTGCCACGCCCCGCCCTCGTGGTGATCGTGGGCGCAGGCGCCGATGCCGTGCCCAGCGCCTTCGCCGGCGAAATCCGCGCGCGCGAAGAAAGCCCGCTGTCGTTCCGCATCGGCGGCCAGCTCGTCAGTCGGCACGTCGATGCAGGCGATCGCGTGCGTCGCGGCCAGGTGCTCGCCGAACTCGATCCCGGCGACGTGCGCCTGCAAGTGGACGCGGCGCGCGCGCAACTCGCCGCGGCCGAAGGCGAACTCGCACGCGCGACGTCCGACCAGAAGCGCTACGCCACGCTCGCGAAGGAACAACTCGTCAGCAAGTCGACGCAGGATGCGCAGGACGCGTCGTATACGGCGGCCGCCGGACAGGCGCGCGCCGCGCGCGCGCAACTCGATGTCGCGCGCAACCAGGCCGACTACTCGCAACTGCGCGCACCGCGCGACGGCGTCATCGCCACGCGTACCGCAGAAGCAGGACAGACCATCACCGCGGGGCAGGTGGTGTTCACGCTCGCGGGCGATGCGGGTCGCGAAGTCGCGATCGCGTTGCCGGAGTCGCGCATCCGCGAATTCCGCGTCGGCCAGCCCGTGCTCGTCGAACTGTGGAGCAAGCCGGGCGAACGCTTGCCGGGCCGCATCCGCGAACTCGCCGCGGCCGCCGATCCGCAGGCGCGCACATACGCCGCGCGCATCGCGATCGATCCCAACGTCGCCGGTGAAGTCGACCTCGGCCAGAGCGCGCGCGTCTACATCGCCAATTCGCACGCGGGCGCGCAGGCGCTGCGCCTGCCGCTGTCGGCGTTGCAGCGCGGCACCAACGGCGCGACGACCGTGTGGGTCGTCGATCCGAACACGAATGCACTCAAGCGCGTGCCGGTGCGCGTCGGCCCGTTCGGCGCCGACTCGGTGCCGGTGTTGTCGGGCCTGCGCGCGGGCGATCGCGTGGTCGCCGCCGGTGGACACCTGTTGCGCGAAGGCCAGGTCGTGACGCCGGTCGATCGCGACAACCGACCGCTGCCAAAGGCGCGCTGACATGCGCTTCAATCTCTCCGAATGGGCGCTGCGCAACCGCACGCTCGTCGTCTACGCGATGCTCGTGCTCGCGGTGCTCGGCGTCATGAGCTACCGCAGCCTCGGACAATCCGAGGATCCGCCGTTCACGTTCAAGGCGATGGTCGTGCGCACAGTGTGGCCGGGTGCGACGGCGGAGGAAGTCTCGCGCCAGGTCACCGAGCGCATCGAGAAGGCGCTGATGACGACGGGCAAGTACGAGTTCATCCGCTCGTATTCGCGACCGGGCGAATCGCAGGTCATCATGATGGCGCGCGACTCGCTGCCGTCCGACGAAGTGCCGGACCTGTGGTACCAGGTGCGCAAGAAGATCGGCGACATCGAGCCGACCTTGCCGGAAGGCACGATCGGTCCGTTCTTCAACGACGAGTTCGGCGACACCTTCGGCAACATCTACGCGCTCACCGGGCCGGGTTTCGACTACGCGGTGATGAAGGACTACGCCGAGCGCATCGAACTCGAACTTCAGCGCATCCCCGACGTCGGCAAGGTCGAACTGATCGGCCTGCAGGACGAGAAGGTCTGGATCGAGTTGTCGAACACCAAGCTCGCCTCGCTCGGCATTCCGCTCGCGGCCGTGCAGCAGGCGTTGTCGGAACAGAACGCGGTGGTGCCGGCCGGCTTCTTCGAGACCGGCAGCGATCGCATCCAGATCCGCGTCACCGGCGCGCTGCGTTCGGTCGACGAGATCCGCGACTTCCCGGTGCGCGTCGGCGACCGCACGTTCCGCGTCGGCGACATCGCGACGATCGAACGCGGCTTCTCCGATCCGGCCGCGCCGCGCATGCGCTTCATGGGGCAGGACGCCATCGGCATCGCGGTCGCGATGAAGGACGGCGGCGACATCATCCGCCTCGGCAAGAAACTGGAAGTCGAATTCGCGCGCCTGCAGGGCACGCTGCCGGTGGGCATGGAACTGCGCAAGGTCTCCGACCAGCCGCACGCGGTGAGCGAATCGGTCGGCGAGTTCGTGAAGGTGCTCGCCGAAGCGGTCGCGATCGTGCTGGTGGTGAGCTTCTTCTCGCTGGGTTTCCGCACCGGCCTGGTGGTCGCGGTGTCGATCCCGCTGGTGCTCGCGATGACCTTCGCGGTGATGCACTTCTTCGACATCGGCCTGCACAAGATCTCGCTCGGCGCCTTGGTGCTCGCGCTGGGCCTCCTTGTCGACGACGCGATCATCGCGGTCGAGATGATGGCCATCAAGATGGAGGAAGGCTTCTCGCGCGTGAAAGCAGCGAGCTTCGCGTGGGACACCACCGCGTTCCCGATGCTGACCGGCACGCTGGTGACGGCGGCGGGCTTCCTGCCGATCGCGACCGCCGCGTCGAGCACGGGCGAATACACGCGTTCGTTGTTCCAGGTCGTGACGATCGCGCTGGTGGTGTCGTGGATCGCGGCGGTGTTGTTCATCCCGTATCTCGGCGACAAGCTGCTGCCCGACCTGCACAAGCAGCACAAGGAAGCGCACGATCCGCACGCGACGAAGTTCTACCAGCGCTTCCGTGGCCTGCTCGACTGGTGCCTGGAACATCGCAAGCTGGTGATCGCCGCGACGGTGGCCACGTTCATCGCATCGCTGCTGCTGTTCCGCTTCGTGCCGCAGCAGTTCTTCCCCGACTCCACGCGACCGGAGCTGATGGTCGACATGGAACTCGCCGAAGGCTCGTCGCTGCGCTCGACCGAAGCGCAGGCCAAGCGCCTGGAAGCGCTGCTGAAGAAGCGCGACGACATCGACAGCTTCGTCGCGTACATCGGCACGGGCTCGCCGCGGTTCTACCTGCCGCTCGACCAGCAGCTGCCTGCCGCGAACTTCACGCAGTTCGTCGTGCGCGCCAACGATGCCGAAGCGCGCGAAGCGTTGCGGACGTGGCTCATCGACGAAGTAGCGCCGCAGTTCCCGGCGCTGCAGTTGCGCGTGACGCGCCTGGAGAACGGACCGCCGGTGGGCTATCCGATCCAGTTCCGCGTATCGGGCGAACACATCGACCGCGTGCGCGCGATCGCCAAGCAGGTCGAAGCGAAGGTGCGCGCCAACCCGAACGTCGCCAACGTCAACCTCGACTGGGACGAACCGAGCAAGGTCGTGCGCCTGGAGATCGACCAGGATCGTGCGCGCGCGCTCGGCGTGAGCACGTCGAACCTGTCGAAGTTCCTCTCGGGTTCGCTGTCCGGCCTGCACGTGAGCACGTATCGCGAAGGCAACGAGCTGATCGAAATGCTGCTGCGCGGCGCCGACGACGAACGCACGCGCCTGGACCTGCTCGGCAGCCTCGCAGTGCCGACGCAGAACGGCGTGACGGTGCCGCTCTCGCAGATCGCCACGCTGCGGTACGTGTTCGAGGACGGCATCATCTGGCACCGCGATCGCCTGCCGACGGTCACCGTGCGCGCGGACATCCGCAACGAGCTGACGCCGCCGACGGTCGTCGCGCAGATCTTGCCGACGCTGGACGGGATCCGCGCCGAATTGCCCGAAGGCTTCCTGCTGCAAACCGGCGGCACGGTGGAAGACTCGGCGCGCGGCGAGAACTCGATCAAGGCCGGCATGCCGCTGTTCCTGTTCGTCGTGATCACGCTGTTGATGCTGCAGTTGCGCAGCTTCTCGCGCACGATGCTGGTGTTGCTGACCGCGCCGCTCGGCATGATCGGCGTGACGCTGTTCCTGCTGGTGTTCCGCGTGCCGTTCGGCTTCGTGGCGATGCTCGGCACGATCGCGCTCGCGGGCATGATCATGCGCAACTCGGTGATCCTGGTCGACCAGATCGAACAGGACATCCAGCACGGCAACGATCGCTGGCACGCGATCGTCGAGGCGACGGTGCGCCGCTTCCGCCCGATCGTGCTCACCGCGCTCGCGGCGGTGCTCGCGATGATCCCGCTCACGCGTTCGGCGTTCTTCGGGCCGATGGCGGTGGCGATCATGGGCGGGCTGATCGTCGCGACGGTGCTGACGTTGTTGTTCCTGCCGGCGTTGTACGCGGCGTGGTTCCGCGTGAAGCGCGGCGAAGAACCGGTGGCGAATCAGTCGATGTCGGCGCGCGGCCCGGCGACGGGCGAGACGTAAGCGCGCGAAGCGAACCCCGCGTCGGCGAATGCAGCCTGCATCGCCGGCGCGGCGGCCTTCGCTTCTGCTTCCGAAGCAAACCACGCGAACACGCTCGGGCCTGCGCCCGACAGGCTCGCGCCGAGCGCGGCGTGATCCATCGCCGCAGCCTTCACCTGCGCGAAACCCGGCACGAGCGGCGCGCGACGCGGTTCGACGAGGACATCCTGCAGACCGTCGCGAATGAGCGCGGCGTCGCCGCGTTCGAGGCCGAGCAGGAACTGCGCGAGTCGCGCGCCATGCGCGACGACGGTCGACAGCGGAAACGGTTCGACGAGCACTTCGCGCGAGCGTCGGGTTTCCAGCACCTGGTCCGGGTGCACCACGACCGCGTGCAACCACGCCGGCACGCGCAGCGGCATCAGGCGATGCGATGTCGCCAGCGCGACGCCGCCGATCAGCATCGGCCCGACGTTGTCGCCCTGGTGGCTGCGGCTGGACGCGTACTCGCCTTCCATCGCGAACGGATACAACCCGTCGCGCGAGAGCGGCGCATCGAGCAACGCGTTGGCGGCGACGAGCGCGGCGACGCACGATGCGGCAGAACCGCCGAGCCCCGCCCCGATCGGAATGCCCTTGTCGAGCTCGACCTCGAATCCGAACGGCAACGCCAGGCCTTCGCGCAACGCACGCAACGCGCGGCCGGCGGTGTTGCGCTCGTCGTCGAACGGAATGATCGAAACGTCGAACGGGCCGCGCACCGCGGCCACGCGGATCACGGGTTCGTCGATGCGGCGCACCGTCGCGCGATCCTGCAGGCCCGCGATCGCGTGGCCCAGCAGGTCGAAGCCGACCCCGATGTTGCCGACGCCGGCGGGGGCGTGGGCGGTGATGGCGTCACTGCGGGTCATCGATTGCGGCCAGGCGGGCGGGGGCTGCGAGAGTATCGAGCAGCAGGCGCGCGAAATCATCCGGCGCTTCGATGTGCGGGATGTGGCCGACGCCCTCCATCATGCGCAAGGGCGTGCCGGGCACCAGCGATTGCAGGTGCGTGGCCTGGGCGGGCGGCGTGATCGTGTCGTCGGCGCCCCACAACAGGAACATCGGCACGCCGATGGCGCGGATGCGGTCGGCGTCCATGCTCATGCCGGTCTCGCGCACGCACGCGAAGTGGTGCGCCCACGCGCCGAGTGCGTTCGAGGCGCCCTGCAACGACGCCGGCTCGCGATACGCGACCATGCGTTGCGGCGTGACCGCGTCCTTGCGCGCGACGAAGCTGCGCAACAAGGTGCCGCTCCACAGCGGATTCGCGGCGGTCGACGACATGAGCACGTTGCGCACGCGCGGCATCGCGAGCGCTCGGCAGGCGGCGCTGGAGGCATCGGGCGGTGGCGCGGTCAGGCCAAGCGCCGCATCGACGAGCACGAGACGTTCGACGCGCGCAGGTTCGCGCAACGCGAGTTCCAGCGCGGGGCCACCGCCGAACGAATGCCCGACCACCATCGCCCGCTCGATGCCGAAGGCGTCGAGCACGCCACGCAGCCGCGCCGCTTGCGCCTTGCGCGAGAAGTCGGTGTGCGTCGCCTTGTCCGAGTAACCGAACGGCGGCACGTCCACCGCGATCACCGGCCAGCCCGCGCGCTGCAGCGCGGGAATCAGCTCGAACCACGTCCCGCTCCACGCCGCGGTGCCATGCACCAGCAACACCGGCACGCGATCCGCGCGGCCCGGATGCAGTCGCGCGAACACGCGCACACCATCGACGGTCACGATGCGCCCGTCGCGCGGCGCGGACTGCGCGAGGTCGCGACGCTCGTGCACCGACGTGTAGACAACGCTGGCGATCACGTACACGACGAGCAACGCGACGAGCGCCACCACGCCGCGCACCAACCAGCGCAGGAGCCGCCGCATCAGTAGTCGAACACGTGTTCGACCGCATCGCCCGCCGCCGCGTGCGCGCGCAGTTCGGCGGCGAGGCGCGGCACGGGCACCTGCAGCACGCGACGTTCGAAGCCCGGTCGCGTGAGGATCGGCTGGCGAATCAGCACCGTCGTCCCCGGCGCGACGGGTTGCATCATCGGCACGACGACGCTTGCGAGGATCGGCCCGCGATTGCCGGCGATCTCCTCGAACGTGCCGCCGCGTTGCGCGATCGCCATCGCCGCATCGGTGAAACCCTGGTAACGCGGAAGCGCGACGACTTCGCTGCGATCGCCCTCGCGCACGACGCTGACCGTCGTCTCCTTCGGTTTCTCGAACGTCGAACGCGTCGCCTGTTCGAGCAGCGCCGCGTAGCCGGCCTTCACCGCCCAATCGCTGGTCAACAGATAGCGGCGCTCCCACTTGCGCAGCATGTCCGGGCCGAACATCGGAGTGTCGGTCCACAGGCGCTTGAGCGGCGCGACGAAGTCGAACTCGTACCACGGCCGCACGCGCACGAACTCGACGTAGGCGCGCGCCTGCTCGGCGGCGAGGCGATCCTCGGGCGTCGCACCCGGCGCCGATGCGAGTTCGGTAAGTCGACCGACCAGCGTTTCGTACGCGCCGCGAATGCCGTATTCGACCGTCGTGCTCGTGCCGATCACGCCGATCATCGTGTGGTACTCGCCATTGAACGGGTACTGCTGCGTCGCGTCCCACACGCGCCCGTAGGCGCTCCAGAACTGGCGCACGTGGGCGAACCACGGGAACGCACTCGGCGTGCCTTTCGCTTCCAGCGAGTCGGCGAACTCGTCGGGGCTGAAGACGAGGAACCACTCGGGGAAGGTGAGGTAGGTCTGCTCTTCGCCGCGGCGGTCGGCCTCGGGCACGCGCACCGGCGTCGCGGAAGCGAGCCCCGCGCACGCGGCGCACATCAGCGCAAGCCAGCGCGCCTTCACGCGTGACCCTTCATGCGCGACGGAAACACAGCAGCGTGTTGAGCGTCGGATCGTGCGCCTGCAGCAGGCGATCGCCGACGTGCTCGAAGCCCACCTCGCGCAACATCGCGATCCATGCGTCCACCGTGCGGAAGTGCCGCAGTTCCTGGTGGTTGACCTCCCACGACACGCCGAGGCCCGCGTTGAACACCGCGTGCGCGAGCGCGACCAGCGCACGCATCGCATCGTCGGTGACGTCGTGGTCGCGCACGATCAGCAGGCCGCCCGGCTTCACGATGCGCGCGAGCGATTGCAGGTAGGCCTGCAACTGGTCGAGCGGCACGTGGTGCAGGCCGATGTAGACCGTCGCCAGTTCGATGCTCGCATCGGCGATCGATTCGCGCGCGATCGGTGCGAAGTTGTCGTTGGCGACGAAGCGGCCGAGCTTGCGCAGTCCGCCGCGCGTTCGACGATGTCGACCGGCGAGAACGTCGGCGGTGCGTCGTGAATGGTGACGATGTCGCCGCGCAGGTCGAGATGGCGGCGCAGGTCGCTGAGGTATCGACCGGTGCTGCCGATCTCGAGGAACCCGTCGAAACGACGTCGATCGCCGAGCAGAGCAAGCGTCTGCCGCGACATCTCCTTCTTCTGCTTCGACAGCGACGGCAATGCGTACGTGAGCTCCGACAGGAACGGCTTGATCTTCGGCACCTGCGCCTGCAACGCGCGATAGACGCCTTCGTCGTTCGGTTGCTCGCGCGTCGCCTGCCGGATCAGCGCGTGGAAGCGATCCTCGGGATACAGGCGATAGATGTTCTGCAGGAAGCGATAGAAGTCGTCGGCGCCGCGCGGCGTGCCGTAGACCTGGCGGAAATCGTCGACGCCGGGCGTGCCGGCGGTCGTTTCGGTGGCAACAGCAGTGGCCTGCATCGAAGACTCCAGCCCGGGCGCGTAATACGTGTCCCAGAGCACGTTGCGGAAACGGTACGTCGGATCGAGCGTGCGCTTGAGCGCGAACAGTTCGCGCGCACGCGGATACGCGCGATGGAACTGGTCGGGCCGCGCATGCGGTTGGTACGGCAGGTAGTAGCGGCCACCGCAGTCGATGGCGGCCTCGATCAACTCTCGCGTCCACACCGCCACCCGCGCCTTCGCGTTCTCGCGCGTGCGCTGTTTGTGGTACAGCACGAACGCGAACACCTCCTCCGACGCCCATGCGAGCAGCGAGCCCGGATCGGCGAAGGCGTGGCGCACCGACACGTTCACCGCATTGACGCGGTGCCGCGCGAGGATCTCCGACATGCGCGACACGAATTCGTCGAAGCGCGCCACCGGCACGAAGTATTCCTGCAGCACGTAGGTGCTGTGGCGGCGGCTCGCCGGTTCGAGTTCGGCGACGTCGTAACCGGCTTCGTAGTTGCGCCAGTGCACCGGCTTGCGCAGGTACATCAGCGGTTCGAGCAGATGTTCGCGCCGCCACTTGCCGAAGCGGGTCTCGGTGAACGCCCACAGGAAGTAGCGCTCGAGCGGAAAGTGCCTGCGCAACGGCTGCAGGCGATGCGGGACCGTCACCGCCTTGTCGGTCTTGCGCCACGTCACCGCGCGCACGCGCGAGCAGTGCGGCGGATACAGGTCGGCGTTGTGGAAGATCGCATCGTCGGCATCGCGCACGTTGGCGCGGAACCACGCGAGGTAATCGCGCGACGGCATGCGCACAGACTCGCGCGCGACGCGCACGTTGTCTGCGAGTTCCAGTTCCGCTTCGACGATGACGCCGAGGCCGCCGTAGCCGCCGATCGCGCCATGGAACAGCGCCGCGTTGTCGTCCGGCGATGCATCGACCACGCTGCCGTCGGCCATCACCATGCGGATCGAACGCACCGACAGGATCAGCGGACCGAGCCCGATGTAACGTCCGTGCACGTTGACGCTGAGCGATCCGCCGACGGTGAAGTTCGCGTAGGTCTGCATGATGCGCACCGACAGGTCGCGCCCGTCGATGAAGCGCTGCAGGTCGCACCAGCGCACGCCGGCTTCGACGCGCACCGTGCGCGCCTGCGGGTGGAACGCGAGGATGCGGTTCATGCGCCGCATGTCGAGATGCAGGCTGCCCGGGCTCGCGGTCTGTCCGCCCATGCTGAAGTGACCGCCGCCGATCGACACCGGCCCGTCGGCGCGACGCAACGCGTCCTGCACTTCGGCGACGGAGGTCGGCGTGGCGACCGCCCATACCGCGACCGGGTTCAGGCGCGTGACGTCGTTGACGATGGTGCCGCCCGTCGGCGACTTCGATTCAAGCAGGCTCATGGATCGCGACCTGCAGGTAGTCGCGGCCGCGCACGCGCGGATCGTCGCCGTACTGGTTGTCGCCCGGCGTGCCGCGCTTGAGCAGCAACAACGCGCCGAGCAGCAGCGGGCCCAGCACCGGGATCACGACCCACAGCAGCCACCACGCGCTGCGCGCCTGGTCGTGCAGGCGCCGCACGCAGAGCGAAAGCGCCGCGGCGAAGAAGAAGGGATAGGCGATCAGGGTGGCACCGCGCCCGGCGATGCGTTCGATGAAGACGTACGCGACCGTGAAGGCCAGCGAGGCGAGCAGCATCTGCCAGGCGAAGGTGCGCCTGCGCAGCCGGCCCGACCACCGCATCCACGACAGCCAACGTCCCATGTGTGCCTCTCCCGCCGCGTCCCCTCGGCCGCTGGCATGGTAGCGGAGGGACCCCGTGCATGTTCAAATGCGCGCCGAAGCGGGGGTACCGGCCACGGCCGGTTGAGACAGACCCTTGGAACCTGACGCGGTTGAGACCGCCGTAGGGAGCCTTCGCCGGATCGGCTCGCGCAAGACGCGCCGTCCGTCGTCCACCGCTTCGTCCCGCGAACTTCCAGGACGACAGCCCATGAACGCAGTGCCTTCCGAACTCATCCGCGACACGCAGCGCCTGTCGGAGGAAGTGGTTCGCCCGATTCCCGGTTCGCGGAAGATCCACGTGACCGGATCGCGCGACGACCTGCGCGTGCCGATGCGCGAGATCGCGCAGCAGCGCACGCCGACCCTGTTCGGCGGCGAAGACAACCCGCCGATCACCGTCTACGACTGCTCCGGGCCGTACACCGATCCGCAGGCGACGATCGATCTCGCCGCGGGCCTGCCCGCGTTGCGTGCGCGCTGGATCGAGGAACGCGGCGATACCGAAGCGCTCGCCGGCCTGTCCTCCGAATTCGGCCGCGCGCGCGAACACGATCCGCGCCTGGCCGCGGTGCGCTTCCCCGGTCGCGTCGTGCCGCGCCGCGCGCGCGCAGGCGCCAACGTCAGCCAGATGCATTACGCTCGCCGCGGCATCGTGACGCCGGAGATGGAGTTCGTCGCCATCCGCGAGAACCAGCGCCTCGACGCGATGCGCGACGCGGGCCTGCTCTCGCAACACGCCGGCCAGGATTTCGGCGCGGCGATGCAGGCGCGCATCACGCCCGAATTCGTGCGCGACGAGATCGCCCGCGGCCGCGCGATCCTGCCGAACAACATCAACCACCCGGAAAGCGAGCCGATGATCATCGGCCGCAACTTCCTCACCAAGATCAACGCGAACATCGGCAACAGCGCGGTGTCCTCGGGCATCGCGGAAGAAGTCGAGAAGCTCGTGTGGGCGATCCGCTGGGGCGGCGACACGGTGATGGACCTGTCGACCGGCAAGCACATCCACGAAACGCGCGAATGGATCGTGCGCAACTCGCCGGTGCCGATCGGCACGGTGCCGATCTACCAGGCGCTGGAAAAAGTCGACGGTCGCGCCGAAGAACTCACGTGGGACATCTTCCGCGACACGCTGATCGAACAGGCGGAGCAGGGCGTCGATTACTTCACCATCCACGCCGGCGTGCTGCTGCGCTACGTGCCGCTGACCGCGAAGCGCGTGACCGGCATCGTCTCGCGTGGTGGTTCGATCCTCGCCAAGTGGTGCCTCGCGCACCACAAGGAAAACTTCCTCTACACGCACTTCGAAGACATCTGCGAGATCATGAAAGCGTACGACGTCGCCTTCTCGCTCGGCGACGGCCTGCGTCCGGGCTGCATCGCGGATGCGAACGACGCGGCGCAGTTCGGCGAACTCGAAACGCTCGGCGAACTCACCAAGATCGCGTGGAAGCACGACGTGCAGACCATGATCGAAGGCCCCGGCCACGTGCCGATGCAGTTGATCAAGGAGAACATGGACAAGCAGCTGCGCGAGTGCGGCGAAGCGCCGTTCTACACGCTCGGCCCGCTGACCACGGACATCGCGCCGGGCTACGACCACATCACCAGCGCGATCGGCGCGGCGATGATCGGCTGGTACGGCACGGCGATGCTCTGCTACGTCACGCCGAAGGAACACCTCGGCCTGCCGGATCGCGAAGACGTGCGCGACGGCATCATGGCGTACAAGATCGCGGCGCACGCGGCGGATCTCGCGAAGGGCCATCCCGGTGCGCAGGTGCGCGACAACGCGCTGAGCAAGGCGCGCTTCGAATTCCGCTGGGAGGACCAGTTCCACCTCGGCCTCGATCCGGAGAAGGCGAAGTCCTTCCACGACGAAACCTTGCCGAAGGACGCGCACAAGCTCGCGCACTTCTGCTCGATGTGCGGCCCGCACTTCTGTTCGATGAAGATCACCCAGGACGTGCGCGACTACGCGGCCGAGCACGGGGTCGACGAAGCCGGGGCGATCGAGGCCGGCATGGCGGAGAAGGCGGACGAGTTCCGCGCGCAGGGTGCCGAGGTCTACACGCCCGAGTAAAGGGGCCGAGTAACGACGAACGGCGGCGTACCCTTCGGGGCAATACGCCGCCGTCACGGCCGCCGGTAATATCGCGCGATGCATCCGACGATCCATCGCCTGACGATCTGGCGCTTCGTGGCGGCGCGCCATCCATCGGCCTTCCTGCTCGCGGCGCAATTGCTGAGCCTGTTGCTGTACCCGTTGATGGACCAGACGTCGGAAGGGCGGATGTTGTTCGGCGGCGTGGCGGTGGTGGTGGTGCCGCTCGCGGTGTGGACGGTCAGCCGCAGCCCGATGCTCAACACGCTCGCGTGGTTGCTCGCGGTGCCGTCGTTGCTGCTGACGATCTGGGTCGTGCTGAAGGACGACACCGCGATGTTGCCGCTCGCCGCGACGCTGGAGTCGCTGCTGTATTTCTACGCGGCGACCGGCTTGATCATGTACATGATGCGCGACACCCGCGTGTCGGCGGACGAACTGTTCGCGGCGGGCGCGACGTTCACGCTGATCGCGTGGGGCTTCGCCTACGCCTTCTTCGTCTGCCAGTCGTGGTACCCGAACAGCTTCACGGGCCTGGAGCCCGAGCGCGAGCGCACCTGGCTCGAACTCCTGTTCTTCAGCTTCACGAATCTTTCGGCGACGGGCCTCGGCGACGTGTTGCCGGTGAGCGCCCCCGCCCGCGTGCTGACGATGCTCGAACAGCTCGCGGGCGTGGGTTACATCGCCACCGTCGTGTCGCGGCTGATCGGTCTGACGATCGTCCAGCACACGGCGAAGTGATCGCTCAGAAGTTCGGCTTCTCGTCCGACGCGTTGTAGCGCTCGATCGACTCGACGAGGATCTGCTTGGCTTCGGCGACATCGCCCCAGCCATCGAGCTTCACCCACTTGCCGGGTTCGAGATCCTTGTAGTGCTCGAAGAAGTAGGAGATGCGATCGCGCCAATGCTGCGGCACGTCGTTGAGGCCTTCGATGTGCGCGTAACCCGGATACACCTTGGTGACCGGCACGGCGAGGATCTTCTCGTCGCTGCCCGCTTCGTCGCGCATGCGCAGCACGCCGACCGGGCGCACGCGGATCACCGAACCGGGGATCAGCTGCAGCGGCATCAGCACGAGCACGTCGGCCGGGTCGCCGTCGCCGCACAGCGTGTGCGGGACGTAGCCGTAGTTGCAGGGGTAGCGCATCGGCGTGGACAGCACGCGGTCGACGAAGATGGCGCCCGAGGCCTTGTCGACCTCGTATTTCACCGGCTCGGCGTCCTTCGGGATCTCGATGATGACGTTGATTTCGTCCGGCGGGTTCTTGCCGGTGGGGACGAGGTCCAGGCCCATTGCGTGCTGCTCCGACGTGCTGACCGGACCCGGAGGGGTCACGGCGGGGTGAGGGGAGGGCGCGGATTATAGGCGGGAACCCCGGGCGCGCTCGCGCGTCGGATGGGCAAAGGGAGGGCAAATCGCATGATTCGGCAGGACCCGGGCCCATTGGTGGACTACGAAAGCCTCGACGAGCCCACGCTCGTGGGCATGGCGCGCGGCGGTCGGCGCGGGGCGTTCCGCGAAATCACCCGTCGCTGCAACCGGCGCCTGTTCCGCATGGCGCGCAGCGTGGTGCACGACGACGCCGAGGCCGAGGACGTGGTGCAGGCGGCGTACGTGGCGGCGTTCGAGCACCTGTCGGATTTCCGCGGCGAGGCTTCGCTCGCGACCTGGCTCACGCGCATCGTGCTCAACGAAGCGAACGGCCGGTTGCGCGCACGCAGGCCCACGGTCGAGATCGGCCACATCGAAACCCTGCAGCAGGAAGGAGGTCGCGTGATCGCGTTCCCCTCGCGCTTCGGCAGCGAAGACCCGGCCGCCGACGCGGCGCGCGGCGAAATCCGCCGCCTGCTCGAACGCGCGGTCGACGACCTGCCTGAGCCCTTTCGCCTTGTGTTCGTCATGCGCGAGATCGAGGAGTGCAGCATCGAAGACACCGCGGTGTCGCTCGGGCTCAAGCCGGAGACGGTGAAGACGCGGCTGCATCGCGCGCGTCGCCTGCTGCGCCTGGCGTTGCAGGACACGCTCGAATCGACCATGACCGACGCGTTCCCGTTCCTCGGCGCGCGCTGCGATCGCATGACCAACAACGTGCTTGCGCGCATCGCGCCCTACTTCGACGAAGACGTGCTCGACGAAGACGAAGACTGATTAGCCGGCGCGCTCCTGCACCGGGCGGCGACGCAGGCGTTGTTAGCGTTGTCGCCCCCCGTGCCAGGAGTCCCGCCATGGTGAAGTACGGTTTGCTCGCAAAGCTCGAGGCCAAGCCGGGCAAGGAGCGCGAAGTCGCCGCGCTGCTCGCGGGCGCGCTGCCGCTTGCGCAGCAGGAACACGAAACGCGCACGTGGTACGCGTTCCAGACGGGGCCGACGTCGTTCGGCATCTTCGACACGTTCGACGACGAGCACGGACGCCAGGCGCACCTGCAGGGCGAGATCGCGAAGGCGCTGATGAACAACGCCGACCGCCTGCTCGCATCGCCGCCGACGATCGACAAGGTCGACATGATGGCGGCGAAGCAATGACACCCTAATGCCCCTGCAGCGACTGCAGCACGTCGATCGGCAGCGGGAACACGATGGTGGAACTCTTCTCGCCGGCGATCTCGGTCAGCGTCTGCAGGTAGCGCAGCTGGATCGCACGCGGATCGGCGCCGAGCAGGCGCGCCGCGTCGACGAGCGCTTCGGCGGCCTGGCGTTCGCCTTCGGCATGGATGACCTTCGCCCGGCGCAGGCGTTCGGCTTCCGCCTGGCGTGCGATCGCGCGCACCATCACTTCGTTGATGTCGACGTGCTTGATCTCCACGGTGGCGACCTTGATGCCCCATGCGTCGGTCTGCGTGTCGAGGATCGTGCGGATGTCGTGGTTGAGCTTTTCGCGCTCGGCCAGCATTTCGTCGAGGTCGTGCTGGCCCAGGACCGAACGCAACGTGGTCTGCGCGAGCTGGCTCGTCGCTTCGTAGAAGTGCTCGACGTTGATGATCGCCTTCTGCGGATCGACGACGCGGAAATAGACGACGGCGTTGACCTTCACCGACACGTTGTCGTGCGAGATCAGATCCTGCGACGGCACGTCCATGACGATCGTGCGCAGGTCCACGCGCACCATCTGTTGCACGATGGGAATCAGGACGAACAAGCCCGGGCCCTTCACCATCCAGAAGCGGCCGAGCTGGAACACGACCGCGCGTTCGTATTCGCGCAGGATCTTGATCGACGCCACCAGTAGCGCGAACAGCAACACCAGCAGCGGTAACACCACGACGATGTTCATGCCAGCCTCCTTCAGAGCGGCGCGACGTCGAGCACGAGTCCATCCAGCGCCAGCACGCGCACCGATTGTCCGCGCCGCACCGGCGCGGTCGACGTCGCCTGCCAGACTTCGCCGCGGATGCGCACCTGCCCGCGGCCGTCGAAGTCGGCGAGCGCGACGGCGACCTGTCCGACGAGTTCCTGGATGCCGGTGACAACGGGGCGCCTGCGTGCACGCGCGGCGAGCCACACCAGGCCCATGAACGCCGCCGCGCTGGCGACGGCGATGCCGACGATCAATTGCCGCGACACCGCCAATTCCGGCGTGTCCGCGTCGAACAGCAGCAGCGAGCCCGCGACCAGTGCGACCACGCCACCGATGCCGAGCGATCCGAAACTGGGCATCGCGAATTCCGCGGCCATCAACCCGACGCCGAGCACGATCAACGCCAGGCCCACGTAGTTCACCGGCAGCAACTGCAACGCATACAGCGCGAGCAACAGGCAGATGCCGCCGATCACGCCAGGGAACAGCACACCCGGGTTGAAGCCTTCGAACATCAATCCGTACAGGCCGACGAGCAGCAACAGGTAGGCGATGGTGGGCTCGGTGATCGCGGCGAGCAGGCGCGTGCGCCAGTCGGGGACGTAGGCCTGCGTCGTTGCGCCGGCGAGGTGCAGCGTGGTGTCGCCGGTGCGCATGCGCACGACGCGGCCGTCGGCCTGTCGCAGCAGCGCGTCCGCGTCGTGCGCGATGAAGTCGATGACATGTTTCGACGCTGCTTCGCTCGCGCTCATCGTCTGCGCGTCGCGCACGGCTGCTTCGGCGAACGCGACGTTGCGCCCCCGCAGTTCGGCCAGCGCGCGCAGGTAGGCGACGGCGTCGTTGGTGGCCTTGCGTTCCATCGTGTCGACGGGGCTGCGGGGTTCGTCTTGTTTGCGAGCGTCGCCGTCGTCGCGCGCGGGTGGCGGCTCCTGCACGCCGGGTGCGCCGAGGGACACCGGCGTCGCTGCGCCGACCGATGTCGCGGGCGCCATCGCCGCGACATGGCAGGCGTAGAGGATGTACGTGCCCGCGCTCGCGGCGCGCGCCCCTTCGGGCGCGACCCAGCAGAGCACCGGGATGGGCGAGGCGAGGATGGCCTGGTTGATGTCGCGCGTCGCCGCATCGAGCCCGCCGGGGGTGTCGATGCGCAACACGATCGCGGGCGCGCCCTCGGCCTGCGCACGCGCCAGGCCGTGCTTCACGTACTCGCGCGTGGCCGGGCCGATGCCGCCTTTCACGTCGAGCAACGGCACCGTGGTCGTCGACGCGAGCACGAGCACCGGCACGAGCGCCAGTGCGCACGCCAAGCCCCATGCACGTCGGAACATCGTCATGCCTCACCCCCTGCGGGGCGCGGATCACAGCGACAGTTAGCGCCACTGTCCGTTAAGGCGAAAACAAAGACGGCGGCCTCGCGGCCGCCGTCGAGTGTCGCGTCAGTGGCGCGTTGCGTTACAGCAACGGCACCATCAGCAGCGCGACGATGTTGATGATCTTGATCAGCGGATTGACGGCCGGGCCGGCGGTGTCCTTGTAGGGATCGCCGACGGTGTCGCCGGTGACCGCGGCCTTGTGCGCCTCGGACCCCTTGCCGCCGAAGTTGCCGTCCTCGATGTACTTCTTGGCGTTGTCCCACGCGCCGCCGCCGGTGGTCATCGAGATCGCGACGAACAGGCCGGTGACGATCGTGCCGATCAGCACGCCGCCGAGCGCCTTCGGACCCAGCAGCAGGCCGACCACGACGGGCACCGCGACGGGCAGCAACGACGGGACGATCATTTCCTTGATCGCCGAACGCGTGAGCATGTCTACCGCCTTGTCGTACTGCGGCTTGCCCGTGCCTTCCATGATGCCGGCGATGTCGCGGAACTGGCGACGCACTTCCTCGACCACCGCGCCGGCCGCACGGCCGACCGCTTCCATCGCCATCGCGCCGAACAGGTACGGGATCAGGCCGCCGATGAGCAGGCCGATGATCACCATGTGGTCGGAGAGGTCGAAGGTGAACGTGGTGTCCGGGTTGTTCTTCTGCAGGTTGTGCGTGTAGTCGGCGAACAGCACGAGCGCGGCGAGCGCGGCCGAACCGATCGCGTAACCCTTCGTCACCGCCTTCGTCGTGTTGCCCACGGCGTCGAGCGGATCGGTGACCGCGCGCACTTCCGGCGGCAGCTCCGCCATCTCGGCGATGCCGCCCGCGTTGTCGGTGATCGGGCCGTAGGCGTCGAGCGCGACGATCATGCCCGCCATCGACAGCATCGCGGTGGCCGCGATGGCGATGCCGTACAGGCCGCCGAGCTCGAACGCCGAGTAGATCGCGATGCACACTGCGACGACCGGCAGCGCGGTCGACTTCATCGACACGCCGAGGCCCGCGATGATGTTGGTGCCGTGGCCGGTGGTCGAAGCCTGCGCGACATGGCGCACCGGCTTGAACTGCGTGCCGGTGTAGTACTCGGTGATCCACACGATCACGCCGGTGAGCACCAGGCCGATCAGCGCGCAGAGGAACAGGTTCGTCGCGCCCATGGAGGCGGTGCCCATCATCTGCGTGGTGATCGGCCAGAAGGCGATCGCCGCGAGCACGGCCGACACGATCACGCCGCGATACAGCGCGCCCATGATCGAGCCGCCTGCCTTCACCTTCACGAAGAACGCGCCGACGATCGACGCGATGATCGACACGCCGCCGAGCACGAGCGGATAGAGGATCGCATTCGGGCCGAGGACGCTGGCGCCGAGGATGCCGCCGAGCAGCATCGTCGCGATGATCGTGACCGCGTAGGTCTCGAACAGGTCCGCGGCCATGCCCGCGCAGTCGCCGACGTTGTCGCCGACGTTGTCCGCGATCACCGCGGGGTTGCGCGGATCGTCTTCCGGGATGCCTGCTTCGACCTTGCCCACCAGGTCCGCGCCGACGTCGGCGCCCTTGGTGAAGATGCCGCCGCCGAGTCGCGCGAAGATCGAGATCAGCGACGAGCCGAACGCGAGACCGACGAGCGCGTGCAGCGATTCGTCGACCGACATGCCCATGCGCTGCAGCACGAAGTAGTAGCCGGCGACGCCGAGCAGGCCGAGGCCCACCACGAGCATGCCGGTGATCGCGCCGCCGCGGAACGCGACGTCCATCGCCGGGCCCATGCCCGTGCGCGCGGCTTCGGCCGTGCGGACATTGGCGCGCACCGACACGTTCATGCCGATGTAGCCCGCCGCACCGGACAGCACCGCACCGATCAGGAAACCGATCGCGGTGTACCAGCTGAGCGCGAAGCCGACGACGATGAACAACACGACGCCCGCAATGGCGATCGTCGTGTACTGGCGATTGAGATAAGCGCGGGCGCCTTCCTGGATCGCGCCGGCGATCTGTTGCATGCGTTCGTTGCCGGCGGGGCGACTGTTGATCCACGAGGCGGACCACAGGCCATACAAGATTGCGATGACGGCGCAGGCGAGCGCCAGGATCAGACCGTACTGCTCCAGCATGAACCCTCCCCAGGGAGACAATGGGACAACGGTTGAACGCACGGGATTGTTGCGCCGCGGCAAAGCGATGAAACGTGGCGGCACGTCCCGACTATCGCACAGCTTCGAGAAGCTGTGCCGTGAGCAAGTGTTCAGACCGGCAGTGCGACTCTGCGCGCCTTGGAACCGACCCGGAGCGATGCCCATGCGACATGCCCGAAGCCCTCTGCTGCTGCTCGCCCTGGCCCCGTGCCTGGCCTTCGCCGCGCAGGACCCGAAGCCCGAGATCAAGCGGGAGGCCTCGACGCCGCAAGCCAACGGGGTGGTGCACACGCTGCGCACGATCCCCGAGGCGTGTGCGCGCATCGAAGGCCAGTTCACCGGCCAGGCCGCCGATCCCTACAAGTTCGCCCTCGCGCGCACGAGTGCGAACTGCCAGCCGCGCGCGCGCCTGGTCGATGCGAACAAGGTGAAGCCGTCGACGCAGGACGGCTGGATCTTCAACGACAAGATCGTGGTGCCGAGCCAATCGTGCGGCACGCAATCGGCGGTCGTGCGCATCTGGCGCAAGTCGGCGACCAACGCGCCGCCGGACCTGGATGCGCAGGGGCGTTCGCGCATCTATCTCAAGGACGCGACCGACGAGTTGAAGGCGAAGGGCGCCCCCGCGGTGCCGATGTTCGCGGTCGCGATGGCCGTCGAAGGAACGCCCTGCGCGAAGTAGATCAATGCGCCGCGCGCGAGAACTTGTCGGCGCTCGAACGAATGAGCTGCGTGTCGCCGTTCTTGTTGCGGATCGCCTGCACGTAATACGTGCGCCCGGCATCGAGGTCCATCGTGAACGGACCGGTGTCCGAGGTGGCGTACGCATGCGTGCCCGGCATCACCGCGGTGACGAAGTACATGCCCGGGTCGAGATCGATGATCGACAGCGAACCTGCTGCTTCGCGGATCACCACCGGGTTGCCGGGCGATTTCGACGAACGGAAGAACACGACCTGCGCGCGTCCGGCGGGCGCCTTGCCGATCTCGGTCTCGAGCGCTTCGGAGGTCAGCGCGCGCTGCGTGACGTTTTCCGACGCCTGGCCCTGGTTCTCGACCGTGACCTTCTGCGCGAACGCGGGCAGGGCCGCCGCGAACAGCAACGCGACGAGCGCGCCGCGGAGGGGCGTGCCTCGAAGAGACGTGCCTCGAAGGGCAGGGGATTTCATGGGCGCGGCTCCTTGCTCAGCTTGGGGAACACCGAGCGTAACGCCGCGCATTCATCGTGCGGTGTGAACGCGTCGGCGCTCGGCGCCGACGCGTTCATGTGCGATTACTTCGCGAACTTCAGCTTCCCGAGCATGCCGTCGAACGTCGCCTTGTCGGACGGCGACAGGTTCGGGCGACCGGCCAGGAAGCCCATCGTCACGGTGCCGATCACGTAGTACGTCTCGCCGTCTTCGACTTCGAGCGTCAGCACGTCCTTCGCTTCGGAGTGCACGACGTACTGGTGCGTGCCCGGCTCGACCGGCACGACGAAGTAGCCGCCGCTGACCAGCTTGCCGAGTTCGGTCTCGCCTTCGCGCACCTTGTAGCGAACCGCGGAGCCGGCGAACTTCTTCTCGCGGAAGAAGATGATCTGGCCTTGCCCGACGGCGGCGGCGCACCCTTCGCGGCGGCGAGGGCGGCTTCCATCGCGACGTTGGCGCCGCCGGAAACGGCGGCGGCCGGTGCTGCTTCGGCGACGGGCGCTTCGGCAGCGGCGCCTTCGACAGCCGGGGCCGCATCGGCGGCCGGCGCGGGCGCCGGGGCCGCAGCTTCCTGGGCGAAGGCATTGCCGCACGCGAAGGCGGCGGCGAGGGCGAAACAGGACAGCAACTTACGCATCGATCACTCCTTGGAAACAGCGTTGTTGGACGATGGAACGACGGCGGCGTCCTGCACGGGCGCCGGCGTTGGCGCCGGCACGAGCGAAGGCGCGGATTCGGGCGCGGGGATGGATGCGGGCGAGGGCGCGATTGCAGTCGAGGGCGCAGTCGATGCGTCGAACGTTTCGGCGATCTTCGCGCCGGCGAGCGCGCCTTGCGGCACGTGTGTTTCGCCGCCGCGCACATAGGTGAACAAGCCGACGATCGGAATCGTTGCGAGGCCGATCGCCTTGCCGGACTTGTCGACGCCGGTGATGCCGAGCTTCATGCCGCGCAGCGCGATGCGTCGGCCATCGAGTTCGAGCCAGCGCGCGGCGAGGATCAGTTCGCCCGGCTTGCCACCGCCGCGCGCGCGTTCGGCGTGCACGACTTCGCCGACGCCCGGCGTTCCCGCGGGAATCACGAGTTGCTCTCCGACGTAGACCGGCGCATGCACCGCGATCGCGAACTTGTCGCCTCGCTGGCTTTGCGCGGAACCGAGCGCGTCGCGGATTTCGATTTCGATCGGCGTGCCCGCGGGCACTTCCTGTGCGTGCGCGCAGCGCGCGACCAAGGCAGCCACGCAGAGCGCGGCAGCGTAGAGCATTCGCATCGAGTGGAGCCCCCTGATTAGACGCGCGCATCCCCATGCGCGCAGCGCCTTCCCCAAGGCGCCGCGGGATTACGCCCGAGGGGGCGTCGGCTTGTCAAACCGCGAGGTCATCCCTCGAAGGTCAGCCCTCGAACTTCGCGAGCTTCTTCTTCACCGCGACATTCTTCAGCACGACGTACTTCGGCAAGCCATCGCGTCCGTACGGCGGCGGCGATTCGCCGCGGATCAACGGTTCGAGATAACGCCGCGCCGCGGCGGTGATGCCGAAGCCATCCTTGCGCAGGAACCCGGCGGGCATCGTCTTCTCGTGGTTCGCGATGTCTTCGAGATTCGCGGGCACGATCTTCCAGCGATACGGCGCATCCGCCGTGCGCTGGATCACCGGCATCGTCGCGTTCATGCCCTTCAGCGCGTAGTCGACCGCGGCCTTGCCGACGGCGAGCGCCTGGTCGAGGTCGGTCTTCGATGCGATGTGGCGCGCGGAACGTTGCAGGTAATCGGGCAACGTCCAGTGCACCTTGTAGCCGAGCGTGTCCTTCACGCGCGCGGCGAGATGCGAGGCGACGCCGCCGAGCTGCGTGTGGCCGAACGCGTCCTTGCCCGCGCCCGCGTCGGCGACGAACGTGCCGTCGGCGGTGTGGATGCCTTCGCTCGCGACGACCACGCAGTAACCGACGCGCTCGACCGTCTTCTTCACTTCGGCGAAGAACATCGCCTCGTCGAACGGCCGCTCGGGGAACAGGATGATGTGCGGGGCATCGTTCGGGCCCTGGCCCGCGAGGCCCGCGGCCGCGGCGAGCCAGCCCGCGTGGCGGCCCATCGCTTCGTACACGAAGACCTTCGTCGAGGTGTCGGCCATCGCGGCGACGTCGAGGGCGCATTCGCGCACGGAGACCGCGGTGTACTTCGCCGCCGAGCCGAAACCGGGGCAGCAATCGGTGACCGCGAGGTCGTTGTCGATCGTCTTCGGCACGCCGATGCAGGTCAGCGGATAGCCGTATTCGGCGGCCAGGCGCGAGACCTTGAGGGCCGTGTCGGCCGAATCGTTGCCGCCGTTGTAGAGGAACCAGCGCACGTCGTGGGCGCGGAAGACCTCGAGCAGCCGCTCGTAGCGCGCGCGGTCGGCCTCGAGCGACTTGAGCTTCACGCGACACGAGCCGAACGCCCCGCCCGGCGTGTGGGCCAGGGCGCGGATGGACGCCAGCGGCTCCTTCGAGGTGTCGATGAGGTCCTCGCGCAGCGCGCCGAGGATGCCGTTGCGCGCGGCCAGCACCTTCACGCGGCGGGCCCGCGCGGTCGTGATGACCGCCGACGCGGTGGCGTTGATGACGGCGGTGACGCCGCCCGACTGGGCGTACAGCAGGGTTCCGTTGGCCATTTGAGGTCGTGGGGTAGGGGCCGGTTGCGGTAAAGTGGCCGGCAATACGGCGGCGTGCGTGGGGTTGCGGGCGAGTGTAGCGCCGCGCTCCGTGGGCACGGTGCCAACGATCAGATTCGATCAGGAGTGTCTGGATGCGATTGGTCTTGTTGGGCGCGCCCGGTTCGGGCAAGGGCACGCAGGCGACCCGCCTGAAGGAACACCTGCAGGTGCCGCACATTTCGACCGGCGACCTGCTGCGCGCGGAAGTCGCGGCGGGCAGCAAGCTGGGCCTGGAAGCGAAGGAAGTGATGGCGCGGGGCGAACTCGTCTCCGACGCGATCCTCCTCGGCATGCTCGAGGATCGCTTCTCGCGTCCCGATACGCGCAACGGCTTCATCCTCGATGGCTATCCGCGCAACCTCGCGCAGGCCGATGCGCTCGATGCGCTGCTCGGTCGCCTCAAGGCGCCGTTCGACTTCGCGGTGCAGCTGGACGTGCCGACCGAATTGCTGGTCGAGCGCATCGCCGGCCGCGCCAAGGCCGAAGGCCGCGCGGACGACAGCCCGGAAGCCGTGCGCAAGCGCCTGGAGGTCTACAACGCCTCGACCGCGCCGGTGATCGATTACTACCGCCAGCACGGCCAGCTCACCGTCGTCGAAGGCGTCGGTTCGCTGGACGAGGTCTTCACCCGCATCCTCGAGGCGATCGCGCCGGTCAAGGAAGTGGGTTGATCGCAACGCAACGGGACGAGACTTGAAAGTCCACATCCTAGGCATCGCCGGCACGTTCATGGGCGGCGTGGCCGCCCTCGCGCGCGAACTCGGGCACGTCGTCGAAGGCAGCGACCAGGCGGTGTATCCGCCGATGTCGACGCAGCTCGAACAGCTCGGCATCGTGTTGCGCCAGGGGTATGCGCCGGAACACATCTCGCCCGATTGCGACGAGATCATCGTCGGCAACGCGCTCTCGCGCGGTAACGCAGCCGTCGAACAGGTGCTCGACGACGGGCGCCGCTACATCTCCGGCGCGCAGTGGCTGAGCGAACGCGTGCTCCCCGGTCGCGAAACGCTCGCGGTCGCCGGCACGCACGGCAAGACGACCACCACGACGATCCTCACGTACCTGCTGCAAGCGGCGGGTCGCGAACCGGGCTTCCTGATCGGCGGCGTGGCGGAAGATTTCGGCGTGTCCGCGCGCGTCGGCCGTGGCCGCGAATTCGTGGTCGAGGCCGACGAGTACGACACGGCGTTCTTCGACAAGCGCTCGAAGTTCGTGCACTACCGGCCGACAGTCGCGATCCTCAACAACCTCGAGTTCGACCACGCCGACATCTTTCCCGACGTCGCGGCGATCCAGCGCCAGTTCCACCACCTCGTGCGCACGGTGCCGCGTCGCGGCCGGTTGATCGTCAACGGCGAAGACCGGCACCTGGCCGAAGTGCTCGAGATGGGCTGCTGGACGCCGGTGGAAACCTTCGGCCTCGACGGCGGTGCGTTCGACTGGACCGCGCGCCTGTCGAAGGACGACGGCAGTGCGTTCGCGGTCGTGCACCAGGGTGTCGAGATCGGCGACGTGCAGTGGCCGCTGCTCGGCCGCCACAACGTGATGAACGCACTCGCGGCGCTGGCCGCGGTGCATGCGGTCGGTGTCGATCCTGCGAGCGTGCTCGGCGCGCTCTCGAATTTCCGCAGCGTGAAGCGGCGCATGGAAGTGCTCGGCGATGCGAACGGCATCACCGTGTACGACGACTTCGCGCACCATCCGACCGCGATCGCGACGACGCTCGCCGGCTTGCGCGCGCGCGTGGGCAAGGCGCGGATCGTCGTGGCGATGGAACCGCGCAGCAATTCGATGCGGCTCGGTGCGCATTCCGATGCGCTCGCGCCATCGCTCGACGGCGCGGACGTCGTCGTGTTCCTGCATCGGCCCGAATTGCAGTGGGATGCGGGCAAGGTCGTCGGCGCATTGAAGGGCGAGGGCGTGACCGCGCCCGACGTCGACATGCTCATCGCGGCGTTGCGTTCGCATGTGCGCACGGGCGACCACGTGGTGTTCATGTCCAACGGGGGTTTCGACGGCGCACCGCGGCGTTTCCTTGCCGCGATCGGTGCTGCCTGAGGCCGCGAACGTGCCCACGCCGACCTCGATCGGATTGTTCCCCCTCCACAGCGTGCTGCTGCCGGGCGCGACGCTGTCGCTGCGTGTGTTCGAACGCCGCTACCTCGATCTCGTCAGCGAGTGCACGCGCGACCAGCGCGGCTTCGGCGTGTGCCTGATCCTGATCGGCGATGAAGTCGGCGTGCCGGCGACGCCCGCGAAGTACGGCACGCAGGCGCGCATCGACGACTTCTCGACCGGCGACGACGGGCTGTTGCACCTGCGCATCCGCGGCGGTCGCCGCTTCCGCGTCGGCACGACGCACGTGCGCGACAACGGCCTGCTGCTCGCCGATGTCGACTGGTGCGAGTTCGATCCCGACGACGAGCTGCGTCCCGAACATGCGACGCTGAGCTTGGTCCTCGAACGCATCCTCGAGCAGGTCGGCGGCGAACACGCGAAGGCGCCGCCCGCACGCATGGACGAGGCGTCGTGGGTCGGCTGGCGACTCGCGGAACTGTTGCCGTTGCAGGAATCGCAACGCCAGGGTTTGCTGCAGATGGACGACCCGCACGCGCGACTCGACTGGTTGTTGCGCTGGATCAGTTGATCGACGCGCGCTGATCAGCGTTCGCGCACGCGCAGCACCGGCGTCTCGCCGTCCGGATGCACCGTTTCCTGCTGCGCCCAACCCTTCAGGTCTTCGACCAGTTCCGCATGCGCCGCGCCGTCGTCGGCGACCGGGCGCCACACGCCGAACACCTTGAGCGGCCTGCTCCAGTGCAACTGCTGCGTCGCGCCGATCCACAACGGCGTGCGCGACTGCAGCTGTTCCGGCGCGAGCCACAGGCGCAGGACATGGACGTCGTCGTCATCGACGACCTTGCGCAGCAACAAGGCTTCGGGGCGACCGTCGAGCGTCGCCGGCAACACGGCCTGCTGCCCGGCCGCGCGGTCGTCGTCGAGCAGGCCGAGCGTTTCGACCCAGCCGGCCTGCGGTTGCACCTGCCAACCCTTCGCCGCGAGGTGTCGCTGCAGCGAACCCGCCGAACCGGCGTACTGGAAATCGAGGGTCCAGCGACGCAGCGGATCGGTTTCCGTGCGCTGCGCGGGGAGCTTCGTCCATTCCGCCACCCACCACCGGTCGGGCGCGAGCGTGCGCGGCGGTTCGGGCGGCGCGTGCAGCGCGAGCGTCGATTCGATGCTGCGCGGCGCGTGCCACAACGCCGCGATCGTCAACACGCCGTAGAACCCCAGCGCGAGCGGCCGCATCCAGAACGAACGCGCGACGTGGCGGCGATACGCGATGCCGATCACCAGCAGCCACACGATGCCGAACAACATCCCGCCGACGACGTCGCTCAGGTAATGCGACCCGAGGTACATCTGCGCGAAGCCGAGCAGCGTGACCACCGCGCCGCTCACGATGTAGGGCCACTGGCGATCGCGTCCCGGCAGTTCGCGCGCGATCAGCACGGCGAAGAACCCGAGCGTGATCGTCGCCATCGTGACTTCGAGCGAAGGCACGCCGAACGCATCGCCGTGTTCGTCCGCCGGCAGCAGCGCGCCGAGGCCCGCGGTGAGCGCGAATCCGAACGCGAGCGCGGCCAGCCAGTGCGCCGCCGCGATCCAGCGCTTGCGGAAAATCAGCCACGCGAGCGCGGCGACCGCCGCCGGTCCGAGCACCTGCGCGTCGCCGAGCGCGTTGAACGCGGCCATCAGGCGATCGGCCAGCGGGTTGCGCAGCGCGGCCATGAATTCGCGCACGTTGTGATCGAGCATCAACGGACCGCCGCCGGCCCACAGCGCCGCGAGCAACGCGCCCCACGCCCACGCGATCACGAACAGGCACACCGCGAGCACGAGCAGCGACGCCGATTCGGGCCGGTTCGGATCGATCAGCGCGGCCGCGTACTTGCCGAGGTGCGGATGCGCGCGCGTCCACTTCAACGCGCGTTCGAGCAGGCGATCGGCGTGGCCGGAGAACCAGCGCCACGTGTAGACGGTGCAGGCCCACGCCAGCGTCAGCGCGAACAACAACGCGACGATCACGAGCGCGAGGCGATCGGCGACCGCGGCGATGGCTTCGTACGATTTGCCGAAGATCCAGCCGGGCGCGAGGAACGCGATCGCCCACAGCACCGCGGCCAGCAAGCTCACCGGGACGTAGCGTCGCAACGGCATGTGCAACATCCCCGCGATCGCGGGAACGAAGGGCCGCACCGCGCCGACGAATCGCGCGATCACGATGCCCTTGCTGCCGTGGCGCCGGAACAGCTTCTCGCCGCGGTCGAGCAACTGCGGATAGCGGCGGAACAACCAAAGCCCCCGCATCTGCGGGCCCCAGCGATGGCCGATCCAGAAACTCATCGCATCGCCGGCGAACGCGCCGGCCGATGCGCATGCGACCGCATAGATCCCGTCGATGTGGCCGAGGCCCACCATCGTGCCCACCGCGAACAGCAACGGCGCCGCCGGTACCACGATCCCCACGACCGCCAGTGCGTCGCAGAACGCGATCAACAGGATCAACAGCCCGGCTGCACGCGGGTTCGCGGTGATCCAGGCGACGGTGGCATCGAGCCAGTGGGTGGGCATCCCGGGATTATAGGGAGCAGAATGACGCTTTCCGTTCCGTGACATGAAGGCCGGGTTCATGGCGACGCTTGC
This sequence comes from Noviluteimonas lactosilytica, assembly GCF_020866925.1. Taxonomy (GTDB): domain Bacteria; phylum Pseudomonadota; class Gammaproteobacteria; order Xanthomonadales; family Xanthomonadaceae; genus Noviluteimonas; species Noviluteimonas lactosilytica. Next base: position 288,269 of record NZ_JAJGAK010000004.1, read on the forward strand.
AGGCAAGACGCTCTTCATCACCGGCGCATCGCGCGGCATCGGCCTGGCGATCGCACGCCGCGCCGCCGCCGACGGCGCGAACATCGCCATCGCCGCGAAGTCCGCCGTCGCCAATCCGAAGTTGCCCGGCACCATCCACACCGCCGCGGCCGAGGTGGAAGCCGCGGGTGGCCGTGCGCTCGCATTGCGTTGCGACATCCGTGAAGAAGACGAGGTGAACGCCGCCGTCGCCGCGACCGTGGATGCGTTCGGCGGCATCGACATCCTCGTGAACAACGCCAGCGCGATCTGGCTGCGCGGCACGCTCGACACGCCGATGAAGCGCTTCGACCTGATGCAGCAGGTCAACGCGCGCGGCAGCTTCCTGTGCGCGCAGGCCTGCCTGCCGCACCTGGCGCGCGCGGCGAACCCGCACATCCTCACGCTCGCGCCGCCGCCCAGCCTCGACCCGAAGTGGTGGGCCCCGCACACGGGCTACACGCTCGCGAAGATGGGCATGAGCTTCGTCACGCTCGGACTGGCCGCGGAGTTCGGGCCGAAGGGCGTGGCGGTCAACGCGCTGTGGCCGCGCACGATCATCGCGACCGATGCGCTCAACATGATCCCGGGCATCGACTTCGCGCGCTGCCGCAAACCCGGGATCGTCGCCGACGCGGCGCACGCGATCCTCGTGCGCGAAGCCGCGGGTTTCCATGGCCGCTTCCTCATCGACGACGACGTGCTGCGCGAAGCCGGCGTCACCGACTTCGCACGCTACGCCGTCGATCCTTCCCAGTCTCCATTGCCGGACCTCTTCCTGTGAAATACCTCCACACGATGATCCGCGTGCACGACCTCGACGCGACGCTGCGCTTCTTCTGCGACGGCCTCGGCCTGCGCGAAACGCGCCGCATGGACAACGAATCGGGCAAGTACACCCTGGTGTTCCTCGCCGCCGACGAAACGCCGCACGCCGAGATCGAGCTGACCCACAACTGGAACTCGGACGAGGACTACGGCAGCGCGCGCAACTTCGGCCACCTCGCGTTCCGCGTGCAGGACATCTACGCGACGTGCGAACGCCTGCAGTCGATGGGATACACGATCCATCGCCCGCCGCGCGACGGCCACATGGCGTTCGTGAAATCGCCGGACAAGGTGTCGATCGAACTGCTGCAGGAAGGACACCTGCCGCCGCAGGAACCGTGGGCGTCGATGCCCAACACCGGTTCGTGGTGACGCGTCAGGCGAGGCCGTAGTCGCGCAGGATGTCCGCGAACCCGCCGGGCGACTGCACTTGTTCCGCCTGCAGGCCGGCGCTGCGCGCGCCTTCGACGTTGGCGTAGTTGTCGTCGAGGAACAGCGTGCGTTGCGGCGCGTGCCCGAGGGTTTCGACCACGCGCAGGAACGCGACCGGCGCGGGTTTCGACACGCCGAGCACGTGGCTGCAGAAGATGCGCTCGCGCGGGAGCACGTTCACGAGGTGCGCGGGAAGCGAGTCGAGGACCAGCGGGCCGTTGTTCGTGAGCACCGCGACGTCGGCGCGGCCGGCGAGGGCCTTGATGCGATCGCACGTGTCCTGCGCGCATTGCATCGAAGCTGCGCGCGCGGCGAGCCAGTTCGGTGTGTCGATGGTGCAGCCGAGGACATCGGACAGCGCCTGCATGTATTGCGCGTTCGTGAGCAGGCCGGCGTCGTAGCGGCTTTCGAGCCCGTCGTCGAACAGCGCGGAGAACACGACGTCCGGGTCGCGGCCGATCGCCGCGCCCAGCGTTTCCACGCGGATCCTGTGGGAATACGACACGAGCACGCCGTCGAGGTCGAACAGCACCAGCGACGGCGGGTGCGAGATCACAAGGCCTTGAACGCGGCGCGCGCGGCGTCGATGGTGGCGGCGATCGCGGTGTCGTCGTGCGCGCTCGACATGAAGCCCGCTTCGAACGCCGACGGCGCGAGATACACGCCGCGGTCGAGCATCGCGTGGAAGAAACGGTTGAACGCGGCGGTATCGCACGCGACGGCCTGCGCATACGTGTCGACGTATTCGCTGCTGAAGAACAAGCCGAACATCGCGCCGACGCGCGTGGTCGTGAATGCAATGCCCGCGTCGCGCGCAGCGGCTTCGAGGCCGTCGCACAGCGCGTGCGTCTTCGCTTCCAGCGCATCGTGGAAGCCCGGTGCCTGGATGAGGTCGAGCATCTTCAGGCCCGCGGCCATCGCCACCGGATTGCCGCTCAGCGTGCCGGCCTGGTAGATCGGGCCCGAGGGTGCGATCTGCCGCATCAGTTCCGCGCGACCGCCGTAGGCGCCGACCGGCATGCCGCCGCCGATGATCTTGCCGAACGTGCTCAGGTCGGGCGTCACGCCGTAACGCTGCTGCGCGCCGCCGAGCGCGACGCGGAAGCCGGTCATCACTTCGTCGAAGATCAGCAGTGCGCCGTGGCGCGTGCACAACTCGCGCAGGTGCTGCAGGTAGCCTTCGCGCGGCGGCAGGCAGTTCGCGTTGCCGACCACCGGTTCGATGATCAGGCCCGCGATGTCGTCGCCGGTTTCGTCGAACAGCGCGGTCGCGGCGTCGAAATCGTTGTACGGCAGCGTGAGCGTGAGGTCGGCGAGCGCCTTCGGCACGCCGGGCGACGTCGGCACGCCGAACGTGAGCGCGCCGCTGCCGGCCTTCACCAGGAAACTGTCGCCGTGGCCGTGGTAGCAGCCTTCGAACTTCACGATGCGCGCGCGACCCGTTGCGCCGCGTGCGAGGCGGATCGCCGACAGCGTGGCTTCGGTGCCGGAGTTGACCATGCGCACCATCTCGCAGCTCGGCACGATGCGCGAGATCGCTTCGGCCATCGTCACTTCGAGCGGATTCGGCGTGCCGAAACTCAGGCCGTTGCGCGCGGTTTCGATGACCGCGGCGAGCACGTCGGGATGGTTGTGGCCGACGATCATCGGGCCCCACGAACCGACGTAATCGATGTAGCGGTTGCCGTCGACGTCTTCGAGATACGCGCCTTCGGCGCGCTGCACGAAGAACGGCTCGCCGCCCACCGACTTGAACGCGCGCACCGGCGAATTCACGCCACCGGGCATCAGCGACTGGGCGCGGGCGAAGAGAGCTTGCGAACGGCGGGTGTCCATCAGGGCCTCGAAGATTTGAACAACGCTTGGAATTCGCGCGCGGCGACGACGGGATCGGGCGCGTCGAACACGCCTCCGACCACCGCCAGCAGATCCGCGCCGGCTTCCAGCAGGGGACGCGCATTGTCGACCGTGATGCCGCCGATCGCCACCATCGGCAGGCCGAGCGCGCCGGCGGCGCCGAGCAGCGCGGGCGTTGCGCGGCGTGCGTTGGGCTTGGTCGCGGAAGGGAAGAAGGCGCCGAACGCGATGTAATCGGCGTCCTCGTCGGCCGCCTTGCGGGCGCGTTCGAGGTCGTCGTAGCAGGAGACGCCGACGATCGCGTCGGGGCCCAGGATCGCGCGCGCCGCGGCGACGGAGCCGTCGTGCTCGCCGAGGTGCACTCCGCTCGCCTTCACGTCGAACGCGAGTCGCGGATCGTCGTTCACGATGAACGGGACGCCCGCCGCGCGGCACAACGGCGCGAGCGCGACGGCCTGCGCGGCGCGCAACGCGGGATCGGCCTGCTTGTTGCGGTATTGCAGGAGTTCGGCGAACGGCAGCAGCGGTTTCACCCGCGACACCAGGTGTTCGATGTCCGCCTCGTCGGGCGTGATGAGATAAAGACCGGGCTGCATGCGGGTTCCTGGCGTGCGCTTCCGGAGGCGGCCCGTCGGTGGGACAATGCCGGCTTCGACCGAACACGCATTCTACGGATTCCGATGACCGACGCCGTCGCCACCGCCTATCGCACCTGGATGTGCGTCGTTTGCGGCTTCATCTACGACGAGTCGAAGGGCCTGCCGGAAGAAGGCATCGCCCCGGGCACGCGCTGGGAAGACATTCCCGACACGTGGACGTGCCCGGATTGCGGCGTGACGAAGGACGACTTCGAGATGATGCAGGTCTGACGCGGTGCGCGTCCCGGTAAGTGCCGCGTGCCGGTTGGTGCCGCGCGTCAGTTCGTACGCATCGAACCGCTGCTGAGTTCGACCAGGCGCTCGCGCAGCGGGCCGCTGTCCTGTGCATCCGGGTTGAGTTGCAGGTAGCGCGCGAGATCGTTGCGCGCCCCTTGCTGGTAACCCATCTTGAGGTACGCGAGCCCGCGGTCGCGCAATGCGTCCGCGTTGTCCGGTTGCAGGCGCAGGAGGCGATCGGCGCTGCGCGCGGCGCGTTCCCAATCGTCGCGTTCGGCGTACACGCCGTGCAGGTTGCGCAGTACGCGCATCAGGATCGCGCGATGCGTCGCCGGATTGAGGATCTGGAACAACGCGCGATCGTCGGGCGCTTCGCCGTTGAGGTGCGGGCGTGCGCGCTGGCGCAGTTCGTCTTCGTCGAGCGGACGGCCGCGATTGAACGGATCCATCACCAGCACGCCGTCGTCGACCGGCAGGCGCACGAGGAAATGGCCGGGAAACGACACGCCGTCGAGCGGAATGCCGAGGCGGCGCGCGACTTCGATCTGCACGAGCGCGAGCGAGATCGGATTGCCCAGGCGACGCTCGAAAACTTCGTTGATATAGCTGTTGCGCGGATCGTAGTAATGCTCGCTGTCACCCGAGTAACCGATCTCGTCGAACAGGTGGCGGTTGATCGCCGCCATCTTCTGCGGCCACTGATCCACGGAGTCGACCTGGTCGCGCAGGTGTTCGACGTGGCTCTGCAGCATCGTGTCGTAGAGGTCGGCATCGAGCTGCGGATATTCGTCGCGCGCGATCAGCAACGCGGTACCGAGCAGCGGAAGCTCACGATCGTCGACACCGGCAAGGTCGGTCCAATCCGGCAGGGAGAAACGCTGGTGCATGGCGCAAGCCTGCAACCGCGTCGAGCGCGTTGCAAGCCCGCCGGGGTCAGCGTTGCGTGACGCCGGGCCCGAAGCGGAGTTCCGCGCCTGTTTCCAGTTCGAGTCGGGCCGCTTCGCCGGCGTTGAGCTCCAGGACATAACGCGCGGGCGCAGTGCTCGGATAGGGCGGGCATCCGTCGCCGAGCGAACAAGGCGGGACGTCGCGCTGCTGCGATACCAGGCGGCGCGCGTCGTCGAAGTAAAGGATGTCGAGCGGAATGTGGGTGTTCTTCATCCAATAGGCCTGCGGCGCCTCGACGTCGTGGATGAAGAGCATGCCGTGGTTCTTTTCGAGCGAGTCGCGAAACATCAGGCCGCGCGCGCGCTCCGCATCGTCGTCCGCGATTTCCACGCTGTAACGCGTGCCGTTGAGTTCGACCCACGGCCCCTTCGCACTGGCGCAACCGGCCAGGAGCAGCAGCGAGGCGGTCAGGAGAATGGGAAGGCGCATGGCGTGGTCTCCGGGAGGGGCGTTGAACATCCGGGACGCCCGCCGCCGCCGTCAAGCATTCATGTTGTCTTGCACGGACCCCCTTCCCAAGCTTCGCGGCGTTATGCACAATGCGCGCCCCTTCGTCGGGTGCCCGCTTCACCGGCCCCGACGACCCGAAAAAAACCTCTCACGAGGTGTTGACGGATCGAAGAAGGGCTGTATTATGTGCGGCTCCCTCGGGCACTTCGGTGCGACGGGGAAAGGGACAAGGCGCTGAGGCCGGTTCCGCAGATCTTTGACAGTGTGCGCAGGTGACTTGTGC
>NZ_JAJGAK010000005.1 GCF_020866925.1 Noviluteimonas lactosilytica
CTTGTAAGGCCCTGACCGCGAGGTCAAAATTGCAGCAGGATCATGACTGGCACTGGGCGCTATGCGACCCGCAACACCGGGGAATGCCAGCCCCGCGCGCGCTCCCCAGCTTCCACTCGCGCCGATCCGCAGAGGCCCCGTCCATTGGCGGGGCCTCACTTTCTGATGAGTCGATATCACTCGAGGGCGAATGTCCGCAATCGGCCAAAAGCGGACCCTAGCCCGCTGAGGCTTCGACGTCGCCGTTCTCGCGTTGCTGCAGGATCTTGGCCACCTGTGCGTCGGCGGCAACCCGATGCTGCAGCGACTTGCACATCTCGATCCCGGCCGATGTCAGTACCAGTCCTTCATCGTTCTCAGTCACCAAACCGCTCTCGATCATTCTCTCGCGAACGACGGAGTCATCATCGGTCAGTGCCTCGTGCTGCGAGATTCTTTTCAACACCTCGAGCAAGGCGAGTTCTTCTAGCGAGATTGCATCCATGGCCGTCCAGTGTTGCGGAAACGCGGCGCGCTGCCGAATCAAAACTATATCAACTGAGCTTTTCGCCGACGTAGGGGATCCGCATTCAGGCTCGGACAATTCCGAATCGGGTGGGAGCAGATACCTGCGCCGGGCGAGGCCATGGATGTCCGCTTTCGGCGGTGGTTTCAATCGGTCAGGCTGCAACAACTATTTCCACTTCGATGTCGCCGCGCGTTGCGCGCGAGTACGGACAGGTCTGGTGCGCCATCTCGACCAGCTTGCTTTTGGTCTCCGAGTCCAACCCCGGCAGGTTGACGTTTAGCCTCGCAGAGAGTTGATACTTGTCTTCGCTGGTCTTTCCGAGCGTGATCGCGGCATCGACTGAGGTTTCCTTGGGAAGCCGCATCTTCAGCGACTGCGCAGCGCTACCCAATGCTCCAATGAAACACGCGGACCACCCCGCGGCGAACAACTGTTCCGGATTGGTGCCCGGCTTGCCCGAGCCCGGCGTGCTGAAGGCAACTTCGAGCTGACTGTCGTCGGACTTGGCAACGCCCTCGTGGCGTCCACCGGTAGTATGGGTGTGCGCTGTGTAGATGATTTTTTCGAGAGGACGCGTCATCGGAGCTTCCTTTGGGTAAGTCGGCGGCTGGGATGGCCGCTAACAACATGGCGTTCTATGCAGGGTCGCGACGCTGGTGGGCGCGCCAAAGCGCTCACCGCATCAGGTCGACAAAGGAGAAACGGCAGATCAAAGCAGGCGAACAGTCTCACCTGCGGCCATAATTCGTGAACACATAGTCGCGATCTTTTGCAGCCGTATGGCATGCAACACCACATTTCGCATCATTCCCCTGGGGGGGGGTGTCTGACGTGGATAGTGGTTTGAAGGTGTCCGACGCGGGATCGTACTTGAAGGCGGCGTAGCCCCATCCATTCCCGTCTGCGAATCGCTTGCTGTCTTTCACCATGAAGTCGACGTCATGCAGGGCACCGCCCACGAGTGGTTGACCAGGTGCCGCTTCGTTCTTCGAAGCCGTGTAATGGATCTTCGCCATCCTGGCGCCGTCGGGGAACGGCCTTCCATTCTCGGGTATTCCCGCTTTATATGCGTCGATCATCGTCTTGTTGCCGAGTATCACAGCCATGAGTGGGCCACTGTGGCTGATGTTGATTGCCTCCCATGACTCATATCCTTTGAACTCCGAGATGGCAAGTCCGCCTTGGACTTTCACCGTGTACTTGTCCCGCACGGAAATGGCAGCGTTGGCCGCGACAGCCACGAGCACCAATCCCGCTACGGCGAACTTCGTGCGCCCGCTTGCGATTTTCATAAGCAACTCCTGCGTCACTGCCGCACAACACGAGTCATCCATCCGAATCTGCGAAGAGACGCGCACGTAAGTCAATTTCGCGCGAAATATGCGCAAGTTGTGGCGCACCCGTTACGGTGATGGGCGTCGACTACTCCATTTGGTACGTTCGTTGCGATTGTTTCGCCCTCCGTGCTGCGTTCACCCATCGAGAACGCATTGCTACGGCCTTTAGCGCGTCACCTTCCCACGCGCCGAGATATTTGGCCGCGGACAAGGCGTGCTCGAACCTCACTCTTCAAGAAGCACTACAGCGCGGCCAGTTCGCCGCTTGGCAGCAGCGCCTGAGGATGTCGCTATGCGTACACTCGTTTTTTTCTTGATGGCCAGCTTGATCTGCGCAGCGAGCGCCGCACGTTCGCAGGACAAACCCGGGGCACAATCCAGGCAACCGTACGCCAACATGCCGGAGATCGCCCCGATCGGCGTGCGCATCGGCAAGTACCTTGACGTGCCCACGGCGGCGAAAGGACCACCGGTCGATCCAAAGAAGGGGTATCGCCTGCAGGATCTCGGCGACGGCCTGTACATGGTGACGGACAACATCTACCAATCGATGCTGCTCGCTTACGACAAGGGCGTCGTCGTCATCGATACGCCGCCTACGTTTTCGTCGCACCTGCCCGAAGCGATCAAGGAGATCTCCAGCCAACCGGTGACGCACGTCGTCTATAGCCACGCACACAAGGATCACATCGGCGGCACGCACAGCCTGGGCGGAACACCGATCATCATCGCGCAGGAGGAGACCGCTTGGCGGCTCAAGCGCGACAACGATCCGGACCGCCCGATTCCGACGGTGGCGTTCAAGGACAAGTACACACTGACCGTCGGCGGCAAGGTGCTCGACTTGTCATACCACGGCGTGGGTCACTTGCCGGGCAATATTTTCATCAGCGCACCGAAGCAGAAGGTGTTGATGGTGGTCGACACCGTCTTCCCCGGCTGGATGCCATGGCGCCGCTTCGCCGTCGCCCAGGACGTGCTCGGGTCGATGTCGCAGGTCGAAGAAATCGCGAATATGGATTGGAAGACGTTCGTCGGCGGCCATGTCGAGCGGACAGGCACGCATGAAGACGTCGACACGCAGGTCGCGTTCTACCACGACCTCAAGGACGCGGCGGGCCAGGCGCTGGCGTCGACGCGGCCAGGTGAAGGCGTCGATGCCGCGGACATGAAGAACCCGTGGGCCGTGTTCGACAATTACGTCGACCGCGTCGTCGTGCAGTGCGTGAACACGCTGGCCCCCAAGTGGCAGACGCGATTGGCGGCGTTCGACGTTTACATCTGGGACCAGTGTTTTTCGATGGAGCAGACCTTGCGGATCGAGTAGGAGTGCAAGATGGCCAAGGGTTATTGGGTCATTGCGTGGAAGTCCATTTCCAATCCCGCCGCAGTCGAACGCTATGTCGCACCCGCGACAGAAGCGATCCTTTCCAACGGGGGGCGTGTCCTCGCGGGCGGCGAACCGGCGAAAGCCTACGAACAAGGCACGGCAACACGTCTGGTCATCGTCGAGTTCGACAGCCTGCAACAGGCCATCGCCGCGTATGAGCATCCCGACTACCAGGCCACGCTCGTCCACCTCGCTGGTGCGGCCGAACGCGATGTTCGCGTCATCGAAGGCGCGGCTTAGCAAGGGTGGCTGACATAGGGAGGCGCCATGGCCATCGTGACAGTCGACATGCGCATCGGTCGCACCGACGAACAGAAGAAGACGTTTGCCGCGGCGATCCTGGATGTCGTCAGCAAGGCCACTGAGGAACCGCGCGAGAACATCCATGTCGTGCTGCACGAAAACTGCGGCGTGAACATGGTGGAGAATGCACGCCACCTTCCCGAGTTCGGCGCGCCGGCCGATTGAAGGCGCACGTCCATGCCACTCATCCAGTGCCACGTCTCGGTGCCGCTCGATGATACGCGCAAGAAGCAACTGATCGTCGATCTGGTCGATGCGACCGAACGGATGCTCGGTGCTTCTCCCGGCACAGTGAGCGTCATCGTCCATCAGCACGACGCGGCTTCCGTACGCGAACTGGCCTTCGTCAGCGCAACGTCTCCGCCTGTCTAAGGACGGATCGCGATGGATCGCATTGAAGCGATGAAGATCTTCATCGCCGCCCTGGACGAGGGCAGCTTGGCCGGCGCGAGCCGCGTGACCGGACGTTCAGCGGCGGCGGTGAGCCGCGCGATCGCCGCGTTAGAAGCGCACGTCGGCGTGCCGCTCCTGCATCGCACCACGCGGTCGAATCGGTTGAGCGAAGCGGGCGAACGCTACGCGGCAGCCTGTCGCCGCGTGCTCGCTGAACTCGAAGAAGCCGACCGTCAGGTCGCGGGCGAACGTTCTGTCCCGCGCGGCACGTTGACCATCACGTCCACCGTGTTCGCGGGCGCGGAGGTATTGCGGCCCATCGCCGATGCGTTCATGGACGCGCATCCCGAAGTCGCCATCCGCCTGCACCTGCTGGAGCGCGCGGTGAACCTGGTGGACGAAGGCATGGACCTCGCGCTGCGCATTTCGCAACTCGCGGATTCCTCGTTGGTCGCACTGCCCATCGGCGAAGTGCGCCGGATCGTCATTGCCTCGCCGGCGTACCTCGATGCGCACGATCCGATCGAAGAGATCGCCGATCTCGCGAAACACGCCATCATCACCACGCCGCATACCGGACTGGATTCGTGGAGCTTTCCGCCGGCCGAAGTCTCGTCGTTTCCGCGTGCGGTGACATTCGCGCCGCGGCTGGTGGTGAACAACGTGCGCGCCGTGATCACCTCGGTCGTCGAGGGACATGGGGTGTCACGACTGCTCTCGTACCACGTGGCACCGGAAATCGCGCAGGGTGCGTTGCGCATCGTGCTCCCGAATGTCGAGCCCAGGCACGTGCCCGTGCATCTCGTTGCGCCCTACGGACGCTTATCCGTCCCGAAGGTGCGCGCGTTCGTCGACTTCGCCACGCCACGCCTGCGCGCCGCGTTCACGGAACTCGCGCAGTAGGCCGATTCTTCCGCCGCGCGGAAGAATGTCTGCCTTAATCGGTGGATTCCGCTTCGCGCTCGACACGCGCAGATTGGCGCCCGTCGGAAACACCCGGCTTCCCCCAATCTGGAGTCCCCCCATGAACAATGTTCCCAAAGTCGCCATCGTCACTGGAGCCTCGCAGGGCATCGGCGCCGGCCTGGTCCAGGCCTACCGTGCACGCGGGTACCGAGTTATTGCGAATTCGCGCTCGATCCCGCCGTCCAACGATCCCGACGTGTTGAGCGTCGCCGGCGACATCGCCGATCCGGCCGTCGCGCAGCGCATCGTCGATGAGACGCTCGCCAAGTTCGGCCGCATCGACACGCTGGTCAACAACGCCGGCATCTTCACCGCAAAGCCCTTCACGCAGTTCACCGCGGAGGATTACGCAGCCAACCTGTCGGTCAACCTCGACGGGTTCTTCAACATCACGCAGCGCGCTATCGCGCAGATGGAACGGCAGGGCGGGGGCAACGTGGTCACGATCACCACCAGCCTCACCGACCATGCGATCGACGGCGTGCCGTCCGTGCTTGCCTCGCTCACCAAGGGGGGCTTGAACGCGGCAACCAAGTCGCTGGCCATCGAATATGCCAAGCGCAACATCCGCGCGAATGCGGTGTCGCTGGGTGTGATCAAGACGCCGATGCACGCGCCGGAAACGCACGAATGGCTGGCTGCGCTGCATCCGGTCGGGCGCTTGGGCGAGATCGACGAAGTCGTTCAGGCCGTAATGTTCCTGGAGTCCGCGCGGTTCACCACTGGCGAGATCCTGCATGTCGACGGCGGCCAGAGCGCAGGTCACTGACGCGATGAAACGGTTCGCCCGCCGTGCCGTGCGCGCGGCGGGTTGCCCCAGCAGCGGAGTCCATCCATGAATACATTTCGCAAATTGAACCTGCAGGTCGTCGCTGACCTGATCTGCCCCTGGTGCTACATCGGCAAGCGCAGCTTGGACCTGGCACTGGAGGTCCTGGCAAGGCAAGGATTCCAAATCGACGTTGACTGGATTCCGTTCCTCCTCAACCCCACCCTGCCCACCGAAGGCATGGATCGCAGGAAATTCCGCACAATGCGGTTTGGTTGGGAAAATGCGCTTGCTATGGACGCGCGCGCCGTGGAAGCTGGCCGCTCCGTCGGCGCGACGTTCCGCTACGACCTGCAAGGCCGGACGTCCAATACAGTGGCAGCTCATGCGTTGGTGCGTCTGGCACGCGCTGAGGGCGGCCCAAGTGCCCAGGAGCGTGTCGTCGATGCGTTGTTCGCTGCATATTTTTCCGAAGGCAAAGACATCGGGGATGCGGCCGTGCTCGGAGCAATCGCAACTTCCGCCGGGCTGGCGCCCGGTGCCCTCGCGCGATCGATCGAAGGCCACGACGAAGTTCGCGCGCTCGACGCCGCCATCAAGTCTGCAGGGGTGCAAAGCGTTCCCGCTTACCTGCTGGACGGCCAATTCTTCTTCAGTGGATCCCAAGACGTGGCCGGGTACGTACGCCGTCTGTCGGACATGGCGCAAGCAGCGTAGCCAGGGTCGCCGGCTTTGTGCAGGCGGGCTACGTCCCTCCTTGGCGGTCGACTGCAATGACGCTCCGCAAATCCGGGGGGGCCGTGTGTCCGCTTTGGGTCGATAGCGGTCACTCCAGCCCTTCCGGACGTCGATCACATGACGATGTCATATCCGCGCACCAGCCGATCCGCCAGACGCGGATCGGCTAACCGTTCCAGCCACCACGCGAGCGCACGGCCTTCATGGTCCCCCCGCCATCCGACATACAGCACGTTGGGTTCCCGCGGATCGGCTAAGCGCTTCTCGATGAGTTCCCCGCGAGCGAGCAGCGCCGTCACGCGTTCGCGCGGCACCCAGCCCACACCAAGACCCGCACGCTGGGCGAGCACTTTCGCATGCATGCTCGGAACCGCCAGCGCAGACTGCCCGCCGACGACGCCGTAACCACGTGAATCGATACGTCGGGAGGTGTCGGCCACGACGACCGCGCGATGCGTCGCCAACACATGGCGTTCGATCGGCTCGCGCATCCGTGCGAGGGGGTGTTCCGGCGACACCGCGAACGCCCAATCCATCACGCCCAACTCGCGCCACTGCAGTCCAGGAATCGCTGGCGGCTCGTTGGTGGCGCCGATCACCAGATCAGCGCGGCCGTCCTGCAACGCGTCCCACGTGCCCGACAGCACTTCACGCGTCATACGCAACCCGACGCCCGAACCGAGCGCATCGAAAGCCGCGATTAGAGGCAACAGCGTTTCGAACTCGATCACTTCGTCGGTGACGATCCAGAGCCGGTCTTCCCATCCACTGGCGACCTGCTTGACGCGGCGCGTCAGTCGCGAGACGTCCTGCTGTAGGCGTGCCGACTCGTTCGCCAGCAATTGACCCGCCGGCGTCAGCCGAAGGCGGTAGCCCTTGCGGTCAAACAACAGCGCGTCGAAGCGCGATTCCAGCGTGCGCGCGGCATGCGAGACGGTCGACGGCGCCTTGCCAAGCCGCGCGGCGGCGCGAGAAAGGCTGCCGGTCTCCCGGATGGCTTCGAGCAGCGCAAGCTCTTCCGTGGACAACATATTCGACACCATCGATCGAGTCCGGGCAAATCTTGGCACGGAAAGCGAACGGTCGGCGCGCAGCATGCCGTTCCAAGGCAATCCCGCCCCGTTCTCAGGAAATTCCCATGTCGCGTCTCCAGGACAAAGTCGCCATCGTCACCGGCGCAAGCTCTGGCATCGGTCGTGCCACCGCCAAGCAATTCGCCCGCGAGGGCGCCAAGGTCGTCGTCGGCGCGCGCCGCGATGCCGAGCTTCAATCCCTCGTCGCCGAGATCCGCGCCGACGGCGGCGACGCCGTCGCCCTTGCAGGCGACGTGCGCTCGGAGGACTACGCCAAGGCGCTCGTCGCGCTGGCGATCGCGCGTTACGGTCGCCTCGACGTGGCGTTCAACAACGCCGGTATGATCGGCGAAGCCGGCCCAAGCACCGGCGTCAGCGAGGCCGGCTTCAGCAACGCCGTCGCCGTCAACCTGACCGCTGCATTCCTCGGCGCGAAACACCAGATCGCGCAGATGCAGACGCATGGCGGAGGTTCGGTCATCTTTACCTCGACGTTCGTCGGCCACACGGCGGCGTTCCCCGGTGTCGCGGCGTATGCGGCGAGCAAGTCCGGGCTGATCGGGCTGACGCAGGCGCTCGCGGCCGAGTTCGGACCGGAGGGCATTCGCGTCAATGCAATCCTTCCCGGCGCCGTCGACACGGCGATGTATCAGGACATGAACGATACCGCCGAGTCGCAGGCGTTTATCACTCAGCTTCATGCGCTCAAGCGCGTGGCGACGCCCGAGGAAATGGCGAAGTCGGTCGCGTACCTGGCGTCGGACGACGCGTCCTTTGTCACCGGCACGGCGATGCTCGTCGACGGCGGTGTGTCTATCACGCGCACCTGAGCCACCCGCCGACAGAAGGCCCGGCCGCACTGACCGCGCCGGGTCCTTTCCGGCGTTTTCCCAACAACCACCGACTCTTCGAGGACGTCATGGCCCGTCTGAACTTCTTCCGTAGGACCCTGCTGCCCGCTTCGCTCGCTTTACTCTTCGGGATCGGCGCGGCGAACGCGGAAGTCCATTCCTACTCCGCGGCGTTCCACGCCTCCGAGATGGCGGTCAGCGGCGGCACGCAGCACGTGCGCGTCGGCGGCAAGGGCCCTGCAGTGTTGTTGCTGCACGGCTTCGGCGATACCGGCGATATGTGGCAGCCACTCGCCGAGCGACTCGTGAAGGACCACACGGTGATCATTCCCGACTTGCGTGGCATGGGGCTGTCGTCCCACCCCGAAGGTGGTTACGAAAAAACCGCGCAGGCGCGCGACCTTGCGGGGATCCTCGACGCGCTAAAGGTCGACAAGGTGCAACTGGTGACGCACGACATCGGCAACATGGTGGGCTACGCGCTGATTGCACAGTTTCCGGAGCGCGTGACGAGCTGGGTCGTTATGGATGCCCCCCTCCCGGGCCTCGGCACGTGGGAGAAACAACTTCTCAATCCACGTGTGTGGCATTTCAACTTCCGCGGACCGGATGTCGAGCGCCTCGTGGCAGGCCGCGAACGCATCCTGCTCGATCGCTTCTACAACGAGCTATCGGCCAACCCTGCCGGCATCGACGAACAAACTCGCAACCACTACGCCGAACTCTATGCGCGCCCGGGCGCGATCCACAACGCAACGAGCGGCCAGTTCGGCGCGTTCGCGCAGGACGCCAAGGACAACCAAGCGCTGTTCGCGAAGGTGGGCAAGCTGCAACTGCCCGTGTTGGCGATCGGCGGGGATCACTCCTACGGTGCTTCGATGAAGACCGAAGTCGAATCCGTCGCCAATCACGTCGATGGCGCCGTGATCACCGACTCCGGACACTGGATCATGGAAGAACAAACGGATCAGGCCGTTCGGATCATTGAAGCGTACTTGCGCAAATGAGGTGCATGCGATGTTCCCGATCAAGACTGTCCTTGCCTTGCTGATCCTTGCGACCGGTTCGCTGTCGGCGTCGGACGCCGCGTTGCAACGCCGCCTCTCGCCGGAGGAGATCGATCGCCTCGCCAGTTCCTCGGGCGGCGCCGGTACTTCAGGCTTGCCTGCAGTGACGACCACCGTGCTTTACGGCGACCCTGCGAAGGCGGGCCTGTATTCGATTCAATTGCGCGTGGCACCGGACACGGTGATCCAGGCGCATACGCACAAAGACGCACGCACCGCGACGGTCGTCAGCGGAACGTGGTACTTCGGCTATGGCAAGAAGAGCGTCCCCGAGGCCGTACGCAAGCTGCCGGCCGGGAGCTTCTATACCGAGCCTGCGGGGGATCCGCATTTTGCGAGAACGGGTTCGGACGGGGCCGTTCTGTTGATTACTGGCTACGGGCCGACTGATACGAAGTACCTGAAATAGCACTGGGGACGCCCGACTCCCACCCTCAGTGGTCAGGCTGTGTCCATGTCCGCTTTCGGCCAAACGCGGACATTAGGCCGGCCTACTCGCGTCTCCTTGAGAGTTCAACAAAATCACGCGCGAGACTTAATCTTTCCCGTGCTCGCAGGGGGTCACGTGGGGTCGCGGGAGTCGAGAGCCCAGATGATCCGGAAACGTTGCCTCTCCGCCAAGGTGGTCCGCCCCGCGCGGCGCGATCACTTCGACTAGTTCCGCAGTCCAGTCCTCCGCGAACACCTGCATGTGTTGCGAGAGCCAGTCGCTCGATCTTGCGTCGGCAGGTAGGGCATACGACTGCGCGACGCGGTCGGCGCGAAGTCTGCGCCATTGCTGCAGC
This sequence comes from Noviluteimonas lactosilytica, assembly GCF_020866925.1. Taxonomy (GTDB): domain Bacteria; phylum Pseudomonadota; class Gammaproteobacteria; order Xanthomonadales; family Xanthomonadaceae; genus Noviluteimonas; species Noviluteimonas lactosilytica. Next base: position 10,181 of record NZ_JAJGAK010000005.1, read on the forward strand.
AGCAGGTCTGGTTGAGGGTGACTGTGCACCAGGCTCTGCAACACCAGGTTCTGCACCGCCACTTGGGCTTGAATAATCGCAAGCTCGTCGCGCAAGGTTTCCATGTCCCGCTCTCCGGGCGGTGGTCAATTGGACTCGCTCGTCGCTGTCGCGAGGGAGGCCTTCTGAATCTCGTCTACAACGAGATCCCACGGTGGCTCGTCGGCTCCGCGCAGATCCTCCCATGCTTCGGCGAGCACGGGCTCCAATTCTTCCCACGTCGCGTGCGCGCATTCCTCCCTGGCTGTGCGGATGATCGCCGTCAGCAAGTGGGTCTCGGCTGTGTTTGGCATGGTCTTGTAGTACGACATGGCACCACCGATCGAATGCAATTTTGGTCGTCGAACCTCAATGCAGGAGCCACGTTTCGCGGACGAAGTCGCGCACGTGTTCCCAGGGCAGACGTTCCCGGAGGGGTGAGCGCTCGGTCCATGCCTGGCGGGCTCGTGGCTCCACCTCGTTCCAGCGCAAGCCCCGGCAGAGTTTCTGCAGGAACGTGGCGAAGGACGCGACCTCGGCGGCATCGGAGAGGAGCTCCCTTGTATCCATGGCATCCACCCGGTATAGCGGCCGGCCCACCCAACGTGAGCCGGCCGGAGAAACGTTCACTGCCTGGAGGTTTGATCCTCCAGCGCGCGGCCACCCAGGTGGTTCACCTGGATGCGGCGGGGGGTCGTTTCGGGTCGCTTCGGGATGGACACTTCCAGCACGCCATTGCGGCCCTGCGCCGAAATGCCCTGGGCATCGGCGCTGCCAGGCAAGGCGAATCGCCGATGGAAGACCCCGTAGCTGCGCTCGATGCGCGAGAAGCGATTGGTGCGCGATGCAGTCTCGCTTTTGCGCTCACCCTTGATGGTGAGGATGCCGTCGTCCATCGAGACTTCGATGTCGGCAGGCTCCATGCCCGGCAAGTCGGCGAGCAGGACGAATCGCTCGGGCTCTTCGAGGACGTCCACGCGTGGCGTCCATTGGCTGGTGACGATGGAGCTATCGTCGGAAGCGTCTTGTTCGAACCTGCCGCCTTCGAACATGCGGTCGACGACGCGGCGAAGTTCATTACGCAAGTTGAGGCCCGTGGGCCAGTCAGTCTGACGGACCATGTTCATGGCAAGTCTCCGGATTTTCCTGTGTTGATCCTGGTGGCGACGGGGGTTCCGTCGCGCGGGAAAATACCAATTCCTCTGCTAGTTTCAAGCCATCGGCGATGAGCGTTCTCAGGAAAAATTCAGGCATATTTGTTGCGGCGCACAATGCGGCCAGGAGCCTCGCGAATCTGCTTACACGCCAGCATCTAGGGCTTGCCGAGCGTAAATTCCGTCGGGCAAGATTTCGCCTAGGATCAACTGGCTGCGGCTCGTACAGGGGGTCTACTTGACCGACGTAGTTGGCGACGCCAGCTACGCGCGAGGGCAATATCGCGTTCGCTCCGATCCTCGAAACCCCGCCCTGCGCGGGGTTTCGTTTTTCTTTCACCTAATCGCGAACGAATCGGTTCGGGAAACCGGACGCGCTCAAGAAGCGCGCGCCAAGCGAGCCTAATGAAGGAGGGTCGCGCTGAGTGTCCGCTTTGGGTCGAAAGCGGTCACCAGGCTAATGTCCGCTATCGGCCAAAAGCGGACATTTGTCAGCAGCGCGCGCTGGACGTCTTGACGACCAAGACGCGCTCGATTCCCTCGATGTAAAACTGCATTGCCGATCTCGCTGAATTATGGCGCTGTGTAATCGGCAAGGGATTGCTCCAGTGCGAGCGCGGCCTCGAACTCTGGCGCGCTGAGTTGGCGTCGCAAAGCATCACGATAGGTCGTGCCATACCGGCACCCCACTTGCGCACATGCAGAGGCAGTCAACAGTGAATTTGCCCCGCACGCACCGATTGCGTTGCACGTGCGAAGCTTTGCTGCAGCGAGCGCGGCGGTAAAGGCTTGTTCCCGGGAGAGGCGCAGTTCCGTCTGACCAGGCAGCATCCCGCGCTCCACTAGAAGTGTGGCCGCGCTGGCAACGATCGGCATGCTGTCAGTACGCCCCAAATCCGCCTTGGCCTTGGCTAGTGCCTGTTCATCGGTGCCTTTCCACAGATACCAGTCGGCCGGATGGTCCTTGCTGGTGGGCACCAGCACGGCGGGATCGAAGCCCTGGCACGAGTTTTCCATGTATGACACCGCCCACGCGCGTTCCGGGTCCTTTTTGGCACCGGCGGACACATTCTCAATTTCGGCGCACGCCGCGCCAGCCACCCCGACCGCGCTCTCGAATACGGGATCCTCGGGGCCCAGACGCGCCATCGCCTGCTCAAGTTCGTGCTGAAGGCGTAGTCCGCCCCCTGCGAGTTGGATTGCCGGCAACCCCGGCTGGGCGATCGTGGAGACCGCGCGCGCACCCGAAGGCACGCGCGCGGGCTGCTTGCCGACGTCGCTCGGTGCCGTTCGGGTGACGGACATACCTCCCCTCGGAGCACCGCCGCGGTCGATGGAAAGCCACCACACCATTGCGCCCGCGAGCGCAACCACCACAGTGAACCACGCGATCATCGGCTTCATCGGTCAACCTTGGCAGCTACGGGACATGTGCACAGGGATATCGACAAGCATCATCGTTGACTGGGTAGAAAACACCACCCATTTCTCCGTGCCACCGTCGTCGTATGTGACGGTGACGACATCCCCGGCCTTGAACTTGTACACGTTGCCCATGAGCTGATGCGCCCGAATCTCCCATTCCGCATGGGCCCATCGATCGTTCTGCGGGCTGGTGCAATTTGCCCGGTTCGGATTAGATGGGTTGTTGTAAACCTTGCCGGAGTTGTAGAAGCGCCAACCGCCACCGCCCGCGTACGAGTTGTCCCAGAAGTCGAAGAACGTCGAAGGCGTGTACAAGCTCGATCCCGTGTCGTAGTACATCATCTCGCAGTACGTATTGGTTTCGGTCACCGGGCCGTTCGCAAGCTGCGTGGTGATGCTGACAGGCCGGCACGACATTTCGGAAGATGTACCACAGTCCATGCAACGCACTGCATTGGCAGGTGTGGATGCGAAACCCGCGAGCAAACCCAAGAGTGCCCCAATCACTACCTTGGTCATAAGTCATCCTTGAGGTAACGCCACCGTCGTTGATGGCGGCGGGCAACGTCACATGAGCGCAGGTGACGATCGGTGGCTAGGCGTCGCCTATGGGTGGCGACTCGGACGCTCCGTGACGCGTAACACACAACGCGAAATTTGTGCGGTCTGTCCGTGGCCGCTACTCCTGTCGAGCCCCGTTTTTAACCCCGCACTCAGTGGCTCACGGCGACGAGGGCCAATTTGTTGCGCTGCGGAAGCGAGATGGAGGGATACAGGCAGTCGAATGGTGACTGGAAGTGTTGCCGGCGGCTCCAGCCCCCTCAGTCGTCGGTTGGGTGCGACTCATGTCTGCTTTCGGCGGCGGTTTCATACGATCAATGCAACACAAGACTAGCTGCCAAGGCAGCAGGAGTGTTGCGATTGAAGCAAAGGACCCGGATCCGCTACACCGACGCCCAGAAGGGCCTGATGTGGGATCGCTGGGCGAAGGGCGAGTCGCTGCACCAGATTGCCCGGCTCTTTGATCGGCACCACACCTCGGTGCGCGGGGTCCTCGCCGAGTCCGGCGGCATTCGACCGCCGGCGCGACGTCGATCGGTTCGAGCATTGAGCCTGGCCGAACGCGAAGACGTCTCGCGGGCGCTGGTGGTCGGGCAATCCATTCGTTCGATTGCGGCGAAGCTTGGTCGATCACCGTCGACGATCAGCCGGGAGATCCGACGCAACGGTGGCGCCGAACGCTATCGCGCAAGCCGTGCCGACCAGGCGGCCTGGGACCGGGCACATCGGCCGAAGACTTGTAAGCTGGCGTTGCATCCCACGCTGGCGGAACGGGTGGCGGACAAGCTGCAACAGCGCTGGTCGCCGCAGCAGATCGCAGGTTGGCTGATGCGTACCTTTCCCGACGATGCGACCAGCCAGGTGTCCCACGAAACGATCTACCGCACGCTCTTCATCCAGTCGCGTGGCGCGCTGAAGAAGGAGTTGCTGGAGCACCTGCGACGCACGCGGGCGATGCGTCGTTCGCGCCACCACACGCAGAAGAACAGCGACCACGGCCGGATCAGCGACACCGTGTCGATTCGTGAGCGCCCTGCCGACGCCGAGGATCGCGCCGTTCCGCTTCTGGAAGAACAATTCGACGCGCTCACTCGCCCAAACTCCGCGGGCTCCAGCGAGACCGCAGATGTCCCCAATGTCGCGCGCAAAGCTGCGTAGTTTTCGTCAGAAGATGGCGAAACGCCAACGGTTACATCCCTCGCGACATCTCCTCACAACTCCTTGCGCATTGGCGGCAAGCCTCAGCACACCGAACCATCTCCGCATCGTCCGCCATTGCGGCGCACGCATCAGCGCAAGCAGAACACACCGCCGAGCACGCGCCGCAAATGAAGCCGTGAACATGCGATCCCCGAAGCATTGCATCCGCACTGGTGCGGCAGATGTCAGCGCAGGTCTGCAGAAGGGAAATGTGCTCTTCCTCTGCGTGTTTGCCACCCATGCTCAGGCAATGCGCAATCGCCTCGATGCACACCGCGTGGCAATCGGTGCAATTCTGGATGCAGTCGTTCATCCCTTTTGAACGGTGCTGAGCAGTGTGATGCGTCATGGCGGCCTCCGTTTTCGACGCTCCAACCTAGTGGTTCAGATGCGAAGAACGCGTAATGGATGGCCCAATACAGCGGCCATGCCAGGCAATCACGTTGGGGACGAAAGCGGTCACTTCGTGACTGAGCGAGGGCGAACTACCCAGTCTCGATCGCATCAACCAAGCGCGCATGCGCACTCTTAGCCTCTTCGTGGGAGCTGAAGGCGAAGGTGTGGGTGTGATTCCCCAGAAGCACTACCGAAAAACCGAAGCCGCCGCGACTCCCCAATAACGGACTGACCAAAGAGATGTGTTCTAGCCGAAGATAGAACTCGCCTAGCTCAAAGAATTTGGCACGGTCCATTGGCGTTACCCCGCAGGGATTAAGAAGATGATTGCGCTGATTTCGCCTTGGAGAGAGAACGAATTGGAGCGGGCGTAACAACTTTCGCCGCCGGAATGTGTTTGAGGGTGCGAGTAGTTCCAAGCTCCTCGATTGAGCCTCCTGCGAGCTGGAAGGCCACGATGTCCGCAGCGATGCTCTCGCTCGTGCGATCCCGAGCGTTTTTATTTGAACTCTTTCCAGCGAAAAGATGCCCGGTGCTGTTGGTAGCTTTCGTCATGGGAGCTTGATCTTCCTGGGGGCGTAGGGCTTAGACGCAAAGGGCGGGGAAACACGTAGGAGGACTGCAACGTGTCACGGGGGGGCAGCTTTCGTCCACTCAACTTGAACTTCCGCGGCGACCTCGCCCCACGGGACTGCGCTACCCGTCGACCACGCCTCAGCGGCATGCTCGCACACGTATTCCCATGAGTCGGATTTAAAGACGATGCGGAGCGCTCGCGCGAACGCACGAACTTCCGCCTCCCGTAACCAAGGGGCGGTTGAAGTGTTCATGTTGGCCTCGGCGCTCGAGCTGCACGGAGGCTCCAGGTCAGCGGCGCCAATGGCGCGCACGCGATGCGGTGACACTCTCTCATAACTGCCGCTTCGCTGCGCGTGACCTAGTCGATGGAAGGAGCAGCTAAAGCATCCAGCTCGCAATACCTCGCTTTCGGCAATCGCTTGGTGGCCTTCCACCGCAATCAGTCTCAGTTTCGCCCGCAGCAAGCAGCCTTCGAAAATCGCTTTGGCGAGTCTCTGCCGGTTGACGTCTTTTATGCATATCGTCATCGCCGGAGATTGCGCGCTGGAGCATGGGCGTTGCGTGACGCTCATTTGCCGCCAACAGTCACTTTGACCGCGTTGGCCTGCCTTTGGATTCCCGCGCCAATGCGCCGAAGTCCAACACGGCAGAGCTGTGACCCAAGTCGGTGCGCGGTCTCTACGGCGCATCTCATTGCATTTCGAAGGTCGCCAGGGGCGCTCCAATCTAGGAGCTGAACGGAGGCCCAAGGTCAGCGGCGCCAAACGCGGGCCGCGATGCCAGTGCACACTCTCACGAATAGGGCATCGCGCTTGTGACGACTGCGCCACCGCCTACGAAGAGCCTTCCGCCGATACCCGCGGCGCAATCACCGTTTGGTGCCGCAGCTTGGACTGGGCCGGTCTACGCGGCCGACCATACGTCCAGGATTTACAAGCATCTTGTAGACACGAAACGGCCCGCGCTCGGCGGGCCTTCGAACCGGTGTAATTTCGGTGTAATCATGTCGGAAAAACCGGCGGAATTGCTCCGAACCGTTGCCACATACACCTAAGCAAGAATCTTAAAATGTGCTTGATTCTGCTGCATTAGGTGGTGGCCGGGGAGGGAATCGAACCCCCGACACGGGGATTTTCAATCCCTGAAAGCGTCCTGAGCCTGGTCGCGCCATAGAGCCGTGTCCGGCGCCGTTCGCCGGAAAAAGCCTTATTTTCTCTTGACCGCACGGGGACACAGGGGTACACAGGGACTCAAAGCCGATACATGATCTGCCGGACAACGGCCGGACAATTTCGGAATGGGGATATGGCGAAGGTCCACTTCACGACGAACGCGATCGACGCGCTGCCACCCCCCGCGGGTGTGCACCGCATCGACTACGACGCGACGGGCGACATTCCGGGATTCGCGATCCAGACGACTCGCTCCGGGACCAAGACCTTCCTTCTGGTCTACGTCGCGAAGCAGACCGGTCGCGAACGCCGCATGGTGCTGGGGAAGTACGGACCGGCCCCGAGCTTGTCGCTCTCGGCCGCACGCAAGGAAGCGAAGCAGAAGCGCGCCCAAGTCGAAATGGGCGGCGATCCATGGCTCGATGCGAAGCAGGAGCGCCAACGTGCGGAGGATGCCGCTGCGAGGCGCTCAGCGACGTTGGGCGGACTCCTGCAGGCGTACGCCGACCACCTGAAGGCCGCGGGCAAGCCAAGCTGGAAGGAGGTCAACGCCGCGGTGAACCGACACGTGATCAAGGGGCGGCCACGGCTCGCGGCGGCGGCGGCCGATGCCATCACCGTCGACGACGTCATGCCGCTCTTCCACGACCTCACCAAGGCCGGGAAGCTGCGCGAGGCGGAGAAGCTGCGGGCGTACCTGCGTGCCGCGTACACGGCTGCCAGGAAGGCGAGAAACGACGCCGGCATGTTCGCCTTCAGCGGCTTCAGGATCGCCGTGAATCCGCTGCAGGATCTGGACGTCACCCGCCCCAAGGAAGCCGCGGCACGCGCGCACCAGGCGGCGGCAGAGCGGAAGTGGGCGCTGACCGAGGCTCAGCTTGCCGCGTACTGGCGTCGCATCCATGCGGACACATCGAGCACCGGGGCTGCCCTGCGGTTCCACTTGCTGACCGGTGGTCAACGTGTAGACCAGCTGTCACGCCTCGCCGCGTCCGATTACGACGCCGATCAGAAGACAGTCACGCTGCACGACACGAAGGGCCGGCGATCGCACGCATATGCGCACGTCGTACCCCTAATCCCAGACGCTCAGAAGGCGCTCGATGCGATGCGCGGCGACGCAGGCGACCATCTCTTCACGATCTCCGCGGGCAAGGACGGTGCCGTCTACACGACGGTCCGAGCGGCCATGCGCGCGGTTGCAGACGCGATGCTTGCGGCGAAGGAGATCGATCGACCGTTTTCGCCAGGCGTGATCCGTAAGACCGTCGAGACGCGTCTTGCCGCGAAGGGCGTGCCCGACGAAGTCCTCGCGCGTCTCCTCTCACACGGTCTCGGCGGGGTTCAGGCGCGCAACTACAACGCTCACCACTACGACGACGAGAAGCGCCTAGCGCTTCGCAGGCTCCGATCAATGCTCGAGCCGAAGGGCAAGGCTAGCAACGTCACCCAATTCCGGAAACGATCCGGATAAAGCGCCGGCCGGGCGTGGGCGACACGTCCCGGCCGACTTCCACAACCGTTCCACTGGAGAACGATCATGGCATCCGAAAGTGTAACTTTTGCTCATACCTTCTCGGCCATCCCCGCTGAGGGGATGGACCTGTTCTGCATTCAAGCCGGTGTCAACGTCGATACGGCCGTTTCAATGGCCCAGTGCCTTGAAGAATGTGTGCGTCGGTTCCTGCACGACTCGATCGTGGGAGGCATGGACGGGCAGTTGGCTTGGCTGTGCGAATTTGCAATGGAAGCGTCCGAAGCCCTGCGGCATGCCGCGGGCCAAGCGGTCTAACCTCTTCTAGGAGATTCGAATGGCCATTCCAATGCTCACCCGCGACCTTGCGTTCAACGTGCGGCACGTTCAAGGCGGAGAACTTTTCAGCATCAACGCGGGGATCCCAACCGAGGACGCGGAGCGATTCGCAAGCCACTTGCTCTCGTTTCTCTCAGATCGCGCATGGGAACTTGCGGACGCTGAACCTGCGCGTGAGGAGTTCGCCGTGCACTACTTCCTGCTCCAGGTCGTCGACGCGATTCGTGAATCTTGTCGTGCGGAGACTCCGCGCGTGGCAATGGCTGATATCCAAGCGTCGATTCGTCAACCGACATGACGGCCAACGCAGGGAAAGGGAACGGGCGCGGTCAGCGGTCGCGCCCTGGTCGACGCGCCGCGCAACTGCCGGAGCAGAAAAGCTTGATGACCGAAGCGCTTCGGCGCGAGATACAGGATTGGCTTACGAATCGCGAGCAAATGCCGGTGCGTGAGGAGCGGCGCATGGACATGGCGCCAACGGATGACGAGAACCTGTTGAGCTACGCGCGCCACGCTCAGGCAGGCAATCTTTGGGCGTCAAACTTCCTGTATCGCCAGCTGATCGGTCAGCTCCTAGGGCTCGGCGAACGAAAAGAGTTAACACCCGTAGCTCGAAGAATTCTCGCGCGCATGCTCCTGCGGGTGCTCAGGGGCCGAGATGTAGAGAAGGCGATGCTGCGCAAGCGCACACGTGGCAACCAGCGATGGGTTTACATTGACCGCGATTTTGAGATCGATTTCGAGATGCGTTTTCTCGTGGGCGATCCAATCGAGGCGTACGCACCAATCAGGCAAGGGATATTTAGCGAACCTGACTTCAGACTGACAGAGTCCGACGCAGCAGCCGAACTTGAGCGCAGCGGAATATTTCCAGGCCTCGATGCGAAGACCATCTTGAACATCTACCAACAAATGAAAGTGGATCCGCGGCTTCCCGAGTAATACCCGGCTTTAGTCGGGACGGATCAGGCCAGAACATGCTCGGCACCTACCAACGGGTGCCAAGCCATGCACCAGCAACAGCAACTAGTCCCCAAACTAACGCCCGCCGAATTGGCGCGAGAATTGAACTGCTCGCTCAAGACGCTCGCGCGCTGGCGCCGCCTTCGAATCGGCCCAGCTTGGGGCAGAAGCGTGGAGGGCGGACGCATCTTCTATCTCGCGGAAGACGTCGAAGCCTATCTGAAGGCCCAGCGCACGGTACGTGTGCAATGACGCCCGACACGCTGGCGGCGCGCGCAGCGGCCGCACATGACCCGAGCACCGACGAGATCACCCGTTACCTCCCGGACGGCGATCGGACAGCCGCACAGCTTTCGGAGCTCGCGAGGGACGCCACTCCCGACCGTTGCGACCTGATGCTCGTGCAGCTCGAGGGCGCAAGGCAGATCGTGTCCATGCTTCGCGCCTCACTCATTCGCGGGGAGTGCGGGGATGGCAGCGAATGATCGGACACGCATCGTCGCCCGCCATGAACTACTGCGCACGGCCATTGGTGACAAGCGCCTCTCGCGAGCCGATCTGCGCGTTCTCAGCGCAATCGAGCAACACGCCAACCACAGGGAGGACTTCGCCGCCTGGCCCAGCCTGGAGCGCCTCATGCGCATGACGAAGCAGGGGAGGCGAACCGTCCTCCGGTCGATCGCGACGCTGCAGAACACCTGCTATGTCGAGATCGAGAAGAACGGCCGATCAAACGTCTACGTGCTCAATCTGGAATCCCCGGGACGTGTGCCAGTTTTGGCACCCATTGACGCGAATCAGGTGCCAACTGACGACGCGAAAGGTGCCAAGGGACAGCACGAACAAGGTGCCGAATCTGGCACCCCTATAAAGCAACTCGCTCAAAAGCAACCCGTTAAAAGAACACCGCCTGTCCTGACTCCGGAAGAGCAAGAAGCAAAGCGTCACCAAGAGCGTGAAAGCATCCTGACGGAATACCGAACCTACAGGGACAGTCACCCCAAACACGCCCGACTCATGGAGCGTACTTGGCCGTGGCTAAGGGAGGCTGCATGAGTGGCAAGTCGAAGCGCCCCTGCGCGTGCTGTGGGCGCGGCATGGCGATCCATCGAGGCAAGCGCCGTGTATGCAGCGAGACCTGTGGCCATGAACTCCGACGCCTGCATCGACAGCGTGCGACGGATTCCGACCTGCGCAAGAGCGACAACCGGCGTCGAGCGGCTTTGAGGCATGCGGCCTAATCGCCGGGGACCCTGGAGAGCCTGCCGGACTGGGGGGAGTTCGAAGCCCAGTGCATTTGGATGCACCACGCGAAAAGTTGTGCTCCACAACAACGGAGGTGTTTGATGGCTCGTGAGGAATGGTCGGAGAACGCGCTTGCAGATGAACTGCAGATCGATCGGCGGACCTTGGGGAGGCGGCTGGAGGGTTTGCGCCCCGTTCGCACGAAGCGCCTCAAGAGCCGCGAGGAGCGGTTCTATCGATTGGCTGACGTCCTGCGCCACCTCGGCCGGGTTGCATCTGCATCTGGCGACACAGAGCGCCCGTTGAAACGCTGGGCCGCAGAGCAACTATTCCCGGCGCTGTTCGCCGGCGACTTCATGCTGGGGGCGATCGGCTACTTCACCTCCGATCTGAAGTTGACTCGTGCCCAGGCCGTCCGCGCGCATCTCGACCTCTGCCTGATCGCCATGAGTGCCTTGGACGACTTGGCCCGCGAAAAGCTCGAGTTCGCGATTCCGCAGGGCCTGTTGCGGGACGCCCTTGAAGCCGATTCGGCCGGCGCACTCGATGCCTTCGTCGCGAAGCACTGGGGCGGACCTTGAGCCGCCCTGAAGCCCTCGACGCGGCTGAGGCCCTCGCCGTGCAGTTGCGGGCGGAAGGTCACTGGGTCGGCGATACGCCCCAGTACCGCGTGACACGTCTGACTGCGGCGCGAGTGCTGCGCGTTTCAGAGGCAACGCTTCGAAACCGCGCGAGCAAGGGTTTGCGGCCGGACTACTACCGCGTAATGGGGCGCGTGTACTACAGCCTGATGGAACTACTCGACTTCATGGAAACCAGGCCCGACGACATGGCGGCATGATGTCACGCGATGTCACGACCCCCACTGTGGGACCGGTGTTGAATCGCCGGCATGAAGATCGTCCTCGAGTTTCCGAAACCCATCGCCGACGCACTGCAGGCAGCTGCACGTCAAAGCGGCGACGAAGTGATCGACATCGTCGTCGAGGCGATTCGCTCCTCCGAACTGGTGCAGCGTGCACTGGCCGATAGTTACCCGATCGACCTGACCAATCAACTGCTCGCCGAGGTCAAACGTGACTGACGAACGAATCGAGGTCCCATCCTCACTCCTCAAGCTCGAGCACCTTCGCTCGCGCCACATTCGCTACTTCGCGCAGCGACGCGCGATCAACGAGCGCGTCCAGGACATCCTGGCTTCGATTCGCGATCTGGAAAGGCGTAACCAAGAGCTGCGCCACGAGGCCCGCCTTCCCAGCCGAGGGCAGAACGCGCCGGGAACCATCTACCCGGAAGACATGGTCCGCAAGAACGAACGCTCGATCGCTGTCTACCGCGGGCTGCTCGCCATCGCGGAAACCGCTGCCGAAGAAGTCGAGTCGATGATCGAAGACGCGCGCCTTTTCGAGAACCTTCGCCGCCACCTACAGGGCGAACTGCATGCGTGGGGTGTCGAATGAGCACTGACAAGACAAACGCGAAACTGGCCCGCCTGCGCGAGCAGATCGCCGCGAAGAAGCGGGACCTCGCCGACCTCGACTACGTCAAGGTACCGCGCGAGGAAGCAGCGCGATCCCTCGATGCTTCGATTGAAATGTACGCGGCCCGCGGCAGTCTATCCGCTGCATCGTTTGCGGAAGGCCGTGGGCTCAGTGGATATACCGACAGTATCTCGGCCTTCAACCTGCTTTGCTGGATTGCGCCCGACCTGGTCCGGAAACGCTTCAGCGACGAGCTAGATCGCTTGTACGAGGGCGCTGTTGCGATGGACGCCCACGCTGTTGACCAGAAGCGCGCGACGCTTGAGCGCGAGTTGTTCGAGCTCGAAGTCGCGGAAGAACGCCTCATCGTCCAGGCAGAAGAAGCCGGCCAACGAATCAACCGACGCGGCGATGCCGATCCTCGCGCAGTGCTGGAAGCGTGAGACCCGTGCGGACCAGCCGGCGGTGTCCGCCACTCCCGAACAACACCGGCAGCCGAGGCGCCAGTTCCGCGGTCTGCGCGTGACTCGGCGACCATCTTTGGAGAGTTGAATTCGATGATCATCAACCCGTACGCCTTCGCAAGCGTCGCGGCCGGCCCTTACCTCGATCAACTTGGTGTATTGCCACGTTCCGCGCACGGTCTGCGGAAGCTCATTTCTACCGCGACGAAGTGCATGGATGTACGCAATCGCGGAAGCGGCGCGACGGCAACGATCGGTTTCTCGGGTGACTCGATCAATGTGGCCCAAGTGCTCGCCGTGTTCTCCGGCAGCGACTACGTCGACATCACTCGGCTCTACGACCAGGTCGATCAAACCAGTGCCGGATACCACTTCGATCAAGCGACCGTTGCCAAACAGCCTTCCATCGTCGTCAGCGGCGCGTTCCAAAACAAGATCAAGTTCAGTGGCAGCCAGTTTATGGGCACTGCAAACGTAATGCCGTTCGGCACGCCGCATTGGTCCATCTACTCGCGCAAGAAATTCGACGCTCAAGCAACACGCGTGTTCATCGAGCAATCGCTGAACGCCTCAGGCTCGAACCCTCAGGCCGCATTTCTCTATTCGGCAGCCCTCAATCGCCTTTATCCGTACTGCCAGAATGCAGCGGGAGCGCACCGATCAGGGTGGGTGGACTGCTTCAACACGGTGGTCCAACACACGTTTCGATTCAACCGCGCCATCGTGGGCGCCGGCGAATTCGTGTCGCGACAAAATGGCGCGGCCCAACTAATCAACGGCTTCGGCGGCACTACTGAGCAAACCGGTAATTTCAACGCCAACACCGTCTACCTGGGAGGTCGCGGGGACGGTTCCATTGGCGCGGTCATGGATCTGGACAACCTCGCGCAATACGACGTCGATACGTCAGCCTACGATTCACTTATCGAGGCGATCATCGGAGTCGCACCATAGGACAGCGACTTCGGTACAGAGGCCGGTCCTTGGCAAATCGCGGACACTCCCACGGCGGATGCCTCCGCAGCCACTGTGCGCTGCACTTAAACGAAACCCCGCCGATGCGGGGTTTCGTCTTCCAAGGCGGTGCGGCGTGTAACTGGGGGGAAACAGTCTGGGCACCTGCCTGCTGGCTTCGGTCGCCTCACGGCGTGCGTCGATGGCCTCGGGGGGAGAGCCATTCCAGCACCTGTGGCAACGCGCACTCCTTCTGGCACCGGCCACGTAGCGTGGCGCAACTAGGTTTTCGGCGGTTGTTGAGGCTTGGGAACAAGGTCCCGCTCATCGAGGCGCGCGCCGCAGGTTAGGCATTCCAAAAACGGGCCGCGATCTTGGCCCCGGTACATCCGGAACCCAGCGCCACCACAGCGTGGGCAGGACAGTTTGAGGTATTTCGAGGCGTCGATCTCGCTCATGTCCGAACGCGTGCATGGCGGGCCAACATAGCGCACCGGGCTCTTAAACGTCAGGCTGGGTCAAGAGGCCGATCGTCTGGTTTTGCGGAACTGACTAGCTGCGCGTGCTCCAAAAGCGCGCCACATCGCAGGCATTCAACGATGCCGGTCAGCTTCTCGCCCCCGCCTTTCACTGGCAGGGTAAAGATTGTGCCTCCGCACTTGGGACATGCGAGCCGTGCTTCGGGCGGGAGACGATCCACAGCGCGATGCTGCGCCGTTTGCTGCCACGTGTCATCCTGCCCATCGTTGCTGAGCTTCTCATCCTACGGGATTTGACGCTTGCCCCCGATGTCCAGGCGTAAGGTGCCGTCTCAGGAAGGAGGCGTTATGGAAGAAGACGGCCAAGACTGCGCCGAAACCCAGAGCGCTGAGGAATCTGCCTTTATCCGGTCACTCCACGCCGTGTGGATGGGGCAGCCGTGGGAAGGCGTCGAACCCTTCGCTAGACGCGCGTGGCAGCAGTTGGAGACCGGTCGGAGCTGGGAGGAACTGCGCGATCGAATTCGCAGAACTTGGGTGGTTGGGTAGCACCTTTCGCCAAAGCGAAACCCCGCCAAAGCGGGGCTTCGAGGATCGGCGCGAACGTTCTTCGGGGAGGATTCGCGCAGCGCTGGCGTCGCCATTACCGCGGACTCGTCGAGCCCCTGTGGAGCCCGTAGCCAGTAGATCCCGCGGAGATTCTGCCTAACTCGTATTTTCCGCCGCAAGACTTGCGCGATGCTCGGCTTCAAGTTCCAGATAGGTCACCCGGTGACCGCAGGTTACGCACTGAGCGCGCTGTCATCGTTCAATGCATTTGCGCTCCGAGTCGGAAGCCGGTGCTGCGGGCAGTTGGAGCACGCGACGGGGTGATAGCGATGCAGTTCAAGGATGCCTTCGCTGTCAGGTTTGGAGAGCACGGGCCGCGAACTGGCTCGGCGTAGTCTGATTCGGCGGCGAGCCTACTGGCTCGAGCGGTTCGAGCAGGCCCCCATTTATCAGACGTTCTTGCCGCCGCTGTCACGGCCGCTGGCGAATGCTCGCTTCCAGACCAAGGGAGGGTCGTCGATGCGCGCGTACGAGCGCCGTGTCGGAATCAAGGATAGGCCACACCCACTTTGCCCTCGGAAAACCGGGGGCTTTTTTGCGTCCGAACTGAAGTGTTCAGGTGATGGCAGGCCCGCGTAACCCGCGCCGAATGCGTGAGGGCACAGGCTCGATGCATGGATACACGGGAAGAGCTGAGTGCGCGACTTATTAATGCGCTCGCGGAAAGCCGAGAACTGCGGCGGAACCTCGAGCGCAACGTCGCTGACGCGTGTGCCTTTGCCGACTTGGTCGTGCGAAGGCGCGTCGACCAGCGAGAGCACTTTATGCCCAATGCACCTACGCAAATGCGAAGGACCGCCGCGCCGTACTACTAGCGATCACCGTCAGTGTTCATATACCGAACCAGGCGCGCGCCGCGGGCATCCTAGGCGGGGCGACGTTTCCTCGCATCGAGCCACCCTTCGTAAATCGCCCCCCGCGCTTCGTTCCAGGTAAGGTCCCCTGGTAGGGGCCGCCAGATGCCTTGCAGCATCGGCTCGCATACATCCCAGCCTGCTTCCAGCGCGCGTGCCGCGTCTTCGCCCATGGCGCGAGCGTGGGCGTAACGCGGGGCCGAGTAGTCCATGCCGGGGTCATACCACTTTGGATGCTTGTCGTTGCTCATCGGCTCCCCTGTTGACCGACGACTGCGCGCGGCACCGCGCCGGGTCTGTGTGTTCGGTTCGAGCTTAATCCGGGGCTCGCGCGGCTTCAAATCACGGCCGTGTGAAAGTCTCATTCAGCGAAAAGCGACTCCAATATCGTGGTGTCGCAAGCAGAACGGGGAGCGCGTGGGGACGCAGGTGGCAATCAGGGCAATGGGCGCTTTTCATTGGAGGCCCCTTAGACGGGCGCTGGCGGCAACTTGACGACGCCGTCGCGTACTACGCACACATCCTGCCCGGTGGCGGCATGGTGCCCTACACGCGGCGGGACGGCATCTCGCTTGGATACCTCGTGTACGCACCGGCGGGAATGGCGCTGCACCACGTGTTTGATCAGGCGCGGGAGTCAGGCCCTCTCAGACTGAGGGGACAGCGTCGTACGCTGCTCGCGGCAGCGGTTCAAACCGATCGGAGACCTGTTTCCCGGCCAAAGGCAATCAACACCTCGGCAAGCCGCTGCTTTGCGTACGCACCGTCTTCGTCGCTGAGCATCGTTGCCGCCTCGACGATGGGTTCGGCGCGCTCGTTGAACGCCTTTAGGAACGCGATCGCGCGCGGGAATTGGTGCAGCATCGACGGGAGCTTGTCGCGCAGATCGTCCACGTGGACGTCGACGAACTCTCTGTTGGTCATCATGCATTGCCCCTGGAGGCCGAGCGTCGAGCGTGACTCTAGCGCAGTCATGCCCGTTCGCCTGAAGTACACCCCGTATTGGCGAGCATCCATTCCAAGCCCCTCCTTCAGGATGCACATGGACGGACCTGCCGATATCGCTGATCCGCCCTGGTACGTCCCCGGCCATGCGATGGACTTCTCGGGCAAGGACTGGGACTACGCCACCGCGATGGGCAAGAGTTCGGGCGCGCTGTCCACAATGCCATGGGCGCAACTGGAACCCATCCTAAAAAGCCTCTGGCAAGAAATGCAGGGCTATCCGCCATGGGAGCAGTCGCGTATTCCGATGTACGAGGCGTGGAAGCGCGAGCGCCTGCAACATCCCAGCACCACCCGGTCGGCATAAGGCCCGGCCGGAACTTCGAAACACCAATCGAGCGATATCGACAGGTTGTTACGTTGACCGGTCGCATTATGCGCAGATAGCTCCTTCCGGTGGATCTATGGCTTGCCTACTCTTGGCTAGCGAGTTCGGGCCAGTACCGAGGGACCAGTCGGTTATATGTGCTTGTCACCGCCCAAGGTCGAAGGCTGGACAACTCTCCCTTGCGTGCCCATCTCGCGAGCCCGACGAAGAAGTGCGGTCTGATGTACTGAACGTCACCCATCACCGATTGCTCGATGGTCCCCAAGTTGTCGTCTTTCCATGGATCGGTCGCCGCGAAATGCGCAGCGACCTTGTGCCGCCAGTGCAGGATTTCAGGAATGACCCCTTCTACGTAGTCACCGCAATGCTTCTTTATTGCGTCGCGATTCCTTTTCTCCACCAATGCATCCGAGCCCCATCCTTCGGCGTTCATCTTCTGAACCAACGCGACGAGACGCATATAGTTCACCAGCGTTACAGCGAACCAATTAAATGCCGACGGCAGAATCGGAGATGGCGGCGCGCTTACAAGCGACCACGCCAATTCTGGTTTGTTCGCCTGATGCTGCTTCTCGCACTCGCGAACCAGTCTGGCGAGCCAATGCACGCCGTGTGCAGTTGACGCGAACGCTTCAAAATTAGCGAACGGCGGCCTTGCTCGATCAAACGTGATGCCATCCAGATGATCCAGGACAACGATTGAAGACTTCATCGCCGCGGACTCCTATGCGCCGCTAGGCTAGCTATTTTTGGCTGCCGACATACTAACGAACCAGCCGAATCCGGCTGGCCGCAGTGACGACGCATACTCATTCAGGGCCGCTCATTTCTAGTTCTCCAAGAGTGAGGTTGTTTCGGCAACGTACGCCTACTGGCGCCTTGGCCGTTGCAGACAGGTCTGTGGATAACCGGTGCAAATCGCACCGGCTGAGACCTTGGGGCGGCTAGTTTTGCTGTCAGGTTGACGTGAGGTGGCGGAGTGCTGAGTGGAGTCTCCGCGGTGGTAGGGTGGGGGCCTGCCTCTAAGGGGGGGGAGTGAATGCATGTCACCATGGGGCGCGTCGTCGCGTCAGTTCTACTTCTGGCCGTTGGCTTTGTCGCGGGCTACTTTGTTTCGATGCAGCTCTGTCCGAGCCCTACGCCGATTCAATCGGTGCATGCCGAAGCGATGGCGCCGCCGTCAAAAGACATTTGCCAAATGCAGTACGGCACCCCGTGCTCAGTGATGCCGCACGACATTGGTCCGGCGATGGCTGACATAGAAGGCCGGAGTCGTGCGTGCAGTAATGGAGTATTCGTCGACCGCTACAACGGGCGTTGGGTCGTTGCGAAGGACTCGCGCGTCGAAGGGACCGGGGAGATGATTGCGACGGGATGCGTAGCGACGTCCCCTTAGCAGCTCAGAGTCGAACTAGGAGGCGCGCGTGTTGGATTGGACAGCAATAAGCGTATTTGTCGCGACTGGCGTTGCGATCGTTGGGTGGATAATCGGTGCCCACCAAGCACGGTCGTCAAAGCGAGTTGTCGCTGCGCTCATCGCCGGAGAATTAAACTCGCTTGCGTCGAAAGCAGGTGCGATGTGGTCGGTGCTTCCTCACTCATGGAAGAGCGTAGAAGGAAACGAGTTTCAAACCTTTGCGCAGGATATTGCGAGCGAAGAGGTTAAGAGACAGCGCCTTGTTTCTGCAGTGGGCTCATTACAAACGCCTGTGCTCGACTCCGTCATTGATCGACTCCATTACCTGGCGCACTCGGAGTTGGTTGCGTTAACCAAGATCCTACGACGGATCGCTGAGATCAGATCCAAGTCTGACCAAGTGGTTCGCCTTGCAACTGAGAGTCATGGCGATAGTCGAGATCACTACCACGCTGCAGACCTGGTCGCTGAAATCAAGGTATCGGTGGAGGCGCTTTACAAGGAACTCCAGGCTGCGGAGGAGTGCTTCCTTTCGATCGCAAAGATCGATCCCGAGTGAGTCGTTTTCCAATCCGAGCCGGGTTGGCTGGCAAGAGTCACCATGTAGCCCGATGCCGACGTCAGGCAAGGATCTCATCGTCTTCAATCCAGGCCCGCGCAATCTCCGCGAATGACTCCATCAGAGCCTTATGCCTTGGAGTGCGCATCTGTGCGATGAGGTGCGCATCTGGCTCGTCCAGAATCGTGATCAGGAGATAGTCGGTGTGTCGACGAGCGTAGACCAGGACACGGTTGCTGGTCTTCCGCTTTCGGAAAGTGAATGCTCGCATCCAATCTTGCCAACCAACTAGATCCTCGGTTGGCTCTAGGTGGACATGCCATAAGACGCGCGCGCCACCGACGCGCGGCTGGTCGTACATGCCGTCCTTACCGAACAACTCGAAGTCGTATTCCTTGGCGGGCCAGCCGTCTTTCCAGTCGGCAAACTCTTCCATGAACGGCCAGACATCTAGGCCGGCGTCCTGAAATCGTTTGGCGAGGGCTTCCGTGACCAAGACCGCCATGCGGCAAGGCGGTTACTTGCGGCGATTTACAACGAAGTCTTCGAACGCCGCGTCGGTCGAAAAATGCGGACTGGTGGCAATCGTGCGCGCGATGCGCTTAATGACCTTTTCTCGCTCGGCCGACGTCGCTGCTGTGCGCAACTTGCGGCGCACGGTCTCTACGGTCTCGGTAGTTGCCCGGTGGGCTCGGACAGTCGACACGGTCATGGGATGAAGTTTATCAGGTCCGAATTCGGGGTCGCATACACCCCTTCCACGTAGGCCGGAACCGAGTTCGGCCAGTTCAAGAGCACCCAGCGCGAATTGGCGCCACACAAATCGCCGGACAACGGCCGGACAAGCGGAAGTGAAGCCCCTAAGTGACAAAGGCCCTACATCGGCTGAATCCGTTGCAGGGCCTTTGTTTGATGCTGGTGGCCGGGGAGGGAATCGAACCCCCGACACGGGGATTTTCAATCCCCTGCTCTACCAACTGAGCTACCCGGCCAGCGAGCCGCGCATGTTACCGGCGCGGCCGGGGCAGGGCAAGCCGGATGATCGCTGAATGGCGTGCGGGTGCGTGCCGCCGCTTCGCCCGCGCGGGCGCAAGATGGGCGCGAAGCCCTCGGCGAGGGCGCCTGCACCGGAGATTGCTCATGTTGCGCACGTCGTTCTTCGCGGCCGTGGCCGCGGCTCTGGTTCTCACCGGTGGCGGTCTCGCGGGTTGCGCTTCCAACATGACGCGCGCCGAGCGCCTTTCCCTCTACCAGTCCAACGCCAGCGAGCCCCTGAGGCAGATCACCTACTTCTCGCCGCAAGGTTGGGAGGAGGTCGACAGCGACCACATCGTGGTGACGATGCGGCCGAGCGAGCAGTACCTGTTCCGGCTGAGCGGCCCGTGCCTGGATTGGGACCAGGGCGCGGCCACGATGTTCTTCACCAGCCAGATCGGCGGCTTCATCCAGCCGAAGTTCGATCGCGTGTCCTTCCGCGGCTCGCCCATCAGCTGCCGCATCGAAGAGATCCGCGCGATCAACGTCGATGGCGTGCGCGCGGCGCGCGCGGCGATGGAAACGCGCTGACGGATCAGGCGTCGGGCGCGACGTAACCCGCGGGCTTGTCGGCGCCGCCGCCGAACAGGTACTTCTCCATTTCGGCCTCGAGCATCGCGCGATGCTTCGGGTCGAGCGGCGAGAGGCGGTTTTCGTTGATGAGCATCGTCTGGTGCGCGAGCCAGCGCTGCCACGCGGGCTTGCCGACGTGTTCGAACACGCGCTTGCCGACGGGGCCGGGCCACGGGATGAAATCCAGGCCGGCGGTTTCCACCTGGTCGACGATGCAGAACACGGTGCGGGGCATGGCGGCCTTCTCTAGAGCGGGGCGTCCAACAACTTGCGGATCGGCGCGGGCAGGCCGAGTGCGGCGAGTGCGTCGCGCGGGATCCAGCGCAGGTCGCCATTATCGCTCGTCGACTGCAGGCTCGTCGAAAGCAGGCTCGTCGCGGGCGGACGGGTGTCGCGCCAGCGCAGCGGCTGGATCTGCAGGCGATAGTGGGTGAAGCCGTGTGCGACGGGCGCCAGCGTTTCGGCGTGGTCGTAGTCGGCGGCGATGTGTTCGGCGAACCATGCGCGCGCGGCGTCGTGGTCGGCGTGCTCGGGGAACGACCACAGCGAACCCCAGATGCCCGTCGCGGGTCGTCGCTGCAGCAACACGCGGCCTTCGATGTCTTCGATCCACAACATCAACGCGCTGCGTTCGGGGAGGGGCTTGCCGGGTTTGGGTGTCGGAAGTTCATCGACGCGACCCGCCCGCAAGGCGACGCATCGCGATTGCATCGGGCACAACACGCACGCGGGGTCCGCGCGCGTGCACAGCGTCGCGCCGAAATCCATCTGCGCCTGCGTGTAATCGGCCATGCGCGCGTCGGGCAACTGCGATTCCGCGATCGACCACATGCGCTTTTCGATCGCGGGCAGGCCGGGCCAGCCTTCGACGCCATGCAGGCGCGCGAGCACGCGCTTGACGTTGCCGTCGAGGATCGGAAAACGATCGCCCCACGCTTGCGAAAGGATCGCGCCCGCGGTGCTGCGGCCGATGCCGGGCAGGGCCATCAACGCATCGAGGTCGCGCGGCAAGTCGCCGTCGTGGCGTTCGACGCACGCACGCGCGGCGGCGTGCAGGTTGCGAGCACGCGCGTAGTAGCCGAGGCCGGCCCACAGCGCGAGCACGTCGTCGAGCGGCGCTTGCGCGAGCGCGCGCACACTCGGCATCGCTTCGACGAAGCGTTCGAAGTACGGGATCACGACGCGCACCTGCGTCTGCTGCAGCATCACTTCCGACAGCCACACGCGATACGGCGTGCGCGGATGCTGCCACGGCAGGTCGTGTCGACCGGAGACGTCGAACCAGGCGAGCAGTCGGCCCGCGAAAGACTCGGCGTCGATCATGGTGCGGCGGTGTCGAGCGCGGGTTCGTGAAGGCGCACGTCGACGCCTTCGAGGATCGCGCCGGCGATGTCGAGCGTCGGCGTGGTGATGCGGCCGCTCAGCGGCGGCAGCGGCGATGCATCGGTCGCATCGATCCACGCGAGGACGTCGGGGAGTTTGAAGCGACCGTCGAAGCGCGTGTCGTCGCGCGTCAACTGCAGGCGCGCGATCGACGAGAAGTCGAACGGTCCCGCGTAATCGAGCACGACCGGCAGCGGCGACGCCGACGCGCCGATCGGCGGCGGCAACGCGGGCCACGCTTCGGGCCACGTCGCGAGCACGCCGTCGATGTGCAACGCGGCCTGGTTCTTGTACGCGAACGCTGCGCGCGCATCGAGTTGCGGCACGACGCCCTTGCCGCGCACCGCGATGCCCGCAGGCGACAACGCGACCGCGCCGTCGGCGATGCGCAACGGACCATTGAGCGCGAACGCGAACGGCAGGTCCGTATCGCCTTGCACGTAGCGCGCGGCGACCGACATGCGCAGCGGTGCGATGCGGATTTCTTCGCCGACGTGGAGCGGACCGGAAGCGCGGATCGTCGCCGGAATGCGCAGATCGTCTTGTTCGAGCGTCGCGGTGCCATGCACGCCGACGCCCGCATCGTTCGCGGGCTTGACCATCGTGAGCGACAGATCGAACGGCACACGCGTGCCCGCGGCGACATAGCGTCCGGCGACGCGCGCATCGATGGACTTGTCGGGCAGGACGCGCGGTACGTCGAACCGGAGTGCGTCGAGCGACCACCCATCGCCGAGCACGCGGCCATCGCGCACCTGCAGGCCGTCGGACAAGGTCGGCGTGGTCTGTTCGCTTGCCGGGCGCGACGCGAGCCACGCCTGCAGCATCGGCAGGTCGAGCACGGGCGCATCGAGTTCGACGCGCTTGAAGTCGAGTTGCTTGCCGCCCGAACGCACGGTCGTCCACGGCACCGCGACATCGACGCGACCGGCGCGCAACAACGGACGCGGCGCACCGGGCGCGCGCGCGACGACATCGTGCAACACGAGGCGCGGGCCGCCTTCGAGCGAGTACTGCGACTTGTCGCTCGCGGTGATTTCCAGTCCGAGCGCATCGCCGATCTGCGACAGCACCAGCTTCGACACGTACTGCGGGCGCGAAGCCCAGTACGCGAGCAGCGCGAGCAGCAGCGCCAGCACCGCCGACGCAACGAGCCAGCGGCGTGCGCGCGTCATCAGGCGCCGAGCGATTCCGGGAGCAACGCGTCGACGAAGGCTTCCGCGTCGAACACGCGCAGATCCTCCGGACGTTCGCCGATGCCGGCGAAGCGAATTGGGATCCCGAACTCGCGTGCGAGCGCGAACACCACGCCGCCCTTCGCCGTGCCGTCGAGCTTGGTGACCACGAGGCCCGTGACGTTGACCGCCGCGTTGAACTGGCGCAGCTGCGACAGCGCGTTCTGGCCGGTGGTGCCGTCGATGACCATCAACACTTCGTGCGGCGCGGTTTCGTCGACCTTGCCGATCACGCGGCGGATCTTGCCGAGTTCCGCCATCAGGCCCTGCTGCGTGTGCAGGCGGCCGGCGGTGTCGGCGATGAGCACATCGGCGCCGCGCGCCTTCGCGGCCTGCAATGCGTCGAACGCAACCGACGCTGCGTCCGCGTTCTGGCCCTGCGCGACGACGGGCACGTTGTTGCGATCGCCCCACGCCTGCAACTGCGCGACCGCGGCGGCGCGGAACGTATCGCCGGCGGCGAGCATCAGCGATCGGCCTTCGTCCTTGTAGCGACGCGCGAGCTTGCCGATGGTCGTCGTCTTGCCGACGCCGTTGACGCCGACGGTGAGCAGCACGAAGGGTTTGGCATTCGTATCGATGACCAGCGGCTGCGCGACCGGCGCGAGCATCGCGATCAATTCGCTGCGCAACGCGCGCAACAGGTCCTTCGCATCGGCGAACTCGCGGCGCTTCATGCGCTGGCGCAGGCCTTCGAGCAATTGCGTGGTCGCCGCGACGCCGACGTCGGCGGTGAGCAGCGCGGTTTCGATCTCGTCGAGCAGGTCGTCGTCGAGTTTCGGATTGCGCGAGAACAGGCCGCCGAGGCTCTTCGCGAATGAGCTGCCGCGCAGGCGTTCGCGCCATCCGGGCTTGCCGGCGGGGGCGGGCGGGGTAGTGGGGGCGGGTTCGACGGGCGAAGGGTGCGCGAACTCGGGGTCGGCGTGCGTTTCCGCAGCAACGTAACCAGCGAACGCGGGGTCGGCAGCGAGCGCGGGGTCAGAGTCCTTTTCCGCGGAAAAGGGCTCTGACCCCTGTTTTTCGACGGCGTCGGCGGCGTCGGATTTCTTGCGTCGGAACCAGCGCATGCGGCCGCGGCGTGTCGATCGTGGAGAATGGCGGCATGGTACCACCCGCCTCCAGGCCGCCCGGTCACGTCCGTACTGGTCACGTCCGCATCGTCGGCGGCCGCTGGCGCGGCACCAAGTTGCCCGTGCCCGATCGACCGGGCCTGCGCCCGACGAGCGACCGCGTGCGCGAAACGCTGTTCAACTGGCTTGCGCCGATGTTGCCGGGTGCGCGCGTGCTCGACCTGTTCGCGGGCACCGGAGCGTTGGGGTTCGAAGCGCTGTCGCGCGGCGCGGCCTCGGCGGTGCTCGTCGAACACGATCGCGAAGCGGCGACCCACCTCCGCAACGTGTGCGCGCGCCTGCAGGGCGGCGACGCGGCGCAGGTCGTGCAGGCCGACGCGCTCGCCTGGTTGCACGCGCAACCGGAGGCGAGCTTCGACCTCGCCTTCGTCGACCCGCCGTTCGACGCGAACCTGTGGGGCGGCGTGCTGCCCGCGCTCGTGCCGCGGATGCGCGAGGGCGCATGGCTCTACATCGAGGCCCCCGCTACCGACGACGCACCGCCGCCCGAGGGCTGGCGCCTGCACCGGGAAGGCCGCACGCGCGACGTCCGTTACGCCCTCTATCGCAGGGCTGGCGCGGGTTCCAGCGCCGGCGGTGACGACACTGTTACACTCGCTCCAATCTCCGACCCGAACAGCGCGACCGAATGAGCGTGGCCACCCGCATCGCGGTCTACCCCGGCACGTTCGATCCCATCACGAACGGGCACGTCGACCTCGTCGACCGCGCAGCCCCCCTGTTCGAACGCCTGATCGTCGGCGTGGCGCAGAGCCCCGGCAAGGGCCCGGCGCTGCCGCTCGATCTGCGCGTGCAGCTGGCGCGCGACGCGCTGGCGCACCATCCGCAGGTCGAAGTGCGCGGCTTCTCCGGACTGCTCGCGCACTTCGTGCAGGAGCTCGGCGCCGGCGTGCTGTTGCGCGGACTGCGCGCGGTGTCGGACTTCGAATACGAGTTCCAGTTGGCGAGCATGAACCGGCACCTCATCCCGGGTGTCGAAACGTTGTTCCTCACGCCCGCCGAGCAATACGGCTTCATTTCGTCGTCGCTGGTACGCGAGATCTCCCGCCTCGGCGGGGATGTCTCGGGGTTCGTGCCTGCGGCGGTTGCCGCCGCGCTGCAGGCCGAATGGCAGCGCACATCCGTTTGATGCATTTTCCCGGGGGAACCACCATGCGCCACAACATGATCAAGCTGTCTCGAATCGCGCTTCTCGCGCTGCTGGCCGTCTTCGCCCTGGCCGCGTGCAAGAAGGAAGAGAAGGCCGCCGAAACCGGTCCGGCCGCGCCGGTCGCCGTGCCGACCTCCGGCGACGCCAACGCCTGGCAGAACTACACCGTCGACGTGGTGAAGCGGAACATGGACGGCGTCACCTACAGCCCGTTCGTGTACTTCCTGCCGCAGGAAAGCGAAGCCGACTTCCAGGCGCAGTACGACGCGCAGCTGGACAAGGTGAAGACCGACACCACGCGCGGCATCGTCGAAGGCAACATGCTCGCCTTCGCCTCGCCGTCGTCGGGCAAGATGGCCGACCTCGTCACCGCCGCGTTCGCCGAAGTCGAGCCGGACACGCTGAAGGGCGTCAAGCTCGTCTTCATCGGCCAGGCCGCCGACAGCGAGCGCGTCAAGGCCGCCGTCGCCGCGTCGGGCGTCAACTACGTGTTCGTCGAAGCGAAGTAACCTTGCCGGTGCCGGCTAAACAGGGCTAAACAGGGGTCAGAGCACCATTTCGAACGAAATGGTGCTCTGACCCCTGTTTAGCCGACCCCTGTTTAGCCGGCCCTGATCGAAGTCCCCGCATATGTCCCTGAAGATCAACGAGCTCTGCGTCAACTGCGACGTCTGCGAGCCGGTCTGCCCCAACAAGGCGATCTCCCAGGGCGAAACGATCTACGTGATCGATCCGGCGCTCTGCACCGAGTGCGTCGGCCATTTCGACGAGCCGCAGTGCGTCGTCGTCTGTCCCGTCGAATGCATCGACCCGGACGCGGAACACCCCGAATCCCACGACCAGCTGATCGCCAAGCTGCTGCGCCTGCAGCGCGAAAGCCAGGAGCCCCACGCATGACGCGAACGTTGCGCCGAGTCCTCGTCCTGTGCGCAACGTGGCTGCTGTTGGCGACCTTCCAGGTCGCGGCGGCGGATGCGAAGGTCGCGCTCGCGCAACGTCCGAACGGTGCGGCGATCGCCAGCGCGCACAAGCTCGCGACCGAAGCCGGTTTCGAAGCGCTCGCCAAGGGCGGCAACGCCTTCGACGCCGCGGTCGCGACATCCGCGGCGCTCGCGGTGGTCGAACCGATCTCCTCGGGCATCGGCGGTGGCGGCTTCTTCCTGCTGCACGATGCGAAGAGCGGTCGCGACGTGTTCGTCGACGCGCGCGAAACCGCGCCCGAATCCGCGACCCCCGAGGCTTACCTCGACAAGGCCGGCGAACTCGACCACGACCGCGCCGAGAACGGTCCGTGGTCCGCCGGCATTCCCGGTTTACCCGCCGCACTCGTGCACGTCGCGACGAAGTACGGCCGCCTCCCGCTGCGCACCTCGCTCGCCCCCGCGATCCGCATCGCGCGCGAAGGTTTCGAGATCTACCCGCGCCTCGAACGCGGCTACGGTTCGCGCCGCGAAGTGATGGAGCGTTATCCCGGCACGCGCGCGGTGTTCCTCGCCGACGGCGATGCGCCGAAGGTCGGCGAGATCCTGAAGCAGCCCGAACTCGCGCACACCCTCGAGCTGCTCGCCGAGAAAGGTTTCGACGGTTTCTACAAGGGCGAGACCGCGAAAAAGCTGCTGAAAGGCGTCGCCGACGAAGGCGGCAAGTGGACCGCGGAAGAACTCGCGGGCTATCGCGTGAAGGAACGCGAGCCCCTGCGCTTCGCCTACAAGGACTGGACCATCACCACCGTGGCGCCGCCGTCGTCGGGCGGCATCGCGCTCGCGCAGATGCTGCAGATCCTCGCGGGATGGGATCTGCAGGAACTCGACGAAGCGCACCGCGTGCACCTGATCGTCGAAGCGATGCGCCGCGCGTTCCGCGATCGCACGTTCTATCTCGGCGATCCCGATTTCGTGCAGGTGCCGGTGCAGCGCCTGATGAGCAAGGACTACGCGATCGGCCTGCGCGCATCGATCCACCCGGAAAAGGCGACGCCGAGCGCGCTGCTCTCCGGCCAGCCCACGCCGCTCGAAGACGACGAGACGACGCACTTCTCGATCATCGACGACGAAGGCAATCGCGTCAGCACCACGCAGACCGTCAACCTGCTGTACGGCTCGGGCATGATCCCGCCGGGCACGGGCGTGTTGCTGAACGACGAGATGGACGACTTCGCGTTGCGTCCCGGCACGCCGAATGCGTTCGGCGTGATGGGCTATGAAGCGAACGCGCCGAAGCCGGGCAAGCGCATGCTCAGCTCGATGACGCCGAGCTTCATGGAGTCGAAGGACAAGGTCATCGCGATCGGTGGTCCGGGCGGCAGCCGCATCATCACCGAGGTGCTGATCGGCATGCTCGGTTACGACGCCGGGTTGTCGCCGCAGGAAGTCGCGGCGCTTCCGCGCTTCCACCACCAGTGGATGCCCGACGCGATCTCGGCGGAGAAGAACACGTTCTCGCCGCAGGTCGTCGAAGCGCTGCAGGCGATGGGGCACACCGTCAACGTCGGCGAATCGACGTGGGGCAACCTTCAGACCGTGCAATGGGATCGCCGCACGAACACGTTGTCGGGCGGCAGCGATCCGCGCAATCCGGTCGGCAAGGCGGATGTGCGCGCCACCGCGAAGTCGCCATGACCGATCCGTCGCAGAAGAAACCCGTGCTGCACCAGTTGCCCGCGATCCTCACGGGCCTGGCGGCGCTGATCGCGTCGCTGACCGCGGTGTACGTGAACCTGCGCAGCGATCGCGAGCGCGCTGTTGCGCCCGTCGCCGCGGTGCAACCCGCGCGTGAAGCGCAGGCGCCCGCGAAGGAAACGCCGAAGCCGATCGATCGCTTCACCGTGCGCGTCGACCGCATCGCGGTCGAACACGACGGCTCGCCCGGCACCACCGATTGGCGCTTCACCGTCGAAGCGGACGCGGATGCGTTGTTCGCCTTCCAGCAGGACGACCTCGACGACACCGGCGGCCGCAACGTCGCCGCGCCGAAGGACGCCGAAGGCACGCTGCGCATGGAAGGCCGCCCCGGCGTGCGCATCGTGGTCAAGGGCTGGCGCGGTCGCCTGCTGGGCCTGGCCGGCGAGCCCGACGTCACCGGCGAGGGCCGCCTGTCTGCGACCGGCGGCATCGGCGCGATTCGCGTCGCGGCGGACAAACCGGAGGAGGGCGCCTTCGTGTTCCACCTCTCGGCCGACGCCGCCAGATAGCGAACCCTTAACCGCGCGACGGATTAGAATCGACCGCATGAAGCTCTGGTCGATCCTCGGCAACTCGCAGAAGCTCGATGGCGGCGCCATGTTCGGCAACGCCCCGCGCGCATTGTGGTCGCGATGGGCCACGCCCGACGAAGGCAACCGCATCGCGCTCGCCTGTCGCGCGCTGCTCGCAAGTCCGCTCAACGGCAAGACCGTGCTGTTCGAGACCGGCATCGGCGCGTTCTTCGAACCGAAGATGCGCGAACGCTACGGCGTCGTCGAAGACCGCCACATCCTGCTCGAGTCGCTGCACGCGGCGGGCTTCGAACACGAAGACGTCGATGTCGTCGTGCTCTCGCACCTGCACTTCGATCATGCGGGCGGGTTGCTCGCACCGTGGTCGGAAGGGCGCGCGCCGGAGTTGTTGTTCCCGAACGCGACCTACGTCGTCGGCCGCGAATGCTTCGAACGCGCGAAGTCGCCGCACTCGCGCGACCGTGCGTCGTTCATCCCCGAGTTGCCAGGCCTGCTCGAACGCAGCGGGCGTCTTGAACTCGTCGACGGCGCGCACTCGCAGGCCCTCGGCAAGAGCGTGCGCTTCCACTACAGCGACGGCCACACGCCGGGCCTGGTGCTCAGCGAGATCGTCGGTCCGGACACCAGCAGCGGCGACGCGCATGGCGGCGTCGTGTTCTGCGCCGACCTGATCCCCGGTCGCCCGTGGGTCCACGTGCCGATCACGATGGGCTACGACCGCAACGCCGAATTGCTGATCGACGAGAAGCGCGAGTTCCTCGAGGACAAGCTCGCGCGCAACGTGCATCTGTTCTTCACCCACGATCCCGGTTGCGCGCTCGCGCAGGTCACGCGCGACGACGCGGGTCGTTTCGGCACCACGCACGAAGTCCCCGAACTGCACGCGAGGGCGCTCGCGGCATGAACCTCGCGCTGCGGGGAATGCTGGCGCTGCTGATGTTGCTGGCGGCGGGCGTGCTGCACGCGCAGGAAGGCGAGCCGGTTTCCGATGAAGTCGTGCGCGACCGCGAGTTCGGCGTCAGCGCGCGGCACTTCGGCCTGGAGCGTCGCGTCGAGATGTACCAGTGGCGCGCGAAGGACGGCGGCTTCGAACGCGTGTGGAGCGAATCGCCGATCGATTCGACCGGTTACGCCGAAGGCCACGAAAACCCCGCGTTCCCGTTGCGCGGACGTCGATGGCTCGCCGAACGCGTGACGCTCGACGACAAGCCGGTCGACCGCAGCGTCATCGAACAGTTCGGCCAGTGGAAAGTGTTCCGCCCGAATTTCTCGGCGCTGCCAGGCAATCTCGCCGCGACGTTCCAGCCCGAAGGCGACGGCCTCGGCAGCGCGGAAAACCCGCTCGACCCGCAGGTCGGCGACCTGCGCATCGGCTGGCGCGAACTGACGTTGCCGGCGTTGCAGGGACACGTGTCGCTCGAACGCGACACCTGGTTCCCGATCGCGGGCGACCCGATCGATCCGGCGACGCTCGCACTCGACGCGATGCCTGCATCGAACGGCGGCGGCTACGCGCCGATGCCCGTGCCACGCCTCGCGCTCGGCTTCGCCGCGCTGCATGCATTGATGCTGCTCGCATTCTCCGCGCAAGTCTCGCGCTGGCGCGGCCGCGCGAAGTCGAACCTCGGCGACGGCGGCAACCCCGAGCTCGCGCGCTGGATCCGCGTGCAGGGCAACTTCATCGAATACGTGCCGCTGGCGCTGCTCCTGCTCGCACTGCTGGAAATCGGCGGCGCGCCGCGCGCGTGGTTGCTCGCGGGCGGAACCGCGTTGTTCGTCGGGCGATCGCTGCACGCGTGGGGGCTGTCGCGGCACGCGGGATTCTCGATCGGCCGCTTCGTCGGCACCGGCATCACGTGGAGCGTGATGTTCGCCGGGGCGATCGGCGCGCTCTGGATCGCGATGCGCTGAAGCGCGATGTGCTGAAGCGCGATGCGCTGAAACAAGAACGGCGACCTCTCGGTCGCCGTTCGTTCGCCAGGATCGCGGCGCGTTACGCCGCGGCGGCCTGCGCCTGGCGCGGACCTTCGACCAGCGCGCGCTTCACCATCGCGACCAGCAAATCGATCTCGTCGCTCTTCACCGCGAAGTGCGGCGTGAAGCGCAGCGAGTTCGCGCCGCCGTGGATGACGCCGAGGCCGTGCTCGCGCAGCCACTCCTCGGTCGAGCCGGTGCCGTAGCCCTTGAACTGCGGCGCGAGTTCGCACGAGAACAGCAGGCCGGTGCCCTGGACCTTGGTGATGAGGCCGCCGAGTTCGACGCGCAGCGCTTCGAGCTTGGCGATCGCTTCCTTGCCGCGCTCGCGGATGTTGGTGCGCATCTGGGGCGTGAACTGGCCGAGCACCGCGACCGCGACGTCGAGCGCGCGCGGGTTGGTGGTCATCGTGTTGCCGTAGGTGCCGGCGCGGTAGAGCTTCTCGGCGCGTTCGGTCACGGCGAGCACCGACAGCGGGTACTGCGCGGCGTTGAGCGCCTTCGAATAGGTTTCCATGTCCGGCGCTTCGAGGCCTTCGAAACCCGGGTAGTCGACGATCGACAGCACGCCGTTCGCGCGCAGGCCGGCCTGGATGGAGTCGACGAGGAACAGCGAGCCGTGCGACTTCGTCAGTTCGCGCGCGGCGGCGTAGAACGCCGGCGGGACGCTGCGGCCCGGGTCGCCTTCGCCCATCACCGGCTCGAGGAACATCGCTTCGATGAACCAGCCGTTCGCGTCGGCGTCGGCGAACACCTTCTTCAGCGCGTCCATGTCGTACGGCTCGACCGTGATCACCGAGTCCTCGCCGCGGAAGCTGGCCAGGTGCTGGATGTAGGTCTTGCGCGAGGAATCCGAATACAGCGCCGGGCGTTCCGTGCGGCCGTGGAAGCTGCCCTTCACGACGACGCGCTTGATCGCGCGGCCCGCGTGCTGCGCGCCCGGATCGGTCATCAGCTTGGAGTTGACGTCGGCGATGCGCGCGGCGAGCGACACGCTTTCCGAACCCGAGTTGAGGCACAGGAACTTCGTGTACGGGCAACCGCCGCGGCTGTGGCCGATTTCCTTGCGCATCGCGCGGTCGAAGCGCAGCTGCGCCAGGCTCGGCGTCATGATGTTGGCGATCGGCTGCGGGCGCGCCATCGCGGCGATCACCGCGTCCGGCGTGTGGCCGAGGCCGAGCATGCCGTAGCCGCCGGAGTCGTGCAGCACCGCGCCCTTGAGCGTGATCACCCACGGGCCGCGCGCGGCGAGCGCGATGTACGGGTTCACCGCATCGGCGGAGTAGAAGTTCACGAAGCCCGCCTGCACGGCGCGGATCTGCGCGTCTTCGTCGAGGTCGAGCAGGTCGGCGAACTCGCCCTTGATGCGCGCGTATTCCTGCGCGGCCGACGCGATGGCTTCGACCAGGTCCGCGTGGTCCGGCGCGAAGCGCTGCAGCGTGGCGTCGTCGAGGCCTTGCGTCCGGCGCGTGCCGGTATGGGCGCGCAGGGGGGCGAGGGGAGCGAGCAAAGCGTTGGCGTTCATGGGACGAACCTCGGGAAAATCTTGACGATGGGGGGCCTTGAAAACAAAAACGCGGCGGGGCCGCGCAGTGCGTGTTTCCGAGGGATTTCAAAAGCTTGCGCGAGTCTACCACCCCGGTTTTCCCGATATAACCCCCATCGCCCGGTACAATGCGCGGCCTTGCGAACCCCCAGCCCAGCGGCCTTCCCGCCTTGAAGCGTTCCGACTTCCACTACGACCTGCCGCCCGGGCTGATCGCGCAGGCGCCCCTGCCCGAACGATCGGCCAGCCGCCTGCTGGTCGTTCCGCCGGCGCCCGCGCCGCTGCTGGATCGCGGCGTCCGCGACCTACCCGGCCTGCTCCGCGCGGGCGACCTGCTCGTGTTCAACGACACGCGCGTGATTCCCGCGCGCCTGTTCGGCCAGAAGGAGAGCGGCGGCAAGGTCGAAATCCTCATCGAACGCCTGCTGCCGAACGCCGAGGCGCGCGCGCAGATCGGCGCGAGCAAGTCGCCGAAGCCGGGCGCCCGCATCGCGCTCGACGCGGGCGGCGAAGCGGAAGTGCTGGGCCGCGAAGGCGAGTTCTATCGCCTGCGTTTCCACGTCGACGGTCCGTTCGAACAATGGCTGCAGCACGCGGGCCGCCTGCCGCTGCCGCCGTATATCCATCGCGACCCCGACGCCGACGACGACGCGCGCTACCAGACGGTGTTCGCGCGCGAGACCGGTGCGGTGGCCGCGCCGACCGCGGGCCTGCACTTCGACGACGCGCTGCTCGATGCGCTGCGCGCGCAGGGCGTCGAGTTCGGCCACGTCACGCTGCACGTGGGCGCGGGTACGTTCCAGCCCGTGCGCGTGGACGAGTTGACCGAACACCGCATGCACAGCGAGTGGTTGAACGTCGGCGCCGCGCTGGTCCAGCAAGTGCGCGCCACGCGTGCGCGCGGCGGCCGCGTCATCGCGGTGGGCACGACCGTGGTGCGCGCGCTCGAATCGGCGATGGCCGGCGGCGAATTGCATCCCTTCGCCGGCGAAACCTCGATCTTCATTCTGCCCGGCTATCGCATCCGCAGCGTCGACGCGCTGCTGACCAACTTCCACCTCCCGGAGAGCACGTTGCTCATGCTGGTGTCCGCGTTCGCCGGCAAGGCGCGCATCTTCGAGGCCTACGCGCACGCGATCGCCGAGCGCTACCGATTCTTTTCCTATGGCGACGCGATGCTGCTGTGGCCGGAGCACGCCGAATGAGCCGCATGACGTTCGAAAAGTTCGCGCAGGACGGCGCGGCGCGACGCGGCCGTCTCACCTTCCCGCGCGGTACGGTGGAAACGCCGGCGTTCATGCCGGTCGGCACCTACGGTTCGGTGAAGGGCGTGCTGCCGGAACAGATCCGCGCGCTCGGCGCCGAGATCATCCTCGGCAACACGTTCCATCTCTATCTGCGCCCGGGCCTCGAGGTGATCGAAGCGCATGGCGGCCTGCACGGTTTCGCGCGCTGGAACGGGCCGATCCTCACCGATTCCGGCGGCTTCCAGGTCTTCTCGCTCGCGCACCGTCGCAAGATCACCGAACAGGGCGTGACGTTTGCCGCGCCGACCGACGGTTCGACGGTGTTCCTCGGGCCGGAGGAAAGCATGCGCATCCAGCGCGTGCTCGATTCGGACATCGCGATGATCTTCGACGAATGCACGCCGTATCCGGCGACGGAGGACGTCGCGCGCAAGTCGATGGAACTGAGCCTGCGCTGGGCGGAACGTTCGAAGCGTGCGCACGAAGGCAACGACGCGGCGCTGTTCGGCATC
The DNA here is from genome assembly GCF_020866925.1 of Noviluteimonas lactosilytica. Classification (GTDB taxonomy): domain Bacteria; phylum Pseudomonadota; class Gammaproteobacteria; order Xanthomonadales; family Xanthomonadaceae; genus Noviluteimonas; species Noviluteimonas lactosilytica. The sequence continues at coordinate 43,856 of NZ_JAJGAK010000005.1, forward strand.
GTGCAGGGCGGGGTGCATCGCAGCCTGCGTTCGGTGTCGGCCGCGGGCCTGCGCGGGATCGGCTTCGACGGCTACGCGATCGGTGGCCTCGCCGTCGGCGAACCGGAGCACGAGCGCAACGCGATGCTCGACCACACCGTCCCGCAGTTGCCGGAAGACCGCCCGCGTTACCTGATGGGCGTCGGCCGGCCGGAAGACCTGGTCGAGGCGGTCGCGCGCGGCGTGGACATGTTCGACTGCGTGATGCCGACGCGCAACGCGCGCAACGGCCACTACTTCACGAGCACGGGCACCGTGCGCATCCGCAACGCGAAGTACGAGAAGGACCTGCGGCCGATCGAGGAGGGCTGCGGTTGCCCGACGTGTTCGGGCGGCTATACGCGTGCGTATCTTCGCCACCTCGACCGCTGCAACGAGATGCTGGCCCCGATGCTCGGCACGCTGCACAACCTCTGGTACTACGAAAAGCTGATGGCCGACATGCGCGCGGCCATCGAGCGGGGGAACTTCACGCAGTTCCGCGAGTCCTTCTACGCCGCACGGGGGCTGGACGTGCCCGGCCCGGCCGAACCGGCCACCGTGGCATAATCCCCCGCCTTTTATTCATGACGGACACGAGAATGGACCTGCTCGACCTGTTCATCGCCCCCGCTTACGCCCAGGCCGCTCCGGCCCCCGGCGGCAGCATGTGGCAGACCCTGCTCCTCCCGATCGTCTTCATCGGCCTGATGTACGTGCTGATGATCCGCCCGCAGATGAAGCGGCAGAAGGAGCATCGCGCGATGCTCGACAAGCTGCAGCGCGGCGACGAGGTGATCACCAGTGGCGGCATCGCCGGCACGGTGACCGACCTCGGCGACAACTTCGTCTCCGTCGAAGTCGCCAGTGGCGTCACGCTGCGCATCCAGCGCGCCGCGATCGCCAACGTGCTCCCCAAGGGCACGCTGAAGTCCGCCTGATCCATTCTTTTTACCGATAGCTGTGATGCGGCGGCCTGACGGTCGCCGCGGGGTCGCCCGATGCTTGTATACGCGCGCTGGAAATACGTCCTCATCCTGTTTGTGTTGCTGCTGAGCGCGGTCTACGCGCTGCCCAACATCTATCCGCAGGATCCTTCGGTGCAGGTCACCGCCAATCGCGGTTCCACCGTCGATGCCGCGCTCAAGGCGCGCATCGAAGGCACGCTGAAGAAAATCGGGGTGTCGCCGAAGGAACTCGAGATCTCCAAGGACGGCAACCTGCTCGTCCGCCTGCGCGATCCGAACGTGCAGATCAAGGCGGCCGACGCGATCCGCGACGAACTGGGCAGCGACTTCGTCGTCGCGCTCAACCTCGCCTCGACCGTGCCGGACTGGCTGCAGAAGATCGGCGCGCGTCCGATGCTGCTCGGCCTCGATCTCCAGGGCGGCGTGCACTTCCTGATGCAGGTCGACCAACAGGCCGCGCTCGCCAAGCGTTTCGAAGCGACCGCCGAAGACGTGCGCGTGCTGCTGCGCGAAAACCGCGTGGCGTACACCGCGGTCGAGCGCCGTCCCGACAACAGCATCGTCGCCACGCTCGCCAGCAACGCCGATCCGGCGAAGGCGCGCGAGCTGATCGCCAAGAACCTGCCGACGCTGCAGATCGGCGACAGCGAAGTCGCCAACCAGGTCGTCGTGCGCATCCCGCAGGCCGACCTCGACCGCGTCTCGACCGAGGCGATCGAGCAGAACGTCAGCACGCTGCGCAACCGAATCAACGAACTCGGCGTCGCCGAACCGATCATCCAGCGCCAGGGCAACGACCGCGTCGTCGTGCAGTTGCCGGGCGTGCAGGACACGGCGCAGGCCAAGCGCATCCTCGGCGCGACCGCGACGCTGGAATTCCGCGGCGTCTACGAAGGCGGCGACCTGCAGGACGCGGTCACCACCGGCAACGTGCCGGGCGACGCGCGCCTGTTCTTCACGCGTGGCGGCCCGAATCGCCCCGCGTCCCCGGTGCTGCTGAAGAAGCGCGTCATCGTCTCCGGCGACCAGCTCGTCGGCGCGCAGTCGACGCGTTCGCCCGACGACGGTTCGCCGGCGGTGTCCATCCAGCTCAACAGCCAGGGTGGCCAGCGCATGTTCGACTACTCGAGCGAGAACGTCGGCAAGGGCCTGGCGGTCGTCTACATCGAGCGCATCCCCGAGGTGAAGCTGGTCGACGGCAAGGAAGTGCGCACCACGCGCGTGAAGGAAGAGGTGATCTCGATCGCCAACATCCGCGAACCGCTGGGCAAGAGCTTCCAGACCTCCGGCCTCGACAGCCCGCAGGATGCGGCCGACCTCGCGCTGCTGCTGCGCGCCGGCGCGCTCGCCGCGCCGATGGAATTCATCGACGAACGCACCGTCGGCCCGAGCCTCGGCGCCGAGAACGTGCAGCGCGGCCTCACCGCGGTGCTGTTCTCCTTCGGCTTCGCGCTGGTGTTCTTCCTCGTGTACTACCGCATGTTCGGCGTGATCACCTGCATCGCGCTGCTGATCAACCTGCTGATGGTGGTCGCGGTGATGTCGGTCCTCGGCGCCACGCTGACGTTGCCTGGCCTTGCGGGCATCGCATTGACAGTCGGCATGTCGGTCGACGCGAACGTGCTGATCAACGAACGCATCCGCGAGGAATTGCGTCTCGGCATGCCGCCGCTCGGCGCGATCAAGGAAGGCTACGAACGCGCGGCGGGCACCATCGCCGACGCGAACATCACCGCCATCCTCGCCGGCGTCGCGCTGTTCGCCTTCGGCACCGGCCCGGTGAAGGGCTTCGCGGTGTCGCTGATCGTCGGCATCCTGACGTCCATGTACACCGCGGTGTCGGTCTCGCGCGGCATCGCCACGCTGATCTACGGCCACCGCCGCAAGCTCAAGTCCATCGCGGTCTGACGGGAAGCAGCACACATGAAACCGTTCAACGTCTTCCCCTACGACAGCAACATCCAGTTCATGCGCTTGCGCTGGGTGTCGCTGACGATCGCGGCCCTGATGATGTTCGTCGCGCTGGGCGCGATGGCCACCAAGGGCTTCAACCTCGCACTGGACTTCACCGGCGGCGTCGGCATCGAGCTGCGCTTCCCGAAGGCCCCGGACGTCGACGACATCCGCGCCAAGCTCACCAGCGCCGGCTACGAAGCCGCGCAGGTGCAGACCTTCGGCACCGGTACCGACATCCTCGTGCGCCTGCAGGACAAGCCCCGGGCGCAGGCGCAGGGCACGGACGGCGGCCACGCGACGAGCGTCGCGCAGGACGTGCGCCAGATCGTGTCGACGCCGGACAACCCGGCCGAGGTGCGAAGCAGCGCGCAGATCTCCGCGCAGGTCGGCAAGGAACTCGCGCTCAACGGCGTGTACGCACTGATCTTCGTGGTGCTCGGGTTCCTGATCTACATCTCGTTCCGCTTCGAGCTGAAGTTCGCGCTCGCCGCGATCGTGACCACGCTGCACGACGTCATCGTCGTGGCCGGCTGGTTCGCGCTGACCGGGCACGAGTTCGACCTCACCGTGCTCGCCGGCGTGCTGTCGGTGATGGGTTACTCGATCAACGACACGATCGTGGTGTTCGACCGCGTCCGCGAAAACTTCCGCAGCATGCGCGCAGACCCGAGCGAAGTGCTGAACAAGTCGATCAACCAGACGCTGTCGCGTACGGTGATCACCTCGTTCGTCGCGGCCCTGACCGTGGTCGCGCTGTACGTCTACGGCGGCGGTTCGCTGCGCGGCATGGCCGAGTCGCAGCTGATCGGCATCCTGATCGGCACGCTGTCGTCGATCTTCGTGGCGTGCCCGCTGCTGCTGTGGTTCGGCGTCACGAAGCAGGACCTGATGCCGAAGGCGCGCGACGAAGCCGCCCTGGCGCGCCGGCCGTAACGGGGGCGCAGGCAACAAAAAAGCCGCGCATTGCGCGGCTTTTTTGTTTTCCAGGCCTCGCGAAAATCAGAACGCCGCGGCGTACCCCGAATTCACGATCGCCTTCTGCAACTGCTCGCTGAGCTTGAGGTTGCCCGCGACCAGGTGGCGCCCCAGCACGCCGCGCTGGTCCATCGGGCCCGTCGCGGCGCCGCGGAAATCGACGACGCGGCCGCCGGCTTCGCGCACGAGCAGCACGCCCGCGGCGATGTCCCACGGCTTCACGCCGGCCTCGAAGTAACCGTCGACGCGACCGCACGCCACGTAGGCGAGGTCCAGCGCGGCCGAGCCGGTGCGGCGGATGTCTTCCGCGTCGCGCAGCAGTTCGCCCACGCACGCCAGGTGCGGGCCGATGCGTTCGCGTTCGCGCGGCGGGAAGCCGGTGATCAGCATCGCGCCGGACAGGTCCTTGCGCTCGGTGACGCGGATCTTCTTGTCGTTGAGCACGGCGCCGCTGCCCTTGCTCGCGGTGAACAGCTCGTTGCGCAGCGGATCGAAGATCACCGCGTGCTGCGGTTCGCCGCCTTCGACCAGCGCGATCGACACGCACCAGTGCGGGATGCCGTGCAGGTAGTTGCTGGTGCCGTCGAGCGGATCGATGACGAAGGTCGAGCGGCCACGGCCGCTGGCGCCTGTTTCCTCGCCGAGGATCGCGCAGTCCGGCATCGCGCGCTTGAGTTCCTTGACGATGATCGCCTCGGCCTCTTCGTCGACTTCGCTCGCGTAGTCGAGCCGGTCCTTTTCGATGACGTTGATCGCCTCGAGGCGGTTCATGTGGCGCAGCAACACGTTGCCCGCGGCGCGCGCGGCCTTGACCATGATGGTGACGGCGGGTTTCTGCATCGTGGGGGCCGGATTCGAGGGGCGCGGAGTTTAACATTCGCGCCATGAGCGAATCCGTGTCGACCCGTGAATCCCTCGCGCGCGAGCGCGTCCGCATCGTCCTCGTGGGCACCCAGCACCCCGGCAACATCGGTGCGGCCGCCCGCGCGATGAAGACCATGGGCCTGGCCCGGCTGGTCCTCGTCGCCCCGGAAAAGGCGCCCGACCGCGACACGGTGGCGATGGCCGCCGGCGCCGACGACCTCGTCGAGGCCGCGCCCGTGTTCGACACGCTGGCCGATGCGGTCGCCGACTGCGCCCTCGTGCTGGGCTGCACCGCCCGTAGCCGGCGCGTGCAACTGGAACAACTGGAACCGGCCGAAGGCGCTGCCCGCGCGCTGGCCTTCGCGGCGCAGGGCCCGGTGGCCCTGGTCTTCGGCCGCGAACGCACGGGCCTGGACAACAACGAACTGCAGCTCTGCCACGCCTCGATCCACATCCCGTCGGACCCGGACTTCAGTTCGCTCAACCTCGCCGCGGCGGTGCAGGTGCTGAGTTACGAAGTGCGCGTGGCGGCGCTGGGCGGGGAGGGCGGTCGACCGGCGGCGGCAGCGGCCGTGGTCGCGTCCGGCGAAGGCCCCGCGCCGCACCAGGAACTCGAAGGCTTCTTCGCGCAACTCGCGCAGACCCTGGACGCCATCGACTTCCACAAGGGCCGCACCCCCGATTCGGCAATGCGCAAGTTGCGTCGCCTGTACCTGCGCGCTGGCCTCGGCAGCGCCGAAATCCGCCTGTTGCGCGGGGTGCTCGCCGATACCCAGCGCATGGCGATGCTGGCCGGGCGAACGGGAGGCGAGCAGGATTCGCGATCCGACTGAAAAAACTGCGACGGCCTGCTGTTTCCGGTCTTGCAGTTGGGATAGGCTTCGCCGCTGGGGGGTCAGCAGGGCAGAAGGCTTTGGTTGCGTTCCATCGCATCGCCGTTGGGCTGTTGTCGATCGCCGCGGCGCTTTCCTTCCCTCTATTTTCGTCTGGCGCCCGGGCCGCGAACCCGGCCGACGACGCGCACGTGCTCGTCATCGGCCGCATCAGCGACGACCCCAAGGCGCACTACGAGCAACTCAAGCCCCTGCTCGACTACGTCGTGCCGCGCATGGCGAACGTCGGGATCCGCGAAGGCCGCATCCTCATGGCCCGCGACGTGCAGCAGATGAACTCCTACCTGCGCCGCGGCCGCGTCGACTGGGTCACCGAAACCCCGGGCACCGGCATGCTGCTGCGCCAGGGCTCGGGCGCGAAGCCGTTGCTGCTGACCGAGCGCGACGGCGTGAGCCGCTACACCACGGTGTTCTTCGCGCGTCGCGACAGCGGCATCGAATCGCTGAAGGACATGCGCGGGCGCAGCGTCGCGTTCCAGAATCCGTATTCGACCAGCGCCTACTACGTGCCGGCCGCCGAGCTGCTCGACCACGGGTTGAAGCTCGAGATCCTGCTGTCGCCGATGGATCGCCCGGAGTCGAACCAGGTCGGTTATCTCTTCGCGCGCACCGAACTCAACATCGCGACGTGGGTGCACAAGCGCCTGGTCGATGTCGGCGTGATGAGCAACCTCGACTGGCAGAACCCGCAACGCGTGCCGGCCGCCTTCCGCGGCGACCTGCGCATCGTGCACGAGACGCCCGCGTATCCGCGCGCGCTGGAGATGGTGCGCGGCGACCTCGATCCGAAGGTCGCCGCCCGCCTGCGCGAAGTGCTGATGGAAGCCTCCCGCGATCCCGACGCGCGCGAAGCATTGCTGCGCTTCTTCAAGACCACGCGCTTCATGCCGCTCGACGACAACGCCGACCACGCGCTCGATTACATCGGCGAAGGCGTGAAGCGCATCCGGGCGGAGGTCGAATAGTGCGCTTCGGCCTGCAGTCGAAGTTCCTCGCCGGCATGGCGATCGTCCTCGTGGGCGTGCTCGCGCTCATGGCCGTGATGTGGCAGCGGCAGGCGTCGATGCAGGCGCAGGTGTTCGACGTGGGCCGGGAGACGATGCGCGAACTCGTCGGCGAGCGCCTCAAGCGCCGCGGCGAAAGCACCGTCGTGCAGCTCGCCGATGCGCTGACCAACCCGATGTACTACTCGGACCTGGACACGATCGGCCGGCTCGCGCGCGAAGCGATGCGCCAGCCGGACGTCGCCTACGTGCTCGTGTTCGACGCGCAGGGCCGGATCGTGCACGACGGCTCGGGCGACATCCCGGCGTTCGGCCAGCCGATGAACGATCCGTTCGCGTTCGAAGTCGTCGCCGCGCGCAACACGCACACGCAAAGCTCCGATCGCATCGTCGACATCGCCAGCCCGATCATGATCGGCGACCAGCGCCTCGGCGGCGTGCGCGTGGGCTATTCGCTCGCCTCGATGCAGCGCGACGAAGACAGCGCGACGAAGGCGATGCAGCAACGCCTGGAAGCGATCGGCCGCAAGCACGTGGGCTGGATCGCGTTGATCGGCATGGCGCTGCTCGCGCTCGGCGCGATCGTCGTGGGCCTGGTGCAGAAGACGCTCGTGCGTCCGATCCGCCAGCTCGCCGACGTCGCGCAGGAAATCGAATCGGGCAACTTCGAAGCCGACGCCCCGGTCAGCAGCCGCGGCGACGAAGTGGGCGACCTCGTGCGCGCATTCGGCCGCATGAGCAGCAGCGTCGCGCGCCACGACCGCGACATCCGCCGCATGGCGTACAGCGATGCGCTGACGGGCCTGGCCAATCGCCTCGCGTTCCGCGAATCGCTCGATCGCCGCCTGCTGCAGTTGCGCGGCGCCGGCCGCCAGCTGGCGCTGCTGTTCGCCGACATCGACGACTTCAAGCGCGTCAACGACACGCTCGGCCACGACGCGGGCGACGAAGTGCTGGTGCAATTCTCCAACCGCATCCGCGAAACCGTCGACCGCATGGGCGGCGAGGGCGCGATGCTCGCGCGCTTCGGCGGCGACGAATTCGTCATCCTCATCGAAAGCGTGCTCTCGCCGACCGGCAACCACGGCGACGTGCGCACCGCCGCGAGCCGCCTCGCCGAAGCGCTCGTCGCCGAACTCAGCCGACCCATCGTGGTGCAGGAACGCCAAGTGTTCCTCGGCACGTCGATCGGCATCACGCTGTTCCCGGAGGACGCCTCCGGTTCGACGATGCTGATGAAGAACGGCGACATCGCGATGTACCAGGCGAAGGTCGCCGGCAAGAACTGCCACCGCTTCTATTCGCGCGCGATGGACCAGGCGGTCGAACGCCGCGTGCGCATGGAACAGGACCTGCGCGGCGCGTGGGAGCGCGGCGAACTCAGCCTCGCGTATCAACCGGTGTACAGCCTCGCCGACGGCCAGCTGCGCGGCGCCGAAGCGCTGCTGCGCTGGCAGCATCCTGAACACGGCGCCATCTCGCCGTCGGTGTTCATCGACGTCGCCGAGCAGAGCGGCCTGATCGAAACCATCGGTCCGCAGGTGTTGCGCGCCGCGTGCGAAGACACCGTGCGCTGGCAGCAGGCGCATCCGAACGCGGAGAAAATGTTCGTCTCCGTCAACGTGTCGCCGCGCCAGCTGCGCAGCGGCGACTTGCCGCGCCAGGTCGCGACGACGTTGCGCGAGTGCGGCCTGGAAGCCTCGCGCCTGCACCTGGAACTCACCGAGACCGCGGTCATCGGCGACGAAGTGCATGCGAGCGGCCTGCTCGCACGCCTGCGCGCGTCGGGCGTGAAGATCTGGCTCGACGACTTCGGCACCGGCTTCAGCGGTTTGAGCCACCTGCGCCGCGTGCCGGTCGACGGCGTGAAGATCGACCGCAGCTTCGTCGCCGACGTGCTGCGCGACCCCGACGACCTCGCACTCACCACCGCGATCATCGCGATGGCGCATTCGCTCGGCATCACCGTCGTCGCCGAAGGCGTGGAGAAGGAAGGGCAGTACGCCATCCTGCGCGAACGCGGCTGCGATCTCGCGCAGGGCTATTGGCTCGGTCACCCGGTAAGCGCGAGCGACTTCAGCCAGCTGTTGGCGTAACAATTGGGGCGACGGCGTTACTCCAACTCTGACGCCGCAAAACGAGTCTTCCATGCGCACGCAGGGATGCGTGCGCATGGTGCAGGTTGCATTCGCGCAAAACACTGGCGGCTCCTTTCGACGGAGTCACCTGCATGCAACACCGATCGTTTCCGACCAAGTCGCTGCTCGCCTGCGCAGCGCTCGCCTGCGCCACGTTCTCCGCGCCGACATTCGCGCAGACTTGGAACAGCATCGTTATCGAGCCTACCGAAGCGTACTACCACACGCTCACTGGCCTGCAGCAAGCGGCCGGCGGCAAGTTGTACTTCTCGTTCACGACGCCGGTCGGCATCACCCAACTGCGCATCGAAACCGCCGGCGGCAACGGCAACGCCAACCTCAAGGTGTTCCGCGATTCGCCGAACGCGGTGCCGGTATGCGACCTGCGCCACTTCACCAGCAACGAAGTGTGCACGCAGGGGTGGAGCGATCCGAACGACCCCAAGACCCCCGCGGCCACGTGGTATGTCGAAGTGTCGGCAGCCAGTTCGTTCAGCGGCGTAGCACTCACCGTCGGGTACCTGCCTGAGCTCGTGGCGCTCGACCATCTGCCTGACCTGCCGTTCGCGATCGCGCGGCGCGGTGCGTTCCAGGTCGATGGCGCGCTCGCCGGTGAATGCCTCGAAGTTCCGGACGGCGTGCAGGGGATCGCGTTGCCGAAGACCGCATGCGTGCCGGTCGGCGCACAGCAGGCGTGGCACTTCCAGATGCGCTTCGACAACTACCGCATCCAGAACATGCAGGGCGGGCGCTGCCTGGGCGTTGGCGACGGGGACTTCGTCGTGGTCGCCGAGTGCAACGAGCTCGACGATGGGCAGGGCTGGAACGTGCTCGGCGGCGCCAAGTCCTGGCATTACGTCGTGCTGCAGAACGCGCGCACGAAGACCTGCGTGGACTACGAACCGGGCACCAAGGCGACGGCGCTCGCGCCGTGCCGCCTCGGCCAGGCGGACATGCCGGCCTGGAACCTGCGCGACATAGGCGCGCGCATGAGCGAAGGGATGGCGAACGACGGCTCCACCTTCTCGCTGATCGCGGGCACGCTGTGCCTCGGCGACAACCGCACGACGGCCTTCCTCGTCGACTGCGCCGATCGCACCGCCACGCGCCGCTACATGTATCCGGCTTTGCTGTCGTCCGACAACATGGACCATTTCGAGAAGGACTTCGTCATGCAGTCGGGTCCCGACAAGAACTGGTGCATGGGCGCCGATGCGAACAACAACATCGTGTTCCGCCAGGAGTGCGAGATGAGCGATGCCGACTTGCGCTGGCAGGTCGACCTGTTCTCCACCAAGAGCAGCGAATGGAAGATCCGCCACGTACGCCAGGACAAGTGCCTGGTGTCGAAGAACGGCGGCATCACCGCCGGGACGCCGATCGTGCTCGACGATTGCGGCAAGACGGAAACGACGACGCGCTGGCGCCACGTCGCCAACTGATCGCGCGGACGATCTTCGTCAGATCAGGACATCCAGGCCGTGCGCGGCCTGGATCGTCAAGTTCCAGCTCAGCGCGGCCGCGACCAGGCCGACGACCCACGCGACGAGCATCAGCACGCCGTCGCGTTCGAGCAGCGCGAGCGCGAACAACAACAGCGCGCCGCCGAAGAGATAGTTGGTCAGCGGAATCGGCAGCGACAGCAGGAAGCCCAGCACGACCAGCATCAAGCCGGTGACGACGCCCGCGATGCGGCTGTCGAGCATCCACGTCATGCGCGGGCGCACGAGGCGTTCGAGCCACTTCAGCACCGGCGAGATGCGCTTGTCGAACTTCGCGAGCGCATGGCGATGGATGCCGCGGCTGGCGAGGAACTCCGGCAGCCACGGTTCGCGCAGGCCGACGCTCAACTGCAGGCCGATCATGATCAGCAGCGGCCCGCTGATCGCACCGCCGATGGGGATCGGGATGAAGGCGGGCAGCACGCACACGAAGGCGAGCATGCCGAATGCGCGCCGGCCGAGGCCCGCGAGCAGCGAACGTAGCGTCAGCAGTTCGTCGGGATCGCCTTGCGCGAGTGCATCGAGGATCGCGCGCGTGCCGGCTTCGCGGGCGTGTCGCGGACGATCGTCGTGCTCGCCGTCGTCATGCATCGCGCGCATCCTGCGGCAGGCGCTGCAACAGCAGCTTGTCGACGCGCGGGCCATCGAGGTCGACGACTTCGATGCGCCAGTTCCCCCAGTCGAAGTATTCGCCGACGTTGGGGATGCGCCCGAAGTGCGCGATCGCCATGCCCGCGGCGGTGTGGTAGTCCATCTCGTCGAGGTCGGGCAGGGCGATGCCGCCGAGCAATTCGCGCACGTCTTCGATCGGCAGCGCGCCGTCGACGAGCAGCGAGCCATCCTCGCGCAGCGCGACCATCGCATCGGCGAACTCGGTCGTCTCCGCCGACTGCAGGCGCCCGAGGATCGCGCCCATCACGTCGCTGGTCGTGACCATGCCCTGGATGTCGCCGTATTCGTCGACGACCAGCGCGATCGACTGTTGTTCTTCGCGGAAGATTTCCAGCAGCTTCAGCGCGTGCGTGGACTCGGAGACGAACACCGCGGGGCGGATGTCGCGGAACAACTCCGGTTCGGTCTTGCCGAGTTCGTCGAGCAGCGTCTTCACTTCGAGCACGCCGATGACGTCGGCGTCGCTGCCGCGATACACGGGATAACGCGAGTAGGGCGTCTCGCGCATCGTCTGCATGTTCTCTTCGCGATCGGCCGCCGCGTCGAGCCAGGCGATGCGCATGCGCGGCGTCATCAGGCTTTCCGCGGTGCGATCGCCCAGGCGCATGACGCGCGTCATCATGTTGCGTTCGTCGGCGTCGATGACGCCCTGCTCGTGGCTCTCGGTCACCAGCAGCTGGATTTCTTCCTCGGTGATCGCGCCGCGCGCGTCGTCCTTGATGCCGATGACGCGCAGGAACGTCCGGTTGATCGCAGCCAGGGTCGCGACCACGGGCCGGGCGCCGCGGGCGATCGCGTCGAGCGGAACCGCGACCGCGCACGCGATGCGCTCAGGGTTCGTCAGCGCCAGCCGCTTGGGAATCAGTTCGCCGAAGATGACCGAGGCGGCGGTGATCAGGGTGATCGCGACGCCCTTGCCGATCGGGGTGGCGTACTTGTGGATCCACTCCACCTCGGGCAGGTGGGTCGCGATCATCACGCCCAGCGACTCGCCGCCATAGAAGCCGGTCATGATCGTGATCAGCGTGATGCCGACCTGCACCGTCGACAGCAGGTTGTCCGGGTGTTCGGCCAGCGCCAGCGCCTTGCGGGCGCCGCGGCTGTCCTCGGCCATCTGCTTGAGCTTGAGCTTGCGCGAGGTCATCAGCGCCATCTCCGACATCGCGAAGAAAGCGTTGAGGACGATCAGGAAGGCGACGACTAGCAGCTCGAGCACGCGGGTTCCATCCTGGGGAAGGCCACGGGTCGAACGTCGGCGGTGGCGGGGTACGGGTCGTCCATGGGCGTGCGCAGGCGCGCGGCGGCATCATAGCAGCCGCGTTCATGGGGGCCCGATGACGGGGCAGGCGGCCCCGGCGGCAGGTGAAGGCCGCGTTGTCATACGCCTGTCATATGACTCGCTGTCATAATTGCGCCTCTTTTTTGCCATCACCCTGACACGAGGCCTCCCCCGCATGTTCTCCCTGCAGACGATCTTCGGTCAGGGCAAGCAGTTCTATTCCCTGCTCAACGATGCGGCGGTCGCTGCGCACGACAGCACGGTGGCGCTGCACCAGATGCTCAAGTCGCCCGAGCGCACGCCGGCGCTGGAAGCCTTCAAGCTGGCGCGCCAGCGCGAGCGCGTGGCCTCCGACAAGATCAGCCAGGCGCTGGTCGACAGCTTCATCACCCCGATCGAACGCGAGGACATCGAGTCGCTCGCCTCGGCGCTGTACAAGATCCCGAAGCAGGTCGAGCGCTTCGCCGATCGCTTCGCGCTGGCCCGCCATCGTCTCGAGGACATCGATTTCGCTCCTCGCGCGGCGATGCTCGAACAGGCTGCCGCGGTGGTGGTGAAGATGGTCGGCGAACTCGAACACCTGCGCCTGGAGCCGATGAAGAAGCTCAACGACCAGCTGCGCGTGCTCGAGGCCGAGGCCGACCGCCTGATCCTCGAACTGCACCGCGACATCTATTCCGGCCGCCTCGATGCGAGCGAGATGTTCCTGCTCAAGGAATTCTTCGAGATCCTCGAGAAGGCGATCGACCGCTGCCGCGAAGCGGGCGTCATCGCCTATTCGATCGCGCTGAAGAACAACTGACGGACGCGCCCGCATGTTGCTCACGCTCGTGCTGCTCGTGGTGCTGTTCGCGCTCGTCTTCGAGTTCATCAACGGCTTCCACGACACCGCCAATTCGATCGCCACGGTCGTGGCGACCAAGGTGCTGTCGCCGGGACAGGCGGTGATCCTCGCCGCGTCGATGAACCTGATCGGCGCCTTCCTCGGCACCGCGGTGGCGAAGACGATCTCCTCGGGCCTGATCGACACCGACGTGGTGGTCGTCACCTCGCAGGTGCTGATCTGCGCGCTGCTCGGCGCGATCGCCTGGAACCTCATCACCTGGTGGCGCGGCCTGCCGTCGTCGTCCTCGCACGCGTTGATCGGCGGTTTGTGCGGCGCCGCGCTGTCGGCGGCGCACAACGACTGGGCCGCGTTGATCTGGTCGAAGGCCGGCAGCGGCGACTGGACGACCAACAAGGGCCTGTTGTGGAAGGTGTTCCTGCCGATGGTGAGCTCGCCGTTCGCGGGCTTCATGCTCGGCGTGCTGATCCTCACGCTGCTGTACGCGATCATCGCCCTGATGTTCCGCGCCGGCGGACCGCTCGCGCGCGCGGCGCGCCCGCGCTGGGTCAATGCGTTCTTCGGCAAGGCGCAGATCGTGTCGGCGGCCTACATGGGCATGGCGCACGGCACCAACGACGCGCAGAAGACGATGGGCATCATCGCGCTCGCGATCTTCGGCGCGCAGGCCACGGGCCAGCTGGACAACCTGCCGGGCTGGCTCGCGTTCCTGCATCCGGATGGCGGCGAACAGGACATCGACACCTGGATCATCGTGACCTGCGCACTCGTCATGGCGGCGGGCACGGCGGCGGGCGGCTGGCGCATCATCAAGACGCTCGGCCACAAGATGGTGAAGCTGCATCCGATCGACGGTTTCGCCGCGGAAACCGCGAGCGCCACGATCCTCGTCACCGCCGCGCACTTTGGCATGCCGGTGTCGACGACGCATTCGATCTCCACCGCGATCATGGGCGTGGGCTTCGCGAAGAACCCGCGCGCGCTGAAGATCACCGTGATCGAACGCATCGTGTGGGCGTGGATCCTGACGATTCCCGCGGCCGGTGGGTTGGCCTACGCGTTCTTCAAGCTCGTCGAGATGCTGGGCTGGTCGTAAGCAAAGAGCAGGAGCAAAAAAAGGGGGTCAGAGCAACATTTCGCGCGCGAAATGTTGCTCTGACCCCCTTTTTTGCTTACAGCAAGTCGCCGCCCGCGGAGAGCGCACGCTCCATCCGATCGCCCATGCCGCCGATCTCCAGGATCAGGCGATCGACTTCCGCCGGCGACACGCAGTCGTAGGGGCGGTTCTCGCACAGTTGCAGGTACGGCACGCCATCGAGTTCGCCGATGGCGAAGTAGCCGACGCGGCTTTCCCAGTTGAAGGCGAGGGCGCGGCGCGCGTCGAGGCCGGTGGTCGGCGCGACCGCCGTGCTCACGCGCAGGTAGTCGCGGCCGTCGTCGTCCTGCATCTCCGACAGGAAGATCGCCTGGTGGCGCGTGCCCTGTTCGAGCGAGAGTTCGACGCACATGACATACGGCTCCTGCATGAGGATGCGGTAGCCGTTGCCGGCGATGTGCGTGCGGATCTGCTCGAAGTTCTGCATCAGGGGAGGGCAGGCGGGGTCGGGGGGACCGTTATGCTAGTCCCGAATGGCCGACCTGTCTCCCACTGATCCGGCTCCTGTCGAGCGCATCCTCGCCGCCATCCGGGCCATTCCCCCCGGACAGGTGGCGGGCTACGGCCACGTCGCGCGCCGCGCGGGCCTGCCCGGGCGCGCCCGCATGGTGGCGCGCGTACTGCGCGAGAACAGCGACGCGAACCTGCCCTGGCACCGCGTGCTGCGCAGCGACGGGCGCATCGCGTTCCCGCCGGGGTCGAAGGGGTTTCGCGAACAGAGCCAGCGCCTGCGCGCCGAGGGCGTCGACGTGCGCGCCGGGCGCGTCCGTATTGCCGAGTCGGTGCCGGACCTCGACGGCGATCTCGACGCGGCCCTCTGGCGCCCGCGCTAGCGCGGCCTGCGCCGCATCCACGCCGCGATGCTGCGGCGCTCGCGCGTGGCGGGCAGCACTTCGTGTTCGAGTTCGCTGAGGAAGACGATGCTGCCGGTGCGCGGCACGATGTCGATGTCGCCGCCTTCGAGCGCAAGGCGCAACGCACCGCCGTCGGTGTCGCGCCACTCCGGATTGAGGTAGGTGACGCACGACACCACGCGCGCATCGTCGTCGCGGAAGCGATCGCGATGCCGCGCATAACGCGCGCCCGCGGGATATTCGGCGTAGTGCGCTTCGACCTCGTCGGCGCCGAGGAACAGGCGGCGGTTGATCGCGATGCGCAGCGCGTCGAGCGATGCGAGGTACGCCGCGGCCGCCGCGCCCGCGCGCGGGTCGTCGAGCCATAGGGTCGCATCGCCGCGAATCTCCGCGCGCAGGTCGCGCCCCGTGCCCCGCCCGACGGCCGCCGGCGCGAGCGCACCCGCGTCGCGCAGCCGCACCAGGTCTTCACGCAGCGCCTGCGTCGCCGCCGCGTCCGGGAAGGCCGGCAGCCGGCACGCACCGCGATCGCGCAATGCGTCGCAGATGGCGTCGGCGTCCTCCACGGCGGCGTGCGGGATCATGCCGCTATGATAGTCGCGCTCCCCCCGGGCCCCTGTCGCTGAGAGCTTCCCCCGCATGTTTTCCAGATTGCCGCCGGTCGCCAAGGCGCTGTTGATCGCGAACGGCATCGCGTTCCTGTTGCAGCTGATGTTGGGCGGTGCGTTGTCGCCGTTCGAGTTGTGGCCGATCGGCCTGGACCAATACAACCCCGCCGCCACGCCTTTCATGCCGTGGCAGTTGGTGACCTACGCGTTCCTGCACGATCCGTCCAACCTGTTCCACCTGTTGTTCAACATGCTCGCGCTGGTGATGTTCGGTTCGCCGCTCGAATACACGTGGGGCAGCAAGCGCTTCGCCGCGTACTACTTCACGTGCGTGATCGGCGCGGCGTTGTGCCAGCTCGCGGTCGGCTGGTGGGCGATGAGCCAGGGGAACCCGGCGGGCCCGACGGTGGGTGCGTCGGGCGGCGTGTTCGGCCTGCTGCTCGCGTACGGCATGCTGTTCCCGAACCAGCGCGTGATGCTGCTGTTCCCGCCGATCCCGATGAAGGCACGCACGCTGGTCATCGCGTACGGCGTGATCGAACTGCTGCTCGGCGTCTCCGGCGCGCAACCGGGCGTCGCGCACTTCGCGCACCTCGGCGGCATGCTGTTCGGCTGGCTGCTGATCCGCTACTGGCGCGGGCAGCCGCCGTTCGGCAAGCGCGGCCCGCCGCGCCCGCGCATCGTCCGCTAAACGGCGAAAGCGTCGGGTGGAAGGGGTCGGATCACTATTTCGAACGAAATAGTGCTCTGACCCCTGTTTTTGCCCCTGTTTTTGCCCTTACGGCCAGACCCGAATCGGGTCCTTCGACACCATCGCGCTATCCGCCTTGCACGTATTCGCCTCGGCGAACGCCGGCAAATTCATCAGCGGTCCGTTGACTCGCCACTTGCCCGGCGAATGCACGCTCGTCGCGGCACGTTCGGTCGCGGCCTGCATGCTGCTCGAAGTGGCCCACAGGTTCGCCCAGCCCTGGAAGAAGGGCTTCTGCGCGGTCGCGTCGGCGGCGGCGTTGTTGCTGCGCCACGCGTCCCACGCGAGTTCGACGCCCGCGAGGTCGGCGAGGTTGGTGTCGCGCGTCTGCGTGCCGCTGACCTTCACGCCCTTGAGCGCGGGATCCTCGAACTGCGAGAACTGCGTGACCATGCGCTGGCCGAGCGCATTCCACGCGTCGTTCTCGGCCGGCGTCCACCAGTCGCGGATCGTGTCCTTCGCATCGACGAGGCGGCCCTTGTAGTCGACGGCGTGGGTCAGTTCGCGGCCGACGAGCGCGCCGAACGCACCGTACTGCGTCGCGGTGTCCGCGCTCATGTCGAGCACCGGCGCCTGCAGCATCGCGGCGGTGACGATGAGTCGGTTCTGTGCGATGTCGTACGCGAGGGTGGGCTGCTGCGGCAGCACGTCCCAGCGACGGTCGGCGTTGCCGCGACCGATGCGCTTCATCTCTTCGCGATGGCGCCAGGTCGACGCGATCAGCATGTTGCCGCCGAAGCTGCCGCGGCCCATCGGCTGCACGGTGTAGTCGAGGTCGCGACGCGGCGTGCCGATTTCGATCTTGAGCTTCTCGAGCTTGGCCTTTGCTTCGGTTTTCGCGGTCGCACCCATCCACGGGCTGCGGTCGACCGCGCGCACGAGTGCACCGCGCACGTTGGTCGCGATCTCTTCGGCACGCTGCTTCGTTCCAGCGGGCACGAAACGCGCGGCGTACTCGTGGCCGACCATCGGGCCCGCCGCGGTGTTGATCGCGTCGAGCACCGCGCGCCAGCGTTCCGGCGGCGTCGCCTGGCCGCGCAGCACGCGACCGCGGAATTCGAACTCGGTGTCGCGCCACGACTTCGACAGGTACGGCGCCATCGCATTGCCGACGTGGAAGCGCAGGTAAGCCTGCCACTGCGCGGGCGGCAGGCTGCCGGCGAGCGCGTCGAGCTGCGCGAACAGCTGCGGGTTGGCGATCGACACGACGTCGTCGGTGACGCCCTGCGCCTTGAGGAAATCGGCGAGCTGCAGGCGCTTGTAGGTCTTGCCGATGTCCTTGGTTTCGACCGGCGCGAAGTTGGATGCGATGTCGCGCAGGGACACGATCGGCTTGCTCGACTGCGCGATCCGCGTCTCGAGGTCGACGACGAGCTTCGCGTCGGCGGCGGCGCGATCGGCCGGCGTGCCGGCGAGCACGAGGATGCGCTGTACGTATTCCTCGTAGCGCTGCATCACCGCCTTCGTGTCGGCGTCGCCGCGCGTGTAGAACTCGGGATCGGGCATGCCGAGGCCGCCCTGGCTGAAGTAGCCGATGTGGCGCGACAGATCGCGCAGGTCGATGTCGGCGCCGAAGTTGAACGCGACCGGGATGCCGACCTGGTGCAGCGCGGCGATCGACGGCGCGATGTCCTTCGCCTTGCGGATGCCGTCGATGCGCGCGAGCAGCGGCGCGACCGGATTGGCGCCGTCGCGTTCGACCGCGGCTTCATCCAGGCCGCTCGCCCAGAAGTCGCCGAGCAGCTTCTGCACGTTGCCCTGCGGCCCCTGCATCGCGGCGTCGAGGAGTTCGCGCTGCTGCTGGAGCGAGCGCTCGGTGAGCTGGCCCATCGCGGTGACGCTGCCGGTCGCCGGCTGCGGATTCGCCTTCATCCAGTCGGCGGTCGCGACGCTGAAGAAGTCCGAGCAAACGGTCGGCGCGGGCGGCGCCTTCGGCTTCGCCGCGCTCTTCTTCTTTTTCTGCGCGATCGCATCGGGGGACGCCAGTCCCGCGACGAGCACGAGGCCAATGGTCAGGGCGAGGGGGGCCAGCTTTTGCGTCATCGCGCGAGGTCCGAATGGAAAGGCTCGGCGAGTGTAGCAAGGGGGCGATGCGCGCTTGGATGAACGGGGTGGGGTGGCGTGCACAAAAGCGGGAAACGGGAAACAAGGAGCGGGAAACGGGAGGACGGACACGCAACGATTTGCTTTCGATGAGCCGAAGGTCGGCCTTCGGCGCACCGACAACGAAATGCGTCGAGCGCTCCCCTCCCGTTTCCCGCGCTTTGTTTCCCGTTTCCCCATCCTGCGCCAAACAAAAGGCCCGGGTTTCCCCAGGCCTTTCGCTCGCATCCTAAGCGACCCGTTACCAGATCACGATGCGCTTGCCGTCGCCGCGCACCATCGAGTCGCCGGGCTTGCACGAGAACGCGGCGGCGAACTCGGGCATGTTGGACGGCGCGCCGATCGCGCGGAAGTTGGCGGGTGCGTGTTCGTCGGTCGCGATGCGCACGTCGAGTTCTTCCGGGGTGAAGCTGCGGCGCCACACGGTGCCGAAGTTGAGGAAGAAGCGCTGGTCGCGCGTCAGGCCGTCGGTCTTCGGGTCGGCCTTGCCTTCGGTCGCCTTCTGCATCGCGGCGTACGCGACGTTGAGGCCGCCGAGGTCGGCGATGTTCTCGCCGAGCGTCAGCTTGCCGTTGACGTGCTTGCCGGGCGCGGCTTCGTAACCGTTGAACTGGTCGACGAGCTGGCCGGTGAGCGCGCTGAAGCCCGACGCATCCTTGTCGGTCCACCAGTTCTCGAAGTTGCCGCCCGGTCCGAAGCGGCTGCCCTGGTCGTCGTAGCCATGGATCATTTCATGGCCGATGACCGCGCCGATGCCGCCGTAGTTGGTGGCGTCGTCGGCCTTCGCGTCGAAGAACGGCGGCTGCAGGATCGCGGCCGGGAAGACGATCTCGTTCTGCAGCGGGTTGTAGTAGGCATTGACCATCTGCGGCGGCATGCCCCACTCGGTCTTGTCGACCGGCTTGCCGATCTTGCCCATCTGCCACTTGTAGTTGAACTCGTTGGCGGCGAGCACGTTGCCGATGTAGGAATCGCGCGACGTGTCGAGGCCGTCCCACGGACGCCACTTGTCGGGGTAGCCGATCTTCGGCGTGAAGGCGGCCCACTTGTCCATCGCCTTCTTCTTGGTCTCCGGGCTCATCCACGCGAGGTTTTCCAGGCGCACCTTGAGCGCGTCGCGCAGGTTCTGCACGAGCTCTTCCATGCGCGCCTTGGATTCCGGCGGGAACGCGACCTGCACGTACATCTGGCCCAGCGCTTCGCCGGCCTGGCCCTCGACGGTGTCGAGCACGCGCTTCCAGCGCTCCTTCATTTCCTTCTGGCCGCGCATGGTCTTGTTGTAGAAGTTGAAGTGCTCCTGCACGAACGCGTCGCTCAGGTACGGCGATGCGCCGTCGACTTCATGGAAGCGCAGGTACGACTTCCACTGTTCGACCGGCACGTCGACCAGCATCTTGTCGACTTCCTTGTGGAAGTCGGGCATCGCGAGCGAGAACGTCTTCGGCTGGGCGATGCCCTGCGCTTCGATGAACGTCGACCACGGGAAGTTCGGCGTCATCTTGTCGGCGTCGGCGACGGTGACGGGGTTGTAGTACAGCGAGACGTCGCGCTGCATCTGTTCGCGCGAGAGGCTGTGCTTGGCGATGCGCGTTTCGAACGCGACGACGTCCTTCGCCTGCTTCGCCGCATCGGCGGCCGGCGTGCCGGAGAGTTCGAGCACCTTCGCGACGTGCGCTTCGTACGCCTTCAGCTTGTCGGCGTGCTTGGCGTTCGTGTAGTACTCGGTGTCGGGCAGGCCCAGGCCGCCCTGCGTCGCGTACGCCATCGTCATCGACGAGTTCTTGAAGTCGGCCTCGGCGCCGAAGCCGATCAGGCCGCCTTCACCCTTCGCGGCCTGGTCGCGCAGGAACTGCGCGATCGACGCGGTGTCGGTCAGCTTGTCGATGTTGGCCAGGCGGCTTTCGAGCGGCTTCAGGCCCTGCGCGTTGACCTTCGCTTCGTCCATGCCGGTCGACCAGATGTCGCCGACGATCTTCTCCACGCCCTTCGCGTTCGGATCGGCCGCGGCCTGCTCGGCGAGCTGGCGCTGCACGGCGGTCGAACGCTCGTCGAGCATCTCGAACGCGCCCCATGAGGTGCGGTCGCCCGGGATCGGGTTGGCGGCGAGCCACTTGCTGTTGACGTAACCGTCGAAGTCGGTGCACGCGCTCTTCGAAGCGTCGAGGTCGGCGGCCTGGAAGAAGTTGACCGGCGGCAGCTTGCTCTCGTCGAGCGTCAGCTTCTTCGTCTCGGCGGCCGGGGCGGCGGTGTTGGCGTCGGCGGCCTTGTCGGCCTTGTTGCACGCGGCGAGCGCGGCGACGATGGAAAGGGACAGCAGCAGGACCTGGGGTTTGCGGCTCACGAAGGACTCCAGAGGTAGGCACACGAAACGGAACCCCCGGACCGGGGGCGACAGCCGACTCTACCGTCTGGCAGCGGCCGCAACAGGGTGTCGAAGGTCACGGCGGATGGGTGGGAAGCAAAAACAGGGGTCAGAGCACCATTTCCCCCGGAAATGGTGCTCTGACCCCTGTTTTTGCTCTGCCCCCTGTTTTTGCTCCGCTGGCCGCCCCCCAAAGAAAGCGCCACGGTCGCGGGAACGACCGTGGCGCCGGACGACCGGGGGAGGTCAGTCGTCGAGATCGACCGGGATGATGAAGAAGTCCGGATACCAATCGGGGTCTTCGATGAAGTTGCGGAGGTAGATGAGTTCGCCTTCGTCCCACAGCATCGTCGGGTGGTAGTCGTCGGCGTTGGAGTTCACGCACGGGCCGAGGTTCGCGGCCGGGGTGAAGGCGCCCTGGCGCAGGTTGGTCTTGTAGATGTCGCCCCAGCCATAACCTTCCGGTCGCAGCAGCGACACGAACAACAACGTCTTGCCGTTGGGCGAGATCTCCGGGTTGAACTCCCAGTAGTCGTCGGTGTTCACCGCGGTCGACAACTTGGAGGCCGCCGAAAACGTGCCGTTCGCCTGGCGCGTGCTGCGCCACACGTCCCACTGTTCGTTGTCGCGGTTGCTGCCGAAGTAGAGGGTGCCGTTGCGGTCGATGCTCGGATACAGCTCGTCGGCGGCGGTGCTCGGGCCGGCGAGGTGCACGGGTGTGCCGAAGCCGTTGCGCGTGACGCTCACGCGCCACAGGTCGAAGTCCGCGCGTGGCGGATCGCCCGCGTTGACCGGCCGCTTCGACGAGAAGTACACGGTCTTGCCGTCGGGCGCGAAGATCGTGTCGACATCGTCGTACGTGCCGGAGAACGACGCGACGACCGGCTCGCTCCAGCCTTTCTTCGTCGCCTGCGACATGAGGATGACGAGTGGTTCGCCGGCGAAGAAGTTGCCGACGCCCCACAGCGCGACGCTGCGATCGGGCGAGAGGGTGATGCGCGATTCCCAGTTGTTGCCGGGTCGCGAGATGACGTTCGGTGCGAAGACCTGCGGTTCGGGGCACTTCTTGTTCTTGCTGCCCGCGATCGCCGGCGCGGCGAGCCCGGCGAGGGCGGCGGCGACGGAGCAGGCGAGGGCGAGGCGAAGGGAACGGCGGCGCTGCATGGTGGTGCTCCTTGGTGGGGATGCGGGGCGCATGGAGCGCCCGCGGACCCGCCCTCGCAAGGCCGATGTGACCAACGCACCGCGCGCCGTGACGAACGCACCGGATCATGGTTGCAACGCCAGCCCCCGGTGGTAGCGTTCGCCCCATGCAACGGCGCCGATTCCTGCTGCTGGCTGCGATCTGCGTCTGGTGGACGCTGGAAGGCCTGATGACGGCCGGCTCGCTGCTGACCATGCAGTTCTCCGACGAGACGCTGACGTTCGGCGCCGCGCTGCGGCGCGGCCTGTTGTCGGCGTGGCTGTGGATCCCGTGCTCGCTCGGCCTGTTGTGGCTCGTCGAGCGATTCCCGATCGAACGTCCGCGCATCGCGCGTGCCGTCGGCGTGCTGATGCTCGGCACGTTCGCGGTGATCCTCTTCCGCGCGGTCTCGATCTACTGGGCGAATCCGATCCTCGAGTGGTACGCGACCACGCCTGCGTTCTCCGACGTGCTCGTCACCAGCGTGCTCAACAACTTCCTGCTGTCGTGGCTGAACATCGGCGCCTTCCACGCGGTGCTGTATGCGCACCGCGCGTACGATCGCCAGCGCCAGGCCGAACAACTGCAGGCGCGCCTGGCCGAAACGCAACTCGACGCACTGCGCGCGCAACTGGATCCACACTTCCTGTTCAACGCGCTCAACTCGATCGCCGAAACGATCCACCGCGACCCGGTCGCCGCCGACCGCATGCTCGTCGGCCTGGGCGAACTGTTGCGCAGCAGCCTGGAGCGCCGCGAAACGCGCGTGGTCACGCTCGACGAAGAACTGCGCCTGTTGCGCCACTACCTGCAGATCGAACAGGCGCGCCTCGGCGATCGCCTGTCGGTGCATTGGGAGATCGCGCCCGATCTCGACGACGCACTCGTGCCGCCGTTGCTGCTGCAACCGCTAGCGGAGAATGCGATCCGCCATGCGATCGCCGCGAAGATCGCGCCCGGCCATCTCTCGGTGCTGGCGTGGCGCGAAGACGGGCAGTTGTGGCTCGCGATCCGCGACGACGGCGGCGCTGGCCCGGTGAAGGACCGCAACGGCGTGGGCCTGCAGAACATCCGCGCACGATTGCGCCTGCTGTACGGCGACGATCACGTACTCGAACTGCAACCGCGCGAGGACGGCGGCACCGAGGCGCGTGTGCGCCTGCCGCTCACGCGTGGCGTGCGCATGCGGGAGGCCGCGTGAACTCGATGCAGGCAACGCCGCTGCCGCTGCGCGCCGCGATCGTCGACGACGAACCGCTCGCGCGCGCGCGGCTCGGACGCCTGCTCGCCGCCGAAGCCGAAGTCGAGGTCGTCGCCGAATACGGTGACGGCGCGTCCGCTGCCGCGGGCCTGCGCGCGCTGCCGGTCGACGTGTTGTTCCTCGATGTGCGCATGCCGCAGGTCGATGGCTTCGAGATGCTCGAACGCCTGCCGCCGACGCAGCGACCGCAGGTCGTGTTCGTCACCGCGTATTCCGAGCATGCGGTGAAGGCCTTCGATGCGCGCGCGGTCGATTACCTCGTCAAGCCGGTCGCGCCCGATCGCCTCGGCCGCTCGGTCGAACGCGTGCGCGCCGCGCTCGCCTCGCAGGCGGCGCCGCTGGCCCACTACCCGGATCGCATCGCGGTCTCCGACGGCCAGCGCCTGCGCATGGTCGCGGTCAACGAACTCGAATGCGTGCTCGCACAGGGCAACTACGTCGAACTGCGCATCGGCGGCCGCGGCCTGCTGGTGCGCGAAACCATGGCGCACGTGCTCGCGCGCCTCGACCCGCGCGTATTCGTTCGCATCCATCGCTCGCGCATCGTGCGCATCGACGAGATCGACCAGGTCGAGCCGCACGCGTCGGGCCAATACGTGGTGAAGATGCGCAGCGGGCTGCGCGTCACGTCGGGACGCAGCTATCGCGCTGACCTGCGCCGCGCGCTGGGCCTGCCCGACCCTGCGTAAGAAAAACAGGGGTCAGAGCACAATTTCCGCTGGAAATTGTGCTCTGACCCCTGTTTTTCCTGCTTTCCCTCAGGCGCTCGCGGCTTCGCGCAACTCGCGCGCCCGCGCCTCTCCGAGGTACCCCGTGATCCCGCGCCGCAACGCATAGATCAGCGGAATCAGCGCGATGGCCGCGAGCATCTTGTACGCGTAGTTCACCGTGCTCACCGCGAGGAACAACGACATCGGCCAATGCTGCGGGCCGATCACGAACGCGATGTACAACACGACGAAACTGTCGACGAGCTGCGACACCGCCGTCGATCCGGTCGCGCGCAACCACACGTGCTTCTCGCCCGTGCGCTGGCGGATGCGATGGAACACCGCGACGTCGATCAACTGCCCGAGCAGGAACGCGACCACCGATCCCGCGATCGTCCACAACCCCTGGCCGAACACCGCCGCGAACGCCTTCTGGTAATCGGGCACGCCCTGCGACTGCGCCGCGTCGACCCACCAGCCCGCCGGTGCAAGCGAGATCGCCGCGAACGCGAACAGGAACCCGTAGACGATCAGCACGACCGCGATCCACGAGATCATCTTGACGCCGCGCTTGCCGAAGAACTCGTTGATGACGTCGGTGAAGACGAACACCATCGGCCACAGCAGCGTGCCCGCGGTGAAGCTCAGCGAACCGCTCTGGCCGAACAGGTTCCACTGGAACGGCGTGATGCCGAGCGTGTCTTCGAGCGCGAAGATCTTGACGCCGATGAACTCGGCGAGCACCGCGTTGACGCAGAAGAACGCCGCGAGCGCGATGAACAACCGCGTCGCGCGGTCGGCGAGGGGATGCCCGGCGGAAAACCCGGCGGCCGCGCTCATGCGTGCGGCGCGTCGGTGCGCGGCGCGTCGGTGCGCGGCGCGTCGGTGCGTGGCGCACCGACCGGCGGCGGCGCGAACGGGATCGACTCGGGCGACACCGCGCCGCCGGAGATGATGAAGCTCATCGCCTGGTCGACGGTCCAGTCCGTCGGCGTCATCTTTTCCACCGGCACGATTTCCAGGTAACCGGACGTCGGATTCGGCGTGGTCGGCACGTAAACCGCGGCGAGCTCGCGGCCGGTGCCGACCTCGCGCATGACACGCGTGACGAAGCCGACGCTCTTCATCTCGGTGTGCGGAAAGTCGATCAAGACCACGCGCTGCGTGCCGTCGGGCTTGGTCTGCAGGATGTCGAGCAACTGGCGCGCGCTGCCGTAGATCGTGTTCGCCAGCGGGATGCGCTTGATCACGCCTTCGAACCACCGCAGCAGCGTCTGCCCGACCACGACGCGCGCCATCACGCCGGACATCAGGATCACCGCGAGCGTCGCCACCAGCGCGAAGGTCGTTTGCACCCACGGTTCCAGCAACCAGCCGAGCGCCTGCGGCCTGGATTCGACGAGCGATACGAGCGCGGGGCCGATCAGCGGGCGGCTGATGCCCGACAACAACACGAAGACGAACTTCACCACGACCCATGTCAGCCAGATCGGCAGCAGGGTCAGGACGCCGGTGATGAAGAGGCGTTGCAGGCTGGGGCGGGCAGGTTTGCGCATGCCCGCCATGTTACGGCTTGCGCGGCGTCAGTCGTGGACCAATCGCACGCCGACGTCGTCGTAGCCGCGCGTGCGTTCGTCTCCGCGCGGGCGCGGGCCGCGCCAGCCGGTGCCGGCGACCGAGCCGTCGCGCAACCAGGTCGCGAGGGTGCGCGGACCGCCCTGCGAAGGCGCCGCGCCGAGCTCGTTGCTGGTCGGCAGGCGCACGCGCTGGCCGTTGCGGCTCGCCCAGTGCGCATACGCGACCGCATCTTCATAGGAGACGCAGACCACCGGTTGCGAGTCGGTCTGTTCGAAGCCCGGCTCCTTCCAATCGCGCGGCTTGACGATGCGCAGCAGCGACATGCGTTCGCGGCACAGCGACGACTCGCGGCCGGTCGCTGCGACGAAGCGCGCGTACTCGGCGCGGGTGAGCGGACGCATCGCGGGTTGCGATGCAGCCGGCGCATCACCGGTCGCGGCGACCGCCTCGGCGAGTTCGTCGGACGGCGACTTGATCTTGTCGGCGCGCGTGCGCAAGGCATCGGCGAGCGCCTGGTCGCCGGCGAATTCGTTGGCGAGCGAGGCCGCGGCGAGCGCGTCCGTACGGTCCTTCTTCTTCTCCGCGCTGGCGACGCGGCGCGTCAGCGCATCGGCGGCCTTCTCGTGGATGCCGCGCAAGGCTTGCGTGCCCATCGGCGCCGTGCGGTCGGCGAACGTCGTCGCGCGCTGCAGGTAGTCGCGCGCCTTGTCTTCGTCGCCGCGGCGCAGGCGCGTGGCCATTTCGTCGCCGAGTGCGCCGAGCACGCCGCCCACGAGCGGCGGCAGGCCGACATGCGCCGGATCGGCGTCCCATGCGCGCAGCACGCTGTCGTAGGCGTTGTCGCCCTGCGGCGTGGTGAGCTTGCGCGAGGCGAGTTGCGTTTCGGCAGAGGCGACCCATTGTTGCGCCGGCGATTCCGGCAGCGGGCGCAGCATGCGGTCGACCGGCTCGGGCTGGATCGGCTTGCGCAGTTCGGGCAGGTTCTCGACGCGGAAGAAATCTTCCATCGGGGTTTCGTGCTGCGAAGCGACGCCGATCATGGCCGCGCACAACAGGCCGCCGCCGATCAGCAACGGCTTCGGCAACTTGCGCGTGCGGCGCCACAGGCGCGCGCCGTTGGCGGCGATGGCGTCGAACGAAAACCCGCCGCGTTCGATGCGATCGAGCGCTTCGAGCATCTGCTGCGCGCTGCGGAAACGATTCGCCGGCGACTTCGCCATCGCGCGATCGATGAAGCGCTGCCAATGCAGCAGTTCCGCGGGCAGGCGCGGGATCGGATCCTTGGCGTGCATCACCGCCATCGACAACGCATCGGCCGCGTTGAACGGCAACTGGCCGGTGAGCATTTCCCACGCGAGCACGCCGATGCTGTAGAGGTCGGCGCGGCTGTCGACTTCTTCGCCGCGCGCCTGTTCCGGCGGCATGTACGCGGTGCTGCCGACCGCCAGGCCCGTCATCGTCAGGCGCGGATTCACGCCCTTGCGCAGCGCGATGCCGAAGTCGGCGAGCAGCGGACGCTCGGCGTCGTCGAACAACACGTTCTCGGCCTTGACGTCGCGATGCACGACGCCGCGCACGTGCGCGTAGTCGAGTGCTTCGAGCAGCGAACGCAAGGTGTGGATGACGCGCGCTTCGTCCTTCGTGCGGCCGTCCTGCCGCACGATGCGCTGGCCGAGGTGGCCGCGGGCGAGGTACGGCATCGCGTAATAGGGGAGGTCGTCGGCGGTGCGGCCGACTTCGTGGATGCCGACGATGTTCGGATGGTCGAGGCGGGCGATGGTGCGCGCTTCGTTCTCGAACCGGCGGCGGCTGACTTCGTCGGTCAGCGCCTCGGGCAGCATGACCTTCAGCGCGACCTTGCGGTCGAGCGATTCCTGCTCGGCGAGATAGACCGTCGACATGCCGCCCTGGCCGATTTCGCGCAGGAGGCGAAAGCCGGCGATGCGCGGCAATGCACTGGCAGCGTCGTTTGGCGACGTGTCCACGATCATTCCTTACGGTCCCCTGATTCCGTGGAGGAAGAATACGCTGGCATGCGCACGCGGGACCAGCCGCATGGAGGCGGCCCGGCGCGCATTCCTTGCCGGTTCATGCGCGATGGCGCGTGAAGGCGGTCTTCACGCGCGATGCTGCGCCGCAACGGCGACTTGCGTCACACCAGCAGCAGCGACGCCATGCGACGGCGGAAGCGACCGACCAGTTCTTCATCGTCGACCACCTGGAAGGCGTCGATCAGGGCCTTGCGCGGAAGCCCGTCCTCGAACGCGCGGTCGAGGCGGAGCATTTCCAGGAATTGTTCGAGGCCGGCTTCCGCGTCGCCGGCGACGATGCGGTGCACGCCGAGCAGGTGGCGCGCGCGCAGGTCCTTCGGATCGCTGGCGATCGCCGCTTCGAGCACCTGCGGCGCCGGTGCATCCGTGAGCAGCGCGGCGAACCCGAGGCGCGCGCGGGCGCGCACCGCGCGATCGTCGTGCGCGAGGTTGGCGGGGAGGCCGTCGAGCAGCTGTTCGGCTTCGCGCGCGTTGCCGCTCTGCAGCAGCGCGAGCGCGAGGTCGAGGCGGTGCTCGGCCTTGTCGGGTTCGGCTTCGACCTGCTTGCGCAGGCGCATCACGAGTTCGTGCGGATCGACGGACGGCGCCGGCACGGCTTCGGTCTCGGCGCCCGCGTCGTTCGCACCGGGTGCGGCGGGCTGGATGCCGTGGTGGGTCAGGAATTCGCGCAACTGGCCTTCGGGCAACGCGCCGGGGAAACCGTCGACGAGCTGGCCGTCCTTGACGAGGTAGACGGTCGGGATCGACCGGACCTGGAACGCGGCGGCGAGTTGCTGCTCCTTGTCGACGTCGATCTTCGCCAGGCGGAACGCGCCGTTGTATTCGTCGGCGAGCTTTTCGAGGATCGGCCCGAGCGTCTTGCACGGGCCGCACCATTCGGCCCAGAAGTCGACGAGCACGGGCGTCTGCAGCGAGCCTTGCAGGACTTGCGCTTCGAACGTGTCGGCGGTGGCTTCGAAGACGTGCGGGGATGCGGTGGCGGCCATGGGGACTCTGCGCGGAGGTGGATGCGCCGGAGATGGGGACGTTCGTGCGGCGCGGCAAGCCCGCACGCTAGCATGGGGCGATGACCGAGCCCTCGACTTCGCCTCCACGACTGCCTTCCACGCGCCTGCCTTCCACGCGCTTGCTGTCGGCGCTCGCGCTGCTGGGCTTCGTCGGCGCGCTGCTGGGCTTCGGCGCGATGCTCGACGGGTTCTCGCATGCGACGCATCCGGTCGCGCTGCTCGGCGCGCGCGGCGTGCCGCGATGGTGGGCGTTCGACCTGTTCGGCTTCGTGCTGCCGGGCTTGCTCGCGTGGGCCGCGATCGTGCGCACGTCGATCGCCGACAACGCGCGCGTCGACGGCGGCGGGCGGTTGCTCGGTGTCGGCTGGACGTTGTGCGCGCTCGCCGCGCTGGCGTTCGCGGCGCAGGGGATGTTGCCGATCGATGCGCGGCAGGGCTTCGGTTACGGCGTCGCGCGATTGCACACCGCTGCGTGGACGGTGTGGTGGATCGCGTTCGCCGCGGGTGGCGTGCTGCTCGCGATCGGGTGGCGCGGGCGCATCGCGTTGCGCTTCGCGACCGCGTTCGTGGCGGCGCTCGTGCTGGTGTTTTCGTTCGTCGCCATGCCGGGCGCGCCGGCGATGGGGCAGCGTATTGCATTCGTCGCGTGGCTGGCCTGGGTGGCGTGCATGGGATGGGGCCTGTGGTTGCCGCGCGAACGCGATTAGTCGACGCAGGCGAGTGTTGCGAGGGCGTCGGGGTTCGATGATTTCGCGTCGGGCGACGCGGCCAGCGTGCATTGCAGGACGTCTTCGCCTTCGCGCCGATGCAGCGCGAGCGGCAGGTCGTCGTCGGCATCGAGCCAGGTGAGTCCGTCGCGCCCGACGAGGCCGCGCGTCGCCTGCGTCGCATCGACGATGCGTGCGCCGAACGAAGCAGGCGTGCCCGACGCATCGACGACGACGCGAACGAAGCGCGTCGCGGCCAGCGTGCTCGGCAGCACGACGTCGACGAGCGCACCGGCGCGGGGCACGACGTCGCGCTCGGTCCAGTCGAACGCGACACCCGCGGCCGCACCCAGCGGATCGATGCCGACGCGGTTGCGGCGATAGGGCGACAGGTGCGGCGCCAATGCGCGGCCGTGGCGATCCAGCCGCAACTGCGGCGCGTGCAGCAGGCGTGCGCCCGCGCCGTGCTGGGCGCGCACCAGCGCGGCGGTTTCGCCGAGCGGCGGTCCGAACGTGACGCCATGCGGATGCGCCACGACGCTGCCATGTCCCGACGCCGACCACCGATGACGACCCGCGGATGTGCTCCAGCCTGACGCGACGTGCCCGGCACTGCCGCTGCGCGAGAGCGACGCGCTCGCGATCGCATCGCCACGACGCGCCTTCGCAAGCCCTGCGCGCCACGCGGTGTGCGCGTGCTCGCCGAAAGCGCCGCTGACGTCGGCTTGCAAGGCGGCGTCATCGGGACCCGCGCGCGCATGCGCCTGCAGGAAGGTCGGCGGACCCTCCGCACGCACCTGCAGCGGGACGGAGAACGAGAGCGTCGCCTGCGTCGATGCGTCCGGGCCGTTGCCGCGCGTGTGTTCGAGCAATGCGTGCAATTGCATGCCGCGGGGCCGCATGGGCACGGCCCAGGCCAATTGCAGGCTGCGTGCGTTGTCGTGAAGCTCGAAGCGTCGTTCGACGAGTGCCAGGCGCACGCCATGCCGCTGCGCGCCGAACGCCTGGTGGACGGAGGCTTCGATGCGCGCGAGCGCGAGCGGCGGGTCGCGATGGTCGGTGGACCGACGTGCGCGCATCGCCTCGTGCAGGGAGCGGTGGCCGGCATCCGCACGGAACCAGGCGCCGAGGTCGAAGTGCGTGCGCGTCGGCGCGAATCGCGTCGACCAGTGCAGGCGCGTGCTTGCGCCCACCGTTCGCACACCTCGCGACGTGCTGCGCGCGTGCGCCCGGTCGAGCGACATCGCGCCGAAGCGCGACGCGAAGACCGCACCGGTCAGCGACTGCGCGTAATCGGACGCGAGCTGCGCACCAGCACGCAAGGTCAGCCGATCGCGCAGGCCGCGTTGGATACCGCCCTGGAATACGGGCGCATCGCCGCGGCCGCCGTCCTCTGCGCGCCGCAGACCCGCGACGAGATCGAAGCGTGCGCGGCCCTCGGGCAGCAACCCGGGCAGCGTGGCCCACGGCATTTCGAAACTCCGCGTGCGTCCGTCGGCTTCCTCGATGTGGACCTGCAACGCGCCGTCGCGTGCCATTGGACGCACCTGCTCCAATGCGAACGGCCCCGGCGGCACGGGAACGTCGAGCAACAACAAGCCTGCTTGCCGCACCTGCACGCGCGCATGCGTGTCCGCCGTGCCACGGATCACCGGCGCGGGCCGCGTCGCATCGGGCGGCACCATGCGGTCGTCGGAGCGGAAGTGCACGCCGCGCAGCCCGATCGCATCGAAGCCCGCGCCCGACACGAACAGGTCCCCGAACGTGAGGCGCGCATCGAATCGCGACACGTCTCGCTCCAGCGTGGAGGCGAGGACCTGGCTTCGACGTTCCCGCGACGTCGACCACGTGTGCGACCCGCGGTGCCGCCATCGCCATGCGCCGGCGTTCGCGCCCGCGTCGACGTGCAGGCCGGCGTGCTGCGCATCGGGATCGCCCGGTTGCCGGATGACGCTCGCGGCGTAGTTGACGCGAAGGGCGGGGATTCCCGCGTCGAGCGTCGCGGGGTCGATCGCGTCGTCGCGTCGGCGCAGCAAGGCTTGCGGCATCGAAACGTGTAGCGTGAGGTTTGCGACATCGAATTCGGCGCGCGCGGCCGGGTGCAGGCGTTCGATCGGTGTGCATGCGTCCGCGTCCGATGCATCGGGTGCAACGTGCGCGAGGCGTGCGGTCGCCACTTCGAGCCACGCCGCCAACGCGCGGTCGACGCACGCGATCGGCGCCGCGCCCTCCACGCCTTCCGCATCGTCGAATCGCACGCGGCGGCGCCCCATCGGCACGCCGTTGCGCACGATCTCGACGTCGAACTCGCCGGGCACGATCGACGCGCCGTGCTCGAACGCCGACAGGTCGACCGCACCGGACCGCGCACCGCGCAACAGCGACGCATCGAACGTGACCCGCTGCGGCGCATCCCCGGCGCGCGCGACACACGCCGCGACCGCGAACGTCGCGAACAGCGACGCGCGCGATGTCATGGCGCGCGCTCGACGAACGCCTGCAGCGCGGCGTCGAAGCGATCCTTCCCACCGACATCGTTGATCGCGTCGAACGAGACACGCCGCGAGGCCTGCAACCACGTCGTCCGTCGCGCCGCGAGCTGCTGCATTGTCACGTCGATCGCAGCCTTGCCGGGTGCCGCAGCATCGAGCCGCAACGCGAGCGCGCCGAACGGCGCCACCATGTCGCCATGCAGGTCGAGGCCGTCGCCGACGACCACGCGGGCGATGCTCACGTGGAAGGGGGTTGGGTTTTCGATGTGCAGCGCACCATCGCGCAGAGACCAGCGCAACGCCGCCGGGGCCTTCGACGCGATGCCCGCCAAGCCCACGGGACGATGGAACAGCTTCACGCGCGTGTGCAACGCGATCTTCATCGCCGATGCGTGCATCGACACCGGTAGATCGGGCGGCACGTCGAGCACGTTGAGCCAGAACAGCGTTTCGCGATCGCTCGGGAGCGGGCCGGGCAGACGATGCACGCGCAGCGCCTGGCCCTTGCCCGGGTCGATGCGCACCAATGGCGGATGGGGCGCGAACGGCACGATCGTCGGCCCGTCGCGCGACGGCTGCCCGCCGCGTTCGACCCACGCTTCGACGAGCACCGGATGCGCGTGCCGATTGTCCAGCCGCACCGTGACTTCGCGCGCGTCGCCGGGAAAGACGACGCGCGTGTTGGCGAGCACCACGCCCGCATGCGCCGGCGAAGCGCATGCGAGCGCGTGCGTCATGCACAGGGCCGCGACGATGCCGACGGGGCGCATGCGCGCGTTCTCCCGCCGATCACGGATAGTGCAACGAGTATGTCGCGTTGGCGGCGAGCAGCCCCGGTGTCGCGGGCACGGCGCCGACGTTGCGATACGCGACCTGGTAGTGCATCGCGTCGCCCGGCTGGTAGAGCGTGTTGTCCGTGCGTTGCGCCTCCGACCCGATGTCGATCGGCGTGGAGTCTGCGTCGAAGAGCGCGAGGTGCACGCCGGTCAGGTTGGTCGGGAGCGTGCCGAGGTTCGGGTCGACGGTGCTGCCGCTTTCGAAGTACGCCTTGACGCCGTTGGCCACCGCCGCGCAGTTCTGCAGTTCCATGCGGAAGAACGTGTGGCCCAGCGTTTCGCCGGGCGCGAGCGAAGCGGCGCTGATGGTCGGCAGTTGCACGGAGAACGAGGGCGAGCCCGTCATTCCGCCGCGCACTTCGCACGTGGAATCGGTCAGCTGGCCATTGAAGGTGATGGTGCCGTTGTCGGCAGAGGCCTGCGGTGCGGCGAGGCAGGCGGCGGCGAACAGCGGGGCGGCGAGGAACAGGGGCTTGATGCGCATTGCGGACACTCCTTGTTGGGGTGTGTCCATGCTCGGCGTCGCGCCGGTCGCGCGCAGTCGGTGGATGCCGCGATGCGGTGTCGGAAAACCCCGGAACGCACCACTTGCGCGCTCAGCGCCAGCGCAACTTCATGTAAAGGATCATCGCCGCGAGCCCGAGCGTCACGATGTTCGCGATGATCATCGGCCACGAATGCAGGTAGATGCCGTACACCAGCCAGAACGCGACGCCGGCGGTGAACACCACGTACATGTACAGCGAGATGCTGCGCGTATCGCGCGTGCGCAACGTCTTCACCGCCTGCGGCACGAAGGCGAGGGTGGTCAGCGTTGCGGCGACGTAGCCGGCCCAGGTCAGGTCCATGGCCGGCAGTATCGCCCAGTCGCGCGTCAATCCACCTCGCGCCGTGCGAACGCGATGGCGCCGAGCACGGTCAGCGCCACGCCGCCGGCCAGGCCGGCCGCGACCGCCCACGTGGTGAAGCGGCCGTCCGCCGCATGCACCTGCAGCGGGAGCGACCATGGATAGAAGCGCCCGAAGCGCGCCGACTGCCCGACCAGGAACCCCGCCACCGTCGCGGTCATGCCGATCGACACCGCGACCGTGAAGCTGCGCCAGCGCAACGCGGCCCAGGTGTGCAGAGCGACGATGAGCATCGCGGCGGCGGTGGCGGCCAGGCTGCGTTCGACGAGCATCGCCCACGGCGCGGGGCCGGCGATGCCGAACTTCGGTTGCAGGATCGACAAGACCCAGCCGCCGACGGGGACCAGGACGACCATCGACATCGTCGCCGCCGCCACCATCGCGGCGAGCGCCAGCGCCTTCGCGAAGTAATGCGAACTGCGCGGCAACGGCAACGCGAGCAGGTGCTTCCAACGCTGCGGCCCGTGGTCGAGGCCCGCGAGCAACGCCGCCTGCAACGTCACGAACAACGGCAGCATCAGCAGCGCCCACAGCACCATCGTGCTCTGCGCGAACAACGACCAGGCATCTGCACCCGCCGCCGGCGCGCGCTTCGAATAATCGGAAGTCGCCATCTGCAGCACGTACAGCGCGACGACGAGGCTCGGCGCGATCAGGCACATCCACGCGGCGAGCGTGCCGCGCAGCTTCAGCGCTTCGGCGGAGAGGGTGCGCAGGAGGACGTTCATGCGTGCGCGATCCGGAAGAACAGCGATTCGAGGGACGGTTGTTCGCGCGCGAGGTGCGAGACCTGCAGGCCGCCTTCGACGAGCAGGCGGTTGAGCTGCGCTTCGTCGCGGCCGCCGATTGCGACCGCGAGTGTTTCGGCATCGATGGCGGCGACCGCTTCGCCGGCGGTCGCCAGCAGGTGCGTGGCGCGCGCCGGGTCGTCTGCGCGCAGCAGCACGCGCGGTGCGTTGCGTGCGCGCAGTTCGGCGATCGTGCCCTGGAAACGCAGCGTGCCTTCGCGCAGCACGCCGACGTGCGAGGCGACGAGTTCCACTTCCCCCAGTTGGTGGCTGGACACGAACACGGTCATGCCGTGGTCGTTCGCGAGGCTGCGCAGCAACAGGCGCATGTCGAGGATGCCGGCGGGGTCGAGGCCGTTGGCGGGTTCGTCGAGGATCAGCAGGCGTGGGTCGTCGAGCATGGCGAGCGCGATCGCCAGGCGTTGGCGCATGCCCAGCGAGTAATCGCGCACGCGACGTTCCGCCGCATCGCGCATGCCGACGATCGCGAGGACTTCGTCGATGCGCGTGCGCGACGTGCCGAGCAGGCGTCGCGTGACCTCGAGGTTCTGCCGGCCGGTGAGGTGCGGATAGAGCGCGGGCGATTCGACCAGCGCGCCCACGCGCGCCAGCGCGGGCCGCGACCGCGCGCCGAGCGGATATCCCTGCAGGAAGATCTCGCCCGCCTGCGGTTTCAGCAGGCCGAGGAGCAGGCGGATCGTGGTGGTCTTGCCGGCCCCGTTGGGACCGAGGAAACCGAAGACGGCGCCGGCCGGCACGGACAGATCGAGGTCGGCGACGCCGTGGCCTCCGGGAAAGCGCCGGGTCAGGCCGCGGGTCTGGATGGCGAGGGACATCGAAGGGAAATGGGGGAGGTTGGGCGTGCGCAGGGTAGGCATGGCCCTTGCGGCCGCTCGCGTGGCGATGGACACCGGGACCTTCGACAGGGTCGGTCTGTTAGTCTTGCCGGCCCATTCGACGCATTCCCCCACCGGCCAGAATGTCCGCCGTTACGTCCGCCGAAGCGCACGCTTACGAACCCCGCGCCCTCGAATCCGCCGCCCAGCGTTTCTGGGGCGACACCCGAGCCTTCGAAGTGCGCGAGAACGACCCGCGCCCGAAGTTCTTCTGCCTCTCGATGCTGCCGTATCCGTCGGGTGCGCTGCACATGGGCCACGTGCGCAACTACACGATCGGCGACGTGATCAGCCGCTTCCAGCGCATGAACGGCCGCAACGTGCTGCAGCCGATGGGCTGGGACGCGTTCGGCCTGCCCGCCGAGAACGCCGCGATCAAGAACCGCACCGCGCCGGCGAAGTGGACCTACGCGAACATCGAACACATGCGCGACCAGCTCAAGACGATGGGCTACGCCATCGACTGGTCGCGCGAGTTCGCCACGTGCCGTCCGGATTACTACGTGCACGAGCAGCGCATGTTCGTGCGCCTGCTGAAGAAGGGCATGGCGTACCGCAGGAACTCGGTCGTCAACTGGGATCCGGTCGACCAGACCGTGCTCGCGAACGAACAGGTGATCGACGGACGCGGCTGGCGTTCCGGCGCGATCGTGGAAAAGCGCGAGATCCCGCAGTGGTTCCTGCGCATCACCGATTACGCGCAGGAACTGCTCGACGGCCTCGACACGCTGCCTGGCTGGCCCGACGCCGTGCGCACGATGCAGCGCAACTGGATCGGCCGCAGCGAAGGCCTGGAGTTCGCGTTCGAGGTCGACGGCACCGACGAGAAGCTGCACGTGTTCACCACGCGCCCCGACACGCTGATGGGCGTGACGTTCGTGAGCATCGCCGCCGAACACCCGCTGGCGAAGCGCGCGGCCGAAACCAATCCCGCGCTCGCGACCTTCATCGAAGAGCTGCGCCACGGCGGCGTGTCGGAAGCCGAGCTCGAAACCCAGGCCAAGCGCGGCATGGACACGCAATTGCGCGCGCGCCATCCGATCACAGGCGAAGCGTTGCCCGTGTACGTCGCCAACTTCGTGTTGATGGGCTACGGCACCGGCGCGGTGATGGCGGTGCCGGGCCACGACCAGCGCGACTGGGAATTCGCGAAGCAGTACGCGCTGCCGATCCGCATGGTGATCGCGTCGCCGGAAGTGCTCGATGCGCTGCAGGAAATGACGGACGACCTCGCCAAGCGCGAAGACCCGATGGACGCGGCGCTGCACGGCGGCACGACCGACGTGTACGAAACGCGCGCGGCCGTCGAAGTCGTGCAGGATTTCGAGCGCGGCATCCAGGAGGTCGGCGCGTACACCGAGCGCGGCATCCTGATCAATTCCGGCGATTTCGACGGCCTGGATTACGACGGCGCGTTCGAAGCGATCGCCGCGCGTTTCCAGGCCGAAGGCCACGGCACGCGCCGCGTGAACTTCCGCCTGCGCGACTGGGGCGTGAGCCGCCAGCGTTACTGGGGTTGTCCGATCCCGGTCATCTACTGCGCGAAGTGCGAAGCGGTGCCGGTGCCCGAAGACCAGTTGCCGGTTGTGCTGCCCGAAGACGTGGCGTTCTCGGGCGTCCAGTCGCCCATCAAGGCCGACCCCGAGTGGCGCAAGACCACGTGCCCGCAGTGCGGCGGCCCGGCCGAGCGCGAGACCGACACGTTCGACACCTTCATGGAGTCGAGCTGGTACTACGCGCGCTACACCTCGCCGGGCGCGGCCGACATGGTCGATGCGCGCGCGAACTACTGGACGCCGGTCGACCAGTACATCGGCGGCATCGAACACGCGATCCTGCACCTGCTGTACTTCCGCTTCTATCACAAGCTCCTGCGCGACGCGGGCCTCGTGAACAGCGACGAGCCGGCGACCAACCTGCTGTGCCAGGGCATGGTGATCGCCGAGACGTACTGGCGCGACAACGCCGACGGCTCGAAGGAGTGGATCAATCCCGCCGACGTGGATGCCGAGCGCGACGAACGCGGCCGCATCACCGGCGCGCACCTCCGGGCCGACGGCCAGCCGGTGCACATCGGCGGCATCGAGAAGATGTCGAAGTCGAAGAACAACGGCGTCGACCCGCAGGCGATGGTCGACAAGTTCGGCGCCGACACGGTGCGCCTGTTCTCGATGTTCGCGGCGCCGCCGGAGCAGTCGCTGGAATGGCACGAGGCGGGTGTGGAAGGCATGGCGCGCTTCCTGCGCCGCTTCTGGCGCGAAGTCACGACGCATGCGTCGCAGCCGGATCATCCGGTCGTCGCGCCGTCGGAATTGAACGCCGCGCAGAAGACGCTGCGCCGCCAGCTGCACGAAACGATCCAGAAGGTCGGCGACGACTACGGTCGCCGCCACAGCTTCAACACCGCGATCGCTGCGCTGATGGAGTTGCTCAACCACGTCGCGAAGTTCGACGACATGTCCGACCAGGGCCGCGCGGTGCGCCACGAAGCGCTGCAGGCGATGGTGCTGCTGCTCAACCCGGTGACGCCGCACGTGTCGCACGCGTTGTGGCAGGTGCTCGGCCACCCGGAGACGCTGCTCGAGGACGTGCCTTTCCCGAAGGCGGAACCCGAAGCGCTCAAGCGCGACGCGCTCACGCTCGCGGTGCAGGTCAACGGCAAGCTGCGTGGCACGATCGAAGTCGCGCCCGATACGGCGCGCGAAGCGGTCGAGGCCGCCGCGCTCGCGGAGCCTGCGGTCGCGCGCTTCCTCGAAGGGCAAGTCGTGCGCAAGGTCATCGTCGTCCCGGGCAAGATCGTGAACATCGTGGCGGCCGCGGGTTGATGTTGCCCGCGCTCGCCGGCTCGTCCAGACTGCCCCGCATGCGAACGATGTCCTTGACCTTCCGGCTCGCCGGCCTGCTGGCGCTGGCCGGCGTCACGAGCGCCTGCGGCTTCCACCTGCGCAATGCGATCTCGATCCCGCCGGAACTCAACCCGGTGCGCGTGGTCGCGCCCGATCCGTACAGCCCGCTCGCCGAAACGCTGGCCGATGCGATGACCAACGCCGGCGCGCAGGCGGCGACCGATCCCACGCAACCGGCGACGACGCTGCAGATCTTCACCGAGCGCTGGGGCGACACGCCGATCAGCATCGACCAGCTCGGTCGCGCGCAGGAGTTCAGCCTGCGCTACGCGGTGATCTTCGCGCTGGTCGATCCGCAGGGGAACGTCGTCGTGCCGCGCCAGGCCGTCGAACTCTCGCGCGATTACGTCGCACCGCCGGCCGACTCGGTCGGCGCGACCAGCGAACGCGAGCTGCTCGCCAGGGAACTGCGTCGCGACATGAGCACCGCGATCCTGCGCCGCGTCGGCGCCGCGTTGAACGTGACGCACCCCGAGCGGCGCGGCCGCGACAGCGTCATCGAGCCCTGACCGCAGGCGCGGCATGGCCGAACTCAAGCCCGGCGAACTCGTTTCCCGCCTCGCGGCGGAGCCGTTGAAGCCCGCGTACCTGATCGCGGGCCCGGAAACCCTGGTCGTGCTCGAAGCCGCCGATGCGGTACGCGCCGCCGCGCGCACGCAGGGCATCGGCGATCGCGAGGTGTACGACATCGAAGGCCGCGATCCCGATTGGGATTCGGTCGCGGCCGCGTTCCAGGCGCCGGGCCTGTTCGCGACGCGGCGCGTCGTCGAAGTGCGCATGCCGGGCGGCAAGCCAGGCAAGGAAGGCGCGGAGATCCTCTCGTCGTTCTGCGCAGATCCGCCACCCGACGTCGTGCTGCTCGTGACGTGCGCGGAGTGGGGCAAGGCGTACGCGGGGAAGTGGAGCGAAGCGATCGGGCGCATCGGCCACCAGGTCACCGCGTGGCAGGTGAAGCCGCACGAGTTGCCGGGCTGGATCGAATCCCGCATGCGCGCGCGCGGCCTGAAGGCGCAACGCGACGCCGTGCAGGCGCTCGCCGATCGCGTCGAAGGCAACCTGCTCGCCGCCGCGCAGGAAATCGACAAGCTCGCACTGCTTGCCGAAGGTCGCACGATCGATGCCGCGATGATGGAAGCGCTGGTGTCCGACTCGGCGCGCTTCGACGTGTTCCGCCTGATCGACGCGGCGATGAACGGCCAGCCCGCGCAGGTCTCCCGCATGCTGCATGGCCTGCGCGCCGAAGGCGAAGCGGTGCCCGCGTTGCTCGGCATGGTCGCGCGCGAAGTGCAGTTGCTCGCGCAGTTCGCGCGCGTGTCCGAACGCGGCGGCAACCTGCAGGCGGAAATGAAGTCGCAACGCATCTGGGATGCGAAGCAGGCCGCGTACGTGCGCGCGCTGAAGCGCCACGGCGCGGCGCGCTGGGAACGCATCGCCGCGGAAATCGGCCGCGTCGATCGCATCGCGAAGGGCCGCGGCCGCGTGGGCGTGGATCCCGACGATGCGTGGATCGCGCTCGAACGCGCGCTGCTCGCCGTCGCCGATCCCGGCGCGGTGCGCCTGCTGGGCTGACCGATGACGCCGCTCGTCCTCTGCTACGGCGGCACCTTCGATCCCGTGCACACCGGCCACCTCGCGATCGCGCGCGCGGTGCGCGACGCGCTGCACGCCGACGTGCACCTGATCCCCGCCGCGGATCCGCCGCACAAGGGCCCGACGCACGCCGACGCCGAACAACGCGCGCGCATGCTCGAACTCGCGGTCGACGGCGAACCGGGGTTGATCGTCGACACGCGCGAACTGCGTCGCGCCGGTCCGTCGTACACCGTCGACACGCTGCGCGAGCTGCGCGCCGAACTCGGCCCTCATGCGCCGATCGTGTGGATGGTCGGCGGCGACTCGGTGTTCGAACTCGACACGTGGAATCGCTGGCGGCAGTTGTTCGAGCTGGCCCATGTGCTCGCGATCGACCGCCCGGGCGCGCCGATCGATCCGGCCGCGCTGGCCGCACGCGCACCGGCCGTGCACGCCGAGCTCGAGCACCGCTGGTGCCTGCCCGCGCAATTGCATGCGCTACCGGCGGGGGGCTTCGCCGAATTCAGGCTCGGGGCCGAGCGGCCGGAGTCGTCGACCGAGCTGCGCCGCCGCATCGCCGCGGGCGATCCGCGCTGGCGTGAATGGGTGTCGCCCGCCGTGGCCGCATGGATCGCCGACCACCGGCTTTACACCGCCGACGCATTCACATCAGGCCGTCCCGACGGCCTCGTATAATCCCCGCCGTCTCCACCGAGCCCAGCTGCCCTTGACCACCGCCGCGCAAGTCATCAAGACCCGCCTTCCCAACCCGCCGCCCCCGGCCGAAGTCCTCCTCCAGCACGTGCGCAACGCCGTCGAGGAACTGAAAGCGAAGGATGTCGTCGAGATCGATGTCCGCGGCAAGACCAGCGTCACCGACCACCTGGTCATTGCGTCGGGCACCTCCACCCGCCACGTCAAGTCGATCGCCGACGAAGTGGTGAAGCACGCCAAGAAACTCGACTGCATGCCGCTCGGCGTGGAAGGCGAGCGCGAAGCCGAATGGGTGCTCGTCGACCTCGGCGACGTCGTCGTCCACGTGATGCTGCCGCGCGTGCGCGAGTTCTACGCGCTCGAGCGCCTGTGGACGGTTGGCGACCAGCCGCCTGAAGAATTCGAGGAAGTCGCCGCCGGCCGCGCCGGCGAGTGATCCCCGCGAGGCGATGAAGGCCCGCCTCATCGCCGTCGGCGAACGCGCGCCCGCGTGGGTCGCCGACGGTTTCGCCGAATACCGCAAGCGGCTGTCGCACTGGCTGCCGCTCGAACTCATCGAAATCGAACCCGGCCTGCGCGGCAAGGGCCGCGATGCCGCGCGCGCGACAGCCGATGAAGGCGCGCGCGTGATGGCTGCGATTCCGAAGGGCGCGCTCGTCGTCGCGCTCGAAGTGCGCGGAAAAGTGTGGAGTTCCGAGCAGCTCGCGCAGCGCATGGAAACCTGGCGCAGCGCCGGACGCGATCTGTGTTTCCTGATCGGCGGCCCCGAAGGGCATGCGCCCGAGGTGCTCGCGCGCGCCGACGAGCAATGGTCGTTCGGACCGCTGACGTTGCCGCACATGCTGGTGCGCCTGGTGCTCGCCGAGCAGCTGTATCGCGCGAATGCGATGCTCGCGAACCACCCGTATCACCGCGCGTAAAAACAGGGTTCAGAAAAACAGGGGTCAGAGCACTATTTCGCCGAAATAGTGCTCTGACCCCTGTTTTTCTGACCCCTGTTTTTCTCGCTGCAAGTCGTCCGCAATTCGCGACACGCCAACGCTCGATCGCCTTCGCGACAAGTCCGCATCCGCCACATGCAAGCACTGCGATGCGACAGACTCGACCCATGAGCGAGTACGACTTCACTTTGCGATTTGCGCTGCCGCGCAACAGCGATGACGCTGCGGATTGTCTCGATCGCCTCAGGGCCGGCGGTTGCGACGACGCAACCATCGGCGTCGCGAAGAAGGGCTGCATCGCCTTGAAGTTCCTGCGCATCGCGAGCACGCCGGAGGAGGCGGTGCTCGGCGCGCTTGCGGCGGTGTTCAAGGCGATTCCCGGCGCGCGGCTGGTCGAAGCAGAAACCGCCGCGCGCCGGTTCGCCTGATGTTGGCTCCGCGCTGTCGCGCGTCAGCGCATCGTGAACTGCACCGGCACCAGCCCGACCGCCTGCACCGCGCGGCCGCCCTGCATCGCCGGCCGGAACAACCAGCGCTTCAGCACGTGCTTGCGCGCCGCTTCGTCGAGCGAACGACTGCCGCTGCTCGTCTGCACGCGCACGTCGATCGGGCGCCCGTCGACGTCGACCAGCACTTCGAGCACGACGGTGCCTTCGATGCGGCGGCGCTCCGCGTCCTTCGGATACGGCGGCGGCGACGCGCGGACGTATTCGAGGCTCGCGCCGGCGAGCGGGCCGGGCGGCTGGATCGATTCGATCACCGTGGCGGTGTCGGGGTTCGGATCCGGCGGCGGTGCGATGTCGACGCTTTCCTCGACGAGGATCGGCGGTTGTTCGATCGGCGCCGTCGTGCGCGGCGTCGTGGTCGTGCGCGGCGGAATGCGGTCCGTCGGCGGCGGAGGCGGTGGCGGCACTTCGATCTTCGGCGGCAGCCAGAATGGCTGGATGACCTGTTCTTCCGCCGGCAATGCTTCCGGCGGCGCCATCGGCATCAGCAGCAACATCAGCGCACCGACGTGCAGCGCGATGACGCCGGCGTACGCGGTGATGCGTGCCGCGCTCGGCCGTTCGACCAGGAGATGCCCGAACTGCGCGTTGCGGTGGAGCGGTGCTGCGAGCGTCTGCGACATGGCGAGCCTCCGGGTTGAAGTGATCGATGTGATCTCTTCAACGCGCGGATGCGCGCAATGGGGTTGAGCGACTTAGTGGCGCGACTTGTCTTCCTTGTCGCGCGTCGCATCCGGCTGGTCGTCGGTATCGCGATCGATGCCCGGCTCGTCGGGGCTCGGCTTCGGCGTCTGCCTGGGGCGCAGCTGCGCGTCTTCGCGATCGCGCGGGTGGTTCTCGGCGTATCCCGGGTTCTTGCCCGCCCGCGGATCGGCCGCGGGCGGGGTGGTCTTCTGCTTGTCGGCCATGGCGCGGTCCTCGCGTGTTGCGCTGTGCGCGATGGCCGCGAGTGTTACTGGCCGAGTTCGAAAACCACGTCAAGGCTGACCGACAGCGTGGTTTCGCCCGGCGACACCGAGGTCTCCTTGGCCGCCATGTCCATCGCCTGCGCGCGCATCATCGGGATCGGCGGGTGGAAGCCGCCGCCGCCTTCGCTGATGCTCACGATGCGGCGCACGCGCAGGTTCATCGCCTTCGCGTAGGTCTCGGCGCGGGCCTGTGCCTTCTTCAGCGCGGCC
Source organism: Noviluteimonas lactosilytica (assembly GCF_020866925.1). GTDB lineage: Bacteria > Pseudomonadota > Gammaproteobacteria > Xanthomonadales > Xanthomonadaceae > Noviluteimonas > Noviluteimonas lactosilytica. The sequence goes on from NZ_JAJGAK010000005.1 coordinate 87,037, forward strand.
AGGCGCGCTTCGTCGTAGGCCGGTTCCGGCTGGTCGATCTCGAAGGACGGGCCGTTGACCTGGTTCGCGCCGCTGGCCACCAGCGCGTCGAGCACCTTGCCGAGCTTGCCGATGTCGCGAACCTTGATGTTCACGGTGTTGCTGGCTTGGTAACCGGTGATCGTCGGCGGCGAGTTCTCCGCGTACTTGTATTGCGGCTGCACCGAGATGCCCGAGGTCTGCACGTCGCGCTCGCCAATGCCGGCGGCGCGCACGGCAGCCATCACCTTGTCCATCTGCGTCGCGTTGTCGCGCATCGCGGCGTTCGGGTCGGCAGCCTGGGTGACGACGCCGGCGGAGATGGTCGCCACGTCGGGGACGCGGCGGGCTTCGGCCTGCGCGGAAACCGACAACAGGGTGGCGTCGGCGGGGAGCGGGGCGGTTTGCGTGGCGCTCTGGGCGCGGGCGTCGGTCATGGTGGTTCCGAAGGCAAGGGCGAGGCCGAGGGCGGCGGCGAGCGACATGCGGGTGAAGGCGGCGGGGCGCAGGGTCATGCGGTACTCCATTGGGTGAGGGGTCTTCCTGTCCGCGACAGGGGTGATGCCGCGGAGTGAACGAACTGTGAGCCCGAACGGGGTCAAGCCGAAAGCGCGCGAATGTCGCGGTACAGCCGCGGGTTAGACTCGCGCCGATGCTGCATCTTGCCTCGCGTTCCCCTCGACGCTCCGAACTGCTGGCCCGACTCGGGTACACGTTCGGCACCCTCGAGCTCGACATTCCCGAACACCGCCAACCGAGCGAAAGCGCGGGCGAATACGTGCGCCGTGTCGCGCGCGAAAAAGCCGGCGCCGGCCTGCTGCAGGTCGTCGCCGCGCCCGGCGCGGTCGTGCTCGGCGCCGACACCGAAGTGGTGCTCGACGACGAAGTGTTCGGAAAGCCACGCGATGCCGAGGACGCGGCCGCGATGCTGCGCCGCCTCTCCGGCCGCACGCACCAGGTGATCTCCGCGGTCAGCGTGGTGAGCGCGGCGCGCGAAGCGCAGGTGGTGTCCGAATCGCTGGTCACCGTCGCGCCGCTGCACGAGGACGACATCGCGCACTATCTCGCCTCGGGCGAGTGGGAAGGCAAGGCCGGCGCCTACGGCATCCAGGGGCGCGCGCAGGTGTTGATCGCGCACCTGTCCGGCAGCTTCTCCGGCGTGATGGGCCTGCCGATGTACGAGACCGCAAAGTTGCTGCGCGAATTCGGAATCCAGCCTTCGATTGGAATGCAGTCGACCGGGAGCATGCGCGCATGAGCGAAGAGATCCTGGTCAACGTCACCCCGCGCGAAACGCGCGTGGCCGTCGTCGAGAACGGCATGCTGCAGGAGTTGCACATCGAACGCGGCTGGCGGCGCGGCGTGGTCGGCAACATCTACAAGGGCCGCGTGCAGCGCGTGATGCCGGGAATGCAGGCGGCGTTCGTCGACATCGGCCTCGACCGCGCGGCGTTCCTGCACGCCAACGACATCGTGCGTCCGGCAGCGCTGACCGCGACGGCCGAAGGCGAAGAGTCCATTCCCGTTCCCGCCGCCGCGCCGCGTCCGATCCTCGAGCTCGTGCGCGAAGGCCAGGACATCATCGTCCAGGTCGTGAAGGATCCGATCGGCAGCAAGGGCGCGCGCCTCACCACGCAGCTCAGCATTCCGTCGCGTTACCTCGTGCTGCTGCCGCAGTCGCGCGTGATCGGCGTGTCCTCGCGCATCGAAGACGAAACCGAACGCGCGCGCCTGAAGGGTCTCGTGCAGGAATTCGCCGGCGCGGGCGGGCAGGGCTACATCGTGCGCACCAATGCCGAAGGCCAGCCGGCCGAGGCGCTCGCCGAAGACATCGCGTATCTCAGCCGCGTGTGGGCGCTGGTCGAAGGCCAGCAGAAGTCGACACCGCTCGGCGCGTGCGTGTACGAAGACCTCAACCTCCCGCTGCGCGCCGTGCGCGACCTGATCCGCCGCGACGTCGAGAAGGTCAAGGTCGATTCGCGCGAAACCTGCGATCGCCTCAAGACCTTCGCCGCGCAGTACATGCCCGGCCTTGCGGAGAAGATCGAACACTACGTCGGCGCGCGCCCGATCTTCGACCTGTACGGCGTCGAGGACGAAATCCAGCACGCGCTCGAAAAGGAAGTGCCGCTCAAGTCGGGTGGTTACCTGGTCATCGACCAGACCGAGGCGATGACCACCGTCGACGTGAACACCGGTTCGTTCCTCGGTCAACGCAACCTCGAAGAGACCGTTTACCGCACCAACCTCGAAGCGGCGCAGGCGGTCGCGCGCCAGCTGCGACTGCGCAACCTCGGCGGCATCATCATCATCGACTTCATCGACATGACCGACGCCGAGCATCGCCGCCAGGTGCTGCGCACGCTCGAGAAGTCGCTCGCCAAGGACCACGCGAAGACCACGGTGTACGACTTCTCGCCGCTCGGCCTGGTCGAGATGACGCGCAAGCGCACGGTCGAATCGCTCGAACGCCAGCTGTGCGAGCCGTGCCACGAATGCGGCGGCCGCGGCACGCTGAAGACGGCCGAAACCGTCACCTACGAGATCTTCCGCGAGATCACCCGCGCGGTGCGCCAGTTCGAAGCGGCGCGCCTGCTGGTGATCGCCTCGCCGAAGGTCGTCGCGCGCATCACCGACGAGGAAAGCTCGGCGGTGGCCGAGCTCGAGGAATTCCTCGGCAAGTCGATCCGCTTCCAGTCCGACGAGCAATACCTGCAGGAGCAGTTCGATGTCGTGCTGCTCTGACAGGACAAGCGGGAACGGGGAACAGGGAACGGGGAACGGGTAGGTGCATACGCCTTTTCGCCGACGGATGCGGATCACGCGGCGTATCCTCGGGTACGGCGCGATGGTGGTGCTCATCTTCGTTGCGCTGCTGGTCGGTGTGGCGAAGCAGCTCCTGCCGATCGTGGAGCAGCATCCGGACAAGATTGCTGCGTGGCTGAGCGAACGCGCGGGACGCCCCGTGCATTTCGCGAAGGTGGAATCGGCGTGGACGCGACGCGGCCCGTTGCTGCGCCTGGATGACCTGCGCCTCGGCGACGGTGCGCAGTCGATCGCGATCGGCGACACCGAAATGCTGGTTTCGCTCTACGGCGGCCTGTTGCCCGGCGGCACGTTCTCCGAACTGCGCCTGCGCGGCCTCGACCTCACCGTCGAGCGCGCGAACGATGGGCAATGGTCGGTGCGCGGATTGCCTGGGCAACAGCAACCGGGCGGCGATCCGTTCGCCGCGCTCGAGCGCCTGGGCGAACTGCAGATCATCGGCGGCCGATTGCGCGTCGTCGCGCCGACGTTCGGCATCGACGCGCGCGTGCCGCGCATCGACCTGCGCCTGCGCGTGGAAGGCGATCGCATCCGCAGCGGCATGCGCGCGTGGATGCGGCCGGGTGTGTCGCCGCTCGACGCCGCGCTCGACTTCGATCGCAAGGCCGGCGACGGCCATGCGTACGCCGGCGCGAAGCAAGCCGATCTCGCCGCGTGGGCGCCGTTGCTGCACGTGATGGGCGTCGCCATCGACGCGGGCCATGGCCGCGCGCAGGCGTGGGCGGAACTGCGCGACCATCGCGTCGCCTCGGTCACCGCCGATGCGCTGCTCGACGACGTCGCGCTGCGCGGCGCACCGCTACGCGATGCGAGCGGCGTGCACACGCCGCAGGCGCGCTTCGGCCACGTCGAAATGCGCGCGCGCCTGCAGCAGAAGAACGGTGAGTACCGCTTCGACGCACCGCTGCTGCGCATCGACGCCGGCGGCAGCAAGCAGACGCTCGATGGCTTGCTGCTGGTTGCCGGCAAGCGTTGGGGCCTGCGCGCGGATCGCGTCGACGCGGGTCCGTTGCTCGCCGCGGCCGCGTTGAGCGACAGCATGGACGCGGGCCTGCGTCGCTGGTTGTTGCTGGCCAAACCGCAAGCCGTGCTGCAGGGCGTGCAGGTCGTCGGCGCGCAAGGCGGTGCGATGCAGGCGCACGGCACGTTGTCGGGCGTGGGCTTCACGCCGGTCGGCAATGCGCCGGGCTTGCGCAACCTCACCGGCCGGATCACCGCGGACGCGAACGGCTTCGCGTTCGTCGCCGATCCGAAAGCGACGGTCGATTTCGATTGGCCCGCGGGATTCGCGATGGTGCATCCGCTGACGCTCACCGGCCGCATCGCGGGTTGGCGCGAAGGCGCGGGCTGGCGCTTCGGCACCGATTCGCTGAAGGTGCGCGGCGCCAACTTCGGCGTGCTCGCGCGCGGCGGCATGTGGTTCCAGAACGACGGCACGCGCCCGTGGATCGACATCGCGGCCGAACTCGACGACGCCCCCGTGCCCGCGGGCAAGGGCTTCCTCGTGCGCCATCTCATGCCCGACGGCACCGAACGCTGGCTCGATGCCGCGCTGCAGGCGGGCACCTTGCACGCCGGTCGCGCGATCGTGTCGGGCGATCTCGACGACTGGCCCTTCCTGCACGAGAACGGCCTGTTCCGTGCCGATGCGCAGCTCGTCGACGCGACGCTCGAGTTCTCGCAGGAATGGCCCGCGGCGGAACACTTGAACGGTGCGATCAGCTTCGTCGGCAACGGCTTCACGGTCGATGGCAGTGCATCGCTCGCAGGCGTCAACGTGCCGCACATCCGCGCCGGCATCGCCTCGTTCCGCGAGGCCGAACTCACGGTGGTGGCCGAAGGCGCGAGCGATGCGTCGAAGCTCGTCGACCTGTTGCGCCACAGTCCGTTGAACAAGGAACACGGCGAGACGCTCGCGAACATCGACGCGAACGGCCCGGCGAACGTCACCTTCGACATGTTGTTGCCGTTCCACGACAAGATCGCCGGTCATTCGAAGGGCACGGTCGAACTCTCCGGCGCGCGCCTGCGCGAGAAGCGCTGGAACCTCGCGTTCGACGACGTGCGCGGCAAGGCGGAGTTCGGCGACGGCGGATTCGCCGCCAACAATCTCGCGGTGCGCCACGAAGGCCAGCCGGGCACGCTCGGTTTGCGGGCGGGCACGCAATTCGTGCGCGACAAGGCGCAGGCATTCGAAGCCGACATGGCGACGTCGATGGACGCGAAGGCGTTGGTCGATCGCGCGGGCAACCTCGAGTGGTTGCGGTCGTACATCGACGGGCGTTCGACGTGGACCGTCGCGGTCGCGATTCCGAAGGCGAGCGGCAAGACCGTGCCGCCGTCGAAACTCACGCTGCGTTCCAACCTCGTCGGCACGTCGCTCGACCTGCCCGCGCCGCTGCGCAAGAACGCGCCCGTCTCGCTGCCCACGACGATCGAAGCCGACCTGCCGATGGGCGAGGGCGAAGTGCGCGTGTCGTTCGCGAACCTGGCGGCATTGCGCACGCGCACGCGCGGCAACCAGACGGGCTTGCGCGTCGTGCTCGGCAGCGATCGCGTCGATGAAGCGCCGCCCGCGTCGGGCCTCATCGCGACCGGCCATGCGGCGTCGCTCGAACTCGTCGACTGGATCGGCCTCGCGCAAAGCGGCAAGGGCAACGATCCGAACGCGGGCGGCATGCCGCTGCGCCGCATCGACCTGCGCACCGATCGCCTGATGTTGCTCGGCGGCGTGTTCCCCGATGCGCGCGTTCAAGTCACGCCGGGCACGAACGCGGCGAACGTCGTCGTCTCCGGCCCCGCGCTTGCGGGCACGGCGGTCATCCCCGATGCCGAAGGCGGCACCATCAGCGGCCGCATGGAAAAAGCGCATTGGCGCGCGCCGCCGAAACCGGCGAATGCAACCGCCGCCGTCGCGACACCGCCGGTGCCCGACGCGCACCCGATCGACCCCGCGTCGATCCCGCCGTTGAGCTTCGACATCGCGGACCTGCGCGTCAACGCACTGTCGCTCGGCAAGGCGACGGTGCGCACGCGTCCGACCACCGCGGGCATGCGCTTCGAAACATTGCAGACGCAGTCGCCGCAGCATCGCCTGGGCGTGACCGGCGAATGGAACGGCATGGGCGCCGCCGCGCGCACGCGCCTGGGCCTGCAGATCGACAGTGAAGACTTCGGCGCGCTGATGGAAGGGCTCGGCTTCGGCGGGCAGCTGTCGAGCGGCAAGGGCATGGCGAAGTTCGACGCGACGTGGCCCGGTTCGCCGCGCGAGTTCGGCGCGCGCGGCGTGGAAGGCACGCTGGCGCTCGACGTGAAGCAGGGCACGCTGCTGGAGATCGAACCGGGCGCCGGCCGCGTGCTTGGCCTGTTGAGCATCGCGCAGTTGCCCCGACGCATGCTGCTCGACTTCCGCGATTTCTATTCCAAGGGCCTGGCCTTCAACCGCATCGACGGCCACGTGCGCCTCGTGCAGGGCATGGCGCGCACCGACGACCTCACGATCGACAGCCCCGCGGCGCAGATCGAGATCCGCGGTGCGGCCAACCTCACGGCGCAGACCTTCGACCAGACGGTCGAGGTCATCCCGCGCGCAGGCAACCTGCTCACCGTCGCGGGCGCCATCGCGGGCGGTCCGGTCGGCGCGGCCATCGGCGCGGCGGCCAACGCGGTGCTGAACAAGCCCATCGGCCAGCTCACCGCGAAAACCTATCGCGTCACCGGCCCGTGGAAGGACCCGAAGGTCGAAGTGACGAAGAAGCCGGCGACCGCCGACGGATCGCCGAACGGATGAGGCGTCGCTGGCGGTTGCATCCGGCCATCACGAGCACCATGTAGCTTCGATACCCGACGCTTTCGCAAACGGATCGCCCATGACCCTCCCGCTGAAACTCGCCGAATCCCGTTTGCTGGTTCCTTCCGGCCTCGCCACCGCGCAACTCGACACGGCCTTCGGCGCGCTGCTGGGACCGGGCATCGATTTCGGCGACCTGTATTTCCAGCACGCGCGGCGCGAGAGCTGGTCGATGGAGGACGGCATCGTGAAGGACGGTGCGCACGCGATCGAGCAGGGCGTCGGCGTGCGCGCGATTTCCGGCGAGAAGACCGGCTTCGCGTACTCGGATGAAATCGACACGCCCGCGTTGATCGAAGCGGCGAAGTCCGCGCGTGCAATTGCGCGCGATGGTTCGTCCGCGTCGCCGCGCGCACTGGTGCCCGGCACCGGGCGTGCGTTGTATTCCGCCGACGATCCCATCGATGGCCTTCCCAACGAAGCAAAGGTCGCCGCGCTGCGCGAAGTCGACCGCCTGCTGCGCGCCGCCGATCCGCGCGTGAAGCAGGTGATGGTCTCGCTCGCCGGCGGCGTCGACACCGTGCTCGTCGCGCGCAGCGACGGCGTGCTCGCGGCCGACGTGCGACCGCTCGTGCGCCTCAACGTGCAGGTGATCGTCGAACAGAACGGACGTCGCGAGAGCGGCTACGCGGGCGGCGGCGGGCGTTATTCGTACGCCGAACTGCTCGCCGACGGCCGACCCGAACGCTTCGCGCGCGAAGCGCTGCGCCAGGCGCTGGTCAACCTCGAAGCGGTCGACGCGCCCGCGGGCCTGATGCCCGTCGTGCTCGGCAGCGGTTGGCCTGGCGTGTTGCTGCACGAAGCGGTCGGCCACGGCCTGGAAGGCGACTTCAACCGCAAGGGCACGTCGACGTACGCCGGCCGCATGGGCCAGCGCGTCGCATCGCCCGGCGTGACGATCGTCGACGACGGCACGCTGCCGGGCCGTCGCGGTTCGCTCAACGTCGACGACGAAGGCACGCCGACCTCGTGCACGACGCTGATCGAAGACGGCGTGCTCGTCGGCTACATGCAGGACACGCTCAACGCGCGCCTGATGGGCATGCAGCCCACCGGCAACGGTCGCCGCGAGTCGTTCGCGCACCTGCCGATGCCGCGCATGACCAACACCTACATGCTCGCCGGCAACCACGATCCGGAAGAGATGATCCGCTCGGTGAAGAAGGGCCTGTACGCGGTGAACTTCGGCGGCGGCCAGGTCGACATCACCAGCGGCAAGTACGTGTTCTCCGCGACCGAGGCCTACCTGATCGAAGACGGGAAGATCACCGCGCCGGTGAAGGGCGCGACGCTGATCGGCAACGGCCCGGAAACCATGCAGCGCGTGAAGATGATCGGCAACGACCTCGCGCTCGACGAAGGCGTCGGCGTGTGCGGCAAGGACGGGCAGAGCGTGCCGGTCGGCGTCGGGCAGCCGAGTCTGCTGATCGATCAGTTGACGGTGGGCGGGACGCAGGCGTGATTGGGGTGGAGCAAAAGCGGGAAACGGGAAACGGGAAACGGGAGGGTGTACGTGCGTCGCGGCCACGAGTCACGTCGGCCGAAGATCGCGTCGCAACCGCTTCCGAACAGCCGAAAGCCGAACTTCGGCTGACGCTATTCTCCGTCCTCGTCGATCGCCAGTTCTCCCGTTTCCCGTTTCCCGTTTCCCGCTTCCATCGCTTCTTTCACCACCTGGAAAATCTCGCGATACGCCCTCGGCGGCTTGTTCCGCTTCTTCTCCTCGCCGGCGTTGCGCACCAGTTGGCGCAGGTGCTGGCGATCCGCCGACGGGAATTCGTCGATGAACGCGGCGAGCGCGTCGTCGCCGTCGTCGAGCAGGCGGTCGCGCCACGCTTCGACGCGGTGCATCTGCGCGACTTCCTTGCGCGCCGCTTCGCCCTTCTCGTCGAGGGCGTCGCGGATCGCATCGAGCGTTTCTTCGTCCTCGCGCCGCATCTGCTTGGCCAGGAACTGCAACTGGCGCTTGTGCGCGATGTGCGAGGTGATGCGGCGCGTTTCCAGGATGTGCGGCATCAGGTTTTCGGGAATCGGCAGCTTCGCCAACTGCGCGTCGCTGAGCTCGGCGAGCTTCGCGCCGAGTTCGAGCACGTCGAGCGCGGCGCGCCGCTGCTCGCTGCGGCTCGGGCTCAGGAATTCGCCGGTTTCCGGGTCCTTGCCGCGCATCGCCTGTCACCTGTATTCGGGAATCACGGAAGGATAGACCATTGAACACCGCCCCCCTGTCGACGAACCCCCCAGGCCCCCTCGCGGGCGACGACAGCCCCGCCCGGATGGCGGCGTTGTCGGACATCGCGAGCGAGTTGCTCGACCGCTGCCGCACCGCCGGCGCGACCCAGGCCGAGGTGTCGTGCTCGCAGGAGCACGGCCTCAACGTCAACGTGCGCATGGGCGCGGTGGAAACCGTCGAATCCACGCGCGACCGCGGCATCGCGGTGACCGTCTACTTCGGCAAGCGCAAGGGCAGCGCCAGCACGGCGGACCTGCGCGAAGAAAGCCTGGCGGCGACCGTCGAGCAGGCCTGCGCGATCGCGCGCCACACCGAGGACGACGAAGCGGCGGGCCTCGCCGACGCCGACCTGATGGCGCGCGAAGTGCGCGAGTTCGACGGCTGGCACCCGTGGGACGTCGACGCCGACCGCGCGCTCGACATCGCACTCGCGTGCGAACAAGCGGGCCGCGACGCGGATGCGCGCATCGAGAACAGCGACGGCGCCTCGGTCGGCAGCAGCGCATCGATCAGCGTGTACGCGAACTCGCACGGCTTCCTGGGCGCCGAGCGCAGCACGCAACACACGATCGGTTGCGCGTTGATCGCCGGTCGCGGCGACGGCATGCAGCGCGACGGCTGGTACAGCACCGCGATCGCGGCCGACGACCTCGAGCAAGCCGCATCGATCGGCCGCCATGCCGCCGAACGCGCGGCCGCGCGCCTGCAACCGCGTTCGCTTCCGACGGGCGAAGTGCCGGTGCTGTTCCAGGCCGAAGTCGCGCGTTCGCTGATCGGTCACCTGCTCGGCGCGGTGTCGGGCGGATCGCTGTACCGGCGCGCGAGCTTCCTCATCGACTCGGTGAACACGCAACTGTTCCCCGATTGGTTCTCGATCGAAGAAGACCCGTTCCTGCCGCGCGGCTTCCGCTCGGCATCGTTCGATTCGGAAGGCGTCGCGACGCGCGCATCGAAACTGATCGAAGACGGCGTGCTGCAACGCTACATCCTCGGCAGCTACTCGGCGCGCAAACTCGGACTGACGACGACCGCGAACGCCGGCGGCGTGCACAACCTCCGCGTGCGCGCCAACGCCGGCGACTTCGCATCGCTGCTCGGCGGCATGCAACGCGGCCTGCTCGTCACCGAACTGATGGGGCAGGGCGTCAACTCCGTGACCGGCGACTACTCGCGCGGCGCCGCGGGCTTCTGGATCGAAGACGGCCGCGTGCAGTTCCCCGTCGACGGCATCACCATCGCCGGCAACCTCAGGTCGATGTTCCGCGCGATCGAAGCGGTGGGCACCGACGTCGATCCGCGATCGCATATCCGCGTGGGGTCGATCCTGGTCGGGAAGATGACGGTGGCGGGCGAATCCTGACGTCGGCGCAAGGCCGCACACCCCAACGCGAGCGATCGCCCCCGCTACGGGGACACATCTGCCGACTCCGCCGGTGACGTCACGTGCGCGCGGAAGAACCATTGCGCTTTCGCGGCAAACCGAAGTTGTGTTTCCTGAATCCACACGACAATGTGGACGGAGGCGACTGATGAAAGGATTTCGCGTCGACTGGATGTTCCCCGGGGAATCGGATTTCCTCGCCGGCGAGATACGGTTCGAAGGGCAGGTGTTCTGCCGGGTCCGATGCGAGCGTGCGGATGGCCTGCTCGAAGTCGACTTCCCCGCGGGCTTCGTCAAACCGATCTACGACCTCCCGTTGACGCAATTCCTTCGATTGGTCGAAGCCGTCGGCGATGAAGTCCGCGACTTGCGGTGCGGCGCCAGCATTCCCGCCGCGGCGTATCCGATCTGCTTCCGCGGCATGGGGCACGCGGTGAACGACGCGTAGCGTTGCAGCGTTCGCGCACATGAAAAAGGCGGCCACGAGGGCCGCCTTTTTTGTTGCCTGTCGTTTGCGTCGCTTACTTGATCAGGCGAATCGTGAACGGATAGCGGTAACGCACGCCGTCGTTCGCCTTCACCGCGGCCATGATGATCAGCACGAGGGCGGCGATGCCCACGACGAACATCAGCGGCAGCGCGATCACGAAACCGATGCCGAGCGTGATGAAGCCGAGGATCATCAGCGCGAGGAAGATCGCGGTGACGGTGATGTTGAAGTTCAGCGATTCCTTGGCCTGGTCGGCGACGAAGGGCATCGTGTCCTTCTTCAGCAGCCAGATGATCAGCGGGCCGAGGAACCAGCCCCAGCCGCCGATCGCGGAAGTGACCAGGCCGCCGAGGAGCGCGGAGAGATGGGCGAACATCGCCCACTGGCGTTCTTCCTGCGGGATCGCGGTGTCGTCGTTGACGGTGGTGTTCGGATCGATGTCGTTCATTGCGTAATTCCCCCGAATGGATGGATCGCGCCCCGCACTGGCGGCCGGTGGCTCACTGTATCACTGCCCTGCGAAGCGCCCCTGGTCGAGCCGGTCGAGGCGTTCGTCCAGTGGCGGGTGCGTCTTGTAGAGCTGCGCGAGATTCCCCGAGCTGCTGCCCACCGCCATCATCTTCTGCAACACGGCGTACAGCGCGAGCGGATCGTACCCGGCGCGCGCGAGATAGATCTGCGCGGCCTGGTCGGCGTTGTATTCGGCGCCGCGATCGAGGCTGGTCGCCATGATCGTCGCGCCGTGCTTGGCCACGTATTCCTTCGCCATGCTGCCGGCGACACCGCCGCCGACGGCGACGTTCGACGACGCGGCATCGGTGAGCGCGCCCTGCGTTTCCTGCTTCTTGATCACGTTGTAGTGATCGCGCTGCACGATGTGCGTGAGTTCGTGGCCGATCACCGCGGCGACTTCCTCGTCGTCGGCGAGTAGTTCGTACATGCCGCGCGTGATCAGGATGTAGCCGCCCGGTGCAGCGAACGCGTTGATTTCCGGCGTGTCGATCACGCCGAAACTCCACGGCAGATCGGGGCGCGAGGTCTGCGACGCCATCCAGCGGCCGACGCGATTCACGCGCGCCTGCGCTTCGGCATCCGCCCACAACGGCGCAGCGCCGAGAACGCGGCCCGCGATCTCGGGGCCGAGCGCGGCTTCTTCGGCGGCCTGCTCGGTTTCCGACTTGCCCTGCGCGGCTTCGGCGACATCCATCGCCGAGTTCGCCGGCGCGGGTGCGCCGATGCCGATCGACGACAACAAGCCACGCGCAAGCGACATGCCGCCGCGCTTTTCCGCCTGCGTCGCTTTCGGCGCCGCGTCGGCGACGGGCTTGAACTCGGTCGGGTAGGGCACTTGCTTCGCCTGCAAGCCGTTGGACTGCGCATCGGAGGCGGCGGCGTCGGGCGACACACGGTCGGCTTCGAGTTGCGCGAATTGCGCGCCGTCGTAGCCCGCGGTCTTCAGGTCGCTTTCGTCGATGCCGCGCACGCCCGCGGTTTCGGAGACGCGACCCTTGCCGGCCTTGCCGGTGAACACCGCGTTGCCGCTGCCGCTGCCGGTCTTCGCGTACTGCATGCGCACGTCGTTGACGCGCACGAAGCCGTTGCCACCGGCAGGCAGCGTGACCTGGAACCACAGGCCCTGCTGGCCCGCGACGCTGACTTGTTCATTCTGCTTGAGCGTGGCGACCGTCGGCGACTTCAGATCCGCGGCGGCATGCACGTCGACGCTCGCCTTGTGCACGGTGGCGGTCTGGCCTGCGGCGATCGCGGCGGCACAGCACACCGCGAACGCGAAGGAAACGATCAGTTGGTGGAAGCGGTGTTGCATTCAGGCGCCCCGGCACGTGGCTCGTCTGATTGCATGAACGTATTTTCGGCCGAAAGCGGCCACTCCGGCTGCGAATCGAGCGCGTGACCGAGTGCTTCACGCAGGCGCAGGCGTTCGCCGCGGTCGCTGTCGTCGGCGTCGTCGTCGATCTCCGACGCGACGATGCATGCCTTCACGGTGCCGTCGTCGTCGAGTCGATCGTCGTGCGCGTTCAGGTGCGCATGCAGGTCGTCGAGATCGTGGCGCGCGCGTTGCATCGCTTCGTCGCGCGTCGCACCACGCCACACCAGCACCATCAGGTCGTCGAGCGTTTCGTGCAGCCAGCTCTTGCGTTCGACCACGCCTTCGAGCATCACCGCGTCGCTGCCGGCGTAGAGGTAACGACGCAGGCGACGGCGATATTCGCGTCGGCGGCGCGCGGCGGCGCGATCGTCGAGCGAGGGATACGGCGCGAAGCGCAAGCGCGCGAACACGAGCCAGCGATCGGTCTGCGGATCGAGTTCCGGCAGGAAGTCCGAATTGCCGACGGCGCGCCCGCGCTGGATCGCCGCATAAGTTCGGCACAGGCCGAAGCACAGGCTCACGAAACCGATGCTCGCGTAGATGTCGAAGAACGCGCCGAAGAACGTCAGGCCCGCGTATGCGAGCACGAGCAGCAACAGGTTGGTGGCGACGAAGATCGAGTCGATGTCGGTCGCCGGTTCGCCGCGCCAGAAGGCGAACGCGGTCAGCATGACGAGCACCGCGGCGAGCACGTACTTCAACCACGCGGGCGGGAGCCAGATCGCGCTGTGGTCGACGAGTGCCGCGACGGCTTCTGCGTGGACTTCCACGCCGGCCATTTCGAGATTGACCGGCGTCGGCTTGGTGTCGTTGAGGCCCGATGCGGTGTAACCGACGACGGCGATCGTGTCCTGCAGTGCCGGCTTGGTGTCGTTGTCGCCGCGACAGATTTGTGCGCCTTCGAGGAGGTTCGCTGCGCTGATGTACTGCAGGCGCGAATCCGAGCGCCAGTTGATGCGCACCGACGCGGGATACGACGCCATCGGTTGTCCGCTGTCGAACGCCGCCAGGCGCAGCGCAAGCGAAGGGATGCCCCAGTCGCCCGCGGTCTCGCGCAGCGGCATGTCGCGCAACATGCCGTCGACGCCGCGCGTGACGTCGACGAGCGCCGCGTTCCGCCGGATGTGTTCCTCGACGGGCAACACGAGTGCGATCTTCGGACCGGGCCGCTGCGCGTCGGGCCGCAACGGGAATGCGCCCGGCGCCTTCGAAGCGGGAATCGCGCCCACGGACGCGTCGAAGTCCGAGTGCGCGCGCGATGCGCCGAACACGAAGCGACCCGCGCCGCCCTCGGCGACCTCGTCGAGCACCTTGTCGCCGCCCGGATCCTTCACCGACGCATCGGTGAACATCACGTCGTACCCCACGGCCTTGACGCCTTCGCCATCGAGTGCCAGCAGCAGATCCGCATGGCGTTGCCGACTCCACGGCCAGCCGCCTTCGCCCTTGCGTGCGAAGTGGTCGATCGAACAATCGTCGATCTCCACGACCACCACGCGTTTCGACGCTGCCGGTTCGATCGGCCGGCTCTTGATCACCTTGTCGAACACCGCGTTTTCCGCGGCGTCCAGCGAACGTGCGCCGGTCCAGTCGTACACGAGCCACGCGACCGCGCCGAGTGCGAGCAGCGGATAGAACACGAAGCGCACGCGCAGCGCGATCCATGCGAGCGGACGCTTGTAGCCGCGCTCGAGCCGGCCCCAGTAATCGATGAACCACTGCGCCAGCCCGGCCATGGCGGCGTCGACGATGCCGAGGAACGTGCGCGAGCGTCGTTTGCGCCGCGCCATGGCTCAGTGTTTCCGTTCGACCGCGGCGCGCCCGAGCGCGGCGAGCGCATCGGTTTGCGAGCCGAAGGGCGCGAGGGCGTCGCGCATCGCATCCGACAACGCGGCCAGGCGCGCGCGCGTCGCATCGAGGCCGAGCAACGCGGGGAACGTGGCCTTGCGTTGCGCAGCGTCCTTGCCGGCGGTCTTGCCGAGCGACGCACTGTCGCCTTCGACGTCGAGCAAGTCGTCGCGCACCTGGAAGGCGAGGCCGAGCGCGTCGGCGAACACATCCAGGCGCGCTTGCGTCGGGAAGTCGACGCCCGCGGCGATCGCGCCCAGGCGCACCGATGCGCGCAACAGCGCACCGGTCTTCATCGCGTGCAGGCGTTCGAGTTCGGCGACGCTGATCGCGGCGCCGCCGGTCGCGTCGATGTCGAGCGCCTGGCCGCCGCACATGCCGCGCATGCCGGAGGCGGTCGCGAGTTCGGCGAGCATCGCGACGCGCGCGTCCGCATCGAGCGGCGCATGCGCGAGCACATCGAAGGCGAGCGATTGCAGCGCGTCGCCGGCGAGGATCGCGGTCGCTTCATCGAACGCGATGTGCACCGTGGGCTTGCCGCGACGCAACGCGTCGTCGTCCATCGCGGGCAGGTCGTCGTGCACCAGCGAGTAGGCGTGGATGAGTTCGACCGCGACCGCGGGCGCATCGAGCTTCGCGATGTCTGCGCCGAACGCGGTGCCGGCGGCATACACGAGCAAGGGGCGCATGCGCTTGCCGCCATTGGTCGCGGCATGGTGCATCGCCGCGTGCAGGCGCTGCGGGGCGTGCGAAGAGTCGGGAAGCGCGGCCGCGAGCGCCGCGTCGACGCGCGCGCGCCACGTGCCGAAATCGATGTCAGGCATCCGCGGACGGGGCGCCGAAGGGCTCGGCGTTGTCGGGCTGCTCGGGATCGCTGAGCAGGCGCACGCGCAGCTCCGCCTGTTCGAGCGCGGTCTGGCATTTGCGATAGAGGCCGACGCCGCGTTCGTACGCGGCGAGCGATTCCTCCAGGCTCATTTCGCCGTGTTCCATCTTCTCCACCAGCTGTTCGAGCTGGTCGAGCGAGGTCTCGAAATCGGCGACCGGGGAAGGCGGGGCGTCGGGCATGCGCGGCATGGCGCGCAGTGTGCGGCGACGGCGGGGCAGGGTCAATGCGAGGCGGGGGTCCAGCGCAAGCGCGCATCGCGGGCGCGCAGCCAGGCATCGAAGGCGGCGGAGCACAGGCGATCGCCCGCGGCCAGCACGTCATCGTCCGCATTGACCAAGAGCGGCAGGCATTCGCGCTCCCACGTCGGCATCGACAGGTCCTGCAACGCGTGCTTGAGGCTGTGCGAATGCGTGCGGCCGGGGAGGGCGATGCGTTCGCCGCCCGTGCGCAGGCGGACGCGCAGGGGCGCGTCGAAGGCGGAGGCGCCGATCAGTTCGAGCGTGCCGCCGTCGGGGAGGATCAACGGGAGGCGACCGTCCCATTGATCGCTCCAGTCGGACGCGAGCGGCGTGCGCTCGCGGGTCGCGCGCCAGCGGTCGCGCCAGCGGCGCAGTTCGGCGCCCGACCAGGCGAAGCGGAAGTCGGCATCGGGGACGCCGTCGGCGAGGTCGGCTTCGATCTGTGCGATGCCGATGGCGGGGATCGGCGGAAGGTCGAGTTCGGCGATCCAGCGACGCAGTGCGCGTGCGCGTCGCGCGGGCGGCAGCGCGCGCAGGGGCTCGATCGCGAGGACGTTCGCATCGTCGGTGCGTGCGCCGGCGAGCGCGAGCGCATCGTCGTCGGCGAGCAGTCCGGCGGCTTCGAGGTTCAGCGCGGCCGAACGCGCGAGCGCGGCGTCGGCGTGCGGCCAGCGTTCGCGCAGCGCGGGCAGGATCTTGTGGCGCACGAAGTTGCGGTCGTGCGCGAGATCGGAGTTCGCCGGGTCTTCGATCCATGCGAGCGCATGCGCTTGCGCGTACGCGTGCAACGCATCGCGCGGCACGTCGAGCAACGGACGCCACAGCCAGCCTCGTGCGAACGGGCGCAACGGACGCATCGCCGCGAGGCCATCGGGTCCGCTCGCACGCAACGCACGCAACAGGAACGTCTCGGCCTGGTCGTCGCGATGATGCGCGAGCGCGAGCAGGCCGCCGGGTTCGAGCACGTCGGCCAGCGCCGCGTGCCGTGCTTCGCGCGCCGCCCCTTCGAGCCCGCGCTTCGATCGCCGGTCGACGACGACGCGCGCCACGTGCAACGGCACCTTCAGCGCTGTGCACACGCGTTCGCAATGCGCGGTCCATGTGTCCGCGCGATCGCTCAAGCCATGGTGGACGTGGACGGCGCGCAGGCCGCGTTCGCGCGCTGCCGGCATCGCGGCAAGCAAGTGCAGCAGGACCGTGGAATCGAGACCGCCGCTGTACGCAATCAGGATGGGCGGCGCGGTCACATCCGTGTCCGGCAAATCGATCATCGGCGCGGGCGCGGTCGACATCGCCGGATCGCCGTCAGGCCGGTTCCTGCACGGCGCGCTTCGCGATGTCGATCCACTCGCGCTGTTCGCGCTGGTAGTGCTTCGGCGCGAGCGAGGCGCGCTTGATCGTTTCGTTGAACAGGGCCGCCGCCCGTGCATGGTCGCCGCGGCGCTGCAGCAGTTGCGCGAAGCGCACGCGGCCTTCCTCGCCCGTGAACGACGGGACCAGCGCTTCGTATTCCGAGATCGCCCGGTCGACATCGCCGCAGGCGTCGACGGCGCGCGCGTACAGCAGGTGGCCTTCGCTCGAGCGGAACGTCGGGTTCGCCGCGATCAGTGCGTCGAGCGTGGCACGCGCCTCGCCGGGCATCTCGAGCGCGAATTGCGCCTGCGCCATGCCGAGCATCAGCACCGGGTCGGTCGCATACATGCCGTTGAGCGACTTGCGATACAGCTCCAGCGCCTGCTGGTGGTCGCCGCTGGCCATGCTGTGCTCGGCCAGGCGACGACGGTTGTCGATCGTGTCGGAGATGTCGAGTTCGCGTGCGGCGTGGCGCTTGTGGCGCTCGGGATCGACCTTGTCGCGCAAGCCGCGTGCGGCCCGCGACGCGCGGCGTGCGGTCGGGCCGCCGAGGTGGTCGGGCAACACTTCGGCGAGCAGGTACACCGCGACGCCGAAGAACGACCCGATGACGATGATGATGATCCAGAACAGGTTCCGCCCCGTGCGGACGGCGTGCACCGCACAGGCGAGCTGCAGCAGGATGGAAAGCGCGATGATCGGCATGACTTCGGGCTCCCCTCCCGGCGTCGTGGTCAGGCGGCTTCGTACGCCCCGTAGGAACGCAGGCGCTTGTAGCGGCGTTCGAGCAGTTCGTTCACCGGTACCTGCGACAGCGCATCGATCTCGTTGACCAGCACGGCCTTCAGGCGCGTGGCCATCTGTTTCGGCTTGCGGTGCGCGCCGCCGATGGGCTCGCGCACGATCTTGTCGATCAGGCCGAGGCTCTTCAGGCGCGGGGCGGTCATGCCGAGTTGTTCGGCGGCGTCCTTCGCCTTCTCCGCGGTCTTCCACAGGATCGACGCGCAACCTTCCGGCGTGATCACCGAGTAGGTGCTGTATTCGAGCATCAGCGTGCGGTCGCCGACGCCGATCGCGAGCGCGCCGCCGGAACCGCCTTCGCCGATCACCGTGCAGATGATCGGCACCTTGAGTTCCGACATCTCGAGCAGGTTGCGCGCGATGGCCTCGGACTGGCCGCGCTCTTCCGCGTCGATGCCCGGCCATGCGCCGGCGGTGTCGATGAAGGTGAGGATCGGCAGGCCGAAACGTTCGGCGAGCTTCATCAGGCGCAACGCCTTGCGATACCCCTCGGGCTTGGGCATGCCGAAGTTGCGGCGGATCTTGGCCTTGGTGTCGCGGCCCTTCTCGTGGCCGATCACCACGACGCTGCGGCCGTCGATGCGGGCGAGACCGCCGACGATCGCCTGGTCGTTGGCGAACGCGCGGTCGCCGGCGAGTTCCTGGAACTCGTCGCAGATCACGCGCAGGTAGTCGAGCGTGTACGGCCGCGCCGGATGGCGCGCGAGCTGCGAGACCTGCCACGGCGAGAGGTCGCGGAAGATCTGCGCGGTGCGCACGCGCAGCTTGTCCTGCAAGGCATGGACTTCGGCGTCGACATCCACCGCGGGCCCGCTGCTCGCGTGGCGGAGTTCCTGGATCTTCGCTTCCAGGTCGGCGATGGGCTGCTCGAAGTCGAGGTAGTTCGGGTTCATTGGCGACGTAGGGCCGGCCACGTGAAGGCAAGGTGGGGGAGTGTAGCCCACGTGCCCGGACCGTACCGAGGCGTGCGGATGGGTATGCTCTGCGGCTCGTCACGGAAAGGGTGTGGGGCATGGGGATCGGTTGGCGGATGTGGGCGGCGGTGGGCCTGTTGTGTGCGGCGCCGATGGCGCAGGCCTGTTTCCAGATGCCGCGCGTCGACCTCGTGGCGCCGGGCGTGCTGCGCGTGCCGCCTTCCGATGCGGAGGCGCCGGCGTCCTGGGCAACGCAAGCGATCGCCGAGGATCTGCCGAAGTCGGGGCTGCGCGCGGGCGTCGCCGATCCGGCATGCACGCTCGCCTTCGCGACCGGTGGCGACGCGATCGCCTCGACGCCTGGAAAGCCGCCGACCACGGCGCTGTTCACGGCGCGGCGTGATGACAATGGGCTGCGTTTGTCGCTGGCCCCCGGCGATCGCGTCTACGGCCTCGGCGACAAGTCCGGCCCGAGTGATCGCCGCGGTCGCGTCTTCACGATGTGGAACACCGACGCGTATGCGTGGGATGCCGCGCGCGATCCGCTCTACAAGTCGATCCCGTTCTTCATCGTCGTGCGCGATGGCATGGCATTCGGCGTGCTGATCGACAACACGGCGCGCATGACGATCGATGTCGGCAAAACCGATCCCGACGCGATTCGCGTGACCGCCGCCAGTCCCGTCGATTGGTACGTCATCGACGGCCCCACGCCGCACGACGTCCTGCAACGCTACACCGCGCTCACCGGCCGCACGCCGCTGCCGCCGAAATGGGCGCTGGGCTTCCAGCAATCGCGTTACACCTACTTGCCCGAGGCGCGCGTGCGCGAAGTCGCGGACAAGTTGCGCGAGAAGAAGATCCCCGCCGATGCGATCTGGCTCGACATCGGCTTCCAGGACAACAACAAGCCGTTCACCGTCGATCGCAAGGCGTTCCCGTCGTTCGAAGGGATGATCGGCGACCTGCGCGACGACGGCTTCCACACCGTGCTGATCACCGACCTGCACATCGCGAAGCAGCCGGGCTACGCGCCGTTCGACAGCGGCATGGCGGCCGATGCGTTCGTGAAGCGCAACGGCGAGGTGTACGTCGGCAAGGTGTGGCCCGGCGACAGCGTGTTTCCCGATTTCTCGCTGACGCGGGTGCGCGATTGGTGGGGCGGGCTGTACACCGACTTCGTGCGCATGGGCGCGGCGGGTTTCTGGAACGACATGAACGAGCCGTCGGTGTTCGACGGTCCCGGCGGCACGATGCCGGACGACGTCGTGCATCGCCTCGACGACGGCACGACGCGCACGCACGCGCAGTTGCACAACGTGTACGGCATGCTCAACGCGAAGGCGACGTACGACGGTTTGTCGAAGCTGCGCCCCGATGAACGCCCGTTCGTGCTCACGCGCGCGGCGTATCCGGGCACGCAGCGTTACGCGGCGACGTGGACCGGCGACAACACCGCGAGCTGGCACCACCTCGGCCAATCGGTGCCGAACATCCTGAGCCTCGGCGTGTCGGGCATGGCGTTGTCGGGCGACGACATCGGTGGGTTCATCGGTTCGCCGGCGCCCGACCTGCTCACGCGCTGGTATCAACTCGGCGCATGGCAGCCCGTGTATCGCAGCCACGCGGCGACGGACACGCGCGATCACGAGCCGTGGGTCGACGGCCCCGAGCACGAAGCATCGCGTCGCGCGGCGATCGAGCAGCGCTATCGCCTGATGCCGTACCTCTACACGCTCGCCGAAGAGAACACGCGCACGGGCGCGCCGATCACGCGGCCGGTGTGGTTCGAGTATCCGAAGGCGGGCGGCAGCGATCGCGAGTTCCTGTTCGGTCGCGATCTGTTCGTCGCGCCGGTGGTGAGCGAACGTCTCGATGCGCACGTGGTGCAGCTTCCGCCCGGCACCTGGTACGGGATGCGCGACGGGAAGGCGTACACGGACAAAGTGACGTTCGATCCCGCGCCGGGCGACGTGCCGGTCTTCGTGCGCGCGGGTGCGATCGTGCCGATGCAGGCGATCGTGCAGCACACGGGCGAGACGCCGAAGGGTCCGCTGTCGGTGCACGTGTGGTGGCCCGATGCGAAGGCTGCGTGCGACGGCACGCTGTACGACGACGACGGGCGCAGTCGCGCGCACGAGCGCGGCGCGTTCCTGCGCATCAGGTTCGCGTGCGAAGTGCGCAATGGCGCGATGACGGTGCGCGCGACGAGCGAGCACGCGCCGTTCGCGCCGTGGTGGAAGGCGGTCGAGGTTGTGTTGCATCGCGCGGATGGGGCGGCGCAGGTGGAACGCATCGAAGGTGCGAAGACCGACTGGGAAGTGTCGCTTCGCTAAGCAGGCGGTGTTCGATGTGTGCCGACGCATCTGTCGTGCGATGCGCCGGGAATCGTCGCGCGGGAAGTCGCGTCCGCGTCGCCTAGGTGCGTGCTTGCAAAGCGAGAACACTCAGGACTCCTCCCCAAGGAGTCTTCGCCATGTTCCGGATGTTGCAAGCAAGATTCGCTGGCCTCCTCCTCGCCTGCGTGGCGGGACCCGCCATCGCGCAAACACCGCCCGAATGGGGCACGCAACTGGTCTTCGACACGCGCGAATCGTTCACGGTGACGTTGGACAACCTGACGAGCGGCTCGGGAGAGAGCCGCTTCTGGTTCGAAACGAACGGTGCACTCGATATCCGCATCCTCCTGCACGACGGCTACGGCGACGCGGACCTGATCGTGCGCAAGGACGCGCCGAACGGCACGCTCCTCTGCGGGCAGTTCGGCGTCGGCAACGACGAGTTGTGCCAATTCAAGGACCCGGCCCCGGGCAAGTACTTCATCGAGGTCATCACGGCGCGGGCGTTTGCGCAGGTGAAGCTGTCGACGTCGGTGCTGCCGTCGAACGTGCGCTCGATCCTGGACATTCCCGACGAGCCGTACCAGTTCGTCAGGCGCACCGAGTATTTCGACCCGGTGCCCGATTACGTCGAATGCCTCGAGACACGCGTCGATGCTGTGACATGGGCCCGCAGCACGTCCGGTAGTCGCTGTGTCCCGATGGGCGCGTCGCAGCAGTGGCGGCTGGTGAAGACGCAGTTCAACGGCGTCTTCAATCTGCGCAACCTCAATAACCTGTGCCTGTTCCCGGAGCATTCGGGAAAGGGCGCACGCGTCATCGAGCGGAACTGCGACGGCTCTTACGCGAGCGAATGGGAGTTCCTGGGCGTCGACGGCCGCACCCACTACACGTGGATCGTGAATCGTTCGACGTGGCTTTGCATGGATATCCAGCCTGCGGGCGGCCCTGCGGTGATGGCCGACTGCACGTGGGGCGGTCCGGACGTCGCCAAGGCATGGCGCCTGCGCACCGACGCCGAGCGCGCGAAGGCGCAACCCGCCAGCGGCGGCGTGGTCAGGAACAAGGACAGCTTCTGCATCACGGACACCGGTTTCTGGGGCGTGCTCGGGCCCTGCGACGCGACCTCGCCCCACTCGCGCTACACCTTCGCGCCGGCGTACACGATCGGCTTCGGCGACAAGTGGAACGGCCAGTTCGTCATCCAACCCAATGGCGACAAGAGCCTGTGCGTCACCGCGCTCGACTGGAACGACGGTCAGCAGTACGCAGCGCTCGTCAGTTGCGATCCCAACGATGCGAGCCAGCGGTGGCGGACGCAGGCATCGTCGAGCGGCATGCAGTTCATCAACGCGCGCACGGGCAAGTGCCTGAATTCGCAGAACGGCGCCAGCGCGGCGGGCACGTGGCTGGTGACGGAGCACTGCACGAACGCCGTGCCCACGTCGATCTGGCGGTGGTACTGGAGCTGAGGCCGCACACAGGGCGGTGCGACTCACTCTGCGGAGCGCACCGCCCACGGCTTCGCCAACGCAAGCCGCACCGTCCTGACGCCCGGCAGGCTGCGCAGCACGCCGGGCAACGCGGCATCCGTGCGCACGCCCTGGCCGCCGTTGATGCTCAAACGTCCGACGGCGGTCGCGGTGATCGCTTCGAGCAGCAGCGGCGTCGCGCCCGGGAGATACGCGTGCAGCGCCTTTTCGAACTGCGCCAGCGCATCCTTCTGCCGCAGGTCCAGCATGACCGACAGGCGCTGCGCGAATTGCGTGCAGACCTGCGAGAAATCCCAGCACCGCTTGGCGCGCAGCGAGAAGCCGCCGCTGAATTCGTCTTCGCGCAGGCCGCCTTCGACGACGATGATGCGATCGCGCGTCAGCAGTTGCGCGAAGCTGTAGTACGCCTCGGCGAAGAACGCGCATTCGATGCGGCCGCGTCCGTCCTCGAGTTGCACGAACGCCTGGCTGTCGCCGCGCTTGCGCATGCCGATGACTTGCCCCGCGATTACCACCGCCATTTCCGGGCGCCAGCCCTTGCGTTCGGAGTCGGGTCGCTCGCTCCACAGGCGATCGAGGTCGCTGAGGTCGTGGCCGACCAGGCCGCGCAGTTCGTCGCGATACGGGTCGAGGGGATGGCCGCTGAGGTAGTGGCCGAGCGTTTCGCGTTCGCCCTGCAGCTTCTGCAGCAGCGGCCACTCGTCGGCTTCGGGCAGCGACAGGTGCAGCGTCGGCGCTTCCGGCATCGCGCCGAACAACGACACTTGGCCCGCTTCGCGTTCGCGCGCGAGCTGCTCGGTCGCCTTCAGCACTTCCGGCAATTGCAGCATCAGCGACGCGCGATTGCGGCCCAGCGCATCGAGTGCGCCCGCGTTGACGAGCGCTTCGAGCGCGCGCCGATTGAGCTTCGACGAATCCACGCGCTTGAGGAAGTCGAGCAGGTCGGCGAACGGCCCGCCGCGCGCGCGTTCCTCCGCGATCGCTTCGCACGCGCCGCGGCCCACGCCCTTCACCGCGCCGAGGCCGTAACGGATCGTCTTCGGATCCTTCGCTTCGAACATGTACACCGACGCGTTGACGTCGGGCGGCAGCACGAGCAGGTCCAGCGCGCGCGCTTCGTCGAGGAACCCGACGACCTTGTCCGTGTTGTCCATGTCCGAGGACAACACCGCCGCCATGAACTCGGCGGGGTAGTGCACCTTCAGCCACGCGGTCTGGTAGGCGACGAGCGCGTACGCGGCCGAGTGCGACTTGTTGAAGCCGTACTCGGCGAACTTCTCCATCAGGTCGAAGATCGGCGATGCGATCTTCGCGTCGACGCCATTCTCCGCCGCGCCGGTTTCGAACTTGACGCGCTCCTTCGCCATCTCCTCGGGCTTCTTCTTGCCCATGGCGCGGCGCAGCAGGTCGGCGCCGCCGAGCGAATAGCCCGCGAGCACCTGCGCGATCTGCATCACCTGTTCCTGGTACACGATCACGCCGTAGGTCGGCGAGAGCACGGGTTCCAGCAGCGGGTGCGGATAGGTGACTTCGGCGTTGCCGTGCTTGCGATCGACCCAGTCGCGGTCCATCCCCGAGCCGAGCGGGCCGGGGCGGAACAACGCGGCGAGCGCGATGATGTCCTCGAAGGTGTCGGGCTTGGCGCGCTTGAGCAACTCGCGCATGCCGCGCGATTCGAACTGGAACACCGCGACCGTGTCGCCGCGCGCGAACAGTTCGTACGTCTTCTTGTCGTTCAGTTCGAGCGCGGTGATGTCGAGCGGCGATTCGCGCAGCACGGAACGGCGCGCGTTGATCGCCTTCACCGCCCAGTCGATGATCGTGAGCGTGCGCAGGCCGAGGAAGTCGAACTTCACCAGGCCGATCGATTCGACGTCGTCCTTGTCGAACTGCGTGACCGGATTCTTGCCGCGGCCTTCGATGTCGTGTTCGGCGAACAGCGGGCAGAAGTCGGACAGCGGGCTCGGCGCGATCACCACGCCGCCGGCATGCTTGCCCGCGTTGCGCGTCAGGTCCTCGAGGTCGCGCGCGAGCGTGAGCAAGTCGCGCACGTCGTCCTCGGACTGCATGCGCTGCATGAGTTCGACCGACGACAGCTCGGGGTTCTTCTTCGATGCGTCCGATTCGCCGAGCGCATCGTCGAGGCAGATGCCGAGCGTGTTCGGGATCAGCTTCGCGATGCCGTCGACGAAGCCGTACGGATGCCCGAGCACGCGGCCGGAGTCGCGCACCACGGCCTTCGCGGCCATGGTGCCGTAGGTGATGATCTGGCTGACGCGGTCGCGGCCGTACTTCGCGGCGACGTAGTCGATGACCTCGTCGCGCCGGTCCATGCAGAAGTCGATGTCGAAGTCGGGCATCGACACGCGTTCCGGATTGAGGAAGCGCTCGAACAGCAGGTCGTACGGGATCGGGTCGAGGTCGGTGATGCCCAGCGCCCACGCGACCAGCGAACCCGCACCCGAACCGCGACCCGGCCCGACGGGAATGCCATGGTCCTTCGCCCAGTTGATGAAGTCCGCGACGATCAGGAAGTAGCCGGGGAACCCCATCTTCACGATGACGTCGAGTTCGAGATCCAGGCGCTCGAAGTAACCCTCGCGCGTGTGGCCCGCGGCGATCGGTTGCTTCTCGAGCCTTTTGGTCAGACCTTCGCGCGCCTGCACGCGGATCCAGCTGTCGAGCGTTTCGTCGTCGGGCACCGGGAACGCGGGCAGGAAGTACGTGCCCAGGCGCAGTTCCAGGTTGCAGCGCGTGGCGAGCGCGATCGCGTTGTCGATCGCGTCGGGCACGTCGGCGAACAGCTCCGACATCTGCTCCGACGACTTCACGTACTGCTCGTTCGTGTAGTCCTTCGGGCGCTTGGGATCGTCGAGCACGCGACCGGTCGCGATGCACACGCGCGCTTCGTGCGCGTCGAAGCCGTCCTGGTCGAGGAAGCGCGCGTCGTTCGTCGCGATCACCGGCATGCCGCGACGCGATGCCGCGTGCAATGCGAACGCGTTGAACGCGTCCTCGCCTTCGCGCGCGGTGCGCGTGAGTTCGAGGAACAGGCGTTCGCCGGTGGACTGCTGCAATTGCGCGAGCCATTGTTCGGCGAGTTCGTGCTTGCCCGCCGCGGCCAGGCGCCCGGCTTCGCTGTTGCGACCGGCGAGCACGAACAGGCCCGTGTTCTCGTCCTGCAACCACTGCGGACGCACGACCACGCCGTCGTTGCGATGACCTTCCATCCACGCGCGCGTGAGCAGGCGCGACAGCGAGAGGTAACCATCGCGATCGCGGCACAGCACGGTCAGGCGCGTCGGCGCTTCATCGCCGTCGGCGAGCAACAGGTCGGCGCCGGCGATGGGCTTGATGCCGGCGCCTTCGGCCGCCTTGTAGAACTTCACCAGCGCGAACAGGTTGTTCTGGTCGGTGATCGCGACCGCGGGCTGCCCTTGCTGCACGCAACGCTTGACCAGCTCCGGGATCCGGATGGTCGAGTCGACGAGCGAGTACTCGCTGTGAAGATGGAGGTGGGCGAAGGCTTGGGCAGGCATGCCTCGTCAGTTTAAGAGCGGGAAACGGGAAACGGGAAACGGGAAACGGGATTCGAACGCTTGCTTCGGCCGATCGACTTTCGGCCGAAGTCAAGGTGTCCATCCCGTTTCCCGCTCCTTGTTTCCCTTTTCCCGCTTCAGCTTCCGATACGGAACGGCGCCTCCGCATGGCCCTTGTAGCTGTAGTGGCTCGCGTTGACGCGCATGTGGTGCTGCCACAGCTGGATTTCGGCCAGGCGGTCGCGGATCCAGGCGGCGCGCTGTTCGTCGCCGGTGCCGGCGGGGCCGTGCTCGGTGCGGTAGGCGCAGAAGTCGCGGTAGTCCTCCGCTTCCGAGGCGAAGGCCGGCCACGCGAGTTCGAGCAGCAGCACGTCGTCGAGCTTGCCGAGCAACGGTTCGTGGTCGGGGATCAGGTCTTCGGCCTGGTCGAGGTAGCCGAGCATCTTGGCCAACCGCGCACGGACCGCGTCGGGCGGATCCCAGCAGTCGTCGTCGAGCATGTGGCGCAGTTCCTCGATGCGGCGCAGGCGGCGGTCGAGCACGTCCTGCGCGGCCTGGGCGGGCATCGATGCCAGCCAGACGCACAGGTTGCGCACCCGGTCGGCGTCCACGCGCACGGCATCGGGGTAGAGCTCGTGCAGCAGCGCGTCGAACTGGGCGACCGCTTCGGGGCGCAGTGCCGGCCCCGGCGCGCCTGCTTCGGTCCCGAAGGACAGCGGCAACGGATCGTCGGTGATGGTGGGGGCGGATAGTCGCATGGCGCACCTCCCGTGCCGGACGTGAAGGTCGTCGTGCGCCGGCCGGCGCGGCGCGCGACCGAAAGTGAGAGCGGGGGGCCGTGTTTTCGGCGGTTCCCGTTCCATGTTGGATGCAGGGTCAGTCTGCTCCGTTGCAATTCGGATGTCTCCGGTCGGAAGTCGGGGTGCCCAACGTCCCGACCGGCGGTAGCCGGGATGTCCGGGTTTGCGCGTTGGGCCAGACGTGATGCAGGAACCGACATCCATGCGCGAGCAGCAGGAACCGATCTATCGTTTCGACGATGTCGAGGTGCGTGCGCGCCCGATCGGCGTGCGTCGCGGGGATCGAATGATCGGCGTGGAACCCAAGGCCCACGCGGTCCTGTTGCAACTGCTGTCGCACGCGGGCGAGGCGATGGAACGCGAACGCCTGCTCGATACGGTCTGGGGCCATCGCCACGTCACGCCGAGCGTCCTCAATCGCATCGTCGCCCAGCTGCGGCGCGCGCTCGGCGACGATGCATCGAACCCGCGCTACATCCAGACGCTGCACGGCCGCGGTTACCGCTTCATGGTCCAGCCCGAGCGCGACGCGGGCCACGACGGCGCCGGTGGACTCCTGTCCGACGGCCACATGGCCGACGGACACGGATCCGACGGACGCCCGTCGTAGCCCGGCCGCACCGGAGCAGGCCCGCGTCACAGCGGGCGCAGCCAATGCTGGTAGACGAAGCGGCCGACCTTCGCGCCCTGCCTGACCGCCTGCGTGCAACCGACGCGGAAGTGGATGCCCGCGTACACGCGCGCATCGACCGATTCGCTGGCCGCCTGCGTGAGCGTGTCGAAGCTGCGGGTGATCTGCTTCGCCGGCAACGGACCCGGGAATGGCGCAGGCAGCGGGACTTCGGCTGCATTGACCGTCACCGAGTACGGCACTTCGTCCGTGCCGAAGAAGCGGCGCAACACTTCCGCGCCGGCGCCCGCGCCGTTCGGCAACCCGCAGGTGTAGTCCGGGTAGGGCGGGGTTGCCAGGAAGGGCGTCCAGGCAGCATCGGATGGCGTACCTGGATTACCGTCGTTGGCCCAGCGGATCGCGGTGACCGGACGCCAGAAGCGATACACGTACTTCGTGTCGAACACGCCGATCAGCGTATCCGCCTGACCCATGTCGACCAGCGCGAACAGGCGCGCGCGCTCCCAGCTGTCCATCGGCTTGCCGGTCGCGATCGTGCGCGCGATCGCGTGGAAGTCGTAGCCGCCGCCCGGCCAGAAGCGCGCGATGTCGCTCTGCTCGGAGTTCGGCGCGTTGCCGCGCACGAGCGCGTTGCCGACCGACTTCACTTCGTTGTAGTCGCGCGTGTAGCTGTCGCTGCGCACGTTCATCACTTCGTTCCAGTCGGCGCGGAACTGACTGGCGCTGTTGATGCCGAACGGGCGCACGTACTGCCAGCCTTCGAAGCGCGGCGCCGCGACGCCTGGCGTCGGTTGATAGACACCGATGCCCGGCGCCGTCGTGTACGGCACGTCCGGCGTCGTCGATCCGTCGTTCTGGCGCATCTGGATCAGCGCGGCCGCGGCGTTGGCGCCGACCTGCATGCCATCGGCGATGCAGTTCGGATGCTGCGCCGGGCACGGGCCGAGCGTGGCCATGAAGGCGGCGTACTTCGCGTTGACCGTCGCCGCCTGCGCCGGCACTTGCGAGACGAGGATGTCGCGCGTGGCGGTGGCGACCGCGGCGTCGGGCGACGCGCCGGCCGGTGCGGCCGGGATCGTGCCGTACGACTCGTAGCGTGGGTCGATGGCATTGAGCGCGTCGTGCACCGACAGGCTCGCCATCGCGATCACGCGCGAAGCGAGCGGCGGCGGGCCGATTGGCGTTTCGCTGACGATGCGGCTCCAATCGAGCACGGGGTCCGCGTGCGCGGCGAGCGGCAGTCCTGCGAGCAGGGCGGTCGCGAGTGCTGCGAGCGGGGGAAGGGTTCGGATTCGCGTACTGGTCATTGCCGTGTCTCCTCCGGTGATGGCCGGCGGGAACCGGCCAGGGAGGCGATGCTGTTCGCGCGGGGCCTGCGAGGTCTTGAGGAAACGCTTCGGAAACGCCGAGGGAATCGTTGGGGCGCATGTCCGACGCGCGTGCGCGTGGCCGTTACTCGGGGAGTGCGCGACCGGGAGGGTCGATGAGCGACGGGGTCGTCTATCGCTTCGAGGGGGGCGAACTCGACGGTGCGCGCCACCGGCTGGTCGTCGACGGCCGTCCGGTCGAGCTCGAGCCGAAGGCGTTCGCGGTGCTGCAGGACCTGCTCGCGCATGCGGGGCAGATGCGCAGTCGCGATGAACTGCTGGATGCGGTCTGGGGCCATCGCCACGTCACGCCCGCCGTGCTCAATCGTTGCATCGGCCAGGTGCGCAAGGCGCTCGGCGACCACGCCGAATCGCCGCGCTTCGTGCAGACGGTGCATACGCTCGGTTATCGGTTCGTGGCGCCTGTCGAGGCAGCCTCGACCGCCGAAGTCGTCGGCGACGAACCGCCGTCGCAGCCGCCGTCGCAGCCGCAAGCACGGCCGCGGTCGCTCAACAGGCGCACATTGGCGATCGCCGCATGCCTGGTCGCGCTCGTCCTCATCGGCGGACTCGCGTGGCAATCGCGCGACAAGGCCTCGGCGCCGGGCGAACTCGTCGCGCGCGCACCGACCCAGGTCGTGCTGGTGCCGTTCGAAGTCCCGCGCGATGCGGCCGATCTCGAACCGCCGGTGCGCGCGCTGGAAAGCGGCGTGCTGCAACGCCTGCGCATGCTGCCGGGCCTTCGCGTCGAACGCGGACAGGCGCGCGGCGACGCGATCGTACTGACCGCGGAAGTCGCGGGCGGTGTGAACCAGCGACAGCTGCGCGTGCACATGCGCAACGCCGATGCGCCCTTCGATCGTGTCTATCCGCTCAAGCTTACGACCATGCTGCACACGGTGCTGGCCGTGCAGCAGGACATCGTGCAGGCATTGCGCCCCGACAGTGCAGCGCTCCTGCAATCCAGCGGCATCTTCGATTCCGAAGCGATGGTGCGCAGTGGTTTGCGTGCGCGGAAGGGACTCACGCTGCAGGACCAGCGCGACGCGGCCGCCGCATTCCGTCGCGCGATCGAACTGGATCCTTCCAACGCGGACGCATGGTGCTTCCTCGGCGGCATGTATCTCTCGCCGGCATTCAACTCGCTGGACAGCAAGGACAACGCGATCCCGCCCGCGCGCGAGGCGATCACCCGTGGCCTGCGGCTCGATCCCGCATCGGCGCACTGCCAGGCGAAGCAGGGCGACCTCATGCGCATCCAGGGCCACCTGGCGGAAGCCGAGGCGGCCTATCGCCGCGCGCTGGCGATCGAGCCGACGCTGCTGGGTCCGCGCGCGTCGCTTGCGGAGATGGAATCCATGCGCGGCCATTTCGCGAAGTGGCGCGATGAACTCGCGCGTATCGCGCGCGAGCACCCCGAAGTGGGCTGGTTGCAGTGCATGCTGATGCAGGCGCACTCGTTCAACGGTCAGCCCGACATCGCCCGCGCGATGGAGCCGGCCATCTATGTGCATCATCCGGAACTGCGACGGGTCAACTGGATCTCCGCCGAGATCGATGTGCTGTACGCGGAACCTGCCCGTGGCATCGCCCGCTGGCGAGAAATCTACGGCTTCGATCCCGAGGACAAAGGCTATCTGCTGAGCATCGCGCTGGTGCTCTCGTGGCTCGGCGAAACCGCCCAGTCGAAGCAGGCGCTCGCCGATGCAGGCTTCCTCGACACGCCGCAGTACCTCGTCTCGCATACCTGGTGGTTCCATGCCGTCGGCGACCCGCAGGGCGCAGTCATGTGGTTGCGAAGCGCAAAAGTGTCACCTTCGTTGTCGTTGCTGCAGCACGCGCTGATTGCGCAGAGCCTCGCCATGGCGGGACAGCGCGAGGCGGCGCTTGCCGAATTCTCGCGCGTGTACGAGAGCGGTTGGGAAGACGAGGATCCGGTGATGCGCGAGGGCTTCTTCATCCACAGCGCGCAGCTGCTGAACTACGCCGCGTTGTTGCCCGTGGGCGAGCGTCGCGATGCCGTCGTCGATGCGGCGGCACGCCACCTCGCGACGATGCGCGGCAACGGGTTCGCATTCCCGTGGGTCCGCTACCAAGCCGCGCAGATCGCGGCGATGCGCGGCGACGGCAAGACGGCGATCCTGGAGCTGGACCGCGCGATCGACGCAGGCTACACCGACATCCTCTCTCTCTCGCACGACTTGCCGTGGCGCGAGCTCGACGGCGATCCCGCATTCGCGCAGCGCAAGGAACGGTTGGCTTCGATCGCGCTGGCGCAGCGCCGAATCATCGCGGGCGATGGGAAGGCGGGCACCAGTGCGGCGATGGTCGCGCGTTAGTCCTGCGTTTCGACGTCGGCGAGCGGAATCAGATTCCCCTGCAACGCATCCCGAACCCGCGTGAAGCTCCTTCGATGCTGCGGGCACGGCCCGTGCGCGCGCAGCGCGGCGAGGTGCTGCGGCGTCGAGTAGCCCTTGTGCTCGTCGAAGCCGTACTGCGGCCACTGCTGGTGCAGTTGCACCATGTGGCGGTCGCGGGTGACCTTCGCGAGGATCGAGGCGGCCATGATGGCGCGCTCGGTGGCGTCGCCGCCGACGATCGCTTCGCCCCGGCAGGGCAGGTCGCGCGGGATCGCGTTGCCGTCGATGCGCGCGAACTCGCACGCGTGCAGCACGCCTTCCACCGCCATGCGCATGCCGAGCATGGTGGCGTGGAAGATGTTGAGGCGGTCGATGTCCTCGACTTCGACGCTGACGATCTTGTACGCGATCGCGCGCCGGACGATGAGCTCGTACAACTCCGCGCGGCGATCGGCCTGCAGTTGTTTCGAATCGGCCAGGCCGTTGATCGGCGTGCGGCCCGGGGCGAACACCACCGCGGCGACCACGACCGGCCCAGCGAGCGGTCCGCGGCCCGCTTCATCGACGCCGGCGAAGCGCGCGATCGAAGTCGCGATGGAAGGCGCGTCGGCGGCGGGTTCAAAAGACATGCAATCAAATCGCGACGAGGTTCGAGGGTGGACGCGGGGGTCAGACCGCCTTTTCCACCGGAAAAGGTGCTCTGACCCCTGTTTTTGCTTTTGCTTTCGCGGTGGACTTTGCGGGTCGCCGACGCATTCACGCAACAGGTTCGGCGGGTGCGAGCAGTTCGGCGATGACGTCGGCGGCACGCTCGGAGGCATCGCGCCGCAACATCAGGTGCAGGTCGCGGAAGCGCGCCTGCAGCAGCAGGCCGGGCTCGGGCGTGCTCAGCAACGGGAGCAGCGCGCCGGCGATGCGTTCGGGCGTGCAGTCGTCCTGCAGCAGTTCGGGCACCAGCGGTTCGCCGGCCAGCACGTTGGGCAGCGAGACGTGTTCGACCTTGAGCA
The DNA here is from genome assembly GCF_020866925.1 of Noviluteimonas lactosilytica. GTDB lineage: Bacteria > Pseudomonadota > Gammaproteobacteria > Xanthomonadales > Xanthomonadaceae > Noviluteimonas > Noviluteimonas lactosilytica. The sequence continues at coordinate 119,300 of NZ_JAJGAK010000005.1, forward strand.
GGCCGAAGGTGCGCACGATCGCGTGGGTCAGGTCCGACAGCGTGTAACCGACGACCATCGGCCGCTTGCACAGCATCGCTTCGAGCGCCGCGGTGCCGGAGGCGAGGAGGACCGCGTCGCTCGCGATCATCGCCTGCTGCGCCTGGCCGTCGAGGACGTGCATGTTGGCAAGACTCGTCGGCGCCACCGCATCGATCGCGCGGCGGCACGCGGCGTTGGCGGCGGGCACGACGATGTGCAGGTCGGGCAGCGACGAGGCCAGCTGCGCGGCCGCCTCGAAGAAAATGCGGCCGAGGCGATGGATCTCGCCGAGGCGCGAACCCGGCAGCACTGCGAGCACGAGCGCATCCTGCGGCAGGCCGAGCGCCGCGCGCTCGGCGTTGCGGTCGGGCTCGAGCGGCAGTGCGTCGGCGAGCGGATGGCCGATGTAGCGCGCGTCGACCCCGTGCTGCGCGTAGATCGCAGGCTCCATCGGGAACAGGCACAGCACGCGATCCGCGCTGCGACCGATCTTCGCCGCGCGCGATTGCCGCCAGGCCCACAACGACGGGCTGACGTCGTGCACGGTGCGCACGCCGCGTTGCTTCAGCCACTTCTCGACGCCGAGGTTGAAGTCGGGCGCGTCGATGCCGACGAACACGTCGGGCTTCCACGCGAGCATGCGTTCGCGCAGGTCGCAGCGCACGCGCAGCAGGCGCGGCAGGTGCGCGACGACTTCGGCGAGGCCGAACACCGCGAGTTCCGATGCGTCGTGCCATGCGTCGAACCCGGCCGCGCGCATGCGATCGCCACCGATGCCGGCGAACGATGCGTTCGGGAAGCGCGCGCGCAGGGCCTCGACGAGGCCGGCGCCGAGTTGGTCGCCGGAGGTTTCCCCCGCGACCAGGCCGATGCGGAGGGGCCGGGCGTCCATGCGTCAGCGCAGGAGGTGGCGTTCGCCGCTGCTGATGAAATCGAGCATCGCGCGCACGTCGTCGCTTTCCTGCGCGAGCTCGCCCAACTGCACGATGGCTTCGTCGAGCTTCGCGCCCGAGAGGTACAGCGCACGGTATGCGCGCTTGATCGCCGAGACGCGGGCGGCGTCGAAACCGCGGCGCTTCAGGCCTTCGGTATTGATGCCGCGCGGGCGGCCGTAGCTTTCCTGCGCGACCATCAGGAACGGCGGCACGTCGCCGTTGACGAACGCGCCCATGCCGACGAACGCGTGGTCGCCGATGCGGCAGAACTGGTGCACGCCGACGAAGCCGCTCAGGATCACCTGGTTGCCGACTTCGACATGCCCGGCGAGCGTCGCGTTGTTGGAGAACACGCAACCGTCGCCGATGAGGCAGTCGTGCGCGACGTGCACGTAGGCGAGCAGCCAGTTGCCGTTGCCGATGCGCGTGACGCTCTTGTCGTGGCCCGTGCCGCGGCTGATGGTGACGAACTCGCGCACGACGTTGTCGTCGCCGATCACCAGTTCGGTGCGTTCGCCGGCGAATTTCTTGTCCTGCGGATCGCCGCCGATCGCGGCGTGGCCGTGGAAACGATTGGCGCGCCCGATGCGGGTCGGCCCGGTGATGGTGCAATGCGGACCGACGACGGTGTCGTCGCCGATCTCGACGTCGGGGCCGATGACGGTGTATGCACCCACGTGCACGTTCGCGCCCAGGCGCGCACCCGGATCGACGACGGCGGTGGGATGCACCTGCGCGGTCATCGGGCTCAGCCCTTGACCTCGGCGCAGAGGATTTCGGCGCAGGCGACCTGTTCGCCGTCGACCTTCGCCACGCCCTGGTAAAGCGCCATGTTGCGGATCGTGCGCTTGAGCTCGACGTGCAGCTCGAGGCGATCGCCCGGCACGACCATGCGCGAGAACTTCGCGTTGTCGATCTTCACCAGGTAGAACAGCTTGTCGGTCGCCGCGGATTGGTGCGAGAGCTGCGTCAGGATGCCGCCGGCCTGCGCGAGCGCTTCGATCACCAGCACGCCCGGCATCACCGGGTGGCCGGGGAAATGGCCCTGGAAGAACGGCTCGTTGATGGTGACGTTCTTGATGCCGAGGATGCGCTTGTTCGCCTCGAACTCGACGACCCGGTCGACCAGCAGGAACGGGTACCGGTGCGGCAGCAGCTGCTGGATCTTCAGCACGTCGAGCGGGAGTTGCACGTCCATCTTCATTCCTTGTCCTTGCCAGGCAAGCGCCGGGCCAGCGAATCGAGTTGCTTGAAGCGCGCGGCGTTCTTGCGCCAGCTGCGATTGTCCATGATCGGCGTGCCCGACGAGTACTCGCCCGGCTCGCGGATCGAGTGCGTGACCAGGCTCATGGCGGTGACGACGACGCGGTCGCACAACTCGAGGTGGCCGAGGACGCCGGCGCCGCCGCCGATCAGGCAGTAGCGGCCGATCTTCGCGCTGCCGGCCACGGCGGCGCAGCCGGCCATCGCGGTGTGCGCGCCGATCACGGCGTTGTGGCCGACCTGGATCTGGTTGTCCAGGCGCACGTCCTCTTCGAGGATCGTGTCTTCCAGCGCGCCGCGATCAATGGTGGTGTTGGCGCCGATCTCGCAATCGTCGCCGATCGAAACGCCGCCGAGTTGCGGCACCTTGAGCCAGCGGCCGGCGTCCATCGCCAGGCCGAAGCCGTCGGCGCCGAGCACGGCGCCCGGATGGATGCGCACGCGTCGGCCGAGGCGCACGCGCGTCACCAGCGTGACGCGCGCGATGAGCTCGCTGCCTTCGCCGACATGACAGTCGTCGCCGACGACGCAGCCCGGGCCGACCATCGCGGCCGGACCCACGGTGCAACGCGCGCCGATCACGACGTACGGCCCGATGTGCGCCGTCGAATCGATCGTCGCGGTGGGATCGACCACGGCGCTCGCATGGATGCCCGACGATGCGTCGCTGCGCGGCTCGAACAACGCGGCGATGCGTGCGAACGCGGCGTAGGGATCGCGCGCGATCAGCGCGGTCCCGTGGAAGCCTTCCGCGTCTTCGGCGCGCATCGTGACCACGCCCGCCTGCGTCTGCGCGAGTTGCGCGCGGTACTTCGGATTCGCCAGGAAGCCCAGCGAATCCGCGCGCGCGTTGGCGAGCGTCGCGACGCCGCGCACGATCGCATTCGGATCGCCCGCGACCTCGAGCCCGAAGCGCGCCCCGAGTTCCTTCGCGGTATACGCCGGGGCGCTCATGCGGGTCGTCTCATCCGCTCGCGATCAGAACGAGCCGCCGAAGGTGAACTGCAGGCGCTCGGTGTCGTCGCCCGGGAAGCGGGTCAGCGGATCGGCGTCCATCGTGCGCAGCGGCAGTGCGTAGCTGATCGACAGCGGACCCATCGGCGAACGCCACAGCAGGGCGATACCCGCCGAAGCGCGCAGTTCCGCCGCATCGAACGTATCCCAGTCGGCGTACACGTTGCCGACGTCGAAGAACGCCGAAACGCGCGCGGCCGGCGAGTCGAACAGCTTCGGGAACACCAGTTCCACCGTGCCGACGGTCTTCAGCGCGCCACCGATCGGCTGCGACGTGAACCCGTTGAACTCGTGCGGACCCAGCGAGTTGTCGACGAAGCCGCGCACGCGACCCGAGGACGAGATGCCGCCCGCGTAGAAGCGTTCGAAGAACGGCAGGCCGTCGCTGTTCGCCGTGTACAGGAAGTCGTCGTTCTCCGGCGTGCACGTGACCGTCATGTCGATGCACAGGTCGCGGTACTTGATGTCGCCGTAGCTGTCGCCGTAGCCGATGTTGACCGCGGTGAGCAGGATCAGCGACGGGTTGAGCGGGAAGTAGCGCGAGTAGGTGTACTCGGCCTTCCAGTACTCGACCGTCGAGCCCGGCATCGCGATTTCGAGCGTGGAGCGGTGGTAGCTGCCGCGCGACGGCATGAAGTAGTCGTTGCGCGTGTCGCGCGAGTAACCGAGCTGCCAGCGCCACGCGTGGAAGGTGTTCTGGCCGACGGCGTCGATGTAGTCCTGGATCGAGATCGGCGTGGAGGCCGACAGCAGGATCTCGTTGGTGTCGATGCCGATCATCGACGACACGGTGTCGTACTCGGTGATCGGCAGGCCGAGGAACACCTGGCCCGCGCCGCTGTTGGTGGTGTAGTTCGCCACGCCGTAATCGCTGTAGTCGAACTCGCGCCACCACAGGTTGTAGCCGAGGGTCAGGCCTTCGTCGGTGAAGTAGGGGTTGGAGAACGAGAAGTCGTAGCGCTTCTGGTAACTGCTCTGCTGCGCGGCGACGGACACGCGGTTGCCGCTGCCGAGGAAGTTGTTCTCCTGCAGCTGCACCGAGAGGTTGACGCCCGACAACTGCGAATAGCCCACGCCGAACATGAAGCTGCCCGAGGTGGTTTCCTTGACCGTGTAGGTGACGTCGACCTGGTCGTCGGTACCGGGGACCGCCACGTTCTCCACTTCGACCGTTTCGAAGTAGCCCAGGCGCTGCAGGCGCACCTTCGAGCGGTCGACCGCGGCCTGCGAGTACCACGCGCCTTCGAACTGGCGCATTTCGCGGCGCAGCACTTCGTCGGCGGTACGCGTGTTGCCCTTGAACACGATCTTGCGCACGTTGACGCGCGGACCCGGCACGACCTGGAAGTTGATGTCGACCGTGTTGTTGTCCGCATGCACTTCCGGGAGCGGGTTCACCTGCGCGAACGCGTAGCCGATGTTGGCGAGCGCGGAGACGATGCCGTCGGACGTGAACTCGAGGACGCGACGGGAGAACAGCTGACCCTCCTTGACGGGGATCATCTTCTCGATGTCTTCCTTCGGCAGCACGGTGTCGCCGGTGACCTGCACCTTCGCGATCTTGTACTGCTCGCCCTCGGTCAGGCCCGCGCTGATGAACATGTCGCGCTTGTCGGGGCTGATCGACACCTGGGTGGAGTCGAGGCTGAAGTCGACGTAACCGCGGTCGAGGTACCAGCTGGTCAGCTTCTCCATGTCGCCGGAGAGCTTCTCGCGCGAATACTGGTCGTCGCGGCGATACCACGACAGCCAGTTGTTCTCGCGCGATTCCCAGTCCTCGGTGATCAGGTCGTCGGCGAAGGCGTCGTTGCCCACCAGGTTGATGTGCCGGATCTTGGCCGCCTTGCCTTCCTTGATCGCGATCTGCACGTCGACGCGGTTGCGGTCCAGGCGCGACACGGTCGGCGTGATCACGACGTTGTACTTGCCGCGGTTGTTGTACTGGCGATTGAGTTCCTGGGTGACGCGGTCGAGGCTCAGGCGGTCGAAGGTCTCGCCTTCGGCCAGGCCGATGTCCTTCAGGCCCTTCGTCAGGTCCTCGGTCTTGATGTCCTTGTTGCCCGTGATCGTCAGCTTGTTGATCGCGGGGCGTTCGACGACGGTCACCACGAGGATGTCGCCCTGGCGGTCCAGGCGCACGTCCTCGAAGAAGCCGGTGTTGTAGAGCGCGCGGATCGCATCGGCGCCGAGCGCCGAGTCGAGGCGATCGCCGCGTTCGACCGGCAGGTACGTGAACACGGTACCGGCGGAAATGCGCTGCAGGCCTTCGATGCGGATGTCGCTGACGACGAAGGCGGCCGGGTCGACGCCGGTGGGCGCGGGCGCCGGCTCGGCCTGCGGAAGCGCGAACGGATTGGCCGTCTGCGCCGCGGCGGGCGCGGCGATCGCCGAAGCGAGGGCAAGGGCGAGCAGGCGGCGGGAAAGGTGTCGCGTCATCGTCACGTCCGGTTGGGGTTGCGGGCCACCGTCCGTGCGGCGGTGGCGAGGTCTGGGGCGGCGCCGGCAGGCGTTGCGCGTCGGGTTACCAATGGAAGACGTCGTTGAACAACGCCAGCCCCATCAGGCCGACCAGCAGCGCCAGGCCCACGTATTGCCCGGCAGCCATCGTACGCTCGCTCAACGGACTGCCCTTGACCAACTCAATAAGGTAATACAGCAGGTGTCCCCCATCCAAGAGCGGGATGGGCAGCAGGTTGAGGATCGCCAGTGAGATCGACAGGATGGCCAGGAAGTTCAGGAACCAGGCGAATCCGAGTTGCGCGGTCGCGTTCGCGGCGCGCGCGGTGGTGATCGGTCCCGAAACGTACTTCAGCGACGCGTTGCCGGTGACCATGCGGCCGATGAAGCCGACCGTGTCGTGCGCCTTCTGCCACGTTTCGCGCACGGCCATCGGGACCGCCTCGAGCGGGCCGAAGCGGCGCACCGCGTCGAACGGCGGCGGCTGGCCGCCGGCGCGCGAAGCGATGCCGAGGATCGCGCGCTCGCTGCCGTCCTCCTGCCGCTGCAGCACGGGCGTCAGCGGCAACGCGAGGCGGTTGGTCTTGCCGTCGGTCGTGCGTTCCACTTCGATCATGCCGGGCTCGCCGCGTTGCGCGAGCGCCTTCACGGCAGGGGCGATGTCGGTGAAGTCGGCGACAGGCTGGCCGTCGACCGCGATGATGCGATCGCCCACGGCGAGCACGCCGTAGGCCGGCGAGCCTTCCACGATGTTGTCGATGATCGGCGCCTGCAGGCGATGGCGTGCGACCAGGCCGACGGTGTCGGCGGCGCGCAGTTCGTCGAAATCGGCGGGGAGCTTGCCCATGTCCAGCTCGCGCGTGCGCATCTCGCCGTCGCGCGTGCGCACTTGCACCGGGACGCGCGCGCGATCCAGGCCCGCGACTGCGAGCGCGAACTGCACGTCGGTCCACGTCGGCGTTTCGCGATCGCCGATCTTCAGCACTTCGTCGCCTGCGTGCAGGCCCGCTTCGGCGGCGATGCCGCCCGCGCGACCGACGACCGGCGCGTATTCCTGGATGCCGACGATGAAGGCGCCCCACAGCAACAGGACGCACAACAGGATGTTGGCGACCGGGCCGGCGGCCGCGATCGCGATGCGCTCGTACACCGATTGGCGGTTGAACGCCTGCGCCTGTTCGGCCGCGGGGACTTCGCCCTCGCGTTCGTCGAGCATCTTGACGTAGCCGCCGAGCGGAATCGCGGCGACGACGAACTCGGTGCCGTCGCGCCCGCGGCGCATCCACAGCGGGCGACCGAAGCCGACCGAGAAGCGCAGCACCTTGACGCCGCACTTGCGTGCGACCCAGTAGTGGCCGAATTCATGGAACGTCACCAGCACGCCGATGCTGACGATGAACCAAAACAGGGAACCGATCGCGTCCATCTTCAGCCTTTGGCATGCGCCGCGAGTGCGGCCTGCGCGTGGTGTCGCGCGGCGCGGTCGGCGTCGCGGAGCACCTCGAGCGTGTCGGCCGGCACCGGCGGCAGCGCGGCGAGGGTGTCCTCGACCAGCGCGGGTATGGCAAGGAAAGCGATGCGGCCCTGAAGAAAGGCTGAAACCGCCACTTCGTTGGCCGCGTTCAACTGGGCCGGGGCAGTGCCGCCGGCGCGCAGGGCGGCATAGGCGAGGCCCAGGCAGGGGAAGGCGTCGAGGTCCGGCGCCTCGAAATCCAGGCGCCCGTGCTGCAGCAGGTCGAGCCCGCCGACCCCCGAGGACACCCGTTCCGGCCACGCCAGGCCCACCGCGAGCGCGGTGCGCATGTCCGGATTGCCGAGTTGCGCCAGCGTGCTGCCGTCGACGAACTCGACCAGCGAATGCACCAGGCTCTGCGGATGCACGAGCACGTCGATGCGGTCGGCCTCCAACCCGAACAGGTGATGCGCCTCGATCACTTCCAGGCCCTTGTTCATCAGCGTGGCCGAGTCGACCGAGATCTTCGGGCCCATCGACCACTTGGGATGCGCGACCGCCTGTGCGGGCGTGACGTCCGCCAATTGTGCGCGCGTGCGGCCGCGGAACGGACCGCCGGACGCGGTGAGGCAGATGCGCTTCAGCCCCGCGTGCGCATGCGCGTCGGGGAGGCACTGGAAGATCGCGTTGTGCTCGCTGTCGATCGGCACGACGGTCGCGCCCGCATCGCGCGCGGCGCGCGTGAGCAGTTCGCCGGCGAGCACGAGCGATTCCTTGTTCGCGAGCAGCAGGCGCTTGCCCGCGCGCGCGGCGGCGAGCGTCGAACGCAAGCCGGCGGCGCCGACGATCGCGGCGACGACGGTCGTGCACGCATCGCCTTCGACCAGCGCATCGAGTGCGTCTTCGTCCGCGTGCGCCTGCGTCGGCAGGCCGGCATCGCGCAGGCCGTCGCGCAGCGCATCGAAGTGGCGTGCGTCGGCGATCACCGCGTGGTCGGGCCGATGCGTGCGACACAACGCGAGCAACGCATCGACCTGCGAACCCGCGGCGAGCACGCTCGCGCGCATGCGTTCGGGGTGGCGTGCGATGACGTCCAGCGTGCTGCTGCCGATCGAACCGGTTGCGCCGAGGACTGCGACGTTCTGCATGGTCAGAAAGCCTTGCGGTCCGGTCAGAAGCCCAGGAGGCCCTTGCCGAGCGCGAACACCGGCAGCGCGGCGAGTACGCTGTCGATGCGGTCGAGGATGCCGCCGTGGCCCGGGATCAGGTCGCCCGAGTCCTTCGCGCCGACGTGGCGCTTGAGCAGGCTCTCGAACAGATCGCCGACGACCGAGAAGCCGACGGTGACCACCACGACCAAAGCGATCGCCGGCATCTGCGCGACCGTCGCACCCGCGAACGGCGCCGCGGCCAGTGCCACGACGAGCGAGGCGAGCATGCCGCCGACGAGGCCTTCGATGGTCTTGTTCGGGCTGATGCGCGGGCTGAGCTTGTGCTTGCCGAAGCGTCGGCCGGCAAAGTACGCGCCGGTGTCGGCGGCCCAGATCACCAGCAGCGCGATCAGCAGCCAGCGGTGTCCGTTGTTCGTGCTGCCGTGGATCAGCGCAAGCGCGCACCAGGCCGGCACCACCGCGAGCGTGCCCGCGGCGAGCTTGAACATGCGCGCGTTGGTGTCGTGGTCGGAGGCGAAGTTGAAGTTGCGCAGCCACACCATCGCCAGCAACCACCACGCCACGCCGATCACGGTCGCGATCTGGAACAGCACGAAGCTGAAGCCGTTGCTCGAACGCGAGGCCCAGGTGATCGCGACCATCATCGCGAGGTTCGCCACGAGCAGGACGCTGCGATGCAGGGTGTCGTCGATCTCGGCCAGGCGGAACCATTCCCACAGCCCGGCGAGGAAGAGCACGGCGGCGAGGGCAACCAGCCACGGCGTGTCGAGGAACAACACGGCCGCGATCGCGAGCGGGGTCATGAACAGCGCGGCCAGCAGTCGCGTGCGGGTCATTCGTCGGTCCCGGCGGGGGGCGGAGGAAAGGAGGCGGATACCTGGGCCCCGGTGAGACCGAAGCGCCGCTCTCGCATCGCGTAGTCGTCCAGGGCCTGGCGGAGTGTGGCGGCATCCACGTCCGGCCACAATGTTTCGGTGAACCACAGCTCGGTATAGGCGAGCTGCCAGAGCAGGAAGTTGCTCACGCGCGTGTCGCCGCCGGTGCGGATGAACAGGTCGGGCGGCGGAAGGTCGGACAGCGCGATGCGGCTGGCGAAGGCGTGCTCGTCGATCGCGTCCGGCTTCACGCGGCCCGCGGCGACGTCTTCGGCCAGCGAACGCGCGGCGTTGACGATGTCCCAGCGCCCGCCGTAGCTCGCGGCGACGGACAGGTGCAGGACCGTGTTGTCGCGCGTCGTCGCTTCGGCCGCGTCCATGCGCGCGCGGATCGCATCGCCGAAACGTTCGCGCTGGCCGATGAAGCGGATGCGCACGCCGCGGCGATGCAGTTCGTCGACTTCGCGTTCGAGCGCGTTGAGGAACAGCTTCATCAGCGCGCCGACTTCTTCTTCGGGCCGGCCCCAGTTTTCGCTCGAGAACGCGAACAGGGTGAGCGCACCGATCCCGTGTTCGATGCAGAAGTCCACGCAGTTCTGCACCGCGCGCGCGCCGGCGCGATGTCCGATCACGCGCGGGCGGCGACGGCGTTCGGCCCAGCGGCCGTTGCCGTCCATGATCACGGCGAGGTGGCGCGGGACCCGCGCCGGCTGCGTTGCGTCGGAAGGCATGCAGGAAACCGTGGCGTCAGACCGCCATCAGCTCCTGCTCCTTGGCCTTGACCACGTCGTCGACGTCCTTGATCGCCTTGTCGGTCAGCTTCTGGATGTCCTGCTCGCTCGCGCGCTCTTCGTCTTCGGTGATCTGCTTGTCCTTCAGCAGTTCCTTGATGTGGTGGTTCGCGTCGCGGCGGATGTTGCGGATGGCGACCTTCGCGTCCTCGCCGCCGGCGTGGACGTGCTTGGTCAGTTCCTTGCGGCGCTCTTCGGTGAGCGGCGGCAGGTTGATGCGGATGGTGGTGCCCGCGGTGTTGGGGGTCAGGCCGAGGTCGGAGGCGAAGATCGCCTTCTCGACGACCGCGACCATGGGCTTCTCCCACGGGGTGATCGTCAGCGTGCGCGCGTCGGTGACCGCGACCGTGGCCACCTGGCTCAGCGGCATCTCCGACCCGTAATAGTTGACCTTCAGGTGGTCGACCAGCGCAGACGTCGCGCGGCCGGTGCGGAGCTTGGTCAGCTCCTGCCGGAACGCATCCACGCTCTTCTGCATGCGGGTGGTGGCGTCTTTCTTGATGTCGCTGAGCATCGGGGGCTCCGGTCGTCCTTACCAATCAAGCGCGGGATTATACGGGGGAAGCCGGCAGTTACCCGTGCCGAAGGGGAGGAGCCCCGGCGCACCGTCGAGTCAGTAATGCGGTGCCCGGTCGTGCTCGTCGTGGCAGCCGGTACCGAACTCGATCTGCAGGGTCGGGTGGTTGATGCCGAAGCGCTCGTCGAGATCGCGGGCGAGGCTGTCGATGAAGACGTCGTGATCTTCGGCGCCGGCGCGGACGAGGTGGGCGGTCATCGCGATTTCGCCCGCACCCAGCGACCAGATGTGGAGATGGTGCACCGCGACGACGCCGGGGCAGGCGGCGAGGAACGCGCGGACCTGGGCTTGGTCGATCTGGCGCGGCACCGCGTCCATCGCCGCGTTGAAGCTGTCGCGCAGCAACCGGAACGCGCTGAACGCAACGACGACGCCGACCAGCAACGCGGTGAGCGGATCGAGCCAGCTCCATCCGAGCCACAACATGCCCGCACCCGCGAGCACCGCGGCGAACGACACCGCCGCGTCGGCGACCAGGTGCAGGAACGCGCCGCGCCGATTGAGGTCGTCGTGTCCGCCACGCATGAACCAGGCGGCGCCGAGGTTCACCACGATGCCGATCGCGGCGACCACCATCACCGTCGCGCCGGGCACTTCCGGCGGCGCGAAGAAACGCCGCACCGCTTCCCATGCGAGCGCGCCGGAGAAACCGGCGAGCACGATCGCGTTGGCGAGCGGCGAGAGCAGCGTCGCGCGACGCCACCCGTACGTGTGGCGTTCCGTCGGCCTGCGGCGCGCGATGGCGGCCGCGCCCCACGCGAGCCCGAGGCCGAGCACGTCGCCGAGGTTGTGCAACGCATCGGAGAGCAGCGCGAGCGAATTGGTCGCGAAGCCGTAGCCCGCTTCGAGGATCGTGTACGCGAGGTTGAGCAGCGTCACCCACGCGAACGCGCGGACGCCGGCATCGCCGTGGTGGTGGTCGCCGTGCGAATGCCCGTGGCCGGCGCCCATGCGATCAGCCGCGGCCGCGGACCAGCGTGCCGATGTTCTCGCCGCGCAGGATGCGCAGCAGCACGCCCGGGCTCGACATGTCGAAGATGCGCAAGGGCAGGTCGCTGTCGCGCGCGAGCGCGAAGGCCGCGGTATCCATCACCTGCAGGTCGCGCGTGATCACTTCGTCGTAGGTCAGCGAATCGAAGCGCACCGCGTCCTTGTGCTTTTTCGGATCCTTGTCGTACACGCCGTCGACCTTCGTCGCCTTGAGCAACAGGTCGGCGCCGATCTCGATCGCGCGCAGCGCGGCGCCCGAGTCGGTGGTGAAGAAGGGATTGCCGGTGCCGGCGGCGAAGATCGTGATGCGGCCTTTCTCGAGATGGCGGACCGCGCGGCGGCGAATGTAGTCCTCGCACACGTCGTTGATCTTCAGCGCGCTCATCACGCGGCAGCGGCCGCCGCGCTTTTCGAGCGCGTCCTGCATCGCGAGCGCGTTGATGACGGTGGCGAGCATGCCCATCTGGTCGCCGGTCACGCGATCCATGCCGCCGGCCGCGAGGCCCGCGCCGCGGAAGATGTTGCCGCCGCCGATCACCAGCGCGATTTCGGCGCCGGCTTCGCGGGCCTCCATGACTTCGTCGGCCAGGCGCCCGATGACCTTGGGGTCGATGCCGTAATCCTCGTCCCCCATCAACGCCTCGCCGGACAGCTTGAGCAGGACACGGCGAACGGCGAGCTGGGTCATCGGGATCTCCGGGGGGCGTGGGCGCGAGGATTCTATCCGATGCCCCGCGCGCACCGACGGCCGGAGGCTCACGCGATCCGCACGACCACCTTGCCGACGTGGCGGCCCGTGGCGAGATGTGCGAACGCAGCAACTAGGCGCTCGGCCATCGTGCGGTTGCCGACCAGCACCCCCGCCAGCCGCTTGAGGCCACCGATGAGCGCGAAGGGCTCGATGCGACGCCGGAAACATCTCGTTGTAGGCGCAAGGCATTGACGCCTCGCATGCATCGGCGCGAAATCGCGACAAGGGCAAGGGGCGCTCGCATCCATCAACAAGGAGGCTCCACCATGTCCATGACTCGCGAAGAACTCGATGCCAAGCTCTCGGCGTTCGATGCCAGGATCGAAGGTCGCTTCATAAATATCGAGCGCGACGTAAAACGTTTGTTCGCGTTGGGAGTCGCCAGCATCGGCACGACGATGGGCACCGGCTTCGCCGCCTACCAAGGCATGCTCAGCCACTTCGACACGGTGTTGGAGGCTTATCACTCCGGCGCTCGCCATGCGCAGGACATCCGGGTCGTCACGCTTCCCGTGCAGGTGCATGCGCCCGCGGCGCCGCCGGAATGACAGGCAACAAAAAACCCGCGGTTGCCCGCGGGTTTCTCGTGGAGCAGGTGCTCGTGCCGGACTAAAGGCCTTGGGCCTTAGACCTGCATCGCCTTCGCGACTTCAGCCGCGTAGTCTTCCTTCACCTTCTCGATGCCTTCGCCGACCGCGAGGCGCTGGAAGCCGACGACGTCGGCGCCGGCAGCCTTCGCCGCGGCTTCGACCGTCTGGTCGGTGTTCAGCACGTACGGCTGGCCGTACAGCGTCACTTCGTTGACGATCTTCGCGATCTTGCCGCTGATGATCTTCTCGAGGATTTCGGCCGGCTTCTGCTTGTCCTTGTCGGACATCTTGGCCAGTTCGATTTCCTTTTCCTTCGCGACGAACTCGGCCGGCACATCGGCCGCCTTGTTGTGCGGCGGGTTCATCGCGGCGATGTGCATCGCGATGCCGCGCGCGAAGTCGGCGTCGCCGCCCTTCACTTCGACCAGCACGCCGATCTTGCCGCCGTGCACGTAGGCAGCGACGTTGTTGCCGCTGTCGATGCGGGCGAGGCGACGGACCTGCAGGTTTTCGCCGAGCTTGGCGATCGCGGCGGCGCGCGCTTCTTCCACGGTTTCGCCCGAGGCGAGCTTCGCGGTCTTCAGTGCTTCGGCATCGGCGGCGCCGGAGGCCAGGGCGGCCTGCGCGACGGCGTCGACGAACGCGATGAAGTTGCCGTCCTTCGCGACGAAGTCGGTTTCCGAATTCACTTCGACGAGCACGGCCTTGCCGCCGTCCTGCGCCACGCCGATGCGACCTTCGGCGGCCACGCGGCCGGCCTTCTTGTCGGCCTTGGCCAGGCCCGACTTGCGCAGCCATTCGGCGGCCGCGTCGATGTCGCCGTTGTTCTCGGTGAGGGCCTTCTTGCACTCCATCATGCCGGCGCCGGTGCGCTCGCGGAGTTCCTTGACAAGGGAAGCGGTGATTTCAGCCATGGTGACCTCTGAATAAATAAAGCTGGATCCCCGCGTGGGCGGGGATGACGAGCGAATGGAGCGACGCAGCCGCGCATGTTGGCGCGGCTGCGTGACAGCCGATGGTTACTCGGCCTTGGCGGCCGGCTTGCCGCCGCGCGGGGCGCCAGCCTTCTTGGCCGGGGCGCGGCGCGGGCCCTTCTTGTCTTCGCCTTCGCCGGCAGCGGCTTCGGCGAAGTCTTCTTCGCGGACGTTGGGGGCCGACGGCGCGGCGGCCTTGCCTTCGAGCACGGCGTCGGCCGCGGCGCGGGCGTACAGCTGCACGGCGCGGATGGCGTCGTCGTTGCCCGGGATCGCGTAGTCGACCAGGGCCGGGTCGTAGTTGGTGTCGACGACGGCGATGACCGGGATGCCGAGCTTCTTGGCTTCCTTGACCGCGATGTCTTCGTGGCCGATGTCGATCACGAACAGCGCGTCGGGCAGGCGGTTCATGTCCTTGATGCCGCCGAGCGAGGCTTCGAGCTTGTCGCGCTCACGGCGCAGGCCGAGCACTTCATGCTTGACCATCTTCTGGAACGTGCCGTCGGTTTCGCCGGCTTCCAGTTCCTTCAGGCGCTGCACCGACTGCTTGACCGTGCGGAAGTTGGTCAGCGTGCCGCCGAGCCAGCGCTGGGTCATGTACGGCATGCTGGCGCGGGTCGCTTCTTCCTTGATCGCCTCGCGCGCCGAGCGCTTGGTGCCGACGAACAGGATCGTGCCGCGCTTCTGCGCGATCGCCGAGATGAAGTTCATCGCGTCCGAGAAGAGCGGCATCGTCTTCTCGAGGTTGATGATGTGGATCTTGCCGCGGGCGCCGAAGATGTACGGACCCATCTTCGGGTTCCAGTAGCGCGTCTGGTGGCCGAAGTGGACGCCGGCTTCCAGCATCTGGCGCATGGTGATCTGGGGCATTGCATTACTCCTGATAGGGAGCCTCTGGAGTCCCGCTTGTTGGAAAGTCCGCACATGGATGTGCGGGCTTTTGCGAAGGGACTCGCATACAGCTCCGGGGTTGGGCCTCCCTGTCGCTTCCGCTTCCGAACCTCTTGCGAGGCACCCCGGAGCGGGCTGTTGCGGCAGGTGTGGATTCGACGGCGACGCCCGTCGTGGGCGGGTCCGAAGGGGGTGGTCCCCTGCGAAGCCGCGGAATTGTAGCCGGACCAATGGGTTACGGACAACCCGCCGGGCCGGGCGATAATCCCCGCATGTCGATCACCATCAAAACCCCCCAGGACATCGAGAAGATGCGCATCGCCGGCCGCCTGGCCGCCGAAGTGCTCCAGGTCGTGGCTCCGCACGTGAAGCCGGGCGTCAGCACGGCCGAGCTGGACCGCATCTGCCACGACCACATCGTCAACGTGCAGCAGGCGATCCCGGCCAACGTCGGTTACCGCGGCTTCCCGGCGACCGTCTGCACCTCGGTGAACAACGTCATCTGCCACGGGATCCCGAGCGACGCGAAGATCCTGAAGGACGGCGACATCCTCAACATCGACGTCACCGTCATCAAGGACGGCTGGCACGGCGACACCTCGCGCATGTACTACGTGGGCGCCCCGACGGTGATGGCCAAGCGGCTGGTCGAGACGACTCGCGAGGCGATGTTCCGCGGCATCCGCACGGTGAAGCCGGGGGCGACCCTCGGCGACATCGGCAACGCGATCCAGGAATTGGCCGAAGGCGAACGCTTCAGCGTGGTCCGCGAGTACTGCGGCCACGGCATCGGCAAGGTCTACCACGAAGATCCGCAGGTCCTGCATTACGGCCGCAAGGGCGAGGGCCTCGTGCTCAAGCCGGGCATGGTCTTCACGATCGAACCGATGATCAACGAAGGCGCACGCCACACGAAGCTGCTCCCCGACGGCTGGACCGTGGTCACCAAGGACCGCAAGTTGTCCGCGCAGTGGGAACACACGGTGGCGGTGACCGAGGACGGCGTCGAGATCCTCACGCGCGTACCGGGCGACGACAACGACCTATGACCGATCACGCCGCCGCCTCGGTGCCGGCGGCGAACACGCCGGCTGCAACATCCGCTGACTGGGCCGCCGCGGCGCGCGCGAAGCTCGCGGGCAACGGAGCCGAACTCGCCGCGCGCTTCGACCGCAACGAGGACATCGACACGCTGCTGCGCGACCGCGCGCGCGCCGTGGACGCGATCGTGCGCGAAGCCTGGTCGCAGTGCATCGCCGACGACGCGAAGCTCGCGCTGTTCGCCGTCGGCGGATACGGCCGCGGCGAGTTGTATCCGCAATCCGACATCGACCTGCTGGTCCTGGCCGAGCCCGACGCACAAGCGGCGCAGCACGACGCGCTCGCGCGCTTCTTCGCGCTGCTGTGGGACGCGGGCCTGCAGACCGGGCACGCGGTGCGCTCTGCCGACGAATGCACCGGCGCCGCGCGCGACGACATCACCGTGCTCACCGCGGTGATGGAAGCGCGACCACTGGTGGCCGACGAACACGACCTGCGCGCGCTGCTGCACGCGATCGACACGCGCCACGCGTGGCCGGCGCGCGAGTACTTCATCGCCAAGCGAGAAGAACAACGCGTGCGCCACGCGCGCTTCGGCAACACCGCGGACAACCTGGAACCCAATCTCAAGGAAGGCCCCGGCGGCCTGCGCGATATCCAGACGCTGCGCTGGATGGCGCTGCGCGTGCTGGGCCAGCGCGATGCGCAGGGCATGATCGCGCTCGGCCAGCTGGGCGCCGACGAATACGCGACGCTGGAGCGCGAACGCCGCGCCCTCGCGCGCCTGCGTTACGGCCTGCACCTGGTCGCCAATCGCCGCGAAGAACGCCTGCGCTTCGATCACCAGAAAGCACTCGCCGCGCGCCTGGGTCATGTCGACGCCGACGGCAACCTCGCGGTCGAACAGATGATGCAGGGCTTCTACCGCAGCGCCGCGATCGTGCTGCGCATCAACGATCGCCTGCTGCAGCGCTTCGAGGAACAGCTGGAAGGCGAGGTTGCACCGGAGTCGATCGACGACACGTTCGAACTGCGCCGCGGTTATCTCGCCGCGCGCGCGCACGAGTGGCCCGACGGCGACACCGGCGCGGTGTTCGCGCTGTTCGCCACGTGGGCCGCGAACCCGCGCATCCGTGGCCTGCATTCGCAGACCGCGCGCGCGCTGGCCGAAGCGTTGCCGACGATCTGCGCCTACACCGACGCGTCGCCCGCGTTGCGCAAACAGTTCATTGCGTTGCTGCGCGGCCCGCAGGCCGTCGAAACGGTCGCGCGCATGGCGCGACTCGGCGTGCTCGCGCGCTGGCTGCCGGCGTTCGCGCAGGTGTCGGGGCGCATGCAGTTCGACTTGTTCCATGTCTTCACCGTCGACCAGCACACGCTCGCGGTGCTGCGCAACATCGCGGGTTTCGCGAGCGGCACGCCGGACGAGCGGTTCTCGATCGCGCACGAGGTGTATCCGCGCCTGCGCAAGCCGGAATTGTTGCTGCTTGCCGGCCTCTTCCACGACATCGCGAAGGGCCGCGGCGGCGACCACGCCGAACTCGGCGCGGTCGACGCGCACGAATTCGGCGTCGCGCACGGGTTGAGCGAGGCCGACACCGAACTCGTCGCCTGGCTCGTGCGCAAGCACCTGCTGATGTCGGTGACCGCGCAGAAGCAGGACATCTCCGATCCCGACGTGATCCAGGCGTTCGCGCGCGAAGTCGCCGATCGCGAGCGCCTCGACCTGCTGTTCCTCCTGACCTGCGCCGACATCGCGGGCACGTCGCCGAAGTTGTGGAACGCGTGGAAGGACCGCCTGATGGCGGACCTGCACACGGCCACGCGCCTTGCGTTGCGTCGCGGCCTCGAACATCCGGTCGCCGCGGCCGACCGCATCGCCGAATCGCGCGCGACCGTGCAGGACATGCTGCATTCGTTCGCCATCGACGCGGACGAAGCGTCGCGCCTGTTCGCGCAGATGCCCGACGAAACCTTCCTCCGCGCGCGCCCCGACCAGATCGCGTGGCAGGCGACCGTCGTGCGCGGTTCGCAGCCGGGCGGCATGCGCGTCAGCGCGCGCACGCTCAACGCGCCGGGCGCGGCGCGCGTCGGTGCGCTGGAAGTGTTCGTGCTCTCGCCCGATCGCGATGGCCTGTTCGCCGCGATCGTCGCCACGCTCGATCGCGCAGGCCTTGCGATCATGCAGGCGCGCCTGTTCGACGGACCGGATGGTCGCGTGTTCGATACGTTCGAGGTGTTGCCGGCCGAAGGCCAGCGCATGATCGCGGCGGAAGAAGTCGAACGCCGCCTGAGCGCCGCGCTCGCCACCCACGACCTCGACACGATCAAGCCGGTGAAGCGCAACCAGCCGCGTCACCTGCGCCATTTCCGCATCGCGCCGCAGATCGGATTCTCCGACACGGCCGATGGACGTCGCACGCTCGTGAGCCTGGTCTGCACCGACCGCCCGGGCCTGCTCGCCGACGTCACCCAGGTGTTCCGCGCGCAGCGCCTGCGCGTGCACGACGCCCGCATCGCGACCTTCGGCGCGCGCGCCGAGGACGTGTTCCAACTCACCGACGAGCGCGACAACGCGCTCGACGAAGCACGCCGCGATGCATTGCGCGCGGCGCTGCTCGCCCAATTCGATGGAGATGCACGATGACCGCCCGCAAGACCGCAAGGAAGAAGACCACCGCGACCACGCCGCAGCCCGCACCGGGCCTGAGCGTGGAAGAGCTGAAGTTCCATATCGACAGCGCATGGGAACGCCGCACGATGCTCACGCCGGAAGAGATCGAATGGGCGACGCGCCCGTCGGTCGACCGCGTGATCGAAGGCATGGAGAGCGGCGAGTTCCGCGTCGCCGAACCGGACGGGAAGGGCGGCTGGCAGGTCAACGAGTGGCTGAAGAAAGCGGTGCTGCTGTACTTCCGCATTCGCGACATGCAGTTGATGGAAGGTGAGCCGGGCCCGTTCTGGGACAAGGTGCCGCTGCGTTTCGAGGGCTTCGGCGAAGCGCAGTTCCGCAAGCTCGGCGTGCGCGTGGTGCCGGGCACCGTCGTGCGTCGCGGCACGTACCTGGGCAAGGACGTCGTGCTGATGCCGAGCTTCGTGAACATCGGCGCGCACGTCGGCGCGGGCACGATGGTCGATACGTGGGCGACGGTCGGGTCGTGCGCGCAGGTCGGCAAGCATTGCCATATCTCCGGCGGCGCTGGCATCGGCGGCGTGCTCGAACCGCTGCAGGCATCGCCGACGATCATCGAGGACCATTGCTTCATCGGTGCGCGCTCGGAAGTCGTGGAAGGCGTCGTCGTCGGCCACCACAGCGTGATCGGCATGGGCGTGTTCCTCGGCCAGAGCACGCGCATCTACAACCGCGCGACGAAGGAGATCAGCTACGGCTACGTGCCGCCGGGTTCGGTCGTCGTCTCCGGTTCGCTGCCCGCGGCCGACGGCACCCATTCGCTGTACTGCGCGGTGATCGTCAAGCAGGTGGATGCGAAGACGCGTTCGAAGACGTCCATCAACGATCTGCTGCGCGGGTAAGCGATGACGACGCTCTTCGGCCTGTCTAACTGCGATACCTGCAAGAAAGCGCGCAACTGGTTGCAGCGTTTCGGCGTCGAACACGCGTTCGTCGACTACCGCGACAACCGCCAGCCCGCCGCGACGCTCGCCGATTGGGCGAAGCAGGCCGGCGGCTGGGATGCGTTGATCAACAAGTCGTCGACCACGTGGCGGCAGTTGCCGCCGACGCGCAAGACGCCCGGCAGCGATGCGGAATGGCAGTTGCTGCTGAAGGAGTATCCGCAGTTGATCCGCCGTCCGGTCGTCGTCACCGACGATGGCGTGGTCACGCAGGGGTTCAGCGACAACGGATTCAAGGCGCGCTTCGCGCGCGCCCTGTCGGAGCAGGGCAAGTGAGCGACGTGCTCGCGCTGACCAAGGCGCTGATCGAATGCACGTCGGTCACGCCCGAAGACGCCGGCTGCCAGGCGTTGCTCGCCAGTCGCCTGGAGAAGGCGGGCTTCGCGTGCGAAGCGCTGCGCTTCGGCGAGGTCGACAATCTGTGGGCGACGCACGGCGGCAATGACGAAGGTCCGGTGCTCGTGTTCCTGGGCCACACCGACGTCGTGCCGTCCGGCCCGGTCGAAGCGTGGACCACGCATCCGTTCGTGCCGATCGAACGCGACGGGATGTTGTACGGGCGCGGCGCGGCGGACATGAAGGGCAGCGTCGCGGCCTTCGTCGTCGCACTCGAACAGTTCGTCGCCGCGCATCCCGATCATCGCGGCACGGTCGCGATGCTGGTGACGTCGGACGAAGAGGGCGACGCGATCGATGGCGTGCGCCGCGTCGCCGACGTGTTCCGCGAACGCGGGCAGCGCATCGACTGGTGCGTCACCGGCGAGCCGTCGTCGAAGGCGAAACTCGGCGACCTGCTGCGCGTCGGTCGTCGCGGCACGTTGTCGGCGACGATGACCGTGCGCGGCATCCAGGGCCACGTCGCGTATCCGGACAAGGCGCGCAATCCGATCCACCAGGCGTTGCCCGCGCTCGCCGAGCTCGTCGCACGCAAGTGGGACGAAGGGTACGAGACGTTCCCGCCGACGAGCCTGCAGATCAGCAACGTGCATGCGGGCACCGGCGCGAACAACGTGATCCCCGGCGAGTTGCAGGTGTTGTTCAACCTGCGCTTCAACCCGCACTGGACCGCGGCGGAACTCGAGCGCGAATGCGAGATGGTGCTCGACGCACACCAGCTCGAATACACGATCCACTGGCATCGCGGCGGCGAACCGTTCTTCACGCCAGAAGGCCCGCTGCGCGAAGCCGCACGCGACGTGCTGGCGAGCATCGCCGGCGAAGCGCCGGAGGAAAGCACCGGCGGCGGCACGTCCGACGCGCGCTTCATCGCGCCGCTCGGCGCGCAATGCGTGGAGATCGGGCCGGTGAACGCGAGCATCCACAAGGTCGACGAACACGTCCGTGTCGCCGACCTGGAAGCGCTGCCGGCGCTGTACCTCGCCCTCATGCGCCGCATGATGGCCTGACGAACGGTCTTGCAAGGCACCGCCCCCCGCGTGTTAGGGTCGGTGCCATGACGTTCGCCACGAACAATCGCAATTCGAATAACGCCAGCCTCCCGCGGGCCGGCGATTCGTGCATGCGATAGCAACGTCATCCACACGATTCGTCCCGAAGCCCGCGCCGCAAGCGCGGGCTTCTTGCGTTTGCGGCCTCCGAAAGCCAAACAGGAGTCCGTCCCATGTGTTCCATCCTCGGCGTCTTCGACCCGCGCCCGCACGCCGACCTGCGGCCGCTGCGTCCCCTCGCACTCTCGCTCTCCGCGCTGCAACGGCATCGCGGCCCCGATTGGTCCGGCGTGCATGCATCGAAACATGCGCTGCTGGTGCACGAGCGCCTGGCGATCGTCGATCCGGCCGGCGGCGCGCAGCCGATCGTGTCGGCCGACGGCACGCTGGTGCTCGCGGTGAACGGCGAGATCTACAACCATCGCGCGTTGCAGGATGCGCTCGCGACGCCGTATGCGTTCACCACCGGAAGCGACTGCGAGATCGTGAGCGCGCTGTATCGCGAGGACGGGCCTGCGGCCTTCGCGAAGCTCAACGGCATCTTCGCGTTCGCGTTGTGGGATGCGCAGGCGCAGCGCGTCGTGATCGCGCGCGATCCGCTCGGCGTGTGTCCGTTGTATTGGGGGCACGATGCGGATGGGCGGTTGTGGGTCGCCTCCGAGATGAAAGCCATCGTGCGCGTGTGTCCGGATGTCGCGCTGTTTCCGCCGGGGCATTGGTACGACAGTGCGACGGGAGCGCTGATGCGTTTCCACGAGCGCGAGTGGCGCGACTACGAAGCCACCCGCGGCGTGTCGGTGACGCCGGCGGCGTTGCGCGACGCGCTCGAATCGGCCGTGCATCGCCAGTTGATGAGCGACGTCCCGTACGGCGTGTTGCTGTCCGGCGGCCTCGATTCGTCGATCGTCGCCGCGTGCGCGGCGCTGCATGCGCGCCGCCGCGTCGAGGACGACGATCGCAGCGAAGCCTGGTGGCCGCGCCTGCATTCGTTCGCGATCGGCTTGCCGGGCTCGCCGGATCTCGCGGCGGCGCAGATCGCGGCGGACGCGATCGGCACGGTGCAACACGGCTTCACCTACACGCTTGAAGAGGGCATCGACGTGTTGCCCGACGTGATCCGCCATGTCGAAACCTACGACGTCACCACGATCCGCGCGTCGACGCCGATGTTCCTGCTCGCGCGCCGCATCAAGGCGATGGGCGTGAAGATGGTGCTGTCCGGCGAAGGCGCGGACGAGATCTTCGGTGGCTATCTCTACTTCCACAAGGCGCCGGACTCACGCGAATTCCACGCGGAAACCGTGCGCAAGCTCGATGCGCTGCACCAGTTCGACTGCGCACGCGCGAACAAGGCGATGATGGCCTGGGGCGTGGAAGCGCGCGTGCCGTTCCTCGATCTCGCGTTCCTCGACGTCGCGATGGCCATGGATGCGGAAGGCAAGTTGGTGCGCGAACGCGGCGGTCGACGCATCGAAAAGGCCGTGCTGCGCGAAGCATTCGAGGGCGCGCTGCCCGACGCGATCCTGTGGCGGCAGAAGGAGCAGTTCAGCGACGGCGTCGGTTATGCGTGGATCGACGGGCTGAAGGCGCATGCGTCGCGCTTGGTCGGCGACGCGGAGTTCGCGACGGCGACGGAACGTTTCGCCATCAACACGCCGGAGACGAAGGAAGCCTTCCTGTATCGGCGCCTGTTCGAGGAATGCTTCCCCGGCGATGCGGCGGCGCTGACGGTGCCGGGCGGCAAGTCGATCGCGTGTTCCTCGTCCGCGGCGATCGCGTGGGACGCGAGCTTCGCCTCGCGCGCCGATCCCAGCGGCCGTGCGATGCGCGAAGTGCACGCCGCCGCCGCACCCGTGGAGGGCACGGCGACGGCGGCATGACGTCAGGCGAGCGACATCAGAAGCGGTAGCCGAGGCTCACGCCGTAGTACGTCGTGTCCATGTTGGTGGACGCGGCCTGCGCGCCGTCGACGGTGGCTTCGGTCGACCAGTCCATCCAGCGCGCTTCACCGCGCGCGAACCAGCCTTCGGAGATCGCGACGTCGAACCCGGCAACGGCCGTCATGCCGTTGTCGCTGCGCAGGTCGACGCCCGCGATCTCGGTGACCGCCGCGTTGGTGCCGAGATCGTTGACGCGCGTCCAGTGCCAGCCCGCGCCGATGAAGGGCTTGAAGCGACCGAGCGGCGCGAAGTGGTACTGCGCGGTGAACGCGAGCGGCGCGGTGGTGAAGTGCGCGACGGGCACGTCGTTGCCCGCTTCGACATCGATCTCGGTCGAGTGCTGCGCGCCCTGCGCGATCCACGCATCGATCGCCCAGTGGTCGTTGAAGAAGAACGACAGCGACGCGGCCCACACGTTGTCGTCGTTGTCCGACTCCAGGTGCGACGCCGGCGTCGGCACGTCGATCGCGACCTGCGAGATCGGCGAGGCGCCGCCGTCGATGGCGCCGTACCCGGCGGTGACGGCCAGGCCCGTGCCGCCCGTTTCCTGGGTGGCGAACGCGGTGGCGGGCGCGATGGCGAGGGCCAGCGCGAGCGGGAGGTAACGCATCAAGGTCATGCTCGATTCCAATTGGAGGAGGGGAAAACGCGGGCGGCATCGTAGGAGCGCCGCGTGCGCGCTTTCGGTGGAATCGGCTGTGGCGCGCGAAGGAATGCTCCCTTCGCGCATCAAGGTCAGGGCTGCAACGTCATCGTGTGGCGCGCCGGCCCTGGGAGGAACGGCGTCGCACGACCCTGCACCCAATCGTCGTGCCCCGCGCCCCAGTAGGGCGACAACGGGTGTCCGCTCTGTCCGCCGGGCATGTGGAGGAAGCCATCGCGCTCATGGCCGGGCGCGACGACCATGCGTTCCGACGCGCCGTTGTCGGGCGCCTGCACGCGCGGCATCGAGCCATCGCCCGGGAGCTGGTCGGCCGGCATGCACAGCATCGGTTTCGCGAACGGCAACGCGCGCACGAGCGGGTGGCAGATGTGGGCGGTGTTCGCTTCGCCCCAGGTGCGCTGATCTAGTGGGCCTTGTTCGGCGAGCGTGTCGCGGACTTGCTTCGCCGCGTCTTCGAACAACGCCGGCCAATCTTTGTAGCGGCGCGACAACAAGTGCATCGGGCGTTGCGTCACCATCGGCCACGCGGCGCCTTCGAACTGCGGCAACGCGGGCGTCGAGAAGGCTTCGCCGAGTTGCGCCTGCGCGGGCGCGGTGAATCCGTCGATGAGGCGTTCGTTCACCGCGCGGCGCCATTCGCGCACGATGCGGTAGCTCACCGAATCGGTGGACGCGCGACCTTCCCATTGCTTCGCGGCGTCGGCGAGCGCGTGCATCGCCGGCGTGTCGTTCGCCTTCGCGCGTTCCTGCAGCAGGCGCCACCAGCGTTCGAGGAACACCGCGCGATCGTCGAGCTGGATCTCAAGCAATGCGCGTTCGTCGAATTGCGCCCGCCCGAACAGGTCGTTGCGGATCTGCTTTCCTCGCGCACCGGAGATGTAGCCGCCGTCGCCGAGCAACGCGTACGCGTCGCCGCCGACCACGCGCGTGTTCGCGGTCCACAGGCGCGCCGACCGCGGGCGCGCGACGACGGGCGAGGCGTCGAGTCGCATCGTCGGCGGCGCGCAGGTGGCCGCTTCGGCCACGAGCACGTGGCACCCCGGCGCACGCTGCAGGATCGGCCCGAGCACGCGCCACGCGATGTCGTGCCCGTCGGCCAGCAGCAGGTTCTGCGCGGGGATGGCGATGCGATTCGCGCGCTTCAGCGCGTCGTCGAGGTTGCGCGCATACGCCATGTCGATGAAGTCCAGGCGGATCGAGCCCGGCAGGTGCGCGGCCCAGCGCAACGCGAGCGCATTGCCGTCATCGTCGTGCGCAAGGATCGGACCCCACGGCGCTTCCTCGACGTGGAAGTCGACCGCCGCGCCGCCCGCGACCTCGATGCGTTCGCGATGCACGCGCAGCGGCACGCATTGCGCACCGACGCGATAACGGTGTTCGCCGCACTTCACGTAGCGGCCCCAGTCGGCCGAATCGATGTAACTGTTGGTGAAGCCCCAGGCGACGTGCGTGTTGCTGCCGACGACGACCATCGGCAGGCCGGGCAGGGTCACGCCGCCGATGTCGACGCGGCCGCCTTCGGCGCGCGCATCGAACCAGCGCAACTGCGCACGGAACCAGATGTTCGGCGCGCGCAACGCCAGGTGCATGTCGTTGGCCACGATCGCGCGGCCATCGCGCGTGGCATCGCCGCTGACGGCGAAGTTGTTGCTGCCGATCGCGGGCGGATCGGGGACTGCCGGAATCGACGCGAGCGCCGGCATCGGCAGCTGTTGCAGATCGACATCCTGCGGGCCGGGAAGGAGCGCATCGCCTAACGCCGCGCCTTCGAGCGGCGCATCCCAGCTGCTGCCCGGATGCGCGAGCAACGCGTACAACGCCGGCGGCAGGTGCGGCTGCAACTTCCACAGCGCGAGCTCGCGCGCGTTCGACGCATCCTGCAGGTCGAAGTACATCGCGTAGCCAACGAGCGGCGTGTCTTCCGGTCGCCACGGTTGCGGTTGCTGGCGCAGCAGCAGATACGGCCAGGGGCGCGAAGAGAGCGCGGCCAGGCCTGCGTTCACGCCGTCGGTGTAGGCCTGCAGCGTCGCGCGATGTTCGCCGGCGATGGTGGCGAGGTCGGCGACGACGCGCGCGCGCATGCGATGCACGCGCCGCGTCTTGTCGAGGTCCACCGCCGCCGCGCCGAACAGGCCCGACAACTCGCCCGCCGCGGTCCGGCGCATCAGGTCCATTTCGAAGAAGCGTTCCTGCGCGTGCACGAAGCCCAGCGCACGCATCGCATCGGCTTCGCTCGCCGCATCGATCGTCACGACGCCGAGCGAGTCGCGTTCGATCTTCACCGGCGCCGACAGGCCGGGCAGGGCATGCGTGCCGTCGAGTTGCGGCAGGCTCGCGCGCATCGCGAGCCAGGCGGCGAGGATCGCAAGCACCACGAGGAGCAAGAGGCCCGCTCCGATCCGCAAGATCCAGCGCCGCATCCCGCCCCCTTTCGTGTCAGTGAATCAGCGCTTCTGCATCCGATAGGCGGCCGCGTGCAGCGCAGTCACGCCTTCGTCGCGGAAACTCTGCTGGTACGCCAGGATGTCGCGGCGCACGAGCAACTCGATGTCCCAGTCGCTTTCGAACAGTTCGCGCACTTCCGCTTCGGGCACGCTGAAGGGCGGGCCCTGCTTCTCGTGCCGCGGATACTCGAGCGTGATCATCAGGCCGACGCAGCCGCGCGGCAGCTTCGAATACACCTCGCGCGCGTAACGCTGGCGCAGGCCCGGCGGCAACGCGATGACCGCGGCGCGATCGAAGAACGCTCCGCACTTCGCGAGATCCGGCGCATCGAGCGCGAACACATCGCCGCACAGCAACGCGATCGGCCCCGATTCCGACAGCACGCCCTTCGGCGTGTGCGACACGCGCGGTTCCAGGCCTTGCTCGGCGAAGAACTGCTCGACCGCGAGCGACGCCAACTCCACGCCGAACACGTCGTAGCCTTGTTCGGCGAGCCAGGGCATGTCGACGCTCTTGCCCGCAAGCGGCACGAACACCGTCGTGCCGTCCCGCGCGCCCACGCGATCCCAGCATTCGACCAGCAGCGGCGACGGCGTGGCCTGGTGGAAGCCGATCTGGCCCGCGCGCCAGCGCTGCAGCCAGTTCTCGCGATCCGCCTCGAGTTCGCGACTCATGATTCCACCGCCAGCCCGTCGACCTTCTGCCAACCGCGCGGCAGCAGGCCGCCGCGCGTCGCGCGCGCGCCGACGTACTCGTCGAGTTCCTTGAACGACAGCGTCATCGTGCGCGCACCCGACTTCACGACGAGCTTGCCGCCCTGCGGCACGACCGCGACCGCGACGACGCGCTCGGTGCCGAGCTTGTTCTTCGGAATCTCGATGATCTTGTTGCCCTTGCCCTTGTCGAGTTCCGGCAACTCGCTCACCGGGAAGGCGAGCAGGTGGCCGACGCTCGTGACCGCGACGACGCGATCGGATTCGAGCGCGCCGACCTGCGCCGGCTGCACGACCTTCGCCTGCGGCGTCAGCGACAACATCGCCTTGCCGGCCTTCTGGCGACCGGTGAGGTTCACGAACTTGGTGACGAAACCGTAGCCGTGCGTCGACGCGAGCACGAATCGCGTTTCATCGTCGCCGCTCGCCATCGCCTGGAACGACGCACCCGGCGCCGGCGCGAAGCGCCCGGTCAACGGTTCGCCGTTGCCGCGCGCACTCGGCAGCGTGTGCACGACGGTCGAATAACTGCGGCCGGTCGAATCGAGGAACGCGACCTGCTGCGTGCTGCGCGCACGCACCGACGCCAGCAGACCGTCGCCTTCGCGATACGACAGCGCCGCCGCATCGACATCGAACCCCTTCGCCGCGCGGATCCAGCCCTTCTCGCTGAGCACGACCGTCATCGGTTCGCTCGGCACGAGCTCGGTTTCGTCGAGCGCCTGCGCGGCGTCGCGCGAGACGAGCGGCGAACGACGTGCGTCGCCGAACTTCTTCGCATCGGCGAGCAGCTCGTCCTTCAGCAGCTTCTTCAGCTTCTTGCGATCGCCGAGGATCGAGATCAGGCGATCGCGCTCGGCGTCGAGTTCGTCCTGCTCGCCGCGGATCTTCATTTCCTCGAGGCGCGCGAGCTGCTTCAGCTTCGTCTCGAGGATGTAGTCCGCCTGGTCCTCGCTCAGCTGGAAGCGCGCGATCAACGCATCGCGCGGTTCGTCTTCCGTGCGGATGATGCGGATGACCTCATCCAGGTTCAGGAAGGCAATCAACAAACCTTCCAGCAGGTGCAGGCGGCGTTCGACGCGTTCGAGGCGATGCTTCAGGCGACGCGTGATCGTTTCGGTACGGAAGGCCAGCCATTCGGTGAGCAGCTGCTTGAGCGGCTTCACCTGCGGGCGGCCATCCTGGCCGATCACGTTCATGTTGACGCGATACGAGCGTTCGAGATCGGTCGTCGCGAACAGATGCCCCATCAACTGGTCGACGTCGACGCGGTTGCTGCGCGGCACGAGCACGACGCGCACCGGGTTCTCGTGATCGGATTCGTCGCGGATGTCTTCCAGCCACGGCAGCTTCTTCGCGCGCATCTGCGTGGCGATCTGTTCGATCACCTTCGACGGCGAGACCTGGTAGGGCAGGGCCGTGATGACGATGTTCTGCGCTTCCTTCGCGTACGTGCCGCGCGCGCGCACGCTGCCGAGGCCCGTTTCGTACATCTGCAGCAGGTCCGCGGCGGGCGTGATGATTTCCGCGGTGGTCGGGTAATCGGGGCCGCGCAGGTGCTCGCACAGATCGCGCGTGGTCGCTTCCGGATCGTCGAGCAGGCGCACGCACGCGGCGACGACTTCGTTGAGGTTGTGCGGCGGCACGTCGGTGGCCATGCCGACCGCGATGCCGGTGGTGCCGTTGAGCAGCAGGTGCGGCAGGCGGGCGGGCATCCAGGACGGCTCGTCGAGCGTGCCGTCGAAATTCGGCACCCAGTCGACCGTGCCCTGGCCCAGCTCGCCCAGCAGCACTTCGGCGATGGGCGTGAGCTTGGATTCGGTGTAGCGCATCGCCGCGAACGACTTCGGATCGTCGCTCGAGCCGAAGTTGCCCTGGCCCTCGATCAGCGGATAGCGGTACGAGAACGGCTGCGCCATCAGCACCAGCGCCTCGTAGCACGCCGAATCGCCGTGCGGGTGGTACTTGCCGATCACGTCGCCGACGGTGCGGGCGGATTTCTTCGGCTTCGCCCCGGCATTGAGCCCGAGCTCGCTCATCGAATAGATGATGCGGCGCTGCACCGGCTTGAGCCCGTCGCCGAGGAACGGCAGGGCGCGATCCAGCACCACGTACATGGAGTAATCGAGGTAGGCGCGCTCAGCGTACTCGCGCAGGGGGATCTGTTCGAAACCGTGGAAAACGGGGCGGACGGAGTCGTTCATCGGCTTGGCTTGGGGACGTCGGCCGAAGTTTAACCGCCGCCGCGAGCGCCGCCCGAACTCAGCAAAATCCGTTGACATCCCCGACGCCGCACCGCACCATACGCGCCCACCTGCCCAGGTGGCGGAATTGGTAGACGCACTAGTTTCAGGTACTAGCGGGTAAAACCGTGGAGGTTCGAGTCCTCTCCTGGGCACCACTACATCGTTTCAGGACATCTCGAGGGATCTCCGGAAACAGCCAAAAACCCGCCGAAATGGCGGGTTTTTTGTTTCATGGCGCTGCATGGCGTCTCATTGCGTCTTAGCCTCCCCGGGGGCATAGTTGGGGGCATCCGGGCGTGGGGGCATCTTGGGCCCTCTCCCGGGCCGGAGCGCCCGATGGCCACAGCAACCAACAAGTTGACGATTCCTGCGATCAAAGCCGCACGGCCCGGCAAGCACGCCGACGGGCTTGGTCTTTACCTCGAAGTGACTGCTTCAGGCGGTCGATATTGGCGGATGAAGTACCGCATCGGGGGCAAAGAGAAACGGCTCGCCTTCGGTGTGTTTCCCGACGTCACATTGGCTGAAGCGCGGGATCGTCGCGATCAAGCGCGTCGGTTGCTTCGGGATGGACGAGATCCGGGAGCGATTCGTGCTGAGGTCAAAGCGGCTGCGCGGCGCGTCGAGCTGGCCGGCTTTCCTCTTGTCGCCAACCAATGGCTGAAGCACAAGCAGGTGGGCTGGGCGCTCGAGACCCACCGAAAGGCGAAGTATGTCGTTGAGACCTACTTGGCTCCCAAACTGCGAAAGGCTTCGGTGGCTAGCTTGTCGACCAAGGATGCGGCGGCCGCCCTAGCCGAAGTCGCAAAGGTCGCTCCTGCGCTGGCGGCGAAGGCGCGTCAGTACCTCCAAGGCATCGTCCAATTCGCCGAGCAGCAGGGACTCCGAGAGGACGGCCGTCCGCTGTCGCTCCGGGGCATCTTGCCCGCCCATGAGAAAGGCCACATCCCCGCCGCAACCAGCCTGAAGTCAGTGACGGCCTTGGTCCAGGCCATTGAGGGTTACCCGACCCCGGTCACCCGGGCAGCGCTAAAGCTCGCGATGCTGACGGCGATGCGACCTGGCGTGGTTGCCTCCGCGCGATGGGAGGAGATCGATCTCGACGCAGCCGAATGGCATGTGCCTGGCCGCCGGATGAAGACCCGACACGACCACATCGTCCCCCTGCCGACCCAGGCGGTTGAGACGCTGCAGTCCATGCGGGCTTACACGGAAGGCCGCGAATTTGTCTTTCCGCCGCTGGCCAGACAGACCACGCCACATCTTCATCGCGACGCCATGAGCGCGGCACTTCGGCGCATGGGATTTCAGGGCCAGCATGCCACCCATGGCTTCCGCGGAATGCTCCGTACGGTAGCAAGGGAACGGCTAGCTATCGATGCGGACGTGCTCGAATCGCAGTTGGCCCACGCCAAGCGAGGCGACGTCCAAAAAGCTTATGACCGTACGACTTTTAATGCTGCTCGGAGAGACGCCATGCAGCACTGGGCCAACTATTTGGACGAGCTAAAGAATGGCTGATGCACCGAAATTCGATCTAACGAGGCCGCTCTTTGTCCTTAAAGCGCCCGAAT
Source organism: Noviluteimonas lactosilytica (assembly GCF_020866925.1). Lineage (GTDB taxonomy): Bacteria > Pseudomonadota > Gammaproteobacteria > Xanthomonadales > Xanthomonadaceae > Noviluteimonas > Noviluteimonas lactosilytica. Next base: position 149,761 of record NZ_JAJGAK010000005.1, read on the forward strand.
CTCTCGAGCAGAAAATCAATTCCAGTCGCTCCCTAATTTGGCGTCGCGAACTTGAGCTGTTGTCTCGAGAAAAGCTAATCGAGATTGCTATCGCCGGATGCTGGAAAGTTAAGGGTCTGGAATCAACCATCGGCAGACTGTCTTCTGAAGTAAGCAAGCATAGGCAGGCGCGTTCCAAGGGAGGTCAACTGCGGCGGGCAGACCAGAAGCAAGCGAAACAGGCAATCAAAGAGGAATGGCTGGTCGCGCGTACGAGTCAAAGAAGATTTATCGCGGGGGCCTTCGCTCTAAAAATGGTGAAGAAATACGGGAAATTCCAGGCGGAATCCGTAAAGAAGTGGTTTCGACAGTGGGAAAGAGAATACCGATTGGACTCACCTGCTAGCCCTTCACCGCAGCAAATACTCAACCAGCGTATTCCAGCGGTATACCGGATTTTTGGCTATCTGGATTCCGAAGCAAAAAAATAGAAGGCATGAGCTAGCTCATGCCTGCATCTTCTAGCTCAGCCGTGCAACGTGAAGGTTGGAGCATAGTTTGCGTATCGCTGTGACTCACAGCCGTCTAAGGCATCTCGCCCAGACGACCCAGCGAGACCCAACTATGACCATCAAACGAATCATCCGACCCGAGGAAGTCTGCGCGATGGCCGGCTTCTCTCGGGCCACGCTGTATCGGCTCGAGGCTCAGGGGCGGTTCCCTTCCCGCATCAAGATCGGGGCACACGCCACCGGCTATGTCCTTGCCGAGGTCGAGGAATGGATCGAAGAGCGCATTGCCGATCGCAACGCTGACCGGAGGGCGCAATGATGCGGATGGCCCAGGAAAGAGAAAGCGTCACGACCTATACCGAGGAATTGTCGATCTGGGCCGCGCACTTGGAGGGGCGGCTGGCCGACCTCTGCAAGCGGCCGACGGTGGAGCGGATGCTCAGCGCGCAACTCGCGGTGGCGTCGTTGAGCAAGGTGTTGGGCTTCCTGGCGGATTGCCTGATCACCGAGGGGGAGGGCCATGACGGGTGAATGGCGAAAGGCCATTCCTGAAAGGAAGCGACGCAAGATAAAGGGCAGGGCCGCGAAGCCCTTTATTGGCATTCCCCGGGAGGTCGTTGACTCCGAAGAATTTGGATCGTTGAGCCCACAGGCGACGAAGCTGCTACTCGAGCTCGCCAGACACTATCGCGGAAACAACAATGGGGATTTTTCTGCGGCTTGGAGTCAACTGAAAAGGCGCGGATGGAAAAGTCCTGCCACCCTTGCCCGAGCTAAAGCTGAGCTAATCGTAAGCGGGTTTGCCTTGATGTGCCGGCAAGGCGGGCGCAACAAGTGCTCTCTCTATGCGATTACGTGGTGGGCCATTGACGAATGCGGTGGCAAGCACGACGAGCGACCTGGCCATGTTCCATCAAACAAATGGAAGAAAACGAAATCAGTAGTCCAGATGTGTACGGACGTAGTTCCTGAGCGTACCTAGTAGGCAGTACAAGGCACAAAGCAGGCCCAATCTTGGTCCACTGATGTATTGGTCCGACAATTGAAGCGAAGTTCGCTAGTCCAATGGTGTACTCCTTCTTAGATATACCAAGTGGGAACCACTTCAGGGCTTTAAGGCAGTCCCTGGGGCACGCACGCCATCTTGGCCTCAGGGGCTGTCCGATTTCTTGCCTAGTGGATGCCTAGTTCTGAGACGACGGACTCGACCGCAAGAACGCGGAGCTACGTCAGTCAAGCTGGGGAGCCCGAGAGGTTTTCAGGATGGCGTGTACTGGCCGAGCAGATCGGACCGAATCCCGCTTTCGGCCAGAAGCGGACATTCGCGCATCAGCTCTACCGCATGGCGTCGAGCAACAACTGCCAATACCCCACGTCGATCCATCGGTCTAGTTTGAACCCAACACGCTTGAAATGCGCCACCTTCTCGAAGCCCATGCGCTCGTGCAGCGCGATGCTGGCATCGTTCGGAAGCGCGATCCCGCCGATGACGGTCTGCATCGAGCGCGTACGCAACGCTTCGATCAGGGCGACATACAGCGCCCTACCTAAGCCCTTTCCCTTGCTGGCCGGGTCGAGGTACACGGTCGACTCGACCGAATAGCGGTACGCGCAGCGGCCCTTCCATTTCGAGGCATAGGCGTAGCCCACCACCGCGCCATCCTCTTCGGCGATCAGCCAGGGCAGGTTGGACGAATGCGTTTCGTCGATGCGCGCGCGCATCTCTTCGTTCGACACCGACTCGGTCTCGAACGTGATGCAGGTGGTGGCGACGTAGTGGTTGTAGATCGCAGCGATCGCGGCGGCGTCGCGCTGCTCGGCGGGTCGGATGTTCATGGCCGCCATGTTCTGTGAGCGGCTGTCAGCGGGGCAAGCATCGAGAGTTGACCATCTGCGTCACTTCGATATTATTGGAAATATGGAAATGCCATCTGCCCTAGCCAGCCTCTCCGCGCTCGGCCATGAGTCCCGCCTGCGCGCTTTCCGCCGCCTGGTCGAAGCCGGCCCCGACGGCATGCCAGTCGGTGAGCTGCGCGACTTCCTAGACCTACCCGCAGCGACATTGACCGCGCACCTCAACGTGCTGCGTGGGTCCGGCCTCGTCGTCGACCAACGCGAGGGCCGCGTAATCCGCGTGCGCGCGAACTACGAGCAGATGAACGCGCTGCTCGCGTACCTCACCGAGAACTGCTGCGTCGGGACCGCGGACTGCGGCCCCACCCCCACCGCCTGCAAGCCACGCAAGAAAGGAGCTTCCAAGTGAACCGCTTCCACGTACACCTCAACGTCGCCGACCTCGCCGCGAGCATCCGCTTTTACACGCAGCTCTTCGCCGCGCCGCCCGCCGTCGTCAAGGACGATTACGCGAAGTGGATGCTCGACGATCCGCGCGTGAACTTCGCCATTTCCAACACCGGCCGCGCGCCGGGTGTCGATCACCTGGGCCTGCAAGTCGACTGTGGCGAAGAACTCGTCGCGCTCGGCAAGCGCCTCGACGCCGCGGGCGGCACCGTCGTTCCCGAGGAAGCGACGATCTGCTGCTACGCGCAGTCCGACAAGAACTGGACCGAAGACCCGCAGGGCACGCGCTGGGAGACGTTCCATACCTTTGGCGACGCGACGACGTACTACGCAGCGGACGCGGCCTGCGCGACCGACGGCGCGGCGTGCACGCCGAACGTGGCCGCGATGAAGCCGAAGGTCAACAAGGGCACGCCTTGCTGCTCGACGTCGGCGGCGTGCTGCTGATGAAGCGCATCCTGTTCGTCTGCGTAGAGAACTCGAACCGGAGCCAGATGGCGGAGGCATTCGCCCACATCCAAGGTGGCGATGACGTCGAAGCATTGAGCGCGGGTTCTGCGCCGTCCGGGGTCATCAACCCCAAGGCGATTCGCTTCATGTCCGAGCTGGGCTATGACCTGAGGCGCCATACCTCCAAGTCCCTCGACGAGATCGACGGCGAGTTCGATGCGGTCGTAACCATGGGATGCGGTGACAACTGCCCGTGGGTGCCGGCGAAGCGGCGCGAAGACTGGGCACTTCCTGATCCGAAGCACATGGGCGATGACGAATACCGCGCCCTTCGCGACAACATCGAGATGCGCGTCAAGCGCCTGCTGGCGGAACTGGCATGAATTTGGGCCGCCTGCTGGCCGAGTTCCTCGGCACGATGCTGCTGCTCGCGACGGTGGTCGGCTCCGGCATCATGGGTGTCGCGCTTTCGCAGGGGAACGACGGCATCGCGTTGCTCGCGAACGCCGCCGCTACCGCCGGCGTGCTGTACGTGCTGATCGTGATATTCGGTCCCGTCTCGGGGGCGCATTTCAACCCCGCGGTGACGTTGGCGATGCGAATCCGCGGCGAGATCGACACGCGCACGGCGGCTGCCTACGTGGCGGTGCAGGTGCTCGCCGCCATCGCCGGCGTGACCATCGCGCACGCGATGTTCGGACAAGCGCTGCTGCAACCCGGCACGCACGCTCGGACCGGCGGGTCGCAGTGGTTGAGCGAAGGCGTCGCCACCTTCGGGTTACTGCTCACCATCCTGCTCGGCGCGCGTCATAGGCCAGCCGCACTGCCCGCGCTCATCGCCGCGTGGATTTTCGCCGCCTATTGGTTCACGGCGAGCACGTCGTTCGCGAATCCCGCCGTGACGTTGGCGAGGGCGCTGACGCAGACGTTCGCGGGGATCCGTTTGGTTGACGTACCCGCTTTCTGGCTAGCGCAGATCGTGGGCGCACTCATGGGGATCGTCGCCGCATCAGCAGTTGGTCCGCCGCGCCGCCACCCGTGAACCGAAATCTGGAGATGCAACCGCATGTCCGCTCTCGGCCAAAAGCGGACATTGGTCGAGTGACGAAAATTAGTGCCATCTAGTGACGGACTCAGTACACCCGGCGCGCGCAGTCGCCGACATCGAACACTTATCAGGTAGGGGCAAAACCTTTCCCTGTGACCTTCTTTTCGTTCTTCGCGGCCCGCTTTTCCTTCATCGTCTTGGCAGGCTTCTTCTTTTGCTCCTTCTTCTTATCTAGTCCTTTGCTCATGTCCTTCTCCTCGGTGGGTTAGCGGCGACCGGGAATCGACGTCGCCGTTCACGATAGGCGTGTATATTAGTCCTGCACTCGATTGCGCGGTTGCGTGGTCGTGCCCTGGGCCTCCGTGCAGCTCCTGACACGGAAAGCACCTCGTGCTCCTACATGTTTACGCGCCCGTCCGCACTCCATGGCTCATCGTCGAGGGCCAACCCTCGCGCGCAGCACTTGATCGCCACGGCACACTTCGGCTGGAAGGAAGCTTCCAGATCGATCGCCTCACGGCCACCGAGCGTCGGCTCATCTTGCTTGAGATTGGCGCGCGGTCCTTCGCCCTCGTGCCGGAAGCCACGGCTCTGCGGCTCATCGCCCGCACGCCAATTCGACAAGTCAGGCGCCGCCTGACTCGGTGGCTGCCGACGCGCTATTCCTTAGTGATTCGCGAATAACGGAGGCCACATGACAGCAAAGAAACAAGGTTCGACTGACCAACTCTTCGCGCGGAAAGGGGCAACCGCAAGTCTGAATCGCGGTCCTGCCCGGGACCTTCTTGCCGCTGACATGCTGGCTTTTGAGCGAGCGGGCGGCGTCGTCGAAAAGCTGGGCACGACGTATACGTTTAAGCGCATTCCTCATGCGGAGACTACACATCCGACTCAGGTTCGCATGCGCAGCAAGGCGCGCTCGACACCTAACTGACGGAGTTGACATGGAAAACAAGCGTATTGCGTTACCTGGCGCCAAGCCGGGTTGGCGCTTGGAAGGTCACCTGCGCGTGGTCAACGGGATATGGAAGCGATTCCGTGTTGATGCGGAAGGTCCGGTCCACACCAATAAGCTGGGCGAACAGAAGCGATGGCACGAAATCTTTGATGGGTATGACTGCGAAGAGAGTGCGCGACGTTACATGCAGGAGCACTACGGTCACGACCCGTTTATTGGGAAGCCTGACACGGGATATTGACCTGCTGCTTTCTTTGCAAGTCAAAGTGTGTGTTCTTGGGTCGAAAGAGGTCGTTCATGTCGATGTTCTCGGGCGATCCTGCAGTCGGCCATGCCGCAGTCTCCACACGCCCTGAGTAGACTGTGGAAACCCTCCTGCGGGTGGAAGTGCAGTGACTCACGGCGAACATGAATGGAACGACTTTCTCCGAGTGCTTAGCAGCCTCGACGCGGGGGAACGCGAAGACCTGGCGTCCGACATGGACGAACTCCACAGCACGACCGTGCCGACCCAACGTGGTCGTCGCGACATGCTGAGATGGGTTGCCGATCAGATGCGCAAGGATCATCGCGCCCCCTGATTGCCGCACCGATGCGATCTTGTTGCGCCGTCCGGACGTGCGCCTTCGTTGCTTGCGGGAGCGTCCCCAAATCTCAGTGCTCTCGAGTCCGCGTGCTCGCAGGGATGGATGGCCGTCTAACGACGGCCTCAAAGCAAATTGGCGGAGCTTGCGCCCCGCCAATTGGTCACTCGCGTCCGCGAGTCGCTAGGACTAGCGCGACGATTGCGCCGGTGGCTGAGCGTTCTTCGCAGGTTCCTGTTTCTCGCCAGGTTCCTTTGCTGTCGTAGTTTCGGTTTCCGGCGATGCGACCTTCTTTTCGTCAAATGCCGTCTTGTCGACGGAGTCGTTGGAGGCCGTCTTCTGGTCGTTGCTGTTGTTCATGGTGAATCCTTGCGATGGAATCCCGTGCAGCAGGGATTCGTATGGCCTTAGGCCGAGCTGCGCTTGGCAGAAATGAGGCTCAAAGGCGAGGTCGCAGATTCGATGAGTGCCGTCGGAATTTCCGGTGCAGAAGGATGCTGCAACACTTAGGAATGACGCTGGTGTGACCAACACCCAAACGCTCTGCGTGACTAGCACTCGATTGAGTTCAGCAACTCTTACCGACGAACGCGGAGCGTGTTCGCTGCAAGCCAAAAGTGTCCGCTTTGGGTCGGGAGCGGTCACTCCGTGACCGACTGTCACCTCAGCTGTGGGAGGCGAGCCGAGTGGCAGCTTCCGACCCAAAGCGGACACTCAGAATCTGCACCGCGGCTGGGCATGGTCCAGTTATTCTGTGGCTTCTATTCGGGCTCAGGCCGTGTTCGCGATCCGCGAACTAAGGGGAAGATCATGCGTCGGTGCCTTCTGGTTTGCTTCTTGGCACTATCGGCAGTCGGATGCGCCTCCGCCGGTGCCGAGACTCCGTTCTATAGCGACACGCCGCTCGTCTTCCTTGAAAGATTGAAGCACCTCGACAATCGACTCCACTCGTTCATCATTTCTGGAAGCGTCAAAAATTGGATTACCGAAGCCGACGTGCCTGCGCTTCTGGGCCGGCTCGAATCGACAGACGAGTGCGCCGGAGTCATGAACGAAGCTAGTGGCTACGTTCCAGGCCGCTCAACAATTGGCGACGAGGCCGCATTTCTTATCGACGGCTTCCGCACTCGTCTATACCCGCCAAGACTGCACTCCAAGCGATACACGGAAGCCGAAAAGCAGGATCTGCGGAACTGGTGGACCCTTTACAACCAAGCCACTGACGCTTCATCCCGATAGGTTTCTACGAAGGATCGCGGTTGGCTAGACCGCGCGAATCCCGGCTGCTGAGTGTCCGCTTCTGGCCGAAAGCTGCCGTCAGGAAGACTGCTAGCGGCCCAACGCGGCCCTCCCTACCGCGGCCACGCAGGAATCGGTTTCGGTAGTTTTACGGAGACATCGGGCGAATTTTTTCCGATGTGCCGCCCGAATGATAGAGCCAAAGTGGGGAACCCAAGAGGGAGCGGAAATTGATGAGCGACGTCATCGCGGTCCGCGCTACTTCGGATGGGTTTCCTCGCGATGCAGGTGGGGGCTTTGCGCGTCGCAGCCGTATCCTTGCAAAGGGAGAGTTCTTGTATCGCCCGGGTGACGCACTTCGCGCGATTTACTTGGTTCTGGATGGTGCCTTTAAAACCGCGTCGACTGGCTTCGACGGCGTGGAACGAATCGTGGGGTTCCACCTGCCGGGGGAAATAATCGGATTAGATGGGTGGAGCGAACTTCGACATCGATGCATGGCGATCGCGCTAGCCGATGCGTGCGTGTGTCAACTTTCGATCGATCAGTTCATGTGGACCGTGTTAGGGCAGAAAGGAATGCGGGAATGGACTCGTCGCATCATCGGCAATTGCACAAGGAACGAAATCGAACACCTGGAAATGCTCGGGCGGCGACAACCTGCTGCGCGAATCGCGTTGTTCCTGCATGAGTTAATGCTGCGATCTCAGCACCGCGTCGAGGCGGGCGCTTGCATTACGTTACCCATGACGAGAGAGGATATTGCGTGCTTCCTGAGCCTTGCGCCGGAGACAGTGAGTCGAGGCTTCAAGCGATTGCAGACAATGGGGGTGATCTCGGTCGATCATCGCCGCATCGAAATTCGTGACGCGACAAAACTTCAATCCTTCGCCCGTTCGTGGCACCAGCCGTCTATGCGACGCCGCCGGGTTGCGTGAGGTCGCATCAGTAGTGTCCGCTTCTGGCCGTAACGGGACGTCAGGCCCAACCCGGCAACGGCGCGGGGCTGGACCTAACAGTTCGTTGTCCTGCTGCCGCGAACAAATCCGTTTGCCCGCGGAGTTGTGCGCGCGAAGGTGCGGGGGACGTGCCCCGCTCGACATATCGACCATCGGTTTGGAGACAGTCGCAATGTTCACCCAGGTGATTGCTTGCGGGGGAGTGATATGCCGCGCACTACTACTCGCAGGACTACTTTCCGGATCGGCAGTTGCTCAAGATCGCGGCCCGATCATCGACATGCACCTGCATGCGTTTGGCTTCGATGAGTTCGGGGCCACGCCTCCGCCCAATGAAGTCACAGGCGTCGTGCCGTTTGCTCGGACGGACGAGGCGGCAATGCATGCAACCTTGGATGCAATGCGGAAGCACGACGTGGTGCTGGCTGTCACAAGCGGTCCAGTTCCCGACGTCCTAAGGTGGGCATCCGTCGCGCAAGGAACAATCATCGGCGGCGCGGGTCTCGGCCCCATGGATTCCTTGCCCGAAGCTGAGTCTTTACGCCGTCTGGTAAAGGACGAGCCGATCGCGGTCCTTGGAGAACTCGGGTTGCAGTATCACGGCCTGAGTGCGTCAGATCCAAAAATAGCGGACTACTTCGCCTTGGCAGAGGAGCTGGACATTCCGGTCGCACTGCACTCCGGACTTGGTGGCTCAGGCACTACCTATACCTGCTGCCCGAAGTTCCGGGCCTCGCTAGGCAGCCCGGCGACCATCGAGGACATGCTGGCTCGGCACCCGAAGCTCCGCATCTATCTGATGCATGCGGGCTATCCGTATCTTGCCGAGACAAAGGCCATTCTCTCTTCGTATCCGCAAGTCTACGTCGATGTTGCCGGTATCAACTGGACGTTGCCACGAGCGGAGTTCCACGCCTATCTCAAGGCACTGGTCGATGCGGGATTTGGCAAACGAATCATGTTCGGGTCAGATCAAATGGTATGGCCCGACGCGATTGCGCTTGCGATCGAAGGGATTGATGGAGCGGATTTCCTGTCGCCGGAGCAGAAGCGCGACATCTTCTACAACAACGCCGCGACCTTCCTGAGGCTGGATCAAGCGGCAATCGACAAAAATCACGGCAGGTGATGGAGGTATCCGCTTCTGGCCGATAGCGGACATGCGTTGATGCCATTGCGCGGCAGTGGCCTGTCAGCGGTGGGAGACGTTCAGTTCTGGCCGATTTCCAGTGAGTGGATGTGTCAACTCCGAACAAGGAGAACGCCATGAACGAGACCCCCAAGCTCAGGAAATACGATCAACTCATCGAGAGCTGCAGGGCGCTGCCTCCCATGTGCACGGCAGTCGCGCATCCCTGCGACGCGTCCTCGCTCTCGGCCGCGATCGATGCGACCCGCCTCGGCCTCATCACGCCGATCCTCGTAGGTCCGCAGGCGCGCATCTACGGCGCCGCGAAGACGGCCGGTCTCGACCTGGGCAACATCGAAATCGTCGACAGCCCGCACAGCGTGGAATCGGCAGCGCGCGCCGTCGCATTGGTGCGCGAGGGACGCGCCGAGGCGCTGATGAAGGGGAGCCTCCACTCCGACGAGCTCCTGGGCGCGGTGGTCAAGCGCGAAACCGGTCTTCGCACCGCCCGGCGCATCAGCCACTGCTTCGTTATGGACGTACCGGGGCACGAGGACACGCTCATCGTGACCGATGCGGCGGTGAACATCGCGCCGACACTAGCGGAGAAGGTGGACATCGTGCAAAACGCGATCGACCTCGCCCAGTCACTCGGCGTGGTCGAGGTGCGGGTGGCGATCCTCTCGGCAATGGAGACCGTGAATCCCAACGTGCCTTCGACATTGGAAGCAGCGGCGCTGTGCAAGATGGCTGATCGCCGCCAGATCACCGGCGCGATCCTCGACGGGCCGCTCGCGCTCGACAATGCGATCGACCTCGAGGCGGCGAGGATTAAGAATCTCGATTCCCCCGTGGCCGGCCGCGCGAATGTGCTGGTGGTGCCGGATCTCGAAGCAGGCAACATGCTCGCCAAGAGCCTAACCTTCCTCGCCGGCGCCGACGCCGCCGGCATCGTGCTGGGCGCGCGCGTGCCGATCATCCTCACCAGCCGCGCGGACACGGTCACCGCGCGCCTTGCCTCATGCGCCGTGGCGGTACGGCTCGCACATGCACGACGCCTCGACGCCGGGCGGGCCGTGAGCTGATGGTCGGCGTGATCGCGGTGATCAACGCGGGCTCCTCGAGCCTCAAGTTCTGCGTCTACTTCCATCGTGCGCGGGGCCTTGAGCCCGCGCTGCGGGGACAAATCGAGTCGATCCACACCGAGCCCCGTTTCAAGGCGCGTGATGCGGCGGGCGCGGAGCACGGCAAGACATGGCCCGAAGGCACGGCGCTAAGCCACGAAGGGGCGCTGCACCACGTCGTCGATTTCGTGCGCGCCCAGCTCCCCGACGAACCACTGCTCGCGGTGGGCCATCGCGTGGTGCACGGCGGGATGGAGTTCGCCGCGCCCGTGCGCATCGACGCCAACGTCCTTGCCCGCCTGGAAGCGTTCATCCCCCTCGCTCCGCTGCACCAGCCGCATAACCTGGCGGCCATTCGTTCGCTGCTTGCGGCGCGACCCGACCTTCCGCAGGTCGCATGCTTCGACACGGCCTTCCATCGCTCCATTCCCGAGATCGCACAGATGTTCGCGCTGCCGCACGCGCTGCACGTCGAGGGCGTTCGCCGTTTCGGCTTCCACGGCCTGTCTTACGAGTACATCGCCTCGCGATTGCCGCTATTCGATCCGGTCGCCGCGGCAGGCCGCACCGTTGTGCTGCACCTGGGCAACGGCGCGAGCATGTGCGCGATGCACGCGGGGCGCAGCGTGGCGAGCACGATGGGGTTCACCGCGGTCGACGGCCTGCCGATGGGCACGCGCTGTGGCTCCATCGATCCGGGCGTGATTCTCTACCTCATGGACGAGCGGGGCATGGACGCGCGCGCCATCGAGAAAATGATCTACAACGAGTCGGGGCTGCTCGGTGTTTCCGGCGTGTCGAGCGACATGCGCACGTTGCTCGCCTCCGCCGAGCCGGGCGCGAAGCGCGCGGTCGACTTGTATGTCTACCGCATTGGTCGCGAGCTGGGCTCTCTCACGGCCGCGCTTGGAGGGCTCGACGCGATCGTCTTCACCGGAGGCATCGGCGAGAACTCGGCCGTGATTCGCGAACGCGTTTGCCGCAACGCGGGATGGCTGGGCGTGGATCTCGATCCCGAAGCCAACGACGCCGGTGGCCCGTGCATCTCGGCCGCCGGTTCGCGCGCGCGGGTGTGGACCGTGCCCACCGACGAAGAGCGGATGATTGCGCGGCACACTCTCTCGGCCTTGGAGGGATGAACAACGCCGGGGTTATGCCGCCATGTCGAGGACGATGCGACCCTCGATCTCACCCCTGTGCATGCGGGCGAAGATGTCGTTGATGTTCTCCAGTTTTTCGGCAGCAACGGTCGCGGTGACCTTGCCCTGCGCGGCGAACTCCAGGGACTCCTGCAGATCCAGTCGCGTGCCGACGATCGAACCACGCACGGTGATGCCGTTGAGCACCATGCCGAAGATGTCCAGCGGGAAGCTGCCTGGCGGCAGGCCCACCAGCGACACCGTGCCGCGGCGCCGCATCATTCCCAGTACCTGCTCGAACGCCTTCGGCGACACCGCGGTGACCAGCGCGCCATGCGCGCCGCCGATTTCCTTCTTCAAGAACGCGGCCGGATCGGTACTGCTCGCGTTGACAGTGACGGTGGCGCCCAAGCGCCGCGCGAGTTCGAGCTTGTCGTCGTCCACGTCCACCGCGGCCACGTCCAGGCCCATCGCCTTCGCATACTGCACAGCCATGTGACCCAGGCCGCCGATGCCGGAGATCACGACCCAATCGCCGGGCCGGGTATCGGTCATCTTCAGGCCTTTGTAGACAGTGACGCCCGCGCACAACACCGGCGCAATCTCGACAAAACCAATGCCCTTTGGCAGGTGTCCGACGTACCCCGCGTTTCCCAGCGCGTACTGGGCGAAGCTGCCGTTGACCGAATAGCCCGTGTTCTGCTGCCGCTCGCACAGCGTTTCCCAACCACCGAGGCAGTGTTCGCAGTAGCCGCACGCCGAATGTAGCCACGGAATGCCGACGCGGTCGCCTTCCTTGACGTGGCTGATGCCGGCGCCGACCGCAACCACGGCGCCCACGCCCTCGTGGCCGGGGATGAACGGTGGCCGCGGCTTCACCGGCCAGTCGCCCTCGGCCGCGTGCAGGTCGGTGTGGCACACGCCGCAGGCTTCGATCTTCACCAGCACGTCGCCGGGACCGGGCCGCGGCACGGGGACCTCATCAATCACCAGCGGTTGGCCGAATGCACGGACTACCGCGGCCTTCATGGTTCTGTCCATCGCGATCTCCTCGGGAGAAAGGTCGGACGCCAAAGTTACGCCGCTCTTGCGGGCCGTGCAGGGTCAATCGATCTTGCTGCCGACGCCGTTCATCACGTCGGCTGCTGCGCTGAACTTGGTGCAAGTTTCGACGACGCAGTCGTAAAAAAACGGGGCAGAGTAGGTTCTGATAATTCGCTGCGCTACACCCACTCGAGTAGTTGTCTTTCGTGCAAGGGTAAGTCACGCGCGGCTCGATGCGACATGCGTGTGCTGCGTCTTCGATGGCTTGCTGTATCGATGTCTGCTTTCGACCCAAAGCGGTAATGCTGCGCCACTTCGTCAGAACGTGGCTGGCGGAGAGTATGTTGTGATGGTTTCGACTCGCTTGAGCATCAGGACAAAGGCGGCGGCCTTGGACGGATTTTCAGCAGCGTTCGCCGAAGCGAGCGAACGAATCTGACGTCGAAAATCTTCGCAGATGGACGGGTGTGAAAGGCACGCAAGAATCGCATGTGCGTGATCGCTCATCGAGAAATCTCCCGGAGATGACTAGAGGTTCCGCTAGGACGCTGCCTATCAATCACGGTCGACGCTACCTGCGACCAAGTCTTCCAACCACAAATTGACGACTTGGACCGCTTCTTGTTCGCATGTGCAGTAAACAGTCCGGAACAGAGAAGGACCCTTTTGCATATCCAGAATGGCGGCCCACTCGCCCGCTCGACATCCGACGGACGCATACGTGCGGCCTCGCTGGCCGCTGCGCTTGAGGTGGAGGTCAGTGCCTCCACGCCCTCGGTGCCAGGCGAACTCTGAGGCTTCCATACGAGCAGTCTGGGCGCGCCGAGAGCTGACGTGAACTGCCCAAAGGTCCACCCACAGAAGGTCACGCTATACGCGTCGTAACCTGCGGGAAGGCCGAGGTTTGGGCGAGCCCCCGAATCTGCTGACCGCGTCCACGACTAACCTCGTAAACTCTTCGTCGCAGATCCCGACGGGGGCATACGTCGCAACGTTTACGTAGCCCCCATCGCGGCCTTCTGCCTCGACCAATCTTCGGCAATAGGTCGTGCGTTCGCCGTCGAGTTCGAGGTCAATGTGAAACGCTGGATTGCCCATCCCAATGCGTTCGGCATGGAAAGGCCCTCCCACGAACACAACCTCAACGTAGCCTATGAGCGGGCCGCCATTCGTAGCCATGACGGCCTTTTCGCATGCAGCCAAGCTTGCGCGAGTGAAGCCGGTTGGTTCGGGCAGATGAGGGTAGTCACCGTAGCGCTAGATCAGAAAGGGGATCTTGAATGTCCGATTTTGGCCGTAGCGGGCAGTGGCCAAGTGATTGCTTCCGACCCAAAGCAGAGATTCCAGAACTCTTACCGCAGCAACGCGACGAAGAGCGATACCGCTCGGCTTTCGGCAAAAGCAAGGGTAGATCTTGCCGCATGAAGTGCCAGTGGTGACGGCGTTGCAACTTTTCGCCTTGTGACGTGCGAAAGACTGGGCGAAAATTCCGGCAGGATCATTCTGGCATTGGGCGCTACGCGCCCCGCGACATCGGGGACTGCCAGCCCCGCGCGAGTTCCCCCAGCTTCCACTCGCGCCGATCCTTGGAGGCCCCATCCGCTGGCGGGGCCTCGCCTTTTCAGCCGTCGGCTTTTGGCCAATAGCAGACGCTACTGTCGAGCTGTTCCTTGTGCCTCACCGCGACTTGACATCTGCGAGAGTAGGTGACTTTCGGTCACCTGGTGCCTGGCGGGTACGGAAGCAGTCTTTATGCGCTTCGAAGAAAGCCCTGGCTTGGTCGTTGATAACGCGCTGAGTATCGGCTTCCTCTGCCTCGATCCTTACATGCCGCTCAAGTTCTTCGTCAGCGTCGTGCGGTGGGAAATCCGCAGGGCGAGTCGGTTAGCGCTCGCGGGATTAATCGTCGAGATCCCCGAAGTGAAGGGCTTTCCCCCACCGGACGTTATGGCGCGAAAAGACATGGTCATAGCGTGGGCGGAAAGCGCACATGGAGACGCGTTTGAACAAATCGGACGCGCTGCGCGGGACGCACGCTTGCGGCTTGCGATCGTCGCTCCGGAGGAATACATCGATCGGGACTTGATCGGCTTGAAGATTGCGGCAATCCACGGTCTGACCGCCTGCATCGTTACCACGGAACAGGCAGCAATCGCCTGGATGAAGGTGGTCAACCGGCAGAGCACCTCGCCGTAGTTCATCAACGGGAGGATGCGCGGTTGCGAATGTCCGCTTCTGGCCGAAAGCGGGCATTAGGCCCGAAACGTCCTGAGCGCGATCGTGTTCGTGTCTGCGCGAGAACGCACGATCGAGGAACAGAAGCCGGCTGCTGGCAAAGCGAAATAGGAACAAGTCTGATCCGCTTCGTCACTCAAAGAGCGCGCTTCTTCGAGCGCTAGACTCGCCTTGGCATAGTCGTGGGCCGGAACAACATGCAACATCAAACGTCGAGTGGGAGCATGGCCGCCGTCGGGTGGATGTTAGTGATCTTCGGCGGGTTGTGCCTGATCGGTGCGGCACTTGCGACTGCGATGGTCCTAGTGAGAGTGGAGGTCAACGTGTGGACCGATGCATTACTAGCGGTTGTCGGCGCTTCCGCAACGGTAGCTGGCGCCATCCTCCTTGCAATCAATCGGCGCGCAAACCATCGCTCTTGATCGAGGCCAAGCGCAGAGTCTGACAACGCTATAGATTAGCCAAGTAACGTTCGGAGCCGCCGTCGTGTCCACTACGAGTGTCCGCTTTCCGCAGTCCATCCGCGTGCTGCACTGGCTAATGGCCCTTCTTGTCTTGGCCGTGTATCTCCTGGTCGAGCAGCGCGGGCTGTTCCCGCGCGGTAGCTCCGGTCGCGCTGGAATGATGCAAGGTCACTACTGGGTGGGCCTGTCGATCCTCCTGCTTGCCTTCTGGCGGATGATCGAACGCATGCGGAACGCCGCCCCACCCATTGCCCCAGCGCTTCCCACTTGGCAGACCTCGACATCGAAGGTTTTGCACGCCGCGCTCTACGCATTTTTCGTTTTGATGCCGCTGCTCGGGCTCGCCACAGCTTGGAGCGACGGCAAACAAGTGATCGTGCCATTTACCAATGTCGCGCTGCCGGCATTGCTGCCCGAGAACGAAGCGTTGGCGCACCAACTGGAGTCCCTGCACGGCACCATCGGAGAGGCGTTCTACTGGGTGATCGGCGCGCACATCATCGCAGCGCTGTGGCATCACTTTGGTCGTCGCGATGACGCCCTCCGCCGCATGCTCTGGTAACACGCGGCGCTACCGGGCCTTCAGATTGCCGTTCCGAACAGACGGCCGACGCCGGCGGTGAGTGCCAGCGCGAGCGCGCCCCAAAAAGCCACGCGAAGCGCTCCCTTCCTGATGGATGCGCCTCCTGCATAGGCCGCAAGGCCACCCAGCCCAAGCAATGCCACCAACGTCGAGGCCGTGATGTAGAGCGCGGCCTCCGACCCGGACGCAAGCGCCACGGCAATCGGAAGCGCAGCGCCAAGCGCGAAGGACATTGCCGACGCGATGGCCGCCTGCGCTGGCCGCGCGCGGAGTGTTTCGGTAATGCCGAGTTCGTCCCGGACATGAGCGCCGAGGGCGTCATGCGCCATGAGTCGATCGGCGACGCGGACCGCCAGGTCTTCATCGAGCCCACGGTTGCGGTAGATCGCGACGAGCTCCGCGCGTTCCAATTCCGGTTGCGTTTCCAGCTCCGTGGTCTCGCGCATGATGTCCGCGCGCTCGGTGTCGGCTTGCGACTGGACCGAAACGTACTCGCCCGCGGCCATCGACATTGCACCCGCAACCAATCCAGCGATGCCTGCTGTTAACACTGCAGATGCAGATGCGCCTGTCGCCGATACACCAACCATCAAGCTGGCGGTTGAGATCACGCCATCATTCGCGCCCAGCACGGCAGCACGAAGCCAGCCGATTCGCGAGGCCTTGTGCCACTCGGCATGAAGATGCGGCATTAGGACTCTCCCTGCCCCAACTGGAGCGGGGCTAATGCTAGCGGAGAGAATCAGTTTTCTGGTTCGACTTCGCGACTACGTAGCTCCGCGGCTGCCGGGGACGGTCCCCGAGTGTCCGCTATCGGCCCAATAGCGGACACAATGCCCGGGAGCAATTTTGCGGCTGTCGAACTGGGCGAATCGGCCTGACGGGCAACACCTAATTGCCAGGATGCGGCGGCCAGGCAAGCCCCCATCGAATGGCTGCGCCCCGCAATGCAAACCCCGCGCTCACCCCCAAGATCGCAGGCAATGGCGCAGCGAGACCAGCCCAGCCGAGGCCTACATAAAGCAAGGATGCCGTCAGCGCGGGGGATACGTACAGCTCATGACGCATCAAGATTGAGGGTACGCCCAACGTGATGTCTCTGACGACGCCCCCGGTGCATGCGGTGATGACACCTGCTGCCACTGCCGGGATCAAGGGCACGCCAAACTGGATAGCCTTGCTAGCGCCGTACACCGAATAAACAGCAAGGCCTGCGGCATCGAACCACTCCAGCGCGCGATCCGGCCACCACCGAAGTGGCACTAGCCAGGCAGCAAGGGCGACGGCAACACACAGCAGAACGGGCGACGCATCGTGCATCCAGAACACGGGCGCGTCGATGAGCAGGTCCCGAAGCGTTCCACCGCCAACTGCCGTCACAAGCGCAAAAAAACACGCGCTAATAAGGTCGACGCGTTTTCGCACCGCGACAAGCACGCCTGTGACTGCGAAGACCGCAAGGCCAGCGATGTCGAGCAAGCGAATAAGCGGTACGAGTTCGTGCATCCGGGTCCTTGGGCCGCTGGCTTGCCTCTATCTCATCACCAGCACCATGACCGTCCCCCAGGTCGTCAGGAGGACGTGTGCAATGGCAACGGCTCCCGAATAACCGATAACTGCAACCGGGCTTCCTGACTTTTCTTGCACCGCGGCCAAGCCCGCGGTGAAGGTCTGCGCACCGGAGATCGCGCCAAGCAACAGAAGCGGGTCAATGCCAAGCACTTTGCGGCCGAACCACAAGCCGAAGAGGAGCGGCATGAATGTCACCACCGCGCCACCGAAGAACAAGCCGATGCCGGACTCGCGCAGCGCGGCGAGGAAGTGCGGCCCTGCACCTAGGCCCACCATCGCGACGAAGGCCGCCAAGCCGAACGACTGCATAAACTTCACCGCGGCATCGGGCACGCGCCCGAACAACGGCCGACGACCGCGGATGTGACCGACCGCCAATCCCACGAGCAGCGCGCCGATGCTGGTGCCGAGCCCGATGTGGATACCCGCGACGGTGACAGCCGCCACGATGCCGAGCAATGCACCGACGAAGATCGCGAAGCCGACGACCGTGAAGTCGGTGGCATCGGTCGGACGGATGATCTGGCCGAGTGCGTCGGCCGCGCGCTCGACGCGACGCTCCACGCCCACAAGAAGCAGCACGTCGCCGCGTTCCACCGTTGTCTGCGTGCCGATGGGCATCTCCTGCCCGCCGCGCTGGATGCGGCGCAGGAACACCGCGTCGAAGTCGTCGTGCGCCGCGATTTCGCCCAGCGTGCGTCCTGCCCATTGCGGTTTGCTGACGAACACTTCATGCGATGCGATCGGAATATCCAACAGCGTCGCATCGTCGACTTCATCGCCACGCGGGCCCACGATGTCCACCAGCGCCTCGCGTCGCCCGCCGACAGCGATGTGGTCTCCCGCAAGGATCTTCGTGTCTTCCTGCACGTCGAAGACCTTGCCGTCCCGACGGATGCGGTGGACGAACAACCGGGTCCCTTCAATGAGCCGCTCGGCGGCGTCCACAGTGAGGCCGACAACGCGCGCGCCTTCGGGCACGAGATAGGCGCGCGTTTCGAACGGTTGCCACGCGGCGCGGATCCCCTGGCGTTGACGCTTGATGCCGTACTTCGCTTCGACTTCCAGAGCGTGAGTCGCCAGGTCGATGCGCAGCAACTTCGGACCGATGAGGGTGCAAGTGAGGATGACGCCGAGTGCGCCCACGAGGTAGCACAGCGCATCGGCGACGCCGACGTGCGCCGCGTAGAGCTCCTTGGTGGGCGCATCGAGCGGCAAGGCCTGGATGGCTTCGGTTGCCGTGCCCATCGCGGGGGATTCGGTGAGCGCCCCTGACAGCATGCCCGCCGAGAGGCCTGGATCAAGCCCAAGGATCTTCGCTGTGATAATCGCGGTGACCAGGCCGACTATCGGCATGCAGGCGCCCAGCACCGCGAACCGCCA
The DNA here is from genome assembly GCF_020866925.1 of Noviluteimonas lactosilytica. GTDB lineage: Bacteria > Pseudomonadota > Gammaproteobacteria > Xanthomonadales > Xanthomonadaceae > Noviluteimonas > Noviluteimonas lactosilytica. Next base: position 168,464 of record NZ_JAJGAK010000005.1, read on the forward strand.
ACCTTCGCCCTTCATCGCGGACAAGAATCGGGGCCCTACTTCGTAGCCGATGCCGAACATGAACAACAGGAAGACCAGCGACTTGGCTGTCGACGCCACTGGCACTTCGAACAGCCATCCGAGCACCATGCCCGCGATCAGCGACCCCGTGACCCCGCCCAGCGAGAACCCGCGCACGCGAACGCTTCCTACCGCGTAGCCGATGCCGAGCGCGAGGAATACAGCGATCTCCGGGTACCGGCCGAACGTCGACGTCAGCCACTCCATGCGAGCTCCTTCAGACTCGGTGGTCGTATCCGGTCTACGAAGTCCCCGGATGCTGACGCTGCAAAAAACTAGCGTCCATTGGCCCTAGGCCCAATCCGCAGCGGATGAGCTTCCGATGTCCGCTTTGGGTCGAAAGCGGACATTCGGCGGCCCAGTCAACTGCCGGGGTGACAGCCGGTCACTGAGTGACCGCTTTCGACCCAAAGCGGACATTGCAAGTACGCGCCATACTGTGCCGATGAAAAGTCATCGATGGTCCCTTTGCGTCAGCTTGGCCTTGGCCGCGAGCCCCGCATTCGCAGGATGCGGTCTGCCGGAAATCACGGGCTCACGTGCACTGCATGAATTCCTGAGCCTTCGCGCCGTCGAAGTCGTCCGCCGGGCAGCAAACCCGGATGACCAGCTCGCGGTGCTAGTCGCTCCATCCGCAAGTTTTTCTCTCGGCGGTGGTGACGTAGGCCGTCCGTTGGGAACGGGCGTTGACGGTGCTCGGGAACTCGCACGAACCATGAAGGCGGACACTTATCGCTTCCTGGGGTGGGACTACATGGACATGCCTGCTGATGCGTGCTCAAAGCGCAAGGTCGAAGTCGAGTTCATCGACAACCAAAGCAAGAGCGTGTCTCGTGTGGAGTTCACGTTCGAAGCGGGTCTTGTGGTGAGCGCCGAGGGTTGGGAACGATCGTTCGAAACTGGTCAGTTGTAGACCCGCATCTGTCGTCGCGAGTGTCCGCTTCTGGCCGATAGCGGACATTTGCGGTCCCCGGCCCAAGTCGCCCACAAGGAGCGAAGCGAGATATCAGTTTCGCACCTGCGTGATGCTGTACTTTTCCACGCCTTCGGACTTCGATAGCTCGTTGGCGAGTAGGGCAGGCGACAACGCGCGTGAACGCTCCAATGCGATGGCGGCGAAGCGCCACTCCGTGCGGTTGTCGGCATACGCGATCGTGAGGCTGTCGTGGATGAAGCGGTAGCCGCGCGCGCGCGCGATGGCCACGATTTCGTCGATGCTGGGTTGGTAGCCAACCTTGAATGTCAACACAAGGTCCACCGTGTTTCGCCCGGGCAGCCATCGCTCGAATCCGCGCAACAACGACATCGACAATCAAAGGACCGCGAAGATCGTCGCCGCTGCGTGGAAGCCGGCGCCGAACAACACGCCGACCGCGGACACGGCCCAGATGGAAGCGGCCGTCGCCAGTCCGCGCACACTCAGCCCGTCCTTGATGATCACGCCCGCGCACAGGAAACCGATGCCGGTGACGACGCCCTGCACGATGCGCGTCGGGTCTGCAGGGAACGCGGCGTGCATGCCGCCGTACCACATCGACGAGAATCCGACGACGACGACCAGCGCCGCCGACGACATGCACACCAGCCCATACGTGCGCATGCCCGCGGCGCGACCGTGGTACGAGCGCTCGTAGCCCACGAGCATGCCGAGTCCCAACGCGCCGAGCAGCGTGAGAACGATCGACACATCCGCCTGGAAGACCGGGTTGTTCCAGAAATGCGGGAGAGAAGCAGGCGACATGGCGTGGCCTCACTCGCGAAGGATGCGCAGGACTTCAGCGATTGCCTGCGGGCTCTCGTGGAGCTGGTGTCCCGATTCGACGACGAGGGATGACGTTGCGCCTGGAATCATGGCGCTGTCGAGCGGGACGACGCCGTCGGTCGTGCGTCCGGGTAACACGGCTGCGATCGTGTGGTACGGAATGCCTGCTGGCGGCATCAACGTTTCGGTTGCCCGGCGAACGGGCTGCTCCGACTGGAGCGTGATGATGCTGTTGACCCAGCCCTGCTCGAGGACTTCGCGCATCTCGGGGCGGAGTGCGGATGAGTTCGCGTGGGCGATTCGGCGCATCGCTTGCACTTCGATGGCGCGCCGGCCCACGAAATCGCCGGTCATGCGCCCCAGCATCGTCGCGGCCTCCGGGCTTCCGCGATGCGGCGCAGCGAGGAAGATCGCGCGCGATACGCCCGGATACGGGGTGAAGAAGAAGACCTGCTTGATGACGTCCAGGTCTTCCGCACTCGCATCCAGCACTTCTGGCGGAACGAGGAAGGCCGCGTTCCATGGCACGACTCCGCTTTCGACGCACAGCAAGCGGGCCACCACGCCGCCCATGCTGTGGCCGATCAGTACGGTGCCCGAGTGCGCCCTGTGGTTGCCTGCCGGATCGAGCGTGCGCCAAGCGTCGTCGAGGAAGCATTGGATGCGCAGGCGCGCCGCGAGCAACGGCGCATCCGTTTGATGGAGAACATGCCAGACCTGGTAGCGCGCTCGGATGTCTTCATCATCCCAGATGGCATTGGTCAGGCGCGCCCAGATCAGCGGGTTGCTGCCGAGTCCATGGATCATGATCAGCGGGCGTTTGCGGGGATCGTAATCCTCGAGCAAGTACAGGCCCGATCGGCGTTCGATTTGCTTGCCGCCCAGCAGGCCCCAAATGCCGACGCGCTCGAGCTTCGAGATCTCCATTGCCCATGCGTACGCGGCGGACGTGTCGCTCGCGAGCGAAAATCGACGGGCGCCGATCGAGATGTTGTCGAGCTTGAGCGGATCGGCCAGCACCAGTCGCGGCGTTGCATCCACATGCGCCGCGTCGGGTTCGATCCACGCGGTGAGGTTTCGAAACGCCCCCGATTGCGGTGTGAGCCTATCCATCGAAGACGTTGCACTTCGCGACGCCAACACGGCAACCGGCACGCCAAACCCCTCGCGACCATGACGTTGACCGTCGAACGCGCGCATCGATACGTCCTGCGCACTCCGCATGCGCAGCGGGAACCGCAGTTGCTCGGATACGTTGCGAAACTCGACCTGCAGATCGCCATCGCTTGTCCTCAGCGGGCCCGGGGACCACCCAGCGGGTTGCTGCCGCAGTAACGCCGCCAATACCTCGGCGGTCGCCCGCGTCGCATCGACTGCCGCTGTATCGGACACGCCGGTGTCGTCGGAATCCATCGCCCGGTACGCGTCGATCGCACGGCGCATCCACGCTTGCATCGAGTCGTCGGCGAAGCAGGGCGTCATGGTTGCGCCGCTACAACTGCGATTCGATCGGCAACCAGCCCGACACGCGCACGAGGGCGCGTCTCCAGAAGCCTGCATCGGGTTCGCTGTCGAGTTCGACGGGAGCGCGCTGGGTGCCGTCGATCCAGCGCAGTTCGCCTTGCTTGTCCTGGTACACGCGATAGCTGAAGTCCGGGCCGCTCAGGCGCAGGTATTCGTCGCGCAGTTGCGAGGCCAACACAGGATCATCGAACAGCACGCCCATCTCGGTGTTGAGGGTCTTCGAACGCGGGTCGACGTTGAACGAACCGACGAAGCCACGCTCGCCGTCCAGCACGAAGGCCTTGGTGTGGAGGCTTGCCCGCGTGCCGATGAAGGTCGGCGCTGTTCGCTCGTGCGAACTCGCGCGCAACTCATGCAGGTCCACGCCCAGGCGAACCAGGCGGCTTCGGTATGCCGCGTATCCACTATGCACGGCATAGACATCGGTCGCGGCCAGCGAGTTGGTGACGATGCCCACGCGCGCACCACGATGCCGCAACGTGGCGAGCATCGACGCCCCGTCTTCGCCCGGCACGAAGTAGGGCGAGATCACCAAGGCCTCATCGCGCGCAGCGGAAATTTTCGAAGTGAGCCTCGATATGAGCCATCCGCTGCGATCGTCGCTCGCCCATTTCATCGGCGGATCGGCGACGACCTCGATGTTCGCACTCCAGCGAGGATGGAGTGCACTGTTGTAGTAGTCGCGCACCAACCGGGAAGCGGCGACGCGATCGAGATAGCGCCGCGCGCCTTCGCTGCGGGCATCGCGCATGACGTCGCCAAGCAGGGCGCGCAGCGCTTCCGGATGCCTTGCGCCCAGCGTTGCGACAGGGACGGCCGCGGCGCTGTTCCAGTACGCGTCGAAGGCGGCGCTTGCTTGTTGTGCCGCCGGCCCGAGCAGGAGCAAATCGAGGTCGCGGAAGTTCACCTCGGCATCGGCGCTGAAATACTGCTCGCCGATGTTGCGCCCGCCGACGATGGCGACGCGGCCATCTGCGATCCACGCCTTGTTGTGCATGCGGTGGTTCATGCTGACCATGCGCCGAATGAGTTCGAACGCGCGGCCGACGTCCTCGCGGTTGCGAAACGGGTTGTACAGGCGCAGCTCGATGTTGGGATGCGCATCGAGCGCGAGCAGGTACGGATCGAGGCCCCGCGCGTTCATGTCGTCGAGCAGGATCCGCACGCGCACGCCGCGCTCCGCTGCGTCCTGGATTTCGCTCGCCACCAGGCGACCGGTCAGATCGTTGCGCCAGATGAAGTACTGCAGGTCGAGACTGCGGCCGGCCTTGCGCGCGGACAGTGCACGCGCCGCGAATGCATCGACGCCATCGACCAGGAAGATTGCACCGCTCTCGCCGGGATGCGCGGCCAGCAGCGGAGCCAGCTCGCGATCGATCTCGGTCTGCGCCGGCTGCAATGGAAGCGCTTGGCTTGGCGTGCCGGTGGCCCGCGGCGCGAGGCGGTTCGTGAGCAACACCGCGCCGCCAACGAGTACGAGCGCGACGAGGCAAGCAATGACAAGCCAGAAGGCCACGCGACGCACCGCTTCATTCCAGGTCGTGTAGGAGGCGACAGCCGTTGCGGGTTACGCGGCAAGCGTACACCGCCGACACGCAACCCGAACGGGTGACATGACGCCTGTTTGCCGTGCGTTTCATGCACCGCCGTGAACGCCTTCCGGGACGTACCGCGGCGTTGCCTTCCTCTCTACATTCGATCAGCGCCCGACGATGCCGGGTGCTCGAGAACGATGACTTCCTAGAGGATCGAACATGCTTTCCGTAATCAATACCTTGCGCCAAGGTAGCCCGCGGCCCGAAGAACTCGACGAGCTGGTGCCATCGCGATACGCGTTGCGGGTCGGCGAGATCGACGTGCTGGTCATCAGCGATGGCGCGTTCCCGTTGCCCGCCACGACGTTGGCGACGAACGCCTCGCCCGACGATCTCGCGGCGTGGTTGGGCGACCAACTGCAGCCGCTCGACGTGTACAAGTGGCCACTCAACGTGGTCGTCGTGCGCAGTGGCGATCGCACCGTGCTGATCGACGCGGGGATGGGCGATGAATACCCGGACGAGCCGCGTGCCGGCGGTTTGCTCGCGCATCGGCTCGAAGCGGCCGGCATCGACCCCGCTTCCGTGACCGACGTGGTACTCACGCACATGCACATGGACCACATCGGTGGGTTGCTTGCCGACGGGCTCAAGAGTCGCTTGTGTCCGGATGTGCCGATCCACCTGGCGGCCGTGGAGGTCGACTTCTGGATGTCGCCCGACTTCTCGCGCAACACATTCGGCGGCTTCCCGGATGTACTGCGGTCGACCGCCAAACGCTTCGTTGACGAGTACGGAAGCCAGTTGCGTCCGTTCGATACGGAATGCGAAGTGGCGCCCGGTGTTGTCGTACATCGCACCGGCGGGCACACACCGGGGCACAGCGTGGTACGCCTTACATCGGGCAGCGATCGGCTGACGTTCATCGGCGATGCCGTGTTTCCGGATCATTTCGCCCGCCCTGATTGGTTCAATGCGTTCGACCATGATCCCGAAGAGGCGGTGCGCGTTCGCACCGATCTGCTCACGGAACTGGCTGCAACCGGCGAACCCCTGGTGGCCACGCATCTGTCATTCCCTTCCGTCGGCCGCGTGGCGCTAGACGATGAAGGCTTTCGCTGGGTCCCGGCTACCTGGGAGTACTGATTCGAACGGAGCCTCGAAATGCCGGATCGCGGGATCCGGCATTTTTGTGTTCAGCGATCGGTGGCGACCGTCACTACGTGCTCGATGCCGTGGCGGAACATCTTCGAGAACGGGCACAGGCGTTCTGTGTTGCGCGCGAGTTCCACCGCGAGCGCGCGTTCGACACCCGGCACGTTGACGCGCACACCAGCCGAAAGCAGGTACAGCCCGTCCACGGGATCGCGCGCGAGCGTCACTGCGGCATCGACGGTCATGTCCTTCAGAACCACGCCTGCGCGGCGCGCCAGCAACATCAGCGCACCGTGAAAGCATGTGGCGAAACCGGCCGCGAGCAGTTGCTCGGGGTTGGTGCCTCCGCCCGGGCCCCGAGCGCGGCATGCAGGTTGAGGTTCAGATCGAGTGCGCCGTCATCGGACCTGACCACGCCGGAAAACCATGCATCGGCATCCTCGGCCGGGGTCACGCGAACGCGACCGACGTGGAGCGCCTGCGCTTCGTCTCCATAGTACTTGTCGAGCAAGGGCGTGGACGACGACTGCGGTGTATTCATGCGAGGCTCCTGGTGGCGATTTCAGTCACGCAATCGAGGTTCAGGGCCCGAACTTGCGTAGTGACGAAGTCGATGAAGGCGCGGATGCGCTTGGGCTGTTGTCGCCGGCTCAGGTAGCACAGGTAGTGCCCCTGGTCGTCGGGAGAGAACTCGTGGAGACATTCCACCAACGCGCCCGTTCGCAGTGCACCGCAAACCTGGAACTCCGGCAGTTGTGCAATCCCGCGCCCGTTGCGCACGGCGCTCATGATCAGGTCGTCGTCGTTGAGCACGATGTCGCCGTGTGGCGTGACGGGATGCGCGCGGCCATCGACCTTAAAGTCCCAGCAGTGCAAGCGCCCGTTCGGCAGCCTGCGGTTGATGCACGCATGCTGCGTGAGTTCTTCGATGGTCGTGGGAAGTCCATGCTTTCGCGCGTAGTCAGGCGAAGCGCAGACACGCATTTGCAGCGGGATGATCTGCTTGGCGATCACCTGGCAGTCGCCGAGCCGGCCGTCGCGGAAAGCGATGTCGACGCGGTCTACCGTCAAGTCGATCTCTCGCTCGTGTAGCGTCAACTCGATGGCGATGTCCGGGTAGAGTTTGCGGAACTCATTCATCAGCGGCGCGAGGACCTTGCGTCCGAACCCGTGCGGCGCGCCGATGCGCAGGATCCCGCGCGGCGGGCCCTCGCGCAGGTCGCGCATCTCCTCCAGCGCCTGCAGGATCCGATCAACACCGGGGAGGCAGTTCTCGAAGAACCGTTCGCCTTCTGGGGTCAGGTGCGTGCTGCGCGTCGTGCGCGCGAACAAGCGCGCACCCAGTTGCACCTCCAGCTTCTGCACGCTGCGGCTGACCGCCGAACGTCCGACGCCCAGGCGATCCGACGCGCGCGCGAAGCTGCCTTCGTGTGCGACCGCGATGAACGCCATGATGCCGGAGTAGCTGGCGGTGAAGCTGGAGTGCAGGGTGTCCAGGCGGTCCGCCGGAATCGGGGTCATCACATTCATTGCGGGGCTTCATCTCGGATCACTTCCATCACGACGCCATCGTATTTCTCCGCGATATCTCGCCGGTAGGACCGGCGTCGTGCGCACTGTGGTTCCCGTACGGAATCAATGAATAGGGCAGGGGTTTGATAGCGATTGATGCCGAACGGGAAGCGGCGTGCATACACATGCAGGGCTACAGTCGCCTGGGCGCAGCTCCTAGCATCTCGAGGTTTGAACACGGGCCCGGACATGCTGCTGACCGAAACCTCCGCCGATATCGCCACGACAATCGAGGTCGACGCCCATGGCTCGCCGGTCACCGTCGAAGCTGCGACGTGGCTTGTGTGCTTCGTCCCGGGATTGCAGCGTCAGTGGTGGCACCGCTTCGCACACGCCAGGCACAAACATGTGTTTGCGCTGCGCCCGCTCGACGACGGCACGTGGTTGCTGGTGGAACCCTGGTGGACACGGATGATGGTCAACGTGCTTACGCTCGACCAGGCCACCAAATTCCTCCGGTGGGGCGCGCGGGGCGATGTCCTCAAGGTCTGCGAAAGGATTCCGGGGCGCGGCAGCCAGATGCGCGGCTGGGCCAACTGCAGCGTGCTGGTCTCCTACATGCTCGGCCGGTGCTACTGGACGTGGACACCCAATGGCCTGTACCGCAGGTTGAAGGCCGAACCGGAGGTCGTGTCGGTGAACGTGGACGCATACCTCAGCGCGCTGCGCACGGAAGCGTGACGAAGAACGTGCTGCCTTCGCCAGCGCCTGCGCTGACCGCCCACACCGATCCACCGTGCATTTGCACCAGCCGCTTGACCAGCGAGAGGCCGATACCGAGGCCTCCCTGCGAAAGCGCGGTGCTTGTCGGGATCTGCGAGAACAACTCGAAGACGCTGTCGAGCGCGGCGGCATCGATACCGACGCCCGTATCTCGCACCTGGATCAGCGCACGGCCATCGATGACGTCCGCGGAGAGGTCGATGCGCCCTTCTGGCGGCGTGTACTTCGCTGCGTTTCCAAGCAGGTTGCCGAAGACCTGGGCGAGCCGGGTGCGGTCCGCGTCGACGTAGATCGCGGCGGAAGGAAGCGACACGATCAATTCGTGTCGGCCGGCTTCGACCGAGGCGTGCGTGGCCTCGATCGCGTCCTTCAGCACCCCACGCAGGTCGACGGTTTCCAACTGGAGTTCGATCTTGTTGTTGTTGATGCGGGACACGTCGAGCAGGTCGTCGATGAGACGCACCATGTGGCAGAGTTGCCGCGCCATGACGGCGCGCGTCTTCGCCGCCGTTTCCAGCGGCGGATTCATGTCGAGCACCGCCAGGCCGGTCCGGATCGGCGCGAGTGGGTTGCGCAACTCGTGCGCCAGAGTTGCGATAAATTCTTCCTTCCTTCGATCGGCTTCCCCTACCTTCGCTTCCGCGATGCGTCGTTCGTGGATATCCACGCACGTTCCGTAGAAGCGCCTGGGTCGCCCGGTCGCAGGTTCCATCTCCGGTTCTGCACGCGCGAGGAACCAACGATACGCACCGCTGGCTGCCCGGATTCGGTGTTCGACGGTGAAGGGTTCTCCCAACTCCCGGGCGTGGTGGAATCGCGCCATCGTGTGCTCGACGTCGTCGGGGTGAAGCGCCGCAACGGCCGAATCATCGGCCGCGCCCTGCACGAAGGCGATCCCGGTGTACCGGCTCCACTGCCGGTTGACGAACTCCACGCGGCCTTCGCCATCAGTGATCCACATGATCTGCGGCACGGCATTGGCGATGGACCGAAAGCGTGCTTCGCAGCCGTGGACGGTGGCATCGCGATGGCTCGCGAACGCGTGGTTCACGTCGCGATGCGCGGCCTCGTCGACGCGCAGTTGCATCACGACGTCTCGCAGGCGCGCGTCGTGCGGGAGCATCCAGTAATCGATCGCGATCGGCGGTGCAGGTGCGTTGTCGATGCGGCCCGCTTCGATCTCGTCGAGGTAGCGGGTGTAGATCTCGATCGCTTCTTCACGCAGGTAGCCCACCACCCGGTGCGCCATGCGGGAAGACGCGAGGTGGAGCATGAGGTAGCCGTGGAAGAACACCGCCTGCGCGACAAGCGCCGTCGTGCGTTCGAACCGCGTTGGTTGGGCGATCCGCATGAAGATCATCAGGTGCATGCGCTTGTTGTCGGCCTCGTCAAGCAACCGGCGGATCGATCCGTTGTCGTCGCTCATCCGACGCAGGCAACGCAGGTGCAGCATCGCGCCAGCCACCATGCCCGGCACGGCGGCGACCATGCCCACGACGAGTACGCGGCTGCAGTAGCGCTTTCCGTAACACGCCTCGGCCAGGAGGCGAATCGTCCGGGCGATGCCGCGAGCGACGCGATCGCAGGGTGTGCGGACGGGATGGTGCGACTCAACCGGCACCTGTTTGGCACGAACGTGCATGGCGTTCCAATGTGTCGCGGGAGGCGTCGCGTCATGCGACGCCTCCTCGAGGGTGCGTCGTCAGCCGCGAATGAACTTCAACAGATCCTGGTTGATCACGTCGGAGTGCGTCGTGCACATGCCATGCGGGAACTTTTCGTAGATCTGCAACGTCGCGTTCTGCAGCAACTTGCTGGAGAGCATCGCCGAGTCGGCGATGGGGACGACCTGGTCGTCGTCGCCGTGCATCACCAGCGTGGGCACGGTGATCGCGCGCAGATCATCGGTGAAGTCGGTCTCCGAGAACGCCTTGGAGCCGACGAGCTGCGCCTGCGCGCTGCCCGCCATCGCCTGTCGCCACCAGTTCTGGATTACGCCCTGGAGCGGCTTCGCGCCCGGGCGGTTGTACCCGTAGAACGGGCCGCTGGCGAAGTCCAGGTAGAACTGCGCGCGGTTGGCCGCCAACTGCTTGCGCATCCCGTCGAACACTTCGACCGGAATGCCGCCCGGATTGCCCGGCGTCTTGATCATGAGCGGCGGCACGGCGCCGATCAGGACGAGTTTGCCGACGCGCCCCATGGGCTGACCATGCTTGGCGACGTAGCGCGTCGCTTCACCGCCGCCGGTCGAGTGCCCGATGTGCACGGCGTTGCGCAGATCGAGATGCTGCACGACCGTCGCGACGTCCGCGGCGTAGTGATCCATGTCGTGACCATCGCGCACTTGCGACGAGCGACCATGGCCGCGGCGATCGTGCGCGATGACGCGATATCCCTGCTCGACGAAGAAGAGCGCCTGCGCGTCCCAGTCGTCGCTGCTCAGCGGCCAGCCGTGATGGAGCACGATCGGCTGTGCGCCTTTGCGGCCCCAGTCCTTGTAGAAGATTTCAACGCCGTCTTTGGTGGTGACCGTGTTCATCGTGGGGTCGCTCGAGTCGTGGGAGAGTGCGGAAGAAGCGTTGGCGGCAAAGGGGATGGTCGATGCAGTCGCCAGCGTGGTGGCGCTCAGGCCGATGGCAAGAAAACCCCGTCGATCGGGATTCACGGGCCCGGGTGTGTTGGTGTTGCTCATGTCCTGCTCCTGTGTTTGGCAAGCGCATGCAAAGTAGATGCGGGTGGTGAGCGCCGGTAGACACGCGGGGGTGCGCACCGCGTTGAATGTTTGGAATCAATGCTGCGCGTTGGTTCCGGGCAGGCAACACGGTGTGTACGCTGCAGGCGATACTGCGACGGGATTCGGCGCAATAGGATGCGGATCGCAAGCCGGAGAATCCCCATGCGATCATCAAAAGCAAAAGCCCCGTGGACTGTCGTTACCTCATCGGTACCGACGCGCGAACTCGCAGGCGTGCTGGTGCCGGATACGCCGCTGGTAGCAGAAGCCATCGCGATGGCGCGCGCGCGCTCGGAGCCGTACCTGTTCAATCACGTGATGCGATCGTGGCTGTTCGCGTCGATCGTTGCAGAACAGAAGGGCGAGCCTTACGACACTGAAGTGCTGGCGGTGTCTGCGCTACTGCACGACATAGCCTTGTCGGACCCGTCGCCTGGTCCTTTGCGATTCGAAGTGGAAGGCGCCAACACAGCGCGGGACTTCGCACGCGAACGTGGTGTCGATGCGCGACGCTCGCAGTTGATCTGGGACAGCATCGCGCTTAACTCGACGCCATCGATCTGCCTGCACAAGGAGACGGAGGCCGCGCTGTGCACCATGGGCGTTGCGCTCGACTGGGGCGGGTGGGGTTACGACGACATTCCGGCCGAACGCATTGCGCGAATCGTGGCGAAGTTCCCGCGCCGGGATATGAAGCAGAATTTCATGAAGGCGGTCTGCGGTCTCTGCGAGCGCGCCCCCGAGAAGACATACGACAACTTCGCACGCGACTTCGGCACGCGCTTCGTTCCCGGTTACAAAGCGCCGTCGATGGTCGATGTTTTGATGGAGTCGCCGTTCGATGAGTAAGGGTTCCGTGCCCCGCCGTGCGGTCTAGCCGTGTATCCGCCTCCCCCGAACGACTGGCAGCCAAGGCGTCGGTGCCGCCCGGTACGCGCGTGACTCGGCATGGCGGTAATGTCCGCTTTTGGCCGAAAGCGGACCTCTCGGTGTCCGCTTTGGGGTGCAACGTGACTGGCAGTCACTGGTGACCGCTCTGACATTGCCGCGAATCACAGGGCAGGGCCGCTCTTAGTGTCTTCGTTCATCGGCGCGCGCGTGCTGCCTTGGCACCAATCAATCGGCGTGACGAGTGTGCCTAGCCTGCTCTAAATCCAGCCAGTGCGTTCTCACCCTTGCCCGAACGGATTCCCACTTCGCAGATGACTCAAGCGTGGCCCAGCCGTGGGCAGCTAATGGAGCGACGTAATCCCAAGACTTGCTCTTGTGTACAGCGCGAAGCGCAGACGCGAACGCACGAATCTGCGCATCCAAACGGATCGCATCGAAATCGACCATGAGAACTGAGCCAGTGGCGCGAGCTGCACGGAGGCTCAAAGTCAGCGACGCGATTCGATCATCGCCATGCCACGGCAGCATACCGCGCCCAGTCTGTCCCGTCGCCTAGAGGCCGCCGGCCCTCCAGGCAACATCTGAACTGCCTGAATGTCTGCTTTTGGCCCGAGAGCGGACGCATGAACCCGACTTTCACTTCCCTTCGGCGTATAAGAGATCTGCATCACGGCGAGTACATAGCGCCGCAGCCATCGAGCCTCCGTGCAGCTCCATGTTCAGGACGCTGCCATGAGTTTCGAAACGTCATCTACAAGCCAACGACTTGCCGCCGCAATTTGTGAGAACCGGCGGCTACGCGCCGAGTCCGAGCAATTCTTGGCGACTCTCAGGCGACCCGATAAGCTTTTGCAGCGGGAAAACGCGCCGTCCACTGAAGCGCAGGCGAGCGATTTCGAAAGCCAAACGCCATCTGGGCAGGCGCCGAAATGACCTCTTTTTCTGACGAAGAGCGCCACGCATTCTTTGGGTCCATTGCCAGAGATGGCGCCGGTGCGGAACACCTGGTCGGGCTCACTTCTGCAGAGACCTCCACGTACTTGGCTTTTCGCAAACGATCCTTGGATGGCCATTCTGCATATGCAGTTGGCATCAGTGAACACATCGCACTTTACGAAAAGCACCGGAAGGCGTGCCGGGTAAGACTCATGGAACCCGGTGAGTGACCGGCTGCGAGGTGCAAGTGGAACACGCAATGCATCTTTTGGGCGAGTTCTGCATCCGCCTTGAGCATGTTTCGCTGGTGAGCCCCGTGCTAGGCAGCCGAGGCGGGTACGGGTTCTCTGTAGTGCTCTTGGGTTGCCACACGCTGTCGTTGGCGTTCAGCTCCAACGAAGAAGCGGTCAGCGCCCGTGCAGACCTGCTAAAGGCGCTCGACAATTGAAGTAGGCACGAGTTGGCCGCTGTCCGCTCCAGGCGCCGATAGCGACGATTGAGTGCGCGTTATCCGTCAGAAATCCGAGCTAGTTGCACAGCACGCGCGCGAATCGTTGCGAGACAAGCATCGCCCCTTAGGAGCGACCATTCCCGTCCTTGAGCTCCCACATCGTGTTGCCATGAACCCGCGCAGCCTCCAACTCGAGGAGCCAGCCAACTGCGCGCACTGCGATGCCGTCTGCTGTCGCATGATCGTGGTGCTGCAGCCCGAGGACAACATTCCCGCCCACCTCACTACGCGCCTCCCGAGCGGGTTGCTGGTTATGGCCCACGACGACGACGGCTGGTGCGTAGCAATGGATGGTTCCCGCATGAACTGCGGCATCTACGAAAGCCGCCCCGCGGTGTGTCGCCGATTCGTCATGGGCGGCCCATACTGCCGGGCCGTTCGCGCCGAATACGCTGAAGAGCGAGCTCGCGAGATCGATCTCCTCTTGGTATGACCTGCAATCGCGATGGCCGATCCAACCTTCTTCCTTCCAGGCGAATGTCCGCTTCTGGCCGATTGCGGACATTCGCCCTCAAGTGATATCGACTCATCAGAAAGTGAGGCCCCGCCAATGGACGGGGCCTCAGCGGATCGGCGCGAGTGGAAGCTGGGGAGCTCGCGCGGGGCTGGCATTCCCCGGTGTTGCGGGTCGCATAGCGCCCAGTGCCAGTCATGATCCTGCTGCAATTTTGACCTCGCGGTCAGCGCCTTACAAG
>NZ_JAJGAK010000006.1 GCF_020866925.1 Noviluteimonas lactosilytica
TTCCGCCGGATGCGTACTTGTTTCCCAGTCGGCAACGCGCCGACGCGCACCTTTCGACGCGGCAGTACGCACGCATCGTGAAAGGGTGGGTGCGAAGCGCCGGGCTGGGGGAGCCAAGCTACGGCACCCATTCGATGCGGCGCACGACGGCGTCCCTGATCTATCAACGCACCAAGAACTTGCGCGCCGTTCAACTATTGCTTGGCCATTCCAAGATCGAAAGCACTGTCCGCTGCTTGGGCGTTGAAGTGGATGACGCCCTGAGCATGGCCGAACACACTGAGGTTTGATCGAGCAGTGCGCGAATGACCGCCATCGGCCACAAGCGGACATTCGTAACCTGCAAGCTTGCAACACCGCTCAGTTGCTGCGGTAGATCCACCGACCAGCAAAAAAAGAGGAAGCACGCCGAGAGCAATGTAAGCGCAGATGCGAGCGCGGTTCGCCGACGGCGTAGAGATACAGCCCCATAATGACGAGTCCTAGCGCGGCGAGCCCGAGCAGGGCCATTTTGGGGTTCGGCTTTCGTTGCTTCCAATCGCCTGCCTCAAGCAGGGGGTGGTAGAGCTTCGTCATGAAGAAGCCCCCACCACGACGCCGATGCCGCCAAGAGATTCGCTTGGTTGCATCAGGGATGCCGAGCTCGGGGCCAAACGCGACGACGAAGCCCAGGGCCGCGGTGCCCCAGTAGATCCATCGGATCGCTGTCACTCCGATCATCGAAAGCCATCCTCCTGCGGTTCGGATGATCGTCTCACGTATGGCGGCGAGTGCTGAGTGCCATAGATCGAACATCGGCTTTGGATCGTTCGGGCACCCGTGACCGATTCCCGCTATCGGCCAGAAGCGGACATTAGCGTCAGCTCCGAAGTCGCGCGGCGTGTTTGCGACCCGCCGCCAGAAACGGGCTTTTGTGACTTTCGGCGCTATTTGCTTGATAGCCGCCTCGGAGTAGCTACGGTGGTGGTCCTGATGAGCGCTCAGGCGAACGTGTGGGCCGACGCTGTCCTAGCAACTGTTGGGGTTTCCGCGGCTGCGGTGGGTGCCTTTTTCTTGCAGTCCATCGGCGAAAGCAGCGCCGTAACCGTATCTAACACCGCCTGTCTCCCCCCTTAAGTCGAGCGATGCGCCGATTGACCTAGATCAACGCACGGCGACCGCCCTCAGGATTCAATGGAATCCTCGACGGAATGAAGTCATGGCCAGCATATTGATCGCCTACTACTCGATGACTGGGCGAACCCGTCCCATTGCGAAAGAGATCTGCCGGGCCATGGCCGCCGATATCGAGGAGATTCGCGAGCCGCGCAGACGCGAATCGCTTGCCGGCATCTGGAGGTCACTAATTGACGCAGTGACCCGACGCACCACCCCTATTCTGATCCCGGTCAATGATCCGGCCAATTACGACATCGTCGTTGTTGGCGGACCCATCTGGGCAGGCAGGATGGCATCGCCAGTCCGCGCCTATGCCAAGCGGCACCTCAAACAAGCGCCACAGGTCGCCTTCTTCTGTACGGCTGGCGGCCGCAAGGCGGATGCGGCGTTCGCGGATCTGCAGCACCTGTGTGAGACCGCGCCGCGCGCAACCTGGCTGGTAGACGTCAACCACCTCGAGCCGGAAGCACATCGCGCCGAGCTGGCGCATTTCGTTGCGCAAATCAGGCGTGCATTGCAGGCGGATCGAGCCAAGATCTCAAGCGAGGCGGTCGATCGGCTCGCATAACGTCCAAAGCACGCGATGCGTGCGGCCCATCGTCATCACTGGCGCCCTTCCGACTCACGAGCTCGACTGCGTGAACCTGCCTGCCACAGCTCGCGCACGCACATGCCAAGCGCCTCATTGATGTCGCCCGCACTGATGATACCGACGAGCTGACCCCGGACGCCCACGACGGGAAGGCGCCGCACGCCCCGGACGCGCATCGTGTCGATCGCGTCGAACAACTTGTCGTTCTCGCCGCAGGTGGCGGGAGATCGAGCCATCACGTCGGCCACCGTCACCGACTCCGGATCGATGCCCATCGCGGTCACCTCGATAGCGATGTCGCGATCGGTGATGATGCCGCGCGGAATGCGCTCGGCGTCGCGACAATCGATCGCTACCAGGCAGCCCACATGATGGCGTCGCATGTCGAGCGCAGCGACACGGATCGACGCGGTCGTGCCGATGCAGGCCACGTCGCGCGAACAGATTTCAGCGATTCGCATGTTTCTCTCCTGCCCGGGCACGATGAACCGAGTCGCTTATTTGGCTGACTTCGAGATCGTGAACTTTCCGAATGCGATGCCGATGTCCCATCCCTTGCCGCCACCGGCCAGCGAGAGCTGCACGTCCCCCTTCGTCATCACTTGCGCGGAGCCCGACTTCTTGGCCCCCACATGCGCTTCGGCGGCGGCGTAGGAACCCAGGACTTCCTCGATGTCTCCCACGCCGGTGAAATACCCCCTTCCACCTTTGATCTCCTGCTTCCCGACGCTGAGCCCGCCGCCCTTTGCGGAAATGGCGACCTGCATCTTCTGGCCGTTGTCGCAGGTGACCGTGCCTGTGCCCGACGCCGTCTTGTACAACGCCGACCATCCCGAGAGGTCGAACCGCAGGTTGCAGTCCACCTTGCCGCCGCTGTGCACGGGCGCCGCGGACATCGCAGCGGTAGCGACGATTAGCATCATCGGAAGTATGCGTTTCATGGCAACAACCTCTGGGGAGACGCTCCCGAGCGTGGACTTCCTGATGGCCCGCGCGTTGATCCAGATCAATACATCGCGAGCCTGCTCATTCGAGAGTGAGCCATCAGCGCTGACTTCGGGAGCGACAGCACATGACCATCGCGACTGGATCCTCTGAAAACACATCCGTTCGCTCCTACGACGGCCGCCTTGCGATCGGCGTTGTCGGGATCACCGTAAGCTCGTTCTTCGTCGTCACGTATGTCGTTTGCATCGTCGGTTACATCCTGCTGCCATCGATCCCGATCACCCATTCTGCGCTGACGCTCTTCCTTCCTGGGTTCACTCATCTTGACTGGGACACGATCTGGATGGGGCTCGCGGGGAGCATTCTTTGGGGCTGGTACATCGCGTTGGTCTTCTGCCCTCTCTACAACTTCTACTCGAGGCAGGGCCGCAAGTGATGACGGTGCTCACGCACGTCATGGAGATGCAGGGACCGGTGGCTGCAAACAGGCCAACATCCAATTCGATTTGGATTTGATCCATGTCAACTCCTCGCGGGTATGCCGGAGCAAGCTGCACTCGTCCCCAGTGGAGTTACCCATGAAGATGCTGCTTGCAGTCGATGGCAGCCCGATCAGTTCGAGGGCTGCGAAGTTCGTGACAAAGCTAGCCAAAGAAATGGCAGGGCCGCTGGAAGTCATCCTGTTCAACGCCGATCCACCGCTCATGCAGGCCGTGGCAATCAAGATTGGCTTACAGGCCGCCGCCAAGTACCACGCTGAGAACGGTGCCAGCGCGATCAAGTCTGCGCGTGCGACGCTGAAGCGGGCGCACGTTGCGTTCGTCGAGAAATTGGTCGTCGGCGAACCTGCTTCCGCCATCGCCAAAATGGCCAAGGCCGAACGTTGCGACGTCATCGTGATGGGATCCCACGGACATACTGCGCTGCAAACCCTGTTCGTCGGTTCCGTAACCGCGAAGGTGATCGCACAGAGCGACGTGCCGGTGGTGGTCGCGCGCTGAATGCACGGGCCCCCGGATGCCTCGAAGTCACCGCATGGCAAGCAGCACCAGCGCGGGAATCAGCAAGAAGAACCACACGGCCAGCTTGTAGAAGCCCAGAAATGCGTACATGTATCCGTCGATCTGCGCGTCCGTCAGCGCAAACCAGCGCTGATGCATGCGTCGCATCCATCCGCGCAGCCAGACGAACGCCATAAACACGACAAGCAGGATCGTGTAGTTCGCCAGCGCGCACCAGAGCAGAAATGGCACGAGATTCGCGGATTCGGCGACATGCATATGCGGCTCCTCCCGATGATGGATCGTTCAACAGCCTCCTCCGACGCTGGCGGGATCACATTGACCTAGGTCAATGTCCGCCCCGGGCGCCCGATGCACGGTGACCCCACCTTCCGCCGAGGCCCGCAGGCATGCAGTCCGATTCGTCGACGCTCCGTCTCGTGCGTGCGGGCATCGACACCTACCAGCAACCCGTGGTGTACATGCACCGCGACTGCCCGGTATGCCGCTCCGAAGGCTTCACCGCCTTGTCGCGCGTTGCGATCCGTTCCGCGGGCAAGGAGCTGGTCGCCACGTTGAACGTGGTCATCGATGATCATCTGGACGTAGACGTCGCAGCGTTGTCCGAAATGGCGTGGCATGCCCTCGCACCAAGCGAGGGCGCGGTGGCCGAGATCCGCCACGCCGAGCCGCCGGCATCGACCTCTGCCTTGCGCGCCAAGGTATTTGGCCAGCGGTTGTCGGCCGACGCGATGCGTGCGCTCGTTCAGGACACAGTCGATGCCAGGCTTTCGGACATCGAACTTGCCGCGTTCGTGACCGCGTGCGCCGGCGATCGACTCGACCACGTCGAAACCATCGCCCTCACGCGCGCAATGGTCGATGCCGGGCAACGAATCGCATGGTTCGGTGAGGCTATCGTCGACAAACACAGCGTCGGCGGCCTTCCTGGAAATCGCACCACTCCACTGGTTGTAGCGATCGCCGCTGCGGCTGGCCTGTGCATTCCGAAGACCTCGTCGCGCGCGATTACGTCTCCGGCAGGAACCGCGGACACCATGGAGGTCATGGCGCCGGTGGACCTTGACCTTCGCGCCATGCAACGCGTTGTCGATCGAGAGGGGGGATGCGTCGTGTGGGGTGGCAGCGTACGGCTCAGTCCCGCCGACGATATCCTGATTCGCGTCGAGCGGCCCCTGGATCTCGACAGCGAAGGCCAGCTCGTCGCGAGCGTGCTATCCAAGAAAATCGCGGCGGGCGCGACGCACGTGTTGATCGACTTGCCCGTTGGCCCGACTGCGAAGGTCCGATCCAACACGAATGCCTACGCGATCGAGCAGCGGTTCCGTGCCACCGCCTCCGCATTCGGCCTGCATCTACGGATAGCGCGTACGGATGGCACACAGCCGGTCGGCCGCGGCATCGGGCCGTCGCTCGAGGCGCGCGATGTCCTGCAGGTTTTGCGCGGCGATGCAGTCGCGCCCGGGGACCTGCGCGACCGAAGCCTGCTCCTCGCGGGCGCGCTCCTGGACCTGGCGCCACCGCCAGGATGCGCGTCGGGGATTGTACATGCGCGCGCACTGCTCGATAGCGGCGCGGCGTATCGCAAGTTCGTCGCGATCTGCGAAGCACAGGGCGGTTTCACGGAGCCCTGCATCTCGCAGCTGGTCCACTCGGTTCGCGTGCAGCGGTCCGGCATCGTGCGCGCAATCGACAATCGCCGCCTGGCGAGGGTCGCGAAGCTCGCGGGCGCCCCGCGGGCGCGCCGTGCAGGGGTATTCCTGCGCCTGCGCGTAGGCGATCACGTGACGGCGGGCGACGTCCTGTTCGACTTGCATGCGGAGAGTCGGGGTGAAATGGACTACGCGCGGTCGTTCGTCGACGCTCATCCCGACATCTTCGATATCGCTTGAGCGACGTCAGTGCTGCATCAGCAGCGGGATGGGACTGTGCGCGAGCATGTGGCGCGAAACGCCCCCAAGCACCCATTCGCGCGTGCGGGAATGCCCGAATGCCCCCATGACCAGCAGGTCGGCATTTGCCGCCATCGCCCCGCTCAACAAGGCACCACCGGTCGTACTCGATTGCGTCGTAAACATGGCGCGTTCGATGGGAAGGCGGTGCCGCGAGGCGAAACGATCGAGATCGAAAGGCGGCAGGCCTGCCGGCGCAACGGGTGGCGCGTCATCGTGCAGGAAGATCACGCGCGTCGAGCGGGTCAACACCGGGAGCGCGGCGTGTAGCGCGCGCATGGCCGAGGCCGACCCATCCCATGCGACGGCGATGCGTTCCATTCTTGGATCCTGCAGGCGGGACTCGGGCACGACCATCACCGGGCGCTGCGCACCCACGATCGCGTCGGCGAGTTGGGTTTCCCCGCCCCACGGCACGTCGGGGCCGGAGCCGAGCACCAACAGGTCATGCCACGACCCGACATGACGCAAGGCTCGCGCCGGCATGGATTCGCACGCCAGCCAATCGCTGTCCGCTACGCCGTGCGATGACGTCCAGTTGCGGAACGGAGTGGAAAGTGCCCGCGCGTGTTGCAGGTTTCGCTGGACGTCCTCCTCCAGCCTCACCATCGGTGGTGTCTCGCCGATGAAGACCGCAGGCAGCGGCTCTTCACACCAGAGTCCGGTCAGGTTCGCGCGCAGTTGTGCAGCCAAGCGCGCAGCGAAGACGGTCGCGTGGCTCCAAGGCGAGTAACTCGTTACGTGGACGAGGATATCCTGCATATCACGCGCTCACTTGATCTGCTCCAGCTGGCGCGCTTGTCGTGCAAGCGTTTCATAACGCGCCCGGTAAGAGTCGAGGGTCCGTTCGTCCAGCTCTTCGAGGTCCAGCAACGAATTCGTTGCGGCCTCATTGACGCGGATCAGCTCGTCCAGCTTGATCTGGATGGCTTCCGTGTCCCGGTTCTGCGTGTTCTGAATCAGGAAGACCATCAGGAACGTCACGATGGTGGTTCCCGTATTGATGACCAGTTGCCAGGAATCGCTAAAACCGAAGATCGGGCCGGTCAGCAGCCACGCCGCCACGGTGCCGCTGGCGACGGCGAAGGCGAGCGGCCTTCCGGCGATCCGCGACGCCTACTTCGCCAAGCTGTTGAATACGAAGTGCCTCATGGGTCGCGGCCCTCATGGCCGATTTCATGGACCGATCGCGATGCGATCCACGACGGCGGTGACGCCAGGGACCGACCATGCGGCGCGTTCCGCCGCCATGCGCTCTGCGTAGCTCTGGACGTGGCCATCGAGCATGACGGTGTGGCCATCTGGAAGATCGACGATGATCTTCCGCGCCTCGGTTTCGGCATTGCGTCGCAGCGCCTGTTCTATGCGCAGCTTGACCTCGCGCGTGCGCGGCGTCGGCTTGAGCGTGATGTTGTTGGTCACGCCCCGGATGCCATCAAGGTGGCGAACGACCTTCGCGGCGGTGTCGCGCTGGAACTGCCATTGAACCTCCCCTTCGAGCGTCACCCACGCGTGATGGATCGTTACGCGAATGTCGTCCGGGACCATTGAGTTCCACTTCATGAGGGAAAGTGCGCGCTTTGCGAGCTCCTCGTCGCTCATCGGCGCACCTGTGTAGCGAACCGTGATGTCCTCGACCACCGCCCTGACATTCTTCACTCGCCATGCCGCGCGTTCCGCCGCCAGCTTCTGCGGGTACGTCGGAACATGTCCCGTCAGCGTCACGACATTGTCTTCCGCACTCACGCCGATGTTGGCTGCATCAAGGCTCGGCTCGAACTCGAGTTCGTCCAGCACTGCTTTGCGCAGGCGCGAATCGGTGTCCATCGACGTGCTCCCAGAAAGGCCCCGCGGGCGACGCGGTCCATTGAACGGCGACGTGCACGCGATGATGTTGACTTAGGTCAACACAACGCGACGCGCGCGGGACACACACTGTCGCAACTCCCCAGCGAGGATGCTCCGATGACCCTGCCCACCCGTTGGAATCCGCTTCGGCAACTCGCCGGATTCGAGCCGTTCCCGGAAATCGACAGCCTCATGCGCGCCATGGCGCGAAGTTCGACTGGCGCCCGCCAGTTCGAAGATGCGATGGAACTTCGCCTCGACGTCAACGAGGACGACGACGCCTACGTCGTCAGCGTCGACATGCCCGGCGTGCGCAAGGAAGACATCGATGTTTCGGTCGACGGCAAGCAAGTGTCCATCCGTGCCGAGGTCAATCGCGAATTACACCAGGGCAAGGGCAAGGAGATCCATCGGGAGCGATTCGCGGGCGAGGCATTCCGGACTTTCTCGCTTCCACTGGACATCGATGGCGCGAACGCTAAGGCCGCCTACGACGGCGGCGTTCTGAGCCTGACGCTCCCGAAGATGGCCAAGGGGTCGGCACGGCAGTTGCCCATCAATTGAGGCGGCTGTGGGGTAGACTCCCGGGCAACCGGCCGAGGGTCCGGTCGCTCCGGGGGTCGCCGTGCAGGATCCTGCCGCAACGCCTTCGCCCCACGTGCTCGTCATCGAAGACGACCGCGATGTCGCCGCGCTCGTGGACCGTTACCTCACGACCCAGGGCCTGCTCGTCACCTTGGCAGGCAATGGCAGCGAAGCTTTGATGGCCGTGGCGCAATCGCGCGTGGACGTTGCCTTGCTCGACCTTGGCTTGCCTGGTGAGGATGGGCTCAGCATCCTCCGGAAGTTGCAGACGCAATGGGGCGGTCCCGTGATCATCGTCAGCGGGCGTGGCGATGCGGTCGACCGCATCGTCGGTCTTGAACTGGGCGCGGACGACTATGTCACCAAGCCCTTCGATTTCCGCGAACTACTTGCGCGAGTTCGCTCCGTCCTGCGGCGTGCCGACAGGACGACCAGCAAAGTGCTTGTCGGCGCGGGCAACGCCCTTCGCATCGACAAGATGCGCCTCGAGCGCGACACGCGCCGCTTGGTGCGCGCGGACGGCGTGGACATCCCGCTGTCCTCCGGTGAATTCGACCTATTGTCTGCTCTCGCGGAAAAGCCCGGACATGTGTTCTCGCGCGACGTGCTGATGCAGGCGCTCCACGGGCACGACGCCGGGCCGTACGATCGCTCGATCGATGTCCAGATCGGCAGGTTGCGCCGCAAGATCGAAGCCGACCCCGAGAATCCGCGCATCATCAAGTCGGTCCGGGGAGTCGGCTACGTACTGACGGCCCCCGTCGCCCCCGCGAGCTGACCGATGGACACGGGTCTCTTCGAGGCGCTCCCCGACGCCCTCCTCATCGTCGACGCGGAGGGGCGCATCCTGCGGGCCAACGCCAACGCGCACCGCCTGTTCGGACATTCCGAGGGCAGTCTGGTGGGACTCGCCGTGGAAGCACTCATGCCCGAGACCGCCCGAGGACGCCATCGCGAACATCGCATGGCTTACGCGGCCGCGCCCCGCGTGCGCCCCATGGGCGCCGGCGGCATGGCGCTCGTGGGGCAACGCAGGAATGGCGAACAGTTTCCCGTCGAGATCGCACTGGCGCCGTTGGCAGCAGCGGGCGAGTTCGAACAGTTCCTTGCGTCAGTGCGCGACATCTCCGAAACCTTGCGCGCGCGGCAGGCACTGGAACGCGCTCGCTACGATCGCGTGATCGCCGATCTCGGGCAGGAGGCGTTGGAAGCGCGCTCACCAGACGCCTTCCTCGAACGCCTGCCACACGTGCTTTCCGAGTCCTTCGACGAAGGCGTGCACGTCGCCTTGTGGCTACGTGGCGCCAACGAGGGTCCGCGCTGGGTAAGCAGTTCCAGCGGCGCCGGGCACGAAATCGACGCAGGTTTACCTTCGCGCTTCGTTACGCACGAGTTTCGCGTATTCAACCTGGACAATGGCGATCGTCATACGATCGGCCTGGTGAGCGCGGTCGCGGGATGTCGCGCCTGCGCACTCGCACCCCTCCTGGATCGGAACAACCTGACGGGCGCGCTGATCGCATGGTCGGTTGAGCCTTCCCGCTTTGACCACGACGCACAACACCTCCTGCAATCTTCCGCGACCTTGGTGTCCGCCGTGCTGCAGCGAAGCCGAACCGAAGCGCAACTCGCGCACGCGCAGCGGCTGGATTCGCTAGGTCAGTTGACCGGCGGAATCGCACACGACTTCAACAATCTGCTAACCGTGATGTCGGGGTCACTGCAATTACTGGCTGCCGAACACGACGGCACGCCCGGATCGAACGCCCTCATCGAAAGCGCGCTGCGCGCCGCGCGAAGGGGCGCGGACCTCACGGACAAGCTGTTGTCCTTCGGGCGGCGCAAACAGTTGCGGCCGGCAGCGATAGATGCGGCGCGTTTGCTGGAAGACATCCGCGTGCTCCTGCAGCGCACGTTGTCAGACAACGTGCAGTTGGATGTGATCGTGCCGATGGGGCTGCCTCCCACTTTCGCCGATGCCGGGCAACTGGATTCTGCACTGGTCAACCTGGCGTTGAACGCGCGCGACGCGATGCCCGACGGTGGGTCGATCACGCTGAGTGTCAAGGAACACTGGGTACCGCCCGGCGGAACGCTTGCCGGGCTAGCGCCCGCCCATTACATCGCATATTCGGTCGCGGACACCGGCACCGGCATGCCGCCCGATATCGTCGCGCGTGCCATCGAGCCCTTCTTCACTACCAAGGGCGGACGCGGCAGCGGCCTCGGACTCAGCATGGTGTACGGATTCGTGCAACAGAGCGGCGGCGGCATGACGATCGACAGCACCGCCGGCGTCGGCACGCGCGTCAGCCTGTATCTACCCGTCGCGCGCGAGGTGCTCGCACATCGGCCATCTTCAGGCGTGCCCGTGGCATCGGCACACGCCGCGAGAGCGCTGATCGTGGAAGACGACGCGGAAGTACGCGCGATAGCGTCCGCTTTCGTTCGCTCGCTTGGTTACGACATTGTCGCCGTGCCGGACTACGATGCGGCAGTCGCGCAACTTGCACGCGACCGTGGCGCTTTCGACGTGGTCTTCAGCGATCTCATGCTGGGCGGCGGCCCGGATGGTGCGGCCCTCGCGGCGCTCGTGCGCGAGCGCTGGCCCGCAATCGGCGTGGTGGTCACATCGGGGCATGCGCATGGGCTGGAGGGGGAGCAGCCATACGAAATCCTGCCGAAGCCCTACGATCGCGAACAACTGGCTGCGGCGCTCTCGCGGTGTCGTCGATCTTCGACAGCAACATGATCTCGCGACGGTCCACGTCGACCACGCCCATTGCCTGCAACTTCGTGAGCGTCCGCGCCACGGTTTCGATCTTCAGGCCGAGGAAGTTGCCCATTTCCGCGCGCGTCATTCGCAGCCGGAAGCGGTTCGCGCTGCAACCCAGCGACGCGTGGCGACGGCCGAGCGCCTCGAGGAACTCGACCACTCGACGCTCTGCGCACAGCGAGCAGATCGCCAGCGCCCAGGCGTTGTGATCGCGCAATTGACGTGCGCACAGATTGGCAAGCGTCGCCGCTACGGCATTGTCTTCGAGCACTGATCGCGGAAAGTGCCAGACTTCGCTTGCATCCAAGGCGGTGCAGTCTGAGACATGACATTCACTGCCCAGCGACTCCAGGCCGAGCCAATCGCCGCGCATCGGGAATCCACAGATCCGCTCGCGGCCGTCCTCGCTCCCGCTGAAGGTCTTCAGGAAACCAGCATGTACATAGTAGAGACCTGGATGCGGTTGGCCGGCATGGAAGACCCATCCGCGCGCGGGAACACGGATGCGCGTGAAGGGCAGCGAGGCGAGTGTCGCCGGCAATTCGGAGGAGGTCATCGCGGCTGCTCCGTGGGAGACGCCCGCGATCCTCCGCTCGTCACGCAACTCGGCGATGACGTGCGTGCATCGATTTGTAACGTTTCGTAACGCGCGCCTCGGGACTCACGGCGAAGAGCACGATGACGTACGCGATCATGATGACGAAATAGACATGCATGGCGGCTGTGGCGGACCGTGTGTGCATTTGACGCTACACCCGCCAGCACTGCTTCGCCTTGACCGAAATCAACATGCGGCCCCGGCGGATCGTCGAGCCTGTCGTTCATGGACGATCGCATCCAGCATGCCGGCATGCGCCAACGATTGATGCCTGCCGACCAGGCGGCCGCCGTCATTCGCCACGGCGACACCGTGTGCATGAGCGGCTTTACTGGCGCGGGTTACCCGAAATGCGTGCCACAGGCACTGGCGGCGCGCATCCAACAGGCGCACGCACGGGGCGATCCGTTTCGCGTTCGCCTGCTGACCGGGGCATCGACGGCGCCCGAGCTCGATGGCGCGTTGGCGAAAGTGGAAGGCATGGAGCTGCGTCTGCCTTACCAGTCGGATCCCACCGTTCGGGACCGCATCAACGCGGGACAGATCGATTACCTCGACATCCACCTCAGCCACGTTGCGCAGCACACGTGGTTCGGTTTCTTCGGCGACATCGATGTCGCCGTCGTCGAAATCGCTGCCATCCTCCCGGATGGCCGCCTTCTGCCGACCTCCTCGATCGGCAACAACAGGACGTGGCTCGAACGCGCAGGCAAGGTCATCCTCGAGGTCAATCGCTGGCAGCCGCTGGCGCTCGATGGCATGCACGATGTCTATTACGGCACCGCGCTGCCCCCGGACCGCAAGCCGATCCCGCTGGTCCGCGTCGAAGACCGTATCGGTGAGCGCTATCTGCTGGTCGATCCGGACAAGGTGGTCGCCGTCGTGGAAACCGACGCGCACGATCGCAATTCGCCGTTCTCGCCACCCGATGACTGTTCGCAGCGCATCGCCGGCCACCTGCTTGAATTCATCGAACACGAAGTCGCGCGACGCCGCCTCACGCCACGCCTGCTCCCACTGCAGTCGGGCGTGGGGAACATCGCCAACGCCGTGCTCGCAGGCATCGCCGCAAGCGGCTACCAGAACTTGGAAGCGTGGACGGAGGTCATCCAGGACAACATGCTGCGGCTGCTGCGAGATGGCGTGCTGCGCTTTGCGTCGGCAACTGCGTTGTCGCTCAGCGGTACGGGGACCGCGGAGTTCTTCGAGCACATCGACTTCTATCGCCGTTGCATCGTCCTGCGGCCGCAGGAGATCTCGAACCATCCCGAACTGATCCGCCGTCTGGGCTGCATCGCGATGAACGGGATGCTCGAGACCGACATCTACGGCAACGTCAATTCGACCCATGTCGCAGGCAGCCGCATCATGAACGGCATCGGCGGCAGCGGCGACTTCGCCCGCAACGCCTTCCTCTCGATCTTCATGGCCCCGAGCACCGCGAAACAGGGCGGCGTGTCCACGATCGTTCCGATGGCCAGTCACGTGGACCACACCGAACACGACACGATGATCGTCGTGACCGAGCAAGGGCTCGCCGACCTGCGCGGGTTATCGCCCCGGCAGCGCGCGCGCGACATCATTGCCAAGTGTGCGCACCCATCGTACCGCAGCATGCTCGAGGATTACTTCGATCGCGCTTGCCGCAACAGCTTCGGCAAGCACACGCCCCACCTGTTGCGGGAAGCGTTGTCTTGGCACGCACGCTTCGTGGAAACCGGCAGCATGCGAATCGCATGACCAAGGCACTCCTCTCGTTGCTCGCATTGTCCGTTGCTGCGGTCAGCGTCGGGATCAATCACCCTGCGCCGAACCGCGCCATGACGCGGTTCGCGCAGCCGTGGATGCGCAGGAGCAGCGACGCGAACCTGCCGGAGGTCGGCTCACGTCGCTCGCGCTTGGTCGTTTCCTACTGCGGGCAATGTCATGCGCCCCCGCCCCCGACGATCCATTCGGAAGATGAATGGCGCGGGTTGATCGTGCGCATGGACATGCGCGCCTGGACTTTGCAGCAACCGTCCGTCCGCGTGGCCAGCAACGACGAGCTGATCGAGATCGCCAGGTATTACATCGCGTTCTCGAAGTCCGACGCGAACACCGGCCAACCGCGGTGAGCCGGATCGGTCCAGCCCGCGCTGAGATCGGACTGGCTGGCGATGAGGCAATGCGCAGACTGGCCCGCGACGGCCCCAACGCGTTGCCCGATTCGGAACAGCGCTCGCCACTGCGCATCGCATTGCACGCGATGCGCGAGCCCATGCTGCTTCTCCTTGTCGCGGCAGGCGCCATCTACCTGGCGTTGGGCGAGCCGCGTGATGCCATCCTGTTGTTGCTGTCGATCCTGGCCGTGGTGGCGCTGACCATCCTCCAGGAGTATCGGGCGGAACATGCGTTGCGCGCACTGCGGGAGCAAGCGTCGCCATCCGCGCGCGTGCTGCGCGACGGCGCGCCTGTGTTGATCGCATCCCGCGAAGTCGTCGTCGGCGACGTGCTGTTGGTGGAAGCAGGCGATCGCTTGCCGGCCGACGCGTCGGTGATCGAGGCTGTCGACTTGCTGGTCGACGAGTCGTTGCTCACCGGGGAATCAATGCCGATCCGGAAATCCATCCGCGCCGGCGATGACATGCGCCTGTGGGCAGGCACGATGGTCGTGCGCGGCAGCGGGCGTGGCGAGGTGACGGCCACCGGCACGCGCACCGAATTCGGGAGGATCGGCGTCGCATTGCGCGATGTCCGTGCACCTCCGACGCCATTGCAGCTACAGATGCGCCGGCTGGCGCGTCTGTTCGCGTTGTTGTCGATGTTTTCGTGCGTACTGATGGCCGCCGCGTTATTCGCCCAAGGCACCGATGCATTAGATGCCCTGTTGAGCGGAATCACGCTCGCGATCGCGACGATCCCCGAAGAGTTTCCCGTCGTGGTCACTGTGTATCTCGCCCTTGGCGCGTGGCGCATGTCGCGTCGCGCGGTCCTGGTGCGCCGCCCCGCCGCCATCGAAGCGCTCGGCTCGGTGACCGTGCTGTGCACCGACAAGACGGGGACGCTGACCGAGAACCGGATGCGTGTGGACAATGTCAGCGACGAGCAGGCTGATGCCGCGCTGCCGTTGCTTGCCGCCGCCGCCCTCGCGGCCCCGCTCCATTCCCTGGATCCGATGGATCTCGCGTTACGTGCGGCGGCGCAGACGCAATGTGATGCGTGGACGCCGGTTCGCGAATATCCGTTCACCCCGGCACGGCGCAGTGTCGGCATGGCGTGGCGCGGCGACGGGCAGACGTTCGTAGTCGTCAAGGGCGCGCCGGAAGCGGTGGCCGCGGCCTGCCGGCTTCCCACGCACAAAGTCGCCGTGATCGAAGCAAGCGTGGCGCGGATGGCCCGACGCGGCCTGCGCGTGCTCGGCGTCGCCGCCGCGCGCGTCGAAACGCCTCCGGAATCACCGGAGGCATCGCCTCTCCGATGGGGCGGATTGATCGCCTTCGTCGATCCGCTGCGCGATGGCGTACCCGCCGCAGTCGCACAGGCCCGCGCAGCAGGCATCCGTGTAGTGATGCTGACGGGAGACCACGCGGCCACCGCGCAAACCATCGCCGAACAAGCCGGCCTCGAATGCACAGCGAGGGTGTCGCCCGGCGAGGTCTTCGCTGATGCCGATCCCGCAGCGGCGCCCGCGGCCCTGCGCGACACGGATGTGTTCGCACGCGTCAAACCCGAGCACAAGTTGAGGCTGGTGACGCTGCTCCAGCAGCAGGGCGAAGTCGTCGCGATGACCGGCGATGGCGTCAACGATGCACCGGCCCTGGCGGCGGCGCACGTGGGCGTGGCCATGGGCAAGCGCGGAACGGACGTGGCACGCGAATCCGCATCGATCGTGCTGGTCGACGATGACTTCACGTCCCTCGTGCACGCCGTCGCCGAAGGCCGGCGCATCTACGACAACCTGCACGCGGCCGTGCGTTACATCATGGCGGTGCACGTGCCCATCACCTGCCTGGCGCTGTTGCCTGCCTTCCTCGGCGTGCCGCCCGTGTTGTATCCGCTCCACGTGGTCCTGCTGCAGCTCATCATCGATCCGGTGTGTTCGATCGTGTTCGAAGCCGAGCCGGCGCATCCGGATCTCATGCGCCGGCCGCCCCGCCCCGCCTCGCAACCCATCCTGGGCCCGCGCGATTTCGCGACGACTGCGCTGCAGGGATTGGCGATGTTCCTGCCCCTGCTGTTGACCGACTTCTTCGCGCGTCGCGCCGGCCTGCCTGACCAGCAGGTGCCCGCGCTCGACTTCACCGCGCTGGTCGCAGGCAACGTCGCGCTGATGCTCACCTACCGCGCCGGCCGCTCGCTGTTGCATGCGGCGCTCGCGCCCTCTCGCCAATTCAGGATCGCCGTCGTCGCGGCGCTGGCGGTGCTCATCGTGGTCACGCGCGTGCCTCCTGCCGCGCAATGGCTGTCCTTCGCGCCGCCGCCTTGGCCGTGGTGGTTCGTCGCGTTGGCGATTCCATTCGTGGTCGCGATGGTGATTCGGCCCTGGTGCATGCGCGATTGACTTCGATCAACAACGCGTCCACGCACTGCGCTTCAATCGCAGTATCGCCCCGAAGGAGCCCGGCCATGAACCGCGTCAAGGGAAAGACCTGCATCGTGACCGGGGCCGCACTGGGCATCGGCGCGGCGACCGCGCGCCGGCTGGCGGAAGAAGGCGCGCGCGTGGCGCTGTTCGATCTTCGCGACGACGACGGTCGCCGACTCGCCGACAGCTTGCATGCCGCTGGCGCCGACGCGCGCTACTGGCGCGTGGACGTCACCAGCGAGAACAGCGTGAAAAGCGCGATGGACGGCGTGGCGGACACGTGGGGCGGCATCGACGTGCTCGTGAACAACGCCGGCATCGCCGGTGCCAACAAGCCGACCCACGAAATCACCGAAGCGGAGTGGGATGCCGTGCAGGCGGTCAACGTCAAGGGCGTGTTTTTCTGCACCAAGCATGTCATCCGCCATATGCGTCGCGCTGGCAGCGGAAGCATCGTCAACCTGTCGTCGATCTACGGCCTGGTGGGTGCACCCGATGTGCCGCCGTACCACGCATCGAAGGGTGCGGTCACGCTGATGACCCGCACCGACGCGCTGTTGTATGCGACGGATCGCATCCGCGTGAACTCGGTCCACCCGGGTTACATCTGGACGCCAATGGTCGAGCACCACCTGCGCGACTCGGGCGCCACCGACCTTGCCGCCGCGCGTCAGGAAGTCGGCGCACTGCATCCGCTCGGCCACATGGGCGAACCAGACGACATCGCGTGGGGCATCGTGTACCTGGCGTCGGACGAGTCGAAGTTCATGACGGGCGCCGAGCTCGTCATCGATGGTGGCTACACGGCCCGCTGATCGATCCAGCGTTTCCATTGACCTACATCAAATCACTGGCTTCGTTGCCGATCGACCATGGACCCACCCGACGCGGAGAACCCCCATGGAGCAGCTCACGGATGTCCCCCGCTGGTCGGAGGTCTTGCGCGACCGCACGCACGTAGTGATTCGCCCGCTGGTTCCCACCGATCGGGACGCCGAACGTGCGTTCATCGAGCAATTGTCGGCCGAAACCTGTCGCTATCGGTTTCTCGGGTTCGTGCGGCATCCCAGCGAGCGACTGCTCGACAGCCTCACTCGTCTCGACCCGGAACGCGAAGTCGCCTTCTGCGCGGTGGTGGCAGAAGACGCCCACGACAAGATCATCGGTGTCAGCCGCTTCTCCGCCGACAAGGATCACCAGCGCTGCGAATGCGCCGTCGTCGTCGACGATGAGTGGCAGAACAAGGGTCTCGGCACGTTGTTGATGCGCCGGCTGATCGAAGTCGCGCGCGCAAGGGGAATTCGCGTCATGCGCTCGATCGACCTCGCGGAGAACATCCGCATGGCCGACCTCGCCGGCGACTTGGGCTTCTCCCGCCACCCCGATCCGGACGACGCGTCCCAGGTCATCCACGAGTTGAAACTGGACTGACATCCCACCGACGACGGACCCAAACCGACGTCGCAATCAGTGCACCTGCCAACCGCGGTGTACGCGTTCTCGCACCTGCTCCCATTCCACGCCAGTGATCAAGGCGATCTGCATCCATGCCCGTCGTGCGCACGGTTCGACATCGCGCCAAGGCTCGTGATCGAACACTTCCCGGAGCACGCGGATGAAGAGCGCCAGGTCGCGCGACTGATCTTCTGGCAAAGATGGCGCCCCGCACACGGCCGGTCGCTCAGTGCGAGAACAATACGGGCTTATCCATGCCCTCAAGAAGCTCCCGCGTCGCACCGCCGAGCACCCATTCGCGCATGCGCGTGTGCCCGTAGCCGCCGGCGACGATCAAGTCGACGTCGTTTTCTGCAGCGTGCAGGAGGACGGTGGTCGCCACGCTCATCGATCCCGCGGGACGACGACTCACGTTGACACGCAGGCCATGCTCGGCGAGATGTGCCCCGATGTCCGCGCCTGGTTCATCTCCGTGCCAGAGATCACCGATTTCGGGATCCACAATCAGCACTTCGACGTCCGTCGGCTCGAACAGTGCGATTGCGTCGTGGATCGCACGCGCGGATTCGCGCGTCGGCTTCCATGCCAGCATTATCTTCTGGAACCGACTCTCTCGCGCCGCGGGCTTGTCCACCGGCACCGTCAGCAGCGGCCGGCCGGAGCCGAAAAGAAAGGCGTCGAAGAACGCATGCGTGATCGCGGCATCGTCGCCCGTGGGTCGCGCAAGCACGGCGAGATCCGCGTAACGGGCCTGCATGGTCAGCGCTTCGGCGGGATCGAAAATGCGCGTTCGGTCCACGCGGACGTCCACCGACGCTTCGGATTTCGCCAGATGCGCGCGCAGCCGTTCGGCATGACGCATCGCTTCCTGCTCAACGCCTTCCAGCACCTCGACGAGCACAGCGCCCGGCGCGAAGCCCCAAGGCGCGGCCATCACCGCAGGCACGGCGGCAGGAATCGACACGATCAGCTTTGCCGAGTACGCGATCGCGAGCTTCTCCGCGAACGCAACCACCGCATCGTCCGTCGTCGCACGCGTGATGGGAACAAGCAGATCCCGGATCATGGCTCGCGCCTCCGCAGGGGGTGCGCACAGCATGCGCGGCCAAAAACAACGGATGTTGATCAAGGTCAATGGAGCGGGACGCCATCGCTGGTCCCATGGGCGCGTGTTCCCGGAGATCCGCATGGCCGATGCCACCCTCCAATTTCTTGGCGCCGCCGGAACCGTCACGGGTTCGCGTTACCTCTTGGAAGCCAACGGCCGTCGGATCCTCGTGGATTGCGGCTTGTTCCAGGGCTACAAGCATTTGCGCGACCGTAACCGCGCGCGGTTTCCCGTGCCGCCCGCCAGCATTGACGGCGTAGTCCTGACGCATGCACACCTCGACCATTCGGGGTATCTGCCCGCGCTCGTGCGCAATGGCTTCCGCGGGCGCATCCATTGCACCCAGGCCACGCGCGACCTTTGCGGCCTGCTGCTGCCCGACAGTGCGCACCTGCTGGAAGAGGAAGCGAAGTACGCCAAGGCGAAAGGCTTCTCGCGACACGCCGATCCGGCCCCGCTCTACACCACCGCGGATGCCAACGCCGCGCTCCGGCACTTCCAGCCGCATGGCTTCGACCAGGACATCGGCCTGGGCGAGGGCATTGCCGCGCGTTTCATTCCCGCGGGCCACCTGCTGGGTGCGGCGCAAGTCCACGTGGGCGTCTCCGGCACGTCGATCCATTTCACCGGCGACCTAGGGCGACCGAACGACGTCCTCATGCGCCCGCCACACCCTTACGAAGGGTCGGACATCCTCGTCACCGAATCCACGTACGGCAACCGGCAGCACCCACGGATCGATCAGGATGCAGAACTTGGTGCCGCGATCCGCCGCGTCGCGGGGCGTGGCGGCGTGATGGTCGTGCCCGCATTCGCGATTGGGCGCGCGCAGGGCGTACTGCTACAGATTGCGCGCCTGCGGGCGCGCGGCGAAATCCCGTCCGTCCCGGTCTACCTCAACAGTCCGATGGCGATCGATGCCACCGACATCTACTTGCGCCATCGCGACCTGCACTCCGCATCGGAAGCGGAGTGCCGCGCGATGCAAGGCCTGGCGACTATGGTGCATACGGCGGAGGAATCGAAGGCGCTCAACCGCGGACATGGCCCGATGATCATCCTGTCCGCCAGCGGCATGCTCACCGGCGGCCGCGTCTTGCATCACCTGGAAGCATTCGGCGGAGATCCGCGCAACGCGATCGTGCTGTCGGGGTTCCAAGCCGGCGGCACGCGAGGCGCCGCCCTGCTCGCGGGCGCGAGCACAGTGCGCCTGTTCGGTCGCGAGATTCGCATCGACGCGGAAATCGTCGCGCTTCAGTCGTTTTCCGGGCACGCCGACGGCGATGAACTGATGCGCTGGATGTCCGGCGCGCCCAGGCCGCCCCGCATGACATTCGTGACGCACGGCGAACCCGATGCCGCCGACGCCCTGCGCGCGAGGATCAAGCGCGAACTGGGTTGGCGCGTGCGCGCGCCGGAGCAGCTGGACCGGGTATCCCTCGCCGCACCCGATTGAACTATGACCGACAACGGCAGGAATGCCCATGAGCACACCATCAAAGCGATATCCACTCCTCGTTCGCTGCGTGCATTGGTCGAGCGTCGCACTGGTGCTCGCCGCGTATCTGACGGGCGACGCAGCCGAACACATCGGTCCGTCGAATACCGGCGCGAACGTGCACGTGCT
The DNA here is from genome assembly GCF_020866925.1 of Noviluteimonas lactosilytica. Taxonomy (GTDB): domain Bacteria; phylum Pseudomonadota; class Gammaproteobacteria; order Xanthomonadales; family Xanthomonadaceae; genus Noviluteimonas; species Noviluteimonas lactosilytica. The sequence continues at coordinate 20,234 of NZ_JAJGAK010000006.1, forward strand.
CGCTGGCCTCCTCCTGCTGGTCCTGTTCCCGCTGCACGTGCTCGGGCTACGCATGCGACGCGCCGCGGGGCTTGCGATGACGCCCGCCTCGCGCGCCGAACGCCTTGCCGCACTTACGATCCACCTCGCACTCCTGACGTTCCTGGTCGTCCAACCCACGCTCGGCATCCTGTCGTTGTGGGCCGACGGCGATCCGCTTCCTATTCCCTTCACCGCATGGGTGCTGTCGCCGCCCATCGGCATGCAGACCGGCGCTGGCGACGTACTCCACGAATTACACGAAGTGATCGGCAACGTCTTCTACGGCGTGATCGGCCTGCACATCATTGCCGCCCTCTGGCATCAATTGGTCAGGCGTGACGGGTTGCTGCGAAGGATGGTGTAGCGATGAAGCCCCGGACGCGATCGATACTGGGTGCACTGTGGCTGTTGCTGGTGCTGGCCGTTGTCGTGGCCGATTACCTGAGCGCCCGCGCACATACCCCGCGGCAAGAACCCGCTGCGACGGAAGTGCGGTGGAAGCCCATCTGAGCACTCGCCGCGATTCACGATCGCGGCTGCGCTACAGCGTGACGTGTCCGAACAGGCGGCCGATCAGCGCGGTGAACGCCATCGCCAAAGCACCCCATGTCGCGACGCGCGCCGCACCCCTTGTTACCTGCGAACCGCCAGCAAACGCCGCAAGGCCGCCGAGCACGAGCAGCGCGACCATCGTCGCGGCGACGATGGGGATGGACGATCGGCCCGGCGACAGCAATGTGGCCACCACGGGGATGATCGCGCCTGCTGCGAACGACGCGGCGGACGCCATCGCGGCCTGGAAGGGCCGCGCCCGGAGCATTTCCGTAATGCCCAGTTCGTCGCGTACGTGCGCGCCAAGGGCGTCGTGCGCCATCAACTGGTCTGCCACACGTCGCGCCAAGTCAAGGTCTAGGCCACGCGCGCGATAGATCGCGGCCAGCTCCGCGTGTTCGGTTTCCGGCTGAGTCGCGAGCTCCCGCGTTTCCCTGGCGATGTCCGCGCGCTCGACATCTACCTGCGATTGCACGGAGACGTATTCCCCGGCAGCCATCGACATCGCGCCGGCCGCCAGACCGGCGATGCCCACCGTCAACACGGAAGAAGTCGACGACCCGGTCGCGGCAACGCCGACCATCAGGCTCGCCGTCGAGATCACCCCATCGTTGGCGCCCAGCACTGCTGCCCGCAACCAGCCTATCCGCTGGGAGCGATGCCATTCGCGGTGCGTCATGTGCAGACGCCTCAGTCAGTCCGTCGGGGCGGGAAGTTTACGAACATCCTTGGGATCGTCGCATCAATCGCCGCGTTGATCTTCTCGGGCGTTTCCGGGACGGAGCCTTCGGCCGTTGCACGCCAGATGGCGCGTTGCGTGCGTGTGTCGAACATGTCGATCACGAGCGTGCCGATCGTGTAGGTCGTCACGCGGGTTGATGCGTAACCTCCCCGCGGGCCCTGCACGCCGTACCAACTCCATCCGCCCCAGGCAGGGTCGCTGTAGAACGTGTCGATCGTCTGCTCCTCGTGAGTGGCGACATGCACGGCGAGGACCGTACCGGCCTCGTCTTCGGCCACCTTCCGCCATCCCTTACCCTGCAGTTGCGCATCGATGGCCGCCACCAACCGCTGGCGGACGAGCGGCGAATGCGTTTGCGGCTCCTCCCGCCATGCGTAGCTGGACAATGAGTCGAAATTGACCTCTGGGTCATGGTCTTCATGGACCACGGGCGTGGAGGCGCAACCGGCCAAGAGCAGGCACGATGCGATGGTTGCAAGCACGCGTGTCATCAGACACCTCCGCGTTGGGGCAGCAGGTAGTAGCGCGCGGTCGCGTTCAAAGGCGGCATCGGACTTGGGACGAGCCTATCGACATGCGTCATGCATTCGTTGACTTTGATCAAATGGTCAGCGTCCTCCGCCGCTGCGGAGGATCCACCAGAGCAACCAAGTTCCGGCGAGCGAAGCGCCCAGGAATCCGAGCAAGCCGAACAGGGGAAGACCCAGCAAAGTCGGCCCACCCTCGACTGTCATTGCAATGGACGAGCCGATGATGAGGGCCGCGATTACCATGCTCCCCGCCAACCGGTTGGCGGCGTGGCTGATCTGCGTGCTGAACCCGCGCATCTCGTCAATTTCCACGTGCAGGTTCGCCCGACCGTTGCGAATCGCACGAAGAAGTTGGAGCAGATCGCGCGGGGCTGAGGCCATCAGGCGCAACGCATCATCCGCCACGTGGGCCGCACGCCGGGTCAACTGGCCAGGCGCGTACTGCGCGGCAAGCGCGCGACGCAGGAACGGCCTGGCCTGTCGCGCCATGTCAAATCCGGGATCCAGGCTGCGCCCCAGTCCTTCCAAGGTGATGCAGGTCTTGATCAGCACCGCGAGGTCGGGCGGCAACGACAAGCGATGCACGCGCAGCAGCACCGTGACATCCAGCAACATCGCCGCGAGGTTGAGCTGACCCAGCGGAACGTCGTGGTAGCGGTCGACGAATGCATCGATATCGTCGCCCAAGCCCCCGTTATCAGGCTCCAAACCGCTTGCCCAATCCAGCAGTACCTCCTTCACACGTTTGGTGTCGCGTTCCACCAGGCCGAAGAGCAGTCGCACGACTTCCGCCCGACGCGTGTCCGTCAAGCGTCCGACCATGCCGAAGTCGATCAATGCGATTCGGCCGTCGGCCATCACGAACACATTGCCCGCGTGCGGATCCGCGTGGAAGAACCCGTCGCGCAAGAGCATCCGCAACACAAGTTGCGCCCCGGAGCGTGCAATACGCGGACGATCGATTCCCGCGGCATCCAGGGCAGCGAGGTCGCCTGCCGGGATGCCGTCGACGAAATCCTGCACGTTCATGCGCTCGCTCGTGTAGGCCCAGTGCACTTCCGGAACGTAGAGTCGAGGGTCATCGAGGAAGTTGGCGGAGATGCGCTCGGCATGGCGACACTCGGCTGCCAGGTCGAGTTCACGTGTCACCGAGGCCTTGAACTGCCGCACCACGCTCGCTGGGTGGAAGCGCCGGAGTTGCGGGAACCGCAATTCCATGTGCCTTGCGGCGAACTGCAGAAGGCGGAGATCGCTTTCGATCAGTGGCCCGATTCCTGGGCGCCGCACCTTGACGACCACCTCGCGTCCGTCGGCGAGGCACGCGCGATGGACCTGGGCAATCGAAGCCGCAGCCAGCGGAACCGGATCCAAGGACAGGAAGACGGACTCCCGTCGGGGGGCCGCTAGAGTCGTACCTGACGTACTTGGCGCACACAAAGAATGCGCACTTCGCAGAGGAGCGTGAAACGCGCCTCAGTCTTACACAGTACGTTCCTGCTGGCGAAGGCTGCCAACCCGTCCACTACTTCAATCGCAATGGTCTCGTCGTTCCATACATCAAGAGTCCTATTGATCGATTCGATGTCTTGGATTGCATCGAATGGGTAGTGGTTGGCCCCGGGCCCCGCCTCGAATCGCGATTCAAGGCCGTAACTCAGCTCGTTCGCCAGACAGGCCGCGAAATCGACGTGCGGGCATCCCGAATCCCTTTCACACGTCACTAGCCAGGACCGTTGTCCCCGACGTGCATCTTGTCGTTGGATGGCTGTTAGGAATGTCCGCTTTCGGCCAGAAGGGGACGTTTGAGCGCGCGCCTTATGAGCGGCCGCGGGACCTTTCGCGATGAGCTGAAGCGGACAAGCGAACCCGCGCGTCTTTTACGC
>NZ_JAJGAK010000007.1:2500-5478 GCF_020866925.1 Noviluteimonas lactosilytica
TAGCGACGAGCGAACGGGGACTAGCCCAAAAGTCCGTACGGTTTTAGCAGAACACGCTGGGAAGCGTGGCCGTAGATGGTGACAGCCCTGTATGCGAAAGGGCCGTGCGGATGAAATTGAGTAGGGCGGGGCACGTGAAACCCTGTCTGAACATGGGGGGACCATCCTCCAAGGCTAAATACTCCTGACCGACCGATAGTGAACCAGTACCGTGAGGGAAAGGCGAAAAGAACCCTGGTGAAGGGAGTGAAATAGATCCTGAAACCGTGTGCGTACAAGCAGTCGGAGCCCGCAAGGGTGACGGCGTACCTTTTGTATAATGGGTCAGCGACTTACTGTTTGTGGCGAGCTTAACCGTATAGGGGAGGCGAAGGGAAACCGAGTCTGATAAGGGCGCATAGTCGCAGGCAGTAGACCCGAAACCGGGTGATCTAGTCATGCCCAGGGTGAAGGTTGAGTAACATCAACTGGAGGCCCGAACCCACTCCCGTTGCAAAGGTAGGGGATGAGGTGTGATTAGGAGTGAAAAGCTAATCGAACCCGGAGATAGCTGGTTCTCCTCGAAAGCTATTTAGGTAGCGCCTCGGACGAATACTGCTGGGGGTAGAGCACTGTTATGGCTAGGGGGTCATTGCGACTTACCAAACCATGGCAAACTCCGAATACCAGCACGTACTATCCGGGAGACACACGGCGGGTGCTAACGTCCGTCGTGAAAAGGGAAACAACCCAGACCCACAGCTAAGGTCCCAAATTTATCGCTCAGTGGTGAACGATGTGGAAAGGCACAGACAGCCAGGAGGTTGGCTTAGAAGCAGCCACCCTTTAAAGAAAGCGTAATAGCTCACTGGTCGAGTCGGTCTGCGCGGAAGATTTAACGGGGCTAAGCGATAAACCGAAGCTTGGGGTGCACAGCAATGTGCGCGGTAGAGGAGCGTTCCGTAAGCCGATGAAGGTGGATTGAGAAGTCCGCTGGAGGTATCGGAAGTGCGAATGCTGACATGAGTAACGATAATGGGGGTGAAAAGCCTCCACGCCGAAAGCCCAAGGTTTCCTTGCGCAACGTTCATCGGCGCAGGGTGAGTCGGCCCCTAAGGCGAGGCAGAAATGCGTAGTCGATGGGAAGCTGGTTAATATTCCAGCACCTCGCGTCAGTGCGATGGGGGGACGGAGAAGGGTAGGTGTACCGGGCGTTGGTTGTCCCGGGGAAAGCAGGTAGGCGGATCCTCTTGGCAAATCCGGAGGGTCATACGCCGAGCAGCGAGACCAGGCCATTAGGCCGAAGTCACTGATCCCACGCTTCCAGGAAAAGCCCCTAAGCTTCAGCTGACGCAGACCGTACCGTAATCCGACACAGGTGGGCAGGATGAGAATTCTCAGGCGCTTGAGAGAACTCGGGTGAAGGAACTAGGCAACATGGCACCGTAACTTCGGGAGAAGGTGCACCGCTTCTGGTGGCCCATGCGGGCTATAGCTGGGAGCGGTCGCAGAAACCAGGCCGCTGCGACTGTTTATCAAAAACACAGCACTCTGCAAACACGAAAGTGGACGTATAGGGTGTGACGCCTGCCCGGTGCTGGAAGGTTAATTGATGGGGTCAGCCGCAAGGCGAAGCTCTTGATCGAAGCCCCAGTAAACGGCGGCCGTAACTATAACGGTCCTAAGGTAGCGAAATTCCTTGTCGGGTAAGTTCCGACCTGCACGAATGGCGTAACGACAGCGGCGCTGTCTCCACCCGAGACTCAGTGAAATTGAAATCGCTGTGAAGATGCAGCGTTCCCGCGGCAAGACGGAAAGACCCCGTGAACCTTTACTACAGCTTTACACTGAACGTTGAGTTCGTCTGTGTAGGATAGGTGGGAGCCTGTGAAACCGAGGCGCTAGCTTCGGTGGAGGCAACCTTGAAATACCACCCTGATGTGCTTGACGTTCTAACCTGGGCCCGTAATCCGGGTCGGGGACCGTGTATGGTGGGTAGTTTGACTGGGGCGGTCTCCTCCCAAAGTGTAACGGAGGAGCACGAAGGTACGCTCAGCGCGGTCGGACATCGCGCACTGTGTGCAAAGGCATAAGCGTGCTTGACTGCAAGATCGACGGATCAAGCAGGTACGAAAGTAGGTCTTAGTGATCCGGTGGTTCTGTATGGAAGGGCCATCGCTCAACGGATAAAAGGTACTCCGGGGATAACAGGCTGATACCGCCCAAGAGTTCATATCGACGGCGGTGTTTGGCACCTCGATGTCGGCTCATCACATCCTGGGGCTGTAGTCGGTCCCAAGGGTATGGCTGTTCGCCATTTAAAGTGGTACGCGAGCTGGGTTCAGAACGTCGTGAGACAGTTCGGTCCCTATCTGTCGTGGGCGTTGGAGATTTGAGAGGGGCTGCTCCTAGTACGAGAGGACCGGAGTGGACGAACCCCTGGTGTTCCGGTTGTCACGCCAGTGGCATTGCCGGGTAGCTACGTTCGGAAGCGATAACCGCTGAAAGCATCTAAGCGGGAAGCGCGCCTCAAGATGAGATCTCCCGGGACACAAGTCCCCTGAAGGAACCATCAAGACCAGGTGGTTGATAGGCGCGGTGTGTAAGCGGAGCAATCCGTTGAGCTAACGCGTACTAATGATCCGTGCGGCTTGACCATATCACCTCAAGTGGCCTTACCCTCGACAACACGTCGATGGCATTCGACCCACATGCTCGTAAGAGCTGGCTTCGAACAGAAGCAAACGACTCGCTACGTCCCACCCCATGAGAGCGTGTGCGCGACTGCGCCCGCATTCCAAAAGAATGCACGCAGACCGCGACCCTCCACCCTCTCCCTGGTGACAATAGCGCTGTGGCACCACCCGATCCCATTCCGAACTCGGAAGTGAAACGCAGCCGCGCCGATGGTAGTGTGCATCCGCATGCAAGAGTAGGTCATCGCCAGGGCCTTACACCAAAACCCCGCAGGGTTACCTGCGGGGTTTTTTCTTTGCGCG